>NZ_JAUSRH010000004.1 GCF_030811715.1 Sinomonas atrocyanea | reverse complement strand
AGGATCAAACTCTCCGTCAAAGAACACGCCAACCAGGAACCCCAGGAAAATGAGGCACCCCGGCCGGCAGAAAATGATCCGGCATCAAACACCCGTCCACTGTGCACGGGGGTGCACAGCAACAGGCAACTTTGACAACCAAAAAAATGGCATCAACAAACTTGGCACACTATTGAGTTCTCAAACAACACGCCCCCGCAGGTACTCCGACCAGCCAACCGGCCGGCCACATCCCCGCGGCAACAAGATTCAATCCTACCCGATCCGAATTCCTTTTCCAAATCCCGTTTCCGGGAGGGGATCGAGAAATTCGAACCAGAATTCCGCGTTCCCGGCGCACTCGAAGGTGCACCGTTCCGGTGGAATTCCTTGGGGTTTGGCCGCCCTGTCCGGTCTGCGATCAGTTCGCAGCCGCTCCGGCGACTCAGAAAACATTACCGGCTCGGCGCGGTTCGGCCAAATCGGGCGGGTGTGCCCTTGGCCACTCCGCCCGGCCGCCGGAACGTGTCCGCCAACCGGTTTGCGGCGGCCCTCATGCCCCCAGGCGCCTCATACCCCTAGGGGGTAGTTGACGCATACCCCCTGCGGGTATACGTTCGGGGGCATGGACGAGATCATCCAGCCTCCCGAGCACCCGCACGCCGGGCCGCCCTACGGCTATGCCGCGGACAAGGACGCCTACCTCCGGCGCCTGCGGCGCATCGAGGGCCAGGTCCGGGGCATCGCGCGCATGGTGGAGGAGGACAAGTACTGCATCGACATCCTCACCCAGGTCTCAGCGGTGACCAAGGCCCTCCATGCAGTCAGCCTCGGCCTCGTCGAGGAGCACATCGGGCACTGCGTGATGGGAGCGGCAAACGTGCCAGACCCCGAGCAGCGCGCCGAGGAGATCGACTTCAAGGTCAAGGAGGCCACCGATGCCATCGGGCGCCTGCTGCGGTAGCACCCCGCCTACGCTGGGCACCACCACCGAAAGAACGCACCAGAGGAGAAGCACCATGAGCCACTTCACCACCACCGTGCACGTCGACGGCATGACCTGCGGCCACTGCGTCAGCTCGGTCACCGAGGAGATCGAGTCGATCGACGGTGTCGAGGACGTCTCGGTAGACCTCAACGCCGGCGGCGTCTCGGAAGTGACGATCCAGTCCGACCGCAGGCTCAAGCACGAGTCGATCAGCGAAGCCGTCGCCGAGGCGGGCTACGTCGTGGTCGACAACGACGCGTAGGGCCATGGACCAGCACGGCACCGCGCAGCTACCCCGCATCGTCGAACTCGACATCGGGGGCATGACGTGCGCCTCCTGCGTGAACAGGGTCGAACGGAAGCTGGGGAAGATCGAGGGCGTCCACGCCTCGGTGAACCTGCCCCTCGAGTCGGCCCGCGTCGAGGTTCCCGCCGGGGTGAGCGACGAGCAGCTGATCTCCACCGTGGCCGCCGCCGGATACACGGCGAAGGTCAAGGCCCAGCCCCACCCCGGTGCCGCTCCCCGCGATGGCGGCCCCGCGCCGTCGTCCGCCGAAGCCGACGAGGCACCGGCCGGTTCCCTGCTGCCCCGGCTCGCGGTCGCGGCCGTGCTCACCGTCCCCGTGGTCCTGATCTCGATGGTCCCGGCCGCCCAGTTCCCCCACTGGGGCTGGTGGGCCGCCGCCCTGGCCCTCCCCGTCGTCACGTGGGCGGCGTGGCCGTTCCACCGCGCGGCGGCCGTCAACGCCCGCCACGGCGGGTCCACCATGGACACCCTCGTCTCCCTCGGGGTGACCGCCGCGTACGTCTACTCGCTCGTCCAGCTGCTGGCCGACCCGGCCCTGACCGCGGACCCGGCCATGGAGATGTCCGGCGGGGCGCTGTACTTCGAGACGGCCGCCGTCGTGACGACCTTCCTCCTCCTCGGCCGCTGGCTCGAGGCACGCGCCAAGTCCCGGGCAGGCGACGCCCTGCGCGCCCTCCTGGACCGCGGCGCCAAACGGGCCACCCTCCTGCGCGACGGGGCCGAGACGGAGGTGCCGGCGGACCAGCTCGTGCCCGGGGACCTGTTCGTGGTGCGGCCCGGGGAGAAGGTCGCGACCGACGGCGTGGTCCGCGAGGGTGCCTCTGCCGTCGACGCCTCGCTCCTGACCGGTGAGTCGGTCCCTGTCGAGGTCGCCGAGGGCAGCCGCGTCACCGGCGCGACCGTGAACACCTCGGGCCGGCTCGTGGTCGAGGCCACCCGGGTGGGTTCGGACACGACGCTCGCAGCCATGGCGAGGCTCGTATCCGAGGCGCAGACCGGCAAGGCGCCGATCGCCCGGCTCGCCGACAGGATCAGCGCCGTGTTCGTGCCCGTGGTCCTCGCCATCACGGCCGTCACGTTCGTCCTCTGGCTCCTCCTCGGCGGCGCGCTGCCCGCCGCGTTCACCGCCGCCGTCGCGGTGCTCGTGATCGCGTGCCCCTGCGCCCTGGGGCTCGCCACCCCCATCGGGCTGCTCGCCGGCAGTGGGCGCGGCTCGCAGCTGGGCATCCTCATCCGCGGCGCCCACGTCCTCGAGGACACCCGCACCGTCGACACGATCGTGCTCGACAAGACCGGGACCGTCACCACCGGCCGGCTGGCCGTCGACACCGTCGACCCCCTCGGGGACTTCGACCGCGCTGCGCTGCTCCGGCTCGCGGGGGCCGTCGAGTCGGCGAGCGAGCACCCCCTCGCCCGCGCTGTCACCGCGGCGGCACGCCGGGCGCACGACGGCGCCGCCCTGCCCGCCGTCGTCGGCTTCCGTTCCGCTCCGGGCGGCGGGGTGGAGGGCACCGTGGAGGGGCGCCGCGTGCTCGTGGGCCGCACCGACTGGGTCGCGGGGCAGCTCGGCTCGGCGCCCGACGCGGAGGCGGCGGCCAGCTTCGCCGAGCGAGAGGAGGCCGGCGCGACGGCGGTGTGGGTCGCCGTCGACGGTGCCCTCGCCGGGATCGTGGCGCTGCGCGACACGGTCAAGCCCGGCTCGGCCGCAGGGATCGGCCGGCTCCGGGCGCTGGGCCTGCGGCCCGTGCTCGTCACCGGGGACAACGCGGCCGTCGCGGCCCGGGTTGCCGGCGAGGTGGGCATCGCGGCGGAGGACGTGCAGGCGGGCGTCCGCCCCGAGGGCAAGGTCCAGGCGGTCAGGCGGCTCCAGTCCGGCGGCGCCCGGGTGGCAATGGCCGGCGACGGGGTCAACGACGCGCCCGCGCTCGCGCAGGCCGACCTGGGGATCGCGATGGGCTCGGGCACGGACGTCGCTCGCGAGGCGGCGGACCTGACCGTGATGGGCGACGACCTGAACCAGGTGGCGGCGGCGATCGCGCTGTCCCGCAGGACGCTCGCGATCATCAAGCAGAACCTGTTCTGGGCGTTCTTCTACAACGCGGTCGGGATTCCCGTCGCGGCGTTCGGGCTGCTCAACCCGATGATCGCCGGCGCGGCCATGGCGGCGAGCTCGGTGCTGGTGGTGGCGAACTCGCTGCGGCTCACGCGCTTCACCCCCTGACCCCTCCCCGTTTCGGGTACGCATCTCGCCCCCACATTGCCGTTCCGGGTACGCGCCCGCGTACCCGGAAGGGCGAAAACGCGACGAGATGCGTACCCGAGACGAAGGGGGTGGGGAGGGGCGGAAGGCCGGGTCAGGCGGGGCGGTTGACGGCCGGCAGCGAGCCGGTGGCGAGGTCTGCCGCGGGCAGGGCCTCCGGCGCGGAGTCGGGGACGGCGGCAACGGCGGGAGCGCGGAGCTCGTCCATGCGCACCATGACCACCCCGGCCACGATGAGCGCGCCGCCCACAAACTGCACCGGCCCGGGGATGTCGCCGATCATGATCCACGAGGCGATGACCGAGAAGAGCACCTCGGTGAGGGAGACGAAGCTCGCGACCTTCGAGCCGAGCCGCTGGGTGCCGACGATCCCGAAGGTGTACGCGAGCACCGCGGCGACCAGGGTGATCCCGGCGAGCGGGACCACCCAGCTGACCTCGCCGCCCAGCAGCTCGACGTTCCCGAACGTCGCACCCAGCGGCAGCAGGCCCACGAGGGCGAGCACGGCGATCGTCAGGGCGCCGGACACCATCCCGCCGGCCACGGTCACGAGGGGCGGCAGGACGCCGTCGGACTTCGCCGAGAGGACGAAGTAGACGGCGAGGCAGATGGCGGCGGCCACCCCCCAGAGCACTCCCACCGGGTCGACGTGCTGGGCGCTCATCAGGTCCAGGACCAGCACGAGGCCGAGCATCGCCGTCACGGTCCCGAGGATGGTGAGGGTCCCCGGGCGGTGCCGCGTGCGCAGCCAGGCCCAGCCCACGAGGATGATCGGGGCGAGGTATTCGAGCATGAGCGCCACCGGGGGGCTCATGCGCGCCACCGCATTGAAGTAGAAGAACTGGCACAGCGCGATGGCAATCGCGCCGTACGCGGCCATGAGGGCGACCCCGCCACGGAGTCGCGCCCACTGCCCGCGCATCATCCACGCCGCGGGGACCGCCATCACGAGCGCGGCGAGCCCCACCCGACCGCCGACCACTGCACCGGGCGTCCACCCGGCCTCGAGGAGGGACTTCCCGAGCGGCCCCGACACGCCGAACGTGGCGGCGGACAGCAGGGCGAAGACGAGGCCGGAAGCAGAACGGTTCGCGGACAGCACGGGGCACCTCCCAGGGATCGTGTCACGAGTAAAGCAAGGGTATGGTGATGACAGTAGATCCCGATCCTGTCAGGAGTCAACGTGATCTTCGCCCATGACACCGAGGTGGCGCTGCGCAGCGTGGTCAACCTCGTCAACACCCTCGACCCCCTCGACGCGGACGGCGGCGAGCGCCTCGCCACTGGCGAGGACCTGGACCGCTTCCTGCTCGAAGAGCAGTTCACGGGCTCCCGCACGCACGACGCCGCGGAGCTGGCTGGGGTGCGCGCGCTCCGGTCGCGGCTGCGCACCCTCTGGGACTCCACCGAGGACGAGGCCGTCGAGCTGGTCAACTCCCTGCTGAGCGAGGCCCGGGCGCTGCCGCAGCTCGTCAAGCACGACCACTGGGACTGGCACCTGCATGCCACGACCCCGCAGGCGCCGCTGGCGGACCGGATGGGCACCGAGGCCGCGATGGCGTTCGTGGACGTGATCCGCTCGAAGGAGCTCGACCGGCTGCGCGTGTGCTCGGCCGGGGACTGCGAGGCCGTGCTCATCGACCTGACGAAGAACCGCTCGAAGCGCTACTGCGACACCGGGAACTGCGCCAACCGGGCGCATGTGCGCGCGTACCGGGAGCGCAAGGCCGCGAGCTGAGCTCAGGCTTCCCGGCCGGGGCCGCCCGGGGCATCGCCGCCGTCGGCCTCGCGCCCGGCCTCCGCCGCACCCTCCCCGCCGTCCGCGGTAGAGGCGTCCTTGGCCGGACGCTGGGCGCGCTTGAGCCGGTCCGCGGAGCGCAGGTTGACGCCGTCGCCCCGGCCGAGGTGCTCGGCGTTCTCCTTGTAGCTCATCGACAGCATCGCGGCGATGACGAGGCACACGATGAACGCGATGCCGGCGGCGCTGAACGCGAGGTCGAACCGGAGGCCGTGCCCCGTCCCGCCGGAGCCGAAGATCAGCACCGTCACGAAGGCGACGACGCCGAAGAACGCCGAGAACATGAGCGGGCCCTTGATCCCGACGCGGGGGCCGCGCGGTGTATCAGACATGGGCCCTCCTCAAGCGGCCGGGGAACGTGGGAGCTTCTACGAGAAGTAGAAAGAACGTATCGATTCTAGGCCACGTCGGGCTGGGCCGCGGAATCGTGCCTCAGGCTCAGGCCGCCGATCAGGAGCAGGACGCCCGTGATGATGGCCGCGCCGCCGGCCACTCCGAGCAGCGCGTGGGCGCCCAGGCCGGCGACGAAGGGCAGCAGGACGGCGGCGCCGAGGTGCACGGCGCCGGCGATGAGCTCGTCCCGTGCGAGGGGGCTCCGTCCCCGCCCGGCGACGGCCGCGACGACGTCCGCGATCCCGGTGAGCGCAAGGGCCACGGCGCCCCCGACGGCGATGACGGCAGCCGCCGGTGCGGCACCGAGCCCGAGGCCGAGGGCTGCAGCCAGACCGAAGCACGCCGAGGCGACCGCGCGGACGGCGGCGGTGGGGCGGCCCGCAGGGTCCGCGGCACGCCCCTCCTCGCGCAGCAGCCAGGCGCGGGCCGCCGCGAGTCCCACGAAGTAGGCCGCGAGGGACCAGGCCGCGCCGGCGGGCGTCGGAGTCCCCCAGAAGACGGTGACCGCTCCGAAGGCGAGCGCGACGAGGGCCCGGAGGATCACCGGGCGGGCCAGGGCACGCTGTTCGGCGGGGGCGGGGGCGCCCGGAGGCACGCCTGTGGGCTGGGTCGACGGGTTTTCGGGCACGGGCCAAGTCTAGCCAGCCGGCGCGTGCCGGCCCGCCGGGGGCGCCGGCCTAATGCGAGCCGAGCACCATCCACGCGTCCGAGCGCGCCCGCAGGCCGAGGGTGAGTGCCCGCGCGAGCATGTAGCCGCCGGCGAACGCCGCCCACACCCACATGAGCCCGGCCGGTCCCCCGACCCCGGAGAGGCCCGCCCACACGAGCAGGGGGGCATAGACCACGAGGTTGAGAGCGCCCGCGAGTGCGAGGTAGCGGGCGTCCCCGGCCCCGATCAGCACGCCGTCGAGGACGAACACGTAGCCGCACACGGGCTGGCTCGCGGCAAGCACGAGCAGGGCCGGCAGCAGGGCCGCGTGGACCTGCCGGTCCGGGGTGAAGATCCACCCGATCCACGGAGCGCAGGCCGCGAGGAGGACCCCGGTGACGGCGCCGTACCCGAGGGACCACCGCACCATGGTCCGGGTGAGGGACCGGGCCCGGGCCGCGTCCGAGGCGCCGAGTTCCTTGCCGATGAGCGCCTGGGCGGCAATGGCCAGGGCGTCGAGGGCGAAGGCGAGGAAGTTGAAGAGGGTCATGGCGAGCTGGTGGGCGGCGAGGTTTTCCGGCCCCTGCTGTGTGGCGACCACGACGGCCGCGAAGATCGCGGCCCGGAGCGTGAGTGTGCGCAGCATGAGCCAGGAGCCCACGTGGGCGGCGCCCAGGAGGCCGCGCCGGCTCGGGGCGAGGCCGACTCCCTCGTGCCGCATGCGCCGCAGGACGATGCCCAGGTACGCGGCTGCCATGCCCAGCTGGGCGACGCTCGTGCCGATGGCCGACCCCGCGATCCCCCAGCCGAGGCCGTACACGAACAGCAGGTTCAGCAGGATGTTCCCCGTGAAACCGACCGTGGCGACGACGAGCGGGGTCCTGGTGTCCTGGAGCCCGCGCAGGGCGCCGGTCCCCGCGAACACGAGCAGCATGCCCACGAGCCCGGGCATTGACCAGACGAGGTACTCGACCGCGTACCCGCGCACCTCGGCCGTGCCCCCGAGCAGGCCCACCACGGCCGGGGCCGTCAGCCAGCCGAGTGCCGCGAGGGCGAGGCCGAGCAGCAGCGCCAGCCAGGCGCCGTCGCGCGCGGCGGACATGGCGTGGCCCATCTTCCCCGCGCCGAGGAAGCGAGCCACGGCCGGTCCGGTCCCGTACGCGAGGAAGACCATGAGCCCCACGGCGGTCTGCAGCACCGTGGTCGCGATCCCGAGCCCGGCCAGCTGCGGGACGCCGAGGTGCCCGACGATGGCCGAGTCGGCGAGGAGGAAGAGCGGCTCGGCGACGAGCGCGAAGAAGGCAGGCACGGCGAGGCGCAGGATCTCGCGCGCCGTCGACCGCGGCGCGGCGGCCTGCACGTGCGCGTGGACCTGCTCCTCCTGCTCCATGCGTCCCACTGTAGGCGCCGGCGCCGACAGTCCTGCCCCGCCGCCATGGACCGCCCCGAACATTGGAGTTACTCTCATTGACATGAAATCGGGTCGGCGCCCGTACACCATGGCCAGGCGTGCCGCCTCGGCCGAGGAGACCCGTCTGCGGATCCTCGGGGCGGCGCGGGACCTCTTCGTGGAGCTGCCTCTGGCGCAGATCACGCTCGCCCAGGTCGCCGATCGGGCGGGTGTGGCCGTGCAGACCGTGATCCGGCGCTTCGGGGACAAGGATGCCCTCTTCGCCGCCGCTGCGCGGCAGGGCTTCGAGTCCGTGGCCGCGGAGCGGGATGCGGCACCCGCCGGGGACCTCGCCGGTGCCCTCGGCAATCTCGCCGAGCACTACGAGCACACCGGGCGCCTGGCCCTGAAGATGCTCGCCGACGAGCACTCCTCCCCCTTCATGCGCGAGGTCACCGCTCAGGGCCGCGCCTACCACCGGGCCTGGTGCGCGCGCGTGTTCGCGGGCGCCCTCGACGGCCTGGCCGGCGCGGACCGGGAGCGCCGGCTGGCCCAGTTCGTCGCCGTCTGCGACGTCTACACCTGGAGGCTGCTCCGGCTCGATGCGGGCCTCGGCCGCCACCAGTACATCCTCGCCCTCACCGAGCTCCTCGGACCCCTCGTGCGTCCCGGAGCCCCCCACTAGGAGGCCACGTGTCCACGGTCCTCGCCTACACCTCTCCCGCATCCGGCCATCTGTTCCCGCTCGTCCCGCTCCTGCTCGAACTCGCCCGGCGCGGGCACCGCGTCCACGTCCGCACTCTCGCCGAGCATGTGGGGACGCTCCGCGACCTCGGGCTGGACGCCGCCCCCATCGACCCGAGGATCCCCGCCACCGGGCTCCGGGACTTCGGTGCCCGCACAGCCCTCGGTGCGCTCTCGCTGAGCGCGCAGGCCTTCGCGCAGCGCGCGGCCGCGGATGGCCCGGACGCCGCTGCCGCCCTGGACGCCGTCCGGCCCGATGCCGCGCTCGTCGACATCAACTCCTGGGGTGCTGCCGCCGCGGCGCAGGCCTGGGGCGGCCCGTGGGCCACCTTCAGCCCGTACATCCCGCCCCTCGACTCCGCCGGAACTCCCCCCTTCGGTCCCGGTGCACCGCCTCTGGGCGGGCCGATCGGCCGGGTGCGGGACGCCGCCCTGCGCGGGCTCGTCCAGGGCCAGCTCGCCCGGCGGTACCTCGGCCCGCTCAACGCCGTCCGGGCGCAGCACGGGCTGCCGCCGGTTGCGGACGTGGACGCCTTCTTCCGCGCAGCGCCGCTCATGCTCGTCACGACGTCCGCGCCGTTCGACTATCCGCACACCGACTGGCGTCCCACGATCCGCTCGATCGGGGCGCTGCAGTGGGAGCCGCCGTCGCCGATCCCGGCATGGGTCACCGAGCCGGGAGATCCGTTCGTACTCGTCACGACCTCCTCTGAGTACCAGGCCGACGAGGCGCTGGCCCGAGCCGCGGCCGAGGGCCTCGCGGAGTCGCCGTACCGCGTGCTCATCACCATGCCCTCCGGCCCTGCGGACCTGGGACCGCTCCCGCCAAACGTGCGGGCCGAGCGATTCGTCCCGCATTCCGCGGTCCTGTCCCGCGCCGCGGTCGCCGTCACGCACGGGGGCATGGGCGCGACCCAGAAGGCCCTCGCGGCGGGCGTGCCTGTGGTGGTGGTCCCGTTCGGCCGCGACCAGCTCGAGGTCGCCGCCCGCGTCGCGCATGCGGGGGCGGGCGTCCGCCTCGCGAAGGGCCGCCTGAGCGCGGCGAGGCTCCGCCGCGCCGTCGGGCGTGCCTCCCGGATGGCCGACGGCGCGCGCCGCGTCTCCGCGGGCTACCTCGCCGCGGGCGGGGCCTCCGCCGGTGCCGACGCGGTCGAGGAGCTGCTCCGCGACGAGTCAGCGCGGGCCGTGGCCGGAGAGCACTCGTGAACGCCCGGAGGTGCCCCGCCCGGTGCTCTGGCGGCCCCGCGGACCCCGGACCCATACTGATCGCATGTCAGGTGACTCAGCCTTCACGGGGTCGATCCCGGAGCTCTATGACACCGTCCTCGTGCCCATGGTCTTCCAGGACTTCGCGGACGATCTCGCTGCCGAAGTCGCGGCCGCGGACCCCACGAGCGTGCTCGAGACGGCGGCGGGGACGGGAGTCGTGACGAGGACGCTCCACCGGGTCCTGCCCGGGGCCAGGATCACCGCCACGGACCTCAACCCGGCCATGCTCGTCCAGGCGGACCGCATGCTGCCCGCCTCGGACGCCATCCGATGGCAGCAGGCCGACGCGCAGGAGCTCCCGTTCGAGGACGGGGCCTTCGATGCGGTGGTGAGCCAGTTCGGGATCATGTTCTTCCCCGACCGGGTGCGGGCCTACGCGGAGGCGCGGCGGGTGCTGCGGCCCGGCGCCCGGATCACGGCGGCCGTGTGGGGCCCGCTCGAGGGCAACGAGGTGACCCTGCTCGTCGAGCAGGCCCTCGCCGAGCTCTTCCCGGGCAGGACGCCGACGTTCTACCGCCGCGTGCCCTTCGGGTACACGGACCATGACCTCATCCGCGCCGAGCTCGAGGAGGCCGGCTTCTCGGACATCGACGTCCGCACGGTCGAGCACGTCAGCGCCCCGACCTCCGCCGACGCGATCGCGATCGCCCACTGCCAGGGGACGCCCCTCGCCAATGAGCTGCGCGAGGGGTACGGGGACCCGGTGCAGATCACGGTGGACGTCGCGCGGGTGCTCGGGGAGCGGCTCGGCGGCAGGCCGTTCTCGGGACCCACCACGGCGATCTTCTTCTCGGGCGTGGCCTGACGCAGGACGGCGCGGTCCCGGCTCGTGTGCGAGCCGGCACCGCGCCGTCGGGTGCGCTCCTGTACGGGGCTGGCCCTCAGGCGCCGTGCCCGTGGGCTTCGGCGTCCACTTCGCTGGCCTCGGCATCCTTGGCCAGGGCAGGCGCTCCCGTCCCGGCCGGGCCGCGCCGGCGGTAGCGGACCACGCCGATCGCGACGACGACGGCGGCGAGCGCCACCGACAGGATGAGCTCGTCACGGGTGTCGTCGAGGAAGAGCATGCCCACGAGCAGGGCGACGATCGCCACGATGGACGCCCACGTCAGGTACGGGAACAGCCACATGCGGATCTCGAGCTTCGTGCCGGCAGCATCGGCCCGGCGGCGCAGGATCAGCTGGGAGGCGGCGATGACGAGCCACACGAACAGCGCGATCGCACCCGAGGTGTTGACCAGGAACAGGAACACCGTGTCGGGCCACAGGTAGTTCAGGCCCACCGTGACGAAGCCGACCACTGTGGAGACGAGCACCGCGCGGACCGGGACGCCGCGGGGGGAGATGCGCGACCACGAGGACGGCGCGTCCCCGCGGGTCGAGAGCGAGAAGATCATGCGGCTGGCCGTGTAGAGGCCGGAGTTGAGGCACGAGAGGACGGAGGTGAGGACGACGATGTCCATGATGGTGCCGGCACCGGGGACGCCGAACCGCTCGATCACAGCGACGTAGGGGCTCTTCGCCACGGACGCGTCGTCCCAGGGCAGAAGGGTCACGACGATCGCCATCGAGCCGATGTAGAAGACGAGGATGCGCCACACGGTCGAGTTGACGGCCTTGCGGACCGCGGTCACGGGATCGGCGGACTCGCCCGCCGCGATCGTGGCGATCTCGGCTCCGAAGAAGGAGAACACGACGACGAGGATGCCCGCCAGGACCGCGCTGCCGCCGTTGGGCATGAGGCCGCCGTGGCCGAGCAGGTTGGTGGTGCCCGGGGCCGGGAGGCCGGGGATGAGGCCGAAGATCGCGGCGATGCCGGCGATGAGGAACAGGATGATCGCGGTGACCTTCACCGAGGCGAACCAGAACTCGAACTCGCCGTAGGACTTGACGCTCCACACGTTGGTGAGCGTGAGCGCGACCATCAGCACGAGGGCCCAGATCCACTGGTCGACGCCGGGGAGCCAGCGGTGCATGATCGCCGCACCGGCGGTGGCCTCGATGCCGAGGACGATGATCCAGAACCATGCGTAGAGCCAGCCGATGCTGAAGCCGGCCCAGCGGCCGAGGGCCTTGTCCGCGTATGCCGAGAAGGAGCCGGTCTCGGGGTTCGCCGCGGCCATCTCGCCGAGCATGCGCATCACGAGGATCACGACGAGGCCGGCGGCCGCGTAGGCGAGGAGGATCCCGGGCCCGGCCTGCTTGATCGCGGCGCCGGAGCCGACGAAGAGGCCGGCTCCGATGACGCCGGCGATGGCGATCATCGACAGGTGCCGGGGTTTGAGGGTCTTGTGGAGTTCTGGTTGGGAAGCCATGAGGCTCACTTCCATCGTTAGGGTCAATGCCGGAATCAATGGTGGACCCATACCCAGAAGGTCTGCGCGGGCGATCGCACAGTCTTTACCCGCCGCGGCAGGGTATCCGCCCAATGGAGTTCACCTCTGGTCACCAGATGTTCTCGCACGCGTTCTCCGAAACATGGCGGCAACGTAGGCGGCGCCACGACCCCGGGTGATCCGGGCCACCCTGCGGCGCACCGACGCTGCGGACACGTCCTGTCCTCTGCCACCGGTAGCGTCCGGGTATGGCTATCGCACGGTTCCCCAACGTTGTCATCGACTGCCCCGAGCCCGGCGCCCTCGCCGAGTTCTATGCCGGGCTCCTGGACTGGAAGGTGGAAGAGTCGTCCGCAGACTGGGCCCAGATACGCGCCGACTATGGCCAGTGCATTGCCTTCCAGGGCGTGCAGGGCTACACGGCGCCCGAGTGGCCGGGCCAGGAGCTGCCGCAGCAGATGCACCTCGATGTCGTGGTCGACGACCTCGACGCGGCGGAGGAGGCCGTCCTCGGGCTCGGGGCGACCAAGCACGCACACCAGCCGGGGACGTCGTTCCGCGTCTTCCTCGATCCGGCCGGGCATCCCTTCTGCCTCTGCCTCAGCTGAGCGCCCTGGCGGGGCACGCACGACGCCGTGGGGCCGGCTCGGGCGGGAGCCGTCCCCACGGCGTCGGGCACGTCGGTGATGACCGGGTGGTCAGGGGTGCACGAGGATCTTGACGTTCTCCTCCTTGTTCTCGATGAGCTCGCGGAAGCCGGCGTCGAGGATGTCGTCGACCGCTATGCGGCCGGTGATGAACTGCTCGGCCGGGATCTTCCCTGCCCTGAGGAGCTCGATGACCTCGGCGTGGTCGCCGCAGTAGGCACTCGTGCCGATGAGGTTGAGCTCGCGCATCACGAGGCCGAACATGTCGATCTCCGCCTTGTGGCCCCAGATCGAGACGTTGACCACGGTGCCGCCGTTCCGCGTCGCGTCGAGCGCGCCCTGGAGCGCCGGGGATGCGCCCACGCACTCGAACGCGACATGCGCACCCAGCCCGTCCGTGAGCTCGCGGACCTTCGCCGGGACGTCCGTCTCGGACGGGTCGAGGACGAGCGTCGCGCCGGCGTCGGGCGCCTTGGCCTTGCGGATCGAGGACAGCTCGACGACGACGACCTGCTCGACCCCGATGGCCCGCAGGCACGCCGTGGTCACGAGCCCGATCGGGCCGGCGCCGAACACGACCGCCGTCTGTCCGGCCTGGATGCCGGAGCGCTTGACCGCGTGGTAGCCCACCGCGATGGGCTCGACGAGCGCCCCGATCTCCGTGGACAGCTCTCCCAGCGGGAACACGCGCTCGGGCGGCACGACGACGAACTCCGAGTAGCCGCCGCCCTCGCCGGACAGGCCGATGAACCCGCCCTTGACGCACAGGTTGTACCGGCCCGAGACGCAGTACACGCACTCGCCGCAGGTGATGTACGGCTCGACGGCCACCTTGTCCCCGACCTCGAGCCCGGTGACGCCCTCCCCCAGCTCGGCGATGACGCCCGCGAACTCGTGGCCCAGGGTCACCGGCACCGACTCGCCCGTGATGGGGTGCGGGTGGGCGGCCGTCGGGCAGAAGATCGGCCCGTCGTCGTACTCGTGCAGGTCCGTGCCGCAGATCCCGCACCATTCGACGCGGATCTTGACCTTGCCCGGCTCCACTCGGGGCTCGGCGATGTCCTCGACCCGCAGGTCCTTGTTCCCGTAGTAGCGTGCTGCCTTCATGCGTCCTCCTCTGGCTGGGCTCAGCGCGTGTGGTGCGTCTGCGCGAGCGCGTAGACGGGTGTTTCGAGCCCCTCGAGCCGCGCCTTGAGCTGGAGGGCCAGGTACTTCGAGTAGTGGCGCGACTGGTGCAGGTTTCCGCCGTGGAACCACAGGTTCTCCTGCTGCGTCGGCTTCCACATGTTGCGCAGCTCGCCCTGCCACGGGCCAGGGTCCTTCGTCGTGCCGGAGCCGAGGCCCCAGCACTTGCCGACCTTGTCCGCGACATCCTGCGAGATGAGCCTGGCCGCCCAGCCGTTCATCGAGCCGTACCCCGTCGCATAGACGACCGCGTCGGCCTCGAGGCGCGTGCCGTCGTCGAGCACGACGGCGTCCTCGGTGAGGTGGTCGATCTGGCCGCTCGCGAGCCGGATCGCGCCCTTGGCAATGAGCTCGGAGGCGCCGATGTCGATGTAGTAGCCCGAGCCGCGCCGGAGGTACTTGAGGAAGAGTCCCGAGTCGTCGTCGCCGAAGTCGAGCTGGAAGCCGGCCTGCTCGAGTCCCGCGTAGAACTCCTTGTCCCGTTCTCGGATCTCGTCGAAGGCGGGGCGCTGGAAGTCCGGGAGGACCTTGTACGGGATGGAGGCGAAGATGAGGTCCGCGGTCTCGTGGTCGATCCCGTTGGCCAGTGCCTCCTCGGAGTAGAGGGGCCCGAGGACAACCTCCATGAGCGAGTCGGACTTGACGATGTGGGTGCTCGAGCGCTGGAGCATGGTCGGCTCGGCCCCGTTCTGCCACAGGTCGGCGCAGATGTCGTGGGCCGAGTTGTTCGAGCCGACCACCACGACCTTCTTGCCCGAGTACTTCGCCCCGCCCGGGTGCTGGGAGGAGTGGTGCTGGTCGCCGCGGAACACGTCCTGGCCGGGCAGCGTGGGCACGCTGGGAAGCCCGGACATGCCGGTGGCCATGACGAGGTGGTTCGGGGTCAGGGTGAGCTGGCGGCCCTCGCGCGTCACACTGACCGTCCACTGCTCGGCCCGCTCGTCGAAGCTTGCGCTCGTGGCCTCGGTGTTGGGCCAGTAGTCGAGCTCCATGAGGTGGGTGTAGTGCTCGAGCCAGTCGCCCATCTTGTCCTTGGGCGTGAAGACCGGCCAGTGGTCGGGGAACGGCAGGTACGGCATGTGGTCGTACCAGACGGGGTCGTGGAGGCAGAGCGAGTGGTACCGCGAACGCCACTGGTCGCCCGGGCGGGCGTGCCTGTCGACTACGAGCGCGGGGACCCCGAGCCGCTTGAGCCGTGCGGCGAGGCCGATGCCGCCCTGCCCGCCGCCGACGATGAGCACGTACGGCTGCTCCTCGGTGCCGAAGCTCTCGGCCCGGGCGGTCCGGCGGTCGAGCCAGTTCTGGGTCGAGACGTTGACGCCGTGCTCTGCGCCCCGCTCACGCCGGGGGCCGGAAGGCTCGGGGAAGTCGTTGAGGCCCTGCGCGCTCGAGAGGAACGTCCAGGCCTTGCCCTCGCGCAGGCGCACGAGGCCCTTGCCGTGGAACGCCTTGTTGCGGAAGGTGTACCAGGCCTCCGTCACCCCGTCGGCCTCGCTCGCGCCCGTGACCTCGAGCTGCCGCGGCCAGGCGTCGGGGCCGACCGCGGCGAGCATCGCCTCGATCTCGCCGCGGCCCTCGGCCGTGTGGAGGTTCCACGTGACGCTCGCGAGGTCCCGCCAGTAGCTCTCCTCGCCGAACAGCGAGGCTGCCAGCGCGACGTCGCCGTCGGCGAACGCCGCCTCGAGGTCCGCGAACCAGTCCCTTGCGCCCTGCAGCGCTGCATCACCCATTGCATTTCTCCTTTGAACGCCTGAGCCGATGCATCCGAAGGTATGGCGCAGATCACATGAGCGGCAGCGTTGCAGAACGTTGCAGCGTCCCTCGCCAGCCGGGTCAGGGACGCACGACGGCGGCCGGTACCGTCAGGCGGTAGGGGCGGCTCTCGATGAGCCCGCCCAGGCGCTTGCGCAGGCGGGAGAACTCGGCGCGGACGGTCACCTCGCTCTGGGCGCCGTCGAGCCGGGCGAGGACCTCGCGGGCCTCGAGACCTCGGGGGTGCGCGGCGAGGAGGGTGAGGAGCTCGAAGTGCCGGGCGCTCAGGGGGACCTCGGTCGCGTCGGCGCCCGCGTACACGACCACCGAAGAGGGCGGCCCGGGCCGCAGTTCCAGCTCGGCGGAGGCGCGGGCGGCGCGCAGGATCCATCCGCCGTCGAGCGGTTCGGCGTGCACCTGCCCGAGGCCGGGCAGCCATGTCAGGCCGGCCGCAAGGCCGGCAGGGAGACGGATCCGCTCGCCCACGCCGAAGCCCTCGGCTGAGGCGACCCAGCCGGCGTCGTCCACGACCAGGGTCCCGCGGCAGGCCCCGCCCGCCGCGGCGGCACCGAGGCGCGCGGAGGCCTCGAGCGCGAGGCTCCGCAGCTCGCCACCGTGCACCCGGGCGAGGTGGTCCATCGCCTCGCGCGCGGCCATGCTCACGAGGGACAGCGTGTGCGGATGCGCGGTGCGGTAGGAGCCGCTGAGCGTCACCACCCCCACAGGGGCGCCCGTCTTGGGCCCGAGGATGGGCGCACTCGTGCACACCCAGGAATGCTGCTCCTCGGCGCCGTGCTCGGGCCCGAAGATCTGGACCGGACGGCGCTCCTCCATCGCCGTGCCGAGGGAGTTGACGCCGACATCGCGCTCGCGCCACCGGGCCCCCTGGACGAAGCCGAGCTCCTCGCTCCTGCGTCGCACGGCTGCCGGGCCGCTGACCCACAGGACATAGCCTTCGTCGTCGCTGATGACGAGCTCGTTGCCCGCCTCCCCGGCCAGCGGGAGCAGGCGGTCCCGGAGGAGGGGAAGGACCGAGGTGAGCGCGTCCGCGCGGTCGCGGCGTTCGGCCAGCGCCGCGTCACCGAGATGGCCGCGTCGCTCGCCCGCGGAAGCCTGCCGGCGCCACGCGCGGGCCACCACGGTCCGCACCGGCTCGGGGACCTCGCTGGTGGACTGCCACGACCGGTGGAGCCGGAGGAGTTCGCGCGCCTTGGCGGTGGGATCGTCGAAGACGGTGAGGGCAGCCTCGAGGCGCGACTGCGTCACGGGCACCTCCTCGGCTGCGGGCCGCCCCGAGGTGGGCGACCCCACCAGAGTGGCATGGATCACACCCGCTTGGACAGGGGGATCCCCGCTAGAAGCCGCCACCCTCGCCGCCGGCATCGGCGGCCATGTTGGCGAAACGCGAGTAGTGGCCCTGGAACGCGACGACGATGTCCTTGGTCGGGCCGTTGCGGTGCTTGGCCACGAGGATGTCCGCCTCGCCGGCGCGTGGCGACTCCTTGTTGTAGACGTCCTCACGGTGGAGAAGGATCACCATGTCCGCATCCTGCTCGATCGAGCCCGATTCGCGCAGGTCCGAGACCATCGGGCGCTTGTCGGTGCGCTGCTCGGAGCCTCGGTTGAGCTGGGACAGGGCGATGACCGGGACGCCGAGCTCCTTGGCGAGCAGTTTGAGGGCACGGGAGAACTCGGAGACCTCCTGCTGGCGGCTCTCCACCTTCTTGCCGCTGGACATGAGCTGGAGGTAGTCGAGCACCACGAGCTTGAGGTCGTGCTGCTGCTTGAGGCGGCGGCACTTGGCCCGGATCTCCATGAGGGACATGTTGGGCGAGTCGTCGATGAAGAGCGGCGACTCGTTGAGGGGGCCGAGCACCGAGGCGATCTTGGCCCACTGGTCGTCACGGAGGGTTCCGCGGCGGAGGTCCTGCAGCTGGATCGATGCCTCTGCGCTCATGAGGCGCATCGCGATCTCGTTCCGGCCCATCTCGAGCGAGAAGAACACCGTGGCCATCTTGTGCTTGATCGCGGCGGAGCGCGCGAAGTCGAGCGCGAACGTCGACTTTCCCACAGCCGGGCGCGCGGCGATGACGATCATCTGGCCCGGGTGGAGCCCGTGGGTGAGCTCGTCCAGCTCGTAGAAGCCTGTGGGGACCCCGGTCATGCCCCCGCCGCGGTGGCCGGCCGCCTCGATCTCGTCCATGGCCCCCTCCATGACCTGGGAGAGCGGGACGTAGTCCTCGGCCGTGCGGCGCTCGGCCACGGCGTAGACCTCGGCTTGGGCCTGGTTGACGAGGTCCTCGACCTCGCCGTCCTGCCCGTAGCCGAGCTGGACGATCTTGGTGCCGGCCCCGACGAGGCGGCGCAGCACGGCGCGCTCGGCGACGATCTCCGCGTAGTAGCCTGCGTTGGCCGCCGTGGGCACGGATTGGATGAGTTCGTGGAGGTACGCGGGGCCGCCCACCCGGTTGATCTCACCGCGCTTGGTCAGCTCGTCCGAGACGGTCACGGCGTCCGCGGGCTCGCCGCGGCCGTAGAGATCGATGATCGCCTCGTAGATGGCCTCATGCGCCGGGCGGTAGAAGTCGATGCCGCGCACCACCTCCACCACGTCCGCAATCGCGTCCTTGGAGAGCATCATGCCTCCGAGCACGGACTGCTCCGCCACGATGTCCTGCGGCGGAGTGCGCGCCGCGTCCGAGTCCCGGAAGGACGGTGCTGAATCGACGTGGGACGTGGACATGGGCAACACCTCGGACCGCTGGCAATTGTCCCGGAGCCGGCCGTCGAGATCGCGCCTCCGGAGGGACGTGCACACCGTATCGGTGCCTACCGACAGTCGTGAAGCTGGGTTTTCACCAGCCCTGTGGACAACCTGTGGGAAAAGCCGCTCCGCATGTTCACGGAGCTGTGGATATCTGTGGACAACTCTCCGCCTAGATTCAAAACCGGCCTCTGACGTGGGAAAACTCCGTGAACATCCTGTGGATGCAAGAAGTTTGTCCACAGCCGCAATCCACAGCTCCGGCTCCTGGCCGCGCCCCGATCCATGCACGGCCACACATGCACATCGTCCTCATGTGGCGCAGGCCACATGCTCGGTCCGGAGGCCTTCCGGACCATGCGCTGCGCGGCATGCACGCGCTCTCTCGCAGGCGGATGACCGCAGGCACTACGCTGGAAGTGCCCACTCCGCCACCCGAGAAGCCCTCATGCAAAACCTCCTGCCTCCGCTCCTGATCCTCCTCGTCGTCGCTGCCATCGTCGTCTTCGTGCTCCGCGCCGGCGCACGGCGCAGCAGGGAATCCCTCGAGGGCGCCCTCTCGGGAGGGCCCGCCGCCGCGGCGGCCGCCTCCGCCCGGCTGAACGAGGCCCAGCACCGCGCCGTCTACTCGCTCATCGCCCGCGGCCTCACCGTCCAGGCCATCGCCGCCTACCGCGAGGCCACGGGCTCCGGACTCGTGGAGGCGCGCAACGCCGTCATCCTGCTGGACCGCTACCCCCAGGCCTTCCGCACCCCCGGGCCCACGCCCGTGCCGGAGGCCCAGCCGGCGCCCCAGCAGCCCGCCGAACCCGTGCAGCCCCCAGCGCCCGTGGAGCCCGCGGCGTCCGAGCAGCCGCCCGCCGTCGCGCGGCGTAGCGCGGCAGAAGCGTCGGGGGAACCGGCGAGGAGCGTGGAGGGCGCGCCGTCGGCCGGTGGCTCGCGTTCCGGAGGCCCCGGCGAGGGGCGCCCCGAGCGGTTCCCCTACCGATACCGCGCCATCGTGAGCAACGGCCGGCAGACCCTCGAGGTCGCCTCCAACATGCTCAACGACGAGATCTACAACGAGATCAAGTCCCTCGCCCGGATCGGGGACGCCGAGGACGCGGCGCAGATGCTGCACCGCCACTCGGACATCAGCATCGAGGACGCGCGGGCGTTCGTCGCACTGCTGTGAGCTAGACCGCCGCCTCTTGGGCGCCCTCGAGCGCCCGCAGCACATTGCCCCAGCACAGCGCGTCGAGGTCCTCCCGCGGCCAGCCCCGCTCCGCCAGGGCCGAGAGCACCGGGCCGTAGCCGGCTACGCCATCCATGCCCCGGGGCAGGTCCGTGGTGCCGTCGAAGTCGCCGCCGAGGCCGAGGTGGAGGGGGCCCACGACCTCACGGGCGTGCTCGAGGTGGCGCACGACGTCGTCGATCGTCGCCTCGGGTGCGGGATGGGACTCAAGCCAGGCCGCGAATTCTGCGGCGGCCTGCGGGTCCTCCTCGGGGGCGACGTCATGGAAATCCACGGGAAGGCCGAGCGAGAGGCGCGTCTCGCGGACGGCGAGGGCGTGCTCGCGGCACGGCTCGGAGACGAACTTGGGCACGAACGTGACCATGAGGACGCCGCCGTTCGCGGGGAGGCGCTCGAGGACATGGTCGGGCACGTTGCGGGGGTGGTCGCAGACCGCGCGGGCCGAGGAGTGGGAGAAGATCACGGGAGCGCTCGTCGCATCGAGCGCGTCCACCATGGTCTGCGGTGAGACGTGCGAGAGGTCCACGAGCATCCCCAGACCGTTCATCTCGGCGACGACCTCGCGCCCGAACCCGGTCAGGCCGGTGTCGCGGCCCGCCGCCATCGCCGCGCCGGTGGCCGAGCAGGCCCAGGGGACGTCGTCATTGTGCGTGAGGGTCATGTAGCCCACGCCGAGCTGGGCAAGCATCCGCAGCACGGCGAGCGAGCCGGCGATGCTGTGGCCGCCCTCGGCTCCCATGAGGGAGGCGATGCGGCCCCGGCCAGCGGCGCCGCGCACCTCGTCGGCGGTGCGGGCCAGCTCGAACACGTCCGGGTGTGCAGCCGCGATGCGGCGCACGCAGTCGATCTGCTCGAGCGTGGCGACGACCGACTCGGCCGGGCCCAGTGTCGAGGGGACGAAGACAGACCAGAACTGCGCGCCGACGCCCCCTTCGCGCAGCCGCGGGATGTCGGTATGCAGGCGGGGCTGGCGCGCCCCGAGTGCGGCCGCGGCGACGTCGTAGCCGAAGTCCTGGCGGAGGGCCCAGGGAAGGTCGTTGTGGCCGTCGAAGACCGGCGCGTGGCCGGGGGCTGGCTGCTGCATCCCGCCATCGTACGTCTGCCGGGTCACCCTCTGGAGGCCACGTCTGGTGCCCCCCAGAACCTAGCGGTCAGGAGACGACCCTCAGGGGGGCCCAGAACGTGGCTCTCAGGAGGTGCGGGGGGCGGTGAGGTCGGCGAGGAGCTCCTCGAAGGACTTGTCCTCGGGGCGGGTGGCCGCGGACGGAAGCGTCCGGGCGCCCTCGGCGGACGCCTCGGGCCGGGACGCCGCCAGGTCGCGCACGAGCTCGGCGGCAGCGCGCTCGATCCGGGCCGGGAGGCCCGCGGACTGGACACCTTCCGCGTCGCCCTGGCCCCAATCGGTCGGGGCCGCGAACACGCCCGTGGGCACCGTCCGCGTCCGCAGGTAGCTGAAGAGCGGGCGCAGTGCGAGGTCGAGCACGAGGCTGTGCCGGGCCGTGCCCCCTGTGGCCCCGAGGAGCACCGGCTTGCCCTCGAGGGAGCGCGGCTCGAGCACGTCAATGAAGGACTTGAAGAGGCCGCTGTAGCTGGCCGAGAAGACCGGGGTGACGGCGATGATGGCATCGGCGCGCTCCACGGCGGAGATCGCCTCGGCGAGGTCGGGGGCCGCGTAGCCGGTCACGAAGTTGTTGGCGATGTCCACGGCGAGGTCGCGGAGCTCGAACGTGGTGACCACGGGGTCGAGCCCCGCGGCATGGCCCAGCCTCTCGGCCGCCGCGGAGAGCTGGTCCGCGAGCAGCCGGCTCGACGAGGGGACGCCGAGGCCCGCGGAGATGACGACGATGGACGTGCTGGCTGCCATGATCCTGCCTTGCTCTCGAAGTACATGCTTTTGCATCTACCTCCTCCAACGGGCAGATCCCGGACTGTATTCCCCGGCGCGAGCGCCGAATGCGGAAGGGCCCCCACCGCGTGAACGGTGGGGGCCCTTCTCCAAACCCGTCATGCCTGGTGGCATGGGTCGGTGCCGCAGACTACTTCGCGGCGACGACCTCAAGGTTGACCACGGCCGAGACCTCGTCGTGCAGGCGCACAGAGACCTCGTACTTGCCGGTGGACTTGATGTGGCCGGGGATGACCACCTTGCGCTTGTCGATGGCGCCGAGGCCAGCGGCCTCGACAGCACCGGCAACCGCGTCCGGGCGGACGGTCCCGAACAGGCGGCCTTCCTTGCCGGCCTTCACCTCGAGGCGCACCGGGGTGCCCGCGAGAGCGGCGGCCTGGGCCTGGGCGGCCTCGAGCGACTTGTGGGCACGTGCCTCACGGGCGGCGCGGATCTGGTCGACCTGCTTCTCCCCGCCCTTGGACCACGTGACCGCGAAGCCACGCGGCAGCAGGTAGTTGCGCGCGTAGCCGTCCTTGACCTCGACGACGTCACCGGCGGAGCCGAGACCCGTCACCTCGTTCGTCAGAATGAGCTTTGCCATGAGATTGCTTCCCTTCTCAGCCGCGGCCAGCGCCGGAGTAGGGGAGCAGGGCGACCTCGCGGGCGTTCTTGATCGCCTGGGCGATCTTGCGCTGCTCCTGCACGGACACGCCGGTCACCCGACGCGCGCGGATCTTGCCGCGGTCCGAGATGAACTTGCGCAGCAGGGCGACGTCCTTGTAGTCGATGACGGTGATGTCAGCGGCCTTCAAGGGGTTGGACTTTGGTTTCGGCTTACGGATTTCAGCCTTGGCCATCGTGGAGCTCCTTAGTCTCTGGAGCCCGTGGCATCAGCCACGGGATGGTTGTGATGTGCGATGTGGAAGGTGAGTCGATCAGAACGGGGGCTCGGAGTCGTTGCCCGTGCCCCAGCCGCCGCCAGAGCTGCTGACGCCCGGGGTTGCCCACGGGTCGTCCTGCTGCTGGCCGCCGCCGCCGCCCCAGCTGCCGCCGGAGCCGCCACCCTGGTTCTGCGAACCCTGGTTGCCGCCCCAGTTGCCACCGGAGGAGCCGCCGCCGAAGTTCCCGCCCTGGCCTCCGCCGAAGTTGCCGCCCTGGCCGCCGGAGCGCTGGGTGCGGTTGACCTTCGCGGACGCGTAGCGCAGGCTCGGGCCGATCTCGTCGACCTCGAGTTCGATGACGGTGCGCTTCTCGCCTTCCTTGGTTTCGTACGAACGGCTCTTCAGGCGACCGGAGACGATCACGCGCATGCCCTTGGTGAGGGACTCGGCGACGTTCTCGGCAGCCTCGCGCCAGATCGACGCGCGGAGGAACAGGGTCTCCCCGTCCTTCCACTCGTTGGCCTGGCGGTCGAACGTGCGCGGGGTCGAGGCCACGGTGAAATTGGCCACAGCAGAGCCCGACGGCGTGAACCGCAGCTCGGGATCATTCGTCAGATTGCCGATCACCGTAATGGTGGTCTCGCCTGCCATGCTTCCTCCTGGTTCGTCCGACGCGTGCTGAAGATCGATGTACTTGAGGGAATCACGCCAAGACTACTTGGCGGACACCTTCTGGTCCTCGGGGCGGATGATCTTGGTGCGCAGGATCGTCTCGTTGAGGGAGAGCTGGCGGTCCAGCTCCTGGGCCGTGGCCGGCTCAGCGGTGAAGTTGACGACGGCGTAGATCGCCTCGTTCTTCTTCTTGATGTCGTACGCCAGGCGGCGACGACCCCAGATGTCCACCTTGTCGATGGAGCCACCGCTGGTGGTGACCACAGAGAGGAACTTATCCAGCGACTGCTGGACCGTGCGCTCGTCGACCTCGGGGTCGATGAGGACCATCAGTTCGTAAGGACGCATGTGTGAACCCACCTCCTTCGGGCTAAGCGGTTGCGGTCTTTCCGCAACAGGAGGTTCATGTGCGCGCCCGTGCGCCGTCCCCGCGGAGGGCGGGAGGTGGCGCACAGACTGCACAAGTCTACCCGATCCGGGCCCGTCCCCCGACCGGGCCGGGCAGCCGTCCCGCGATCCACGCTAGCGCCGGCCGCCCGACGTCGTACGTGCGGCAGCCCCTATGTGGACGACACGCCGGGAGCGCGCCTGTGGGGAGGACTCGCCGGATTCCCAGACTCGGCTGTAAGGATCGGGCGCATGAAGCCAGATGCCGAGCTCACCCACCGTGCCCGGACCGCGCGCCGCCGCGTGTGGATCATGTTCGCCGTCGGAGTGGTCGTGGCCGTCCTGACCGGCATCTTCAGCTCGTGGTGGCACGCGCCCGCCGCCGGCTGGGGCGCGGCCGCCCTCGTCTATGACGTCTGGGTCTGGGTGCGCATCACCCCCATGGACCCCGAGGAGACGCGCATCCACGCGCGCCAGGAGGACCCCCGCCGCAGCGCGCGCGAGTTCCTGATCCTGAGCGCCAATGTCGCGGCCATCATCGCCGTGGTGATCGTCATCGTCTCCGGCAACAATGCCAACGGCCCGGCGAAGGCCGCGCTGGCGTTCCTCGCCCTCACCGTCGTGGCGGCCTCGTGGCTGATGCTGCACACCCTCTTCACGCTGCGCTACACGGAGCTGTACTACGCGACCCCCGAGGGCGGCATCGACTTCAACCAGGACGAGCCTCCGCAGTACACGGACATCGCCTACATGGCCTTCAGCCTCGGCATGACCTACCAGGTGTCCGACACCGCCATAAGGACCCGTGCCATCCGCACGGAGGCGCTCAAGCACAGCATCCTCGCGTACGTGTTCGCGACCCTCATCCTCGCGGCGACCATCAACCTCGTCATCGGCCTGGCGGGCTAGCCGGTCCGACTCCGCCCGGTCGCCGCGGCCCGGCTCAGCCTGCGTGGGCGAAGAAGCGCTCCACGGCGCGGGACAGCCGCCACGGGTCCTGCACCCCGGCCAGCTCGCGGGCCGAGTGCATCGACAGCAGCGGGATGCCCACGTCCACCGTCCGGATGCCCAGGCGGGTTGCGGTCAGCGGCCCGATCGTGGATCCGCACGGCACGTCATTGTTGGAGACGAACTCCTGGTACGGCACCTCCGCCTCGCCGCACAGCTTCGCCCAGAGGGCCGCTCCGGGGGCGTCGGTGGCGTAGCGCTGGTTCGCGTTGATCTTCAGCAGCGGGCCGCCGCCCAGGAGCGGGTGGTTGGTTGGGTCGTGGCGCTCGGCGTAGTTGGGGTGGACGGCGTGGCCGGCGTCCGCTGAGAGGTGCCACGACGCCGCGAGCGCACGACGCCGCTCGGTCGCCGTCGCGCCCAAGGCGTCGCCGATGCGGGCCAGCACGTCCTCGAGGAACGGGCCGGACGCGCCCGAGCGGGAGGCCGAGCCGACCTCCTCGTGGTCGAAGGCGGCGAGCACGGCGATCGGGCCGCCCTCCCCCGGCGCGGCCTCCGCGGCCTCCGCGGCCTGGACGAGGGCCACGAGGCCCGCATGCACGGAGGAGAGGTTGTCCAGCCGCCCCGAGGCGAAGAACTCGCCGTGCGCGCCGAAGACCGCAGGCTCCTGGATGTCCGCGACCACGACGTCGTACCCGCCCACCTGGTCCGGGTCCACGCCGGCGGCCTCGGCGAGCACCCCGAGGAGGTCCTCGTCGGACGGGTCTCCGAGGCCCCAGACGGGGTTCATGTGCTGCTGCTTCTTCAGGGCGAGGCCCTCGTTGACGGCCCGGTCGAGGTGGATCGCGAGCTGCGGGAAGCGCAGGAGGGGGCCGGTCGCGGCGAGGTGCTGCGCGCCGTCGAGCGTCACGAGGCGGCCGGCGAGGCGCAGCTCCCGGTCGAGCCAGGAGTTCAGCAGCGGCCCGCCGTACACCTCGACTCCGGCCTGCAGCCAGCCGAGCCGGCCGGTGGTGGGCTTGGGCTTGAGCTTGAAGGACGGCGAGTCGGTATGCGCGCCGAGGATGCGGAACGGGGTGGTGGGGCCTGCGCCCTCGGGCACGGTCCACGCGATGAGTGCCCCGTCCCGGACCACCGCGTACCTCCCGGGGGCGTCGGGCCACTCGTCGGACTCGGAGAGGACCGCGAACCCCTCCTCGGCGAGCCGCCGCGTGCCCTCGGCGGCGGCATGGAAGCTCGATGGCGAGGCCATGACGAAGCGGCCGAGGTCCAGGGCGTGCGCATGCGCGGCGGTAGGCATGCTACGAGTCTAGCCAGCCCGGCTCCCGCGTCCGGCGGCCCGCCGCCCCGCTAGTCCCCCGCGGCGTAGCGGCTGACGAAGTTGGCCAGGATCTTCTGCGGCTCGCTCACCTGGGTGCCGCGGGCGCGCTCCTTGACCTGCTCGGCCTCGTGCGGCGGGAAGTAGCCCGAGTGCCGGTAGGCGTCGATGCGCCGTTCGAGCCCCGCGACGTCGAGCTCCGGGTGGAACTGGGTCGCGTACAGGTTGCGGCGGAAGCGGAACATCTGCACCGGGCACGTGTCCGAGCCGGCGAGCAGGGCGGCGTGCGGCGGAAGCGTTCGGACGGCTTCCTTGTGGCCCACGAAAGCGTGGAAGGCCGGTTCGAGGCCGGCACAGAGGGGGTCGCGGAGGCCGACGGCGCTCAGCCTCACCTTCACGGGCCCGACGGGCTCGCCGAAGTGGCGGTCGATGACGGCACCCATGTGGCCGCCGAGGAGCCCCACGCCGTAGCAGGCGCCGAGGAACGGAAAGTCTGCCTCGACGATCCGGCGCAGCAGCACCCCGATCTCCTCCTCGACGCGGCGCTGGACGGGCCCCTTCTCCTCGCCCGGGTCCGAGGCGGTGAACGGGCTGCCGCCGAGGATCACCCCCGAGTAGTCCTCGAGCCGGATCTGCGGGAGCGGACCGGCCTCGGCGCGGACGCGGTGCAGGTGCTCGGGCTCGAGACCGGCGTAGGCGCAGAAGGCCCGGTACTCGTCGTCCGCCACTTCGTCGTGGTCACGGGATGCCAGCAGAAGGAAGGGCCTCATGACGATATTGTCGGCTCCCCGGCGCCTGCAGCGAAGCTGCGACCCGTGTCGCGGCGGTGAGGGCGAGGACAGTCAGGAGCGCCGCCGCGATGTGCGCGACCACGAGGAGGTGGAAGTCCAAGGGCACGCCCGGGCCGGGGGTGGCCGCCGCCGCTGCCGCCGTTGACACTGCGCCGTGGTGTGCGTGCCCCGCGGCGGGGAAGAGAGGACCGCTGGGGCCGGCAAGCGCCGTGAAGGCGAGGTGCAGGACCTGCTGGAGGGCGCCGCTGCCGAGCGCGAGCATCCACGGGGCGAGGGGCGCGCGGGCCGCCGCGGCGGCGAGGAGACTCACGAGCACGGCGAGCGCTGCGAGCACCCCCGCCGGCGGCGCAGCCCCGCCCGAGACAAGGTGGGCCACGAGTCCAAGGCCCACCGCCACCGGACCGCCGGCCAGTGCCGCTGCGGCCGACCTGCGGCGCCCAAGGCGAGATTCCCTGTCCATGCAGAGCATTCGGAGCAGGGCTGCCGGGCGGATGGCGGACCCGGCGGCTGCAGTGAGGCTGCTTGGACAGGGTTGGCTCGTCCGGATATGCAACTGAGAGTTTGCTGGCAATATCGGCCGCACCCTTGCCGCGGAACCTGATGACTGGGAGTGTTCCCCCGTCGGTATGACGAAAGTAGTCAAGACTCATGATGTAAATCGTCTACCCGGCGTGACATCGCGTTGTCCCCCAACCAGAAGGGCAAGACATGAGGAAGCTCCTCACCGCAGCGGCGGCAGGCCTGCTGCTCGCGGGCGTCGCCGCAGCAGCTCCGGCATCGGCAAACCCCGGTCCGAACCCGCACTCCGACCGCTCCATCCAGGTCTGCTCCACACCGCGCGCGGGCGATGCCGCGTGCACCGCCCGGCAGGCCGCAGATCCGACGGGCAAGCCCGTCACGAGCAACGCGGCCCCTCCGTCCACGGCCCTCACCCCGGCCCAGCTCCGCAACGCGTACAAGCTCACCGGGGCATCCTCGGGCGGGCGGACGGTCGCCATCGTGGACGCCTACGGGTACCCCAACCTCGAGCGTGACCTCGGGGTGTACCGCTCGCAGTTCGGGCTACCCGCCTGCACCTCCACGAGCGGCTGCCTGACGGTGCGCAACCAGACCGGTGGCACGAGCCTCCCGCGGTTCGACCTCGGCTGGTCCCAGGAGCAGGCGCTCGACGTCGACGCGGTCTCGGCCGCGTGCCCCGACTGCAAGATCGCGGTGTTCCAGGCCAAGTCGGCGAGCTTCGCGGACCTCGGTGCGGCTGTGCAGGCGGCCGCCAAGACCCCCGGGGTCGTGGCGATCTCCAACTCCTACGGCGGTTCCGACGCCTCCGACGCCACCTACGGGAAGTACTACAACTTCCCGGGCATCGCGGTCACCGCGAGCACGGGGGACAACGGTTACCAGGGTGGCTCCTACCCGGCGTCCTCGAGCTATGTCACGGCCGTGGGCGGCACGTCCCTGACGGCTGCCTCGAACACGCGCGGCTGGACGGAGTCCGCATGGAGCGGCGCCGGTTCCGGCTGCTCGACGTACAACGCCGCGCTCCCGGCGGCGGCCCCGTTCAACACCGGGTGCGCCAACCGCGCAATGGCGGACGTCTCGGCTGCGGCCGACCCGAACTACGGCGGCCTGGCCGTCTACTACCCGACCTCGAGCAGCGCCTCGACGTGGGGCCAGTTCGGCGGCACGAGCGAGGCCTCCCCGATCATCTCCTCCGTGTACGCCCTCAGCGGCAACACGGGCTCGGCAGCGACGGGCACGTACGCGAACTCGATCCCGTACGGCCACTCCTCGAGCCTGTTCGACGTGACGAGCGGCTCGAACGGCACGTGCCCCACGTCCCAGTGGTGCACCGCCGGCGCGGGCTGGGACGGCCCCACGGGCCTCGGCACGCCCAACGGGGTGGGCGGCTTCTGACCGGCCTTCCCTGAGGGGTCACCTCCCTGCGTTGAGGGGTCACCTCCCTGCGTTGAGGGGTCACCTCCCTGCGTTGAGGGGTCATGTCCCTGCGTTGAGGGGTTGAGGGGTCATGTCCCTGCCGAACGGGCAGGGATATGACCCCTCAAGCTTGGGATATGACCCCTCAACCATGGGGGCCGGGGTTGCGTCAGGCGGTCGCAGGGACGACGCCGGCCACTCGCCGCGCCGGGTGGTCGGCGGCCAGACGCGGCCCGGCGCCGAGGACGGTCTCCCGGAACGTGGCGCCCGGGGCGCCCTCGGCGAGGAGTCCGCGGCGGCGCAGCTCGGGCGTCACGAGCCGGGCGAATTCGAGCAGGTCGGCCGGCCGGACGGCCGAGGTCAGGTTGAAGCCGTCCACGCCCCCCACGACGGCGAAGCGCTCGAGCTCGTCCGCGACCGTGGCCGGGGAGCCCACGATGACGGGCCCCCGGCCGCCGATCGAGATGAACTTCGCGACCTCTCGCAGGGTCCACGTCCGTTCCGGATCCAGCAGCGTGAACTGCGCGAGCGCGGACTGGTTGGCCTCGCTCCTGATGTACGTCAGCGGGGCGTCCTGGTCGAGCCCGGACAGGTCCACCCCGGTCCACCCGGCGAACAGCGCGAGCGCCGCGTCGGTGTCCACGTAGGACTCGTACTCGGCGAGCTTCGCCGCGGCGGCCTCGTCCGTCTCGGCCACGATGACCGTCGCGAGGTTGAAGGCCTTCACGGACTCCGGCGCGCGGCCTGCGGCGGCGAGCTCCGCCCGCAGACCGTCGGTGAACTTCTTGGCCTGCGCGGGCGTCGAGCTCGAGAAGAACACGGCCTCGGCGTGCTTCGCGGCGAACGCCTTCCCCCGGGCCGAGGCCCCGGCCTGGAACAGCAGCGGGGTCCGCTGCGGGGAGGGCCCGACCAAGGCGGGCCCGGGCACCCGGTAGGCGTCGCCGTCGTGCGCGATCCCCCGGACCCCTGCCGGGTCCGCGAAGAGGTTCGCCGCGGCGTCGGCGACCAGCGCGCCGTCGTCCACCGAGCCTTCCCACAGCTTGTAGGCCACGTCCATGAACTCCTCGGCGCGGTCGTAGCGCTCGTCGTGCGGCACCTGGGTGTCGAGGCCGAGGTTCCGCGCGGCCGACTCCTGGTACGAGGTGACGATGTTCCACGCGAGCCGGCCGCCGGTGAGGTGGTCGAGCGTGCCGAACCTGCGGGCCAGGAGGTACGGGTGGTCGTAGGTGACGGAGGCGGTGACGCCGAAGCCGAGCCGCTCGGTCGCCGCGGCGAGCGCGGACACGATCAGCAGCGGGTCAAGGGCCGGGTACTGGACCCCGCCGCGCACGGCCGCGTCGGCGCTGCCGCCGTAGACGTCATACTGCCCGAGCACGTCCGCGAAGAAGATCCCGTGGAAGCCGCCGTCCTCGAGGGCCTTGGCGAGCCCAGTCCAGTAGCCGAGCTCGGCGAAGCGGTGGGCCTGCGAGTCCGGGTGCCGCCACAGGCCCGGCGACTGGTGCACCGGCACGAGCATCTCGAACGCGTTCAGGAGCAGGGGCTTGGTCATGGGGTTCCTTCCGGGTTCGGGTGCGGGGCTTGGTGCGGCGGGAGCGCGGACGACGCCGGGGCGGCGCCTCAGGCGCCCGTTCCGGCGGCCGCCGTCGTCACCCGAGCGGCGCGCTGGCCGACCGGGTCCTTCGCGGCGAGCGCTGCCACGGTGGTGAGGACGCCGAGGACGGCGAACCAGCCGCACACGAGCCACGGCGCCCCTCCGCCAGCCTGGAGCAGGGCGGCGGCGACGAGCGGGGTGACGGCCGCGGAGAGCACGGTGCCGACCTGGTAGCCGAAGGAGACGCCCGAGTAGCGCAGCTCGGTGGGGAACTGCTCGGCGAACCATGCGGCCTGCGGGCCGTAGATCGCGTCATGCAGGATGTTCATCCCCACGAGGAGCACGAGCGGGAGGAACGTCAGGCTGCCGTGGTCGAGGAACCAGAAGAACGGCCAGATGAGCACCACCACGCCCGCGGCGGCCGCGACCGCGATGCGTCGTCGGCCGACCCGGTCGGAGAGCCAGCCCCAGAACGGGCCCGAGAGCAGCCCGATGGCGGAGACGATGAGGATCGCGGCCAGACCCGAGGTGGTGTCGTGGCGGCGGTCCTTGAGGTAGCCGAGGATGTAGACGGTCATGAGCGTGTAGATGGCCGGCTGGACGAGGCGCATGCCGATGGTCACGAGGATCCCGCGCGGGTGCTCGCGCAGCACGCGGGCCACGGGCCGGGCCACGGTCCCCTCGGAGTCCTTGACGGCCGTGAACTCCTCCGCGTCGGTCACGCCGAGGCGGATCCACAGGCCGACGAGGACGAGGACCCCGGAGAGGAGGAACGGCAGCCGCCATCCGAACGATTGGAACTGCTCGGGGGTGAGGAACGTCTGGGTGAGCGCGTAGGCGCCCGTGGCCAGGAGCATGCCCGCCGCCGAGCCGACCTGGGTGAAGGAGCCGAACAGGCCCTTCCGCCCCGCCGGGGCGTGCTCGACCGAGAGCAGCGCTGAGCCGCCCCACTCTGCACCTGCGGAGAGTCCCTGGATGAGCCGGAGGCCCACGAGGCCCACCACGGCGAGGATGCCGATCGAGGCATAGTTCGGCAGGACCCCGATGAGGGTCGAGGCGACGCCCATGGTCAGCAGGGAGGCCACGAGCAGGGCCTTGCGCCCGATCCGGTCCCCGAGGTGCCCGGAGATGACGCCGCCGAGGGGCCGGGCGATGAACCCGACCGCGTACGTGGCGAAGGAGGCGAGGACGCCCACGAGCGGGCTCGCGTCCGGGAAGAACTGCTTGTTGAACACCAGAGCCGAGGCCGTGCCGTAGAGGTAGAAGTCGTACCACTCGATGGTGGTGCCGACGAACGCGGAGGCGAGGATGCGGCGCTTGGCGCGCAGGGCGGTGCCGAGTCCCGGCTCGGTTCTCAGGAGGGTGGCCATGAAGGTCCTCTTCGGGTCGCGGCGCGAGGCTCGCTCAGGCGCCATACTTACGACGCCGGGGGTCCCGCACGCCGTCGAATCCTCACCTGGGGCACCCCACTACAGCCGGAGGGTTGCCGTCCGGCAAGCCAGGGCTTGATGCCGGAACTCTTGATTCTTCGCCCAGTCTGCCGGTGGGCGGGGCGCGGGACGAAAACGCGTCCGTCACGGAGGTTCACACTCGCCCCACGAGGCCTGGGGAGGGTCAGTAGTCGGGGTTGCTCGGGATGATGAGCCCAGTCTCGTACCCGTAGACCACGGCCTGCACCCGGTCGCGCAGGTGCAGCTTGGTGAGGATCCGGCGCACGTGGCTCTTCACGGTCGCCTCGGAGAGGAAGAACCGCTGCGCGATCTCGGCGTTGCTCAGCCCCTCGCAGATCGCCCGCAGGACCTCGAGCTCGCGGGGCGTCAGGTCCTTCAGCAGGGGATCCGGCGCGGCTGGCCCGTTGCCGCGCGCGGGGGCGCCGGGGCTGCGGACGTAGGTCTCGAGGAGCCGCTGGGTCACTCGGGGGCTCACGACGGCGTCCCCGCTCGCCACGAGGCGCACGGCCTGGACGAGTTCGGCGGGCGCGACGTCCTTGAGGAGGAACGCCGACGCCCCGGCTTGGAGGCCCGAGAACGCGTACTCGTCGAGGTCGAAGGTCGTGAGGATGATGACCCGCGCGGGGCTGTGGGCGGCGGCGATGCGACGCGTCGCCTCGATGCCATCCATGACGGGCATCCGCACGTCCATGAGCACGACGTCGGGCCGCAGCGACTCGGTGAGCCGGACCGCCTCGGCGCCGTTGCCGGCCTCGCCGACCACCTCGATGCCGTCCTCCGACTCGAGGACGAGCCGGAATCCCATCCGCAGGAGGGGCTGGTCGTCGGCGAGCAGGAGCCGCAGGGGCCCTTCGCCGTGGTGCTCCGTCTCGCTCATGCGTCCCCCTCCGCCCAGTGCTGCTCGTCCCAGTGCAGCTCGGTCTCCACGGTCCATCCTCCCCCGGGCCGCGGGCCGGCGCGGAGCGTGCCGCCGTACAGGGCCGCCCGCTCGCGCATCCCCGCGATGCCGCCGCCCGTCCCGAGGCGAGGCGGCGCGCCGTCGGCCGCCGCGCCGTCGTTCTCGACCCGGACCCTGACGGTGCCGCCCTCCCGTGCCAGCTCGACCTCGACGCGGGAGACCCCCCGCCCGTAGCGGAGCGCGTTGGTCAGGGATTCCTGGACGATCCGGTAGACGGCCAGCTGGAAGGCGGGGTCGGCGGGCGGGGCGGCGCCGGTGAGGGTGAGGACGGCCGGGAGGCCCGCGGTCCGGAAACCCGCCACGAGCGACTGGAGGCTCTCGGTGCCGGGGGCGGGGGCGAGGCTCGCGCCCGCCGCGGGCTCCCGGAGCACCCCGAGGACGCGGCGCATGTCCGCAAGCGCCGTGCGCCCGGTGCGGGACAGCTCGCCGAGGACCTCCTGGGCCCTGTCCGGGTCCTTGGCGGCGATCTTCGCGGCGCCGTCGCTGAGGGCGACCATGACCGTGAGCGAGTGCGCCACGACGTCGTGCATCTCGCGGGCGATGCGGTTGCGCTCCTGGACTGAGGCCAGCTCGGCCCTGCGCATGGCCCACGCGCGGATCTCGGCCTGGTGCTCGCGCGTGCCTCGGACCCATGCGCCGAGCCCCGTGGCGAGGACGTCCATGAGCAGCACGGAGACCGCGGCGACGAGGCCGACGTAGTGGGCGTTGTCCGGCACGGCGGGCCCGCGGGGGGTGTAGACGAAGGCGTAGTACGCCGAGGCGGGGACCGAGGCGAGGACGGCGGCGCCGAAGGCGATGAGGGCCGGGGCCGAGGCGGCCACGGCATAGAGGGCGAAGAAGATCGCCGCGCTCATGACCGAGCTGTTCGGGGACTGGTAGAGCAGGGCGGCGTCGATCGCGACCGTCACGACCAGGACGGCCCACGGGGACCGGCGCCGGCCCAGCAGGACCGCCTGCTGGAGCGCCAGCAGGGCGAACTGCCACCAGTTGCCGTGCAGGGCGTACTCGGCGAAGAGCGGCACCGCGAGGAACAGGGCGGCGGCGACGACGATCCAGTCCATCGCCACCGGGCGGTCGGCCAGGTACGCGCGCACGCGGCCCCGCCGTGGCGGGACCGCGAGGGCGAGCGCCTGCGCGCCGGGAGCGTGCACGGTCCTCCTAGACGTCCCGCTGCTTGAGCGTGGTGAAGGCAGCGAAGAGGAGCACCACCACGTAGGCGGCGATGACCAGCGTGCCCTGCCAGGGCTCGAGGTAGGCCGTGTTGAGCGGGTTGTCCGAGCCGGCCTCCATCATCGCGTTCGCGGCGTTCGTGGGGAGGTACTTGCGGGCCTCCTTGAAGAAGTCGTTCGGGATGAGCTGGAAGATGATCGGCAGGACGAACAGGGCCGCGACGAGGGTCACGATGGCACCGGCCGAGTTCCGCAGGAGCGCACCGAGGGAGAGGCCCATGAGGGCCACCGCCGCGACGTAGGCCGCGCTCAGGAGCATGATGCGCTGGACGTCCCAGCTCGCCATGTCCAGATGCAGGCTGTAGTTGCCGAGGATGGGCTGGGCGGCGAGGCCGCCGAGGAAGGCGCCGACGTAGGTGAGCACGAATCCGACGAGGACGGCGTACACGGCCTTCGCCGTGAGCACCGGCCACCGCTTCGGGACGGCGGCGAACGTGGCCCGGGACATGCCGGAGGTGAACTCGGCGCTGATGATGAGCACGGCCAGCGAGCCGAGGATGAGCTGGGAGAACGAGACGCCGGCGACCGGGAGCTGTGGAAGGAGCGCGGAGACGTCGATGGCCTCGCGCGGGTTGGTCACGGCGCCGCTGCGCTGGGCCTGCGAGACCTGGCCGAACCCCCACGCCTGCAGGGCTGAGAAGCCGACCATGAGCACCACGGAGCACAGCAGGAGGATCCTGGTCGACAGGAGCGAGAAGAGCTTGATGCGCTCGGAGCTGAGGACCCGGACGAAGGTGGGGCCGCTGAGGGCCGGTGCCGCGGAGCGGCGGGCATGCTGGACTGCGGTGCTCATCGGTTCGCCTCCTGGGTCTGGGCTGGGGTGCCCGCAGCGGGCAGGCTGGGCGCGTGGCCGGCGTCGGGACGGTCGGAGCGGTACTCGACGTCGTCCTTGGTGAGCTCGAGGTAGGCCTCCTCGAGGCTCGCCTGCAGGGGGGTGAGCTCGTAGACGAGGACGCCGGCGCCGAGCGCGGCCTGGGCGATCTCGCGCGGCTCGAGCCCGGAGACCTCGAGGAGCTCGCGCTCCTGGGTCTGGATGCTGACGCCGTCGCGGGCGAGGAGCGAGGCGAGCTGTTCGGGGCTGTCGGTGCGGACCCGGGTGCGGGCGCGGCCCTCGCCGTTGAGGATGTCCTGGATCGGGGCATCCGCGATGATCTTCCCGCGGCCGATCACGATGAGGTGGTCCGCGGTCTGGGACATCTCGCTCATGAGGTGGCTCGAGAGGAAGACGGTGCGCCCCTCGGAGGCCAGGTACTTCACGAGGTTCCGGACCCACAGGACGCCCTCGGGGTCGAGGCCGTTGACGGGTTCGTCGAGCACCACGACCTGGGGGTCGCCGAGCAGGGCGGCGGCGATGCCGAGCCGCTGCCCCATGCCGAGGGAGAAGCCCTTGACCTTCTTGCGGGCCACGGCGCCGAGGCCGGTCATCTCGATGACCTCGCTGACGCGCGAGACGGGGATGCCGTGGGTGGCCGCGAGGGCCCGCAGGTGGGTGTAGGCGGTGCGGCCGGGGTGGACGGCGCGCGCCTCGAGGAGGGCTCCGATCTCCCGCAGCGGGGCCCGGTGCTTCACGTACGGCTCGCCGTTGACCGTCACGGTGCCGCGCGTGGGCGCGTCGAGGCCCATGATCATGCGCATCGTGGTGGACTTGCCGGCACCATTGGGGCCGAGGAACCCGGTGACGCGGCCCGGCTGGACGGTGAAGGTGACACCGTCCACGGCCGTCTTGTCGCCGTAGACCTTGGCCAGGTCTTGCGCCTGGATCATGACATTCCCCTTCGTGTTCGCATGGTTCCACGCTAGGGCGGCCATCCGGGCGGCCGCGACGACCGCGGGGATGAACTCTGGCCCGCCCGCAGCGCCGCGCCTCGTCCTCAAGGATGACTCCTCGCGGCTCCCTCAGTCGCGGCTCCCCCAGTCGCGGCTCGCTCAGTCGGCGGCGCGCGGCGAGTACACCGTGAGGGCGCCCCGCTCCACCCGGACGGTCGCGCGCAGGACGCCGGGGATCACCTCGCCATCCACGGCGAGGACGAGCGGGCGCCCGAGGGCCGCCAGCTCGACCTCCTCGGCATCCCACTCGTGCAGGGCCGGGCTCCGTTCGGCGGTTCCCGTGACCAGGGCCGTGAGCAGCCGGAGCCGGGCGAAGCGGGGCCGGGCGCTGGCCGCGCGGAGGTCGAGGACGCCGTCGTCCAGGATGGGGCGCTCGAGGGGCGCGATGTCGCGGGGCCAGTAGCGCCCGCGGCCGATGTAGAGGGTCCACACCTTCCGGCGGACGCCGTCGATCTCGAGCCGGGTGGGCGTCGAGGCGCCGAACGTGCGCAGGGCGGCGAGGGTGCCGGCGGCGCGCTTGGGCAGCCAGGGCAGGCGGCGGCGGAGATGGTCCCGACGCCGGACGAGGTTGGGGTAGACCCCCACGCTCGCCGTGTTGAGCATGACCGCGCGCACCTCCTCGGGCGCCTCGGCGTTCCCCCGCGCGGCCCGCACGCGGCCGAGGTCGCACACGAGTGCCGTCCCGGCGGCCACGGCGGCCGCGACGTCGGCGCCCTCGAGCGCTCCGAGGTCGCGGGCGAAGTGGTTGAACGTCCCGCCCGGGAGCACCGCGAGGGGCAGGCCGAGGTCGGCGCACACGCCGGCCACGGCACCGACCGTGCCGTCTCCTCCCCAGACGCCGAGGGCGCGGACGCCGGAGGTCGAGGCGAGGGTCCGGGCCACGTCCTCGGCGTCGTCGTCCTCGCCGACCTCCTTGACCATCGCGGCCGGGAAGAGCTCCCGCACTCTGGCCGCGGAGTCGGTCCCCGCGGGCCCGCTCGCCGGGTTGAGGACGACGGCGAGTCCCTCCCCCCGCTCGAGGGCCGGGGCCGGGGCGGGGGTCGTCCGGGCGGGCGGAGCGGTCTCGAGGCGCGCCCACCAGGTGCGCGTCACGAGCGCGGCGCCGACGCCGCAGGCGGAGCCGAGGACCACGTCACTGGGCCAGTGCGCACCGGTGTGGACGCGCGAGTAGGCCACGCCGGCGGCCAGCGGGACAAGCGCGGCCCCGAGGGGAGGGCTCAGCAGGCCGACCCCCGTGGCGAACGCGAAGGCCGAGGCCGAGTGGCCGCTCGGGAGGGACGAGCTCGTGGGCTGGGGGCTGAGGAAGCGGTGCACGGGGAGCGCCTCGGAGTGCGGACGGGCGCGAGGGAGCAGGCGCTTGGCCACGAGGTTCACGCTCGCGGAGGCGAGCGCCACGGCCATCAGCCCGTGCGCCGCGGCGCGGCGGGGCGGCCCCTTCTTCAGCGCCAGGCCCGCGGCGATGGCGATCCACAGCTTCGAGTGCGTGGCGGCCCGGGTCAGCCAGGAGAAGGCCGGGTCCCAGGGGCCGCGCGGGAGCCGGGCCACCCGGTCGACCAAGGCGGTGTCCATGCGCTGGACGGCATGGAACGGGAGGCCCGGAGGTCGGAGGTCGCGGAGCCTGCGGGGTCGCCTCATGCGGGCCAGCCTACTGCGCTGCGCCATGTCCGAGGGCCTCCTTCCGGGTCACGCCGGCCAGGGCGAGGGCCACGAGGATGGGCACCAGGATCGCGAGCAGCGCGTGCCTCAGCCCGAGGTGGTCGCCGAGGAAGCCGAGGAACGGCGGACCGGCCAGGAAGGCGATGTAGCCGATCGTCGAGACCACCGAGACCCGGGCGGCAGCCCGGCGGGGATCGTCCGCGGCGGCGGACATCCCCATGGGGAAGGCGAGGGCCGCCCCGAGGCCCCAGAACACGGCGCCGACGGCGGAGAGGAGATAAGTACTCGCCAGGGCATATGCGGTCAGACCGATCAGGGCCGAGACCATGCTGATGCGCAGGGCGGCCACGCGGCCGATCCTGTCGATGATGCGGCCGCCGAACCAGCGGGCCACGGTCATCGCCCCGACGAATACCGCGAAGAGCGCCGCGCCGGCAGCCTCGCTCGCGTCCAGGCCGTCCACCACGCCCTTGGAGATCCAGTCGTTCCCAGCCCCCTCGGTGAGGGTTGCGCCCAGGACCACGACGCCGATGAGCACGGTGCGGGGGTGACGCCAGGCGTCGAGCACGCTGCCCCTTGGCGCGCCGACGGCGGCCGCGACGGACGCCTCTGCATCGCCGGCTCCCGAGGCGGCAGGCGCGGCGACCTCGTGGGGCGAGCCGGCGGCGTCGTGCGCGAGGAAGTGCCGCGGAACCAGGACCATGATCGCCCCGACCACCACCACGATCGCGAACAGGTGCAGCGAAAGGTCGATCCGGGCGGCGCTCAGGGCCGCCCCGATGAGCGCTCCGAGGACGGCGCCGCCGCTGAACGCGGCGTGGAACTGGGGCATGACGGTGCGGCCGAGCCGGTGCTCGACGTCCGCGCCGCCGATGTTCTGGGCGACGTCCCAGAAGGCGATGCCGCTGCCGAAGAGGACCATGCCCGCCGTGACCACCCACACCGAGTGGGCGAGCAGGCCGATGCCGATGACCGCGCCGGCGGCGATGGCCAGCGAACCGCCGAACCGGACGGTCGCCTTGAGCCCGATCCGGTCCACGATCGCACCGGTCAGCGGCAGCGACACGAGCGAGCCGAGGGCGCCGACGAGCAGGACGGCACCCATCTCGCCGGTGCTCAGCCCCAGCGTCTCCGTCACCGACGGGATGCGGGCTGCCCAGGAGGCGAAGATGAAGCCGTTGGTGCCGAAGATGATGAAGATGGCGATGGCGGCGGCCCGGACGGTCCCGGTGGAGTCGGTGCGGGTGCTCATGGGGCTCCCACCGGGGCCCCCGAATCCGTCGATCGCATGGCCCTACTCAATCACCCCGGGGCTTCGGCCCGGGGGCGCCGCGTCGGGGCGCCGCGAATCCGTGCCCGGACCCGAGCCCAGCTCCGCCTGTTTGGCGGTGGGCCGCTGCGGGCACGGGAGTGCGTATGAGTGATGACACCGCGACCCTCGGCAGCCCCGACCCCGAGCCCCAGGGAGGGCTGGACCGCGACCCTGGCGACTGGGTGACCGGAGACGAGCCCATGACCGCCGCCCAGCGCAGCTATCTGGACACGCTCGCGAGGGAGGCCGGCGAGGAGCTTCCCGCGGACCTGACCAAGGCGGAGGCGTCACGGCACATCGACAGGCTCCAGGGCAAGAGCGGGCGGCTGTCGGAGGACCCCAGAACGCAGTAGCCCGGCCTGCCCGCCCCCGCGGCTTCCGGCCCGGGCTGAGGGTCAGCTCAGCTCAGGGCACTCGAAGCCGGTCGAGGGCAGGTCTGGGTCGTGGGCGGACACGATCTCGAGCGCGACGTCCCTGAGCTTCTGGTTCCTGTGGTTGGACGCCTGGACGAGGATCTCCTTTGCCTCCCGCTGCGTGCAGCGGGACTGCCCCATGATGATGCCGAGCGCCAGATTGATCGCCGTCCGCGAGTCGAGCGCCGCCATGAGGTCGCTGGAGAGTTCGCTCTCCGCGGCCAGCCGCAGCGCGATCCGGACGGCTCCCGACGCCTCGGAGGCCACAGCCCGGAGCTCCTCCCTGTCGGGCTCCGCGAAGGCGTCGCGCCGGATGCCGTAGCAGTTGAGGGCGGCCTTCGCCTCGCCCTGGAGCGGGATCGGCGCGGCCATCAGGGAACGCGGGCCGTGGTCCCGGACGTGGGCTGCGAAGCCGCTCCATCGCTGGTCGGACCACAGGTCGCCACTGCAGACGGCGGAGCCGATCCGCGCAGCCTCGAGGCAGGGGCCCTCGTCCGCCGCGTACTGGAGCTCGTCCCACCGCGACGCTTCGCAGTCGCTGGCGGCGAGGGTGATTCCCCGCCGGCGCCGCTCGAGGGTGACGCTGCAGTAGTCCACGCCGCGGGGCGCGAGGCGTTCGGCCGCGGCCGCCGCCAGCTGGTCCAGGAAGGCCTGAAGGCCCTCGCACGCGAGCAGGGCTTCCTGCAGCTGGCGCGCGGTCCCGGTCTGCGTCTCGATGTTCTCGGTCGTCACCCATGCCACCTCCCTCACGCACGTTCCGCGGCGGGGCTGTCGCTGTCCACACCTCCATCATCGGCCCCGGGGCGTGAGGACGCAATGATTGCGTGGGCGCAGGGATTGTGCGCGTATCAGTGGCGGGAGACCTCCAAGGCCCGGGCAACGGCCGCCTCGGCTCCCTGCGTCCAGGGCTCCCCGTGGCCGGGGAGGAGCACCGAGGCCCGCGTCGACGCGAGGGCGTCCAGGGAGGCCAGTGCCGTCGCGCTGTCCGCAGTCGCCGCCTGGGCCACGATCTGCGGGCCCCGGCCGCCCGTGTAGGGGTCCAGGGTCACGATGGCGTCGCCGGTGATCACCGCGTCACGCTCGGGGAACCACAGGGCGACCGAGCCGGCGGTGTGGCCGGGAACCGGCAGGAGCGTGGGCCGCCCCGGCAGGGACTGCAGCACGTCCTGGTCGAGTGCCTGCACGTCCCGCAGGCCGGGCACGGCGAACGCGCCGGCGGCCGCCATCTTGCCGAGGGCCACGAGGGACTTCGGGTACCGGATCGGGTACAGCAGCGCGCTCCGCTCGTGCCGGTACCGGTAGGGATGGGCCGCGATGTAGTGGTCCGCGGCGTGGGCATAGACGGGGATGCCCAGCCTCGCCCTGAGCCGGGTGGCGGAGCCGATGTGGTCGAAGTGCCCGTGCGTCAGGACGAGCGCGCGGATGTCCCCTGGCCCTCTGCCGAGTTCCCGGACGGCCTGGGCGAGCAGCCGCTCGCTCGAGGGGAACCCGGCGTCCACCAGCGTCAGGCTCCCGCCGTCCTCGACCACGTACAGGTTGGTGGCGGCATGCTCGAGCCGGTGGATTCCGGGGGCCGCGTTCTTCGTGAACATTGCGACCGGTTACCCGGCCCGGCGGGCTCGAAACGGCGCCTCAGCCCGCCTTGACGAGGAAGTTCTTCAGTAGCGGCCCGGACACGGTCGCCCCGAGGCCGCCCTCCTCGACGAATACCGCGACCGCGAGGTCGCCGTGGGTGCCGACGATCCAGGCGTGGGTCTTGGGTGGGGTGTCGGACCCGAACTCCGCCGTGCCGGTCTTCGCCCCCACCGGGCCGCCGGGGACGTCCGCGAGGAAGCCCGCGTGCCCGCTCGTGACGACCGCCCGCATCATGTCCTTCAGCACCGCTGCCTCGCCCCCCGTGAGCGGGGGGCCGGGCTGGGAGGCGGGGCTCGCCGTCGTGCCCGCGGACGACGGCGGGGGGCTGGTCGAGCCGCTCCCTGCACCAGGGGCGGCACCCGAGGCAGTGGCGGACGAGCCCGCGGACTGCGATCCGCCCGGAGTCGTCCCCGCCTGGGGGTTGAGCACGAGCTGTGCCGAGACGGGCGAGCCCTTGGCGACCGACCCGGCCATGATCGCGGCCGCGAGCGGGGAGAAGAGCACCCTGCCCTGGCCGATCATCGACGCCGCGTGCTCGGTGGAGCCGGCATCGCCCGGGACGGAGCCGAGGAAGCCCGGCACTCCGAGCTTGGGGGCATCGACGGCCACGCCGAGCGAGGTGGCGGCGGACTCGAGCTGGGCCTGCGAGACCTTGTCGCGCTGCGAGATGAAGGCCGTGTTGCACGAGTGGGCGTAGGCATCGCGCAGGGTGATCTCGCCAAGGGAGGAGGCCGGGTAGCCGGTCGCGTTCTGGAACGTCTTGCCGTCCACGGTGAGGGTCGGGGTGCACTGCACCTTCAGGTCCGCGGTTGCGCCCTGGCGGATGAGCGCCAGGGAGTCGACGGTCTTGAAGATCGACCCCGGAGCGTACTGGCCGAGCAGTGCGGTGTTGTACCCGTTGCTGCCGGGCCCGGAGGCGGCTGCGAGGACAGCGCCGTCGGAGGGGCGCAGGGCCACGATCGCCGAGGCCGGCCCGATCCCGGCGAGCTCGTCCTCGGCGAGCTGCTGCAGGCGGGGGTCGAGCGTGGTCTTCAGGGGCGTGCCCGGCACCGGCTGCTTGGTGAACAGGGTGCGCCGGGCCCCAGGGTCCGCCTTGAGCTTTTCCGCGGTGAGGTCCGCGGGCTGGGCGTAGACCGTGACTCCGTCCTGGCCGCGGAGCTGGGAGTCGTACTGGGCCTGCAGCCCGCTCGCACCCGCTGTCTCGCCGGGCTGGATCGCCCCGCCGGAGTCCTTCACCTGCTCGGCGGTGGCCTGCCCGACCACGCCGAGGACCGGCCGGGCGAAGGTGCGGGTCGGAGCCAGGGGCATGGTGTCCTTGACCGTGATGGCACCGGGGACGGCTGCGATCTGATCGTCAGTAGGCGTGCGTCCGGGTTCGTCCCGGAGCGTGATGGCCTCGACGAAGGCCTTCTCGCCGGCGGCCTTGACCTGCTTCGCGAACTCCCCGGGGTCGATCTTGGTCAGGGCAGCGAGCTTGGCGGCAGAGTCGGCCTGTCGGTCGCCGGCGAGCTGGGACTTGTCGATGCCCACGCGGAGGACGGGCCGCTCGGTCACGAGCTTCGCGTCCCCGGCGCCGAGGATGTCCGCGCGCGCCGGCGCCGCGGTGTCGACGGTGAGGACCTCGGACTCGGCGAGCTGGGGGGCGAGGAGGTCCGGCTTCCACCGCGTGAGCCAGCGGTCGCCGTCCCGGGTGAGGTGCGCCGTCGTCTGGTACGTCCAGTCCTGCCCGGCGACCTTCCAGTCATAGGCGAGGGCGACGTCGGCCTGGTCGCCGTCCACTTTCGGCTCGCCTGCGGCCACGGCCGGCTTCACGTCGCCGAGGCCCTTGAAGGCGGCGGCGAGCTGCTGCTGGGCGGCGGCCGACTCCTTGCCCTGCATCGGCACGCCGCCGACGTCGCGGGCGGCCAGGGCCGAGGCGAGCTGGCCGGCGGCCTGCTTGGCGGCTGCCTGGCGACCGTCGTCGCACGAGGTGAGCGCCGCGCCCATCAGGACGGCGGCGAGGACGAGAGAGACCACACGGAAGTTCCCCACGCCGACAGCCTAAGCGGTGGCTCCGACAGCCCTGCGGCCGCCCGGGCCACGACGCTTGGCCCCGGCCGGCGCGGTGGGTCAGCGCCTGCCGTTGCGGGCCTCGTTCGCCCGCAGGGACCAGGCCGCCAGCAGGGCCAGCGAGAGCGGGTAGGCGAGGGTCCCGAAGATGCCTCCGGCACAGATGAGGACGAGGATCACCGCCAGTGCCGCGCACGCCGCCACGCGCACCCGGACGCGCGGGGAAACCGGGGTCTTCTGGTGAGAGCTGACAGCCATCGCCCTCGCCTCCTGGTCACTCTGGAAGGCACATTATGGCGAGGGCTGCCGAGCCCGAGATGAAGCGTGTTCCCCCGTGACCTGCTTGTCCACGATGCCCCAGCCCCCTGGATCCACTGTCGTCCCGTGCCGTGGATCCGGGCCAGAGTCCAACGGCCCAGTCAGCCGCTGCCGGGGCGGGCGCCGGGGAATCCAGTGCCGCGGAGGCCGGTGCGCGCGAGCCTATCCGCTCCAGATGTCGCCGGCTTCGAGGCGGTGGATCTGGGCCAGGGCCTGTTCCGGATCGAGGCCCACGCGGAGGAGCTCGTCCAAGATCTGCTCCTGGCGGCGCACCGCATGGGGATCGAGGGGCCCCGCTCCGTGGGATGGCAGCTGCGCAAGGCGGACCGGATCGCGGGGCGACCAGTCGGCGTCTGCTGCGTCGAGCGGGCGGGGCGAGTAGGTGCGCGCGGCCGCAGGGCGGTCATGGTGGCGCGGGGGGCGAGCAGGCGCGTTCTTCATCGGTCTCCGTTTCGCATCCTCGGACAGCTTCTCCAAGGGTCCGAGACGACGGCTCTCATCTGGAGGGCCAAAAGTCCCACGTCTTGGCCACCCGCGCCACGCTCCCTGCAGCCCGCACTCCATTCAGCGCCCCTGGGCAGCGGGTCAGTGGCCTTCGCCGGCGGTCTCCGGCACCCGTGCGCGGTCCTGATCAGAGGCTGCGGCGGCCACGGCGCCGAGGAGTTCGGCGGTGCGGATCTTCTTCAGCACGAGCGCAAAGGCTCCCGCCTCCGCGGCCAGGCGGGCCAGCTCGGGGGAATCCCACGGGGCCAGGAGCACGCACCGGATGCCGGGGGCGGCGTCCCGGACGCGGCGGCAGATGTCCACGCCGGCTCCGGTGCGCATGCCGGCGTCGAGCACGCACACGTCGGGGCGCAGATCCAGGATGCGGGCCACCGCGGCATCGGGATCCCGGTCGGTCCCGACGACGTCGAATCCCTCGTCCTCGAAGAGCTCCCGCAGGCTCTCGCGTGCCAGGTCATGGCGGTCGTAGATGAACAGTCGGGCCCGCGGGCGCGCGGCAGCAGAGGATGATTGGGGGGACATGGGCTGACTCCTTCCAGTTCGATCCAGAGGAGGACCCAGAGCACGTCGTCGCGCTCATTCAGTCCGGAAGGGGATCGCCCAGTTCTGCCATTCTCCCCCCGCGGAGGCCGTTTGGATAGGGCAGCAATCCCCCTTGTCCTTGGGGCAGATCCTCGCGACGGGCCCACGGAGCGGGCTTAGGGCCTCCCCGGTCAGAGCCTCAGCTCGAGCAGCACGGTGTCCCGCCAGGTTCCCGCGAGCGGGCCGTGGCCCATGAGCGCGATCCGCTCGCGGCGTCCCACCTCACGGAAACCGAACTTCCGGTGGAGCGCCAGGCTTGCGGCGTTCTCGGGGAACACGGTCGCCTGGACGGTCCAGATGCCGCGGTTCCGGGACTCGTCCAGGAGCGCACCCATGAGGAACGTCCCCACGCCGCGCCCTCCGGCTGCCGGGTCGACGTAGAGCGAGTGCTCCACCACGCCGCGGTAGACCTCGCGGGCGGACACGCGGCCCGCGCCGGCCCAGCCGAGCACCCGGGAGTCCGCGTCCTCGCACGCGACGAGCACGAACTCCTTCCTCGCCGCGAAGGCCTCCCAGGTGGGCGGGGGCGCCGATTCGAAGGTCGCGTCGCCGGGCTCGATCCCCGCGGCGTAGATGTCACGGATCCGGGGCCAGTCGCCGGCGGTGGCGTCGCGGACGGTCAGGGTGGGCCGGCCCTCGGCGGGCCGGCACTCGGCGGGGTGGGCATCCATGGGGCGATGCTACGCGCAGCGCCTACCGCGCCCGCTCCACGCGTCCCTCGTCCCACACGGGCTCGGAGGCCTCGCGGACTGTGCCGTCGGAGCCGAACACGAGGAACCGGTCGAACGACTTCGCGAACCAGCGGTCGTGCGTCACGGCCAGGACGGTGCCCTCGAAGGCGTCGATGGCCCGTTCGAGGGCCTCGCCCGAGTGGAGGTCGAGGTTGTCGGTGGGCTCGTCGAGGAGCAGGAGCGTTGCCCCGGAGAGCTGGAGGAGGAGGACCTGGAACCGGGCCTGCTGGCCCCCCGAGAGGGACTCGTACTTCTGCTCGGACTGCCCAGCGAGCCCGTAGCCGTCGAGGGCACCTGCCGCGGCCTCGCGCGCGAGGCCAGAGCGGTGCTCGTCGCCGCGGTGCAGGATCTCGAGCAGGGTCCGCCCCGCGAGGTCCGAGCGGGAGTGGGTCTGGGCGAAGTACCCCGGGCGGACCCGGGCCCCGAGCCGGACCGTGCCCTCGTGCGGGACGGGCGCGATCACGACGTCGGAGACGGGAAGGTGCTCGCGCTCCGGATCGGTGCCGCCGAGCGCGAGCAGGCGCAGGAAGTGGCTCTTGCCCGAGCCGTTGGAGCCGAGCACGGCGACCCGGTCCCCGAACCAGATCTCGGTGGAGAAGGGCTTCATGAGCCCTGTGAGCTCAAGCTTCTCCGCGACGACGGCGCGCTTGCCCGTCCGCCCGCCGCGCAGGCGCATCCGCACGTTCTGCTCGACCGGCAGCGCCTCGGGCGGGCCGGCCGCGAGGAACTTCTCGAGCCGGGTCTGGGCGGCGTGGTAGCGGTTGGCCATGTCGGAGCGGAAGGCCGCCTTCGTCTTGTACATGGTCACGAGCTCCTTGAGCTTCGCGTGCTCCTCGTCCCAGCGCTTGCGCAGTTCCTCGAACCGGGCGTTCCGCTCGGCCCGCGCCTCCACGTAGGAGGCGAACCCGCCGCCGTGGATCCAGGCGCTCGCCCCGTTGATCCCGGGCTCGAGCGTGACGATGCGCTGGGCGGCGTTGTTGAGCAGCTCGCGGTCGTGGCTGATGAAGAACACGGTCTTGCGCGAGGCGCTGAGCATGTCCTCGAGCCACCGCTTGCCGGGGACGTCGAGGTAGTTGTCCGGCTCGTCCAGGAGCAGGAGGTCGTCGGGGCCCGCGAAGAGCGCCTCGAGGACGAGCCGCTTCTGCTCGCCGCCGGAGAGGGTCGATGCCGCGCGGTGCTGGGCGCGTTCGTACGGGACCCCGAGTGCCGCCATGGTGACCTCGTCCCAGACGGTCTCCCACTCGTAGCCGCCGGCGTCGCCCCACTCGGCGATCGCGTGGGCGTAGGCCATCTGGGTGGCCTCGCCGTCGTCCTCCATCATCGCCAGCTCGGCGGCGTCGAGCGTGCAGCCCGCGGCCGCGACATCGGCGGGAGCGGCCCCCAGCAGAAGGTCCCGCACCGTCGAATCGTCGCGCACCTGCCCGATGAACTGCCGCATGACGCCCATCGAGCCGGACCGCCCCACCACGCCCTCATCGGGGACGAGGTCCCCGGCGATGATCTTGAACAGGGTCGTCTTGCCCGTGCCGTTCGGGCCGATGAGGGCGGTCTTGGAGCCCTCCGGGACCTTGAAGGTCACCCCGTTCAGGAGCGGGGTGCCGTCGGAGAGGACGTAGTCGATGCCTGAGAGGTCGAGGTGGGCCACCGGTCAAGCGTAGTGGTTGGCTGCCGGAACCCCGGTGCCGGCCGCCGCGGGCCTTCAGTCCCCCGTGAGCCGCCGCTTGGTCTTCGCGGTCGCCACCGCCGTCCACGGGTCCTCGGGCCAGGGGTGCTTGGGGTAGCGGCCGCGCATCTCGGCCCGCACCTGCGCGTAGGGGCCCGACCAGAAGGAGGCGAGATCGGCGGTCACGGCGAGGGGCCGCCCCGACGGGGAGAGGAGGTGGAAGAGCACGGGCACGCGCCCGTCCACGAGGCGGGGCGTCTCCGCCCAGCCGAAGCATTCCTGGAGCTTGACCGCCACGATCGGCAGCGGGCCCGGCGTTCCTGTGTCGGCGCGGGCGCCGTCCTCGACCGGCGGGTACTCGATCCGCACCCGCGACCCGCTGGGCACCTCGAGCCGCTCGGGCGCGAGCTCGGCGAACCGGGAGGCCTCGGGCCAGGGCAGGAGGCGCCGCAGGGGCTCGGTGAGGTCGATGCCGCGCGCCGCGGCGCCCTGCGCGAGCGCGTCGATCTCGGGGGCGAGCCAGTCGTCGAGGCGGGCGAGGAGGGCGGCGTCGGCCACGTCCGGCCAGGGCGCGCCGAGCTCGCGGTTCAGGAGGGCAAGCCTGCGGCGCAGCGCGTCCGCACCCTCCGACCAGCCGATCACGCCGAGCCCGTGGGTCGCAAGCGCCCGGACGACCGCGGCATGGCCCTCCTCCCGCTCGGGCCGCACCGGGGTCGAGGCAAGCTGGATGGCGCCCAGCCGCCGCTCACGCCGCGCCACGACCCGGCCGTTCTCGAAGGCGGCCTCGACCCGGTCGGTCAGCAGGTGTGCGGCGGCTGCCTCGGCGAGCTCGCGGGTGATCGGCGCTGCGGCGCGGACGACGGCGCCCGTCCCCGCTGCGTCCCGGCCCGCCGCCCGCGCGGCATCGGCAACGGCGAGCCATTCCTGGCCGGACAGGGAGCTGCCGGCGGGGAGCCCGGCCCTGGTGCCGGAGGCGAGCAGGTAGGCCTCGCGGTCGCCGGGAACCCGGCGGGCCACCGACCCGGGGAAGGCCAGGGCGATGACCGCCCCCACCTCCGTTGAGGGGTCATGTCCCTGCCTTGAGGGGTCACCTCCCTGCGTTGAGGGGTCATGTCCCTGCGCGGACCCGGCCCCAGCTTCCCGCGCGATCCGCTCGAACCGCCTGGCCTCCTCTGCCCATGCCCGGGACTGCGGGTCGCGGCCGGACCGCAGCGCCTCGAGCAGGCGCCCGAGGTCGGCGCCGGGCGGCCGCAGGTCGCGGGCAGCCATCGCGACCGCTTCCGCGGCGGCCCGCGCACCCACCAGTCCCGCCCCCTCGAGCAGGGCGCGGGCCAGCCGCGGGTCGGCCGGGATGCGTGCGAGCCGGCGTCCGAGGGCGGTCGCGTGGCCGGCGTCGTCCACCGCCCCGATCGCGGCGAGCACGGAGACGGCGTCGGCGAGGGCTGCGGGCGGCGGCGCGTCCGGGAGCGCGAGCCCGCGGCCGCCGGGCGCTCCCCAGCACGCGAGGACGAGCGCGGCCTCGGTCAGGTCGGCCGAGGCGATCTCGGGGGTCGAGTGCGCGGGGGCCGCGGCGTAGGCCCGCTCGTCGTAGCAGCGCACCACGCGGCCGGTCCCCTGGCGGGCGGCACGTCCGGCGCGCTGCTGCGCGGAGGCGCGGGAGCAGGAGACGGTGACGAGGCCGGTCATGCCGCGCGAGGCGTCCCGGCGCGGTTCGCGGGCCAGCCCGGAGTCGATGACGAGCCGCACCCCCGGCACCGTGAGCGACGACTCCGCCAGCGCGGTCGAGACGACGATCCGGGGGCGGTCCCCGGGGCCGCGTCCGGACACCGCCCGGTCCTGCTCGGCGGCCGGGACCTGGCCGTGGAGCTCGAGGACCTCGGTCCCGGCCGCCCGCGCGCGCAGCCGCTCGGCGACGTGCCGGACCTCCCGCGCGCCGGGGAGGAACACGAGCGCGTCGACATCCCGGCCGGCCGCCCGCTCGGCGGCGTGCTCGCCCGCCGCGGTGTCGGCCACGTGGTCGAGGAACGCGCGGGCCACGCCGCGCTCGTCGAGCCTCGGCGCGTCCGACGGCGCCCACGTCACCTCGAGCGGGTGCAGCGCGGACGGGCAGTCGACCACCGGAACGGGTTCCCCCTCGTCGCCCAGCAGGGCGGCGAAGCGCGGAGCATCAACGGTGGCGGACATTGCGACGAGCCGGAGGTCCCCGCGCAGCTGCCGGACCTCGGCGAGCATGCCCACGAGCAGGTCGGTCTCGAGCCCGCGTTCGTGGACCTCGTCGAGGACCACGGCCCCGACCCCGTCCAGGCCTGGATCGGCGAGGAGCCTGCGCACGAGCACCCCGGGCGTGACGAACTCGACGACCGTGCCCGCGCCGGCCGTGCGCTCGCCCCGCACGGTGTACCCGGTCCGGGCACCCGCCCAGGCTCCGTCCAGCGCCGCGAGACGGTGTGCGGCGGCCCGCACGGCGACCCGGCGCGGCTGGGTGACGACGACGCGCGGCGGGGCGGCGCCGTCGTGCGCCTGCGCGAGGGCGAGGTTCGCCACGAGCGGCGGGACGAGCGTGGTCTTGCCGGTGCCCGGCGGCGCCTGCACGACTGCCGCGGCCCCCGGGTCCGCGAGGGCCGCCCCGAGCTCCGCGAGCGAGCCGGCGAACGTGAGGCCGGCGCCGATGCGGGCCAGGTCGAACGGCGGCACGGGCGGGCGGGAGGTCACCGGTCCATTGTGCCGGGCGGAGGGTGCTGGGATCGCCGAGCGCCTACGCCCGGATGATGCGCCGGCGCCGCGCCTCGGCGATCGCCGCCGTCCGGTTGTCCACGCCGAGCTTGGCGTAGATGTGCACGAGGTGCGTCTTCACCGTGGCCTCGGAGATGAAGAGGGCCTTCGCGAGCTGCCGGTTGCTCGCGCCGCCCGCGAGCAGGGCGAGGAGCTCGAGTTCGCGGTCCGAGAGTGCGTCCTCCAGCCGTGTGCGCTCGATCCGCGCCTCGACGCCGGGTGCCAGCACGCGCGCTCCCGCGGCGGCGTCCAGCACGGCCCGGCGGATCTGCTCGGGCGGGGCGTCCTTGAGCATGTAGCCGGCGGCGCCGGCGTCCAGAGCAGCCCGGATGTCCGCGTCGGTGTCGTAGGTGGTGAGGATGAGCACTGGCGGCGGATCCCCGAGCTCGCGGAGCCGAGCCGTGGCCGTGACCCCGTCCGTGCCGGCCATCTGCAGGTCCATGAGGACCACGTCGACCGTCTCCCCGAGCGCCCGGGCCCGGCCGAGCTCGGCGAGGGCCGCGGCGCCGTCGGATGCCTCGGCGGCGACCTCCACACCCTCGAAGCCCGCGAGCATCGCGCGCAGTCCGGCGCGGACCACGGGGTGGTCGTCGACGAGCAGGACGCGGATCACGGCTCCTCCCCGTGCGGGCCCGCAGGCAGCCGGACCGCCACCACCGTTCCCTCGCCGGGAGCGGACTCGAGTGTGAGTGCCCCGCCGGCCCCCTCGACCCGGCGCCGCAGCCCGCGCAGCCCGTATCCTGTCCCGTCCGGGCGCAGCTCCTGGGGCAGCGTTGCCGGGTCGAATCCCACCCCGTCGTCGGAGACGTCCAGTGTGACCTCCCCGTCGAGGTAGGCAAGGCTCACGACGGCGGTGGCGGCCCGCGCGTGCGCCCACACGTTCGCGAGGCTCGTCTGGGCGGCGCGCAGGAGCGCCTCCCCTGCCGGGGCGGCGAGCGGGCGCGGCGCGCCGTCGGCCTCGAACCGGCACGTGAGCCCGGTGCCGCGGGCGGCAGAGGCGGCAGCCGTCTTCTCGCAGAGCCTGCGGAGCGCGTCGGCCAGCGGCGAGGCGGCCGGCGCCGTTCCTCGAGGCAGCTCGTCGGGGGCCCCATCCTCCCGCTCGGGCCTGAGCGCCGGCGAGCCGAGCCCGCGCACGAACGCGCGGGCCTCGGTCAGGGACTCGGCAGCGGTGGCCTGCACGATCCCGAGCCGTTCGCGGGCGGCGCCTGTGTCGCCGTCGTCCAGCGCGGCCGCAGCGGAGCGCCCCATGAGCACCACCGAGGAGAAGCCCTGCGCGAGGGTGTCGTGGATCTCGCGGGCGAGCCGCTCCCGCTCGGCCAGGACCCCCGCCCGGTGCTGGCTCTCGGCGAGCTCGGCGCGGGTGCGGCGCAACTCGTCAGCCGCGGCGCGCTGGGCCTCCGCCTCGGCGTACAGCGCGCGGTAGGCGAACGCTGTCACCACCGCGAACGCGGCCCCGAAGAGGGGGCCGAGCATCATCGCCGGGGACAGGCCGCCGGCGTGCCACCCCAGGCCCAGGACCACGAGGGCGGCCGTGACGGCGACGGCGCCCGCCCCCCACCACCGCGGCAGCAGGTGCAGCTGGAGGAAGAAGAGGGCGAACGCGACCCACGCGAACTCCCCGCTGGCCGCCACGAGGGCAAGCCACAGGCCGCACACCACCCCGAGCCACGGCAGCGAGTACCGGGCCGGATCCGGGGCAGCACCCTGGAAGTGCCGCTTCTCGAGCACCGTCCCGGCGAGGTAGACGAGCGCGAGGAGCACGGCGAGGGGAAGGACGACGCCGGCCGGCGCCTCAGCGGGCACGCCCGCCTCGGCCGCGGCGACCGGCAGGAGCGAGCGCACGGTTGCGACCAGCAGGAGCGCGGCGAAGCCGACGTGCAGGGCCACCCGGAGCCAGCGCAGCACCTGCTCGGTCCGGGCCGCGGGCGCCGGGACGGCCTGACCCGGCACCGCCTGAGCCGGGACGGCCCGCGGCGGCACGGTCTTCGCTGGCGCGGCCGGGGTGCCCGCCTCAGGCATCTGCGGTCTCCCTCCCGGAGGCCGGCCGGCGCGCGAGGGACCGCACCGTGAGGGCGTCCGCGGCGCGGTCGAAGTCGCCGCCCTGGGGGTCGTCCTGGCGGCTGCGGCGGACGGGGTCGGCGGACGGCTCGTAGATGTCCATCAGCACCCGTATGCAGAGGTAGGCGACCGCGCCCATGTGGGCCAGGACGGCGCCGACGTAGTAGGGCGAGTCGATGTTGTTGGTGGCCGGGCCGCCGCCCGTGATCGCGCCCAGGTACATCCAGACGGCCCACCAGTGGAGTGCCTCGACCGCCATCCAGACGAGGAAGTCGCGCCAGCGTGGCCTGGCGAGGGCGAGCAGCGGGATGAGCCACAGGACGTACTGCGGGGAGTAGACCTTGTTGGTGAGGATGAACGCGGCCACCAGCAGGAACACGAGCTGGGCGAGGCGCGGGCGGCGCGGGGCGTGGAGCGACACGAAGGCGATGAGCAGGCACGCGAGCGCGAAGGAGACCGCCGCGATCGTGTTGACGGCGGGGGTGTCGAGCGCGGCCCAGCGCAGGCGGCCGGCCACCAGGTTCCAGGCGTAGTACGCCGAGGAGAACCCCGCCTGCCGATCCCGGGTGAAGTTGAAGAAGTACAGCCAGCCGCGCGGGTCGAGGAGCATGAACGGCAGGTTGACTGCGAGCCAGGTGCCCCCGGCTCCACCGAGCGTGATCCACAGCGGCCTGTACCGCCCCGTGCGCACAGCCAGGAGCAGGATGGCGCCGAGGGCGAGGACGGGGTAGAGCTTCGTGGCCGCGCCGAGGCCGATGAACACCCCGGCCCAGAGCGGCTGGCGGCGGGCGAACGCGTAGATGCCCAGCGCCAGCAGCGCGACGGGCCACATGTCCCAGTTGATGAACCCGGCGAGGACGGCTCCCGGGGCCACGGCGAGCATGGCGGCATCCCAGGGGCGCCGGGAGTTCGAGCGTGCAGTCGCGACGACGGCGACGATCCACATCGCGGCGACGAGCACGGCATTGATGTCGAAGTAGCCGGCGGCCCGCGCCGCCGTGTTCCCGGTCCCCGGCACGAGGAGGGCGGTGAGGCCGGCGATGAGGCTCGTGAGCACCGGGTATTCGAACGGAGCGTTGGCGTTGAGGAAGGGCAGAACCCCGTCGGCGAGCCCGCGCTCCTTGAACAGGACCGGGAAGTCGGAGTAGCAGGTGGCGTAGAACTGCTGGGGGGTGGTCCAGCCGTTGACCCGGCAGTAGCCCTTCAGGACCACACCGAGCATCGCCGCGAGCACGGTGAGGATCACGAGGACCCGCTCGGGGGTCCAGAATCCGCTGCGGATGATCCCCGGGGCGGCGTGCTCGCCGAGGGGTCCGCCCACGGCCTCGGAGAGCGTGTGGAGCAGGGGGTCGTTGCGGGTCGGCGAGATGACCGCCTGCCGTGCTTCGGGCTTCTCGTCGGGGCGCACCACCATGGCGTCGAGCCTACCGGCTGGCAGGACGGCCCGCCCCGGCATCTCCGGCGGGCCGTCCTGGGTGCGGGACCTCAGGCGTCCCCGGTCACGGTGTCACGCCGAACCCGGTGAGCCAGGCCTGGGCCGCCGGGATGTCGACGCGCTGGTACCCGTCGATGTACCGGCAGTTCGAGGTGAGGCCGTAGCTCGTGACGCCCACGATCGCGCCCTGGTAGAACACCGGTCCCCCCGAGTCGCCGAAGCACGTGCCGCCGGTGCCCTTGGTGTCGTTCGGGTTGCCGTTGGCCTGGAACACCTGCGGGGCTACCTTCTGCAGCGGCATGTCGACGTGGCGGCGGATGAGCGGGTAGCTCATCGGGGTCGGCTTCTGCGGGCCGGAGTCCGGCTTGCGGACTTCGGTGCCATAACCCACCGCTGTGACGAGGGTCTTGGGCACGTCGCCGGGCCGGATCGCGTCGAGCGTGCCGGCCGCGGCTATCGGATAGGTGGGCAGGCCTGCCGGTGCCGGAGCATCCAGCACCACCACGCCCACGTCGTTCCAGTTCTTCATGTCGGTGAAGTCGGAGTAGCCCGGGTGCGTCCGGGCGGTTCCCGAGACCTTGCCCGCGAGGTCCGCGGCCGTGTACCCGACGCTGGGGTCGGCTGCGGACGGCAGGACGCCGGGGGCCGGCTGCTCCGCGACGACCGAGCGGAAGTCCACGTAGACCTTGCCGACGGTGCCGGAGGTGCAGTGCGCGGCGGTCAGCAGCACCGTCGGCGCGACGAGGGCCGCCGAGCAGCGGTATCTGCCGGTGCCGTCGTAGAAGGCGATCATCGCGACGCCCGGGTGGGTGTCGCCGTCGGCGGTTCCGCCGGTGCTCGCCTGAGCGGGCGCCGCGATGAAGGCCAGGCCGAAGGCCGTGGCCAGAGCCGCCACGAGGGCAGCGAGTTTCCTGTGCATGGTTCCCCTTTCACGTGCACGGGTGCAGTGCACGTGAAAGGGATTCTTCATGATGGCCACAGGCCTGTGAAGGGCCGGTCAGAGGATCGGCCGGGAGAGGACGAGCTCGCGCTGGACGGCGTCGCGGTGCGCGTCGATGCGCTCTGCGTCGATCCGGGCGAGGCCGAGGGCGCGCAGGGCGCGGCGGATGCGATGGGCCACGGGGGTCACCTCCTCATCGGGGATCTGGGGCCGCGGGGACACGGTGGCGGACGACGGCGCAGGGGCCGCGTCGCGCTCGGCGGGCCGGGCTCGGGGGTCGGTCGAGGGCAGGGTGCGCGAGGGCATGGGAGCTCCAGGGCAGGGGGCAGCGCGGAGGGCGCGGCCGGGGCGGATCATCGCGGCGGGCGACGAAAAGGGCAGGCGTTAGGGCGGAAAGGAATAAGGCGTCGAATTCCGCAGCACAATTCGCCTGCAGAGAATGCAGGGGAATTGGCGGCCCAGAATGACCCGCGGAATATGGAGGGTCCGCGGGACGTGCCGCCGTCGCGGGGCCCACTGGGGGCGTCAGGGACGGCGGGGGAAGAGAAGCGTGGCGGCTGCCCCGGACGGCTGTGAAGTCACGTCGGGGTTGCTGATCACTCCGCGGCGGGCCTCAAGCACCAGTCCGGACGCGCCACCTACCGGGTGGCGCTCACGGACGAGGTGTGGTGCAGAGGCCTGCTGGCCGATGGATCAGGCGCCGAAGGCGCCAAAGACCGGCAGGAGGCCGCGGCGACGGCCCGTCGCAAACGCAGTCCAACCACGGTTGAGAACCTTGGTGATCGTCATCGGTCCAGCCTCCTTCTTCTCCAGTAGGTCTTTGGGCAACTGCTTCGGGAACGGCCCGAAAAGGCCGTGCACCAATAAAATACCCATTGGTCCGATAAACCGCAAGCGGAAAAACAGGAAGTTCTGAAAGAATTCCCAGTCAGCCGCGCGGGGCTGACGTCAGAGCCCCCATGCCTCGATAGCGGGCGTCCTCTTGTCCCAGCCGAGGCGGCAGGCCTTTGCCGTGCCGAGCACGAAATGGCGCCCCGCGGAGGCGGGGAGGCCGAGCCACCGGGCGGCGAGGATCCGGCAGAAGTGTCCGTGGGCCACCACGAGGGCGTTCTCGACGCCGGCCGTGCGCACGCGCTCGACGATCCTGTCGGCGCGCTGGCCGACGTGCTCGAGTGCCTCGCCGTTGGGCACGCCGTCCTTCCAGATGAGGTAGTCGGGGTTCTCGGCACGGATGTCGGCGGACCGGACGCCCTCGTAGTCGCCGTAGTCCCACTCGACGGCGTTGGGCTCGGGCTGCGCCTCGGGAAAGCCGGCGAGCTCCGCCGTCCGGCGTGCCCGCACCAGCGGCGAGGTCAGCACGAGGCCGAAGTGGACGCCGTCGAGCGCGCGGTGGGCGGCCCGGGCCTGATCCTCGCCGACCGGGGTGAGCGGCAGGTCGGTCAGCCCGGTGTACTGCCCGCTCCTGGACCATTCGGTCTCGCCGTGGCGCAGGAGCCACAGCCGCGTGAGACCGAAGTCCTCCATGCCCGGAAGGCCCATCCCGTCCACTAGTGCTCCTTGCTCTCGACGCTCTTGACGTTCTCTGCGGCCGCTGGTGCCGCCTCGGGCTGCCGCGCCCACCACTCGAGCAGGCGTTCCCTCGCCTCCTCCTCGGAGGCGGGGCCGTGCTCCATGCGCTCCTCGAGCAGGAACCTGTACGCGCGGCCCACGAGCGGGCCCGGGCCCACGCCCAGGATCGCCATGATCTGCTGGCCGTCGAGGTCCGGGCGGATCGACGCGAGCTCCTCCTGCTCGGCCAGCTCCGCGATGCGCCGCTCGAGGTCGTCGTACGCGAACGCGAGGCGGTCCGCCTTGCGCTGGTTGCGGGTCGTGACGTCGGAGCGGGTGAGCCGGTGCAGGCGTTCGAGGAGGGGGCCGGCGTCGGTCACGTAGCGCCGCACGGCGGAGTCGCTCCACCCGGCGTCGCCGTATCCGTAGAAACGCATGTGCAGCTCGACGAGCCGTGCCACGGCCTTGATCGTGTCGTTGTCGAAGCGCAGCGCCTTCATGCGCTTCTTCACGAGCTTCGATCCCACGACGTCGTGGTGGCGGAAGGTGACCCCGCCGGCGGGCTCGAAGCGCCGCGTGGCCGGCTTGCCGACGTCGTGCATCAGCGCCGCGAACCTCAGCACGAAGTCCGGGCCGGGCACGGGGCCGTCCGGGTCCGTCTCGAGGTCGGCGGCCTGCTCGAGGACCTTGAGCGAGTGGTGGTACACGTCCTTGTGGCGGTGGTGCTCGTCCGCCTCGAGGCGCAGCGCGGGGACCTCCGGGATCACGTGCTCGGCGAGGCCCGTCTCCACGAGCAGGTCGATCCCCGTGCGCGGCTCGGCGCCGTTGACGAGCTTCACGAGTTCGTCGCGGACCCGCTCGGCCGAGACGATGGCGATCCGCTCGGCCATGCCGGCCATCGCCGCCCGCACCTCGGGGGCGACCCCGACGCGCAGCTGGGAGGCGAAGCGGGCCGCGCGCATCATGCGCAGGGGGTCGTCCGAGAAGGACAGCTCGGGGGCACCCGGCGTCCGCAGGATCCCGGCGCGCAGGTCGGCCAGGCCGCCGAACGGGTCGACCAGGGTCAGCGTGGGCAGGCGGAGGGCCATCGCGTTCATGCTGAAGTCGCGCCGGCCGAGATCGGCCTCCAGGCTCGTGCCGAAGGCCACCTCGGGCTTGCGGGAGTCGGAGTCGTAGGCCTCGGCCCTGTAGGTCGTGACCTCGATCTGGTGCCTGCCCTTGCGCAGCCCGATGGTGCCGAACTCGCGGCCGATGTCCCAGTGGGCGTCCGCCCACCCCTTCACCACGGCGAGCGTCTCGTCCGGCGTCGCGTTCGTCGTGAAGTCCAGGTCCGGGGAGGTGCGTCCGAGGAAGAGGTCGCGCACGGGGCCGCCCACGAGGGAGAGCTCGAACCCCGCCTCTGCGAACCTCCGCCCGAGCTCCAGGACCACCGGGTCCACCTCGAACCGGGGCCCCTGCGCTGCCGTGTCATCTGCTGCCATAGTCCTTAAAGCTTGGCAGATCCCGGCGCGTGCGCGTTCCGCACCCCCGGTGCCGTCCCGGTCGGGGCTCGTTGGTTAGAGTGGACTGCATGGTCATCCCGTTGCCGAGCGATCCTCAGAAGAGGAGGAGTGCGCCCCTGCCGTCGGCCGTCGGGCCGCACATCGCCCCGGCCGGGCACGCCTATCCTTCCTCGCTCCCCACCGTCGAAGAGGTCTCGGCAGGCGGAGTCGTCGTCGACACGGCGGACCCCAACCTCCCGGTGGCGATCATCGCCCGCCTCAACCGCGGCGGCCGCCTCGAATGGTGCCTGCCCAAGGGCCATCCCGAAGGCCGGGAGTCGAACGAGCGCGCAGCGATCCGGGAGATCAGCGAGGAGACGGGCATCTCCGGCGAGATCCTCGCCCCGCTGGGCAGCATCGACTACTGGTTCACCGTCACGGGCCACCGCGTCCACAAGACCGTGCACCACTACCTCCTGCGGGCCGTGGGCGGGAACCTGACCATCGAGAACGATCCCGACCACGAGGCGGTCGACGTCGCGTGGATCCCCATCTCGGAACTCACCCGGCGCCTCTCCTTCCCGAATGAGCGCCGCATCGCGGACCTGGCCCGCGAGGTGCTGCCCGAGCACCTTCTCTCGTGAGGCAGGCCGTGGCGTCACCCAAGTCCGCACCTGCCTCCGAGGCCCGCTCGAGCGCGATCATGGCGGCCGGCACCCTCGTCTCGAGGGCGCTCGGCTTCATCCGCTCGTGGATGCTCATCCTCGCCCTCGGCCTGGGTTCGACCGTCGCGGACACGTTCGTCAACGCGAACAACCTGCCGAACCTGATCTTCCTGCTCGTGGCCGGCGGCGTGTTCAACTCCGTCCTCGTCCCGCAGATCATCAAGGCCAGCAAGGCCGCAGACGGAGGCGCTGACTACATCAGCCGACTCCTCACGCTCGGCGTGATCGTCATGCTGGTCCTCACGGCCGCGGTCACGGTGGCCGCCCCCTGGGTCATGCAGCTGACCACGTCCGGGTACAGCCCCCAGCAGCTGGCCCTCGCGACGGTCTTCGCCTACTGGTGCCTGCCGCAGATCTTCTTCTATGGGCTCTACGCCCTCCTGACCCAGGTGCTCAACGCGCACGGGGCGTTCGGCCCGGCGATGTGGGCGCCGATCGTGAACAACATCGTCGCGATCAGCGGCCTGGGCATGTTCGTGTGGATCTTCGGGGCCAACCGGAGCAATCCGCACAGCCTCGACAACTGGACCGGCTCCCACACCTTCTTCATCGCCGCGGTGTCCACCATCGGCGTCGCGATCCAGACGGCGCTGCTGTTCATCCCGGTCCTCAAGCTCCGGCTCGGCCTGGCGCCCCGCTTCGGCTGGCGGGGCGTGGGCCTCGGGGCCGCGGCCCGGCTCGGGATCTGGACCCTCGCGACCACCGCGGTGGGGCAGCTGACGTTCCTCTATGTCATGAAGGTCGCCTCGCAGCCGGGCGCCGAGCGCGAGCGGCTCCAAGAGGCCGGCAACCCCCTGTGGCAGCAGGTCCCCGGCAACACCGTCCTCGAGATCGCGTCGCAGCTGTACCTCCTGCCGCACTCGATCATCGCCCTGTCCCTCGCCACGGTGCTCTTCAACCGGATGACCGAGGCGTCCCAGGCGGGCGACCGGGCCGGGGTCCGGGAGGCGCTCTCCCATGGCCTGCGCACCATGGCCGTCGCAACCGTCTTCGCCGCCCTCGCGCTGTTCGCGCTGGCGGCGCCGCTGGGCATGTTCTTCTCCGGGGGCCGCGCGTCCGACGGCGTCATGCTCGCCCAGACCCTGAGCATCCTGGCGCTCAGCACGCCCTTCATGAGCGCGAACTTCATGATGGCCCGCGTCTTCTACGCCAAGGAGGACGCGCGGACCCCGTTCAAGATCCAGCTGTGGCTCGCGATCCTCAACGTGGTGGGCGCCTTCGCGATCCAGTTCCTGCCGCCGCGGTACATCATCTTCTCTATCGCCGGGCTCTACACCGTGGGGAACATCCTCTCGGTGGTCCTCAGCAGCCACTACCTCCGCCGCCAGCTCGGCCACCTCGACGGGCCCACGGTCGCCCGCTCGTACGTCCGGATGGGCTACGCGGCGACGGGCTCGGCCGTGGTGGGCGCCCTCGCCGTCGGGCTGCTGGGCGGCTACAACCCGAGCGGCTTCATCTGGAGCTCCAACTGGGCGGCACTGGCGGCGATCGTGATCATCGCCGTCCCGATGCTCGTGGTCTACTTCGTGCTCCTGCGGCTCTTCCGCGTCACCGAGGTGCAGGACCTGCTCGGCCCCATCCTCGGGCGCCTCGGCGGCCGGTTCAGTGGCGGCGCCGCGCCGTCGGCCGCTCCCGCGCACGACGCCGGCGCTGCCGCCGGCTCCCGCCCGGAGCCCGCCGAGGAGCCCATCACCGCCGCGCTCAGCACGCTCTCGGACGATACCGGCATCATTCCGCGCATCTCGGGCCAGTTCGATCCCGTCATGTATCGGGCCAGACCGGCCACAGCGCCTGTCGAGAGGATCCCGGGCCGGCACACGTTCCAGGGCCCTCCCGGAGAGAATCCGCACTTCCCGGACGATTCGGATCACCGCCGCCCCGAGGCTTGACAGCCCCGTCCGCTAGGATCACTAGCAGCACAAGCGCGGCCACCGGTCGTGCCCGCGCCAGCGACCAGGAGGTATCCGTGGCCCAGTCCATCGACGTCGGCACCGTGCTCGGGGGGCGGTACAAAGTCACGTCTTCGATCGTGACGTCCCACGAGAGCGATCTCGTCCTCGGCGGCGTGGACCAGGTCCTGAACCGGCCCGTGAGCATCCTCGTCGCCGGGCCCTCGAACGCCGACCAGCTGGCCCAGAGCGCCCGCGAGGTGGCCATGGGCGAGCGCCACGGTGCCGTCCAGGTGCTGGACCTCGGAATCAGCCACGGGTCCACGTACCTCATCACGAACCACACCTCGCCCGCGGACCTGCTGGACCTGATCGTGCCGCAGGAGACACCGTACGTCGAGCCGTTCTTCACCGACACCCTCGGCAGCGAGATCTTCGGTGAGTCGCGGTCCCGGGAGCCGGAGACGTACGACGGCATGGTGGACCCCGGGCGTCCCGACCAGTACATCCGCTACGACGACTACGGCCAGCCGGAGCACCACGAGGGTGACACCGCGCGCGGTGGGGCTGCCGGCGCAGCTGCCGCCGGTGGGGCTGCGGGTGCGGGTGCGGCTGCCGCCGCACGGCAGGAGCACCAGCAGAGCGAGCCCGGCGGGCTCCGGCCCGGACAGGGCAGCCCCGCGCAGGGCCGGTCCGCCCAGCCGCAGCCGCGCACGGCGCAGGGGGGTGCCGGCGCTTCCGGAGTAGTCCCTCCGCCCCCGCAGGCCCCTCCGCGGCCGGCGGGCAGCCCGTCCTCGTCGGCCGATACATCCACTCAGTCCTTCGGAGCCGCGGCTCCTGGTGCCGCTGCTGCCGCGGCGGGCGCTGCGGCGAGTGCCGGTGCCGAGCCGGCATCCGAGACCGCCTCCCCCAAGGTCACGCCCTGGTCCTCCGCCGGGAACCGGGACTCCTCCGGGGACGTCCCGACGGCGGCTTCCCCGCAGCAGCGGCCCGCCGCGCAGCCGCAGCAGCGCCAGCCGGAGCCCTCCGCGGGCGCCGCACCGTTCCTGCCGGCGGCGGTCAGGCCGTCGTCGCCCGCCAACGAGGACGTCGACTACGAGGACGACGAGTCGACGCGGCCGCGATCCATGCCGTGGCTGGTCGGCGGGGTGCTCGCCGTCGTGCTCATTGCCGCGCTCATCTTCGCCTTCACCACGCTCGGCGGGCTGTTCCAGCCACAGGGGGGAACAGCCAACAGCACGAGCCAGCCCAGCCAGCAGCCGACCGCCAGCCAGGAGCCGAGTGCGTCCGCCTCGGCCGAGCCCACGGCCCCTGCAGCGCCGCCGGCCATCGACTCGGTCACCCGACTCAACCCGCAGGACCTCTCCTTCGCGGACTCGTTCGACAGCAGGCTCCCGCTGACGTTCGACGGGAACACGGCAACCTACTGGTCCGACATGGAGTTCGCCCGTGAGGACTGGGGCGGGTTCACCAAGAGCGTTGCCCTCTCGGTCAAGCTCACGAACCCTGCCCAGGTCAAGCAGGTCACGCTCATCCAGTCCGGAGGATCGGGCGGCAACCTGAGCATCTACACCAACAGCCAGCCGAGCCTCAGCGGTGCAACCCTCGCGGGCACGACGTCCTTCACCGGGCCGCAGGTGTCCGTGCCCGTCAGCGGCACTCCGACCGCGCAGTACGTCATCATCCAGATCAACGCGCTACCCCGGCTCTCTGCTCCCAAGACGCAGTACCCGTTCGGACTGCGGCTCGCTGAGATCAAGGTCGAGTAGCGGCCGGTCGCGACGCAGCCTCACAGGGCCCCGGGCGATGCCCGGGGCCCCTGCTGCTTCCCCGACGTGTGACCCACGCTTGGGATGCAGCCGGGCCGGATGGGTACCCTTGGACCAGACAGCGTCCCGGAATATCGATATCCATCGGCGTGTTGTGGATGCTGACGCCAACCGTTGTTTGCCAAGGAAGAGGTACGCACTCCGTGAGCACTGCAGAGACGAGCGCAGAGATCCGCGACGTCATCGTCGTCGGTTCTGGTCCCGCGGGGTACACCGCCGGCATCTACACCGCGCGAGCCAACCTGAATCCGTTGATCTTCGCCGGTTCGGTGACCGCAGGCGGCGAGCTCATGAACACCACCGAGGTGGAGAACTTCCCCGGCTTTCCCGAGGGGGTGCAGGGTCCTGAGCTGATGGACAAGTTCGAGCAGCAGGCCTCGAAGTTCGGTGCCCAGATCGAATTCGAAGACGTCGAGTCGCTCGATCTCCAGGGCGAGGTCAAGACCGTGACCCTGGCCAGCGGTGAGAGCTACAGGGCCCGCACCGTCATCATCGCGACCGGCTCCGCGTACCGCGAGCTCGGCCTCCCGAACGAGAAGCGCCTGTCCGGCCATGGGGTCAGCTGGTGCGCCACCTGCGACGGCTTCTTCTTCAAGGACCAGGACATCGCCGTGATCGGCGGCGGTGACTCCGCCATGGAGGAGGCGCTGTTCCTCACGAAGTTCGCCCGCTCCGTCACTGTCGTGCATCGTCGCGATAGCCTGCGCGCGTCCAAGATCATGGCCGACCGCGCTCTGGCGCACGAGAAGATCACCTTTGTATGGAACTCCGAGGTCGCCGACGTGGTTGGCGGCGACAAGGTGACCGGCCTGCGCCTGCGCAGCACCGTGGACGGCACTGAGTCCGAGATTGCAGTGACCGGCGTGTTTGTGGCCATCGGAAACGATCCGCGGACGAGCCTGGTCAAGGACGTCCTCGAACTCACTCCCGAGGGCACTATTGCGGTCGAGGGAAGGTCCTCCAAGACCAGCATCCCGGGCGTCTTCGCCGCCGGCGATGTTGTCGACCCGACGTACCGCCAGGCGATCACCGCAGCCGGTTCGGGTTGCGTCGCCGCGCTCGACGTCGAGCACTATCTGGCCGACGTCGAGGCCCGTTCCCTCGCAGCCCAGTCCTGAGACCCCCTAGAGATCGGATCAGAAGAGATGAGCAACGCCAAGAACGTCACCGACGCCGAGTTCACTGACAAGGTCCTCATGTCCGAGAAGCCTGTGATTGTGGACTTCTGGGCTGAATGGTGCGGGCCGTGCCGCAAGCTCGGCCCCATCCTCGACGACATCTCGGTCGAGTACGCCGACAAGGTGGATGTCGTGAAGGTCGATGTCGACAACAACCCGAACATCGCTGCGGAGTACGGGATCACGTCGATTCCTGCCGTGTACCTCTTCGAGAAGGGCAAGGTCACGGGCACCGTCATCGGCGCGCGGCCGAAGCAGTACTTCGAGAAGGAGTGGAACGAGGTTCTCGCGAAGTAGCTCTCTCGCGACCCTGGCTCAAGGGGAGGACGTGGTAGACGCGTCCTCCCCTTTTCCTATGCCCCCAAGAATGCGAAAGTACGCCACGGCGGTCGACGTTTCACGTGAAACAGCTCCGGACCACGACGCCACACTTTTCCCGCGAGGCCTGCACAGCCGCAGGAGGGGAATCAGCACGAAAGGGGAAAGTCTTCCGGCGCCGGTAGCTACGCATAGGGCTCCATCTCTGTCCCCCGGCACGGTCGCGAGGGCAAAGCATGCTGGGCATGCATGCTGTCTCGTCTCTGCGCTCGCAAACCGGGATCGCTCAGCGGACAGAAGGCTACCGGGTACGCTCTACTCACTCGCACTTCCACATCGGGCAGCTGGTACGACGACCTATGTACGCTAGGGCGCGGGCAGGATCGCAGTGCCGCTGCGCGCCGGGCGCGTTGTTTCACGTGAAACATGCCCTGCCGGTTCGCGCTGTATTGGATCACCTCCCACCCCGCTGCACGCGCGCATTAGAGCCAGCTGGCAGCGTTCAGAACCGCAAAGTTGAGCCGAGACCGCCCGCTGGCCAAGCGACGACGCCCCTTTGAGCCACGCCAATGATGCCCATCGTGGTTCTGTGCGTAATGGATCCGCGCACGATTCGGATGCTCAAAGATGCGTTACCCTGTTCCCTCACTACCCCTGCCACGAGCTGCGGCGGAACCAGCGGCCGCGAGGCAATTTCCACGAGTGGCTGCCGCTATCCCCCTGGTCTACATCGCACAAAGGAGTACGTCGCTGCGTCTCGACCGTGGACGGGGGAACCGCTCGGCGGAGCTCCCGGCTGTGGCCCCCAGGATTGCCCTCGGCAGACAGGCACAGAAGCTGCCCTGTCGACGCCATCATGAGGCCATGGAACGCAATAGATCGACTGGGTGTACTCGACAGCGTGACCTCTTGGAGCGATCCATTGGGTCTAGGCCCCACAGGCCACCGGTCAGCTCCTGCCCACGGCGCCGTGCTGCCGCCGACACGGCGGCCTTCCGATCGAGAATCTATCGTGACACTCCAGGACAACGATGAGGCGGGCAAGACGACGAGGATACCGGTCGCAGCCCGGTCTGCGGCAGGACCTGCCCTACACCACCCGCGCGGGCCATCATGCAGCGCCTTCGTTCGCAGCCCGCCTGCTCGGCAGCCCTCATTTGCCGGCTGGTGCGAGGGGTGTTCCTGCGCTGGTGCTTCGCTCACGAAGGGTGTCCACGGTGCCAGGGGGGTCCGCTGATTCGCGATGGAGAGGGCATGGCACCAAAAGGACGGGCCTGTTGACGCGCACTTCGCACTGACAGAACGAACCGCCCAGGAGGTTTCACGTGAAACTTCATCACGCCCTTGCCCTTGCCTAGGGGCCGCTCACCGCGAGGTCGTGCGCAAGCCTCGACAGTTATCCACACCACAGGCTGACTGACTGGTCGTTCTCCACAGCGTTATCCACAGCCGCTATCCACAGTTGGCTGCCCACGGTCCAGCCAGCTTCGGCAATCCACAGGCACGCTGGGTCGGAAGCCGCAGCGTCGGGTCTGGGTGGCGGCCCTTATCGAGGTACCCGGGGCGAGCAGAAGCGGAAGTCAAGCGACATCGGCGCCGTCTGCGGTGCCAATCTTGGCGCGATATTCGTCCTGATCTCGTCTCATTTACTGCGCGGTCGCTGTAGGGCGAGCGGAGCGAGTACGGCACCAGCCATCTCCGCCGCTTCCCGGCACGGAGATACCCAGTGTGGTCGGCACCCATCGGAGGATCCCGGTGCCTGCGCCCTCTTTCGTGAGCAACGGAGGTGCCGAGAAGTGGTGCAATCCACAGAGTTTATCCCCAGTGTTATCCACAGGCCGCGATCGGAACTGCCGCGGCCACGCACAGGGATATCCACAGGGCTGTCGCGGCACTCGGACATTCTCGTGTAGATCGCGTGCCTCAACTGCGGCAAGCCACGACGCGCGTGAGCGATCCACAGCCAGCCTGTCTGGCAGCCTGTCTAGAGGCCGGCTAAACCGGGCGCCACGAATAGGTACTGGACCGTGCCCTGGCTTGTTCCCTGCCCAACCTCGCTCGATGATCGGTGTGCCCCTGGGCCGCGCGCCGCTCCAGTCCCTGCCTTGTGGCGAAAACGCCGGCTGGAGTATAGATCGGCGACTCTTTCCAGCCCACCGCCGGAGGCCGAGGGAGCGACCCGCCGCCAGCCCGGTTCCCGCTGTCCACGGGCTGTGTGACCCCAATCCGCTTCAGCTATGCCCGATGAGAAGCGAGGCTCCCTCTTCCGCATCGTCGGACGGGTCGCCTCTAGACCGTGGTCAAACACTGCGCCTGCACATCTCATGTACCCACCGGACTCCGGACGCACGGCCAAAGACCGAGCATGTTTCACGTGAAACACAGTGTGTTCGACAGTCGCGGCGGTCAATCTCGGGAGGCGCACTGGGGACATGCGACGCGCCCCAAAGCACTCTTTGACGCTGGCAGGGCTCATGAGATGCCGCCGAGGCTTCCCCGCCGGGAGCCACGGGTCGGGAGCCTTCGCCGGCCCTGGTAGCTGCCAGCAGGGCGCCCCGAGAGATCGGCATCGTACGGAGCCGCCACTCATCGCGGTCCACCGATAGCTGTCGAGGCTCCCGATGATCGCCGCGCAGGCGTGTAGACCGACCTGGGCGGACGAATGTGGCGACTTATCGGTGCGAACCTAGGCTCGTCCACGTCGACCGGCCGCCACAAGCCAGCCAGCCGCGTCATGGCGCCAGCCTCCTAAAAGACGTCGACGCGGCAGCTTCACGTGAGTCTCTGGTGCGATGGGCGGACCAGAGGAGCCGAGCGTTTCACGTGAAACGACCCCAGAGAGAACAGTCGAGCTCCGCGTCTCGGACCGCGTCATGGGGACGGCCCGTCAGTGAGCTCTTGCAGTTGTGGGGCGTGATCTTGCACCAGGTCGCGCGGTGGCCTGCCGCGGCCGGCATTGAGCGTATATCGCGGCATCCACACCCGCACGGCGTGGAGCGCACGCGCATGGCTCGTGGCCACGTGCAGGCATCCAGCGGGGCCGCCCATACCGGAGAAAAACTCTATCGATCCCACGAGATCCCTCGGCTGATCGCCGACGCGCGGCTTGTCGCACCCTTTGCGCTGCGATCGATTTCTCATGACCCGCACTGCTGACAGAAGATACTCGCTTCAACGCTTACGAGACGAGCTCAACGTCCATCGCTCAAGCCATCGAGACTCGGCGCCGAGCGACAATCCGCCCCAGCAGCAGCGCCGACACCGCCTAGTTGGGGCCATTTCGCCTTTGGATTCAGACAATGCGCCCCGCCCAGTAGGGATCGCGCCAGCGGATCCCTTTGCCGCACCGCGGTTTGCTCTTTGGGCCGTGAGCTAATGGCGAGCAGAGCGGGACGAAAGCCCCGCCGTCGCGGTGGTGATACCCGTCAACAACGTGATCGGGCCAAACATCACGCGAGCCCACGCGGGCGGTACCGGCACTGTCGGTGTGCGTTCGGTACTCTCCCCGGAGAAGGCCACCTCAGCCCAGGCACACGCGCCCACGGTTCAAAGGCCTCCGAACGCAGCCTGTTGGTGCCATTGCAGAACGAGGAAGGGGCCCGTTTCACGTGAAACGGGCCCCTTCCCCAGCTCATCCCTCTAATGCATCTCAGCGATGAAAGACTACTCTTCTTCCGGGCTGATGAGGGTCATGATGCGGTTGAGGTCTTCAACCGAGGCGAACTCGATGCTGACCTTCCCCTTGCGCGCACCGAGGGTGATCTTGACGTTGGTGTCGAGGCGATCGGCCAGGCTCGACGCGAGGAAGTCGAGCCGCTCGTGACGCGCATTGTTCCGAGTCGAAGCGCGCCGCGCCTCTTGGGGCTCCTGATACAGGGCGACGGCCTCCTCGGTGGCCCGCACAGACAATCCTTCGGCGACGATCTTCTGGGCCATCCTCTCGATGGCCGCGTCGTCAGGCAGAGAGAGGAGCGCCCTGGCATGGCCAGCACTCAGTACACCCGCAGCAACCCGCCGCTGCACGAGCGGAGGAAGGCGCAGAAGCCGGATGGTGTTGGACACCTGCGGCCGCGAACGGCCCAGACGGTCCGCAAGCTCTTCGTGCGTGGTTCCGAAGTCCTCGAGGAGCTGCTGGTAGGCCGCGGCCTCTTCGAGAGGATTCAGCTGGCTCCGGTGGAGGTTCTCCAGCAGAGCATCGCGCAGCAGTGCGTCGTCACCGGTGTCGCGGACGATCGCGGGAATCGCGGTGAGTCCAGCCGCCTTGGCAGCGCGCCAGCGGCGCTCACCCATGACAAGTTCATAGCTTTCGCTACCGGATTCGGTTGACTTCCGTACGACGATGGGCTGGAGGATGCCGATCTCCCGCACGGAGTGCACGAGTTCGGCCATGTCCTCTTCATCGAAGACGGTGCGAGGCTGCTTCCGATTGGGGTGGATGTCCTCCACGGGGACCTCAGCGAACTGGGCTCCCGGGACCTCAACGAGGTCAAGTTCATCCTCGCCCTGCGCGCGCTTCGACCGACCGCGCGGCGCCTTGGCTACCGGCTGCTCAGCCTCTGCCGAGTCGGCGCCCGAGCTCGCCTCCGCAGACGACGAAGACTTCAGAGCGGCTTGGCTTCCGCTGCTGTCGGCATGCTCCTCGGCGGCTGCCTCCGCCTCTGGCGCGCGGGATTCCGCCTTCTCCTGCGGCTCCTGGCCGGTCCGCCGTCCGCTATCCGGGAAGAACAGGTCGACAGGGCGTGACGGAGTCGCCGAGCCGCTAGCCGGGGCCGTGCTCGGGATGAGGGCTCCTAGGCCCCGGCCCAGTCCTCGGCGCTTCTCGCTCATAGCGGTTTCCTCCCTTGAGCCCGTTCGCCCGGGCACTGGCTGTTCACAGGTGGTGCGAGACTGGTGACCCGCCAACGAGCTAGCGTTCCGCGATCTCGGCCGCGGCCTCGAGGTAGGACAGTGCACCCGTCGACGTCGGATCGTACGTCAGCACCGTCTGCTGGTAGCTAGGTGCTTCCGAGATCCGGACAGAGCGCGGCACCACTGCCTCCAGGACCTGATCGGGGAAGTGCTCCCGCACTTCCGCCGCCACCTGGGCCGCGAGGTTCGTACGGCCGTCGTACATGGTGAGGAGAATCGTTGAGACGCGCAGCTCGGCGTTGAGGTGCTTCTGAATCATCTCGATGTTCTTGAGCAGCTGGCTCAATCCCTCGAGCGCGTAGTACTCGCACTGGATCGGAATCAGCACTTCGGTCGCCGCACAGAAGGCGTTGACGGTGAGCAGGCCGAGGCTCGGCGGGCAATCGATGAAGATGTAGTCGAGGCGCTCCAGCCCCGCCTTCTCGCGCTCCGCGGCATAGTTGTCGATGGCGCGGCGCAGGCGCTGCTCGCGGGCCACCAGCGAGACGAGCTCGATCTCGGCTCCCGCGAGGTGGATCGTCGCCGGCGCGCAGACGAGGTTCTGAACGTCCGGGCACGGGGCGACGACGTCTTTGAGTGGGGCATCGTTGATGAGGACGTCGTAGATGCTCTCGACTTCAGAATGGTGTTCGATGCCGAGTGCTGTCGACGCGTTGCCCTGAGGGTCGATGTCGATGACGAGGACCTGCATCCCCGCCGAGGCCAGGGCCGCAGCGATGTTGACGGTCGTCGTGGTCTTGCCGACCCCGCCCTTCTGGTTCGACACGGTGAAGACGCGGGTCCGCTCGGGACGGCGGAGCGTGCGTCCGCTGAGTCTCTCGCGGCGCCGCGCCTCGCTCGCGAGCTGGCTCGCGATCGGGCTGCCCTCGTCGAGGTTCTGCAGGAAGGACTGGGCATCGCCCTTCGGCGCAGCCAAGAGCTCGGTCGGGACCGACGGTGGCTGGGGACCGGCTTCCGTGGTCCCGCCGGCCGTGGCGCGCGCAGACCCCAGCGTCAAAAAGGGAGGTATGCGCTGGGCCGACGTCTCGCCACTGGTCACTGTCAACTCACTCTCGATTCGCGTCGATTGCCTCTCCCTAGACTAACGGCTCAACCCGTCCTCCCGCGGGAGTTCAGGCCTCGCCGACATCGATCCTCACGACGGTCGTCGGCTCCTCCAGCAGGCTCTCGCCCACGGGGTGCACGTCTACGGAGTGGCCTTTGAACTTCCGGATGGCCTTGGCGGCCTTCTCCACTTCTTCCGCCGCGCTGCGGCCCTTGATCGCCACGAGTGTCCCGGATCCCCGCAGGAGCGGGAGCGTCATGGGCACTAGTGTCGCGAGCGCGGACACTGCACGGGCGGTGACGAAGTCAGCATCGACCTCGCCGGCAACCTGCTCGGCCCGTCCCCTGAGCACGGCGGCATTGGTGAGGCCCAGATCGGCAATGACCTCTTCGAGCCACAGAACACGCCGCTCGAGCGGCTCGATGAGCGTCAGGTGCAGGTCGGGCCGCGCGATCGCCAGACACAGGCCGGGCAGACCGGCGCCGCTCCCCACGTCTGCAACCCGAGCCCCGGCAGGGAACTCGGACTCGATGACCGCACAGTTGAGGACATGCCGGCTCCACAGCCGCGGAACCTCTCGCGGACCGATGAGACCGCGCTCGAGGCCGGACGTGGCGAGGTGGCGCACGTAGCGGCGGGCGAGGTCGAGGCGGTCGCCGAAGAGGTGCTCGGCAGCAGCCAGATCGCTTCCCGTCAGTTCGGGTACGCCGCCGAGTGCGACCTCAGCGGGCGACTTCTCGGCCACGGCGTCAGTCGGCCGAGACGACGATGTGCCGGGCGGCGCCCTCGCCCTCGGATTCGCTGACGAACCCGAGCTCCGCCACGGCGTCGTGCACGATCTTGCGCTCGTAGGAGCTCATGGGGTCGAGGTGGACTGTCGACTCGCCGGCCTTGACCCGCTCCACTGCCTTCTCGGCGATCTCCTGGAGGCGCACGGACCGCTCGCCGCGGTACCCATTGATGTCGAGGACGAGCCGCGAGCGGTTCCCCGTGGCAGAGAGCACGGACAGGCGCGTGAGCTCCTGGAGGGCCTCGAGGACCTCGCCGTCAGCACCTACGAGGGTGTCGAGGCCCTCGGCCTCGTCGTCGCCGACGACGGAGAGGTAGGTTCGCCCATTGCGCACCTCGATGTCGATGTCGCCGTCGATGTCGGCGATGTCGAGGAGCTCCTCGAGATAGTCGGCGGCGACGTCGCCCTCCTCCTCGAGCCGGCTGAGCGGCGTCTCGGAGGCGGCGTCCTCGGCGTCGTGGTCCTCGGGGACGTTCACGGCAGTGCTCTCGGAGGTCATGACTTCTTCTTCCTGTTCTTCCGCTGCGGCTGCTGGCGCTGCGTCTTGGGCTGCGGCGGAGGCGGCATGTCCTCGGCCCGCATGACCTTGCCCGTGGTGACGTCGATGGGGGCAAGGCCCTTTGCGGCCCTGCGCTCGTTGAGGGCCCGTGCGGCCGGCGACCCGGGAGCGGGCATCCGGCGGATCACGTAGAACTGCTGCCCCATGGTCCACAGGTTGGAGATGGTCCAGTAGATCAGCACGCCGATCGGGAAGTTGATGCCGCCGATGCCGAAGACGAGCGGGAGGATGTAGAGCAGGATCTTCTGCTGGCGCATGAACGGGCTGGCCATGGCCGCGTCGGACATGTTCTTCGCCATGATCTGCTTCTGGGTGATGAACTGCGAGGCCGTCATCGCCACGATCATCAGGATGGAGAGAATGGCCACGGCGACGGCGTCCCCGCCACCGCCGTGCAGCAGCGAGGCGGAGAGCGGCGCCCCCAGGATGCTCGAGTTGTGGAACTGCTCGACCTGGTCGTGGGTCATCGCGCCGATGCCGGTGTTGTTCGCCTGAGCGTTGCTGATCCCCGAGAGCACGCGGAAGAGCCCGAAGAAGAACGGCATCTGGATCAGCATGGGGAGGCAGGCCGAGAACGGGTTGGTCCCGTGCTGCTTGTAGAGCGCCATCTGCTCCTGGGCCATGGCCTGACGGGAGAGCTGGTCGGTCTTGCCCTTGTACTTCGCCTGGAGCTTCTGGAGGTCAGGCTGCAGCAGCTGCATGCCGCGCTGGGCCTTGATCTGCTTGACGAAGACCGGGATGAGCGCTCCGCGGATCACCAGGACGAGCCCGATGATGGAGAACGTCCACGTCCAGCCGCTCGCTGCAGGCAGGCCGATGAAGGACAGGGCCTCGTGGAAGGCCACCATGACGAAGGAGACCAGCCACTCGAAGGGCAGAAGTATTGTCCCTAGAGGGTCCATGCGTTTTCCCTGTTCCTCATGTCAGTTACTCGTGTCGTTGGGGCGCGGCCCTGCGGGGCCAGCACCGTCGGTCCAGAAGCGGTCCGGGTGGTTCAGCACGACGATCCGCGGGATGCGGTCCTCGGGCCAATGGCGATGGCCTTCGGGGACGGGATCGATGCCCCCGGCGTTCCAGGGATGGCATCGGGCCAGCCGGCACACCGCCAGATACGATCCTCGCACAGCGCCGTGCACGGTGACGGCCTCGAGGGCGTACGCCGAGCAGGAGGGGAAGAACCGGCACACCTGCCCATACAGCGGGGAGACGACGGCGCGGTAGGCCTTCAGCAGCAGGATGAGCACGTGCTGAGGGAGGGTCCAGACGAAGCGGCCGACGCAGGCCACCCACCTGACGGCCGCCGGTCGCCGCGCGCCGGCGGGCATCTCAGCCACCGCTGCCATCCGCTGTCCTCTCCCGTCCGGCGGCCCCGTCAGGGCCGGTGCCCCGCTCGAGGCGGCGCAGGGCTGCGCCGAGCGCCGATTCGTAGTCCGTGCTGAGGTCGCCCCAGCTCGCCGTCGACGAGGCAGGGAGTGCGCGGACCACGACGTCTAGTCCCACCGGGCGCGCACGCACCGTCGAGGCGGCAGCCTCCCTCAGCCTCCGTTTAACGAGGTTGCGGGTGACAGCGTTCCCCACGGCCTTGGACACGATGAAACCGAACCGGCTGGCACGCTCGCCGTTGGGGGCCGCATACAGCACGACGTTCCGGCGCCCTTGGCGGACGCCGGAACGTACGGTATGCGTAAAGTCCGCGCCGGAGCGCAGGCGATGGGCCGCGGCGAGCATCAGTCCGCCATCAGCGCGTGCCCGCGATCCGACCCGGCCGAGTCAGGACTCAGGCCGAGAGCTCAACGCGGCCCTTGGACCGGCGCGCAGCCAGGATGGCGCGGCCGGCGCGGGTGCGCATCCGCAGACGGAAGCCGTGCTTCTTGGCACGACGGCGGTTGTTCGGCTGAAAAGTCCGCTTGCTCACTTCTCTCACTCCAGTAGATCGAGCGCGTCTGCCGGACGGGTCGAAGTGCTGGCGGACGCTATGTATTCACGGCCTGCCGCCCCCGCCGCGCCTCATGCCGGCATCCGCAGCACGAGCGCCAGGAGGGGCTGTGCGTGGGGCGTGCCGAGGGCATGCGACAGGAGAAGTAGGCAGACACAAAGGACTTAACGACGTTAGGGCACGGCAAGGGGCGGCGTCAATTCGCCGTGCCGATCACCGGCTGCGCCCGTGCAGCCAGGACCCCTCTTGCCGAGGTTGTCCCCAGCTGTGGCCAACTCCACTCACAGGCCTGTGGACAGCGCCCCTGCACGGCCCCCGTCGAGAACTTCACCAGTGTAATTCCTCCGCCCGCCGATGCCAGCTATCTTCTGGGTTGTCCCATCATCTAGTCTGTTCGAGCGCCCTCCTCCACGCCTGTGGGTATCCCTGTGGATGAAACAAGCGGTTCAGAGGATGCGGGCGCACCCACGGGGGGACAAAAACCTCCCAGCCCGCGTCCGGTTCGCCCCCGGTCATCGTCGCGTCACGGACGCGAGGGCAGCGAGGGCGTGAGATGCGAAGCAGGCAGGTAGAGGAGCACATGGGACCAGAGGAAGCCAACGAAGCCAACACCCTTGGCAGTTCGTGGCGCCGCGTGGTGCGCCTCCTCGAGGAGGATGACCGGGTCTCGCCGCGCCAGCGCGGCTTCGTCTCGCTGGCGCAGGCGCAGGGGCTGATCGGCTCCACCCTCCTGGTCGCCGTTCCCAACGAGCTCACGCGCGAGGTCCTGCAGGGGCAGGTCAAGTCTGCCCTCGACGACGCACTCCGTTCGGTCTTCTCCGAGGACATCCGGTGCGCGATCGACGTCGACACCGACCTCGTCCCCGTCCGGGCCGAGACGTTCGAGCCGGTCCAGCGTCCCGAGATGCGCGAGGCGATCCGCGAGGAGCTGCGGCCGGCACCGACGCCGCCGAGCACGTCCCAGGAGGTCAGCCGCCTCAACCCGAAGTACGTGTTCGACACGTTCGTGATCGGCGCTTCGAACCGCTTCGCCCATGCGGCCGCGGTCGCGGTGGCGGAGGCGCCGGCCAAGGCGTACAACCCGCTGTTCATCTATGGCGACTCCGGCCTCGGCAAGACGCACCTCCTGCACGCGATCGGCCACTACGCCCGCCGCCTCTACAACGGCATCCGGGTCCGGTACGTGAACTCCGAGGAGTTCACCAACGACTTCATCAACTCCATCCGCGACGACGAGGGCACGAGCTTCAAGACCACGTACCGCAACGTGGACCTGCTCCTGATCGACGACATCCAGTTCCTCGCCGGCCGCACGGGGACCATGGAGGAGTTCTTCCACACGTTCAACGCCCTGCACAACAGCAACAAGCAGGTTGTCATCACCTCGGACCAGCCCCCCAAGGCGCTGCACGGGTTCGAGGACCGCATGAAGTCCCGCTTCGAGTGGGGCCTCCTGACCGACATCCAGCCGCCGGACCTCGAGACCCGTATCGCGATCCTCCGCAAGAAGGCCAACAGCGAGGGCCTCTCGGCGCCGGACGACGCGCTCGAGTACATCGCGTCCCGCATCTCGGCGAACATCCGTGAGCTCGAGGGCGCCCTGATCCGTGTGACAGCGTTCGCGAGCCTGAACAAGCAGCCCGTCGACGTCGCCCTGGCCGAGATGGTGCTCAAGGACCTCATCACCGACGAGTCCGCCCTCGAGATCACGGCGGAGCAGATCCTGACGGAGACCGCGGCCTACTTCAAGCTCACGGTCGACGAGCTCAACAGCAAGTCCCGCACCCGCACGCTCGTGACGGCCCGCCAGATCGCGATGTACCTGTGCCGCGAGCTGACGGACATGTCGCTCCCGAAGATCGGGCAGGTCCTGGGCGGCCGCGACCACACCACGGTCATCCACGCCGATCGCAAGATCCGCGAGCTGATGGCCGAGCGCCGCGCGATCTACAACCAGGTGACGGAGCTGACGAACAAGATCAAGCAGGCCCAGCGAGGCCTGTAGCCAACAGAGCCTCGCGCGCCCGTGCGTGCCTTATTAACAGGCACCTGTGGACAAGCCTGTGGATGGTTAAGTGCACATCCTGCCCCCATGGGCTTAAAACCCCCAGGCCCGCTGTGGAGAGCCCGAATGACACGAATCCGGGCATCCACAGGCCGCCCTCAGGCTCGACGGCCGGGATCAACACCGGATGAACAGGCCAGTTCCGCGCCAGTCCGCGGCCAGAGCCGGTTATCCACAGTTTCCACAGCACTTATTAACACCACCAATTACAAGAATCTCCAGACCGTTAGCCAACAGTTGCCCCGCCCCGACCGGACAGCACGAGTCCTCGACCGAAGGCCAACCGGCGCCAGCCGCTCTGGCTTGAACCCGTGAGCTCCCATGGGGCTAAGCTGTGCTCAACGCTTGCTGTGGGTCCGCCGCCTCGAACCGAGGCCCTGGCCGGACCCGGCCGGCACCCCTGAACGTGTGCCCCCGCGGCCAATGAGACAGCGATGAAAGGCGGAACGCGTCCGTGAAGTTCCGAGTCGAACGGGATGTCCTCACCGAGGCCGTGAGCTGGGCGGCCCGCTCGCTCTCCCCGCGTCCCCCTGTGCCCGTCCTGGCCGGCCTGCTGCTCAAAGCCCACGACGGCGTCGTGAGCCTCAGCAGCTTCGACTACGAGACGTCGGCACGCCTCGAGATCCCGGCCGAAATCCGCGAAGAGGGCACCATCCTCGTCTCCGGCCGGCTCCTCGCGGACATCTGCCGCAGCCTCCCCGCCGCCCCGGTGGATGTTGAGACGGACGGCACCAAGGTCACCCTCACATGCCGCCGCAGCTCCTTCCACCTCGCCACGATGCCCGAGGCCGAGTACCCGCCTCTTCCGGGGCTGCCCGCCATCCTCGGCTCCGTCTCCGGTGACACGTTCGCGAAGGGCGTCGCCCAGGTGACCATCGCCGCGAGCAAGGACGACACCCTGCCGATCCTGACCGGCGTGCGGATGGAGATCGAGAACGAGCTCATCACCCTGCTGGCCACCGACCGCTATCGCCTCGCGATGCGCGAGATCCCATGGAATCCGGCGAACCCCGGCACATCCACGGCAGCCCTCGTGAAGGCCAAGACCCTCAGTGAGGTCGCCAAGACCCTGGGCGGCTCGGGCGAGCTGAGCCTCGCCCTCGCCGATGACGACTCGCGGCTCATCGGCTTCGAGAGCGGCGGCCGCACCACGACCTCGCTCTTGGTCGACGGCGACTACCCGAAGATCCGATCCCTCTTCCCCGAGTCGACCCCCATCCATGCCGTCGTCGCCACGCAGGAGCTCGTCGAGGCCGTGCGCCGCGTCTCGCTCGTCGCGGAGCGCAACACTCCGGTCCGCCTCGCATTCACCGACGGACTCGTGACCCTGGACGCCGGAACCGGCGAGGACGCCCAGGCCTCCGAGGAGCTCGAGGCGAAGCTCGACGGAGAGCCAATCACGGTCGCGTTCAACCCGCACTACCTCATCGAAGGCCTCGCCGTGATCGAGACGCCCTTTGTGCGCTTCTCGTTCACGAGCGCCCCGAAGCCGGCGATGATCACGGCCCAGCGGGAGCTCGACGGCGAGGACGAGGTCGACTACCGCTACCTCGTCATGCCCGTGCGCCTGCCGAACTGACCCGGGTCCGGCACACCCCGCCGCTCCGACGACCACAGCCCCACGAAGGGAGACCCGGCTATGCACATCGGACTCATCGGCCTCGGCAAGATGGGCTTCAACATGCGTGAGCGGCTGCGCCGCGCAGGCCTCGAGGTCACGGGCTACGACCGCAACCCGGACGTCTCGGACGCCGCGTCCGTCGATGAGCTCGTCGCAGCACTGCCGGCCCCGCGCATCGTGTGGGTCATGGTGCCCTCCGGCGCGGTCACCGATGCCGTCATCACGGACCTCGCGGAGAAGCTCGAGGAGGGCGACCTCGTGATCGACGGCGGCAACTCGCGCTTCACCGAGGACCAGCGCCACGCCGAGCAGCTCGCCCAGAAGGGGATCCGCTTCGTCGACTGCGGCGTCTCCGGTGGCGTGTGGGGCCTCGAGAACGGCTACGGGCTCATGGCCGGCGGCGACGCGGCGGACGTGGAGCGCGCGCTGCCCGTCTTCGACGCCCTCCGCCCCGAAGGCGAGCGGGCCGACAGCTTCGTCCACGTGGGCGCCACGGGCGCAGGCCACTACGCCAAGATGGTCCACAACGGGATCGAGTACGGGCTCATGCAGTCCTACGCCGAGGGCTACCAGCTGCTGGCTGCCAAGGACATCATCACCGACCTTCCGGGGACCTTCCGGGCCTGGCAGAAGGGCACCGTGGTGCGCTCGTGGCTGCTCGACCTGCTGGTCAAGGCCCTCGAGGAGGACCCCGGCCTGGCGAACATCGACGACTACGTGGAGGACTCGGGCGAGGGCCGCTGGACGGTCGAGGAGGCGATCGCCAACGCGGTGCCTGCTCCCGCGATCACCGCAGCGCTGTTCGCACGCTTCGAGTCGCGCGAGGACTCCTCCCCCGCGATGAAGATGGTCTCCGCCCTCCGCCACCAGTTCGGCGGGCACGCGACGCGCCCGGCGAAGTAGAGCCGAGCCCCGCCGACCGGTGTACGTCGAACGCCTCTCCCTGACCGACTTCCGCTCCTACGCCCAGCTCGACCTCGAGCTGTCCCCGGGTGCGACGGTCCTCGTGGGCCAGAACGGAGTCGGCAAGACCAACCTCGTGGAAGCGCTCGGGATGCTCTCGACGCTCAGCTCGCACCGGGTCAGCTCGGATGCCCCGCTCGTGCGCTTCGGCGCGGAGCGCGCGCTGGTGCGGGCCGCGTTCGTGCGGGGCACTCAGCGCTCGGCGCTCGAGCTCGAGATCAACCCGGGGCGCGCCAACCGCGGTCGGATCAACCGCGGGGCCACGGTCCGCGCCCGGGATCTGCTCGGGATCGCCCGCACGGTCCTGTTCGCCCCCGAGGACCTCGCGCTCGTCAAGGGCGATCCCTCGGCCCGGCGCCGGTTCCTCGACGAGCTCCTGACCGTCCTCCTGCCCCACCTCGCGGGGACCCGCGCGGACTACGACCGTGTGCTCAAGCAGCGCAACGCGCTCCTGAAGAGCGCCCGGTCCGCGAGGTTCTCGCGCCGCGGGGGCGGCTCCGACGCCCGTGACGCTTCGGGCGGTGCCAGCGTCGAGTCGACGCTCGATGTGTGGGACACGCACTTAGCCCAGGCCGGCGCGCGCCTGCTGGCCGCGAGGGTCGCCCTCGTCGGACGCCTCGCCCCGCACCTCGATGCGGCCTACGCCCAGCTGACAGATGGATCGAAGGTGGCCCGCGCCGTCTACCGCTCGAGCGTCGAGGGCGCCGTCCCCGACGCGGAGGAGGATGCGGACGACGGCGACCGCTCGCCGTCGTCCGTCGCGGAACCCGCCGCAGAGGCCGGCTCGACCGGCCTCGCGGGCCTCGGCGTCGATGAGATCGCAGAGCGCTTCCTCGCCGCCCTCGCGGCGGCGCGGCCGCGGGAGCTCGAGCGGGGCCTGACGCTCGTGGGCCCGCACCGGGACGATCTCGAGCTGCTCCTCGGCGAGGCGCCAGCGAAGGGGTTCGCCTCCCACGGCGAGACCTGGTCGTTCGCGCTCGCCCTGCGGCTCGCCTCCTACTACGTGATGCTCGACGACTCGGCCGTGTCGGGCGACGAGCCCATCCTCATCCTCGACGACGTGTTCGCCGAGCTCGACGCAACGCGGCGGGCCCGGCTTGCCGCGATCGTGGCCAAGGCCGAGCAGGTCCTGGTCACGGCCGCGGTCGACGCCGACATCCCGCCCGAGCTGGGCGGGCGGCGGATCCGCGTGTTCCCCGGAGCCGTCGAAGAGGGAGCCGTCGAGGACGGGGACGCCGCGCGCCCGGAGCACGGGGATGGCTGAGGACAAGGACGCCGCGCTCCCCGACGGGATCGACGCCGCCCGCGCGGCCCTCAACCGGGTGCGCCAGGCCGCCGAGGCGCGCGGCGAGGTGCGCGTCCGCGCCACGGGCCCGCTGGTAGCCGATCCGAACGCGCCCCGTCCGCGCAGCCGGCAGCGGCCGGCGGCCGGCTACAGCGGCCGGGACCCGCAGGGGCTCGGCAGTGTGGTCAGCCGCATGGTCGCCGAGCGCGGCTGGAACTCCCCCGTGTCCGTCGGCTCGGTCATGTCCCGGTGGGCGGAACTCGTGGGCCCGGAGATCTCGGCGCACTGCACTCCCGAGAGCTTCGAGGGCACCGAGCTGCGCGTCCGCTGCGACTCCACGGCCTGGGCCACCCAGCTCCGCCTCATGGCCCCGACCCTCATGGACCGTTTCCGCCGCGAGCTCGGGGACGGGATCGTGACCCGGATCCACGTCCTGGGGCCCTCGGCGCCGAGCTGGCGGAAGGGCCCGCGGCACGTCCGCGGCCGCGGACCGCGGGACACCTACGGGTGAGCGGGGGCCGATCCCGTGGACGGCGCGTGGGGCGCCCGGCAGCCCGGGACCCACACTCCCCCTTGGAAGGCCGCCGCCGCGAGTCGCCATGAGCCGTCTGCGCCCCTCCCAGAGGCAATCGGGGTGCCGCTGTCGGCCCCCGCGCGCGGGAACCGGTAGAATTGACACGTTAAGCCTGCCGAACGGAAGAGGGGTCGAGAACGCCTGTGGCTGACGAGAGTCGAGTGGACCCAAACACCCAGCAGAACGAGCACCAGCCCAGCGGGCAGCAGGTTCCATCGCAGCCCTCAGGATCCAGCCCCGAGCCCCGGGAATACGGGGCCAGCAGCATCACCGTGCTCGAAGGCCTCGAGGCCGTCCGGAAGCGGCCCGGCATGTACATCGGCTCCACCGGGCCCCGCGGCCTCCACCACCTCGTGTACGAGGTCGTGGACAACTCGGTCGACGAGGCGCTGGCCGGGTACTGCGACCACATCCAGGTCACGCTCCAGGACGACGGCGGCGTCCGCGTCGAGGACAACGGCCGCGGCATCCCGGTCGACATCCACCCCACCGAGGGCAGACCCACCGTCGAGGTCGTCATGACCATCCTGCATGCCGGCGGCAAGTTCGGCGGCGGCGGGTACAGCGTCTCGGGCGGCCTCCACGGCGTCGGCATCTCCGTGGTCAACGCGCTCTCGACCCGCGTCGAGACCGAGGTGCGGCGGCAGGGCCGTGCCTGGCGCATGTCCTTCCGCGACGGCGGCCATCCGGTCGGCGACCTGATCGAGGGCGAGGAGACGGACTCGACCGGCACGATCCAGACCTTCTACCCCGATCCGGCGATCTTCGAGAGCACCGAATTCGACTTCGAGACCCTCCGCGCCCGGTTCCAGCAGATGGCCTTCCTCAACAAGGGCCTGCGGATCACCCTCACGGACGAGCGCCGCGGCGAGGAGGAGGAGAGCGAGGTCGCCGGCGAGAGCGCCGAGGCCGGCGTCCCCGCCGAGGAGTCCAAGTCCACCCCCACCCGCCGGGTGGTCGACTACAAGTACGACGACGGCCTCCTCGACTACGTCAAGCACCTCAACTCCTCGAAGAAGATCGAGGTGATCCACGAGGAGGTCATCGCGTTCGAGAGCACGGACCACGAGCGCAAGATGGCGCTCGAGGTCGCAATGCAGTGGACCACGGCCTACGCGGAGTCGGTGCACACGTACGCGAACACGATCAACACCCACGAGGGCGGGACCCACGAGGAGGGCTTCCGTGCGGCGATGACCTCGCTCGTCAACCGCTACGCACGGGAGAAGGGCATCCTCAAGGACAAGGACGACAACCTCACGGGCGACGACATCCGCGAGGGCCTGACCGCCGTCATCAGCATCAAGCTCGCCGAGCCGCAGTTCGAGGGCCAGACCAAGACCAAGCTCGGCAACTCCGAGGCCAAGGGCTTCGTCCAGCGCGTGGTGACCGACCAGCTCGGCGACTGGCTCGAGCGCAACCCCGGTCCTGCCAAGGATGTGATCCGCAAGGCCATCCAGGCCTCGCAGGCCCGCATGGCCGCCCGGAAGGCCCGCGACAACGCGCGCCGCAAGAGCCCGCTCGAGTCCTTCGGGATGCCGGGCAAGCTCTCGGACTGCTCGAGCAAGGACCCGTCGCGCTGCGAGGTCTACATCGTGGAGGGCGACTCGGCGGGCGGCTCCGCCAAGCGCGGACGCAACCCCGAGACCCAGGCGATCCTGCCCCTGCGCGGCAAGATCCTCAACGTGGAGCGCGCACGCCTCGACAAGGCGCTCGGCAACGCCGAGGTCCAGTCGATGATCACCGCGTTCGGCTCGGGGATCGGCGAGGACTTCGACATCGCCAAGCTGCGCTACCACAAGATCGTGCTCATGGCCGATGCCGACGTGGACGGCCAGCACATCACCACGCTGCTCCTGACGCTGCTGTTCCGGTACATGCGCCCGCTCATCGACAACGGCTACGTGTACCTCGCGCAGCCGCCGCTCTACCGCATCAAGTGGTCCAACCACGCGCACGACTACGTGTTCAGCGACCGGGAGCGGGACGAGGCGATCCGGGCGGGCCTGGCGAACGGCCAGCGGCTGCCCAAGGAGAACGGGATCCAGCGCTACAAGGGCCTCGGCGAGATGGACTACACCGAGCTGTGGGACACCACCATGGACCCGGACCGGCGCACGCTCCTGCAGGTCACCATGGAGGACGCCGCGGCCGCGGACCAGACGTTCACCGTCCTGATGGGCGACGACGTCGAGTCCCGGCGCCACTTCATCCAGCAGAACGCCAAGGACGTCCGCTTCCTGGACATCTGATCTCGGGTCGGAAAGCAATTAGAGGAGAGAATCTTTGAGCGACGAGACTCCCGAGGACCCCACCGCGGGCACGCCGGGAACCGACCCGACGGCCTTCGTGCCCGAGGGCGACCGCGTCGAGCAGGTCGACCTCCAGACGGAGATGCAGCGGTCCTACCTCGACTACGCGATGGCCGTGATCGTCGGCCGGGCGCTGCCGGACGTGCGCGACGGGCTGAAGCCCGTCCACCGCCGCGTGCTGTACGCGATGTTCGACGGCGGCTACCGGCCCGACCGCGCCTTCAACAAGTGCGCGCGCGTGGTCGGCGACGTCATGGGCACGTACCACCCGCACGGTGACATGGCGATCTACGACGCCCTGGTCCGCCTCATCCAGGACTGGGTGATGCGGTACCCGCTCGCGCTCGGGCAGGGCAACTTCGGCTCCCCCGGCAACGACGGCGCCGCGGCCCCCCGGTACACCGAGACCAAGATGGCCCAGCTGGCCATGGAGATGGTCCGGGACATCGACGAGGAGACCGTCGACTTCCAGGACAACTACGACGGCAAGAACCAGGAGCCCACGGTCCTGCCGGCACGGTTCCCGAACCTGCTGGTCAACGGGTCCTCCGGCATCGCCGTCGGCATGGCCACGAACATCCCGCCGCACAACCTGCGCGAGGTCGCGGACGGCGTGCAGTGGTACCTGCAGAACCCCGAGGCGACCCGCGAGGAGCTCCTCGAGGCGCTCCTGCTGCGCATCAAGGGCCCGGACTTCCCCACCGGGGCGACGATCCTCGGCCGCCGCGGCATCGAGGACGCCTACCGGACCGGGCGCGGCTCCGTCACGATGCGCGCCGTGGTCAACGTCGAGGAGATCCAGGGCCGCACGTGCCTCGTGGTCACCGAGCTGCCCTACATGGCGAACCCGGACAACCTCGCGATGAAGATCGCCGAGCTCGTCAAGGACGGCAAGATCTCCGGCATCGCGGACCTGCGCGACGAGACCTCCGGCCGCACCGGCCAGCGCCTCGTGATCGTACTCAAGCGCGACGCCGTGGCGAAGGTCGTGCTGAACAACCTCTACAAGCACACCCAGCTGCAGGACAACTTCGCCGCGAACATGCTCGCGATCGTCGACGGCGTCCCGCGCACCCTCTCGCTCGACGCGTTCGTGCGGCACTGGGTCACCCACCAGATCGACGTGATCGTCCGGCGCACCCGCTTCCGGCTGCGCAAGGCCGAGGAGGAGATCCATATCCTCCGCGGCCTGCTCAAGGCGCTCGACATGCTCGACGAGGTCATCGCCCTCATCCGCCGCTCCCCCACGGTCGAGCAGGCCCGCGACGGGCTCATGGAACTCCTCGACATCGACGAGATCCAGGCCCGAGCGATCCTCGACATGCAGCTGCGCCGCCTCGCGGCGCTCGAGCGGCAGAAGATCCAGGACCGCAACGACGAGCTCGAGGCGCTCATCGCCGAGTACAACGCGATCCTCGCCGATCCGGCCCGCCAGCGGCAGATCATCTCGGAGGAGCTCACCGGGATCGTCGAGAAGCACGGCGACGACCGGCGCACCCGCATCCTCGCGGGCTTCGATGGCGACATGAGCGTCGAGGACCTCATCCCCGAGGAGGAGATGGTCGTCACCATCACCCGCGGCGGCTACGTCAAGCGCACCCGCAGCGACCAGTACCGCCAGCAGCACCGCGGCGGCAAGGGCGTCCGGGGCGCGCAGCTGCGCGGAGACGACGTGGTGGAGCACTTCTTCGTCACGACGACGCACCACTGGCTCCTGTTCTTCACCAACCTCGGACGCGTGTACCGGGCCAAGGCGTACGAGCTCGCCGAGGGCGGCCGCGACGCGAAGGGCCAGCACGTGGCGAACCTGCTCGCGTTCCAGCCAGATGAGCGCATCGCCCAGGTCCTGGACCTGCGGGACTACCAGCAGGCGCCGTACCTGGTCCTCGCGACCAAGGCCGGCCTCGTGAAGAAGACCCGACTCGAGGACTACGACACCAACCGCTCCGCCGGCGTCATCGCGATCAACCTGCGCGACGGCGACGAGCTCGTCTCCGCGCAGATCGTCTCCGAGGACGACGACCTCATGCTCGTCTCGCGGCACGGCCAGTCGGTGCGCTTCACGGCGGACGACGACGCCCTGCGCCCCATGGGCCGGGCCACGAGCGGCGTGACGGGCATGAAGTTCCGTGACGACGACGAGCTGCTCGCCGCGGACGTCGTGGCCGAGGGCTCGTACGTCTTCATCGTCACCGAGGCCGGCTACGCCAAGAAGACCAGCGTCGAGGAGTACCGCCGCCAGGGCCGCGGCGGCCTCGGCATCAAGGTCGGCAAGTACGCAGAGGGCCGCGGGCACCTCATGGGTGCCCTCATCGTCACCGACGAGGACGAGGTCCTCGTGGTCATGGGCGGCGGCCGGGTGGTCCGCTCCTCGGTGGCCGGGGTCCCGGCCACCGGGCGCGACACCATGGGCGTCATCTTCGCCAAGCCGGACAAGGGCGACCGCATCATCGCCGTCGCCAAGAACAGCGAGCGTTCGCTCGCGGTCGAGGGAGCCGACGCGGAGGAAGGCGACGAGGGCGCCCCGGAGGGTGCGTCCGGCGACGAGCAGGAGGCAGCGGTGGAGGCTCATGCCGTAACGTTGTCCCCAGACTCTGACCAGACTCCGGGAGGTAACGAGTGAGCACGCCCGAGAACACGCCGTCGTCCGGGGGCTATCCGCAGGCCGCGTCCCCGTCGCGGCCGCCGCAGCGTCCCACGGTGCCGCCGCAGTCGGCGAACTCCGTGGGCCAGCGGCCGGGTGCCCGCCCCGCGGAGCGTCCGCTCACCGCGGCGGCGGCGCAGCGTGCCGGCGCGCAGCGGCCCGCCGGCCCGGCCCAGCGCCCGGGGCAGGCTGGCCTGGTGCGGCCGGCGCCGAAGGCCAAGCAGCGCCGCGCGCGCCTGATCGTGAGCAAGGTCGACACGTGGTCCGTGCTCAAGATGTCCTTCCTGCTCTCGGTGGCGCTCGGGATCGTCACCGTCGTCGCGTCGATTGTGCTGTGGATGGTCCTGGATGTCACCGGCATCTTCGACAAGATCAACGGCCTGCTCGGCGAGATCGGCGGCTCGGAGAGCGGCGGGGCGCTCGACCTGAAGAAGATCGCCTCCCTCGGCCAGGTGGCCTCGTTCGCGACCATCATCGCGGTGGTCAACGTGGTGCTCCTGACCGCGCTGTCGATGCTCACGGCCGTGCTCTACAACATCTCGGCCACCCTCGTGGGCGGCGTCGGAGTCACCCTTACTGACGACTGAGGCTGATTTGGCCGCGGGCCGAGGTGTGCTGTAGAGTCATATCTCGGCCCGAGGGCCACGTGAGGGCGTATAGCTCAGGCGGTTAGAGCGCTTCGCTGATAACGAAGAGGTCCCAGGTTCAAGTCCTGGTACGCCCACGGATCCTGGTGTCCGAACCATGTGGAGGTGCCCGTGAAGAGACTGATTGCGATCGCAGTCGCAGCTCTTGCGGGTGCCTTCCTGTATCGGAAGGCCAAGGAATCCGAGGCCCAGAAGGGAATCTGGAGCGGCTCGACGGACACCGTCGAGTAGCCCGTTCCCTGAACACGGGGGCATGGCGCAATTGGTAGCGCACCTGCTTTGCAAGCAGGGGGTTAGGGGTTCGAGTCCCCTTGCCTCCACCGTGAGAGAAGGTCCCGGCACCGTTCAGGTGCCGGGACCTTCTGCCGTCCGGGGCGGCACTAGAGTGGGCTGGTGGTCCCCCTCCTCGTGGTGCTCGGCGTGCTCGGCGTCTCCGCGTCCGGGCCGCTCATCGCCGGCACGCTCGCGGGCACGTCCGTGACCGCGCTCGCGATAGCGTTCTGGCGCAACGCGATCGCGTCCCTCGTCATGGCGGCGCCGGTCGCCGTGAGGAGCCCGCGACAGTTCCGCCTGCTCACACGGCGGGACCTCCTCTGGTCCTCCCTCGCCGGCGTGGCCCTCGCCTTCCACTTCGTGTGCTTCATCGTGTCCCTGACGCTGACCTCGGTCGCGGCGTCCACGGCGCTCGTGTGCCTCCAGTCGGGCTGGATCGCTGTCTTCTCGGTGCTGCGCGGCCGCAAGCTGCCGGTGCCCGTCCTCGCCGGCCTCGGGCTCGCGTTCCTCGGCGTCGTCGCCATCACCGGCCTGGACCTCGGGTTCTCGCACGAGGCGGTGCTCGGAGACCTCCTCGCCGTCGCGGGCGGCATCCTCGCCGGCCTCTACACGATGGCCGGCGGCAAGGCCCGCCAGACCATGGGCACGGGGACCTACACGGCCCTCTGCTACGGGGTATGCGCCGCGCTCGTGGCCGTCATGGCCCTCGCCACCGGCGAGCGGCTCATCGGATTCGAACCGGCCGGCTGGGTGTGGATCCTCGCGATCACCGCCGCGGCCCAGCTGGTCGGCCACACGGCGTTCAACCACCTCGTCGCGACCCTGAGCCCGCTCGTCGTGTCGATGTTCATCCTGCTCGAGATCCCCGGCGCGGCGCTCCTGGCCGCCGTGTTCCTCGGAGAGGTGCTGCCGGGAGGGACCTACGCGGGGCTGGGGCTCATCCTCGCGGGGCTCGCCGTCGTCGTCCTCGGCCAGCGGCGCACCCGCCGCGAGCCGCGGACCGCGCCGGAACTCGGCGCGGACTGACGCTAGACGCCGCCGCGCTTGACCGGCGGCTGGTTGGCCGAGTGGATGGCGCGCAGGAGCTTGGCGGGGTAGTACACCGAGAAGATCACCGCCATCGGGGCGCGGAGCGCGATCTTCTTGATGTTGTGCGCCTTGTACGTCCGGTCGAAGCGCTGCACGTAGTAGCGGTAGTCCTTGGGCGAGTCCTCGAGCCGGCGGGCGGACATCCCCGAAACCATGTCGGGGCAGTACTGGATCTTGAGCCCCCGCTCCGCGAGGTGCAGGGACAGGTCGATGTCCTCGTGCATCTCGTCCTTCTCATCCCGGCACGTCGAGTCCCGGATGGCCTCCCACGCGGTGCGCCGGATCGCCATGTTCGAGCCGAACAGGAAGTGGTACTCGTGCCGTGAGAGCTTGAGGAGGAGCTGGCGCACCTTGTCATCGGCCTTGAGGCCGAACCGCCGCATCGGCATGTCGTAGTAGATCACCGGCCCCGTCGCCGCCTGGACCGAGCTGTCCATGAACGCGCGCTGGACCTCCTCCACCCAGTCCGGCTCGAGGAGGGAGTCGGCGTCGATGCGGCCGATCACGTCCCCCGTGGCGGCGTTCAGGCCGAAATTGCGGGTGGGGATCAGTCCCTGCTCCCCCACCTGGGTGAGCAGGATGATCGGCGACTCGGGGTACTCGGACTGCAGCTGGCGCACGATCTGCGCTGTGGCGTCCTTCGACCTGTTGTCGACGACGATGATCTCGTGCGCCGGGACGGACTGGTAGATCGCCGCAGTGACGCACTGGCGGATGACGCTCTCCTCGTTGTACGCCGGCACGACGATCGACACGCTCGGCGGCTCGGGGGCGGCCGTCGTGGCGGGGAGGGCAGGGTCCGGGGACATCACCACAAATCTAGCAAAGGGCCCCCGCCCCGTGGGGCCGCGGCGGGTGAGCCGGCCGTGGATGACGGCGGCACGGGAAACGGGCGCGGGCGACGCGTGATCGCGTCTCCCGCGCCCGTCTCAGGCGGTGGAAGGGGAGCCTCAGGCGCCCGGGGTCTCCTTGCCCTCGCCGCCGTTCGAGGCGGCGTGGATGTTCTTCATGGCCGTCGTGGCATCCGGGGCGACGTGCTTGCCCTCGCTGGCCGCGTCCTTCTCGGCGGCGTCCTTCTCCGCTGCCTCCTCGCCGGCCTTCTCACCCTCGAGGACGGCGGCCTGGCCGGCGTCGAGCGTGGCCGCAGCCTCGGCCTCGGCCGCATCCGGAGCCTCGTCGACCGGCTTCTCAGCCGTCACGACGCGCTCGGCGGCCGCGCCGCCGGTGGCGGGGACGGGGGAAGGGGTTGCGGCGCTGCCGGTGGACGTCGAGGCGGTCGGCGCGGCCGGCTTGGGGGCCGGGGCCACCGGGGCCGGAGTCTTCCACGGATCCTCTATCGGCTTGGCGGCCTTCCACGCCGCGACGCCGGCAGCCACCGCGGCCGCGATCACCCCGAAGATCAGCAGGCCGCGGCCCTTCTTCTTCGGGGCCGGCCCGGAAACCTCCTTGGCGGCCTTGCGGACCGCCTTCTGTGCGCTGCTCACCGCCTCCTTCGCGGCGGCGTCGGCCTGGCGCACCACGCCCGAGTCGGCGAGCTTCTGCGCGACGGCATCGACTCGCCCCGGGGCGGTGGAGAGCCCACGGTTCACGGAGTCCGCGGCGTGGGCGATGCCCTCCGAGATCTTCGGGAGGTACTCGTCAGCGGCACCCTTGATCGCCGGGACCGCCCTGTCCACCGCGTGGTGGATGTGCGGTGCGGCGCTGTCGACCGCGTCGGTGATCCGCGGTGCGAGCTGGGAGAGGCTGTCCTGGATCTTCGGCGTCACGGTGGCCACGCCTTCGGCGATGTTGTGTGCGGCGGACTTGAGGCCCTCCTGGATCCGCGGGGACGCCGTGTCGAGTCCCTGCTGGATCCTCGGAACGGCCCACTGCACGGCCGCATCGACACGGGGCTGGGCCCAGTCGCGCGCGCTCTCGACGCCTGCGCTCACATTCTGCTGGACGTCGCGGGCAAGCGACTCGGATGCGTTCAGGCTCTTCTCGACTGGTTTCTTCACGGCTACCTCCGGGAGTCTGCTGGACCAACGCCAGCCTACGTGCCACACGGGGCATAGGCTACGGTCACACGGCCGGAGTGCCCTCGGCGTTCCCGGATTTCACCGAGCGCGGAACCGTCCCCGCACCCGGGGACGCCCCGGCGCCCCGTGGAAGAATGGCCGCCATGAGCGCAATCGCAACTGCCAAGGCAACCATCCACACGAACCACGGCGACATCGTGGTCAACCTCTTCGGCAACCACGCCCCGAAGACGGTCAAGAACTTCGTGGGCCTCGCGACCGGCGAGCAGGCCTGGACGCACCCCGAGACCGGCGAGGAGAAGAAGGGCACCCCGCTCTACAACGGAACCGTCTTCCACCGCATCATCAAGGACTTCATGATCCAGGGCGGCGATCCGCTCGGCAAGGGCATCGGCGGCCCGGGCTACCGGTTCGACGACGAGATCCACCCCGAGCTGAACTTCAAGGAGCCCTACAAGCTCGCGATGGCTAACGCCGGCATCCAGGGCGGCAAGGGCACCAACGGCTCCCAGTTCTTCATCACGACCGTGGACACGAGCTGGCTCTACGGCAAGCACACCATCTTCGGCGAGGTCGCCGATGACGCGTCGAAGAAGGTCGTCGACGACATCGAGGCCGTCCGCACGGGCATGCAGGACCGCCCGGTCGAGGACGTCGTCATCAGCTCGATCGACGTCGAGCAGCTCTGACCCGCTGACGTGACTGAAGGAAGCCCGGCGGCCGGCCCCGAGGCCGTCCCCGTCTGCCCCCGCCACCCTGACCGCGTCTCCTACGTGACGTGCCAGCGCTGCGGCCGGCCGGCGTGCCCCGAGTGCCAGCGGCCGGCCGCCGTGGGCTTCCACTGCGTGGACTGCGTCCGCGAGCTCTCCGGCGCCGCCCGCGCCCCCCGGACCGTGTACGGAGGCCGTGCACGGCCCGGGACCCGGCCCCTCGTGACCATCGGCATCATCGCCGTGTGCGCGCTCGTGTACGCGCTGCAGTGGCTCATCCCGGGCAACGCCGTCTACCTGGGCTTCGCCTACGCGAACTCGGCCACGCTGACGGCCGCCGAACCGTGGCGCATGCTCACGAGCGCGTTCCTGCACTCGCAGGGCTTCGTGCTCCACATCGTCCTGAACATGTACATGCTGTGGCTGTTCGGCCAGGCCCTCGAGCCGCTCCTGGGCAGGGCCCGGTTCCTGGCCGTGTACCTGCTCTCGGCGATCGGTGGATCGGTCGGCTTCCTGCTGCTCGCCCCTGGGCAGCCGGTCGCCGTCATCGGCGCCTCTGGGGCGATCTTCGGACTGTTCGGCGGCCTGTTCGTGGTCCAGCGCCAGCGCGGCGGCGACGTCCGCCAACTCGTCGTGCTGATTGTGATCAACGCGGCGCTCGGCTTCGTGGTCCCCGGGATCGCCTGGCAGGCGCACCTGGGGGGCCTCGTCACGGGGGCACTCGCGACGGCGGTCATCGCCTACGCGCCGCGGGGGCGTTCCCGCCTCGCGGTCCAGGCCGGCGGCCTCGTCGCGGTCGCCGTCGTCCTGGCGATCGCGACGCTCGTGAGGGTATCGAGCGTTCCCGCCCTCGGCGGAATCTCCCTGTAGCCCACTGGCCATAACGCGGCTCCGGAAAACCCCTGTGGAGGGCCTTCTCCACAGGGGTTTTCCACATCTGTGCACAAACTGCGGGACCGCGCCCAGCGCCCGCGGCCCCGTCGTCGCGGGGGCGACGCGGCGATCCGGGGCGAGGGGCACGCCGCCCGGCCGCCCGGGTCCCCAGCCTGTGGACAACTCCCGGCTGAGGCTGTGGACCGCTGTGGATTCAGGCGGCACCCGACGCGAGCAGCTCGTCGAGCCGCTGGTAGCCCTCGTTCATCCCCTCGGTCATCCCGGCGGCCAGCATCGCATCCCGCGCCTCCACGGTCTGGAAGGACGAGTGGACGCTGAGCCGGCACCGGCCCCCCTCGAGGTCCTCGAGGACGGCTGCGTCGAGCGAGACGTGCCCGGGGGCGCCATCGAACTCGAAGGTCTGGACCATGCGCCGCGGTGCGCTCAGCTCGTGGAAGGACCCGTGGAAGCTGTAGCTCGCGCCCTCGGCATCGGTCTGGGTGAAGCGGTACGAACCGCCGCTGCGGGCGTCGAAGCGCTCGATGACCGTGGTGTAGGCGCGGGGGCCGATCCACTGGGCAAAGAGTGCGGGGTCGGTGTGGGCGCGGAACACGCGCTCGGCGGGGGCATCGAACTCGCGGACGACGTCGACGAACGGCAGCCCGGGTTCGGCGGTCACGGTGGAGGTCTGGGTGGCGGTCATGGCTGGTGTCCTCTCTGCTGCGCGGCACTCTGGGCCGCGTCCTGCCCGCCGTCCCGGTCCGGCTCGGCGGCGAGGACGGCGTCGAGGCGCCGGTACTTCTCCTCGGTGCGCACCCGGTAGGCCTCGATCCATGCGGCCAACGGGCCGAAGGCGGTGGGTTCCAAGTGGCAGGGGCGGCGCTGGGCGTCGCGGCTGCGGGTGATCAGGCCGGCGTCCTCGAGCACCCTCAGATGCTTCGAGACGGCCTGGACGGTCACGGCGAATGGCGCCGCGAGCTCGTTGACCGTGGCGTCCCCCAGAGCCAGGCGCGCCACGAGCTTCCTCCGGAGGGGATCCGACAGGGCCGCGAAGGCGCGGTTGAGCCGGTCTTCGTCCGCCGAGGTCGGGGTGACGGGTGGGGCGGTGCTCATGGTGGCTCGACCTCCGGTGGCGCCCCGCGTTGGCGGGGACGCTTCTTCAATACCTCGGTTGTTCAACCGATCGGTTGAATACATCGACTCTACGCCGCCCTGCAATGCCGGTCAAGGGACCGTTATCCACAGCGCATGTCCACAGTGTGCGTAACTTACAGCGGTGTAGTTCATGGTCGCCGGGGCGCCGGACCGCGCCATCGCCGGCACACCCGGGGCTGACGCACAGGTCTTGTCCCCAGCCTGTGGATAACTCTGGGCATAACGCTGTTGACAACGGATCAGGCTCCTCCCGGATGTCGGCGGCCGGGCGTAGGCTCGGGCCAGGAGGTAGTTGGCGTGAGCAATCTTGAACTCGACCCGCCCGAGACCCTCTGCGCGGACGAGCCCGCCGTGCAGGGGATCGAGGTCATCGAACCCCGGGACGTCCCGCTCGGAGGGCCGCGGGCCATGCCCGTGCGCCGCACGCTCCCGTCCCGGCAGCGTTCGCTCGTGGGCGCGTGGTGCTTCCTCGACCACTACGGACCCGATGACGTCTCGGCCACAGGGGGCATGCGCGTCCCGCCGCACCCCCACACGGGCCTGCAGACCGTGAGCTGGCTCTTCACCGGCGAGATCGAGCACCGGGACAGCGCGGGCCACCAGGCGACGGTCCGCCCCGGCGAGCTCAACCTCATGACGGCGGGGCGGGGCATCAACCACTCCGAGTATTCGACCCCCCAGACGACCACGCTGCATGGGGTCCAGCTGTGGACGGCCCTTCCTGCACCGTTCCGCTCCGCCCCGCCGGGGTTCGAGCGGTACGTGCCGCCCGCCGTCGTGCTCCGCGACGGCAGCGGAGGCCGCGCGGGAGAGCTGCGCGTCTTCCTCGGCTCGCTGCACGGTTCGGCCTCCCCTGTGCGCACCTACACGGCGCTGCTGGGGGCCGAGGCAGTCCTCGAGCCTGGAGGTGAAGCGGTGCTCGAGGTCGCGGAGGAGTTCGAGCACGCGATCCTGGCCGACGGCGGGGCGCTCGAGGTCGAGGACGGCGCGCTGGCCGAGGCGCATCTGGCCTTCCTCGCACCGGGACGCGGCCGTGTGCGGCTCGCCAATCCCGGGCCGCGGCCCGTCCGGGCCGTGATCCTCGGCGGGCCGCCCTTCCCCGAGGAGATCACCATGTGGTGGAACTTCGTGGGCCGATCGCACGAGGAGATCGCTGCCTTCCGCGACGCGTGGAACGCCCAGCTCGCGGAGCAGGTCCCGGCGGACGACGGCGCGCCGTTCGGTCCCGTCGTCGAGCTCACCGGGGGCGAGGCGGCCCTGCCCGCTCCCCCGCTGCCGAACGTCAGGCTCCGGCCGAGGCCGGGCGCACCTACGCCGGACGGCACTTCAGGAACAGTCAAGAGAGGGACACCCATGACCGTGCAGGAATCCGAGAGGCAGTCGGGGAAGACGGAATTCGTCCATGCGGACCAGCGGCACCGCTACGAGGTGCATGTGGGAGGCGTGGTCGCCGGTTTCACCCAGTACCGCGAGAAGGAGGGCGGCTCCGTGTACGCGTTCGACCACACCGAGGTGGCCGACGGCTACTCGGGGATGGGCCTCGCGAGCAAGCTCGTCACGTACGCGCTCGACGACGTGCGCTCGGCCGGGCGCCGGATCCGCCCATACTGCCCCTACGTCCGGGCGTTCATCAAGCGGCATCAGGACTACGCGGATCTCGTCGAGGACGGCTTCGTGATGGACGAGGACTGAACCTTGTCCACAGCGTTGTCCACGCCGTGGATAACTCACACCGATGTAGTTCCGTGCGGCGCCCCGGTATCCACGGGTTTTCCCACAACTTGTGGATAACTCGGCCGGCGCTGTGCACACCCCCTGAACAACCCCCACCGCCCCGTTTCGGGTACGCATCTCGTCGCCCTTCTCCCGTTTCGGGTACGCATCTCGTCGCCCGATCCGCTCTCCGGGTACGGGGCCCCGGCTAGCATGGCCGCATGGAGCCCACTCTGGAGGAACAGCCGCCGGCGGGAGGCGCTCGGCCGCTCGCCCTCATCACCGGGGTGGGGCGCACCGTCGGCATCGGCGCCGGGATCGCCCGCGAACTCGCACGCCAGGGGTGGGACCTCGCCCTCTCCTACTGGAGCCCCTATGACGGCCGCATGCCCTGGGGTGTCCGAGCCGAGGACCCCGAAGCCGTCGCGGAGGAACTGCGGGGGCTCGGAGCCTCGGTGACCAGGGCCGAGGCAGACCTCGCCGATCCCACAGCCCCCGACCGGCTTCTGGCCCAGGCCGGCGCCGCGCGGCCGGTGAGAGCGCTAGTGCTCAGCCATGCGGAGTCGGTTGACTCGGCGCTGCTCGACACGGGGCTCGAATCCTTCGACCGGCACTTCGCCGTGAACGCCCGGGCGTCGTGGCTCCTGATCCGCGCCTATGCCCGGCAGTTCCCCGCGGACTGGCACGGCGGGGGGCGCATCGTCGCCCTCACCTCGGACCATACCGCGGGGAATATGCCCTATGGGGCAAGCAAGGGCGCGCTCGACCGCATCGTCCTGGCGGCAGCGCGGGAGCTTGCACCACAGGGCATCGCAGCCAACGCGCTCAATCCGGGCCCGGTCGACACCGGCTGGATGGACGATGAAACCAGAGCTGCCCTCAGCGCCCGGCAGCCCTGGGGACGCCTCGGCACCCCGGCCGACATCGCTGGCGTCGTGGCCTTCCTCCTGAGCGGCCCCGGTGGCTGGATCAACGGACAGCTGCTCCGCGCGGACGGCGGCTTCTCGGCGCCCCACTGATCATGCCTTAAAGGGCATATTCCCCGGCGGGCAGGTATCAGACCGCCTGCCGGCGCTCCTGGGCTGCAGGACGCGGCTCGGACTGGGCGGGAGGCCCAGAGGCCCCGTGCTCCCCCGCCGCGTCCGAGGGCCGATTGCGGAGGAAGGCGGCGAGCACGATCGCCGCGACCCCGGCCGCCGCCGCCACGAGGAACGCCGCGCGGAAGCCCGCCATCGCCGCGTCCGGCCCCGGCAGGGAAGCGCTGGCCGCGCGGGCCGTGCCCGCCATCACGGCGACGAGGAGGGCCGTGCCGGCGGCGCCCGCGACCTGCTGCAGGGTGCTCAGGATCGCCGAGCCGTGGCTGTACAGCCGCGGCGGCAGGGGATTCAGTCCGCTCGTGAACGTCGGGGTGAACAGGAAGGCGAGCCCGAGCGACAGGACGATGTGCAGGCCCATCACCAGCCACACCGACGTCTCCGCGGTGATGAAGGCCAGCGCCCCGAGGACTGCGGTGATGAGCGAGGTCCCCGTGAGGGTCAGGGGAACCGGGCCCACCCGGTCGAACCAGCGGCCCACCGTGGGGGCGAGCAACCCCATGACCAGGCCGCCCGGCAGGAGGAGCAGGCCGGTGCCGAGCGTGTCGAGCCCGCGCAGCTGCTGGAGGTAGAGCGGCAGGAGGATGACGACGCCGAACAGGGCCATCATGCCGACCATGAGCAGTGCCGTGGCGACCGTGTACATCGGGTAGGTGAACGCGCGCAGGTCCAGCAGCGGCGAGCCGGAGCGCTGCAGCGCGAGCTGCCGGAGCACGAAGGCCACCAGCGCGGCGGCGCCGACGAGGAGGGGCACCACGGGGCCGAGACCGCCCGACCCCTCGCCGCCCAGCTGGCTCAGCCCGTAGACCACGCCGCCGAAGGCCGGCACCGAGAGCAGCACGGAGAGCGCGTCGAGGGCGCTCCGCTCCCCGCCGGACGCCCCGCGCAGCTTCGCGGCGCCGAACAGCAGGGCGGCGACCGCGATCGGCAGGACGGTGAGGAACATGAACCGCCAGGAGAAGAACTGCAGGATCAGGCCGGAGAGGGTGGGCCCCACGGCGGGGGCCACCGAGATGACGATGCTGACGGTGCCCATGACCTGGCCGCGGCGCGGGACGGGGATGAGGGTCAGGACGCTCGTCATCAGCAGCGGCATCATGATCGCGGTCCCGGATGCCTGGACCACGCGGGCGAGCAGCAGCACGCCGAAGCCCGGCGCCAGGGCGGCGAGCAGGGTTCCGGCGCTGAACAGGCTCATCGCGAGGATGTACACCGTGCGGGTCGAGAGCCGCTGGAGGAGGAAGCCGGTGGTGGGGATGACCACCGACATCGTCAGCATGAACGCCGTGGAGAGCCACTGGACCGTCGGCGCGTCGACGTGCAGCTCCGCCATGAGCCGGGGCAGCGCGACGTTCATGATCGTCTCGTTGAGGATCACCACGAAGGCAGCGATGACCAGCACGGTGACGATGAGCCGGTTCTCCGGGCTGATGGGGTGGGCCTCGCGGGGCGACGCGGGGCGCGCCGCCGCGGACGACGGCGAGGGGTGCTCGGGTGCGGAAGGCAAGGGTGCTCCTGAGGTGCTTCAGGGAAGGACAGGGGGAACGCGGCGGGCCCCCGGGGCGCCCGGCGCAGGTCCGATGTGGAGTCCAACGCGGGGAGGCTGCCAATTCTTCCAGACCGTGGGCGAATCGGACAGGCGCGGGAGGCTCAGGCTCCGCGGATGCTCCGCGCCCGGTAGCCGAGGAGGGCCGCGGCGAGGAGGGCTGCCGTGATGGCGAGGATCCACGCGACCGGTGCCCAGTTCGCGTCGGCCGCCTTGACCCGGGGGATGACGTGGAACGGGCTGGTGTCCAGCAGCCAGTCCGGCGCCTTGAGCACCGGGCCGAAGACCGTGACGAGGAGCCAGTAGACCACGAGGAGCCACGCGATCCACCGCAGCACCGGCGCGGCCCCGACCAGGGCGAGGCCGGCGGCGGCCGCGAGCCACAGTGCTGGAAGGGTCGCGAGCGTCTGGCGCATGATGTCGCAGGCGCCGATCTGGGCGCCCGTCGCATCCGCGGTCGTCGCGAGCACGACGCCGCCCACCGCCAGGGTGGCCGACGGCGCGAGGAGCGCGGCCACGGCGGTGGGGACGAGGTAGCCCTGCCTCGAGACGGCGGTGGAGAGGATCCACTCGGCGCGGCCCTCCTCTTCCTCGGCGGCGAACCGCGCGGCGACCTGGATCCCGAACACGGCCCCGGTCAGCGCCAGGATGAGCAGGAGCAGCGAGACGAACGTGAACGTCAGGTCCGCCTCCGTCGCGGCGTGGGCGGCCAGGAGCTGGCGGATGAACGCGTTGCCCTCGTAGAAGTCCCGCAGCGTCCCGGTCACGAGCCCGTACACGAAGCCGAGGAACACGAAGGCCGCCGTCCAGGTCAGGGTCGGCGCCCGGTAGAGGGCGGCCGCATGGCCCCACACCCCCGCGCGCCACCGGGAGGGCCCTGGGCGCTCCCGGACCAGTCCCGCGCCGTAGTCACGCCGCCCGGCGAGCCACGCCCCGACCCCTGCCGCCGCGGCGCCAGCGGCGACGAGCAGCGCGAGCGGGGCCGGGCTGAGCCCGGTGGCCGGGCGGACGAGCTCCGCCCAGCCCAGCGGGCTCGTCCACAGGGCCCATTCCCCTCCCGTGAGCGTGTCGGCGAGCCCGCGCGCCACGTAGGCGAGGACAAGGACGGCCGCAGCGAGCGTGTTGGCCGTGCGGGCATACGAGCCGATTTGGCAGGTGATCGCCGCGATCCCGGCGAACGTGAACCCCACCCCGCCGATGAGCGCGCCGAGCGCGAACGCCTCCTGGACCGCGGCACCGGACGCGGTGAGCGTGGCGCCGATGGTGACGGCCACGGCGGCGGATGCGATCCAGGCGAGCAGGACGGCGGCGGCGAGGCGCGCGTGCTGGCCCACCGCGCCCGAGTCGATGAGCTCCGCCTGCCCGGTGTCCTCGGCGCCCCGCGCGTGCCGGGTCACGGCGAAGACGGCCATGAGCGCGGCGAAGAACATCGCGAAGACCTGCATGCGCCACGTCGTGAAGCCGAAGGGGTCGTCGAGGCGGTCCGCGGGGCCGAGCAGGAGCATGAACGCCGGGTTGGTGCTGAGGCTCTGCTCGAGCGCGCGCGCCTCGTCGGGCCCCGAGAACACGGTCGAGTAGCTGTTGTACACGCCGAAAGGGAAGAGCGCGATGATGAGGACCCACGGGGCGAGCCGCAGCTGGTCGAGCCGGAGCGCGAACAGGAGCAGGCGCCCCGTGCCCGCGAACCCGCTCATGGCTCCTCCTGCCCGGGCCCGCCGCGGTGGCGACCCCGCGCACGACGGCGAGTGGCGGCGTCGTGCGTCCCGCCCGCCTTCCCCTCGGTGCCGGGCGGGAGGCGGTCGCCGTAGTGCTGGAGGAAGAGGTCCTCGAGGCTCGGCGGGGTGACCGTCAGCGCGCGGAGGCCGTGGGCGGCCAGGGCGTTCATCGCCGTGCCGAGCCCCTCGCCGTCGACGCTGAAGCGGACGCGGCCGTCATCGATGTGCAGGTCCGCGACGCCGGGCAGGGCAGAGAGCGCCTCGGGCCGCGCCTCGCCGTCCTCGAGCGTCGCAGCAACGGTGGTGCGGGCGCGGACCTGCATCTGCTCGAGCGTGCCGGTCTCGATGACCCGGCCCTGGCGCACGATGCTGATGCGGTCCGCGAGGGCCTCTACCTCGGCGAGGATGTGGCTCGAGAGCAGCACGCTCCGGCCCGCGGCCTTCTCCCGCCGGATCTCCTGGCGGAACAGCGCCTCCATGAGCGGATCCAGGCCCGCTGTGGGCTCGTCGAGGATGAGGAGTTCGGCGCGGGAGGCGAGGGCGGCGACGATCGCGACCTTCTGCCGGTTGCCCTTCGAGTAGGCGCGGCCGCGCTTGGACGGGTCGAGCTCGAAGGTGTCGATGAGCTCGGCCCGGCGCCGCTCGTCGAGGCCGCCGCGGAGGCGCCCGATGAGGTCGATGGCCTGGCCGCCGGTGAGGGAGGGCCACAGGCTCACGTCCCCGGGAACGTAGGCGATGCGGCGGTGGAGGCGCACCACGTCGCGCCACGGGTCCCCGCCGAGCAGCTCGACATGGCCGGCCTCGGCCCGGAGCAGGCCGAGGAGGATCCGCAGCGTGGTCGACTTGCCTGCCCCGTTCGGCCCCAGGAAGCCGAGGACCTCGCCCTCGCGGACCTCGAGGTCCAGCCCGTCGAGGGCGCGCACCCGGCCGAAGGTCTTCACCAGGCCCGTGATGCTCACCGGGGTGACCATGTGCCGGGCCCTTCAGGCGAGGTCGTAGACGACGACGGTGGTCCCGGGCTCGAGGCGTGCTCCCGTGGAGCGGTAGGTCGCCAGGGCCGCCTCGTTGTCCCGATCCGCGGCCGTCCACATGCCGTAGCACCCCGCCTCGCGGGCGATCTCCGCGAGGGCGTTGACGAGGTGCGAGGCCACGCCTCGGCGGCGCCAGCCCTCGTCGACCGCGAGCTCGTAGAGGAACATCTCGGTGCCCTTGTCCGGGTGGGCCGTCTCGACGCCGCTCACGAACCCGATCGCCCGGCCGTCCGCGGTCTCGGCGAGCAGCAGGTGGTGGCCCGGCTTGGTGAGGAACTCCCGCGCGCCCGCCTCCGTGACCGGCGCGTCGAACAGGTCCGAGGCGGCGGTGAGCCGGCCGGCGTCGTGCGGGCCGAGGCGGCGGAGTGTGATGTTGGGCGCGTTGTCCGCATCCACGGCCCGAGCTTACGCGCTCCGCCACGGAAGGTGAACCGGGGGCGACCTCAGGCCCAACTGCAGCTTGCTACACTCGGACAGCTGAGCCACCCACGGCTCGCCACCCCACGACAGCCCGACACGGACGCAGCCCCCCTTCGCGCCCGGAAACGGCGTGCGCCCGAAAAGAGGAGATCCCCGACCTCATGACCGCTTTGGCCGAGCCCGACTACTACGACGACTTCGACTCCGACTTCCGCTCCGAGCTCGACGCGAAGTACGAGGAGGGGTTCGGCTACAGCCCCCACATGGAGGACGAGGACGACGACGGGCTGGATGACCTCTTCGCCGGGATCTTCGACGACGACGAGGACGACGACGAGGAGCCCGTGAGGCCCAAGGCCGCGCCGAAGAAGGCCGCCGCGGCCAAGGCGTCCTCGGGACCTGCCGCGCCGAGGGGTGCCACCGCCAAGGGCAGGCCCGCCGCGTCCGAGGTGGTCGTGACGACCATTGCCGAGCGCCGCTCTGCCGCCGCCGAGGAGCCGGCCGCCCCGGGGCCCGCTGCCGCGGCGCCTGCTGTGGCCGCTGCCGAGGTGGCTCCCGAGGTCGCGCCGGCTCCTGCTGCCGAGTCGGCTTCTGCGGACGATGACGTCGCTGCCGCGGCCCGCCGCGCGGCCGAGAAGGCCCGCGCCGCCGCCGATGACGCCGCTGCCGCGGCCAAGCAGGCGGTCGCGCACGCCGTGGCCAAGGCCGCTGCCGCGAAGGCCGCCGCTGCCGAGGCGTCCGCCGCGGAGCAGGCCGCCCAGGCAGCGCTCGACGCCTCGACGGCAGCAGAGCAGGATGCCCTGCGCGCCGCCGCCCAGCTCGAGCTCGTGCTCGCCGCCGGGGTGACGTCGGCGTCCCTGGACCCGACCTCGGCGTCAGACGGGGTGACGTCGGCGTCCCTGGACCCGACCTCGGCGTCCTCCGGGGTGACCTCGGCCGACGAGGAGGAGGAGCCCGTCGCCGCGGAGGACGAGGAGCCGGCGGCGGAGGCCGAGCCCGCCGCTGCCGCTGACGTGGCGCCCGGCGACCCGAACTTCGCCCCCCACATCGCCCCGGTCAACCAGCACGTCGAGTTCCTGCGCAAGCTGCGGCCCGGCTTCGAGGTCCCGTACGTCGACCCCATGCACTCGGTAGAGGAGTGCCGGATCGTGAGCCTGTTCTCCAACACCGGCGAGGCGAGTCCGCGCGGCTACGTCTGGGCCGGCGACGACGCCGCCGCGACCCGCCTGCTCGGGCTCCAGTACCAGCTGGGCCTGCGGCCGGAGTGGATCATGCCGTGGAACGCCTACCCGTGGTTCACCCCGGGCGAGGCCAACGGCAAGCTCACCCCCGAGCAGCTGCACGCCGGCCTCAAGCCGCTGCTGACCTTCCTCAAGACCGTCCCCAGGGTGTCCGCGATCGTGGCCCACGGCACCGAGGCCAACCGGCTCGCCCAGATGCTCCTCAAGACGGACAACCCGCTCATCTGGCGCCGCGGCCTCAAGGTCTACAAGGCCCGCGCCCTCCACGGGCGGGCGTTCGCCGGCTCCAAGGAGCGCCAGACCGAGTGGCTCATCGAGATGGGCCGCGCGTACGCGGACGCGATGGCCCGCGCGGGCCTGCAGGCCGGCCGCCAATAGCCCACCGGCTCCCGCAGCAGCCCAGAGGCACGGAAGCGGACGACGGCGGCCACCCGGCCGGCGTCGTCCGCTTCCGTTGCGTGAGGGCTACTTGCTGCGGGGCTTGCGCAGGTGCGCCACCGGATCGGCGTCCAGGGCGACAGCCCTCTTGGCCTTCTTCGCCGCGCGCTGCTCCTTGATGGTCTTCGACGGCTTCTTGTGGGTCTCGGGCTGGTGAGGCTGCTTGTCAGGCATGTCAGAGCTCCTTTGATCGTCCCCCGATTCACACGACGATACGCCGGTAGGATGCTGGGCACCATGCCTCCTTCCAACGCACCTGCATCGTCCCCCTCGGCCGTGAGGATCGACTCCTGGCTTTGGGCCGTGCGCGCCTTCAAGACGCGCTCCGCCGCCACGGCCGCGTGCCGGGCCGGGCACGTCCGGCTCAACGGCAACGCGGTCAAGGCCTCGCAGACGGTGGTCCCGGGAGACACGATCCGGCTCCGCCAGCCGGGCTTCGAGCGCATCCTCGAGGTGCACGTCCTCATCGTCAAGCGCGTGGGCGCCGAGGCGGCCTCGAGGTGCTACACGGACCACACCCCCGAGCGTCCGCCCGCGCCGTTCCTCGGCCTGCCGCAGCGCGACCGCGGCGCCGGGCGGCCCACCAAGAAGGACCGGCGCGAGCTGGAGCGGCTGCGCGGCGAGCAGCACTAGGCCCCCGGGGTTCCGCCCGGGATTCCTCCCGGGCGGATCTGACAGGATCGGAGGATGACCTCCACTCCACGAACGATCGCCGGAACCGACGTCGGCCCCGTGGGCTTCGGCTGGATGAACCTGAGCCAGTCCTACGGCCCCCTGCCCTCCCGCGAGGACGCCGCCAAGCTCCTCCTGCACGCGCTCGATGCGGGCGTCACCCACTTCGACACCGCCACCATCTACGGCGCGACCGCCAACGAGACCCTCCTCGGGGAGACGCTCGCGGGGCGCCGCGACGAGTTCTTCCTCGCCTCCAAGGGCGGCATGTCCTCGCTTGAAGGGCGCCGCGTCATCGACGGCCGCCCCGAGGCCCTGCGCGCCCACGTCGAGGCCTCGCTCGCCCGGCTGCGCACCGAGAGGATCGACCTCTACTACCTCCACCGCTGGGACCGCACGGTGCCGATCGAGGAGTCCGTCGGGGCGCTCGGCGAGCTCGAGCGCGAGGGCAAGATCGGCGCCGTCGGCCTCTCCGAGATCGGCGCGGACACGGTGCGCCGCGCCCACGCCGAGCACCCCGTCGCCGCGCTGCAGAACGAGTACTCGCCGTGGACGCGCAACCCCGAGCTGGGCACGCTGGAGGCGTGCCGGGAGCTGGGCATCGCGTTCGTCGCCTTCAGCCCCGTGGGCCGCGGCGCCTTCGGCGGGGTGCTGCGCGACCCCGCCGCGCTGCCGGACTGGGACCTGCGCCGGTCGATGCCCCGGTTCGACGCCGAGCACTGGCCCGCGAACCTCTCCCTCCTGGACCGGTTCGGCGAGCTCGCGCGCGACGCCGGCTGCTCGCCCGCGCAGCTCGCGATCGCCTGGGTCCTCTCCCGCGGCGAGCATGTCATCGCCCTGCCCGGGACGCGCAGCGCGGCGCACCTCGACGAGGACCTCGAGGCCGGGTCCCTCGAGCTCCCCGCGCGGGTGCTCGCCTCCGTGGACGAGCTGGTCAACGAGCGCACGGTCTCCGGCGGCCGGTACTCGCCGGCCGCGCAGGCCGACGTCGACACGGAGGACTTCGCGGCCGCCTAGACCGGGCCCGCGGATCCGCGGGGCGCGCCTCGACGCCCGCAGGGGACTTCTCCCCTGCGGGCGCACGACGGCGTTGCGTAGGCTGGCGTTGTCGGCCCACCCGGGCCGCGCAGAGGGGGATGTCGTGGGTCGGTTCGTGGGGGGCGCCGTGCGGGCGCTCGTGGCCGGGGGCGCTGCCCTGCTTCTCGTCGCCGCCTGGCTGGCGGCCGCCTCGGGGGCGCTGCTCGTGTCCGCACCGCCGGCATCCGCGGTCCCGCCCACCCAGATCGTGGTCGAGGACACCGCGGGAGCACTGTACCGGGCGCAGCTCGACCCGGCCCTCGCGAAGATCTCCTTCTACGAGCCCACCAAGGTCGTGGTGTTCACGCGCGCCGGTGCGGCGGCGGACAACCTCAACGAGGAGGTCCTGCGGTACGCGCGGGCCAACCATCCCGAGTGGATCAGCGCCGACGGGCAGAAGTGGGCCGATGGGCTGTTCATCTTCGCCCTCGACACGACCGGGCGGCACGTCGGGACGTACTTCGGCGAGGACCGCAAGGTGGGCCTGGACGAGCAGAAGGCGATCCAGGACGACACCAAGGACCTCTTCCGCGCGGCGCAGTGGACCGACGGGACGATCGCGGGCGTGAAGTCGGCGGCATCCCGGATCGGGCGGCCCTGGTACCTCTCCCCCGCGTTCCTGATCGGCGGCGGGATCGCCGGCGTCGTGGTCCTCGGGGGCGCGGGCGCGTGGGCCGGCGTGCGGGCCTGGCGCCGGCGGAAGTTCGCGGAGGCGCTCGCCTCCGGGGACCGGTCCTACTCCTCCGTCACCCTCGCGCTCGACGAGACCGAGCTCAACGCCTCGACCATCCCCGCCGACTCCTCCTACGGCGGCCTCGTCCTCGAGCGGTGGGAGGGCTTCCGGGCGAAGCACCGCGAGGCCACCAGGCTCCGGGACCGCCTCACCCCCATGACGGCACGGGAGCGTTCGAGGTCCGCCAGTGTCAAGGAGGCCCGGAAGTACGAGGAGCTCGCCCAGACCCTCGATGGGCTCGACGATGCGATCGCGGACACCAACTCGATCCTGAACCGGGGCTCGAGCTGGCGCTCCGCGTGGCAGCGCCAGACCGAGGACCTCACCGGCCAGCTCGACGGCGTGGACACCATGCTCGCGGCCAAGACGACCGCGGGCACGCCCGAGAGCGCCGCCGCGCTGCAGTCCGGCGTCGCCCTCGCCCGGGCCGAGATCGAGCGGCTCGGGGCCGGGCTCGAGGACGGGACGCTCACCCCGGAGGCGGCCCTCGACGGGCTCAAGGCCCAGCGCGAGCAGATCGGCGCGCTGCTCGGGGCGCACGCCGAGGCCGTGATCGACCAGCACGCCAGGACGCAGAAGGAGAGCGACCTCATGCACGCCAAGCTCGCGGCGTCCACGAAGTCCTGGCGCAGCACGCACCGGACCCAGGGCAGCATCCTCGACGTCGCCTACCCGCAGCTGCCGGTGATCAGCATCTGGAGCTTCAACACCGGCATCGCCGCCGGCTACTCGGCCGTGGACTCCGCGCGCTCGTCCTCCTCGAGCACCGGCTACGGCAGCAGCGGAGGGAGCTTCTCCGGCTCGGGCAGTTCGTCCAGCTTCTGAATCAGGCGCCCTGGAAGCGCAGGATCCGCTCGATGGCAGCCTCGACCGCGGCCTGGCCGGCCGCGAAGGAGAGGCGGACCGCGCGGGTTCCGTGGACGGCGTCGAAGTCGGTGCCCGGCACGAGCGCCACCCCCTCGGCCTCGAGCAGCGCCCGGGCGTACTCACGCGAGTCGCCGAACCGGGCGAGCTGGTCGCCGAGCTCGGCGTAGAGGTAGAACGCGCCGTCGGCCGGGGCCGCCGGGCCCCAGCCGAGGGCCGGCAGCGCGTCGAGCAGCGTCTGCCGGGTGCGGGCGTAGTCGGCAACCCATGCGTCGGCCTCGGCGTAGGACTGGAGGGAGAACGCCTCCACCGCGGCGAGCTGGGACGGGGCCGGCGGGCACAGGGCCACGTTGCCGCCGAGGGCATCCACCGCGCCGACCAGCTCCTCCGGCACGAGCATCCAGCCGAGCCGCCACCCCGTCATGCCCCAGTACTTCGAGAAGCTCGAGATCACGATGGCCTCGCGGTCCAGCTCCCACGCGCACACGCCGTGCGGGCTGTGCGCGTCGGAGGCCGTGCCCGTGCCGGGGTAGGTGATGCCGTGGTAGATCTCATCGCTCACGAGCCGGACGCCGTTCGCCGCGCACCAGTCCGTGAGGGCGGTGAGCTCGGCGCGGTCCACCATGGTGCCGGTCGGGTTGGCGGGCGAGGCGAGCACGAGGCCGGCGAGGGGCCCGTGCTCGGAGGCAGCGGCGTCGAGCATCGCCGGGGTGGGCTGGTAGCGGGAGGCCGGGCCGGCGTCGAGCTCGACGACCTCGCAGCCGAGCGCGGCGAGGATGTTCCGGTAGGCCGGGTAGCCCGGGCGGGCGAGCGCCACCCGGTCCCCGGCCTCGAAGGCGGCGAGGAAGGAGAGCAGGAAGGCTCCAGAGGACCCGGTGGTGACGGCAACCTGGCCGGGATCCACGGCGAGGCCGTACCAGCGGCGGTAGTGGTCGGCGATCGCCGCGCGCAGCTCCGCGGTGCCGAGCGCCGGCGTGTAGGTGAGGGCCCGGCCCGATGCGTGGATCTGCGCGGCCTTCGCGGAGACCGCGGAGGGCGCCCCGCCGGAGGGCTCGCCCGCGCACAGGCTCACGACGTCGCGGCCCTGGGACCTCAATGCGTCGACGCGGGCCAGGATGTCCATGACCGCGAACGGGGGCACCTGGGAGCGGGACGAGGCGGCGAAGCGGGAGCTCATGCGCCCCAGCTTGTCATACGCGGCTCAGGCGAGGCTGAGGAACATCTTCTCGAGCTCGGCAATGTCGCCGCCGCGCTCAGGGTGGGCGAGGCACTGCTGCAGGTTCGTGGCGATGATGCTGAATCCGGCCTTGTCCACTGCGCTCGAGACGGCGGAGAGCTGCGTGACGATCGCCTTGCAGTCCTGGCCCTCCTCGAGCATGCGCACCACGGCGTTGAGCTGCCCCTGGGCGCGCTTGAGGCGGTTGATCGCGGCCCTCATCGACTCCGGCTCGACATTCACGGCGTTCCTCCTTCTGGCACGGCCTGCGCGACAGGCACCTTCCAGTGTACCCCGGAGGGTATTTTGCACATACCCTCTTGGGTATCGCATACTGGAGGCGGGTACCGGGACGCCGGTCGTGGTTTTCATAATTACTGTTGGGTAAATTGGGGGGACCGCGGGCGCCGAGCCATGGTGGGAGCCCCCCTTCCCACCATGGCCCGGGGCCCTCGCGGTCCCGCCCCTCCGCCGTGCCCGAGGCTGTGGTCGGTCGCGCGGATGAACGCGACGCGCATCGTCGCAGGGAAGACCATCGCGTGTCCTTTCCACGCCGCCTCAGGGTAGCGTGGCGGCATGCAGGTTGCTCTCGTCACAGGCGCTTCGAGCGGAATCGGCGAGGCCACCGTGCGCGCCCTCCTCGGTGCGGGATACACGGTCTACGCTGCGGCCCGGCGCGTGGAGCGCATGGAGGCCCTCGCGCACGACGGCGCGCGCCTCCTCTCGCTCGACGTCACCGACGACGCCTCCCTCACCGACGCCGTACGGAAGGTCCTCGGCGAGACGGGCCGGATCGACGTCCTCGTCAACAACGCCGGCTACGGCTCCTTCGGTGCCCTCGAGGAGGTCCCGCTCGAGGAGGCCCGGCGCCAGTTCGAGGTCAACGTCTTCGGCCTCGCACGCCTGACCCAGCTCGTCCTGCCGGGCATGCGGGAACGCCGCTCCGGGACGATCGTGAACGTGTCCTCGATGGGCGGCCAGTTCTACGAGCCGCTCGGGTCCTGGTACCACGCGACCAAGTTCGCGGTCGAGGGCCTCTCCGACTCGCTGCGGATCGAGCTGCGCCCGTTCGGCGTCCGCGTCGTGGTCATCCAGCCCGGCGCCATCCGGTCCGAGTGGAGCTCGATCGCCCGCACTTCACTCCTCGAGGTCTCGGGCCACGGCCCGTACGCCAAGGGGGCGCGGCGGGTGGCCAGCGTGATGAAGACGGCCTATATGCCAGGAATGGCATCACCACCGGAGGCCGTCGCGGGAGCCATCCTGCAAGCGGCAACATCCCACCGGCCGCACGCGCGGTACCGGGTCGGAGCCGGGGCCCGGCCCCTCCTGGCGCTCCGGAAGGTCCTCCCGGACCGGCTGTTCGACGGGATCGTCCGCGCGATCTACCGCCACTGAGGCGAGGCCCGCCACCGGGCAGGCTTTATATTCTCCTATGCGCATGTTACGGAGCACGACATGGAAGAGCTCGACGGCCAGTATGCCGAGATCGAGGGACGCGGCCTGGTGACCTTCATCCGCTCCTACGAGGCCGGTGCCGGGCAGCTGTGGAACGCGGTGGCCACCGCCGGGGGACTCGACGGGTGGTTCCCCTCCCGCGTGGCGGTGCATCCCGAGGCCGGCACGGTGTCGTTCAGCGGCGACCCGAACGCCGAGGCGAGCAGCGGGAGGATCCTGGACTGGGAGCCGCCGAACCGTTGGGCGTTCACCTGGGGCGGCGACCTCCTGGAGTTCGCCGTCGAGGGCACCCAGACCGCCGCGGAGCTCACGCTCCGGAACTGGCTCGCGGACTCGGCGACGGCCGCGCGGAACGCCGCCGGCTGGCACGTCTGCCTCCGGGAGCTGGAGAGGAAGCTCGGCGGCGCCCCCGCCGCCGGACCGCATGCCGCTTCCGGAGCCCAGGGCCCGGCCGACTGGCGGACGCTCTACGACGGCTACGTCGCGGCAGGGCTCCCGAGCGGTGCTCCCATCCCGGGTCAGGCCCCCTAAACCCCCAGCCCGTTTCGGGTACGCATCTCGTCGCGGTTTTCCCGTTTCGGGTACGCATCTCGTCGCGGAATTGGCGATTCGGGTACGGGGGAGTCGTCCCTCCGCTACCCCCCGGAACCGCGCGGGGGCGCCTCGTGGGGCTTCTTCTCCTTGCCCTTGACCTTCCCCTCACGGGGCGCGGGGACGGACATGGACGCCGGGGATGTCAGGGCAGGATCGGGGGCTGCCGGGTCCTCGGAGGCCCCCGTAGCGGGCTGGGCGGGAGACGCTGGTGCGGGCTGGACCGGCCCCGACGGCAGCATGGCCGCGCGGAGCGCCAAGGGCACCACCACGAGCAGCACGGCGATGATTCCCACCACGACCGCTGCCCTCACGAGGGCCCGGCCCTGGGTGCGCCGCCGACCGGGGCGCGCGCCCGCCGGCGGTGTCGTCGCTCGGGGCCCGGGGGCGGCGGTCCGTTGTGTCCCCGGGGCATCCGGGCCCACAACGGGGGTGCGGGCTGTCGTGGGACGGGTGTCCCGGGCAGGGAGGACGCGCGTGGGCGAAGGATGCGAGGCCGGAGGAAGGACTTCCGTCGCCCCGCTCTGCGCCGGGCCCGGTCCCGCGGCCGGGAGCTCACCGCGGAGGACGCCCAGGACCTCCGCCGCGGTCGGCCGGTCTGCAGGGTCGCGCGCCGTCATCCGCGCCAGCAGGGGAGCCCAGAGTTCACCCAGGTCATCGGGGATCCTCGGGGAGCGCAGGAGCCGGGCGACGGCGGCCTCCACGGCGCCTCCCGTGAATTCCATGGAGCCCTTGAGGCACTCGAGCAGCACCAGACCGAGAGAGTAGATGTCCGACGCCGGACCGACCTTCTCGCCCCGTGCCTGTTCCGGGCTGAGGTAGTTGGCCGTGCCGATCGTCGTGTTGGTGACGGTGAGCCGCGATGCGTCGGTGAGCCGTGCGATCCCGAAGTCGGTCAGCTTCGCGGGCTGGCGCCGCCCCGGTGCCGGGTCGGGCACCAGGATGTTGGCAGGCTTGATGTCGCGGTGGACGATCCCGAGGGAATGCACGCAGGCCAGCGCACCGGCGAGATCGAGACCGAGCTGCCGCACGTCGTCGTGCGTCAGCGGGCCGGAGGCGAGCCGCTTCCGCAGGTCCGTGCCATGCACGAATTCCATGACGAGATAGGCCACGTGGTGGGTGCCGTCGTCCTGCGCGTCGGTGCCGGCATCGTAGAGCCGCACGAGGCTGGGGTGGTTGAGGCGGGCGAGGACCTGCATCTCACTCCGCCGGCGCTCCTCGCGACGGGGATCGGAGGCATGGGCGCGGAAGGTCTTGACGGCCACATCGCGGCCCAGGACTTCGTCGCGGGCCCGGTGGACGGTGGCCATCGCCCCGCTGCCGGCGAGTTCGAGGAGCCGGTACCTGCCGCCGACGAGGACGGGGTCCGACCCCGTGTCGCTCTCGGCCACCTCGTGCCCCTCCTCGCCCTGCCGCATCCGGTAGATCAAGCCTAGTGGACTGCCTGCTGCGGCGCTCCTTCCGCCGGAGAGGGCCGAGGGGGCGCCGGCACGGTGCCGACGCCCCCTCGATGGATATATGAGCTGTCAGTTATTGATCTCGTTGATGTATGCCTCAGCGGTGATGGTCAGCCGTGGATGACTTGGGGCTGGCCGAGGGCCTTGAGTCCCTCGACGCCGAACTCGAGGCCGTAGCCGGACTGCTTGGCACCGCCGAAGGGGGCCATGGGGTGGACGACGCCGTGGGCATTGATCCAGACGCTGCCGGCCTCGAGGCGGTGGGCGACCTCGCGCGCCTTTTCGCGGTCACTGGACCAGACGGAGGCGCCGAGGCCGACTTCGAGGGCGTTGGCCATCTGGACGGCCTCGTCCACCGTGGAGTACTTGATGATGGGCAGCGCGGGGCCGAACTGCTCTTCGGTGACGAGGGGGTTGGTGTTGTCGATGTCGGCGACGAGGGTGGTGGGGTAGAAGTGGCCCGGCGCGTCCTCGTCGGGGTTTCCGCCGAGGAGGATGCGGGCGCCGGAGTCCTTGGCGGCCTGGACGAGGTCCTTCACGATCGCGTACTGCGAGGCGTTCTGGAGGGGGCCGAGGACGTTCTGCTCCTCCAGGCCCACGCCCATGGGGACGTTGCGGGCGTAGTCGGTGAGGGCCTGGCAGACCTGGTCGTAGATGTCGGCGTGGACGTAGAGGCGCTTGAGGGCGGCGCAGGTCTGGCCGGTGTTGATGAACGCGCCCCAGAAGACGCCCTCGGCGATGGCCTGTGGGTCGGCGTCGGGCAGGACGATGCCGGCGTCGTTGCCGCCGAGTTCGAGGGTGAGGCGCTTCACGGTGTCTGCGGAAGAGTGGATGATGGCCTTGCCGGCGCCGGTGGAGCCGGTGAACATGACCTTGCCGATGGCGGGGTGCTCGGCCAGGGCGGAGCCGACCTGCCGGTCGCCGGCGACGACGGTGAGGACGCCGGCGGGGAGGGCCTGGTTGATCACGTGGATGAGGGCCAGGACGGACAGTGGGGTGTAGCTGGAGGGCTTGACGATGGCGGCGTTGCCCATGCGCAGGGCGGGGGCGATCTGCCAGACGGTGATCATCATGGGCCAGTTCCAGGGGCCGATGGCCCCGACGAGGCCGAGGGGCCGGTAGTGAAGCACGGCCTTAGTGGTGCCGTCGTCGACGACGGTCTCGGGCTCCAGGACAGTGGCGGCGGCGGCGCGGAGCCAGGCGGCGCAGGCGCCGACCTCGAAGCGGGCGTTGGGGCCGTTGAGGGGCTTGCCCTGCTCGCGGGAGAGGATGCGGGCGAGTTCCTCGGCGTGGGCCTCGATGGCGTCGGCCGCGACGACGAGCGCTGCCGAGCGGGCCTCGTGCCCCGCGGCGGCCCAGGCCGGCTGCGCTGCCTTGGCCGCGTCGATCGCGGCCTCGAGCTCGGCCAGGCCGTGCACCGGGGCGACGCCGACGAGTTCGCCCGTGGCCGGATCGAAGAGCTCCTGCCCGGGCGCACCCGGCGCCGCCGTGATCGCATCCAGCAGGGAATCCGTGGTCTGCAGGGTGTCGTCCATTGAGTCCTCCTCATCGAGTGCTGTGTCTTTCCTAGAGTGCTCCCGGCCTCGAAGGCGCGGCTTGGCGTGGCGTGCCCGCAGCTTGTCCGTCGGCGCACGGATGGGCGCGCCCCGGCATCGGCGCGCCGTACCCGGAACGCCGATATGGCGACGAGATCCGTACCCGGAATGGGGAAATGGCGGCGAGATGCGTACCCGAAATGGCTAAATGGCGACGAGATGCGTACCCGAAACGGGGGAGGGTAGCGTGGGCGCGTGTCCGAGTTCCGCCACCTGAGCGTCCCCGTCGGCCTGTCCCCGCGTGCCGTGTCCGCGTTCGCCGGAAACCCGGCCAACCTCCCGCGCTGGGCGGCGGGACTGGCTGCGGGCATCCGCGAGGAGCGCGGGCGCTGGCTCGCCGACTCGCCGCTCGGCACGGTCGAGGTGCGGTTCGTCGGCGACACCTCCGCCGGGATCCTCGACCACGAGGTCGTGCTCCCGGACGGCACCACCGTGCTGAACCAGTTCCGCATCCTCGCCGACGGTCCGCACAGCGTCGCGGTCTTCCACCTCCGCCGCGAGGAGGGCGTGACCGACGAGGCGTTCGAGTCGGACGCGGCCGCCGTCCAGTCCGACCTCGACGCCCTGCGGCGCCTGCTCGAGGGCGGCACGTGTGTTCCCCCGGGCCGAAGCGGGTAGCAGCGGGAGGACAGCACTCGACCACGGAAAGGGCGGACCGTGACCCAGCAGACATCCCTCGTCGCCGTCGCATGCGCGGAAGCAGGCGCCGTCGACCTCCTCACCCTCGACGCGCAGACCGGGCAGCTCGAGCCATCGGGCCGCATCGGCGGGCTCGACGGCGCCGCGGCCCTCGCGTTCGGTCCCGACGGCACGCTCTACGCGGCGTGCAACGGGGAGCGGCCGCGCGTCGTCGTCCTCCACCCCGACGGCGCAATCGGCGAGGAGCGCCCCCTTCCCGCCTCGACATGCTTCATCGCGGCCGCCCCCGGCGGCCGCGGGCTGTTCAGCGCCTCGTACGGCGAGGGCAGGCTGGACCTCGTCCCCCTCCCTGGAGCCGCGGACGACGCCGGGCCCGTCACCTTCGCGACGGGGCGCAACACCCACTGCGCGGCCGTCAGCCCCGACGGGCGCTTCCTCTACGCGACGTCCCTCGGCGACGACCGGGTGAGCTGGTTCACGATGGACGGAGACGCCGCCGGCCCGGGAGTGCGCGAGCCCAGCGGGCACGTCGCGGCCGAGCCCGGCTCCGGTCCCCGATACCTGCGGCTCAACCGGGCAGGGGACCGCGCGTACGTCATGCACGAGCTCTCCGGGGACGTCGCCGTGTACGCCAGGCAGGCCGAGAGCGGCCGGCTCGAGCTCCTCCAGCGCACCTCCGCCGTGGACGGGCTGGACCTCGAGCCGGGAGTCGTCCGGTCGGCGCAGACGCCGGATCCGGGGCCCGGCGTGGTCTGGGCCGCGGACCTGAGGATCACCCCGGACGAGCGCTTCCTCTACACGACCGAGCGGTCAACGGGGACCCTGGCGTGCTTCGCCCTCCGGGAGGGTCTGCTCGAGCTGCTCGGCCGCATCGAGACGGAGCAGCAACCCGGCGGCGCCGCGGTCGATCCGACCGGCCGGTACCTCCTCGTGGCCGGGGAGGGCTCGCACGCCGTGACGAGCTACCGCATCGCCGCGGACGGCTCGCTCTCGGAGGCCTCGAGGGCCCGGACGAGCGCCGGCCCCGTCGCGGTCGAATGCGGGACGGGCGCCTGAGCCCAGGACCCGCGCGCTCGGGCCGGCACCCCGGCGAGCCCGTCAGCCGGTGTGCCGGCCTGTGAGCTTGTCCCGCAGGCGGTCGACCATGCCCACCCCGGCCCCCACGGTCTTGTGGAACAGCTCCGAGTGCGGCGCGTGCGGGTGCGGCCGGGTCGGCGCGATCTTCTTGGCGTTCTCCACCTTCTTGCCGAGGTCCACCAGTTCGTCGTACGGGATGTGGGCCCGGAGCTTGGGGAACTGGTCCGTCTCCTCGTCGTTGGCGTGGTGGCGCAGCTTCCCGTCCAGCTCCCGGACGACCTCGATGAAGCGCGCGTCCGCGGCGTCGATTCCCTCGAGCTCCTTCATGAGGTCGACGATCTCGGCGTGCTCGCCCTTGTCATGCTCGACCTCCTCCTTCCCGTCGGGGACATGCTTCTCGACGGCCGGGTAGACGTACATCTCCTCTGCGACGGCGTGGCGCATGACCTCGGCGATCACCGTGTCCGCGAGGTCGCGGCGCGTCCCTGAGTCGGGTGCGCCCTCGATCCGGCTGATCAGCTCGACCATCTCCTGGTGGTCGCGGGTGAGGATGTCGACGACGTCGGGTTCCGTGGGGCCTGCTGGGGTCTCTGTCATGGCAGTCTCTCCTTGGTTCTGGCGCAGGTGGGGCGTCTGGCGATTACCCGGCTCCTCCCGTGGCAATCAGGGCGCGCCGTCGGCTGCGCCAAACTGAAAGAGTCAGCGGCGGGGGCCTCAACCGAGGACGAGCATGGCCGCGAGGGCGACCATGAGCACCGCGACGCCGCCGTCCAGGACCCGCCATGCCGCCGGCCGGGCGAAGAATCCGCTCAGCGCCCGCGCCCCGTACCCGAGGACCGGGAACCACAGGGCGCTCGCGGACGCCGCGCCGAACCCGAAGGCCCAGCGCCCCGCGCCCTGCGCGTTGGCGAGGGAGCCCAGGAGCACGAGGGTGTCGAGGTAGACGTGCGGGTTGAGCCAGGTCAGCGCGAGGACCGTCCCGAGCGTGGCCGCGAGGCCTGCCGGGCCGGTTCCTCCCGCAGCCCGGAGCGCGCCGGGATGGAGTGCGCGCCTGGCGGCGAAGAACCCGTACGCCACGAGGAACGCTGCTCCGACCCAGCGGATGACCTGCAGGAGGAGGGGCGCGCCCTGTACCGCCGCGCCGATCCCGGCAACCCCGGCGAAGATCAGCACCGCATCGCTCAGCGCGCACAGCACCACGACGGGCAGCACCCATTCGCGCTTGATCCCCTGCCGCAGCACGAACGCGTTCTGCGCCCCGATCACCACGATCAGGCCGAGGCTGGCGCCGAGTCCGGCGAGGTAGGAGAGCAGCACCCTTCGACGGTACGGGCGCCGAGGTATGAAGATCAACTAACTATATCTGCAGAGGCATTAGCATCTCTTCATGGACTTGGAGCAGCTGAGGGCCCTCGCGGCCGTCGTGGACCAGGAGACGTTCGAGGCTGCAGCCGACGAGCTGCGCATCACCCCCTCCGCCGTGAGCCAGCGGATCAAGGCGCTCGAGCGCTCGGTGGGCAGCGTGCTCGTGCGCCGGCTCAAGCCGGTGGTGCCCACACCGGCGGGGGAGCGGCTCCTGCGCTCGGCCCGCCAGCTGCTCCTGCTCGCCGACGAGGCGCTGCTCGCCCTCCGCTTCGAGCAGGCGCACGACGCCGGCGGCCCGGGTTCCGCTGGCGCCGGCACCGAGCTGCTGCGCGTGCCGATCGTGGCCAACGCCGATTCGATCGCCACGTGGCTGCCCCCCGCGATCCGCGAGGTGGCGCTGGGAGGCCGGATCGCCGTCGAGCTCCTGCGCGACGACGAGCACGCGACGGCGGATCTCCTCCGCTCCGGCGACGCCGTCGGCGCCGTCACCGCGGACCCGCGGCCCGTCCAGGGCTGCAGCGTTCGGCCCCTGGGGACCATGGTGTACCGGGCCAAGGCCTCGGCGGAGTTCGCGGCGCGGTGGTTCCCGCGCGGGGCGACGCCGGAGGCGCTCGCGGTGGCACCCGTCATGCAGTACGACCGCAAGGACAGCCACCAGCTCGCGCTCCTGGCCCGGGTGGCGCCCGAGGCGACACCGCCGCAGCACTTCATCCCGGACTCCGTCCAGTACGTCGAGGCCGTGCGCGCCGGGCTCGGCTGGGGGATGGTGCCGGACCAGCAGGACCCGGGGGGCGACCTCGTGGAGCTGGCCCCCGACTGGCGAGAGGACCTGGGGCTCTACTGGCAGTCGTGGACGCTCGACTCGCCCGGCCTCGCAGAGGTGGGCGACGCCGTCGTGCGGGCCGCCGCTGTGCTGCGGCAGCGCTGATCCCGCGGGCGGGTCCTGAGGGGACCCGCCCGCGGGATGAGCGTTCGGCGGTCTGTGCCGGGGCGGTCAGGAAGCCTGGAGGGGTGCCGCCGCGGGTTCCTGCACAGCGTCCGTGTCCGCATCGACGGCCCTGTGCTTGCTCGGCCCGATCCAGACGGCGGCGATCGTGATCGCGGCCTGGCTGATCATGTAGAGCGCGACAGGCACGTAGGAGTGGGTCGCCGCCAGCAGGAGCGTGGCCAGGACGGGACCGATGCCGCCGGAGATCGCGCTGCCGACCTCGCGGGAGGAGGCGAGGCCGGTGAAGCGGATGCGTGCCGGGAAGAGGTTGGCCAGGTACGCGCCCTGCGTGGCCGACATGCCGCGGACGACGATGGCGTAGGTGAGGACGATGGCGATGATGACCACCGGAACCGACTTGGTGTTGATCATCCAGAACATCGGGAAGATGAACAGCGCCACCCCGATGGCGGAGCCGATGTAGACCCGGGCGATGCCAAGGCGGTCACCCAGCCATCCAAAAAGCGGGTAGGTGAAGAGGCTGACGAGCGAGGCGACGAAGAGGCCGTTGAGCCCCACGCTCTTGTCGAGGTGGAGGAAGGTCGCCGCATAGGCCAGGACGAAGGTCTTGACGAGGTTGGTGGTCGCGTTCTCGGCGAAGCAGGCGAACATGGACACGAACCAGTTCCGCTTATGGGAGGCGAAGACCTCTCTGACGGGGCTCTTGGGTCGCTCCTTCGTGCGGGTGACGGCCAGGAATTCGGGGGACTCCATGACGCGCATCCGGATGAACAGGCCGATGCCGATGCCGATCACGCTGGCCAGGAAGGGAAGGCGCCAGCCGTAGGCCATGAACTCGTTCCTGGGCATGAAGTCCAGGAGGGAGTAGAACGACGTGCCGAGCATGATGCCCAGAGCCAGGCCCGCGCCGGGCAGGCTCGTGAGCAGGCCCTGGCGCTTCTTGCTCGCGTGCTCCGAGACCATGACCTGGGCCCCTCCGAACTCGGCCCCCGCGCCGATTCCCTGCAGGATGCGCAGGAGGAGCATCAGGATCGGCGCCCAGATGCCGGCCTGCGCATAGGTCGGCAGGGCCCCGATGAGTGCGGTGGACAGCCCCATGAGGACCAGCGTTGCCGCGAGGACGTTCTTGCGGCCGATCCGGTCGCCGAGGGCGCCGAACACGAATCCGCCGAGGGGGCGGAAGAAGTATCCGATGGCGGTGGTGGTCAGCGCCGCGGCGGTGCCGATCAGCGGGTCGAACTTGGGGAAGAAGAGCGTGTTGAACACCAGGGCCGACGCCGTGCCGAAGAGGACGAAGTCGTACCACTCGATCGTGGTGCCGATGACGCCGGCCACGATGGCCCGGCGGACCCAGATGGCCTTCTGCTCAGGGGTCGGGTTCAGGACATTGGACATGCTTGATTCCTTCTACTTCGTTGTAGTGAGAAGTTGCGGTGAGGAACTGCAGCGGGACGCTCGGCCTACTGCTGGAGTGCCAGGCGGGGCGACATCTCTGCCGCCTGGCGGAGGGCCTCGATCATGCTGCGGACATCGGCGATGCCCTTGCCGGCTATGTCGAAGGCGGTGCCGTGGTCCACCGAGGTGCGGATGACGGGGAGCCCGACCGTGATGTTGACTCCGGCCTCAATGCCCAGGACCTTGACGGGGCCGTGGCCCTGGTCGTGGTACATGGCGACGATGAGGTCGTAGTCGCCGCGGCCTGCGAGGAAGAAGGCGGTGTCCGCCGGGAGCGGCCCGCGGGCGTCGATCCCGTCGGCCTGGAGCTTCGCGATCGCGGGAACGATCTTCTCCTCCTCCTCGCCGTAGCCGAAGAGCCCGTTCTCCCCGGCATGGGGGTTGATGGCGCAGACGCCGATCGTTGGGTGGGCGACGCCCGCGCGCTTCATGGCCTCGTCGCCCCTGCGGACCGTGCGCTCGACCAGGCCAGGCTCGATCTTCCGGATCGCGTCCACCAGGCCGATGTGCGTGGTCACGTGGATGACCTTGACCTTGGGGGTGGAGAGCATCATCGACACCTCGTCGACGCCCATGAAGTGCGCGAGCAGTTCGGTGTGGCCCGGGTAGACGTGGCCGGCCCGGTGCAGCGCGGCCTTGTTCAGCGGCGCGGTGCAGATCCCCTGGACCTTGCCCGCCATCGCCAGCCCGCACGCGATCCGCACGTAGTGGTACGCGGCGTTGCCGGCCTCGGCGGATTCGATGCCCCACGGGAGGTCCGCGGGGAGGAGCTCCGGGTCGATCACGTTGACCCGCCCGAGGGTGAACTCGGCCTCCTCGACCGCCTGGACCGTGACGATCTCGGCGGCGACGCCGAGCGCCTCGGCGGCCAGGCGCAGCCGGTGGGCGTCGCCGATCACCACCGGGCGGCTGTCGGCATAGGCGCCAGCGTGGATGAGGGCGCCGACGGTGACTTCGGGTCCGATCCCGGCGCCGTCGCCCATCGTGACGGCGATGAAGGGCCTGTCGTCCTGTGGACTGGTCATAGAGGTCTCCGTTGTTTCTCGGGGATGGTTCGAGGACTGGATTGCGCGGTACAGCTGGGCGAGGACGAGCGGGTCCCCGAAGCTGCCGGGCTTGGTGGCGACGAGCCGGCCGTCGTCGGCCATGCAGACCACGGCGCCGTGCTGGACTGCGGCGATGGGAATGAGGGAGGCGATGCCGAGGGCATCGAGGATTTCCCGGGCCGTCTCCCCGCCCGTGAGGATGAGGTCACTCCGGAGGCCCTGCTGTGCCTGGCGGGCCAGCTGCGCGAGCCGGGCGACGATTGCCGCCGAGCGGGCCGGGTCCTGTGGACCCGCGGGAACAGTCAGGGCGATGGACCGGCCCTCCGCGAGGGCTGCGCGGACGTTCCGCGGCCCGTCCTCGTGTGAAGGGAGGTCGACGACGTCGAATCCCTCGGCGCCGAGGTGCTCCAGCTGCCGCCGTGCGGCGGGGGAGGCGGAGCCGACGACGGCGAGCACCGCGCCGCGGTCTGTCACCGTGGCGGGCATTGCAGCGGCAGGAGAGTGCGCGGTGTGCGCAGCTTCTTTGGCCAGTCGCTGGGCGAGCAGGCCCGCGAGCTGTCCCGTGCCGGCGAGGGCAACGGGGCGGCGGCCTGAGGAGAACCGCAGGGAGACGACGGCCTCGACGACGGCGGAGAGGTCCGCCTCCGTCTCGCCGTCGACGACCACCACGGCGGGGTCTCCGCCGGCGAGGACCGACCCGATGTGCTCAGTGAGGCCCGGGGACCGGACCTCGTCGAGCCCCACGAACCGGACGCTGCTGTCGGTGGCGAAGAGCTCGCTCAGGTTCTCCGGGGCAGGGCGCGGTTCGACGCTCCAGAGGCCGGAAGCGCGGAGAGGGACGCCGGCCACCGAGGGCTCGCCCCCCACGACCGTCCTTCCCATCGCAGGGAAGGCGCCGGCAAGCACCACGTCGTATCCGAGCTCGGCCAGCGCCGACAGCTCCGGGCCGACGTTGCCCCGCCAGAGCGAATCGGTCTTCTTGAAGACGACTGCCGTGGGTTCGACACTCGTGAGGGCGGTCCTGACGGCGGCTCGGGCGGCCGTGGGCGACGCACTGCGGGTGTGGGTGTCCAGGATGACGACCTCGGCAGTGCCGGAGGACGGATCGCGGAGGTGCGTGCCCGCCGTCGTCAGCGCGATCCGCGCAGTGAACCCGTGGGCCGTGAACTGCTGGCCGACTTCCGCGGCACCCGAGAAGTCGTCCGCCTGGACGAGAACCTTCGCCATGTCCATCCTCCTTTCCACCGTGCTGTGAGAGCTGCGTCACCAGCAAGCATGACACAGCTGCGCGAAACACGCTAGTCCTATTGCTCAATTCGCGCAGTAATGGGATAGTGGAAACACCGAAGGCGGATCGCTGGGCGAGGAAGACGGCGTCAGAGTGCGTGTTTCGCGCAGAATGCGCAGTTGCCCGGTCGGCAGATCCCACCCTCCACCGACAGGACGACTATGAGCAACCACCCCGCCGCCGTTCCCCCGCAGGAACTTCCCCTCTCGAAGCTGGTCCTCGGCACCATGACCTTCGGCGACACTGTCGACGAAGCCACCGCCCGGGTGATCTTCGACGAGGCGCTCGGCGCCGGCATCACGGCGGTCGACACCGCCAACGGCTACGCGGGCGGCAGGACCGAGGAGATCCTGGCCCGCCTGCTCAAGGGGCGCAGGGACGAGGTCGTCCTCGCCACGAAGGCCGGCATGCCGCATCCCGACCACGGCGACCACTCGCCCCTGTCGGCTCAGGGCCTCCGGCTCTCCCTCGAGGGAAGCCTGAAGCGCCTGGACGTGGAGAGCGTCGACCTCTTCTATCTCCACCAGCCGGACCGCTCCGTGCCGATCGAGGAGACGCTCGGCGCCGTCGCCGAGCTGGCCGCGGAGGGCAAGATCAAGGCCCTGGGCGTCTCCAACTTCGCCGCCTGGCAGATTGCCGACCTCATCCATGTCGCGGACAAGGCAGGGGCCCCTCGGCCCGTCGTGGCCCAGCAGCTCTACAACCTGCTCGCACGCCGGGTCGAGGAGGAGTACCTGGAGTTCGCCGCGACCCATGCGGTGCACACCATGGTCTACAACCCGCTGGGCGGGGGACTGCTCACCGGCAGGCACCGGTTCGAGGCGAAGCCGACGGAGGGGCGCTTCGGCGACTCCCGGCTCGCGGCGATGTACACGCAGCGCTACTGGGACCCCCGGCTCTTCGACGCCGTGCAGGCCCTGAGTGGCATCGCCGACGCCGCCGGCCTGTCCCTCATCGAGCTCGCACTGCGGTGGCTGGCCCACCGCGACGGCGTCGGATCGGTGCTCCTCGGCGGGTCCAAACCGGAGCAGCTGCGCGCGAACATCGCCGCGGTCGCCCAAGGCCCGCTGGCTGCCGACGTCGTCGAGGCGTGCGATAGCGTCGGCGCCATGCTGCGCGGTCCGATGCCCGCCTACAACCGCTGACCCGAGCCCACGAGAAACGGAAGCAGACCCATCATGACGTCCTCACCTCAGGTCCTCGAGTTCGCCCGGAAGATCCGCGCGCGCGAGCGCGCCGTCGGCTACTGGTCCGTGCTCGACGCACCGGTGGCCACCGAGCGGATCGCCCGGCTGGGCTACGACTACGTGGCCCTCGACGCCCAGCACGGGCTGCTCGGCTATTCGGGCGTGCTCCACGGGCTCATGGCCATCGACGCCTCCCAGCGCGCGGTCGGCCTGGTCCGGGTCGACGGCAACAGCCCGACCTCGATCGGCAAGGCGCTCGACGCCGGCGCGGTCGGCGTCATCGTCCCGCTCATCGACAGCGCCGACGACGCCGCCGCGGCCGTCGCCGCCGCGAAGTACCCGCCGCTGGGGCGCCGCTCCTACGGCCCGATGCGCTCCGCCCTCCGGATCGGGCCCGTCCCGGCCGAGGCCGATGCCACAACGCTCGTCTTCGCGATGATCGAGACCCCCGAGGGCCTGGCCAACGTCAAGGAGATCTGCGCGACCCCCGGGCTCGACGGCATCTACGTCGGCCCGTCCGACCTCACCCTCGCCGTCGGCGGCGCCTTCCCCGGCGACCCCGCCGTCCAGGCCGAGTTCGACCAGGCCCTCGCCGTCGTCGCAGACGCGGCAGCAGCGGCCGGCATCGCGGCGGGGATCCATACGGCGGCCGGGGCGATCGCGGCCCAGCGGTTCCAGCAGGGGTACACGTTCGCGACGGTCGCCTCCGACCTCACCCACCTCGAACTGGCCGCCAAGGCCCACCTCGACGCAGCCACTCCACAGGACTGAGAACGCCATGACCAGCAACACTATCGACAGCGCCTACAGCGCGATCACCCGCGACGGCATCCTCCGCGACGCCGACGGGGCAACCTTCGCCTACCTACCCGCAGCCACCGTCCAGTCCCACGCCGCCAACCTCCAGACCCTCCCCGACGGGCGCTTGGGCTGTGTGTGGTTCGGCGGCACGCAGGAGGGCATCGGCGACATCTCGGTGTGGTTCTCCGCCCTCGAACCCGGCAGCGGCCACTGGTCGGAGCCCCAGCAGCTCTCGGACGACGGCACGCGCTCCGAGCAGAACCCCATCCTCTTCACCCCCGGGGGAGAGGAGGTCTGGCTCCTGTACACGGCGCAGCGCGCCGGCAACCAGGACACCGCCGAGGTCCGCCGCCGCATCTCGACCGACAGCGGCAGGACGTGGGGCCCGGTGGAGACCCTGTTCCCGACCACCGAGGCCGGCGGCGTCTTCGTGCGGCAGCCGCCCCTGATCCTCCCCTCCGGCCGGTGGCTCGTCCCGGTCTTCCGCTGCCTCACCACCCCGGGAGAGAAGTGGGTCGGCAACAATGACGACAGTGCTGTGATGGTCTCGGACGACGAGGGCCGCACCTGGCACGAGCAGCTCGTGCCCGGAAGCGTCGGCTGCGTCCACATGGACATCCAGCCGCTCCCCGACGGGTCCCTCCTGGCCCTCTACCGCAGCCGCTGGGCCGATTCGATCTACGAGTCCCGGTCCAGCGACGATGGCGCCACGTGGAGCGAGCCCGAGCCCACCGAGCTGCCGAACAACAACTCGTCCATCCAGTTCACGGCCCTCGCCGACGGCCGGCTCGCCCTCGTCTACAACCACCGCCGCGCAGAGGAGACGACCGAGCGGCGCCTCTCCCTCTACGACGAGATCGACGACGACGGCCTCATCGAGGAGGGCACGCCAGAGTCCGGCACGCCCGCTGCCGAGCCCGCCCCTCAGGCGGCCGGGCGGACCGCCTTCTGGGGGACCCCGCGCGCCCCCATGACCCTCGCGATCTCGGAGGACTCGGGGCGGACCTGGCCCATCCGCCGGAACCTCGAGGTCGGGGACGGCTACTGCCTGTCCAACAACTCCCGCGACGGGCTGAACCGCGAGTTCTCCTACCCCTCCATCCACCAAGGACCGGACGGCGAGCTCAACATCGCCTACACCTACTTCCGCCGGGCCATCAAGTACGTCAAGGTCCGTCCGGAGTGGGCCTACGGCGGCGCCACCACCCCCGGCGGCGACACCGATGCATGAGCAGCAGCACGCCGTCGTCACCGGCTGCAGCTCCGGCATCGGACGCGCGATCGCGGAACGTCTCCTGTCGGAAGGGTGGCGTGTCACCGGGCTGAGCCGCAGGGAGACCGACCTCGGCGATAGGTTCAGCTGGTGCCACGCCGACCTCGCTGATCCGCACTCGGTCGCCGACGCCGTCACGGGCCTCGCTCCTGCCAGTGCGCTGGTCCACGCCGCCGGGCTGCAGCGCACGGGCCGCTTGGGCGGCCTCGACACGGCGGCGCTGCAGGAGATGTTCGCCGTCCACGTCGCGGCGGCGAGCGTCCTCGCGGACACCCTCGTGCCGTCGATGCCGGACGGCGGCCGGATCGTGCTCCTCGGCAGCAGGACCGCTGCCGGCGCCGCGGGCAAGAGCCACTACGCCGCGACCAAGGCCGCGCTCCTCGGACTCGGCAGGTCCTGGGCCAAGGAGCTTGCGCCCCGCCGGATCACCGTCAACGTGGTCTCGCCCGGCCCCACGGACACCCCGATGCTCTCCGACCCGAGACGGGCGGAGGTGCCCCCCGTGTCGACCCCGCTCGGCCACCTCGTCGACCCGGACGATGTAGCGGCCCTCGTAGCTTTCCTCATCGGCCCTCATGGCGGATCGATCACGGGACAGGACTACGTCATCTGCGCCGGGGCGTCGCTATAGCGCGCGCCCCGCGGCCGCGCCGCACCACTGGCTACCATGAGGGGAGGCGCCGGCTCACTGTCGAGCCCGTGCGCCCACGTGAGCCGAAGGGGACCCGGATGACGACGGCAAAAGCCCGGCGGGAAGAGATCTACCGCCTTGCCACCACGGCGGGGCTGACGTCGGTCGAGGAGCTCTCGCAGCGCTTCAACGTGACAGCCTCCACGATCCGCCGGGACCTTGCGCTCCTGAACGACGAAGGGAAGCTGGCCAGGACCTACGGCGGCGCGCTCGCGATCGGCGCGCACCCTGAGGCGTCCCTCCGGCAGCGGATCGGCGAGGCCTTCGAGGAGAAGCAGGCCATCGCGCAGTGGGCCGCCGGGCAGGTCCAGGCCGGCGAATCGATCCTGCTCGACGGCGGGTCCACCGTCGGCGCGCTCGCCCACGCCCTGCGCGACCGCAGCGGCCTCACCGTCACCACGCCGGCCCTCAACACCGTCCAGGAGCTCGCCGATTCCCCGGGGATCCACGTCGACTGCCTCGGGGGGCGGCTGCGCAGTGTGAGCCAGACCTTCGTTGGCCCCCTGGCCGAGGCGGCCCTCGAGCGCATGACGTTCGACAGGGTGTTCCTGGGTGCCGACGCTGTGACGGCGGACGATGGGATCTGCGAGGCGGACCAGGCCCAGACCCGTCTGAAGGAACTGATGGCCCGACGGGGGGCCGACGTCTACGTTCTCGCAGACTCGAGCAAGCTCGGCCAGCGTCCCTTCCACGCCTGGGTGCGGCTGCCCCTGCCCTGGATGCTGGTCACCGACGCCGATGCCGATCCGCACGAGGTCGAGCTCTTCCGCCGGGCCGGAGTCCGCGTCACGATCGCGCAGGGGGCGCACGCCGGGACCTCCGGCCGGCTGGGCGCCGAGGAAGCCAGCTAGCCGCGCTCGCGGGCCGCCGCCGTGCTGCGGCAGTGAGTCAGAGCCGGCGCCCGAACCCCCTGACCGCGAGGGCGAGGAAGACGGCGGCGAACACCACGGTGATCGCCAGTTCGGTCCAGACCGAGAGGGTCCAGCCGAACAGCGTCACGTCGCTCGGGAAGCGGGCCAGCGCCGCGGCCGGCAGGTTCTGGGCCCCGAAGACCACCGAGCGCAGCGGCGCGACCGCGTAGGTCAGCGGGTTGAGGCGGGTGAGGATGTCGAGCCACAGCGGCAGCCCGGCGAGCGGGAACAGCGCCCCCGAGAGGAAGATCATGGGCAGCAGCACGAGCTGCATGACCATCTGGAAGCCCTCCATGCGGGTGATGCGGCTCGCCACGAACACCCCGAATGCCGTGAGCGCGGCGGCCATGACGAACTCGATGGCGATCACCGCGGCGATGGTCAGGACCGTGAGGTCCACCCCGACGAGCGGCGCGAGCACGAGCATGATGGTGCCCTGCCCCGTGGCGACTGTCGCGCCGCCTGCCGTCTTGCCCATCACGAGCGCCCAGCGCGGCACCGGGGCCACGAGCATCTCGCGCAGGAACCCGAACTCCCGGTCCCAGACGATCGAGATGGCGCTGAAGATCGACGTCGACACGACGCTCATGGCCACGATGCCGGGGAAGACGAACATGCGGAAGTCCAGCCCGCCCGTCGAGCCGACGAGGCTGCCCATGCCGTAGCCGAGCACGAACAGGAACAGGAGCGGCTGGGCGAGCCCGGTGAAGATGCGCGAGGGAGTGCGTACGTACCGCAGCAGCTCGCGCTGCCAGACCATGCCGATCGTGCCGAGGGACACCGCGCCGAGGGACACCGTTCCGAGCGAGGCGGTCCTGATGGACGCCATCTCTACCTCCTGCTCCGCCACGCCGGCGGGAACGCCTGCTGCTCACTCTGGTCGCGGATCTGCCGGCCCGTGTAGTGCAGGAACATGTCGTCCAGGGACGGCTCATGGATCTGGGCCGAGAGCACGCTGCCGCCGAGCAGCGCGATGACCGCGGGCAGCTCCGTCGCGGCGTGCGTCGCCTCGACAGCGAGCCGGCCGCCGTCCGGGGTGCAGCGGTAGCCGGACGCCTCGAGCGTGAGCCGCGCCGCGTCGTCGTCCGCCGTGTGCAGGAGGATGCTCTCCGCGCCTGCGGCCGCCTTGAGCTCCTCCGGGGTGCCGAGGGCGATCAGCCGCCCCTGGTCGATGATCCCGATGCGGTCGGCGACCTCGGCCTCGTCCATGTAGTGGGTCGTGAGGAACACCGTCACCCCCTCCTCGCGGCGCAGCGTGAGGATGTCCTCCCACATGACGGCCCGGGTCTGCGGGTCGAGGCCGATCGTGGGCTCGTCGAGGAAGAGGACCGCCGGCGTGTGCAGCATGGCGCGCGCGATCTCGAGCCGCCGGGCCATGCCGCCGGAGAACGTCGCCACGAGGTCCTTCCTGCGCGCCGAGAGGCCCACGAGCTCGAGGACGTGTGCGATCCTGGCGCCCCGCTGCACCCGCGGGACCCCGTACAGGACCGCATGGAAGCGCAGGTTCTCCTCGGCCGTGAGCTGCTTGTCCAGCGTGGTCTCCTGGAACACGAGGCCGATGTGGGCGCGGACCTCGTGGGGGTTGGCCACGACGTCGAACCCGCCCACGCTCGCGGCCCCCGAGGTGGGGGAGGCGAGGGTGCACAGGACGTTGATCGCGGTCGACTTCCCGGCCCCGTTCGGGCCGAGGAACGCGAACACCTCGCCGGCGGCGACGTCGAAGCTCAGACGGTCGACGGCGGTGACGTCGCCGAAGGTCTTCACCAGATCGCGCACGCGGATGGCCGGCACTCCGTCCATACAGCGAGGCTACGCAGGGGCCGTCGGCGGCGTCAGGGCCGATGGGCCCGGCGCGGGCCGCGCCGGGTTGGCCGCGCGGGGTGCGGCCTATCCGGAGGCGACGGCGAAGAGTCCCGCGACGCCGAGCAGGTAGAGGACCAGCACGATGAACGAATCGGCGCCCATGCCCGCGATCCTGCGCCTGGGGCGGAAGATCAGGCTCATGACGTAGACGAGGGTCAGGAGGATCGCGAGGGCCGTGAGGTAGATGTCGGTGTTGTGCGCCTGCGGCAGCACGGGCTGGCCGGAGATGAGCACTGCGACGAGGAAGAGCACGGGCAGGAAGGCATTCCCGCCGAAGATGTCGCTGACGGCGAGCCTGTAGTCGCCCTGCTTGACGGACGCCAGTCCGGTGGAGATCTCGGGCAGGGAGGTGGCCAGTGCGAGGATGGTGGCGCCGAAGAGGACTCCGGAGAGGCCGATGTGGCCGGCGATCTCGTCGCCGCTGCGCTCGAGCACGACGCCGGCGACCAGGGTGGCCACGGCGGCCACGGCGAAGATCAGGGCGGCGCGGCCCGTGCCGACCTTCTTGCCCTTGCTGCCGTCGCCGGGGTCCTTGCTGTGTCCCTTCGGCTTGGCCTGGGATCCGGGGGCGTTGCCCTGCTCGTGCCAGGGCAGGCCCTTCTGGCTCCGCTGGACGGCGAGGAGGCCGACGATCCACACGGCGGTGATGAGGACGGCGGCGGGGGTCAGGTGGAAGGCGACGAGGCTCGAGGGCATCTGGCTACCGGCGACCACGACTCCCAGGACGCCCACCACGGTCACGGCCTCGATGACGAGCGTCAGGGAGGACGCCCGGTACATCAGGGGTTCTCCCTTTCGTGTGCCGAAGGCGTCCAGGGCCACCAGGACCACCGTCTGGACCGCGATGCCGCCGAGGATGTTGCCGACCGCGACTCCCAGGTTGCCCGAGATGGCGGCACTGACCGTGATGGCGATCTCGGGCAGGTTGGTGGCCACGGCGAGCAGGATCAGGCCGCCCAGTGCCGAGCCCAGATGCAGCCGCGCGTCGAGGACGTCGGTCTGCTTCGAGAGCTGGATGCCCGCCACCCAGATGACCGCGGCGGCGGCGACGAAGAGCAGCAGCAGCAACCACAGCGGCCACGACGACATAGGTGATCCTCCGTTCGGTCCGGACCCGGGACGCCTCCGGGTCGACTCCACCCACTGATTCCCGCCCGTTGCGTCAGGCAAACAATTGCATGAGCGCAACTGACTAGAAGGATCCACGTTTGCATCCGCCGCTTCTGGGAAAAATGGTTGCGGGTGCGCAATTGTTTTCCTAGAATCGCGGCACCTGTTCGGCTTTCCCAGCAAGGAGGTCCGTCATGGAGAACACCCGCAATCGCCCGCGCCGCTCTGCTGGTGGCGACAGCCCCTCGGGGGGTGAGGGGACCGGATGCCGCGAGGGGGACCGGGCCTCGGGGCCGGCGGACCTGGCGGCCGAATATGTGGGGCTCGCGGACGCGCTGGCCCATCGGTTCAGGTGCCCGGGCCACGACCAGGAGGATCTGCGTCAGGTGGCGCGGCTGGCCCTGGTGAAGGCCGCGAGGAGATACCGCGAGGACCTGGGGCACGGCTTCGTCCCGTACGCGGTGGCGAGCATCGAAGGGGAGATCAAGCACTACCTGCGGGACCAGAGCTGGATGGTCAGACCGCCCCGTCCTGTACTGGACCTGCGGCTCAGGGTGCGCTCGGTGATGCCCCGGCTCCAGCAGCGGCTGGGCCGGGAGCCCACGACCGAAGAGCTCGCGCAGGAGATGCAGGTATCAGTGGAGAGGATCGTCGAGGCCAACGCTGCCGACGCCGCGATGATGACTCCGCCGATCGAAGTGGCCGATCGCGAAGAAGACCGCCCCGACGAGATTCCCGCCAGGATTGCAGCGTGTGAGGACCCCGGATTCGCCCGGGTCGAAGCTGTCCAGACGGTCGCCGCTGCCCTCGTCGACGCCTCACCGGAGGATCTCGAGCTCCTCCGCCTGCGCTTCGGCATGGAGCTGACCCAGGCGGAGATTGCCCGGCGGCTCGGAACGAACCAGATGCACGTTTCGCGGTGCCTGAACCGCCTGTTCACAAGGCTGCGTCCACGCGTGGCCGTGGACGCCTAGCGAACGGACGAGGTGCCGCTCCAGGCGGACCTGCTGGGGTCGCCTGGGTGGCCTGTCAAGGACCCCGACTGCCACTCGGGGACGCGTCCCAGACCACCGATGATGCCCAGCACGGTGCTGCAGGGCCACCGCTCGAGGCAGCCTGCACGCGGCGAACCCATCGCCTCCCCGCCCGGGGCGTGGATCTCCAGCAGCAGATCGCAGGCCCCCAGGGAGTACATGTTGTGCGACATCCCGCGCCTGCGGGCCTCATGGATCATCTCGAGCATCGTCTCGTGCAGCGACGGGGCGTCGGGGTTGGGCATGCTTTCGAAGATACCGCGCGACGCGGGGGAGATGCCGAGAGAGGTCCATCGGTGACGCGGACGACTACGCAGTCGGCATCCGGGTGGGGTCCTAGAGGGTGCCCTCCGCAGGATTCGCGCGCGGTTCGGGTAGTGCCGGCCTCGGCCGGGCCTCGAAATCGAGTACTGAATACGCGTGACGGCATCGAGGCGGCGGTGCGACTTTGGATGCAGGGCAATCACCCTCCGGAGGCGGCGTTCAGGAGCGGGAGGAAGACATGGGCGACGACGAGGTACTCGACCGTTTGGAGAGCCTGATCGGACGGCTGGAACGGGCCGCATCGATGATCGCAGAGAGCGAGAAGAGGTTCTCCCAGAATGCGGAAGCCATGAGGGAGCGCGACAGGGCGGCCGCACTCGACGCGTGGCGGCGGGGCCGGTGACAACCCTCACGCATCGGAGGGACGTGGACGGCCGAGGCTTGAGCGGCCCGGAGGTCTAGGCGAGCACCGCTAGGACCGCGGCACCTTCGGCCAGCAGGGGCTCGCGGTCCGCGGTTTGGGGAACCATGCGCTGGACATCGTCGAGGAGCGTCTCGACGTAGCGCCGGACGACGGCGCGGTGGGCCTCGTCGCCGAACCCTCCGACGTCGCGGCATACGCGAAGGAGAGCGCGGACTACGCGTGGCTCGTTCGCCCCGTAGCGGCGCACCTGTCCGAGCGCGAGCTCCAAGAGGTACTCGAAGTCGCGGGCGGGCACGTGCAGCCGCACCACGCCCTGCCGGTCCCTCACTGCTCGGGGCCCGTGCTGCCGGACGGTGAGGGCAGCGAGGATCGAGGCCAGGTGGTCCACTGCCTGGTTCGCCGTGTAGGGGTCATTCACCGCGGGCGAGAGTGCCTTGGACGCGATGTCGGCGAGCTGGCGGATGCCGAAGGCGACATCCTGTTCGAGGGTGCGTTCATAGCCGACCCTGACGGCCTGCAGAATCACCCGGCGCAGGTCTGCCAGAGGCCGGGGAGCCAGCGAAGGCCGGTCCCCGCCGTCCGTGTCCCAGACCCATGCGAGCGGTGTCCCCGCGACGACGTGGCGCCCGACGATCGGGACAATCAGGGCGCTCAGGTTCCTGGCCTCCAGCGCCGCGACGAGGGCCCCGACATGGATCGCCTGGACGTACCCGGACCTCGCCGCAGACAAGGCGATCGCACCGTCGGGCGGCGTCGGCAGCCGCACGTGGGGGTCTCCCTCGACGAAGGAGTGCTCGAGCACTCTCAGCGTCGCCTTCTCGACGCCCTTCATCACCTGGTCGATCTGGATCGAATGCGCGAGATGGTGCACGAAGTAGACAAGCATGACCATGCTCACGAACAGGAGGAGCAGCGCGCCGCTGACGGCGAGCCGGGGATAGGTCTCGACGCGCTGGCCGCTGGCGATGCCGACCGTGTACAGCCCTGCCGTGCTGTAGGCGAAGGTCGCGACGAAGACGCTCAAGGTCAGCTGATTGGGGATGTCCCGGAGGAAGTTCCTCAACAGCCGCGGGCTGAACTGCGTCGATGCGAGCTGGAGGGCCACCACCGTCAGGCCGAGGACCAGAGCGATGACTGTGACCATGGTGCTGGCGATGCTGACGAGGAGGCTGCGCGCGTCGTCGGCGGTCCCCTCGAACAGCAGGACAGCAAGGGGCGACGCGGGATCGACGAGGACCGAGGACAGCCAAGCGCCGACGATGAGCGCAACGACGACCGCAGCCGTCGGCATCGCCCAGAGCGAACTGGCCAGGTATTCTCGGACCGCCTCGCGCCTCACAGGGGACACTCTCGGATCGCTGCCCTGCATCGGTCAAGACAAGAGGCAGTCGGGGCGTGAGACCCACCGCGGGCAACACCCGGCGGCTCGCACCTCGTGTCTAGAGCACTTTCGCGAGGAACGCCTTCGTGCGCTCGTGCTGCGGGTTCGTCAGCACGTCGCGCGGGTTTCCGGATTCGACGACGACCCCTCCGTCCATGAAGACCAGCGAATCGGCGACCTCGCGGGCAAAGCCCATTTCATGGGTGACCACGATCATGGTCATCCCGCTCCTGGCCAGTTCCTTCATCACGTCGAGTACTTCCCCGACCAGTTCTGGGTCGAGGGCGCTGGTTGGCTCGTCGAACAGCATCAGCTTCGGGTCCATCGCCAGGGCACGTGCAATGGCCACGCGCTGCTGCTGGCCTCCGGACAGGTGCGCGGGATATTCATTGGCTTTGCCGGCTAGGCCGACGCGCCCGAGGAGTTCCATTGCCCGCGCCGTCGCCTCTGCCTTCGGGCTTCGCTTCACCCTCATGGGGGCAAGAATGATGTTCTCCAACGCTGTGAGGTGCGGGAAGAGGTTGAACCGTTGGAAGACCATGCCGATGTCACGGCGCTGGTACGCCGCCTCGTTCGGCCTGAGCTCGTAGAGCCTGCCCCCCTTCTGGCGGTACCCCACCAGCTGTCCCTCTACTGAGAGCCGGCCTGCATCGACCCGTTCGAGGTGATTGATGCACCGGAGGAATGTTGACTTGCCCGAGCCGCTGGGCCCGACGATGCAGAGCACCTCGCCGGGCTGGACCTTCAGGCTGATGCTCCTGAGCACACGATTGGCTCCGAAGCTCTTGGACACCCGCTCGGCGACCACCATGGGTTCGCTGTTCATCCCTTGCCTCCTGCTTCGTTGCCCGTCGGAGCCGGGGGAAGCGCCATGCTCGCTTCTGTGCCTTCGGGGTGCGGCCCCTTGCCTTCGCGGCGCTGGCCGGATCCGCGGGAGAACCGCTTCTCTATGAAGTGCTGGCCCACCATGAGGACCGAGGTGAAGAGCAGGTACCAGAGAGAGGCGACGATCAGCAGAGGCACGGGGGTGAACGTGACGGCGGAGATCCCGCGGGACACCCCGTACAAGTCGATGCTCAGGGGGATCGCGGCTACCAGCGAGGTGGTCTTCAGCATCGAGATGATCTCATTGCCAGTCGGCGGGACAATGATGCGCATCGCCTGGGGAACGACGACGTAACGCATCGTCTGTCCCCAGGACATCGCCAGAGCGCGGGATGCCTCCTCCTGTCCCCTGTCCACGGCGAGGAGCCCGGCCCTGACGATTTCAGACATGTAGGACGCCTCGTTGAGGCCCAGCCCTATGGCGGCCGTGACGAAGAGATTCGTGAAGATGCTGTTGGGAACTGAGACCCACGGGGTCATGAACGGGATACCGAACGTGAGGTCGGGGTAGATCAGCGGGATGATGCCCCAGAAGACCAGCTGCACGTAGACCGGTGTGCCGCGGAAGATCCAGATGTACAGCCAGGCGATGCTCTTCAGCACGGGGTTGGGGGAGAGGCGCATGATGGCCAGCACCAGACCCAACGTGATCGCGATGACCATCGCATAGACGGTCAGCTGGAGGGTGACCAGAGCGGCTGCGCTGATGCGCTTGTCGAAGACGTACTTGCCGACGTCGGCCCAGCCGTAGTCTTCCCGCTGCGCTGCATCGATGATGAAGACGGCCAGCATCAGGACAAGGATCACCGCGACGAGGTTGCGCCACGGGTGACGGAGCGGAATCGCCTTGATCGCTTCGCCTTCCTGCCCGGCGTCCGCGGACTCAGCGTCGGCTGCGCCTGTACGGCCGGGGTCCCGGGGATTCATCGATGCTTAGCCTTTCGAAGCGATGTTGACGGTGGCGGTCTTGACCCCGCCGCTTTCCACGCCCCACTTGGAAAGGATCTTCTGGTAAGTGCCGTCGTCGATGAGGGCCTGGAGGGCCTTCTGCAGCACCGTCTTGAAGGCGCTGTCCTTGGCAACCGGCATCCCGTACGGGGCCACCTCGAACGCGTCCCCGGCGGTCTGCAGCTTACCCTTCGTCTGGGAAATGGCGTAAAGGGTCACGGGCGAATCGGCGCTCATGGCATCGACCTGTCCGACTGCGAGGGCGTTGGTGGCCTGGTCCTGCGTGTCGAACTTGAAGACCGAGATGGCCGGCTTTCCGGCGTCCGTGCATGCCTTGGACTTGGCCGGCACCTCATGCGTGTCCTCGTAGGTGGTCGCCTGCACCGCCACCTTGAGCCCGCACGCGTTCTTCGGGTCGACCGTCTTTCCCGCCGGGGACGCCCACTGGATGCCGGCGGAGTAGTAATTGACGAAATCGACCTGCTTCTCACGCTCCACGGTGTCGCTGAAGGAGGACATGCCCATGTCGTCCTTTCCCGCCTTCACCGCAGGCAGGATGTTGTCGAACGTGCCGATGTCGAAATTGACCTTCAGCCCCAGCTTCTGGCCCAACGCTTTGGTCAGGTCGACGGACCAGCCGGCCGGCGCCCCGTTGGGGTCCTTGAACTCGTTCGGCGGGTAGTTGTTGGCCATTCCGACGTTGAGCGTCCCAGCACTCTTCATCTTGTCCGGCAGGAGGGCTGCAAGTGCATCGTCCTTCTTGACAGTCGTCGTATCGGCAGAGCCCGGGGAACCTGCGGACCCCGACGCCCCATTCGCGGCTGATCCGGAGTTGTCGACGCATCCGGTCAGGAGCAGGACGGCCGTGGCGGCAAGTGCCGGGACTTTGTAGCTGAGGCGCATGGATGATCCTTCGTTTGGCGGGTCGCCTGCTCGAATCCAGGCGATGTGGGGAAAGCGGTCAGTTCGTGGTGAGCAGCGGTGCTTCTTTGGCGCGTGCCGGAGCCTCGGCTCCCGCCTCAGCAGCATGCCTCAGATCTCGCACGATCTCTGATCCTCTGGACTTCAGCTCGGCCACTGTGGAGACTCCCACAAGCGTCATGGTCCGGCGCAGCTCCTCGCCGAAGATCTCGATGATCCGGCTGACCCCGGCGGAGCCCGCGGCGACCAAGCCGTACAGATAGGGTCGGCCGATGGCACAGCCGTCCGCGCCGAGGGCTATGGCCTTGACGACGTCGCTTCCACGGCGGATGCCGGAGTCGACAAAGATCTCCAGTGCGCTTCCCGCCCGCTGACGGGATTCCTGCAGGACCTCCATAGGGCTGAGCATGTGGTCCAGCTGGCGGCCGCCGTGATTGCTGAGCTGCACTGCGTCGAGGCCGATGCTGGCCGCGCGGGCAACGTCGGCAGGGTTCACGCAGCCCTTGAGAACGATCTTCCCGTCCCAGACCTCGCGGAGCGCTTCCAATTCTGCCCAGCCGCTGCTCGAGTCGGAGTGCCCGAGAATCTGTTGCCACATCGAGGGCGTCACGGTGGGGTTGGAGCCCAGGGGAGACAGGTTCGGAAAGCTGAGCCCCTCCGCGCGGAGGAAGTTGGCCCACCAGCCCGGACGGCTGGCGATGTCGACGAGGGTCGAGAGGGTCAGGCTGGGCGGAGCGGTGAAACCGTTGCGCAGGTCCCGTTCCCTGGACCCCAGTGCTCGGGTGTCCACACCGACGATGAGGGTGTTGAAGCCCGCCGCCTTGCAGCGTGCCAGCTTCTCGTCGCGGACGTCGGCGTCCCGGGAGAGTCCGAAGTTGAACCAGCGGTCGAGGTCCGGGAAGCGCTCGGCGATCGATTCCATCGCCACCGTGCTCATCCCGGCCAATCCGTACGGTATTCCTGCCGCAGCCGCGCCCTCGGCAACAGCCAGCTCACCTTCGGGATGGAACAGCCTCGTTGCCCCCGTCGGAGTGAGCATCACCGGCAGCGCACTCCTTCTCCCCAGCAAGGAAGTGGAGGTATCGGGGCCAGATACGGGCCCCCACGACGGCATCAGGCCCCACGCTCCGAACACCTCTCGGTTGCGCCGCAGGGTGACCTCGTCCTCGGAGCCGCCGTCCAGGTAGTCGAAGATGCCGGCAGGAAGGACGCGGCGTGCGGCCGCGCGGAATTCCGCCACGTTGTAGGCGTTGGCCAGAACTCTGCGTTGCCTCGACACGACAGGTGCCTTGACCTGCACGAGCTGCCTGATGTCACTGAACTTCACGTGGCGCCTTTCGATGGTGGGCCATTGAGCCTGAATTCACCCTAAAATCGGAAGCCTCGTCTCACCATGGACCTAGCGACGAACGGACGGCCAGACGATTGTGATCAACTACCAAGAGCTGGGCGGCGAGGCACCAGGGCCGGCCCGGCCCGTCGCGCCGACCGTCGATGAAGGCCTTCCCACTGTGGACTCGATGAGCAGGCTTATCGGAACGGAGTTCGTCCGCTTGGTGGAGGGCGCCGGCGCTCGCGATCGTTGTGTCTCCGGGTCGGTCCTCTATGACCCGAATGCGCAGCCGACCCCTTTCCCCGGTGCGGTCGCTCTGGGCATCGGTCTGTCCCTTTCGGGAAAGCGCCTTCGCCGCCGCCTCGAGGAGCTGAAAGAGGCGGGGTATGCGGCCCTGGTCTACAAGGCCAACGCAGCTTCGGACGAGCAGCTTCGGGAGGCGGCCCGGGCGGTGGGATTGGCCCTGTTCCGCGCTGCGGACTCCACACCGTGGAACCAGCTCGCCGAGATCATCGACGCGGCAGTCGCTCCCCACCGGACTACCGGGCGAACACTTGTGGATATCCGACCAGGAGATCTCTTCGACCTGGCCAACACCGTGGCCGGACTTGCTGGAGGCGCGATCGCCATCGCTGACCCCGAGCAGACGATTCTCGCCTACTCGACGCTGCCGGACCAGCCGATCGACGACACCAGACGGAATTCGATTCTGCGCCTGCATGTTCCGCAGACCGAACAGAACGACGTCGACTACCGGCGGGTGCACGCCTCTCGCGACGTCGTCGACGTGGTGACCGAGGAGCCCGGACTCAGGCGCTGTGCTGTGGCCATCCGCGCGGCCGACTCGGTGCTCGGTTCGCTGTGGCTGCTGACCTCGGCGGAGAGCATCGGAGCCGATACCGCCCGGGTGATGAGGGAGGCCGGGAATGTCGCGGCTCTGCACCTCCTGCACCGCCGCACGACCTACGTGTCCAATCTGACCCGGCAGGTCGATCTGGTGAAGCCGCTGCTGTTCGAACCTGAACGGGCGGAGCTGACTGCCCTGAGACTGGGCATCACCTCAGCGTCGGTGCGGATCGCAGCCGTCAGCTCGTGGCCCCTGCAGCCTGATCCGCTTGAGACGCTGCAGGCGCGTCTGCGACTGTTCGACGTCGTGCGAACGGCGTGCGCGGTGCGCCTCCCCTCCGCCGTCTGCGGTCTCGCTGACCACATCGTGTACATCGTTCTGCCCCACACTGATGAGTCCTCGCGGCGGTTCCATCGGGAAGCGATACTGCGCGTTGTGCAGAACGGGGCGCGAGTGCTTTCCCGCCCGGTCGTCGCCGGCCTCGGCGGAATCGCTCCGCTGAACAGGTTGGAGCAATCACGAACGGATGCAGAAGCGGTGCTCGCCGAGCTCGTCCGCGACCTCGACGGAGGTCGGGTGACGGCCGAGTCCGGGGGCGTGGTCGCCGACCGGGAGTCATTGGGCGCTCGGCTCAGCCTGCGCCACATGGTCATGGAACTGGAGCAGGCAGGCCATCTTCCTGGTGAGTATGCAACGCTGATTGCTGACTACGATGCCGAGCACAAGACGTCCTTTGCCGAAACGCTCCGTGTCTATCTTGATGTCGGCAGCAACGCCATCGAAGCGGCGAAGCAGCTCGGACTCCACGTGAACACCGTCCGCTACCGCCTCTCGCGCATCCACCCCGTGTTCGGCATTGACCTCGGCGACGCCGACACTCGGCTGCTGCTGTGGCTGCAGCTCTGGGCTGGACACCATCACTAGCGATCCCGCCGACGTCAGAGCCGGAGGGCCCGATGCCGGCGGAACCATCGGAAGATCTCGTCTGCGCCCCACACCACGAACGGGAATGGGACGAGCAGGAGCAGCTGCCAGGGAGCCGGGACCGCCGTCCCGAAGACGGCCTGCAGCGGCGGGACGCAGACGATGGCCGCGGAGAAGGCGATCTCGAAGGCGATGCCCCACAGCAGGAGGCGGTTGGTGCCCACTCCGATCTGGGGGAGGGAAGCGGTCTGGGTGCGCGCAGCGAACGCGGTGCCGATCTGGCACGCGACGATCCCGAGGAAGGACATCGTGGTGGCCTGCACCCATACTGCGTGGAGGTGGCCGGAAGCGGTGGACTCGCCGTAGTGCCATCCCCCGGCGAGGAGGGCCGCGAGGAAGACGCCCGTGACCAGGACGGCCGAGACGCCGCCCAGCAGCCCCCACGCGCGGGCGAGCATGGGACCGTCGATCACGTTCTGCCCGCGCTCGCGGGGCGGCCGCTCCATCGTGCCGGGCTCCTCGGGCTCGCGGCCGAGGGCGAGCGCCGGCAGCGTCTCCGTGCCCAGGTCCACGGCAAGGATCTGCATGACCGTCAGGGGCAGCGGCACCGCCCCGCCGGCCACGGCATAGAGGAGGAACGGCACGACCTCGGGGGTCGCGTGGGCGAAGATGTAGACGATGAACTTGCGCACGTTGTCGTAGACACGGCGCCCCGAGCGGACCGCGCTGACGATGGAGGCGAAGTCGTCGTCCGTGAGCACCATGGCGGCGGCCTCCCGCGCCACGTCCGTGCCGGACCGGCCCATGGCGACCCCGATGTCGGCGCGGTGCAGCGCCGGAGCGTCATTGACGCCGTCGCCCGTCATCGCGACGACGTAACCGAGGTCGCGGAGCGAATCGGCGATCCTCAGCTTCGCCTCGGGGGAGCTGCGCGCGAAGATGAGCTCCTGCTCCGTGCCGAGCAGCGCGTCGAGCTCGGCCTCGGGCATGGCGTCCAGCTCGGTGCCGTTGACCACGCGGATGTCCCCGCCCCCGATCCCCACGCGCGCGGCGACCCCGCGGGCGGTCAGGCCGTGGTCGCCGGTGACGATGATGAGCCGGATCCCCGCGGCGTGGCAGCTGGCCACGGCGTCCGAGACCTCGGGCCGCGGCGGGTCCAGCAGCGCGGCAACGCCCAGCAGGGTGAGCCCGCTCTCGGCCTCAGCCCGGGTGAGCGCGGCCGGGTCTCCCGCAACGCTGCGCTCGGCCACGGCGAGCACGCGCAGCCCCTGCTCGGCCCACGCGTCCACGGCCGCAACCACCTGGGCGCGCTCAGCCTCGGAGAGCGGCGTCCGGCCTCCGCCCGGGGCGGCCGCCCAGCGGCACAGCGGCAGCAGCTCCTCGGGCGCGCCCTTGCAGTGGACCCAGGCCCCGCTGCCCTCGGCGTCGACCGTGGACATGCGCCGCAGCGCCGGGTCGAAGTGGAACTGGGCGAGCCTGGTGACGCCTTCCCGGCCGCTGGGCAGCCCGAGCGCCCGGGCGGCGTGCAGGAAGGCCAGCTCGGTCGGGTCGCCGGCCTCGGTGCCGTCTGCACCGAGGCTCGCGTTGCTGCAGGCCACGGCCGCGGCGGCGAGCCGGGCGAGGCCCGAGCCGCCAGCGGCAGGCGGGAGGGCGGCGTCGACCGTCACGGTCCCCGTCTCCGGGGTCCACAGTGCCACGGCCCGCATCCTGTTCATGGTCAGGGTGCCGGTCTTGTCGGTGCAGACCACGCTCGTGGAGCCGAGCGTCTCGACCGCGGAGATCCGCTTCACGAGCGCGCCCTCGCGGGCCAGCACCCGGACGCCGACGGCGAGGGCGAGCGTGATCGTGGGCAGCAGTCCTTCGGGGACGTTGGCCACGAGGAGCCCGATCGCGAAGTTCATCGCGTCGCCGAGGGGCAGGCCGGCCAGGAGGGTGCCGACCGGGATGAAGGCTCCGCCCATGAGGAGGGCGACGACGGCAATCACCCGGGCGACGCGGGTCACCTGCTTCTCGAGCGGGCTGCTTTCGTGGCCGACCCTCTCCGACAGTGCCGCGATGCGGCCCAGCTCCGTGTGCATGCCGGTGGCGAAGACCAGCGCGGTCGCCTCGCCGCCCGTGCAGCTCGTGCCGCTGAACACCGAGTCCGAGGCCTCCAGGAGGCGCTGCGCGAGCGGGCCTCCGGCGTCGGCGCTGCGCAGCACGGGCAGCGATTCTCCCGTGAGGGTCGAGACGTCCATCTCCACCGAGCCGGCCAGGAGCCGCGCATCGGCCGAGACGCGGTCGCCCTCGCGCACCACGATCACGTCCCCGGGGACGAGGAGCCGGGCGTCGACGAGCACCTCCTGGCCGTCGCGGACAGCGCGGGCCGAGGGCGGCAGGTAGGCGGCGAGGGCCTCGACGGCGTGCTCGGCGTGGCGCTCCTGGAGGAACGCGAACGCCGCGTTGAGGACGATCACGGCGACGATGGCGGCGGCGAGGGCTCCGGATCCCGTCACCCAGCTCAGGACGGCGGCCAGCCAGAGCAGGAGGGCGAGCGGCTGGGTGAGCTGGCCGAGGATCTGCCGGGGCCACCGGCGGCCGCCCCTCCGCGTGAGCGCGTTGGGCCCGTAGACCACTTGGCGCCGCACCGCCTCCCGGGCGGTCAGGCCGCGGCGGCTCGAGCGCAGGTCCCGCAGGAGCCGGTCCACTGAGGCACGCGGATCCACGTGGACCCCGGTCTCGGCGGCGGCCTCGCGGTTCATCTCCGCAGTAGACCGCGCGGGGACGTTGCGGGGCCAGAGGCCACAGACCATGGTGCCCCGCCCGGCGCAGCGCGCAGGACGGGGCACCCAGAGGTCGCCGCGGGCTCAGTCCTCGGGATCGAGGGTGAAGTCGTAGACCATCTCCTCGCCGGCGCCCTCGGCGGCCGGCTTCGGGTCGAGGATGAGCTCGGGCTTGACTGCCGAGGCGATGTCGTCGTCGTTGTGGGCATCGCCCGGGAAGTACAGCTGTGCGGTGATCTGCTGGTGGCCCGGCGCGGAGACCTTGACGTGGATGTGGGCGGGGCGCCACGCGTGCCAGCCGGCTGCCGCGATGAGCTTGCCGCACGCGCCGTCGGTCGGGATCTGGTACGGCGCCGGGCGCATGGTCTGGATCTCGAAGTTCCCGTCCTCGTCGGCGAGGACCGTGCCGCGGAGGTTCCACTCGGGCAGGCCGGGGGCGTACTGGGAGTAGAAGCCGGCGCCGTCGGCGTGCCAGATCTCGACCTTGCCGCCCGCGAGCCCGCTGCCGTCGAGACCGCGGATCTGGCCCCTCCACGTCAGCTCCGTGCCCGGCTCGTCCTCGCGGCGCGGCAGGCGCGCCGGAGTCGGCTGCGCGGGGGAGTCGGGGACGTAGTAGGGGCCCTCGATCGTGCCCTTCGAGCCCTTGCGGTCCTCGGTCGCGACCTCTTCGACCACGTGCTCGACCCACACGTCGAGGAAGAGGGGCCACTCGCCGTCCTCGCCGACCCCGATCAGCCACTCCTTGAGGGCGTTGTACTCGTCGTAGGTGACCTTGTGGGTGCGGATGGTGGCGTACACCGCCTCGAGGACCTCGCGGGCCAGGAGCGAGACGCGCTCCTTGGGCACCTCGAGGGCGGCGCGCTTGCCGCTGGACTTGAAGCGCTCGGTGGCCTTGTTCCCGGATTCGGCAGCCTTCGCGTCGAATTCGCTCAGGGTCTGGCTCATGGTCATCCTCCTCGATGAACAGCTGGGGTGTGGCGGGCGGCACAGGCAGCTCGCATTGCCCTTCACGCTAGGAGGAGCAATTGCCGCTGCACAAATACCTAGTTCCATTGAATTGATATCCGTGGAGTTTCAAAAGCACCCTTGGCCGACCCTAGGAAATGCCCCAGTGTGATCCAGGCCACCAGTTGACAGGATCGTTCAAGCCCGCGGCGTCGACGTCGTGGAAAGCCACAGGCAAAGGGAGAACACCATGACGGAAACCCTGGACCATGTCCGCGCCCAGCTCTCCGACGCGCTCATCGAGGACGCGTCCACCGGAACCTTCCGGGCCAAGCGCAGCATCTTCACCGACGAGGAGCTGTTCGAGCTCGAGATGAAGTACATCTTCGAGGGGAACTGGGTCTACCTCGCCCACGAGAGCCAGATCCCCGAGGTCGGGGACTACTTCACCACCTACATCGGCCGCCAGCCGGTCGTGATCTCCCGCGCCAAGGACGGCGAGCTGCACGCCCACATCAACGCGTGCAGCCACCGCGGCGCGATGCTGTGCCGCCGGAAGACGGACAACCGCACCACCTTCACCTGCCCGTTCCACGGCTGGACGTTCTCCAACAACGGCAAGCTGCTCAAGGTCAAGGACCCCAAGGGCGCCGGCTACCCTGAGCAGTTCAACAAGGAGGGCTCGCACGACCTGACCAAGGTGGCCCGGTTCGAGAGCTACCGCGGCTTCCTCTTCGGCAGCGTCAACCCGGACGTCAAGCCGCTCGAGGAGCACCTCGGCGAGGCCGCCAAGGTGATCGACCTGATCGTGGACCAGTCACCCGAGGGCCTCGAGGTGCTCCGCGGCGCCTCCACCTACACGTACGACGGCAACTGGAAGGTCCAGGCGGAGAACGGTGCGGACGGCTATCACGTCTCCGCCACCCACTGGAACTACGCCGCCACCACGGCCCGGCGCGGCACGGGCGAGTCGGCCAACGAGACCAAGGCCATGGACGCCGGCACGTGGGGCAAGCAGGGCGGGGGCTACTACTCGTTCGAGCACGGCCACCTGCTGCTGTGGATGTGGTGGGGCAACCCCGAGGACCGCCCCAACTTCGACAAGCGCGAGGAATGGAGCCAGCGGTTCGGCGCCGAGCGCGCGGAGTTCATGATCGGCGCCTCCCGCAACCTCTGCCTCTATCCGAACGTCTACCTCATGGACCAGTTCAGCTCGCAGATCCGCCACTTCCGGCCGATCTCCGTGGACAAGACCGAGGTGACGATCTACTGCATCGCCCCGAAGGGCGAATCCGCCGAGGCGCGCGCCAACCGCATCCGCCAGTACGAGGACTTCTTCAACGCCACGGGCATGGCCACCCCCGACGACCTCGAGGAGTTCCGCTCCTGCCAGAAGACCTACCTCGCCACCGCCGCGCCGTGGAACGACATGAGCCGCGGCCAGGCCCACCAGATCACCGGCCCCGACGAGACGGCGAAGGGCCTCGGCCTCAACCCCATCTCGAGCGGGGTGAAGACCGAGGACGAAGGCCTGTACCCGATCCAGCACGGCTACTGGCGCGAGTGCATGCGGGCCGCCGTCGAGGCCGAGTCCCGCTGACCTGCAGGCACCAGAAGGAGAACCCCATGACGCTCATGACCACGATCGTTCCCGGGACCATCGGGCTCGAGGACATCCGCCAGTTCCTCTACCGCGAGGCCGGCTTCCTCGACGACCGCGAGTTCGACCGCTGGGTCGACTGCTACCACCCCGAGGCGGAGTTCTGGATGCCCGCGTGGGCCGACGACGACACGCTCACCGAGGACCCGCAGCGCGAGATCTCACTCATCTACTACCCCAACCGCGGCGGCCTCGAGGACCGGGTCTTCCGCATCAAGACCGAGCGCTCGGGCGCCACGAGCCTCCCCGACCCGCGCACCGGCCACAACATCACCAATGTCGAGATCCTGCGCCAGGAGGGCGACCTCGTCGACGTCCGCTTCAACTGGTTCACGCTCTACTACCGCTACAACACGGTGGACACCTACTTCGGGGTCTCGTTCTACACGATCGACTTCTCCGGCACGCAGCCGGTGATCACCAAGAAGAAGGTGGTCCTCAAGAACGACTACATCCACCACGTCGTGGACATCTACCACATCTAGGAAGGACCAGCTCATGACTGCGAACACTGGGCACAGCGTCGCGCTCTCCTTCGAGGACGGCGTCACCCGCTTCATCAGCGTCACCCCCGGCCAGACGGTCGCCGACGCCTCCTACCGGGCGCGGATCAACATCCCCCTCGACTGCCGCGACGGCGCGTGCGGCACCTGCAAGGCCTTCTGCGAGTCCGGCTCCTACGACGGCGGGGACTACATCGAGGAGGCCCTCACCGAGGACGAGGCCGTCGCCGGCTACTGCCTCCCGTGCCAGATGACCCCCGAGAGCGACCTCGTCCTGCGGATCTCCGGCACCGCGGAGATGGCCAAGAGCGGCGTGGGCCGCTTCACCGCCACCATCGATCAGCTCCACTGGTACGCGGACAACACCGCGGGCCTCACCCTTTCCGTGGAGGACCGGGAGCAGCTCGCCTACCTTCCCGGCCAGTACATGAACGTCCTCGTGCCGGGCACGGACCAGCAGCGCAGCTACTCGTTCAGCAGCGGCCCCGACGCCGAGCAGCTCACCTTCCTGATCCGCACCGCCCCGGACGGGGCCATGACCACCTACCTCAAGGAACGGGCAGCGGTAGGCGACACCCTCGTCCTCGAGGGCCCCAAGGGCAGCTTCTTCCTCCGCGAGGTGAAGCGCCCGGTGCTCATGCTCGCCGGGGGCACGGGCATCGCGCCGCAGCTGGCCATGCTCGAGAAGATCGCCCAGGCAGCCGCCGGCGGGACAGCCCCCGGGCACCCGATCCACCTCGCCTACGGCGCCACGTGGGACAAGGACCTCATCGAGGTCGAGGCCCTCGAGCGGTACGCGGCCGCCATCCCGGGGTTCACGTTCAGCACCATCGTGGCCGACGCGGAGTCGCAGCACCCGCGGAAGGGCTACGTCACGCAGCACCTGCTGCCCGAGCACCTCAACGACGGCGACGTGGACGTGTACCTCTGTGGGCCGCCGGCCATGGTCGACGCCGTGCGCCGCTACTTCGAGGGCGAGGGGATCGAGCCGGCGAACTTCTACTACGAGCGGTTCGCCGTGGGCGCCGTCCCGGCCCCCGCGCTCGCCGCGGCCGGCGCCGCATGAGCAGCGCAGCGGGCACAGTCCCAGAGACCCTCGCCGAGGCCGCCGTGTCCGTCCACCCCGGCCGGTTCTCCGGCAAGGCCGTGGTGGTCACCGGTGCGGCACAGGGCATCGGGCGGGCCGTGGCCGAGCGGATCGCGGCGGAGGGCGGCGAGGTCACCCTCGTGGACCGGGCGGATCTGGTCCACGACGTGGCGGACGGGATCCGCACCGGCGGGTCGGCCTCCGGCGCCGCTGCCGCCGCGGCGCACGCCGTCACCGCGGACCTCGAGACGTTCGACGGCGCGCTGGCCGCCACCGAGGCGGCCGTCGCCGCCGCGGGGCGCATCGACGTCGTGGTGAACAACGTGGGCGGGACCATCTGGGCCAAGCCGTACGAGCACTACACCCCCGAGGAGATCGAGAAGGAGGTGCGGCGCTCCCTGTTCCCCACCCTGTGGATGTGCCGGGCCGCCCTGCCCCACCTCATCGGCCAGGGATCCGGCACGATCGTCAACGTCTCCTCCGTGGCCACCCGCGGCGTCAACCGCGTCCCGTACGCCGCGGCCAAGGGCGGGGTGCGCGCCATCACGACCGCGCTCGCGCTCGAGGCCGCCCCGCACGGGGTCCGCGTCGTCGCGACCGCCCCCGGCGGTACCGAGGCCCCGCCGCGCGCGGTCCAGCGCGGCCCCCTGCCCGGTACCGAGCAGGAGAAGGAGTGGTACCAGCAGATCGTGGACCAGACGGTCGAGTCGTCCCTCCTGAAGCGGTACGGGACCCTCGCCGAACAGGCCGCCGCGATCTGCTTCCTCGCCTCCGACGAGGCCTCCTACATCACGGGAACCGTCCTGCCCGTCGCCGGGGGAGACCTGGGTTAGGCAGAGGGGGAAGCCGCGGCACCGAGCCGACGGAGGCGCTAGCCTCGGAGCATGGTGAACCCCCACGAGGCCGTGGTTGCGCGCGCCCGGGAGCTGTCCGCGCTGGACGCCCTCCTGGGCGCTGCCCCCTGCGCCGTGGTCGAGGGGCCAGCGGGCATCGGCAAGACGGCCCTCGCCAGGGCGTTCGCCGCGTCCCGTCCCGAGGCGGAGATCCTCTGGGCCTCCGCCACGCCCTGGGAGCAGGCGCTGGACGGCGGCCTCCTCGCCCAGCTCGGCATCGTCCCCGGCCCCGAGGAAACCCCGGCCGGGCCGAACCCGGCCGGGCCCCCCGCCGGCGTGGGCGCCGACTCCTGGGCCGCCGGGGAACCGCCCGGGTGGCTGGCCGCGGGACGCGCCGCACTGGACCGCCTTGCCGCGCTTGCGGGCCGCGGCCCCGTGCTCGTGGTGCTCGATGCGCTCGAGCACGCCGACGTCCTGTCCCTCGAGGCCCTGGCCTTCGCGCTCCGCCGCCACCCGTCAGGGGTCGCCGTCCTGGCCACGTGCGGGCCAGCGGGAACCCGTCCCGGCAGCGCGGCGGCCGTCTTCGCCGCGGCCGTGGGCGCACGGCGGCTGCACCTCGGACCGCTCACCGTCGAGGGGCTGAAGGAGCTGGCCGCCGCACGGTACGGGCTGGACCTCGCGGCAGGAGCACTGAACGGGCTCTGGCGCGCCAGCGGGGGCGTCCCGGAGCTGGCCCTCGAGGCGATCGCCGACGGGGTCGAGGAGGCAGGGGAGGCGCGGTTCGCCGCGGAGGGGCCGCGCGGCGTCGTCCGTTCCGTCGCCGCGCGCACCGCGGCTGCCCTCGCCGCCCTCCCGCCGCAGGCCCGGGCCCTCGTCGAGGCGGCGAGCGTGCTCGGCGACGCCCCGGACGCCGCGGACGCGGCGGCGCTGGCCGGCCTGCCCGGCGACCCCGCGCTGCTCGAGGCGGCGGACGCGGCCTGGGCCGCTGGGCTCCTCGAGTGCCACACGGTGGCGGGCGGCCTCCGCCTCACCTTCCCGGACGCGCTCGCCCGAGAGGCCGTGCACCACGGGCTCGGACCACTGCGCGCGGCAGCCCTGCACGCCCGGGCCGCCGAGACTGCCCCCACCACCGCGGAGAGAGTCCGTCACCTGGTCGCTGCGGCGCCGACGCCCGACGCCGCCCTGGCCGCCACCGTGGACCGCCTCGCCGAGGAGGAGGCCGAGGCGGGCGACTGGGGCGCGGCCGCCGACGCGCTGGTCGCCGCGGCGCGGCTGCATGCCGACCCGGCACTGCGCGAGGACCGGCTGGTGCGGGCGGCCGAGGCGATGGTCGCCGCAGGTGACCTCGAGCGCGCCGCCCCGCTGGCCCGGCAGATCGAGTCGCTGCCGCAGACCCCCGGCCGCGACGCCGCGCTCGCCTACTACGCAATCCACCGGGGGCAGGCGCGCCGGGCGGGGGTGCTGCTTCGCCGCGCGTGGGAGCACCGGTCCCCGGCCTCCCCGGCGGACCTGTCCGCGCGCATCGCCCAGTACAGGGTCCTCGACGCCCTCGGGAACTGGGACGGCCGCGGCATGCTCGCCTGGACCGAGACCGCGGTGCGCCTCGCCGGACCGGACAGCTCCGCCGGCATCGAATCCCGCGCCATGCTGGGCCTTGCCCTCGGCTCGATGGGGCGGTGTGACGAGGCCCGGCGCGCCTACGACGAGCTCGCGGCGTCTCCGCACCTCGCCGCCCGCGACCAGCGCCTCCACCTCGGCCGGGGCTGGCTCGCACTCGCCCTGGACGATCTCGACGCCGCGCGGCTCGAGCTGCGCGCAGCGATCCCTCCCGCGCCGCGGCCGGGCTCGCTGAGGATCGCGCTGTGGGCGCACGGCTGGCTCGCCCGGGCCGAGTTCGCGGCGGGACGCTGGGACGACGCCCTCGCGACCGCGCATGCAGGCATCGCCTTGAATGGGCCGGTGGGCATGGACCTCGTGGCCCCGCTCCTGCACCTGACGGTGGCGCAGATCAGTGCCCTCCGGGGCCGGGCCGGCGAGGCGGCCGAGCACAGCGGCCGGGCCCAGGTGGGTCCGGAAGCCTACCCGGTGATGCAGGTGGCGGCGGCGATGGCGGCTGCGGCGGTGCACGAGAGCGTGGGGGACTACGCGGGAGTGCTGCGTGACTACGAGCCAGTGGTCCGGATGGACCGGTCCTCCGGGCTCGATCAGCCGGGGTTCTGGCCGTGGCAGGACGTCTACGCCAACGCGCTGGTGATGGTCGGCGACCTCGACCCGGCCGATGCCTTCCTGGCCCCGCTCGAGGAAGCGGCCGCCGCGGCGGGCCACCGCAGCACGATGGCGCGCCTGGGCTCCGTGCGCGGCCGGCTTCTGGGCGCCCGGGGCCAGACCGACGAGGCCGTGCACACGTTCGAGGAGGCACTCGCGGCGATCGAGGGCCTGGCGCTCCCCTGGGGCACGGCCCGCGTCCGCTTCGCCTACGGGCAGACGCTCCGCCGTGCCGGCAGGCGCAGGGATGCCACTGCGGTGCTCGCCCGGGCACGCGACGGCTTCGCGGGCCTCGGTGCGAGCGTGTACGTGGCCCGCTGCGAGCGGGAGCTCCAGGCCGCCGGCACCGGGGCATTCCGGATCCGCGCGGCCGGCCCGGCGGGAGAGCCGGACGAGTCCGCCCCGAGCGGCCCGCCCTCCGCGCCGTTCACATCCCAGGAGGAGGCCGTCGCGCGGCTCGTGGCCGCCGGGCGGAGCAACCGCGAGGCCGCGCGGGAACTCTTCGTCTCCGTCAAGACCGTGCAGTACCACCTCACCCGCATCTACGCGAAGCTGGGCATCGGCTCGAGGTCGGAGCTCGCAGCGGTCTACCGGTCCGGTGCGACGGACGGGATTGATATCCCCTAGCTCTTGATGCGGCTCGTTTGGGTATTTCCCTCGACACAACCGCGCGCCTAAGGTGAAACGGGAAGCAGCCCGGACGGGCCGCGGCCGAGCACCAGGAGGACCGATGGAGACCAGGCATCTGCGCTACTTCATCGCCGTCGCGGAGGAGCGCCACTTCGGCCGTGCCGCGCAGCGCCTCCACATGGCGCAGCCCCCGCTGTCGCAGCAGATCAGGCAGCTCGAGGAGCAGCTGGGCACCCAGCTGTTCGAGCGGACCACCCGCAGAGTCGAGCTCACCCCCGCCGGCGAGCTCCTCCTCGACCGTGGCCGCCGCATCCTGCGCGACCTCGAGGAACTGGAATCGGACGTCGCCGAGGTGGGCGCGGGTGCCGCCGGGGTGATCAGGATCGGACTCTCCGGTTCCGCGACCTACCGCCTGCTGCCCACCCTGGTGAAGAGGGCACGCACCGAGCTGCCGGGCCTCAAGCTCAGCGTCCACGGCGAGATGCTCACCCCGCAGATGGTCCGGGGGCTCGAGGAGGGGAGCCTCGACGTCGCGGTGCTCCGCCCGCCGGTGGCCTCACCTGAGGTGGCCCTCGCCCCGCTCGAGCAGGACCGCCTCGTCGCAGCGCTGCCCGCCGGCTCGCCGTGGGCCGACCACGCCGAACTCGACCTCCGCGACCTCGCGGACGAGCCGTTCGTCGGCTACCCGGCGGACTCCGTGGTCACCCGGATCTTCCGCGAGGCCTGCCGTGCCGAGGGCTTCACGCCCCGGGTGGTGCAGGAGGCGGCCGAGACCTCCACCCTCCTCTCCCTCGTCGCCGCCGGCATGGGGATGGCCCTCGTGCCCATGGCCTCGCGCATCCTCACGATCGAGGGCATCGTCTTCCGCCCACTCGCGCACCCGCCCGCCGTCGACCTCGCCGTCGCCTGGCGCGCGGGCGAGGAGACGCCGCTCGTGCGGCGGCTCCTCGAACTGTTCGACACTGTCCCGGCACCCGGGCGCGCTCCCCGCGGGAGCCGGCCCCTCGCCGTCGTCCGCTCACCCCTTGCCCAGGAGGCCGCGCGTGAAGATTGAACGCATCGAGGCGATCCCCTACGCGATCCCGTACACCCACCCGCTGAGGTTCGCCAGCGGGGAGGTGCACACCGCGGAGCACGTGCTGATCCGGATCTCCACGGACGAGGGGCTTGTGGGCGTCGCGGACGCCCCGCCGCGGCCCTACACGTACGGGGAGACGCAGGAGTCCATCATCGCCGTGGTGCGCGACCTGTTCGCCCCGCAGCTGGTGGGCCTCGACCCGCTCGACCGCGAGAAGGCCCAGCGGATCATGGGCCGCACGGTCCACAACGCGACCGCCAAGGGTGCGATCGACATCGCCCTGTGGGACCTCGTGGGGAAGGCCCTGGCAGTGCCCGTGCACCGGCTCCTCGGCGGGTACGCGGACGGCATGCGCGTGGCGCACATGCTCGGCTTCCGTCCCGCGCCCGAGCTGCTCGAGGAGGCCCTGCGCTTCCGTGAGCAGTACGGGGTCACCACCTTCAAGCTCAAGACCGGCCGGCGGCCGCTGGCCCTCGACGTCGAGGCGGCGCGGGTCCTGCGGGAGGGCCTCGGCGACGAGGCCGAGATCTACCTCGACGCCAACCGGGGGTGGAGCGCCAACGAGGCCCTGGAGGTGCTGCGCCGCACGGAGGGCCTGGGGCTGTCCGCACTCGAGGAGCCCTGCGACGCGGCCGAGGCGATGGGCCGCCGGCGGCTTGTGCAGCATTCGCCGGTCCCGATCGTGGGCGACGAGTCTGTGCCCACCCCCGGCGACGTCTCCCGCGAGCTCCTCTCCGGCGGCTGCACCGCGGTCTGCATCAAGACCGCCCGCAGCGGCTTCACCCAGGCCACCGAGATCCTCGGCCTGTGCACCGGGCTCGGTGTCGACGTGACCATGGGCAACCAGATCGACACCCAGATCGGGTCTCTCGCGACCGTCACCTTCGGAGCCGCCCACGAGGCGAGCCAGCGCCGCGCCGGAGAGCTCTCCAACTTCCTCGACATGGCCGACGACCTCCTCGCCGAGCCGCTCGAGATCCGCGACGGCGCCCTGCGCGTCCGCGAGGCGCCCGGCGTGGGCGCCGAGATCGACGAGGCCAAGCTGGCCCGCTACCGCCAAGACTCCTAGGAGGTCCCCGATGCTGTACCTGGTCCGCATGGACGTCCGCCTGCCCGCGGACATGCCGCCCGCGCAGGCCGCGGAGGTCAAGGCCCGCGAGAAGGCCTATTCGCAGTCGCTCCAGCGGGACGGACGCTGGCCGCACCTGTGGCGCATCGCCGGGGAGTATGCGAACTATTCTGTGTTCGACGTCGAGGGCCACGACGAGCTGCACGAGCTCCTCTCGAGCCTGCCGCTCTTCCCGTACATGGACATCGACGTGACGCCGCTGGCGCGCCACCCCTCCGCCATCGCCTGAAACCTGTTGTGCCGCAAGCTTTGCGCGGGCGCAAGGGAAGCGGATACTGGAGCGATGGAGAAGACCGGGTTCCGCACCCGCCGCGACCAGGTGGACGCCGTGATGAGGGCCGCCGACGTCCTGCTGCGCGTCGCCGCGACCTCTGTGGTCGAGGTCGAGGACCTCGTCACCACGCCCCAGCTGCGCGTCCTCGTGTTCCTCGGATTCCGCGGCCCGCAGAATCTCGGGGCTGTGGCGCGCGAACTGGGCGTGCACGCCTCCAATGCGACCCGCACGTGCGATCGGCTGGTCGTCGCAGGCTTCGTGAGCCGCCGCGACGATCCCGCCGACCGGCGGTTCCTCCAGCTGGACCTCACCCCCAAGGGTCGGGAGCTCGTGGAGACTGTGATGGAGCACCGGCGGCGCGCCATCGCGGACGTCATCAGCTCCATGCCCGCGGATTCCCGGGAGGCCGTGGCCGAAGCCATGGCCGCGTTCGCCGACGCCGGCGGCGGCCTGGGCACGGAGGACGGCCGGTTCACGCTCGGGCTGGGCGGCTGACCGGCCCGGCCCCCCAGGCCCGGCCCTCAGGCTCGGCCGGACGCCCGCCTTCGGCGGACCCCGGCCCTCAGCGAAGCTCTCCGGCAGCGAACACGAGCGCGATCGCGGCGTTGACGGACGCGGCACGCCGCCGCCTCGGATCGGCTCCCGCCAGCGCCGCCATCGTGACGGCGTGGATCACGTCGACGGCGCCGCCGAGGCGGTGGAGCGTGCGGCCTCCGCGCGCCGTCACGAGCGCCTGGACCAGGTGCCGGGCCCCGAGGATGCGGATCACCCTCCGGGCGCGCTCATCCGGCCGGTGGCCGAGGAGCAGGCGCTCCACCGCCCCCGGTGCGAGCAGCTCGGTGACGCCGTACGCGGCCCGCACCGCCTCGAGCGGCCTCACCGGGCCCTCCGCACGAGTGCGCCGACCGCCGCCGCGGCCCCGGCCAGGACGACCCCTGCCGCGGCGGCCACGGCACCGTGGTGCTGCGAGGCGACCAGCTGGAGGCTGCGCGGCGAGGACTTGGCGTCGAACACCCCGTGCGCACCGAAGTCCCGTTCGGCGTCTGCGGGCTTCCAGAGGTTCACCGGCTGGTCCGGGTCCCGCGGGTCCGGGGTCTGCTGGGCCTTGAAGCCGGTCCTGGCCAGGTAGCGGTCGAGGACCCCCGGGGCCACCGCGTTGGCGATGAGGGTGGCAGCGGTGCTCCCGCCTACCCAGTACTCGCGCCGCTCGGGATGCGCGGCGGCATGGAACACCCCGCGGGCGGCGACCTCCGGCTGGTAGATGGGCGGCACCGGCTGGGCGTGATTCGGCAGGCGGGAGAGCACCCACGAGAACTGGGGCGTGTTGACCGCCGGCATCTGGACCATCGTGGTGCGGATCCCGCTGTTCTCGTGGAGCAGCTCGGTGCGGAGGGACTCATTGAAGCCCTGGATGGCGTGCTTGGCGCCGCAGTAGGCCGTCTGGAGCGGGATGCCGCGGTAGGCCAGCGCCGAGCCGACCTGCACGATCGTCCCCCGGTCCCGCGGCCGCATGCGCTTGAGCGCGGACATGGTGCCGTAGACGTAGCCGAGGTAGCTGACCTCGGTGACCCGCTTGTACTCCTCCGGCTCGATCTCGTGGAAGCGGGAGAAGACCGAGGTGAAGGCGACGTTGACCCACACGTCGATCGGCCCGAGTTCCCGCTCGACCCGCTCGGCGGCCGCGTCGAGGGCCTCGTGGTCCGCGACGTCGACGGGAATCGGCAGGGCCGTGCCGCCGGCGGCCTCGACGTCTGCCGCGGCCGCGGCGAGACCTGCCTCGCCGCGCGCGAGGAGGGCGACGGCGTCGCCCGCCTTCCCGAAGGCGATCGCCGAGGCGCGGCCGATCCCCCCGCTCGCCCCGGTGACGACGACGATGCGACGTGCTGTTCCCATCTGGACCTCTCCTTCAGTTCTGGCGGTTCCTTCAGTTCTGGTGGTGCTGGCGCGGGCGTTCCGTCAGCGGGCGTGTGGTTCAATCCCCCAGGCGGCGGTGTGGGCAGCGCCGGGGGCCAGGGTGATGAGCCCCTCGCCGGAATTGAAGGCGTCCGGGGCGCAGGTCATGGGCTCGACGCCCAGCCCGGTGCGCCGCCGGTCCTCCTGGGGCAGGGTGTCCCCGGTGAAGATCTCGAAGTACGGGTAGGCCTCGTCGGCCCACAGGGCGATCTCGGGGGAGCCGTCGGGGTGGGCGAGCCGGACGCGGGCCCGGCCGTCGTCGTCGCGCGCGAGTTCGGTGTAGGTCACGTCGATCTGGCGGGAGCCGAGGGGCTGCATGCTGCGCAGGTCGCACTGGGTGCCGTCTACTGGCTCGTGCCCGGTCGGGATGCCCTCGGCGTCGACCGGGAGGTACACGCTGCCGGGCACCTGGGCCAGCGCGCCGTCGATGACCCGGGTGCCGACCGTGAGATAGGGATGGGCGCCCGTTCCGAAGGGGCAGGGCGTGCTGCTGCGGTTCACCGCCGTGGTGCGGACGGAGAGGCCGGTGGCGTCCAGCCTGTACTCGAGCCGACAGGAGAGGACCCAGGGCCAGCCCTGGCACGCGTGCTGCGTGTGGACGAGGCTGAGGTAGCTCTCCGCCTGCTGCTCCACCTCCCAGTTCGCCCACCGGGTCAGCCCGTGGATCGCCCCGCCCTTCGCCGGCTCGCTGAGATCGAGCTGCTCGCTGCGGCCGTGCCAGTCGTAGCGCCCGTGGCGGATGCGGTTGGGCCAGGGGATGAGGGACTGGCCCCGGGCGCCGGTGCACATCTCCTCCTCGCCGTAGCCGTCCAGGAGGTCGTGCCCGTCCACCGTGTAGCGGCGCAGCGAGCCGCCGACTTCGGTGACGAGGGCCGTCTGCCCGGCGAACGCGAGAGTGAACTGCCGCCCCGACGGCGGCAGGGCGTCCTGGGCGGGGGGCGTGCCTTCTTCGGGGTCCATGCTGTTCCCTCCTGTCCGGGAGGCTCCCGCGATGGAGCCGCGGGCGGTCCACTTGCAATGGTTGCGTACCCGCAACGGACGGAGGTGAAACACCGGGGTGCGGGGCGCGCGCGGCCGCGCCGGAATCATTGCGTCCACGCAACGGTTGCCATAGCCTGCTGCCATGGTTGGTGGTGTCGAGGAGTTCCCGCCCCACGTGCTGCGCGAGTACGCGATGCTGGCCGACGGGGAGCGCGCGGCACTGCTCGGGCCCCGCGGCGACATCGTCTGGATGTGCGCCCCGCAGTGGCACGACGACGCCGTCTTCTCCTCCATGATCGGCGGTTCGGGCTGCTTCGCCGTGACGCCGACCGACCCCCGGTTCGTCTGGGGCGGCCGCTACGAGGACGGGACCCTCATCTGGGTCAGCCGCTGGATCACACCCGGCGGGATCACCGAATGCCGCGAAGCCCTCGCCTACCCCGGAGACCCGCACCGGGCCATCATCCTGCGCCGCATCCGGGCCGTGCAGGGCCCGGCCGAGGTGCGCGTCGTCGTCAATGCGCGCGCGGGCTTCGGCCGGCACCGGATGTCCCGCCTGAGCGAGGAATCCGAGGGCGTGTGGAGCGCGCGCTCGGGGCCGCTGCGGATCAGGCTGACGGGGGCCGCCGGGGCGAAGGCGGTGGACGGCGCCCTCGAATTCATCGTCCGCCTCGAGGAGGGGGCCCGGCACGACCTCGTCCTGGAGGTCTCCGACGCCGAGCTCCCCTCCGAGCCGGTGCGCCCCGACGAGACCTGGAGCGCCACCGAGTACGGCTGGCACAAGGAGGTGCCGCAGTTCGAGAACACCATCGCATCCGACGACGCGCGGCAGTCCTACGCCGTGCTCCGGGGCCTCACGGGAGCCGGGGGAGCGATGGTCGCCGCGGCCACGATGGGCCTGCCCGAGCGCGCGGAGCAGCGGCGCAACTACGACTACCGCTACGCCTGGATCCGGGACCAGTGCTTCACCGGGATCGCGGTCGCCTCGTGCAAGGAGTTCCCGCTCCTGGACGACGCCGTCGCGTTCGTCGCCGCGAGGCTCCAGGAGGACGGTGCGCAGATGAGCCCGGCCTACACGGTGGACGGCGGCCGCGTGCCGGACGAGCACGACGTCGGCCTTCCGGGCTACCCGGGCGGCTCCGGCAGGGCCGGGAACTGGGTCAACGACCAGTTCCAGCTCGACGCGTTCGGGGAGGCCCTCCTGCTGTTCGCGACCGCGGCCGACCACGACCGGCTCGACCTGGACCAGTGGAAGGCGGCGGAGATCGCGGTGGAGGCCATCGCCCAGCGGCACGAGGAGCCGGATGCCGGAATCTGGGAGCTGGAGCCGGCGCGCTGGGCGCACTCCCGCCTGATCTGCGCCGCGGGGCTCCGCGCGATCGGCCGGCACGCGCCCGCCCGGCAGGGCTCCCGCTGGACGTCCCAGGCTGACGAGCTCATCGCCGACGTCACGAAGGACTGCCTCCATCCCAGCGGGCGCTGGCAGCGCGCCCCCCACGACGAGAGGGTCGACGCCGCACTCCTCCGGCCGGTGCTGCGCGGTGCCCTCGCGCCGCAGGACCCCCGCTCCGTCGCGACGCTTGCCGCCATCCGCGAGGACTTGGCGCGCCACGGCTATGTCTACCGGTTCCGCCAGGACGATCGGCCCCTCGACCAGTCCGAGGGCGCGTTCCTGCTGTGCGGGTTCGACCTCGCCATGGCCCTGCACCAGAGCGGGGACCCCATCAACGCCGCCCGGTTCTTCGAGCGGAACCGGGCCGCGTGCGGCACCTCCGGGCTGTTCACGGAGGAGTACGACGTCGAGCAGCGCCAGCTGCGCGGCAACTTCCCGCAGGCGTTCGTGCACGCGGCGATGCTCGAGGCCGCCCGACGGCTCGCGGACGAGCCGCCGCCGTGGGGTGGCCTCAACGGCTGAGCGGCGTCACGGGGCCTTGGGGACCTGCCGGCGCTGGAGGCCGCCGACGAAGAACATGATGAGGAGCAGGAGCGCCGCCGCCACGGGCCCGTCCCCCCAGCCCAGGCCCCCCACCTCGGGGCCCTTGCCGGTCCAGTCCGCGAACGAGGCGCCGAGCGGGCGCGTGAGGATGTAGGCGCTCCAGAACGCGGCGGTCTCGGGCAGGCCCACGGAGCGGCGGCTGAGCAGCGGGACGGCGAACAGGGCCGCGAAGACGATGCCCGCGGTGAGGAATCCGAGGCCCGCCGTGTAGGCGAGGAGGTCTCCGGCCGCCGTTCCGAGGGCGAACGTGGCGCAGACGGCGGCCCAGTAGAAGAGCTCGGACCGGCCCGCGGTCACGCTGTGGATCGACAGCGTGCCCTCGGCGCGGTGCCAGAGCCAGAAGACCGCGGCCAGCACCACCGCGAACCCCGCGGTCGAGGCCGCATACGGCACGGCGAGGACCACGTGGAGCACGTCCGCGGCCATCGTCCCGAACACGGCGACCATGGCCACGGCCGCCCAGTAGACCCACGGGATGTACCGGCGCACGCGCAGCTGCAGGGCGAGCGCGGCCGCGAAGAGCAGGAACGCGCCGCCGACGGCCAGGTACGGGTCCACCGTGGTCACCAGGGCATCCGAGGCTGACTCGCCGAGCGCCGTGGTCAGGAGCTTCACCGCCCAGAACGCCGCCGTGACCTCCGGGACCTTCCGGAGGGCGGAGGCCTGCTGCTGGGGGCGGCTGGCCGCGGTGGGGCCGGATCCGGGACGTGTCATGGAACGAGGCTAGGGACCCCGGTCTAAGCGATCTCTAAGAACCTCACGCCCCGGTCGTGTCCGGCGCCCGGCTTCCGTAGGCTAGGCGCGGAACGCCCACGAGAACCGCGGAACGTCCAGCAGACCGCAGCCGAGCGAAGGGGACCCCTATGTCCTACACAGCAGCCGATGACCGCTATGACCGCATGGAGTACCGCTTCACCGGCAGGAGCGGGCTCAAGCTCCCGGCGCTCTCGCTGGGACTGTGGCAGAACTTCGGCAACGATCGGCCGGAGGACACTCAGCGGGCGATCCTGCGGCGGGCCTTCGACCGCGGCGTGACCCACTTCGACCTCGCCAACAACTACGGCCCGCCCTACGGCCGCGCCGAGGAGAACATGGGCCGGTACCTCAAGGACGACTTCGCCCCGTACCGCGACGAGCTCGTCATCTCCACCAAGGCCGGCTACGACATGTGGCCAGGCCCGTACGGTCAGGGCGGCGGATCGCGGAAGTACGTGCTCGCGAGCCTGGACCAGTCGCTCGCCCGGCTCGGCCTCGACTACGTGGACATCTTCTACAGCCACCGCTTCGACTCCGAGACGCCGGTCGAGGAGACCATGATGGCACTCGACACCGCGGTCCGCTCCGGGCGGGCGCTCTACGTGGGCATCTCCTCCTACTCGGCGGCGAAGACACGGGAGGCCGCGCAGATCGCCCGCGAGCTCGGCACGCCGCTGCTCATCCACCAGCCCTCGTACTCGATGCTCAACCGCTGGATCGAGGAGGACCTCCTCGACGAGCTGGCCACCCAGGGCATGGGCTGCATCGTCTTCACCGCCCTCGCCCAGGGGGTGCTCACGGACCGCTACCTGGACGGCATCCCCTCGGACTCCCGCGCCGCCCGCAAGGGCTCCACCATCCAGGAGGGCCACCTCGACGAGCGCACCCTGGGGCACGTGCGCCGGCTCAACGACATCGCCGCGGCGCGCGGGCAGAAGCTCGCCCAGCTCGCCCTGCAGTGGGCGCTGCGCGACCCGAGGGTGACCTCGGCCGTGATCGGCGCGTCCTCGGTCGAGCAGCTCGACACGAACCTCGATGCGCTCTCCGGCCCGCCCCTGACCACCGAGGAGCTCAACGCGATCGACCGCGACGCCGTCGATGCCGGCGTGAACCTTTGGGCCAAGCAGACCGAGGAGTAGGAGCCGGCCGGGGACCTCGGGGCCTGGGGTGCGCGCTGCGTGCAGGTCTCCCCAGGGCCGGGTCCCGGCCTTCGGCGTGGCGGCCGATTCCGTCGGTGCGCCGGGCGCGGAGCCGGCTGGCTCTGGGGAAACCTGCCCGCCGGCCCGGGCAGGGACATGACCCCTCAGCGCAGGGACATGACCCCTCAACGCGGGACGGGCTCCTTCGGCGCCGGGGATGCCGGGGAGGCCGGGGACGCGGGGGAGGAGGGGGACCCGCGCCACAGGCGGGAGGGCCACCAGATCGCCCGGCCGAGGTCGTAGGCCACCGCCGGCACGAGCAGCGACCGCACCACCACGGTGTCCAGCAGCACCCCGAACGCGACGATGAACGCGATCTGCACGAGGAACAGGATCGGGATGACCCCGAGCGCCGCGAACGTCGCCGCGAGCACGATCCCCGCAGACGTGATCACCCCGCCGGTCAGGGAGAGCCCGCGCAGGATCCCCGGCCGCGTCCCGTGGGCCAGAGACTCCTCCCGCACCCGGGTCATGAGGAAGATGTTGTAGTCCACGCCCAGCGCCACGAGGAACACGAACCCGAACAGCGGCACGGCGGCATCCGCACCGGGGAACCCGAGCAGGCGGTTGAACACGAGCGCCGAGACCCCGAGCGCGGCCGCGTAGGAGAGCACCACCGAGCCGATGAGGATCAGCGGCGCCACGATCGAGCGCAGCAGCAGGATCAGCACGAGCAGGATCACCCCGAGCACGAGGGGGATGATCCTGCGCAGGTCGGCCTGGGCGGTGAGGTTGGTGTCGAGCGCGATCGCGGTCACGCCGCCCACGAGGGCCTGCGGGTCGACGGCGTCGAGCGAGGAGCGCAGGTCAGTCACCGTCCGCTCGGCCTCTGCGGAGTCCGGCTGGCTCGCAAGCACGGCGTTGACCAGCACCCGCCCGTCGCGCACGACGGCGGCACTCGCCCCTGCGGCTGGCGCACCGGGCGCGGTGGCACCGGCATAGACGGAGGCCGAGCTGATGCCGGGGGTGTCCTGGACCTTCTTGAGGACGTCCGCCGCCCGGTCCTGGGCGGCCACGACCACCACGGGGCTGCCGGAGCCCGCGTCGAAGTGGCGGGCGAGGGCCTTCTGCCCGTCCACGGAGTCCGTCGCCGTGAGCACGAGCTGGGTCTGCTCGACCCCGTTCGCCTTGAGCTGGGGGAGGCCGGCCGCCCCGAGGCACAGCAGCACGAGGGCCACGATCCACGTGGTGCGGGGGCGCCGGGCGATCAGGACCCCGACCCGCCGCCACAGGCCGCGGACGTCTTCGAGCCCCTCGGGCGCACCGGCCGCGCCGCCCGCCGCGCCCCGGCCGGCCGCGGCCCCAGCCCCGGCCCGCGCGGCCCGTGCGGCGTGCCGCGGAGCCGCGTGCCCGGCGTCGTACGCCGGACGCAGCGGCCAGAAGGCGGAGCGGCCGAACAGGACCAGCAGCGCGGGCAGGAACGTGAGCGAGGACAGGAGCGAGAAGGCGATGCCCATGGCAGCGATGGGGCCGAGGCTGCGGTTGGAGTTCAGGTCGGAGAAGAGCAGGCACAGCAGCGCCAGGATCACCGTGGCGCCGGAGGCCAGGATCGGCTCGAACGCGGCGCGCCAGGCACGGCGCATGGCGTCCCAGCGGGACTCGACCGCGTGGAGCGCCTCGCGGTAGCGGGCCACGAGGAGCAGCGCGTAGTCGGTCGCCGCGCCGATCACGAGGATCGAGAGGATGCCCTGGCTCTGGCCGTTGAGGCTGATCCACCCGGCCTTCGCGAACCAGTAGATGGCGAGGATCGCCCCGCACAGCGCCGCGATGGCGGAGAACAGCACCACGAAAGGCAGCACCACGGAGCGGTAGACGAGGGCGAGGATCACGAAGACCGCCCCGACCGCGACGAGGAGCAGGATCCCGTCGATCCCGCCGAATGCCGAGACGAGGTCCGCCGTGAGCCCGGCCGGCCCGGTGACGTAGGCCCGCAGGCCGTCGGGAACGGTGCCGGCCGCGTCCCGCAGGCCGGAGACGACGGTGCGGACCTGGTCCGCGTCCGCGACCGGGACAATGAACTCGGCCGCGCGGCCGTCCTTGGACGGGATGGGGCCGACGACGCTCGAGGGCGCGCCGCCGGCCGGCGGGGCCACGCCCTCCACGGAGCCGAGCTTGGCCGCGAGGGGGGCGAGCGCGGCCAGGTCGTCCCGGGAGAGCGTGCCGTCCTTCTCCACGACGACGAGCGCGGGGATCGCGTTCGACGCCGTGAACTTCTCCTGCCAGGCGCGCACCTCCGTGGACTCCGCGCTCGCGGGGAGGAAGGTCGCCTGGTCGTTGCTCGAGACGGAGGAGAGCTTGCCGAAGGTCGGGCCGCCGAGCCCGCTGAGCGCGAACCAGGCGAGGACGAGGAGGGTGGGGAAGAGCCAGCGCAGGCCCCGCCGGAAGGTCGTCATGGGTGGTCCTCTCGGGGTGCCGCGGAGGCGGCGGGTGAGGCGGGTGCGGCAGGAGCCGCGGGGGCGGCAGGCGCGGAGCCGCCGGCGGACCGGTCCGCCTCCGCCGCCGCGGCGATCCGCGAGGCCATGCCGCGGAAGATCACCCCGTGGAAGGGGAGCACGGAGAACCAGTACAGCCGCCCGGCCAGCCCGTGGGGGACGAACACCGCCCGCTGGGAGTAGGTGCTGCCGGTGCCGCGGGGCTCGACCGTCATCTCGAGCCACGCGCGGCCGGGCACGCGCATCTCGGCGCGCAGCCGCAGGAGCCGGCCGGGCTCGAGGGCCTCGACGCGCCACCAGTCCAGGGCCTCGCCGAGCTGGAGCCGGTGCGGGTTGCGGCGGCCGCGGCGCAGGCCCACCCCGCCCACGGCCTTGTCGATCCAGCCGCGCACGGCCCAGGCGAGCGGGAACGAGTACCATCCGTTCTCGCCGCCGATCCCCTCGACGACCTCCCAGAGGCGCTCCGGCGGGGCGGTGGAGGCCTCCGTCCGCACATCGGTGAAGACGGTCCCGCCGGACCAGCCCGGGTCGCTGGGCAGCGGGTCGCTCGGCGCGTCCAGCGGCGAGGAGCTGGCCCACGTGGTCTCGACCTCGCCCTTGGCGATCTTCCCGAGCGCGAGCTCCACGGCCCGCTGGTAGGACGTGAGGCCCCCCTCGGGCCGGGGCACGTAGGCATCGATGCTGTGCTCGCGGACCACGCAGTCGTTCTGCAGCGACTCGACGAGCGGGATGGCGAGGGCCCGCGGGATGGGGGTGACGAGGTTGACCCACTGGGCCGCGAGCCACGGAGTGAGCACGGGCAGGGCGAGGATCACGGGCGCGCGCAGCCCGGCGGCCTTCGCGTACCCGCGCATCATGTCCGCGTAGGTGAGCACGTCCGGGCCGCCGATGTCGAAGGCCCGGTTCACGTCCGAGGGAAGGTCCGCGGCCGCCTCGAGGTAGTGCAGGGCGTCCCGGACGGCGATGGGCTGGACCCGGTTGAGCACCCAGCGCGGCGCGGGCATGACGGGCAGCACGTCCGTGAGGTGGCGGACCATCTCGAAGCTCGCCGATCCGGAGCCGATCACGAGACCGGCCTGCAGCACGGCCGTGGGCACGCCGGACTCCAGCAGGATCCGGCCCACCTCGGTGCGGGAGGCGAGGTGGCGGCTGAGCCTCGTGCCCGGGTTGAGGCCGCTCAGGTAGACGATCCGCTGCACCCCGGCCTCCCGCGCGGCGGCCCCCAGCGTCTCGGCGCACGCGCGCTCGCGGGCGGGGAAGTCGGCGTCGGCGTGGCTGCCCATCGAGTGCACGAGGTAGTAGGCGACCTCCGCGCCGGCGCACAGCTCGGCCGCCGCCGTGGGGTCGTCGAGGCTGCCGGTGACCACCTCGACGTCGTGCCCCCAGGGCACGTCGCGGAGCTTGGAGGCGTCCCGGGTCAGCACGCGCACGCGGTTGCCGGCGGCGAGCAGGCGGGGCACGAGGCGGCCGCCGATGTATCCGGTGGCGCCGGTGACGGCGATGACGCGGCTCATGCGGGGGCCTCCTTGGAACGGCGGGCGGTGGTGGGGCCGGGGCGGCGCCCGGCCCGCAGGCGTGCGGCGATCGCCACGGCGAGGACGACGGCGGCCGCGACCGCCGCGGTGACGCCCACCTCGGGCATCCCGAGCGGCCCGGTGAGCCGGCCCACGGCGATCCAGGCGAGGCCCCACGCGAAGGAGAGCAGGGGAGAGATCCGGCCGCGCAGGGCGAGGGCCACCCCGACGGCGACGGCCACGGCGAGGACGACGATCGCCACCGCCGCCGCGCTGGTCCCGCCGGGGAGCGCAGGCCTGGCCGCCCCGGGCGCGATGCCGAGCAGCGCGGCCACGAGGGCTGCGGCGTTGGCGACCGTGGCGACGCAGATCCACCCGAGGTAGAGGCCGAAGGTGCCGTCGGAGACCGTGGACTCTAGGAAAGAGCCGGCCGGGGTGCTGAGGTGGAGCACCAGCATGCGGCACAGCACGGCGAGGAGGGCGAGCATGACCACGAGCGTGACCGGCAGCGCCACGGAGGGGGAGCCGATCTGGGCCGCCCAGAGCCAGGCGGCGTTGAGGAGCATCGACGCGGCCGCCCAGGGGCGCAGCGCCCGCTGCCGCCCGCTGGCCAGGGCGCGGGGGAGCAGCTGCCATACGGCGTAGGCCAGCAGGCCCACGTAGATGAGGCTCCAGATCGAGAAGGCCGCTGCCGCCGGGGCCACGGGAGTGGCCGTCGCGGAGAGGTACCCGCCGGCGGCGTCCTGGACGGTGGTCCCGCCGAACGCTCCGGAGCCCCACGCGGCGAGGACGATCGCCGCGACGGCGGACGCGGCGGTGAGGACCGCGGCGGCCACGGGCCTCGGCCGGGCCCCGCCGGCGGTGTGTTCCTGCTGGTGCATCGCTCCCCCTTTACAAACCGGACGATCCTAGACAATCATATTTGTAGTTAATCGAGACATCAAGAAGTCGAGAGGACGGGCTGGGAACGGCCCCCAGAGGAGGACCCATGCGATCCGCGACCACGAACCCCGGTCTCACGCTTCCCGACACCCGCGCCCGCGCCGCCGCGGCCGAACAGCCCCAGGAGGCCGCCCCGCGGCTCACGTGGGACGAGGTGGGGCCGGCCACCGAGCAGGTCCTCGAGACCTGGGTGGGCACCTCCCGCGGCACCGCCGGCACCCCCGGCCTGGCCCTCCTGTGGGAGCGGATCGAGGAGTGCCTGCAGGGCGGCAAGCGGCTGAGGCCCCAGCTCGTCTTCCACGCCTACTCGGCCTTCGGCGGCACCGACGTGGAGGCCTGCGCGACCCTCGGCGCCGCCGTCGAGCTCCTGCACGGCGCGCTCGTGGTGCACGACGACGTGATCGACCGGGACTTCGTGCGCCGCGGCCGCACCAACCTGGCCGGCCAGTACCGCGAGGACGCGGCGGCCCGGGGCCTGCCCGACGCCGAGGCCCGCCACCTGGGCGCCTCCATCGCGGTCATCGCGGGCGACCTCCTCCTCACCGGCGCGTTCCGCCTCGCGGACCGGGCCTGCCGCGACGAGGAGCTCGCCCCCCGGATCGCGGACGTGCTGCACTCCGCCGTGACCGACGCCGCCGCCGGGGAGCTCGACGACGTGCTCATGGCCCACGACGCCGAGCGCACGGTCGAGGACGTCCTCGCCATGGAGCAGCTCAAGACGGCCGCCTACTCCTTCGCGGCCCCGCTGCGCCTCGGCGCCATCCTCGCCGGCGCCCCCGCTGAGCGTGCCGAGGACGTGGCCCGGGTCGGCATGCTCGTGGGCACCGCGTACCAGGTCATCGACGACGTCCTGGGCACCTTCGGCGACGCCGGCCAGACCGGCAAGTCCGTCACCTCGGACCTGCGCGAGGGCAAGCTGACGGTCCTCACCGCCTACGCGCGCCAGGATCCCGACGTGGCCCGCCACCTGGCCCCCGGGACGGCCACGCTGGGCGAGGAGGCCGACGTCGACCGCGTCCGCGCGGCCCTCGAGGCCAGCGGCGCCGAGTCCTACGCGCTCACCCTCGCCCACTCGATGGTCACGGACGCGCTCGAGGAGGCCCGCCGCGGCGACCTCCCCCCGGCGCTGCGGTCCGAGCTGACCCGGATCTGCAACCACGTCCTCCACCGGGAGCGCTGAGATGGGAGCCCTCGAGGCGTACACCGCCGCCGCCGTGGCCGGCGCCGCCGTGGTGATCCGCCGCTACTCGACCTCGTTCGGCCTCGCCTGCCGCCTCCTCGGCGCCGGGCAGCGCGAGGACATCGAGAACGTCTACGCCCTCGTGCGTATCGCCGACGAAGCCGTGGACGGGGCCGCCGCCGAGGCTGGGCTCACCGGCCCGCAGGTCCTCGCCCAGCTCGGCCGGCTCGAGGAGGAGACCTCCCTGGCCCTCGAGCTCGGCTACAGCACCAACCCCGTGGTCCACGCCTTCGCCCAGACTGCGCGGCGGGCCGGGATCGGCGGCGACCTCGTGGCGCCCTTCTTCGCCTCGATGCGCCGCGACTGCGACCCGCACGCCCACTCCGAGGACTCCCTCGGCGCCTACATCTACGGCTCGGCCGAGGTGGTGGGGCTCATGTGCCTGCGCGTGTTCCTTGCCGGTCTGGCCGTGCTCCCGGCCGACCGGGCCGCGATGGAGCACTCGGCCCGCTGCCTCGGGGCGGCGTTCCAGAAGGTCAACTTCCTGCGCGACCTCGGCCAGGACGGCGAGGAGCTCGGCCGCGCCTACTTCCCCGGCGTGGACCCGCGCCGCCTGACCGAGCAGCAGAAGCACGCCCTCGTCGCGGACCTGCGCGGCGACCTCGACGCCTCCCTCCCGGGCCTGCGGATGCTCCCGCCGGGCCCGAAGCGGGCCGTGGCCCTCGCCCACTCGCTCTTCTCCGAGCTCGCCGACCGCATCGACGCCTGCCCCGCCCGGGTGCTGGTCACCACGCGGGTCCGCGTCCCGGGGCACGTCAAGCTCCGCCTCGCGGCGGCCGCGGTGGCGGGGACCGGGCCGGCGTTCGCGCACGACGCCGGGGCCTCGCCGGCGGCGGCCGAGGGGAGGGCGGCGTGAACCGCCCCCAGCGCCAGCGCCCCGCACGGGTGCCTGGACGGCCCCAGCGGCCCAGCGCCGTGGTGGTGATCGGCGGCGGGATCTCCGGGCTCGCGACCGCCGGCCTGCTGGCCCGGGACGGCCACGCCGTCCAGCTCCTCGAGCAGCAGCCAACGCTCGGCGGACGCGCCGGGCGCTGGGAGGCGGATGGCTTCCTCTTCGACACGGGCCCCTCGTGGTACCTCATGCCCGAGGTGATCGACCACTGGTTCCGGCTCATGGGCTCCAGCGCCTCCGCCGAGCTGAACCTGCACCGCCTCGACCCCGGCTACCGTGTGTTCTTCGAGGGCGAGCAGCGCCCGGTGGACGTGCCGGCCGGGCGCGAGGCCGCCGCCGCGCTGTTCGAGTCCCTCGACCCCGGCTCGGGGGAAGCGCTCACCCGGTACCTCGAGGAGGCCGAGGACGCCTACGCCGTGGCCCTCGCCCACTTCCTCTACGACGACTTCGCCTCCCTCCGCGGGCTCGCCCACGGCGAGGTCCTCAGGCGCCTGCCGCGCCTGGCGGCGCTCCTCGGCCAGACCCTGCACGGGCGGGTGGCCCGGCGGTTCCGGGACCCGCGGCAGCGCCAGATCCTCGGCTACCCGGCCGTGTTCCTCGGCACCACCCCGTACCGGGCCCCGGCCCTGTACGAGCTCATGAGCCACCTCGACCTCACCCAAGGGGTCCTGTACCCCGAGGGAGGCTTCGCGGCCCTCGTGGACGCGATGGAGCGCCTCGCCCGCGCCGCCGGCGTGCAGATTCGCACGGGCGCGCGGGCCGAGAGCATCGTCACCGGCCCGGCCCCCGACGGCGCCAGGGTCGAGGGCGTGGTCTGGCAGGACGCGGACGGGCGCCAGCACCGCTCCGGCGCCTCCGTGGTGGTCGGCGCCGCGGACCTGCACCACCTCGAGACCGAGCTCCTGCCCCCGGCGCTGCGCAGCCAGCCGGAGTCCGCCTGGGTCCGGCGCGACCCGGGCCCCGGCGCGGTCCTGGCCTGCCTGGGCGTGCGCGGGGCGCTGCCCGAGCTGGCCCACCACAGCCTGTTCTTCTCCCGCGACTGGCAGGATGGCTTCGCCCGGATCGGGGACGGCCGCGCCCCCGCGGCCACGACCTCCCTGTACGTCTCGCGCACGAGCGCCACGGACCATCGGGCGGCCCCGGCCGGCGACGAGAGCCTGTTCGTCCTCGTCCCCACGGCCGCGGCCCCGGCTTGGGGCCGCGGCGGCGTGGGCGGCGCGGGCTCTGCGCAGGTCGAGGCGATCGCGGACGCCGCCATCGGTCAGATCGCCGGCTGGGCCGGGATCCCCGACCTGGCCGGGCGCATCGCCGTGCGCCGCACCATCGGCCCCGCGGACTTCGCCGAGGACGTCAACGCGTGGCGCGGCGGGGCCCTCGGCCTCGCCCACACCCTCGGCCAGAGCGCGTTCTTCCGCCCGCCCAACGCGAGCCGGCGCGTGGCGGGCCTGCTCTACGCGGGCGCCTCCGTCCGCCCCGGCATCGGCGTCCCGATGTGCCTCATCAGCGCCGAGCTCGTGCTCAAGCGCGTGCGCGGCGAGCGGCGCCCGGGCCCCGTCGGCCCGGCGCTCGTCCCGGTGCGCGGCCCCGTGGGCGCTGGGCCGAGCCCGGCGGCGCGTCCGGCCCCGCCCGCCCGCCAGGAGGCCCCATGGCCTACCTGATCGCCCTCCTCGTCTCCGCCGCCGGCGTGGCGACCCTGGACGCCCGCTTCCGCCTCGCGTTCTGGCGCGCGCCCCGCGCCGCCGCCCTCACGGTCGCGGCCGGCACCGTGTTCTTCCTCGCGTGGGACGCGGCCGGGATCGCTGCCGGGGTCTTCCTCCACCCGGGCTCGCCGCTCATGACCGGGATCATGCTCGCGCCCCAGATGCCCCTCGAGGAGCCCGTCTTCCTCGCGTTCTTCTGCTACACCGCCCTCGCCCTCTACACCGGGGCGGAGCACGCCCTCGCCGCCCGGGCGGCCAGGCGGCAGGGGGCCCGCCCGTGAGCTACCTCGTGGTCGACCTCGTCTTCCTCGCCCTGGCGGGGGCGCTCGCCGCGCTGCTGTCCCGCCGCGCACGACGCCGGCCGGGCACCTGGACGGCCGTCCTGGCCGGCGGCGCGGTGCTGCTCGCGCTCACCGCCGTGTTCGACAACCTGCTCATCCTCCTCGGCCTGTACGCCTACGCCCCCTCGGCGCTCACGGGCCTGTTCCTCGGCGCCGTGCCGGTCGAGGACCTCGCGTACCCACTCGCCGCCGCCGTCCTCGTGCCCCTCCTGTGGCGCGCCCTCACGGCCCGGCAGGCCCGGGGCAGCGCCAGCCCGGAAGACCGCCGTCGTGCGCCGAGGGCGCGCGCCCTGAGAACCGAGGAGCGCCCATGACCGCCGCCTCCGCCGCCCCGGCCAGCCCGGCCCGCCACTCCCTCGCGGGGGCCCTGCTCGTCTCCTCCCGCCCGCTCTCGTGGGTCAACACCGCCTACCCGTTCGCGGCCGCGTACCTGCTCGCCGGCGGCGGGGTGGACTGGCGGCTCGTGGTCGGCACGCTGTTCTTCCTCGTGCCGTACAACCTCGCGATGTACGGCACGAACGACGTCTTCGACTACGCCTCCGACGTCCTCAACCCGCGCAAGGGCGGGGCCGAGGGCGCGGTGCTCCCGCCGCCGATGCACCGGGCCGCGCTCGTGGCCGCGTGGGGCGCGTGCGTGCCGTTCGTCGCCGCGCTCGTCGCGGGCGGCACGCCGGCGAGCTGGGCCGTCCTCGCGGTCTCGCTCTTCGCCGTGGCCGCGTACAGCGTCCCGCGCCTGCGCTTCAAGGAGCGCCCGGTCCTGGACTCCATCACCTCCAGCACCCACTTCGTGTCCCCGGCCGTCTACGGGCTGGCGCTCGCCGGCGGCGCGGCGAGCCCCACGGCGGTTGCCGTCCTCGCGGCGTTCTTCCTCTGGGGGATGGCGAGCCACGCGTTCGGCGCCGTGCAGGACATCGGCCCGGACCGCGAGGCCGGCATCGGCTCGATCGCCACCCTGTTCGGTGCCCGCGCCACCGTGCGGCTCGCCGTCGTCGCCTACCTCGCCGCCGGCATGCTCCTGCTCGCCCTCTCCGTGTGGGCGGAGGGCCTCGTGCGGCTCGCCCCCGTGCTCGTCCTCCCGTACGCGGCCAACGCCGGGGCGTTCTGGTCCGTCACGGACCCGGGCGCCGGCGCCACCCGCGCCGGCTGGCGCCGCTTCCTCTGGCTCAACTACCTCACCGGCTTCGCCGTCACCCTCCTCATCATCTCCGTCTGGATGCACGCATGACCTCCACCGATTCCGCCCCCACCCCGGCCCTCGTCTGGTTCCGCGACGACCTGCGGGTCCGCGACAACCCGGCCCTGCGCGCCGCCCTCGCCCACGGCCCCACTCTGGCGCTCTACGTCCTCGACGAGGAGTCCCCCGGGATCCGGCCGCTCGGCGGCGCCGCGCGCTGGTGGCTCCACCACGCCCTCGAGGACCTGCGCGCCTCGCTCGGGCGCCTCGGCGTGCCGCTCGTGCTGCGCCGGGGCCCCGCAGGGGCCGTGGTGCCCGACGTGGCCGCGAAGGCGCGGGCCGGCTACGTGGCGTGGAACCGCCGCTACGGCGGCCCCGAGCGGCGCGCCGACACCGCGGTGAAGTCGCTCCTGCGCCGCGCGGGCCGGGAGGCCGAGAGCTTCCAGGCCTCCCTCCTGCACGAGCCGTGGGACGTGGTGACCCAGCAGGGCACGGGCTACAAGGTGTTCACCCCGTTCTGGAAGGAGCTCTCGGGCCGGGACCACCGCCACCCGCTCCCCATCCCGCGCCCCCAGCGCGAGGCGCCCGAGACCGTGCCCGCGGGAGACGACCTCGACGCGTGGGCGCTCCTGCCCCGGGACCCCGACTGGTCCGGTCCGCTCGCCGAGGCCTGGACCCCGGGGGAGGAGGCCGGACTGGCCCTCCTGAGGGACTTCGTGGGGCCGGACACCGCGGACACGGCGGTGGCGCTGTACCCCGACGAGCGGGACCTCCCCGACCGCGCCGGCACGAGCCGCCTCTCGCCGTACCTGCGCTGGGGCCACGTGAGCCCGTTCCAGGTCTGGCACGCCGTGGCCGACCGGCGCCGCGCCGCCCCCGAGGGCAGCGCCGTGTTCGCCTCCGAGCTCGGCTGGCGCGAGTTCGCCTGGCACACCCTCTACCACCACGCCGACCTCGCCTCGGAGAACCTCCGCCGCGAGTTCGACGCGTACCCCTGGTGGCTCCCGCACACCCCCCGGGGCGGCGCGCACGACGCCGGGCGGGGCGGCGCGCACGACGCCGGGCGGGGCGGCGCGCACGGGGCCCCGCCCGCCGTCGTGCTCGGCGACCGGGAGGCGAACCGGCTGCTCGACGCGTGGCGGCGCGGGCGCACCGGCTTCCCGATGGTCGATGCCGGGCAGCGCGAGCTGTGGGCCACCGGATGGATGCACAACCGGGTCCGGATGGTCTCGGCGAGCCTGCTCGTGAAGAACCTCGGCATCCACTGGCGCCTCGGCGAGCGGTGGTTCTGGGACACGCTCGTGGACGCGGACCCCGCGTCGAACCCGTTCAACTGGCAGTGGGTCGCGGGGTCGGGCGCGGACGCCGCCCCGTTCTTCCGCGTCTTCAACCCGCGCACGCAGCAGAAGAAGTTCGACCCGCACGGCGCCTACGCGAGGGCCTGGATCCCCGAGCTCGGGACCGACGAGTACCCCGACGAGTGCGTGGACCTCGGCGAGAGCCGGGCCGAGGCGCTCGAGGCCTACCGCTCGCTCAGCGAGGCGCAGGGCCGCGGCCAGGGAAGGCGGCGAGCCTAGAATGTCCGCCGTGCATGATTCAGACCCGAGCCGGGACCGTGAGCAGATGCGCGGGGCCCCTGGCTTCGAGCTCATGTTCCTCCTGCAGAAGTTCACCAACGAGGCGGACCGCTACGCCGAGACCGTGCGGCGCAAGCACGGCCTCGCGCGCAACGACGTCCACGCGCTCAACGCTGTCATGGAGGCCGAGCGCCACGGGGAGCACGCCACCCCCGGCGCGCTGCGCGAGCGGCTCGTGCTCAGCTCCGCCGCCATGACCTCGGTGATCGACAGGCTCGAGGCCTCGGGCCACCTCGAGCGCCGCCACTCGAGCACCGACCGCCGGCAGGTCGAGGTGACCCCCACCCCGAGCGCCCGGGAGACGGGCCGGGAGATGTTCGACCCGATGGTCCGGCACATGCTCCCGGTCCTCGCCGAGTACACCCCCGCGCAGCTCGAGCTCGTGGAGGGCATGGTCGCGCGCCTCATCCAGGCCATCACGGACGCCCGCAACGAGGTGAATTCCCGGCACTGACTGACGCCCGCGGCCGGGGGCTGCGCCCTCCGGGCCGTCCCGGGCGGCACCGGATGGCATGAGCTTGCGCGGAGGGGGCCACGGCCTCACAATCAGATGCCAACCGACAACACGCTGGCAGGCGCTACCGCGCGGCCGAATCATCATGCTTTCTGACGGGGGCAGGGGCACCACAGGAGATCCCGGGGGCAGACGCCCCGGGCAGGAAGACCGCCATGACCAACCTCAACATCACCGTGTCCGTGCCGCACGCCGCCGCCCGCGACTCCCTGCTCAACGACGCCGAGGAGTCCATCCGGCCGCACGCCCTCGCCTTCGGCCACGGCATCCTCGTCACGCGCCACAGCCCCACCCTGTACAGCGTCTCCACCTCGGCCGCCGTCCCGGTGGGCGAGACGCACGAGGCCAGCCTGCTCTAGCCCGCCTGACTTTCAGAAGGTCCTTCGGCTGGGCGGCCGCGAGCCTCGGCCGTGGTCGGCGCCCGTCTGGGAGTTCCCGGAGAGTTTCCCGGTCCCTCCGTCACAACCGCCGCCGGCAGTCCTAGGGTGAAGGGGTCCGCCCCGGCCAGAGCGCAAGGAGCAGCCGTGCACCTCACACCCCGCGAACAGGAGAAGCTGCAGATCGTGGTGGCAGCGGACCTCGCGCGCCGGCGGCAGGCCCGGGGGCTCAAGCTCAACTTCCCGGAAGCCGTCGCGATCATCACCTATGAGCTCATCGAGGGGGCGCGCGACGGCAGGACCGTCGCCGAGCTCATGAGCTACGGGACCACGGTCCTCACGCGCGAGGACGTCATGGAGGGCGTGCCCGAGATGGTGCACGACGTGCAGGTCGAGGCGACGTTTCCCGACGGCACCAAGCTCGTCACGGTCCACGACCCCATCCGATAGGAGCAGCCCATGATCCCCGGCGAATACGTCCTGGCCGACGGCCCCGTGGTGTGCAACGAGGGGCGCGAGACGGTCGAGCTCGAGGTGACCAACACCGGCGACCGCCCCGTCCAGGTCGGCTCCCACTTCCACTTCTCCGAGACCAACCGGGCCCTCGACTTCGACCGTGCGGCGGCCCGGGGCTTCCACCTCGACATCCCCGCCGGCACCGCCGTCCGGTTCGAGCCCGGGGACCGGAAGACGGTCCGCCTCGTGGCCATGGCGGGAGCGCGGGCCGTCCACGGCTTCTCCAACGCCGTCAACGGGCCCCTCGACTGACCGCAGGCACGGGAGGACTTCCATGAGCTTCGAGATGAGCCGGCGCCAGTACGCGGACCTCTACGGGCCCACCCGGGGCGACTGCGTGCGCCTGGCCGACACCGACCTCTTTCTCGAGGTCGAGGACGACCTCACCGGCCACGGCGACGAGGCGGTGTTCGGCGGCGGCAAGGTCATCCGCGACGGCATGGGCCAGGACGGCAACACCGTGCGCGACGCCGCCCCCGGGCACCCCGCAGTGGCCGACACGGTCATCACGAGCGTGGTCGTCCTCGACTACACCGGGATCTACAAGGCGGACCTCGGCCTGCGCGACGGGCGCATCCTCGCGATCGGCAAGGCCGGCAACCCGAACATCATGGACGGCGTGACGATCGTGATCGGGCCCAGCACCGAGGTCATCTCCGGCGAGGGCCGGATCGTCACCGCCGGCGGCATCGACACCCACATCCACTTCATCAGCCCCGACCAATTCGCCACCGCCCTGAACTCGGGGATCACGACCTTCATCGGCGGCGGCACGGGCCCCGCCGAGGGCACCAAGGCGACCACCGTCACCCCCGGACCGTGGAACCTCGCGAACATGCTCAAGGCGGTGGAGGACGTGCCGCTCAACGTGGGCTTCCTCGGCAAGGGCCACGCGAGCTCGGTCGAGCCGCTCGCCGAGCAGATCGAGGCCGGCGCGATCGGGCTCAAGGTCCACGAGGACTGGGGCGCCACTGCCGCGGCCATCGATGCCTCGCTGCGCGTCGCGGACCACTACGACGTCCAGGTCGCCATCCACACGGACACGCTCAACGAGGGCGGCTTCGTCGAGGACACCATCGCGGCGATCGCCGGCCGGGTCATCCACACGTACCACACCGAGGGCGCGGGCGGCGGGCATGCCCCGGACATCATCCGGATCGCCGGGCTGCCCAACGTGCTCCCGGCCTCGACCAACCCCACACTGCCCTACACCCGCAACACCGAGGAAGAGCATCTCGACATGCTCATGGTCTGCCACCACCTCAACCCCGACATCCCCGAGGACGTGGCCTTCGCGGACTCGCGGATCCGCCCCGAGACGATCGCCGCCGAGGACGTGCTGCAGGACCTGGGGGTCTTCTCGATCACGAGCTCCGACTCGCAGGCCATGGGCCGCGTGGGCGAGGTGATCATCCGCACCTGGCAGGTCGCGGACAAGATGAAGGCCCAGCGCGGCAAGCTCGCCGCCGACAGCGCCCGCGGGGACAACTTCCGCATCAAGCGGTACATCTCCAAGTACACGATCAACCCCGCCATCGCCCACGGCGTGGCCGAGTACATCGGCAGCATCGAGGTGGGCAAGCTCGCGGACCTCGTCCTGTGGGACCCGGCGTTCTTCGGCGTCAAGCCGTACGCGGTCCTCAAGGGCGGCCAGATCGTCAGCTCCCTCATGGGCGACTCGAACGGGTCGATCCCCACGCCCCAGCCGCAGACCATGCGCGCCTCGTTCGGCGCGATGGGCACGGCCGTGCACGCCTCCTCGATCACCTTCATGTCCCAGGCGGCCGTGGACGCCGGCGTCCCCGAGGCCCTCGGCCTGCGCAAGCGCGTCCGGGCCGTGCGCGGCATCCGGAACCTGCGCAAGTCGGACCTGAAGTTCAACGGGGAGACGCCGCAGATCGAGGTGGACCCCGAGACCTACGAGGTCCGGGTCAACGGCGAGGAGGCCACCTGCGAACCGGTGGACGTCCTGCCGATGGCCCAGCGCTACTTCCTCTTCTGAGCCACCGTGTCCCGAAGAGCCGGCCACGAGAGAGAAGGCGGAAACCAGTGATCGTCGAGAGCATCGCCGGGAACCTCGCGCAGCTCGATCCAGCGGAACTCGAGCGCGCGCACGTGGAGAGGGTCGTGCTGCCCAGCGCCGCGCTCGTGCGGCGCATCCAGCGCGTGACCACGGACCACGGCCGCGAAATCGGGCTCCGGCTCTCCGCGCCCCCCGGGCCGGACGGCGACCTGCGCGACGGCGACATCCTCGTGCGCGACGACCACGGCCTCGTGGTCGTCTCCGTCGAGGCCACGGACGTGCTCGTGATCGCCCCGCGGTCGATCCACGAGATGGGCGTGACCGCGCACGCGCTCGGCAACCGGCACCTGCAGGCGCAGTTCTTCGACGCCGGCTCCGAGTACGGGGCGGAGGTCATGGTGGTCCAGTACGACCACACCGTCCAGGACTACCTCGACCACCACCGCGTCCCCTACGCGCGGCAGGATCGCGTGATGCCGGTGCCGTTCCGCCACGCCGGGCACACCCACTGAAGGGCCGGACTGCACGATGGACTGGCTCCTGCCGCTGGTGCAGCTGTGCGACTCGGCCCTGCCCACCGGGTCCTTCGCCCACAGCTTCGGGCTCGAGACCTACCTCGACCGGGGCGCCGTCCACGACGAGGCGAGCTTCCGCGGCTGGCTCGAGCAGTTCCTCGACCACCAGCTCGTGCCCGCCGACGGGCTCGCGGTGCGCCTCGCCGCCGAGGCGAGTGCCGGCGTCGGCCGTGAATCCGCAGCGGCTGCCGACGACCTCGAGGACCTCGACGCCCTCATGCACGCCCAGGCCCTCCCGCTCCAGCTCCGCACGGCGGGGGTGACCATAGGGCGGCGGCTCATCGAGATCGGCCGGAACGCGCTCCCCGGGCCGCGGCTCGAGCAGTACGGGCGGCTCGTGGACGAGGGGCGCTGCCGCGGGCACCAGGCCATCGCGTTCGCGCTCATCGGCGTGGACCACGGTGCGCCGGTGGAGGTCCTGGTCCGCTCCTACCTGTTCTCCACCGTCACGGCCCTCACGCAGAACGCGGTCCGCGGTGTGCCCCTGGGCCAGAACGCGGGGCAGCGCGTCCTCGCGGCCCTGCGGCCCCGCGTCGACGCGGCGGCGCACCGGATCGGGGGCCTCGACCGCAGGGACCTCGGCGGCGTGCCGCCGGGGCTCGAGATCGCCCAGATGCAGCACGAGACCCAGCGGGCCCGGCTCTTCATGAGCTGACCGGGCCGTCGGGCGCCGCGGCGCCCCCAGATCACGAACCAGGAAGGACAGCAGCATGCACGCGGTGAAGATCGGAATCGGCGGCCCAGTGGGAGCCGGCAAGACCCAGCTCGTGGAGCGCCTGACCCGCGCCCTCAGCCACGAGATCTCCATGGCCGCCATCACGAACGACATCTACACGGTCGAGGACGCCAAGATCCTCGCGCACACGAGCGTCCTGCCGCTCGACCGGATCGTCGGGCTGGAGACCGGCGGCTGCCCGCACACCGCGATCCGCGAGGACACCTCGATGAACCAGGCGGCCGTCGACGGGCTCATCGAGGCCCACCCGGACCTGCAGGTGATCTTCATCGAGTCCGGCGGGGACAACCTCTCGGCGACGTTCAGCCCCGAGCTCGTGGACTTCTCCATCTACATCATCGATGTGGCGCAGGGGGAGAAGATCCCGCGCAAGGCCGGCCAGGGCATGATCAAGTCGGACCTGTTCATCATCAACAAGACGGACCTCGCCCCGCACGTGGGCGCCGACCTGGCCGTGATGGAGGCGGATTCGCGGGAATTCCGCGGCGAGAAGGCCTTCTGCTTCACGAACCTCAAGACGGACGAGGGCCTCGAGCGCGTGATCCACTGGCTCAAGCACGACGTCCTCATGATGGACCTCGTATGAGCCTGCTCGCCCGGGGCGAGCTCGACCTCGTGATCGGCCGGCGCGGGGAACGGTCGGTGGCCGCCGCGCAGTACCACCGCGGGGCGCTCCGCGTTCTGCGGCCCATGTACCTGGACGGGAGCGGGCAGGTGACGTACGTCGTGGTCAATCCCGGCGGGGCGTACCTGGACGGCGACCGGTACCGCCTCGACGTCACCGTGGAGGACGGCGCCCAGCTGCTGCTCACCACCCAAGCCGCGACCAAGGTCTACCGCACCCCCCGGGACCGGGCCGTCCAGGACCTCACCGTGCGGCTCGGGCCCGGCGCCCGGCTCGACTACCTCCCGGACCAGCTCATCGCCTACCGCGCCTCCCGCTACGAGCAGGAGACGCGGATCGACATGGACCCGTCCGCGAGCCTCGTCATGGCGGAAGTCGTGACGCCGGGGTGGTCGCCGTCCGGGGCGCCCTTCGGCTACGAGCGGCTCCGCCTGCGCACCGAGGTCAGCATGGGCGGCCGGCCCGTGGCGCTGGACAACCTCATCCTTGAGCCCGCGGCCAGCAGGAACGGCATCGCGAGCCTCGGGCTGCTCGAGGGCCGCTCGCATCTGGGCTCGATGCTTGTAATCGACCCGCGCGCGGGCGAGGAGACCGTGGGCCTGGCCCGGAAGCTCCTCGCCGAGCGCGCCGGCGACCTCCTCGGCGGCGTCTCGGCCCTGCCCGTGCCCGGGTTCGCGCTGCGGGTCCTCGGCCGCTCCACGCAGGCCGTGGACGGGATCATCCTGGCCGTGGTCAACGCTCTCCGCGCCGCCTGGCACGGCCAGGGCGCCCTCGACCTGCGCAAGTACTGACGCCGCGGCGAGGCCGGGCGGGCGACGCCGGGCGGGCGATACTGGGCAGATGCGCGAACTCGTGGTCCTCGGCACCGCGTCGCAGGTGCCCACGCGCGCCCGCAACCACAACGGCTACCTCCTGCTCTGGGACGGCGAGGGGATCCTCTTCGACCCGGGCGAGGGCACGCAGCGCCAGATGATCCATGCCGGGGTGGCCGCGACGAAGGTGACGCGCATCTGCCTCACCCACGTGCACGGCGACCACTGCTACGGGCTGCCCGGCGTGCTCTCCCGCATGGCGCTGGACCGTGTGGAGCATCCCGTCCAGCTGCACTACCCCGCCTCCGGAGAGGAGACGGTCCGGGCCCTCGTCGCCGTCTCGACGCCCGGGATCGACCTGCGCCTCGTGCCCCACGGGGCGGCCGGGGAGATCGCCCCGGGGCTCACCGTCGAGCCCCTCCGGCACCGCATCGACACCTTCGGCTACCGGCTCGCGGAGCCGGACGGGCGCACCATCGTGCGGGAGCGGCTCGCCGCCGCCGGCATCCACGGCCCGGACGTAGCGCGGCTGCAGCGCGAGGGCCGCCTCGGCGGTGTGCGGATCGAGGACGTGAGCGTGCCGCGCCGCGGCCAGCGGTTCGCCTTCGTCATGGACACCGCCCCGTGCGAGGGCGCCGTGGCGCTGGCCGAGGACGCCGACCTCCTCGTCGCCGAGTGCACGTTCAGCGACGACGACGCCGCGCTCGCCGAGCAGTACCTCCACCTCACCGCCGGGCAGGCCGGCGCGATTGCAGGCGCCGCGCGCGCCCGGAACCTCGTGCTGACGCACTTCTCCTCCCGGTATCCAGAGGTGGGCGAGCTGGAAGGCCAGGCGCGGCGGCGGGCCGGGGACGCCGTCGTGCGCGCAGCGGCGGACCTGGACCGGTTCGGGTTCACGCGGCGGCGCGGAGCCTGGATGGGGGAGGAGGACCGCGATGGAGACGGGTAGCGGCGAGGCCGAGGAGCTCACCGTGGGCCAGCTCGCGGCGCGGAGCGGGCTCTCGGTCTCCGCGCTGCACTTCTACGAGCGGCAGGGGCTGATCCACAGCCGCCGCACCTCCGGCAACCAGCGGCGCTACCCGCGCTCCATCCTGCGGCGCGTGGCCGTCATCAAGGCCGCCCAGCGGGCCGGCATCCCGCTGGCCACGGTCGCGGAGGCGTTCGGGCTGCTTCCGCACGACGGCGTGCCCACCCAGCAGGACTGGGGCCGGCTCTCGAGGGCGTGGCGAGCCGAGATCGACGAGCGGATCGCCCGGCTCGAGCACCTGCGGGACCGGCTCGACGGGTGCATCGCGTGCGGCTGCCTCTCGCTCTCGACCTGCAGCCTCGTCAACCCGGACGACAGGCTCGGCACGTCCGGGGCCTCCGCACTCGAGCCGTGAGGGGTGACAATGGTCACGTTCGATTGACCTCAACGATTGTTGAGGTCCTAGCGTCGTAGGAGGCCCCGAGGTGCTCGGGCGCCCCGACGAAAGACCAGGCATGACTGTGACCCCGACCTTCCTCAGCGTCTCCGGCGCCGACTCCGCCCTCTTCCGGGACGCGTTCCGCTCCCATCCCGCGGGCGTGGCGGTCGTGACGGCCGCGAGCCCCGAGGGGCCGGTCGGGCTCACCGCGTCCTCGGTCGCCTCCGTGGCGGTGGACCCGCCCTCGCTGGCCTTCTCCGTCTCCGGCGGCCGCTCGGCCGTGCACATCGCGGAGGCCGAGACGGTCCTGGTGCACCTCGTCGACGCCGGCCAGGTCGACCTGGTCCGCACGTTCGCGACTCCCGGCTCGCCCCGCTTCACCGACGCGATGGACTGGGAGGCCCTGCCGACCGGCGAGCCCTGGCTCCGCGCCGCCCCCTGGGCCCTGCGCTGCGCCATCACCCACCGGGTGCCCGTGGGCGCCTCCGTCCTGCTGGCCGCGACCGTGCTCGAGGTGCTCGCGCAGGGGCGCCCGGGCGCGCCGCTCGTGTACCACGACCAGGCGTTCCATGCGCTGGGGGCGCATTCCCGGGTCGACTAGGGCTGGTCTCGGGGCGCCGGAACTCGCCTGGCGCTCGGGGCGTTAGACGACGCTTCTGTCCTCGTCCAATCTTCGAGAACGCCCGTGTACCCGTTCTTGTACGCGAACGATCGTTTATGAGACACCGCCGGACTGCTCCCGTCCTGCCGCGGATTTCGTGGACTCAGGTTGTGATGCTTATCGTGTACGCGCCTACGCCATGCTTTCCCCAGTTATTCGATACAGCTCCGGCATGCGTGTGGGGTATGGGAGGGTGTCGACGAGGGACCAGCATGTGGACGCCCAGCGTGATGCCCTCGCTGCAGTTGGGTGCGAGCAGGTCTTCGTGGACTCGGTCTCCGGGAAGCTCGCTTCTCGGCCAGGGCTGGAGAAGGCGCTGCTTTCGGCGAACCGGGCGGGGGACCAGCTGGTGGTGACGAAGCTGGACCGGCTCGGCCGGTCTTTGGAGAACCTGATCGAACTCTCGAAGCAGCTCCAAGCCAAGGGCGTGGACCTCGTGGTGCTGGACCAGGGAATCGACACCTCGACCGCGGTGGGGAAGATGTTCTTCCACATCCTCGGTGCGATTGCCGAGTTCGAGCACGCCCTGATGTCCGAGCGGACCCGGGACGGCCTCGCCGCGGCCAGGGCCCGCGGCCGTACTGGCGGGCAGAAGCCCAAGCTCGGGCCGCGGCAGGTGCGCCTGGCGCGCCAGATGTACGAGGAGACAGGGCCCGACGGGAAGCGCGCCCACACCGTGGCGCAGATTGCCGCAGAGTTCGGTGTCACCCGCCCCACCATCTATCGGCACCTCTCCAAACAGCATCCCAGGCTCTGAACCGGTGGGTGTGCCCGGGCCGGATGGGTTATGGGCGAACACGGCTGGCTGGGGCGATCGGGGAACTGGCTGCAGATCTGCGGAGGAAGCGCGGCGGCTCCACAGATGACGGGCCGCCGCGCCAGATGGGCTTTGCTTCCTCAGCTCGTATGCCCCCCTGTGTGAAGTCGGCTCGGGGGCGTTTTCTAGTTGGAGGGGAAGTTGTAGGAGGCGCCTGAGGCGTGGGTTGGCTCGGGCCAGCGCTGGGTGATGACCTTGCCGCGGGTGTAGAAGGACACGCCTTCGGGGCCGTAGATGTGCTTGTCTCCGAAGAGGGAGTTCTTCCAGCCGCCGAAGGAGTGGTAGGCGACCGGGACAGGGATCGGGACGTTGACCCCGACCATGCCGACTTGGACCTGACGCTGGAACTTGCGGGCGGCGGCGCCATTGGTGGTGAAGATCGCGGTGCCGTTGCCGTAGGGATTGGCGTTGATGAGCCGGATGCCTTCCTCGAGGTCTTCGACGCGGACGACGACGAGGACGGGGCCGAAGATCTCCTCGGTGTAGGCGCTCATCTCGGTCTGGACGTGGTCGATGACGGTCGGGCCGACCCAGAATCCGTCTTCGTGGCCGGCGACGACGAGGTCGCGCCCGTCTACGACCATTGCGGCTCCGGCGTGCTCGGCCTCGGCGATGGTCTTGATGATGAATGCCTTGGACTCGGGGCTGATGACCGGGCCCATGTCGGCGTCGGGCTCGGTGCCGTTCTTGACCTTGACCGCGAGGGCGCGCTCCTCGACCTTCTTCACCAGCAGGTCGGCCGCGTCGCTGACGGCGACCGCGACGGAGATCGCCATGCAGCGCTGGCCGGCGGAGCCGAATGCGGCGGCGGCGAGGTGGTCGGCGGCGTTGTCCATGTCCGCGTCCGGGAGGACGATGGCGTGGTTCTTCGCCCCGCCCAGGGCCTGGACGCGCTTGCCGTGGGCGGTGGCGGTCTCGACGATGTGCTTGGCCACCGGGGTGGAGCCGACGAAGGAGATTGCGTCGACGTCCGGGTGGGTGAGTAGGCCCGAGATGGTCTCCCGGTCGCCGTGGAGGACCTGGAACACGCCGTCCGGCAGCCCGGCCTGCTTCCACAGGTCGGCGAGGAGCATGGCCGCAGACGGGACGCGGCCCGAGGGCTTGAGAATGAAGGCGTTGCCGGTCGCGATCGCCATCGGTGCCATCCACAGCGGGACCATGACGGGGAAGTTGAACGGGGTGATGCCGGCGACAACGCCGACGGGCTGGCGGTAGGAGAAGACGTCGATGCCGGTGGAGGCCTGGTCGGAGTAGTCGCCCTTGAGCAGCTGCGGGATGCCGCAGGCGAACTCGATCACCTCCAGGCCGCGGCCGATCTCGCCTTTGGCGTCGGAGAGGACCTTGCCATGCTCGGATGTGATGATCGCGGCCAGCTCATCGGTGTGGGCCGCGACGAGCTCGCGGAACCGGAACAGGACGGCGGTGCGCTTGGCCAGGGAGATGTCGCCCCAGGATTCGGAGGCCTTCTTTGCGGCGGCGACCGCGGCCTCCAGGTCCTGACGGTCTGCCAGGCACAGGGCACCGGTCTGTTCGCCGGTCGCCGGGTTGAACACTGGCTGGGTCCGCTCGCCGAGGCCGGTCGTCTCTTCGCCGTTGAGGAAATGCGGAATCGTCGTGATGGTCATTTTTGCTCCTGTTTGGGTGGATCTTTGGGGGGCGGGTCAGGCGTAGATCTTGGCGTAGAGCTTCTCGATCTCAGCCGCGTCCGGCACGACGGGGTTGTTGTCCGGGGAGCCCGAGGCGAGGGCCTGCTGGGCCATGAGGGGGAGCAGTCGGTGCCAGTCGCCCGCGCTGATTCCGTGGGACTGGGGTGTGGGGACGCCCAGGTCCGAGTTGAGGGCGTGGAGTTCGGCGACGAGCGCCTTGGCGGCCGCCTCGTCGTCGTCTTGGGGGCCGGCGGCTCCGAGGGCGCGGGCGCAGTCGGCGTATCGGGTTTCCGCACCGGCGATTGAGAACTCGGTGACGGTGGGGAAGAGCATGGCATTGGCGAGCCCATGGGCGATGTGGAAGTGGGCGCCAAGAGGGCGGCTCATCCCGTGGACGAGGGCGACGCTCGAATTGGAGAACGCGATGCCGGCCTGGGTGGCGGCCAGCATCATGGCCTCCCGGGCATCCCTGTTCGATCCGTTCTTGTAGACCTCGCGGAGGTTGCCGCCGATAGCGGAGATCGCGGCCAGGGCGAAGCCGTCGGAGAAGGGGTTGGCTTTGCGGCTCACGTAGGCCTCGATGGCGTGGGTGAGCGCGTCGATGCCGGTGTCGGCGCTGAGCCGGGCCGGCATCGAGAGGGTGAGTTCGTAGTCCACGACGGCGGCGACAGGCAGGAATGCAGGGCCGGCGCAGAGCATCTTCTCGTTCGTCTCGGAGTCGCTGATGATGGAGAACTGGGTCGCCTCGGACCCGCTGCCCGCCGTCGTGGGGACCGCGACGACAGGGAGCGAGGGACCGGTGTTCCGCCTTGGCGCCTTGTACTGGCGCATGGGCCCGCCCCGCTTGGAGAGGAAGCCCAGCGCCTTGGCGGTATCGATCGAGCTGCCGCCGCCGAGGCCCACCAGGACGTCGGCGTCGTGCTGCCTGACCGCCGCGAGTCCGGCAGCGAGTGAGTCCGTCGTAGGGTCGGGGACGGTCTCGGCGAAGACCGCGGCCTCGAAGCCGTTCTCATGCAGGGCCTGGAGGGCGATGTCGGCGGTCCCGGACTTCTGCATGAACGGATCGGTGACGATGAGTGGGCGGCGCGCGCCGATTTCGGCGATGACATCGCCGAGTTCTCGGACGGCGCCGGCGCCGATCTTCATGGTGCGCGGCAGAGCAATGTGGAAAGTCATGGGATCCTCCGGTGAGGGGTGAGGCCCGGCGGGGAATTCACGGCGCCGGGAGCGACTTCCAGTCTCTGTGCAGACGAGATGCTGGGCAAGGCACACATTGGCGCATCGCTGTGCATGGATGCACACCGGTTCGTAGACTGAGGGCGTGATCCAATCAGATGACCTTCGATTCTTCCTGGAGGTCGCCCGTACGGGGAGGCTGGTCGCTGCCGCCAGGGGGCTGGGCGTCGAGCACACGACCGTGGGCCGGAGGGTGACTCAGCTGGAACGGGCCGCGGGGACGCGCCTGTTCGACCGCACGCCCAGCGGCTGGGAGCTCACTGAGGCCGGGCAGCGGCTGGTCGTCCACGCAGAGGCGATCGAATCGTCGCTCCTGGCCGCCTCTGAGGAGCTTGGCTCGGCCCGCGGGCGGTTGTCGGGCACGCTGCGGATCGCCGCCCCGGACGGGTTCGGCGCGTTTGTGCTCTCCCCCGGGCTGGGCGGACTACGATCCGCCTACCCGGACCTCACGGTCGAGGTCGTCACGGCGACGCGCCTGAATCTGCTGGCCACCCGCGAGTTCGACATCGGGATCGCGCTCGAGGAGCCGACGACCAGAGGCGTGCAATCGAGGGTGCTGGCGAGATACGGGCTGAGCTTCTACGCGAGCCCCGACTACCTCTCCCGCGCCGGACAACCCGCCAGCCTCGCCGATCTGGGCGCGCATCCGGTGATCGGCTACGTCGACTCGCTCCTGGACATCCCCGCCCTGCGGTTCCTCGACACCGCACTTCCCGGGGTGCGCCCGGCGATCCAGACCAACAATGTGACCGGGCAGTGGATGGCCGCCGTGGCCGGTCTCGGGGTCGCCGCCCTCCCCGACTTCGTCGCCGCACAGGACGACAGGCTGGTGCGGATCATCGAGGGGACGAGGATAGAGCGCACCTACTGGATCGCTGTCCCCACGGAGCACCAGCGGCTCGCCAGGACCCGCGCCGCGGAATCGGCCATCCTCGAGCTGGTCCGCGAGCACGGGTACCTCAGGGCGGCGTAACCGGACCGAGGTATTCCCTGCCCGGTGCGGGCCGCTTTCGGGAAGTCCACGGCGCGGCAGGGATCTGTCTTCCGTCTACTTCGGCGGCTGCGCGGATGGCGATGGCCCGCGGTGAGCTCGAACTGCTCCCGTCAGCTGTGCCCAGCGAAGGGCAAGGGCCATCTCTATGATGTCCGGAGTGCGGGTAGGGTCGTGGCCTGTCAGCTCCGCGATCTTCCTGACTCGGTGGCCGACGGTGTTGACATGCACGAACATTCGACGCGCTGTCCGTGACTGCGACAGATCCTCGTAGAGCAGTGTTTCGAGCGTCTCCAGAAGATGCGGATAGGGGAACAGCGGCGCGATGCGTGAGGCGACGAGCGCATCCGCGGCCGCAGGTCTGCCGCTGATGATGACCTCCAGCAGCGCGTTCCGGTACTCGACGACGGACGCCCCGTCTCCTCGGACGACAGCGGCCCGAGCCGAGTCGGCAGCCTGGCGGCAGGACTCTCCCGCGCGGTCCAGCCCAGCCACTTCCTCCCCGACACCGCAGACGACTCGCGAGTCCCCATCGAAGGAGGCAATGGCTGCCGAGAGTGCCTCGACTGCCCTGTCTGCGCCTCCGTGGGGGGAGATCAGGCCCACAGTCATCGTCCCGACGTCGCCGAAGAGCAGCGCCGAAGCGAGGGGCTTGAGTTTCGCGGCCAGACGTCGCCGCAACCGTTGCAGGTCGAGCTGGGCGGGCTCGTCTGCCGTCTCCGCCAGCAGGGCGACAGCGAACCACGGCCAAGAGGGGCTGATGCCCAGGATCCGGGCCCAGCCGGCAATCTGATCGCGTTCGACCGGCAGTCCCGAGGCCACCGATCCGACCAGCTCGTTTTCCACCCTTTGCCTCGCGGCATCGATCGCGGTGGAGGTTTCACGGTAGGAGTTGATCATCTCGTCAGTGAGCAGGTCGAAGATCGTGATGACCAGATCCGCATAGTGGTTCGCCTGATCGGCGGGCCACGACCGCGCGTCGGAGAACAGGTCCAGAATGATCACCCGCTCCGTGGAGCGGTAGGCCTGGATGACGGACTCGAGCGGGACGGACTGGCTGGCCCGGCGCACGCCGAGGGAGCGCGCGTGGGCCAGTTCACGATAGCTCGGGGGCTGGTCGCGTCGGACGACCTCGATGGCGAGTTCGATGTTGCTCCGGACCGACGGAACGAGTTCGCTCTTCTCGAGCCGGTCAGGCGAGTAGCCCGGATAGACGGCCCACATCAGCGCGACGGCACGATCGGTCAGTGCATCGACATCAGGCGCGTACGGAAGCCGCGATTGTGAAACCATCACATGAGAATAGACCCAACGTTGGGAAAATGCGGCTATTCCTGATGGATTTCACAGCGCATGCTGGAGGAACATCCCAGCAACACCAAGGCGAAGGAGCCGGACGATGAAGACCACCATCGAGAAGATCGAAGCGGATCTGACCACCCCCACCCCGGGCCTCATCGAGGACATCGCACGGCTTGACGGCGACATCGCGGTACTCGGTGTCGGGGGCAAGGTCGGACCGTCCGTCGCGATCATGGCCCAGCGGGCGATCGACGAGGGAGGGCTCGACAAGAAGGTCTACGGCATCGCGCGCTTCTCCGACCAGGCTGCCCGGGACTCGCTCGAGAAGTACGGGGTCACCACTGTCCCGGCTGACCTCACCGACGATGCTCAGCTCGATGCCCTCCCCGATGCGGCGAATGTGATCTTCATGGCCGGCAAGAAGTTCGACACCGTGGGCAACGAGCACCTGACCTGGATGATGAACTCCTACCTCCCGGGACGGGTCGCACAGCGCTTCCGCGACTCGCGGATCGTCGCTTTCTCGACCCTGGTCACCTACCCGCTCGCCGACGTTGCCACGGGCGGCTCACGCGAAGAGGACCCGTCCGGGCCGATCGGGGAGTACGCGGCATCCTGCCTCGGCCGTGAGCGCGTCTTCGAGCACTTTTCCCGCAAGAACGGCACGCCCCTGCTGCTCTTCAGGCTCGGCTACTCGATCGAGACCCGCTACGGGGTTCTCCGGGAGATCGCGCAGGCGGTCCAGGACGGGCAGCCGATCCCGCTGGAGATGGGGCACGCGAGCGTCATCTGGCAGCGGGACGTCGCAGCGTACGCGATCCGGTCCCTCGGCCTTGCCGACACCCCGCCGCGCAAGCTCAACATCACCGGCCCCGAGATCGTCTCGATCCGATGGCTCGCGGAGCGGTTCGGAGAGCGGCTCGGAAAGGCCCCGGTCTTCGAGGGCACCGAGAGCGGGACGGCCTATGTCCTGGACGGCTCGGTGCTGCAGGGCGAGTTCGGGTTCCCCACGACGACGCTGCACGAGATGATCGACGTCGTCGCAGAGTGGGTCGCCCAGTCCGGCCCGAGCATCGGCAAGCCGACCAAGTTCCAGATCCGCAACGGCGCGTTCTGAGATGAGCTCGGCCACCTCTGTGCCGCAGACAGCTGCTTCCCCCCGCTTCGAGTCGGTCCTCGGCCAGGGCGCGATGGTCAATTGGATCACTGTCGCCTCCGAAGACGTCCCGATCTACGAGGACTGGTACAACTTCCAGCACCTCCCCGAGAGGGTGTCGACCCCGGGCTTCCTCCGTGCCCGGCGGTTCGTCGCGGTCGATCAGCCCTACCCCGGAAACGTCGACTACCTCACGGTCTACGAGACAGAAGACCCCACGGTGCTCGCCTCACCGGAGTACCTCCGCCGGCTCGACAACCCCACCGACCTCACTCGCCGCGTCGTACCGCTGTTCCGACAGTTCCGCCGCGCCGTCTGCGCGACGACTGTCGTGGCCGGGGAGGGATCGTCAGGACGGGTGCTTGCCATCGAGCTCGAACCGTCCAGCGACATCAGCTCCCTCCGCAGCGCCCTGCGCGACCAGATATTCCCCGCGGCCATCGCAGCCCATCAGATGCACGGCGGCTCGCTCTACGAACCCGATGCCCAGATCAGCGCGGCCAAGGACAACACGAAGGAGGGCCGGTCCTCATCCCAGGAGCAGGCCGAAGCCCTCTTGGTGCTGGTCGAGCTTCAGACCGGGGTCGACAGCGAGGAGCTGGCGGCACACGTGACTGCCACCCTCGCTGATCAGGGCGCAGCCCGTGCAGCCGGGCCGCCGCGGACCTTCGACCTGCTCTTCGAGCTCCGCTCCCGCTGACCCCAATTCCCAGCCAGACCAGGAGGATCCATGCGCATCGCCAATCTCCGCAACCGACTCGTCATCATCACCGATGAAGGCGCGATCGACGTCCAAGCCGCCAGTGACGGCCGTTTCGGTCCCGCACCCGAATCAGTGTTCGATGACTGGAAGGCCTTCGCCGAGTGGGCGCGCACCGCAACAGGCGAGGCACACCCCTTTGCCACCGCGGACCTCGGTGCCCCCGTCCCGGCCCCACGCCAGGTCTTCGCGATCGGGCTCAACTACGCCCGCCATGCCAAAGAGTCCAACCTCCCCCTGCCGCCCAAGCCAATGATCTTCACCAAATTCCAGAGCTCGATCACCGGCCCCACCGGGCAGATCCAGCTCTCCGGCGACACCGTCGACTGGGAGGTCGAGCTCGTGGCCGTCATCGGGGCAGCTGCGCGCAACGTCTCCGAAGCCGACGCGTGGTCCTACGTTGCGGGCTTCACCGCCGGCCAGGACCTCTCGGACCGCACCGTTCAGAACACCGGCTCGCCCGCACAGTTCAGCATGGGCAAGTCCTTCCCCGGGTTCGCCCCCATCGGCCCCATGCTCGTCACGCTCGATGAGTTCGACGACCCGAATGATCTGCGAGTCTCGACCCTCGTCAACGACGAGGTGAGGCAGGACTCCCGCACCTCCGACCTGGTCTTCAGCATCCCCGAACTGGTCTCCTACATCTCGGGCATCGTCACGCTGCTGCCCGGAGACCTCATCTTCACCGGGACCCCGGAGGGAGTCGGCCTCGGCCGCTCGCCCCAGCTATACCTGTCCCCGGGGGAGGTCCTCACCACGACAATCGAGGGCATCGGGACCATGCAGCACGAGATGGTCGCAAGCTGAACCCGACCCGCATCATCATCCATTCCGGCAGCATCCCTCCAAGGAAGCAGGGACCCCAATGACCAAACAGACCAGTCCGCAGGCAGCCACCATGGCGCAGAGACCCGCGGCCCTCACCGCAGCCACCGCCTACACCCCAGCCGAGCGCAGGTTCGTGCTCCTGTTCGCGATCGTGGGCGCCCTCATCGAAAGCATGGAGCTCAACCTCCTGAGCTACCCGCTCGGCGATCTTGCGGCGTCCTTCCGCGTCACCAATGCGGCCGTCGTCGCGACCATCACCGCCCAGAGCCTCGCCTCCATCGCCGGCGGCTTCCTGTTCGGCTGGATCGCCGACCGCTGGGGCAGGCGCCCAACCTACGTCGCCTTCACGGCTACCTACTCGGTCCTCGCCATCGCCGGCGCCCTGGTGACGAGCTTCGACATCTTCGTCATCACCCGGGTGCTCGCCGGCCTCGCCATGGGCGGCGCCTTCGGGGTGATCTTCGCGATGTTCTCGGAGAGCTGGAAGTCGCCCAAACGTGGGTTCATGGGATCGGTTCTGCAGGGCATGTTCATCGCAGGAACGCTCCTGACCCAGCTCATCCTCTTCATCACGATTTCGTCCCTCGGCTCGAACTCCGGGTGGCGCTGGGGATTCCTCGTGATCGGCGCCATGTGCCTGCTCATTGCGGCCGGCGCAGCATTCCGGCTCCCCGAGTCGAAGCTCTGGCGCGCCGCCCGCGACGCGAAGAAAAGAGGGGAGGGAGGGGAAGAAGACACTCCCCGCGCCGCAAAGCCCCCGCTGGAGACCGGCGCAGGCCCCCGCCGCATCGTGCTCGGCGCAGTCTTCCTCACCGTCTGCACCACCGGTGTCTTCGCCGCCAGCTACTCCTACATCACCTTCGCGCCGACCTTCCTCCGCCAAAACCTCGGCGTGTCCCTCAGCGTCTCGACGATCGTCCTCACGGTCGGCACTCTCCTGGGGATTGCGTCCTATCTGGTCTTCGGCATCCTCTCGGATCGCATCGGCCGCCGTATGGCAACGCTCTGGTCATGCGTGCTCGGCGTCCTCGGTTTCGGCGCCTTTGCACTGTTCGGCGGCGGCTCCCCGACGGTAGCCACAGTCGCCCTCATGGGTGCGGCAATCGGGTATGCGGGTTTCGGAGTGCTCGGCACCTGGATCTCCGAGTTCTACCCCACCCGCTTCCGGGCATTCGGATCCGGTGCGACCTACTACGTCGCACGCGGCCTCGGTTCGGGACTGTTTCCGCTGTTTGCCCTCTCGCTCGCCGGCGGCAATCTGCGATGGGCGCTGGCACTGGGCGGATTCGGCGCGATACTAGGCCTCCTGGGCTGCATCTTCGTCCCGGACACAGCAAACAAGATCATCACCGCCCAGGAATAACAACTGAAGCAAGGACCCTGGCCAGCGGCACCTTGGACAGGGGCAGACACGGGACTGGTCGAAGGATCGGCGAGCATTCGAGAATGCGGAATGCTCGCCGATCCTTCGACCAGTCGCGGCGGCCGTGGATCTGCGCGCGACCCGTTTCCCCGGTTCCCGAAGCTGTTGCCTCCAGTCACCGCGAGACGGAGGGTCCCTCACAACCCACTGCCAAGATGCGCCATCCCGTTCTCACCGTCCAGTCAAGGGCCATATCTCATCGATCTTGAGAATCACGGAGTGAGACGCATTGCTGAGACATCCAGGACCCTTGCGGTTCGTTGAGATTTCAGGGGAGTCGCTGCTCTGCGGGGAAAGGCGCCCCGCCCCCGCAACCGTCCCATCAAAGGAACCTTTGACCGGATAGAAGCCGGGACGCTCGGTGGCTCAAGGGGGCGGTGGGAACCGTGCGCCTGCACTGCGCTGGGTCGTCTGCGTTCGGCGCCGCTGCTGCGCGGCATCCGAACTCGGCCCGCTGAGCACCGAGCCTGGTGTCAATATGGGTGATAGGCGTGGGCTATCAGGGTTTCCTGCTCTCCCTGCCCCTTCCTGCCACTCGTTTCGCGAAGGAAAGCCGCGTGGATACCCGAAAGCTGAAGTACTTCCTGGCCGTCGTGGACCACGATGGGTTCAATCGGGCTGCAGAGCATCTGCTGGTAGCGCAGCCTTCGTTGTCCCAGACGATTGCCAGCCTTGAGAAGGATCTGGGGGTGCCCCTGTTCCATCGGATCGGCAGGCGGGCTGTCCTCAGTGAGGCCGGTCGGGAGCTGGTTGGCCCTGCCCGGCTGGTCATGCGGGACCTTGATACGGCCCAGTCCGCGGTCCAGGCTCTTCGGGGAGTCCGCAGCGGCCGGCTGGACATCATCACGATGCCGTCCCCGGGGGTCGAGCCATTGACGTCCATGATTGCCGGGTTCACCCGATCACACCCCTCGGTCCGGCTGAACGTTCAAGCTGCGTTCACCCCGGAGGAGGTCATCGAATCCGTGCGCAGCGGCAGCACGGAGATCGGGCTGGCCGGGTCCCCCAATCCCATACGGGTCCCCGGGGTCCAGGTGCTCGAGCTGGAGCGCCAGCCGCTGATCCTGATCGTGAACCCCCACACCGACACCTTCCGGCCGGGGACCGCAATCCAGCGCGAGGACCTGGCGGGCCACCGGTTCGTCGCGAGCCAGCGCGGATCGCTGATGCGCTGGCTCGTCGATGATGCCCTGGCCCGCGGCGTCGAGCTGGAGATCGTGGTCGAGGCGGCACACCGCACCTCCATCCTGCCGCTGGTCCTGGCCGGCGTCGGGCACGCCGTCATGCCTTCCTCCTGGGCACCGCTGGCGCACAAGTCCGGGCTCCGCACCCTTCTCATCGAGCCGGTGTCCGACCTGGATGTGGCAGTCCTCAGCCGCAAGCAGGACCTCACCCCGGCAGCAAGGGCCTTCCTGCAGGTCGCCGAGCTCCACGCGAACCGGCCAGAAGAGCCGCCCCACCAGCACACATAGGCCGAACCTATTTAGCGCATTCAATCTTGGTCTTGGACCCCGTCTCGCTGCGCCCCGTCTACTTGAAGAGGAAGGACGGTGTGACCCCGCTAACAGGGGGAGCACCCCACTCGGCGAGGAGACACATCACCATGAGCACGACCCAGAAGTTCAGCATCGCCTCCATCCCGGCGGACGGGGTGGGCAAGGAAGTCGTCGCAGCAGGCCGGCGGGTCCTGGACGCCCTGGCGGAGAACTCGAACGGCAAGTTCGCCTTCGACTGGACCGAGTTCCCCTGGGGCTCGGAGTACTACGCGAAGCACGGAGAGATGATGGATCCCAAGGGCCTGGACGCCCTGAAGGACTTCGACGCCATCTACTTCGGAGCCGTCGGCTGGGAGAACGTCCCAGACCACGTGAGCCTGTGGGGCCTGCGCCTGAACATCACCCAGAACTTCGACCAGTGGGCCAACATCCGCCCGGTGAAGTTCCTCCCGGGCGTGCAGTCCCCGCTGCGCAAGGCCGACAGCACCGAGCTTGACTGGGTCGTGGTCCGCGAGAACAGCGAGGGCGAGTACGCCGGCCTTGGCGGGCGCAACCTCTCCGGCCGCGGCCCGGGCAACGAGGTGGCCCTGCAGACGGCACTGTTCACGGAGAAGGGCTGCGAACGCATCATGCGCTTCGCCTTCGACCTGGCCCGGACCCGGACGGTGAAGAAGGTCTCCTCGGTGACCAAGTCCAACGCCCAGCAGTACGGCATGGTCCTGTGGGACGAGGTCTTCAACCGCGTCGCCCTGGACTACCCGGACGTGCAGACCGAGAGCGTACTGGTGGACGCGATGAGCGCCAAGTTCATCCTCAAGCCCGAGGAGCTATCCGTCGTCGTCGCCTCCAACCTGAACGCCGACATCCTCTCCGACCTCGGCTCGGCCCTGGCCGGAAGCCTGGGCCTGGCTGCCAGCGCCAACCTGAACCCGGAGCGCCGGTTCCCGTCGATGTTCGAACCGGTCCACGGCTCCGCCCCGGACATCGCCGGGAAGGGCATCAGCAACCCGATCGGCGCGATCGCCAGCGCGGCCCTGATGCTGGACAACTTCGGCCTGCACGAGGAAGCACGCCGGGTCGAGGCCGCCATCGAGGCCGCCACCGGCGCAGGCCACCTCACCCGCGATGTGGGCGGCCAGTCCGACACCGTGGACGTCACCGAGGCCATTATCAAGGCCCTCACACTCGCTCCGGCGGCCGTCTAGCAACCAGTCTCCCGGCGCCCCCACCGCGGTCGCCGGTGCCAGCGCCGGGGCGGGCAGTGAAGCAGTGCCGCTGCCCGCCCCGCACCAAACCTTCTCCCAGAACATCCTCCAGCGACATTCCACAATGAGGTAGGAATCATGGACCACGTCACCACAGCCGGCAGGGCGACGCCCGCCACCAAGCCCCGCTGGTACCGCCAGCTCTACTTCTGGGTAGACAGCGATCCTCATCGGCGTCCTCGTCGGCTGGCTCGCGCCGGCAACCGGCATCGCGGTGGAGCCGATCGGCACCACCTTCGTGAACGCGATGAAGATGCTCATCGGCCCCATCGTGTTCCTCACGATCGTGGGCGGCATAGCCAGCGTCGCGGACCTGAAGAAGGTCGGCATGACTGGGCTGAAAGCCCTGACGTACTTCCAGATCGGCACCATCTGCGCCCTGGCGATCGGGCTGGTGGCCATCAACGTCTTCCGCCTCGGTGACGGCGTCAACGCGCACGCCAGCGCGATCAAGACCTCTGACGCGGCCGCGAAGCTGATCGATGCGGGACAGCACGAGGAATGGTGGCAGTTCATCACCAACATCATCCCCACGAGCATCGTCCAGCCCTTCGTGGTGGGCGACATCCTCCAGATCATCTTCATCGCGGTGGTCTTCGGCATCGCCCTGAACGCCCTGGGCAAGGTGGGCGCCCCGGTCCTGGACGGTGTGCAGCGCCTCACCGGGGTGATGTTCAAGATCTTGGGCTTCATCATGAAGGCCGCGCCCCTGGGCGCGTTCGGCGCCATGGCCTTCGCCGTGGGCAGGTACGGTGTCTCCTCGCTGACCAGCATGGGCGGGCTCATCGTGCTGTTCTACGCCACGTCCATCGTGTTCGTCGTGGTGGTCCTCGGATCGGTGATGGCTTTCCTGAAGCTGAACATCTTCAGCATGATCCGGCACTTCAAAGAGGAGTACATGCTCATCCTGGGCACCTCCACCGCCGAGCCGGCCCTGCCCGGCCTGATGCGCAAGCTCGAGAACGCCGGTGTCAAGAAGGAGACCGTGGGCCTGGTGGTCCCCACCGGCTACAGCTTCAACCTGGACGGCGCCGCCATCTACCTGTCCCTGGCCGCGCTCTACATCGCCCAGGCCACGAACACGCACCTGAGCATCGGCCAGCAGCTGGGCCTGCTCGCGGTCATGCTCTTGACCTCCAAGGGCGCCGCAGGCGTGGCCGGCGGCGGCTTCATCGCCCTCACCGCCACCCTGGCGACCATCGGCACCATCCCTGCCGCAGGCATCATGCTGATCTTCGGCATCGACAAGTTCATGTCCGAATGCCGGGCCCTGGTCAACTTCACCGGCAACGCCGTCGCCACCTTGTTCATCGCCTGGTGGGACCGCACCCTCGACGCCGACCGCGTCCGCCGCGTCTTCGCCGGCGAAGCCGTCGAACCGGCGCCCAGCCAGGACCCCATCCACGTCGATGACGTCGCAGACATCGATGACGATCTTGTCGAATACGGCCACCACTCGCCCAAGCAGCTCGACCCAGCGGCGGACGCGGCACCGAAGCATTCCGCCGACGACGTCGACCTTGCCCAGTCCCGCTGATCGCAGCCCCGCCTATCCGGAAAAGTGACATGACCAGCACCAGCACTGCCGCCCCGAAGACCCTGCGCACCCTCATCGCCCCGGACAAGTTCAAGGGCAGCCTCACCGCCCACGAGGTCGCACAGGCCCTGGCAGCAGGCCTCCGCTCCGCCGCTGACGAAGCCGGCGCAGCCGGGACGGTCCAGTGCGAACTGCTGCCCCTGGCCGACGGCGGCGACGGCAGCGTCGACGCCGCCGTCGCCGCGGGCTTCGCCCGCCACAGCTGCACCGTCGCCGGCCCCACGGGAGAGCCCGTCCAGACCAGCATCGCCTTCGACGGCACCACCGCCGTGGTCGAAGTCGCCAACACCTGCGGCCTCGCCCTGCTGCCCGACGGCAGACTGGAGGCACTGGCATCCTCCAGCCGCGGATTCGGCGACGCCATCCTTTTCGCGCTCACCCTCAACCCGGCCAGGATCGTCCTGGCACTCGGCGGCAGCGCCAGCACCGACGGCGGCATGGGGATGCTCACCGCACTCGGCTACACCTTCTACGACGCCGACGGGAACCAGCTCCACGGAAGCGGAACAGCCCTCAGACAGACAGAATCCGTCTGGCGAACCGCACTGCCGCAACTCGCCGGAACAGAGCTCGTCGTGGCCAGCGACGTGCACAACCCCCTCCGCGGTCCCCACGGGGCGCCGGCGGTATTCGGTCCCCAGAAGGGCGCCACAGCCGAGCAGGTCACGTTCCTGGACGAGGGCCTGGGCCACTTCGTGCACAAGATGGCAGAAGCGGGACTCCCCGGAGCCGACGCACTGGCAGCACATGAAGGCGCGGGAAGCGCCGGCGGGATCGGCTACGCCTGCCTGCTGCTGGGAGCGAAGCAGGTCTCCGGGGCCGACTACTTCCTCGACCTGCTGGACTTCGATGCCCGCAAGGACAGCTGCGACGTAGTCATCACCGGCGAAGGCAGCATCGACGAACAGACCCTCGCCGGGAAACTGCCCGCAGCGGTGGCCCGCCGCTCAGGAAACCGCCCCATCATCGCCGTGGCCGGCCGCTCCCTGCTCCCCAAGGAACGGTGGTCCGACATGGACTTGACCCGCGTCGTCACGCTGGCCGAATACACCGACAGGGACTCATCCAAAGACCCCGAGCTCTCCGCCTCGCTGCTGCGCAGAATCGGCAAGGACATCGGAACAACCCTCCTCCAGCCCAGCTACACCTGACAGCGGAGACCACAGCACCTGCCCGAGGACCCCACGGGCGGGTCCTTCTCGGTGCCCTCCCGGACGCCGATCACCTACCGCGGCGCGTCATGGATCCTCTGTCTCGTCAAAGGAACCATTCTTGGCACGACCGTCGATCCATTTGCGAGCAGGTTGGAGACGTCAGGTGAAGTGCCCTGGGTCTGATGGAGGCTCGCGCTATTTGGTTCCGACCAGCTGTTCCAAGGTCAGCAGCCTCCACAACTTCAGGGCGCTCCGGACGGCCGCGAGCTCATCGCCTGCGCTCCCGGGTTCCTGACCGTGCTTTTTGGCCCCGGTAGGCTGGCGCCATGATTGGTCACCGGGAGTTCCTCGGCCGCGTCTCTGAGGCCGTCGCAACCCTCACGCCCGGGTATTTCGCGCTTGTGATGGCCAGCGGCATCGTCTCGGTCGGGCTCGGGCTCGAGGGCTTCGAGGTGCTTTCCAGGGCACTGCTCGCGCTGTGCGCGGCCGCCTACGCCGTCATCGTCGTGCTGAACGCCGTGCGGCTGGCCGCCTTCCGCAGCGCGATGCGGGCCGACTTCCGGGACCCCGGCAGGGCCTTCGGGTTCTTCACGTTCGTCGCCGGCACCAACGTCCTGGGGGTGTGCCTGGCGGTGGCCGGGGGCCCGTGGGCGGCGGCGTTCCTCCTTGCGGTCGCGGGCCCTGCCTGGCTCGTGCTCGGCTATGTCATCCCGTGGACTGCCGTGCTCGGCCGCCGGGAACGGCCCGTGGGCCGGGAGGCGGACGGGACGTGGTTCACCTGGTGCGTTGCGAGCCAGTCGGTTGGCGCGGCCTGCGCGACGCTCGAGCCGCTCGCCGGCCAGTGGAAGACAGGCCTCGCCGACCTCGCTGTAGGGTCCTGGTCGGTGGGGCTCATCGGGTGCGCAGCGCTGTGCGTCCTGGTGTCCCTGCGCCTCCAGCGGTACCCGGTCCGCCCCGAGGACCTCCGGCCCCAGTACTTCGTGCCGATGGGTGCGATGGCCATCAGCGTCCTGGCCGGCTCGCGGATCGTCGAGATGGCGGACGCGCCCGTGGCCGACGCGGCGCGCGGCCTCGTCGCCGGGGCCTCGGTCGTGTTCTGGGCCTTGGCCACATGTCTGCTGCCTGCCCTCGTCGCCGCGGGCGTCTGGCGGCACCTCGTCCGGCGCGTCCCGCTCGCCTACGAGCCCGGCCTGTGGAGCCTCGTCTTCCCGCTGGGTATGTATGCCGTTGCCGGGATCTGCCTCGGGCGCGCCGACGGGCTTCCCGTCGTGCAGGCGATCGGCCAGGCGGGGCTCTGGGTAGCCCTTGCGGCGTTCGCCGCGACATTCGTGGGAATGGCCTGGCACCTCTGGGGCACGCTCGCCGGGCCGCGGACCGCCCGGCAGGCGGGATCGCCCTCCTGACCGAGCCTGGGCGGCGCACTTGGCGAGGTCCACCACGAGCCCCATCGCCCTGCGCCCTCGCCGACCGAGGCGACAACGTGCCTGACGGCTCGAGCAATCGTAGGCCGCGTGCGACTGCCACGGTCCCCCTCGGTTGACCGCAGCTGGACCGGGGCAGGGGCAGGACTGGTCCCTGGGGACTTCCGACCTCCTTGGCGGCACCCATCCGGCTGGCAATCTGGCCGCGAGGGCATCGGCCCCCACGAGGCTCCCGTGCGCGCGATCGCTCCCGCTGTCAACAGCCAACGGATGGGTGTCCGGGCCACCGTTCCTAGGACCTGTGACGGTAGGATCCGCCGCCGGGGGAACCACCGCAGATAGTCACTGCTCTATCTGCGGTGGTCCGGGGTGAACTGCAGGATTGGGTCTCTCGGGCGAGGCGAGCTCGTGGAGAGACCTCGATGCCGTTCAGCCAGAGCATGCTGGTGCTACAGGCGCCGTCGTGGGCTTCTCGAGTACGAGATCGCCGGAGGCTGGCCAGTTCCGACAATGCCCGTGATGGCTGACCCGACGTGGGCCGGTTGCGGACCGGCGTGGACCTGTAGGGGGTCGGTCGCCCTCGTCATTCGGTCGAGACCTTTCCCGTCAGGAGGCCTTCCTTGCTCCGTTTGGGGCGTGCCGGGGTGAGGTAGCGCAGCGGGCGGTTCCGGTCGGTGGCCTCGGTGAGGTCGTGCAGTCTGGCGGCGAGCAGGTCGGCGGGGCCGAGGAGCCCGAGGAACGCCCCGTCGTCGTCCACCACCGCGGCGTCGGGCGCGCCGGAGCTGGCGAGGACGTACGCGGCATGCCGGACCGTGTCCCGCGGGTGGAGCACGGGCGCGGCCTCGGGCAGGGCCGCGGCCGGGACGCGCATGACGTCTTCGCAGAAGAACGTCTCGAGCGGATCGGTGGTGTAGTCGCGGGTCAGGTGGAGCCCGCGGCGTGCGATCTTCTCGGTGAGGACCGAGCGGCGCAGGACCAGCACGGACGCGCCGTAGGCCACGACGGAGGCGATCAGCAGCGGCAGCGCGACGGCCCACGCGTGGGTGAGCTCGAGCGTGAAGACCACCCCGGTCAACGGGGAGCGCATTACCCCGCCCACGACGGCGGTGAGCCCGAGCAGGGCCCAGAAACCGGGGATGACCTCGGGCAGGACGAGGCCGGCCGCGGCGCCGAGGGATCCGCCGATCATGAAGATCGGCGCGAGCACCCCGCCCGATGTCCCGCTGCCGAGGGAGAGGGACCAGATGAGGGTCTTGACCACGAGGATGCCGACGATGAGCCCGGTGGTGGCCTGCCCCGTGAGGAGCTGGTCGATGACGTCGTAGCCCACGCCCAGGGCCCGGGGCTCGATGAGGCCGCCGGCGCCGATGATGAGCCCGCCGATCGCCGGCCACCACATCCAGTGGATCGGGAGCCGGGAGAACGCGTCCTCTGCGCGGTAGACGAGCCAGGTCGCGCCCGCGGCGACGAGCGCGCCCGAGATGCCCACGACCGCGGCGAGGGCCTCGATGCCGGGCGTGAGGTGCAGGCCTTCGGTCGGGACGGGGAAGATCGGGGCCGAGCCCAGGATCGCCCCGCGCACGACGGTGGAGACCGCGACGCCGGCGGCGACCGGGATGAAGCTGCGGGGCCGCCATTCGAACAGGAGCAGTTCCACGGCCAGCAGCACGGCGGCCAGCGGCGAGTTGAACGTCGCCGCCATCCCGGCGGCGGCTCCGGCGACCAGCAGGGTCTTGCGCTCGTCGGCGGTGAGGTGCAGGTGCTGGGCAAGGATCGAGCCGATCGCCCCGCCTGTCATGATGATCGGGCCCTCGGCGCCGAACGGGCCGCCCGAGCCGATGCTGATGGCGGCCGAGACCGGCTTGAGCACGGCGACCTTCGGGTCCACGCGGCTGCCGCCGATGAGGATCGACTCGATCGCCTCGGGCATGCCGTGGCCGCGGATCTTCTCCGAGCCGAAGCGCGCCATCAGGCCGATCACGAGCCCGCCCGCGACGGGGGTCAGGAGCACCTGCCACCACGGGTGCCCGCCGCCGACGGCGACGAGGCCTGTCGAGAGCCGGCCGAAGTAGAAGAGGTTCGTCGCAAGGCCGATGAGGGCAAGGAGCGCCCAGGCGGCGATCGCCCCGAGCGCGCCCACCGGAATCGCGAGGGCGGCCACGAGGACCATGCGCCCGTCGACGGCGAAGTCGGCCAGCTGGTGGCCGCGGTGCGTCCTCACGCCACCACCGCCCGGCTCAGCGACGTCGCCGAGAGGTTCTCGTGCAGCGCGGCCAGGCCGGCGGCGAGCTGGTCCCGCAGCTCGGGGTCGAGGCGGGCGAGGGCCTCACGGAATTCCTCCTCGCGCCGGCGGAGCACTGCCTCCACGGCTTCACGGCCCGCGTGCGTCAAGGAGAGCAGGACGAGGCTGCGGTTGCCCGGCGAATCCGTGCGCTGGACATAGCCTCCCGCGCCGAGCCGGTCGGCCAGGCGCGTCACGGAGGACCCGGAGACCTCCAGCACGTGCGCGAGCACCCCGCTGGGAACCGTCCCGTGGTCGTGGAGCGCGAAGAGCATGCGCATCTGCGGCATGGACAGGTCGGTTGCCTCGTCCACGCTGCGCATCGCGACGGCCAGCAGGTCCCGCGTGGCGCGTTGGAGGGCCTCGACGTGGCCCTTCGAAGGATTTGCCATACGACAACTATTGCATAATGCAAAGGCGTACCGGCGCTCAGCGTCCAGACGAGGTCCCGATTGCAGCCGGTCCAGACGGACGGCGTCCTGCCGCGGTGACAACAAGGTGCGGGCAGCGGATAACCGGGCTGCAGCCAGAACCTTTCCCCGGGGGCTCCGGCGGCGCCGGACCGGAGTGGTCGGGCCCGGCGGCCTGCACGCCGTACCGGAGGCCGCGCGTCCTCGGGAGCGACTCGGTCGAGCCGATTGCCTCTCCGAGGGTGGCGTCCGGCGGTATGTCGGGGTCGTCACCAACGGAGCCCACGAGACCCGCATCCCTGGACCGCCGAAGACGCTGGAAGGGCTCTGCTGGCTCCCATTCGTCGTCGACGAGGACGAAATCCGTCGCCGACCGCGAATCGGTGGTGGAGGGCTCCCTGACTCGTGCCCCGCTCGGCGATCTGACGGTATTTCTCTGCGCGCTGGGCGAGGGACTTCCCATCGAGCGGCCCGTGGCTGTCTGAAGGCAGGCCCAGAGCAGGGCCGGTCCCTGCCTCTGGCGGGGTGCGGCCGCTGCGCCTGTGGCCTACGGGGCCGTCGTGTGGTGGAGGGTGACGGTGCCGAGGGATCCGTCCACGGTGATGACCGTCCCTGTGGTGATCCTTTCGGTGGCCCCGGGGACGCCGACTGCTGCGGGGATCCCGTATTCGCGGGCGACGACGGCGCCGTGGGACATGGCTCCGCCCATCTCCATGACCAGCCCGGCTGCGGTGAGGAAGAGGGGGGTCCAGCCCGGGTTGGTGGAGGGGGCGACGAGGATTTCCCCGGGTTCGAGGCGGGCCCCCTCGGGAGTGAGGATCACGCGCGCCGGGCCGGTGGCCACGCCGGGTGAGGCGGGCGTGCCGGTTAGGTCCTGGGCGGGGAGGGCACCGGTCGTGGCTTCGGCGTCGGTCCCGTCGGAGAGGAGAACCCTCGGGATGTGCTTCCGCTTCCGTTCGCGCTCGAAGGCTGCGCGCCGCTCGGCGACGAGGGCGCGCAGGTCGTCCCCGGCGAGGGCGCGGCGGGTCTCGGGGAGCGTGAGGAAGTAGACGTCGGCGGGGTCGGTGATCCGGCGGTCTTCCGCGAGCTGTGTCCCCACGGGCTTCAGGAGCTCGCGGGCCGGGGTGGCGAGGAGGCGGACGAGGTGGAATTTGGGTGCTTCCCTCGAGCCGATGAGCAGCCGGACGCGGCGCAGCGCGAAGCGGAGGGCGGCGCGCCGTGCTCCGTGCACGCGGCCGAGGAGCTCCCCGACCATGGCGTCTGCCTCGCGGGCGCTGCTGGCGAACTGGGCGTCGGGGTCGGGCATTTCGTCGCCGAGGCGCACGTAGTTGGCCAGGGCGCCCAGGAGGTGGGTGGGGTCCTCGGACCAGCGCGGCGTGCCGATATCTATTTCGCTGATGCAGCGGAAGCCGTAGTGCGTCAGGAAGCGGGCGAGCTGTGACTGCAGCGTGGCCGGGAGCGACCCGGTGCGGTAGGCGTCGGCGAGTTCGCCGGGCGTGCGCCCGGTCAGCGCCTGCTTGGCTGCCGGGTCGCGGCGGGCGGCCGCGCTGACCTGCCAGAGGGCCAGATCCATCTCGGTCGTCGGGTTCCTCGGGGCGCCCCGGGTCACCGTCCTGAGCTCATCGGGGGTCGCCCGCCCACGCAGGAGGCGCCCGGCCAGCCCGAGGGAGAGCATCGCCGGGGCGAGGAGGCCCACGAGCCGCGGGAACATGCGGGGCGGTGCTTCGAGCAGCAGCCGTTCCACGGCATCGAGATGACGGTCCGCGTCGCCGTCGGCCACCAGGAAGGGCCCCACGACTGCCTCGAGTTCCCGTGTGAGTCGGCTGGGTGCCGAGGCCGGGGCGAGGAAGGTGCGCAGGGCGAGGAGCGGCACTCCCAGCCGCAGCAGTGGCCCTGCGATCCGGCGGAGGGAGGCGAGGTGGGAGCCGTTCCCGATGCCGAACCGCGGGTCGTCCGCCAGGCGGGAGAGCACGGCTGCGCTGCGGGATTCGGCGACGCCGGCCACGAGCTGGAGCAGCCGGCGCCCGATCGGGTCCTGCAGGGCTGCTGTGACGTCGAGGTGCAGGCGCATCGCCGCTTCGGCCAGCATCCGCGGCCCAGCCGCGGGATCGGGCCCCGGGCCCCGGGCCGCCGGGTCGTGCCCGCTGATCGCCCGGGCCACGCCCGAGCCGAGCAGTCGGAAGAACTGCACACCCATGGGAGTGATCGGTTCGAAGTAGCCCTGGATCACATTCGCCGAGAGGTAGACGTGCAGCCCTTCCGCGGGGTCGGGCGCCCCGGCCGGCACTGGGTACAGGGTGGTGATGTCCCTCGACTGCACGAGCCAGATCCGACGCCCGGCGTCGAGCGCGAACTCGATGTCCTGCGGTGCACCGAAGAGCCCCTCGACACGGTCGCCCAGGACGGCGAGCTCCACCAGCTCGGGCTCGGTGAGCACGGCCGTGCTCCCGGCGGGCCGGGACTGGAGGACCGAGCCCGTCGCCGTGTCGAGGACGTAGTGGTCCGGGGTGGCCTCTCCCGACACCAGGGCCTCGCCCAGGCCCGGGACCGCGTCGACCGCGGCGCGCCGCCGTGTCCCGGTGACGGGATCTGCGGTGAACAGCACCCCGGCCGCGGCTGCGTCGACCATCTTCTGCACGACAACGGCCATGGCGATGCTCTGCCCCTCGATCCCGTTCGCCTGCCGGTAGGCCACCGCCCGGTCCGACCATAGGGAGGCCCAGCACCGGCGGACGGCACCGAGGAGCGCGTCGTCGCCGACGATCCCGAGGTAGGTGTCGTGCTGCCCGGCGAAGCTCGCCTCCGGCAGGTCCTCGGCGGTGGCCGACGAGCGGACCGCCACCGGTCCCGGTCCCAGCGCGTGGTACGCGTCCAGCAGTGCGCCAGCGACCGCGGGAGGAACGGGAGCCTCCCGGATCGCGGCAGCAGCGGCTGAGGGGGTATCCCGGTCAGGGCGTCCCTGCCGGGCCGCGGCGCGGAACGCGGTCGTGGTGAGGACGAAGCCGTCGGGCACGGGGAACCCGCCGCGGCCGAGCTCGCTGAGCCTGGCGCCCTTCCCTCCCGCTGCGGCCGCATCCGCGCACGCAGGATCCCGCAGGCCGATGACCAGACGACCAGAGCCGTTCATGCCCCCAAGCGTCGCACCCGGGACCGTGCCCCGGAAGGCCGCCCGGCCCGGGCGGCGCAGACGCATCGCGGCCCAGCGCGGGAGCCGTTGCGGGCCCCCGGGTCAAAGGGATCCTCGGGCCGGTCGCCCCCGCATCCACTCAGACGGCCGCAACCGGCCCCGCCAGGGCTGTCAGGGGCCGGCAGGGGGAAGGCCGTCGGGTCCTTCCAGTGCTGATGCGAGGCCGGCGAGGCTCTCGGCGATGCCCAGCAGCGCCGCTGTCCGGGCCTGTTCGAGGCGTCCGGCCGTCTCGGCGGAGCTGGTGCCGTCCTGCTGGGACGCTCCGTAGTAGGAGAAGGCCAGTTCAAGTGGCTCGTGCGTCATGGTCCCGTCTCCTTGATCCCGTTCACCCGCTGGTACCCGGGCTGCACCGCTTCAATCGGGCCGCCACGACCTCTGGGCGGCGCGCGTCGGTGGCGGCCCCCTCGGGTCAGGGCTCGTCTTCGCTACCGCCGGCGGAATGTGGGTCCCGGCGCGGGCGGGACCGCTTCCCTGGTGCGTCGGTCCGGTGCCCCGCGCCGTCTGAGTTCAAGGGCGAGGCTCTCGTGTCCGCGGGCCATCGCCCAGCGGTGGTTCGCGGCGAAGGCGGGCTTAAGCAGCCAGCTCAGCCGGCGCAGGAGGGGCTTTCCGACGCTGACATCCCGGTCGTAGCGGATCACCGTCTCGGGCCCGTCCTGGGAGAGGGTCCACCTGCCGGTGCCGTTGAGGTCGCCGGACGCTGCGATGGCGAAGCCCTCGGGCGTGATCGGTTCGGTCACTTCGAGGTCCCAGTGCAGGGCGTACGGAAGCCAGCCCTTGGTGAAGAGGGCCGCGCGGCGCCCGAGCCCGTCGGGGCCACCGGGCTCGAGGAGCACGACCTGGAGGTAGACGGAGGGCCACCACCGGGGAAGGTCCTCAACACGCGCCAGAACCTGGATGGCCTCTTCCCGTGTCCCGGCGACGCGCCACACCGTCACGAACGAGTAGTCGGTCGTGGCCACAGTCATCCCATCCGGCCCTCCCTCTCCCAGTATGCCCGCGGTGCAGCCCGCACGGGCCGGCGAGAGGGCGCGCCGGCTGAGGACAGGCTGGGCCCGCGGCGGCCAAGGGGGTCCCTACGCTCGCTGCGGCCGCACGGCCGCCAAGGCCCCGGCGGCGGACGGGCGGTCAGGTCCGCAGCGCAGAACTCCGAGGAGTTGCAGGTCGGGTCTCGGGCTCGTCCAAGCCGCGGGCCCGAACCCCAGGAGCCATTGTTGATGCAGGCCCGGCCTGGTGTCCTGCCTCTGGCTGCTCACGCGACCGGTCCGGCGTGCCTGTGAGGGCAGGCAGCCCGGGAATCCGTCCTCCCCGGGTTGAGAAGCCGGAACAGGGCCTGCCGGTGGTCGGGACCATGGGCACTGCCGGTCAGCGGGCGCGGCTGCGAGCCTGAACGGATATCCGTCCTCCTTGCTCCCCTTCTGGGAGGGACCGTGAAGATCAGGGCCTTCCTCGCCGTCCTCCAGTTTGTGGTCGGATCCTTCGCTATCGCCGGTGGCTGGCTGATGCTGACGGGACAGATGGAGCTGGAGCAGGACTGGCTGCAGAAGACCCCCTTCCAGGACTGGACGGTTCCAGGGATCGCGTTGATGCTCCTGCCGGGTGCAGGGGAGGTGGCGGCCGGCGGTGCCGTGGTGCTTCGTTGGCGCTACGCGCGGCCCTTGGCGGTCCTCTCTGGGCTCGGACTCGTGGGCTGGGTCCTCGTCCAGCTGCTGTGGATGCAGGTGTTCCAACCGGTGATGCATCCTGTGGTGGGCGGCATCGGGATCGTCATCGCGGTCCTTGGCTGGATGCTGCCCCAGCGGACAGGGGTCCGTATCAGCAGGCGCAATGGACGCATCCGCCTCTGAACGAGAGGGGACACCCGGGTCCAGGACGAGATCGCCGACCTCGATGGCTGTATCGCCGGGCGGGGCGCCGAGCACAGGCATACCGAGCTCATCACGAGCATGCCCGGTTTCTGCCGGCTGCTGGCCGCGGAGTTCCTCGCCGCGACCGGGGGGCGCGCTGGGGATGTCTGAGAACGCGGACCGGCTCGCGCCGTCCCCGGCCCCGCCCCGGTCCTGCGGGATTCGGGCAGGATCACCGGCAACCGAGGGCAAGACCCACATCCAGGCGATCCCCTGCCTGGCCCGCCGCCGCGTGAACGTCTCGTGGGCTATGCTCCGCGACAGATCCGCGTATGCTCCGCCGATTCCGGTCCCTCTCGCCGCCTGAAGCAGCCAGCCGACCGGATCCGCCTCAGGTGGCGAAGCTGTAGGGGACCGAGCGTGGCAGCCCCAGGTCATCCAGGTTCTCGTTGAGTGCCTGTGCGATCAGGTCCCTTTCGAAGCTGGGAAGGCCGGTGAGTCCGTCGAGGAAGGACTCGAGCCGGTGCTCGTACGCGTTGCCGCCGACTCCGAGGTAGCGGGTCCACAGCTCGCCCAGGGTGAGTCCTGACGCCGCGAAGGCCGATGCCAGGGCGTCCTGCTGCCTGTCCGGGTCTGTCTCGACCGGGATCGGATGGCGCTGCGTCCGAGGCATGCTCTGGCGGCCGTCGCGGGGCTGTCGAGGTCGGTCCTCTGGCCAGGAAAGGTGGTCAGGAGTACGGCTGTCGGGACCCTCGTCGTGCTCGGAAGACATGGTGCTGAACCTCCAGGGAAGCCGGACCGGCGCCGGCTGATAGCTCGCAGCTCGCTTCTCGGCTGCAGTGGCCCGATGCAGCAGGAACTCCCGCAGAGCATCTTGTGTCAGGCCACGCCCCACAACGCTACGCCCGTGCAGGAGCGTGAGGAACCCCGCGCACACCCGGCCGGGGGCAGAGCAGGCCCGACCTCCTCTGGAGGACCTCGAGCGGACCGCGACCGTCCGGGACGCTGAGTCCCGATCCGAGATCGGCGAGACGCTCTGGCACACCAACCACCGCCTTCTCACCGACGCCCGAGCCCTGCGTGCCAGGCTCCGCCCACAGCTCACCGGGGGCGCCGGGGTGTGACGGACCGGGTGCCGTTCCGGGATCAATGAGGGCCCCTGCCGGTGGGGATGCCCTGACGAGCTGGCGGGCCAGCGGGGCGTGGGTCAGTCGCCGGCGACGGTGGGGGTGGTTTCGGCGGCTGCGCCTATCCGGTGGGGGAGGCCTGTGGCGCTGAAGTCGGCCAGGGCGGTGTCGAGGAGCTCGACCGCCTCGTCGTTGCGTCCGAGTGCCTTGAGCGCGCGCCCGTACAGCAGGGCGACCTCGCCGGCGGTGTGGCGGCCCAGCAGGCTCCTCTCCGCATGGATCGTCTTGAGCCTGTCGGCCGCCTCGGCGGCCTGGCCAGTGAGGTGGAGCCAGCGGGCGCGGATGAGGGCGACCTCGAGATGTTCCCTGCGGGGGCCGCCGACGATCGAGAGGGCGAGCTCGGCGCGTTCGACTGCGGCGAGGGTCTCGGGCCCGAGGATCCCGGCCGTGAGGCGGACGGCGGCGGTGGCCTTGTTGAACGGGGCCCAGAGCTCGATGTCGGCGGTGGGGGAGAGGAGCTCCCGGGCGCGTTCGTGGTGTCCGAGGCCCTCCTGGTGGTCTCCGCGCAGGAAGGCGACGTTGCCGATGACCCATTCGGCTTCGCCGCACAGCTGCCGCGTGGTCTCCTCGTCGACGAGGGGGCCGAGGGTGCGGCAGTGGTCCCAGGCCTCCTCGAGGCGCCCGCTCTCGGCGAGGGCGGCGATCAGGGCCCGCAGGGCGCCGATGTAGACCGTGGCCCCCGCAGGGAGCCGGGCGCCCAGGCGCACGGCCTCGCGGGCGTGCTCGACGGCGGTGGAGAGCAGCCCGAGGCCGTGGCAGACGGCGGCGAGCATCTGGCGGGCGCGGACGGCGAGGCCGGCGGACTCGGTGACGATGCGGTGCTCGAGGAGCTGCTGGACGATCCGCCGGCACTCGGCGAGCTGGCCCTGCTTCATAAGGCATTCGGCCCGCATGTAGGCCATCGTCCACCAGATGCCCTGCCTGCCCGCGGCCAGCGCCGCCTGGGCGGCGGCCTCTGCGCAGGAGGCGGCGCCGGCATAGTCGCGCAGCTCCCAGGCCTGCCGTGCAGCCAAGCCGGACTGGACCCACTCGGCCTCTCCCGGCTCGACCCCGAGGTCCCAGCCTTCGAGGACCTCCGGAGCGAGTCCGAGGCGCCCGGCAAGGTCGGCGATCACCCGGGAGTGGGCCTGCGGCGCCCGGTCTCGAGGAGCGAGATGTAGCTGGGCGAATACCCTGGTCCGGCCAGCTCGGCCTGCGAGAGCCCGCGGGAGGTCCGCTCGGACCGCAGGTGGGCGCCGAACTCGCTTCCCATGTCGACCAGATCCCTTCCAGATTCGGCGGCGGAACGCGGCCCCGGACGGTATGACACCGGCCGGAAACCCCGGAGCCCGCTGCCGGCATCTGCCGCTGGGTGCTCGAGCCGGGGGACCACCGCACAGCCATCCGCCTCCGGGCGCGGGTCCCGGCTCCCGCGACTGCTGCCGCGACCTCCGGGATCCGCCGGACTAGAAGAATTTTACATGTACAACAAGTGAAGGTGCGGGATGCGGCGGGTGGATGACGGCAGGCTGCCCGTCCGGGGCATCGGCGCCGGGGGCGCGCCCGTTGCCCCGGTATCCGGGTCTCCGAGTGGCTCCACGTCCCGGCGATGTGGGCCGCCAGGGCGCACCCGGTGGCTCCGGGGCTCTGGGAGTGACGCCCGGGGCCGGGGCCCCGTCGTCGGGGCCGCCCCCTTCCTTCATATGGCGTCGGCTGTACGCGAGATCTGGTTGTACATGTGCGATGACCCGTACGATCGGCTCGTCACCGCACCATGAGCATCCAAATCAGGGGTAACCATGACCGCACCGCAGTACCCGAAGCCGCAGTACCCGTCCCAGGCCCCGGGAGGCTTCGCCGCCGCCCCGCCGCTGTGGGCGCCCTACTACGGGGCCCCGTTCAAGGAGGCCGTGCAGCGGGTCTTCAAGAAGTACGCGACATTCACCGGCAGAGCCAGCCGCGCCGAGTACTGGTGGTGGGCGCTCGTGGGCGCCGTCGTCGGCGTCGTGCTCAACATCATCATCTCCGCCGGGATGGTCACCTCGACGAGCACCTACTCGGGCTACGCCTACTCGGCCCCCACCCTGGGGCCCGTCTCGATCATCGGCGTCATCCTCGCGGTGGTCTGGGGCCTGGCCGTCGTCGTCCCGAGCCTTGCCCTGACCGTGCGCCGGCTCCACGACGTGAACATGAGCGGCTGGATGATCCTCCTGGGGCTCATCCCGTTCGTCGGCGGCATCATCGTGCTCGTCTTCACCCTGCTCCCGCCCAAGCCCGAGGGCCAGCGCTTCGACCAGCCCACAGCACCCGCCTACGGCCACTGACCCGACCCGGCACAGAGGAGGGCCCGGTCCCGCCCCACGAGGGGCGGAACCGGGCCCTCCTTGCGTGCCGCCACAAAGCGGGCGGCAGCTGTCCTGGTCCCCGGGGTGGGCCGGGCCGTCCGGGCGGGAGGGTGGGATGTCAGTTCTGGGCGGCCGTGTACTGGTCGAGGATGCTCTGGGGGATGCGGCCGCGGCTGCTGACCTCGATGCCATTGGCGTCCGCCCAGTCTCGGACCGCGCGCTGCGGTGGCTGGCCGGCGGCGCGCCGGGGCGTCGCCCTCTGCGGGCCGCGCCTGCGTGCGGCCTGCACGAAGCCGGCGAGGGACTCGCGCAGCTGCGCGGCGTTGTCGGCGTTCAGATCGATTTCGTAGTGCCGCCCGTCGAGGGAGAAGGAGACAGTCTGGTCGGCCTCGCTCCCGTCGAGGTCGTCGACGAGGGTGATGATCACGGTTCTTGCCATGCGCTCGAAAGTACCCGGCCAAGGCCCGCAGCGGCGGGAAGCCGAGCCGGGCCCCCCGCTGCCGCCACGCGCACGTCCTCCGGTGGCCCGTCGGTTATCGTCTGTTATAGATACGCGGTTCTATAAAGGACGATAACGAGGAGTTGCTGTGCAGCCGAGTCCCTACACCCCAGGCGAGGTCGCCCGGACGGTCCCGGGCCGGGTCCGTCAGCTGGCCGAGTTCGACGAGCGGCTGTCGTACCTGGTCGATCTGGGCCGGCTGGTGGGCCGGATCCGGGTCGACCATGCCCCGCGCGGTTTCGGGAAGACCTCCCTGCTGCGCCAGTACCAGCGCCGGGCGGAGGAGCGGGGGGTCCTGGCGGTGTGGGTCACGGCCGGGGAGGAGGGCGGCCTGGTCGCCCAGATCGCCGCGGAGATCGCCAGGGCCGCTGAAGGGTGGCGGGAGGACGCCCGCCGGGCCATCCGTACAAGGGTGGAGAGCCTGAGCGTGCGGGTCGGGGTCCCCGGCGTGGTCGGGGCGGACGCGGCGTTCCGGACGGGGCAGGCGGCATCGGCGAACGACAGCCGGGCCTTCGAGGCCCTCGTGCGCTCCGCGGCCACAGCGGGAGGCCGGTCGGGCCTGGTCATCCTGGTAGACGAGATCCAGGCCGCCGACCCGGAGGGCCTGCGCACGCTGGCCTATGCCTGGCAGCACCTGCAGGCCGAGGGCGCGGACGTGCCGGCTGCGGTTCTGGCCGCCGGGCTGCCCAACGCCTCCGACGCGATCGCCACGGCGGTGACCTTCAGCGAGCGGTTCGCCTACCGGCCGCTTCCCCCGCTGGAGCCGGACGCGGAGGAGTTCGCCCTCGCCGTCCCTGCCCGCGAGCTCGGGGTCGCGTGGGAGGACGAGGGGCTCCGGAAGGCGGTGGCGATCGCCCGCGGCTACCCGTACCTGGTCCAGCTCATCGGCGATGCCGCCTGGTCGGAGGCCGGACGGCCGGATCCGGGCGGGACCATCACGGCGGCCGATGTCGAGGCCGGGCGCGAGGCGATGGAGGCGGACATGGAAGCCCTCTTCCGCGCACGCTGGGCGAACGCCACCGCGGGGGAGCGCGACTTCATGGCGGCGATGGCCTCCTTCGGCGACGAGGCGGTGCGCCGGTCGGCCATCGCCGCCGCCCTGGGCGTGAGCAGCGAGAGCCTCTCGGTCCACCGCGCGCGCCTGATCGACAAGGGATTCGTGCAGGCCGTCGGACGGGGCGCCCTCGAGTTCACCATCCCGGGTTTCGCCGGGTTCATCCGCGACCTCGGGGACGAATAGCCAACGCCGGATCCTGTCGGTCGCACCGGCGTTGATCTTCTGGCAGAAGCCAGAACAAGAGCCTCATCGAAGAACCCATTCTCGGCAGGGGCCAGGGGCGGCCCATCCAGTCTTCGAGCAGGATGGAGATGCTCATGGCGGCTGTGAGGCCAGGCTGTGCGGGCCGACCGAACCCGGCAGCGGAGGAGGTCCTGGGGAAACCAAGGAAACCCCTGGGGGCCTCCTCCGTGGTCGGACGAGGAACTGCCGGGCGCTCGAGGCCCGTTTCAGTGGAGCTCTGGACCGGGAGCCCGTCTGAGAGAGCTCGGGCGCCCGGCCGGATTTGTCAGGGCATGATCTTGTACAGGTCGATGACGGTCTCCTCGGGTGGCGAGGTGAATCCGCCTTCGATGCCCGCCTGCATGCGGGGCATGAGGATGCCGTCGCGGAATTTCTCCCAGCTCTCCTTCGACTCGTGGACGGCCATGATCGTCCACCCTCCGGCCGAGGGCCCTGCGGCGTGGAAGGTCTGGCCTTCGGGCAGGAGGCCTTCGCCTGGGTGGACAGCGGCGATCGAGGCCTCGTACTGCTCCTTGGTGCCTCCCGGGAAGAAGTGCACGACTCCGTATGGGGTGGTTCCCATGTCTGCTCCTTGGATGGTCCGGATGCGTGTGGTGTTTGTGCCGCTGGGGCTCAGCTCCAGAAGTCGTCCGCCTTGGCCGTGTCCTCGAAGAACTCACGGCCTTCGATGACTTTTCCGTCCCGGAGGACGAACACGATTGCCGTGGCCAGGTCCATGGTCTTTCCGTTGTTCTCGGCGTGGCTTCGCTGGATCCCTACCGTGTGGCTCTCGCCGCCGACGATGTCCTGGACTGCCGCTTGGAAGGAGCCTTGGGAACGCGCGCCCAGCTCGCCGAAGTAGGCCAGGATGGCGTCGCGTCCCTGCTTGGTCCCGGACAGTACGCCGCTGCCGGCGGCGTGCCAGACCGCGTCTTCGGCGAACAAATCGCTCAATGCGGCCAGGTCGCCTGCGTTGAAGGCCTCGTACCCACGCCGGACGAGTTCGGCGTTCTCTGTAGCGCCCATGTCGGATACCTCTCCGTCGTCGTTCTCTGGTCGGGGGCGCCCTGAGGCATGCAGGACTTGGCCGCATGCAGGGTCCCGCTGCGCCAGCGGAGGGCCCAAGCGCCTCCCCTGATGATCCGCGCCCGGGGAGCAGCCCGGTAGGGCCGTTCGGCCGTCCGATGCGGCAAGAGCGGTCAGATTTGGTCGAGCGAGCCGATTGCCTCTCCGGAGGTGACTTCAGGACTGGGCTGGGTCGGCGCCGACGGATCCCTATGAAGGCCCTCATCCCTGGGTCGCCGAAGGAGCTCTGGAAGGCTGGGGGTGCCGGTGGGCCTGCGATCGGCGACGGTCGCCCCGCCCAGCGTGGGGGGACGCCGAGGCGGGGCGCCGATGCCGGCGTCCCATCCCGCAGGCGGCAGGCCGGCACAGTTCGACGATAGGTCGAGGAGCGCCGGCCGCCCAGAGGACTTCGGCTCTCATCGGAGCCGCTCGGGCCGCGGCTCCCTTCGTCTTAGCAGACAGCAGGGCCCGCGCGGCTGGAGGGTTCAGCTCGGGTTCCACGCTGATGCGACACCGGGGTGGATTCCTATAGGCCTGGCTCGTCATGGTGGAGGCCTCCTCCCTGGGGATGGTCGGCCGCCGGCCCGGACCCGGGGAGCCGGCAGCCACTGTGACGCGGTGTCGGACCGACCGCGTTGACTGGGGGCGTCGTGCCCCCATACCTTCGGGATCGTCCAGCTGGTGCTCTGTTTCATGGGGGGGAGCTGGACCGTGCGGTGCCGAACCCCTCGGGGATCGCATTTCCGTCCCGGCCTGGTCCGGCACCGCGCGCCTCCTGATCAGCAGGCCCGTTTCGGAGATGCCCTGCCTTGCTCCGCGACGTGGCGGCGCCCTCACGCCGTCGCCGCTGCTCGGCCGAGGTCACGGCAGTGGGAAACCGTCGGCCCGGGATCGTCCCTCGGCGTCGTTGCGCTCGGGGTCCGGGGCGCAGCGCGCGCTGGGCCGCATGGAGCAGCACATCGATGAGGTCAGGGATGATTCCTGGGGACCCTGGATCGCCGGGCTGGTGGGGGGCGTACCCTCGGCGTATGGGTGGCATCGGGACGGTGCTGACGCTTTTGAGCGGGGTGGCGTGGACGGTCGTCTACGCCGAGGCGATTCGGATCGGCTTCACCCAGCGCACGTACGCGATTCCGGCGGCGGCGCTGATGCTGAACATCGCGTGGGAGTGGCTCTATGCGTTCCTCGACCTCACCGGCACGCCGGGTGTGCAGGGATATGTGAACCTGGTGTGGGCGGTGGCCGACGTGGCGATCGTCGTCACGTTCTTCCGCTTCGGCTACGTGGAGTTCTCCGACCGCATCGGTCGCGGCGTGTTCATCGTGGGCGGGGTCGGGCTGCTGGGGGTTTCGGTGGCGGTCCAGCTGCTGTTTCTGGGCGAGTTCGGCCGGAGCAACGGGGAGGTGTATTCGGCGTTCCTGCAGAACCTGCTCATGTCGGGACTGTTCGTCGCGATGTTCCTCTCCCGGCACGGCGCCCGCGGGCAGAGCATGGTCATCGCGGCGGCGAAGTGGCTCGGCACACTGGCCCCGACGATCCAGCTCGGACTGCTCCAGGGGCGGGGGTTCGTGCTCGGCATCGGACTGCTGTGCACGGTGCTCGACCTGACCTACATAGGCCTCCTCCTCCACGCCCACAGGCACCCCGGGACGGAGGCGGGCAGGGCTGTACTGTCGTCATCCGCGGAGGCCTGATCGCCCGTCGCCGGATGCCGGGTTGCGGAAGCAGTTTCCGCCCACGTGCGGGGTGCTGAGGGCGTTGGTCGTGGGTTTGGGGGTGGCGCCTGGTTGGGTGTGGGTGGGCCGGGCGGTGTGCCGGGGGGTCAGTGGCGGTCGAAGGTGAGGCCGCCGGGGACCTGGAAGGTCGGCGTGATCTCGAGCATGCCGATGTTGACGTGGCGCGGGGTGTCGAGGGCGTAGTCGATGGCGTTGACGATGTCGTCGGTCGTGAGGGATTCGTAGCCCTCGTAGTAGGTCTTCCATGCTTCTTCCATGGCTTCGGGGGATCCGCCCATGTTCCGGCCGAAGATCTCGGTTTCCACGCGTCCGGGGCAGATTTCGGTGACGCGGATCCGCTTGCCGACGGTGTCGTTGCGCAGCTGCCGGGAGATCTGGTGCACGGCGGCCTTGGTCGCGTGGTAGGCGGTGTGCCCGTAGAAGTTGTAGACGCCGGCGATCGAGCTGATGTTGACGATGTGGCCCCGGTCGCGCTCGACCATGCCGGGGAGGATCAGGCGGGTGAGCTGGAGCAGGCCGCGGAGGTTGACGTCGATGATCTCGTCGAGGTCCTCCTGGGAGGAGTCGAGGATGTTGCCCGGCCGTGAGACGCCGGCGCAGTTGATGAGGACGTCGATCTCGAGGCCGCCGAGTTCGTGGGCCATGGCTGCGGTGTCGGTGAGGTCGAGGACGTGGGGGACGGCGCGGGTGCGGTCTGCGAGTTCTTTGAGGCGCTCTTCGTTGCGGGCGGTCGCGTGGACCTCGAGGCCGCGCTTGGTGAGGAGTTCGGTGATGGCTGCCCCCATGCCGGTGGAGGCTCCCGTGACGAGGGCTGTTTTGTAGTCGGCGAAGGTCATGGAATCTCCTGGGAAGGACGGGGCAGCGCGCTGACAGCACGGCTATGCGGGTTGGTGTGGTCAGTGGTGGAACCGGATTGGGCGTCGCCGTGCAGCAAGAGCGTCTGGGAAACGCGCAGGATCGACGTCGGCTCGAGACGCCGACGTCGACCCTGCAGATGGTGTGTGGGGTTGAACTCAGTTCAGGAGTGCCTTTCGCAGCCCCTTGACCTGCGCCACGATGACCACCACGTCGAGCTCGATGGGAATCAGGATGGCTGAGGGGTCGGCGACGACCCGTCAGCTGCACTGGTGGGGTGCCGAGGTGTGGGCCGATGGCCGGCTGTCACTCGAGGCCGGGCCTGGCGGCGAGGCGGGGTGTGGTGGTGTTCGGGAGGTGGATGGCGGCGGTGATGACGTCCTTTTCCCGTTCGCTCTGCTGCACCTCGTCGAGCTCCTTCAGTGTGTACTTGCCGGTCTCCTTGGCGGTGAGAGCCGAGACCCCGGCGAAGACCATGAACCCGATTGCGACCATGGAGGGGCCGACCCAATCCTTGAGGTTGGCGCCCGCGAGTGCTGTCGCGAGAACTGGGCCGATCACGCCGGAGATGGCGAAGCCGATCTGGGTGCCGAGGGCGAGCCCGGAGACGCGCAGCCGGCCGGGGAACATCTCTGCGAAGAACGCCGGCCAGGACGCGTTCACCATCGAGTAGAAGAAGGAGTAGTTGATGATGCCGAACAGGAAGATCAGGGCCCAGTTGCCGGTCGTGATCGACCAGAGGTAGGGCGCCATCGTGATGCCGACGCCGATCGTTCCGATGAGGAACATCGTCTTGCGGCCGATCTTGTCCACCAGGAACCCTGCCAGGGGTGTGATGGCCAGGGCGATGACGGCCGAGACAGTCGTCGTCAGGAGCATGGTCGGCTTGTCCAGCTTGTACCCGGACGTTCCGAACGCCACGGAGAAGGTCTGCATCATGTAGCTCGTACCGGCGATGAGCGCGCAGAAGACGATCCGGAGCACGGCTCGCCAGTGGAAGCGCAGGACGTGCCTGAGCGGGGCGACATTCACCTTCGTGGCGCGGGTCTCGATGAACTCCGGCGGCTCTTGGACGTGCCGGCGGATCAGGTAGGCGACGACCACCACGACGGCGGAGAACCAGAAGGGAACCCGCCAGCCCCAGGACAGCAGCTGCGCCGAGGGCATCGAGGTGATCGGGATGAAGAACAGCAGCGTGAGCAGCGTGCCGCTGGCGGAGCCCAGCGTGGTGAAGCTTGTGATGAACCCGCGCCGGCGCTCGGAAGAGTGCTCCAGGCTCATCGTGATCGCGCTCGGCTGTTCGCCGGAGAGGCACAGTCCCTGGATGACGCGGATCGTCACGAGCAGGATCGGAGCAAGCGAACCGATCTGTGCGAACGTCGGCAGGCAGCCGACCAGGAAGGTGCAGCCGCCGATGCCGAACAGAGTGAGCATCATGACGAATTTGCGGCCGAAGCGGTCGCCCATCGGGCCCAGGATGAGGGAGCCGATAGGGCGCACCGCGTAGCCGACTGCGAAGGTGATGAGGGACAGCAGCACGCTGATGCCCGTGGGGAGCTGGGGCGAGAAGAAGAGGACGTTCAGGACCAACGCCGACGAGGTGCCGTACACCGCGAAGTCGTAGTACTCGAGCGTCGTGCCGATCCAGGCCGCGACCGCCGCTCTGACCGGGGTCTTCCTGGGAAGTATGGTTTCAGTCATTTCGTCTCCATTGGCGATGGGTGAACCGCGGCCTGCCGGCACACGTGAGCAGCGGAAAGAGAACTCGAGTGGAACAACCAGTTGATTGGTCCTGATGTGGGCGGCGCCGCTCCATATCCACAGAGGAGGAGTGCCGGGTCAGTGACCATGGCAAACTATGCGATGCCATTTTTCGGAAAACCCCTCATGTGTGAGCTGCGCTTTCTTGGAGCTCGAACGGATTCAGGCTGAAGTGCACTCGAATTGTCGCCCTAAAGCGACTGACACCAGATTAGGCGATGAGACCCCCATCACTCCAAGACCTAATCCCTATCCCTGCATACGATACGGTTATGGTCTCCTGGGCGGGATATTGCTGGACGCCGGGTTCACCGACACCGTATGGAAGGCCGCCTGCCGCCCAGCCTTGTGGCTCGCCTCCCGTGGCCGTGACAGGCGCTTCGTCGTCGATGCCACCGACCAGGGCCTTCGAGGTTTGGCCAGGACACGTGATCGCGCCACCGCTCCCGCCTCCGCTGACGACGTCACCATCGCCGGCCGCCGGACGGCTGGGTATCGTGCCCACTCTCGGTCGCCGCTGGCTGACCGCGGAAGCAGGCATGATTCCATGAACCTCGCGCCCCATGCTTCGGTTTCCCGCTGGGCACGTGTAATCCGCCGACTCACCGCATGAGCGAATAGAACATGACGTGCGCTCCCGCGGAAATGAGGTGCATATGTTCTTCTTTGGGCTGCACCCCAAAGGAAGGCTTCTTCTCTGGAACTAACAATTCCAACTGCTTATTGGAATTCTCGCGTCTTCGAGGCGGCAGATATGCAATCCCCGCCGGTCAGGTCTGGGATGGCGCATCTGCGGAGGCCGTCAGTAGGGCCTATTGGCAGAGGCTGCGAGCGAATGCCGTGGCGGGAGCGCCGGCAGCGGTGTTCTCGGTGAATCGGGCTTGAATGGGTCCTTTGGTCAGAAGGGGCCCTGCTGGACGAGGTTGGCGGGGGTTCTCCCCTCGGCCAGAGCTGCGAGCTGGCTCGAGAGGAGCCGGCGGATGCGCGGTTCGAAGGCGGAGGCGTTCCCGCCCACGTGCGGTGTGATGAGGGCGTTCGGTGCGCCCCAGAGCGGGTGGTCACGGGGCAGTGGTTCGGGGTCGACCACATCGAGGGCGCAGTGCAGCCGGCCCGAGAGGACCTCGGCGGTGAGCGCGTCGGTGTCCACGACCGGTCCGCGGCCGACGTTCACCACGAGGGCTCCGTCCGGCAGGGCTGCGAGGACTGCGGCGTCGATGAGGTGCCGGGTGGCCTCGCTCAGCGGGGTGACCGCGATGACGACGTCGTGGTGCGGCGCCAGCGAAGGCAGTTCCGCGATGCCGTGCACATTCCCCAGGGCGTCCTTCCGGGGCGCGCTGCCGATCCGGGTGAGTTCTACCTCGAAGGGCTTGAGCCTCCGGGCGATCTCGGTCCCGATGCCCCCCACCCCGATGAGGAGGACGCGCCGGTCTGCGAGGGACGAACGGCGGCTGGGCCGCCAGATCCGCTCCTGCTGGGCGCGGACGGCGTCGTCGATGCCGCGGAGCTTAGCGAGGATGAGCCCGAGTGCGATCTCCGCGGTCGCTGCGGCGTGGACGCCGGAGGCGTTCGCGACCCCTGCGGCGGGTCCGGCGGCCTCGCGGATTCCGTCGAATCCTGTGGACTGGGACTGGACGAATTTCAGCCGTGGGACCTTGGAGAGCTCGGGGAGCACCTCGCCCGCGTTGAGGTAGGGGAGGATGACGGCGTCGACGTCGTCGAGGCTGCCGGAGGCCGGTGCGGAGCGCATGTCCCAGACGACCCCTTCGAGCTGGGGCGGGAGGGGCGAGAGGTCGGACAGGAGCTCCTGGTCGGGGAAGGAGACGGTGCGGACGATCTGCATGGATGGCCTCGTTCTTCGGTGGTGGGGTCAGCGTTGTACTTCTTCTGCTGCGGGTTGTCCCGCTGTGTCCTCAGACCACGGCCGTCATGCCGCCGTCGACGAAGATGGTCTGGCCGTTGACGAAGGCGGAGGCGCTGGAGGCGAGCCAGGTGACGGGCCCGGTGAGGTCCTCGACGGTCCCCCATCGGGCGGCGGGGGTCCTGCCGCAGATCCAGGCGTTGAACGTCTCATCGTCGACGAGCGGCTGGGTCATCTCGGTGTGGATGTAGCCCGGGGCAACGGCGTTGACCTGCAGCCCGTGCCGGGCCCATTCGGCGGCCATCGCCCGGGTCAGGTTCCGCAGGCCTCCCTTGGCAGCTGTGTACGCGCCGATGGTCGGCCTGGCGAGATCGCACTGGACGGAGCCGATGTTGACGATCTTGCCGCGTCCGCGCTGCACCATGTGCCTGGCGGCCTCGCGGCCCACGAGGAACGCCGCGGTCAGATTGGTTGCCAGCACGCGGTTCCAGTCCTCGAGGGCGAGGTCCACGAGCGGGACGCGGTGCTGGACACCGGCGTTGTTCACCAGGATGTCCAGCGGCCCGATTCCGGATTCGATGGAGTCCATGGCGTCCACGACGGCGGACTCGTCGGTGATTTCGAAGGCGACGGCCTGAACCTTGTCCTGGCCGAAGCGGGCCGCGAAGTCCTCCCTCTGGGCCTCCAACGCGTCCGGGTCCCGGCCGTGCAGGACCACTCTGGCTCCGGCCTGGGCCAGGCCCGCGGCGAGGGCATTGCCGATGCCGCGGCTCGAGCCGGTGACCAGCGCGAGGGCGCCGGTCAGGTCGAAGGGGGAGGTGCTCATCAAGATCTCACTTTCTGCTGGACGTCGGCAGGGTATGCGGAGCCCGGTGCGGTGGAGTCCGCCGACACCCACCTTGAGGCTTCTGCTGCCAGGACCGTGGGCGGCTCGGCGATGTCGAGCACGATGCCGAGTTCGTCGGGCTCCAAGGGCTCAAGGGTCTCAATCTGGGACTCGAGGAGGGATCGCGGCATGAAGTGCCCGGGGCGTGCCGACATGCGCTCTGCCAGCAGATCGCGTGTGCCTTCGAGGTGCACGAAGCGCGTGCGCGGGACAGCAGCCCTGATGATGTCGCGGTAGGTCCGCCTGAGCGCACTGCACGCGATCACCAGCGGCCCGTCCGAGGAACGGAGGCGCTGGCCGACCTCGTGCAGCCACGGTTCCCGATCGCGGTCGGTCAACGCGGTCCCGGCTGCCATCTTGGCCACGTTGGATTCGGGATGGAGTTCATCGCCGTCGATGAACCGGCCGCCGACGGTGTGGGCGAGGAGCCTGCCGACGGTACTCTTCCCGCTGCCGGAGACGCCCATCACGACGATGGGCAGCGAGGAGTGGATCATGATTCTTCCTGTCCTAAGTCTGAGGGCACCTTGTGGACCGTCCGAGGCCATGTCATCACCCTGCGCGGCGCCGGCACGGCAGGCTGCGGCGGACACTCTCGGCGGGAAGGCCGGCCAGGGCAGCGAGCTGAGCCTCGTCGGTGAACCCGAGGGCATACGCCTGGGCGACGAGGAGGCGGAGTTCGCGTTCGAGGGTCTCCTTCGCAGTGGCCGCTGCTTCGAGCTCGGTACGCACGGTTTGGAGCGCGTGGACGTGCTCGTCGCGCGACAGCGCGGCCGGGGGCGGATCGTCAACGGCGAGGGCTATCCGGCGGGTGCCCGGAACGGTCTCGCCGAGGATGCCTGCTGCGGCGGAGATCCGTAGGCCGCTCCCGACGGCCTGGGCGAGTGACACGTTCCTCTGGGCCGTCAGTGCACGGACCTGTGCGCGGACGTGCCCGAGGCGCTGCTTGTGGGCAGCGAGAGACTGGAGGACCTGCTCAGTCGGCGCGCTGCTCCGGCCCTGACCCGGTTGGGCGGGCCGGTTCCGGTAGCGGTACCTGGCGGCATTCTCGAGAGTGTTGCGGAGGCGGGGCGCCTCAGTCCTCTCGTGCATGGTGCCGCACCTTCCGTCCTCGGTTGGTCGTGTGTGTGGGGGTGGCGCCTGGTTGGGTGCGGTCAGCGGCGGTCGAAGGTGAGGCCGCCGGGGACCTGGAAGGTCGGCGTGATCTCGAGCATGCCGATGTTGACGTGGCGCGGGGTGTCGAGGGCGTAGTCGATGGCGTTGACGATGTCGTCGGTCGTGAGGGATTCGTAGCCCTCGTAGTAGGTCTTCCATGCTTCTTCCATGGCTTCGGGGGATCCGCCCATGTTCCGGCCGAAGATCTCGGTTTCCACGCGTCCGGGGCAGATTTCGGTGACGCGGATCCGCTTGCCGACGGTGTCGTTGCGCAGCTGCCGGGAGATCTGGTGCACGGCGGCCTTGGTCGCGTGGTAGGCGGTGTGCCCGTAGAAGTTGTAGACGCCGGCGATCGAGCTGATGTTGACGATGTGGCCCCGGTCGCGCTCGACCATGCCGGGGAGGATCAGGCGGGTGAGCTGGAGCAGGCCGCGGAGGTTGACGTCGATGATCTCGTCGAGGTCCTCCTGGGAGGAGTCGAGGATGTTGCCCGGCCGTGAGACGCCGGCGCAGTTGATGAGGACGTCGATCTCGAGGCCGCCGAGTTCGTGGGCCATGGCTGCGGTGTCGGTGAGGTCGAGGACGTGGGGGACGGCGCGGGTGCGGTCTGCGAGTTCTTTGAGGCGCTCTTCGTTGCGGGCGGTCGCGTGGACCTCGAGGCCGCGCTTGGTGAGGAGTTCGGTGATGGCTGCCCCCATGCCGGTGGAGGCTCCCGTGACGAGGGCTGTTTTGTAGTCGGCGAAGGTCATGGAATCTCCTGGGAAGGATGAGGCAGCGTCCCGGGTGGGGCACTTCGGGCGGCGGAGCTGGTCGGGCGTTGCGATTTTCGGGGTGGATGGCACTGGTTCAGCCGCAGGCGGCTGCCGGCAGATCGTGCCAGCCGGCCGGGCCGTGGAGGCCCAGGAGGCCGAAGACGGTGTTGACGGAGTGCCGAAGGGTTTCTAGTTGGAGCATCGAGCGCCGGTAGGCCGCCGTTGCGTCGGCCACCGTCGTCGGTCTGAAGCGGACCCTGTCGCCGGGCCGGGCTTGGGCCAGGACGTCGAGCCCGAGGCTCGTGGCGACGGCGAGCACTGGGTAGCCTGCTGTCACTCCGCGGCCTCGGTGGAGCACGAGGAGTTCCTCGCGCGAGGGCACCTCGATCGCGCCGACGGGGACCCCGCGCGAGAGCACCTCGCCCGAGGAGATCCTCTCCGGCAGCCTTCCGCCCAATCGCAGGCCGATGTGGTTGCTTCTCGGGCTCACGGTGTACTCGGAGTTGAACAGCAGGTCCGCCGAGGCGCCGAATTCGGCGATGTCGGGCCCGTCGGTGACGTCGACGAGCACCTCCCGTCCCGCGCGGGGGCGCTCCACGCCGAGGCGGAAGAGCGGTAGGTCGAAGTATGGCTGCCGGATCGGGGCCACGGGGCGCTGCACCTTCAGGGCCGTCCCCTTCGCGAGCCGCACGCCGAAGCCGACGACGCTGTCCGGGGCGCAGCTTCCGAGGAGGCGTGGCACATCCACGGAACCGTGGACTGCAAGGTAGGCGCGCAGGCCGTCGTGGATGCCCCGCACCGCGACGGTTTCGCCAGCCGCGACGGAGACGGGTTCCCACTGCGGGTACGTGCGCCCGCCCACGGTCAGGTCCGCCGGTGCGCCCGTGACCGAGATGAGGAGGTCTGCCGTGGTCGTCATCCTGAAGTCCAGCGCAGTGAGCTCGATGAGCGGTGCGTCGTCCTCGTTGCCCGCGAGGATGTTCGCTGCCCGAGCCGAGTACTGGTCGAGGGCGCCGTTCACGGGGAGCCCGAAGCGCGGGCCGCGGAACCTTCCGAGGTCGGTGACCACCGAGTTCCCCGGCTGCTGGACGACGAGCTCGTTGCTCATGGCTGGGCTTCCATGAGCGTGCCGGCCAGCGCTTCGAAGTCGCGTTCGGCGACGGGCCGGAAGCGGATCGTGTCACCCGGACGGTAGGGGACGAGGGGGTCCCGCCCGACGTCGAGCAGCGTGAGGGGGGTCTGTCCGATGACGCGCCATCCTCCCGGAGCCACGGCTGGCGCGATGACCGCCTGGCGGCCGGCGACCGAGACGGCGCCAGCGGGCACGCTCAGGCGGGGGTCCTTGAGGCGGGGCACGGGGTGGGGGAAGTCTGGACCGTCCATCATGGGGGACCCTGCCGGTGCGCCGAGGCAGCGGACGGTGTAGGTCTTCGAGGAGTGGAGGCGCACCACTTCTTCGGCCGTGATCCCCTGCTGCTCGGCGACGTCGTCCAGGTCCGGCCCGTAGTCGCCCCCGTACACGACGGGGACGTCGAAGGTGCGGGGGCCCTCGCCGTCGGGAGAGAGCGCGAGCTGCCGCATCCCCAGCCCGACGAAGGCCCGCATCTGGGCGGCAGAGACGACGAGCACATCGAATTCCACCAGGACGGAGTCGTAGGTGGGGACTGCCCCGTGGAGGCCTTCGGCGCCGCACGCCTCGAGCCATCCGGCGAGCCTGTGCACCGTGGTCCAGTCGCGCTCCGCGTCGCCGGAGGTGGCCACGACACGCAGCGCCGCATCGCCTGATTCGAGGACTTCCACGGGGGAAGGGACGAGCACGCCCATGTCAGGCCACCGGGTGCTTCGCGGCGAGCACATCGCCGAGCGGGGCGATGCGGACGCCGGCGGAGGTCAGTTCAGAGCGGATGAGCCGCGCGAGTTCGACGGCGCCCTCGTTGTCGCCGTGCAGCAGGACCGTATCGGCCTCGACGTCGATGTCGACGCCGGTGACGGTGCGGACCTTCCCCTCGCAGACCATGCGCACGGTGCGGTCCACGATGGCGCGGGCATCGTGCAGCACGGCCCCCTCGGTGCCGCGCGGCACGAGCGTGCCGTCCTCCTGATAGGCGCGGTCGACGATGCCGACGACGGCGACGCGCAGCCCCCGGGCGCGCGCTGCGGTGGCCAGTTCGCCCTCCTGGGCGACGACGATGAGGTCCTCGTCGAAGCGGGAGGCCGCGTCGGCGACGGCCGAGGCGTAGTCCGGGCGCACGGCCACGAGGTTCCCCAGACGGCCGTGGGGGGCGAGGTGCGCCACGCGGCGGCCGTGCGCCGCCGCGAAGGCCGAGAGTGCGCCGAGCTGGTAGAGGACATCGTTGCGGACTTCGTCCTCGCTGAGGTCCATGGCGCGACGACCGAAGCCGCGCAGGTCCGGGAAGCTCGGATGGGCGCCGATGCCCACGCCTCGGCTCACGCATTCCGCGACCGTCGAATTCATGATGTCCGGGTCTCCGGCATGGAATCCGCAGGCGATATTCGCGCTCGAGACAATGTCCAGCAGCTCCGCATCGTTTCCGAGCCGGTACGCGCCGAATCCTTCGCCGAGGTCGGCCACGAGATCGATCATGGGATTCACGTGCTGCTCTTTTCGCGGTTCTGGACTGCTCTTTCGGGAGGGGAAGGGATTTCAGATTCGGGATCCCCGTGCTTCTCCTATGGGATCGTCTCACTGTGCGAACCGGCGGGACAAAGACCTATCGGCTATCACGGGATAGGTCTGCGTTATGACCTAGGACCGCACTCGCACGACGACAGGCCTCCGGCGCCGACATAGCCTTCTGTCATGGGCCGAGCGCCGGAGGCACGCTCGGACAGGGAACTGCTAGGGAGGCAGGACACGTGGACACACGGAAGCTCGAGTACTTCGTGAGGATCGTGGATGCGGGCAGCATCACGAGGGCCGCCTCGGCACTGCACGTCGCCCAGCCCGCGCTCAGCCAGCAGGTCTCCGCGCTCGAGAAGGACCTCAAGCAGCGGCTCCTGGTCCGGAGCAAGCAGGGCGTCGAGCCGACCGCGGCCGGCACGGCGCTGTACCGGCACGCCCAGACCATCCTCCGGCTGGTCGACGAGGCGAGGCAGGACGTGGCGACCTCGGGCGACGCCCCGGCCGGCCGGGTATCCATCGCCATGGCGCCCTACTGCATGGCGTCGAGCCTCGCGCCGACCATTGTGCGGGAGGTAGGGCAGCGGTACCCCGACATCACGCTGCATCTGACCGAGATCTTCGGTGGCGTGCTGAGCGAGGCCATCAAGAACGGCAGGCTCGACATGGCGCTGATCTACGAGCCCCGGGAGAACCGCGGCATCAGGTTCACTCCCATGATCGTCGAGGACCTGTACCTCGTGGCGAACGCCGAGGCCGGCGCGGATCCGGAGGGGAAGGGGAGCGTGACCCTGCGGGAGGCTTTGCAGCTGCCGCTGTTCCTTCCGGAGGACAACCACACCATTCGGAGGCTCGTCGACAAGGCCTGTGCGGACCAGGGCCTCGCCCTGCGCCTTGCGGGCGAGGTCGAGTCGGTCCCCTCGCTGTACCGGCTGCTCCAGGCCAACCTCGGTGCGACGGTCCTTCCGAGGTCCGCCGCCGATGCCCTCTTCCCGGACCAGGGCTTCACGGTGCTGCGGATTCTCGACCCCGTCCTCCAGGTGAAGCTCGGCCTGTGCACGGCGGACCACGAGCCGATGTCCGAGGCCGCTGCGGCCGTGCTCATTCTCCTGCGTGAAATTATCAAGGCCCAGATGCTCACCCGGTACGGTATGAATGGGGACCAGACTTTGGTTCCCCATCCATAGCCCCGCCTTATCGCGGCACCCGACTTAGGTCTTATTCAGGCTCCCCGGAAGTTCCTACGATGGTTTCAGCAGCTGAATCCGCAACCCTGCGGCCCAGTCTCCGAAGCGCAAGGAAGCCTGAAATGAAGAAGATCAGCAACGTCCGCTGGAATTCGAAGAACCCGGCGATTCCGACGATCGCTCCCACCGGGGTGCATTGCCCGGTGAACGGCCTCTGGGAACCCCTCGGGTCCCCGGCCGATCCGGTGTTCGTCTTCGAGGGAAGCGTCATGCCGACCCTCGCGGGAGCAAGCGTGGAGTGGCAGCTCGTCCAGGTCCACCGCAGGAGGGCCGATCTGGTGCTGTAGCAGCACCGCCGCAGGCATTGCGGGCCCGGAGGACAGCCAAAGAGGGAAGGCGCCCCGTGAAGACGGGGCGCCTCCCTCTTTGCACTGGCTCAGTCCTCGACGAGGAGCCCCTTGGCCTTGAGCACGTCCGTGAGCTTGCACAGTTCGATCGTGGTGCCGCCCGCGTGGTACGCCTTGATCAGTTCGTTCTCCGCGTCCACGCGCGCCTGGGACAGCGCGATGACCTCTTCGGCCTCATCGCGCCGCACGACGACGACGCCGTCGGCGTCTCCACGGAGGATGTCGCCGGGGTAGACGACCTCGTCGCCGAAGACGAGGGGATGGTTGATCGGGCCGAGCGTCTCCTTCACTGTCCCCTTGATGGAGATGCTGCCGGAGAAGACGGGCAGCCCGAGTTCGATCAGGTCCGCGGTGTCGCGGACACCTGAGTCCGTGACCATGGCCGCGATGCCCTTGGCCTTCATGGCGTTGCCGAGGACGTCCCCGAACGTGCCTGCCTCGCTGAATTCGCCCGCGCCCACGAGCACCACATCGCCCTTGCGGGCGTAGTGGATTGCGACCTGGAGCATGAGGTTGTCCCGGGGCGCGCAGCGCACCGTGACGGCCGGCCCGCAGAAGGACATGGACCGGTCGATCGGCTTGATGCGCGAGCTGAGTGCGCCCCTGCGGCCCTGGGCTTCGTGGATCGTCGCGGAGGAGAAGGCTGCGAGGCGTTCGACGACGTCCGCGTCCGGGCGATCGAATCGTGTCTTGACGTGGATCATCTGTTCCATGGCTCTCTCTTGAATGGATTGGCTGAAATTAGCTGAGCGCGCGCATCGCCTTGTCGATGGCTTCAACGCCTGCGTTGATCGTTTCCAGGGACGTCGCGAAAGAAATGCGGAAATACGGTCCGAGACCATAGGCGGAACCCGGAATGACGGCCACCGACGCCGCATCGAGAAGGTACAGGACAAAGTCCTGGTCGTTGTTGATCGTGGCGCCGTCCGGCGTAGTCTTTCCGATGGCGCCCCGACAGTTCACGTAGGCGTAGAAGGCGCCCTGGGGAGTCTCACATGAGAGGCCGTCGACGGCGTTCAGCCCGGCGACGGCTGCGTCGCGCCGTTCTCGGTAGGCCTCGACGCATTCGGCCACGAAGGACTGGTCGCCGTCGAGCGCGGCTGCGGCCGCTGCCTGGCTGATCGAGGAGGGGCAGGAGGAGATCTGGGACTGGAGCTTGTTGATCGAGGCAACGAGCGCGGCGGGGCCCACGGCGTAGCCGAGCCGCCAGCCCGTCATCGCGTACGCCTTCGAGACACCGTTCACCACGAGCACGCGGTCGCGCAGTTCGGGGGCGGCCGCCACGAAGCTGCTGATTCGGCCGTTGCCGTAAAAGATCTCGTCGTAGATCTCGTCGGTCAAGACGTACACGCCGGGGTGCTCGGCCAGGACCGCCGCGAGCGCCTCAAGCTCATCGCGGGAGTAGACGACACCGGTCGGGTTCGAGGGCGTGTTGAGGATGAGCCACGTGGTCGCGGGGGTGATGGCGGCGGCCAGAGCCCCGGGAGTCAGCTTGAACCCGACCTCGTCGCCGCACGGCACGATCACCGGGGTGCCCCCGTTGGCCAGCACCATGTCCGGGTAGGAGACCCAGTAGGGCGCCGGGACGATGACCTCGTCGCCCTCGTCGAGAGAGGCCATGAAGGCAGTGAAGATGACCTGCTTTGCCCCGCCCGCGATCGTGAGTTCCGAGGGGCTGTAGCGGAGGCCGGTGCGCCGCTCGACGTGGTCGAGGATGGCCGAGCGCAGCTGGGGTGTCCCGGTGACCGAGGTGTACTTCGTCTCGCCCGCGGCGATCGCTGCCACTGCGGCCTGCTTCACATGCTCGGGGGTGTCGAAGTCGGGCTCGCCTACCGTGAGGTCGATGATCGAGCGCCCCTCCGCCTTGAGCTCACGGACGCGGGCGGCGGCCTGCACACTCGCTGATTCCTTGATGCGGGTCACCCGCGAAGCCGGCTGATAGTCGGGCATGTCTCCTCCAAGTGAGTGTGCGGGAATCCGAGGTCTTCTTTCGACCTTATAGAGCGGGCCGCGGCGTGGATAAGACCTATATTCGATGGGCGGATAAGCACCTCTTATGACCGGAATTCGGGTGGATGCGCTTATCCTGTTTCCCATCGTCTCCACATTTCCCGGGCATTTCCACGAGCCAGCCCGGGCCACTATGCCAACCAAGGGAAACAGAGAATGCAGACAGCAGCAGGCGTCCGCGCCGTCGTCGCCCATGGAAGCGGCGATCTCCGAGTGGACCTCCTCGCGGAACCGGCGCTGGGGCCGGACGAGGCCCTCGTGGCGATAGAGCTCGGAGGCATCTGCGGCTCCGACCTCCACTACTGGCTTCACGGAGCGGCGGGGGAATCGATCCTGCGGGATCCCCTCGTGCTGGGCCACGAGGTCATCGGCCGGGTGGTGCGTCCGGCCGGGGACGGCACAGGGCCGGGGGAAGGGACGCGCGTGGCCGTCCACCCTGCGACCGCCGGCCCGGCGGGCGGACCCAGGTTCCCGGCGGACCGTCCGAACCTCTCACCCGGCGGCACCTATCTCGGCAGCGCCGCCACGCACCCGCACCGCGATGGGGCGTTCGCCGACCTCGTTGCCCTCCCGGCGCGGATGCTGCGGCCGATACCGGACACGCTGGACCCTCGGGCCGCCGCGCTCATCGAGCCGCTGAGCGTCGCCTGGCATGCGGTCCGGCGGGCAGGCGACGTGGCCGGCAAGCGAGTCCTCGTCATCGGGGCCGGTCCGATCGGCGCCCTCGTTGTGGCGACCCTGAGGCACCACGGCGCAGGGGAGGTCATCGCCACGGACCTGTTCGAGGCGCCCCTCCAGCGCGCCGTCGGGCTCGGCGCGCACCGGACTGTGCCTGCCTCGGAGGGGGACCTGCTCGACAGCCTCGATGCCGACGTGGTCATCGAGTCCTCCGGGAGCGTGCCCGGCCTGCGCACCGCGATCCGGGCGGCCACCCGCGGCGGCCGCGTGGTCATGCTCGGCCTCCTCCCGCCGGGAGACCAGCCGGTCCTGATCTCGATGGCGATCGCTCGTGAGCTCGAACTCGTCGGATCGTTCCGGTTCAACGATGAGATCGACGAGGTGATCGCGGCCCTGAGCGCCGGCGAGATCGATCCCTCCGCTGTGGTCACCCATGTGTTCGACGTCGACAGGGCCCTCGAGGCGTTTCACGTAGCCAGCGATGCGTCCACATCGGGCAAAGTCCTGCTCAGCTTCAGCGGAACAGACGTAGAGGCATCCCAGCCCCGGGACGCTCCGACGCGGTCCGCCCAGCAGGCCGAATCGAGTGCTGCCTCCCGATTCGGTGGTCGGTGATGCACCACCGACCACGTGGCCACGTTCCGCCCTCGGGCACTGTCAATCTGGCACCGCCGTTCCGCCCGCGCCAAGTAAGCCGCCCCGCCTACCCGAACGTGAACGAGTAGAGCTCGACGCCGGCGCTCGCCTCGACCTCGAGGGTCCCGGAACGCTGCTGGTCCCCGTCGAGGAGGACGTACGAGCGCGGGGTCCCGCCCACCTCGACCGTGCGCTCGCCGTCCGGGCCCTTGACCGTGAGCTTCCCGGTCCCGCCCACCACGGCCTGGACCTGCTTCGCGGTGAAGTTCAGCCGCACCGAAGAGGGAGCAGACGGCGAGCCGGCAGCGGCGGGGGAGGAGCCGGCGTCGTGCGCGGGGCCCGCGGTGATCCGCTGCGAGTCCAGCGTCCACGCCCCGGAGAGCGCGAACGAGTTGGGGCGCTGCTGGGCGGGGAACGAGAACGTGCCGGGGCCCGCGCGGTAGGCGCCGGAGCCGGCGTAGGCGGTCTGCTTGGCGACGCCGAGGAAGGTCTCCGGGGTGGTGCCGGCGGCGACGGCGGTGGCCGCCGACTCGACGGGCTTCGGCAGCGCAACCCCGGGGTGGGCGTCGGAGAGCAGCTGCCGCACGAGGGCCTCCGTGGTCTGGTAGCCGCCCTCGCCCTGCTGAATGTGCCGGACGGTGCCGTTGGCGTCGATGAGGTACTGGGCCGGCCAGAAGCGGTTCCGGTACGCGGTCCAGGTCGCGTAGGAGTTGTCCATCGCCACGGGGTAGTCGATGCCGTGCTCCTTGACCCCGGCCTCGACGTTGCGCTGCTCGCGCTCGAAGGCGTACTCGGGGGTGTGGACGCCGATGACCTCGAGCCCGGAGGACTTGTAGGCGTCGTTGAGCTGGACGATGTGCGGCAGGGAGCGCTGGCAGTTGATGCACGAGTAGGCCCAGAAGTCGATGAGGACCACCTTGCCGTGCAGGCTCTTTAGGTCCAGCGGCTGCGAGCCGATCCACGCGGTCTCGCCGCGCAGGGCCGGCGCCGGGCCGCAGTCCTGGAGGGAGGTGGCGCCCTGGGTGCAGTTGGCCAGGGCGCGGTTCTCGTCGGTGACGAGGCCGCCGAGGTCCAGGGGCGTGCCGGCGGAGGGGCGCAGCTGGTCTTGGAGGGACGCCGTGTAGTCGGGGATGAGTCGCTGGAGGGTGGCCGGGAGGTCGAACGCGAGGCCCGCGGCGAGGGCGATCATGAGAGCCCCGGCCGTGAGGCGGATGCCGCGCTGGCGCCTGCGGAAGGCCTTGAGCCGCTCCGCGAGGCCGCGGCCGGCGAGGGCGAAGAACAGCAGCGGCACCGAGACCCCCACCGCGAACGCGAGGGTGAGGGCCACCGTCTCCGGGCCGATGTGGCCGGTGGCGCCCGAGACGGTGATGGCCGCGAGCACCGGCCCGGCGCACGGGACGAACACCGCCCCGAGCGCGAGCCCCAGCCCGAACCCGCCCCGGCGGGCGTCGACGCGCCGCTGCGGGATCCACGAGAACGGCTTCTCGAGCCACTCCTCGATCCGCGGGACCATGAGCCCGAGCCCCACCGCCGCGAGCACAGCGATGCCCGCCCAGCGCAGCACGTCCTGCGGCAGCCCGAGTGCCGAGAGCGCGAGCGAGCCGAGAAGCGTCACGAGGCTGAAGCTCAGGACCAGCCCGCCGATGACCTGGAACGGACGCCAGCGGGACGCCCGCCGCGCCCCTCCGCCGACGTCACCCCGTGCGCCCCCGAGGTCGCCCCGTGTGCCGCCGACGTCACCCCGTGGGCCGCCGAGGTCGCCCCGTGCGCCTGCCGCGGCGGAGACGGACGACGGCGCGTCCTTCCGCGCGCTGTCGAGGCCGCCGGAGAAGAAGATCACCGGCAGGACCGGGAGGATGCAGGGCGAGATGCCCGTGATGAGACCGCCGAGGAAGCCGATGAGTATGTTCTCGCCCATGCCCCCTGTTCGGGGCGGGGCCGGGGTGTGGATTGGGGGGCGAGCCGATCGGGGCCGGGCCGGCCTGCCGGGGCCCCTTCAGCCGCCGAGGTCACCCCGTGTACGCGCGAGGTCACCCCGCTGGCCGGCGAGGTAACCCGCATGCCGCGCGCACCGCCGTCGTGCTCAAGGCGGGACCGGCGCCGGGTGCCCTCCCCCAAGAAGGGGCGCCAGAATCGATCAACGGCTGTCTCACTCACCGATGGCTGGGAGCGCCGCTTCCGAGTACCGCCGGCGACTCCCACGGGGTGACCTCGCGCGCCCCGGGGGTGACGTCGCGCGTCCCGGGGGTGACCTCGCGCGTCCCGGGGGTGACGTCGCGCGGTCAGGGGCAGACCGAGCCCGGCCGCCCCGCCGGCCACACGTACGGCTGGCCCTCCTCCTCGCCGCCGAAGACCTCGCCGTAGAACAGCGGGTCCTTGGTCAGCAGGGCCGAGCGGTGGCTGCGGTGGAAGGCCTCCTCGCCGAGCCAGGTGGGCAGCTCGTCCGCGGCGGCGAGCTCTCGCTGCGTCCTGACCTCGCGCAGGCCGGTGGCGAGCAGGTCGGCGCGGATGGTCGCCGCGCAGGTGTCCGAGAAGCCCCGGCCCTGCCATTCCTCGCAGACGGCCAGGGAGTAGGAGCCGAGCGCCTCGAGCCAGCCGCACCACATCCGCGCCGCCGGGTGGCGCCCCCAGCCGTAGCCGGGGACGGTGAGCGCCCTGATGACCTGGATGCACTCCACCCGCTGCTTGCCGAGGCGCTTCTGGTCGAGCACCCCGGCGGTGCGGGCGAAATCCGGGTACGGCATGAACGTCTGCATCAGGCGGATCATAGTCCCCGGCCCCGGAGGACGGCAGGTCAGGCCACGTGCACTCGGCCCGCGGTGGCCGGCAGGGCCGCGGCCGCGGCGCGCGCCACGATCGCCCCGATCGGCTCGTCGAAGCCCACCGTGAGCCCCTCCTCCTCGTCCCCGAGGGGCTCGAGCGCGGCATATTGGCTCTCCACGAGCGAGGCCGGCATGTAGTGGCCCTCCCGGGCCTCGACCCGGGCGCGGACCACCTCGGCGGCCCCGGCCAGGTGCAGGAACCTGACCGGCCCCGCGTGCTCGCGGAGGGCGTCCCGGTAGGCCCGGCGCAGGGCGGAGCAGCTCATCACCGCTCCGTCCCTGCGCTCGGCCAGCCACGCCCCGACGGCGGCGAGCCAGGGTGCGCGGTCGGCGTCGTCCAGCGCCACCCCGGACTGCATCTTCGCCACGTTCGCGGCGGGGTGCAGATCGTCCGCATCGCCGAACGGGACGCCGAGGTGGGCCGCCAGGGCCTGGCCCGCCGTGGTCTTGCCGGCACCCGAGACGCCCATGACGACCCAGAGGCCGGGTCCGGGGGGAAGCTCCACGTCAGGCCTTGAGCTCGGAGGCCTCGAGCCCACCTTCGCGGTCCACGTAGCCGTAGAGCTCGGGAAGGATGAACTTCGCGGAGAGGAGGCCGATGAGCGAGAGCACGGACACCGCGACCGTGGCGCCGACCTTGCCCCAGGAGGCGGTCATGATCGGGAAGACGAACGCGCCGAAGAACGAGGCGGCCTTCACGAACACGTAGCCGAAGCCCGAGGCGGTGGCCCGGAACCGGGAGGGCGCGACCATGGAGACGATCGTCATGCCGTTCGAGGCGGCCCAGTAGTGGCCCCACATGAGCACGCACGCGCCCAGGACGATGAGCCACTGGATGTTCGCGCCCAGCGCGGCGGCACCGATCAGGAGGCCGACGAACGCGAGGCCGAAGCCCCACATGGACACGCCGCGGTGGCCGATCTTGGTGATCATGATCGGCGCCACGAGGCCCGAGATGGTCGCGAGCACGTAGATGCCGGCCGTGACGAAGTTCGTCCCCGTGATGTTCGCCGCGGCGCCCCCGCCCACCACGCCGACGCCGGCGCTGACGAGGATGACCGGCAGGTAGAAGCCGAAGGCCGTGAACTCCGCGCCCTGGCAGGCGTTGGAGATCCACCCGAAGACCGTGGCGCGGCGGCGCGTCCGGTCGGCCCACGTGACCCGGAGGAAGTCGCCGACCTTGGGCCGCTCGATCTCGACGTCGCGGTCGGGGAGCATGTCCAGCGGCTCGTCGAAGAGGCGCAGCGAGACTTCCTTGGCCTTGGCGAACTTGCCCCGCTGGATGAGCGAGAGTGGTGTCTCGGGCAGGTCGAGCCGGGCCAGCAGGAGGATGAACGCGGGGACCGCGCCGATCGCGAGGGCCACGCGCCACAGGACCGCGTGGTCCATGCCGGTCATGTACATGACCGTGATGACCACGATCGAGAAGACCTCGCCGAGGCCGAACATGAACTGCCAGCGGCTGCCCATGACCTCGCGGGAGCCCTTGGACATCGACTCCATGATGTACGCGTAGCCGTTGGAGATGTCCGAGCCGAGCGGGATCCCGATGAGGATCCGCAGGATGATCAGGTCCCACACGTTCTGCGAGAAGCCCTGGGCGATCGCGAGCACGATGAACAGCACCATCGTGATGATGAAGACCCGCTTGCGCCCGAGCCTGTCCGCGACGTACCCGCCGAGGAGGGCCCCGATCAGCGCGCCGCCCTGGACGCCGGCCGTGACGAGGCCGAGCTGGGCGGCCGTGGGGTGGTACTCGGCGGTGATGAAGACGAGGACGAAGGAGATCGCGTAGAGGTCCCACGCCTCGATGAGGATGGTCGCGATCATCATCCAGCCGCCGCGGCGGCTGGATGACGTGCCGTCCTTGTTGAGCAGGACGTCGGTTGCCTCGTCAGACAATCGCCGGATTGTCGCCTGGTCCATCATGGCCTCCCTCGCTGGGAGTCCCGGTGCGCGGCACCGGCCAGCGCGGCCGAATGAGCTGACGCCATAGTCACTCCCGATGGTTCTTACATCTGTTCTTTGCCCCTCTGGCAAGGTTTAGATCATATCTAAAGAGGTGATCCGTGCAACAGCTATGATGTGGGAGTCTCAGGGGAGGGATCAGGACGCGGAAGGAGGCCCCCATGGCCCAGGCCGGTTCGCCGCGTCCGGCGGGATCCTCCGAACCGGGCGGACTCCACACCAAGCTCGTCGAGAGCCTCGGATCGGCCATCGCCGAGGGGTCCCTGCCCGAGGGCAGCGTGATCCAGATCGAGGAGCTCGAGGAGCGCTACGCCGTCTCCCGCTCGGTGGTCCGCGAGGCGCTCCGCGTGCTGGCCGCGATGGGCCTCGTGGCGATCCGCCGCCGGCTGGGCATCCAGATCCTCCCGGCCAGCGAGTGGAACGTCTTCGCGCCCCAGGTCATCCAGTGGCGGCTCGCCTCGGCGGGCCGCTTCGCCCAGCTGCGATCGCTGACGGAGCTGCGCGGCGCCGTCGAGCCCGAAGCGGCGCGCCTGGCCGCCGTGCGCGCCAACGAGCGCGAGACCGCGGAGCTCCTCGAACTGGCCGGCGAGCTCTGGGCCGCGGGCCAGAGCGCGGACGCCGAGCGCTTCCTGCGGGTGGACACCGAGTTCCACCGTTTCATCCTCGCCGCATCAGGCAACGAGATGTTCGCAGCGCTGCACCCCAGCGTCGCCGAGGTCCTCGCGGGCCGCACCCACTTCGGCCTCATGCCCTCCCGCCCCCACCCCGACGCGCTCCAGCTCCACATGGACGTGGCCGCGGCGATCCAGCGCTCGGATCCAGACGCCGCCCACGCCGCCATGCGAGCCATCATGACGCGCACCATGGCTGAGCTCAGCGAGCTCCACTCGTCCGGCGTCGCGCCCTCCCCGGGCGGCGCCGCGTCCCACGGCGGCGCCGCGTCCCACGGCGGCCTGCCAGGGTGAGGACCGTCGACGTGGCGGTCACCGGCTACGGCCGGATAGCCCGCGAGATCACTTCGATGCTCGAGGCCCGCGCCGCGGCGTACCGTGCGCGCCACGGCGTCCAGGTACGGATCACGGGGGTCTGCGGTTCGACCGCGGGCCTCGTCGATCCCGCGGGCCTCGCGCCCGAACGGCTCGCGGACCGCAGCGGCTTCGTGCACGGGCTCACCGGCGAGGCCTTCCTCGAGGCCGTCCGCGCCGACGTGCTCATCGAGGCCGGGCCCAGCGACTACGCCACCGGCGGAGCGGCGCTCGGCCACCTGCGCTGGGCCCTCGCCCGCGGCCTGGACGCCATCGCGGTGTCGAAGGGCGCCCTCGTCGTCGACCTCCGCGGGCTCCTGCGGCTGGCCGCGGAGCACGGCGGGAGCCTGCGCTTCAGCGGTGCCGCCGCCTCGGCGCTGCCCACGGTGGACCTGCTCTCGCACAGCCTGGCCGGCGCCACGCTCCAGGGGTTCGAAGCGGTGCTGACCGGCACCGCGGCCTTCGTCCTCGACCAGATGGCCGCCGCCGGCCTCGGGCTCTCGGACGCCGTGGCCCTCGCACAGGCGCAGGGCATCGCCGAGCCGGACCCCAGCTTCGACATCGACGGCTGGGACACCGCGGCCAAGCTGGTCATCATCGCCAACGCCGTCTTCGACGCGGACCTGCGCCTCGACGGGCTGCCGCGGGAGGGAATCGGCGCGGTGACGCCCGGACACGTCGCGCAGTGGAAGTCCGCGGGCCTCACCCCGCGGCTCGTCGGCGTCGCCGAGCACGACGGCGGCGGGTTCCGGGCCGGCGTCGAGCTTCGCCTCTACGGGGAGGACCACCCGTTCGCCCAGCTGCGCGGGAGCATGAAGGGCCTCCGCGCGGTCACCGAGGAGATGGGCACGCTGACGGTGACCGGAGGGGCGTCCCATCCGCGGGCCACCGCGGCGGCGGCACTGAAGGACTTCGAGCACCTGCTGGCCGCGCGCCACGTGCCCCACCAGTAACATCCGGGCCGCTGGAAGGGACAGGACCTTTTCCCCTCCAGCGTCCCGAGCAATGCTTCCACTCTTGTAGCAGAGAGCCGCAGCGACTGGGGCAAGGGGGAACTCAGACCGGTAGGGCGCACTGTGAGGAGGCCCGGCATGGTCACGTTATCGACGCTTTTCCGCGCCGCAAGACTGTTCTTGGTACCCCGGGGGAGCTACTCCCGGACCCGCCCGAGCGCCGCTGCCGAGCCGGAGGGCGCGGTGATCCCTTCCATCGGCCTGCTGACGGAGCCGGTCCGGCGGAAGCCGTTCAAGGAGGAGGCGGAGATCTCCGGCCTGAGCGTGGACGGCCCCGTCGCCGAGATCACCGTGGCCGGCAGCCCGGGCGGCGCCGACCGCGTCGCGGCCGTCCTGCTGGCCCTCGCCGAGGCCGGAACGGGCGTGGACATGTTCTCGGAGAGCGGCCCGATGCCCGGGGACGGGATGCGGGACATCATGTTCACCTCGCCCGTGCGTGACCGGCCCCGGGCCATGGAAGCGCTGCGCCGCCGGAGGACGTCCATCGGGTTCAGCGGGCTGCGCTACCGGGACGACGCCGCCAAGCTGTCGCTGAAGGGGATCGGGCTGCGGTCCACCCCGACGATCGTGCCCGACTTCGTCGCCACCCTCTCCGCCGCCGGCATCCCGACCGGCCCGATCTCAGTCTCGGACTACTGCCTGGCCGTGGTGATCCCGGCCGCACGGGTCACCGAGGCGATCGACGCCCTCGACGCGGGGCTACACCTGGGCCGCCGCACCGCCTGAGGGCGCCCCCGCGCCCGCTCGCACAGTCCGCCTTTCCGCCGCCACGAGAGAAACGAGCCGCTGTCCATGAGTGTCACCCCAGATTCGGACACCTTCCGCGGGCCTCGGGTTGCCGGGCCGCTGCCCGGGCCGGCCTCGGCGCGGATGCTCGCCCGTCAGGAGGACGTCGAGTCCTCCGCGCGCACCTACCCCCGCCACCTCCCCATCGCCATCGAGGAGGCCTCTGGGTCCTTCGTCCGGGACGTCGACGGGAACGTCTTCATCGACTTCCTCGCAGGCGCGGGCGTGCTCTCGCTGGGCCACAACCATCCCGAGCTCACCGAGGCGGTGACTGACCAGCTGGCACGGCTCACGCACGGGCTCGACTTCCCGACCCCGCTCAAGGAGGAGTTCACCGAGACCGCGCTGTCCACGCTGCCCGCGTCGCTGCGGGATTCGATGCGGGTGCACTTCTGCGGGCCCACGGGTGCCAACGCCGTCGAGGCCGCCATCAAGCTGTGCAAGACCGCGACCGGGCGCGGGGACGTCGTCTCGTTCCAAGGCGGCTTCCACGGCAGCACTGCCGGCGCCATGGCGCTGACTGGCCTCCTCGAACAGAAGGAGCCGGTCAGCAACCAGATGCCCGGCGTGCACTTCTTCCCCTATAGCTACTGCAGCCGCTGCCCGCTCGGCCTGACACCGGAGACCTGCTCCACCAACTGCGCCACCTACCTCGACCGGTCGCTCCACGACAGCAACGGGGGAGTGCCCCGGCCCGCCGCCGTGATCCTGGAGATGGTCCAGGGCGAGGGCGGGGTGATCCCTGCGACCCCCGAGTTCGCACGCCGGGTGGGGCGTGTGGCCCACGAGCTCGGGATTCCCCTGATCGTCGACGAGGTGCAGGCAGGCTACGGCCGCACCGGGACCTGGTTCGCGTTCGAGCAGTACGACCTCGAGCCGGACGTCATCGTGGCCTCGAAGGCGCTGAGCGGCATCGGGCTCCCGGTGGCCGTCATCTTCTACAGGAAGTCCCTCGACGTGTGGGCACCCGGCGCGCACACCGGGACGTTCCGCGGCAACCAGCTGGCCTTCGCCGCCGGAACCGCCGCGGTGCGGATCATGCGCCGGGACGACGTCCTCGGCAACGTCCGCGCCCGCGGAGACCAGATCGCCTCGCTGCTGCAGCCGCTCGCGGGCAGCCCCTGGGTGCGGGAGGTGCGCGGCCGCGGCCTCATGTGGGGCATCGAGATGGCGGACCCGGTGTCGGGCGCGCCCGCTGGGGACCTCGCCCGCCGCATCCAGCACACTGCCCTCCAGCACGGGCTGATCCTCGAATGCGGGGGGCGGCAGGACTGCGTGGTCCGGCTCCTGCCCCCGCTGAACGTCACAGAGGAGGTCGTCGCCACGGCCTGCGCGATCCTCCGCGACGCGATCACCGAGGAAATCGCGGCCCAGCCGGGCGCGTAGGAGGCCCGCCATGCCCAAGCACCTCGCGACCCGGGAGGCGCCCAGCCGCCCCGCCTCCGAAAACGGCCGTCCGGACTCCCTCCTCGCCGCCTCGGGCGACGACGGCATCCGGTGGCACCCGGGGGAGCGGCTGGAGACGCTGTTCGAAGAGGCCTGCGACCGCCTCCGCGACGCGGGGCACGGCGACAGGCTGGCAGTCGATGCCGGAGGGTTCACCCTCACCTACGACGAGCTCGACGCCTGGACCAACCGGCTCGCGCGCCGCCTCCGCGCCCGGGGCGTCCGGGCGGGGGACCGGCTCGCGCTGCTGTTCGACCAGCCCGTCTTCACGTACGCGGCCATGCTGGCCGTGCTCAAGGCGCATGCCGCCTATGTGCCGCTGGACGTTGCGTTCCCGCCCGAGCGGATCTCCTACATCATGGACGACGCCGGCGTGGCCACCTTGCTCTCACTGTCCCACCTTCGCGACGTGGTGCCGGACGGGACCGCCCGGGCCCTGTACCTCGACGACGAGGAGGCGACGCTCGGCTCCGAGTCGCCGCTGCGCCTCAGCGCCGACGAGCGCGGCCCGGAGCAGGACCAGCTGGCGTACATCATCTACACCTCCGGCTCGACGGGCAGGCCCAAGGGAGTCGCTGTCGAGCACGCGAGCATCTGCAACTTCGTCCGAGTGGCCGCGGGCGTCTACGGCATCCGGCCGGACGACCGGGTCTACCAGGGCATGACCACCGCCTTCGACTTCTCGGTCGAGGAGATCTGGGTCCCGTGGATGAGCGGCGCCACCCTCGTGCCGAAGGACGGCAGCACGAGCCTGGTGGGGATCGAGCTGGCCGAATTCCTGCAGCGGCGCGCCGTCACCGCCCTCTGCTGCGTGCCGACGCTCCTGTCCACCCTCGAGGACGACGTCCCGGGCCTGCGGTTCCTGCTCGTGTCCGGGGAGGCATGCCCGCCCGATCTCGTGGAGCGCTGGCACCGGCCCGAGCGCAGGTTCCTCAACGTGTACGGGCCCACCGAGGCCACCGTCACCGCCACGTGGTCGGTGGTGGACCCCCACCGCCCGCCGACCCTGGGCACACCGCTTCCCACCTATGCTGCGGTGATCCTCGACGTCGAGAACGACAGCACCGTGGGTGCCGGCGAGCTCGGCGAGATCGGGCTCGCCGGGATCGGCCTCGCGCGCGGCTACGTCAACCGCCCGGACCTGACCCAGAAGGCGTTCATCCCGGACTTCCTGGACCTGCCCGACAATCCGAGCCACCGGATCTACCGGACCGGCGATCTGGGCCGCATCAACGCGGATGGCGAGATCGAGTACCACGGCCGGATCGACTCCCAGGTCAAGGTCCACGGCTACCGGATCGAGCTCGCCGAGATCGAATCCGTCATCCTCCAGATCCCCGGCGTCGCCCAGGCCGCCGTCGTCACCCACGAGCCGAGCCCCGGTGTCGTGGAGCTGGCGGCCTACTACAGCAGGCGACGCGACGGCGGCGGGGTCGAGCGCGCCGTCGTGCGCGAACACCTCCGGCGGGCGCTGCCCGCCTACATGCGCCCGGCCTTCCTGCAGGAGCTGGAGGCCTTCCCGCTGCTGCCCAGCGACAAGGTGGACCGCCGCCGGCTGCCCGCGCCAGGCCGGCGGGGCGGCGACGACGCCGCCACCGCGCCCGCGCCCCCGGCGACCGATCGGGAGGCGAAGCTGGCCCGCGCGCTCGCCGAGGCCCTGGGAGAGCCGGCGGTCTCCGTGGAGGCCGACTTCTTCGCCGACCTCGGCGCGAGCTCGATCACTATGGCGCACTTCTGCGCGATCGTCAGGAAGGACCCAGACCTCGTTCCCGTGTCGATGAAGGACACCTACCTGCACCCGACGATCCGCTCGCTCGCCGCCGCGGCGCCCGCCGCACCCCCGGCCGCCGCGGCGGTCACCTCGGAGAAGCCGACGACGCCGGAACGCGCCTCCACCTTCCAGTACGTGCTCTGCGGCGCCCTCCAGGCGCTGACCTATGTCCTCGGAGCCTTCCTGGCCGGCTTCGCGATGGCCACCGGCTTCCAGTACCTCGGTGCCGCGACGGACCCGCTGGATGGGTGGCTGCGCGCCACGCTGTTCGGGGCGGTGGTGTACGCCGGCCTGTGCGTGCTGCCCGTGGCGGTGAAGTGGCTGGTGGTCGGGCGGTGGCGGCCCACGGAGTTCCCCGTGTGGTCCCTGCGCTACTTCCGGTTCTGGCTGGTCCGCGCCGTCCTCCGCACCAGCCCGATGAGGCTGCTCGCGGGCTCGCCGCTGTACGTGCTGTACTTGCGGGCGCTCGGGGCCCGGATCGGCCGCGGCGCCACGGTCTTCACCACCGAGGTGCCGGTGTGCACCGACCTCCTGAGCGTCGGGGCAGGGACCGTGGTCCGCAAGGACGCGAGCCTCAGCTGCTACCGCGCGCTCGGGGGGATGATCCAGACGGGCGCCGTCACGGTCGGGGAGGGCGCGGTGATCAGCGAGGCCACCGTGCTGGACATCGGCGCCCGCGTCGGGGACCGCGCCCAGCTCGGCCACGCGTCCGCGCTCTACGCCGGGCAGGCCATCCCCGACCGTCAGTCGTGGCACGGGTCCCCGGCCCAGCCGTGCGCCGTCGACTACAGCGGTGCGCCGCCGGCGCCCTGCGGCACGGGCCGGAGGTTCTTCTACGGCGTCTGGAACCTCCTGTTTACTGTGCTCCTGGTCATCCCGTTCGGGACGAGCGTCTTCGCGGGCCTGGTCCCCCTGGTCGTCGCGGCCGCCGGAGTCGACACCGGGAATGCGGCCTACTACCTGCGCCTCGCCGGCATTGCCGCCACCGTGCTCGGGGCCCTCATCGTCGTCCTCCTCCTGGGCATCACGCTGATCCCGCGGGCCCTCAACCTGCTGCTCAGGCCCGGCAGGGTGTACCCGCTGTACGGGTTCCACTACGGGCTCCACCGGACCATCGGCCGCCTGACGAACCTGAAGTTCCTGATCCAGCTCACCGGCGACAGCTCACTCATCCCGCACTACCTGCGGCTCATCGGCTACAGGATGCCCGAGCTGGTGCAGACAGGCTCGAACTTCGGAATGGAGGTCAAGCACGAGAGCCCCTTTGCGTGCACGGTGGGGAGCGGCACCATGGTTGCGGATGGGCTGTCCGTCATGAGCGCGCAGTTCTCGAGCAGCTCCTTCCAGATCACCCCGGTGTCCATCGGCAGGCGCAGCTTCCTGGGGAACGGCATCCTGTACCCGCCGGATGCCAGGACGGGGGAGAACTGCCTCATCGCCACGAAGGCTATGGTCCCGCTGGACGGGGCCGTCCGGGAGGACGTCGGCCTCCTCGGCTCTCCGAGCTTCGAGATCCCCCGGAGCGTCCAGTCCGACGCAGCCTTTGATGAGCTCAAGAGCGGCCCGGCGTTCAAGTCCGCGCTGAGGGCGAAGAACCGGCACAACGCCGTGACCATCCTGCTCTTCTTGCTGGCCCGGGAAGGCTTCACCTTCGCGACCCTGCTGATCGGCACCTTCGCCCTGACCATCGACCCCGCCCAAGCAGTCCTCACGGCGACCGGGGCCGTCCTGGCGCTGTTCCTCTTCACCACCTGCTACTACACCGTCATCGAATGCGCCGCGCGGGGCTTCCGCAGGTTGGTCCCGAAGTTCTGCTCGATCTACCAGCGCCCGTTCTGGCGGCACGAACGCTTCTGGAAGCTCAGCAACGATCCCTACGCGGCACTGCTGAACGGCACTCCGTTCAAGGGCTTCCTGTGGAGGACGCGCGGCCTGAACGTCGGCCGCCGCCTGTTCGACGACGGCGCCGGCATCCCCGAGAAGACGACTGTCACGATCGGCGACGACTGCATGCTCAACGCCCGGTGCGTCATCCAGTGCCACTCGATGGAGGACGGAACCTTCAAGCTGGCGGATACGGTCATCGGTTCCGGCTGCACCCTCGGCGTCAAGGCGTTCGTGCACTACGGCGTGAACCTCGGCGACGGGACGGCGGTCGAGCCGGACTCCTTCGTCATGAAGGGCGAGGAGGTCCCTGCCGGGATGAGGTTCGGCGGGAACCCCGCCCAGCAGCTCCCGGCCCTGCCGCAGCCGCTCCGATCGGGGGCGGACGGGGGACGGTGGTCCTGATGCTCCGGGCCATCCTGCCGGCGGCGGTCCGCGCCGAAGAGCGCTTCGGCGACGGGGCCGGCGTCGTGCTCTTCCCGGAGGAGCTCGCGACGGTCGCGGGCAGCACAGCGGCGAGGAGGGCGGACTTCGAGGCCGTGCGCGCCTGCGCCCGGGAGGCCCTCGCGGAGCTCGGCGTGGCACCGGCGCCCCTCGTGCCGGGGGCCGATGGCGCGCCGGTGTGGCCGGCCGGGGTGGTCGGGAGCATGACGCACTGCCCGCACTACCGGGCCGCCGCGGTGGCCCGGGCTGGGGCCGTGGCGAGCGTCGGCATCGACGCTGAGCCGAACGCGCCGCTGCCCCCCGGAGTCCTGGACCTCGTGGCGTGTGCGGGGGAACGGGCAGGGATCTGGCCGGGAGCGCGGGACGCTGTCGCGGCAGACCGGCTCCTCTTCAGCGCGAAGGAGGCCGTCTACAAGGCCTGGTACCCCCTGACGGGGCGGTGGCTCGGGTTCGAGGATGTCCGCATCGAGTTCCGGCAGGGCGGCCGGTTCCGGGCCCGGCTCCTCGTGGCCGGTCCCGTCGTGGCCGGCGTCGAGGTGACGGAGCTCGCCGGGCAGTGGACGGCCGCGCGCGGGCTGCTCGCGACGTCGGTGGTCGTCCCTGTCGGTCAGAAGAGGGTGGGCGTGGGGTCCTCGTCGGTCTCCGACTCGGCGGTCCACGGCTCGCCGAGGTCCGCCAGCGCCTCCTCGATGGACGTCTGGCCTTCGAGTTCCTCATCCGTGGCCACTCCAAGACCGTAGAGGTCCGCGGGCCCGTTTCGGCCGAGGCACGCGGTCGGGGCGGCTAGGGTTGGCCCATGGACCAGCTCGAGTCCGACCCCGCTCAGGTGGCGAACCACGCATGAACGTCGACGCACTCGCCCGCCGCGCCGCCGCCCTCGTCCCCGAGGATGGCGGCCGGGCCATCCTCGGCATCTGCGGCGAGCCCGGTGCGGGCAAGACGACGCTCGCTGAGCAGCTCCTCGAGCGGCTGCGCTCTTCCCATGGCAGAGACTGGGCGGCCCACGTGCCGATGGACGGATTCCACCTCGCCGACGTACAGCTCGCGCGCCTCGGGCTCGCGGACCGCAAGGGCGCACCGGAGACCTTCGACCCCGACGGGTACGCCGCCCTCCTGGCCAGGATCGCCTCGGATACCGGGTCCGTGGTCTACGCTCCGGGGTTCGAGCGCCGGCTCGAGCAGCCCCTCGCCGCCGCCATCGCGGTCCTGCCGGAAGCGCGCCTCGTCATCACCGAGGGCAACTACCTCCTCCTCGGGGACGCGCCGTGGGCCGCTGCCCGGGCCTGCCTGACCGAGGTCTGGTACCTCGACGCCGACCCGGCCACCCGCGTGGACCGGCTCGTCCGCCGGCACATTGAGTTCGGCAAGGACCCCGACCGTGCGCGGGAGTGGGTGATCCGGTCCGACGAGGCGAACGCCCTCCTCGTGAGGGCAGGCAGGCCGCTCGCAGACCTCGTCGTCCGGGAGGAGGACTAGACTTCAGACTTCCGCGATGCGAAAATAAAAAACCCCCTTGTGGAACAGCTCACTGGGCTCTATCTTTGGTATACCAAGAGATCGGGATCACACCCCGTACCGGACAAGCGATCGCACCCTCGAGCGCAAACCCCCATCCCAGACCAGAGAGTTCCCCCATGACCAGCATCCCGGACACCGCCGTCCAGCAGCTGAACATCGAAGGCGAAGCGGAGGCACCAATGGGCCACACCACCGCCACCCTTCCGGCGGGCCTGAGCCCGCGGCTCTACAACACCGACCTCGCCCCCACCCAGCGCAAGGGGCGCAGCTGGACCGCCTACAGCATCTTCACCCTGTGGGCCAACGACGTGCACAGCCTCGGCAACTACGCCTTCGCCATCGGGCTCTTTGCCCTCGGCCTCGGCGGCTGGCAGGTGCTCGCGGCCCTCGGCGTCGGCGCGGTCCTCCTCTTCGCCCTCCTGAACCTCTCGGGCTTCATGGGCCAGAAGACCGGCGTCCCGTTCCCCGTCATGAGCCGCATCGCCTTCGGCATCCACGGCGCCCAGATCGCGGCCCTCACCCGCGGCGGGGTGGCCGTCGCCTGGTTCGGCATCCAGACGTACCTAGCCTCGGTGGTGCTGCGCGTCCTCGTGATCGCGGTCTTCCCCGGCCTCAAGCCGCTCGACGGCGGCTCGATCCTCGGCCTGTCCCCGCTCGGCTGGATGGCCTTCGTCTTCCTGTGGATCGTCCAGGTCGTCATCGTCTCCTACGGCATGGAGATGATCCGCAAGTACGAGGCCTTCGCCGGTCCCATCATCCTCGCCACCATGCTCGCCCTCGCGGTCTGGATGTTCGCCAAGGCCGGCTTCTCCATCGCGTGGAGCACCGGCAAGGACCTCTCGGGCGGCGACATGTGGCTGCACATCCTCGGCGGCGGCGCCCTGTGGGTCTCGATCTACGGCACGTTCGTTCTCAACTTCTGCGACTTCACCCGCTCGGCCCGGACCAAGAAGTCGATCGTCAAGGGCAACTTCTGGGGCATCCCGATCAACATGCTCCTCTTCGGAGCCATCAGCGTGGTCCTCGCCGGCGCCCAGTTCAAGATCGACGGGCACCTCATCGAGAGCCCCTCGGACGTGGTCGCCTCGATCCCGAACACCTTCCTCCTCGCCGCGGCGAGCACGGCCCTCCTCGTCCTGACCGTCGCGGTGAACCTCATGGCCAACTTCGTCGCCCCCACCTACGCGCTCACCAACCTCTTCCCACGCAAGCTCAACTTCCGCAGGGCGGCCTTCGTCTCGGCGGTCATCGGCCTGCTGATCCTGCCGTGGAACCTCTACAACAACCCGGTCGTGATCGTGTACTTCCTCGGAGGCCTCGGCGCCCTGCTGGGCCCGCTGTTCGGCGTGATCATGGCCGACTACTGGCTCGTCCGCCGCGGCAAGGTCTCCGTGCCGGCCCTCTACTCCGAGGACGCCGACGGCGCGTACCACTACCGCAGGGGCGTCAACCCGAAGGCCGTCGCCGCCCTCGTGCCCGCCGCAGCCGTGGCCCTCGCGATCGCGTTCATCCCGGCCCTGGGCGCCCTGAGCTCCTTCTCGTGGTTCTTCGGCGCGGGCATCGCCGCCGTGAACTTCTACGCGCTCGCCGACCGGAAGCAGGCCTTCGAGGACGTCGACGGCGAGGAGATCGCCGTTCCCAGCGTCCACTGACCCGCCCCGGTTCCGTCCGCCTCCATGAGCACGACGGCGGCCGGCTGGCCCCCCGAGCCGGCCCGCCGCCGTCGTGCCTCGCCATTCCCCCCAGCCAGCTCCACCCAAGGACCCCCAGATGCGCATCCTCGTCGCCAACGTCAACACGACCCAGACCATGACCGACTCGATCGCGGCGGCCGCCCGCGCCGCGGCCTCGCCCGGCACCGAGATCGTGGGCATCACGCCCCATTTCGGCGCCGACTCGTGCGAGGGCAACTTCGAGTCCTACCTCGCCGCGGTCGCCGTCATGGACGCCGTGACGCGCTATGAGGGCGAGTTCGACGCGGTGGTCCAGGCGGGCTACGGCGAGCACGGCCGCGAGGGCCTCCAGGAGCTCCTCGACGTGCCGGTCGTGGACATCACCGAGGCGGCGGCCGCGACGGCCATGTACCTCGGCCACAAGTACTCCGTGGTCACGACCCTCGACCGCGCGGTGCCGCTCATCGAGGACCGGCTCAAGCTCGCGGGCCTCGACGCCCGCTGCGCCTCGGTGCGCGCCTCCGGCCTCGGCGTCCTCGAGCTCGAGGAGGATCCGCAGCGAGCCGTCAAGGAGATCGTGGCCCAGGCCGAGGCCGCGGTGCACGACGACAAGGCCGAGGTGATCGTGCTTGGCTGCGGCGGCATGAGCGGCCTCGATGCCCAGATCCGCGAACGCTGCGGCGTGCCGGTGGTCGACGGCGTGGCGGCGGCGGTCGCGGTCGCGGAGGGCCTGGTCCGGCTCGGGCTGACCACCTCCAAGGTGCGCACCTACGCGGCGCCCCGGCCCAAGGCCGTGACGGGCTGGCCGCTCTCCGCCCGCTGAACGCCTCAGATCGTCCCGGTCGCCGCCTGCAGGCCGAGGCTCGTCAGCGCCACCGCCGCCCAGAGCATCCCGCCGAGCAGGAGCGGGCGCGGGCCGGCCTTGCGCATCTCGGCGAGGCGGAGGTTGAGGCCGATCCCCGCGAGGGCCACCGTGATGAGGAACGTGGCCAGCGAGGAGAGGCCGGGGTGCCACGCCTGGGGAATGGCGCCCACGGTGTCCAGACCCGCGGCGAGGACGAAGCCCACGAGGAACGTCGGCACCATGCGCCGCCACGGCATGCTGGTCCGGCCGCCCGCGCCGTCCGTGCGCTCCCGACGGGCCCGCAGGGCGGCGAGTGCCATGACGATCGGGATGATCATGAGCGAGCGGGTGAGCTTGACGACGACCGCGTAGGACTCCGCGCCACCCCCGTAGCTCGCGGCCGCCGCCACCACCGAGGACGTGTCGTTCACCGCGGTGCCGCTCCAGAGGCCGAACGAGTGCGGCCTGAGGCCGAGGAGGTGGCCGACCGCCGGGAAGAGCAGGACGGCCGCGATGTTGAAGGTGAAGATGGTGCCGATCGCGTAGGCGACGTCCGCCTCCTTGGGCTTGATCACCGCCGTCGTCGCGGCGATCGCAGAGGCGCCGCAGATTCCCGTGCCGACGCCGATGAGCGTCCGAGTGTCCGCATCGAGCCGGAGGGCGCGGCCGAGGAGCGCGGCGCCGCCGAGCGCGACGGCGAGCGTCCCCAGCATCACCGGCAGCGAGCTCGCGCCGACCTGGGCGACCTGCTGGAGGGACAGCCCCGTGCCGAGGACCACGATCGAGCTCTGCAGGACGTGGGTGCCCGCCGAGCGGTAGCCCGCCGTCCACCGCTCGCCCCGCAGGGGGCGGATGGCCGCTGCCGCGAGCAGCCCCAGGAGGATGCCGAACACGGGGCCCCCGATGACCGGCGCAAGCTGACCGAGCACGCTCGCGACGGCGGCGACCGCCACCGCGACGCCGAGCCCCGGCAGCGTCCGCAGAAGTGTGACGCGCCGCGACGCGGCCCCGCCGCCGGACGCTGCTGGGGCCGTATCGTCATGGGGGAGTGCGCGCGGAGGCTTCATTCCACCGACTCTCCCGCGCGAGGGCGAAGACCGGTAGCCCGCTTTCGGATATGGGGCCCATGTACTGGTGATATGGGTGGGCCGTGGGATCGTACTGCGCCTGCAGCCCTGGGAGATCCGCACCCTGCGGCTCACGTGAGCGGGGTCAGGGGGGCGGCCTCCCGGCAGTCCTCACCCTGGGACGCCACCGAGGAGCCCGGCAGCCGTCGCCAGGCCGAAGACGATGAGGGCGCCGTTGAGGACGAGCACAGCGGCCCACCGCGGCCCGCGGGAACGGAGGCGAGGGGGCAGGGCACGGCGCTCGAGGACGAGCTGGAAGCCCAGGACGATCGGCAGCAGGCAGGCATTCATCACCTGCAGGCCGACCGTGAGGTCGACCAGGTTCGGCACGAGGACCACGGCTGCCGCGGCGACGGCATTCGCGCCGGCGAGCAGGGTGTAGAACTTGGCCGCCTGGCGGGGTGAGTCGGTGAGGCTGTGCCGCCAGCCAAGGGCCTCGCTCAGCCCCCACGCCCCCGCAAGGCTCACCACGAGGATCGCCGCGAGCGAGGCGCCCGCCATGCCGACGCCGAAGAGGATCGTGGCGGCGCGGGGTCCGAGGAAGGGTGCGAGAGCCTGGGCGATCTGCCCGACGCTGTCCAGGCTCACCCCCGGATGGGCGGTCCCGACCGTCGCGGCGGCGGCAACGACGATGGCTGCCGTGATGGTCTGGCAGATCAGGGCCCCGAGGAGGGTGTCGGCGCGGGCCGAAGCGATCGCCTCCTCCAGCATGAGGCCGCGGCGACCCTTTTCGACGACTGCCCCCTGCTGGTAGAAGAGCATCCACGGGATCACGGCCGACCCGACGTTCGCCGCCAGCAGGGTCAGGTATCCCGGAGCCGCCGCTGCGGAATGGACGAGGCCGTCCACGACGGCGCCCGCATCCGGCCGGGCGAGCGCGGCGGCGGCCAGGAAGGCCAGCTCGAGCAGGCCGACGGCGATGCCGATCCGTTCGACGTGCCGGTAACCGCCCGCCAGCACGAGCACGGTCAGCGCCAGCACCACCGAGCCCGCGGAGATCGGGCGCGGCAGCCCGGCGAGGGCGCCGACTCCGGCGATGCCCGCGAACTCGGTCACGAGGGCACCCAGGCACGCGATCCACAGGGTGCCGGAGGCCAGCATCGCCCATCCCCGACCGAAGTGCTCCCGGATCAGTTCCGCCTGGCCCTTGCCCGTGGCCACACCCAGGCGCGCCGCCGTCTCCTGGGCCATGTAGATGAAGGGCACAAGGGCGAACTGCAGCAGAAGAAGCCGGTAGCCGAAGCGCGCCCCAGACTGGGCCGCTGTCACCACGCTTCCCGCGTCGGTGTCGGCCAGCATCGCCATCAGTCCTGGCCCCACCAGGGCCAGCAGGGGCCGGTAGCCCCCTGCCCTCTTCATCCGGCTCCGGTCACCCGTGCCGGTCGAGCGCCGCGAGCAGGCGCTTGACCGACCCGCCGAGGTTCCACGCGGAGGCGAGCTCTTCGAGCTCGAGGCGGGGGTCGCCGTCGACCGCGCGGAGCCGGGCCCCGGCGGCGTCGAGGGCGGGGAGGTCGAGGTCGCGGACCACCCGCACCACCGCGGGGGCCACGTCGAGGTAGTCCGCGGCGGCGGCGAGCTTGGCCCGCATCGGGGCGGGCAGCCCGCTGTCGGGGTCGCCGGCCGCCTCGAGGAGGCCCTCGAGGGTGCCGAAGCGGCCGAGGAGGGTCGCGGCGGACTTCTCGCCGATGCCGGCCACGCCGGGCAGCCCGTCCGAGGCGTCGCCGCGGAGCACGGCGTAGTCGGCGTACTGCTCGGGCAGCACGCGGTACTTGCCCACCACCACGGCGTCCGTGACGGTCTCGAGGTTCTTCATGCCGCGGGCGGTATAGACGACGCGGACGCCGCGGCCGTCGTCGACCACCTGGAAGAGGTCGCGGTCGCCGGTCACCACGTCCACGGGCAGCCCGGCGCTGGCCGCGTAGGTGCCGATCACGTCGTCCGCCTCGTGCTCCGGGGCGCCGACGACGGCGATCCCGGCCAGGCCCAGCACGTGGCGGATCAGCGGGACCTGCGCCACGAGGCCTGCGGGGACGGTCTCGACGTCGGGGCCGTCCGCTACATGGCGTTCGACGCGATGGGCCTTGTAGGAGGGGATGAGGTCGACGCGCCAGCGCGGGCGCCAGTCGTCGTCCCAGCAGGCAACGAGGTGCGTGGCGCCGAAGTCCACGGTGAGCCGTGCGATCATGTCCAGCAGGCCGCGGACGGCGTTGACCGGCGTCCCGTCCTCGCGCCGGATCGTCTCCGGCACCCCGTGGAAGGCGCGGAAGTACAGTGAGGCGGTGTCGAGGAGCATCAGGCGCTCGGTCATAGCCCATCCTGACACGCCCTGGGCCGGAAGCGCCCGGCCCTCCCGGCCCTACTCCGCCCCGGCGAGCCCCCGCCCGATCAGGCTGTCCCCGAATGCGTCCATGAGGTCGCGGGGCGAGGCGAACACCTCGGCCGCCCCCGCCTCCTCGAGCTCGGCCGCGCTGTAGCCGCCGCACGAGAGCCCGATGGTCGGGATGCCCAGGGCAGAGGAGGCCTGCACGTCCCAGACGGCGTCACCCACGAATACCACTTCGGACGCCTCGAGGCCCACGGCCCTGAGCGCGGCCTCGAGGATGTCCGGCGCGGGCTTGGGCTCATCCGCATCGGCCGAGCTCGTCGCCGCGTCCACGGACCCCTCGGCATCAACCACGGAACGCAGCACGGTCAGGTCCTGCTCCCGGGCCGAGGATGCCAGGACCACGGCCAGGCCCGCCTCCTTGCAGCGCCCCAGAAGCTCGCGGGCCCCGTCGAACGGCCGCAGATGCGGCCAGAACGTGGAGAACACCGCCGCATGCGTGTCCATGATCTCGCTGTCCTGCGACGCGTCCCGGTCCGGCCCGAGCAGCCGCTCCACGATCTTCTGCCCGCCCATCCCCACGAGGCGGTGGATCTCATTCATCCGCACGTCATGCCCGAAGCGGCGGAACCCGTGCCACCAGGCGAGGGTATGGAAGTAGGTCGAGTCCACAAGGGTGCCGTCCACGTCGAAGAGGACGCCGCGAAGCGAGGTAGCCATGGCCCCTCCCTACCCCCGGCGGCCCCCAGCCAATCTGGCTAGGCTCGGGGACATGGGCTGGCACATCGGCACCTCGGGCTGGAGCTACGACCACTGGGAGCACGCCCTCTACCCGCCGGGCACCCGCCCGTGGGACCGCCTCGGCATCTACTCGCGCGCGTTCTCCACCGTGGAGCTCAACGCGAGCTTCTACCGCTGGCCGCGCCCGACGGCGTTCGCCAGCTGGCGCCGCCGGCTCCCCGAAGGCTTCCTCCTCTCGGTCAAGGCCCCCCGCGGGCTGACCCATGCGAAGCGCCTCTACGCCCCCGAGGCGTGGGCCGAGCGCATCGCCGGAGCGTGGCACGAGCTGGGACCGCGCCGCGCCGTGCTCCTCGTCCAGCTCTCGCCCCACCACGCGCGGGACGACGCGCGGCTCGACTGGTTCCTCGGAACCCTCCCGCCCTGGCTGCGCACCGCGGTCGAGTTCCGCCACCCGAGCTGGCACGATCCTGGCGTCTTCGACATCCTCCGCCGGCACGGCGCCGCGTACTGCGTCATGAGCGGCGCTGGCCTGCCGTGCATCCTCGAGGCGACGGCCCCGCACGTCTACGTGCGTCTGCACGGCCCCGACCACGAGCACCTCTACGGCGGCTCGTACTCCGATGCCGACCTGGCCTGGTGGGCCGAGCGGATCCGGGAATGGGACGCCGGGGGCCACGAGGTGTTCGCCTACTTCAACAATGACGGGGGCGGGAACGCCGTGCGCAATGCCTTCACGCTGCGCTCGCTGCTGGGCTGAACCGGCTGCCGGGCTGGACCGACCTCACACACATCGGTCCAATCCGCCCCCGCACCCGCTCCGAAGTAGAGGTGCACGCCACCTTCGACGGCATGCCAACCTCGAACAGGAGTGAAGCCATGAAGACCACCCATCGCACCCCCGCCGTTGTGGGCCTCGCCGCTCTCGCCGCGGTCTCCGCGCTCAGCCTCTCCGCCTGCGGCGGGTCGACGACGGCGGCCGGCGGCTCGTCGTCGTCCGCCCCGTCCAGCGCCGCGGCAGGCATGACCACGCCGAGCGCGAGCAGCGGGATGAGCAGCCCGATGGCCTCGGGCAGCATGAGCGCCGACCCGGCCGCGAACCTCGTAGGCGCCGGCTGCGCCGACTACGCGAAGGCCAACCCCTCCGGACCAGGGTCGGTCCAGGGGATGAGCGCCGACCCGGTCGCCGTCGCGGCATCCAACAACCCGCTGCTGAAGACCCTCACCTCGGCGGTCTCGGGCAAGCTCAACCCCAAGGTCAACCTCGTCGACACCCTCGACTCGAGCCAGTTCACGGTGTTCGCCCCGGTGGACAGCGCCTTCGCGAAGATCGACCCCGCCACGATCAACTCGCTCAAGACCGACGACGCGACGCTGAAGAAGATCCTCACCTACCACGTGGTCCCCGGCCAGATCGAGCCCGACTCGATCGCCGGCACCCACAAGACGGTCGAGGGCCAGGACGTCACCGTCACCGGCTCGGGCAACAGCCTCAAGGTCAACGGCGCCAACGTGGTCTGCGGCGGCGTGCATACGGCCAACGCCACGGTGTACCTCGTCGACTCCGTGCTGATGCCCCCGGCGAAGTAGCAGGTCAGAACAGCCACCGACGGCGGGCCGGGCATGATGGTCGCCCGGCCCGCCGTCGGCGCGCAGCCGAGAGCCCAGGGAGGTGAGGAAGGCGATGGCTCTTCGTGAGACAGTGGTCTACATGCCGGACCACTACGCCGGGGCGCCGGCCCCGGACCTCGACGAACTCATGGACCTCGTGGCACGCGGCGACCAGGCGGCGTTCGGCCAGCTGTACGACGCGCTCGCCCCACTCGTCCACGGCCTCGTGCTGCGCGTGGTCCGCGACCGGGCACAGGCCGAGGAGGTCACCCAGGAGGTGTTCCTCGAGGTCTGGCAGCAGGCCAAGAGGTTCGACGCCGACCGCGGCCGCGCCCGGGCCTGGATCACCGTCATGGCCCACCGCCGTGCCGTGGACCGCGTCCGCGCAGCCCAGGCCGCCGCGGACCGCGACCTGCGCCAGGGCATCAAGGAGTTCCAGGAGAGCTACGACGACGTCGAGCACCGCGTCGAGGTGGCCCTCGAGAGCGACCGGGTCAACCGGGCCCTCGAGTCCCTGACCGAGGTGCAGAAGCAGGCGATCAGACTCGCCTACTACGGCGGCTACACCTACGGGGAAGTCGCCACCGCCCTGGGGCTTCCCCTGGGCACCGTGAAGACCAGAATCCGCGACGGAATGATCCGCCTGAGAGACGTGTTGGGAGTGAGCCATGGATGATCAGCTGCACCTGCTGACCGGTGCCTACGCCCTCAACGCGCTCGACGACGAGGAGCGCCGCCGCTTCGAGCACACCCTCGGCTTCGGGGACGAGACGGCAGAGGAGGCGCGCGAGCTCGCCGAGACCGCGGCCCTGCTCGCTGCGGGCACGACTCCCGTCGCGCCGCCGCCGGACCTGAAGGCCCGGCTCATGGCCCAGATCGCGGTGACGCCGCAGTTCGACGCCGCCGAGGAGCCCCGGCCCCGAGCAACCGCCACTCCCACCGCCCCCACCGATGCGGGGTCACATCCCAATGTTGCGGGGTCACATCCCTACGTTGGGGAGCCAGCCGCCCCGGAGGCGACCGTGGCCGACCTCGGCGAGCACCGCCGTCGCGCGTCCCGGTTCGCCGTGAGCACCCGGTGGCTCGCCGCTGCCGCTGCCGCACTCCTCGTGATCGCCGGCGTGAGCGGAGCGTGGGCCATCCGCGCCCAGCAGCAGCGCGACGACGCCCTCCGCCAGCTCGCCCTCGCAGCCGACGCCCCGGGTGCGGTGATGGGCCGGATCCTCGCAGCGCCGGACGCCAAGCTCCAGGAGGTCAGCGTGCCCGGCGGCGGGACCCTGGTCCTCGCCCACTCGCGGCAGGACGCGGTGGCCGGCGTGGTGACGCTGGGGCTGCCGCAGCCGGCACAGGGCCACGTCTATGAGCTGTGGCTCGGGGACGCGTCCGGCAGCATGAAGCCCGCGGGCCTCGTGCAGGGCACCGGGACCACGTGGAACGAGCTGGCGGGCGGGATCGGCTCCTCGACCGTGCTCGGCGTGACGGTCGAGCCGGCTGGCGGGTCGAAGCAGCCCACCACCGCGCCGATCCTCGTCCAGCAGTTCTCCTAGCCTCCTCGGCGACCCCCTTCCGGAGGGCCCGCGCAGATTGGTCCAATCCGTCTGCGCGGGCCCTTCCGAATTACAGGTGCGGGAACACCGCACCGGCGCGTCAGACGGCACGCCGGGGACCTTCTCACAAGGAGACATCATGTCCACCTCAGTCGTCTCGAACCGCCGCACCGCAGTCCAGGTCGCCGCGACCGTCGTCGGCGCCGTCTTCCTCCTCGTCGGGGTGCTCGGCTTCATCCCCGGCGTCACGTCCGGCTCGGGCCTCGGCTTCGCGGGCCACCATTCGGACGCGTACCTGCTCGGCCTGTTCCAGGTCTCCGTGCTGCACAACGTGGTCCACCTGCTCTTCGGCATCGCGGGCCTTGCGCTCGGCCGCTCGGCGGCCGGCTCCAAGGGCTTCCTCGTCTGGGGCGGTGCGATCTACCTCGTCCTGTTCGTCTACGGCCTCGTGTTCGGCGGGGAGTCCGCCGGCAACTTCGTCCCGCTCAACGCCGCGGACAACGGGCTGCACCTCCTGCTCGGCCTCGGCATGCTGGTGATCGGCCTGGTGCTCGGGCGCACGGTCGCGGCCTCCCGCCAGACGTCGGCCGCCCGCCGCTGACGCCGGCCGCCACCGCCGTGGTGAGCCGCGGGCACCCCCCAGCCTCGCCGCGCCATCTGAAGGTCACCTCCTGAAGGTCATTGTCCTGACTCTGACCTCCGTGGGGTGACCTTCAGGATGTGACGCGCCCTGGGGCGGCCCCGCTCACCGGCCAAGTGGTCGGGCTGGACCACACAACGGCCTTCGACATCACGGCATCCGGCTCACGTGCTCGACGCATCAAAGAGGCCTCCGCCGCTGTCGCGGCGAAGGCCTCCTGCATGGTGGGCTCGGTTACCCGGCCCGACGGCTTTGGCTCTGACTCGAAATGACGGTGCAGTCCCAGTGTCAGTGGGAGAAGTCTGCTGAGATCTCGGCGAGGGTGCGCCCCTTCGTTTCAGGCGCGAGCCATTGCGAGAGGACTGCGCCGAGTAATGCGACGGCGGCGGCTGCAACCATGCTTGGGCCCATGCCGATGTTGCTGATCGCCCATGGCAACGCGAACGTGCCGAGTGCGGCTCCGATGCGGCTGAAGGCTGCGGCGAAGCCCATGCCGATGCCGCGCAGGTGACCGGGGAATACCTCTGCCGGGTAGACCTGCGTCAGCGTGGTGTAGCCGGCGTTGAAGTAGGAGAAGGCGAGAAACAGGACGAGCACGAGGATCGCAGGTGCGTTCGCCCAGAGTCCGATAACGAGCAGGATGCCTGCGCAGAGCCACTGCCCGGGCACGGTGAGGATTCGGCGGCCGAGCTTGTCAATCAGAAGCACGGTGGTGACAACGCCCGCGGTCGCAAGTGCGGACAGGCCCACTCCACCGGCCCAGCCGCCGCCGAAGCCGAAATGGTTGAGCACGTCGTCGGCGAAAGTCGCGATCGCGAAGTACGGGGTGACCGCGCAGAACCAGAAACCTGAGGTGAAGAGCGTGGTGCGCCAGTACTGTCTCGAGAACAGCATTCCGACGGAGGCGCCCTTGACCTTGGTCCTGCTCCGCGCGGCTTGGGCCTCCTGGATCTTCCTCAGATCGATCTCTTCGGTGATGCTCTTGTGCATCTGGGGCGATTCAACGTATCTGCGTGCGATCGCCAGTGCTTCCTCGCGCCGTCCCTTCGTGATGAGCCAGCTCGGCGATTCGGGGAGGCCCAAGCGGGCGAGGAACAGGACGAATGCGAGTATCGTGCTCGTGCCGATCACGAGGCGCCATGGGGTGCCGGCGTCGTGCAGGAGCGTGCCGATGATGAATGCCATCATGAAACCGACGTACCAGGCGATGAGGGTCAGCCCGAGCAATCGTCCGCGGAGCTTCGGAGGGGAGAACTCTGACAGCAGTGGCCCGCCGATTGAGTATTCGCCGCCGATCGCGACGCCCATGAAGAACCGGATGACGGCCAGCTGGATCACGGCTCCGTCTCCGGAGGTTACGAAGAACTGGGCCGCTGAGGCGAGCAGGAACAGGCCCATGTCCACGAGGAACATGGGCTTGCGTCCGAACTTGTCAGTAGCCCAGCCGGCCAGCGGGGAGCCGACGAAGATCCCAGCCAGCGGGCCTGCAGCGATCATGCCCAGCGATAGTTCGTTGAGCTGGAGATCCGCCCGCATGGGTCCGGTGACGGGGCCGATGATTCCGAGGATGTAACCGTCGAGGAACATCCCGCCGATGAAGACAGCGACAAGCCGTATCATGAAGCGGCGTTTGAACGTGGAGCTGGTCTCTTTTGAGATGGAGGCGTCGGCGGGGGCCGTCGTCCTGATCGAATGGATCACTGAGATTCGTTCCCTTCTGGTTTCAGCGCAAACCGCTGCCGGCACCCGAGCGCCGTTTCCTAGGTGCTTGGAGAGCCGCAGCAGCCCTGGGCGACCGGTCGACGAGCCCGACTGGCTCGATGCCAGCCGATATGGCCGCGCAGGACTCGGGAGACGACTTCGGCGTCGTTCCCAGGTTCCGGCGCACCGCACTGCTTTGATCGATGGTGCTGCCACCTTTGATAGTCATCAACAGTTCCCAACGTTGTGCGGCCGATGCGCGAGACAGGGCTCCCCTGTGATCGGCCATCCTGAATTCGTTTAGCTGTTTCTCAGCGCATCACGGGTGGAGTCCCGAGGGGGAAACAACCGGGTCGGCTTCGTTCCGTGATGATCAACAACGTTCGCTCTGTGCAACAGATCGTGCGCTAGGTCACACTCAAAGTCAAGGGCGTCGCCTGTGCAAGACAGAGTGTGTAGGCGTTCCTTGCTGCTGGTCCCGAGGCATGCCGGACGATTGGCGCCGAGCGGCCTCCACGGTGTGGAGCAGCAGCAACGCCGTCGTCACGGAGCCGACGCCACCCGGAACAGGGCTGAGCGCAGCTGCAACCCCTCGGACGCTGTCCGCGTCCACGTCCCCCGCCAGCGACCCGTCGGCCAGGACGTTGGTGCCCACATCGATGACTACGGAAGAGGAAGAGACGTGGCTGCCGTTGAGCAGGCCGGTCCTTCCCGCCGCGACCACCACGATGTCCGCCCCAGCCGTGTGGTTCTCCAGCGGCCCGGACCGTGAATGGCACACCGTGACGGCAGCGTCGCGTTCCAGGAGCAGGAGGGCCAGCGGCTTTCCCACCACTGCCGAGCGGCCTACAACCACAGCGCGGCGCCCGGCCACCGGGATGCGGTGGTGTTCAAGGATCTCGACGACGGACCGGGCCGTGGCAGGCGCGAAGGCGGGTTGCCCCACGGCGAGGCGGCCAAGGCTCAGCGGGTTCGCCCCGTCGATGTCCTTCTCCGGCGGAATCAGCCCCACCAAGGCATCGGTGCGGACGCCGGCCGGAAGCGGCGTCTGCAGGATGATGCCGTGCACCGACGATTCGGTGGCCAGGTCGCGCAGGACGCCGGCCAGGTCCTGCTCCGTTGCATCGTGGCCGAGATCGATGACGCGGCAGCCGATCCCGGCCGACTCTGCGGCGCGCTCGATGGAACGGACGTACCAGTGGGTCGAGCCGTCGTCGGTGGCGATGACCACGGCTAGGACAGGGCGAATGCTGTCCTGCTCGAGGTCCCGGCCCTGTTCCCGCGCGCGGCGCCGGATGTCTCCGGCCAGCTCCTTTCCAGAGAGCGTCTGGGCGCTCACTGCAGGATCCTTTCCCGTACCCGCCCCACGAGGGCGTCCGCCGCCGCCACGACCTTTTCCTCGATGCCGGCAGTCTGCTCCTTGAGCAGCGACCGCGCCGACTGGTCCTTGATGGCCACGACGTTGATGTCGATGTTGACCCGTGCCGTGGTGGCGGCGGCACGTGCCGCATCTGCTGCTGCCGCCACGTCGCTGATGACGTTCGGGTTGGCGACGTCGGCCAGTCCGGCTGCGAGGTCCACCACCTCACCGGCCAGCTTGATCAGCTGTGCGGGGGTCTGTGCGGCCTGCACCAGCGCCGCCTGGATGGCTGACGTCTTGGCAGCCCTGAGCCCCTCGGTGTCAGAGGGAAGCCGGTACGCGTCGATCACCGCCTGGAAGACCCGTTCATCGGACTCCGCCAGGCGCAGTGCCTCCGATGCGAGCTCATCGGCCACCTTCGTGGTCCGCTCCACCAGTCCTGCATGCTCTTCGTACTTGGGGCCGGTGGTGTAGCGGGCCACCATGGCCACTAGTGCCGCCCCCTGTGCGGCATGGAGTGCGGCTGCCGCCCCGCCTCCCGGCGTGGGTTGCCGGGAGGCGAGCCGTGCGAGGTAGCTGCCGAGGGTCTCGGTGCCGACCGACCCGGCGCCGGACGGTGCCGCTCTGTTCGAGTGCTGTTCCGTCATGCTCAGCCGCGCAGCCGGGACATGGTGGGGTCGTACAGCGGATCCTGGGTCACGGTGGCCACGATGCGGCGGCCGAAGTACTCGATCTCCACGGAATCGCCGACCGAAACTTCGGCGGGCAGGTAGGAGTAGGCAATGGGCTTGCGGACGGAGTAGCCGTAGGCGGCGCTGGTGACGTAACCCACCGCCTGGTCCTTGTAGAACACCGGTTCCTTGCCCAGCACGAGGCTGCGGCCGTCGTCGACAATGAGGCAGCGCAGGCGCCGCGCGGAGTTCTCCTCGGTGCGGCCCTCCAGAGCTGCCTTGCCCACGAAGTTGTCCTTGGCCATCTTGACCGCGAAACCGAGGCCGGCCTCGAAGGGGTCGTGCTCGGTGGTCATGTCGGAGCCCCAGGAACGGTAGCCCTTCTCCAGGCGGAGCGAGCTGAAAGCGGCGCGGCCCGCGGCGATGATGCCGAAGGGCTGGCCGGCCTTCCACAGCGCATCCCAGAGGCGCTGGCCGTTGTCTGCGCTGGTGTACAGCTCCCAGCCCAGTTCACCGACGTAGGACAGGCGCATCGCCGTGACCGGGATGCCGCCGATGACAACCTTCTTGGCCCGGAAGTACTTCAGGCCGTCGTTGGAGAAGTCGTCGCTGCTGACCGCGCCGACCACCTCCCGGGCGAGCGGACCCCAGAGGCCGATGCAGCAGGTGCCGCCGGTGGTATCGCGTACCTGGACCCAGTCCTCGGCGCTGCCGCTTTCGGTCTGGTGGCGGGCTGCCCGCTCGAAGTAGACGGTGTCGATGTTGCCGTTGGCGCCGAGCTGGAAGGTCTGCTCATCCAGACGGGCCACCGTGATGTCGCTTCGGACGCCGCCCTGGTCATCCAGCAGGAGCGTGTACGTGACGGCTCCGGGCTTCTTGTTCAGGTCCCCGGTAGTCAGTTCCTGCAGCAGCTTCAGTGCGCCGGGTCCGGAGATCTCCAGGCGCTTGAGCGGGGTCATGTCGTACATGGCGACGGCAGTACGCGTCTTCCACGCCTCGGCCGCGGCAATGGGGGAGCTGAACATGCCGGACCAGGAATCGCGAGCCGGCGGCTGCCAGTCTGCGGGCAGTTCCTTGAGCAGCTCGGCATTGGCCTCGAACCAGTAGGGCCGCTCCCAGCCTCCGCTTTCGAGGAAGAAGCCGCCCAGCTGCTGGTGGCGGGCGTGGAAGGGGCTGACACGCAGGTTGCGCGGGGAAAGCTTGGGCTGCAGCGGGTGCAGGACGTCGTAGATTTCCACGAAGTTCTGCTGCGAGGTTTCGCTGACGTACTCCGGGGTCAGCTGCACTTCCTCGAAGCGGTGGATGTCGCAGTCGCCCAGGTCGATGGAGGACTTGCCGTCCACCAGTAGTTCGGCCACGGCCCGGGCGATGCCGGCGGAGTGGGTGACCCAGACGGCCTCGGCCACGAAGAAGCCGTCCAGTTCCTTGGACTCGCCCACCAGCGAGCCGCCGTCGGGGGTGAAGGAGAAGATGCCGTTGAAGCCGTCCTCGATCTCGCTCTCGCTCAGGGCGGGCAGGATCTGTTTGGTGGCCTCCCAGGCCGGGAGGAAGTCCTCGAGGGTGAAGTCCAGGCGGGAGGGCATGTTGTGTTCGCTGATCTCGGTCGGCTTGAAGCTGCCGAGCTCGTCCAGGTCGACGGGCATGGGCTTGTGCGCGTAGGAGCCGATGCCGTAGCGGTCGCCGTGTTCGCGGTAGTAGAGGTCCTGGTCCTGGTGGCGGAGGATGGGCAGCCGCGCACCGTTGGGCAGCTCGTTCTTGCCCTGCAGTGCCGGAACCGGGGTGGTCTTGACGTACTGGTGGGCCAAGGGCAGCAGCGGCACCGACATGCCGATCAGCTCGCCGACCTTTGCGCCCCAGAAGCCGGCGCAGGAGACGACGATGTCAGCCGGGATCACGCCGTCGGGCGTCTGGACGCCGGTGACGCGGCGGGCGGACTGCTCGATGCCGGTCACTTCGGTGTTGCCGATGTACTTTACGCCGGCCGCCTCGGTGCGCTTGATCAGCAGTTGGACCGCGCGGGCGGCGCTGGCCAGGCCGTCGCTGGGAACGTGGAGGCCGCCGAGGATCTCGTCCTCATTGATCAGGGGGTAGAGCTCCTTGCATTCAGCGGGGGAGAGGATGGACCCCTCAATGCCCCATGAGGAGGCGTAGCCAAGCTTGCGCTTCAGGTCCGCGAGGCGGGTTTCGGTGGTGGCGACTTCCAGCCCTCCCACCTGGTTGAAGCAGCTGACGCCGTCCTCGGTGAGGGACAGGAGCTTCTCCACGGTGTACTTGGCGAACAGCGCCATGGACTTGGAGGGGTTGGTCTGGAAGACCAGGCCGGGGGCGTGGGACGTGGAACCGCCCGGCATGTTGAGGGGGCCTTGGTCCAGGACCGTGATGTTGCTCCACCCCTTCGTGACGAGTTCGTCCGCGAGGTTGGTGCCGACGATGCCGGCTCCGATGATGACAATGCGGGGCGTCGATTCCATGAGGTTCTCCTGCTGCTCTACGAATTAATGTCTGTGCCGGCAGTGCCGGTTACCGGAACACCACGGTGCTGGTCTCGTCCAGCAGCACGCGGTGCTGGCAGTGCCAGCGGACGGCCCGGGACAGGGCGAGTGCCTCGGCGTCCTGGCCGACGGTGGACAGGGCGGAGGGGCCGTAGCTGTGATCTACCCGGATGACTTCCTGCTCGATGATCGGGCCCTCGTCCAGGTCGGCGGTGACGTAGTGCGCGGTGGCACCGATGAGCTTCACGCCGCGTGCGTGGGCCTGGTGGTAGGGCTTGGCACCCTTGAAGCCGGGGAGGAAGGAGTGGTGGATGTTGATCGCACGGCCTTCCAGGGAACGGCAGAGATCGTTTGAGAGCACCTGCATGTATCGGGCAAGGACCACCAGATCGACGTCGTATTCATCCACGAGCTCCAGAAGGCGGCGTTCGGCGTCAGCCTTGGTGTCCGGGGTGACTGGGATGTGGATGAAGGGCAGGCCCGCGGCCTCGGCCATGGCACGGTGGGTCTCGTGGTTGGAAACCACCAGGACCAGCTCACCGCCCAGACTGCCGCCGCGCCAGCGGAAGATGAGGTCGTTGAGGCAGTGGCCGAACTTGGAGACCATGACCAGGACACGCTGCTGGGTCTGGTCGTGGAAGCTGAACTTCATGTCGAACCGCTGCGCGATGCCGCCGAACTCTTCTTCGAGCATGGCGGGGGTGTAGCTGGGGGACCCGGAGAATGCGGTGCGCAGGTGCAGCGTCTCGCGCAGGCTGTCGTCGAACTGCTGGTGCTCGTCGATGTTGAAGCCGCGCTCGAAGAGGAACGTGGTCACTGCCTGCACGATTCCGGCCTGCTCCCGGCAGGACAACGTCAGCACGAACTTCTGGGCGTGCTCGTCCTTGAGCTCCGGCCGGACAGCCGTGGCAGGTGCTGGTTCCATGAGGGGCATGGCCCTCCTCCTTGTAGATATATTCAAAGTAGAAGACTGATATATTAGATTGCCCAGCTGGACTCGCCAGGAGGCAAAGTCTGCATCAGGCCTTCTGCGGGGGCGGCGGCGCCGCTCCAGGGGAGCCTCTAGGCGTCGATGGCCAAGTCGGTGCGCGCTGTGGAACAGCAGGGAAGGAATTTGCCGGCGTCGATCTCCCGTTTGCGGATCCCGCCTTGGTGGTTCATCTCGACCTCCCCGGAAAGCTTGACGACCTTGCAGGAGCCGCACATGCCCTCCTTGCAGTTGGCGCCGATCCTGACGCCCGCCCGCTGCGCCACCTCGAGGATGTGCTGGTCGGGATCGATCCGCACCTTGATGCCAGTGCGCATGAAGGAGAGGGTGAGGCTTCCCGTTCCGACCGTGTCGAAGCTCGAGGCATCGGGGGTTCCCGCCTCGGGCTCCGCGTGCGAACTTCCTTCGGGGGCTGGCGCGTCCGGGTTGGCGGTTTCGAGCGGCAGCCCCGCGGCCTGCAGGGTTCCGTCCTCGTCGTAACCGGGCTCATAGAGCCCGAACGGGCTTGGCTGGCTTTCGTAGTAGTCCTCAGCGGAAGTGGCGATTTCCCCTGCGATCTCCTCTGCGATGTCCGCCGCGAGGGCGAGTTCAGCCTGGTACTCGAGGATGGTCTGGCGATCACCCGAGAAGAACTCCATGTAGATGGAGGTGTCGTCGACGCCCACCTTCTTGAGGAGTTCGGTGGCGCTGTTCAGGTAACCCTCCGGGCCGCAGGCATACACTTGGCGGCCGTTTGCATCCGGAGCAACCTGATCGATCATGGCGGCCGTCAGCCTTCCGCTGAGCCCTTCCCACTCGTCGGGCTTGCTGCGGTCGCCTAGGGAGTAGAAGACCTTGACGCGCGAGTCCACGGATGCGATGTAGGCCAGTTCCTGGTGGAAGGCAAAGCCGCCGGCTTCCGCGCCGTGGTAGAGCACCACAACATCGGCATGGCCCGGCAGGGAGTGGATGGTCCGCACCATGGACATGATGGGGGTGATGCCCGCGCCGGCGGCCAGGAACAGGTACCGTGCACGCCGATCGGCGTCCGGCAGATGGAACGCCCCGACCGGTCCGAGCATGTCCAGGACGGTGCCGGGCCTGACGTTCTCATGCACCCACGGTGAAACAAGTCCCGTGTTGTCCCGTTTTACGCTGATGCTGAAGGTCCACGGCTGGGTGGGCGAACTGGACAGCGAGTAGCTGCGGTCTACTGGATCCTGGTCCTCGCCGTTGACGGGAAACGCGACGTTTACGTACTGGCCCGCACGGAACGCCAGAGGCGCACCGTCGCGGCGGCGGAACACGAAGGTCATGATGCCGCCTGCCTCGGGAACGGTCTCCACGCATTCGGCCATGAACTCCTGCGGATGCCACGGGCCGAGGGCACGCGCAGCGTTGGCAGGTCCTTCGATGCTGCCCATCACCCTGTTCCACGGCATTTCCAGGCCGCGGATGCGCTGTGGCTCCTGGATGGGTGTCTCAGTGAGGACGTCCGTCATGCCAAGTGCTCCTGCACGCGCTGGACGTACCAGTTGATGAATGCCTCGACCTGGTATTCGCTCTTCATGTAGGGGCCGGGCTCGTACGCGGGGCTGCTGGCACCCTGCTGGCACAGCTCCACGAACGCCTTGTCCTGCAGGTTGGTCTGCTTCCAGGTGTAGGTGAGCTTGTCGAGGTCGTAGTCAACGCCCTCCTCGGCGTCGTCGGCCACCAGCCAGGTGGTGCGGACCAGGGACTGGTGCTCGTTGATGGGGAAGACGCCGAACGTGATGACGTGGTCGCCGAGGAAGTGGAACCAGCTGTTGGGCTGCAGGTGCATCGAGCAGCGGCCCAGACGGAAGTCCGGCAGGTCGCCGAGCAGCTTCTTGGAGAGCCGGCGCCCATCGGCCGAGAACGACTCGCCCTCGCCGTCCAGGGATTCGCGTGAGATGCGGATTCCGGCTATGCGGGTGTCGAGCTCCTCGACCACCCTGTAGGGCAGGCCGTAGCGGCGGCACCGCTCCTCGAGCGATGACTGGGCCTGCTTGTTGCGGTCCCACACTTCCTCGAGGTGGGCAGGGATAAGGCCCTCGGTCAGGCCCCAGGTGGGGAAGAGCGAGCAGGCGAGTTCTGGGTGCCCGTCGCAGTGGTAGCACTCACGGTTGTTCTCCATGACGAGCTTCCAGTTGCCCTCTTCGATGATGTTCTGCTGGTAGGCGATCTTCGTCTTGGACAGGTCGTGGGGTGCGAGGTACGGCTCGAAGATCTTGGCAGTCTCATCGAAGTCCGCGGGCGGCTCGTCCGCGATGCAGACAAAGATGAGCCCGGCGACCTCGCGGCTGTGGGCACGCTTGAGGGCAAAGCAGTTCTTGTCGAACTTTGCCTCGCCGGGGGCGGAGGCGTGGATCAGGTTGCCCTCGGGAGAGTAGGTCCAGGAATGGTAGCCACAGACCAGGTTTCCGGTGGACCCGGCGGCCTCGGTCAGGACGCGTGCACCGCGATGGCGGCACACGTTGTGCAGGACATTGACGTCGCCCTCGTCGGTGCGCAGCACGATCAGGGAGTAGGGGCCGTAGTCCACCGTGATGTAGTCGCCCGGCTCCGGCAGCTCGGCAACGCTGCCGGCAAAGATCCAGTGCTGGCCGAAGACGGCCTCCATGTCGAGCTTGAAGAGCGTTGGGTCGGTGTAGAAGGGGGCATCGAGTGAATATCCCTTACGCCGGAACTCAAACAGCGCAGCGATTTCCGCCAGCTTCTCCGCAGGCAAGGTCGAAGCGAGTCTTCCGCGTGAATTGAGGGGCGCGTTCACTGGAGCAGTCATTAATTCCTCCCGGAAGGGCTGGGTAAGTGTGGCTTTGGGGCGACTACGGCGTGGAGGCCGCCGGCATCGTCTGAGGGTGAGGCTGCGCGTTCAGGAGGAACGGCGAGGCGCGAGAAGGGGTCCTGCGGGTGATGCTTGGAGCGAATCCATATTCGGCCCTTCGACGAGCGTGCGTCCTACGCAACAACGATCAGCATGTGCAACAGCGTGACGCAGGCCACCCTCGCTGTCAAGATGTGACGGATGCGTTCTGGAGCTCCGCAGGCAGGAGGCCATTCACCGGGCCGGGCAGTCCTTCTAGATGCATGGGGCCAGATTCGCGGGCGCTTGCCTCGGCCCGGCCGGGCTCCGCCGGGCCGGGGCTACCTTGGCTGCCGGCTGAAAGGCAGGTTGTTGTCCCGGGTCATGGCGAGATCATGCGGATCGCCGCGGCAGGACCGCGGGGGTGCAGACCCCCATCGTCACGACGATGCACACCAGCCGCCCGAGGGTCTGGCGGAGTTCGCCGATGGCCTTGCGGCGCGGTACTTCGTGGGCCGCGGCGCCGCGTATTGGTCGTGCCTACGATCGGTGGTTGGACGCGGCAACCGCAGGCAGCCAATGGCAGTCGACAACAGGCCATGGCCCTGAGTCATTGTGGACGTGGGGCGATTGATGGTCCTAGCGCCGCGTGTAGCCCATGTTGGCGCTGACCTTGAGTCCGGCTTCCTTGAGCGTCTCCAGCAGGCCGGGGATCTTCTCGGGGTCGAACCGGAACGCTGGCCCCGAGATACTGATGGCGCCCGTTACTTCGCCCTGGTGGTTGTAGACGGGCACCGCCACTGCATTCAGGCCGATCTCGAACTCCTCCCGCACGACCGCGTACCCCTTGGCGCCCACCTCGAGCAGCTGCTCATCCAGTTCTTTCCGGCTGGTGATGGTCTTGGCCGTGCGGGCTTTCAGTCCGGCCTCTTTCAGGATGCGGTCCCGTTCATCAGCACCCAAGGCAGCCAGGAGCACCTTCCCGCTGGAGGTGGCGTGCAGCGGCGTCAGGCTTCCCACCCAGTCATACGTTGCCAGTGTGGAGGGGCCCATGGCTTGGTCCACATTGACGGCGTAGTTGGACCGCAGGACGGCGAGGTTGACCGTTTCCTTGAATTCTTCGGCGAGGCTCTCCAGCACAGGCCGTGCCTCGTGGACCAGACTCAGCCGCCCGGGAATGGAGCTGGCCAGGCGGAGGATCCCGAACCCGAGCTGGTACTTGCCGCGATCGCTGTTCTGGTGGACCATCTCGCGGCTTACCAGCGACCCCATCAGCCGAGAGACGGTGGACTTGTGGATCCCCATCTCCTCGGCGATCTCACTGACGCCCGCGTGCCCCTCCCGCGCCAAGATCTCCAGGACAGTCAGCGCACGCTCTACGGACTGCACTCCGCCGGACTGGCCGCCCTCGAGGTCGGTCTCTGATTCCGGTTCATTTTTGGGAGCCATACCTACTGATCCTATGCCGGGGACCGTGATGGCGGTGACAGCGTGCATATGACCGGGGCAGGGGTGGGGCGCCCCAGGAAGTCCCGCCCTAGAGGCGCCCCAGGAGGTCCCGCCCTAGAGGACGGTGCGGGCGGCCTGGATGAAGGCGCGGATGAGCCCCAGGTCCTTCACCCCGCGCGATGACTCCACCCCGCTCGAGACGTCCACCCCGCCGGGCCGCAGCGCGGCGACCGCCTCGCCCACGTTCTGCGGGGACAGGCCGCCAGCCAGGGCCCAGAACCCGGACGGCGCAGCGCCGAGCTCGTCCTCGGAGAACCGCTCGCCGGAGCCGGGGACGGCGGCGTCGAGCAGGAGCCGGTCCGGGGAGGACCAGCCCGTGGCGGTGCGCCGCGTGTACTCGCCCGCGGAGAGGGCCCGGATCACCCGGAGGCCGGCCTCGCGGAGGGCATCGGCCGTCGCGTCCGGCTCGTCCCCGTGCAGCTGGACGGTGTCCACGCCGGCCTCGCGCGCCAGGGCCGCGACCTCCTCGAGCGTCTGGTCCCGGACCACCGCCACGGTCTCGACCTCGCGTCCCGCCCGGCCCGCCGCGTCCCGGGCGGCGGCCACGAGCCGAGCTGCCAGCGCAGCCCCGACCGTCCGGGGGCTCCCCGGGGCGAGGACGAACCCCACCGCGTCGGCCCCGGATTCCACCGCCGCCTCGACGGCCTCGGGCGTGGACAGCCCGCAGATCTTCACCCACAGCATCAGGACGCGCTCCCGCCCGCCGGCGCACGGTCGGCGTGCTCCGCCTCGTAGCGGACCTTGATGGCGCCGCGCTTGACCTTCACCTCGAGGATCCGCACGCCGGCGAGCTCGGACAGCGACCGCACGTGCGTGCCGCCGCACGGCTCGGCGTTGACGCCCTCGATCGTCACCGTGCGGTGCCCAGTGGCGTCCACGGACGCTGACACCGCCCCGCCGCGGGCCAGCACGGCGTCCATCTGCGCCTGGAACTCGGCGCGGACGGACTCGCGGGGCTCCGGGGTTGCGAGTTCGTCCTCGTGGCCGGCGGGGTCGAAGTCCAGCCGCGCCTGCCCGGGGAAGTGCGAATGTCCGGAGTGCTGCCAGCCGCGTGCCTCGCCGAGGTGGCCGAGGATGTGGCCCGCCGTGTGGAGCGCGGCGTGCCGGCGGCGCAGCTCCGCGTCGATCCGGCAGACGACGGCGGTCCCCACCTCGGGCGCGGAGGGCGCGCCGGTGAGGACCACGAGTCCCGCGTCGTCGCGCGCCGGGGTGACCGCGACGCCGTCGAGCGTCCCCTCGTCGGAGGGCTGCCCGCCGCCCTTGGGGTGGAAGATGTTGGGGGACACGGCCGCCCACGCGCCGTCCTCGTCCGTCCCGGCGGCGATCACGGTAGCGGTCGTCTCGGTGAGGTAGGTGTCGTCGAAGTACGCGTTGGTCTGCTGGTCTACCGCCGTGGTCATCCTTCCAGTCTAGGCGGGGCAGCGCGGCGCGGCCGGGGCCTGTGTCTCACCCGCAGCCCGGGTGGGTAGTGTCGGGGCATGGGAGATCCGCGCAGGACCGATCCGGGCGCCGCCGTGCCCTCCAGCGGCATGGCGAAGGCCACCGCCTACTGGACCACCGGCCCGCGCCGGGGCGAGCTGCGGCCGGTGCCCGTCCCGGAGCCGGGGGAGGGAGAGGCGCTCGTCCGCACCCTGTACTCCGGCCATTCGCGCGGCACCGAGAACCTTGTCCACGCGTGCAAGGTGCCGGACCGGGTCGCGGACCTCATGGAGGCTCCCCACCAGGAGGGCAGCTTCCCTGCCCCCGTCAAGTACGGCTATCTCTCGGTGGGGGTCGTCGAGCGCGGCCCGGCCGAGCTCGAGGGCCGCACCGTCTTCTGCCTCTACCCGCACCAGGACCGCTACGTGGTCCCGGCCGCGGACCTCACCCTGGTGCCCGACGGCGTGCCGCCCCGCCGCGCGCTGCTCGCCGGAGCCGTCGAGACGGCAGTCAACGCGCTCTGGGAGGGCGGCCCCCGCATCGGCGACCGGATCGCCGTGGTGGGCTGCGGGCTCATCGGCGCCTCCGCGGCCGCGCTCCTGCGCCGCTTCCCGCTGGAACGGCTCGAGGCCGTGGACCCGGACCCCGCCCGGGGGAGGCTCATGGACGCGCTCGGGGTCCGGCTCGTCGCGCCCGAGGATGCTGCGGAGGACTGCGACCTCGTCTTCCACGCCTCCGCGACGCCCGAGGGGCTCGCTCGCTGCCTCGAGATCGTGGGCGACGACGGCGAGGTCATCGAGCTGTCCTGGTACGGCGACCGCAGCGTGCAGGTCCCGCTCGGCGCGGACTTCCACGCCCGCCGCCTCTCGCTGCGCGCGAGCCAGGTGGGCCAGGTCGCCCAGCCACGCCGCGTCCGGCGCACGACCGCGCAGCGCCTGGCCCTCGCGCTGCGGCTCCTGGAGGACCCGGTGTTCGACGCGTTCCTCGGCGAGCCCTCCGACTTCGCCGACCTGCCCGCGACGATGGAGCGGCTCGCGGAGGGCGGCGACGTGGCCGGCGCCTGGCCCGGGCTGTGCCACGTGATCCGCTACCCCGGCGCCCCCTGACCCCTCACCCCTGATCCCGACCGGCGGCCCTGCGCGGCCGAGACCCGTCCCCTGACCCGAAGGAGAGCCATGTTCAGCCTCACCGTCCGCGACCACGTGATGATCGCCCACAGCCTCCCGAGGCCGGCCTTCGGCCCCGCCCAGGGACTGCACGGCGCCACGTTCGTAGTCGAACTGACCGTCCGTGCCGAGGCGCTGGACGCGAACTCGACCGTGATGGACATCGGCGAGGCCTCCGAGCTCCTTTCCGCAGTCCTAGACGGGCTGCGGTACCGCAACCTGGACGAGCACCCGGACTTCACGGGCCGCCTCACCACCACCGAGGTCCTCGCCCAGCACATCGCGGTGGGCGCAGCAGAGCACCTGCGCCGCCTCGAGCACCTCGCCGCGATCGAGGTGACGCTGCGCGAGAACCCGGACGCGTGGGCCTCGTACACGCTGGCCCTGGCCGGGGTCCCGGGCTCCCGCGGCTGAGATGGAGCGCACCCGCGTCCCGGCGCCTTCGCCGGCCAGGATCCGGCTCGTGGTCCCCGACGGCCTCGGCTACACCTCGGGGGGCACGGTCTACAACACCCAGCTTGCCGAGGCCCTGTCGGCGCTCGGCGCCGACGTCGAGGTGGTCGCGGTGCCGGGGGAGTGGCCGGTGGGCTCGGCCGAGGACCGCCGCCGCCTCGCCGCCGCGCTCGCTCCGGCGCACGACGGCGGCTCCCACCCGCCGCACCCGTCTCGGCCTGAGGGGACGCCCGCGGCAGGGGCCCACGTGCTGGTCGACGGTCTCCTCGCGCTCGGCGCCCCGGACGAGGTCGCCTCGGCCGTCCCTGCTGTGCGCGGCGGCGGGGGCCGCTTCGGCATCCTCGTGCACCTGCTCCTCGCGGACGCCGCGGGCCTGTCCCCCGAAGAGGCGGAGCGGCTCGCCGGCCTGGAGCGGCGCGCCCTCGCCGCCGCGGACGTGGCCCTGGTCCCGAGCGACTTCTCCGCCCGGCGTCTCGCCGAGCGCTACGGCATGGTGCCCGGGGTGGTGAGGCCCGGCGTCGTGGGTGCCCCGGCGGCGGGGGGCAGCCTCGCCGACGGCGGGATCCCGCACGTGCTGTGCCTCGCGGCACTCCTGCCGGGGAAGGGGCAGCTGCGGCTCGTGCGCGCGCTCGCGGCCCTCCGCGACCGGCCGTGGACGCTCACGCTCGCCGGGTACGACGCCGCCGACCGGGCCTACGCGCGCGCGGTCCGGGATGCCGCCGCGGACCTCGGCATCGCCGAGCGCGTGCGGGTGCCCGGCGAGCTGCGGGGCGACGCGCTCGACGCGGAGTGGTCCGTCACGGACCTCACGGTGCTCGCCTCGGACCCGGAGACCTATGGGCTCGCGGTGGTGGAGTCGCTCGCGCGGGGCATCCCGGCGATCGTCGCCGCGGGCACCGGGGCGGTCGAGGCGCTCGGGCTCTCCCTCGAGGGAGGCTTCGGGACGGCCGGGGCCGCGGTGGAGCCCCCGGGGAATGCGGGGCTCGGAGCCGCGGACCCGCTTGCCCGCAAGCTCGCGGGGTGGCTCGACGACCCCTCGGTGCGCGCCCGATGGCGGGCCGCCGCGCTCGCGGCGAGGCCGCTGCTGCCGGGGTGGGAGTCGACGGGACGCGCGGTGCTCCGCGCGCTCAGCCCCGCCAGCGCAGGGTCATGAGGAACCCCACGATCGCGATCCCGAAGCCGGCGAGGATGTTCCAGTTGCCCAGCTCGGGGAAGGGGAACAGGCCCTGGGTCACGTAGAACGTGATGATCCAGAGCAGGCCCACCACCATGAGGCCGAACATGACGTACTTGTACCACTGGGGCGTGGGTCCGCCGGCGCGTTGGGCGCGGCGCTGCCGCTTGGCCTTCTTCGCGGCCCTCCGCTCGGCCGCCTTGCGGTTGGCCGACCGGCGGTCGGCTGCCTTGGGGTCTGCTGCCTTCTTCGGCGCGGCCGCAGCCGGCTTCTGCTGGGGCTTGTCCGTCGACTCGGGCACTCGTCCTCCTCGGGGCCCGCCCGTCACGCCGCGGGGCCCGCTTGATATTCTGCTAAGCACCAACACGCTGCACCGCGGGTGCGGGCCGTGCGTTCCTGAGGCTTCAGTCTAGCCGCAGGAGCCCTCCGTACCCGCGCCGGCCCGGACGAAACGGCTACTGACGCATGACCACCCGCATCCTCGTCATCGACAACTACGACTCGTTCGTCTATACGCTCGTCGGCTACCTCCAGCAGCTCGGCGCCGAGACGACCGTGGTGAGGAACGACGACGTCTCCCTCGCCGAGGCGATCGAGCTCGCCGCCGCGCGCGACGGCGTCCTCGTCTCGCCCGGGCCCGGCAACCCCGCCGAGGCCGGGGTGTGCATCGAGCTCATCAGGTGGTGCGGGGAGAACAGCAAGCCGATGCTCGGCGTGTGCCTGGGCCACCAGGCCCTGGCCGAGGCCTACGGCGGCACCGTGACGCACGCGCCGGAGCTCATGCACGGGAAGACCTCCCTCGTCGAGCACGAGGGCAGGAGCGTGTTCGCCGGCCTCCCCTCGCCCTTCACCGCCACCCGCTACCACTCCCTCGCCGCGGTCGCGGACTCGATCCCCGACGTCCTCGAGGTCACTGCCCACACGCACTCCGGCGTAGTGATGGGCCTCGCGCACCGGACCGCGCCCCTGTGCGGGGTGCAGTTCCACCCCGAGAGCGTGCTGACCGAGGGCGGCTACCAGATGCTCGGCACGTGGCTCGAGTCCCTCGGCCTCGCCGGGGCCGCCGAGAAGGCCTCGCACCTGAGCCCGCTCATCACCGCAGGCTGAGCGCGCTCAGCCGTTTCCGCCTCCGCCGCCGCCTCGATGGCCGGGGGCATCGCCGCTGTTGCCGGGGCTCGACGCCGGGGGCGACGGGCTCGTGGTGTCGCTCGGCGACGGCGAGGGGCTCGGCGCCGGAGGGGGCGGCGGGGCCTTCGCCACGATCAGCGTGACGGTCCCACCCTGGTCCACGCTGCCGTCCGCGGCCGGGTCCTGGTACGTGACCGTCCCCGGCGCCGCGTTGGCGTTCTCCTGCTCCTGCACCGCGGCCTTGAGGCCGCGGTCGGCCAGGGCCTTCTGGGCGTCGGCGACCGCCATGCCGCGCAGGTTCGGGACGCTCACCTTGCCCGTCGAGACGGTCAGCTCCACCTCCGTGCCCAGGCCCACGGTCTGGCCCGGGCCCGGCTTGGTGGCGATGACGGTCCCGTACGGGGCCTTGGGATCGTTCGCGAGGATCGAGCGCGGCTTGACCTGGAGCCCGAGGGCCTGAAGCGTCGAGCGGGCGCCCGACTCGGTGGCGCCGATGATCGACGTCGGGATCGTCGCGTTGGCCGGCCCGTCCGAGATCTCGAGCGAGATCGAGGAGCCCTTGGCGAGCTGCGTCCCCGCGTCGGGCACCGTGCGGATCGCCGTGCCCTTCGGCACCGTGGGGTCCTTGGGATGGGAGATGTTCGGCTGCAGGCCGAGCGACTGGAGCTTGAGCGCGGCCTCGGTCTCGGACATGTTGGACACCGCCGGGACGGTGATCATCTGCACCGCCGAGGGCTGGTTCATGTACTGGTACAGCAGCAGGCCGCCGCCGGTCGCCACGAGCAGCGCCATCACGAGCAGCACCACGATCCAGGCGCGCCGCCGGCCGCGTCCACGGCGGGCGCGCTCCTCGTCGCGGGCGTCGTCGAACTCGATGAGGTCGGAGGGCTGGGGCGCGAACGCCGGGAACTCGCCCGTGTCGCCGAGGTGGGGGGAGGACTGGGCCTCGCCGGCAGGCTGCGCGCCGGCGCCGTTCGGCCCACGGCCGTCCTGCCCCGCGGCTGCGGCGTTCTGGCCGCTGCCATCCTCGCCGACGAGCCCGACAGCGGCGGTGGGGATCCCGCCGTCGTCCGCCTGCCCTCGGGCGGCAGCAGCAGCTGCGGCTGCAGCGGCGGCCCCCGCCCCGGCCGCGCCGCGGCCGGGGCGGGCGGGCACCACGATGCCGGCCCGGGCGCCGCGCAGCGCGCGCTGGAAGGCGGCGGCGCTCTGGAAGCGGTCGGCGGGGTCCTTCTCGAGGGCGCGGTCCAGGACGCTCTGGAGCGCCGGGGACACGTCCGGGTTGAAGTCGGCGGCCGGGCGGGGCACGGACTGGACGTGCTGGTAGGCCACGGACACCGCGGACTCGCCCACGAACGGCGGCCGGCCGGTCAGGAGCTCGTAGAGCAGGCACCCGGCGGAGTAGAGGTCGCTGCGGGCGTCCACCACCTTGCCCTGGGCCTGCTCCGGGGAGAGGTACTGGGCGGTGCCCACCACGGCCTGGGTCTGGGTGACGGTCGCGGAGGTGTCCGCGGTGGCCCGCGCGATCCCGAAGTCCATGACCTTCACGGACCCGGGCTCGTTGCACGCCATGACGTTGGCGGGCTTGATGTCCCGGTGGATGATGCCGTGCCGGTGGCTGTACTCGAGCGCGGAGAGCACGCCGAGCAGCGCATCGATGGAGTCGTCGATGCTCGGGGTGCCCTCGCGGATCACGTCCCGCAGGGTCCGGCCCTCGACATACTCCATGACGATGTACGGCACCGCGACGCTGTGCGGCGAGAGCGGGTCCGGATTGTGCTCGCCGGTGTCGTACACCCCCACGATCGAGGGGTGGTTGAGTCCGGCGACGGCGCGCGCCTCGCGCTCGAAGCGGGCCCGGAACTGCCCGTCGCGGGCCATGTCCGGGCGCAGCATCTTCACCGCGACCCGGCGCCCCAGCCGCAGGTCGAGGCCCTCGTAGACGTCCGCCATCCCGCCCCGGCCGATCAGCTCGCCGAGCTCGTATCTGCCCGAGAGGACGATGGGAGCGGGCATGGGCTCGTCCTCTCGTTCCAGGGGCGGGTGGGCGGAATAGGTCACCGGGTCAGCTGCTCGGCGTGATCGGCAGCGTGGAGGGCAGGGCGCCCGAGGTCTGCGACGGCGGCTGCGGCTGCGCGGGGCTGCTCTTGGGCGGCGCGGAGGACTTCGACGGCGCCGGCGGCGCCGTGACCGGCGGCTGGACCGAGAGGTAGGTGACGGTGACGGTCGAGCCGACCGTGACCTGCCCCGCGGGCGTGACGTCGGTGACCTGGCCCATCGTCCCAGTCTGCGACTGGACGGCGTTGAGTGCCACGTTCATGCCGAGCTCCTCGAGCTGTGACTTCACCTGAGTGTAGTTCTGCCCGATGTAGTTCGACGGGACGATCGTGACCGTGGCGGGCGCCGGCGGCGCCGTCGAACTCGGCGGCTCGCTCGTGGGCGGGGCCGACGTCGTGCTCGGCGCTGCGCTCGAGCTGCTCGGCGCGCTCGAGGGCAGCGGCGAGGGGCTGAATAGCCCCGCGTTGGAGAGCCACACGCCGATCAGCACGAACAGGAGCAGGAGCAGCAGGGCCACGAGCGGCCACGTGAGGGGGCTGCGCTTGCGCTGCTTGCGGACTGCGGGGGGCTCGGGCTGCTCGTCGTCGTCCGGGGCGTACAGCGGCTGGTGGGCGTCCTCGCTCGCGGAGACGCTCCCCTCCGGGCCGCGGCCGCCCTCGCCCATGAGGGGCAGGGCCGACGTCGCGGGGGCGCCGCGCGAGGCCGAGGCGCCTGCCGCTGCGGCCGCGGCAGCTGCCCCGGCCGCCAGGCCCGCGCCGCCGACCACGGCGGTCGGGGCCGTCTGGCGCTGCAGCTTCCCGGTCGAGACGGCATTCATCGCCTCGGTCGAATCCTCCTGCAGGAGCATGCCCGGCACGGCCGCCTGCGCGGCCCGGACGTCGCCGCGGCGGATGGCCTCGGCCGCCTCCGCGAGCTTGATCGCGTTCGCGGGCCGGTTCCGCGGGTCCTTCGAGAGCATCGACATGAGCAGGGCGCGGACCGGGGCGGGAAGGTGCTCGGGCAGCGGCGGCGGGGCGTCGTTGACCTGGGCGAGCGCGATCGCGATCTGGCTCTCGCCGGAGAACGGGCGGTGGCCGGTGAGGCATTCGTAGCCGATCACGCCGAGGGAGTAGATGTCGCTCGAGCCTGTGGCCTGCTGGCCCGTGGCCTGCTCGGGCGCGAGGTACTGCGCGGTGCCCATGACCTGGCCGGTCTGCGTGAGCGGGACCTGGTCGGCGAGGCGGGCGATGCCGAAGTCGGTGACCTTGACCCGGTGGTCCGGGGTGATGAGCAGGTTCCCGGGCTTGACGTCGCGGTGCACGAGGCCCTGCCCGTGCGCGACAGCGAGGGCGCGGGCGGTCTGGGCGATGATGTTGAGGGTCCGGTCCGGGGACAGGACGCGTTCGCGCTCGAGGATCGCGCTGAGCGGCTCGCCGGGGACGAGCTCCATGACGAGGTAGGCGGAGCCCTCTGCCTCGCCGTAGTCGAAGACGTTGGCGATCCCGCTGTGGTTCAGCAGCGCGGTGTGGCGGGCCTCCGCGCGGAACCGCTCGAGGAAGCTCGGGTCGCCCGCGTACTCCTCCTTGAGGATCTTGATCGCGACGATGCGTCCGAGCACCTGGTCGCGGGCACGCCACACCTCGCCCATGCCGCCGATGGCGATCCGGCTCTGCAGCTGGTACCTGCCGCCCAAGGTGATGCCTGACGTCGGTCTCACTTATTCAACACCGCCTCAAAGATCTTTCTCGCTGTCGGACTGGTCAGCGCGGCGCCCTGGTAGATGTCCACGCCTTCCATCACCACGGTCACCTGAACCTGGGGGTTGTCAGCCGGGGCGAAGCCGGTGAACCAGGAATTGTTCAGCATCTGGCCCTTGCTGTCGGTCACACCGAGCTCAGCCGTGCCGGTCTTGCCCGCCACCTTGACGCCCGGGACCGCGGCCGCGCCGGCAATGCCCTGCGAGACCACGTCGGTCATCCACTCGGTGATCTGGCGGGCGATGTCCGGCGTGGTGGACGTGCGCAGCACCTCGGGCTTGGGCTCCGAGACGACATGGAGGTCCGGGGCCGTGATGCTCTTGACGAGCGAGGGCTTCATCTGGACGCCGCCGTTCGCGATCGCGCTCGTCACGAGGGCGATCTGCAGCGGAGAGGCCTTGACGTCGAACTGCCCGATCGCGGACTGGGCGAGCTGCGCCTGGTCGAGCTTCTGCGGCCACACCCCCGAGGAGTAGTCGAGGTGCAGCTGGTCCCCGGCGTCCTGCCCGTAGCCGAACGCCGCCGCCTGCTTGCCGATGGCGTCCTGGCCCAGGTCGAGGGCGATCGACGCGAAGGGCGTGTTGCAGGACTGCTCGAGGGCGAAGGCGAAGTCCGCCTTGTCCCGCGTGTAGCAGTTGCCGCCGGCATAGTTGGGCAGCTGCGTGTTGGTCCCCGGCAGCGTCATCTGGGCGGGGTTGGGCAGGACCGAGTCCTTGTTGTACTTCCCCGAGGCTAGCGCTGCGGCGGTGTCCACGAGCTTGAACACCGAGCCCGGGGCGAGGAGCGCGCCCGTGGGGCCGCTGACGCCCTGGTTGAGGTTGATGCCCGGCTTGGACTGGATCTTCTGCATCGCCGCCGACGCCGCCGCCTGGTCCTGGGTGGCGATGAGGTTCGGGTCGTAGCTGGGCTTGGAGACCATGGCGATGATCGCGCCGGTCTTCGGGTTCGTCACCACGATCGAGCCGCGCTGGCCGTCGGGGATGAGGTCGTAGGCGAGCTTCTGGATGGCCGGGTCGATGGTGAGCTCGACCGAGGCCCCCTGCGGCTGCTCGCCGAGGAAGAGCTGGCGGATCCGGTCCATGAGCAGCTCGTCGGAGCGGCCCGTGAGGGTCGAGTTCATGGTGTTCTCGAGGCCTGAGGAGCCGTACACGTTCGAGTAGAAGCCCGTGATGCCCGCGTAGAGGTCCTGGCCCGGGAAGGTTCGCTGGAACTTGCAGGTGTCGTTGCCGCTGGCCACGGACTGTGCGATCGGCTTGCCGGCCACGAGGATCGGGCCGCGCTCCTGGCAGAACGTCTGCAGGATCGCCCGGTTGTTCCAGGAGTTCTTGTTGAGGTCGTCCGCCCCGATCACCTGCACGTAGCTGATGGCGCCGAGAATGAGGGCGAACATGACCGCGATCGCGATCCACGCATTCCTGATCGCCTGGTTCATCGGGTCCTCACCGCCTGCGTCGTCATGGTGTCTCCGGGCTGGGCCAGATCGGCGTGCCGCGTGCTGCCGTGGCCGCCGTCGGCCACGAGGGGCCCCTGTGCCACCGGCCTGCGTGCCGCGTTCGAGATCACGAGCAGCAGGGCCACGATGATCCAGTTGGCCAGCAGCGAGGAGCCGCCCGCGGCGAGGAACGGCGTGGTGAGGCCCGTGAGCGGGATGAGCCGGGTGACGCCGCCGATGATCACGAAGACCTGCAGCCCGACCGCGGCCGAGAGCGCCGAGGCGAGGAGCTTGCCGAAGGAGTCACGGGCGCCGAGCGCGGCGCGGAAGCCCCTCGTGACGAGCATGGCGTACAGCAGCACGATCGCGAACAGGCCCACGAGGCCCAGTTCCTCGCCGAACGAGGCCACGATCATGTCCGAGTGGGAGAACGGCACGAGGTCCGGGCGTCCCTGGCCGAGGCCCGTGCCGAGCAGGCCGCCGTTGGCCATGCCGAACAGGCCCTGGACGATCTGGTAGCTGCTGCCCGAGCTGCGCCCGTACACGTCCGGGGAGAACGCGTTGAGCCAGCCGTCGATGCGCAGGCGGATGTGCGGCAGCGCGAGGCTCGCGGCCATCGCGCCGGCGAACATGAGCAGCACGCCGAGGATGGCCCAGCTCACGCGGCTCGTCGCGATGTAGATCGTCGAGATGAAGATGCCGAAGAAGAGGATCGACATGCCGAGGTCGTGCTGGAAGATCAGGATGCCGATCGCGGCGAGCCAGGCCACGACCATGGGGCCGAGGTCCTTGAAGCGCGGCAGCTGGAGCTTCCCGATCCGGCGCCCCGCGAGCAGGATGAGGTCCCTGTTCGTGGAGAGGTAGCCGGCGAAGAACACGGCGATGGTGATCTTCGCGATCTCGCCGGGCTGGAACGTCGAGCCGCCGACCCGGATCCACACCTGGGCGCCGTTGATCTCGCCGGCGGTGATGCCGGGAACGAGGGGCAGGAGCAGCAGGACGGCACTGACGATCAGGGAGATGTACGTGAACCGGCGGAGGATGCGGTGGTCGCGCAGGAACCAGACCACGGCGATGGCGAGCACCATGCCCACCACAGTCCAGCGGGCCTGCGTGTTGCCGTAGTCCGTCTGCGGCGTGTCGAGCCGGTGGATCATTGCGAGGCCGAGCCCGTTGAGGGTCACCACGATGGGAAGGATGAGCGGATCGGCATACTTGGCGCGGAAGCGCAGCACCGCGTGGATCGCCAGGGCCGGTCCCGCCAGGAGCGCCTCCTGGAGCCAGAAGTCGCTGCCGAAGGCCGTGCCGTCCTGCAGGCCCTTCATGGTGTTCGCGCCGATGGACACGGCGAACGCCAGGAGCAGGAGCAGCAGCTCCACGTTCCGCCGTGGCTTCTCCACGGTCTCCACGCCGCTCATCGGGTGCCTCCCAGGCAGGGGTCGGGGGTGGTGGTCGGGCTCGCACTCGGGCTCGCGCTCTGGGCCGCGGAGCCCGAGGGCGACGGCTTCGCGCTCGACGACGGGGAGGCGCCGCCCGACGGGACCGCGCCACCCGATGCCGAGCTGGACGGGGCCGGGCTCGCGGTCGCGCCCGAGCCGGGCAGGCATCCCCTCGGGTCGGCTTGGATCGCGTGCACGATGTCCTCGGCGGCCTCGAGGCCGTCCGCGGGAACGCCGGAGCGCAGCCGCTGCTGCGTGTACGGGCTCAGCGAGTCGAGCGGGATGTTCGTGGCCGAGTGGACGTGCGAGAGCGAGATCGGGCCCAGCTGCTGCGAGACGCCGTTGTAGATGGCCACCCGGTTGTCGTAGGCGCCGACGTAGTAGCGGGTCTGGGTCCAGGCGTAGCCGAACCAGACCCCGAGGATGAGGGCCAGGGCGGCGATCGCGCCGAGCCCGATCCGCAGCCAGCGCCTCACGGGGCGGGCCGGCGGGGCGGGCTCCTCCGCGTCCTCCTCGGGCTCGGGGCTGCGGTGGGTGAGGATGGCGGCGGCGCGGCGTGCGGCGGTGCGGCTCGCGACCGAGGGCAGCGAGCCGGTCTCGGCGGCCGAGGCGGCGGCGCCCACGAGCTCGTGCGGGCGGGAGTCGAGCTCCCGGCGCAGGACCTCGGCGGAGAGGTGGGCGCCGAGGTTCGGGTCCGTCTCCGGCTCCTCGCGGCCGGAGTCCTCGCCTTCACGCTCCGGGGCCGTTGCCTCGCCAGCCTCGCCCGCCTCGGCCGCGCGGGGCTCGGGTGCGCGGGGCTCGGGTGCGGCGGCGGGGGCCGGCTTCGAGGCCGCTGCTTCCTCCGCGGCGGCCTGCTCGGCTGCGTTGGCCCGGGGCGGGTTGGCGGCGGCAGCCGAGGTCACGGGCGTGCGGGCGGCGGCGGCTGCGGTGAGCGTCGCGGCGGCCGGGGCCTGCGCGGGAGGTGCGGCCTCGCCGTCGTCCTCCTCTCCGGCGACGACGTCGGCGACGATCACGGTCACGTTGTCCGGCGCGCCCGCTGCGAGCGTGAGCTCGACGAGGCGGTCGGCGCACTCTGCCGGGTCCTCGATCTCCCGCAGGGTGCGGTGCACGAGCGGCAGGGGGACGTAGTTGAGGCCGTCGGAGCACAGGAGCCAGCGCTCGCCCTCGACCGCCGGGAAGGTGGCGAGATCGAGCTCGGGGCTCGCGTCCACGTCGCCGAGGACCCGCATGAGCACGTTCTTGTGCGGGTGCGTCTCCGCCTCTTCCGGACGGAGGCGGCCCTCGTTGATGAGCCGCTGGACGAAGGTGTGGTCGGTGGAGACCTGCTCGATGTCGTTGCCGCGCAGCCGGTAGGCGCGCGAATCGCCGATGTGGGCGAACGCGAAGGTCCCCTCGGACAGCAGGAGCGCGGTCACGGTGGTGCCCATCCCGGCCAGGAGCGGATTCGCGCTGACGAGCTCGGACAGGAGCGAGTTCGCGGTCTGGATCTCGTCGGCGAGCTGGGTCGCCGCCTCGCCCTCCTCGTACGCGCCGTGGTCGAGGTGGATGAGGTCCAGGACGGTGGAGGCGCTGGCCACGTCGCCGCCCGCGTGCCCGCCCATGCCGTCGGCGACCACCATGAGATGACGGCCCGCGTAGGCGGAGTCGTCGTTCTTGGAGCGGAGCCGGCCGACGTCGGAGCGGGCCGCGTAGCGCAGGATCAGCGGGGCCTCTGCCAAGGTCAGGGCCTCAGCTCGATCACAGTCTTGCCGATCCGGATCGGCACGTTGAGCTCAACGGGCTGGGCGCGGGTGAGCTGCTGGTCCGCGAGGTAGGTGCCGTTCGTGGAGCCGAGGTCCTCGATGAACCAGCGGCTTCCCTGCGGGAACAGGCGGGCGTGGCGGCCCGAGGCGTAGTCGTCCTCGAGGACGAGCGTGGCCTCCTGGGCGCGCCCGAGCAGCACCGGGCTTCCCTCGAGCGGAAGGCTGGTGCCGGCGAGGGGGCCCTCGACGACGACGAGGCGGTGCGCCTGCTGGCGGGCGGGCGGTTCGGCGAGCTCCGGGTTCCGCCGCACCTGGCGGGCGGTGGGGGCGCCGGTCTTGTTCCGCCGGCCGACGGCGAGGTCACGGCGCATGGCGCCCACGACGCTGAAGACGAGCAGCCACAGCAGCAGGAGGAACCCGAGCCGCAGGGCGGTGAGGGTCAGCTCGTTCACGCGTTCCCTCCCCGGGGTGCCGGAAGCATGCGGAAGACGATCTTGGTGCGTCCCATGGTGATGGTGGTCCCGTCGTGGAGAACGGCGCTGCCCTCGATGCGGTGGCCGTTGATGTAGCTGCCGTTGGTCGAGCCGAGGTCCACCGCGTACGTCGTGCTGCCGTCGGTGCGGATCTCGAGGTGCCGGCGGGAGACGCCCGTGTCGTCGACCACGATGTCTGCCTCGTTCGAGCGGCCCAGCACCACGGAGTCCGCGTTGACCGAGTACCGCTGCCCATCGATCTCCAGCACGGGCGAGAGTCGCACGGGCTCGCGCGTCGGGGCGGCGGGGAGGTTCGGGCGCGCCTCGTTCCGCTCGGTGCGGGAGTCGACCTCGAACTGGCCGGGCTTGAGCGCGGCGTCGTGGCGGAACGTGAAGCGGACGGGGCCCTGCAGCGTGTAGCCCTGGGAGCGGGCATGCCTGACGGCCACGTCGCACAGCTCCTCGGCCAGCGGCTGCCCCCAGCCGCGGGCGCGCTCGAAGTCTGCGTCGGAGAGGTGGGCTTCGAAGACGTTGGGCGCGAGGGTGCGTCCCTGGTCGATCGAGAAGGCCTGGCGGTCCATCTCGCGGCGCAGCCTGCTGGCGATCTCCACCGGCTGCACCTGGCCCTTCGAGCCTGTCGAGAAGACGCCGTGGACGGCCTTCTCGATGCCGCGCTCGAGCCTGTCGAGCAGTCCCATGGCCCCTCCTTCCAGGTCCAGGGCCCGCGGGTGCGGGCGCAGTGCGTCAGCTTCACGGAGCGGTGCACGCTGCGTGCACAGTCCTCACCCGATACTACTGGGCGCCTCTGGGTGCCGTCTGAACCGGGGTGTACCGAGCGCGTAACGACGGTTCCCCTGGCGCGCCGTCCCCCATCTTCGCCCATCCTCAGGGTGGCCTCGGGCAATTTCGCAATCCGCGGACCGCTCGGCTATGCTGGTTCTCGCTGCTTTCGCAGGGTTGGGCTCAGGCCCGAACGGCGGAAGTGTTGCGCGCGAGTGGCGGAACGGCAGACGCGCTGGCTTCAGGTGCCAGTGTCCGAAAGGGCGTGCGGGTTCAAATCCCGCCTCGCGCACCGCACGAAGGGCCCCGGTCAGTGACCGGGGCCCTTCTCGTTGCCTCTGTGCCTCTGCGCCCCGGCCCTCAGCGGGCGGCGGCACGGCAGAGCGCACGGCACATCAGTGCCCGGCCTCCTCGCCCTCGCGCAGGGTGAGCGGCCGGATGAGCACCCGCAGCGGCGTGACGACCCAGCGCTGGTGGGTCTGCTGGAACTCGGCGTGCGTCGAGAACTCGTACAGCGCCGACCGCGCCCGCACCCAGCGCGGACGCTCGCCGTGGAACGGATCCTCGCGCAGGAGCCGGAGCGTGGCCGGGTCCGCCGCCAGGAGCTTGACGAGGAAGGCGTAGAACCAGTCCTCGTGCACGGTGCGCAGCGGCAGGAACCACATGAGCCAGTCGAGCCGCAGGTGGTACGGCGCCCACTGCCTCGGGATGCGCTCCGGCTCGCCGGGCTTGCCGCGGAACCTGTACTCGCGCCACTCGGCGTCCTCCGCGGGGACCGGGTCCAGCGTGCCCTCGACCACGATCTCCACCCGGTTCTTCGTCACCGACCCGAAGGCGCCGTACGTGTTGACGAGCTGCCACCGGTTGAAGGCGGCGTTCATGAGCTGGCGGCTCGAGACGAGGTTCTTCGCCGGCCACCACGAGAGCACGAGCAGCAGCAGTGACGCGGCGACCACGACGCCGACCCACACCCAGGCGACCCAGTCGCCCGAGGCGGGCCACGCCGTCGTACGCCCGCCGCCCCCGCCGGCCCCGGCGTTCCAGGGGGCCGAGGAGAGCCGCTCGGGGACGGACGGGAGCAGCCAGTGCACCGCCGCGTCGCCCACGGCAGCGAACGCGAGGACGATCGCGGACCAGTTCAGCCACGCGAAGTTGCCCGAGAGCACGAGCCACAGCTGCGTCACGACCACCACCGCCGCCGCGACGGTGCCCACGGGCGGGAAGAACAGGAAGAACGGCACCACGAGCTGCGCGAAGTGGTTCCCCACCACCTCGGAGCGGTGCATCCACTTCGGCAGGAGGTGGAACTGCCGGCTCAGCGGGCCGGGCATCGGCTGGGTCTCGTGGTGGTAGTAGAGCGCGGTGAGGTCCCGCCACTCGGCGCCCCCGCGGATCTTGATCATTCCCGCCCCGAACTCCAGCCGGAACACGAGCCAGACCACCAGGATGAGGATCGGGCGCGGCGGCGGGACCTGGTCCGAGCCGAGGAACGCGACCGTGAACCCCGCCTCGAGCAGGAGCATCTCCCAGCCGAACCCGTAGAACGTCTGACCGACGTTCACGATCGACATGTACAGCCCCCACAGCACCAGGAACGCCGCGAGCGGGACCCACCACGGCCCCGCCTGCGGGACGCCCAGCACGAGCAGCGCTGACACCACGAGGCCCACGGCCGCCGCCCAGCGGAACAGCCGGTCCGAGTAGCGGTACCGGAAAAGGCTCGGGCGGCGCAGGCGGTGGAACCCCGCGAGGTACTGCGGGACCGGCAGGAGGCCGCGCTCGCCGACGAGCGCGGGGAACTGGTTGAGGCTCGAGAGGAATGCGACGAAGAACAGGGCCGCGACGCCGCGCTGCAGCACCCAGCGGGCCACCTCGGAATCGGTGGCCGCGAACCACGCCATGACCCCGGATGCCGCGTCCACACCTCCACGCTACGCCGGGCCCCGCGCGCACAGGGAGGGGCGGTAGGCTCTACCCGCCGTGACTTCCGACCCCCGCCTTCCCGTTCCGGGCCCCGCGCACGACGCCGGCCCCGCGCCGCACGCGCCGTCGCGGCTGCCTGCGCCTCCCCGGCTCGCCCACCCGTTCTCCCCGGGGGTGCTCGCCCTCGTGTTCGGCGGCGGCGTGCTCGGCGCGCTGTCCCGGTGGGCGCTCGGTGCCGCGATCCCGACGCCTGGCGGCTGGCCCCTCGGGACCCTGGCCATCAACCTCGTCGGGGCGCTGGCCCTCGGGGCGCTGCTCGAATCGCTCGCGCGGCGCGGCCCGGACGTGGGTCCCCGGCGCCTCGTCCGGCTCACGGTGGGCACGGGCTTCCTCGGCGCCTTCACCACCTATTCGACCCTCGCCGTGGACGGGTCCCGGCTCCTGGCGGCCGGCCGGACGTCCGACGGCGCGTGGTACCTCGCGCTGAGCCTGCTCGGTGGAGCCGCGGCCACCCTGCTCGGGGTCGCCGGGGCGGCCTGGCTGCACCGCGAGGACCGGCGCGGCCTGGCCGCCGAGGCGCACGCCGCGGCCCACCCCCACGGCGGCCGGGCCCACCCCGCGGCTCCCGCGGCCGACGCCAGCCGTGAAACCGCCTCACCTTTCGGTCAGGACCACCGTCTTCAGCGGGGGGCAATGACCGAAACCGGGGGCGGAATCGGAGACCGCGCCGCGGCTGACGGCCAGGACCTCCCCGAGGAGCCCCGATGAGCCCCCTCGAGGCCCTGCTGCTCGGCGCGGCCGGCGGCCTGGGCGCGGTGGCCCGCTACGTGCTGGACACCGCCGTGAGCCGCCGCATCAGGGGCCCGCTGCCCTTCGCCACCATCGGCATCAACGTCACCGGGTCGCTCGCGCTGGGCCTCGTCACGGGCGCCGTGCTCGCCGGGGCCGACCCCGCCGTGCAGGCGGTCCTGGGCACCGGCTTCCTCGGCGGCTACACGACCTTCTCCACCGCGAGCTACCAGAGCGTGAGCCTCGCCCTCAGCGGCCGCTGGGCGGCCGCCGTCGTCAATGGGGTGGGCACCCTGGCGCTGTGCCTGGCCGCGGCGCTGCTCGGTCTCGCTGCGGCGGCCGCGCTCGCCGGCTGAGGTCCCGGACGCAGCGGCCGCGGCCGCCGGGCATCCCGGCAGACGCGGCCGTACGGCAGCGAGTTGGCCGTCCTGTGACTAGTCGATCTTGCCCGTGACGACCAGGCCGGCCCGCCCGAGCGTGTGGAAGAAGATGTTGAAGCCCAGGAAGGCCGGCGACGAGTCCGCGTTGACGCCGATGTCCTCGACGTCGAGGGCGTGCACCGTGATGAAGTACCGGTGCGTCCCGTGCCCCGAGGGCGGCGCGGCACCGACGAACTGGGCGGTGCCGCCGTCGTTCTTCAGCTGGATCGCGCCGTCCGGCATGTCCTCGCCCGACGCCGTGCCCGCGCCCTCGGGCAGCTCGGTGACCGACGCGGGGATGTTCGCCACGGCCCAGTGCCAGAAGCCCGACTGGGTCGGCGCGTCCGGGTCGTAGACCGTGACCGCGAAGCTCTTGGTGCCCTCGGGTGCCCCGGACCAGGACAGCTGGGGCGAGACGTCCTCGCCGCCCGGCACGCCGAACGCGCCGGAGTACTGCGCCGCCGGCCAGGGCTGGCCGTCCGTGACGGTCGTGCTCGTGACGGTGAAGCTCGCCGTCTCCGGGATGCGGTCAAAGGGATCGTTGCCACTCATGTGCAGCTCCTCTCTCGCGGGGAGCGGGGCGTGCGCCCACGCGGTTCCGATCCTATGGCGGGACATGGTGGCTTGAGCAGGGTGCCTGCTGCCCGGACCGTGCCCGACCCATCATCTCCGGGGCGGTTTCGGCGCCCGCAGGACGCGGAGGACGACGACGGCGGCCCCCGCCATGAGCGCCGCACCGATCGCCGCCGTGGACGCGACGCCGGAGTCGAAGGCCCGACGCGCCGAGTCCAGGAGCTCCGCCGCCGCGTCGGCGGGCAGGAGCCCGGCGGCCTCGACGGCGCCGCCGAGGGTCTCGTGCGCGCGGGCCGCCTCCTCGCCGGGCAGCCCGGCCGGCACCTGCACCCCCGCCCGGTACGCCGCGCCGAGGATGCTCCCGAGCACCGCCGTGCCCAGCACCGCCCCGAGCTCATAGGCCGTCTCGGAGATCGCAGAGGCCGCCCCGGCCTTGGCCGGCGGGACCGAGCCGAGGATGAGGTCGTTGGAGAGCGTCTCCGCCAGGCCCACGCCGGCGCCCGTCACGGCGAAGCCCGTCAGCAGCCCCGGAAGCGAGCCGTCGCGCCCGAACCCGAGCACCACCGCATAGCCCAGCGCATTCATCAGCAGGCCGGCCACCATGACCGACCGGGCCGAGAACCGGGCCGCGAGCCGCACGGCCGCGAGCCCGGCGACCACGGAGAGGGCCATGCCCGGGAGCATGAGCAGCCCGGCCTCGAACGGTGCCTTCCCGGCCACGAGCTGGAGGTGCTGGGAGAGGAAGAACATGAACCCGACGAGCGAGAAGATGCTCAGCAGGTTGGCCGCGAGCCCCGCGCTGAACGCCGGGCGGGCGAAGAGGCGGACATCGAGCATGGGGCCCCTGCCGCTTGCGGCCCGGCCGAGCTGGCGCCGGACGAAGGCTGCACCCAGCCCGAGCCCGAGGAGGATTGCGGCGGCGGGGGCGGGGCCGGCGTCGTGCGCGAGCTCCTTGATCCCCCAGACGAGGGCGACGGCGGCGCCCACCACGAGCGCGATGCTCACCGGGTCGACGGGCGACGGCGCCGGGTCGCGGGAGTCGGGCACGAGGACCGGGGCGAGGGCCAGGGCGGGGACGAGCATGGGCACCGCGAGCAGGAAGACCGAGCCCCAGGCGAAGTGCTCGAGGAGCGCGCCGCCCACGAGGGGCCCGAGCGCCGCGCCGCCGGAGAAGACGGAAGCCCACACGGCCACGGCGAGCCGGCGCTCGCGGGCGTCGGCGAAGATGTTGCGGATCAGCGACAGGGTCGCGGGCATGATCATCGAGCCGAACACGCCGATGAGCGCCCGCGCCGCGATGAGCTGGGCCGGGGTGGTCGCGAATGCGGCGGCGGCCGAGACCGCGGCGAAGCCGCTGGCCCCGGTCAGGAGGATCCGGCGCCGCCCGATCCTGTCCCCGATCGAGCCCATGGGCACAAGCAGTCCCGCGAGGACGAGGGAGTAGACGTCGACGATCCACAGCATCTCGGTCCCCGTGGGCGCCAGTGCGAGCGAGATCGCCGGGACGGCGAAGCTCAGCACGGTGTTGTCGACCGCGATGAGCAGCACGGGGAACATGAGGGCGGCGAGGGCGAGCCAGCGGCGCGCGGGGGTCGGCGGGGCGAGGCGGGGTGATGCCTGGGCCTGGGAAGCCTGGTTCATCGGGGGCTCCTGGGGTGGGGGATAGCCATAACTATACCGTCTGGACGGTATTGCTGCAACGACGCGTACAGTGTCGGTATGCCCAGACCCCCCAAGGCCCGCGCGGCGATCCTCGATGCCTACCGCGACCTCCTCGTCTCCGACGGCGAGCGGGCGGCGACCATGGACGCCGTGGCGGCCGCGGCCGGCGTCTCCAAGGGCGGGCTGCTGTACCACTTCAGGAGCAAGGACGCGCTGGCCGAGGGGCTGCTCGGGCGGCTGGCCGAGGCCGCCGCCGAGGACCGGGAGCAGATGGCCTCCGCCACCGAGGGGCCCTCGCGGTACTTCGTGCGCACCTCGGTGAGCACGGGCTCGGACCTGGACCTGCTCTTCGTCGCCACCGTGCGGCTGGCCCAGGCCGGGCACGCGGGGGCCCTCGCCGCGCTCGAGGAGCTTGACGCCGCGTGGCTCGAGATCATCCGGCGCGAGGTGCCGGACCCGGAAGCCTCGGCGGCGATCATGCTCGTGGGGGAGGGGCTGTACCACTACTCCACGCTCGCCGGCGGCTGGCCCGAGGCGGCCTTCGGCACCAGCCTCGAGGGTCTGCTCGCCGTCGTGGACCGGCTGCGCGGGGTGGCGCCGGAATCCGACCGGGTCTAGGGGCCGCCGCGGGCGCGTCCCGGGCGGCGCGCCGCCGTATCGCCTCGCGGCCTTGGGAAAGCCGGTCGGAATCCCTCGCGCCCGCTCCTTGACCCGGCCCCCTTGACCTTGACGCAGCGTCAACTCCTACCGTGGAAGCCACGAAGGAGGACGCGCATGGACTGGAGCATCCAGGAGGTCGCCAGGCTCGCCGGCACCACGAGCCGGACGCTGCGCCACTACGGCAGCATCGGCCTGCTCGAGCCCACCCGGGTCGGCCCCAACGGCTACCGCTACTACGACCGCGACGCCCTCGTCCGGCTCCAGCGCATCCTCCTGCTCCGCCAGCTCGGACTTGGGCTCGAGGACATCGCACACGCCCTCGCGCACGACGGCGACGCCGCCCCCGCGCTGCGCCGCCACCTCGCGTGGCTCGGCAACGAGCAGGAGCGGCTCGCGCGCCAGGCGCGGGCGGTGGAGCAGACCATCACCGCATTGGAGACAGGAGGGCCACTCATGGCCGAGGACATGTTCGCCGGGTTCGACCACACGCAGTACAGGGACGAGGTCGAGGCCCGATGGGGCGCCAAGGCCTACGCGGACTCCGACGCCTGGTGGCGCGGGCTCGGCGCCGCGGGCCAGCAAGAGTGGCGGGCCCGGGTGGCGCAGCTCAACGCTGACTGGCGGCAGGCCTCCGCGGCCGGTGAGGCGCCCGACGGCGAGGCCGCCCAGGGCCTCGCGGGGCGCCACGTGCGGTGGCTCGCCGACATCCCGGGCACGCCCGGCTACCCGGACGGCCCGGCGAGGGAGTATGTGCTCGGCCTGGCCGAGATGTACGTCGCGGATCCGCGCTTCGCGCAGAACTACGGCGGCCCGGAGGGGGCGGCGTTTGTCCGAGACGCCCTGCGCGCCTACGCCGAGCGCATGCTGTAGCCGGGGGCGGAGGGGGCGAAGGTGTCCGGGGCGTCAGGCGCTGCGGCCCGCGGCGAACGATCGCGCCGCCCGGGCCTGCTCGGGCGTGAGCTCCTCGATCCGGCCGCACGCCAGGCAGAAGAGGGTGAAGGTCCGGTGGCGCAGGGCCGCGCCGAAGGCCCGGGCACTCCTGGCCATGGGGGCGATCGCGTGGTCCGCGAGCGTGTCGCAGGCGGGGCAGTGCAGGGCCGCGATGGTCAGGGCGTCCCGCTGCGGGGCGCCTGATGGGTGGTGATGCATGTGTCCCCCTGCCCGTCCGCCGCCCCCGGCCGAGGCGGAGGCGCCCGGGCTGGTGCAAGGCATCGAAATTGACAGAATTTTACTCCTGTTGTCATGCCCGGGGCAAGAGGTCCTTGGGCACCCGTGCGGAGGGGGCGGACGACGGCGGCCGCCCACCCGCCGTCGTCCGCGCCCCGCAGCGGCGGCTACCTGTTCCGCCCCCGCGCGGCCACCCGCCACCGGTCCACGACCTCGCCGCCGCTGACCACGGCGACCTCGTCGACGAGGTTCACTGCGACGCACACGTGGTTCGGAATCACCCGCAGGCGCTCGCCGAGCGCTGGCAGCCCCTCGCCGTCGGGGAAGGCCACCGTGGCGTGGTGCTCGGAGAGCGCGGTGATCCGCGCATCGGGGAAGTCGGCGAGCCGGCCGAACCCCGTGGCCCAGCCCGGGCGGTCCCCGCCCAGGACCTTGCTGCCCGCATCGAGGACCACCCGGCGGGGCACGCCAGATGAGCCCTCGTGGCGGCTCACCACGGTCGCCGCCACGGTGAGGGCCACGTCCTCGGGCGCGCAGCGGCCGAGCTCGAGCTGCTGCGCGTCGCCGAACACGTACACGCCGGGACGGACCTCGGTGGTGGGCCGGGCCTCGGTGAGGAGGGCGCTCGGGGTCGAGCCGCCGCTCACCCGGGTCACCTCGAAGCCCGCCTCGGTGAGCAGCCGCGCGGCCTCGGCCAGGGCCCGCCGCTCCTCCTCGGCCGCCTCAGCGGGCATGCCGGGTGCGTAGGAGTGGCCCGGGAACGTGAAGACGCCGGCCACGCGCAGCCCGGAGTCCGCCGCGGCGCGCGCCACCTGGACGGCCTGCGCGGGCGCCACGCCGCTGCGGTGGTGGCCGCTGTCGACCTCGACGAGCACCTCCACGTCGGCCCCCGCCACATGGGCGCCCATCGCTCGGGCCGCCTCGGCCGAATCGGTGCCCACCGCGATCCTCGCCCGGCGCCCGAGCTGCCGCAGCCGCTGCCCGCTGCGCTCCGTGACCCACAGCGGGTACGCGATGAACAGGTCCGCGGCGCCGTGCTCCGCGAACACCTCGGCCTCGCCGATGGTGGCGACCGTGAGCCCCACGGCCCCCGCGACGAGCTGCAGCGCGGCGATCTCGGGGATCTTGTGCGTCTTCGCGTGCGGACGCAGCGCGAGGCCCTTCGCCGCGACGCCCGCCGCCATCCGCTCGATGTTCCGCCGCAGCACGTCGGCGTCCACCATGATCTCCGGGGTGTCGATCTCGGGGGGAACAGTGCTCACGGGCGCTCCTGGGCTCGGGGTCGGGTCGGAAGCCCCAGCTTAGGCCGGGCGGACGCGGGCGGTGCCGGCGCGGCGTCGTGCGCGGTGGCGGACCCTAGGCCGGCGGCCCGGGCGTGCATAGGCTGTGCGCATGAGGATCAAGATGTGCTCCATCCACGTGACAGACCCTGCCTCAGCCTTCGATTTCTACACCACGGTCCTCGGCTTCGAGCCCCTGCTCGCGATGGCTGAGGCGAACCTGTTCATTGTGACCACGCCGGACTCCGGCGGCGTGGGCCTGCTGCTGGAGCCGAGCGACAACCCGGTCGCCGAGGCCTACCGCCGGGGCGTGTACGACGCCGGGCTGCCGGCCATCGTCCTCGGCTCCCCGGACGTGGTGGAGGACTATGGGCGGCTCCGCGACGCCGGGCTGGAGTTCCGGGGCGAGCCGGCCGAGGATCCCTCGGGCATCTCCGCGGTGTTCGACGACCGGCACGGCAACTGGATCCAGCTCCACCAGGACTGACGCGGCGCCTCAGCCGTGGCGGCCGCCGCGCAGCGAGCGCTCCGCCGCCGCGCCGTGCGCCCCGGACGCCGCGCGCGCGGCCTTCTCCTCGGCCTCGGCCTTGACGCGGCGCGCCTCCTCGCGCACCGCGGCCATGTTGGCCCGCTCCTCCTGGAGCCACTGCGGCCGGTTGTTGAGCAGTTCGGTGATCTGCGCCGTGGTGAGGGGCTCGGTGATGCCGCCGCGGGCGAGGCCCGAGATCGTCACGTTGAGCTTCTGCGCCACGATCGGACGCGGGTGCGGGCCGTGCTCGCGCAGCTCGGTGAGCCACGCGGGCGGGTTCTCGCGCAGCTGGTCGAACTCTTCGCGGGAGACGGTGCCCTCCTGGAACTCCGCGGGCGCGGCGGGCAGGAAGATCCCGAGCTTCTTGGCTGCGGTGGCAGGCTTCATGGACTGGGACGCGCTGCCCTGGGGGTTCGAGCTCATGGATCAAGGCTACCGTTGACGCATGCAGTCGGAGAGTGCCCAGCCCCTGAAGGTTGCCTTCGTCGCGGGGGTCGCGCCGGGCAAGTGGTTCCACCGGTGGGAGGAGCGCTTCCCGGACGTCCCGCTCGCCTCCCAGATGGTCGACGACGTCGACCAGCTCGCCGTGCTCCGCGACGGCCGGGCGGACGTGGCGTTCGTCCGGCTCCCGGTGGACAGGGACCGCGAGCAGCTCCACGTCATCCCGCTCTACGAGGAGCTCCCCGTGGTGGTGGCGCCGAAGGGCCACGAGATCCAGGCCTTCGAGGAGATCCCGCTCGCCGAGGTCGAGGATGAGCTCTTCGAGTACGACGGCGGCCCCTCCGAACGCCTCGACCTCGTCGAGGGCGGTGCGGGGCTCGCGATCATGCCCATGTCCGTGGTGCGGCACTTCAACCGCAAGGAGCTGCGCTACCGGCCGGTGACCGGGGTGGACCCGTACGCGGTGGGGGTGGCCTGGCGGCGCGAGGACGAGTCCGAGCACATCCAGGAGTTCATCGGCGTGGTCCGGGGCCGCGGCGCGAACAGCTCGCGGCAGGCGTCCGTGCAGCGGGACCAGGCCGAGGCCGCGAAGAAGCGCCGAGAGGACCGGGCCGCGTCCCAGTCCAAGGAGGCCAGGGCCCGCAATGAGGCGAGCCGGGCGGCCAAGGCCGCGCGCGCCGGGGGCGGCCGCGGCCGAGCAGGGGGCAAGCGGGGCCCCTCCGCGGGAGGCGGACGGCCCGGCGCGGGGAAGCGCCGCGGCCGCTGACCGGACGCGGCCCTGCCAGCACTCCGCGTCCACGGGCTAGCCTGAGCAGGATGGAACGCTCTGCGGCGGCGAACGGCCACGGCCCGGCCTGCGCGGCGGGCACCGCGGGTGTGTGCCGCGGGGCCGTCCGCGCCGGGGCCGGGCAGTAGGGGCGCGCCATGGAGCAGACCGGCCACGCGAACCCCTTCGAGGGGCTGCCCTCGTTCAGGCTCGGGTCCGGGCCGCCGCTTCTGGTGATCCCGGGGCTGACCCCTCGGCACGAGGTGCCGCGCGGGCCTGCCTTCATCGCCGAATCCCAACCGCTGGGTCCCCTGGCGCGGCGCCGCGAGGTCTGGTGGGTGAACCGGCGCCCGGGCCTCACGCCGGCGACGACCATGGCGGACATCGCAGCCGACTACGCGGAGCGGCTGCCGCGGTTCGGGGGACCCGTGGACGTCCTCGGGATCTCCACCGGAGCGGCCGTGGCCCTCCAGCTTGCGCACGACCGGCCGGAGCTCGTCCGCCGCCTCGTCCTCGTGGCCGGCGGCTGCCGGCTGGGGCCGGCGGGCAAGGCCGGGCAGCGGGCCCTCCTGCGCCGGCTCGAAGCCGGCGACCTCCGCGGCGCAGGGGTGGAGATCGTCCGGCTCGGCGGCCTCCGGCCCTCCGCGCGCAGCCTCGAGAGCTGGGCCGGGTGGGTCATGGGCCCGCTCATGTACCGCGGCTCCACCGCGGACGTCATGGCGGTGCTCCGCGCGGAGGACCGGTTCGACATCACCTCGCGGCTCGCGGCCATCGCCGTGCCGACCCTCGTGGTCGGCGGTGACGAGGACGCCCCCTACGGCGCCGCGGTGTTCCGCGAGACCGCACGCGGGCTGCCCCGGGGCCGTCTGATCATCTACTACGGCCGCGGCCACGTCGGCATCCCGCTCGTGCCCAGCTTCGCCAGCGATGTCCTCGGATTCCTCGACGCGCCCTGACATGCTGGGGAGCCCCCGGCCGCGCCGCGCCTCAGCCGAGCCGGGCGAGGAGCGCGTCGAGGATGGGGATCTGGCCCTTGACGAGCTTGAGCCGGGCCGTGGGCTCGCTGACCCACTCGGCGCGGTCCACCTCTGGGTACTCCTGGACGCGGCCCGAGCCCTTGGGCCACTCGAGCTCGAACATGTTGCTGACCACCTGCTCGGGCTCGAACTCCGCCTCTGCCGCGAACGCCGTGATCACCTTGCCGGAGGGCTGCCGGAACTCACCGAGGTGCACGTAGTCCCCCGCGGGCGGCGGGCTGCCCATCTCCTCCGCGAACTCGCGCTGCGCCGCGGTGAGCGGATCCTCGTCTCCCTCGCAGAGCCCCTTGGGCAGCGACCAGCCGTGCTGGTCCTTGCGGGCCCAGAACGGGCCGCCCATGTGCGCGATCCAGACCTCGAGCCCGTCCGGGGACCCTGCCGGGCGGCGGTACAGCAGGATGCCCGCGCTCTTCATCGGCATGGAAGCTCCATGGGCCCAGCCTACGAGACGCCGCTGGGGGCCGAGGAAGTCCTCGGCCCCCAGCGGGTGGCGCTGCGGCTGTCAGGGCTGATCAGCGGCCGCGGTGCGAGCTGCCGTGGTCGCCGGAGGCCTGCTGGCCGTGCTCGCCGGAACCCTGCTGGTCCTCGCCCTGCTGGTCCTGCTCCGACTCGTGCTGGGACGAGCCCGGCACGTACCGGTGCACCCACTGCGACACCCATCGCGGCGCCGGGGTGCCCGTGGGCCTGGAGTGGGCGGCGATGTAGGCCTGCTTGCCCACCTCCGAAGCGTGCTCGTTCGGGCCGCTCCCGTCCTCGCTGGGCTTGGGGGAGGCCGTCGTGCTCGGCTCGGGCGACTCGGTCTCGGTCGGCTCGGCCGATTCGCTGGGCTCGGCCGACTCACTCGGCTTCGGGGCCTCGGACTCCGTTGGCTCGGCGGACTCCGTCGGCTGGGCGGTCTCGGTGGGCTCGGCGCTCTCGCTCGGCTCGGGCGAGTCCGTCTCGGTCGGCTGGGCCGTCGAGGTTGCGGTCGGCTGGTCCGCCGCGGGCTGGACTCCCGGGGCAGCGATGGCGGCGGCCGCGGCGCCGCCGAGGCTGATGGCCCCCGCGGCGACAGCGGCGACCACCAGCTTGTGCGAGGCAAGTGCCGTGAATCTGGACATGAAGTCTCTCCTGTTCGGGTGACGTTCCCCGGGTGCATGTGAGATGGCAAGTCCATGATTCGTGACAGGACGTGTTCATGTCACTACTTCACATGACTATTTCCGAAAACTTCATGTCGTAGACGTCGCAGCGGGCTTCCTCAGAGGCGCACCGTTGCCGTCACGGGGTTCGGGTTCCCGAACCGGTGCGCCGTGACGGAGACAGCCTGCTCGTGCAGGAACGGGAGCAGCTCCACGCGGCCAGCTGACACGACCGGATGCGCATACATGGCCACATCCGGGGTGCCGTCCACGGCGCCGGCGAGGGCCCGCGCGGAGGAAACACCGTCGTCGTCCGTGCCGGCGATGAGCCGCACGCGCCCCGCGCCGAGAGCTGCCGCGCGCCGCAGCCAGGCGGCGGAGTCCTCGACCGCCACGGTCACACCGTGGCGCCGCAGCACGCCTTCCGCGGAGCCGGGAAGGCCGACGGCGGTGCTCACCGTCACGGCCGATCCCGCCACGAGCCCGGCCGCGGCGATCCGCAGCAGTTCGGCGACGCCATGTCCCGAGGTCGGGGCCTCGAACCGGACGGTCACCGGGACGGGGCGGTACCGGAACACGTTGCGCTCGCAGGCCAGGGCTGAGACGTCCTTCGAGATGCCGAACTCCTCGGCCCACGCGGCGGCGTCCGAGCCGAGGGCGGCGGCCAGCCACGCGGCGTCGGCTGCGGGGAGCTCCTCACGGGCGGAGGCGAGGAGGTCCGCGGCCGCCCGGCCGAGGTTCCGCCCGGTGGCCGGTTCCGCCCCGACGGGTGCGTCCGTCCAGGAGCCGAGGCCCACGAGGTAGTTGGGTCCGCCCGCCTTAGCCCCGGCGCCGACGGCGGACTTCTTCCAGCCGCCGAAGGGCTGCCGCTGGACGATCGCGCCCGTGATGCCGCGGTTGACGTACAGGTTGCCGGCGGCGATGTGCTCGGCCCAGTACTCGATCTCGGCGGCGTCGAGGGAGTGGAGCCCGGAGGTCAGGCCGTAGTCGACCCGGTTGACGAGCTCAACGGCCTCCTCGAGCGTCCGGGCGGTCATGACGCCGAGGACCGGGCCGAAGTACTCGGTCAGGTGGTACTCGCTCCCGGGCCGGACGCCCGCACGCACCCCGGGGCTCCAGAGCTTGCCGGAGTCGTCGAGCTGGCGCGGTTCGAGCACCCAGTGCTCGCCCGGGCCGAGCTCGGTGAGGCCGCGGCGCAGCTTCTCGCCCGGGGGCTCGATGACGGGCCCCATCTGGCTGCGCGGGTCCCACGGGTAGCCGACGTGGAGCGACTCGACCGCGTCGACGAGCTGGTTGCGGAACCGCTGGGACCGGGCGACCGAGCCCACGAGGACCACGAGCGAGGCGGCCGAGCACTTCTGCCCGGCGTGCCCGAACGCGGAGTAGGCCACGTCCTTCGCGGCGAGGTCGAGGTCCGCGCTCGGAGTGACGATGACGGCGTTCTTCCCGCTGGTCTCGGCGAGCAGCGGCAGGTCCGGCCGGAAGGAGCGGAACAGCTGCGCCGTCTCGTAGCCGCCCGTGAGGATCACCCGGTCCACGTCGGGGTGCGCGATGAGCCGTTGGCCGAGTCCGCGCTCCGGCAGCTGCACGAGTCGGAGCACCTCGGGCCCGACCCCGGTCTGCGCTCGGGTCGCCTCGAGCGCTTCCCACAGCGCCGTGACCATCACCGCGCCGCTGCGGCGGGCCTGCTGGGCCGGCTTGATGACGACGCCGGAGCCGGCGGCGAGCGCGGCGAGCGTGGATCCCGCGGGGATCGCCACCGGGAAGTTCCAGGGCGGCGTCACGACGGTGAGGCGGCTGGGCACGAACCGGGCGCCCTCGACGGCGTCGAGCTCGCGGGCGAGCGTCGCGTAGTAGTGGGCGAAGTCGACGGCCTCGGAGACCTCGGGGTCGCCCTGGTCGAGCGTCTTGCCCGTCTCGGAGGCCATGGCCTCGAGAAGGTCCGCGCGGTGCCGCTCGAGCGAGCGGCCCATCTCGTCAAGGACGGCGGCGCGCTGGACGCCGGTGAGCGCCCCCCACGCCTCGCCGGCCGAGGCTGCCGCACGGACGACGTCGTCGAGCTCGCCTTCGGTGCCGATCGTCGCCTCTTCGATCGCGTCCATGCCGATACGGCTATATTCGGCGCGGGCGATGATATCGCGTCCCCACTGCCGGTTGGCGGGGAGGTCGGGGTCGGTGTCCGGGGTGTTGGCGAAGCCCGCCCCGGCCCTCCATCTGTGAGTCACGCCCTGGGAGTCGCCCGAGGTGACCCCGAGCAGGTGACTCCCGGACGGGGCGGGGAGGTCGCGGCTGCGGTCCTGGGTCCGGTTCGGGGCGGGAAGGGCCGGCTGGCCGTCGGGTCCTGTGAACGGGGCGGAGCCGAGGGCCTCGAGGGAGGCGAGGAAGCGCTCCTTCTCCCGCTCGAAGAGGGCGGCGCCGCGGGGATCGTCCGAGCCCAGCTCGAAGACCGCGGACATGAAGTTCTCCTGGCTCGCGCCCTCCTCGAGGCGGCGGATCAGGTAGGCGATCGCGACGTCGAACTCGTCCGGGTGCACCACGGGCGTATACAGCAGCAGGTGGCCCACGTCGGCCAGCACGGCCTGCGCCTGCGCCGACGCCATGCCGAGGAGCATCTCGAACTCGATCAGCCCGGAGCCTGCGCTCACCCCCGTGTCCACACCGCGGGCCTTCGCGAGCAGCCACGCGAGGGCGACGTCGAACAGGTTGTGCCCGGCGACGCCCACCCGCACGTTGGCCAGGTGCTCGGGCGTGAGCGCGTAGTCGAGGATCGCCTTGTACGAGGTGTCGGTCTCCCGCTTGGAGCCCCACGTCGCGGCCGGCCAGCCATGGATCTCCGCATCCACGTGCTCCATGGGCAGGTTGGCGCCCTTGACCACGCGGACCTTGATCGGCGCGCCGCCGCCGGCCACGCGCTGCGCGGCCCACTCCTGGAGGTGGACCATCGCCCCGAGCGCGTCCGGCAGGTACGCCTGCAGCACGATCCCGGCCTCGAGGCCTCGGAACTCCTCGCGCTCGAGCAGCCGCGTGAAGACTGCGATCGTCAGGTCGAGGTCCTTGTACTCCTCCATGTCCAGGTTGATGAACTTGCGGGTGGGGGCCGAGGCGGCCAGGCGGTAGAGCGGGGTGAGCGACTCGACGATGTGGGCCACGGCCTCCTCGAACGCCCAGTGGTTGTGCGGCGCCACGGTCGAGGAGACCTTGATCGAGGCGTAGTCGACGTCGTCGCGGGCCAGCAGCCGCCGGGTGCCCTCGAGCCGCCGCGACGCCTCGCCCCGGCCGAGGATCGCCTCGCCCAGCAGGTTCATGTTCAGCCGGATGCCCGGCTTCCGGATCTTGGCGATCGCGGGGCCCAGGCGGGCGTCCGAGGCATCCACGATCAGGTGGCCCACCATCTCGCGGAGGACGCGGCGGGCCACGGGCACCACCACGCCGGGGGCGGCAGGCGCCAGCGCTCCGCCCGCGGCGAGCGCGGCGCGCAGCGGCCACGGCAGGAAGGCGGGGGCCTTGGCCGAGAGCGCCCTGAGGTTGCGCGCCGCGACACCGAGGTCCTCCGGGCGCACCACGCCGTCGACGAATCCCACGGTGAAGGACAGGCCGTCCGGGTCCTGGAGCACGCCCGCCAGCTGCGCCGCGGCCGCATCGACGGGCAGCGCGGCGGCGGCGTCGAGCCACCTGCGGACCTGCGCGACGGCGTCGTCGGCGAGGTCCTGGGGACGGATGGGGTGCGGCGCGGCCAGTGCCCGCGCGGCCGGAGCCGGAGCGGAGGGGGCGGGGGCGCTGCCCGCGGAGCTCCGGGCGTGGATGTGCGTGGTCATGGAGCCAGTATGTGACGCACAATACGAAAGGAGAAGTGATGATTTCTGACCGGTACCGGTGAGGAAATCCGACGGAAGAAAGGAGGCCCCGTGCTTGAGATCCGCCGCCTCAGACTGCTCCGTGAGCTGAGCATCCGCGGGACGCTCGCGGGCGTCGCGGAGGCCCTCGCCTATAGCCCCTCATCGGTGTCGCAGCAGCTGGCCCTGCTCGAGGGGGAGGCGGGGGTGCCGCTCACGCGCAAGTCCGGCCGCGGCGTCGTGCTCACTCCGGAGGCCGAGGTCCTCGTGGCGCACACCGAGACCCTTCTGGCCGAGCTCGAGCGCACCGAGGCGGCCCTCGCGGCCAGTGCGAGCGAGGTGCAGGGCACCGTGCGGCTCGCGGTCTTCCAGACTGCGGCCCTCGCTCTTCTGCCGGCGGCGCTGCGCGCCCTGGGGGAGCGGCACCCGCTGCTGCGCGTGGAGATGGTCCAGCACGAGCCCGAGACGGCGCTGCGCGAGACCTGGGCGCGCAGCTTCGACATCGTCGTGGCCGAGCAGTACCCCCACCACGCGGCTCCCCACTACCCCGGGCTGGACCGGCAGCGCCTGACGCAGGATGCGATCCGGCTCGCCCTCCCGCCCGCGGGCTCCGGCGCCGCGTTCGACGGTGCCGGCGCGCTCTCCGAGGTCGCGGGCCTGCCGTGGGTCATGGAGCCGCGAGGGGCGGCCTCCCGGCACTGGGCCGAGCAGAGCTGCCGGGCCGCCGGCTTCGAGCCGGACGTCCGCTACGAGACCGCGGACCTGCAGGCGCACGTCCGGCTCGTCGAATCGGGCAATGCCGTGGCCCTGCTGCCGGATCTGGTCTGGGTGGGACGGGCCCCGGCGGCACGGCTCGTGACGCTCGCCGGCGCCCCGCACCGGACGGTCTTCACCGCCATGCGCTCGGCGGCGGCACAGAACCCGGTGATGCTGGCCGTCCGCCGCGCGCTCGAGGAGGCCGCCCAGGCGGTTCTGCCGGCCTAGGGCGGGCCCCCGGACGGGGCGCCCTACGGCGCGGTCGTCTTGGCCTTCTCCGCGCCGACCATCCACGACAGCTTCTCCAGCTGGAGCAGGATCTGGTTGAGGATATCGGTGGTGGCGGCGTCGTCCTTCTCCACCGCGTCGTACACCCCGCGCACGGTGGCGCAGACGGAGTCGATGGCGGCCACGACGGCGTCGACCGTGCTCGAGGTGCTCACGAGGCCCTCGGTGGGCTCGGACAGCGAGGTGGTCTTGGCCACGGTGGCGGTCCGGCCGTCCGGAACCGCGTGGAGGGCGCGCAGGCGCTCGGCGACCTCGTCGGCGTGGAGCCGCGCCGCCGCGACGACCTCGTCGAGCTGCAGGTGCAGGTCGCGGAAGTTCGGTCCCACGATGTTCCAGTGCGCCTGCTTGCCCTGGAGGGACAGCTCGATCAGGTCCACGAGGATCGCCTGCAGTCCGTGGGCGAGCTGGTCGGAAGCCTTCATGGCCGGGTCCTTTCCATCGGAACGAATCGGGATACCGGCCTCTTACCCCAGCCCGGGGCGGGGCAAAACCCTAGCGCCCGGTGTGCGCCACCTGCTCGGCCTCCGGCACCGGACGGCGCGCGAGCCACGCCGCCACCACCGCGCCGGAGATGTTGTGCCACACCGAGAACACCGCCGAGGGCAGCGCTGCGAGGGGCGTGAAGTGCGCGGCCGCAAGGGTCGCGGCGAGCCCCGAGTTCTGCATGCCGACCTCGAAGGCGAGGGCGCGCCGGGCCCTGCGGTCGAGGCGGCCGGCCTTGCCGGCGAGGTAGCCGAGGCTCAGTCCGAAGCCGTTGTGGAGCACCACCGCGAGCAGCACGATCCCGCCCGCGGCCACGAGCTTGCTCGCGGATCCGGCCCCCACGATCGCCACGATCGCGGCGATCACGACCGCCGAGATCCATGGCAGCGCCGGGAGGACCTTCGCCACGGCCTTCTTGAGGAACACGCGGACCACGAGGCCGAGGACCACGGGGATCAGCACGGTCTTGACGATGTCCAGGATCATGCCCCCGGCGTCGACGTGCAGGAACGAGCCCGCGAGCAGGAGGGTGAGTGCCGGGGTCACGAGCGGCGCCACGAGCGTGGAGACGGTCGCGACGGCGACGGACAGCGCGACGTCGCCCTTGGCGAGGTAGGCCATGACGTTCGACGCCGTGCCCGAGGGCGCGCAGCCCACGAGGATCACGCCGACGGCCAGCTCGGGCGGCAGCTGCAGGGCGGTCGCGATGGCCCAGCCGGCCCCGGGCATGATCACGTAGTGCGCCACGAGCCCGAGGGCCACCGCCCACGGCCTCCTGGCCACGGAGGCGAAGTCCGGCGGGGTGAGCGTGAGCCCCATGCAGAACATGATGACGCCGAGGAGGTACGGCACGGCCGGCGCGGCCGCCTTGATCGGGCCCGGGACGAGGAAGCCGATGAGGCCTGCGGCGAGCACGAGGACGGGGAAGACGGTGACGGCGAGCTTGGCGTCGCGGTCGGCCTTCGAGGGCGCTGGGGCATGGGCTGTCTGCTGGGATACGGCGGGGGTCACCCCCCTATGGTTGCATCGGGCACCTAATCGGACGAGTCGCGCCCGTCATCCGGACGAATCGCCGGTGCCGGGCATGGCCCGCGGGCCGCGCGGGTCGTATCGTCGCGGATACCGGACCGCACCCTCCCGCAGCGACGGGCCCGGCAGGGCCCACGAACGGAGAACGCCATGACCGACCAGCCCACCTCCGAGCCCTCTGCCGAGGAGCCCAGCGTCATTCTCGAGGGCTCGGAGCGCGCCCCCGCCCCCGGCCTTGCGGCGCGCCAGGCGGCCGACCCCGCCGAGCGCATCCAGATCACCGTGGTGCTGCGCCGCAAGGCCCCGCTTCCAGCGGAGCCCGGCGAGGCCCCGCTCTCGCCACAGGAGCTCGCCGCCCGTCACGGCGCCTCCGACGAGGACCTCAGGCTTGCCACGGAGACGTTCACCCGGCTCGGGGCCGAGGTCGTGGAAGCCGACCCCGCCTCCCGCAGGATCCGCCTGGCCGGCACGGTCGAGCAGCTCTGCCGGATCTTCGGCACAAGCCTCGAGAGGGTCACGAGCTCCGGCCCCCACGGTCAGTCCGTCGCACACCGGCATCGCACCGGGTCCCTGCGGATCCCAGCCTCGCTGGACGGCGTGGTCACGGCGGTCCTGGGCCTCGACGACCGCCCCCAGGCGAGGGCCCAGTTCCGGGCCATCCCGCGCGCGGCGGCCGGCACGAGCTACAGCCCCCCTGACCTAGGCCGGATCTACGGCTTTCCCGCCGGGACCGACGGTGCGGGCCAGACGGTGGCGATCCTCGAGCTCGGCGGCGGCTTCGGGCAGGCCGACCTGGACGCCTACTTCGGGGGCCTCGGCCTCGCCACGCCCACCGTCACCGCCGTCGGGGTGGACGGCGCCGAGAACCAGCCCGGCCAGGACCCCCAGGGCGCAGACGGGGAGGTGCTGCTGGACGTGGAGGTGGTGGGCGCCCTCGCCCCGGGGTCCACGATCGTGGTCTACTTCGGGCCGAACACGGACGCCGGCTTCCTCGATGCGCTCGTGCGGGCCTCGCACGCCACCCCCGCCCCGTGCGCCGTGAGCATCAGCTGGGGCCAGAGCGAGGACGCCTGGACCGCCCAGGCCCGCAACGCCATGGACCAGGCGCTCGCCGACGCGGCCGCCCTCGGCGTCACCGTCACCGCGGCGGCCGGCGATCGCGGCAGCACCGACGGGGTGGGCGACGGCAAGGACCACGCAGACTTCCCCGCCTCGAGCCCCCATGCCCTCGCATGCGGCGGCACCCGCCTGGTCGCCGACGCCGCGTCCGGGACCATCACGTCCGAGACCGTCTGGAACGACTCGCCCACCACGTCCGCGACCGGCGGCGGGTACAGCGACGTGTTCCCGGCCCCGGCGTGGCAGAACTCGTCGGCTCCCGCCGCCCACCGCAGGCCGAAGCCCGCCCCGCATCCCGCCAAGCACGGGCGGGGCGTCCCCGACGTGAGCGCGGTGGCCGACCCGCAGACCGGCTACCGGGTCCGCGTGGACGGGACCGACATGGTGATCGGCGGGACCAGCGCCGTGGCCCCGCTCTGGGCAGCCCTCGTCGCCCGGCTGGCCCAGGCGACGGGGCGGCGCTTCGGGCTGCTCCAGCCCGCCCTGTACGCGCAGGCAGGGGCCTTCCGGGACATCACCTCGGGCAGCAACGGCACCTATCACGCGGGCCCGGGGTGGGACCCGTGCACTGGGCTGGGCTCCCCGAACGGCACCGCGCTCCTGGCGGCCCTGGGCGGCCAGCCCTCCTTGTAGCCGCGGCGACGAGCCGGCACCGCGGACGACGCCGGGCGCCCCCTCGTGCGGGCGGGCCGCCCGGCGCCGTCGTCGCGGCAGTTCCTACCGGCCGGTCAGCCGGTAGCGCTCGATCTGCTTGAGCCGCCGCTGGAGGGAGTCCCGCCGCGGGTGGGGCTCGACGTCGGCCGGCTCCGCGGTGAGCTCGATGTGCTCCCGGCCGTAGCGCCACAGCAGGAGGTCGTCGAGGAGCCGGTCGGGGCCGGGGGAGTACCGGTGGTCGAGGGCCTTGCGGACGTCGGTGATCCGCTCGGCGTCGATCAGCTCGACGAGCTGGCGCGTCTCCGCGAGCCGGTGGGCGGCCAAGAGCTCGGCCGCCCAGCCCCAGTCGTCGTCGATCTTCCGGTCCACGTGCGGCAGGAGCGTCTGCCAGACCTCGCGGATCCGCTCGGGGGTGAGCGGGGCGGCGCCCTCTCCGCCCTCGTCCCAGAAGCTCACCACGGTCTCGTAGCGCTCGTGGAGCTCTGCGAACTCCTTCTCGACGACCTCGAGCATGGCCGCCGTGGCCGTGAACTGGCGGTCGAACTGGGGGCTCCAGGCCCTCGGGTCCTCGCCCTTGAAGCGGATGTCGTGCTCGATCTCGCTCCACGCGTGCGCGAAGACGGTGCGGATCTGGCACTCGAAGAAGTACGAGCCGTTGGCTGGCAGCTCCGGGTTGAAGACGGCCTGGTAGGCGCGCACGGTGTCGTTCTGGAGGGTCCGCAGGATCAGGTGCCGGCTCGAGTATCCGTATGTGCCCGACTCGATTGAGCCGATGGCCTTCTCCCGGTCCCCGCGGCAGTCGAAGATCTGCCGCTGCCGCTTGATGAGGTTGGCCACCACCGCGTTCTCCGCCGGCAGCTTGGTGATCACCCGGACGCCGACCATGTCGTTGAGGGTCCGGAACGGGTCGGGGAACTTGAGCGTGGGCTCGCCCCCCGGCACGGCCGGCGGGTCGAGTCGGGAGATCTTCTCGCGGAAGGACTCGACCGTCTTGGTGCGGCCCGTGACGAACAGGGGAGTCACCTCGGCGTCCTTGAACATGGAGATGAGGGTCTGGATCATGTCCCTCGTGACGCTCTTGAGCATGGGCCGGACGCGCTCGTACGTCGCGACGGACGCGTCCACGATGGCGCGCTGCCCGGCGTCGAGGTGGTCGTAGGTGGAGGCCATGCAAGAACCGTAGCAACCGGCGCCGACACTCGGCCCGGTCGGGGCAGGGGCGGCCGCCTGCCCCGACCGGGCGCTGCTACTTCTTGTGCACGAGGTAGATCGCGCCGGTGGTGACGTCCTCCTCGAGGGCCTCGAGGGTGCGTCCGCGGCTCTCGGGCACCTGGGTGATGACGAAGACCAGGGCGAGGGCTCCGACCACGGCGAAGAGGAAGAACGTTCCGGTGATCCCCATCGCGGCGACCATCGAGGGGAAGTAGAGCGAGAGGAACCCGTTCATGACCCACAGGGCGAACACCGCGACGCCGATGCCGAAGCCGCGCATGTGCAGCGGGAAGATCTCCGAGAGGTAGACCCACACGGCCACGTTGAGGAAGGTCTGCATTGAGCCGACGAACGCCACGACGAGGAAGAGGATCACGAAGGGCCGGATCGGGCTGGCCACCGGCAGGGCCATCGAGGCGATGCCGATGAGCACGTGGCAGGCCGTGGTGAGCGAGAGGCCGGTGATGAAGGTGGTGCGGCGGTCCAGTCGGTCCATCATCTTCAGGGCGACGATTCCGCCGACTACGGCGATGACGCCGGGCGCGATGTTGGCGATGAGCGCGCCGTCCTTGCTGAAGCCGGACTCGGTGAGCACGGTCTGGCCGTAGTACATGATCGAGTTGATGCCGGTGAGCTGCTGGGCCACTCCGAGGCCGATCGCGACGAGCAGGATGCGGAGCAGGTTCTTGTTCGAGAAGATGGCGCGCCAGCCGATCTGGTGGCTCGCGCGCTCCTCCTGGGCGACGAGCTCGACGTCGGCGAGCTCGGCCGCCGCGCGGTCACCGGCCCGGACGGTCTTGAGCACGGCGAGGGCCTCCGCCTTGCGGCCCTTCTCGACGAGCCAGCGGGGCGACTCCGGCATGCGCAGCATCCCGAAGAACAGGGCGACGGCGGGCAGCGCGCAGATCGCGAACATGATGCGCCACACGCCGGGGATCATGCCGAAGACGCTGCCGATGACGGCGTTGATGACGAACGCCGCGAGCTGGCCGATGACGATCGCGAGCTCGTTGCGGCCGGCGACCGAGCCGCGGATCTCGTAGGGGGCGAGCTCGGCGAGGAAGACCGGGACCACGGTCGAGGCGCCGCCGACCGCGAGGCCGAGGAGGATGCGGCCCAGGACGAGGACCTCGAAGTTGGAGGTGGCCACCACGGCGACGGTGCCGGCGAAGAAGAGGGCCGCGAGCATGATGATCGTGGTCCGGCGCCCCCAGGCATCCGAGAGTCTCCCGCCGAGGATCGCGCCGATCGCGGCCCCGAACACGAGCGAGGCGGTGACGACGCCCTCGGTGATGGGGGTCAGGCCCAGCTCGGCGGACATCGGGTTGAGGGCGCCGTTGATCACGCCGGTGTCGTAGCCGAAGAGCAGGCCGCCGAACGTCGCGACGAGCGCGATGAGGCCGAGCCGCTTCGAGTGGGGGCCGGGGACGAGCGCGGGGAGCTTCGTCGCGCGCGGTTGATGGTGCGGTGCAGCCGTAGCGGACATCGGGGACTCCAAAAATCTCGAGTAGGTCCAGAGTGGAACCATAGGGCACGGGCCCTACCCAGCCCTCTCCCCGCCTCCCGCGTCGGGCCACCCAGACCCACGTCGCGCGGGAGCGCCAGTTCGGTTCCGGCGGCCCGCGCCGCACCCCCGACTGCTACCGTGAATGCCATGCTGACAGTCATCGGCGAGGGACTCATCGACGTGGTCCGCCGCCCCTCCGGCACCGAGTCGCACCCGGGCGGGAGCCCGCTGAACGTGGCCGTCGGCCTGGCACGCCTCGACCATCCGGTCCAGTTCATCGGCCGCTACGGCGACGACGCCAACGGGCGGATGCTCACCGACCACCTCCACGGCGCCAACGTGCTCGTGGCCCTGCCGCCCGACGAGAGCCCCACCTCGGTGGCCCTGGCCGAGCTCGACCACCACGGCGCCGCGATCTACCACTTCGAGCTCGACTGGCACCTCCCCAGCCTCCGCGACCGGCTCGAAGGCCTTCTGGGCCCCACGACGCTCCTGCACACCGGCTCGATCGCCGCGGTCCTCGAACCCGGCGCGGACCAGGTGCTGCGCGCCGTGGAACGGGCCCGGCCCCGCGCCACCATCTCCTTCGACCCGAACTGCCGCCCGACCATCACCACCGATGCCGACGTGGTCCGCGGAAGGGTCGAACGGCTCGTGGCCCTCGCCGACGTGGTCAAGGCCTCGGACGAGGACCTCGCCTGGCTCTACCCCGGCGTGGACCCCCTCGACTCCGCGCGCCGCTGGCTCGGCCTGGGCAGCCCCGAGGGGCCGGCTTTCGTGGTCGTGACCCGGGGCGCCGAGGGGCCGTGGGCCGTGTGCCGCGACGGCGAGGCCTCGGCGCCGGCCCCGAAGGTGCGCGTGGCGGACACCGTGGGGGCCGGGGACTCGTTCATGGCCGCGCTGCTCTCAGCAATCGTGGACCGCGAGCTCGACGGCGCCCAGCGCCGCCCCGAGCTGCGCCGCCTCGATGCGGCCGAGCTCGGCCGCATCCTCGACTTCGCCGCGCGCGCCGCCGCGGTGACCGTCTCGCGCCCCGGCGCCAACCCGCCGTCGCGCGCCGAGATCCGCACAGGAGGAGCGTCATGAGCGAAGGACAGTTCTCGCTGAGGAGCCAGGACCTCAAGGACGGCGCCGGGCTCCCGCGTCCCCAGACGAGCGCGTACTTCGGGCTCGACGGGCAGGACCTCTCGCCCCAGCTGGCGTGGAGCGGCGCGCCCGAGGGGACCCGCAGCTTCGCCGTGACGGTCATGGACCCGGACGCCCCGCGGGCGGGCAGCTTCTGTCACTGGGCGGTGGTGAACATCCCCGCCGAAGTCGACGAGCTGCCCGAGGGCGCCGGCGGCGCCCCGGACGGCATGGGCCCGGCCGACTCCGAGGCCGGCCTCCCCAATGGCTGCCTCGAGCTCCTCAACGACGCCGGCTTCACCGGGTTCGTCGGCGCAGCGCCGCCGCGCGGCTCGGGGCCCCACCGGTACGTGTTCACGGTGCACGCCCTCGACGTCGGCAGCGTGCCCGGGACGCCGCGCAGCAAGGGTTCGCGGGTGCTCCGGGACATCGCCGCGCATGAGCTGGCGACTGCGACCATCACCTGCACCTACGAGGTCCGCTGAATGTCCGGAACCGAGGGCGGCCTGGGCGCCGCCGAGCTCATGCGGCTCGTGGCCAGCGACATCGACGGCACCATCCTGCGCCGGGACGGACGGATCACCGAGCGCACCGTCCAGGCGCTGCACGCGTGCGAGGAGGCCGGCGTCGAGCTCGTCTTCGTCACCGGCCGCCCTGCGCGCTGGCTCACGCCGCTGAGCGAGCAGCTCGGGCACGCCGGGCGTGTGATCTGCTCGAACGGCGCCCTCGTCTACGACCTCGAGACGATGTCTGTGGTCTCCGCGGAGGCCATCCGCCGCGAGACGATGCTCGAGGTCCGCGGGATCATCCAAGGGCTCTTCCCTGAGACGGCGTTCGCGGCGGAGACCCCGGCGGAGTTCGTCATGGAGACCGCCTTCGCCGAGCCCCGGCACCGGGCCCTGCTGGACCAGGTTCGCCACGGCGACCTCGCCGAGCTGGTCCCGGGGGACGAGGTGGTGAAGTTCATGGCGAAGATCGAGGGCATCACGGCCGAGGAGTACCTGCGCATCGTAGCGCCCCATGTCTCCCACCTCGTCTCGATCACGCACTCGGCGGTGGACCTGACCATGCTCGAGATGGCCCCGCTCGGGGTGAACAAGGCCGTGACGCTGGCCGAGTATGCGCACGCGCTCGGGATCGCGCCCGCCGAGGTGGTCGCGTTCGGGGACATGCCGAACGACGTCGAGATGCTCGCCTGGGCGGGCGAGGGGTATGCGATGTCCTCGGGGCACCCCGAGGCGCTCGCCGCGACCGAGCTGCACGCCCCGGGCATCGAGGACGACGGCGTCGCGCAGGTCCTCGAGCGCAAGCTCGCCGCGGCCCCGGGGACACGGAGACCTCGGCGCCCCGCCTCCGGGAGCCTGGCGCGGTAGACGGCGCCGCCCTGCAGAAGGACGGAGACAGCAGAGAGGGGGGGGGGGGGGGGGCCCCCCCCCCGCGGCCCCGGGCCCCGGGGGGGGGGGGGGGCGGCGGGGGGGGGGGGGGGGGGGGGGGGCCGGCCCCCCCGCCG
>NZ_JAUSRH010000003.1 GCF_030811715.1 Sinomonas atrocyanea | reverse complement strand
CCCTGTGGGGCCGGCCTTGAAAATAGGCGGGGGGGGGGGGGGCGCGGGCCCCCCCCCCCCCCCCCGGCCGGGGGGGCGCCCCCCCCCCCCCCCCGGCGCCCCCCCCCCCCCCGCCGTCGTGCTTCCAGCCGGGGGAAGGGCCCTAGACGCGGCCGGTGAGGGTGTTGCACTGCTTGAGGTCCCCGCCGCTGAAGCCGCGCATGAACCAGGTCTGGCGCTGCTGGCTCGTCCCGTGCGTGTAGCTCTCGGGATTCACCCGCCCCGTCGCGGACTTCTGGATCCGGTCGTCGCCGACGGAGGCCGCGGCGGAGAGCGCGTCCTGGACGTCCTGCTGGGTGATCTTCGCCAGGTACGGCTTTCCCGTGGCCGGGTCGTCGGTGGTGCTCGCGTAGTGCGCCCACATGCCGGCGAGGCAGTCCGCCTGGAGCTCGACGCGCACGCTGCCGGACTCGGGCCCCTGCGGGTCCTTCTGGGCGTAGCCGAGGGTGCCGACGAGGTCCTGGACGTGGTGCCCGAACTCGTGGGCCACCACGTACTCCTGCGCCAGAGGTCCTCCCGAGGACCCGAACCGGGTCACGAGCTCGTCGAAGAAGCCCGGGTCGAAGTACGCGGTGACGTCCCCGGAGCAGTAGAACGGGCCGACCTCCGTCGTCGCGGGACCGCACGCGGTCGAGGTCCGGCCGCTGAACACGACCGCCTTCGGCCGGGTGTACCTGACGCCCTGCGAGGGCAGGTAGCCCGCCCAGAAGGCGTTGACGCTGTTGACCGTCCCGACGATGCGGCAGTCCAGCCGCTGCGCCGCGTCGGCCCCGGTGCGGCACTGGCTCGTCCCGGCACTGGCCGGGCCGGTGGCCGTCCCGGACTGGCCGGAGCCGCCGGTCAGGTCGCCGAGGAGTCCGGGATTCACTCCCAGGAGGGTCAGCGCGAGCACGAGGAGGGCCCCGCCCACGCCGCCGCCGATCAGGGGCCCCCGGCCCAGTCCGCCGCCGCCGCGCCGGTCCTCGACTTGGGACGGATCCAGCTGGCTGCCTTCGTTGAAGCTCATGGACCTACGCTAGCCGGACCGTCATGATCAGGGGTGCACCGCCGGTGCGCCGATAGAATTTCCCCATGCCCTTTCTGGACCGGCTCGCGCGGTGGGCCGCCGAGAAGCCGCATGAGCCCGCGGTCGTGTGCGGGCGCGAACGGCTCTCGTGGGCGGAGCTGCACGCAGCAGCCGCGGCGCTCGCCGCCTCGGGGGAACCCACGGGGGTGCTGCGGGCGCCCAACGGCGTGGACTTCGCGGTGCGCTGGGCGGCCGGCGTGGCCGGAGAACGCGAGTGCGCGGTGCTCGACCCGGCCTGGCCGGACGAGCTGGCCCGGGACGTCGAGGAGCGCCTCGCCGGCCGGTGGGGCGCCCCGCCCCGCCGTCGCCTCGAGCCCGCCGGGCTCGCGGACGGCAGCGGCGCCTCGAGCTTCCTCGTGGGCCTCACCTCGGGCACGACGAGCGTGCCGAAGGGCTTCAGCCGCTCCCGCGCGTCGTGGGCCCGCTCCTTCGCCGCCTCGACCGCGGCGTTCGGCCTCACTCCCGGCGACCGTGTCCTCGCCCCCGGTCCGCTCTCGGCCAGCCTGAACCTCTACACGCTCTCGGAATGCCTGTGGGCCGGAGCTGCGTTCCACACCCTCCCCGCGTTCGACGTGGGCGACGCGCACGCGGAGATCACCCTGCGCGGCATCACGCGCCTCGTCCTCGTGCCGACCATGCTCCGCGTCCTCGCCGAGCGCGGCCTGGCCGGGGACGTCGACGCGAGCGGGATCAGCGCCGTGGTGTGCTCGGGCCAGAAGCTCGACCGCCGCACCCTCGAGGCGGTGCGCCGCTGGGCCCCGCGGGCCATCGTGTGGGAGTACTACGGCGCCTCCGAGCTGAGCTTCGTCGCCTCGAGCCGCCACGATCCCGGCACGGCCGGGACCGAGGTGGGGACCGGCGTCGGCCGCGCCTTCGAGGGCGTCGAGCTGGCCATCCTCGACGACGCCGGCGGGCCCGTCCCCGACGGCGAGACCGGCAACATCTGCGTGCGCAGCCCGCTCGTCTCCGACGGCTACGTGTGGGGCGACGACGGGAAGGCGTTCACCCGGCTCGGCGGCTGGTACACCGTGCGCGACCAGGGCTTCCTCGCCGACGGCGAGCTCCACGTCCTCGGCCGCACCCAGGACATGGTCAACACCGGTGGCCACAACGTCTACCCGCACGAGGTCGAGGCCGCTCTGGCCATGATCCCGGGCGTCGCGGAGGTCGTCGTCGCGGGGCTCCCGGACGACGTCCGCGGCCAGCGCATCGTCGCCGGGATCGTGCCGGCGCACGCCGGCCTGTGCCAGCTCCAGCTCCGCGCGGGACTCGAGGGCCGGCTCGCCCCGGCGAAGCGGCCGCTCGAGTACGTCGAGCTGGAGGCCCTGCCCGTCACCGAGCGCGGCAAGCTGTCCAGGACCGAGTTCCAGCGGTGGGTGCTCGAGGGGGACCGGCGTGCCCGCCGCCTGGCCTAGCCCGGCCGGCGCCCCGCTCGTCGTCGAAGGCCTGCGGACGCCGCTGGCCCGGTCGGGGACGGCGCTCGCCGGGGTATCCGTCCACGGGCTCCTCGCCCCCGTACTCTCCGCCCTCGTGGACCGGGCCGGGGCGGCCGCCGAGCACCTCGCCGACGTCGTGATCGGCAACGCGGCCGGCGGCGGCGGCAACCTCGCCCGCCTCGCCGCGCTCACCGCCGGACTGCCGGAGCGGCTCCCCGGCATCACCGTGGACCGGCAGTGCGGCTCGGGCCTCGACGCGATCGTGCTCGCCTGCCGGCTCGCGCAGGCCGGTGCAGGGCCCGCCTACCTCGCCGGGGGAGCGGAATCGGTCACGACCGCCCCGGTGCGCGCACGGCGCGGCGCGGATGGTTCCCTCGAGTTCTACCGGCGCGCCCAGCACGCTCCCGAGGTCCCGGGCACCGCAGAGCCCTCCGACCCGGACATGGGGTTCGCTGCCGAGACGGTGGCCCGCGAAGGCGGCATCAGCCGGGAACGCCAGGACGCCTTCGCGCTGCGCAGCCACGCCCGCGCGCTCCGGGCCGCGGCATCCGGCGCGTTCGACGGCGAGCTGGTCCCCGTCCGCGTTCCCGGCACCGAGGACTGGGTCGCGGCGGACAACGGCCCGAGGGCCCGGCTCGACGCCCGGCTGCTCGCCCGGTTCCCGGCGGCGTTCGTGCCGGGCGGGACGGTGACGGCCGGCAACTCCTGCTCCGACGCCGACGGCGCCGCGGCCGCGCTCGTCGTCAGCTCGGGCTGCGGTGCCCGCCCGCGCCCCGGCCGGGCGGCCCTGGCGTTCCTCGGGGCCGAGACCGCGGGGGTCGACCCGCGCCGCCTCGGCCTCGGCGCCGCGGCCGCCGCCGAGCGGCTCCTGGCCGTGCACGGCGTGCCGGCCGGGGCCGTCGCCGCGATCGAGTTCAACGAGGCCTTCGCGGGCCAGGTCCTGGCGTGCACCGACCGGCTCGGGCTCACCGGGGAGGACCTCGACCGGGTGCTGAACACCGATGGCGGGGCGCTGGCCCTCGGGCACGCCTACGGCGCCTCGGGAGCGGTCTCCGTGGTCCGGCTCCTGGCCCGTGCCCAGCAGCTGCCAGGCGGGGCGCTGTGCCTGGCGATGATCAGCTCCGCAGGGGGCATCGGCACCGCCGCACTCTTCGCGGTCGTGCGCACTCCGTGACGGAGCCGGCTCCTGACAGCCCGTCCCGACGGCCCTCAGTCGTCGCCGAGTCCCCGGGCCGCCAGCGCGTCGCCGGTGCGCCGGGCATAGGCGACGGCGGCGAGCACCACGGGGACCGTCCGCGCGCGCACGCTGCGTTCGAGCCCGCGGGCGCGGGCGGCGTCGCCCACCTCCGCGAACGATCCGGCCAGGACGGGGATGCTGCGCACCATGATCGCGATCGCGAGGGCGAACCTCTCGGGATCGGCACCCAGGCGCCGGAAAGGCCGCGCCAGGGAGGCGACGGCGTCGAGCAGGTCCTGCAGCGGCACGGTCGCGGTGAGCAGGCCCGCCGCCACGAAGCACAGGAGCAGGTTGGCCACGATCCGGCCGGCCATAGCCGGGCCCTGCTGCCACCACTGGAAGGCGAACAGCACGGCGGCGAGGGGCAGCACGAGCCGCCAGGAGGCCGCGAGCCGGCGGACGCCCAGGCCGGCCGAGAGCCAGGCGAGGATCACGGCCGCCAGCGCGGCACAGGAGGCGCGCCAGTCCAGCAGCACGAAGCTCGCCGCGCCGGCTGCGACCACCGCGGCGAACTTGGCCCACAGCGGGGTGCGGTGGAGCCAGGAGTCGCCGTGGACGTAGCCCGCGAGGAGCCCGGCGGCGGGGCGGCGCATCAGGAGCGTCCCCGCGTGGGCCCGGCTGGCGCGGCAGACGTGGCCGGCGCCTCGAGGCACAGCTGGCGGTAGAAGGGGACGGCGGCCGCCGGGGCGCCGTCGAACGCGATCCGCCCGTCCTCTACCACCAGCACGCGGTCCGCGTCCGCCGCGAGCTCGAGGTCGTGGGTGGAGAGGATGACCTGCTCGTCGAGGGAGGCCAGAGTGCGACGCAGCAGCTCGCGGTTGCGCAGGTCGAGCAGGGTCGAGGGCTCGTCCAGGACGAGCACCTCCGGCCCGACCGCGAGGACCGCCGCGAGCGCCATGAGCTGGCGCTCGCCCCCGGAGAGCTCGTGCACGCTCTGGTCCGCGAGCGGCCCGAGGCCGAAGCGGTCCAGCACCTCCTGCGCGGCCGTGGCCCGCTCCGCCCGGCGCGGATGGCGGCGCCGCAGGGAGAGCTCGACGTCCTCCCGTCCCGTGGGCATGACGAGCTGCGAGAGCGGGTCGGTGAACACGAACCCGACCCGCTGGCGCACCGCACGGGCGTCGTGGACGGTGTCGAGGCCGTGCACCGCCACGGAGCCCGAGCTGGGGGCGACGAGCCCGTTGAGCAGGCGCAGGAGGGTGGACTTGCCAGAGCCGTTGGCCCCGATGACGGCGACCCGCGTCTCCGTGAGGGAAAGGTCGACGCCCTCGAGGAGGACCTTGTGGGCGGGAGCGCCCGGCGGTGGATCGTCGACGGGCACGACGACGCTGACGTCGGTGAGCTCGATCCCGCTCGGAGCGCCGTGGCCGGCGCGCTGGGTCAGCATGGCAGTCACTTCACCCGTCGCACGAGGACGTCCGGGAAGGCGCGGTGCACGGCGACCGGGCTGCCCTCTGCGGCCCGTTGCGGGTGCGGCGCCCCGGTCCTCTGATGGCTCATGGTTCCTCCTGGCGGTGGGGACGTGGCTCTGTCAGAAGGCTACGGAGCGGGGGCCCCGGCTGTTTTGTAGACGGCCCACGACCCGTCGCGGCCGGGCCTTGGCGAGTGGCTACAAAGGGCCACCGTGGCCGGGGCGGATCATCGTGATTCCCGCGACGTTCGCCGAGTCGAAGCCGGGAAGCAGGGCGGCGGCCTCGTCGAACCCGATGATCCGCTCGATGAGCTCGTGCGGGCGCAGCGCACCCGAGGCGATCAGGCCGAGCATGCCCGGATAGTCGGCGGCGGCCATGCCGTGGCTGCCGAACACGTCGAGCTCCCAGGCGATCACCCGCTCCATGGGCACACGCGGGTGGCCTTCGACCGGGGGGAGGAGGCCGATCTGGACGTGCCGGCCGCGGCGGGCCAGGCTCAGGATGGCATCGGCGCAGGTCTGCTCGCTGCCGACGGCGTCGAGGGAGACCTGGCTTCCCCCGCCCGTGAGCGCCCGGACCCGGGCCGGCACGTCGGTGCTGTCAGCGACGAGGACCTGGTCCGCGCCGAGCGCTGTGGCCGCCGCGAGCGCTCCCGCGTTCCGGTCGACGGCGATGACCCGGGCACCGAGGGCCTTCGCGATCATGACCGCACTCAGGCCGACGCCGCCTGCCCCCACCACGGTGACCCATTCGCCTGCGGCCACGCGGGCCCGGCTGGTGAGTGCCCGGAAGGCCGTGGCGAACCGGCATCCCAGGCTCGCCGCAGCCTCGAAGCCCACGCCTTCGGGGATCGCGACGAGGTTGGTGTCGGCCGCATGGACGGCGACCCGCTCGGCGAAGGACCCCCAGTGCGTGAAGCCCGGCTGCTCCTGGTCGGGGCAGACCTGGGCGTTTCCCGACAGGCACCACTCGCATCTCCCGCAGCCTTCGACGAAGGGGGCCGTGACCCGGTCGCCGACCGTCCACTTCGTGACACCCGCGCCCACCCGGGCGACGACGCCCGCGAACTCGTGCCCGGGAACGTGGGGGAGCGCCACGTCGTCGTGCCCGGCCCAGGCATGCCAGTCGCTGCGGCACAGCCCGGTGGCGGCCACGGACACGACGACGCCGCCGTCCGGCACCTCGGGCTCGTCCACCTCGCGCACGGCGAGCGGTCCGGCGATGTGGTCCATGACGATCGCGAGCATGGTCCTCCTCGGCTGCAGTGGCGGGCGGCCCTCGGACGGCCGCGTCCGCTCCTGCGGCATCGTCTCACGCCCGGGCACCGCGTTTGCCCCACCACGGCGTTTCCCCGGGCACCGCGTCGGGTAGGGCGACCGGATGGAAGACACCACCGGCGCGCTGCGGCGCATGGCCAGCGAAGCCTTCGGGATCGACACCTGGCGGGAGGGCCAGTTCGAGGCCGTCCGCGCGGCGGCGGAGGGGCGCGACGTCCTGGCCGTCATGCCCACGGGGCACGGCAAGTCTGCGATCTACCAGGTGGCGGGGGCGGCCCTGCCGGGCGTGACCGTGGTGGCCAGCCCGCTCGTCGCCCTGCAGGCCGAGCAGGCCCATGCCCTCGAGGCCTCCCTCGGCGACGGCACCGCCGTCGTGCTCAACTCCACGATCCGGGCACGCGCGGAACGGGCGGCCTGGGCGGCCCTCGCGGACGGCACGGCCCGCTTCGTCTTCCTGGCGCCGGAGCAGCTCGCGCGCGAGGAGACGGTCTCCCGGCTCGCGGACCTCGAGCCGAAGCTGTTCGTCGTGGACGAGGCCCACTGCATCTCCGCGTGGGGACACGACTTCCGCCCCGACTACCTCATGCTCGGGGAGGTGCGTCGCCGGCTGGGCGGCCCCACGGCCATCGCCCTGACGGCCACCGCGTCGCCGCACACGCGCGCCGAGATCATCGACAGGCTCGCCCTGTCCGATCCGCTGGTCCTCCTCCAGAGCTTCGACCGGCCCGAGATCGGGCTGCGGGTCCAGCGGCACGTGAGCGAGGACGCCAAGCGCGCTGCTGTGCTCGACCAGGTCGCCTCGCTCGAGGGCCCCGGCCTCGTGTACGTGGCCACGCGGAGGGGGAGCGAGGAGCTCGCGGCCGCGCTCGCCGACAGGGGCCTCGCTGCGGCCGCCTACCATTCCGGGCGGCCGGCCGCAGAGCGCGCGGCCGTCCACGCGCGCTTCCTCGACGGCAGCGCCGGGGAGCAGCTCGATGTCGTGGTGGCGACGACCGCGTTCGGGATGGGGATCGACAAGCCCGACGTCCGGTACGTGGTCCACGCCGACATCCCGGACTCCTTGGACAGCTACTACCAGGAGATCGGCCGGGCCGGCCGCGACGGAGCCGAAGCCGTCGCGGTCCTGCACTACCGGCCGGAGGACCTCGGCCTCAAGCGGTTCTTCGCGGGCGGCCACGTGCCCCCGGAGCAGGTGGCGAGCGTGTTCGACGCCGTCCGCGCCGAGGGCCCGGTGCGGGCGAGCTCCCTCGGGGAGCGCACGGGCCTGTCGCCCCGCGCCCAGTCACGCATCCTGAACCTCCTCGTGCGCAGCGGCTGCGTCCAGGCCGGGAGATCCGGGTACCGTGCGACGCGGGGCATGGACGCGCAGGACGCCGTCGGGCGGACGCGCGCCGAGGAGGAGTCCCGGCAGCGTGTCGACGCCTCGCGGATCGAGATGGCGCGCGGCTATGCCGAGACCGACGGCTGCCGCCGCCACTGGCTGCTCAACTACTTCGGCGAGGAGGCTCCGGCCTGGTGCGGCCACTGCGACCGCTGCGAAGAGGACGGCAGCAGGGAGCAGGCCCGCGAGCGCGAGGGCAGCGTCCCGGAGGGCTGGTCCATGCAGGATCCCGTCCGCCACCGGGACTGGGGCGCAGGCCTCGTGATGGGAGTCGAGGCCGACAGGATCACGGTGCTCTTCGACTCGGTCGGATACAAGGAGCTCGCGCTCTCGGCCATCGAGGGGGACGAGCGGCTGCTGGTCCACGCCGACCACGCCTGATTGGCTTCGGCTCTGGCCGGGCATGGAGGATGCGGGGCTAGTATGGCTCCCGTGCGCTGCGTGGCGCAGGTCACGCAGCGGCGGCGTCGAGACCGGGAGGGTGTCCCATGGCAAGTCCGCTCGAGTGGCCCGTACTGCGCCAGTTCCTGGAACACGACCCCACGGGCCGGCACCATGCGGCAAAGTCGCGGGCCACCGAGAACCTGCGGGCGCGCACCGACGCGGCAGACCGGGTTGTCAGCTCGGTCTGCCCCTTCTGCGCGGTGGGATGTGCCCAGAAGGTCTACGTCAAGGACGAGAAGGTCATCCAGATCGAGGGCAACCCGGACTCGCCCATCAGCCGCGGGCGGCTGTGCCCCAAGGGCTCGGCCTCGCTCCAGCTGACCACGGGCGACTCCCGCGAGAAGTACGTGCTCTACCGCCGCCCGCACGGGACGGAGTGGGAACGGCTGGATCTCGAGACGGCCATGGACATGGTCGCGCAGCGGGTCGTCGACACCCGCCGGGACACCTGGGAGTGGGAGTCCCAGGGCCGCCGGACGCGTCGCTCCCTCGGCATCGCGAGCCTGGGCGGCGCCACGCTGGACAATGAGGAGAACTACCTCATCAAGAAGCTCTTCACCGCCTTGGGCGTCGTCCAGGTCGAGAACCAGGCACGGGTCTGCCACAGCTCGACCGTGGCCGCCCTCGGAACGAGCTTCGGCCGCGGCGGTTCGACGACCTACCTGCAGGACCTCGCGAACGCCGACTGCATCGTCATCCAGGGCTCCAACTTCGCCGAGGCCCACCCGGTGGGCTTCCAATGGGTCATGGAGGCCAAGGAACGCGGCGCGAAGATCATCCACGTCGACCCGCGGTTCTCCCGCACGAGCGCCATGGCGGACACCTTCGTGCCCCTCCGGGCCGGCAGCGACATCGCCTTCCTCGGCGGTCTCGTCAACTGGGTCCTCGAGCACGACGCCTACTTCCACGACTACGTGGTGGCGTACACCAACGCGGCTACGATCCTCTCGGAGGACTTCCGCGACACCGAGGACCTCGACGGGCTCTTCTCCGGCTTCGACCCCGAGAACCGCGCCTACAACACCGACTCGTGGCAGTACGAGGGCGGCTACGCTGCACCGTCCTCAGGCGAGCGGGACTCCGACTTCCAGGGCGGCAGCACGATGGGCGAGGCCTCGCATGCGCAGTCGCACGGTTCCGGCGGCGCGTCGGTGCAGGGCGAGTGGCGCAGCGACACGACCCTGCAGGACCTGCGCTGTGTGTTCCAGGTCCTCAAGCGCCACTACTCCCGATACACCCCGGAGATGGTGGAGCGGGTGTGCGGCGTGCCGCAGGACCTCTTCCGGGATGTGGCCGAAACGATCACCGCCAACTCGGGCCGGGAGCGCACCACCGCGTTCGCCTATGCCGTCGGCTGGACCCAGCACACCACCGGGACGCAGTACATCCGGACCGCCTCGGTCCTGCAGCTGCTGCTCGGGAACATCGGCCGCCCCGGGGGCGGCATCATGGCACTGCGGGGCCACGCGAGCATCCAGGGCTCGAGTGACATCCCGACCCTCTACGACCTCCTCCCCGGATACCTCCCCAGCCCCCACGCGGAGCACCACCTCGACCTCGACTCCTATATCGAGGCGGACTCGCCGAAGGGCGGCTTCTGGGGCAACTCGCGCTCCTACATGGTCAGCCTGCTGAAGGCCTGGTGGGGGGACGCCGCGACGGCGGAGAACGACTTCTGCTTCGACTACCTGCCGCGCATCACGGGAAGCCACAGCACCTACGACACCGTCAGCGCCCAGCTCGAGGGCACGTGCAAGGGCTATTTCCTCTTCGGCGAGAACCCCGCGGTGGGGTCGGCCAACACGCACCTGCAGCGGATGGGCATGTCGAAGCTCGACTGGCTCGTGGTGCGTGACTTCTCGCTCATCGAGAGCGCGACGTGGTGGAAGGACGGCCCCGAGATCGCCACGGGGGAGCTGCGCACGGAGGACATCGCCACCGAGGTCTTCTTCTTCCCCGCTGCCGCCCACACCGAGAAGGCCGGCAGCTTCACCAACACCAACCGCCTGCTCCAGTGGCGCGACCAGGCCGTCGAGCCCGAGGCCGACCGCAGGAGCGACCTCTGGTTCGTCTGGCATCTGGGCAACCGCGTGCGGGCACTCCTCGACGGGTCGCGGGACGAGGCCGACCGCCCCGTCGCAGATCTCACCTGGGACTATCCGCACGGCGGACCCCAGGACGAGCCTGAGGCGGAGGGCGTGCTCGCAGAGATCAACGGGGCGGGCCCGGACGGCTCGCCGCTCTCTGCCTATACGGAGCTCAAGGACGACGGCTCGACGACTTGCGGGTGCTGGATCTACTGCGGCGTCAGGGCCGACGGCGTCAACCAGGCCGCGCGGCGCAAGCCCCATCAGGAGCAGACCCTCGCGGGCCTCGAATGGGGCTGGGCGTGGCCCGCGAATCGCCGCGAGCTCTACAACCGGGCTTCCGCCGACCCCGAGGGGCGGCCGTGGAGCGAGCGGAAGAAGCTCATCTGGTGGGACGAGGAGGCCGGCAAGTGGACCGGAGGCGACGTCCCCGACTTCGAGCCCACCAAGCCGCCGAGCTACCGTCCGCCGCAGGGCGCCCGCGGGCCCGATGCGCTCTCCGGAACAGATCCGTTCATCATGCAGGCGGACGGGAAGGGCTGGCTGTACGCGCCGGCCGGTCTGGTCGACGGCCCGCTCCCTACGCACTACGAGCCGCAGGAGTCGCCGTTCCAGAATGAGCTCTACGGACAGGGCCGCAACCCGCTGAGGAAGCTCCTGGCGCGCGAGGGCAACCGGTACCACCCCAGCGGCCGCGAGCCCGGCGCCGAGGTGTACCCGTACGTGCTGACGACCTACCGGCTCACGGAGCACTTCACCGCCGGCGCCATGACGCGCTGGCTGCCCTACCTCGCCGAACTCCAGCCGGAGAGCTTCTGCGAGGTGTCCCCGGCGCTCGCGGCCGAACGCGGCCTCACCCACAAGGGCTGGGCCACCCTGGTCTCCGCGCGGGGCGCGATCGAGGCCAGGGTCCTCGTCACCGACCGCATGCGCCCCCTCTCCGTGGGCGGCCGCACTGCGCACCAGATCGGCATGCCCTACCACTGGGGCCCCAACGGGCTGAGCAAGGGGGATGCCATGAACGAGCTCTCCTCCATCGCCATGGATCCCAACGTGCACATCCAGGAGGTCAAGGCCCTCACGGTCGACATCCGGCCCGGCCGCAGGCCCCGCGGCAAGGACCTGCTGGCCCTGATCGAGGAGTACCGCCAGCGCGCAGGCATCGACGAGCACACCGGCATGGAGGGAGTCAGGTCATGAGCGTGACGCAACTGGGGATGCCGGGCGTGGGGGTGCCCCGCAAGGGCTTCTTCACCGACACGAGCCTGTGCATCGGCTGCAAGGCGTGCGAGGTCGCGTGCAAGGAATGGAACCACGTCCCGGCCGACTCCAGCCTCGAGCTGACCGGCGAATCATTCGACAACACCTCCGCCCTCGGCGCCAATACATGGCGCCACGTCGCCTTCATCGAGAAGCAGGTCCCGGCGACTGACCCCGGCGGCCACGACGGGGTCAAGTGGCTCATGTCCTCCGACGTGTGCAAGCACTGCACGCACGCGGCGTGCCTCGACGTCTGCCCCACCGGCGCGCTGTTCCGCACCGAGCACGGAACCGTCGTCGTCCAGCAGGATGTCTGCAACGGCTGCGGCTACTGCGTGTCCGCATGCCCCTACGGGGTGATCGACCAGCGCAAGGACGACGGCAGGGTCTTCAAGTGCACCATGTGCTACGACCGCCTCGAGGTCGGCGAAGAGCCCGCGTGCGCGAAGGCCTGCCCGACCAAGTCCATCCAGTACGGAGAGCTGGACGAACTGCGTGAACGCGCCGACGCCCGCCTCGCGGAGCTGCACGAGCGCGGCGAGGAGAACGCCCAGCTCTACGGGCACGACCCCGACAACGGCGTGGGCGGCGACGGCGCGTTCTTCCTCCTGCTCGACGAGCCCGAGACGTACGGACTCCCGCCGGACCCGATCGTGACCACCCGGGACCTCCCCGCCATGTGGAAGCGCGCCGCCGGAGCGGCCGCGGGCCTCCTCGCCGGCGCCGCCCTCGTGTTCTGGGGAGGGCGCAGATGAGCCCGCGGCGCCGACGCACGGAGGAATTCACCTCCTACTACGGCCGTCCCATCCTCAAGGAGCCCACGTGGGAGGCCCTGGACATCGCCGGCTACATCTTCGCGGGCGGGCTCGCGGGCGCGTCCTCGATCCTGGCGGCGGGTGCGCAGCACACGGATCGGCCCCGCCTCGAGCGTGCAGCGAAGCTCACCGCCCTCACGGCGATCTCGGCCTCCGTCGTCGCGCTCGTGCATGACCTCGGACGCCCGGAGCGCTTCGTCAACATGCTCCGGGTCGCCAAGCCCACCTCGCCCATGAGCGTCGGCTCGTGGATCCTCTCCGCGTACGGGCCGCTCGCGGGCGCGAGCGCGGCGGCCAACGTCCTCGGCGTCTTCCCGCGAGCGGGGAAGGCCGCGGGCCTCGGCGCGGGCATCACCGGCTCGGCGGTGGCGACCTACACCGCGGTGCTCGTCTCCGACACCGCGGTGCCCACCTGGCACGACGCCCACGCCGTCATGCCGTTCGTGTTCGCCGGGTCGGCCGCCGCCTCGGCCGGCGGTGTCGGTGCGGCCCTCTCGCCCCTGGCCGAGGCTGGGCCCGCGCGCAGGATGGCGATCGGCGGCGCGGCGGTCGAGACCGCGATGAGCTTGGCGATGGAGCGCAGCGGCAAGCTCTCCGCGGAGACCTTCCACCAGGGCCGGGCGGCTACCCTGCTGCGGCTGTCGAAGGCGTTCACCGTGGGCGGGGCGGTCGGACTCGCCCTCGGCGGCCGGTCCTCGCGGGCGGTCAGCGCCCTGAGCGGCCTTGCCGTGGCCGCTGGGTCGGCGCTGCTGCGCTTCGGGGTCTTCGAGGCCGGCCGCGCCTCCACCCTCGATCCGAAGTACGTCGTCGTGCCCCAGCGGGAGCGGCTCGCTGCGCGTCAGGAGGAGTCCGCCAAGGCCGATACCATGGGATGAGGCCCAGATCCGGGCCCCATCCCCCGAAAGGCCCCTGCCGAAGTGATCACTGTCTCCAATCTCGAACTGCGCGCCGGCGCACGCCTCCTCATGGACGAGGTGAGCTTCCGGATCGACAAGGGGGACAAGATCGGGCTGGTCGGGCGCAACGGTGCGGGCAAGACGACGCTCACCCGCGTGCTCGCGGGGGAGGGGCTGCCCGCAGCCGGCACGGTGACGCGGGCCGGCGAGATCGGCTACCTCCCGCAGGACCCCCGGACACCGGACATGGAGCAGCTCGCGCGGGACCGCATCCTCTCCGCGCGCGGGCTCGACGTCGTCGTGCGCAAGCTGCGCACCGCCCAGGCAGACATGGCGAGCGACGACGCGGAGGTCCAGCGCAAGGCGATGGCCCGGTACGACCGGCTCGAAGCAGAGTTCCTCGCGGGCGGGGGCTACGCGGCGGAGGCGGAGGCGGCCGCCATCTCGGCGAACCTCGCGCTGCCGGACCGGATCCTCAACCAGCCGCTCAGGACGCTCTCGGGCGGCCAGCGCCGGCGCGTCGAGCTCGCCCGCATCCTCTACTCGGGCGCTGACACCCTGCTCCTCGACGAGCCCACGAACCACCTCGACGCCGACTCGATCGCCTGGCTGCGGGACTTCCTCAAGGCCCACCAGGGCGGCCTCATCGTGATCTCCCACGACGTCGAGCTGCTCGAGGCGACGGTGAACAAGGTGTTCCACCTCGACGCGAACCGCGCGGTGATCGACATCTACAACATGGGCTGGAAGCGCTACCTCGCCCAGCGCGAGACCGATGAGCGCGCCCGCCGGCGCGAGCGCGCCAACGCGGAGAAGAAGGCCCAGGTGCTCCTCGACCAGGCCAACAAGATGCGCGCCAAGGCCACCAAGGCCGTCGCCGCGCAGAACATGGCCAAGCGGGCCGAGCGGCTCCTGGCCGGCGTCGCCGAGGAGCGGGTGGCGGACCGCGTGGCCGCGCTGCGCTTCCCCGAGCCCGCCCCGTGCGGCAAGACGCCGCTCACCGCGGAAGGACTGTCCAAGTCCTACGGCTCGCTGGAGATCTTCACCGACGTCGACCTCGCCGTGGACCGCGGCTCCCGCGTCGTCATCCTCGGACTGAACGGTGCGGGCAAGACCACGCTCCTGCGCATGCTCGCAGGCGTCGACACCCCGGACACCGGTGAGGTCCGGGGTGGGCACGGGCTCAAGGTGGGCTACTACGCGCAGGAGCACGAGACGCTCGACCACGACCGCACGGTCCTGGAGAACATGCGCCGCGCCGCGCCGGACCGCCTCGGCGACGCCGACGTGCGCGGGATCCTCGGCTCGTTCCTGTTCACGGGGGACGATGTCGACAAGCCCGCCGGGGTCCTCTCCGGCGGTGAGAAGACCCGCCTCGCGCTGGCCACGATCGTGGCCTCGAGCGCGAACGTGCTGCTCCTCGACGAGCCGACCAACAACCTCGACCCGGCGAGCCGGCGCGAGATCCTCGGCGCGCTGAAGACGTACAAGGGCGCCGTGGTCATGGTCAGCCACGACGAGGGCGCCGTCGAGGCGCTCAACCCGGAGCGCGTGGTCCTCCTGCCGGACGGCGTCGAGGACCTGTGGAGCGCGGACTACCTGGACCTCATCACCCTCGCCTGAGCCCGCGGTGGTTGAGCGGAGCCGAAACCCGCGCTACCGCACCTCGAGGGCCTGGGCCCCGGTGACCCGCGCGAGGTCCTCGTAGGAGATCGACAGCATCGAGCGGTGGTCTCCGGCGCCGGCCCACAGCGTCGGATACGCGGCGAGGTGCGTGTCGAGGAGCGTGCGCAGCGGCTCCGGATGGCCCACGGGCGCCACGCCGCCGACGCGCTGGCCGGTGTGCGCCAGGACGAAGTCCGGCGAGGCACGGCGGATCCTCCCCGAACCGATCCGCTCGGCGACGAGCCGGGTGTCGACGCGTCCGGCCCCGCTCGCGAGGATCAGCAGCGGGCCGCCGTCGAGCTCGAACACGAGGCTGTTGGCGATCGCCCCGAGCTCGCAGCCGAGCACCCCGGCCGCTGCGGCCGCGGTCGGGACCTCGTCGTCGAACGTCCGCACGGTGTCCGGCAGGCCCGCGGCGGCCAGTGCCGCGCGGACGCGGGCGACGGCGTCCCGGTCGCCGGCCGCGGCCTCGTGCGGCATCAGTGGAAGCCCTGCGCGTCGAGGATCGCGTCCTCTTCGTCCTCGGCCGTGGGCCGGCGCTTCCTGCGGGGTGCGAAGCGTGCGGCGCGCGCGGCCGCCTCGGCGACCTCTGCGGCGGAGGCGTCCTCGGCCTCCGCGGCCTCGGCCGCCGCGTCGATCGCGTCGTTGCGGGCCTGCTGGCGCGCCGCGTAGCCGAAGCCGATGAACATGAGGACCGCGAACGCGAGCCACTGGAGCGCGTAGGAGAGGTGCATGCCCTCGTCCGGCGCCGGCTTGGGCAGCGAGGCGGGGGCCGGCTGGGCCGGGGCGGGATTCTCGCTCGCGAGCAGGCCGTACGCGCCGGTGAGCACGGGGTAGGGGAGCTGCTGGGCGTAGGCGGGCAGGTCGATCGAGGCGAGCTGGCCGTCCGGCGCGCCGCGGTCCAGTGCGGGCTCGCTCGGGCGCAGCCGCACGACGACGGTCGCCTCGCCTGAGGGGGGCGCCGGGATGGAGTCCGGCCGCCCGGCCTCCTTGTTGCCGATGGGCAGCCAGCCGCGGTCCACGATCACTGTCTGGCCGGAGTCGGTCCGGAACGGCACCACCACCTCGTAGCCGGGCTGGCCCGAGTTGGGCCGGTTCCGCACCACCCGGGTCTGGGCCGTGTCGTACGAGCCGTGGAGCGCGACCTGCTTCCATTCGCTGTCCGGGGGCAGGGAGGCGAAATCGGTGGCGGCCTGGGTGAACGGGACGGGCGGCGCGTCGTAGTTCCGGGTGACGAGGTCCACGTTGGCCTTGGCCTCGTCGAGGCGCGCCATCTGCCAGCGGCTCAGGAGCACGCAGGCGATCGCGAACACGATGGCGAGCCCGAGGTAGGTGAGCCATCGCCGGGAGATCAGGAATCGGTACATGGGGAAGATGCTTCCGTCAGCGGCAGGGTCTCGCGCCACAGCAGGCGCGTGCGCAGGTAGTCCTCGAGCCAGTCGCGGTGCTCGGCGCAGGCCAACCAGGTCTTGCGGCGCTCGGGCGTGTGGATCTTGGGGTTGTTCCAGAGCAGGCGCCACAGGGCGGGGGCCCGGCATCCCTTGCGGGAGCAGACCGGCGTCTGGGGGAGGTCGGAGTCGCCCGGCAGGAGGCTGAACAGGCTCATGCGGCGCCGGCCTCCGGGGGCTCGGAGCCGGTCCTGGGCGGGGGCGCGCTGCCGTTCCGGTCCTGTGCGGCCGGCTCCTCGCGGTCGGGATCGTCGTCGACCGTCTCCCCGAGGATCGTCTCGCCGTCCGTCGTCGGCGACGAGCCGGCGCCGTCCTCGGGGCGGCCCGCACCGATCTCGCCGTAGGAGATGTGGTCCATGAGCTCGCTGTCGTACTCCTCGCCCTTGGTCTGGGCGTTGGCGATCACGACGGCGACCCAGGGGAGGAAGACGGCGCCGGCGACGGCGATGAGCTTGAACCAGCCGTCGAGGAAGAACAGGGCCACGATGCAGACCACGCGGATGCCCATCGCCAGCGCATAGCGGACCATGCGCTGGTGCATGTCGACGCTGTGCCCGGGCGCGGCCGAGGTGATGCTGTGGACTTCGGGGGCACCCTCGGCACCGTCCACGGCGTGCTCGCCGTCCCTGTCGCTGGCCGCGCGGCCGTCTCGTTCTCTCGTCATCACACTCCCAAGCAGGCCCCATTCTCCCACCACCGCGTGCACCGGCCAATTTGGCTAGGATGCACCCTGAACCGGCGCCGACCAGCGGCGTCCTCCCTTCTTCCCTAGGAGCGTCAGTGAGCCCGGAAGCACCGTCCCCCCGCAGCGTCCTCGTGACCGGAGGCAATCGGGGCATCGGCCTCGCGATCGCCAAGGCGTTCCTCGCGAACGGCGACAAGGTTGCCGTGACCTACCGGACCGCGGCCGAGCTGCCCGAGGGCATCCTCGGCGTCCAGGCCGACGTGACGGACGAGGCCAGCATCGACGCCGCGTTCAAGGCGGTCGAGGAGGCCCACGGCCCGGTCGAGGTCCTCGTGGCCAACGCGGGTATCACCAAGGACACGCTCCTGCTGCGCATGAGCGAGGAGGACTTCACCTCCGTCCTCGACACCAACCTCACGGGCGCCTTCCGCGTCGTCAAGCGCGCCTCCAAGGGCATGATCCGGCTGCGCAAGGGCCGCGTCATCCTCATCTCCTCGGTCTCCGGGCTGTACGGGGCCCCCGGGCAGATCAACTACTCCGCCTCCAAGGCAGGCCTCGTGGGCCTCGCACGCTCGCTGACCCGCGAGCTCGGCTCCCGCGGGATCACCGCGAACGTCGTGGCCCCGGGCTTCATCAAGACCGACATGACGTCCGAGCTGCCGGAGGAGACCCAGAAGGACTACCTCTCCCGCGTGCCCGCGGGCCGGTTCGCCGACGCCGACGAGGTCGCCAAGGTGGTCCGCTGGATCGCCAGCGACGAGGCCGCGTACATCTCCGGGGCGGTCATCCCCGTGGACGGCGGGCTCGGCATGGGCCACTGAGCCCCCTTCTCGCCGCACGCGTCGCGCGGGCCCGGGCCGTTGTTGGAGGATTCCGACAACGGCCCGGCCGCTTCTGGGCTGGCATGATGGTGCGCAGTCACCGAAAACTTGGCGAGGTCACACAAAGTGGCCGGAGCAGACGAAGGGGAGCACGCATGGGAGTCCTGGACAGCAAGACGGCGATCGTCACGGGGTCGTCGCGGGGGATCGGGGCCGCCACGGCCAAGGTCCTCGCGGGCGAGGGCGCTGCCGTCGTCGTCAACTACCGGCAGAAGGCGCCCCGCGCCAACAAGGTCGTGGCCGAGATCGAGGCCGCGGGCGGCCGCGCGATCGCCGTCGGCGGCGACCTCACCAACGAGGCGGACGTCGACGCCCTGGCCCAGGCCGCGGTGGACGCCTTCGGCTCCCTCGACATCCTGGTCCTCAACGCCTCCGGGGGCATGGAGTCCGGCCTCGGCGAGGACTACGCGCTCCGGCTCAACCGCGACGCCCAGGTGTCGATGCTCAAGGCCGCCGCCGAGCGCATGAAGCCGGGCTCGCGCGTCGTGTTCGTCACGAGCCACCAGGCCCACTTCATCGACTCCGTCCAGACCATGGACGCCTACGAGCCCGTGGCGCGTTCCAAGCGGGCCGGCGAGACCGCGCTGCGCGAGCTCGTGCCGTGGCTCGAGGAGAAGGGGATCACGTTCGTGGTCGTCTCGGGGGACATGATCGAGGGCACCATCACGGCCACGCTCCTCGAGCGCGCGGCCCCCGGGGCGATCGAGTCCCGCCGCGAGGCCGCCGGGAAGCTGTACTCCGTCGAGGAGTTCGGGGCCGAGGTCGCCAAGATGGTCACCGCGGACGTCCCGACGGGCCACACCGAGTACGTGGGCGGCGCCGGGCACTTCCAGGCCTGACCACTCTGGGGGCACCTGCCCCCTCAACCACGCGGACGTGGCTCCTCAACGTGAGGAGTCACGTCCGTCGCGTTGAGGAGCCACGTCCGTCGTGTTGAGGAGTCAGCTCCGTCGCGTTGAGGAGTCGCTCACACCCCCGCCAGGTGGCGCACCACGTCAAGGTAGGGAAGGTCGACGGCGGCGTCGGCCTCCGCGCGGACCTTCGGCTTGGCGTTGAACGCCACCCCGAGGCCGGCGGCCCCGAGCATGTCCAGGTCGTTCGCCCCGTCGCCCACCGCGATGCAGTGCTCGAGCGGGATCCCGTGCTGGCCGGCCCACTCGCGCAGCATCCGCTCCTTCACCGCACGGTCCACCACCTCGCCGAGCACCCGGCCCGTGAGCTTCCCGTCGGCCACCTCGAGCTCGTTGGCGCGCCAGTGGTCCAGCCCCAGGCGCTCGGCGAGCGGGGTGAGGATCTGCTCGAACCCGCCCGAGACCACGCACACGATGTGGCCGCCGGCGTGGAACGCCTCGATCAGCTCCTCGGCACCGAGGGAGAGCACGACGGCGTCCCGAACCTTCGCGATGACGTCTTCCGGGAGGTTCGCGAGGGTCGCGACGCGTGCGTGCAGGCTCTGCGCGAAGTCGAGCTCGCCGCGCATGGCGGCCTCGGTCACTGCGGTGACCTCTTCGCGCTTGCCCGCGTAGTCGGCGAGGAGCTCGATGACCTCCTGCTGGATGAGCGTCGAGTCGACGTCCATGATGAGCAGCTTCCGCTCGGCCTCCCGCAGCCCGACCGGGACGAGCGCCGCGCCGATGCCGAGGCCCGCGAGGGCGCCCCGCGCGGCGGCCGCGTGGCCGGCGTCGAGCTTCACGTCCGCGGTGAGCACCGCGTAGGGGCCGTCCGCGCCCGCCGGGCGCTCGAACGGCCCTACGGCGGCCCCCGCTCCCTCGAGGGCGCGGGCGGCAGCGGCCGCGTCGTCGTCGGTGAGCGTGACGGCATGGAGGACTGCGGCGAAGTGTGCTGGCATAAGCCCTGATTCTACCGAGCGGCGCCGCAGCCCGGGCCGCGTGGGGGCAGTTCGCCGACGGCGAAGTATCTGGACTAGTGTCAGAGGCCATGAGCAATGTTCTCCAGCTGTCTGGGGTCAGCGTCGTCCGCGGGACGAAGAAGCTGCTGGACGGCATCGACTGGCAGGTGAACGAGGGGGAGCGCTGGGTCGTCCTGGGCCCGAACGGCGCCGGCAAGACCACTCTCCTCTCGCTGGCCGCAGCGCGCCTGCACCCGACGAGCGGCCGCGTCGACATCCTCGACGAGACGATGGGCAAGGTCGACGTCTTCGAGCTGCGCCCGCGCATCGGCCTGTCCTCCGCCGCCCTGGCCAACCAGATCCCCGAGGGCGAGAAGGTCCTCAACGTCGTGGTGACCGCCGCGTACGGCGTCACCGGGCGGTGGCTCGAGCGGTACGAGAAGGACGACGAGCGCCGCGCCTTCCGCCTCCTCAACGAGTGGGGCATGGGCCCGCTGCTCGGGCGGGTCTTCGCCTCGCTGTCGGAGGGCGAGCGCAAGCGCGTGCAGATCGCCCGCGCCCTGATGACGGACCCCGAGCTGCTGCTGCTCGACGAGCCCGGAGCGGGCCTCGACCTCGGCGGCCGCGAGGAGCTCGTGTACAAGCTCTCGGACCTCGCGCAGGACGACGCCGCGCCCGTCGTCGTCCTCGTCACGCACCACCTCGAGGAGGTGCCGCCGGGCTTCACCCACGCGCTCCTGCTGCGCGACGGCGCGGTGGTGGCCGCCGGCCCGATCGCCTCGACGCTCACCGAGGAGAACCTCAGCGCGACCTTCGGGCTGCCGCTGGACGTGCGCGCCGCGGACGGCCGCTACACGGCGACGGCCAAGGACGCCGCGGCCACCGAGGGCCTGATGTCCGACGGCACCGCCGCCGCGCCGGGCGCGTGATGGGGTTCTGGGGCGACGTCCTCATCTTCCTCGCGGGCCTGTGGGCCGGCACGATCAACACGATCGTCGGCTCCGGCTCGCTCGTGACGTTCCCGGTCCTCGTGGCCCTCGGCTACAGCCCCGTCAACTCGATCATCTCGAACGCGATGGGCCTGGTAGCCGGGGGCTTCTCAGGTGCCTACGGGTACCGGCGGGAGGCCGTGAGCGCCAAGCGCACCCTCCTCAAGCTCCTGCCGGTCTCGCTCGTGGGCGGCCTGCTCGGCGCGTTCCTGCTCCTGCACCTGCCCGAGAGCGTGTTCGGGTTCGTCGCCCCGGTGCTGATCGTCGTCGCGATCCTGCTCGTCATCTTCCAGCCGCGGCTGTCGGCGTGGGCCAAGTCGCGCCAGGCGCTCGAGCACATCACCCCTGAGCAGGCGGACCTGCAGAAGGTCCCGTTCATCCTCTACCTGCTGGTGTTCCTCATCGGCGTCTACGGGGGCTACTTCACGGCGGCCCAGGGCGTGCTGCTCATGGGCGTGCTGGGCATCTTCTTCCACGGCACCCTCCAGCAGTCCAATGCGATCAAGGTCGTCCTGAGCCTCGTGGTGAACCTCGTCGCCGCCGTGGCCTACCTGCTGTTCGCGTTCGACCGCATCAACTGGATCGTGGTCCTGCTGATCGCGGTCGGGTCGACGCTCGGCGGGTTCCTCGGCGCGGGCATCGGCCGGCGCCTGAAGCCCGCGGTCCTGCGGACGGTGATCGTGATCCTCGGCGTCATCGCTCTCGTGAACCTGCTTGCCAAGCTCGTCAATGCCTGAGACGCCGGCACCGGAGGGGCGGCAGATTGTCCGGCTCGCCTCGGCGGACGATCCGCGCATCGCCGACTACACGAGCCTGACTGACGTCCGGCTGCGCCTGCTGCGCGAGCCGGCCGAGGGCCTCTACATCGCCGAGTCCTCGCGGGTGCTGCGCCGTGCCCTCGCCGCCGGTCACCGGCCGCGCTCGTTCTTTCTCGCCGAGAAGTGGCTCGACGGGCTCGCGGACGTGCTCGCGGCGCACCCGGACGTGCCGGCCTTCGTGGGGGCGCCCGAGCTGCTCGAGGAGATCACCGGCTTCCACCTGCACCGCGGCGCGATGGCCGCGATGCACCGGCCGGCCCCCGTGCCGGTCGCCGAGCTCCTGGCCGGCGCCCACCGGGTCGCCGTGCTCGAGGACATCGTGGACCACACCAACGTCGGGGCGATCTTCCGCTCCGCCGCGGCGCTCGGCGTCGACGCCGTCCTCGTCAGCCCGCGCTGCGGCGACCCCCTCTACCGCCGCAGCATCCGGGTGAGCATGGGCACCGTCTTCCAGGTGCCGTGGGCCCGCCTGGACTCCTGGCCCGGCGGGATCGGGGAGCTCAAGCGGCTCGGCTTCACGGTCGCCGCCCTCGAGCTCGCCGACGACGCGGTGGACCTCGACGAGCTCGCCGCCCGGCGCGTCGACCGGCTCGCGCTCGTGCTCGGCACCGAGGGCGCGGGCATCGCCCCGGAGACGCTCGGCGCCGCCGACCTCGCCGTGAAGATCCCCATGCGCCCGGGCGTCGACTCGCTCAACGTCGCGGCCGCGAGCGCGGTCGCCTTCTGGGAGCTGCGGCCCCGCTGAGCTGGTAGCATTGACTGCTGGCCCTCCAACCGGGAGGGCGTTCACACCTGGCCTCTGGCAAAATCCAGGGGCGTTAGCAAAGGGCCTATTGTGAAGTCTGATATCCACCCGTCGTACGAGTACGTCGTCTTCAACGACCTCGCCTCCGGCAAGAAGTTCCTCACGCGCTCCACGGTCTCCTCGGACAAGACGACCGAGTGGGAGGACGGCAACACCTACCCCGTCATCGACGTCGAGGTCTCCTCCGAGTCGCACCCGTTCTACACGGGCAAGCAGCGCATCATGGACTCGGCCGGCCGTGTCGAGCGCTTCAACGCTCGCTTCAAGAACTTCGGCAAGAAGGCCTGACGCGACTGATTCACCGGTCGCAGGCCCCTGCCACGCGAAGGCGCCGTCCCCCGGGACGGCGCCTTCGTCGTCTCCGGAATTCGCGTCTGCGGAACAGGTCTAGGCTGGAGCCGTGGCTGAGTATCACGGTGAATTCAAGGTCCCGGGCGGCAAGCTCGTGGTTGCGGACCTCGCGGCGGACGACGGCGTCATCACGTGGGCGAGCGTCAACGGGGACTTCTTCCTCGAGCCGGATGAGGCCCTCTCGGACATCAACGAGGCCCTCGTCGGCCTGTCCACGCACGCCCCGAACACGGCCATCAGCGACGCCGTGGCGGAGGCCGTGGGCCCCTCGGCCGTGATGTTCGGGTTCGATCCCGATTCCGTCGCCGTCGCGGTCCGCCGTGCACTCGGCCACGCGACCACCTGGGCGGACCACGACTGGGAAGTCATCCCGCCGAGCACCCTCACCATCACGGAGAACGTGGCCCTGGACGAGGTCCTGACCCGCGAGGTGGGGGAGGGCCGGCGCAACCCGACCCTGCGCCTGTGGGACTGGGACGAGCGGTCCGTGGTGATCGGGACGTTCCAGTCCTACCGCAACGAGGTGGACCCCCAGGGGGTCGAGAAGCACGGCGTGACCGTGGTCCGGCGCATCTCCGGCGGCGGCGCCATGTTCATGGAGGCCGGCAACTGCGTCACCTACTCCCTCTACCTGCCGACCTCGCTCGTGGACGGGCTCTCCTTCGCCGAGTCCTACCCCTTCCTGGACGCCTGGGTCATGGAGGCCCTCGCGAAGGTCGGCGTCTCGGCGTTCTACAAGCCGCTCAACGACATCGCCACCGAGGCGGGCAAGATCGGCGGCGCCGCCCAGAAGCGGCTCGGCAACGGTGCGATGCTCCACCACGTCACCATGAGCTACGACATCGACGCGGCCAAGATGACCGAGGTCCTGCGCATCGGGCGGGAGAAGATCTCGGACAAGGGCATCGCGAGCGCGCAGAAGAGGGTCGACCCGCTCAAGCGGCAGACCGGGATGGACCGCGCGGACCTCTTCGAGGCGATGATGGGCACCTTCGAGGCCCGCTACGGCGCCCGCCGCGTCGTCCTGTCCGAGGACTCGCTCGCGGACGCGCGGGCCCTCGCGGAGCGCAAGTTCGCCACGCACGCGTGGCTGCACCGCGTCCCCTAGGCGAACAGCGGATCCCGTAGGCGGGCACCGCGCGGGGTGGGCCGGGCGGACGACGGCGAGTGGTCGCCGTCGTGCGCCCGGGCGGCTGCTCCTTCCGGCTCGGCGCTAGCCCTTCCGGGAGCGCGCCTGGGCCACGAGGGCGCGGTGCAGGTGGTCCCGGGACTCGGTCACGAGGCGCCGCAGCGCAGCCGGGGCGTCGGCGTGCTCCCCGAGCCACGCGTCGGCGCGTCCGAGCACCGGGTGGTCCTCGGGATCCTGGTCCGCCCCGAGGGACGAGCCGGCAGGAAAGAGGCCGTCGACGAGGCGCGTCGCGATCTCCTGCGACCGCTCCTCCCACACCCGCGTGAGCATCGAGAAGTAGCGGTCCAGGAACGGCAGCCGCAGCTCCTCCGGGCCGAGCATGAAGCCGGCGACCGTGGCGCCGAGCAGGTCGTTGGAGAGCTCGTCGCCGTCCACGGCCGCGCGCCACGCACCCTCCTTGACCTCCGGCACGGGCCGTGCCGCCATGGCGAGCGTGTGCCCCACACGGCCCTTCGCGGTGCAGTCGCGGGCGAGCTCGGCGTCCAGCTCCTCGGCGGTCGCTCGGCCCTGGGCGGCGAGAGCCTGCCACAGGGACCAGCGCAGGTCCTGGTCCACGGCGAGGCCGGGGAGGGTCTCCGCGCCGTCCAGGAGGCCCCGGAGCAGCGCGTGCTGCCCGCCCCCGTGCCTGCTGCCCGCCGCGAGGGCCCGGGCCCACGCGAGCTGCTGGTCGGAGCCCGGCTCGGCGCCCCGCAGCGCGCGGACGACCGCTGCGAGGTAGTCCTCGCGCAGGGCGCCGCGGCCCTCCGGGTGCGTGTACCGCTCGATCGCGGTGCGGGCGTTGTCGAGCACCGTCAGCTGGACGCCGACCGTGGTCTCGGCCGCGCCGAAGCGTTCGACGGCGCGCACGTAGTCCGCTGCGGGCGTCTCCCCGTCGCGCGTCGCGTGCCACAGTGCGGTCCAGGCGAGAGCGCGCGCGAGGGGGTCGGCGATGACCCCGAGGGAGTCCCGGACGGTCTCCTCGGACCGGGCGTCGAGGCGCACCTTGGCGTACGTCAGGTCCTCGTCATTGACGAGGAGGAGGTCGGGGACCGGCAGGCCCTCAAGCTCCGGGACCTCGGTCACGCCTCCCGGCGCGTCGGCCCGCACATCCACCGCGACGCTGGCCGTGCGCTCGATCGCGCCCGAGGCCGTGCGCGAGTAGAGGCCGACCTTGAGCCGGTGGGGCCGCGGCACCTGCGCTCCCGTGACGGGGTCGACGGCGCGCTGGCGGACCGCCACCCTGGTGAGCCGCTCGCCGTCGTGCCCGGACTCGTGCTCGACCATCGGCTCGAGGACCGGCAGCCCGGCCGTCTGCAGCCATGCCGCGGCCCAGTCCTGCAGGGGGCGCCCCGAGGCCCGCTCGAGCGCGCCGAGGAGGTCGCCGAGGGTCGTGTTGCCATAGGCCTGCCGGGCGAAGTACTCGCGGGCGGCGGCCAGGAACGCGTCCTCGCCCACATAAGCCACGAGCTGCTTGAGCACCGAGGCGCCCTTGGCGTAGGTGATCCCGTCGAAGTTCTGCTCCGCGGCCTCGAGGTCGGTGATGTCCGCGACGATGGGGTGGGTCGTGGGCAGCTGGTCCTGGAGGTAGGCCCAGGCCTTGCGCCGGTTGGCGAAGTTCACCCAGGACGTCGTGAACTCCGTGGCGCGGTCCACGGCGAGGGTGCCCATGTACTCGGCGAAGGACTCCTTGAGCCAGAGGTCGTCCCACCAGCGCATGGTCACGAGGTCCCCGAACCACATGTGGGCCATCTCGTGCAGGAGCGTGTTCGCGCGTCCCTCGTACTGCGAGTCGGCGGCGCGCGAGGTGAACACGTACGCCTCCGTGAAGGTCACGAGGCCGGGGTTCTCCATCGCGCCGAGGTTGTACTCGGGCACGAATGCCTGCTCGTACTTGCCCCAGGGATAGGCGGGGGAGAAGACGGAGTGGTAGAAGTCCAGCCCGCGCTTGGTGAGGCCGAAGATGCGCGCGGCGTCGAAGTGCTCGGCGAGGGACGCCCTGCAGTAGGCGGCGAGCGGGACGGTGAGGGTCCCGCCGTCGCGCGTCGTCCCCGTCCAGGCATCCGCCACCCGGTGGTACGGGCCGGCGAGCACCGCCGCGAGGTAGGTGGGCATCGGCGGCGTCGGGGCGAAGTCCCAGCGCGCCGTGGTGGCCTCGTCGTCGAGCGGGACGGCCTCCGCCGTCGCCTCGCCGTTCGCGCTGACCACCCACGACGACGGCGCGAGCACCGTGAACGCGAACCGCGCCTTCAGGTCGGGCTGCTCGAAGTTGGCGAAGTACCGGCGCGCGTCCGCGGGCTCGCACTGGGTGTACAGGTACGTCTGGCCGTCGGCCGGGTCGACGAAGCGGTGGAGGCCCTCGCCGCTGCGCGAGTACCGCGCGTGACCCGTGACCTCCAGGCGGTTGCGCCCGGCGAGGTCGGTGAGCCGGATCCGGGCGCCGTCGTAGGCGGCGGCCGGGTCGAGGGTGCGGCCGTTGAGGACCAGGCGGTCGACGGACTCCCCGAGGAAGTCGGCGAACGTCTCGGCACCAGCCTGGGCGCGGAACTCGATGACGCTCGTGGTCGGGAAGGCCGCCGCTGCGGGATCGGCCGCATGCCGGAGGTCGAGGGTGACGTGGTACGAGTCGACGGCGAGCAGGGCCGCCCGTCCGGCGGCCTCGTCGCGGCTCAGGTTGTGAGTTGGCACACGGCCCATTCAACCACGCTGCGAGCCATGCCCGGCCGGCCGCGAAGCGGCGCGGGAGCGAGCGCGGCCGGCCGGACACGCGGCTGCCGTAGGCCCGATATGCGCCGGAGCCGGATTGGTGAAAAGCTGTCCCCTATGTCGGATCTCTTCGAGGACTACTCCGTCGCCGCCGAACGTACTGGCGCGTACGACGAGATGTTCGCCTCCCGCCAGACGGCGCGGCCCAGCTACGGCCATCTCGCGCAGGCGCTCGCGGGGCTCGACCTGACCGACGTGACCTCGCGGGCCGATTCGATGGCGCGCACCTTCCTCGACAAGGGGGTCACGTTCGACTACGCGGGGGAGGAGCGGCCGTTCCCGCTCGACCTCGTCCCGCGCATCATCTCCGCCGGCGACTGGGACGTGCTCGAGCGGGGCGTGGCCCAGCGGGTCCGGGCGCTCGAGGCCTTCCTCAACGACGTCTACTCGAAGATGGCCGTGGTCGCGGACGGCGTCGTCCCGCGCCGGCTGATCACCACGAGCAAGCACTTCCACCGTCAGGTGCACGGCTTCGAGCCCGCCGGCGGAGTCCGGGTGCACATCTCGGGCATCGACATCGTCCGGGACGCCGGCGGCACCTTCCGCGTCCTCGAGGACAACGTCCGCGTCCCCTCGGGTGTGAGCTACGTGCTCGAGAACCGCCGTGCAATGGCCAAGGGCCTGCCCGAGGCCTTCAGCCAGCAGCCCATCCGCCCGGTCGAGGAGTACCCCCGCCGGCTCCTCTCGACCCTGCGCAAGACCGCCCCCGCCGGCGTCGACGAGCCGACCGTGGTGGTCCTGACCCCCGGCGTGTACAACTCGGCGTACTTCGAGCACACGCTGCTCGCCGGCCTCATGGGCGTGGAGCTCGTCGAGGGTCGGGACCTGATCTGCCGCGGGAACCGCGTGTATATGCGCACCACCGCGGGCGAGCAGCGGGTGGACGTCATCTACAAGCGCATCGACGACGACTTCCTCGACCCGCTGCAGTTCCGCTCGGACTCCATGCTCGGCTGCCCCGGGCTGGTCAACGCGGCACGCGCCGGCGGCGTGACCATCGCGAATGCCGTGGGCAACGGCGTCGCGGACGACAAGCTCGTGTACTCCTACGTGCCGGACCTGATCCGCTACTACCTCGGTGAGGAGCCGATCGTGGCCAACGTGGACACGTACCGGCTCGAGGAGGACGACGCGCGAGAGGAGGTGCTCGACCGCCTGGACGAGCTCGTCGTCAAGCCCGTCGACGGCTCGGGCGGCAAGGGCCTCGTCATCGGCCCGAGCGCCACGCGCGAGGAGCTGGACACCCTCCGCAAGCGGGTCCTCGCGGACCCCCGCGGATGGATCGCCCAGCCCGTCCTCCAGCTCTCGACCGTCCCGACGCTCTCCGGCGACCGGTTCGGCCCGCGCCACGTGGACCTGCGCCCGTTCGCCCTCAACGACGGCGACGACGTGTGGGTCCTGCCCGGCGGCCTCACCCGGGTGGCCCTCAAGGAGGGCTCGCTCATCGTCAACTCGAGCCAGGGCGGGGGATCGAAGGACACGTGGGTGCTGGCCCAGTCTCCGGACGTCCCCGTCGAGGCCGAGCCGCGCCATTCCATCAGCATCCGGGAGCGCACGAGCGTGTGGCCGGTCGAGAGCAACTGGCGCGACCGCCAGGCCGAGCAGCAGCAGCAGTGACCACGCGCCGTCGTACGTCCCGCCCCGCCCGCTCCATCCCCGCCCGCACCACGACCCCTCGAGGAGGACGACGTGCTCAGCCGCATCGCTGAATCCCTGTTCTGGATCGGCCGCTATGTCGAGCGGGCTGACGGGACCGCGCGCATTCTGGACGTGCACCTCGAAAGGCTCAACCACCTGCCCGCCGCGGACCAGCGCAGCGTCGCCCAGGAGCTGCTCGGCGTCATGGGCTCGAGGGCGGATGCGGACGAGTTCGGGCTGACCGACCTGCTCCAGTCGCTCGCGTTCGACCGCACGAACGCCACGAGCATCGCCGGCTCGCTCGCCGCGGCGCGCGAGAACGCCCGCCGCGCCCGCGAGACCGTCTCCTCGAGCCTGTGGGAGTGCCTCAACACCACCTACTACGGCCTGAGCCAGCACCGCAAGGACGTGGTGGGCACCTACCGCTTCTGCAACTGGGTGCTCGAGCGCACCGCCATGGTCCGCGGGCTCGCGGACACCACGATGAGCCACGACGAGGGCTGGCTGTTCCTCGTGCTGGGGCGCTCGCTCGAGAGGGCGGACATGACGGCGCGCATGCTCTCGACCCGCGAGGTGCACACCGCCGGGATGTCCTGGGTCAACATGCTCCGCTGCGCGGGTGCCTACGAGTCGTTTCTGCGCACTCGCCGCACGGCGTTCGACGAGCGCCATGCCGCCGAGTTCCTCCTCATGGACCGGCTGTTCCCGCGCTCGATCGTGTACGCGCTGCGCGACGCCGACGACGCCCTCGCGAAGCTCGACCCGTCGGACACCCGGGTCGGGTTCATCAACGACGCCCGGCGGATCGTGGGCCAGGCCCGCACGTTCCTCGAGTTCCACCGCACGGACCATCTCATGGACGAGCTGCCCGAGCACATGGAGCGCGTCCAGAAGGCCGTCGCCCAGACATCCGACGCGGTCTCGCGCAAGTACTTCAACAGGGCCGACGAGCAGGCCTGGGTGGGAGAGGTTTCATGACCCGGCTGAGGATCCTGCACCACACCGCGTACCGGTACAACCGGCGCGTGACCCTCTCGTACAACGAGGCACGCATGACGCCGCTGACCGAGCCCCAGCAGGTAGTGCTCGAGTCGCAGGTCCGCGTCACCCCCACGCAGGCCGCCGTGAGCTCGTACAAGGACTACTGGGGCACCCGCGTGACGGCCTTCGACATGCAGATCCCGCACGAGTTCCTCGAGGTCGTCTCCTCGACCACGGTCGAGGTGCACCGGGTCGAGCGGGTCCCGTCCGAGGGCGACGTCGTCGCGTGGGACCGCCTCCGCAGCCCCGAGCTCGAGGACCAGTTCAGCGACTGGCTGCCGCAGTCGCGCCTGTCCGGGCCGGGCAGCGAGGTGCTCGGGACGCTGCCGGGGGTCGTCGAGGGCCTCGACCCGCACCGCGCCGCCCACGCCGTGTTCGACTGGCTGCGCGGCGAGATGCGCTACAGGCCCGGCTCCACGGCCGTGACGACGGACGCAGAGCAGGCCTGGAACCAGCGCGAGGGGGTCTGCCAGGACCTCGCGCACCTCGCGATCGGGTCGCTGCGGAGCCTGGGCATCCCCGCCCGGTACATCTCGGGCTACCTCCACCCGCGCTCGAGCGCGGACATCGGGGAGGTCGTCGCCGGCCAGTCCCACGCGTGGCTCGAGTGGTGGGACGGGGAGTGGCGGTCGTGGGACCCCACCAACCACAAGCCGGCCGGTGACTTCCACGTGACCGTGGCCCGCGGCCGCGACTACCGGGATGTGCCGCCGCTGAAGGGGATCCTCTCGGGCGGCGGCGGTTCCCACCTCGACGTCGGCGTGGAGATCACCCGCCTCGCCTGACCCCGGCTCATCCCGGCGCCCATGCGTTGAGGAGTCACCTCCGTAGCGTTGAGGAGCCACATGCGCTCCGTTGAGGAGCCACATCCGTCGGGTTGAGGAGGCAACCCGCGGCCGACGGCGACGCGGCCGCGCGATCACCTGTGGATAACTCGGAGCACGTGTTCGGGATGCGTGCCAGCATGGGCGCATGGACAGCACCGACCCGCTCGAAGCGTTGATTCACCGCCCTTTCACGCTCGGGGAAGCGAGGGCGCGAGGCGTCGACTTCAGGGAGGTGCTGCGGGCAGACACGCGGCGCCTGAGCCGCGAGCTCTACCTCTCCGGGGGAGCCGTGCCGAGCCTGCGCGAACGCGTGCTGGCACACCTTCTCCTCGCGCCGGACGCGTGGGCCTCGCACACCACCGCGGCATCGCTGCACGGACTGTGGCTCCCGGAGACCGCCAGAACCCAGGAAACCATCCACCTCAGCCGGTCATCCTCCGCAACCCGTGTGCGCCGCAGCGGCGTCGTCGGGCACCACGTGCGGGTGCTTCCGGGCGAAGTGCAGGTGCACGAGGAGGGCCTCCGCCTCAGCTCGCCTGCGCGGACGTGGCTCGACCTCGGGCACCTGCTCGGACACTCGGCGCTCGTGGCGGTCGGCGACCAGCTTATCCGCGAGCCGCGCCCCGAGTTCGAACGGCGCACCCGCCCCCACGCGACCAAGCGGCAGCTCGATCTGATGCTCCGTGGACACCGTCGCATGAAGGGCGTCGGGAAGTGCCGCGAGGCGCTCAGGGACATGCGCGTCGGTGCCGACTCCGTACCGGAGTCGCTCCTGCGCCTCAGCCTGCTGGCGTACAACTTTCCCGAGCCAGAGCTCCAGATCCGGCTGCATGATTACGATCCCCAGTCCTTCAGCGCCGACATGGGCTTTCGTGCCCTCCGGATCGCGATCCAGTACGACGGCGGCCATCACCGCTCCGAGGCGCAGCGTCTGAGTGATGCCCGTCGCGACGCCGCCTTCCGAGCGGCGGGATGGACGGTCATCGTGGTCACCGCGGAAGACCTGAGGGATGATTTCGCCCGCGTTCGATCGGAACTCAGGAGACAGATGCGGGACCGCGCGGCGTAGTGACTCCTCAACGGTGCGGAGGTGACTCCTCAACGGTGCGGAGGTGACTCCTCAACGGTGCGGAGGTGACTCCTCAACGGTGCGTAGGTGACTCGTCAACGAGGGGGGTCACCAGGGGCTGGGGCGGTAGTCCTTGAGGAAGACCCCGTACAGGTCGGTCCCGGCCTCGCCCATGACGATCGGGTCGTACACCCGCGCCGCCCCGTCGACGAGGTCCAGCGGGGCGTGGAAGCCCTCGTCGGCGAGCCGGACCTTGGTGTAGTGCGGCCTCTCATCGGTGATCCAGCCGGTGTCCACGGCGGTCATGAGGATCCGGTCGGTCTCGAACATCTCCCCGGCGCTCGTGCGCGTCATCATGTTCAGCGACGCCTTGGCCATGTTCGTGTGCGGGTGCCCGGGGCCCTTGTACTTGCGCCCGAACTGGCCCTCCATCGCGGAGACGTTGACCACGTACTTGCGCCGCGCCGTCGAACGCCGCATCGCGTTGCGTAGCCGGGAGACCAGGAGGAACGGCGCCGTGACGTTGCACAGCTGCACCTCGAGCATCTCGAGCGGGTCCACCTGGTCCACGACCTGCGTCCACGAGTTCACGGCGGCGAGATCGGGCACGAGCCCGCCGGCGTCGATGGCAGTCCCGGCCTCGATCCGCTCGAGCGACGCGGAACCGGTCGAGAGCGCGAGCGCGGTCACGGCGTCGCCCGCCAGCACCGGGTGCTCGGAGATCGATCCGGCGATCGAGAGCGGGTGCTTGTCGTGCGCGTGTCCGAAGGTCAGCAGCTCGGGGCCACCGTTGGCCGGGAGCAGCGCCGCCGGCAGCGGCTCGGATTCGGCGTCCACGAGGGGCTTGTACGCGTTCCCCGAGCGCCGCACGGTCTGCGCGGCGTTGTTGATGATGATGTCGAGCGGCCCCTCGGCGTCGAGCGCGTCGGCGAGCGAGATGACCTGGGACGGGTCGCGCAGGTCGATGCCCACGATGGTGAGCCGGTCGAGCCACTCGGCGGAGTCCTCCATCGCGGCGAACCGCCGGGCGGCGTCCTTCGGGAAGCGGGTCGTGATGGTGGTGTGCGCGCCGTCGCGGAGGAGCCGCAGCGCGATGTACATGCCGATCTTTGCGCGGCCGCCGGTGAGCAGTGCCCGCCGCCCGGTGAGGTCCGTGCGCGCGTCCCGCTTGGCGTGGCTCATGGCGGCGCATTCGGGGCAGAGCTGGTGGTAGAACGCGTCCACCTGCGTGTAGTGCTGCTTGCAGATGTAGCACGGCCGCGAGCGGAGGAGGTGCCCGGCGATCTCGCCCGTGGCGGAGGACGCGAGCTTGTTGCCCTTGGTCTCGTCGTCGATGCGGTCCGGCGCGGCCGTCGCCGTCTGTGCGATGACGGCCTTGTCCGCCTCTGCGACCGCGTCCCGCTTGGCGGCCCGGGTGAAGCGGCGGTGGGCCTTGAACATCTTGCCGGTGGCGCGCCGCACCGCCACGTAGTCGGGGTGCTCCTCGTCGTACGTGTGGATGGTGCCGAGGACCTTGAGGGCGGCCTGGATCTCCTCAGGGGTCAGTTCGGCATGCATGTCAGGGGAGCTCATGGCTTCCCATTCTACCGGCGCGCGCACGGGCGCGGGGCCCGTCAGCGCGGGCCCCGCACCGGTGCAGCGGGTGAGTCGGTGCGGGCCGTTCAGCCGGCGGAGCGGCGGGACGCGGACGACGGCGAGGACGCGCCGTCGGCCGTGCCGTCACCGGCGGCGGCACGCGCCGCCGCGGTGGCGTGGCGCTCCTGGATCTTCTCGGCCACCTCGGGCATCTCCGCGGCGACGTCCTCGAGGGCCGCCGGCATCTTCGCCAGCCACGCAGCGGCGAGCCGGCGTTCGTCGGCGTCGGGCTCGGGGACGACCTGGCCCTTGGCCAGGACGGTGATCCCCGAGGCGGTGACTTCGAAGCCGCGGCGCCGGTCGAGTTTCTCGTCGACCCCGATCGTGGCGCCCGGGGGCACGACCACGTTCTTGTCGAGGATCGCCCTGTTGACGACGGCCCCGGCCCCGACCTGGACCCCGTCCATGATGACCGAGTCGAGGACCCGCGCGGCGGAGTTGACCCGCACGTCGTGCGAGATCACCGACCCCTCGACGATGCCGCCGGTGATGACCACGCCGCTGGAGACGATGGAGTCGAGCGCGATGCCGACCGTGCCGCCCTCACCGCGGACGAACTTCGCCGGCGGCGAGACGCTCTGGTGGGTGTAGATCGGCCACCGCGCGTTGTACAGGTTGAACACCGGAAGCGGCGAGATCAGGTCCATGTGGGCGTCGTAGAACGAGTCGAGGGTGCCGACGTCGCGCCAGTAGGTGCGGTCGCGTTCCGTGGCGCCGGGGATCTCGTTCTTGGTGAAGTCGTAGACGCCGGCCTCGCCGCGGTCCACGAAGTAGGGGATGATGTCCCCGCCCATGTCGTGCTTGGTGTCGAGCCGCTCGGCGTCGCTCTTGAGCGCCTCGACGAGGGCGTCGGCGTCGAAGACGTAGTTGCCCATCGAGGCGAGGAACTGCTCGGGGTCATCGGGGAGCCCCGGCGTCGTTGCCGGCTTCTCGACGAACGCGGAGATCATGGATGGCTTGGAGGGATCCGTCTCGATGACGCCGAACTGGTTGGCCATGTCCAGCGGCTGGCGGACCGCGGCGACGGTCGCCTTGGCGCCGGAGGCCACGTGCGAGGCCACCATCTGCTCGAAGTCCATCCGGTACACGTGGTCGGCGCCGACCACGACCACGATCTCGGGCTGGGCGTCGTGGATGAGGTTCAGCGACTGGTAGATCGCGTTGGCGCTGCCCAGGAACCAGCTCTTCCCGACGCGCTGCTGGGCCGGCACGGAGGCCACGTAGTTGCCCAGCTGGGGCGAGAGCCTCCACGTCTCCGAAATGTGCCGGTCCAAGGAGTGCGACTTGTACTGGGTCAGCACCACAATCTGCAGGTAGCCGGAATTCACCAGATTGGACATCGCGAAATCGATCAGCCGGTACCCCCCGGCGAACGGCACTGCGGGCTTGGCCCGGTCAGCCGTCAGGGGCATCAGCCGCTTGCCCTCCCCACCTGCGAGGACGATCGCCAATACCTTCTTCGGTGCCACTGCGCAACCCCCGTCATCTCTCGTTCAGGACCAGTTTTCCCGGCCTCCGCGGTCGCGAAACGCGGTCCCCTTCACACTAGTTCAGGTTCCAATGACCGACTACGTTGAAACCGTGCGAATAGACATTGTGACCAAGGAATTCCCCCCGGAGATCTACGGCGGCGCCGGGGTGCATGTGGCCGAGCTCAGCAGGGTCCTCGCCCGCGAGGTGGACCTGCACGTCCACGCCTTCGGAGCCCCCCGCGAGGCCCAGGTCAACGGGGCTGCGGTCACCTCGTACCAGGTCCCCGAGTACCTCTCGGACGCCAACGCCGCGCTCCAGACCCTCGGGATCGACCTCGGCATCGTGCCCGACGTCGCGGGGGCCGACCTCGTCCACTCGCACACGTGGTACGCGAACATGGCCGGGCACCTCGCCTCGCTCATGCACGGCATCCCGCACGTGCTCTCCGCCCACAGCCTCGAGCCCCTGCGCCCGTGGAAGGCCGAGCAGCTCGGCGGCGGCTACCGCCTCTCGTCCTGGGTTGAGAAGACGGCCTATGAGGCTGCCGACGCCATCATCGCCGTCTCCCACGGGATGCGCGCCGACATCCTGCGCTGCTACCCGGAGGTGGACCCGGCCAAGGTCAAGGTGGTCCACAACGGCATCGACGTCTCACTGTGGGGCCGCGACGAGGGCACGGAGCATCTGGCCGGGCTCGGGATCGACGCGGCGAAGCCCTCGGTGGTGTTCGTGGGCCGCAACACCCGCCAGAAGGGTGTGCCGTACCTGCTCCGTGCGGCGTCGAAGCTCCCCGCGGACGTCCAGCTGGTCCTCTGCCTCGGCGCCGCGGACACCCCGGAGCTGGCGGCCGAGACGGCGGCCCTGATCGACGGCCTGCGCGCCGAGCGCGAGGGTGTGGTCCTCATCGAGCGGATGCTCCCGCGCGCCGAGCTCATCCAGGTCCTCAGCCACGCGACGGCGTTCGCGTGCCCGAGCATCTACGAGCCTCTCGGGATCGTGAACCTCGAGGCGATGGCGTGCGGCGCGGCGGTCGTGGCCACCGCCACCGGCGGCATCCCCGAGGTCGTCGACCACGGCACCACCGGCCTGCTCGTCCCGATCGAGCAGGTCAGCGACGGCACGGGAACGCCGCTGGACGCGGAGAAGTTCGTGGCGGACTTCGCGGCGGCCCTGACCGAGGTCGTGTCGGATCCGGCGAGGGCCCGCGCCATGGGCGAGGCAGGCCGCGTCCGCGCCGAGGCGAACTTCTCGTGGGAGAGCATCGCCGAGACCACCCTCGAGGTCTACCGGTCGGTACTCGCGTAGGCTGGAGGCGAGAAGCGAGCGCACGACGGCGGCGGCGCACCCCGTGAGGGGGGCGCCGCCGCCGTCGTGGTTCCTGCTGGCGGGACCCAGCCCGGTTTCAGTCTCGGCTGACGTTGACCTTGGTGGGCCCGGGCCCGGCCTCCGGGGCGACGGGCACGCGCACCTCGAGCACGCCGTCGTGGTAGCTCGCCTTCACGTCCTCGCCGCGCGCCCCGCGCGGGAGGTCGACGGTGCGCGCATACGAGCCATAGCGGAATTCACTGCGGTAGCCGCCCTTGGTCCGGTTGGCCGTGTCCTCGCGCCGCTCGGCCTTGATCGAGAGGGTCGAGTCCTGGACCGTCACCTCGACGTCCCGCTCGGGGTCGACCCCCGGCAGCTCGGCGCGCACCACGAGGTCATCGCCGTCGCGGAACTGCTCGGTGCGCAGCCACGCCGTCTCCCATTCGTCGACGAAGCGCTTGAACTGTTCGGGGAAGCCGAACCTGCGCATGCCCTCCGGCATCATGTCCCACGGGCCCCTGCGGCCCCATCCCTCGACCATGGATTCCTCCTGATGTGCCCCGGGCACCGGTGCGGCCGGGTCCTGCCTTCAGGCTAGACCCGGCCGCGGGGAGGGGGAAGGGACCTACTTCTTCAGGTCCTTCTCCTTCACGGGCGCCTCGCCGGAGGCACGCAGCGCGGCGAAGTAGGCCGCGGCCTCCTCCTGCCGCCGGGCCTCGATGCCGCTCGCGACGGTCGCCCGCAGGTGGTCCTGCGTGTAGCCGAACGCCTCGACGAGGTCGAGGGCGTGCGGACGCAGCCTCGCGAGCAGGCGGTTGATGTACTCGCCGACGGTGCGCCCGCGCTGCATGGAGAGCCGGCCGTTCATGAGGTACCACTCCAGGTGGGCCTCGATGAGGGTCAGGCCGAACAGGTCGCGCAGCCACGTGAGGACCTGCTTGGTGCCCGGGTCCTCGATCTTCTCGAGGGCCTCGGTGAACGCCTCCCACTGGAGCAGCTCGCCGTGGGCCCGGGCGGCCTCGATGAGCTCGTTCTGGTGGGCGTTGAAGCGGGCGGCAGCCTCTGCCTGGGGGAGCTTGGTGGCTCCGGCGAGCGCCTGCGCCGCCTGCGCCACCATGGTCTGGACCCGCTCGGCCAGCAGGAGCCGCTGCGTGTCGGGGTCCCGCAGCGCGAGGGCGGAGCGCTGCGCGCGGCCGGAGTCCGCCACGAACTGGGCCACGGCGCCCAGGCCCGTCTTGAGGGCGACGCCGCGGGCCTGGCCGAGCGCGAACTTCGCGAGCGCCCCGACGTTCATGGTCCGGAACTCCTTGGCGTAGTCGTTCAGGAGCCGCTTGGCGACGAGCTGCAGCAGCACGTTGTTGTCGCCCTCGAAGGTCACGTAGATGTCGAGGTCGGCGCGCAGGGACGCGAAGCGGTTCTCGATCATGAACCCTGCGCCGCCGCACGCCTCGCGGCACTCCTGGAGCGTGGTGAGCGCGTGCCACGTGGACAGGGGCTTGAGGGCCGCGGCGAGCGTCTCGAGGTCCTGTCGGTCCTCGTCCGTGTCCTGCGCGCCGGAGAACACGCCGTCGAACTTCGCCAGGAGCTCCTCGTGGGCGAAGCTCATCGCGTAGGTCGCGGCCAGCAGCGGGAAGAGGCGCCGCTGGTGGCGCTGGTAGTCCAGCAGGACCTCCTCGGCGGTGTCCGAGGAGGCATTGAACTGGCGGCGCTCGGCCGCGTACCGGATCGCGGCGGTGAGGCCCACCTTGGAGGCGGCGACGGCGGCGCCGTCGAGCGAGACGCGGCCCTGCACGAGGGTGCCGAGCATCGTGAAGAAGCGCCGGCCCGGGGTGGAGATGGGCGAGCTGTACGTGCCGTCCTCGGCCACGTCGCCGTAGCGGTTGAGCAGGTTCGTGCGCGGGATGCGCACGTGGTCGAAGGCGAGCCGGCCGTTGTCGATGCCGTTGAGCCCGCCCTTGATGCCGTCGTCCTCGCTCGAGACGCCGGGCAGGCACTCCTTGGTCTGCGGGTCGCGGATGGGGACGTAGAAGGCATGGACGCCGTGGTTGACGCCGCGGGTGATGAGCTGGGCGAACACCACGGCCGCGATGCCGTCCTTGGCCGCGTTGCCCAGGTACTCCTTCCACGCCGCCCGGAATGGGGTGTTGAGGACGAACTCGCCAGTCTCGGGGTCGTAGGTGGCGGTGGTGCCGATGCTCGCCACATCGGAGCCGTGGCCGATCTCGGTCATGGCGAAGGCGCCCGGCACCGTGAGGTCCATGATGTCCGGCAGCCACTTCGCGTGGTGCTCCGCGGTGCCGAGGTGCAGGACGGCCGCGCCGAACAGGCCCCACTGCACGCCGGACTTGATCTGGAGCGACGGGTCCGCGGTGACGAGCTCCTCGAAGCCGGCGATGTTGCCGCCGTGGTTGTCCTCGCCGCCGAGCTCCTTGGGGAAGGCCCGCTGGATGGCGCGGTGGTCCACGAGGTACTTGAGCTGGCCGAGCACGCGCTCGCGGTGCTCCGTGTAGGTCAGGCCCTCGAGCTTGTGCAGCTCGGGACGCGCGGCGAGCTCGCGGGCCTGCCTGCGCACGTCGGCCCAGGTCCCCAGCAGCAGCTCTCCCAGCGCGGCGACGTCGACCTGGGGCGACTGCTCGAGGTCTGCCAGGTCGGTGTCCGCCTCGGCGGAGGTGGAGGGTCCAGTGGTCTGGTGGGTCATCGTGTCTCCTGTGGTGGAAGGGGTGCGGCCGGGCGCGGCCCGTGGTCGGCGCCGGCGGCTCCTCCGACGGGACCGGTCGCCTGGGCGGCGATCCCCGCGAAGAGCCAGTCGGTGATCAGGCCTGCCATGTCGTCGAGAGAGGGCTTGTGGGCCGACGGCGCGGCGGTGAGCCAGCGCTCGCCGGCGGCGCGGACGAGCCCGATCGCGGCCGGGGGCCAGTAGTCGAGCGTCGCGGAGGCGGCGGGGCCGAGGTACCGGGCCATGGGGGCCTGGATCATGGACCCGACGGCGTCGAAGAAGCTGCCGAAGGCGCGGTCGGGGTCCGCCGGGACCCGCGTGACGAACTCGTACACGTGGGGCGAGCGCGCGGCCATGCCGAGATAGGCGGCGACCATGGCCCGCAGCCCCTCGTACGGCGTCTGCGCGGCGGCGGCCGCGGCTGCGATGCGCTCCTGCATCTGGGCCAGGACGAGGGAGCCCATGGCCGCCTGCAGCCCCGCCTTGTCCCGGAAGTACCGGTAGAAGACGGACTTCGAGGTGCCGGCGGCCGCGGCGATGTCTTCCATGGGCACGTCGGGGCCGAGCCGGTGCACGGCCCTGCGGGCGGCGCGGACCAGCTCGGCGCGGCGTTCCTCGCGGTGGCTCGCCCAGCGCGCGGTGCGCCCGTCGACGCCCGGCGACGCGACGGCGTCGTTCGCGGTGGATTGGTTCACGGTACTCAGCGTATCAGGTACGCTAGGTATCGGTAATTCAGATCACAGCTCTCGACCGGAGGACGCTATGCCCACCCCTTCCTCTCCCGGCATCCGCAAGGCCGTCGTCGTCGGCGGCAACCGGATCCCGTTCGCGCGGGCCAACGGCGCCTATACCCGCACCTCCAACCAGGACATGCTCACCGCAGCCATCGACGGGCTCGTGGCCCGGTTCGGGCTGCAGGACGAGCAGATCGGCGAGGTCGCCGCTGGCGCTGTCCTCAAGCACAGCCGCGACTTCAACCTCACCCGGGAGTCCGTCCTGGGCTCGGCGCTCCGCCCGGACACCCCGGCCTACGATGTGCAGCAGGCCTGCGCGACGGGCCTCGAGACCGTCCTCCAGCTCTCCGACAAGATCAAGCTCGGACGCCTCGACTCGGCGATCGCCGGCGGGGTCGACTCCGCCTCGGACGCCCCGATCGTGGTCAGCGAGGGGCTGCGCGAGACGATCCTCGAGCTCAGCCGCGCCAAGACCCTGCAGCAGAAGCTCAAGGCCGCCTCGAAGCTGCGCCCCAAGGACCTCGCCCCGATGGCGCCGGGCACCAACGAGCCCCGCACCGGCCTGTCGATGGGCGAGCACCAGGCCCTGACCACGAAGCAGTGGAACATCACCCGCGAGGCCCAGGACGAGCTCGCGCTCGCCTCCCACCGCAACCTCGCCGCGGCGTACGAGCGGGGCTTCTTCGACGACCTCGTGACCCCGTACCGCGGGCTCACGAAGGACTCCAACCTGCGCGCCGACACCTCGATGGAGAAGCTCGGCAAGCTCTCGCCGGTCTTCGGCCGCCAGCTCGGCTCCGAGGCCAGCATGACCGCCGGGAACTCGACCCCGCTCACCGACGGCGCCTCCACGGTGCTGCTCGCCTCCGAGGACTGGGCCGCCGAGCGGGACCTGCCCATCCTCGCCGACGTCGTGGACGGCGAGGCCGCGGCCGTCGACTTCGTGCACGGCAAGGACGGACTCCTCATGGCGCCCGTGTTCGCGGTGCCGCGCCTGCTCGGCCGCCTCGGCCTGACCCTCGAGGACATCGACTACTTCGAGATCCACGAGGCCTTCGCCGGCACCGTGCTCGCGACGCTCGCCGCGTGGGAGGACGCCGACTTCTGCCGCGAGCGCCTCGGCCTCGACGGCGCCTTCGGCAAGGTGGACCGCGCCAAGCTCAACGTCAACGGCTCCTCGCTCGCCGCCGGGCACCCGTTCGCCGCGACCGGCGGCCGCATCGTCGCGACCCTCGCCAAGCAGCTCCACGAGCGCAACCGCGCCGGGGACCTCGGCCGCCCGGCCCGCGGGCTCATCTCCGTCTGCGCGGCCGGCGGCATGGGCGTCGTCGCCGTCCTCGAGGGACGCTGAGGGCGAGGGAAGGGGAACAGGCATGGCTGACAAGTACACCGACTTCGTCTCGCGCGGCTGGGGCCGGGACCTCGCCAAGCGGTTGGGCCTCCCGCAGCCCGTGGCTCTGCGCCGGTACGAGCCCGGCGCGCCGCTCGTGCCCGGGCCCGTGCTGCTCATCGGCGCGGGTGCGGGGGCAGACGCCCTCGAGACCGCGCTGAAGGGCTGGGACGTCGAGGTGCTCAGGGATCCCGCAGTGTCTCCAGCCGCGGGTGGGACGGACGACGCCGGTGCCTCGCCGTCGTCGTCCGCCTCGCCTGGCGCGGCGGCCCGCTCCGGAAGGGGAGGGGCGGCGAAGCTCGGCGGGATCGTGCTCGCCCTCGACGAGGTGGCGCGCCCGGAGGAGCTGTCCGCGCCCATCCTGGCCGCCGGCCGCGCCCTGCGCTCGCTGGCCCCGAATGCGCGCGTCGTGACGGTGTCGCGGCGCTCCTCCACGGCGGACGAGCCCGCGCTCGCCGCCGCCCGGGCCGGAGTGGACGGCATCCTGCGCTCGCTGGCCAAGGAGCTGCGCAGCGGGGCGACTGGCAACGGGATCCTGCTCGCCGAGGGCGTCCAGGCGGACGCCCCCAGCGCGCTCGGGGCGCTGCGCTTCCTCCTCTCGGGGCGGTCGGCGTTCGTGGACGGGCAGTTCCTCACCGTCGGCACCGCCAAGGGCGAGCTGCCTGGCGATCCCGAGAAGCCCCTCGCGGGGAAGGTCGCGGTAGTCACCGGGGCCGCGCGCGGGATCGGTGCGGCCATCGCGCGGGCCCTCGCCCGGGACGGGACCAAGGTCGTCGTCGTGGACATGCCCGCGGCCGGCGACTCCCTCGCGAAGGTCGCCAACGAGGTGCGCGGCACCGCCCTCCAGCTCGACATCACCAGGCCCGAGGCGGGCGAGCGGATCCTCGAGCACGCCCTCGGCCGGCACGGCGCCCTCGACATCCTCGTGCACAACGCCGGCATCACCCGGGACAAGCTGCTGGCGAACATGGACGCGGGGCGCTGGGACTCGGTCATCGCCGTCAACATCGCGGCCCAGCTGCACATCAACGACGCGCTGCTCGGCTCCGGCAGGCTGGGCGAGGGGTTCCGCATCGTCTCGGTCGCGTCGACCTCGGGCATCGCGGGCAACCGCGGCCAGACCAACTATGCGGCCTCCAAGGCGGGGGTCATCGGGATGGTCCGGTCCACCGCGGCCCGGCTCGCCGCGTCCGGTGGGACCGCGAACGCCGTCGCCCCAGGGTTCATCGAGACCGAGATGACGGCCAAGATCCCGTTCGCGACCCGCGAGGTGGCCCGTCGCCTCAACTCCCTCCAGCAGGGTGGGCTGCCCCTGGACGTGGCCGAGGCGATAGCGTTCCTGGCCTCCGACGCGGCCGGGGGCATCTCCGGCAACGTGCTGCGGGTGTGCGGGCAGAACCTGGTGGGCCAGTGAGCGCGCCGGCCCGGGGGACCGAGACGGTCGAGCTCACGGAGGTGCCGTCCCTGTCCAAGCTCTACGTCGCGGCCGCGGCCGAGGCAGCCCGGGCCCTCGTGGCGCCGCGCAGGACCGCCCCGAGGCTGCCCGCCGCCCGGCACCACGCCGCCGTCGTGCGTCCGGACCTCGCCAAGGTCACCGAGTACCAGCACCTGCTCGGCGAGTCCGCGCGGGACGTGGTGCCCGCCGGGTACGTGCACGCGCTGGCCTTCCCGGTGGCGATGAGCTTCATGGGGCGCGAGGACTTCCCGCTGCCCCTGCTCGGCATGGTGCACCTGCGCAACCACATCGAGTACCGGGAGCCGATCTCCTACGCCGACGAACTCGACGTGATGGCCTGGGCCGAGAACCTCGCGGGGCACCGCGCCGGGACCCAGGTCGATGTCGTGGCCGAGGTGCGCCGGGGAGGGGCGCACGGCGGGGGAGGGGAGCCGGTGTGGCGCGGGGTCTCCACCTACCTCGCCAAGGGCGTGTTCCTGCCCGGCGTGGACAAGCCCCTCGCGAACGGGGCGCGCGAGGACTTCCGCGCGCCGCTTCCCACGGCCCTGTGGCGGCTCGGGTCCGAGACCGGGCGCGAGTACGCGGCCGTGTCGGGCGACTTCAACCCCATCCACTTGAGCTCGATCTCGGCTCGGGCGCTCGGGATGCGCCGGTCCATCGCCCACGGGATGTACACGGCCTCGCGCGCCCTGGCCGAGGTGGGGCCCGCGAAGGGCGACGCGTTCGTGTGGGACGTGGCGTTCGAGGCGCCGGTGTTCCTGCCCGCGCGGGTGGCGCTGAACATCTCCGACTCGGTGGATGCCGAGGGGGCCTGGGAACGCTCGGACTACGTCGGGTGGCACGCGAAGTCCGGCCGACGGCACTTCGTCGGGTCGGTGTCGCGGCTCTCCTGAGCCGCCGGCTGGCTCCTGACGCTGCCAGTCAGACGGACGACGGCGCGTGGTCGCCTCGGCGCCGCCCGTCCCCCTTCGGCGGGGCGGGCGGCGCCGTTCGTTCCGAGGGGCTCGACTTGTCCTCCACAGGACTGGGTCGGAACAGGGCTGGCCCGATAAAATCGAAACTATGTTCGAAGGAGTCGCCAAGCGGTGCCGTCATCGGGACCTGGGCCACGCAGATACGCTCGTCGAGCGGATCACGGGGCAAAGGCGCGCCGAGGATCTCCGGATCGCCGTGAATCTGGTGATGTCCGATGCTGCCCTGCTCGCCGGCACCCCGGAACCCTCCGCGCTCGCGGGCTATGGAGTCCTGCCGGCTCAGATCGCCCGGGACCTCGTCCTCGCCTCGCCGGACGCGGCGCTCCGTCGCATCTATGCTTCGCCGACCACAGGGTCGCTGACGCCCCTGGAGTCGAGGTCCCGAGCATTCCCGCCGGGCCTCAAGGACTTCATCGCCCTCCGGGACCAGACCTGCCGGAATCCCTGGTGCGACGCCCCGATCCGCCATCACGACCACGTCGTCGCGGCACGCCGTCACGGTCACCACTCCGACCGGGCACCGGTACAGATCAACCGCGCCCCCGCTGCCCGGGACGCGGGAGCTGATGGGCCACAGGGTCGAGTTCCCGGGCGGAGAGTACGTCTTCCACACGGCCGCGTGAGCTTTGCGCGCCCGGGCCGTGCATGGCTGGCCCGGGAATGCTGATCGGCAACGCAAAGGAGCCCCGGTCAGAAGACCGGGGCTCCGTCTGTGCGCGGAGGGGGACTTGAACCCCCACGCCCTATTCGGGCACTAGCACCTCAAGCTAGCGCGTCTGCCATTCCGCCACCCGCGCGGGCAGCCTCCGAAGACTTGGGAAACCACGGTTTCCGTCCTCGGCAGCGGTATATAACCATACACCATCCCGGTCCCTGCTACGCGCACACCGGGGCCGCGCGGGCCGCCCAGCGAGAAGGCGGTCGGAACGTCCGGACAGACAAGAGGAGCCCCGGTCAGATGACCGGGGCTCCATCGGTGCGCGGAGGGGGACTTGAACCCCCACGCCCTATTCGGGCACTAGCACCTCAAGCTAGCGCGTCTGCCATTCCGCCACCCGCGCAGGCAGCACTCCGGAAGCGAACCGATCACTCGTTTCCCTCCCGGGCAGCGAGAAAGACTCTACACGATCCGGGCCGCAAGCCGAAATCGGTGCCCGGGCCGCTGGAGGCAGGGCCCGCAGGGGTGCGGGACTAGGCTGGAGGCACCGGAGACGCTGAGGAGGACCCATGACCGACCATGCCGCCCAGGGCCAGGCCACCGCCGAGGACGAGGTGGTGCGCATCTGCCAGGACCTCATCCGCTTCGACACCTCCAACTTCGGAGACGGCTCGGGGCCGGGGGAGCGAGCCGCCGCCGAGTACGCCGCCGGCCTCCTCGCAGAGGTCGGGCTCGAGCCGGAGCTGTTCGAGTCAGCGCCCGGCCGGGCGAATGTGGTGGTGCGCCTCGAGGGCGCCGACCCCGAGGCCGGCGCCCTCGTGGTCCACGGTCACCTCGATGTCGTCCCTGCCCAGAAGGAGGACTGGAGCGTCGACCCGTTCGCGGCGGAGCTCAAGGACGGGCTCATCTGGGGCCGCGGCGCTGTGGACATGAAGGACATGGACGCCATGATCCTGTCTGTGGTCCGCGAGATGCGGCGCACCGGCACGCGGCCGCGCCGGGACCTCGTCATCGCTATGTTCGCCGACGAGGAGGCCGGCGGAGCGTACGGCGCCCGCTGGGCGGTCGACAACCGGCCCGAGCTGTTCGACGGCGCCACCGAGGCCATCAGCGAGGTCGGCGGCTTCTCGGCGCAGATCGGCGGCAAGCGGGCCTACCTCCTCCAGACGGCCGAGAAGGGTCTGGGCTGGCTGAGCCTCAAGACTGCCGGCCGCGCCGGCCACGGATCCCAAGTCAACGACGACAACGCCGTGACGCGGCTCGCCCGGGCCGTGTCCCGCATCGGCGACTACACCTGGCCCATCGAGATCACCGACACCACGCGGTGGTTCCTCGACGGCGTCACCGAGCTCACCGGGGTCGAGTTCGATCCGGAGAACCCCGAGATCCTCCTCAAGGAACTCGGCACAGTGGCCCGGTTCGTCGGCGCCACCCTCCAGAACACGTCCAATCCCACCGTCCTCAAGGCCGGCTACAAGGACAACGTCATCCCGGGCACCGCCGAGGCGCGCGTGGACACACGCACCCTCCCAGGCCAGGACGAGCTCGTCCTGGCCAAGCTCAAGGAACTGGCCGGCGACGGCATCGAGTTCAGCTACATCCACCAGGACGTCTCCCTCGAGACCCCGTTCGAGGGGCCCCTCGTCGAGGCGATGGTGGGCGCCCTCGCCGCGGAGGACCCGGACGCCGTCGTGCTGCCGTACACGCTCTCCGGAGGCACCGACAACAAGTCGCTGAGCAGGCTCGGCATCACCGGCTACGGCTTCGCCCCGCTCCGGCTCCCGGGCGATCTGGACTTCCCGGCCATGTTCCACTGCGTGGACGAGCGCGTCCCCGCGGACTCGCTCCAGTTCGGCGCGCGCGTGCTGCGCCGCCTGCTGACCTCGTACTGACCCGGCCGCTGACACTCGACGGGCCGCCAGAGACCCCGCAACGGCCCGCCAGAGACCCCACAACAAGAGGAGGGGGAGCGTGGCACTCGATCCTGCCGCCGTCCTGCCCGAGGCGCTCCTGGAGGAGATCCGTTCGCGCGCGCCCGGCTACGACGAGCGCAACGAGTTCTTCCAGGAGGACCTCGACGCCCTCGTGGCGGCCGGGTACCTGAAGGCGTTCGTGCCCGAAGGCGAGGGCGGGCTGGGAGCGGGGATGGCCGACGTCGTGCGCCTCCAGCGGCGCCTCGCCCAGGCCGCGCCCGCGACGGCCCTCGCGGTCAACATGCACCTCGTCTGGACCGGCGTGGCCAAGCTGCTGGCCGACCGGGGCGACGAGAGCCTCGCCTTCGTCCTCGACGAGGCCGCCGCGGGGGAGGTGTTCGCCTTCGGCGTCTCCGAGGCCGGCAACGACGCGGTCCTGTTCGACTCCGTGACCGAGGCCGTCCCGCAGCCGGACGGCGGCTACAGCTTCAGGGGCACCAAGGTCTTCACGAGCCTCGCGCCCGCCTGGACCCGCATGGGCACCTTCGGCAAGGACACCACCGGGGATGAGCCGGCCCTCGTATGGGGCTTCATCCGCCGGGACCGGCCGGGCTGGCGGCACCTCGACGACTGGGACACTCTCGGCATGCGGGCCAGCCAGTCGCGCACCACCGTGCTGGAGGGCGCCGTCGCCCCGGCGGACCGGATCGTGCGCCGGCTGCCGGTCGGCCCCCACCCCGACCTGCTCGTGTTCGGCATCTTCGCGGTGTTCGAGACGCTCCTCGCGGCGGTGTACACCGGCATCGCCGAGCGGGCGCTCGACCTCGCGGTCGCCGCGGCCCACCGCCGCCGCTCGCACCGCAGCGGCGGCCGGCCCTACTCCCAGGACCCGGACATCCGGTGGCAGATCGCCGAGCTCGGCATGGCGGTCGACGGCATCGTCCCGCAGATCGACACGGTCGCCGCGGACCTGGACGCCGGCGTGGACCGGGGGAGTGCCTGGTTCCGCCACTTGAGCGGCCTCAAGCACCGCGCCACCCAGTCCGCGAAGGCCGTGGTGGACGGCGCGATGCGCGTGGGCGGGGGCGGCGGCTACTTCCGCGGCAACGAGCTCGAGCGGCTGTACCGGGACGTCCTCGCCGGCCTGTACCACCCCTCCGATCCCGAGTCGGCGCACTCCACCGTCGCGACGAACCTCCTGGGACCGCTCGAGGACTAGCGGCCGGTGCCGCCCGGGAACCGGGTCAGCCGGGGCTCAAGGGCCCGACCGGTCCGGGAACCGCCTCGGGGACGTCGGCCTCGACGAGCGCGGCCTGGCGCAGCTCGAGGATCCGTTCCCTGGCCTGCTCGGCCTTGAGCGGGATGCCCGCGTACATGAACTGCTCATGGGCTTCCTCGAGGGCCCGCAGCGCCTCGTCGTGCTGGCCGAGGTCCTTGAGGCACTGGCCGTACAGGAGGCACGCCTCGGCGGTGACGTGGGGGCCCAGGAGGTTCCTCTCCCTGTTGATGCCCTGGAGGAGCTGGGCTGACTCCGCCAGTTGGCCGGTCAGGTAGAGCCACCGGGCACGGACCAACGCGGTCTCGAGCTGGTCGGCATCGCTGCCGCCGGCGATGACGAGCGCCAGCTCGGCGCGCTCGATCGCGGTGAGCGTGTCGGGTCCGAGGATGCCTCCCTCGAGCCGTGCCGCCGCAGAACTCCGGTTGAAGCGGGCCCACAGCTCGATGTCCTCGAGGGCCAGCAGGAACTGCGCGGCCCGCTCGTGGTGCCGCGCGCCCTCGGATTCGTCCGACCGCACGAAGGCAACCTTTCCGATGACCCATTCCGCCCGGCATACCAGGCGGTCCATCGGCGCCTTCGCGACGAGCGCTCCGAGGTTCGCGCACCACTCCCACGCCGCCTCGATCCTGCCGCCGTCCGTGAGGGCGTGGATGAGCGAGCAGAGCGAGGCGACGCGGGTCGTGGAGCGGGACGAGAAGCCCTCGGAGAGTTCCGTGGCGCGGTGGGCGTGCTCGAGCGCAGCCTCGAGCCGTCCGTGCCGGTGGCAGATCTCCGCGTAGAGCTGGTGGGCGCGCGCCTCGAGTTCGCGGTCTCCGGCGAGCGCGGAGTGCTCGAGCAGGTCCCGCGCAGTGCGGAGGGACCGGGTGAGCCTGCCCTCGCGCATGAGGCATTCGGCTTGGATGAAGGTCATCTCCCACCAGCCGGACGTGTCCGCGCCTTCCCGGGCAAGGCGGGCCGCAATGGCCGCGTGGGAGGAAGCCCGCGCGTACTCCCGCACGTCGCAGGCCGCCTGCGCACACAGGCTCGAGAAGACGTACTCGGCCTCCGCAGGCATCGGTGGCCCGCTCCACCACGGCATCGCGTGGGGCGCGCTGGCCAGCCGCCCCGAGAGCTCCTGGATCGCCTGCGCCGAGGGCTCCAGACGGCCGGTCTCCAGCATCGAGATGTAGCTCGGCTCGTAGGCCCCTTCGCCCAACTGCGCCTGGGTGAGTCCGCGCCGGAGGCGTTCGGCCCGGAGCATCTTTCCGAAATCGATCCCCATCAGCTGTACCTCTTCCGAGACAGGGTGCTCCCAGGGCACCGGGCACGACGGCGGGGCCGGCGGTTCTGCTCCCGCCCTGCCTCCGCGATGGCCCCCCTCCGGACGGCTCGACGACGGGCCATTCCCGGTCCCCCTGCCATCGCAGACGAGTGAATCCCAGCGTCCGTTGCGCCTGCGTTATCGGCCGCGGATGGCGGGCGGCGGCGCCGGCGTCCCACTGATAACGGCGACGCAACGGCCCTCCCGCTCTACTCCTTCTACGAGCCACAAGCTCACCGGGCCACAAGGGAGACCGGACAGCCAGTTCACTCCGGCGCGTGCAGTGCACGTCGCCGAGGGCCCTCCCCAAACCAACCGTGCTGCCTCACTTCATCGGGGGTTCCTCCATGAGACGTCCGCAACCCGGCGCAGGGAAGCCCGTCTTCTTCGACCCGAGCGGGAACCGCTGGTCGCGGGTGCTGGGCACCCTCGTGACGGTGTTCATCGTCCTGACCGTCCCCTTGGTGTGGATCCTGCCCAGCGCCACGGCCCCGTTGTGGGCGGCGCCCCTGAACACCTCGCCGGCGTACCCCCGGCAGCTGCTCGCGCAGGACGACGTTGAGGACATGCCGGTGGTCGGCGACGAGAACGGCATCTTCCAGAGGATCGAGCTGACCGTCCGCCAGGGCAGGAATGTGTACCTCAAGGACCCGTTCAGCAACACCATCTTCCGCCAGGCGACGCCGGACGAGGCCAGGTCCATCGGGGACCACCCCTATGTGATCGACAACTGGGGGGTCCCCGCCGACAAGCAGCTGATCCTCACGTTCGACGACGGCCCCGACCCGCGCAATACGCCGGCGATCCTGGACGTCCTGTCCAAGGAGAAGGTGCCCGCCACGTTCTTCAACGTGGGCTACGAGATGTCCTCGTTCCCGGCGATCCTCCAGCGGGAGGTGCGCGAGGGCCACATGGTCGGGAACCACACCCTGACTCACGCGCAGTTCACGAACAACCCGGACGTCATCAACCGCGAGGAGCTGATCGGCAACGATCACCTCGTCCGGGGCCTCACGGGCTACGCGTCGCGGCTGTTCCGCCTCCCGGAGGGCAACCCGCAGGGGAGCCCCGTGGGCGTCCTCGAGGCCCAGCAGCTCGGGTACATCCACGTGGACTTCGACCTCGACACGGAGGACTGGTCCTACCCGCCCGGGGCGACCATCCCCACGCCACAGCTGGACGGCAGGGGCCACGTGGTCCTCATGCACGACGGCGGCGGGGACCGCCAGGGCACCGTCCGCATGCTCCAAGACTTCATCACCAAGGCCAAGGCCGAGGGCTACACCTTCACGACGCTGGCACCCCTGCTGACCCCCCAGGAGCTCCCGCAGACGATCACGCCCAACGCCGACGACCTGGCGACGGTGGCGGTCGCCGCGTCGCTGACGATCGTCCCGGACATCGTGATCTCGTGGCTGTTCTGGTTCGGGATCGGATCGCTGACCATCATGTCGGTCCTGTACGTGATCCTCGCGCTCATCTCCAATGGCCGGCAGCACAGGAAGCACTGGGAGGTGATCCCGGAGGCGCAGCTTCCCTTCGTCAGCGTGATCCTCCCGGTCTTCAACGAGGAAGCCGTGGTCACGAAGACCCTCGATGCGCTGAGGGCCAGCGACTACCCGGCCTTCGAGGTCGTGGCGGTGAATGACGGCTCGACCGATCGCACGCTCGCCATCCTGCGGGAGTACGCCCGCTTGTGGCCGCAGCTGCGTGTCATCGACCAGCCCAACGGGGGGAAGTCGGCCGCGAGCAACAATGGGATCGCCCATTCGCGCGGCGACGTCGTCGTCACGCTCGACGGCGACACGATCTTCGAGCCGCAGACGATCAGGATGTTCGCACGGCACTTCCTCGACCCCTCGCACAAGAAGCCGCTCGGGGCAGTTGCCGGCCACGTGAAGGTCGGCAACCGGCACAACATCGTCACGGCCTGGCAGGCCCTCGAGTACATCTCGGGCATCTGCGTGACGAGGATGGCCGAGGGTGCCGTCGGGGCGATCTCGATCGTGCCCGGGGCGTGCGCCGCCTGGCGGCGGGAAGCCCTGGTCCGGGCGGGCGGCTACTCCCACGACACGTTGGCCGAGGACTCCGACCTCACGCTGACGATCCAGAGCCTGGGATACAGCATCGTGCAGGAGAACAAGGCGGTGGCCTGGACGGAAGCCCCGATGACCCTCAAGGGCCTCGCCAAGCAGCGCCTGCGGTGGACCTACGGCAACATCCAGGCGCTGTACAAGCACCGGCGGATGCTGTTCAACCCCCGGTACGGGGTGCTGGGCCTCGTGAGCATGCCGTATGCGCTGATCTCGGTGCTCATTCCGTTGGTCTTCATGCCGATGACCTTCGTCGTGGCGGGCATCATCCTGGCCCAGGGGCAGTGGGCGCCGATCGCGATCTTCGCAGCCTTCGTCGCCGGGGCACACCTGATCATCTCCATCGTGGCCGTGCTCATGGTCCGAGAGAGCCCACGCCACCTCCTCATGGTGCCCCTCTACCGGCTCATCTACGAGCCGCTGCGGGCCTACGTGCTCTACGGGTCTCTCGTGCATGCAGCGCGCGGCCGCATGGTGGGCTGGTACCGGCCCGAACGGACCAACAGCGTGCTGGTCCCGTCGGCGTCGGCGGCGAATCAGGCCGTCCAGACACCGGCGCGCGAGAAGCCGCGTGCGGGCAAGCCCGCGGTCGTCCCCGCGATGTCCACGGACTCTGCCCTGCCCATGCTCTCCAGCGACTCCCGGTGAGCAGGGGCTGAATCCCATGTCCGACCTGCCATCACCGCACAGGAGCCCCGTCCTCCTCCTCGGGCTGCGACTCCTGGCCGCAGCCGTCGCGGTTGGCATGACGCTCGCGGCCTGCTCGTTCGGCGGGACGGGAGCGGGCAGCACGGCATCGGGCGGCCCGGCGACGCCGGGGCCCGGGGCGACGACCCCGGCCTCCGGCGCCGCGTCCGGACAGGCCTCCGGGTCCGCCCCACCGTCCGCCCCTTCCAGCGCAGGCAGCTCTGGGTGGTTCGGCGGGTACGCCGACGTGACCCTGAAGCCCCTCTACCCCTTTGACGACACGAATCCCGATGGAAAGGCCGTCCTCGCCTTCGTCATCGCAGACCCGGCCAACCCGTGCGAGCCCTCGTGGGGCGGCCAGTACACGCTGGACAGGGCGGCGGCCGAGCTGGACCTCGACCAGCGCGTGAGCCGCCTGCGCCAGAAGGGACACGGTGTGGCGCTCTCGTTCGGGGGCGCGGCCGGCGATGAGCTCGCGAGGGCCTGCCCGGACGCCCAGGCGCTCGCCCAGGCCTACAGGAAGGTGATCGAACGGTACGCCCCCGACGTCCTCGACTTCGACATCGAGGCACGGAACCTCACGGACGTCGAGGCGACCGAACGGCGCGCCGAGGCCCTCCGTCAGGTCCTCGGTGACCTGGGCCCGGCCCGCATGCCCCAGGTGTGGCTGACCTTGCCCGTGACGGCCCAGGGGCTGGCCCCCGAGGCTTCCGCGGTTGTCCTCCAGACGGTCCGCGGAGGCGTGGACCTGGCCGGGGTGAACATCATGACGATGGACTACGAGGGCCCCGCCTCCGGCCCGAAGATGCTGGAGACCTCCATCAAGGCGGCCACGAGCACCCACGCGCAGCTCGCGCAGATCTTCAGCCTCGGACAGGGCAAGGAGGCTGCCGCGTGGAAGAAGCTCGGCCTCACGCCGATGATCGGGGCGAACGACGTCGTGGGGGAGACCTTCGACCTCCAGGCGGCCCAGGGCCTGAACAGGTTCGTCCACGACCGCGGCATCGCCCGCCTGTCCATGTGGTCGGTCAACCGGGACCGCGCCTGCTCCCCGGGCGAGAGCCTGCGCCAGGACGGCACAGACCAGCCCGAAGCGGCAGACACCTGCAGCGGCGTCAATCAGAAGCGCGGCGCCTTCGCCGCGGCCCTCTCCGCCGGCCTCGTGCATGCCGCGTCGGGGTCCGCAGCTGCCGCCGGCTCCTAGTAGTGGTGTGCCGGTCCTCCTCCCGGGCGCGCGAAGCACGACGACGGCCGGCGCCTTACGCAGCGAAAGGCGCCGGCCGTCGTCGTGCTCAAGAGGCGGCAATCACCGGTGTTCGTTGCGGGAGGCCCCCGCCCTCGGAGCCCACGCGGGTTGGGGGCGCGCCGCGGCGGGGCCCCGGTTGACGGCCTGCCGCTCGGCCGGGGCGACGCCCATCTCGGTCCACAGCCTGCGCCGGAACTCGAGCAGGGTCCGCTGGGCGTCCGCGCGGCTTCCGCTGTCGGTCTGGGCGCGGCTGATGAGCTTGTGGGCGGACTCGCGCAGCGGCTCCAGGGACGCAGCGTACCGTGCGGCCGAGATCGCGGCCTCGTAGTTCCCCGTGGCGAGATGATTGCGGGCGATCGCCTCGAGCGCCAGCACCCGCAGCCCGCGGAGGCGCTCCTGCTCGTACATGACCCAGTCGTCGTACCACCCCGGCAGCAGCTCGGAGCCGAAGAGGAGGTCCTCGGCGCCGGCGCCCGGCAGTGTGCCCGCGAGCGCCTTCTGGGCCACCCAGCGCAGCCGGTCGAGATCCACGATGATGCCGTCGGCGAGCCGGAGCGGGTCGAGGCTGCGGTCCAGCAGGTCCGGCAGCTGGTGCCGGAGCTTGAAGACGGAGGAGCGGAGGTTCCCGGCCGCCTGGTGCTCGCTGCTCTCGGGCCACAGGAGGCCTGCCAGATAGCTGCGCGGGCGGCTGCCCATGAGGGCGAGCGAGGCGATGAGCCGCTGCTGGCGCCTGCCGATCGGCAGCGGAGCACCATCCCTGAGCAGCTCCCAGGACCCCAAGAGGTGCAGTTCCCAAGCCACCATGGATGCTCGACCCCCTTCGCCGACTAGCACGGGAGCCGGGGCGGCCGGTGCCGTCCCGGGCTCGTCGGGCCCTCCGCTCCCGCATCACCTCCGCGTGGGGAAACTCGGGGCCCGGCTCCAGTACACAGCCCCCGCTCCGCCGCGGTCACGAGTGGTCTCCACGCGAATGGGCAGGGCCGCCAGGGCGGCCACTACTCGAACGGTACGCACCCGCTCACGGCGGACTACTCGGGGCGGATCTGCTGCCGGAAGTGCTGCGAAAGGCCCTTGACCGCGCCCCGGAACGGCGCGCACTATCGGTCCACCGGACGCCAGTTCCAGGGAGGTCTGCCATGGGGAAGCGTCGCTCCCGCGCGGTGTCCAGCGCGCCGCCGTCGACCCTGCGCGCCGGCCTCCGGGCCGCCGCGCTCGTCGCCGCCCTCGGCCTCGCTGCGTGCGGAACCCCGCAGCCCCTCCCGACGGGGCCGGGCGCCGAGGGCGCCGCGGGGCCCACGCCGACCGTGGAGGCACCCGCGTCAGGGGATGCCGGAGGAGGGCCGAGCGAGGCCGCGACCACCGTCCCCGTGGCCGGCGGACCGCTGACGGATCCGTCCCAGTTCCAGAGCCCACCGGCCCGCGCGGTCGCGACCCTGAAGACCAGCGCCAACTGGTACAGAGACCGCTTCGACCAAGGGCACCAGTACCTCGTGGCCCACGACACGGACCGGTTCGAGATGTGGTGGAGCATCATGAACCAGGGCGGCCTGCTCAGCACCGCCCAGAACGCGTTCGGCGACGCTGCAGACGTCTACGGCGGGAACGAGCCCCAGCAGGTGGACGACTGGGGCGTGATCATGGGCGACCAGGGCGAGCTGCAGGCCGCCTCCGAGGCGTGGCATTCGACGCAGACGGAGGCTGACTACGCGAGAGTGCTTGCCGCCCTGGACCACGCGGACCGGACGATCGATGCGCTTGCCCCGGGGATCACGATCCCACGGTCCCACGGGAAGATCGCGGTGCCGCTGCCCTACGTGGCGCCGCACTCCTGATCGCCCGCACCTGATCGGGACAGCGGTGCGGACGGCCGAGCGTCCCGGCTATGCCGTGCGCTCGACCAGCATCACCTTGCGGCGGAGCCAGTACTGGCGGCCGCCGCCCATGTACAGCCGGCTCCGCTCGAGCTCCCAGCGCCCGTACTCCGAGTGCTCGCGCACCCGTTGGCGGGCGTCGGCGAGCGAGTCCCCGGGGCCCACTGACAGGACCAGGTACTCGTACTGCCGCCCCGGTCCCGCGGGGCGGCCCCCCGCGGTGAGCGACTGCGTCGTGGAGAGGATCCGCTCCTTCATGGCCCTCGCTTCCTCGTGCTGCTGCGGCGCCTGCCGGTGCCCCACCGGGAACCTAGGCGCGCTCCATGGTTTCAGACTACCGTTGCACCCATGAGCATTGATCCGCGCGTCGCCCTCGGTTCGCTCACGGCTGCATTGGAGGAGCACCTCGTCGCGGCAGCCTCGCGGCGCGGCGACGACGACCCCGCCGTCGAGGCCGCCTTCTTCGCGGTCGCCGACGCCTTCGAGGCGTACTCCGACGCCCTCTACGACGCCTACGGCGAGGACCTGCCGCTCGACCTCCTGGACTCGGACGATGACGACGACGATGACGATGACGAGGAAGACGACGGCGACGGCGATGAAGACGACGAAGCCGACGAAGAGGAAGGCGACGAGTAGGGCCCGGGACACCGGCGGGGGCCGGGCAGGGCTCCCCTGAGGACGCGACACCGCTGTCAGGGAATTCCCAGCTGGGCACTCGCGCCCACGTAGAGTGGCACGCGTGAATCTCCTCGAAGCCGCGTTCCTCGGGCTCGTCCAGGGTCTGACGGAATTCCTCCCCGTGTCCTCCAGCGCCCACCTCCGGATCGTGGGAGAGTTCCTGCCCAACGCCCAGGACCCCGGCGCGGCCTTCACGGCGATCACCCAGCTGGGCACGGAGACCGCGGTCATCATCTACTTCTGGCGCGACATCGTCCGGATCGTCGGGGCCTGGGCCCGTTCCCTCGTCGGGCGCGTCCCCCGCAGCGACCCGGACGCCCGGATGGGGTGGCTCGTGATCCTCGGCAGCATTCCGATCGTGGTCCTCGGCCTCCTGTTCCAGGACCAGATCGAGACGGTGCTCCGTTCGCTCTGGATCACGGCGACGACGCTGATCGTGTTCGGCCTCATCCTCGCCGTGGCCGACGCCGCAGGCCGGCACGCGCGCACCCTCGACCACCTCAGCACCGGGCACGGCATCGCCTACGGCTTCGCGCAGGCGCTCGCCCTCATCCCCGGCGTCTCGCGCTCGGGGGGCACCATCACGGCGGGCCTCTCGATGGGGTACACCCGGGAGGCGGCGGCGCGGTACTCCTTCCTGCTCGCGATCCCTGCGGTGTTCGGCTCCGGCCTGTACCAGCTGTTCAAGTCGCTCAAGGGCGGGTTCGACGGCGGACCCTACGGGCTCGGGGAGACCGCCGTCGCGACCGTCGTGGCCTTCGTGGTCGGCTACGTCATCATCGGCTGGTTCCTCAAGTACGTCTCGCACAACTCCTACCGGCTCTTCGTCTGGTACCGCATCGGCCTGGGCGCCGCGCTCTATGTCCTCCTCGGATTCGGGGTCATCACTGCCGGGCACTAGAGTGGTCGGGTGAAAACCTGGAGGCAGACACCCGTCCCACAGCTGCCCGGCTCGGCCGGCCCCGTCCGGCTCTTCGACACGCGCCTGCGTGACACCGTGGAGATCCCGACGGCCCCCGAGCAGTCGATGTATGTGTGCGGGATCACCCCCTACGACGCGACCCATCTGGGCCACGCCTCCACCTACCTCGCGTTCGACCTCCTCAACCGCATCTGGCGCGACGCGGGCAGCACGGTCGCCTACGTGCAGAACACGACCGACGTCGATGACCCGCTCCTCGAGCGCGCCGACGCGACCGGCGTCGACTGGCGCACCCTCGCCCGCCAGCAGATCGACCTCTTCCAGTCCGACATGGAGGCCCTGCGGGTCCTCGCCCCGGACCACTACGTCGGGGCCGTCGAGTCGATCCCGTGGATCGTCCCCGAGGTCGAGCGCCTCCTCGCGGAAGGCCTCGCCTACCAGCTCGCCGGTGCCGAGGGCGAGCCCGACAGCGACGTGTACTACGACGTGACCGAGGCGACCCGCCGCGCCGACAGCCCCGAGGCGTGGCGCCTCGGCGACGTGTCCCACCTGACCGTCGCCGAGATGATCGAGCTCTTCGGCGAGCGCGGCGGCGACCCGGACCGGCCCGGCAAGCACAGTCCCCTCGACCCGATCCTGTGGCGCGAGGCCCGGCTCGGCGAGCCGCACTGGGACGGCGGGACGCTCGGCCCCGGCCGGCCCGGCTGGCACATCGAGTGCACCGTCATCGCCCAGAAGTTCCTCCCCGCGCCGTTCACCGTGCAGGGCGGCGGCTCCGACCTCGCCTTCCCGCATCACGAGATGGGTGCGGGGCACGCGTGGAGCCTGCATCACGTGCCCCTCGCGCGGCACTTCGCCCACACCGGCATGGTGGGCCTGGACGGTGAGAAGATGAGCAAGTCGCGGGGCAACCTCGTGATCGTCTCGAAGCTGCGCGCCGCCGGCGTCGAGCCCGCAGCGATCCGGCTTGCCGTCCTCGCCAACCACTACCGCTCCGACTGGGAGTGGACGGGCGAGCTGCTCGACGCTTCGGTGCGGCGGCTCGAGACCTGGCGCCGCGCCGTCGGCCGCGCCCTGCCGGGATCGGCCGAGCCGCTCCTGGACGAGATCCGCGGTGCCCTCACCGACGACCTCGACGCGCCGCGCGCGCTGGCCGCGGTGGACAAGTGGGCCGAGGACTCGCTCGCCGGCAGTGCCACGAGCGCGGACGACGGCGCGCTGGCCGCCGCCGCTGTCGACGCCCTGCTCGGCATCGACCTCGGCTAGGTCGGCCTCCGCTGGGTCGGCCTCGGCGGGGGAGGGCCTGGCTCAGCCGCCGGCCGGCGGGTTGTCCTTGCCGCGGCGCTTGAGGTAGCGCTCGAACTCACGGGCGATCGACTCGCCCGAGGCCTCGGGGAGGTCGGCCGTGTCCTTGGCCTCCTCGAGCTGGTGGATGTAGGCGGCCACCTCCGGATCCTCGGTGGCGAGCTCGTTCACCCCGCGCTCCCACGCCTCGGCGTCCTCCGCGAGCTCGTTCGTGTCGAGCGGGATCTGGAGGAGCTCCTCGATGCGGTGGAGGATCGCGAGCTGGGCCTTGGGGGAGGGGGCCTGCGCCACGTAGTGCGGGACAGCGGCCCACACGGACACGGTCGGCGTCCCGTGGTGGTCAGCAGCATCCGCGAAGACGCCCACGATCCCGGTGGGCCCCTCGTACTGGGAAGCCTCGAGGTTGAGGCGTTCGCGCACCTCGTCGTTCTCGCTCGTAGCGGTCACGGGGATCGGGCGGGAGTGCGGCACATCGGCCAGGAGCGCGCCGAGGACGATCAGGTAGTCGACCTCGAGGTCGTCGAGGTACTCGACCAGCTCGTCCGTGAAGGCGCGCCAGCGGTAGGAGGGCTCGGTGCCCTGGACGAAGACCAGGTCCACCGGGTGGCCCTCCACGCGCGCCGTCGAGACCTTCGTGGTGGGCCACTTGATGCGTCGGCGCCCAGAGCCGGTCTGGCGCACGGTCGGGCGGGTGAACTGGAAGTCGTAGAAGTCGTCCGCGTCGATGGACCCGACGCGCTGGGCCCCGAAGGCGCGCCGGAGGTACCGCAGCGCATCGCTCGCAGCCTCGCCCGCATCGTTCCAGCCCTCGAACGCGGCGAGCATCACCGTGACCCGCTCGCCCGCGGCAGGAACCGGGAAGAGGCCGGGATGGGGAGCCGGGGCGTCGGCGTCGAACTCGTTCATCGGTCCAGACTAGCGCGCACGCCCGTGCGGGCCGGGCTGGCACCCTAGACTGGTGCATATGCGTCTCCCGGCCGAGAATCCTGCCACCAGCCCTGCCCTCGGCAGCGCCGCGCCGCTGCGAGCCGTCCTGTGGGACATGGACGGCACGCTCGTGGACACCGAGCCGTACTGGATCACCGCGGAGCGCGAGCTCGTCGAGCGCTTCGGCGGGGCGTGGGCCCACGAGCAGGCGATGCGGCTCGTCGGCCAGGCGCTGACCACGTCCGCACGCATGCTCCAGGAGGGCGGCGTCCGGATGGGCGTGCGCGAGATCATCGACGCCCTCACCGGGCGGGTCATCGAGCAGCTCGGCGAGGCCGTGCCGTGGCGCCCCGGCGCGCGGGAACTCCTCGCGGCCCTGCGGGCCGAGGGCATCCACTGCGCCCTCGTCACCATGTCCGAGAAGCCCATGGCGCACCGCATCGTCGACCACCTCCCCGAGGGCACGTTCTCCGCCATCGTCACCGGGGACTCGGTGAGCCGCGGCAAGCCCGACCCCGAGCCCTACCTGCGCGGCGTCGAGCTGCTCGCGGCAGGCCTCCCGGGGCTCGCGCTGACCGAGTGCCTCGCCGTCGAGGACTCGACCCCCGGGGCCACCTCGTCCAACGCCGCCGGGCTCGCCACCGTCGTCGTCCCGAACGCCCTCGCCGTGCCCGTCCACCTCGGGGTGGAGCACTGGGAGACACTCGCAGGCCGGACGCCGCGCGACCTCGCCGCAGCCCTGGAGGCCTCCCTCGCCGGCACGACAGCCGGGGGCGCGTCATGAGCGGCAGCCACGAGTCGGAGAGCCGGCGCGAGGGGATCCCCCTCGGGCGGATCGCGGGCGTGCCCGTGGTGCTCGCCTACTCCTGGTTCGTCATCGCCGCCTTCACGGTCATCGTGTACGGCCCCACGCTCCAGCTGCGCCAGCCCCAGCTCGGGATCGCCGCCTACCTCGTCGCGTTCGCCTACGCGGTCCTGCTCCTGCTCTCAGTTCTGGTCCACGAGCTCGCGCATGCCCTCACGGCCCGTGCGTTCGGCTGGCCCAGCCAGAAGATCGTGCTCAACCTGTGGGGCGGCCACACGCAGTTCGAGGCGTTCACCGCGACCCCGGCGCGCTCCGTCGCGGTAGCCCTCGCCGGTCCCGGCGCGAACTTCGTGCTGGCCGGTGCCGCGTGGCTCGTCGTATCCGGCGTCCACCTCACGGGCGTGGCGGACATCCTCGTGAACATCTTCATGTGGGCCAACTTCCTCATCGCCGTCTTCAACGTGCTGCCGGGCCTGCCGCTCGACGGCGGCCGCATCGTCGAGAGCGCCGTCTGGAAGGCCACCGGCTCGCAGGAGAAGGGCACCATCGCCGCAGGCTGGACCGGCCGGGCGATCGTGGCGGGCATCGTGCTCCTCGCGGTCGTGGTTCCCCTCGCCCAGGGCGATCAGCTCGACCTCCCGTTCACCATGGTCACGCTCCTCGTCGCGGTGTTCCTGTGGCAGGGCGCCTCCGCTTCGATCCGGCATGCCGGATTCCGCTCGCGGCTGCCCGAGGTGGTCGCCGGGCGCCTCGCGCGTCCGGCGGTGGGCATCCCCAACTTCGCCAGCGTGGACGAGGCGGTGCGGGCCGGCGCGGAGGCGGGGGTCGCCGTCGTGCTCTGCTCGCCCGAGGGGAAGCCGCAGGGAGTGGTGGATCCGTCGGCGATCGACCGCGTGCCGGCCCCCGCGCGGGCGACGACGCCCGTGACCGCCGTCGGCTACGCGCTCGCCCCGGGCGCGTACGTCCCGGACACCGCGGCGGGCCAGGAGCTCATCCAGTACCTCGCCCAGCTCGCCGGCACGGAGTACGCCGTGGTGGACGCCGCCGGACGCGTCACGGGGCTCCTGAGCCAGCGTGACGTCGTCGCCGTGATCTCCGGCCGGCCCCTGCGGCCCGCCAGGTAGCAGCCCCATTTGACCGCCCCGTCGCCAGGCGACGGGGCCAGAGAGGACACCCATGAGCTTGACCGCCCAGCCCGCCGCGGCGGACGGACCCACCGGTGCGGCGAACCGACGAGGCCCCTTCCGCGTCGGGGAGCGCGTGCAGCTGACCGACGAGCGCGGCCGGATGAACACCATCACGCTCGCCGAGGGCGGCGCCTTCCACACGCACAAGGGCTTCCTCAACCACTCCGAGATCATCGGCCGGCCGGACGGCTCGGTCGTGACGAACACGGCCGGCCACCAGTACCAGGCCCTGCGCCCGCTGCTGTCCGACTTCGTGCTGTCGATGCCGCGCGGCGCCGCCGTGGTCTACCCCAAGGACGCGGGCCAGATCGTGACGATGGCGGACATCTTCCCCGGCGCGCGCGTGGTCGAGGCGGGGGTGGGCTCCGGGGCGCTCTCGATCTCTCTGCTGCGGGCCGTGGGCGACGGCGGCTACCTCCACTCGTTCGAGCGCCGCGAGGAGTTCGCGGACATCGCCCGCGGGAACGTCGAGACGATCTTCGGCGGCCCCCACCCGGCGTGGCGCATCTCGCTCGGCGACTTCCAGGACGAGGTCGTCGCCGCGGAGGAGCCCGGCAGCGTGGACCGAGTGGTCCTCGACATGCTCGCCCCGTGGGAGTGCCTCGAGGCCGTCGCCACGGTCCTCGCCCCGGGCGGGGTCTGGATCAACTACGTCGCGACCGCGACCCAGCTCTCGCGCACGGCGGAGGCGATCCGGGCCGACGGCCGCTTCACCGAGCCGGACGCGTGGGAGTCGATGGTGCGCGGCTGGCACCTCGAGGGCCTCGCGGTGCGCCCCGAGCACCGCATGGTCGGGCACACCGGCTTCCTCCTCACCACGCGCCGCCTCGCCGAGGGCGTGGCACCTCTCGTCCGCAAGAAGCGCAACAAGGCGGAGTTCAGCGAGGAGGACCTCAACGCCTGGACGCCTGAGTCGGTGGGCGAGCGGACCGTCTCCGACCGCAAGCTCCGGCGCGCCGCCCGGGACGCGCGGGCCGGCAGCCAGGAGTCCTGAATCCTGCGTTTCCACGCTGCGGAAGGCATGTAACTGTTCGGTTTCCAAGGCTCGCCGGTGGGGTACGTGACGAGCATGCCGCGCTAGTGTCGATGCATGAGGGGAGTGGCTCCGGCGTCCGCGCCGGGCGCCCCGGCAGCCCGCAGGGGCGGCACGGATCGAAGAGGACGTGGTTGCGATGGTGGAGAACGGACAGTCGGGCACCGGCCCCGAGGCATTGCCTCCGTCGGCCCAGGCTGAGCAGCTGAGCATTGCCGAGCGGCAGATCAATGTGCTGCGGGACAAGCTGCGCGCTGTCGACCGGCAGCTCGCCGCCGCCACGGGCAACAACTCCCGCATGACGGAGATGCTCAAGACCGCCAAGGCAGAGATCGTGCGCCTCAAGGCCGCCCTCGAGCACGAGGGCCAGCCACCGTATTCGTTCGGCAGCATCGTCCAGCTCAACCGCCGGCGCCCGGCCGGGGGCGCCTCCGCGGCCGTGACTGACGAGAGCGTCGACGTCGTCACGAGCGGCCGGAAGATGCGCGTGGGGCTGAGCCCGCTCGTGAGCGTGTCCGAACTCAGCGTGGGCCAGGAGGTGCTCCTCAACGAGGCCTTCGAGGTCGTCGCCGGACTCGGCTACGAGCGCTCGGGCGAGCTGGTCACCATCAAGGAGCTGCTCGGCCAGGACCGCGTGCTCGTCATCGGCCGCGGCGACGAGGAGCGCGTCCTCAGGCTCTCGGGCCCGCTCCAGCTCGAGCGCCTGCGCGTCGGCGACGCGGTCTCGGTGGACAACCGGACCGGGTACGCGCTGGAGAAGGTGCCCCGGTCCGAGGTCGAGAACCTCGTCCTCGAGGAGGTGCCGGACATCAGCTACGCGGACATCGGCGGCCTCGCCTCGCAGATCGAGCAGATCCGCGACGCCGTCGAGCTGCCGTTCCTGCACCCGGACCTCTACCGGGAGCACGGGCTCAAGGCCCCGAAGGGCATCCTGCTCTACGGCCCTCCGGGGTGCGGCAAGACCCTCATCGCCAAGGCCGTGGCCAACTCGCTCGCGGTCCGCGCCATGGAGCGCGCCGGCAGCGCGGACGTCAAGAGCTACTTCCTGAACATCAAGGGCCCGGAACTGCTCGACAAGTACGTGGGCGAGACGGAGCGGCACATCCGGCTGATCTTCGCCCGTGCCCGGGAGAAGGCCTCGGACGGCAGCCCGGTCGTGGTGTTCTTCGACGAGATGGACTCCCTGTTCCGCACCCGCGGCACCGGGGTCTCCTCGGACGTCGAGACCACGATCGTGCCGCAGCTGCTCAGCGAGATTGACGGCGTGGAACGGCTCGACAACGTGATCGTCATCGGCGCCTCCAACCGGGAGGACATGATCGACCCCGCCATCCTGCGCCCGGGCCGACTCGACGTGAAGATCAAGATCCAGCGGCCGGACGCCGAGGCCGCCGCGGACATCTTCTCCAAGTACCTCACCGACGACCTGCCGATCCATGCCGCGGACCTCGCCGAGTGCGGCGGGGACCCGGCGGCCACGGTCGCCATGATGATCCAGCGCACCGTCGAGGCGATGTACGCGGCGGACAAGTCCACCGAGTACCTCGAGGTCACCTACGCCAATGGGGACACCGAGATCCTCTACTTCAAGGACTTCAACTCCGGCGCCGTGATCCAGAACGTGGTCGACCGTGCCAAGAAGGCCGCGATCAAGGAACTCCTCATGACCGGCGCCAAGGGCCTGCGCATGGACCATCTGCTGCGGGCGGTCGCCGACGAGTTCCGCGAGCACGAGGACATGCCCAACACCACGAACCCGGACGACTGGGCACGCATCTCGGGCAAGAAGGGCGAACGGATCACCTACATCCGCACCATCGTCCAGGGCAAGGGCGGCGCCGAGCCCGGCAGGACCATCGAGACCACCCCCAGCACGGGCCAGTACCTGTAAGGGAGAGCAGTGAGCAGCGACCCGAGCCCCGGCCTCGCGGCCGGGGGAACCCAGCGCGTCATGGGCTCCGAGACGGAGTTCGGCATCCACGCGCCGAACTCCCCGGGGGCCAACGCCACCTGGCTGTCCTCGCAGGTCATCGCCGCCTACGCGCGGCTGACCCGCTCGGCCAGCCGCCCCGAGACGGGCTGGGACTACACCGATGAGACGCCCCTGCGCGACGCGCGCGGCTGGTCCGTCGAGCGGTCCGAGGCGCATCCGGACCAGCTCACGGATGCAGAGCCCGTGCTCACGGCGGAAGCGGTCGCGCTGGCCCACGGGCCGGCGGAGATCGAGCTCGACGGCGACCAGGAACCGGCCCTGATGAACCTCGTGCTCGGCAACGGGGCGCGCCTGTACGTCGACCACGCCCACCCCGAGTACTCGAGCCCCGAGGTGACCAACCCCCGAGATGCCCTCCGGTGGGACGTCGCGGGGGATGCCGTGGCGCTCGCCACGGTGCGTGCCCTCGCCGATGACCCGGCCCGGGGCCCCATCAACCTCTACAAGAACAACACCGACGGCAAGGGCGCCTCCTACGGCTCGCACGAGAACTACCTCGTGCCCCGCTCGGTGCCCTTCTCCGACCTCGTCCGGGGACTGACCCCGTTCTTCGTCTCGCGGCAGCTCGTCTGCGGTGCCGGGCGGGTGGGGCTCGGGCAGGACGGCAAGGGTCCGGGGTACCAGGTCAGCCAGCGTGCGGACTACTTCGAGGCCGAGGTTGGCCTCGAGACCACCATGCGGCGCCCCATCATCAATACCCGCGACGAACCGCACGCGGTCGCGGACAAGTACCGCCGGCTCCACGTGATCATCGGCGACGCCAACGTGAGCCATGTGGCGAACTACCTCAAGTTCGGCACCACGGCGCTCGTGCTGAGCCTCATCGAGGCCGGCAGGGCGCCCCAGGTCGAGGTGCACGAGCCGGTGTCCGCCATGCACCGGCTCAGCCACGACACCTCTCTGGGGGAGAGGGTCCGCCTGCTCGACGGGCGGCAGGTCACCGGGCTCGAGCTGCAGTGGATGTACTTCGAGGCGGCGGCGAAGCTCGCGGCGGACACGGGCGTCGCGACGGCGGACGGTGGCGACGGGCACACCGCCGAGGTCCTCGCCCGCTGGGAGCGTGCCCTCACCGACCTCGGCGGAGACCGGGACGCGGCCGCCGGGTATGTCGAATGGCTCGCGAAGCTGCGGGTCCTCGAGGGCTACCGCAGCCGTGACGGCCTCGCCTGGGGCGACGCGCGCCTCGGCCTCGTCGACATCCAGTGGTCGGACGTGCGACCGGAACGGGGGATCGCGCTGCGGCTCGCGGCCCGGGGGTCGCTCGAGACCATGGTCGGCCCGGCATCGGTCGCTGCCGCCGTCGCCGAACCGCCGCCCGACACCCGCGCCTGGTTCCGCGGCACGAGCATCAAGCGGTTCCCCGGCAGCGTCGTGAGCGCCAGCTGGGACTCGGTGGTCTTCGCCACCCCCGGAAGCTACCGGCTCCAGCGGGTCCCCACCCGCGAGCCGCTGCGCGGGACGAGGGCCCTGACCCAGGGGCTGTTCGACGAGCACGCCCGCATCGAGGACTTCCTCGCGGCCCTGCTCGGGGAGCGCAGGACCTAGGCGCGCGCGGCCGGCCCGACACCGGGGGCGCAACCCGTGACACGCGGTCGAAAAGTGACAGTATAGGGATCAGAAGGATCCAGACCCGGCGCCCTCACGGCGCCCGACGCAAGGAGGCGGCCATGGCCGGTCAGGAGCAGAAGAGCACCCAGCCACGGGGCGAGGACGAGGCCGTCGAGGTCGACGCCCCGGCCCCCGCGGCGCCGGAGGCCCCAGCGCAGGACACTGCCAGCACCCAGGGCGTCGACGACCTCCTCGACGAGATCGACAACGTCCTCGAGACCAACGCCGAGGAGTTCGTGCGCGGGTTCGTCCAGAAGGGCGGGCAGTAGGACCCAGATGAACGATTTCCTCGCCGAGCGTGTCGTGTCCGCCGCCACATCATCCTTCACCGAGCACGTGGCAGCGACCCGGCCGGACCTCCTCCCGTTCCACCGGAGCCTGCCGGCCGACGCCTCGGCGGCAGCCCCGCGCGCCACGACCATCGTGGCGCTGGCCTTCGCCGGCGGCGTCATCATGGCGGGGGACCGACGGGCCACCATGGGGAACATGATCGCCAGCCGCCACATCGAGAAGGTGTTCCCCGCAGACCGCTTCTCCGTGCTCGGCATCGCCGGCACGGCGGGGATCGCGATCGACATCGCCCGCCTGTTCCAGGTCGAGCTCGAGCACTACGAGAAGATCGAGGGCACCCTCCTGAGCCTCGAGGGCAAGGCGACGCGCCTCGGGGCCATGGTCCGGGGCAACCTCCCCCTGGCGCTCCAGGGCCTGGCCGCCATCCCGCTGTTCGCAGGCTTCGACCTCGAGACGGCCGCAGGGCGCCTGTTCTCCTACGACGTGACCGGCGGCCGCTACGAGGAGCTCGAGCACCACTCGGTCGGGTCCGGATCGGTGTTCGCCCGCGGCGCCCTGAAGAAGCTCTGGCGCCCCGGCCTCGCCGAGGACGACGCCGTGCGCGTCGCCGTAGAGGCGCTCTACGACGCGGCCGACGACGACTCCGCCACCGGCGGCCCGGACCCGGTCCGCCAGCTGTGGCCGGTGGTCTACACCGTCACGCGCCTCGGGAGCCGGCGCGTGGCCGAGCGCGAGCTGGCGGCCATCGCCAGCGGGATCATCGCCGAGCGCAGCGTCGCCGGACGGGAGGCCTGAGCATGACCCAGCAGTTCTACGTCTCGCCGGAACAGCTCATGAAGGACCGGGCGGACTTCGCCCGGAAGGGCATCGCACGCGGCCGCTCCGTGGTCGTCCTGAGCTGCCGCGACGGGATCGCCCTCGTAGCCGAGAACCCCTCCCCGTCGCTGCACAAGATCGGCGAGATCTACGACAAGATCGCATTCGCGGCCGTCGGCAAGTACAACGAGTTCGAGAGCCTCCGGCAGGCCGGGGTGCGGTACGCGGACGTCCGCGGCTACTCGTACGACCGTGAGGACGTCACGGGTCGGGGCCTCGCAAGCGTGTACGCCCAGAGCCTCGGCGCCGTCTTCACCGCCGAGCAGAAGCCCTTCGAGGTCGAGCTCACCGTCGCCGAGGTGGGCAGCGACGTCGAGGGCGATCACCTCTTCCGGCTGACATTCGACGGGTCGATCGCCGACGAGCGCCGCTTCGTGGTCATGGGCGGCGCCGCCGAACGCGTGGCCGAGGCCGTGATCGACGGCTGGACCTCCGAGGCGGACTTCGCGGAGGCCATCCGGCTCGCTGCCCGGGCCCTGCGCGAAGACCGCACCGAGCCGATCACGCTCGAGGTCGGAGTCCTCGACCGCGACTCCGAGACCACCCGCGGCACACGGCGCGCGTTCCGGCGCATCGGCCCGGACGAGCTCGCCGGCATCCTCGACGGCCTCGCGGAACGGCAGGGCTGAGGCGTGGACCGGCGCATCTACGGCGTCGAGACCGAGTTCGGCATCGCGTACTCGAGCCCCCAGGGCCGGCCCCTCGCGCCGGAGGAAGTCGCCCGGTACCTCTTCCGCAAGGTCGTCAGCTGGGGCAGGTCCTCGAACGTGTTCCTGGCCAACGGCTCGCGCCTGTACCTCGACGTCGGCTCGCACCCGGAGTACGCGACGGCCGAGTGCGACGACGTGGCCCAGCTGGTCGCGCACGACAAGGCGGGGGAGCGGATCCTCGTCGACCTCATCGCCGAGGCCGAGCACCGCCTCGCCGAGGAGGGCTTCGACGGCCGCGTGTACCTCTTCAAGAACAACACCGACACCGCCGGCAACTCGTACGGCAGCCACGAGAACTACCTCATCCCGCGCCGCACGGAGTTCTCGCGCCTCGCCGAGGTGCTCATACCGTTCCTCGTGACCCGGCAGCTGCTCTGCGGGGCCGGCAAGGTGCTGCGCACCGCCCAGGGCCCGATCTACGCCTTCTCCCAGCGCGCGGACCACATCTGGGAGGGCCTCTCCTCGGCCACGACGCGCTCCCGCCCGATCATCAACACGAGGGACGAGCCGCACGCGGACGCCGAGCACTACCGCCGCCTGCACGTGATCGTCGGCGATTCGACGATGTCCGAGACGACGACCATGATGAAGCTCGGCACCGTGGACCTGGTGCTGCGCATGATCGAGGCCGGCACGATCATGCGCGACGCCCGGATGGAGAACCCGATCCGCAGCATCCGGGAGATCTCCCACGACCTCACCGGCAAGGCGCCGGTCCGCCTCGCGAACGGCCAGCAGTCGAGCGCCCTCGCCCTGCAGCAGATGTACCTCGAGAAGGCGCAGGACTTCGTCGCCGCGAACGGTGCCCACACCCCCCATGTGGAGCGCATCCTGGACCTGTGGCAGCGGACCCTGGAGGCGGTCGAGTCGCAGGACACGCGGGCGATCGACACCGAGGTCGACTGGGCGATCAAGAAGAAGCTGATCGACCGCTACTGCAGCAGCCACGATGTCGACCTCGACTCGGCCCGTGTGGCCCAGCTCGACCTCACCTACCACGACATCAGCCCCGACCGAGGCCTGTTCTACCTGCTCCAGCGGCGCGGCGCAGCGGCCCGGGTCGTCGACGACGCGGCCATCGCCGACGCGGTCGCGAACCCGCCGCAGAGCACGCGGGCGCGGCTGCGGGGCCGCTTCGTGAAGGCCGCCCAGGCGGCAGGGGTGGACTACACCGTCGACTGGGTCCACCTCAAGCTCAACGACCGCGCCCACCACACGATCCTGTGCAAGGATCCCTTCGCCAACGAGGACCCCAGGGTGGACGAGCTGCTCGACAGCCTCAGGCCCTTCACAGGCTGACCCGGTAGGCTTGTCGAGGCCCGCGCGGCCCGTCCGCCGCCACGCACCCGTGGCGGGATCCCCCACAGGAAGTTGACCAGTGCGCCGTCTCATCGCCCTGCTGCTGCCGCTCGCCCTGTTCGTGGCCGGCTGTGGCAGCTCAGCCCCGTCCGCCTCGGACCCCACGCCCTCCAACGCAGGGCAGGTCGCGGCCCTCGACCAGCTCAAGGTCACCCCCGGCGACAAGGCGCCGAAGGTGGACTTCCCGAAGCCGCTCGCGGTCAAGGACGAGACGATCAAGATGGTCCAGGCCGGCGACGGCCCCGCGGCGAAGGCCGGGCAGACCGTGGAGATCGGCTACGTGGCCCTCAACGGCGGCGACGGCTCGGTCCTCGAGGACACCTTCAGCAAGGGCTCGTCCGAGAAGGTCGAACTCTCAGACCAGCTCAAGCAGGGCAGCTCGGTCGTGTACAACGGCCTCGTCGGGGCCAAGGTCGGCTCCTACCTCGCCTACGCGACCCCGGCCCAGTCCGCCGGCGAGAACCCGGAGGCCGCGGCGTCGACCCTCCTCGTCATCAAGATCCTCTCGGTGAAGGACACCCCCACCCCGCTCAGCAAGCCCGAGGGGGACGCGGTGACCAACCTTCCGGCAGGTCTGCCCAAGGTCTCCGTGGACAGCAAGAATGTCCCGCAGATCGACGTCAAGGGTGCGGACAAGCCCAAGGACGTTGTCGCGCAGGACCTCATCGCCGGCCACGGGGACAAGGTCAAGGCCAACGACACGATCGTCGCCAACTACGTCGGCGTGAACCTCTCCGACGGCACCAAGTTCGACTCGAGCTACGACAAGGGCCAGCCCGCCACCTTCAGCCTCCAGGGCGTCATCCCCGGGTGGACGAAGGGCCTCACCGGCAAGACGGTCGGCTCGCGCGTGCTCCTCGTGATCCCCGCCGCGCAGGCCTACGGCGCCCAGGGCCAGGGCCAGGCCAAGGGCGACCTCGTGTTCGTCGTCGACATCCTCGGCATCAAGTAACCCACCACATCCACTTCAGGAGGCACCATGTCCTTCGGACAGCGCCAGTACGACCGCAGCAAGCCCGAGATCGAGTTCCCGGAGGGCGACACCCCGACCGAGCTGACGATCATCGACCTCATCGAAGGTGACGGCCGGGAGGTCGTCGCGGGGGACACAGTCTCGACCCACTACGTCGGCGTGGCCTGGTCCACCGGCGAGGAGTTCGACGCCTCGTGGAACCGCGGCACCCCGCTCGACTTCCGCGTCGGCGTCGGCCAGGTCATCCAGGGCTGGGACCAGGGGCTCCTCGGCATGAAGGTCGGCGGCCGCCGCCGCCTCGAGATCCCCTCCGACCTCGCCTACGGTTCCCGCGGCGCCGGCGGGGCCATCAAGCCGAACGAGGCCCTCATCTTCGTCGTCGACCTCGTCGGCGTCCGCTGACCCGACCGACTTCGCGCACGCACTGCGGGCGGCGACCAGCCTGGGCTGGTCGCCGCCCGTTTCGGTCTAGGCTCTTGATGTGTCCGAAGCCAAGACCTCGCGCCTGCTGAACCTCCTCATCGCCCTGCTCCACACCGAGCTCGGGATCTCCCGCGAGAGGATCCTGCGCGACGTCTACGGGCATACCGCCCCCTCCGGGGACGCCGCAGGCGCCGACCCCGACACCGAGGCCGTGCTGCGCAAGTTCGAGCGCGACAAGGCCGATCTCCGCGCCATGGGCGCCGTCATCGTCGAGGAAGTCGGCTACGAGCGCATGGAGAGCGACGAGGAGGTCGCCAAGTACCGGATCGACCCCGCGGGCTTCCGGCTGCCTCCCCAGCGCTTCAGCGCGGAAGAGTCCACGTGGCTGGCCCTCGCCGCCCTCGCGTGCGACGACGCGGTGGCCGGCGCCGATGCGCAGCGCGCGCTGCGCCGGCTCGAGGCCGCAGGCGCACTGCCCGAAACCCCGCCGTCCCAGATGCAGCCCCGGGTGCGGCTCGACACCCACTGGGTGGCCCTGACCGACGCGGCGGCGCGCGGCGCGGAGGTCACGTTCGACTACCACGCGACCAGCACCGGCGAGACCCGCCGGCGCCGGGTCCAGCCGTGGGGGCTCGGCCAGCGCTACGGCCAGTGGTACCTGGCCGGCAACGACCTGGACCGCGGCGGCCTGCGCGTCTTCCGGCTCTCCCGCATCCACGGCGCCGTCACCGTGGGCGAGCCGGGCAGCTTCGAACCGCCCAGCGAGGGAGCCGTCCGGGACGCCCTCAACGGGTTCGATGCCCTCGCCGAGCGGCGCGCGGGCCTCCTCATCGCCGAAGACCGCGCGCTCGACCTCCGCCGCCACTGGGAGCCCGCCGGCGCCGGGCCGCCCGGCTGGGACTCCGGCGAATACACGTTCCGCGACGTCTCCGTCGCCGCCGAGCGGCTCGCGGGATTCGGCGACGCCGTGAAGGTCCTCGCCCCCGAGGACCTCGTCGCCGAGGTCCTCGGCCGCCTGCGCGGTGCCCGCGAGGCCATCGGATCGGCGGGAGCGGCCGAGACGCCCGGGCAGAAGCCGGGCCGGCGGATCACCACGGGCCAAGAGCGTCTCGAACGGCTCATGGACCTCGTGCCGTTCCTCCTCTCGGGTCCCGTCACCGTGCAGGAGATCGCCGAGGAGTTCGGGCTGACGAGGAAGGCCGTGCTGCGCGAGCTCGAGCTCCTGCGGGACGCCGGGCCCATCGACTCCGCGGGCTTCCAGAGCTACATCGAGATCTCGGTGGACGAGGACGTGGTGACGGTCGCGAACGCCGAGGAGCTCTCGCGCCCCCGCCGGCTCAGCCCCGGCGAGGCGGTGGCGCTCCAGCTGGGGCTCAAGGCCCTCCTGCCGCTCGCCGATGCGGCGTCGGCCGAGGCCATCCTGCGGCTCGCCGACAGGGTCGGCGCGGCAGCAGTCGAGGGGGGCCGGGGCCTGCCGGAGGTGGACCTGAGGTCCGAGCCCCAGCACAATGCCGACCTCGTCCCGGTGCTCGCGGAGGCGGCCCTCGCCGGCCGCACGCTCCGGCTCCGCTACCTCAACCCGACCAAGGACGAGGTGACGGAACGGCTCATCAACCCCCTCGGGGTCTTCTCCGACGCGGACCGCTGGTACGTCAACAGCTACTGCCACCGTGCCGGGGACCGCCGCGTGTTCCGCATCGACCGCATCGAAGCCGTGGAGGCGGCCGAGCCGCTGCCGCTCCCCGAGGGATTCGAGCCCGGGGACGGGGCCCCGTCCATGCGCCGGGCCAGCGACCTCGAGGTCACCGTACGGCTCGCCCCGGAGGCGCGCTGGGCCGAGGCGAGCTTCGACGCCCACGACGGCAGGGACCTGGAGGACGGAAGCCGCCGCGTCCGCCTCACCGTCCTGGACCTCGCCTGGCTGCCCTCCTTCCTCGCCCAGTTCGGCGGCGCCGCCGCGCTGGAGGGCCCGCCCGCGGCCGTCGATGCCGCGCGCGCCTGGTTCGACCGCGCCCTCGCCCTGTACGGGGCCGCTGCCACGACCCGATAGGCTGGATCCCGTGCCGTGGTGGTCGTGGATCCTCATCTGGGTGGCCCTGGTGGCCTGCACCCTCGTTGTCCTCCTGCTCGGCGGGATCTACCTGTTCCGCAAGGGGATGGCCGTCGTGCGCGGCGCCGCCGCGGACCTCGAGCGGGTCACGGCGCGGCCCGCGGCAGGTGAGACGGCGGACGACGCCGGCCCCGCCGCCGTCGTGCGTGTTCCCGGCAGCGCTGTGTTCGCCGACCCCGACCGCATGCGCCTCGAGTACGAGCAGGGGCGCGAACTGCGGCGCCTCGCCCGGCGCGACCGGCGTGTCGCGCGACGGCGCGAGCGGGGCCAGATGCAGTCCCTCCGCGACCTCGGCCTCAACTAGACTTGTACCAACGAAAGGATTCCCGTGGGACGACTCTTCGATGGCCCCTGGCCCATCGTCATCATCATCATCGTGGCGCTGCTCCTGTTCGCCGCTCCGAAGCTGCCGGCCATGGCGCGCAGCCTCGGGCAGTCGATGCGCATCCTCAAGTCCGAGGTCAAGGAGATGAAGAACGACGGCAAGGACACCTCGGCTTCCGGCCAGTCCACGGCCGGCGCCGAGCAGCCCGTCGAGGGCAAGGTCATCCCGCCGAAGGGCGCTGGCCGGGCCGACGGGGACGCCGGTCCTTCCTCGCACGCCTGAGGTGGCCGCCGGGAAGGGGCGGAAGGCCAACCCCGAGGGGCGGATGCCCCTGCTCGAGCACCTTCGGGAGCTGAAGAACAGGCTCATCAAGGCGGCCATCGGCGTGGCCATCGGCGCGGTCGGCGGCTGGTTCCTGTACGACCCCATCCTCCGGGAGCTCGAGAAGCCGGTCGAGAACATCGCCCACCAGACCGGCGGGCTCTCGTCGGTCAACTTCTCCACCATCGCCTCGCCGTTCGACTTCAAGCTCCAGCTGGCCATCCAGATCGGCCTGGTCATCTCCAGCCCGGTCTGGATCTACCAGGTCTGGGCGTTCATCATGCCCGGCCTGACTCCCAAGGAGCGCAAGTACACGCTCGGCTTCATGATCGCCGCGGTGCCGCTCTTCCTCGCCGGGGTCTGGGTGGGGTGGATGGTCGTTCCCCAGGTGGTGCGCGCGCTGACCCAGTTCACCCCCGCGGGCTTCTCCAACATGATCGACGGGCGCGAGTACATCGACTTCGTCACGCACATGCTGCTCTTCCTCGGCGTGGCGTTCCTCGTCCCGGTCATCCTGGTCGGCGTGAACATGGCCGGAATCCTGCCCGGCAGGACCATCCTCAAGGCGTGGCGCATCACGGTGTTCCTCGTCTTCGTCCTCGCCGCGGTGGCCGCGCCGGGGGCGGACGCGATCTCGATGTTCATGCTCGCGATTCCGCTCCTGGGACTGTTCTTCGCCGCGATCGGGGTCTGCATGGCCAACGACCGGCGCAGGGCCCGGCGCATCGAGAAGGTGGCGGCGGAGACGGACGCCATCGCGGACACCCCGACGTCCCGGGCCGACCTCGAGAACCTCTGACACTGCGGGCGGGGACTAGGCTGGACCCATGTCCACCCCCGCCGAGAGCATGTCACCGGCCGAACGCTACGCCGCGGACGCGAGGCGGAGGGCGTTGGCCAAGACCGAACTGGGAGCCTTCGCCGCCACGGTGGCCTTCCCGCTCGATCCGTTCCAGATCGAGGCGTGCCGAGCACTCGAGGCAGGGCGCGGCGTCCTCGTCGCGGCACCGACCGGCGCCGGCAAGACCATCGTCGGCGAGTTCGCGATCCACCTGGCCCTCCGGCAGGGCCTGAAGGCGTTCTACACGACGCCGATCAAGGCGCTGTCGAACCAGAAGTACGCGGAGCTGTGCGCCATCCACGGCGTGGAGCGGGTCGGCCTCCTCACCGGGGACACGACCATCAATGGCGAGGCCCCCGTCGTGGTGATGACCACCGAGGTCCTGCGGAACATGCTCTACGCGGACTCCGACACCCTCGCGGGCCTCGGCTACGTGGTGATGGACGAGGTCCACTACCTCGCCGACCGCTTCCGCGGCGCCGTGTGGGAAGAAGTCATCATCCACCTCCCGCGGGACGTCCGGCTCGTCTCCCTCAGCGCCACCGTCTCCAACGCCGAGGAATTCGGCGCATGGCTCGACACGGTCCGCGGCGAGACCGAGATCGTGGTCTCCGAACACCGGCCCGTCCCGCTCTGGCAGCACGTCCTCGTGGGGCGACAGCTCGTGGACCTGTTCGCCACGCGGCAGTCGTTCGAGGCCCTCGCCGACGTCCATGACCGCGACACCGGCGGCGAGGGCGAACCCCCGTCGTCCCCGCCGTCCGCGGCGCCGCGCGCCGAGGCGAGCGTCTCCGAGCTCACTGCGGTCAACCCCGAGCTGGTCGAGCTGGGCCGCCGGGAGTCCCAGCAGCTCTACCGCGGCCGGTTCGGGCACGGCGGCCGCGCGCGCCGCCGCGAGGAGCGCCAGCGGGGCGAGAAGCAGTCCCCGCGCGCCGGCCGGCCCGGCGACGCGCCGCCCCTTCCCGGAACGCGGGCGAGCCGCCCGCAGATGGTGCAGGCGTTGGAGCGCCGCGGCCTGCTGCCGGCCATCGACTTCATCTTCTCCCGGGCAGGATGCGACGCCGCCGTGCAGCAGTGCCTCGACGCGGGCCTGGACCTGACGACCCCCGCCGAGAAGGCTGAGATCACCGCGGCGGTGGACGCCGCCGCCGTCGACATACCGTCCGCCGACCTCCCCGTGCTGGGCTTCTGGGCCTGGCGGGAGGGGCTCCAGCGGGGCCTGGCCGCCCACCATGCCGGCCTCCTGCCGACCTTCAAGGAGACCGTCGAGAAGCTGTTCGCCGCCGGGCTCGTGAAGGTCGTGTTCGCGACGGAGACCCTCGCCCTCGGCATCAACATGCCTGCGAAGAGCGTGCTCATCGAGAAGCTCGAGAAGTTCAACGGTGAGGCCCACGTCGACATCACCGCGGGGGAGTACACCCAGCTCACCGGCCGGGCCGGCCGGCGCGGGATCGACGTCGAGGGGCACGCGGTCGTCCAGTGGCGCCCGGGGCTCGATCCCTCCGCCCTCGCGGGCCTCGCCTCGCGCCGCACGTACCCGCTGAACTCGAGCTTCCGGCCGACCTACAACATGAGCATCAACCTCGTGGCCCAGTTCGGCCGGGAGCGGGCGCGCGAGATCCTCGAGAGCTCCTTTGCCCAGTTCCAGGCGGACCGCTCGGTGGTCGGCCTCGCCCGGCAGGTGCGCAGCCGCGAGGAGTCACTCGCCGGCTACGAGAAGGCCATGACGTGCCATCTCGGGGACTTCGGCGAGTACTCGAGGATTCGGCATGAGCTCTCCGAGGCCGAGAAGGCCGCTTCCCGCCAGGCGGGGCGCGCCCGGCGGTCCATGACCGTGGACTCGCTCGCCCGCCTCGCGCCGGGTGACGTCGTGGAGATCGGGCAGGGGCGGCTCGCCGGGAGCGCGGTGGTGCTCACCTCGGACCCGAACGGCCGGGAGCCGAGGCCGCAGGTCCTCACCTTCGACCGGAACATCCGCCGCATCGGCCTGCACGACGTCGACGGTCCCCTCGAGCCGATCGCGCGGATCCGGATCCCGAAGCACTTCGACGCGAAGAGGCCCAAGGACCGCCGCGACCTCGCTGCGTCCCTGCGGCACGCGACCGAACGGGCACGCCTCGAGGGCCCCGACGCGGGCGCCCAGGGGCGACGGTCCCGCAGGGACTTCGCGTTCGCGGGCGGCTACCAGGACACCGAGAAGCGCATCACCGACCTGCGCCGCCAGCTCCGCACCCATCCGTGCCACGGCTGCGCCGAACGCGAGGACCACGCCCGCTGGGCCGAGCGCTGGATCAAGCTCCGCCGCGAGACCGATCGCCTCGTCGAGCAGATCCAGGGCCGCACCAACACGATCGCCAAGACCTTCGACCGGGTGTGCGACGTCCTCGAGTCCTACGGCGCGCTGGCCCAGGGCGCGGCGGGGCCCGAGGTCACCCCCTTCGGGCAGCAGCTGCGGCGCATCTACGGCGACAAGGACATGCTCACCGCCCTCTCGCTGCGCGAGGGCGCCTTCGAGGACGTGGACGCCGCCGAGCTCGCCGCGCTCGTGAGCATCCTCGTATACCAGGCCAAGCGCGAGGAGGGGGGCCTCACGCCCAAGATGCCCAGCATCTCCCTCGACGTCGCCGTCGACGTCGTGCTGCGGGAGTGGTCCCAGCTCGAGGACGCCGAGGAGCAGCACCGGCTGCCGCGCACGTCCGAGCCGGAGTTCGGACTCGTCTGGCCCATCTACAAGTGGGCCCGCGGCCGGGAGCTGCAGAATGTCCTCTCGGGCACCGAGCTGGCGGCGGGCGACTTCGTGCGGTGGGTCCGCCAGGTCATCGACCTGCTCGACCAGCTCGCCGATGTGCCCGGGACCGACCGGCGGATCTCGCGGCTGTGCCACGAGGCGATCGGGCTCCTGCGGCGCGGTGTGGTCGCGTACTCGAGCCTCTCCGACTAGAACACCTCACGACCAAGGACACCGCGAACGATGCAAGGGGATCCATCCATGCCCGACGAGCGCGCGCTCACCCTCTACCGCAACGGCTCCGTCTACTCCGCCGCCGACCCCTTCGCCTCGGCGATGCTGGTGGACGGCGGGACCGTCGCGTGGGTCGGCTCCGAGCAGGCCGCGGCCTCCCTCGTCGACGACCGGATGACAGTGGTGGACCTCGACGGAGGGCTCGTGGCGCCGGGCTTCGTGGACTCGCATGTGCACGTCACGGACACCGGCCTCGCGCTCTCCTCGCTCGACCTCTCCACGGTCGCATCCGCGGCGGACCTCCTCGACGCCGTGGCGCGTGCGGCGGACGGACTGCCCGCCGATGCGGTGCTCCGGGGCCACGGCTGGGACGAGTCCCGCTGGGCCGACCCCACGCTGCCGAGCGCCGGGCAGCTCGCGCGGGCCGCCGGCGGGCGGCGGACGTTCCTCACCCGGGTGGACGTCCACTCGGCGCTCGTGTCCGCGGACCTCGCCGGCGGGGCGGGGGCAGACGCTGCTCCCGGAGAGGCACCCCGGGTGGTCGGCGACGCGCTCCACGCCGCCCGCGCCGAGACCCGCCCGGTTGCTCCCGAGGAACTGGGGCGCCTGCACGGGCTGGCGCTGCGCCACGCCGCGTCCCGGGGCTATGTTGCGCTGGTCGAGCAGGCCGCACCGCAGCTGGGCGGGCTCGAGGACCTGAGGCTCCTGCTCGGCCGGAATGCCGCCGCCGAACCGGAGGTGATGGCCTACTGGGGCCAGCAGGTTTCCTCTGCGGAGGAGGCCCGTGCGGTCCTCGACGGCCTCGGTGTCCCGGTGCGCGGCCTGGCCGGCGACCTGAACATCGACGGCTCGATCGGCAGCCGGACCGCGCTCCTGAGCGCCGACTACGACGACGCTCCCGGCCACCGCGGCACGGCGTTCCTGACGGCCGAGCAGGTCGGGGCCCACCTCGCGGCGCTGTCGGAGATCGGCGTCCAGGGCGGCTTCCACGTGATCGGCGACGCCGGCCTGCAGCTCGCGCTCGAAGGCCTCCGCCTCGCGTCGGAGCGGGTCGGCAAGCACGCCGTCCGCGCGGCCGGACACCGGCTCGAGCATGTCGAGATGGCCGGCGATGCCGAGGCTGCAGCCCTCGCCGAGTACGCCGTCACGGTGAGCGCCCAGCCCCTCTTCGATGCAGCCTGGGGCCATCCCGGCGGCCTCTACGAGCAGCGCCTCGGCACACGCCGGGCGGGGATGAACCCGTTCATCCGCTTCTACTCCGCCGGCGTCCCCCTGGCCTTCGGGTCCGACTCGCCGGTCTGCGCACTCTCCCCCTGGGAGAGCGTGCGCGCGTGCCTGACGCACTCGGACCCCTCGCAGCGGATCTCCGCCCGCGCGGCGTTCCTCGGGCACACGCGCTCGGGATGGAGGGCCGCGAGGCACCCCAACCCGCTCATGGGCCAGCTCGTCCCGGGCGCACCGGCGAGCTTCGCAGTATGGCGCGCAGACGAGCTGATGGTGCAGGTCGCGGACGAGCGGGTGCAGGCCTGGAGCACCGATCCCCGGGCCCGCACGCCCCTCCTTCCTGCACTGGACACCGAGCACCTGCCCGATTGCCTCCTCACGGTGCACGAGGGGCGCCAGCTGTTCCGCAGCGATGCCTTCTCCGCCGGGGCGTCAGCGGCCTGAGAGCTCGGGTCCCGACTGCGCCCGGCAGGCGGTGCTCATCTGGGGCAACACGGGAAACCGCAGATGAATGGACGGTTGACACCTGAGTGTGACCCCGTAGGATCGAGGACAACGGGTGTGAACTGCCCGGTAGGGCCCGGTTCACCGAGCATTCGGGGGATTAGGCGTCACGACAGGCCCGTGCGTCCGTAGAAAACAGTCCGGGGGACCGACCAGCTGCCGGCCCCGCGCGACTGGCCCGAAGACGCACGGGCTTGTCGGTTCCCCGGGTGGCCCGGGTCGGCTGGCTATAATGGGCTCTTGCGCCTTCGAGCGCTTGACGACCCCGCCCCGAAAGGCCCACTTCGTGCGCATCCTGACGATCATTCCGACGTACAACGAGCTCGATTCGCTGCCCAAGACCTTGGGCCGGCTGCGGGCAGCCGTTCCGGCGTCGGACGTCCTCGTCGCGGACGACAACAGCCCCGACGGCACCGGCGCCCTCGCAGACCGGATCGCGGCGGAGGACCCGCAGGTCCACGTGATGCACCGCCGCGGCAAGGAAGGCCTCGGTGCGGCGTACATCGCCGGCTTCCGCTGGGCGCTGGAGCGTGACTACGACGTCATCGTCGAGATGGACGCCGACGGATCCCACCAGCCCGAGCAGCTGCCCGCGCTCCTCTCCGCCGTCGAGGACGGCGCCGACCTCGTCATCGGCTCCCGCTGGGTGCGCGGCGGATCCGTGGTGAACTGGCCCTTCTACCGCCAGCTCATCTCCCGCACCGGCAGCACGTACGCCCGGCTCATGCTCGGGCTCGGGCTGCGCGACATCACGGCGGGGTACCGTGCCTTCCGGCGCACGACCCTTGAGAAGCTCGACTTCGACTCGATCGAGTCGAAGGGCTACGGGTTCCAGGTGGACCTCGCTTGGCGCGTCGCCAAGATGGGCCTCTCCGTCGTCGAGGTGCCAGTGACCTTCGTCGAGCGCGAGCTCGGCAGCTCCAAGATGAGCGGGAACATCGTGGTCGAGGCCATGGTGAACGTCACCAAGTGGGGCCTGAAGGAGCGGTGGTCCCAGCTCACGAGCCGCGGCAGGCAGCGCTAGGAGTGTCCGCAGCACGGACACGACGAGGAGGGCGGGAACCTGAACGGTTCCCGCCCTCCTCGTCGACGTGCGTGTGCCGGCTGGGGTGCCGCCGTCTGGTGACGGCCGGGCTTCAGGCGCCGCGCTTGCTCCGCAGGAGCTCGAGGCGGTCGGCCAGGATCTGCTCGAGCTCGGGGATCGACCGGCGCTCGAGGAGCATGTCCCAGTGTGTGCGGACGGCCTTCTCGTTGGTGTCCGTGGGCCGCTCGCCGTCGACCAGGAACGCCTCCTTGCCGGTCTTGGAGGTCCAGACCGGGGGGATCTCCGCCTCGGACGAGAACGTGACGAACACCTGCTCGCCGTCCTCGCACCGGTACTCGACGCGCTGGCGCGGCGCCGGCTCGACGCCCGCCTCCGTCTCCATGGACTGTGCACCCAGGCGCATGCCGCGCAGGCTGCGGTCGCTCATCTCTTCTCCCTCGCGTTCTGCCGGACCTGGAAGGGGCCCGACCCCTATGCCAACGCACGCCCGGGCCACGGTGTTCCCACCGGCCGGGCTCACGCTCTCTTGACCGACCTCCCATTATAGGCGAGGCGGCCGCCCGGCTAATGCTTGGCACCGTCCTCACCGGGGAGGGTGCCCGGCTCCGCCGGGTCGATCGGGTCGCTCTCGAGCGCCCCGAGCCCGCGGTGGACACCGTGGCGGAGGATGCCCTGGGCCTCGGCGTCGAGCTCCGACGGCTTGGCGGCCTCCTCCTCGAAGGCGCGCGCGTCCTCTTCGAGGCGGTCGACGGATTCCTCTGCGGAGGCTGCCGTGGGCGCGGTGGGCCGCACCGGCTCCGACGCCGCCGACTGGGACACATTCCCGAGCACCCCGCCGATGCCCTTGAGGGCCTCGCCGATCTCGCTGGGGATGATCCACAGCTTGTTCGAGCCGCCCTCGGCGATCTTCGGCAGGGTCTGGAGGTACTGGTACGCGAGGAGCTTCTGGTCCGGGTTGCCCTGGTGGATCGCGTCGAAGACCTTCTGGATCGCCTGCGCCTCGCCGTCGGCCTTGAGCACGGCGGCCTTGGCCTGGCCCTCGGCCTTGAGGATCTGCGACTGCCGCTCGCCCTCGGCCGTGAGGATCGCCGACTGCTTGGTGCCCTCGGCGGTGAGGATCGCCGCCCGGCGGTCCCGTTCGGCGCGCATCTGCTTCTCCATCGAGTCCTGGATCGAGTGCGGCGGCTCGATGGCCTTGAGCTCGACGCGGGAGACCCGCAGGCCCCAGCGGCCGGTGGCCTCGTCCAGCACCCCGCGCAGCTGGCCGTTGATCTGGTCCCGGGAGGTGAGCGCCTCCTCGAGGTTGAGTCCGCCGACGACGTTGCGCAGCGTCGTGATGGTGAGCTGCTCGACCGCCTGGATGTAGTTGGCGATCTCGTACGTCGCCGCGCGGGGGTCCGTCACCTGGAAGTAGACCACCGTGTCGATCGAGACGACGAGGTTGTCCGAGGTGATGACCGGCTGCGGGGGGAAGGACACGACCTGCTCGCGCAGGTCGAGCAGCGGCAGCAGCCTGTCGACGAAGGGGATGAGCAGCGTCAGGCCCGGATTGAGCGTGCGCTGGTACTTCCCGAGCCGCTCGACGACGCCGGCCCGCGCCTGCGGGATGATCCGCACGGAACGGCCGAGCACCGTGCCCACGAACAGGATGACGACGATGACGACCACGAGCAGAAGGATGCTTCCGGCGTCCATGGTTTCCCCCTTGACTGGTAGTGGTGTGCCTAGCTTCGGTAGGGCGACGTGCTGCCGCTGGGGGCCACGACGGCGGTGGCGCCGTCGATCGCGACGACCTTGACGACGTCGCCCGGGAGGAACTCGCCGCGCTCCGCGCGGGCGGTCCAGACGTCGCCGCCGATCTTGACCAGTCCGCGGGCGGAGTCGACCGGCTCGACCACGGTGGCCGGGGACCCGACAAGGCGGTCGACGTTGGTGCGGACGTCCTCGATCGCGGGCAGCATGTGCTTGACGGCCACCGGGCGGACGAACGCGATCATCGCCACGGACACGGCCGCGAAGACCAGGCCCTGGAGCCAGGCGGGGCCGCCGAGCAGGGCGGTGACGAGCGCGGCGAGTGCGCCGCCGGACAGCATGACGAACACGAGGCTCAGGCTGAGCATCTCGATGCCCCCCAGCACGAGCGCGAGCACGAGCCACACCATCCAGGCGTTGTGTTCGAACCAGTCCATCCCGCCCCTCCTCACGCGCGCCCCTTTGCTCCCACACTAGCCCAGCCCGTCGTGGGCGGGGCCGTCCGGCGGGTTGCGGTTCGGCAACCGCATGGCCGCCCGCCGATCGGGTGGTCAGACCGCCACGAGAGGTGGCCGCGACGGCCCTGCGTACGCGTCGGAGGCAGCGTCCCTCAGCGCGGCCACGGCCTGCCGCAGCTCCTGCGGAGAGGCGGTGAAGGGAAGGCGGAGGCGGTGCTCGAAGGCGCCGTCCATGCCGAACCGGGGCCCGGCGGTCAGCGCGACCCCCCGGGCACGGGCCGCGACGACCAGCTGCGACGAGGACAGCGGCGTGCAGTCGGCCCACACGGACATGCCGCCCTGCGGTGCGGTCCACGTCCAGTCAGGAAAGTGCTCGGACAGCGCTCCGGCCAGCGCAGCGAGTCCCTCGCCGAGGCGGTGGCGCCGTTCGGCCACGAGGACGTCCTGGCACTCGAGCAGTTCGGCGGCGACGAGCTGCTCGAGCACCGGTGTGCCGAGGTCGAGGCTGGTCCGCGCCTGGGCCAGGCGGGCCACCATGGCCCGCGGGGCCCGGATCCAGCCCACCCGCAGTCCGCCCCACGCGAGCTTGGCGAGGCCGCCGAGCGTCACGGAGCCGGGGGCGAAGGCGGCGAGCGGCGGCAGCGGCCCGCGGCTGATGTCCAGCAGGGCCGTCGTCTCGTCGGCGACGAGGACCGTGCGGTGCCGCTCGGCCAGCCGGGCGAGCCGTTCGCGTCCTGCCGGGTCGAGGCTCGCTCCGGTCGGGTTGTGGAAGTCGGGCATCGTGTAGGCCAGCGCAGGCGAGGTTGCCCGGAAGGCGGCGGCCGCGGCCTCGAGGTCCCAGCCGGCGGGCGTGACGGGAAGCGCCACGAGCCGGGCGCGAGCGGCCTGGAGCGTGTCCATCGCGTGGGGGTAGGTGGGCTGTTCGACCGCGGCGCGGTCGCCGGGGGACAGGAGGGTGCGGGCCACGAGCGCGATGCCGTGCTGGACCCCGGTGGTGACCATGATCTGGTCGGGGTCGGTGGGGACGCCGCGGGCGGTGTAGTGGTCGGCGACCGCGACGCGCAGCCGCGGCAGGCCGATGACCTCGTAGCCGGACCGGCCCAGCTCGGGGCCGAGCGCATCCGCGGCGCGGCGGATGCAGTCCTTCACCGGGCTCGCGGCGGGCATGGCGGCCTTGGTCAGGTCCAGCACGCCCGCCTCATCCGGTGCGGCGCCGGCGGGGCGGTCGGGGAGGACCACGTAGCTGCCGGAGCCCCGCACGCTCTTCAGGCAGCCCAGCTCGCGCAGGAGGGCGTAGGCGCCGGCCACCGTGGTGCGGGACATCCCCAGCGCGGCGGCAAGCTCGCGCTCGGCGGGCAGGCGGACGCCGTCCGGGAGCCGGCCGTCCACGGCGAGGAGCCGGAGCCTCTCGGCGAGCTCGGAATAGAGGGGCCCGTGGCCGGGCAGCGGGCCGAGCATGCGCCCGAGCCGTTGGGATGTGACCGTGACCATAGGGCCACGGTACCCGAATTGGCCCTGTCCAGTGATGCCAATGCTGGGAGAAGGTGGTTCCGTGAACGCCTTCCTCGACAGCCCCCGCCTGCTGGTGCGGCTCGTCCGCCTCTACGTGGGGCTCGCGGCCTACGGCCTCGCGATCGCCCTGCTCCTGCGTTCGGGCCTCGGCTCCTCACCCTGGGACGTCCTCTCCCAGGGCGTGGCGCGCACCCTCGGCCTCAGCTTCGGCGCGACCACCGTCGCGGTCAGCGTCCTCGTGCTCGTGGCGTGGATCCCGCTCAGGCAGCGGCCCGGCTGGGGGACGCTCTCGAACACGCTGCTCATCGGCGTGTTCGCCGACCTCGGCTTGGCGTGGATCCCCGCGCCGGCGGAGGGAACGCTGCACCTCCTCTGGCAGTCGGCGGACCTCGCGGGCGGCCTGGTGCTGCTCGCCCTGGCCTCGGCCCTGTACATCGGCGCGAGGCTCGGCCCGGGCCCGCGCGACGGGCTCATGACCGGTCTCGTGGCCCGGACCGGCCGCCCCGTGTGGATGGTGCGCTGCGGGATCGAGCTGACCGTCGTGCTGGCCGGCTGGCTGCTGGGCGGGACGGTCGGGATCGGCACGGCGGTGTTCGCGTTCGGGATCGGACCGCTCATCCAGTCCGCCATGCGCCTCCTGCGGGTGGACCTCGGGCCGCGGCCGGCGCGGCCCGCAGAGGCCGTGCCTGCCTCCGCGGAGCCGGGGATCAGCGGCGCCGCAGCACGCTGAGCTCGACGGCCGCCGTGGCGCCCAGTTCCTCGCCCCCTGCAAGCCGCTCGAGCTCGGCGCGGGCCGTGTGGTGCCCGGCCGGGCCCATCTGGGCAAGGTCCGCCGCGGAGGCAGGAGTGAGGGCCAGCGGAAAGCTCAGCTGGGTGCGCGAGACGGGCTCATAGTCCTCGGCGGCGGCGGATTCAAGGGCTTCGGCCTTGCCCTCCGGCACGTCGAGGAGAGGCAGCCGGGCGCGCAGCTCGGCGAGGTGCTGGGGGAGGGGTGTCACGGCCACGAGGAGGCCCCCGGTCCGGGTGATGCGCGCGAACTCGGGGAGGTTCCTCGGGGCGAAGACGTCCAGCACGGCGTCGACCGCGCCAGCGGCCACGGGAAGCGGCCTCCACAGGTCCCAGGCGAGCGCCGCCACCCGCTCCAGCCGCGCCGCACGCCGCAGGGCCTGCGGACTGAGGTCCAGTGCGACGGCCCGCGCGCGCCGGGGGCCGCCGCCGGCGAGCCGGTCGAGCACCGCGGCCAGGTAGTATCCGGTTCCTGCCCCGGCGTCGAGGATCGCGGCGTCCGCCGGCAGGGCGGAGCAGGCGTCGGCGAGCGCGGCGGCGATCGGCGCGTAGTGGCCCGCGCCGAGGAAGGCCTCCCTGGCAGCAACCATGTCCGCGGTGTCCGGGGTGGAGCGGCTGCGGCGGCCGGTCAGGAGATTGACGTAGCCGTGCCGCGCGGCGTCGTACCGGTGGCCCTCGGCGCACACGAGCGCCCTGGGGGTGCTGGCCTGCGCGTCCCAGTCGGCGCCGCAGTGCGGGCAGATCAGCAGGTCCAGGGCGTCGGCGAGCATGGCTCCCATCGTATCGGGGTCCCTCTGCGTAGGATTCCCGCATGCTCCCTGCGCACCTTGACCTTGTCCGCTCGCTGTCCGCCCCCGCCGTGCACCCGGCCGCCGGCCGCTGCGCCGTCGCCGTGACCCGGCCCGACTTCCGTGCCGATGCCGCGGTCGGCCAGATCTGGGAGGTGCCCCTGCACAGCGGGCCCGCGCGGCTGCTCACGCGGGGCTTCCGGGACACCGCGCCGCAGTACTCGCCGGACGGGTCCGTCCTCGCCTTCCTGCGCGCCGCCCCCGCGGGCAGGCCGCAGCTCGCGATCGTGGACGCCCGCGGCGGCGAGCCGCGGGTCCTCACGGACGCCCCGCTGGGCGTGGCCCAGTTCGCCTTCTCGCCGGACGGCGCGAGGATCGCCTACACGGCCCGCGTGCCCGAGCCCGGGCGGTACGGCTCCACGGACGGCGTGGCGGCCGGCGCCGAGGACCCCCGGCTCATCCGCGACCTCAACTACCGGATGAACGGCGTCGGGTACACGGGCGACCAGCGCACGCGGCTGTTCGTCCTCGACGTCCCCGCGCTCGAGGCGGAGCCGTTCGTGGCTGCGCGCGGGCGGGCGGCGGCCGAGGAGGCCGCCGCGAAGGGGCAGGCCGCCGCCGAGGAGCAGGGCACGCCCACCGGCCTCCCCGAGGCCCGGCAGCTCACGGACGGCAGCGTGGACCATGCCGAGCCCCGCTTCAGCGCCGACGGCGCGTGGGTCTACACGGTCTCCGGCTTCGATCCTGCGGCCGTCGACACCCTGGGGAGCCGGGCGGTCCGCACCCCCGTCGCCGGCGGAGCGAGCGAGGCGCTCGACCTCGGCACCCCGGACGCCGCCTCGGTGGACCTGGCCGCGGAGACCCCGGACGGCTCCGGGGTGTTCGTCCTCGCCTCCTCGCTCGGCGACTCGGGTGCCGACTTCGTGGGCCGCGCCACGCACCTCTTCTGGCACAGCCCGGCCGACCGCGCGACCGTCCGGCTCAGTGCCGAGGGCGACGACCTCGGCGAGGCCGCCGGGGCGCTGCAGGTGACCGGAGACGGGCGAGCACTCGTCCTCGCCCGCACGCGCGGGACCGTGCAGCTTGTCTCCTTCGCCCCCGACGGCCGGCGCGAGCAGCTCACCTCCGGCCCGCTCGTGGTGACGGGAGCGGGCGAGGCGCGCGGCGCCGTCGTGCTCGCAGCGGCCGACGCCGACGGGCCCGGCGAGCTGTACCGGCTCGCCGACGACGGGGGGCTCGAGAAGCTGACCGATGTCAATGCGCCGCTGCGGGAGGCGGCGCCCCCGCGTGGAGCCCAGGAGTTCACGGGCACGAGTGCTGACGGCAGCGACGTGCACGGCTGGGTGGTGCTCCCCGAGGGCGAAGGGCCGCACCCGACCCTGCTCATGATCCACGGCGGCCCGTTCGCGCAGTACACCGGCGCATGGTTCGACGAGGCCCAGGTCTACGCGGGCGCCGGATACGCGGTCGTGATGTGCAACCCGCGCGGCGCCGCCGGCTACGGCGAGGACCATGCGCGCGCGATCCGTGGGCGGATGGGCAGCGTGGACCTCGAGGACGTCCTCGGCTTCCTCGACTCCGCGCTCGCCGCCTCCCCGCAGCTCGATGCCGCAAGGCTCGGGATCCTCGGCGGGTCCTACGGCGGGTACCTGACCGCCTGGACGATCGCGCATGACCACCGCTTCAAGGCCGCCATCGTGGAGCGCGGCTTCCTCGACCCGGTCAGCTTCGTCGGCTCGAGCGACATCGGGTGGTTCTTCCCGGGCGAGTACACCGGCTGGGACGCGGCGGCGATGACCGCGCAGAGCCCCATGGCCCGGGTGGGCGACGTCCGCACGCCGACCCTCGTGGTGCACTCCGAGGAGGACTGGCGCTGCCCGATCGAGCAGGCCCAGCGGTACTACGCGGCGCTCCGGCTCGGCGGGGTCGACGCCGAGCTGCTCGTCTTCCCGGGGGAGAACCACGAGCTCTCCCGCGCCGGCACCCCGCACCACCGCAGGGCACGCTTCGAGCACATCCTGCGCTGGTTCGCCCAGTACCTCTAGGAGCGGGCTACGCCGAGAAGCCGAGGGCCCGCGCGGCGCGCTCAGGGGTCGGCTGGGCCCAGCGGGCCGTGTACTCCTCGTTGGCGCACAGCGACCGCGGCTCCGCACGGTCCAGGTACAGGGTTCCGGCGAGGTGGTCGGTCTCGTGCTGGACGATGCGGGCCTGCCAGCCGGTGAACTCCGCCGACCGGGCGGCGCCGTCAGGGGCGGTCCACTGCGCCCGGACGACGTCGGCCCTGCGCACCACGGCGGTGTAGCCGCGCACGGAGAGGCAGCCCTCATAGAAGCCGGCGCGCCCGTCCCCGACCGGCGTGTAGGCCGGATTGAGCATGGCGAGGAACGGCAGGGGTACGCGGTGGCGCGCGCGGGCCGACTCCTCGTCGGACGCCCACGTGTCCTCGAGCACGGCCAGCCGCAGCGGGAGGCCGATCTGGGGCGCGGCGAGGCCCACGCCGGGCGCCGCGTGCATGGTGCGGCGCATGAGGAGGACCAGGGCGTCGAGGAGCTCGGCGTCGAGCTGGCCCTCGAAGGCCAGGGCCCGGGTCCGCAGGACGGGGTGCCCCGCCTGCACGATCGGCGGAAGGCCGTCCGCGGCCACGAGCTCGGCGGCGGCCTCGGCGATGCGGGCCGCGGACCAGTCGCTCTCCGGGGCTGCGGTCCGGTGGGCTGGGGATCGGGTGCTCATGGGGCAAGCCTAGGCGGGCGGGCGGTGCTAGCCCGACGGCCAGCCGCAGGCGCGGGCGACGAAGCGGTAGAGGGCGGCCCGCAGTGCCGGGGAGGCGGGGACCCTGACCACGCCGGTGGCCCCGCCGACCTCGAGCGTGACGGGGATGAGCGTGCCGACCTTGTCCTCGGCGACCGCGTGCGGGTCGCAGCGGGCGGGGCGCACCGCGAGCGGGAGTCTCGTCCCGGGGGCGAGGACGACGCCGTGCGGCCACGGCCGCCCCGGGTCCTCGCCGAGGAGGGTCGTGCCGGCCACTGAGGTGAGGACTGCCTGCGGCGGGGTCCCGGACGGCGCGGCGGGCGGGTCCGCGACGAGGGTCAGGACCGCGGTCCCAGGGGTGCTGCCCGCTCCGAGCGTCTCCTCGAGCCTCAGCCGCACGGCGTCCGCGGCCTGCTGGACGAAGCACTGCTCGCCGTGGAGCCGTGACAGCACCCCGTGCGGGTCGGCTGCGGGCACCGTGTGGTCCGTGCCGTCGGCGAGCCGGACGCGGACGGAGGGCGCGGCGTCGGACGTCTGGCGTCCGCAGCTGGCGGCTGCGAGGGCTGCGGGAAGGCTCAGGGTCTGGCCGGCGGACAAGTCCGCCGAGCCGGCCCATGCGGTGCCGTCCTGGAACCGGGGATCGGCCAGTTCGGCCCGGACCACCGTGAAGGGGGTGCCGCCGGTGTCGGTGATCTGGACGACGATGGAACCGGCGGCGTACTCGTCGCGGAACTGGTCGACGGCGGCGGCGATCGGACCTGCCGGGCTCGGCGCGGCAGGGGGAGCCGCGGGCGAGCAGCCGGCGGCGCAGGCGAGGACTGCGAGCGCGCCCAGCGCCCGGGCGGCCGCCGCTGAGGGGACCATGCGCCCAGAGTACGTCGGCTAGTGCCGGTCCACGACGATGCGCAGGAAGTCCGCGGCGGCCGGATGGAGGGGCCCGCTCGCCCGCCATACCGCGCGCAGCACCCGCCCGAGCCGGAGCCCCGGGGTGGGCACCTCGACGAGGCGTCCGCCGCGCAGCGCCGCCTGCACCGCGAGCCTGCTCACCACGCCGGGCCCCAGCCCCGCCGCGACGCTCGCGGCCAGCGCCGCGTTGCTGCCGACCTCGAACCGGTCACCAGCCCCGTGCGCGGCGAGCGCCAGATCCGTGATCTGCCGGGTTCCCGATCCGGGCTCCCGCACCACGAGCCCGGCCGAGGCGACGGCGGCGGGGGACACCTCGCCGTCGGCCGCCCACGGATGGTCCGGGCGCACGACGACGACCAGCTCGTCCCTGCCCACATCGAGGTAGCGGAACCCCGTCTGCACGGTGGGGCCCTCCACGAAGCCGAGGTCGGCGGCCCCGGAGCGCAGCCGGTCGAACACCTCGTCCGAGTTCCCGACGTCGAGCGTTGTGCTCACTCCGTGCAGGCGCTGCTGGGCCGTTGCCAGCCAGCCGGGCATGAGGTGCTCGGCGACCGTGAGCGAGGCGCACAGATGCAGGGTCCCCCGGCCGCCCTCGAGGGCACCGACCGCGCGGCCCACGTTCTCGGCGGCGCCGACGACCTCCGCCGCGAGCCCTGCGACCACCCGGCCCCGGTCCGTCAGCTGCGTCCCCCGGGGGGTGCGCCGGGCCAAGGGGAACCCCGCCTGGCGCTCCATCTGCTCGAGCAGGCGCGAGGCGTTGGGCTGGGCCATCCCGATGAGGCGCGCGGCGCTGCCGATGCTGCCTTCCGCGGCGAGCGCCGCGAGGAACCGGTAGTGCCTCAGGTCCCAATCCTGCACAGACATATCGCCAGCATATGGTCTGGCGTCCCGCGCTCAGCTGGAGCACAGCTGGGGGCCCTGTGGCGCACAGGCGCCCATTCCTACACTGGAGGCATGGTCAGGGTCAGCCGCCGCCACTTCCTCCAGGGCGCGGGGATCGCCGTCGTCGGCGCTGTAGCCGGCGCCGGGGTTGCCCGGTCGAGCATCTTCCCCCTTCCCCCGAGCGCCGCGGCCGCCGCGCCGGCGCCCAGCCCCTCGGCCTCCGCGGCGGCCGGGCCGCCCGACCGGACCTTCGTCACCACCAAGCTGACGGCGCCGCGCGTGAGCATCTGGACGGCGGGCCCGACCGCCCCTGGGCTGCTGTTCACGGGGCCCATGGGGCACGGGACGAACGGCCTGATCATGGACAACGCCGGTGCCCCCGTCTGGATGGAGCCCACCGGGGCCGGCGTCACGGACCTGCGCGTGCAGGCCTACCGCGGCGAGCCTGTCCTCACCTACTGGTCCGGCACGGGGATCGGCGGCCACGGGGAGGGAACGGGCATCATCAAGGACACGGCCTACACGACTATCGCCCAGGTCTCGGCCGGGAACGGCCTCAAGGCCGACCTCCATGAGTTCACCCTCACCGCCGCCGGCACGGCCCTGCTCACCTGCTACCCCACGGTTCGGGCCGACCTCTCCGCGCTCGGCGGACCCACCGCGGGCTACATGTACGACTGCCACGTGCAGGAGGTCGACGTCGCGACTGGGGCCGTGCTCTTCGACTGGACCGCGTCCCAGCACATCGGTCTGGCCGAGTCCTTCGTGAAGCCTGCGGACGATCCGACGGCCAACGGGGTGAGCGCCGCGACGGCCTTCGACCCGTTCCACGTCAACTCCGTCGACCGCCGCGCGGACGGGTACCTGGTCTCGGCGCGCCACACCCACGCCGCGTACCTCGTGGCCCCCGACGGCTCGGTGGCCTGGCGGCTGGGCGGGGCGCGGAACGACTTCACGATCCCGGCCTCGGCCGCCTTCGCGTGGCAGCACGATGTCCGCCAGCGCCCCGGCGGCCTCATCAGCATGTTCGACAACCACTACAAGGACGGCACGACCGGGACCTCACGGGGACTGGTCCTCGCGGTCGACGAGCGTGCACGCACGGTCACGCTCAGGCTCGCCCTCCAGCGGGGCGGGCACCGCGGCAACGCCATGGGCAACGTCCAGTTCCTCGACAACGGCCACTACCTCGTCGGCTGGGGCTCGGACCCCGCCGCCACCGAGTTCACGGCGGACGGCACGCCTGTCGCCGAGGCCACCGGGATCGGCGGCGGCTGCTATCGGGCGTACCGCCACGTCTGGTCCGCGACCCCGACGACGCGGCCCGACGTCGCCGTCGTGACGGGGAACGGCTCCACGATGCAGGCCTTCGCCAGCTGGAACGGCGCGACCGAGGTGGCAGGCTGGCGGTTCCTCACGGGCAGCAGCCCGCAGACCCTCACCGAGGCCGCACAGGTGAAGAAGCGCGGCTTCGAGACGAACGCCGCCGTGGCCGCGGCGGCGCACCTCGCCGCTCAGGCCCTCGAGGCCAAGGGCACCGTCCTGGCGACATCGGCGGTCATCGCGGCGTAGCGTGGGGGCCACGGGCCCTCCGATCCGGGGACGCCCGCCCGAACGGAAGGTACGAGGTGAGCCGTCCACGCCGCGACCATGCGCTCGGCGTGGCCTGCGTGCTCGGCGCCTCCGTCCTGTGGGGGACCACGGGCACGGCTTCCGCGCTCGCCCCGTCGGTGGCGCCGCTCGCCGTCGGGGCCGCCTCCATGGGGTTCGGCGGCCTCCTGCTCGCGGGGACCGCCAGCCGGCAGATCGCCAGGCACCGGCGCGCCCTGGTCCGCTCGTGGCCGGTGGTCGCGGCCGGGGGAACGGCCGTGCTCGTCTACGCGCTCACGTTCTACACCTCCATGCGGCTCGCCGGCGTGGCGGTCGGCACCGCCGTCTCGATCGGCGGCGCCCCCGTGGCCGCCCGCGTGCTCGAGCGCCTCGTGGAGGGACGCCGGCTCTCGGCCCGGTGGACCGCCGGGGCGGTCGCCGGGATCGCGGGCGCGGTGCTCCTGTGCCTCTCGCGGGGAACCGGCGCCGCACCGGGGGCGGGCGAAGCAGCCCAGACCCTGGCGGGGGTCGCGCTCGGAGCCGCGGCCGCGGCGTCGTACGCCCTCTACTCGTTCACGTGCCACCGGCTGATCCGGAGCGGCGTGGGCGACCGGGCGGCCCTGGGTGCCACCTTCGCGGTTGCGGCCGTGGGGCTGCTGACGGTGCTCGCATGCACCGGAGGGGCATTCCTCGTCTCGTGGGGAAACGCGGCCGTGGGCGCCTACCTCGCCGTCGTGCCGATGTTCCTGGGCTACGTCCTGTTCGGCTGGGGCCTGGCCCGAGTACCGGCCAGCGTGGCCACCACGGCCTCACTGGCGGAGCCGGTAGTGGCGGCGGTCCTCGCCGTCGCCCTCGTGGGGGAGAGGCTGGCACCCGCCGGCTGGGCAGGGATGGCCCTGATCCTGGTGGGCCTCGCCGTGCTCACCGTTCCGCTCCCCGCGCTCGCGGGGCGGCGGTGCCGGGCGTCCGCGGAAGCGGCAAGGATGGAGGGATAGGGATGGACCCCGTCGAGGCGCTGCGCGAGATCGCGTTCTGGCTCGAGCGCGAGCAGGCCGAAGGCTACCGCGTCAAGGCGTTCCGGGCCGCAGCCGGCATCGTGGCCGCGATGGCACCCGAGGACGTCGCATCCCGGGCACGCGGGGGCAGCCTGCGCCGGGTCAAGGGGATCGGGGAGCGCACCTACGCCGTGGTGCGCGAGGCGGTCGACGGCGGTGTCCCCGCCTACCTGCGCGAGCTCAGGGAGCGTTCTGCGGCGCCCCTGGCCGAGGGCGGAGAGGTGATCCGCCGCCAGCTGCGCGGCGACCTGCACGCCCACTCCGACTGGTCCGACGGCGGCTCTCCGCTGGCCGAGATGGCCGAGGCAGCCCGCTGGCTCGGCCGCGAGTACCAGGCCCTCACCGACCATTCGCCGAGCCTGACGATCGCCCACGGGCTCGACGCCGAACGGCTCCGTCGGCAGATCGATGCCGTGGCCGAGGTGAACGCCTCCGGCGACGCGGCCGGATTCCGGCTGCTCACCGGCATCGAGGTGGACATCCTCGAGGACGGCGCGCTGGACCAGACGCCGGAGCTGCTCGGCCGGCTCGACGTCGTGGTGGCGAGCGTGCACTCGAAGCTGCGCTCCGAGTCCGGCCCGATGACGCGGCGCATGCTCGCCGCGGTCGAGGACCCCCACACGGACGTGCTCGGGCACTGCACGGGCCGCCTGCTGCGCGGAGGCCGCGGCCCGCGCCCCGAGTCCCAGTTCGACGCCGAGCGGGTGTTCGCCGCGTGCGCCGAGGCGGGGGTCGCCGTCGAGATCAACTCGCGTCCCGAGCGGCAGGACCCCCCGGACCGGCTCGTCCAGGTGGCGCTCGACGCCGGGTGCCTGTTCAGCATCGACAGCGACGCCCATGCGCCGGGCCAGCTGGACTTCCTCCAGTACGGTGCCGCCCGCGCCGAGGCGAACGGGGTTCCGGCCGAGAGGATCGTCACGACGTGGCCGCTGGAGAGGCTGCTCGAATGGACCGGCAGGCGCCGCTGACCCGCGGCGAGGTTTGCCGCCGGCGGCCGCGGGTAGCCGAGGGGCATCCCGACCAGCAGGAGGAACACCATGCCCTTCGAACCGCGCACCGCCATAGTCACCGGATCGGACTCCGGGATCGGCCGGGCCACCGCCGTCGCGCTCGCCGAGGCGGGGCTCGACGTCGGCATCACCTGGCACACTGACCGCGACGGCGCCGAACGCACCGCAGACGCCGTGCGGGCGGCCGGCCGGCGCGCCGTCGTCGAGCAGTTCGACGCCTCCGACGCCCCGCGCTGCGCGGACACCGTGGACTCGCTCGCGGACCAGCTCGGGCGCCTCGACGTCTTCGTGAACAACGCCGGCACCGGGGCCAACGTGCCGTTCCTCGAGATGGACTACGGGCGCTGGCGCGGGATCGTGGCGACCGACCTCGACGGGCCCTTCGTCTGCCTCCAGCGCGCCGCGCGGCGCATGGTCGCCCAGGGCTCCGGCGGCCGCCTGATCGCGGTCACGAGCGTGCACGAGCACCAGCCGCGGGTTGGATCCTCCGCCTACGACGCGGCCAAGCACGGCCTCGGGGGCCTCATCAAGACCATGGCGCTCGAGCTCGGGGCCGCCGGGATCACCGCCAACTCCGTGGCCCCGGGAGAGATCGCCACGCCGATGACCGGGCAGGAGGACGAGGATCCACGCACCGTCCACCGGCCGGGGGTGCCGCTCGGCCGGCCGGGCGACGCCCGCGAGGTCGCCGCAGTCATCGCCTTCCTCGCCTCGCCCGCGTCGGCGTATGTGACTGGCGCGTCGTGGACCGTGGACGGCGGGATGCTGCAGATGGGGCCGCAGGCCGGATCCCACCTCACCGACGATGCGTGGCGCGAGGGATAGACCGGTCTATCACGAGGGTGTTGAGTGTGTCACAGAACGGCCACGTCGCCGTACCGGTCTAGCTATGATGGCCGGGCAGGCTCAACGAGGAGGCTGCCAGGGCCACCCCTGATACCAGAGAAGGCATTCAGCGCATGACTTTCGACTCTCACTCCGTGACCCTCAAGATCTGGGATCCCTCGACCGTCGACCACACGCTCGAGGAGGCCGTCTCGCACGTGTCCACGGTCGCCGGCGCGCACCGCGACCATGTCAGGGTCACCCGCAGCGGCCCGGACGTCTTCACCGTCCACGTCGGCGACCTCGCCTGAGGGAAGCCCCCCAGAGGTCACGAAGGGCGCCGTTCCAGCACCGCTGGGACGGCGCCCTTCTCCCTGCCCGGGGCCAATGGCACTTCCGCGGCCGGACGCCTCGGGGGAGGGTGGGGACATGGCTGGGCCCGGCTCCGGAGGGGATCGCGGCGCACGACGGCGGCGGGTCCGCGCGCGCGTCCTGCTCGCCGCGGCGGCGCTCCTCGTGCTGATCGGCGGGGCCGTCGGCTGGCTGGCGCTCACCCGGCCCCCGGCGACCGGGCCCGCCGCCCCCGTGACCGCCTCCGCGGGCCCGACGGTGCGCCCGAGCCCGACGGCCGCCCCGTCCCTGGCCGATCTTGGTCCCGGGCCGATGAACGTCCTCCTCCTCGGCAGCGACATCCGCGGCAGCGCACGGGACGCCCTCGCGCGCCAGGCCGCCGCCGGCGGCGCGGCAGACCAGCGGGCCGACATGATGATGCTCCTGCACGTCCAGGCGGACCACCGCCGGGTGTTCGGGATCTCGATCATGCGGGACACCTGGGTGACGGTTCCCGGGCACGGGGAGTCGAAGGTCAACGCGAGCCTCGCCCTCGGCGGCCCCCAGCTCGCCGCCGCGACCGTCAGCTCGATCCTCTCCGTCCGCATCGACCACTGGGCCCTGCTGGACTTCGACGGCTTCAAGGCGATCACCGACGCCCTCGGCGGGGTCGACGTCGACGTGCCCGTCGCGTTCACCGCGACGTTCGACACCCACCACGCCTTCACCCGCGGGATCAACCATCTCAACGGCCAGGCCGCGCTCGAATTCGTGCGTGAGCGCCACGCCTTCGCCGACGGCGACTACCAGCGCGTACGCGACCAGCAGGCCTTCGTCCGATCCGTCATCGCCCAGCTCCTCGCCCAAGGCCGCGTGGGGAACCCAGCCGGGGCGCTCGCGCTGATCGGGCTGGTCGGCCCGCACCTCGTCACCGATCCGGGCCTCGGCGCGGAGGGCCTGACCGTGCTCGCGTACGGGCTGCGGCATGCGGATCCGTCGTCGGACGTCTTCTTCACGCTGCCGACGTCCGGGACCGGCACCTCGGCGGACGGGCAGTCCATCGTCATCGCGGACCGTCCCGGCATCGCCGCCGTGGCGGCCGCGCTCGGCTCGGACAGCCTGGGCCAGTACGCCGCACTGCACGGCCTCTCCTAGCCGGATCCCGCCCCGCTGCCCGCCTACACTGGGCCCATGCACCCAGCCGACTCCCACGACGTGATCCGCGTCCAGGGCGCGCGCGAGAACAACCTCAAGGACGTGAGCCTCGAGCTGCCCAAGCGCCGGCTCACGGTCTTCACCGGGGTCTCGGGCTCCGGCAAGAGCTCTCTCGTGTTCGCGACCATCGCTGCCGAATCGCAGCGCATGATCAACGAGACGTACTCCACCTTCATCCAGGGCTTCATGCCCACCATGGCCCGCCCCGACGTCGACCTCCTCGAGGGGCTCACCACGGCGATCATCGTCGACCAGGAGCGGCTGGGCGCCAACGTGCGCTCCACGGTCGGCACCGCGACCGACGCCAACGCGATGCTGCGCATGCTCTTCAGCCGGCTGGGCCAGCCGCACATCGGCTCGCCGCAGGCCTTCTCGTTCAACGTCCCGTCGGTGACCGGCGCCGGGGCGATCAGGACGGCTACCGGCCGGACCGAGAAGCGCTCCTTCACCGTGGTCGGCGGGATGTGCCCCCGCTGCGAGGGCACGGGCCAGATCAGCGACTTCGACTTGGGCGCACTGTATGACGCCACGAAGTCCCTCGCCGGCGGCGCGCTCAAGGTCCCCGGCTACAGCATGGACGGGTGGTACGGGCGGATCTTCGCCGGGTCCGGCTACTTCGACATGGACAAGCCGATCGGGCAGTTCACCGAGAAGGAGCTCGACGACCTGCTCCGCCGCGAGCCGACCAAGATCAAGGTCGAGGGCATCAACCTCACCTACGAGGGCCTCATCCCGAAGATCCAGAAGTCGATGCTCTCCAAGGACCCCGAGTCGATGCAGCCCCACATCCGGGCCTTCGTGGAGCGGGCGATCACCTTCCAGGCCTGCCCCGAGTGCGGCGGCACGCGGCTCGCCGAGGGCGCGCGCTCGTCGAAGATCAGGGGCATCAGCATCGCCGACGCGTGCGCCCTGCAGATCACCGACCTCGCCGAGTGGGTCCGCGCGCTCGAGGAGCCGTCCGTCGCGCCGCTGCTGCAGGGCCTGCAGCACCTGCTCGACTCCTTCGTGGACATCGGGCTCGGCTACCTCTCCCTCGAGAGGCCCTCGGGCACGCTCTCGGGCGGCGAGGCCCAGCGCACCAAGATGATCCGCCACCTCGGCTCCTCCCTCACAGACGTCACCTACGTCTTCGACGAGCCGACCATCGGCCTGCACCCGCATGACATCCAGCGCATGAACGAGCTCCTCCTACAACTGCGCGACAAGGGGAACACCGTGCTCGTCGTCGAGCACAAGCCGGAGGCGATCGAGATCGCGGACCACGTTGTCGACCTCGGCCCCGGTGCCGGCGCCGCCGGCGGCGAGGTCTGCTTCGAGGGCACGGTCGAGGCCCTGCGGGGGAGCGGCACCCGCACCGGCACGCACCTCGATGACCGGGCGCGCACCAAGGACTCCGTGCGGGCCCCGAAGGGCCACCTCGAGGTCCGCGGCGCCTCGACACACAACCTCAAGGACGTCGACGTCGACATCCCGCTCGGCGTCCTGGCCGTCGTCACCGGCGTCGCTGGCTCCGGCAAGAGCTCCCTCATCCACGGCTCGGTGGCGACCGCCGAGGGGGTCGTCACCATCGACCAGGGCGCGATCAAGGGATCCCGGCGCAGCAACCCGGCAACGTACACGGGCCTCCTCGAACCGATCCGGAAGGCCTTCGCGAAGGCCAACGGGGTCAAGCCGGCGCTGTTCAGCGCCAACTCCGAGGGCGCGTGCCCGGTGTGCAGCGGCGCCGGGGTGATCTACACCGAGCTGGGCTTCATGGACACGGTCACCACGCCGTGCGAGGAGTGCGAGGGCAAGCGCTACCAGCCCGCCGTGCTCGAGTTCACGCTGGGCGGGCGCGACATCGCCGAGGTGCTGTCGATGTCCGTCGAGGACGCCGAGCGCTTCTTCTCCGAAGGCGAGTCAGCGATCCCCGCTGCGCACAGGATCCTGGCGCGCATGGCCGACGTCGGGCTCGGGTACCTCTCGCTCGGGCAGCCGCTCACCACCCTCTCCGGCGGGGAGCGGCAGCGGCTCAAGCTCGCCGCGCAGATGGGGGAGAAGGGCACTGTCTACGTCCTCGACGAGCCGACCACCGGCCTCCACCTGGCCGACGTAGAGCAGCTCCTCGGCCTGCTCGACCGCCTCGTGGAATCAGGGAAGTCGGTGATCGTGATCGAGCACCATCAGGCGGTCATGGCGCACGCGGACTGGATCATCGACCTCGGGCCCGGGGCCGGGCACGACGGCGGCCGGGTCGTCTTCGAGGGCACCCCCGCCGACCTCGTGGCGAGCCGGTCGACCCTGACGGGGGAGCACCTCGCCCGGTACGTCGGGGCCCAGGGCGCCAGGGCCGGGGGCCTGCGCTAGGCGGTGGCGTACCGCCCCGAGCGCTCTGCCCGGGCTCGTGCCTTGGCCGCCTCCTCTTCGCGGTTCTTCGGCGGGGTCGTCGCCACCAGATCGTCGAGCAGGTGCGCCGTGATGTGGGCGATCTCCGCCACGGCGCGGTCGAACGCGTCCTGGTTCGCCTTCGAAGGCTTCGTGGTGCCTGCGATCTTGCGCACGTACTGCAGGGCGGCCGCGTGGACCTCCTCGGAGGCGGCCGCGGGCTCGAAGTTGTGGAGCGTGTGGATGTTCCGGCACATGCCTCGACGATACGCGCCACAGTGATCCGGGTCACCGGTTCGGTGCAGCGTCGCGGGGCCGTGTCAGTGTCCAGTTCTGTCAGTCCTGCGCAGGAGACTGACACCAGAGGCGATGGACTCGTCGTCGGGGGAGCGCCGAGAAAGGGCACGCACCATGGGACTCATCTTCCGCAGGACCGTCAAGCTCGGGAAGAACACCCGCCTGAACATCTCCAAGGGCGGTGCCTCGGTGAGCCGCCGATTGGCCCTGTGACGGTCAACAGCCGCGGCAGGATCAGGATCCGGCTGGGCAAGGGGCTGTCCTGGAGGCTCTGACGTTTCAGCTGCTGTCCTGCGCAGGACCTTCGGCTCTACTCGTCCACCATCCGCAGCGGTGCGCTGGCAGGGGAACCCCCGCACGCGGAAGGACACACGATCATGGGCGACGCAGCGGCACCGGATGCCTTCGTGCCGGAAACCGGGCGGCTCGATCTGGGAGATCCCGACTTCCCGGACCAGGCCTCTGAGCGCTATGCGGCCCTCCGGGCCGCCTGTCCGGTCCACCGCGCGCTGATCACGGACAGCATGCGGGGATCGGTGCCGGCGCCCTTCCGGGACCGACCCCTCTGGGCGGTGACCGGATACGACGCCACCGTGGCCGCACTGGTCGATGACCGTCTCAGCGTCGATCCGCGCACCGGACTGTCCGCTGAGGAGCTGGCGGCGATGCCGGGCGGAGACGATCCCGAAACCCGGGTACTGCTGCGCAACCTGCTCGCCCTGGACCCGCCCGAGCACACCAGGCTGCGCAAGCTGATCCAGCCCAGCTTCACCGCCCGCGCGGTCGCCGCGTGGGCTCCCCGGATCCAGCACATCGCGGACCGCCTGCTCGACGCCGCGGAGGCCGAGTCCGGCGCCCGGGGGCAGGCCGCTCCAGACCGCGAGCTCGAACTGGTCTCCGCCTACGCCTATCCGCTGCCCATCGCGGTGATCTTCGAGCTGCTCGGCATCCCGGAGTCGGACCGGTCCCGCGTCCACGGCTGGACCGAGGAGCTGCTTCGCTCCGGCTTCCAGCCCGAAGACGGCATGGCAGCCGGGATGCGGGCTTTCGTGGCCTACAGCCGTGAACTCGTGGCCGCGAAGTCCGCCGCACCGGGCGAGGACCTGCTCACGCACCTGGTGCAGGCCGCTCAGGACGGCGACAGCCTGGACCAGGATGAGCTGGTGGCGATGATCTTCCTGCTGATCCTGGCCGGGCACATCACCACGGTCAACCTCATCGCCTCGGCGGCCTACGCGCTGCTCACCCATCCAGCCCAGCGCGCCGCGCTGGCTGCAGACCCGGCCCTCGTCGACGGCGCGGTCGAGGAAACGCTGCGCTGCTGGGGCCCGGCCGAGTTCGCCAGCGAGCGCTACGCGCTCGAGGACCTCGAGCTCGGTGGGGTCGACGTCCGGCGCGGGGAGCTCGTGCTGCCGATCCTCGCTGCCGCCGATCGGGACCCGGCGCGGTTCGACGACCCCGACCGGTTCGACATCACCCGCCCCGACGCCCGCCGCCATCTGGCGTTCGGCAAGGGCGTGCATGCCTGCCTCGGCGCGCCGCTGGCCCGGCTCGAGGGCCGGATCGCGGTGGGCACCCTCTTCAGGCGTTGCCCCGACCTGCGGCTCGCTGTCGCTCCCGAGGAGGTCCGCCAGAGAGTCGTCCCCCTGCGCGGGATCCCCGCGCTGCCCCTGACGTACTGAACCTCCGGTGAACTGGAACGTGAACGTCGGCTTCTGGAGTGCCGCGGTGGCTGCACGGGCGCTTGGGAGGCCCTCCACCTAGAACGCCGATAATCGACATTATGTCAACTAAGCGTCGGGGGCGCGGCTGAGCCGCCGTCCCTCCCATCCCGCTGCCTCCCCCGCGGCCCGAGCCAGCCGGAAGCGCCGCGCGCCGCGCGGGAATCCCCTCGGCGCGGAGGCCTGGAAAACCGGAAATCGGCGAGAGGTACCTTTTGCGATTTTCGGCCCTTGGCGCGGACCGCCCGGTGCGCTGCCGCCGTCGATTATGTCAACTGAGCTGGAATCGGGCGGTGGGAGTTCCTGTTCGTTTCCACGCTGTGGATCCGGCTCCTGGCCCCGTCGTCACGCTCCTGCGAGCCGGTGGCCACGCTCCTCGAGATAGGACCGCTCCCCTGCACTCGGCGCCAGCTGCGCCGCCTCCGCGTACTCGGCGGCGGCCTCGGCGGCGCGGCCGGTCCTTGCGAGGAGGTCGGCCCGCACGGCGTGGTAGACGTGGTACCCGGCGAGGCCAAGCCCGTCCACGAGGGCCAGCGCAGCCGCGGGGCCCTGGGCCTCCGCCACCGCGACCGCCCGGTTGAGCTGGACCACGGGCCCGGGCGCCACCTCTGCGAGCAGGTCATACAGCCTCACGATCCGCCTCCAGTCGGTCGCCTCGGACGATGCCGCTGCGGCGTGCTCCGCCTGGATGGCAGCCTGGAGCTGGTACTGTCCCAGCCGTCCGCGCGCGAGGCACTCCCGCACGAGTGCGGTGCCCTCCGCGATGAGGACGCCGTCCCAGTGCGACCGGTCCTGCTCCGCGAGCGGCACGAGGACTCCGCCGGGCCCGGAGCGCGCGTTCCGCCGCGACTCGGAGAGCAGGAGCAGCGCGAGCAGTCCCGTGGCCTCCGGTTCGTGCGGCAGGAGCCGGACGAGCACGCGCGCGAGCCGCACGGCCTCGGCGCACAGCCCTGCCCGCGCGGGCGGCTCCCCCAGTCCCGCGGAGTAGCCCTCGTTGTAGATGAGGTAGATCACGGCCAGGACGCCCGCGAGCCGTTCGGGCAGCTCCTCTGCGGCCGGTATCCGGTACGGGATGCGCGCGTCGCGGATCTTGGCCTTCGCGCGCGAGATCCGCTGGGCGAGCGTCGCCTCGGTGACGAGGAAGGCGGCGGCGATCTGCGCCGTCGTGAGTCCGCCGATGACCCTGAGGGCAAGCGCAACCCGGGCGGGCATGGCCAAGGCGGGGTGGCAGCAGACGAACAGGAGCGCAAGCCGGTCGTCGCCGAACGGTTCCGACCTCGGCGCGTCGTCGGCGAGGTCGGCAGCGGCGGCCTCCTTGCTCCCCCGGGCAGCTTCGCGGCGGAAGCGGTCGACGGCGCGGCGCCGCGCCGTCGTGATGATCCAGGCACCGGGGTGCTCGGGGACGCCGTCGGCGGGCCAGCGCTGGGCTGCAGCGGCGAACGCCTCCTGCACCGCGTCCTCCGCGAGGCCCAGGTCGCCGGTGGTGCGCATGAGCACCGAGACCGCCCTGCCGTACTCCTCGCGGAACACGGCAGCGACGGTCCGGGCGTCCTCGGCCTCAGCCACCCGTGCTCGGCGCGGGGATGCCGGCGAAGGGCCTGACTTCGATCGGCAGGCCGGTGATCTCGGCGAACCTGCGCCCCCAGGCGAGGGCCGCATCGAGGTCGGGGGCCTCGACGATGTCAAAGCCGCCCATGTGCTCCTTGCCCTCGAGGTAGGGCCCGTCCGTGACGAGCACCTCTCCCCCGTCCGCGCGCAGCACCGTCGCGGATGACGCGTCCGCGAGGCCGTTCCCATAGACGTAGGCCCCCGCCGCCTTGAGGTCGGCCGTCAGCTGCGCGAGCTTGGCCATGATGGGCGCGAGGAATTCGGGCGGCGGCACGATGCCGTCGGGCTGGTACATGCTGATCAGATACTGGGTCATGGCTTCTCGCCTCCTGTCGCGGGGCCCCGTCGGCCCCTCACCTACTGGACGAACGGCGGGCACGGATTTCGACACGGCGGGCGGAAGGAGCGCGGGGCGGGTCCTCCGTGCGCGGCTGCTCAGCCGGCGTCGGCCGCGGCCTCGAGGTCCGCGATCACGATCTTGCGCATCGAGAGCATCGCGGCGAAGGCCCGCTGCGCGCGGGCCCGATCCGGGTCCGTGCGCAGCTCCTCGAGCCGGGTCGGGATGACCTGCCACGAGAACCCGAAGCGGTCCTTGAGCCAGCCGCACTGGCTCTCCTCGCCGCCGTCCGCGGTGAGCGCGTTCCAGTAGTGGTCCACCTCGTCCTGGTCCCGGCAGAAGATCTGGATGGAGACCGCCTCCGTGAACGTGAACTCCGGTCCGCCGTTGAGGGCCAGGAACGGACGGCCGTCGAGTTCGAACGCGGCGGTCATCACGCTCCCCTGCTCCCGCGGACCGGCCTCGCCGTACCGCTCGATCCCCGTGATGCGGGAATTCGGAAAGATCCCCGTGTAGTACCGGGCGGCGTCCTCGGCCTGCGTGTCGAACCACAGGCAGGTGGTCATCTCGGGCATGGTTCCTCCGGGCGGTCGCAGCGTCCCTCGCTGCCCGCATTCTTCCGCGCACCGCCCCGAGGTGGAAGGGGCGGGGCGGAGCCGTTCGGAACCGCCCGCCCCTCGGGGACGGATGCACGACGGCGGGCCGTCGCCTTCCGCGCGTAGGCTGGAGGCATGCGTCCTTCCCCTTCATCCACCGCGCCCTCAGCGCCCCGGGCCGCCGGGCCCCGAGTCAGTCCGGGCATCGCCGCCGGCGTCGCCGACACGGCCATCGTCCTCGCCTTCGCGGCGACCGGACGTGCGAGCCACGGCGAGGCTGATCCCGTGCTCGGAGCGCTGTCCACCGCATGGCCGTTCGCCGTGGGACTCGCCCTCGCGTGGGCCCTTCCCCTGGTGCACCGCAGGCCCCTGTCCGTCTGGCCGGCCGGCGTCCTCGCGTGGCTCGGCGCGTACGTGGTCGGCATGCTGCTGCGGGCCGCCACAGGCCAGGGCACGGCAGTGCCGTTCCTCATCGTGGCCGCGAGCGTCCTCGGCGTCGCGCTCGTCGGGTGGCGCGCCGTCGCCCTCGGGGTGCGGGCCGCCCTGCGCCGGCGGGCGGAGCACTAGGCTGAACCCAGGGAACGCCCCTTCTTCGAACGGAGGACCATGATCACGGCATTCGTCTTCATCCAGACGGACTCTAAGAAGATCCCCGAGGTGGCCGAGGAGATCTCCGCCATCCCGGGCATCAGCGAGGTGTACTCGGTCACCGGCGACTGGGACCTCATCGCGATCGCGCGCGTGCGCGAGCACGAGGAGCTCGCCGATGTTGTCGCCGACCGGCTGTCCAAGGTCGACGGCGTCATCGAGACGACGACCCACATCGCCTTCCGCGCCTACTCGCGCCACGACCTCGACGCGGCGTTCTCCCTCGGGCTGTCCTGACACCGGGCAGGACCAGCGCAGAGGACACGGCGGGGGCCGGGCCGCGTGGCCCGGCCCCCGCCGTTGCGCACGGGGCGCGGATCAGGCTCGGGTGAAGTCCACCCAGGCCTGGAGCACACTGGCCGCAGCGCCGGAGTCGATCGACTCCTCGGCGCGCCGCTTCGCAGCGGCGAGCCGATCGAGCAGCGGGCCCTCCGCCGAGAGGTCGTAGGCCACGAGCCCTGCGGCGGCGTTGAGCACCACGGCGTCGCGCACCGGGCCCCGGTCGCCGGCGAGGGTCCGCCGGACGACTTCGGCGTTGTGGGCCGCATCGCCGCCGCGCAGGTCGTCGAGCGTGGCCCTCGGGATGCCGAGGTCGAGGGGATCGAGCACCGACTCCGTGAGCCTCCCGTCCCGGACCTCCCAGAGGTGGGAGGTGGTCGTGATGGTGAGCTCGTCGAGTCCGTCGTCGCCGCGGAAGACGAGCCCGCGGCTGCCGCGCTCGGCGAGGACGCCGGCGATCAGCGGCGCCATCCGGGCGTCCGCCGCCCCGACTGCCGAGGCCTGGACGTGGGCCGGGTTCGTGAGCGGGCCGAGGATGTTGAACGCGGTCGGGATCGCGAGCTCCTTGCGCGGCACCGCGGTGTACCGGAACGAGGGATGGAAGACCTGGGCGAAGCAGAAGGTGATGCCCACCTGCTCGGCGGCCGCCGCCACGCGGTCGACGCCCATGTCGAGTCGGACCCCGAGCGCCTCGAGGACATCTGCGGAGCCGGAGGACGAGGACGCGGCCCGGTTGCCGTGCTTGACCACCTTGGCGCCGGCTCCCGCCATCACGAGCGCTGCCGTGCTCGAGATGTTCACCGTGTTCTGCTGGTCCCCGCCGGTGCCGACGATGTCGAGCTTCTCCCCCGAGATGGTGATCGGCGTGGCCCGGGCCACCATGCCCTTCACGAGGCCAGCGAGCTCGTCCACGGTCTCCCCCTTGGCCCGCAGGCCCACGAGGAAGCCCGCGATCTGGGAGTCGGTCGCGTCACCGGCCATGATCGTGTCCATGGCCCAGGCCGTCTCGGCCTGGCTCAGGTCGCGCCCGGCGACGAGCGCGCCGATCAGGGACCGCCACGTGGGCGCGGTCACATTGGCAGAATCCCCATGGGCAGATCCACTGCCGGAAGCCTCGGTGTTCACGCCTCTGATGCTATCGACCCCGCGGGAGTGGCGCCGAAACCTCCGCTGATGAGACGGGCTGCACCCGCGCACGGCCGCGGATCCGCATGTTTTCGAGGGTTTGTAGAAAAAGTTCCGAGAAGGGGCGGTTCGCGTTGGGCGAACCCGAGGTTTGTAGACATAATGTCCTTGTGACGACAGCGACTCATGCCCCGACAACCCCGGCACATCCCACGCTGAATCGCCCCAACATGGTCTCGGTCGGGACCGTGGTGTGGCTGTCCAGCGAGCTGATGTTCTTCGCCGGCCTCTTCGCCATGTACTTCACCCTCCGCGCCGCCTCGGGCGGGCTGTGGGCTGAGGAGACGGCCAAGCTCAACTTCCCGTTCGCCCTCGTGAACACGATCGTCCTCGTGGCGAGCTCCTTCACGTGCCAGATGGGCGTGTTCGCGGCGGAGCGGCTCCAGCCGCGTCGCACCGGCGGCCTCTTCGCGTTCGCCAAGTGGGGCATGGTCGAGTGGTTCATCCTCACCTTCTTCATGGGTGCGTTCTTCGTGGCGGGCCAGTCCACCGAGTACGCGATGCTCACCTCGGAGCACGTCACGCTTTCGGCGAATGCCTACGGTTCCGCGTTCTACATGACCACCGGCTTCCACGGCCTGCACGTGATGGGCGGCCTCGTGGCCTTCCTGTTCATCATCGGCCGGGCCTTCGCGGCCAAGCGCTTCGGCCACTACGAGGCCACCTCGGCCATCGTCACCTCGTACTACTGGCACTTCGTGGACGTCGTGTGGATCGGGCTCTTCCTGGTCATCTACGTCCTCAGGTAGTCCCCAGGAGCACAGCAGCAGATTTCGGACCGCGCCCGGACGGCGGCGGCAGCAAACGGATAGGAACGGATTCGTGAAGGCACTCTCGCAGAAGCGGCGTCACCCGATGGCAGTCATCGCACTGTTGGTCATGGGGCTGCTGCTGACCGGCGGAATGTACGCAATGTTCAGCACTGCCAATCAGGCCAAGGCAGACACCAGCTTCTCGGCGTCGGACGTCAGCGAGGGGCAGAAGCTCTTCGTGGCGAACTGCGCCACGTGCCACGGCATGGGCGCCTCCGGCACGGCCGCCGGCCCGTCGCTGGTCGGCGTGGGCGCGGCAGCGGTTGACTTCCAGGTCGGCACGGGCCGCATGCCCATGCAGATGAACGGGCCGCAGGCTCAGAAGAAGCCGGTGCAGTTCACCGACGGCCAGACCAAGCAGCTGGCCGCCTATGTTGCCTCGCTGGGCCCCGGCCCGGCCCTGCCGGATGCGGCCATGCTCGATGACAAGGGAGACGCGACCCATGGCGGCGAGCTCTTCCGAGTCAACTGTGCGATGTGCCACAACGCGGCTGCGGCCGGCGGCGCCCTGACGCAGGGCAAGTTCGCTCCGTCCCTCGCCGGCGTGACCGAGAAGCACATCTACGAGGCCATGGCCACCGGCCCGCAGAACATGCCGGTGTTCTCCGATGCCAACATCTCCCCCGAGGGCAAGCGCGACATCATCACGTTCCTCAAGACGATCGAGACCCAGGGCTCGCCCGGCGGCGCCACCCTCGGCTCGCTCGGTCCGGTCTCCGAAGGCCTCTTCGTGTGGGTTGCGGGCCTCGGCGTCATCATCGGCTTCACGATCTGGCTCACGTCCCGCACGTCCTGACGCGCCAGCGCATCGCAGTATGGGCCGCCCAACGGTGGCGGCGTAGATTTGAACATCGTCCCCGGGATGCCGGGGGCCAGGAAGGATGAGGGGAAATATGGGCAACCATAGTGACGGTTCTCCCCAGACCGGGGGCGCCGTAGCTACGGCTGGTCAGACAGAGAAGTTCGCGGACCCGGGACTCCCGCCGCACCGTCTCCGTCTGGCTGACACCGACCCCGGGGCTGCAAAGCGCGCTGAGCGCCAGGTCACGATTCTGTTCATCATCTCGGTGATCGGCACCATCGTGTTCCTCGTCGCGTACTTCGCCATCGACTTGGGCAGTGACTCGACGATCCCGATGATCCGCCTGCAGAACATCCTGCTCGGCCTCGGCACCACGTTCGCCATGCTCGGCATCGGCACGGGGATCGTCCACTGGGCCAAGGCGCTCATGCCCGACCACGAGGTCTCGGAGTCGCGCCACGCGATCAGCTCCGAGGAAGACCGCGTCGCCGCGGTCAAGATCGTCGACGACATCATCGAGGAGACGGGCATCAAGCGCCGCCCCCTCATCCGGAACACGCTCATCGGTGCGCTCGCGCTCGCCCCGCTCCCGGCCCTCGCCGTCTTCGGCGACCTGGGACCGAACGCGAACGACAAGCTGCGCCACACGATGTGGGCCCCGAAGAACGGCAAGAAGGTCCGCCTCACGCGTGATCCGGACGGCACGCCGATCAAGGCCTCGGACGTCACCATCGGCTCCGCGTTCCACGTCATTCCCGAGGGTCTGAACGACCTGACCGAGGGCAAGCTGAACGAGAAGGCCAAGGCCGTCGTCCTGCTCATGCGCCTCAACCCGACGGACCTGCACATCTCGCCCGGTCGCGAGAGCTGGAGCTACAACGGCATCGTCGCGTACTCCAAGATCTGCACGCACGTCGGCTGCCCCGTGGCACTCTACGAGCAGCAGACCCACCACCTGCTGTGCCCGTGCCACCAGTCGACCTTCGACCTCACCCACGAGTGCGAGGTCATCTTCGGTCCTGCGAGCCGTCCGCTTCCGCAGCTGCCGATCGAGGTCGACGCCGACGGCTACCTCGTGGCCACGTCGGACTTCCACGAACCTGTTGGACCTAGCTACTGGGAGCGTGAGTACTCGTGAGCGGCACTACCGCCTCCACCTATCAGCCGCCGACCAAGGTCGGCCGGATCGCCAGCTTCGTCGACCAGCGCACCGGTGCGTCGAGCGTGGTCCGGGAGTTCGGCCGCAAGGTCTTCCCCGACCACTGGTCGTTCATGTTCGGCGAGGTTGCCCTCTACAGCTTCGTCATCCTGCTGCTGTCGGGCACCTTCCTGACGTTCTTCTTCGATCCGTCCATGGCGGAGACGCACTACGCGGGCGCCTACGTGCCCCTGCGCGGCATGGAGATGTCCGTCGCGTACCAGTCCTCGCTGCACATCTCCTTCGAGGTGCGCGGCGGCCTGTTCATGCGCCAGGTCCACCACTGGGCCGCCCTGCTGTTCGTGGCCTCGATGAGCGTGCACATGCTGCGCGTCTTCTTCACCGGCGCGTTCCGCAAGCCCCGTGAGATGAACTGGGTCATCGGCGGCGTGCTCCTCATCCTGGGCATGGCGGCCGGCTTCACCGGCTACTCCCTGCCGGACGACCTCCTCTCGGGCAACGGCCTGCGCATCATCGACGGCGTCATCAAGTCCATCCCGATCATCGGCACGTGGATCTCGATGTTCCTGTTCGGCGGCGAGTTCCCGGGCTCTGCCATCATCGGGCGCCTGTACGTGCTGCACATCCTGCTCATCCCCGCGATGATCCTGCTGTTCGTGGCGCTGCACCTCATGTTCGTCGTGGTGCACAAGCACACGCAGTACCCCGGCCCGGGCCGCAACGACGGCAACGTCGTCGGCTACCCCCTCGGCCCGGTCTACGCGGCCAAGGCCGGCGGCTTCTTCTTCATCGTGTTCGGCGTGATCGCTGCGATGGCCTCGGCCTTCACGATCAACCCGATCTGGAACTACGGTCCCTACGACCCCTCCCCCGTTTCGGCCGGCACGCAGCCGGACTGGTACATCGGCTGGGTCGACGGCGCACTGCGTCTCATGCCTGGTGTCCTCGGCGCTGTGGGCGGCTACCGCCAGCACTTCGAGTTCATCATCTTCGGGCAGACGCTCACCCTCAACGTGCTCCTTCCCGCCCTTGTCCCGGCCGGCATCGTCTTCACGGTGCTGTTCACCTACCCGTGGATCGAGCGGTGGATCACCAAGGACGAGCGCGAGCACCACGTGCTGGACCGTCCCCGCAACGCCCCGACGCGCACCGCGATCGGCATGGCCGGGTTCACGTTCTACTGCGTGATGTGGGCTGCCGCCAGCTCCGACCTCATCGCGACCCACTTCCACGTGGCGCTCAACGATGTGACCTACTGGCTCCGAGCCCTGTTCTTCGCGGGCCCGATCATCGCGTTCGTGGTCACCAAGCGGATCGCGCTGGCGCTCCAGCGCAAGGACCGCGAGATCGCGCTCCATGGCCGTGAGACCGGCCGGATCGTCCGCCTCCCCCACGGCGAGTTCATCGAGGTCCATGCCCCGGTCGACGAGTACAAGCGCTACCGCCTGGTCGGCTTCGAGTCGCCCCTGGCCCTTCCGGCCCAGCCGAACGCGAAGGGCGTCGTGGACCGCAAGGAGAAGCGGCGTGCGAAGCTCTCGAAGTGGTTCTTCGAGGACCGCGTCGCCCCGGTGACGCCGGCGGAGCTCGAGGCGGCCCACGCCCACGGGCACCACGAGGCGATCGAGTCGCACGAAGAGGCCAAGAGCATCAGCCACTGACGCTTCCAGCCTCGCCAAGCAGAAGGACCCCGCACCTGACGGTGCGGGGTCCTTTCGCGTGAGCGGGCGGTGAGCGGGCCTCGGAAGCTCCTCAGAGGGCCCGGAAGCGCTTCGGCGAGTAGCTGCGGGGTGTGCGGACTCCCGGGCGCTGCAGGGGCACCCACAGCTTGTAGCGGTCGGCGCGGTAGTAGGACACCGAGTAGTCCACGATCGACTTCGACACATAGGCGTGGCGCTGGATCTTGAGCAGGGGCGAGCCCATCTCGACGTTGAGGAGGCGGGCCGTGGACGGGGAGGCCGCGGTCGCCTCGATGGTGTCCTCTCCCCACTCCATGACGAGGCCGTACTTCTCGCTGAGCACCTGGTAGAGCGAGTTCGGCGGGGGCCCGTCGGTGAAGCCCGGGACACGGCTGGCCACGATGTAGTTCTCGTCGACGCTCATCGGCTCCTTGTCCGCCAGCAGGAGTCGCCTGAAGCGGACCACAGGAGTGCCCTCGTCGACCTTGAGCTCGCGGGCCAGGTAGGCGGAGGCGCCGATCTGCTCGAAGCTGAGGACCTTGGCGTCCGGGACCATCCCACGGCGCTGCATCTCCTCCGAATAGGAGGTGAGCTTCATCTGGAGATCGAGCTTCGGCCGGCTCACGAACGTTCCCAGCCCGACGATCCGGTCCAGCACGCCCTCGGCAACCAGCGCGTCGATCGCCTGGCGCACCGTCATCCGGGCCACGCCGAACCGCAGGGAGAGGTCCCGCTCGGACGGCAGCGGCGCGCCAGGAGCAAGCTTCACGGCAATGTGGGAGCGGAGGATCTCCCGCAGCTGGATGTACATGGCGGTCTTCGACGAGCGATCGAGCTCGCCGTCGATGCCTTCGGCGTTGTGCACAGTCCTCCTCGTGAGCCGCGGGGCGCGCGCCCTGTGCTGGGGCACGCCGCAGGTGTTGCGCTTCAATCCTGACACACCCCCACGGCCTCCGTGCGCGCCAGCCCCGGCCTGCGCCGACGGCAGAAAGGCCGGTGGCCGGCACCCTCGTGACGAGGATGCCGGCCACCGGCCTCAGGCCTGACCGAACTCAGTGGGCGTGGTCTCCGCGGCTGTACTCGAAGACCCAGCCGACGAGGGCAACGATGGCGATGCCCGCGCCGATGAAGAGGATCCACCAGCCCACAGCGACACCGAGGAAGCTGATCGCGGCGGAGGCGCCGAGGACCAGCGGCCACCAGCTCCAGGGGCTGAAGTGGCCCTGCTCGCCGGCACCCTCATGGATCTCGGCGTCCTCGCGGTCCTCGGGGCGGAGTCCGACCCGGCGCCCGGTGACCATGATGTAGGAGCTGATCATGATGCCCAGCCCGAAGGCGAGCAGCAGCCCGATGACGCCGACCCACTCGGTCCACGCTGTCATGAACCCGTACACGATCGCGACGGGGAGGAAGAACAGCCCCACGATCGCGAAGATCATCGTCTCGATTTTCACTTGGCGGTGTCCTTACGGTCGGCGGCCGCGACGGCAGCCGTGGCCCCCGCGTGCTGTACGGCTCCAACGCTGGAGAGCTCCGGGTGGTGGAGGTCAAGCGCGGGACGCTCGGAACGGATGCGCGGCAGAGACGTGAAGTTGTGCCGCGGCGGCGGGCAGGAGGTGGCCCACTCGAGCGATCCGCCGAAGCCCCACGGGTCGTCCACGAGGACCTTCTTGCCGTGGCGGGCGGTGATGTACACGTTCCAGAAGAACGGGATCAGCGACGCGCCCAGCACGAATGAGAAGATCGTCGAGAACTGGTTCATCCAGGTGAAGTTGTCCTGCGGGAGGTAGTCGGCGTAGCGGCGCGGCATGCCCATGACGCCCAGCCAGTGCTGGATCAGGAAGGTGCCGTGGAAGCCGATGAGCAGCAGCCAGAAGTGGATCTTCCCGAGCCGCTCGTTGAGCATCTTGCCCGTGAACTTCGGCCACCAGAAGTAGAACCCGGCGAACATCGCGAAGACGACGGTGCCGAACACGACGTAGTGGAAGTGGGCCACCACGAAGTAGGTGTCCGAGACGTGGAAGTCGAGCGGCGGCGACGCCAGGATGATGCCCGTCAGGCCACCGAAGAGGAACGTGATCAGGAAGCCGAGGCTCCACAGCATCGGGGTCTCGAAGGTCAGGGAGCCCCGCCACATGGTGCCGATCCAGTTGAAGAACTTCACACCCGTCGGCACCGCGATCAGCATCGTCATGAACGAGAAGAACGGGAGCAGCACGGCGCCCGTGACGTACATGTGGTGTGCCCACACGCTGACCGAGAGGGCCGCGATGGCGATGGTCGCGAAGACGAGGCCCTTGTAGCCGAAGATCGGCTTGCGGCTGAAGACCGGGAAGATCTCCGACACGATGCCGAAGAACGGCAGAGCGATGATGTACACCTCGGGGTGGCCGAAGAACCAGAACAGGTGCTGCCAGAGGATGGCGCCGCCGTTCTCCGGATCGAAGATGTGGGCGCCGAAGCGGCGGTCAGCGCCGAGGCCGAACAGCGCGGCGGCGAGCGGGGGGAACGCCATCAGCACGAGGATCGAGGTGATGAACACGTTCCACGTGAAGATCGGCATGCGCCACATCGTCATGCCGGGGGCACGCATGCAGATCACGGTCGTGATGAAGTTGACCGCGCCGAGGATCGTGCCGAAGCCTGAGAGCGCGAGCCCGAAGACCCAGAGGTCACCGCCGACGCCCGGAGTGAAGGTCGTGTTCGACAGCGGTGCGTAGGCGAACCATCCGAAGGAGGCGGCGCCCTGGGGCGTGATGAAGCCGGCCACCGCGATCGTGGAGCCGAAGAGGAAGAACCAGAGCGCGAGGGCGTTCAGGCGCGGGAAGGCGACGTCCGGGGCGCCGATCTGCAGCGGCATGATCACGTTCGTGAAGCCCGCGAACAGCGGCGTCGCGAACATGAGCAGCATGATCGTCCCGTGCATCGTGAACAGCTGGTTGTACTGCTCCTTGGTCTGCAGGATCTGCATGCCCGGCTCGAAGAGCTCGGCGCGGATGAGCAGTGCCATCACGCCGCCGAGGCAGAAGAACACGAAGGACGCGATCAGGTACATGTACCCGATGGTCTTGTGGTCGGTCGAGGTGATCCAGTTGACGACGATGCGCCCCTTGGACGTCGGCACCACCGGTGCGCTTACAGCACCGGCAGAAGGCGACTGGGTATAGGTAGCCATGGTCCCTACTTCTGGTTCTGGTTAGGGTTGCGGTCGTACTTCGTGTCCAGGAGGCCCTTGTCGAGGCCCGCCAGATGCGCCTGGAACTCCGCCTCGGAGACGACCTTCACGCGGAACAGCATCTCGGAGTGGTATTCGCCGCAGAGCTCGGCGCACTTGCCGTCGTAGGTGCCTTCCTTCTGCGGCGTGAAGTACATGTAGTTGGGCTTGCCCGGGATCATGTCGCGCTTCTGCAGGAAGGCGGGGACCCAGAACGAGTGGATGACGTCGCGGGACGTGAGCTCCACGGTCACCGACTTGCCGACCGGCAGGTAGAGGGTCGGGAGCGTGTTGAGGTCGATCGCCTGGCCCGTCAGCTGCGCCTGGGTGCCGGCCTCGTGCACGTCGTCCTTGACGACGCCGCCCTGCTTGTAGTTGAAGTCCCAGGACCACTGCTTGCCGACCACGTTGACGGTCACGTCCGGGTTCGCGTTCGGGGTGTCGATCGCACGCTGGTCGCGGTCGGTGAAGTAGAAGAACGTGAAGACGAGGAACAGCGGGATCGCCGTGTAGAAGATCTCGAGCGGCAGGTTGTAGCTCGTCTGGCGGGGGAAGCCCGTGGTGCCCTTGCGCCGGCGGTAGGCGACGATGCACCAGAGGATGAGGGCCCAGGTGATCATGCCGATGACCATGGCCGCGATCCAGGAATTCACCCAGAGGTCCGTCAGGATCGGCGTATTGCTCGTGGTATCCCGATCAGTGGGTAGCCAGCCACGCTGGACCTCGGGTGAACATCCAGACAGCGCGAGCGCGCCGGCCGCGGCAACTGCCGAGACCGTGATGATGCGTGCGCGCTGCCTGCTGGTTCGGTTCTGCGACCTCACAGACGGCCCTTCCTCTTGGTGCTTCTCTCCGGTGGCAGCACGGCAGACGAGCTCCCGTGCACGCGACCGGGCGACATAGTTTTACTACTCGGTGTAGAGCTTACAGCGAACACGGGCCAATATCCCACATGTCCCACAGACGCGTCGGCCGCGCCCTGACGGGACCTAGGGCGGTCCCGTCAGGGCGCGGCCGATGCCGTGCCAGAAGCGGCTCAGTGGAAGGAGTCACCGCATGCGCACGAACCCTGCGCATTGGGGTTGTCGATCGTGAACCCCTGCTTCGAGATGGAGTCCTCGAAGTCGATGGTGGCGCCCGCGAGGTAGGGCACGCTCATCTTGTCCACGACCACCTCGACGCCGTCGAAGTCCCGCACGGCGTCGCCGTCCAGGAGCCGCTCGTCGAAGTAGAGCTGGTAGATCAGGCCGGAGCAGCCCCCGGGCTGGACGGAGACACGCAGGCGCAGGTCGGTGCGGCCCTCCTGCTCCAGCAGGCTGCGGACCTTCCCGGCCGCGACCTCGGTCAGCTGCACCTCGTGCGAGGCGAGGGCCTCGGCCGGCTCATTGATTGCAGTGCTCATTCCATACCTTCTCTCGTGCCATCTCTCGCGGCCGGCGGATTGCCCCCCGGCCTCGTAGGGCCTTCTCTCCATGCTACGACCGAGGCGGCAGGAGCTGCCAACCCCCTGAGGGCGAGTTCACACCCGGTCGCGGTGCAGCCCGGCCAGGAGCAGCGCCTCGGCCACGATGCACTTCTCGAAGTCGCCGAGATGGAGGGACTCGTTGGCGCTGTGCGCGCGCGAGTCGGGGTCCTCGACGCCGGTGATGAGGACCTCGGCCGCCGGGAAGACCTCCTTGAGGTCGGCGATGAACGGGATGGAGCCGCCCATGCCGGTGTGGACCGCCGGTGTCCCCCACGCCTCCCCGAGCGCCCACAGGACGGTGCGGGCGGCCCCGGAGTCGGTGTCCGCCTGGTACGCGTTGCCCTTCTCCTTGGGGGTGAAGGCGAGGCGGGCGCCGAAGGGCACGTGCGCCTCAAGGTGCTCGCGTACGCACTCCATCGCGGCGTCGGGATCCTGTCCCGGGGCGAGGCGGAGGCTGAACTTGGCGCGCGCCCGGGCCTGGATGGTGTTGGACGCGACGTCCACCGCGGGGACATCGATGCCGATGATCGACAGCGCGGGCCGGCGCCACAGGCGGGCCGCGATGCTGCCCGTGCCCGCGAGCCGCACGCCGTCGAGCACCGAGGCGTCCCGGCGGTACTGCTCCTCCGGGTAGTCGAGGTCCGCGTCGTCGTGGGCCACGAGTCCCGCGACGGCGACGTTGCCGTCGTCGTCGTGCAGCGTGGCGATGAGCCGGGCGAGGATGGTGGGCGCATCGAGCACCGGTCCGCCGAACACCCCGGAGTGGACGGAGTGGTCGAGCACGGCCACCTCGAAGGTGCCGTCGACGAGGCCGCGGAGGCTCGCCGTGAGCGCGGGCTGGCCCACCGCCCAGTTGCTCGAGTCGGCGACGACGATCACGTCCGCCGCGAGGCGTTCGCGGTGTGCCTCGAGGAAGGCGCGGAAGGACGGGGAGCCGAACTCCTCCTCGCCTTCGATGAAGAGGGTGACGCCGATTCCGAGCCGGTCGGCGAAGACCTCGGTGACCGCGCGGAAGGCGGCGAGGTGGACGAGGATCCCGGCCTTGTCGTCGGCGCTCCCCCGGCCGTACAGCCGCCCGTCGCGTTCGGTGGCCGTGAACGGCTCGGTCTCCCAGAGGCCCAGGTCCCCTGGCGGCTGGACATCGTGGTGGGCGTAGAGCAGGACCGTGGGCTGGCCGGGCTGAGCGGGGTGCCGGGCAACCACGGCGGGGCCGCCCTCGGTGCCGTCGGGGCGTGGAGCGCGGAGGATCTCGGCGTCCTCGATGCCGGCGGCGCGGACGAGGTCCAGGACGGCCGCTGCGCTGCGCTCGATGTCCGCGGGCGGGAAGGACGGCCAGGCGATGCCGGGGATGGCGACGAGCTCGGACAGTTCGGCGACCGTGTCGGCGAACCGGCGGCCGACGGCGGCCCGCAGCGCCGCGACGTCGGCGGCGGGCACGTGCTGGGGAAGATGTGAAGGCATGGCTTGACATTACAAGGGAGTCGATGCCCCATCAATGCCCGGCACGCCACCCGCACCCCCGGGGCTGCCGCGGCGGCCGCACGGGCAACCGGCCGGTATCCTTGGAGGGTGTTTGGACGCAAGAACGAGCCCGCTGCCGAGAGCTCCCCGCAGCCCGCCGAGCCCCAGGTCCCGGTCGTGGGCAAGGGGACCCCGACCCCGAGGCGCAGAGACCAGGAGGCGGCGCGCCGGCGCCCCCTCGTCCCCACCGACCGCAAGGCGTCGAAGGCCGCCGAGCGGCAGGCCGCGGTGGAGGAGCGCCAGCGCGTGCGCCGGGCCCTCGAGACCGGGGACGAGCGGAACATGCCGTTCCGCGACAGGGGCCCGCAGAAGCGGTTCGCCCGCGACTTCGTGGATGCGCGCTTCAACCTCGGCGAGTACCTGATGTTCGCGGCCCTGGCCTTCGTGGTCATCTCGTTCATCGTCCCGCAGGCCGCCGCGGCCCAGGTGTTCATCCTGGGGGCCTTCTGGATCGTCTTCCTCCTGGTGTTCGTGGACACCTTCTGGCTCTCGCGCCGGCTCAAGCGCGGCCTCCAGGCCAAGTTCGGCGAGGTCGAGCGCGGCACCGTCTGGTACGGCAGCATGCGCGCCCTCCAGTTCCGTCCACTGCGGCTGCCCAAGGCCCTCGTCAAGCGGGGCCAGTACCCGAGCTGACTGCACCAGGGCCGACGGCCCCGAGCTGGCGGATCTGGCCGGCAGCAGCGGGGGCGCTGCCCTCGCCTGCCCTGACCACGACGGCGGGGGGGCCCCCCCCCCCCGGGGGGGGGGCGGGGGGGGGGGGCCCCCGGGGGGGGCCGGGGGGGGGCGGGGGCGCCGGGGCCGGCGGCGGCGGCGCGGACGCCCCCCCCCCCGCTGGGTTGGGCGGGGTCCCCGCGCCGCGGTACGGGTGGGGGCGCCCGCCCCCCCCCGGGGGGCCCCCCGCCGCCGTCGTCCGTTCCCCTGAGGGAGCGCCGGTTGGCGCCGGGTCAGCGGCTTCGTGCCGGGGCGACGGTATGGGCGAGGCCGCGGTTGACGGCGGCTGCCCAGAAGGGGCCCTCGTAGAGGAAGGCGGTGTATCCCTGGACGAGCGTCGCGCCGGCGTCGAGGCGCTCGCGGACGTCCTCCGCCGTCTCGACCCCGCCCACGGCGACGAGCGTGAGCCGGTCCCCCACCGCGGCCCTGAGCCGGCGCAGCACCTCGAGCGCACGGCGCTTGAGCGGTGCGCCCGAGAGTCCGCCCGCGCCGGCGGCCTCGACCGCGTCTGCGGGGCTCGCGAGGCCCTCCCTTGAGATCGTGGTGTTGGTGGCGATGATGCCGTCCAGTCCCATCTCGAGCGCGAGCCGCGCGACGTCGTCGACGTCCGCGTCGGAGAGGTCCGGGGCGATCTTCACCAGCAGCGGCACCCGGCGCCCGGCGGCGGCCTCGGACTCCTCGCGCACGGCAGCCAGGAGCGGCCGGAGGGTCTCGACGCTCTGCAGGAGGCGCAGCCCGGGCGTGTTCGGCGAGCTGACGTTCACCACCAGGTAGTCGGCCACCGGGGCGAGCTCGCGTGCGCTCACCCGGTAGTCCTCGACGGCGTCCTCGAGCTCCACGGCCCTGGTCTTGCCGATGTTCACGCCGATGACGGGCCGGGCGGCGCCGTAGCGGGCCTCGAGGGCGGCCCGTGCGGCGGCGATGCGGGGTGCGACGGCGGCGGCGCCGTCGTTGTTGAAGCCCATCCTGTTCACGACCGCGCGGTCCTCGATCAGCCGGAACAGGCGCGGCTGCGGGTTGCCCGGCTGGGCCTGCCCGGTGATGGTGCCAACCTCGATGTGCCCGAAGCCGAGCTCGGCCAGGGCCTCGATCCCGCGGCCCTCCTTGTCGAAGCCGGCCGCGAGGCCGAAGGGCGAGGGGAAGACGAGCCCGAGGGCTTCGGTCCGCAGCGACGGCGACGGCGCCGTGTACCTCGCGAGGAGCCGGCCGAGTCCGCACGTGTGGACCGCCCGGATCGCGCCGAACCCGATCCGGTGGGCCCGTTCGGCGTCCATCCAGGAGAAGGCAGCACGGAAGAACAGGGGGTAGAAGCGCATGGGTCTAGTCTCCCATGCCCGCCGCTCTCTACTCTCGTTCTTGACGCCACGACAGGAGGCCCCATGCCGCTCCACTGGACCCAGGACTTCCTGGGCCGCGGCGTCGAATCGGCGCCGCTCGGCCGCGGCCGGCGCGGCGAGCTCGGCACGCTCATCCGGTTCGACCCGGCGGAGGACTCGTCGGATGTCGAGGAGCACAGATCCGCGGACCCGGAGGAGGGGTCGCTGCTGTACGTGCACGGCTGGAGCGACTACTTCTTCAACCTCGAGCTGGCCCATTTCGCTGCCGCCCGTGGCTTCCGGTTCTACGCCCTCGACCTCCCCGAGCACGGACGCAGCCTGGAGGGGGGCGAGCTGCCCGGGTTCGTCGGCTCCGCGGAGCACTACCTCGAGAGCCTGGGTGCGGCGGTCGCCGCCGTGCACGCGGACTCGGGGGCCCGGCCGGTGCTCATGGGCCACTCGACCGGGGGCCTCGCCGCCGCGCTGTACGCGCAGCGGTCCGGGGACCAGCTGGCCGGCCTCGTCCTGAGCAGCCCGTGGCTCGTGGCCCACGGCGGCGCGGCGGCCGGCCGGGTCCTCGAGGCGGCCCTGCGCCCGGTGTCGGTGCGGTGGCCGCGCCAGCAGCTGCCCCTGCCCTCCCGCGGCTACTTCTGGCGTGCGGTCGCGAAGGAGGCCGGCGGCGAGTGGGAACTGCGCGAGGACCTGCGCCCGCGCAACGCGTTCCCCGTGCGGCTGGGCTGGCTCCACGGCGTCCTCGAGGGGCAGCGTCTCCTGCGCTCGGGCCCGAGAATCGAGCTGCCGTCCCTGCTCCTCGCGTCCACGACCTCGGATGTGGGGCCGGTGTGGCGCGAGCGCATGCGAGAGCGCGACGCGGTCCTCTCGATCGCCCCGATGCGCCGGGCTGCGTCCGAGCTGTGCGTGCAGCTGGAGGAGGCGCTCGTGGAGGGCGGCCTGCATGACGTGCTGCTCTCCCCCGCCCCCGTGCGGAACGAGGCCTACGGCCGGCTGGGGCGCTGGCTCGAGAAGCTCGGGCGGGAAGAGGGCTAGCCCGCCGGGGCGCGGTCGACCGCGCCGCCGTAGCGGCGGTCGCGGCGCGCGTAGATCTCCACGGCCTCCCAGAGGGTGCGCCGGTCGACGTCCGGCCACAGCGTGTCGAGGAACACCATCTCCGCGTACGCCGACTGCCACAGCAGGAAGTTGCTCAGGCGCTGCTCGCCCGAGCTGCGCAGGAAGAGGTCCACGTCCGGCAGGTCGGGCTCGTCGAGGTAGCGCTGGATGGTCTTCTCCCCCACGCTGCTCGCGCGGAGGCGGCCGGCCTCGACGTCACGTGCAATCGCGGCGACGGCGTCGGCGATCTCCGCTCGTCCCCCGTAGTTGACGCACATCGTGAGGTGGCACACCGTGTTCTGCCGGGTGTAGGCCTCCGCGTCCTCGAGCTCCTTGATCACCGAGCCCCAGAGGCGGGGCCGGCGCCCGGCCCAGCGGATGCGCACGCCCCACGAGTCCAGGGTGTCGCGCTGGCGCCGCAGGACGTCCTTGTTGAAGCCCATGAGGAACCGGACCTCCTCGGGCGAGCGCTTCCAGTTCTCCGTCGAGAACGCGTAGACGGAGACGTACTCGATGCCGAGTTCGATCGCGCCGGCCATGACGTCGAGCAGTGCGGGTTCCCCGGCCTTGTGGCCCTCGATGCGCGGAAGGCCCCGCTGGTTGGCCCAGCGGCCGTTGCCGTCCATCACGATCGCCACGTGCCGCGGCACGAACTCGCGCGGGATGTCGGGAGCGGTGGCCCCCGAGGGGTGCGGGAAGGGCGCGGTCGGGGCAGCGCGGCCCGTGCGGGGGCGGCGCGGGGAGAGGGGGGTCACGAGGGCGGTCACCGTCCGGAGTCGGGTTGGGGGTCTTCTCGGCCGCGGACGACGCCGCGCGGCCGGCGGTCAGGGATCTGCGGGCTCCCGCTCGACGAGCTTGAGGGATCCCACGGCGCGTTCGAGGTGCCACTGTGCATAGGCGGCGACGAGGCCGGCGGCCTCGCGCCGGTGCGGAGACTCGGAGGAGTCGGCCGCGTCCCAGTCGCCGGCCAGCAGCGCGGCGAGCAGCCGGACGGTCTCCTTGGCCGGGGCCGGGGATCCGGGCGGGCGGCACGAGGGGCAGACAATGCCGCCGAGGGCTGCGCTGAAGGCCCCGTGCGGTCCAGGCTCGCCGCAGCGGGCGCAGTCGGTGAAGCTCGGCGCCCACCCTGCGGTCGCGAGGGCCCGCAGGAGGTAGGAGTCGAGGATGAGGCCGGGCGCGTGGGCTCCCCTGCTCAGGGCGGCGAGGGCTCCGACGAGCAGCAGGTACTGCGCGGTCGCGGCGTCGGCCTCGGAGGCCGTCAGCCGCTCCGCCGTTTCGGCCATCGCCGCTGCCACCGTGTAGCGGGAGTAGTCCGCGGCGATCGGGGCGCCATAGCTGGCCCGAGCGGCGGCCTGGCTGACGATCTCGAGCGACCGGCCGTGCACGAGCTGGAGCTCGGCGACCATGAACGGCTCGAGGCTCGCTCCGAAGCGGCTGCGGGTACGCCGCACCCCCCGAGCGACGGCTCGGACCTGCCCGTGCGAGCGCGTCAGCAGGACGACGATCCGGTCCGCCTCGCCGAGCTTGTGGGTGCGCAGCACCACGCCGTCGTCCCGGTAGCTCCGGGATGCGAACGTCGTCTCAGCCATGACGCCCATTCTCCCACCGGAAGTGCCGCCCGGGCGGCACGACGGCGCCGGGGTGGCCCGGCGCCGTCGTCCGCCCTGCCTGGAGGTGCCTCAGGCGGCAGCCTCGGCGTCACGCAGCGCGCGGTTCACGGCGGAGATGACCGCCTTGAGGGAGGACATCGAGGTGTTGGGGTCGATGCCGACGCCCCACAGGACGCGTTCCCCGACCGCGCACTCGACGTACGCCGCGGCCCGGGCGTTGCCGCCCTCGCTCAGCGCGTGCTCGCTGTAGTCCAGGACCCGCACGTCGATGCCCTCCTGGGCGAAGATGTCCAGCAGGGCGGCGATGGGCCCGTTGCCCGTGCCGGTGCGCTCCACGCGCTGGCCGTCGATCCGCAGCGTCGCGTTGAGCGTCATCGTGCCGTCCTCGTCGGACTCCGCCGTGACGTGGCTCAGCGCGTACTTGCCCCAGGCCCTGCCGTCCTCGGTCGAGGGCAGGTACTCGTCGGTGAAGATGGCCCACAGCTTGGCGGCGCTGACTTCGCCGCCGGCGGTGTCCGTGTGCCGCTGGATCACGCCCGAGAACTCGATCTGCGCCCGGCGCGGGAGGTCCAGGCTGTGCTCGTTCTTGAGCAGGTAGGCCACCCCGCCCTTGCCGGACTGGGAGTTGACCCGGATCACGGCCTCGTAGCTGCGGCCGAGGTCCTTGGGGTCGATGGGCAGGTACGGGACCTGCCACGTGAAGTCCTCCACGGCCTTCCCGGCGGCAGCGGCGTCGCGCTCGAGCGCCTCGAAGCCCTTCTTGATCGCGTCCTGGTGGGACCCGGAGAAGGCGGTGAACACGAGGTCGCCGCCGTAGGGGACGCGCTCGCCGACCGGCAGCTGGTTGCAGTACTCGACGGTGCGGCGGACCTCGTCGATGTTGGAGAAGTCGATCATCGGGTCGACGCCCTGGACGAACATGTTCAGGCCGAGCGTGACGAGGTCGACGTTGCCGGTGCGCTCGCCGTTGCCGAACAGGCACCCCTCGATGCGGTCCGCGCCCGCCATGTAGCCGAGCTCGGCGGCGGCGACCCCGGTCCCCCGGTCGTTGTGCGGGTGGAGGGACAGGATGATGCCCTCGCGCGGGTGCAGGTTCCGGCTCATCCACTCGATCGAGTCGGCATACACGTTCGGGGTGGCCATCTCGACCGTGGCCGGCAGGTTGACGATCACCTGGTTGTCCGCGCTGGCCTCGAAGACCTCGGCGACGGCGTTGCAGACGCGGGCGGCGTACTCGAGCTCGGTGCCCGTGAACGACTCCGGGGAGTACTCGTACGTGATGTGCGTGTCCGGGATCATCTCCTGGTACTTCTTGCACAGCAGGGCACCCTGCACGGCGATGTCGAGGATGCCGTCCTCGTCCTGGTTGAACACGACCCGACGCTGCAGGACCGAGGTCGAGTTGTAGAGGTGCACGATGGCCTGCTTCGCACCGGCCAGGGCCTCGTAGGTCCTCTCGATGAGGTGCTCGCGCGCCTGGGTCAGGACCTGGATGGTGACGTCGTCCGGGATGTGGTTGCCGTCGATGAGCTGGCGGACGAAGTCGAAGTCCGTCTGCGACGCCGAGGGGAAGCCCACCTCGATCTCCTTGTAGCCCATGTCGACCAGGAGCTTGAACATCTTCAGCTTGCGGGCCGGGCTCATGGGGTCGATGAGTGCCTGGTTGCCGTCCCGCAGGTCCACGGCGCACCAGCGCGGCGCCTTCTCGATCCGCTGGTCCGGCCACGTCCGGTCGGGCAGCTCGACGGTGATCTGCTCGTGGAAGGGCTGGTAGCGGTGGACGGGCATGCCCGAGGGCTTCTGAGCGTTGCGCATGATTTTACTGTAGGCCTTTCGTAGCTGCTGTGATCCGCGGCGGCCGAGCACGGGCGAACTCCGCGGCGGGGATCGGCCTGCGGCGGATCAGCACTGGATCAGCGGCTAGAAGGCCCCGCCACGGCAGCTAAGAAGAAGCAGCGCGGTTGGCACACGCCCACGATAGCATCCGCTCATGGCGCACCCGAGCGGGTGACGCCGCGGCGCCTAAGATGAAGCGTCCGCAGACAGGAGGCACCATGACCATCCCAGCCGCGCCGTCCGGCGTCGACCGCCAGTACTTCGATGACGGCGTCAGGGCGCAGGACGACCTGTACCGCCATGTCAACGGAGGGTGGCTGAGCTCCACCGAGATCCCGGCGGACCGTGCCCTCGTCGGGACGTTCGTGCAGCTGCGGGACCTCTCCGAGGAGAACGTCAGGGCCCTCATCGAGGACCTCGCCGGCGGCGATCACCCGGAGGGCTCGGACGAGGCGAAGATCGGCGCGTTCTTCCGCTCGTTCATGGACGTGGGACGCGTCGAGGAGCTGGGCGCCGCTCCCCTGCAGCCGCTGCTCGCCGAGATCGCGGCGGTGGACGACGTCGCCTCGCTCGTCACGACGTCGGCCCGCCTCGGGCGCGGGGGCACTGAGGGACTGTTCAGCTTCTACGCGGCGCCCGACGCCGGCAACCCCGAGCGGGTGGTCCTCTACGCGAGCCAGGGCGGCCTGGGCCTCCCCGATGAGTCCTACTACCGCGACGAGAAGTTCGCAGAGACGGTCGCCGCGTACGAGGAGTACCTCCGAGACGTCTTCGCCCTGCTGGGCTCGGGCTCGGCGACGGAGGACGCCGCCGAGGTCCTGGGCCTCGAGCGGCGGATCGCGGCCCTCCACTGGGACAGGGTGGCCCTCCGCGACCCCCAGCGGACCTACAACCTGCGCACCGAGGCAGAGGCGACCGAGGCGTTCGGGCACTTCGCTGCCTGGGCCGAGGCCACCGGCGTCCGCCCCGACGCGCGGGCCGAACTCGTGGTGGGCAACCCGGACTTCCTCGCGGGCATCGCAGGGCTCCTGGAAGAGGCTCCGCTGCACGCCTGGAAGCTGTGGCTCACTGCGCATCTCGTGGGCGCCGCGGCGCCGTTCCTCTCCACGGTGTTCGTGGACCGCCACTTCGCGTTCTACGGCACGGTCCTCTCGGGCACCCCGCAGAACAAGGAGCGGTGGAAGCGCGGCGTCGGCGCGGTCGAGGCCGGCCTCGGGATGGCCGTGGGCCGGCTCTACGTCGCCCGCCACTTCCCCGAGGGCCACAAGGCGGCCATGCAGGAGCTCGTGGCGAACATCGTCGAGGCGTACCGCGAGAGCATCTCCGTCCTGCCCTGGATGGGCGAGGAGACGCGGGAGCGGGCGCTCGAGAAGCTCGCGGCCTTCCGCCCCAAGATCGGCTACCCCGACGAGTGGATCGACTTCTCCGATGTGGTGGTCGACGAGGCGGACCTCCTCGGCAACGTCTACCGCGCCCACGCGGCCGAGCTCGACCGGCTGCTGGACGAGATCGGCAAGCCGGTGGACCGCGTCAAGTGGCTCATGACGCCGCAGACGGTCAACGCGTACTACCACCCGCTCATGAACGAGATCGTCTTCCCGGCGGCCATCCTCCAGGAGCCGTTCTTCCACCCGGACGCGGACCCGGCGGTGAACTACGGCGGCATCGCCGCCGTGATCGGGCACGAGATCGGTCACGGCTTCGACGACCAGGGTTCGCAGTTCGACGGGACCGGCGCCCTGCGGAACTGGTGGACCGACGCGGATCGCAGCTCCTTCGAGGCGCTCACGGCCCGGCTCGTGGACCAGTTCAATGCGCTGTCCCCGGCTGAGACACCCGGCCACACCGTCAACGGCCGGCTCACGCTCGGCGAGAACATCGGCGACCTCGGGGGCCTCGGCATCGCCTACAAGGCCTACCGGCTGAGCCTGCACGGTCAGGAGGCACCGGTGATCGACGGCCTCACCGGCGCGCAGCGGTTCTTCGTCTCCTGGGCCACGGTCTGGCGCCAGGTCTGCCGGCCGGAGGAGACGCTGCGGCGCCTCTCGATCGACCCGCACTCCCCCAACGAGTTCCGCACCAACGCCGTCGCCAAGAACCTCGACGCCTTCCACGAGGCGTTCGGTGTGGCGGAGGGCGACGCGATGTGGCTCGCGCCTGAGGAGCGCGTGACCATCTGGTAGGCCGCGCGCTGCGCACACACGGCGGCCCCGGATCCCCTGCTGGGAATCCGGGGCCGCTGCCGTTCTCCGCGCGAGCCGCGGGACGGCGCTGTCACTGGCCGAAGGCCGCCTGGCAGGTGCTCTGGGCCGCGGTCTGCGCCACGAGGTTGTCCGGCATCTTCGGGGTGTAGTGCGTGCCGGTCGTGAAGTCCTGCCCCACGTAGAGCTGCACGCCGTAGACATTGGGCGCCTGCTGCACCTGGGACGGGGGGATCCCGAGGCTGGCGGCGACGTCGGCCGCGACGTCCGCGAAGTCAGCCCCGTAGTAGACGTTGGTCGTGCCGACCGGCGGCGCCGTGAACTGCGTCGTCTTCGTGAAGCCCTGGCCGGCGAGGAACTTCACCAGCTCCGCGGAGCGGCCGGCGACCCCCGAGCCGTCGGCGACGGTCACGGGCTGGATCGACTTGTCGTAGGCAGGCGTAGCGGGCGCCGAGGGGGACTTCGTCGGGGCGGCGCTCGGGGTCTTGGCCGGCGCGGGCGCCGTGAGGTCGCGGTTCTCCTGGAGCGCCTGGAAGAGCGCTCCCGCTGCCGGCTGCTTGATCTGGACGCGGTTGGGGTCGCCCGTGTAGGGCTCCCACGGGACCGTCACGAACGAGACCTTGGCGAGATCCACGGCCTTGAGGCGGCCGGCGATGGTCAGCATCGTCTGCGGGCTGCCGAGCCCCTGGTCGACGGTGAGGTTCTTGGTGATCGTGTCAGCGATGGAGAGGAGCTTCGGGACGTCGGAGAGAGTACCGTCCGACTTGACCTTCCGGGCCAATGACGCCAGGAACTCCTGCTGGGACCTGATGCGGGACAGGTCGCTGCCGTCGCCCACGCCGTGGCGGCTGCGGAGGAAGGCCAGCGCCTGCTCGCCCTGGACCATGTTGTTCCCCGCGTTCAGCTTCAGCCCCGACGCCGGGTCGTCGATCGGCGCGTTGACGCACACCTGCACGCCGCCGATGGTGTTGGAGAGGTCCTTGACGGCATTGAAGTCGGCGACCATGAAGTGGTCGATCTTCAGGCCCGTGAGCGCGTTCACGGTGTCGACGGCGCAGCCGGGGCCGCCCTCGGCCATGGCTGAGTTGATCTGGCCCACGGCCTGCGCCGGGTAGTCCCGGTTCGTCTTCGGGTCGTGGCACTTCGGGATCGGCACCATGAGGTCGCGCGGGAAGCTCGTCATCGAGACGACCTTGTTGTCCCCCGAGATGTCCATGAGGATCATCACATCGGAGTTGCCGTACCCGGAGCTGTCCGCCTGGGAGCCATAGGCCGCGTCGGCGCCCGACCGGGTGTCGGTGCCGATGATGAGGATCTGGAGGGGATCAGTCGCGTCGTTCGTCGCATCCGCCGTCGCGTTGCCTGCACTCAGCGGGGCCTGGTGGAGGTTGGACCCGAGCCGGATGAACCAGTAGCCGGCGAAGGCGATGACTCCGACGAGGACCAGCGCAACCACGCCGCCGATGATCTTGAGGGCGAGATGCCGCCTCCCGAGGGGACGCGCATGGCGCAGCGGGGCGGATCCGTTCGGGCGTGCGTGGTGCACGCCGCTGCGTCGGGCGCTGCTGGGAGCAGCCGGCGCGGCGTCGGCGCGTCGAGCCAAGGAGAGGCCTTCCTGCGAGGGGCTGGGTCGGTATATGGTAACCGGCCGCCCTGTGTAGGCCCTGTAGGCGGAGCCGGGGCGGCGGCACGCCCGGTCAGAACCCGAGCCGGCCCAGCTGCTTGGGGTCGCGCTGCCAGTCCTTGGCGACCTTCACGTGCAGGTCCAGGTAGATGCGGGTCCCGAGGAGGGCCTCGATGCCGCGCCGCGCCGCGGTGCCGACCTCGCGCAGCCGCGAGCCGCCCTTGCCGATGATGATCGCCTTCTGCGAGGGACGCTCGACGAACAGGTTGACCCTGACGTCGAGGAGCTGGTTGTCCTCGCTGCGTCCTTCGCGCGGCACGATCTCCTCGACCACGACGGCGAGGGAGTGCGGGAGCTCGTCGCGGACGCCCTCGAGGGCCGCCTCGCGGATCAGCTCGGCGACCATGACCGCCTCGGGCTCGTCCGTGAGCTCTCCGTCCGGGTAGAGCGGCGGCGAGGCGGGCATGTGGCCGATCAGGACGTCTGCGACGGTGGAGACCTGGTACCCGTCCTGCCCGGACACGGGCACGACGTCGGCCCAGCCCTCGCCGCCGAGGACCTCGCGGCCGAGCGCGTCGACAGCGAGGAGCTGCTCGGTCAGCTGGGCGCGGTCCACGAGGTCGGCCTTGGTGACGAGCGCGACGATCGGCTTGCGCGGGACGGCGGCGAGCTGGTTGGCGATGTACTTGTCGCCCGGGCCGATCCGCTCGTTCGCGGGGATGCAGAACCCGATGGCGTCGACCTCCGAGAGGGTCTCGGCCACGAGGTCGTTCAGCCGCTGGCCGAGCAGGGTCCGCGGGCGGTGGAGCCCGGGGGTGTCCACGAGGATCAGCTGGCCGTCCTCGCGGTGGACGATGCCGCGGATCGTGTGCCGCGTCGTCTGGGGCTTCGCCGAGGTGATCGCCACCTTCTGGCCCACGAGGGCGTTGGTCAGCGTCGACTTGCCCGCGTTCGGGCGCCCCACGAGCACGGCGAAACCGGCGCGGTAGTCGGGGGCGTTCTGCCCCTCGGTCTTCTCAGCCATGGGTGTTCCCTGCCTCGTCGTTGTTCTCAGTAGTCGTGGTCGGTTCGGCGCGCTCGGCGAGGATGTGGCTGATCCTGTTCCGGCGCCCGACCCTCCGCTCCGCGGTCAGCCGGATTCCGTGGACGTCGGCGGTGCTGCCCACAATCGGCACCCGGCCCAGGCCCTTGGCGAGGAGCCCGCCGACGGTCTCCACCTCGTCGTCCTCGAGGTCGACGTCGAACAGCTCGCCGAGGTCGTCCAGGCCCATGCGGGCGGCCACGCGGAACCGGCCGCCGCCGAGGTCGAGGGCCTCGGCCTCGTCGTCGTCGTACTCGTCGACGATCTCGCCGACGAGCTCCTCGATGAGGTCCTCGAGCGTGACCAGGCCGGCGGTGCCTCCGTACTCGTCGACGACGATGGCCAGATGGGTCGACTCGCGCTGCAGTTCCTTCAGCAGTTCGTCGACGGGCTTCGACTCGGGCACGAAACGCGGCTCGCGCGCCAGCGAGTCGACGGCCTCGCGCTCGGCGCCCGGGGCCTCGTGGAGCCGCGCGGCGACGTCCTTGAGGTAGAGGATCCCGATGACGTCATCGAGGCTCTCCCGGAACACCGGCACGCGCGAGCACCCGGACCTCAGGAAGAGCGACATGGACTGGCGCAGCGTCGACCCGGACTCGATCGCGACGATGTCGGTGCGGGGCACCATGACGGCGCGCACGAGCGTCTCGCCGAGTTCGAACACGGACTGGAGCAGTTCGGCCTGCTCGTCCTCGAGATCCTCAGTGTCGCTCGAGCGCTCGACGAATTCGCGCAGCTCGGTCGAGGTGTACGTGGCCTCCTCGTGGCGCGGGTCGGTGCCGGTGGCGGCGCTCCCGAGCCGCACGAGCCACCCGGGAACGGGGCCGAGGGCCGCCCGGAGGCCGCTCAGGAGCGGCGCGGACACTGCCGCGATCGGCAGCGCGTGCTGACGGCCGAGCTGACGCGGCGACACCCCGACGAGCAGGAAGCCGATGAGTGCCATGACGACGGTGGCGGCCAGGCCCGCGAGCCACACGTTGTCCAGCCAGCTGTGGACGAGGACAGCGACGGCCACCGCCGCGGCCGTCTCGAACCAGATGCGCCAGAACCGCAGGGCGTGCAGGTGCGGCACCGGATCGGCCAGGACCCGCGCGAGGGCGGCGGCATGCCCGGCCTCGATGTGCTCCTCCGCGTCGTGGCGCGGGAGGAAGGCGAACGCCGCCTCAGCGGCGGCGAGGAAACCTGCGAGGACGACGAAGACGAGGGCGAGGGTGAGGAGGAACGCGGTGGTCACGCCACCGTCTCGCTCGGTGCCGGCCTCCCGAGGAATTCGGTGAGCAGCTCGCGCTGGAGGGTGAACATCTCGTCCCGCTCCTCCGGCTCGGCGTGGTCGAACCCGAGCAGGTGCAGGATGCCGTGGGTCGCAAGCAGGAGCATCTCGTCATCGGCCGGGTGACCCCCGCGCTCCGCCTGCTGGGCCGCAACCTGAGGACAGATGGCGATGTCCCCGAGCATGCCCTGGGGCGTGGGCCGGCCCGGGGCGCCGGGCGTGAGCTCGTCCATCGGGACGGAGAGCACGTCCGTGGGTCCGGGCTCGTCCATGAGCTCGAGGTGCAGCCGCTCCATGGCCTCCTCGTCGACCAGCAGGATCGAGAGTTCAGTCTGCGGATGGAGCCACAGGCGGTCGAACACGAACCGTGCGAGGCGGACGAGGGCTTCGGCGTCGACCTCGAGGCCGGACTCGTTGTTGACTTCGATGCTCACGGTTCCAGCTTAGACTCAGGCGCGCCGGCGGCCGGCGACCAGGCCCCCTGCGCGCGGGCCTGGTCGCGCCGGCGCTGTGCCCTCGCACGCTCCTTCGCGTCCCACCGTCCATAGGCGTCGACGATGTCTCCCACGAGCCGGTGCCGGACCACGTCCGAGGCATCGAGCACCGAGAAGTTCACATCCTCGACGCCCTGGAGGATCTGCTGGACGATCCGCAGGCCCGAGGCCGCTCCCGTGGGGAGGTCGACCTGGGTCACGTCCCCGGTCACGACCATCTTCGAGCCGAAGCCCAGGCGCGTGAGGAACATCTTCATCTGCTCGGGCGTGGTGTTCTGCGCCTCGTCGAGGATGATGAAGGCGTCGTTGAGGGTGCGCCCGCGCATGTACGCGAGCGGGGCGACCTCGATGGTGCCGGCCGCCATGAGCCGCGGAATGGACTCGGGGTCCATCATGTCGTGCAGCGCGTCGTAGAGGGGACGCAGGTACGGGTCGATCTTGTCGCTGAGGGTGCCCGGGAGGAACCCGAGCCGCTCCCCCGCCTCCACGGCGGGCCGCGTGAGGATGATCCGGCTGACGTCCTTGTGCTGGAGCGCCTGCACAGCCTTGGCCATCGCGAGGTAGGTCTTGCCTGTTCCGGCGGGGCCGATCCCGAAGATCACGGTGTTGGCGTCGATCGCGTCGACGTACTCCTTCTGGTTGGCCGTCTTGGGCCGGATCGTCCGGCCCCGGCTCGAGAGGATGTTGTGCGTGAGCACATCGGAGGGGCTCGCGACTGTCTGGGTGCGGAGCATTGCGACGAGCTGCTCGAGCGACGCTGTGGTCACCGTGGCGCCGCTCGCGGCAATGGCCGAGATCTCCTCGAAGAGGCGCCGGATATGCGGGACCTCGGCAGTCGGGCCGACGATCGTGAGCTCGTTCCCCCGTGCGTGGATCGACACCGCCGGGAACTGCTCCTCGACGTACCGCAGCGCTTCGTCGTGGGGGCCGAGGATGCGGACCATCTCGTCGCTCGAACCGAAGCGCAGCACCTCGGTGCGGGCCGCAGGGGTGGTGTGCGGGAACTCCGCGGTCACAGGCGTGTCTCTCCTCCTCGGTGCGGCCGTCGCCGCTCGTGGCCGGCCCTCTGGCCGCCCGTTCAGTCCATCCTACTGCCGTGCCTGGCACGGGGGCCGTCGGACGGGAGATCGGCTCCGGGCAAAGCCGTTGGAAATATCAATCGTGCATCACTTGGGACACTATTCCCCTCACGGCCGGGACCGGGCCGAGATGCTGTGCCAAGCTGGACGGTGGCCCCAGGGAGGGCCTCCGATTGATCTGCAGGGGAACCGATGGCACTTCGAGCTGGGCTGGGGAGCGGGCGCCGACCGGGCGCGCGGGTCCTTGCTGCCGCCCTCCTCGCCGCGGGCCTGCCCCTTGCGGGCTGCACGGCAGTCGGCACCCCGCAGCCGAGCATTGCTGCGGGGTCGACGGCGGGCCCCACCAGCGGAATGACGCAGGCCTCCGCTCCTCTCGAGACGTCCCAGACCTCGGCGAAGGCGCCGGTGTACTGGCTGGGCCGGGCCCGGGACGGCGTCTACCTGTACCGGGAGTTCCGCGACGCCGATTCGCACGACAACCCCATCGCGACCGCCCTGCGGATCATGATGTCGCAGAAGCCGCTCGATCCCCACTACTTCAGTCCGTGGCAGTCGCCCAAGAAGCTCGCCGCGTCCGTCTCGGGGCGGAACTACATCACTGTCGATGTCTCCGACGACGCGTTCAACACCGGCGTGGACGAGCCGACGGCGCAGCTCGCGGTCCAGCAGCTGGTCTACACCGCGACGGCGGCGGCGGCCAGCTCGGGACTCGTCGACGCCGGACAGCCGATCTCGGTCATGCTCCTGGTCGACGGCCGGACCTCCCAGCTGGCCTTCGAGCGGGTCCAGCTGGGGCAGCTCATGCAGCGCGACCCGTCCATGATCGCGCCGGTGTGGATCATCGACCCGCAGGAAGGGAGCCAGCTCAAGGGCTCGCTCAAGGTCTTCGGCCGGGCCACCTCGCCGGACAAGCCGTTCGCGTGGCAGGTCCTGCGGCACGATGCGCAGGGGAACCGGTCGGTGTACGTCAGCGGGAACGTGACCCCGGGGCATGAGGCGGGGCATCTGGGCGAGTTCACCTTCTCGGTGAACCTGCCGCCCGGGAACTACGAGGTGCGGGTCCTGCCCGCGGAGGACGCCTCGCCGTCGGCGACCTCGAGTACCGCGGCCTGGGACTCCAAGTCGTTCACCGTCACGGGCTAGCGGCCGTCCCTGGTTCCCCAGCGGCCCAGGTGTTCGCCGGCGAGTGCGAGCGCGGCCGGTCCTGCCGTCGAGGACCGCAGCACGTGGGGGCCCAGAAGAGCTGTGCGCGCCCCCGCCTGGACGAAGCGGCCGAGTTCGGCGGGGCTGATGCCGCCCTCCGGGCCCACGATGAACAGGATCTCCCCCTCGGCGGCCGTTCCGTCCGCCAGGGCCACACCGCGAAGGATCTCCGCGAGCGATTCCCTCGCCTCCTCGTGGAGCACGACTGCGAGCCGCGCCTGCGCGATGCGCTCGGCGAGGCGGGCGTCGTCGAGCGCGGGCTCGACGGCCGGCACCCAGGCGCGGCGTGCCTGCTTGGCCGCCGCGAGGACCACCGAGCGCCACTTCGCGATGGCCTTCTGGGCGCGCTCGCCTTTCCACCGCACGATCGACCGCTCGGCCTGCCACGGGATGACCGCATCCACGCCGAGTTCGGTCGCCGTCTCGGCGGCGAGCTCGTCCCGGTCGCCCTTGGCCAGCGCCTGGACGAGCACGAGCCGGAAGGGCGGGCGCTCCTCGTGCACGACCGTGTCGACGACCGCCTCCAGCACGGAGCCCTCGGCCCTGCTGACCGTGCCGACGGCGCGGGTGCCGGCGCCGTCCGAGACGTCGACGCCCTCCCCCACGCCCAGCCGCCGGACCGCGACGGCGTGCCGGCCCTCGGCCCCGTCGACCGTCATGGTGCTTCCGGGGACTGCGCCGTCGAGCGCGCCGGGGGCGACGTAGAAGAGCGGCCGGGACATCGTCAGAGATTGCCGAGCTTGTCGCGGAGCTTGGCGAACATGCCGCCGCTGCCCACGAGCTTGCCCTCGCCGACCTGCTCGCCGCGCAGCTTGGCGAACTGGCGCAGGAGCTCCTCCTGCTCGGCGTCGAGCTTGGTCGGGGTCTCGACCCTGACGTGCACCAGGAGGTCCCCGCGGCCCGTGCCGCGCAGCCGGGCAACGCCGAGGTCGTGCAGGGTCACCACATCGCCCGACTGGCTCCCGGGCCGCAGCGTGATGCTCTGCTCTCCGTCGAACGTCTCGAGGGTCATCTCGGACCCGAGCGCCGCCGCGGTCATGGGGACGCTGAGCGTCGCATGCAGGTCGTCGCCCTCACGTGTAAACGTGGGGTGGGCGGCCACGCGGATCTCGACGTAGAGGTCGCCGGAGGGGCCGCCGGCGGTGCCGGCCTCGCCCTGGCCGGCGAGCTGGATGCGGGTACCCGTGGACACGCCGGCCGGGATCTTGACGGTGAGCGAGCGCCGGCTGCGCACGCGGCCCTCGCCGCCGCACTCGTTGCACGGGCTGGGGATCTCCGTGCCGAACCCCTGGCAGGTGGGGCACGTGGCCATGGTCATGACCTGGCCGAGGATCGAGCGGACCGGGCGCTGGATGTGGCCCGAGCCTCCGCAGACGCCGCAGCGGACGGGCTGGGTGCCCGGCTCGCAGCACGAGCCGTCGCAGCGGGTGCAGACGACGGCGGTGTCGACCTCGAGCTTCTTGTTGACGCCGAAGACGGCATCCTTGAGCTCGATCCGGACGGCGATGAGCGCGTCCTGTCCGCGCCGGACCCGGGACGCGGGGCCGGACTGCGCCGCGCCGCCGCCGAAGAAGGTCTCGAAGATGTCCTGGAAGGCGAAGCCGGCCCCGTTGTAGCCCCCGGAGAAGCCGTTGTCGGTGCCGTTCTCGTTGCCCGTCGTGTCGTAGATCCGCCGCTTCTGGGGGTCCGAGAGGACTTCGTAGGCGTGGGTGACCGCCTTGAAGCGGTCCGCGGCGTCCTCGCCCGGGTTCATGTCCGGGTGGAGCTTGCGGGCCAGCTTCTTGTAGGCCTTCTTGATCTCCTCGGGCGTCGCATCCGTCTGCACGCCGAGGGTTTCGTAGTGGCTGCTCACAGTTCTCTTTCTTCTCAGCTTCCGGCGATGATCTTCGACAGGTAGCGGGCGACCGCCCGCACCGCGGCCATCGTGGCCGGATAGTCCATGCGTGTGGGGCCGAGGATGCCGAGCTTCGGGCCGTCGTCCTGCCCGTACCCGGTTGCCACGACGGAGGTCTCGGCGAGGCCGACGTACGGGTTCTCCCGCCCGATCGTCACCGTGACGCCGCGGGGGTCACTCGCCATCTCCGAGAGGAGCCTCAGGAGGACGACCTGTTCCTCGAGCGCCTCGAGCACCGGCGAGATGCTCTGCAGGAAGTCGCTGTTCGACCTCGCGAGGTAGGCGGTGCCGGCCATCACCATCCGGTCTTCGCGGCTCGCCTCGGCGAGGGTGCCGAGGCCGTGGGCCAGCTCGGCGCCCAGCCGCTGGTCCTGCGGCGCGAGCGAGGCGACGACCTCCGCCGCTCCCGCGGAGAGCCGTGCGACGGCAGTCCCGGCGAGTCCGTCGAGGAACCGCTGCCGCAGGTAGGCGAGCCGGTCCCGGTCGACGTCCTCGCTCACGGTGTGCACGCGCTGCTCGACCGTGCCGGTGTCCGCAATGAGGACGAGCAGCACCTGGCGCGGGGCCATGGACACCGCCTCGACATGGCGAACCTTGGCGCGGCCCAGCTGCGGGTACTGCACGACGGCGACCTGGTTGGTCAACTGCGACAGGAGCCTGACCGTGCGCTCGAGGACGTCGTCCAGGTCGTTCGCTCCGTCCAGGAGCGCCTGGATCGCCTGCTTCTCGGCGGCGGACAGCGGCCGCACCGCAGCGAGGTGGTCCACGAAGACCCGGTAGCCCTTGTCAGTGGGCACGCGCCCGGCGCTCGTGTGCGGGGCCGTGATGAGGCCGTCGTCCTCGAGGGCGGCCATGTCGTTGCGGATCGTGGCGCTCGAGACGCCGAGCCGGTGGCGTTCCACGAGCGCTTTGGACCCGACGGGCTCGCGGTAGTGGACGTAGTCCTCCACGATCGCCCGCAGGACCTCCAGCTTCCGGGGCTCGTTCATCACACCTCCTGCTGCGACGGCGGGCGGCGCACCCGCGGCTTAGCACTCTCTGGGATCAAGTGCTAAGTCTAGTACGCACACCGGCCCCGGCGGGAACCCCCGTGCTGTGCCCTCGGCCACGGCGCGTCCGCGGGGCGCGACGGCGCGGGCCGCCGTAGGATTCGGCGGGTGGACCGACTCAGCTATGACTCCTGGGGGCCGGCCGACCTCGCTGCCCCGTCCCGTGCCGAACTGCCCCTCGTCCCCGCCGAGCTCGGACTCGTCCTCGAGGACGCCGAGAGCGGCTGGGTCGGCGCCGTGGTCCGTGTGGAGAAGTCCGGCGGGATGCACGTCATGAGCCTCGAGGACCGGCGCGGGCGCACCCGCTCGTTCCAGCTCGGGTTCGGCTTCCTCCTCGACGGCCGGCCCGTCCGCGTCGGGCCGCCGGCCCCGCGGACCCAGCCCGCTGCCCCTGCCCGCACCGCGTCCGGTTCCGTCCGCGTCGAGGGGTTGCGCGCGCAGGTGGCGAAGGCGAGCCGGGTCTGGGTCGAGGGCAAGCACGATGCCGAGCTCGTGGAGAAGGTGTGGGGCGACGACCTCCGCGTGGAGGGGATCGTGGTCGAGCCCCTGCACGGAGTCGACGACCTGGCGGGGGCAGTCGCCGCGTTCGGCCCCGGGCCGGGCCGGAAGCTCGGGATCATCGTGGACCACCTGGTGGCGGGCTCGAAGGAGTCGCGCATCGTCGCCGAGGCGATGGCGGTGCCCGGCGCCGCTGGGAACGTGCTCGTCGTCGGCCACCCCTACGTGGACGTCTGGCAGGCCATCAAGCCCTCGGTGCTCGGCATCCCCGCGTGGCCCACCGTCCCACGGGGGACGGACTGGAAGACCGGGATCCTCAAGGCCTTCGGGTGGCCGCACCGCACCGCGGAGGACGTCGGGCTCGGCTGGCAGAAGCTCCTCGGGGCCGTGCGCACCTACGCCGATCTGGAGCCCTCGCTGCTGGGCCGTGTCGAAGAGGTCATCGACTTCCTGACCGCCTGAGCACCCAACCTTGGATATCCTTGGACTGCTCGCGGCGGCCGCCCGGTCCCGCGAGCGACAAGACCGCAAGGAACCACAGGCAAGGATTCATCAGTGGCCGAGTACCCGAAGGACCCCCGCAGCACCGCCGGACAGGACAACGGTGCCACGGTCCCCGCGCCGCCGCTGACGGCGTCCGAGGACCGGCAATGGGCGACCCTCGCGCATTTCGGCGGCATCCTCGGCTTCGTCCCGTCGCTCCTGATCTACCTGGTCTTCAAGGACCGCGGCCCGTTCACGGCGCAGGAATCGAAGGAAGCCCTGAACTTCACGCTGCCGCCCACTGTCGCGGCGATCCTGCTCAACCTGCTCGGGTACATCCCGTTCGTGGGAAGCGTGTTCTCGGTGCTGGCCACCCTGGTCTGGATCGCGCTCACCGTCTTCTCGGTCACGGCCGGCATCCAGGTCAACCGCGGGCAGCCGTACCAGTACCGCTACAACCTGCACCTCATCAAGTGAGCCCTGCTGCCCGGGTCAGGGCAGCAGCGCCCGCACGACGGCGTCGGCGAGGAGCCGGCCCCGCAGCGTGAGGACCAGCCGGCCCTGCAGGGCCGCGGGCCCTTCCACGAGCCCGTCGGCGATGAGGCCGGCCGCGGCCGCGCGGCCCTCGGCCTCGAGCTCGGACGTCGGCAGGCCGGAGGCGAGCCGGACCATGAGGAGGACGCGCTCCACGCGGCGAGTGCCGTCGTCGAGCGTCTCCCGTCCCGCGGCCGGCGAGACCCCCTGGGAGAGCCGCCCGGCGTACGCCGTGGGGTGCTTGACGTTCCACCAGCGCACGCCGCCCACGTGGGAGTGCGCCCCGGGTCCGATGCCCCACCAGTCGCCGCCGTTCCAGTAGGCGAGGTTGTGGCGGCACTCGAAGCGCCCGCCCTGCGGACCCTCGCCCGCGGCGCCGCGGGCCCAGTTGCTGACCTCGTACCAGTGGAAGCCCGCGCTGCCGAGCACCGCGTCGGCGAGCTCGTACTTCTCGGCGTGGTCGTCGTCGTCCACCGCGGGGACCTCGCCACGCCGGATCTGGGCCGCGAGCTTGGTGCCCTCCTCGACGATGAGCGCGTAGGCGCTCACATGGTCCGGCTCGCACGCGAGCGCCGCGTCGAGCGAGACGCGCCAGTCGTCGCGCGACTCGCCCGGGGTGCCGTAGATGAGGTCCAGGCTCACGTCGAGCCCCGCCGCCCGGGCCCAGCGGACCGCCTCGGGCACGCGGGACGGGGTGTGGGTCCGGTCGAGGACCTTGAGCACGTGCGGCACCGCCGACTGCATGCCGAAGGAGACCCGGGTGAATCCGGCCTCGGCGAGGGCCTCGAGGGACTCAGGCGTGACCGAATCGGGATTCGCCTCGGTGGTCACCTCCGCTCCCGGTTCCAGCCCCCATTCTGCGACCGCGGCGGAGAGGATCGCCGTGAGGTCGTGCGCGGGCAGGAGGGTCGGCGTGCCGCCGCCGAAGAACACGGTGGACAGACGACGGCGCGGCACCCCTGAGGCGTCCAGCGCGGCCGCCGCGAAGCGCACCTCGGAGACGGCGGTCGCGGCGTAGTTGGCCTGCGAGGCGCCGCCGCCGAGCTCGGTGGCCGTGTAGGTGTTGAAGTCGCAGTACCCGCAGCGCACGGCGCAGAACGGGATGTGGGCGTACAGCGAGAAGCCCCGCTCCCCTGCCGCGACGGCCGCCTGGGGCGGCAGGGCGCCGTCGGCCGGGGCCGGGTCGCCCAGAGGAAGGGTGCTGGGCACTACTTCTTCGCCTTGTCCTTCGACTCGTCGGTGGTGAGCGCCGCGATGAAGGCCTCCTGCGGCACCTCGACGCGGCCGACCATCTTCATGCGCTTCTTGCCCTCTTTCTGCTTCTCCAGGAGCTTGCGCTTGCGGGTGATGTCGCCGCCGTAGCACTTGGCGAGGACGTCCTTGCGGATGGCGCGGATGTTCTCGCGCGCGATGATGCGGGAGCCGATGGCCGCCTGGATCGGCACCTCGAACTGCTGGCGAGGGATGAGCTCGCGCAGCTTGGCGGTCATCATCGTGCCGTAGGCATAGGCCTTGTCGCGGTGGGTGATCGCGCTGAAGGCGTCGACCTGCTCCCCCTGCAGCAGGATGTCGACCTTCACGAGGTCGGCGACCTGGTCGCCGTCGGCCTTCCAGTCGAGCGACGCGTAGCCGCGGGTCTTGGACTTGAGCTGGTCGAAGAAGTCGAACACGATCTCGGCCAGCGGCATCCAGTAGCGCAGCTCCACGCGGTCCTCGGAGAGGTAGTCCATGCCCTTCATCTGGCCGCGCCGGCCCTGGCACAGCTCCATGATGGCGCCCACGAACTCGTTGGGGGCGAGGATCGTCGCCGAGACCATGGGCTCGCGGACCTCGTTGACCTTGCCGGTGGGGAACTCGCTCGGGTTGGTCACCGTCACCACGGACTTGTCCTCGAGGGTGACCTCGTAGATGACATTGGGCGCGGTGGAGATGAGGTCGAGGTTGAATTCGCGCTCGAGGCGCTCGCGGACGATCTCGAGGTGGAGCAGGCCGAGGAAGCCGACGCGGAAGCCGAAGCCGAGTGCCGCCGACGTCTCGGGCTCGTAGACGAGGGCGGCGTCGTTGAGCTTGAGCTTGTCCAGCGCGTCCCGCAGGTCCGGGTAGTCGGAGCCGTCCAGCGGGTAGAGGCCGGAGAAGACCATCGGCTTGGGGTCCTGGTAGCCCCCGAGGGATTCCGCGGCCGGTTTGGACAGGTTGGTGATCGTGTCGCCCACCTTGGACTGGCGCACGTCCTTGACGCCCGTGATGAGGTAGCCGACCTCGCCGACCCCGAGTCCCTTGGACGGGATCGGCTCCGGGGAGATGACACCGATCTCGAGGAGTTCGTGGCTGGCCCTGGTCGACATCATCTGGATCCGCTCGCGCGGGCTCAGGGAGCCGTCGACGACGCGCACGTACGTGACGACGCCGCGGTAGGTGTCGTACACGGAGTCGAAGATCATGGCCCGGGCGGGGGCCGCGGCGTCGCCCACGGGCGCGGGGATGTCGCGCACGATCCGGTCGAGGAGGCCCTCGACCCCGACGCCCGTCTTGCCGGAGACCTTCAGGACGTCGTCCGGGTCGCCGCCGATGAGGTTGGCGAGCTCCTCCGCGTACTTCTCGGGCTGGGCAGCGGGCAGGTCGATCTTGTTCAGCACCGGGATGATGGTGAGGTCGTTCTCCATCGCGAGGTACAGGTTCGCGAGGGTCTGCGCCTCGATCCCCTGGGCGGCGTCGACGAGGAGCACCGCGCCCTCGCACGCCGCGAGCGAGCGCGAAACCTCGTAGGTGAAGTCGACGTGTCCGGGGGTGTCGATCATGTTCAGGGCGAAGGCCGTGCCGTCGACCTCCCAGGGCATGCGGACTGCCTGGGACTTGATGGTGATGCCGCGCTCACGCTCGATGTCCATGCGGTCGAGGTACTGCGCCTTCATGTCCCGCGCCTGCACGACCCCGGTGAACTGGAGCATCCTGTCCGCGAGGGTCGACTTTCCGTGGTCGATGTGCGCGATGATGCAGAAGTTGCGGATGATCGACGGATCCGTCGCGGCGGGCACGGGCGCTGTGCGGGCCATGGGAGACACGGTGAACGGTCCTCACTGTCAATACTGTCGAGGCGTGGTTGCCCACGGTGGATTGCTGACTTCCTAGTCTCCCATAGGCAGTGCGTCCGCCGCTCCGCGCGCGCGAGGGTCGCCGCGCCCGGGGAGTCTGCTAGCATTGTCTGCTGTGTGTCCGTGCAGGTCGGCGGGCACTGACGACCGGCTGCCATAGGCATCCCCACGCCGCTCAGTCGATGGTCGGTCCGAACGCCCTCTAGACCCTGTTGGCATCAACAAGAGAGTTCCATACGTGGCAAACATCAAGTCCCAGAAGAAGCGCATTCTCACGAACGAGAAGGCCCGCCAGCGCAACATGGCGGTCAAGTCGGAGCTGAAGACGGCCATCCGCGCCGTCACCACCGCCGTCGCTTCCGCTGACAAGGATGCTGCTGCCTCCGCTCTGGCGTACGCGAGCAAGAAGCTCGACAAGGCCGTGAGCAAGGGCGTCATCCACAAGAACCAGGCCGCGAACCGCAAGTCGGGCATCGCGAAGAAGGTCGGCAAGATCGGCTGACCCAGCAGGTCTTCCCGGCAGGGGCCGGCATCCTTCACGGGTGCCGGCCCCTGCTGCGTCTCCGGCAGTCCCGGTGGGTCCCCAGGGGTGGTCCCGACCTGAGCGGACCGAGCCCAGCAACCGGGCCGGCTCCGCGGTCAGCGTGCCCGGGCGGCGGAACTCACGGCCGAGAGGGCCCGCTCGACCGCATAGGCGGGATCGCGCGCGAGCCCCTTGACCTCGGCGTCAGCCTCGGCCACCGCGCGGATCGCCGTGGCGAGGCTCTGCGGGGTCCAGCCTCTGATGTCGCGCTGGGCCTGTTCGACCAGCCACGGCTGCATGCCGAGCTCCCGCGCGATGCTCTGGGCCGAGCCGCGCGCCCCCGCCACCTTGGCGAGCGTCCTGAGCTTGGACGCGATGGCCGCGACCATCGGCACCGGGTCGACGCCGGTCTCGAGGGCATGCCGGAAGGCCGAGAGCGCCTTCGCCTTCTGGCCGGCGAGGGCGGCGTCCGCGACCTTGAAGGCCGTGGCCTCGACCCGGCCGCCGTAGTACTTCTCGACGGTTGCCGCGTCCACGGTGGACGATGCGTCGAGGATGAGCTGGCTGCATGCGGCCGCGAGCTCTGCGAGGCTGCTGCCCACCGCGGCGACGAGCGCATCCACAGCTTCGCGCTCGATCCGCCGCCCGGAACCGTGGAACTCGGCCAGCACGAAGGCAGCCTTGTCTGCGTCCTTCTTCAGCGCCTGGCAGTCGACGACGGGCGCCCCCGAGGCCTTGACCGCGTCGAGGAGCTTCTTGCCCCGGGTTCCCCCGCCGTGCCGGAGCACGAGGACGACGTCCGGCTCCGGGGCAGAGGTGTACGCGAGGGCGTCGCGGAGGAATTCCTCGCTCATGGACTCGAGTCCGTGCACCTCGATGAGCTTGTTCTCGCCGAAGAGCGAGGGCGAGGCCGCCATCAGCAGCTCGCCGCCGGTGTAGGCGCCGGCCTCGAGCCGGGTCACTTCGAGCTCGCCGGCGGCCTCCCTGGCCTTGGCACGGACGGCGTCCATGGCCCGCGCCGCGAGGTAGTCCTCTGGACCGGTGACCAGGACCACGGGCGCTGGGGCGGCGTCGCGCCAGTCGACTGTCCCCGCGCTCCTGGTGCCTGCGGAACCCTTGGAGGCCTGGGACCTGCCGGTCCGGGCTGGGGGCGTCACGCGCGGCCCCCTGCGGTGGTCTTGCTGCACTTCACCTGTCCACTCTCCCACGTCGGGCCCCCCGGCCCAATCCGGACGTGGAGACCGCGGCCGCGCTGGCGCTGTCGGTGAGCCCGCGCGCCAGTCGGGCGGCCGCGCGCCGTCCGGCCGGCGAGAGGCCCACCCACAGTGCCGCGGAGTTCACCGCGGACGTGACGGCCATGGCGAGGGCCCCGGCCGGCCCGTCCGGCCAGGGCAGGGCCGCGCCCGGTAGTGAAGCGAGCAGGCGTGCGGAGGCGGCGACGGCCTGGGCGGCCGCGCCGCCGATCGCCGTGCAGACGAGCGCCATCGGTGGACACCAGGTGCACGTGGCGAGGGCCAGCGTTCCGGCCACGGTGACGAGCGGGACAAAGGCGGACACTGCGATGTTGGCGGCAAGGGACATGGTCAGGAATGAGGGCTGGATGAGCACCACGAGCGGCCCGCACATCAGCTGGGCAGACAGGGGCACGGCGACGGCGACGGCGAGCCAGGTGGGCAGGCGCGTCGCGAGCAGGCCGGTGAGCGGCGGTCCGAGCAGCGCTATCCCGAGCGTGGCCGCGACCGAGAGCAGGAAGCCCATGCTCAGGGCGAGGTCCGGCTCGAGCAGGACGAGGACCAGGACGGCGCCGGACAGGGAAGAGCAGCTCCGCCCGGCGCGGCCGCTCATGAGGGCTACGAGGGCGACGGCGCCCATGGCGGCTGCCCGCAGGACGCTCGGCTCGGGCCCGACCACGAACGCGAAGGCCGCGAGGACCGCGCAGCTGGCGCCGGAGGCGACCGGCCGTGGTGCGCGGGCCGCACGCAGGGCAAGGAGCACGCTGGCTGACAGAAGGGTGAAGTTCGCTCCGCTGACGGCCGTGAGGTGGCCCAGCCCCACCTGCCGCATCGCGTCCTCGAGGTCCTGCGGCAGGGCGGCCGTATCCCCGACGGCCATGCCGGGCAGGAGCCCGGCGGCGTCCTGCCACAGCCATGCGCTCGAGGCACGGAGCGCTCCCCTGACGTCGCCGGCCAGCAGGCCTGCGGGGTTGCCGCCGACGACGCGCGGGCGGGACGAGGTGCTCAGCAGGGCGGGGCGCCCTGGCTGCGTCGCGGGGACGACGCGGCCGGCCACGTCGATGGTCGTGCCCGGGCGGAGTCCGCCGATATCGCTGCCGCCGACAAGCCGGATGGCGGACGCCGCCGCGAAGGCGCGGCCGGCGTCGGTGGCCCGGACGATCCGTCCCTCGGCGGTGAAGCGCGGTGCCGTGCCGAACGTGCTGGGGCCGCGCAGTGGGATCGGCGAGGCCATGACTTCGATGGTCGCGACCGTGCTTCCGCCGCGGGCCAGCAGCTCGCCCACCGGTCCGGCGCGCTCTGCCGCGCCGTGGCCGGCGGCCGCGGCCAGCCCCGCGGCGGCCGCCAGGCAGGAGCAGGCGGCGAGGATCGCGGATCCTGCCCATCTGGCCCGAGCCGGGGCGATGCCGCCGTGCGGAGCGTGGCCATGCCGCGGCTTTCGCGCCCGGTGCAGGCCGAGCGCCAGGCCAGCGGCCGCTGCGGCGCCGGCGAGGCTGACGGCGAGGAGCGCCGCCAGGATACCGGGCGCTGCTGCGAACGGGCCGACCGCGGCCCCGAGCCAGGCCGCTGCGCCCAGGGGGACGAGCCGGAGGTCCCTCCAGCGGCCGGCAGCCGGCAGCGGCTGCGCCGCCTCCGCGCTCCACCAGCCCGAGGCGAGCGTGCGGAAGCGGTCGGAATGGGCGGCCGGCTGTGCCGCCCGCTCCCCCGCGCCCGCCACGGCCGCAGTGCGGTAGCGGTCCCAGGCGCCGCGACGGGCGTTCATCCGACCGTCACGAGCGGGAGCAGCGACTCGAGCATCTTCGGTCCGATCCCGCTCACGGCGTCGAGGTCCTCGGGGGCCGCGAAACGGCCATGGGCCGTGCGGTAGTCGACGATGCGCTGGGCGAGGACGGGGCCGACGCGTGGAAGCGCCCCGAGGTCCTCTGCCGTCGCGGCGTTGATGTCGACCTTGCGCTGGGCGCCTCTGCCTGACGCGGCGGCGCTGCCTGCCTTCTGCGGCGTGCCGCTCCCCGCTGCTGCGGCTGCTGTGCCGCCGGCTGCCTGCCCCTCCTCGGGTTCGCCCCGGAGCGGGACCCTGAGGCGCGTTCCGTCCTCCACCGGAGCTGCGAGGTTGAGGCGGTCCAGATCCGCGCCTGGCTTCGCACCACCGGCGGCGGCGATGGCCTCGTGGACCCGTGCCCCGGGGGCCAGGCGGTAGACACCCGGGGCCGCGACCGCTCCAGCGACGTGCACCGTCGGACCATCCCCCACAGGTGCATCTCCCGCCGGTGCATCTCCCGCGGGGCCCGGTGCGCCCGATGACGCCTGAGGGCCTGCGGCCCGGGGGCCCGTGCTGCCTGGGCCCAGCGTCGGTGCGCCGACCGGGACGGCGGCGGGCGCGGTCCCCTGCGCGACCCCCCACCAACTGGCGCACACGGTGGCCAGGAGCGCAGCGAGGACCGCGCCGAGCCGGACCGAGATCGCGAGCCGCGGGCGGTCCTCCCGCCGCCGGCGCCCTGCTCCGGCGTCCGGATCGAGCGCACTCGGGTCTTCGGGGCCACTGCTCTCCTCCGCCGCGTCGGTGCTCTCGTCGGCAGGGTCGGCGCTCTCGTCCGCGGGCGCGCCGAGGTCGAGGAGCCCAGGCGCGGCGTTGTCGGGCGGGAAGAGCACGCTCCAGCGATGGGCAGCCGCCCGCCGCCCGCCGGTTCCCCTCTGCCATCTGCCCACGGCCCTCACGCTGCCATCGGGCCGCGATATGCCGCGGTCCCCGGGTGCGCTATGTGGACGACGCGCGATGGAGCAGCCCTGTGGAGGGCAAGTGCCGGGCCAGCGGGGCACCGCTGTGGGCTAGCGGGGCGCCGGCCCGGAAGGTTCGGCGGCGTCGCCGACGGAGCGGGACACGACGACGGCCAGAACTCCCAGCCCGGTGTGGGCGGCGAGGACTGCCGGCATTGCGGAGACCACCACGCTGCCTGGAGCCAGGCCGAGGTCTGCCGCCAGCGCCCGGGCGAGCCCTTCCGCCTCGGGCCGGTTGCCGAAGTAGTGCACGGCGAGGACCGGCGGGACGTGGGCAGCCGCGCTCGCCTCAGCGAGCTCCCGCAGCCTGGACACGGCCCTGGGTGCCGTGCGGATGCGCTCGAGGGGGACGATCAGCCCGTCGCGCAGGGTGAGGATCGGCTTGATCGAGAGCACCGTCCCCACGAGCGACGCCGCCGCACCGATGCGGCCCCCGCGGCGCAGCTGCTCGAGGCTGGGCACGTAGAAGAGGACCTCCGCCCCCGCGAGCCGGTCCTCGGCGGCACGCCGCACCTGGGCGGGACCGGCACCCGTGGCCGCAGAGAGCACCGCTGACTGGACGGCGAAGCCGAGCGCCATGCCGGCGGTCTGCGAGTCGACCACCGCGACCGGGATGCCCACGCGCGCCGAGGCGATCCGCGCGGCGTCGGCCGTCCCGGACAGCTTGCCGGAGAGGTGCAGCGACAGGACGGCGTCGAAGCCCGCCTGCTCGAAGGCCCGGTAGGCCCGCTCGAACTGCCCGGGCGAGGGCCGCGAGGTCCTCACCTGGCGTCCCGCCGCGAGGGCGAGGCCGAGGGCCGTGTCGACGTCCTCGCCCTCGGTGAAGATCTCTTCGCCGGCCATGACCGGCAGGACGATGCACGCGAAGCACCCCGCCCGCTCGAACTCCTCCGTCCACGCGGGGGGCAGCGCAGCCGAGGAGTCGGTGACGACGGCGACGCGGGGCCGCGGCGTCGGCGGCACGGCCGGGGCAGGCCCCTGGCGGAGTCTGCCCCACCGCCGCCTCAGCCAGGCGATCGCCGGAAGCTCCTGAGCCTGCCCCTCAGCCACGCGGAGTCACCCCGATCAGGCGGGGACGACGTTGACCAGCTTGGGCGCCCGCACGACCACGGTCCGGATGCCGCGGCCGTCGAGGACACGCTGGACGCTGGGCGACGCGAGCGCGAGCTCGCGCAGATCCTCCTCCGTGATGTCCACGGCGACCTCGAGCCGGTCCCGCACCTTGCCCTGGACCTGGACGATGGCCGTCACGGTGTCCTCGACGAGGAGGGACGGGTCGTGCTGCGGCCAGGACGCATTGGAGACCGAGGGCTCGTGGCCCAGGGCCGCCCAGAGGTCCTCGGCGGTGTACGGGGCGAAGAGGCTGAGCATGATCGCCACGGTCTCGACCGCCTCGCGCACGGCCGGATCAGAGCCTCCCGGGCCGGAGTCGATCGCCTTGCGCGTGGCGTTGACGAGCTCCATGGCCTTGGCGACCACCACGTTGAACTTGTGCGCGTCGAGGAGCTCGGTGGCGTCGGCGATCGTACGGTGCGTGACGGCGCGCAGCGAACGGTCCCCGGTGGCCGGATCCGCGCCGGGAGCGCTCGTGACGTCCTGCCCGAGGCGCCACGCACGGGCCAGGAACTTCGCCGAGCCGGACGGGGAGACGTCCGCCCAGTCGACGTCGTCCTCCGGCGGGGACGCGAACACCATGGTGAGGCGGACGGCGTCGACCCCGAAGGTGTTCAGCTGCTCGCCGAGGTCCACGCCGTTGCCGAGGGACTTGCTCATCGCCTTGCCGCCGTTGAGCACCTGGCCCTGGTTCATGAGGGCCGCGAAGGGCTCGTCCGCGTCGATGAGGCCCATGTCCTTCATGACCTTGGTGAAGAAGCGGCTGTAGAGCAGGTGCAGGATCGCGTGCTCGACCCCGCCCACGTACTGTGCGACCGGCATCCAGCGCCGTGCGGCGTCCGGGTCGAAAGGGCCGTCGGTGTAGTCGGGCGAGAGGTACCGCAGGTAGTACCAGGACGAGTCGACGAACGTGTCCATCGTGTCGGTGTCGCGCAGGGCGGCGCCGCCGCACGAGGGGCACGTGACCTTGACCCAGTCCTCGGCGGACGCGAGCGGGGAGGTGCCCTTGGGAGCGAGCTGCTCGCCGCGCAGGTTGTCCGGGAGCCGGACGGGCAGCTGGTCGTCGGGGACCGGGACCTCGCCGCACGCCGGGCAGTGGATGATCGGGATCGGCGCGCCCCAGAACCGCTGGCGGGACAGGAGCCAGTCGCGCAGCCGGTAGTTGACCGTGCCCTCGCCCGTGCCGGCGGCCTCGACCACCTCGATCGCCCTGGCGATGCCCTCGGCCTTGGACAGGCCGTCGAGCGGCCCGGAGTTGATGATCGTGCCCTCGCCGCTCGTCGCGACGCCGGTGGCCGCGGGGTCCTCCTCCCCCGTGTCGAGCACGGCCCGGACGGGCAGGCCGAAGGCCTTGGCGAAGTCGAGGTCGCGCTGGTCGTGGGCCGGGACGGCCATGATCGCGCCCGTGCCGTAGTCGGCCAGGACGTAGTCTGCTGCCCAGACCGGCAGCTTCTCGCCGCTGAGGGGATTCACGGCGTAGCGGCCGAGGAAGACCCCGGTCTTCTCGCGGTCTGTATTCTGCCGCTCGATCTCGCTCAATGCCTTGACCCGGTCCTGGTACTCCGCGAGCGCCTGCGCCTGCTCCGGTGCCACGAGCTCGCCCGCGAGGTCGGCATCGGCCGCGACGACGAAGAACGTGGCCCCGTAGAGCGTGTCGGGCCGGGTCGTGAAGACGGTGACCTCGCGCTCCGGGCGGGCGTCGGTGGCCTCGATGGCGAACTGCACGTGCGCGCCCTCGGACCGGCCGATCCAGTTGCGCTGCATGGCCAGGACGCGCTCGGGCCAGTGCCCCTCGAGCTCGGCCATGTCCTCGAGGAGGCGGTCCGCGTACTCGGTGATCTTGAAGTACCACTGGTTGAGGGACTTCTTCGTCACGGGGGTGCCACAGCGCTCGCAGGCGCCGTTGACGACCTGCTCGTTGGCCAGGACGGTCTGGTCCTTGGGGCACCAGTTCACCGGGTGGTTCTTGCGGTAGGCCAGGCCGCGCTCGTAGAAGCGCAGGAACAGCCACTGCGTCCACCGGTAGTACTCGGGATCGGAGGTGTGCAGGCGGCGCGACCAGTCGAGGCTGAGGGCGTAGCGCTTGAACGAGGCGGCCTGCGTCTCGATGTTCTTGTACGTCCACTCGGCCGGGTGGGTGTTGCGCTTGATCGCGGCGTTCTCGGCAGGCAGGCCGAAGGAGTCCCAGCCGATGGGGTGCAGCACGTCGTAGCCCCTCAGGCGCCAGTAGCGCGCCACGACGTCGCCCATCGCGAAGGCCTCGGCGTGGCCCATGTGGAGGTCGCCGGAGGGGTACGGGAACATGTCGAGCACGTAGCGGCGCTCGCGGCAGCCGTCGTCCTTGGGGGTGAACACCCCCAGCTCGTCCCACACCGCGGGCCACTTGGCCTCGATCGCGGCGAAGCTGTATGCCGCCCCTGCCGACTGTTCCGCGACCTGCTCTTCGCTCACCGTATTTCTCTCCACGTCTCTCTTCGTCCAGGCGTCCGCCTGCATCCTTCCCCTGACACACAAAAGCCCCTCGCACAAGGAGGGGCGGCCGCTTGCTGCATGGGGCCCCGCGGGGCCCCATGCAGCAAGCGGCTATCGAAGCAGGAGGACGCCGCGCATGCAAGCCATGCTACCGCAGGCGCGGCGCACGACGGCGGGGGCCGCCGTGCGCCGCATCCTCCGGCGCCGCCGGGCTACTTCACGTCGGCGTCCACCCAGTCCATCGACTTGGACACGGCCTTCTTCCACAGCCGCATCTGGCGGTCGCGCTCGGCGGAGTCCATCTGCGGGCTCCAGCGCTTGTCCTCGCCCCAGTTGGCCGAGCACTCGCCGAGGTCCTTCCAGTACCCGACCGCGAGGCCGGCGGCGTACGCGGCGCCGAGGGCGGTGGTCTCGATGACCTTGGGCCGCACCACGTCCACGCCGAGGATGTCCGCCTGGAACTGCATGAGCGCGTCGTTGGCGACCATGCCGCCGTCGACCTTGAGCTCGGCCAGGGGGACGCCGGAGTCGGCGTTGACGGCGTCGAGCACCTCGCGCGTCTGGAAGGCGGTCGCCTCGAGGGCGGCGCGGGCGATGTGGCCCTTGTTGACGTACCGGGTGAGGCCCACGATCGCGCCTCGGGCGTCCGGGCGCCAGTACGGGGCGAACAGGCCCGAGAACGCCGGCACGATGTACACCCCGCCGTTGTCCTCGACCGACTTGGCCAGCGTCTCGACCTCGGGGGCGCTGCCGATCATCCCGAGGTTGTCGCGCAGCCACTGGATGAGCGAGCCAGTGACCGCGATCGAGCCCTCGAGGGCGTAGTGCGTGGCCGCATCGCCGAGCTTGTACCCGACCGTGGTGAGCAGGCCGTTCTTCGAGTGGACGATCTCCTCACCCGTGTTGAAGATCAGGAAGCTGCCCGTGCCGTAGGTGCTCTTGGCCTCGCCGGTGTCGAAGGCCGCCTGGCCGAAGGTGGCCGCCTGCTGGTCGCCGAGGATGCCCGCGACGGGCGTCTCCCGCAGCAGCTGCGAGGTGTGCACCGTGCCGTAGGTCTCGGAGGAGGACTTGATGGCCGGCATCATCGAGGCGGGCACGCCGAACGCGTCGAGGATCTCCTGGTCCCAGGTGAGGGTCTCGAGGTCCATGAACATGGTGCGCGAGGCGTTGGTGACGTCGGTGGCGTGGACGCCGCCGTCCGTGCCGCCCGTGAGGTTCCACAGGACCCAGGCGTCGGTGTTGCCGAAGAGGAGGTCTCCCGCCTCGGCCTTGGCGCGGGCGCCCTCGACGTTGTCGAGGATCCACTTGATCTTGGTGCCCGAGAAGTAGGTGGCCAGGGGCAGGCCGACCTTCTGCTTGAACCGCTCGACGCCGCCGTCCTTGGCGAGCTCGTCGACAATGCTCTGGGTGCGCGTGTCCTGCCACACGATGGCGTTGTAGACGGGCTCGCCCGTGTTCTTGTCCCAGACCACCGCGGTCTCGCGCTGGTTGGTGATGCCGACTGCGGCGATGTCGTGACGGGTGAGGTTCGCCTTCGAGAGCGCCTGGCCGATCACCTCGCGGGTGTTGCCCCAGATCTCCTTCGGGTCGTGCTCGACCCAGCCGGCCTGGGGGAAGATCTGCTCGTGCTCGAGCTGGCCGGTGGAGACGATCGAGCCCGAGTGGTCGAAGATGATCGCTCGGGTGCTCGTGGTCCCCTGGTCGATCGCGATGACGTACTGCTGTGCGCTCTGCGCCTGATCAGACATTCATGGCTCCTTTGGATGAGTCTGCAGTGACGGGTGCTTGGGCTGCTACTTCGCGACGGCCGCGAAGATGTCGGGAATGATGCGGGCGAACAGGCCGGCGAGGGCACCGCCGAGGAGCGGTCCGGCCACGGGAACCCAGGCGTAGGCCCAGTCGCTCGAGCCCTTCCCCTTGATCGGCAGGAGGGCGTGGGCGATGCGGGGTCCGAGGTCGCGCGCGGGGTTGATGGCGTAGCCAGTCGGGCCGCCGAGCGAGACGCCGATGCCGACGACGAGGAGGGCGACGGCGAGGGGGCCGAGCCCGGACGGGGTCCCTCCGAAGGAGAGGATGACCTCGACGAGCACGAACGTGCCGATGATCTCGGTGATGAGGTTCCAGCCCTTGCTGCGGATGGCCGGACCGGTGGAGAAGGTGCCGAGCTTGTTGGCCGGGTCTGCCTCGTGGTCGAAGTGCTGCTTGTAGGCGAGCCAGCACACGACCGCGCCGAGGAACGCCCCGAGCATCTCGCCGCCGAAGTAGGTCAGCGTCGAGGCGACATCGACCTTGACGCCGGGCGCGTACTCGCCCTTGCCGTTGAGCAGCAGGCCCAGGGTGACGGCGGGGTTCAGGTGGGCCCCGGACTTCGCGGCGATGTAGACGCCGGAGAACACGGCGATTCCCCATCCCCACGTCACCATCAGGAAGCCGGCGGCGTTCCCCTTCGTGCCCTTCAGCGCGACGTTGGCGACGACGCCGCACCCGAGGAGGGTGAGCATCCCGGTGCCGAGCACTTCGGACAAGAAGACGATCCCTAGAGACATCTTTGACTCCTTGCGGTATTCAGGTGTTGCCCCGGGCCGGTCGGCCCGGGGCATGGTGCGATGCGCCTCAGGCGACCAGGTGGTCGACGTCCACGCGGTGGCGGTCGGCCAGCGTGGCCACGGCCCGCTCGACCTCCCGCCGGGTGTGCTGCGTGTCCCAGCCGAGGAACCGGGCACAGTGTCCGGCCACCTCGTCGATGAGCTCGGCCGTCACCAGGCCCCGGAAGGCCAGGGAGGTGCGGCGGATGAGGATGTCGATGGCGTGCCCCACCTGCTCGTGCAGCGCCATCCACTCCAGCTCGCGGACGCTCAGCTCCTTGGTGCTCTGAAGCAGACTGTCCTCCCCAGCGCGGAGGAATTCAATGACTTCCGAAGCACGCGTTCCATAACGGGCGAGGAGGACCTCGGCGCGGGCCGCGTCGATCCCTCCGCCGGTGTGGGCCTTGAGCCAGCGCTCGGTCGCCTCCCGGGTCGACGGGAAGTCCTGCCCGCCGCCGATCGGCAGCTCGCCGGTGCTGACCTTCCGGGTGTGCCCGCTCAGGCCGAGGACCTCGTCCGCGAGGTGCTCGGAGAGCGCGCGGAAGGTGGTCCACTTGCCGCCGACGAGACTCAGCACCGTCTGCCCGGAGCCGCCCGGCAGCGGCGCCCGCTCGATCCGGTAGTCGCGTGAGACGAAGCCGGGGGCGGTGTCGTCGTGCCGCGGGAGCGGGCGGACGCCGGAGAACGTGTAGACGATGCTGTCCTTGCCCACCTCGATGGTGGGGAAGACGTGGTGGATGAGGTCGAAGAAGTAGGCGATCTCCTCGTCCGTGCACGTGGGCGTGAGGTCGTCGCCCGCGTCGATGTCGGTGGTGCCCACGAGGACGCGGTCCCCCATCGGATAGATCAGGACGATGCGGCCGTCGCTGTGCTCGAAGAAGATCTCGCGCCCGGCGCAGGCCGCGAGCAGCTCGGGGTGGTCGAGGACGATATGCGAGCCCTTCGTCCCGCCCATGAACCGCGTCGGCGCGCCGAAGGAGCCGTTGGTGGCGTCGACCCAGGCCCCCGTGGTGTTGACCACGATGTCGGCGCTGAAGTCGAATTCCTCCCCGGTGAGCTCGTCGCGGAGCCGCACCGCCGCGCCGTCGTGCGCTGCCCCGCGCCCGGAGACGCCGACCGCGGAGACGTAGTTGGTGGCGCGAGCGTGCGCACCGGCGGCCAGCCCGTCCCGCAGGACGTCGAGGGTCAGCCGCTCGGGGTTGTGCACGGAGGCGTCGAAGTAGGTGGCGGTGTACTTCAGGTCAGGACGCAGCAGCGGGAGCTCGGCGAGTGCCTTCTTCCGGCCGAGGAACCGGTGGCGCGGCACGGTGCCCCCGTTGCGGGAGAAGGCGTCGTAGAGGCTCAGTCCGAGCTTGATCAGGACTGCGCCGCGCTCCTGCGGCTTGCCCGAGCGGTGGGTGAGGAAGCGCAGCGGGGCGTTCAGGATGCCCGAGAAGGTGGAGAAGATCGGGATCGTGGTCTGCAGCGGCTTGACGTAGTGCGGCGCGATCCGCAGGAGCCGGTTGCGCTCGACCACGGACTCGTTGACGAGCCGGAACTCGCCGTTCTCGAGGTAGCGGATGCCGCCGTGGATCATGTGCGACGACGCACCGGACGCGCCGTCGCAGTAGTCGCCGCGCTCGACCAGCGCCACGTCGACGCCCTGGAGGGCCAGATCACGGAAAGTGCCGACGCCGTTGATGCCGCCGCCGATGATCAGGACCTTCGCGTGGGGTGCGGCCTTCAGCGATGCGACTCCCCCACGGGGGGCGGGCTGGGCGGGGTTGGGGTTCTGGGGCACGTGGACCTCCTTGGCCTAGGTTGTGCGTGGCGCTCCCGCTATTCTTTGAAGGGCTGCGAAAGAAGTTCAAGCAGTCTGCACAAACGTGCAGAAAGGACCGCCGTGGGACCCTCCGAGACCGATCCGTACCGCCCGTCGGTGAGACAAAGCTCACCTGGGACCGTTTCGCGCCGGCATCAGGACGCGCTCCTCGCGGCCCGCCTGTACTACCTGCAGGACCTCACCATGGACGGGATCGCGCGGCAGCTCCGCACCTCGCGCTCGACCGTCTCCCGCCTGCTCACGCTCGCCCGTGAGTCGGGTCTCGTCCAGATCCAGATCCACAGCCCGATCGATTCGGCGGTGGAGCTCGAGACGGCCGTGGCCGAGCAGTTCGGCATGGCGCCCTCCTCGGTCCACGTGGTCCCGCAGGTCGAGAACCTCAACGAGGCGGAGACCTTGGACCGCGTCGCGATGTACGCGGCCCGCACGCTGACGCCCTTCGTCGCCTCGCGGACGGTCATCGGGATCGCCTGGGGGTCGACGCTCAGCGCCATGAGCCGCTACCTCAACCGCAAGCCCACCCATGGGACGACCGTGGTGCAGCTCAATGGGGCGGCCAATACCCAGACGATGGGGCTCGGATACGCGAGCGAGATCATGCGGCGCTTCGGGAGGGCGTTCGACGCCGATGTCGAGGAGTTCCCAGTCCCCGCGTTCTTCGACCGGCCGGAGACCAAGGAGTGGATGTGGCGCGAGCGCAGCGTGCGCCGCGTCCTCGCCGTCCAGGAGCGCATGTCCCTCGCCGTCTTCGGCGTGGGTTCGGTCGATGCCGAGGTTCCCAGCCACGTGTACTCCGGCGGCTACCTCGACCGCGACGACCTCGAGTCGCTGGCCGCGGAGGGCGTCGTCGGGGACGTGGCCACCGTCTTCTTCCGGGCCGACGGGTCCTCGGACGGGATCGGGCTCAACGCGCGCGCCACGGGTCCGGACTTCGCGGCGCTGCGCAGGGTTCCCCGCCGTCTGTGCATCGTCTCCGGCCCGTCCAAGGCCGCGGCGCTGCGCGGAGCCCTGAAGGCCCGCCTCGTCACCGACCTGATCGTGGACGAGGCGACCGGCCGGGCCCTGCTCACGGAGCATGCCTAGCCCGGTGCCCGGCGGTCGGCGGTTCCGCCCGGGCGCGCCGGTAGGGTGGAGACCATGATCGCGTCCCCCACGGTCCCCCTTGCCCGCGGCGTGGCCATCCCCCAGCTCGGGTTCGGCCTGTACAAGGTGCCGCCCGAGGACGCGGAGCGGATCGCGGGCGAGGCCCTCGCGGCGGGCTACCGGAGCCTCGACACGGCGGCGATGTACGGCAATGAGGCGGGCGTGGGCCGCGCCGTGCGCCGGGCGATGTCCGACGACGCCCCCTCCGGCCGCCTCGACCGCTCCGAGCTTTTCGTCACGACGAAGATCTGGAACACGGATCAGGGGTACGACGCCGCCCTGCGGGCCTTCGACCGCAGCCAGGCCCAACTCGGGCTGGACGTCGTGGACCTGTACCTCATCCACTGGCCGTGCCCCCGCAGGGACCTGTACGTCGACACCTACCGGGCACTCGTCCGGCTCCGCGCGGACGGGAGGGTCCGCGCCATCGGCGTGAGCAACTTCCAGCCCGAGCACCTGCGCCGCCTCGTCGACGCCACCGGGGAGGTGCCCGCCGTGAACCAGATCGAGCTCCATCCCTGGCTCCAGCAGCGCGAGCTGCGGGCGCTCCACGCCGAGCTCGGCGTCGCCACCGAGGCGTGGTCGCCGCTCGCCCGCGGGCGCCTGCTCGAGGACCCCGTGCTGCGCGAGATCTCCGACGCGCACGGCGTGAGCGTTGCCCAGACTGCGATCCGCTGGCACCTCGACGAGGGCACCATCGTGATCCCGAAGGCGAGCAGCCCCGAGCGCATCCGCGAGAACGCGGACGTGTTCGGCTTCGCGCTCACTGACGACGAGCGGGAGCGGATCGCCGGCCTCGACCGGGGCTTCCGCAGCGGTTCCCACCCCGACGACGTCAACTGAGACGGAGGATGACCCCCATGACCCTGGCAGCAGAGCCGTTCCTGTCCGAGCAGCTGGCCGCGCGCGAGCGCCTCGACACCGTCGACGTCGCCGGCGCGCCCACGGCCGTCTTCACCTACGAGCCGGTGGGCCGCCCGGGGACTCCGCCGGCCGCCGACGCGCCGACAGTCCTCGCCGTCCACGGCTTCCGCGGGACCCACCACGGGCTGATGCGCATCGTCGACGCCCTGCCTGACGTGCGGTTCGTCATGCCGGACCTGCCCGGCTTCGGAGCCTCCGGCGTCCTGGCCGGCGAGCACTCCATCGACGGCTACGTCCGCTGGCTCGCCTTCCTTGCCGACGGGCTGGCACTCGGCCCGGACACCGTGCTGCTGGGGCACTCCTTCGGGTCCATCGTCGCGGCGCACTTCATGGCCAGGCACCCGGGCCGCTTCGAGCGGCTCGTCCTGGTCAATCCGATCTCGGCTCCCGCCCTCGAGGGCCCCCAGGCCGTCCTCAGCCGGCTCGCCGAGTTCTACTACTGGGGCGCCGCGGCCCTTCCGGCGGCCCCCGGCACTGCGCTGCTGCGCAGCCGCGCCGTCGTGCGCCTCATGAGCGAGGCCATGGCCAAGACCCGCGACGGCGGCCTGCGGGCCTTCGTGCACGCTCAGCACCGCGAGCACTTCAGCGAGTTCGCGACGCGGTCCTCGCTGCTGGAGTCGTTCCGCGCATCGATCTCCCACGACGCCGCGGAGGTCGCGGACCAGCTGCAGCTTCCGGTGCTGCTGGTTGCGGGCGAGCGGGACGAGATCGCGGCGCTGCCCGATGTGCGGCGCTTCCACGCCAGGCTCCGCGACTCGCGCCTGACCGTGGTCCCCGGCGTCGGGCACCTCATCCACTACGAGACGCCAGGTCCGGCCGCGGCCGCGATCGCCGACTTCATCTCCGAGAGGACGGCATGAGGATCCTCATCGACGCCCGGTTCACGCGCACGGACCAGCACGACGGCATCAGCCGCTTCGGGGCGAGCCTGATCGAGGCGGTCTCGCGCCGTGCCGATGTCGCGATGCTCATCAGCGACGACCGCCAGCTCGCGCTCCTGCCGCCCGTGCCCCACGTGAAGGTCACGAGCCCGCTGTCCCCGCGCGAGCTGTTCATCGCCGCCCAGGTCAACCGGCTCAGGCCCGACGTCGTGTTCTGCCCCATGCAGACCATGGGCTCCTGGGGGCGGCGGTACCCGCTCGTCCTCACCCTGCACGACCTCATCTACTACGAGCACCCCGAGCCGCCGGGATTCCTCCCCGCGCCCGTGCGCGTGCTGTGGCGCCTCTACCACCGGGCGTACTGGCCCCAGCGGGTCCTGCTCAACCGGGCGGACGTGGTCGCCACCGTCAGCCACACGACGCGGTGGCTCATGTCCGAGAAGCGCCTGACCCGCCGCCCCGTCCGGATCGTGGGCAACGCCCCGCAGGGCGGCCGCGAACCGAGGCGCCCGGAGGACGGGGCAGAGAAGACCCTGCTCTACATGGGCTCCTTCATGCCGTACAAGAACGTCGAGACGGTCATCGCGGGCATGGAGCACCTCGCCGACTACGAACTGCACCTCCTCTCGCGGGTCTCGCCCGCACGGCGCGCGGAGCTCGAGTCCCTCGTGCCGGCCGGGGCCCGGGTCGTCTTCCACGGCGGCGTGTCCGAGGAGGACTATGAGGCGCTCCTGCGGCGCACGACGGCGCTCGTGAGCCTGTCCCGGTCCGAGGGCTACGGCCTGCCCCTCGTCGAGGCCATGAGCCTGGGGACCCCGGTGGTCGCGAGCGACATCCCGATCTTCCGCGAGGTGGGGGGCGCGGGCGCCTCCTACGTCGACCCGGACTCCCCCGCCGAGTTCGCCGCCGCCGTCCGGGCGCTCGAGGCCCCCGGTGCCTGGGAGGCCGCCTCCGACGCGGCCCGCGCCCAGGCGGCGACGTTCCGCTGGGACGCATCGGCCGAAGCGCTCCTCTCCGCCGCCCAGGAGGCGATCGACGCCCGCGCGCGCCGCGGCGCGCGCAGCTGAGCCGCGGCGGCGGATCAGAGCAGCCTGCTCATAGGAGATCTGGAGCATCGACCCGGAGGGTCACCGGCCCGCCGGTGCGGCGCACCGCGAGGGAGATCCGCGCCGCGTGCAGGGCGCGCGCCACGGCCGGCCCGGCGGCGATCGGGAAGAAGACCAGGGCCTGCGCGGGATCGCCCGGGACGGGGCCCACGACGCGCACGCCCGGCAGCGACACGGCCTCGCGCGCGACCTCGAGGAACGCCTCGACGTCGGCGACGGCACCGGTGACCGCCGCGGTGCGCACAGCCGGCGGCAGCGACAGCTCGCGCCGCAGCGCGAGCTCGCGCGAGGCGAATCCCGCCGGGTCCCAGCGCACGAGCGCGGCCAGCGCCTCGCTCTCGCCGGCGGTGATGACCACCCGGCCGCCGGCCGAGGCGGGGCGGACGAGCGCGGCCGCGTTGAGCCATCGGCGGAGGGCCTCCTCGGGCGCGCGCAGGCTCTCCCGCCGCAGCAGCGCCTCCCCGTCGAGCAGGAGCGCGGCGGCGTACCCCTCGGGCGCCAGCGGCTCGGCCCCGACGGTGGCGACGACGAGGGCCGGCGAGCCCGCGACCTCGGACTTCACCGAGTCGCCGGCGGAGGTGATCACGACCGCCCCGGGGAAGGCCCGCCCCAGCTCCTCGGCCGTCCGCAGGGCGCCGATCGCGGTGCGCCGCAGGGCGTGGGCTCCGCAGACGCGGCAGGAGAAGGCCAGCTCGGGCGTCCCGCACCACCGGCAGGCCACGAGCCGCTCGCGGCCCGAGGGCTGCTCGGCGAGGGGCCCGGAGCAGTGCCGGCACCGCGCCGGCTCACGGCAGCGCTCGCAGGCGAGCGAGGGGGCATAGCCCGCGCGGGCCACCTGCACGAGCACCGGGCCGTCGGCGAGGGCCTCGCGCGCCGCCTGCCACGCCGCGTGCGGCAGCCGCGCGACGCGGGCGAGCGGGTCACGGGCCGATTCGACGCTGTCTGCCGTGCTCGTGATCCGCGGCGTGGCAGCACGCAGCGCCGCCCTGTCGGGAGCGATGGGCTGCAGCCAGCCCGACTCGACCAGGCGCTGGGCCTCGACCGAGACGGCGTGGCCCGCGAGCAGCACCGCGCAGCCTGCCTGCTCGGCGCGCAGGAGCAGGACCTCGCGGGCGTGGAAGTAGGGGGCCCGGGGCTCGAGGTGCGTCTCGTCGCCGTCGTCCCAGCAGACCACGAGGCCGAGGTCCTGCACGGGCGCGAACACGGCGCCACGGGTGCCCACCGCGATCCGTGCCCCGCCGGTGAGGAGCTCGAGGAACGACCGCGAACGCGCGCTCGGGCCGTCCTCGGCGGAGAGCCGGACCGTCCGTTCGCCGGGGAGCGCCTCCTCGAGGGCCGCCTGCATCCTCTCGAGGTCCCGCCGGTCGGGGACGACGACGAGCGCTCCCCGTCCCGAGGACCGCGCGGCGGCAACGGCGGCGGCGATCGTGTGGGGCCAGGCCTCGGGCCCGTAGCCGTGGGCGGCCTGCAGGACGGCGCGCGGGCTCCCGCCCGCAGCCAGATGCCGCAGGAAGGCAGTTCCATGGGTGAGCCGCGCCCAGCCACCGGCGCCGCGGCCCGGCGCTGCCGCCGGTCCGGGCGCGGGGTGCGGCACAGGATCCGGCGCGAGGTCGGGAGCCTCTGCGGCCCGGGCGGCGAACTCCGCCTCGACCTTCGCCGCACGCGGCGGGACGGCGAAGCGCAGGACATCGCCGAGGGCCCCGGCCCAGCGCTCGGCGACGGCGGCGGCGAGCTCGGCGACCTCGGGCGCGAGGACGGGCAGCGGCGAGAGCACGGCGCCCAGCGGGGCCAGCCGCACGCCGGCGTCCGAGGAGTCGCGCCGCTCGAGCAGGAACCCGACGTGCTCGCGGCCGGCGATGCGGACCTTGACGCGGACGCCCGGCACGGCCGCGCCTTCGAGCTCCTCCGTCACGAGGTAGTCGAAGCGGCGGTCCAGCTGCGGCAGCGGGGACTCGACGCACACGCGCGCCACCGGCCGCTGGAGCGCCGGCCGCGGGCCCGGGGGGGCCTGCTCGGGCAGCGGGAAGCCGGTCAGCAGCGACGGCTGGACGGGGTCGGCGGGCTGCTGGCTCGCGCTCATCGCCCGCGCCTGACGCGGCTCACGCCCCGAAGAAGTCCTTCAGGTCCTGGACGCGGTCGAGCCGCTCCCACGTGAAGTCCGGCTCCTCGCGGCCGAAGTGCCCGTGCGCGGCGGTCTTGGCGTAGATCGGGCGCTTGAGGTCGAGGGCCTCGATGATCGCCCGGGGCCGCAGGTCGAAGACCTCGCTGACGGCCGCGCCGATGCGCAGCGGGTCCACGCTCTCGGTGCCGAACGTCTCGACGTAGATGCCCACGGGGCGGGCCTGTCCGATCGCGTAGGCGACCTGGATCTCGGCGCGGCGTGCGAGGCCGGCGGCCACGACGTTCTTCGCGACCCAGCGCATGGCGTAGGCGGCGGAGCGGTCCACCTTCGACGGGTCCTTGCCGGAGAAGGCGCCGCCGCCGTGGCGGGCGAACCCGCCGTAGGTGTCGACGATGATCTTGCGGCCGGTCAGGCCGGCGTCTCCGACGGGGCCGCCGATGATGAAGGCGCCGGCGGGGTTGAGGATGCTGCGCACATGGTCAGATTCGAGCTCGGCCATGGCCAGCACGGGCTTGACGACGTGGTCGGCGAGGTCCGCGCGCAGGGTCGCGAGGTCGGTGCCCTCGGCGTGCTGGCTCGAGATGACGATGGTCTCGACGCTCACGGGGCGGTCGCCGTCGTACCCCACGGTCGCCTGCGTCTTGCCGTCAGGGCGGAGGTACGCGAGCTCGCCGCTCTTGCGGACCTCGGTGAGGCGCTCGGAGAGCCGGTGGGCGAGCCAGATCGGGGTGGGCATGTAGGTGGCCGTCTCGTCGGACGCGTAGCCGAACATGATGCCCTGGTCGCCGGCGCCCTGGAGGTCGTACTCGTCCTCCATCGTGCCCTCGCGCGCCTCGAGGGAGTTAAACACGCCGTCGAAGATGTCCGAGGACTGCTGGCCGATCGAGACCGACACGCCGCAGCGGGCCCCGTCGAAGCCGTTGGCCGAGGAGTCGTAGCCGATGCCGAGGATCGTGTTGCGCACGATCTGGGGGATCTCGACGTACGCGTCGGTGGTGACCTCGCCCGCGACGTGGACCAGGCCCGTCGTCGCCATCGTCTCGACCGCGACCTTCGACTCCGGGTCGGCGGCGAGCAGCGCGTCGAGGATCGAGTCGCTGATCTGGTCGCAGATCTTGTCGGGGTGCCCCTCGGTCACGGATTCGGACGTGAAGAGGCGCAGGGCAGTGGTGCCGGAATCGGGAGCGTGGGTCACTGGTCCACTCTACTGGGTCGCGCCGCGCTACTGGGTCGCGCGGGCGGCGAGCTCGCGGGTGATCCGGCGCACGACGGCGGCCGCCACCTCGTCCTTGCTGCCCGCCGCGTGCTCGGGCTCGCCGCCGTCGCGGGCGAGGATGAGCACCGCGTTGCTGTCCTGGCCGAAGACGCGCTCCGACCCGGCCGCGTCCGCGCCGACCTCGTTGAGGACCAGCAGCTCGCAGCCCTTGCGGGCGAGCTTGGCCATGCCGTAGTCGAAGGCGCTCGAGGCGTCGTCGCCGGTCTCCGCGGCGAAGCCCACGATCAGCTGGCCGGGCTGCGCCGCGTTCCGCCGCTGCACGAGCTCCACGAGGACGTCCGGGTTGCGGACGAGGGTGATGATGGGATCGGCGGCGTCGTCGCGCTTCTTGATCTTGCTGGCCTGCTGCTCGGAGGGCCGGAAGTCGGCCACCGCGGCGGCCATGACGAGGACGTCGGCGCCGGGCGCCTCGGCGAGCATCGCCTCGCGCAGTTCGAGGGCCGAGCCGACGCTGACGACCCGCGCGCCCTCGGGCGGCGGGACGTCCATGTGGGCGGCGACCAGCGTGACGTCGGCGCCCGCCGCGAGGGCCGCGCGCGCGAGGGCCGCGCCCTGCTTGCCGGAGGACCGGTTCCCGAGGAAGCGCACGGGGTCGAGGGGCTCGCGGGTGCCGCCCGCGGAGACGACGACGCGCCGGCCGGCGAGGGAGTCGGAGGGGCGGCCGGTGCCGGGGCCGCCCGGGAGGTGGCCGGCGTCGTCCGCCGAGGGCCCGCCCACGAGGGCGAGGGCCGCGCTGAAGATCTCCTCCGGCTCCGGGAGCCGGCCCGGGCCGGAGTCCGCCCCCGTCAGCCGCCCGACGGCGGGGTCGAGGACGTGCACCCCCCGCTCGCGCAGGAGCGCCACGTTGGCCTGTGTCGCGGGGTGCCGCCACATCTCGGTGTGCATGGCGGGCGCGAGCAGCACCGGGCAGTGCGCCATGAGGAGGGTGTTGGTCAGGAGGTCGTCGGCGTGCCCGCCCGCGGCTCGCGCGAGCAGGTCCGCGGTCGCGGGCGCCACCACCACGAGGTCGGCCTCATGGCCGAGGCGGACGTGGTTGACCGTCTCCACGGCCTCGAACACGTCTGTGCGCACGGGCTTGCCCGAGAGGGCCTCCCAGGTGGCCTTGCCGACGAAGCTCAGCGCCGCCTCGGTGGGCACGGCGGTGACGCTGTGGCCGGCCTCGGTGAACAGCCGCAGCAGCAGGGCCGCCTTGTAGGCGGCGATCCCGCCGCCCACGCCTAGGACCACGCGCACGCGGCCGACCTCCTTCTGGTCCCTGGTCCTACTGGTCCTCGGACTCCGTGGCCGGCTCTTCCTCGGCGGCGGGGGTCGCGACGAGGAGCCCCTCGTTGATCTCGCGCAGGGCGATCGACAGCGGCTTCTCATTCAGACGGGTGTCCACGAGCGGACCGACGTACTCGAAGAGGCCCTCGTGCAGCTGGGCGTAGTAGGCATTGATCTGCCGGGCACGCTTCGCACCGAAGATGACGAGGCCGTACTTGGAGTCGGACTTCGTCAGGAGGTCGTCGATCGGCGGGTTGATGATGCCTTCGGGGGTCGAGGACAAAGTGGGTCTCCAATGCTCTTTCGTAGCGGATGGCCGGCGCGCTAGCGCGACGCGGGCCGGGCGTGCGGCGTCAGTCCCATGAGTGACACAAGCTCGTCTGCCGCGCGCTTCACGTCGTCGTTGACGACGGTGACGTCGAACTCGGGCTCGGCAGCGAGCTCTATTTTAGCCGTTTCGAGGCGGCGCTGCTGTTCCTCGGCCGTTTCGGTGCCGCGCCCGCGGAGGCGGCGCACCATTTCGTCCCAGCTCGGAGGGGCCAGGAACACGAACTGTGCGTCCGGCATGGCGGCCTTGACCTGGCGCGCGCCCTGGAGGTCGATCTCGAGCAGGACGTGCTTCCCGGCGGCGATCGCCTCGTCGACGGTGCGGCGCAGCGTGCCGTAGCGGTTCTGCCCGTGGACCACGGCCCACTCGAGGAACGCGTCCTCGGCGACGAGCCGCTCGAACTCGGTGGGGCCCACGAAGTAGTAGTGGACGCCGTCGACCTCGCCCTCGCGCGGATCCCGGGTCGTGGCCGAGACGGAGAGCCACACCTCCGGATAGGTGTCCCGGATGTACGTCGAGACTGTGCCCTTGCCCACGGCCGTGGGCCCCGCGAGGACGGTCAGCCCGCCGTGCCCGGCCTCGGATGCGGCCGTCTGGTCCTGTGCGTGCTCCACGCTGTCCCTTCGTCAGAGCCCGGGATGCCCCGGGCATGTTCAGCCTGCCAGAAAATCTACCAGCGCACGCCGCTGGTGGACGCCGAGGCCCCTGAGGCGGCGGCTCGGCGCGATGCCGAGTGCGGCGAGGATCGCCCGGGCGCGCACGGGCCCGATGCCGCGGAGGCACTCGAGCATCTCGGTGACCTTCAGCCGCGCGAGCGCCTCGTCGTGGTCCGCCTGGGCGAGGAGCTCCCCGACGGTCAGCTCCCCGGAGTGGAGGGCGGCCTTGGCCCGGGAGCGGATCCCGCGCGCCTCGACCGCCTTCCCGAGCGCCGCGCGCCTCTCCTCGGGTGTCAGGGGTTCCAAGGCCACTGCGCCGCCTCCGTGCTCGCCCGGATCGCTCGGGAGCCCGCGGCCACTGCGGCGCGCGGACTCCCCTAGAACGTAGACCGGCGCGAGTCAGCCCCGCAAGCCCTCGAGGGTCCGCTCGGCACGCGCCCGCACGCCCTGGGGCTCGGGGCCCCCGGCGAGGATGTCCCTGCTGGACGTGCCCAGCACCCGGGGGTAGGCCTGCCCGAACGTCTCCCGCAGGACCGCGGGCGTGGCCCCCTGGGCGCCGAGGCCCGGGGCGAGGATCGGCCCGCCCATCGCGGCGAGGTCGAGGCCGAGGCGGCCGATCGCGTCCCCCACGGTGGCCCCCACGACGAGGCCCACGGAGCCCAGGCCGCGCTCTGCGCCCGCGTACCGGCCGTTCTCCGCGGCCGCTGCGTCGACGATCCGCCGGGCCACGGAGGAGTCCCCGCCCACGTGCTGGACCGAGGCGCCCTCCGGATTGGAGGTCAGGGCGAGCACGAACACGCCGCGGCCCGTCTCCGCGGCGGTCTCGAGCGCGGGCCGCAGCGACTCGAAGCCGAGGTACGGGCTCAGGGTGACGGCGTCCGCCGCGAGCGGGGACCCCTCCCCCAGCCAGGCCTGCGCGTAGGCCGCCATGGTGGAGCCGATGTCCCCGCGCTTCGCGTCGGCGATCGTGAGCAGCCCGGCGTCGGCCGAGGCCGCGAGGAGCTCCTCGAGCGCCGCGATGCCGGCCGAGCCGTGGCGCTCGTAGAGAGCGACCTGCGGCTTGAGCGCCGCCGCGACCTCGGCGACCCCCTCGAGGACCGCGGCCGAGAAGCGGCGGAGGCCGTCGGCGTCGTCCGTCAGCCCCCACGCGGCCAGCAGCGACGGGTGCGGGTCGACGCCGACGCAGAGCGGGCCACGGGCGGCCACCGCCCCGGCGAGCCGCTCGCCGAAGGGCGCGCGGCCCGCTGGGCGGGCGGTGGGCTCAGGCACGGGCAGGCTCCGCGGCGTCCTCCGCGGGTGCGGCCGAACCGCCGCGCACCGAGGCGGCGTGCTCCTGCAGGCTCGTGACGTCCCACTCGAAGCTGCGCATGGCCTCGATCGCGAGGACGGCGAAGTTGAACTCGGCGACCGTCGTGATGCAGGGCTTGCCGACCGAGGTGGCCGCGGCGCGGATCTCGTAGCCGTCGCCGCGCGCGGCGCCGCCCGAGGGCGTGTTGAAGACCATGTCGACCTTCCCGTCGTTGATCAGGTCCACGATCGTGCCCTCGCCGCCGTCGCTGACCTTGCGGACCACGGTGGCGCTGATGCCGTTGCGGTTGAGCACGGCGGCGGTGCCGCCCGTGGAGAGGATCTCGAAGCCGAGGTCGGAGAGCTTCTTCACCGCCATGATGATCGAGCGCTTGTCCCGGTTCGCCACCGAGACGAACACCCGGCCCGAGGTCGGCAGCGAGCTGTTCGCCGCGGCCTGGCTCTTGGCGAACGCCGTGTCGAAGTGCTTGTCGATGCCCATGACCTCGCCGGTCGAGCGCATCTCCGGGCCGAGCAGGCTGTCCACCACGGTGCCCTCCGGCGTGCGGAAGCGGCTGAACGGGAGCACGGCCTCCTTCACGGCCACGGGTGCGCTCTCGGGCAGCACCGCGCCGTCGCCGGTCTCGGGCAGCATGCGGTAGGCGCTGCGCAGCTGCTTGATGGTCACGCCCGTGCCGATGAGCGCGGCGGCCTTGGCGAGTTGGACCCCGGTGGCCTTCGAGACGAACGGGACGGTCCGCGAGGCGCGCGGGTTGGCCTCGAGCACGTAGAGCACGTCCGCGGCGAGGGCGAACTGGATGTTGATGAGCCCGCGGACGCCCACGCCCGCGGCGATCGCCTCGGTGGCGGCCCGGACGCGCTCGGCCACGTCGGTGCCGAGGGTGACCGGCGGCAGCACGCACGCGGAGTCGCCGGAGTGGATGCCGGCCTCCTCGATGTGCTCCATGATGCCGCCCAGGTACAGGTCGGTGCCGTCATAGAGGGCGTCGACGTCGATCTCGATCGCGTCCTCGAGGAAGCGGTCGATCAGGACCGGGTGGTCCGGGGTGATCTCGGTCGCGTTGTCGATGTAGCGGCGCAGGTTGGGCTCGTCGTAGACGATCTCCATGCCGCGGCCGCCGAGGACGTACGAGGGCCGCACGAGGACGGGGTACCCGATCTCGTCCGCGATGCGCCGGGCCTCCTCGAAGGAGACGGCGGTGCCGTTCTTCGGCGCGACGAGGCCGGCGTCGTCGAGCACCTGGGCGAACGCGCCGCGGTGCTCGGCGAGGTCGATGGCCTCAGGCGAGGTGCCGAGGATCGGCACGCCCGCGTCGGCGAGCTGCTGGGCCAGCTTCAGCGGCGTCTGGCCGCCGAGCTGGACGAACACGCCGATGACGCCGCCCGTGCGCTCCTCCGCGGCGATGACCTCGAGCACGTCCTCGAGCGTGAGTGGCTCGAAGTACAGGCGCGTGGAGATGTCGTAGTCGGTCGAGACCGTCTCCGGGTTGCAGTTGACCATGACGGTCTCGTAGCCGGCCTTGCGCAGCGCCATCGTGGCGTGGACGCACGAGTAGTCGAACTCGATGCCCTGGCCGATGCGGTTGGGGCCCGAGCCGAGGATGATGACCGAGGGCTTCTTGTGCAGCTCGACCTCGTCCTCCTCGTCGTAGGACGAGTAGTGGTACGGGGTGTAGGCGGCGAACTCCGCCGCGCACGTGTCCACGGTCTTGTAGACCGGGCGGATGCCGAGCGCCTGGCGGACGCCGCGGACCACTGCCTCGGAGGAGTGGGTCAGCGCCGCGATCTGCTCGTCCGAGAAGCCGTGGCGCTTGGCCAGGCGGAGCACGTCCTCGGTGAGCGCCGGGGCCGCCTTGATCTCCGCCGCGACCTCGTTCAGGAGGGCGAGCTGGTCGAGGAACCAGGGGTCGATCTTCGTCGCCTCGAACAGCTCCTCGACGCTCGCGCCGCCGAGGAGGGCGCGCTGGACCTGGGCGAGGCGCTGCGTCGTCGGGCGCTTGGCCTGCTCGACGAGGTCGGCGACCTCGTAGTCCGGAACCGGGGAGAAGTCGAGCTGGGCGCCCTTCTGCTCGAGGGAGCGGAGCGCCTTCTGCAGGGCCTCGGTGAAGTTGCGGCCGAGGGCCATTGCCTCGCCCACGCTCTTCATCGTGGTCGTGAGGGTCGGGTCCGCGGCGGGGAACTTCTCGAAGGCGAACCGCGGCACCTTCACGACGACGTAGTCGAGCGTCGGCTCGAAGCTCGCCGGCGTCTTCTGCGTGATGTCGTTCGGGATCTCGTCGAGCGTGTACCCGAGGGAGAGCTTCGTGGCGATCTTCGCGATCGCGAAGCCGGTGGCCTTGGAGGCCAGGGCCGAGGAGCGTGAGACGCGCGGGTTCATCTCGATCACGACGACGCGGCCCGTGGCCGGGTCGACGGCGAACTGGATGTTGCAGCCGCCCGTGTCCACGCCGACCTCGCGGATGACCGCGATCGCGACGTCGCGCAGCTTCTGGTACTCGCGGTCGGTGAGCGTCAGTGCCGGGGCGACGGTGATGGAGTCGCCCGTGTGGACGCCGACCGGGTCGAAGTTCTCGATCGAGCACACGACCACGACGTTGTCGTTCTTGTCGCGCATCATCTCGAGCTCGTACTCCTTCCAGCCGAGGATGCTCTCCTCGAGGAGCACCTCGGTGGTCGGGCTGTACTGCAGGCCCGCTCCGGCGATGCGGTGCAGGTCCTCCTCGTTGTACGCCATGCCCGAGCCGAGGCCGCCCATCGTGAAGGAGGGGCGGACCACGACGGGGTAGCCGAGGTCCTCGACTGCAGTGAGCGCCTCGTCCATGGTGTGGACGATGTGGCTGCGGGCGCTCTCCGCGCCGCAGCGCTCGACGACGCCCTTGAACTTCTCCCGGTCCTCGCCGAGCTCGATCGCGGCGATGTTCGCGCCGATGAGCTCGACGCCGTACTTCTCGAGCACGCCGTTCTTGTCGAGCGCGATGGCGGTGTTGAGCGCCGTCTGGCCGCCCAGAGTCGGAAGGACCGCGTCGGGGCGCTCCTTGGCAATGATCTTCTCGACGACGTCCGGGGTGATCGGCTCGACGTAGGTCGCGTCGGCGAGCTCCGGGTCGGTCATGATCGTGGCCGGGTTGGAGTTGACGAGGATGACCCGCAGGCCCTCCTCCTTGAGCACCCGGATGGCCTGCGTGCCGGAGTAGTCGAACTCGGCCGCCTGGCCGATCACGATCGGCCCGGAGCCGATGACCAGGACGCTCTTCAGGTCTGTGCGCTTGGGCATTACTTCGCTTCCTCGGTCTCGGTGGTCGTGGTGCTCGTGGACGCCGACTCCATCAGCGCGATGAAGCGGTCGAACAGGTACGCGGCATCGTGCGGGCCGGCCGCGGCCTCGGGGTGGTACTGGACGGAGAATGCCGGGATGTCGAGGCACGCGAGTCCCTCGACGACCTGGTCGTTGAGGCTGACGTGGGAGACCTCGACGCGGCCGTAGCGCTCCTCCGGAGCGGTGGTCGCGCCCTCGAGCGGGGCGTCGACGGCGAAGCCGTGGTTCTGGCTCGTGATCTCGACCTTGCCCGTGCGGCGGTCGATGACCGGCTGGTTGATCCCGCGGTGGCCGTAGCGCAGCTTGTAGGTCCCGAAGCCGAGGGCCCGGCCGAGGATCTGGTTGCCGAAGCAGATGCCGAAGTAGGGCAGCTTCTCATCGAGCACCGAGCGCAGCAGGCGCACCTGGGCGTCGGCGGTGGCCGGGTCGCCGGGGCCGTTCGACATGAAGAAGCCGTCGGGATTGACCGCCCGCACGTCCTCGATGGTCGCGGTGGCGGGGAGCACGTGGACCCGGACCCCGCGCTCGGCGAAGCGGTGGGGGGTCATGGCCTTGATGCCGAGGTCGATGGCCGCGATCGTGAAGCGGGGCTCGCCCTCCCAGCCGTGGTCGGCGGGCTCGACCGTGTACGCGGCGTCGACGCTGACCTCTTCGGCCAGGCGGGAGCCCTCCATGGGCGCGCTCGCGCGCACAGCCTCGAGGAGCTCCCGCTCGGGGCGGCGGGCGGCGTCGCCCGAGAAGATGGCGGCGCGCATCGTCTTGTGCTCGCGCAGGTGGCGCGTGACCGCGCGGGTGTCGACGCCCTGGATGCCCACGATCCCCTGGGCCTCGAGCTCCTCGTCCAGGCTGCGCTCGCTGCGCCAGTTGGACGGGCGGCGCGCAGGGTCGCGGACCACGTAGCCGGCCACCCAGATGCGGCGGGACTCGGCGTCTTCGCTGTTCACTCCGGTGTTGCCGATGTGGGGTGCGGTCTGGACGACGATCTGCCGGGCGTAGGACGGATCGGTGATCGTCTCCTGGTACCCGGTCATGCCCGTCGCGAAGACGGCCTCGCCGAGGGATGTCCCCACGGTGCCGTAGCTGTGGCCGCGGAACGTCGTCCCGTCTTCGAGCACGAGGACGGCGGGCTGCCGCGTCCTGGTGCCCTGCGCCGGGGCGCCTGCGGCTGCCGCTGTCCCTGCTTCTGGCACGCTGGTGGCGTTCTCAGTCACTGCTCACTCTTTCCCTGACCCGCGGCGCGTCCGGCCGCGGAACCCATCACATTCTCGATTGCTGCCACGAGGGCTTTCTTCTCTTCGGCGTAGCGGGGGCGGAACCCCGTCTCGACGGCGGTCTCCCCGAGGAGCCAGCCGACGACGACGAGGCCGTCCTTCTCGACGAACTTCCCGGCCATGCCCGAGGCGAGGCCCACGTCCTGCAGGTCCTCGCGGGGGATGAAGAAGGCGCCGGCCCCTGAACGGTCGAAGGCCACACCCTCCTCCAGGACCACCGCATCCGCATCCGTCCGCACGCCGAGGCCGTGGACGGCCACCCGGTCCAGCCAGTCCCCCGCCGTCGTCGTGACGACGTACTGGCCGCTGCACCGGTAGCGCTCGGCTCCGGCGGCCTCGGGGACCCGACGGGGCGCCGGGATGCCGGACTGCCGCTTGAGCCGGCCGCGCCATCCGATCCACATCAGCGCGGCGAGGACCACGGCGAGGGCGAGCATCGCCAGTCCCGGCCCGAAGCGGTCCATCAGTGCTCCCCCGCGCGGGCGCCGGCGAAGGCCGGGTGCGGGGCGTTGAGCTCGCCGTCGAGCACCGTCGGGTGGCCGGCGTAGAAGGTCGCGACGACCCGCCCGGGCAGCTCGCGGCCGGCGAACGGCGAGTTGCGGCCCTTCGTCGCCTGGGCAGCAGGGTCCACGGTCCATCGCGCGGCCGGGTCCACGAGGACCAGGTGCCCGGGCTCGCCCTCGGCGAGCGGGCGCCCATGGTCGCTGTCCCGGCCGATCTTCGCGGGCGCCTCGGACATCGCGCGGGCCACGTCGCGCCAGCCCATGAGGCCGGTCTCGACCATCGCCAGCTGCACGACGGACAGCGCCGTCTCGAGCCCGGTCATCCCCATCGCCGCCTGCACCCACTCGCACTCCTTGTGCTCGCTCGGGTGGGGGGCGTGGTCGGTCCCGACGACGTCGATGGTGCCGTCGGCCAGGGCCGCACGGAGCGCCTCGACGTCGTCGTGCGTCCGCAGCGGCGGATTCACCTTGTACACCGGGTCGTAGGTGCGCACGAGTTCATCCGTGAGCATCAGGTGGTGCGGGGTGACCTCGGCCGTCACGTCGATCCCGCGGGCCTTGGCCCAGCGGATGATGTCGACCGACCCCGCGGTGGAGACGTGGCACACGTGCAGGCGCGATCCCACGTGCTGGGCCAGGAGGACGTCGCGGGCGATGATGCTCTCCTCGGCGACCGCAGGCCAGCCGGGGAGGCCGAGGACCGAGGAGACCGCGCCCTCGTTCATCTGGGCGCCCGCCGTCAGCCGCGGTTCCTGGGCGTGCTGGGCGACGACGCCGTCGAACGCCTTGACGTACTCGAGGGCCCGCCGCATGAGGACCGGGTCGTGGACGCACATGCCGTCGTCGGAGAACATGCGCACGGCCGCGGCGGACTCGGCCATGGCGCCGAGCTCCGCGAGCCGCTCCCCCTTCAGGCCCACGGTCACGGCCCCGACGGGACGCACGTCTGCCCAGCCGGCGCGGCGCCCGAGGTGGGCCACCTGCTCGACCACGCCCGCCGTGTCCGCAACGGGATTGGAGTTGGCCATCGCGTGCACGGCGGTGTAGCCGCCGAGGGCAGCCGCCTTCGAGCCCGTCTCGACCGTCTCTGCGTCCTCGCGGCCGGGCTCGCGCAGGTGCGTGTGGACGTCCACGAGTCCGGGCAGCGCGACGAGGCCGTCGGCATCGACCACGGTGGCGCCGGAGGCGTCGAGCCCGGACCCGATTCCGGCGATGACGCCGTCGGCGACGAGGAGGTCGGCGGGGGTCTCGCCGTACAGGGAGGCGCCCCGGACGAGGTAGCGCGGCGAAGCCGTCATGAGGCTGTCTCCTTCAGCTCGGGAGCGGCCGCGGGGTACCCCGCGGAACCGCCGGACATCAGCAGGTAGAGCACGGCCATGCGCACCGAGACGCCGTTCGCGACCTGCTTGAGGACCTGGGACCGTTCGGAATCCGCGGCGGCCGAGGAGATCTCGAGCCCGCGGACCATCGGGCCGGGGTGCAGGATGACGGTGTCCTTCAGGCCCAGTTCGGTCAGGCGGGCGAACCGCTCGTCGCCGAGGCCCCAGCGGCGGGAGTACTCGCTGGTGGAGGGGAAGTAGGAGGCATTCATGCGCTCGACCTGGACGCGCAGCATCATGATGGCGTCCGGGCCCGAGGCGATGGCCTCGTCGAGGTCGTAGGTCACCTCGCACGGCCACCCGTCGACCCCGATCGGCAGGAGCGTGGGCGGGGCGACGAGTGTCACGTGCGCCCCGAGGGTGGCCAGCAGCCACACGTCCGAGCGGGCGACGCGGGAGTGGAGGATATCGCCGACGATGAGGACGCGCGCGCCCGCGAGGTCGGCCCCCGCGGAGGACGTGCCCGCAAGGCGGCACAGGTGGCGCCGCAGCGTGAAGGCGTCAAGCAGCGCCTGGGTCGGGTGCTCGTGGGTCCCGTCGCCCGCATTGACGACGGCGGCGCTGATCCAGTCGGTCACCGCGAGCCGGTGGGCAGCGCCGGAGGCGGAGTGGCGGAGCACGACGGCGTCCGCTCCGATGGCCTCGAGGGTCTGGGCCGTGTCCTTGAGGGATTCCCCCTTCGAGACGGACGAGCCCTTCGCCGCGAAGTTGATCACGTCCGCGGAAAGCCGCTTGGCGGCGGCCTCGAACGAGATGCGCGTGCGGGTGGAGTCCTCGAAGAAGAGGTTCACCACCGTGCGTCCCCGCAGTGCGGGCAGCTTCTTGACCTCGCGGGAGTTGACCGCGCTCATCTCCTCCGCAGTGTCGAGGATGCGGATCGCGTCCTGGGCCGAGAGGTCCTTCGTCGAGAGCAGGTGCTTCACTGTGTGGCCTCCTTGGGCCCCTCGATGGCCACGAGGTCCTCGGGGAAGCCGGATCCGGCGTCGACCTCGGCGAGGCGCACGCGGACCTTCTCGGCCCGGGAGGTGGGGAGGTTCTTGCCGACGTGGTCGGCACGGATCGGCAGCTCGCGGTGGCCGCGGTCGACGAGGACCGCGAGGCGCACCGAGCGGGGCCGGCCGAGGTCGACGAGGGCATCGAGCGCGGCGCGGATCGTGCGGCCGGAGAACAGCACGTCGTCGACGAGCACGACCACCTTGTCGTCGATGCCCCCGGCGGGCAGGATCGTGCGGGCCGGCGGGCGGGTGGGCTGCCGCGAGAGGTCGTCGCGGAACATCGTAATGTCGAGCTGGCCGACGACTGCGGCCGGATCCACCGCGGGGTCGGCGGCAGCGAGTTTCGCCGCGAGCCGTACGGCGAGCGGATAGCCCCGGCGCGGAATGCCGAGGAGGACGATCCCCTCCGGGCCGCGGTTGGCTTCGAGGATCTCGTGCGCTATGCGTGTCAGCGCACGGTCGATGTCGCCCCCTGAGAGGACAACCCGGCCGGCACTCACGCTGCGCTCTTCTGCAGAGGCAGGTGCCACAGCAGACCCCTTTCCCCGCCTCACAGGACGGAATTAAATGAGGAAAACTGTCGATCCAAGCTATCACAGGCCCCGCCGCCGCATGCCGCCCGTGTGCCCGCCGTCACGTGGCCCCGCCCGGCCCGCGGGCAGATGCCCCGGCGCGGAGCTAGCCTTGGGCCATGACGAGCAACGTGCCGCCGCAGTGGCAGCAGCCCGAGCCCGGAAGCTACGTCCCGCCGCCCCGTCCGTGGCAGACCGCGGAGTCACCCTCGCGTTCCGCCGCACCCGCCCCGGACGCGGCCCCGGCACCGGCGGCAGGCGGCGCGCGGGGCACGGCGTGGCCTCCCCTCCCCGTGCCGCCCGCACGCGGGCCGAGTCTGCGGCCGGGAGCGCTCGCGCTGCTCGTCGGCGGAGGGGCCGCTCTGCTCGCCGGGCTGGCCGTGGTGGTGCCCTTCCTGCTGCGGGCCACCGGCAGCTCCGGGCTGCTGGTCGGCTTCGTGCTCTCCCTGTTCCCGCTCGCCATCGTGCTGCTGGCGGTCTTCGCCGTGGACCGCTGGGAGCCCGAGCCAAGGCGCCTGATCGTCCTGGCCCTGGTCTGGGGTGCCGTCATGTCGGTTGCGGCGACCACGCTGGTCCAGCCACTGTTCCTCGACGCCTTCGGGCCGCACTCGGGCGCCGCGCAGACCATGCGGTTCCTGGCCACAGTGGAGGCGCCCATTGTCGAGGAGGGCACCAAGGGGCTGGGCCTGCTCATCCTCATGCTCGCGGCCCGCAAGTACGTCGACGGGCCGGTGGACGGGATCGTCTACGGCATGACCATCGCCGCGGGGTTCGCCTTCACCGAGAACATCCTCTACTTCGGCCGGCTCTTCAGCGAGACCTCGGGATCCGCGGCGTCGCTCGCCGTCATCTTCACGATGCGCGGGGTGCTCTCCCCGTTCGCCCACGCGATGTTCACGGGCACGCTGGGGCTGATCATGGGGCTCGCGGCCCGGCGCTGGAGCCCGGGCCTCGTGATCGGCGCGTTCCTCGTGGGCCTGACGCCGGCGATGCTCCTGCACAACATCTGGAACAGCGGCGGAGAGGACTTCTTCCTCCTGTACGTCCTAGTGCAGATCCCGCTGTTCGGCGCCGCCGCCGTGGGGGTGTACTTCCTGCGGAGGGCCGAGGCGCGGCTGACGCATGCGCGCCTGGTCGAGTACGCCCAGGCCGGCTGGTTCTCCCCCCTCGAGGTGGAGATGCTCGCGACGCCGCGGGGCCGCAGCGCGGGCCTGAGGTGGGCGACGGGCCTCGGGCGGCGGTCCGCGATGCGGGCCTTCATCCGCACCGCGACGGACCTCGCGGCGACGCGCCAGCGCGTGCTCAGCGGACGGGATGTGCGCGGCTACGCCGCGGCCCAGCAGGAACTCCTGGACCGGATCGGCCGCGAACGCGACGCGCTGCTCGGGGTGTCGGGCGGTCACCCGCAGCTGTGAGTCAGGCGGCCGCCCGCAGCGATGAGCCGGGGGCGGCCGCCTGGCGCGGAGCCGGCCTCAGGCCAGCAGCGTCGGCTTGAGCTCCTGGAGCCGGCCGAGGAGTCCGTTGACGAACGTCGGGGACTCGTCGGTGGACATGGTGCGGGCCAGGGCCACGGCCTCGCTCACGGCGACGGCGTCGGGGACGTCGTCGTTGAAGAGGAGCTCCCACAGGCCGATGCGGAGGATGATGCGGTCGACGGAGGGCATGCGCTCGAGGGTCCACCCCTGCGCGTAGGTCCGCAGGATCTCATCGATCTGGGACTGCCGGGCCGTCACGCCGTCGACGATCTCGACGGTATAGGGGTTGATCACCTGCTCGGTGCGGTCCCGGCGCCCCTGGATGGCCACCGAAGCCGGGACACCGCGCTGCTCCGCCTCGAAGAGGATGTCGAGGGCCCGCGCACGGGCCTTTCCACGGGCGCTCACTAGTCGTTGACACGTCCCAGGTAGCCGCCGTCACGGGTGTCGACCTTGACCTTGGTCCCGGTCTCGAGGAAGAGCGGCACCTGGATCTCATAGCCGGTCTCGACGGTGGCGGGCTTGGTGCCGGCAGACGAGCGGTCGCCCTGCAGGCCCGGCTCGGTGTACGTGATCTCGAGGGTCACGCTCGGGGGGAGCTCGACGTAGAGCGGGTTGCCCTCGTGCAGCGCGATGAGCACCGTCTGGTTCTCGAGCATGAAGTTCGCGGCGTTGCCGACGGTCTCGCCCGCGACCGTGATCTGGTCGTACGTGTCCGTGTCCATGAACACGAAGTCCGCGCCGTCCTTGTACAGGTACTGGAAGTCACGGCGGTCCACCGTGGCGGTGTCGATCTTGGTGCCGGCGTTGAAGGTCTTGTCGACGACCTTGCCCGAGAGCACGTTGCGCAGCTTGGTGCGCACGAACGCACCGCCCTTGCCCGGCTTCACATGCTGGAACTCGATGACGTTCCACAGCTGGCCGTCCAGGTTCAGCACGGTGCCGTTCTTGATGTCGTTGGTGGTTGCCACGTGGCGCCTCTCGTTGCGTTCGTCTCGTCAAATCCGCAGACCATTCTAACCAGAGCGCGCCCCGTGGCCCGTCACTGCTCGCGGCTGCGCAGCTCCCGGGCCCGTCCGAGGGCCACGGTCGAGGAGTAGATGAGGCTCGCATCGGCCGACGCCGCCACCCGGAGGTCGAGCGCCTGGGAGAAGGCTTTCTCGGCCGCAGCGTAGTTGCCGCGGGAGAACTGGATCTTGCCGAGATACTGCAGGACCATCGCCTCGTTGGGGGTGCCCTTCGACTCGCTCAGGAGCTGCTGGGCGCGCTCCACGGCGCGGTCGTTGCGGTTGCCGGCGCGCAGCACGTCGAGTTCGAGCACCTTGAGCCGGAAGGACTCGGGATCGGCGTAGCGGGCCTCCACAAGGATCTCTGCCGCAGCGCTCACGTGCCCGCGGGCGAGCTCGACGAGCGCATGGTCGCGGGGATCACTGCTGGCGGCGAGGGCGTCGGCGCATCGTTCCTCGTCGACAACCTCTGTGTCCAACGTCTCCGGGTTGACCGCGACGCCGGGGAACCCGGCGTCCGGCCATTCGCGGCGGTCGCTGATCATTCTGCGGCTCCCTGCGCGATCTCCTGGTAGGCGGCGAACAGCAGCGATGCGTCCGGGACCTCGAGGATCCCGGGCTTGGCGACGTCGTCCAGCACCACGAACCGCAGGAGGTCGCCACGGGCCTTCTTGTCCCGCCGCATGCCGTCCAGGAGCGCCTGCCAGCGGTCGCCGCGGTACGTCGTGGGCAGTCCGAGCGACGTGAGGATGCTGCGGTGGCGGTCGGCCGTGGCGTCATCGAGCCGTCCCACGCTGCGCGCCAATTCGGCGGCGAACATCATGCCCACGCTCACTGCGGCGCCGTGCCGCCACGAGTAGCGCTCGGCGAGCTCGATCGCGTGGCCCAGAGTGTGGCCGTAGTTGAGGATCTCCCTGAGGCCCGACTCCTTCAGGTCCGCCGAGACGACCTTGGCCTTGACGGCGATGGAGCGCTCGATCAGCTCGCGCACCACGTCCGAGGCCGGGTCCGCGACGGCCTCCGGGTCCTCCTCGATGAGGTCGAGGATCGCGGGGTCCGCGATGAAGCCGCACTTGACCACCTCGGCCATGCCGGTGAGCAGTTCGTTGCGGGGCAGCGTGGCGAGGGCGTCGAGGTCTGCCAGGACGGCCGCGGGCGGGTGGAAGACGCCGACGAGGTTCTTGCCCTCAGCGGTGTTGATCCCGGTCTTGCCGCCCACTGCGGCGTCGACCATGGCGAGCAGGCTCGTGGGCAGGTGCACTACCCGGACCCCGCGCAGCCAGGTCGCCGCGACGAAGCCCGCCACGTCGGTGACCGCTCCCCCGCCCACCGAGACGATGGCATCGGAGCGGGTGAAGTCGTTCTGGCCCAGCACCTGCCAGCAGAATGCCGCGACCTGGATGTGCTTTCCCTCTTCGGCGTCGGGGATCTCGGCCGTGAGGGCGGTGAACCCGTCGGCCTCGAGGGAGTCGCGGACGGCGTCGCCCGTCGCCCGGAGCGCCCTGGGGTGGATCACGAGCACGCGCCGCACCCGCTCGCCGAGTACCGGAGCGAGGCGGTCGAGCAGGCCGTGCCCGACGACGACGTCGTAGTTCTCGGTGGGCGTGCTGCCCGTGACCTTGATGACCGCAGCGTCGCTGCTCATGCGATGACTCCCTCGGTGGCACGGCGGCTCCGGGCCGCGATCGTGCCTGCAATCTGGGCGGCAACCTCGGCCGCTGTGTTCTGGCCCGTGTCCACGCTCAGGGTCGCGAGGGCCTCGAAGACCGGGCGCCGGCGGTCCATGAGGGCCTTCCAGCTGTTCTCGGCGTCGCCGTGCAGGAGCGGCCTGTCGGCGCTGCCGACGAGCCTGGGGGCAACGTCGTCCCACGACGCCCGCAGGTACACGCGGTGCACGTCGCTGAGCAGTGCCCGGGTCTCATGCCGCAGCACAGACCCTCCGCCGAGGGCGAGGACGAGTCCGTCGGGATGCCTCTGCGCGAGGACCTGCGCGATCACGTCCGCCTCGGCCTGCCGGAAGGCGTCCTCGCCGTGCGCTGCAAAGATCTCCGGAATGGGGCCGTGCTGGGCGACCACGAGCGCGTCCGTGTCGAGGAAGCGCGCGCCGAGGAGCTCGGCAAGGGCCGCGCCCACCGAACTCTTGCCCGAGGCCATCGGGCCGAACAGCACGATGGGACGGTCCAGCCGGCCGTGGGCCGCGGTCATCCGGCCACCGAGTCGAGCGCTGCCGGGATCGCCGCGAGGAACGACTCCAGGTTGCGGCGGGTCTCGCCCACGGAGTCGCCGCCGAACTTCTCGAGGACGGCCTGGGCGAGCACGAGCGCGACCATGGCCTCGGCGACGACGCCCGCGGCGGGCACCGCGCAGACGTCCGAGCGCTGGTGGTGCGCCTTGGCAGCCTCGCCCGTGGCCACGTCGACCGTGCGCAGGGCGCGCGGGACGGTGGCGATGGGCTTCATCGCGGCGCGGACGCGCAGCACGTCGCCGATGCTCATGCCGCCCTCGATGCCGCCGGCCCGGTTGGTGGACCGGATGATCTTGCCGGCCTCGTCGCGCACGATCTCGTCGTGGGCGGCCGATCCGCGGCGGGCGGCGGTGCGGAAGCCGTCGCCGACCTCGACTCCCTTGATCGCCTGGATGCCCATGAGGGCGCCCGCGAGCCGCGCGTCGAGCCGGCGGTCCCAGTGCACGTAGCTGCCGAGTCCCGGGGGAAGGCCGTAGGCGAGGACCTCGACGACTCCTCCCAGGGTCTCGCCCTCCTTGTGGGCGGCGTCCACCTCGGCCACCATGGCCTCGGAGGTCTCAGGATGGAAGCAGCGCAGCGGATCGGCGTCGAGCGCGGCGACATCGGCGGGCAGCGGGAGCGGGGCGTCCTCCGGGACGGCGACGCCGGCGATCTGGGTCGTGTGGCTCACGAGCTCGATCCCGAGCTCGGCGAGGAACGCGGCAGCGGCGGTGCCGAGGGCCACACGGGCCGCGGTCTCGCGGGCGGAGGCCCTCTCCAGGACTGGGCGGGCCTCGTCGAAGCCGTACTTCTGCATGCCCGTGAAGTCCGCGTGGCCCGGGCGCGGCCGCGTGAGCGGTGCGTTGCGGGCCTGGCCCTCGAGCTCAGCCGGGTCGACCGGGTCGGAGGCCATGATCTGCTCCCACTTGGGCCATTCCGTGTTGCCGACCTGGATGGCCACGGGGCCGCCCTGGGTCTTGCCGTGCCGCACTCCGCCGAGGATCGTGACCTCGTCGGCCTCGAACTTCATGCGCGCGCCGCGGCCGTAGCCCAGGCGCCGGCGCGCGAGGGCCTGGCGGATGTCCTCGCTCGTGAGGGCGACGCCGGCCGGGAGTCCCTCGAGGATGCCTACGAGTGCCGGGCCATGAGACTCACCGGCCGTCAACCAACGCAACATGACATCAATCCTGCCACGCGGCGGCGCTATGCCGTGCGCCGGGGTACGCCCACTGAGGCGCACATCACATCTATGACATCGCGCGACCGGGCATCCTCCCGGCCGGTGAACAGCACGATCTGCTCGACGGCCTGGTAGACGAGCATCTCGAGCCCGTGCAGCACGAGGCCTCCCCGTGCCTCCCACGCCGCCGCCAGCCTGCTGGGCCACGGATCGTAGGCGACGTCGAGCAGGACGTGCACGGCGCCGTCGTCCGCCGGAACCGCGGCCAGCTCCGCGGCGAGGCCGTCGGCGGCGCGCGGCGGGAGGGTGCTGACGACGGCGTCTGCCGCGGCGAGCCGCGCGGCTCCCCCTGCCAGCGGCGAGACGGCCACCTGGAGGCCGAGCCGCTCAGCCAGCGCCGCGGCCTCCGCGGACCGGGAGGGGTCGCGCACGAGAAACTCGACGCGGCCGGCGCCGAGCCTGGCGAGGGCGGCCACGGAGGCCAGCGCCGTGTTCCCCGCGCCGACGATCACGGGATCGCGCACGGAGTCCAGTCCAGCGTGGCGGAAGGACTCGGTGATGCCGAGGACGTCCGTGTTGTGCCCCACGAGGACCGTGCCCGCGGGCGACACCTCGACGACCACCGTATTGAGGACGCCCAGCTCGGCCGCGAGCCCCTCGACCCGGTCCACGAGCGGCACGAACGCGGCCTTGAGCGGCATCGTGACCGACAGGCCGCGCCAGCCGGGCTCGCGCCGCACGCGGGCCGCGAAGGCCGGGAGCTGGTCCTCGGTGAGGTCGAAGGCGCCGTACTCCATGTCGATGCCCAGGACGCGGTAGGCCGCGCGGTGGAGGGCCGGGGACTTCGAGTGGCCGATGGGGTGGCCGAGGACGGCGGCGCGGGCCACCGTCGCGGGCGCTTCGTTCACTGGCACTTGCCCGGGTTGGCGGTGCACCACTGCTGGTACTGGGCCACGTAGCCCTGGTGCTCGGCGTAGGTCTTGGCGAACTTCGTCTCCCCCGTGTCGAGGTTGACCGTCACCCAGTACAGGTAGTCGTTCGCTGTCGGGTGCGCCGCCGCCGCCACGGCCTTCGATCCCGGCGAGCCGATCGGCCCGGGCGGCAGCCCCGTGTGCACGTACGTGTTGTACGGATTGGACGCGTCCTGCTTCTGCGCATCCGTCAGCTGCACCGTCTTCGTGCCCAGCCCGTACGTGACCGTCGCGTCCGACTGGATCAGCCCGTTGGTCTGGTCGTTGGGCTTGAGCCGGTTCTCGATCGCCCCGGCCACGTCGCCGTAGTCCGCCTGCCCGCCCTCGGCCTGCACGATGCTGGCCACCGTCAGGACCTGGTACTGCTGGTTCGGGTCGGTGATCCCGTCCTGCTTCAGCTCGTCCACCGTGGTCGAGACCAGCTTGGCCAGGATGTCCTTGGCCGAGGTCCCCACCGGGAACCGGTACTCCCCCGGCGCCAGGTACCCCTCCAGGCTCTTGGCCTTCGCCGGGAGCCCGAAGTCCCCGGGCCTGGCGTTGAGCGCATCGAGGTCCTTGCGGTCCACCGAGGCCGCCTTCGCGATCGCGTCGAGGGAGTCCCCCACCCGCATCCCGGCGCTCAGGGCGAAGTAGATCACCTTCGCGCTGTCCGAGCCGGCCAGGATCGCCGCCGCATCGGAGGCCTTCATCTCCTTCTTGAACGTGTAGTCACCGGGGTGGAGGTCGCCCCCTGCCGCGGCGAAGGCCTTGAGGAACGTCCCCGCGTCCGCGATGACGTCCTGCTGCTGGAGGGTGCTGGCGACGGCGGCCGGGCCGGAGCCGGGCTGGACTGTCACGACGACCGAGCCCGAACCCGGGCCCGCGAAGTCCTTGACCTGGTCGATGCCCAGGAGCGGCTTGAGGAACTGGACCCCGATCAGGGCCGCGCCGACGAAGAGGGCCAGGGCGAGGGTGAGGCCGATGACGACGCGGAAGCGGCGGGACCCCCGCGAAGGCTTGGGCGCGACTGGCTCGCCGAAGACGCTGTGGCCCGCGTCGAGCGGCAGGGCGATGTCGAGCGGGTGGTCGTCCGCGGCGAGGGCATGGCTCCCGTGGTGCACCACGCCGAGGAGGTCATCCTCGTGGGCGTCATCGTGCAGCCCGAGGGCCGAGTGGGCATCGTCCCACGGCGCATCGACGACCGGTGCGTGGGCCGGGGCGGCCTCTGGCTCGAGGACGGCGGAGGCGGCCGCGCCGCGCGTGAAGGCCTGCGCTGCAGCAGGGAAGACATTGCGGCGGATCGGTGCGTCCTCGGACGGCGCCGGGACCCGGCTCACGAGGCGGGTGGCGGGCTGGGCCTCCGGCACGGTGGGAAGGTACGACGTGGCAGCCGGGTCGCCCGCACGGGCGGCCGCCGCTCCCCCGTCGGAGGGAGGACGGCCCGGGGACGCGTCCGCCGCGGGGCGGGCCGCAGGGACGGGGGCGGGCAGGACCGAGGGCGCGCCCGACTCGGCGGCGGGGATGGCCGACGGCGGCGAGTAGGCGGGAGCGTGGGGGCCGGACGACGGCGGGTAGGCACCCCAGCCCATCGCGGCCGAGGTCGGGGCGACGGCAGAGTCCGCCGTCTCGAAGGAGCGGGCGCGGCGTCGGCCGTGCGTGGTCCCGGGGCGCGGACCGTCGGCGGCTGCGGGGGCGGTCCCCCGGTCCGCGGACGCTGAGGACGCTGCGGCCGCCGTGCTGGCCTGCGGCGGGCGCACCTGGGACGGCGTGGTCTCCCGGGCCGCGGCCGCGCCGGCAGCGGGCGAGCCGTCCGGGGCAGGTGGCGCGGCATCGGACGCCGAGGCGCCCCGGGGGAAGGCAGACGGAGGAGGAGTCGTGGCGCGCCGCTGCGGGGCGAGCATGCGCTGCTGCTCCTCCTGACGGGCGCGCTCACGCTCACGGATCTCGCGGCGCGTCAAGGGCCGGTCAGGCACGGCCGGGGTCGTGTTGTCCTGGGGGTCCATTCTCGCTAGCCTCTCACATCCGAGTCGTCGCTGCGGATCTCCCCACTCCGCGGATCCGGGACACCCACAGGGTCGCCGGCCTCGCCGCGGCCACGGATCAGGTCCAGCGCGTGCTGGAGTATACCCACGGCCGCCATCTGGTCCACCACTCTACGTTGCTCGCGCGAGTCCATGCCAGCCGCCCTGAGGCTGCGCTCCGCCTCTACAGTGCTGAACCTCTCGTCCACGAGCCGCACGCCGCAGGCGCTCCCGGCCGCATCGAGGGCGACGGCCAGGCGCTCGGCGAAGGACCTGGCGAGCGCCGCGGACTGGGTCTCCCGTCCGGCGAGCGTGCGCGGCAGGCCGACGAACACCTCGACCGCGCCGCGGGCGGCGGCCTCCTTGGCGAGGACGGCGATGTCGCTGTTGCGCTTGGGATCCCGGGACAGGGTCTTCAGCGGGGTGGGGAGGATGCCGTCGGGGTCGCACACGGCGACTCCGACCCGTACGGTGCCCACGTCTGCGGCGAGCCTCACGCCGCGCGGGAAGGGCCGCTCGGGGTGATGGGGGGCGGTCATAGGCGGCGCCCGCTAGCGCTGGGCGACCGCGGTCGCGACCGCGCCCAGCGCCTCGACGATCTTCGACGGGTCGGTGCCGCCGCCCTGGGCCACGTCGTCCTTGCCGCCGCCGCCGCCGCCGAGGATCCCGGCGGCCGTGCGCACGAGGGCGCCGGCCTTGACGCCGGCGGCGCGGGCCTCGTCGTTGGTGGCGACGAGGACCGCGGGGCGGCCCTTGGCCACCCCGGCCACGGCGACGGCAGCCGGGCCGGAGCCGAGGCGGGCGCGGAGGTCGAGCGCGAGCGCCCGCAGCTCGTCCGCGGAGCCGAGTTCGCCGGCGTCGTGGGTGATGAGGCGGACCCCGGCGACGTCCTTCGCGCTGCCCACGAGGGCGGCCGCGGACGCGGCGAGCTTCTCCTTGCGGAGCCGCTCGAGCTCCTTCTCAGCCGTCTTGAGCTTCTCGAGCGTCGCGGAGATGCGGTCGGTGAGCTGGGCCGAGGGCACCTTGAACATCTCGCTGAGCTCGGAGACGAGGGCACGCTCGGCGGCCTGGTGGCGGAACGCGTCGAGCCCCACGTAGGCCTCCACGCGCCGGTTGCCCGAGCCCACCGACTGCTCGCCGAGCATCGTGAGGCTGCCGATGAGCGCCGTCGAGTTGACGTGCGTGCCGCCGCACAGCTCCATGGACCACGGCCCGTTGATCTCGACGACGCGCACCCGGGAACCGTAGTTCTCCCCGAACAGGGCCATCGCTCCGGCGGCCCGCGCCTCGGCCAGCGGCATCTCGGCGGTGTTGACGGCGAAGTTGTCGCGGATCGCGAGGTTCGCGACCTCTTCGATCTCGCTCCGGGCCGCCCCGGAGAGCTGCTCGCCCCAGGCGAAGTCGAAACGAAGGTAGCCGGCCTTGTTGAAGGAGCCGCGCTGGACGGCCTCCGGGCCGAGGATCTGGCGCAGGGCGGCGTGGACGAGGTGCGTCGCGGTGTGCGCCTGCTCGGCGCCGTGGCGCCGCTCCTGGTCGACGGCGGTGCGCACCAGGGCGTCGGCGCTCAGCTCGCCCTCGCGCACGATCGCCTTGTGGACAGACAGGCCCTTGATCGGGCGCTGGACGTCGAGCACCTCGACGAGGACGCCGTCGGCGCTGATGAGGCCGTGGTCGGCGGCCTGGCCGCCCGCTTCGGCGTAGAACGGGGTCTCCTCGAGGACGATCTCCACTTCCTCGCCCGCGGACGCGCGGTCCACGCGGGAGCCGCCGGCGACGAGGCCGCGGATCCGGGACTCGCCGGCGAGTTCGGTGTAGCCCGTGAAGACGGTGTCCCCGGCGGCGTGCAGCTCCTGGAACAGCGTCAGGTCGGCGTGGCCGGACTTCTTCTCCTTGGCGTCCTTGCGGGCGCGCTGGCGCTGGTCCTCCATGAGCGCCCGGAAGGCGGTCTCGTCCACGGAGACCCCGGCCTCCTCGGCCATCTCGAGGGTCAGGTCGATGGGGAAGCCGTAGGTGTCGTGGAGCGTGAAGGCCTCCTCGCCGGACAGCGGCGAACCGGCCGACTTCGAGGCCTTCACGGCCTCGTCGAGGCGCGCGGTGCCGGCGGCGATCGTGCGCAGGAACGCCTTCTCCTCGCCATAGGCGATGCGGCTGATGCGGTCGAAGTCCTTCTCGACCTGCGGGTAGACGCCCTTCATGGCATCGCGCGAGGCCGGGAGGAGCGCAGGCAGCACCGGCTTGTCGACGCCGAGGAGGCGCATGGCGCGGACAGCGCGCCGAATGAGACGGCGCAGCACGTAGCCGCGGCCCTCATTCGAGGGCGTCACCCCGTCGGCGATGAGCATGAGCGCGCTGCGGACGTGGTCGGCGACGACCCGCATGCGGACGTCGTCGGCGTGGTGCGGATCGTCGGCGGTCTCGGCGGAGGTGTACTCCTTGCCCGAGAGCTCGGCCGCCTTGTCGATCACGGGGCGGACCTGGTCGGTCTCGTACATGTTCTCGACGCCCTGGAGGATCATCGCGAGGCGTTCCATGCCGAGGCCGGTGTCGATGTTCTTCTTGGGCAGCTCTCCGACGATGTCGAAGTCGACCTTCGAGCGCACGTTCTCGATCTGGTACTGCATGAACACGAGGTTCCAGATCTCGATGTAGCGGTTGTCGTCCGCGGCGGGGCCGCCCTCGACGCCGTAGGCGGGGCCACGGTCGTAGTAGATCTCGGAGCAGGGCCCGGCGGGGCCGGGCTGGCCGGTGGACCAGTAGTTGTCGCTCTTGCCCATGCGCTGGATGCGCTCGGCGGGAATCGAGGTGTGCGCCAGCCAGAGGTTGGCCGCCTCGTCGTCGTCCTCGTAGACGGTGACCCACAGCTTCTCGGCGGGCAGGCCGTAGCCCCCGTCGTCGACGCCCTTCGTCAGGAGGTCGAACGCGAAGCGGATCGCGTCCTCCTTGAAGTAGTCGCCGAAGGAGAAGTTGCCGCACATCTGGAAGAACGTGCCGTGGCGGGCGGTCTTGCCGACCTCCTCGATGTCCCCGGTGCGGATGCACTTCTGGACGCTGGTCGCGCGCGGGAAGGGCGGCTCCTCGCGGGCGGTGAGGTACGGGATGAAGGGGACCATGCCCGCCACCGTGAACAGCAGCGAGGGGTCACTCGAGACGAGCGATGCCGACGGCACCGCCGTGTGTCCCTTGCTGACGAAGTAGTCGATCCAGCGTCGGGTGATCTCGTGCGACTTCATGGGCGTGTTCTTCAACCTTCTCTACGAGTGGACGCGGCGCGCCGCGGCGCCGGACGGCCAGCGGATCCGTGCACCGGTGGCCCGGATGCCTTCATCAATTCTAGGCGCGGCAGCTAGTCCTGCAGGCCGAGGCCCTGGCGCAGCTCCCCTTCGCGCTCCGCCATCCCCGCGCGCACCTGGTCCGCGAAGTGGGCCACGCTGTCCGCGAGCGAGGCCACGGCCCGGTTGATGCCCCCGGGCGAGGCGAGCGAGCGGGCCGCGGAGATCTTCTGGTAGGCGACGGCGCCGAGCGCCACGCCCACGGACAGCCACACGATGCGCTTCACGAGGGTTTCCCTTCCTTGGTTGCTGCCGGACGTGCCGGTCAGCGGCTGCGGCGGCCGGAGGCGCGGGGCGTCCTCTGCCGCTGGGCGAAGGCCGACCGGACGCCGTAGGAGAACGCGGCCACCTTCACGAGCGGCGAGCCGACAGTGGCCGCGACGAGCGAGGACAGCGCCGAGACATTCGCGGTGGTGTCCGAGACGTTGGAGGCGATCCCGTCGACCTTCTTGAGCTGCTCGTGGGTGGTGGTGACGGTCATGGTGACCTCGTCCATGAGGGGCGTGGCGCCGTCGGCGAGGCTGCGGATCGAGCCCCGGAGCTCATCGAGCACGCGCCCGAGCTTCAGGATCGGCACGGCAAGCAGGGCCACGAGCACGGCGAAGACGCCTGCTGCGATGAGTCCTGCGATGTCCCCTCCGGACACGGTTCCTCCTCCCGGCGCGCGGCTCGCCCGCGCACCCTCTGGCTACCTTACACACGCGAGGAGCCCGCGGCGCGCGCCGCGGGCTCCTCGAGCTGGCCCGTCCGCCTGGGGGCGGGACGGATCAGCGGGCGTAGTACTCGACGACGAGCTGCTCTTCGCAGGTCACCGGGATCTCGGTCCGCTTGGGGCGGCGCACCAGGCGGGCCTGGAGGGCCTCGAGCTTGACGTCGAGGTAGCCGGGGACGGCGGGCAGGACGTCGCGGTGGGCGCCGGCTGCGGCGACCTGGAACGGCGTCATCGTCTCGGAGCGCTGGTGCACGCTGATGAGCTGGCCCTCGGCGACGCGGAAGGACGGGCGGTCCACGCGGGCGCCGTCGACCGTGATGTGGCGGTGCACGACGAGCTGGCGGGCCTGGGCGATCGTGCGGGCGAAGCCGGCACGGAGCACGAGGGCGTCGAGGCGCATCTCGAGGAGCTCGATGAGGTTCTCACCGGTGAGGCCCTTGGTGCGCTTGGCCTCCTCGAAGGCGCGGGTCATCTGCGCCTCGCGGATGCCGTACTGGGCGCGGAGGCGCTGCTTCTCGCGGAGGCGGACCGCGTAGTCCGAGTCCTGCTTCTTGCGGGCGCGGCCGTGCTCACCGGGGCCGTACGGGCGGCGCTCCATGTACTTGGCGGCCTTGGGGGTGAGAGCGAGGCCGAGAGAGCGCGAGAGGCGCGTCTGACGGCGGGCACGAGTGCTCGACACGTGTGTCCTTTCATTGTGCCGCGGCGTATGGATTCCTGGCCTCCCGAGGTGGAGAGCATTGGCCCGCGACTGCCTTCTGCTACCGACGGGCGCACTCCCCGCAGGGGGCAGCGGCCCGGACGTGCCAGACGGTCATCTAGCCTAGCATGGCTGCGGAGTGTCAGCTGCCGCGGACGATCCCGCGCAGGCGCTCGACGCGGGCCTGCAGCTCGCGCTCGGCGCCGTTGCCCGTGGGGACGTAGTAGTCCTTGCCCACGAGGTCGTCCGGCGGGTACTGCTGGCGGGCCACCGAGTGAGGCGCATCATGGGCGTACCGGTAGCCCTTGCCGTGCCCGATCCGCTCCGCGCCGGCGTAGTGCGCGTCGCGCAGGTGCGGGGGGATGCCGGTGCCGAGGCCGGCGCGGACGTCGGCGATGGCCGCGTTGATGCCCTGGTAGGCGGCGTTGGACTTCGGGGCGGTGGCGAGGTGGACTACGGCCTCCGCGAGCACGATCCTGCCCTCGGGCATGCCGATCAGCTGGACGGCCTGGGCCGCGGCGACGGCCGTCTGGAGGGCTGTCGGGTCCGCCATGCCGATGTCCTCGGCGGCCGAGATGACGATCCGGCGCACGATGAAGCGCGGGTCCTCCCCCGCCTCCACCATCCGCGCCAGGTAGTGGAGCGCCGCATCGACGTCCGAGCCGCGGATCGACTTGATGAAGGCGCTCACGACGTCGTAGTGCATGTCGCCCGCACGGTCGTAGCGCACGGCGTGGGCGTCGACGGCCTTCTCGGTGTGGGCCACCTCGACGGTGACCGGACCGGCGGGGTCGGGCCCCTCGTCCCGCGCCTGGCCGAGGGCGACGGCGGCTGCCGCCTCGAGCGCGGTGAGGGCCCGGCGGGCGTCCCCGCCGGCCAGGCGCACGAGGTGCTCAGCGGCGTCGTCCGCGAGCGCCACCGCGCCGCCGAGGCCGCGCGGATCCGCCGCCGCCCGCTCCACGAGTCCGCGGATGTCCTGGTCCGTGAGGGGCCGAAGCGTGAGCAGGAGGGATCGGGAGAGCAGCGGCGAGACGACCGAGAAGGAGGGGTTCTCGGTCGTTGCGGCGACGAGGACGACCCAGCGGTTCTCGACGCCGGGGAGGAGAGCGTCCTGCTGCGCCTTGGTGAACCGGTGGATCTCGTCCAGGAACAGCACGGTGGTGGTGCGGTGCAGGTCGCGCGCTGTCAGGGCCTCGTCCATGACGCGGCGGACGTCCTTGACGCCGGCCGTGATCGCGGACAGCTCGACGAACTTCCGGCCCGGCCCGCGGGCGATCACGTGGGCGAGGGTCGTCTTGCCGGTCCCGGGAGGGCCCCAGAGGATCACCGAGCTCGGCCCGGTCACCGACACGGCGCCTCCGCCGGCGGCACCCGCGGCGAGCTGGCGCAGCGGGGACGCCTCGCCCAGCAGATGCTGCTGCCCGACGACCTCGTCGAGCGTGCGGGGGCGCATGCGGACGGCGAGCGGGCTGCGCTGGGCGTCGCGGGCCGCCTTCGCGGCGCGCGCGTCAGAGGCGGCCGACGGCGCGCCCTCCTCGCCGCCGTCCGCGTAGCCGCCGTCGCTGGAACCGAACAGATCTTCCATCGCCACTACGCTACCCCGCGCCGCCGACACTGCGGGACCGGTTATCCACAGGGCTGGAGATCGACCGGCGCGGAGCAGTCCCCCGCTGCTACGTTCGCACCAGACGGCCGGAACGCGCCGCATTCCGCACACCATCCCGGGGGGATCATGAGTCACTCGCGCCCTGCGCCCGCCCTGCGCCGACAACGGACAGCGGTGGGAGCCGCTGCCGTGCTCATCGCAGTCCTGCTCACCAGCTCAGCCTGCACGGGCGGCACGGCTTCGACATCCGACACGGACCCAGCCCTCGTAGCCGTCGACGTGTCGTCGATCGCCGGCGATCGGTCTCAGACGGCCTTCGCCAACGCCGACGCCGCCTCTCCCGCCGCCCGCCAAGACACCGTGGCGGTCCTCAAGACCTCGGGGACGGGCCTCAACCGTGTCGGCACGGCCATCGCCGCTTCCCGGGACGCGGGCGTGACCTGGCAAGAAGCCGCTATCGACGGACAGGCGGCGACGTCAGACACCCTCGAACGCCTCGCTTCGTCGCCGCGCGGATGGCTGGCCGTCGGCCGGGCGGAGGCCGGGCCGCGGGATCGCCTCGTGGTGTACTCGAGTCCGGACTCCGCGGCCTTCGCCCGGACGGGTGACGGGGTCCCCGTCCCGGACGGCGCGGACTTTTTCCTCGCCGGGACGGCGGACGGGTGGACCGTCGTCTTCCGAAAGGAGGGCGAGCCCTGGACATCGGCCACGAGCCCGGACGGAAGGGCCTGGACCGTCCGCCCGCTGATTCCGGACGGGCTCCCGCCCCAGGAGTACGCCAAGGCCGGATTCACCGAGGACTTCCTGGACATCGCGGCCTCGGACCACGAGATCGTCCTCGTAGGCGAAGCTGTCTTCACGATTCTCGGCCAGAAGCAGACCTACGGCGTGATCTTCCACTCCGGCGACGGCGGCGTCACCTACTCCAGCGGCAGGTACGCATCCACCGCCCGCCTCGGGAGGGGGCCCGGCGCCCCGCGGGCTGCAGCGTGGACCCCCGAGGGGCCGGCCATGGTGGGCTGGGGCCGGATCACTGCAGGCAAGAAGTACCCCGAGGCCGTCTTCCGAAGCCCCGTGGGAAGCACGACCCTGCGGCCGAGCTTGGAAGCCGGCCTCCGGGACGGCACCTTGCCTGACGGCGGCGCTGACGAGCTCGACTATTCCGACGGTTCCTTCCTCGTGGCAGGGAATCAGGGCAGCTGGCCACGGATCGCCTCGTCGCTGCGGATCGGGCGCCCCGGCTCGTGGGCCGACGTGCGCCTCCCCTCCCACGGCACCGAAAGCCATGATTTCCCGGCGGGCAACGTCGGGGTGCCGGGCGGCTTCCTGTCCTTCCAGAAGAGGCACGCCGAGATCGGCTCGCGCGTGGACGTGTACTTCATCGACGGGGCAGGCACCGCCTCGCTCCGCTCCACGCTGGCCGGGCCCGCGTCCTCCACACCGGTGATAGCGTCGATGGCCACCGGCGGCGGGACGGTGGAGGCGCTCGGGTACCAAGGAAGCCAGCCTGCGGTCTTCCGTCGTGCGGCCCCAGCGGACTTCAGCAGCCCCACGCTCCTGCCGACTCGAGCACCGGCCACGTTCACGGGCCTGCGCTCCGGCGCAGGCGGCCGACTGGTGTTCGGCCAGCGCCAGCTGGCGAACAACGGACACGGTGTCGCGTGGACGAGCGCGGACGGCTCACAGTGGAACACCGGGTCCGAGGCCGTCCTCAGCCCCGGACCGGAGGACGGGACGGTGATCCGCGACGGGCTCGTCGCCCAGGGGAAGTTCTTCGTCGCGGGCGCGGTCGAGGACCGCCAGGGCACCGTCAGCGGCGCCGTCGCCGTCCGGGGCCACGACGCCGAGCAGTGGACCCAGCCGAGCGTGGCGGCGTTTGCCGGCGCGAAGGGCACCGATGTCACCGTGCAGAGACTCGCCGAGGCCCCGGACGGGTCCATCATCGCGATCGGGACAGCGACCACGGCGGGCACCGCGCGCCTGAAGGCCTGGCGGAGCACCGGCGGATCGGCCTTCGCCGAGGTGTCGGCGCCGCAGGCCCCCGCGGGCGCACGCCGGGCCGTGGGGGGCCTCGTCCGGGTCGGCGGCCGGCTCGCCCTGTCCGTCACCGACGAGTTCGCGGACCGCACGCGCCACGTCGCGCTCTACGAGAGCATCGACAGCGGCGCGACGTGGTCCGCCGCACCGCACGATGCGCTTGAGGGGAACGGACCGATCACCACCGATCTGGCCTCGGACGGCGAGGATGCCGTCCTCGTCGCCACGGTGGGGACGGCGACGCGGCGGCACGCCGCGGCGCTGCGCCGCGCAGCCGACGGCGGATGGCGGGCTCTCGAGCTCGACAGCCGCACGCTCACGTCCGGCAGCACTACCGTCCTCGACAGCGCGCTGTCCGGGGGCCACCTCGTGATCTCCGCCGAGACAGGCCCGGCCACCGCACCCACCGGCGCGGTCGTGGACATCGCACTGCCGGACCGGTCCTGAGCGGGCAACTCAGCAGGCACGGCGAAGGCGCGGTTCCCAGCGGGAGCCGCGCCTTCGCCGTCGTGCGCTGCCGATCTGGCGGGGTGACTACGACTCGGAGCCCTTCTTCGGCTCCGGCTTGGCGTCGACGCCGGCCTCCTTGCGCTGCTCCGGGGTGATCGGGGCGGGCGCGGCCGTGAGCGGGTCGAAGCCGCCACCGGTCTTCGGGAAGGCGATGACCTCCCGGATCGAGTCGACGCCCGCGAGGAGTGCGACGACCCGGTCCCAGCCGAACGCGATCCCGCCGTGCGGCGGGGCGCCGTACTTGAAGCCTTCGAGGAGGAAGCCGAACTTCTCCTGGGCCTCGTCGGCGCCGATGCCCATGACCTTGAACACGCGCTCCTGGATGTCGCGCCGGTGGATACGGATGGAGCCGCCGCCGATCTCGTTGCCGTTGCACACGATGTCGTAGGCGTAGGCCAGTGCCTCGCCCGGATCGGTGTCGAAGGTGTCGAGGAACTCGGGCTTGGGCGAGGTGAAGGCGTGGTGCACGGCCGTCCAGGCTGAGTAGCCGAGGGCGACGTCGCCTGAGGCCTTCGCGTCGGCGGACGCCTCGAAGAGCGGGGCGTCGACGACCCAGACGAAGGCCCAGTCGTCCGGGTCGATGAGGCCCGTGCGGTGGCCGATCTCGACCCGTGCCGCGCCCAGCAGCGCCCGGGACGGGCCCTGCTCGCCCGCGGCGAAGAAGATGCAGTCCCCGGGGTTCGCTCCGACGGCCGCCGCGAGCCCCTCGCGCTCGGCGTCGGTGAGGTTCTTCGCCACCGGGCCAGCGAGCTCGCCGTCCTCCTTGTACAGGACGTAGGCCAGGCCCTTGGCGCCGCGCTGCTTGGCCCACTCCTGCCAGGCGTCGAGCGTCCGGCGGGGCTGCGAGGCGCCACCCGGCATGACGACCGCGCCGACGTACGGGGCCTTGAAGACGCCGAACGTCGTGTCCTTGAAGTACTCGGTGAGGTCGGTCAGCTCGAGCCCGAACCGCAGGTCCGGCTTGTCCGAGCCGTACTTCGCCATGGCCTCCGCGTAGGTCATCCGGCGGATCGGAGTGGGGACCTCGACATCGATGAGCTTCCACAGGGCGGCGACGATGCGCTCGCCGAGGGCGATGACGTCGTCCTGCTCGACGAAGCTGGCCTCGATGTCCAGCTGGGTGAACTCCGGCTGCCGGTCCGCGCGGAAGTCCTCGTCGCGGTAGCAGCGCGCGATCTGGAAGTACTTCTCGATCCCGCCGACCTGGAGGAGCTGCTTGAACAGCTGCGGGGACTGCGGGAGGGCGTACCACGAGCCGGGCGCGAGGCGGGCCGGCACGAGGAAATCGCGGGCGCCCTCGGGCGTCGAGCGGGTCAGGGTGGGGGTCTCGACCTCGAGGAAGTCCTCGGCGTGCAGCAGCTCCCGGGCCACGCGGTTGGCTTCGGAGCGCAGCCGCATGGCGCGGGCCGGACCCGGCCGCCGCAGGTCGAGGTAGCGGTGGCGCAGGCGCGCCTCTTCGCCGACCTCGACGTGCTCGTCGACCTGGAACGGCAGCGGATCGGCGGTGTTGAGGACGATCACCTTCTCGGCCATGACCTCGATCTCGCCCGTGGCGAGCTGCGGGTTCTCGTTGCCGGCCGGACGGCGCTCCACGGTGCCGACCACCTGGAGGACGAACTCGTTGCGCAGGCCGTGGAAGACCTCTTCCTCGCGGACCACGACCTGGGCGACGCCCGTCGAGTCCCGCAGGTCCACGAAGGCCACCCCGCCGTGGTCTCGGCGGCGGGCCACCCAGCCCGCGAGGGTGACGGTCTGTCCGATGTGCTCGGGACGCAGTGTTCCGAGGCCGTGTGTGCGCAGCACAGCTCTTCTTTCCGTAGGGACGAGTGGGGTTCGGATCGAGTTTACCCGCAGGGCCTCAGGCCGAGGGCGCCGCGGCGATCTGCGGCACGAGGTCCTCCGCGGGGGGCATCCAGGTGTCCGGGTCGGCGACGACCTGCTCGCCGGAGCGGATGTCCTTGACCTCGTGGGTGCCGTCGGCGTGGGTGAACCACACGAACGGAATGCCGCGGCGGTCCGCGTACTTGATCTGCTTGCCGAACTTCTCCGCCTTCGCCGCGACCTCGACCGCGATCCCCCGGCTGCGCAGCCTGGCGGCGACGCCCTGGGCGGCCGGCCACGACCCGTCGTCCGCGAGGGTCACGAGCACCGCCGTGGGCACGGAGCGGCTCGCGGTCGCGAGGCCCTGGCTGAGGATGCGCGAGACAAGGCGGGTGACGCCGATCGACAGTCCGACGCCCGGGAACTTGCGGGAGCCCTTCGTGGCCAGGGCGTCGTAGCGGCCGCCGGAGCAGATCGAGCCCAGCTGCTCGTGGCCCACGAGGACGGTCTCGTAGACGGTGCCCGTGTAGTAGTCGAGGCCGCGGGCGATGCTCAGGTCGGCGACGACCTTCCCGGGGGCGGCGGCCGAGGCCGCGGCGATGACCTCCTCGAGCTCGGCGAGCCCTTCGGCGAGGAGCTCGTCCTCCACCCCGAGTGCGCGCACCTGGTCGACGAAGGAGGTGTCCTCGGTGCGGATGGAGGCCAGCTCGAGCGCGGCCTTCGCCTGCTCCGGCGTGGCGCCCAGCTCTTCCTGCAGCAGCTCAGCGACCCGCTCCGGGCCGATCTTCTCGAGCTTGTCGATGCTGCGCAGCACTCCCGCCGTGTCGGTCAGGCCGATGCCGCGGTAGAACCCCTCCGCCAGCTTGCGGTTGTTGATCCGCAGGCGGAACGGCGGGATCGGGAGCGCGGAGAGCGCCTCCGCGATCACCAGCGCCAGCTCCACGTCATAGCGGAAGGGCAGGTCCCCGTCGCCCACCACGTCGATGTCAGCCTGGGTGAACTCGCGGGCGCGGCCCTCCTGGGGGCGCTCCCCGCGCCAGACCTTCTGGATCTGGTAGCGGCGGAACGGGAACGCGAGGTAGCCGGCGTTCTCCACGACGTAGCGCGCGAAGGGGACGGTGAGGTCGAAGTGCAGGGCGAGCGCGTTCGCGTCGTCCCGGCTCGCCGAGTCGTCGTCGTCCTGGAGCCGGGAGAGGCCGTAGACCTCCTTGTCGATCTCGCCCTTGCGCAGGAGCTGGCCGACCGTCTCGACCGCGCGGGTCTCGATCGATGCGAAGCCGTGCAGTTCGAAGGTGCGCCTCAGCGTGTCGAGCACATGGAGCTCCACGAGCCTCTCCTGCGGAAGCCACTCGGGGAATCCGGACAGCGAGGCGGTACGTGCCATGGGGGACAAACTCCTTGTGCGTAGACTGATTGCTGCACAAGTTTATGCGCCTGTTCAGGCACCCCGAGATGAGCGTGCGGATGGAGGACTGCCCGGTGGCCAAGCGGAACGTGCGTGAGGACCGCCGTCGCCTCCAGCTCATGGACGCGAAGGCGGAGCTGCGCAGGGGCAAGGAGAAGCGGCGCCGTCGCGACAACACGATCGCGGCCACGGCCGCCGGGGCGGCCGTCGTCCTCGCGGCGGTGCTGCAGGCAACGGTCTTCGCCTCCAACCCCACGGCCTCCGAGTACGCCGCGGCCCAGGCCGGGCTCGAGGCGCCGACGCCGAGCGCCACGCCGAGCGCGGCCCAGAGCAACAGCCCGCAGATCCCCAAGGCCGACACCGCCGCCGGAAAGACCTTCAGCAGCAGCCTCGTCCTCAACGGCAGGACTGTGGGACTCGAGCTCGACGGCACGAAGGCGCCGCAGGCCGCGGCCGTCTTCTCCTCGCTCGGGCAGGCAGGCACGCTGAACGGCCGGCAGTGCGGGAGGCTCACGACCGGCGCGGCCTTCGCCCTCCTGCAGTGCGGGCAGAAGGCTGACGGGTCCTCTGACCCCTCCTACACCTGGGGGCCCCTGGAGAACACCCCCGCCGACGGCAAGTACCCCGCGGGCACCGTCGCGGTCGCCCGGACCGCCGGCAACGCCTACGGGAACGGCCAGGAGTTCTTCATCGTGTACAAGGACACCACCATTCCCGCGGACAGCGCCGGCGGCTACACGGTCGTGGGCCACGTGACGTCCGGCCTCGACGTCGTCCAGGCGATCGCCGCGAAGGGCGTCAAGACGGGCAATGACGGGGCTCCCGTGACGCCAGTCACGATAGACTCGTTCACGGTGAAGTGACGTGGGCTGCCGGTACCCCGGCGGCACCATCCGAAGGACAAACCACAATCGAAAGAGTTCTAGCGGTGACCGAAAGTCAGAAATCCGACGACACCGCGGCCGCAACGGCCGCATCCGTTCCGTCTCCCGCCGCCCTCGCGGCCAAGCTCAAGCCAGCGGCGCCGGTGGCGCCCTCCCCGGCACCCGCCGTCGCCGCCGCGCCCGCTGCGGCGTCCGTCTCGCTCGCCGAGGCCTCCAAGTGGGGCCGGGTCGAGGGCGATGGCCACGTCTTCCTCACGATTGACGGCGAGGAACACCCTGTCGGGCAGTACCCCGGAGTGTCCGCCGACGAGGCGCTGGCCTACTTCGCGCGCAAGTTCGAGGACGTGCTCGCCCAGATCGGGCTCCTCGAGCAGCGAGTGGCCTCCCACGCGGCCGTGGCCGACGTCCGCAAGGCTGCCTCCCATCTGCGGGCCCAGCTCGCCGAGCGGGCCATGGTCGGGGACCTCCGCGCTGCCGAAGGCCGCCTCGACACCCTCGAGCAGTCCCTGGTCCAGGCGGAGGCCGCCGAGAAGGCCCAGCACGAGGCCGCACGGGCCGAGGAGCTCGCCCGGCGCGAGGCCATCGTGTCCGAGGCCGAGCAGATCAGCGGCCAGGACCCCGAGCGGACGCAGTGGAAGTCGAGCGGCGCGCGGATGAACGAGCTCTTCGAGGAGTGGAAGGCCTCCCAGAAGTCTGGGCTCCGCCTCGGCCGCGCGGCCGAGGACGCCCTGTGGAAGCGCTTCCGCGCTGCCCGCACCCAGTTCGACCGGCACCGCCGGGCCTACTTCTCCCAGCTGGACAGCATCAACGCCCAGGCGAAGTCCGTGAAGGAGCGGCTCATCGCCGAGGCCGAGACGCTCCAGACCTCCACCGAATGGGGCTGGGCGGCCGGCGAGTACCGCCGCCTCATGGACGAGTGGAAGGCTGCGCCGCGGGCGAGCCGCAAGGAGGACGACGCCCTCTGGGTCCGCTTCCGGGCTGCGCAGAACGTGTTCTTCGAGGCGCGGCAGGCCGCCAACGACGCCGTGGACCGCGAGTACTCCTCGAACCTGTTGGTCAAGGAGGCGCTCCTCGCGGAGGCCCAGCAGATCCTGCCGGTTCAGGACCTGAACGCGGCCAAGAAGGCGCTCCAGTCCATCCGCGACCGGTGGGAGGAGGCCGGCCGCGTCCCGCGTGCCGACATGGGCCGCATGGAATCCGGACTCCGCCGGATCGAGGATGCGGTGGCGCAGGCCGAGAACGAGAACTGGCGCCGGACCGATCCCGAGACGAAGGCCCGCACCGACTCGGCCCTGAGCCAGCTCGAGGCCTCGATCACGAGCCTGGAAGAGGAGCTCGCGGCGGCGCAGGCGAAGGGGGACGCCCGGGCCACCGCCAAGGCCCAGGAGGCGCTCGACGCGCGGCGCCTGTGGCTCACGACGCTGCAGAAGTCGGCGGACGAGCTCGGCTGACCCGGCTCCGCTCTCTGCTGGGGGCCCGGTACCGTGAACTGGCGGTGCCGGGCCCTCAGTGCGTTCCGCGGCAGCGTTGTCCACAGGCGCCGCCGCCGGCGCGCACCGCGGGACCGTCGGCGGGCATGATGGCCGTATGCCTGATTCCCTCCTCCTCCGCGGTGCGAGCCTGGGCGGGCCGCCCGTCCTCATGGCCGGCCGCCCGTTCAGCGCCGTAGAACTGCAGGCGATGGAGTCCGACGGGGTGGTCCGCCGGATCCTCGCCCAGGTGTACGTCCCCGCGGCCGCCCGTCCGACGGCGCAGCTGCGGGCGCGCGCACTGGCCCAGACGCTCACGCCGCGGGTGCGCGAGCGGACGGTGGCCGGCCGGATGACCGCGGCGTGGATCCTGGGCTGCGCCCCGGCGCCGGAGCGGCCGGTGATGCTCGTCGAGAGCACCCGGCGGCTCGCGCGGCTCGGCACCGGGGACAGGCTCCTCGTCCACGAGGTGCGCTTCGGTGACCTCGACGTCGTCGACATCGCGGGGCTGAGGGTCACGAGCGGCCTCCGCACCGCGATCGACCTCGCGCTCCACTCCGAGGACCACGTGGCGCTGCCGGTGCTGCAGCGGCTCCTCGACCACCCCGGGCTGGGGCTCACGGCGGCCCTCGTGTCCGCGGGACTCGAGGCGATGCCCCGGCAGCCCCACAAGGAGAGGGCCCGCGGGCTGCTCGCGCAGCTCGTCTAGGTGCGCCGCCGGTTGCCGGTGGTGCGGTAGACGTCGAACACGCCGTCGATGCGGCGCACCGCGCCCAGCACGTGGCTGAGGTACTTGGGATCGCCCATCTCGAACGCGAAGCGCGAGACGGCCAGACGGTCCGTGGAAGTGTGGACGTGGGCGGAGAGGATGTTCACGTGGTTCTCGGAGAGCACGCGGGTCACGTCCGAGAGCAGGCTCTTGCGGTCGAGGGCCTCCACCTGGATCTCGACGAGGAACACGCTCGACTGGGTCGGCGCCCACTCGACGTCGACCATGCGGTCCGGCTCCGCGCGCAGCGTGGCGATGTTCGTGCAGTCCGTCCGGTGCACCGAGACCCCGGAGCCGCGCGTGACGAACCCGATGATCGGGTCCGGCGGCACCGGCGTGCAGCAGCGGGCCAGCTTGACCCAGACGTCGCCGACACCCTTTACGATCACGCCCGAGTTGGAGTACTTGGGCGGGATGCTGCCCTTGGTGGGCGCAATGGTCTCGGCGATGTCCTCGGCCGCCCCCGCCGCCCCGCCGAGGCTGTCCACCAGCTTCTCGACCACCGACTGCGCCGAGGCGTGGCCGTCGCCGATGCCGGCGTAGAGCCCGGCGATGTCCTGGTAGCGGAACTCCTGGGCGACGGCGAGCAGCGCGTCGTGGCTGAGCAGCCGCTGGAGCGGGAGGTTCTGCTTGCGCATAGCGCGGGTGAGCAGTTCCTTGCCCTTGTCGATGGCCTCCTCGCGGCGCTCCTTCGAGAACCATTGCCTGATCTTGTTGCGGGCCCGCGCGCTCTTGACGAAGTGCTGCCAGTCCTGGCTGGGGCCCGCGCCCTCCGCCTTCGACGTGAAGATCTCGACCCAGTCGCCATGGTTGAGCTCGCTGTTGAGCGGGACGAGCTTGCCGTTGACCCGGGCGCCGATGGTCCTGTGGCCCACCTCGGTGTGCACCGCGTAGGCGAAGTCCACCGGGGTAGACCCGGCAGGCAGAGCCATGACCTCGCCCTTGGGCGTGAAGACGAAGACTTCCTTCGCGTTGATCTCGAACCGCAGCGAGTCGAGGAACTCCCCCGGGTCCGAAGTCTCCTGCTGCCAGTCCACGAGCGAGCGGAGCCAGCCCATCTCGGAGGCCTTGCCGTTGGGCGTGGGGCCCTGGGTGCGCGACTGGTCCTTGTACTTCCAGTGCGCCGCGACGCCGTACTCGGCCCGCCGGTGCATGTCGTGCGTGCGGATCTGGATCTCGACCGGCTTCCCGCTCGGCCCGATCACCGTCGTGTGCAGCGACTGGTACATGTTGAACTTCGGCATCGCGATGTAGTCCTTGAACCGGCCCGGGAGCGGGTTCCACCGAGCATGCAGGGTGCCCAGCACCGCATAGCAGTCGCGCACCGAGTCGACCAGGACGCGCACGCCCATGAGGTCGTTGATGTCGTCGAATTCCTTCTGGCGGACGATCATCTTCTGGTAGATCGAGTAGTAGTGCTTGGGGCGTCCGGTGATCTCGGCCTTGATCTTCGCCGCGCGCAGGTCGTCGGCGATCTGGGCCCGGATCACCGAGAGCTGCTTCTCGCGCTCCGGCGTGCGCGCCCCCACCATGCGCACGATCTCCTCGTACACCTTGGGGTAGAGCGCTGCGAAGGAGAGGTCCTCGAGCTCCCACTTGATGGTGTTCATGCCGAGCCGGTGCGCAAGGGGGGCGAAGATCTCGAGCGTCTCACGGGCCTTGCGGGCCGAGGACTCCGGCGAGACGAAGCGCCAGGTGCGCGCGTTGTGCAGCCGGTCCGCGAGTTTGATGACGAGCACGCGGATGTCCTTGGCCATCGCCACGACCATCTTCCGCACGGTCTCCGACTGGGCCGCCTCGCCGAACTGGACCTTGTCGAGCTTCGTGACCCCGTCCACGAGCATCGCGACCTCGGGGCCGAAGTCCTTCTTCAGCTGCTCGAGCGTGTAGGAGGTGTCCTCGACGGTGTCATGCAGGAGCGCCGCCGCGAGCGTCGTCCCGGTCATCCCGAGCTCGGCCAGAATCGTGGCGACTGCGACGGGATGGGTGATGTAGGGGTCGCCACTCTTGCGCTTCTGGCCCTGGTGGCTGCGCTCGGCGACCTCGTATGCCCGCTGGATGAGGTCGAAGTCCTCGCGCGGGTTGTTGGCCCGCACGGTGCGCAGTAGCGGCTCGAGGATCGGCGAGTGGGCACTGGGCCCGCGCCCGGTCAGCCGCGCGAGGCGGGCAAAGGACCAGTCCCGGCGTCCGAGCGTGGGCCGCTCGAGCAGGCTGTTCCCCCCTACCCCCACGGGCGCAGGGGCGGCCTGCGGTGCGGGGGACGCCGTGCGCGCGGGCGACGACGGGCCCCCGGTGCCGCTTCCCGCGGCACCGGGCGCCCCGGTCGGGGCCTGGGACGACGTCGGACGCTCCACCACCGAGGGGACCTCCATTCGTTGACGGGATTCCCTCAGTGTATGCCCCGCGTGGCCGCTCAGACGGCCGCGTTCGCCGAGGACCGACGCGCCTCGACACGCTCCGCCTGCTGGCGGAGGCCGGGCTCCCGCTCACGCAGCCACGCGTACATCGGCGCTGCGATGAAGATCGTCGCGGCGGTGCCGATGAGGATGCCCACGAACAGGGCGAGGGAGAGGTCCCGCAGGGTGCCCGCGCCGAGCAGGCCGGCGCCGATGAAGAGGATCGCGGCGACGGGCAGCACGGCGACCATCATGGTGTTGATGGAGCGCACGAGGGTCTGGTTCACGGCGAGGTTGACCTCCTCGGCGAAGGTCCGGCGGGTCGACGCCGTGATGTCCGCGGTGTTCTCGCGGATCTTGTCGAAGACCACCACGGTGTCGTAGAGCGAGTAGCTCAGGATCGTCAGGAACCCGATGATGGCCGAGGGCGTGACCTCGAACCCGCTGGCCGCGTAGACGCCAGCGGTGATGATCATCGTGACGAACATGCCGGTGAGCGCGGACAGCGACATCTTCCACGTGCGGAAGTAGAGCGCCATGAGCACGGCGGCGAGGACCACGAAGATCACGAAGCCCAGCAGGGCCTGCTTGGACACATCCGCCCCCCACGTCGGCCCGACGAACGAGGACGTGACATGGTCGGCGGCGACCCCGTACGAGGCCGCGAGCTTGCCCTTCACCTCGAGGGTCTGGGTGTCGCTGAGCCGCTCCGTCTGGACCCGCATCGTCCCGGGCGCGATGTTGCTCACCCGGGGCTGATTGCCGGGCGCCACGGAGTCCACGGCCTGCTCGCCGCGGTGGACGTCGGTGGACGCCGTGTCGGAGATCCGGAACTCGCTGCCGCCCCGGAACTCGATGCCGAGGTTGAACCCGCCGGTGAACACCGGGATGAGGATCGAGATCAGCACGAGCACCGCGGCCGTGCCGAGCCAGACCTTCTTGCGCTCCACGAAGGGGTAGGAGCGCTTGCCGGTGTAGAGCTCGTTGCCGAAGCGTGCGAAGAAGTTGGACATCAGTTCTCCTCCCCCGCGCCCTTGGACGCGCGGCCGCTCCGCCCGGAGGCCGCGGTCATCTCGGACTGCTTCTGGGCCTCCGCTGCGCGGCGCTCGGCAATGGTCATCCGCCGGCCTGCCTCGCGGGCGGCGGCGGCGTTCTTGGGCTTCAGGTTGGCCCTCGCGGCCTCGGAGGCCTCGCGGAGCCGGCCTGCGCCCCGGTAGAGGGGCACGGCGCCCAGCCGTTCCGGATCGAGCCCGGAGAAGCGGTGGCCCTCCCCGAAGAACCGGGTGCGGGCGAGCACCTGCAGCATCGGGTGGGTGAACATGAAGACGACGATGAGGTCGGCGATCGCGGTGAGGCCGAGGGTGAAGGCGAAGCCCCGGACGTTCCCGACCGCGACGAAGTACAGCACCACCGCGGCGAGCAGGTTGACGGCCTTGGAGGCCAGGACGGTGCGCTTGGCGCGCTTCCACCCGTTCTCGACGGCGGAGACCAGGCCGCGGCCCTCGCGGAGCTCGTCGCGGATGCGCTCGAAGTAGACGATGAACGAGTCCGCCGTCTGGCCGATCGCGACGATGAGGCCCGCGACGCCGGCCAGGGACAGGCGGTAGTTCTCGGTCCAGCCGAGGATGGCGATCGCGAGGTAGGTCAGCGCACCGGCGACCACGAGCGAGGCGATCGTGACGAACCCGAGCGCGCGGTACTGGAAGAGCGAGTAGACGACCACGAGGAGCAGGCCGATCGCACCGGCGAGGAGGCCCATCTCGAGCTGCTGGGTGCCCAGCGTCGCGGAGATCTGGTCCTCGCTCTGGATATCGAAGCTGATCGGCAGGGCGCCGTAGCGCAGCTGGTCCGAGAGCGCCTGGGCGCTCTGCTGGGTGAAGTTGCCGGTGATCTGGGGACGGCCGTCGGTGATGACGGCCTGCGTGCGGGGCGCCGAGAGGACCCTGTCGTCCAGCACGATCGCGAACTGGGCCTTGGGATCGTTCTGGTTGGCGACGTAGTAGCCGTTGAGGCGCTCCGTCACGGCCTTGAACTTCTGGGTGCCGGCGTCGTTGAACTGGATGTTCACGGCCCACTCGTTCGTGACGGCGCCCTGGCGCCCCTGCTGGAGCTGGAAGGAGGACCCTGCGATGTCCGTGCCGACGACCTCGACGGGGCCGAGGATGTACTTTGCCGCGGGCCGCGACCCGTCTGCGGGCTCGCAGGTCACGAGCGGCTTGTTCGGGTCCGAGCGCTGGGTGCTCTCCGGCTGCGGCTTGGTGCAGTCGAGCGCCTCGTACTGCTTGTAGACGTCGGCGGTGATCCAGTTGCTGTCGCTGGCGTTCTTGGGGGCCGCCGTGGGCTTCGGGAGCTTGTCGGCCGTGAGCCTCTGGTCGGCCGGGACGGCCGCCGGATCGCCGGCAGTGAGGACCGGACGGAAGTTCATGTCCGCGGAGGCCTGGATGAGCTGCCGCGTCTCCGCGGAGGGGGTGCCGGGGAGGCTCACCACCACGTTGCGCCCGGACTGGGTGCTGATCTCGGCCTCGGACACGCCGGAGCCGTCGACGCGCTGCCGGATGATCTCGACGGCCTGGTTGAGCTGGTCCTGGTTGATCTCGGACCCGCCCGAGACCTTGGGGGCGAGGATCATCTCCGTGCCGCCCTCGAGGTCGAGGGCGAGCTTCGGCGCCCAGGACGCCTGCCCGGCCAGCTTTCCGCCGCCGAGGATGCCGACGAGGGCGAGCAGGATGACGCCGAGTGAGATGAGGGTCTTCAGTCCCGGCCGCGTGCGGGATCGTGCCATGGTGGTCCTTCGATGGGGGACGGCGCCTTGTGGGCGCGGAGCCGCCCGGCGGTGGCCGGGCGGCGCGTTCGGCTACTTGCTGGTGTTGCCTTCGTCGTTGAGGCGCCGCAGGGTCTCCTCGGGCGTCTCGTCGAGCCGGTCCTCCGGGCGGGGAGCCGCCTCCTCGGGCTTGCCGAGGGTGATCCCGGACGACGGCGCCGGGCCGGCCTCGGGGGTGCCCTCGCCGGCGCCGGCGATCGGCGCGGCGGGCTCGCCGGCCACGGGGGCGGCGGGCTCGATGACCTTGGTCACGGCCTGGCGGTGGACGGTCGCCTCGTTGCCGGGGCTCAGTTCGAGGACCACCTTGTTCTCGGCGTCGTTGACCGAGACGATCCTGCCGTAGAGGCCGAAGCTGGTCATGACCTCCACGCCGGGCTGGAACTTGGACTGCATCTCAGCCTGCTGCTGCTGCGTCTTCTTGTTCCGCCGGAACATGGTGAAGATGAAGAAGGCGAAGACAGCCAGCAGGAGGATGGTCATCAGGTCCATACGAGGTCCAATCTGTGTGGGGCTCGGGTAGCGTTCGGGCGGGTCCCGGGCGCAGCATAGAGGCCCTCGGCCGGGCGAGGGTGCGATCCCAGTCTAAGGGCACGCCGCGGTGGCCGCCCGATCAGTCCAACGATTCGTCGGCCTCGTCCGAGCCCGGACCGAAGAGGGTTGCGCTGTCGGCGAACGGCGCGGTGGCCGGAACCGGGAGGCCCAGGTGCTCGTAGGCGAGGGGCGTCGCGATCCGGCCGCGGGGCGTCCTGCCCATGAGGCCCTCGCGCACCAGGTACGGCTCGGCGACCGTCTCCACAGTCTCCGGCTCCTCGCCGACGGCGATCGCGAGCGTGGACAGTCCCACGGGGCCGCCGCCGAACTTGGTCACGAGCGCAGTCAGCACCCCCCGGTCGAGCCTGTCGAGGCCCCGCGCATCAACCTCGTACATGTCGAGGGCGGCGCCCGCGGACCGGGCGTCGATCTGGTCGATGCCGTGGACGAGCGCCCAGTCGCGGACCCGGCGCAGGAGCCGGTTCGCGATGCGCGGCGTGCCCCGCGACCGCCCCGCGACCTCGGTGAACCCGGCGGAGGTCACCTTCAGGTCCAGGAGCCCAGCGGAGCGGCGCAGCACGAGCTCGAGTTCCTGGACCGTGTAGAACTCGAGGTGGCCGGTGAATCCGAAGCGGTCGCGCAGCGGCCCGGGCAGGAGCCCGGCCCGGGTGGTCGCGCCGACGAGCGTGAACGGGGGCAGGTCGAGCGGAATCGCGGTCGCGCCCGCGCCCTTGCCCACCACGATGTCGACCCGGAAGTCCTCCATCGCCATGTAGAGCATCTCCTCGGCGGGGCGCGACATGCGGTGGATCTCGTCGAGGAAGAGGACCTCGCCCTCCGAGAGCGAGGACAGGATCGCGGCGAGGTCGCCGGCGTGCTGGATCGCCGGGCCGGAGGAGATTCGCAGGGGCGCGTTCATCTCCCCCGCGATGATCATGGCCAGCGTGGTCTTTCCCAGCCCGGGCGGGCCGGAGAGGAGGACGTGGTCCGCGGTGCGGCCGCGCATCCGGCTCGCCTCGAGCACGAGCGAGAGCTGGCGGCGGACGCGCCCCTGGCCGACGAACTCGTCGAGGAACTTGGGCCGCAGCGCCGCCTCGAGGACCCGCTCCTCGGGCTCCTCCTGGCTCGCCACGAGGGACGGCTCAGCCACGGGCCCCGGCCTTCAGCGCCCGAGCACCCTGCCCCAGCCAGCGCAGCGTGGCCCGCAGGATCTCGGGGACGCTCCCCGTGGCGGCGACCTCCGGCGCGTCGGCCATCGCCTTCTCGATGCTCGCGGCGGCATCCTTCTCGCTCCAGCCCAGCGATGCCATCGCCTCGATGACCTGTGCCTTCCACGGAGCATCGGTCCCCGGGGCGGCGGCAGCGGGCTCCTCCCCCGTCCCGAGCGGGACGAGCTTGCCCTTGAGCTCGAGCACGAGCCGGGCGCCGACCTTCGGGCCGATGCCGGGCACCTTGGTGAAGGCCTTCGCATCCTCCGAATGGGCCGCGACGCGCACCGCCTCCGGGCTGTGGACCGCCAGGACCGCCAGCGCGAGCCTCGGCCCCACTCCGGAGACCCCCAGCAGGACCTCGAAGACCTCGCGCTCCTCGGCGTCCGCGAACCCGAAGAGGGTCAGGGAGTCCTCACGGACCACGAGCGACGTGTGCACGGTCGCCTCCTGGCCGACCCTGAGGCCTGCGAGGGTCTGGGGGGTAGCCCAGAACGCCATGCCGGCACCGTTGACGTCGATCACGCCGGAGGAGAGCCCCACGTGGGCGACCGGACCGCGGAGGAAGCTGATCACCGATACCCCTTGCCTTGCCCGTTGCCGTGGCCATTGGATCCGAACATATCTACGAGAACTCTAGCGGTCGACGGCGTCGGCGCGGCTCACCGGCCGCGGCGCGCCTTCGCCTCGGCCCGCCCTTCCGCCACCCGGACTCCGCTCGCCTCACCGGCCGCGGCGCGCCTTCGCCTCGGCCTCCTGCCACAGCCGCTGTGCGGCCGTGAGCGCCGTGGCCTGCATCGCCGTCGTGCGTCCCACGGCCGACGGCGAGCCGGGGGCGCTCCCCCGCCACGCGTGGGCGAGCGCGAGCGCCAGCGCGTCGGCGGCATCGGCCGGGCGGGGTGCCGTCTCGAGCCGGAGGATCTTGGTGACCATCCGCGTGACGGCCTCCTTGTCAGCGCGGCCGCTGCCGGTCACCGCGGCCTTGACCTCGCTGGGGGTGTGCAGCGCCACGGGGATCCCGCGACGTGCCGCGGCGGCGATCACCACGCCCGAGGCCTGCGCGACCCCCATGACGGTGCTCACGTTCAGCTGGGAGAAGACGCGCTCGACGGCGACGACCTCCGGCTCGTGGCGGTCGAGCCATTCGTCGATCGCCCGGGCGATGGCCAGCAGGCGCACGTCGAGGGGCTCGTCGGCCTTCGTCCCCACGACGCCGACGGCGACGAGCGTGGCCCGGCGGTCCGCCGCGACGTCGACGACGCCGATCCCGCAGCGGGTGAGGCCCGGGTCGACGCCCAGGACCCTCAGCCCGGCGCCCGGCCCCGCAGCGCGCGCGCCGGGCGCCTCAGGGGAGTCCACGCCTCAGTCGTTCTCGAGCTCCGCCATGACCTCGTCGCTCATGTCGGCGTTGGTGTAGACGTTCTGGACGTCGTCGAGGTCCTCGAGCGCGTCGACGAGGCGCACGAACTTGCGCGCGCCGTCCGCGTCGAGCTGGACCTCCATCGAGGGCACGAACTCGGCCTCGTCGGTGTCGTACTCGATGCCGGCCTCGGTCAGTGCGTCGCGGATCGCCTGCAGGTCTCCGGGCTCCGAGTACACGATCCAGTTCTCGCCGCCGTCCTTGACCTCTTCCGCGCCGGCGTCCAGGACGGCAAGGAGGAGGTCGTCCTCGGACAGGCCGTTCTTGGGCAGGCCCACGACGCCCCTGCGGGTGAACAGGTAGTTGACCGAGCCCTGGTCGGCCATCGAGCCGCCGTTGCGGGTCACCGCAAGACGGACGTCCGCCGCGGCACGGTTGCGGTTCTCGGTCAGGCACTCGATGAGCAGCGCCGAGCCCTGCGGGCCGCGGGCCTCATAGGTGATCTCGGTGTACTCGATGGCCTCGCCGGTCAGACCGGCGCCGCGCTTGATGGCCCGGTCGATGTTGTCGTTGGGGACCGAGTTCTTCTTGGCCTTGCTGACCGCGAGATCGAGGGCGGGGTTGCCCGAGAGGTCCGGGCCGCCCATGCGCGCGGCGACCTCGATGGTCTTGATGTACTTGGCGAACGCCTTGGCACGCTTGGCGTCGACGACAGCCTTCTTGTGCTTGGTGGTCGCCCACTTGGAGTGGCCGGACATGCCTACGCTTCTCCTCTGATCATGCGGATGAAAAGTTCATGGATACGTGTCTCGCCCGTCACCTCGGGGTGGAACGATGTGGCGAGGAGCCGTCCAGAACGCACTGCGACAATTCTAGACCTGCCTCCCAGCGTCGCCGTGTGCGACGCGTGGGCGGGGTCGACCTCGGCGAGGACCTCGACGTCCGGGCCGACGCGCTCGACCCAGGGTCCGCGGATGAACACGGCGTGGACGGGTCCGCGGCTCTGGTCGACCTCCTTGAAGTCCAGGTCCGTCTCGAACGACTCCCGCTGGCGGCCGAACGCGTTGCGCCGCACCGTGATGTCGAGGCCGCCGAACGACTCCTGGGGCCGCCCGGCGAGATCCGGGGTGGGGTCCGCGATCTCGTCCGCGAGCAGGATCATCCCGGCGCACGAGCCGTACACCGGGAACCCGGCACGGATCTTGGCCCGCAGCGGCTCGGCGATGCCGAAGGCCCGCGCCAGCTTGTCTATCGTGGTCGACTCCCCGCCGGGGACCACGAGGCCGTCGACCTCGTCGAGCTCCTCGGGACGGCGCACCTTCACGGCCCGGGCGCCGGCCTGTTCGAGGGCCGCGAGGTGCTCGCGCACGTCGCCCTGCAGGGCGAGCACGCCGACCACGGGTGCGCCGGGGTCCTGGGCTGGGCGGGGATCCGGGGCGGTCTGCGGGGAGGTCGCGGCGTTCGATGTCACCGTGACAGTCTAGTCGCCGCCCTCGGGGCCGGTCCGCGGGGGCCCCGCCGGTAGCATGGAGCGCAGACCCGCAGGACAACAGATGAGGACAGCACTATGTGCGGAATCGCCGGCTATTTCGGCGCAGGGCTCGATGAATCGCTCCTTGAGGCGATGAACACCTGCATCGTGCACCGGGGGCCCGACGGCGAGGGCTACTTCACCGACGGCAGCGTGGGCCTCGCGCACCGGCGGCTCGCGATCGTCGACGTCGCGCACGGCCAAGAGCCGATGATCAGCGCCGACGGCAAGACAGTCCTCGTCTACAACGGCGAGGTCTACAACTACCGCGAGCTGCGGGCAGAGCTCGAGGGCGCCGGCCGCAGCTTCCGCACCGCCTCCGACACCGAGGTGGTGCTCCAGGCCTACGAGGAGTGGGGCACCGAGGCGTTCGACCGCTTCAACGGCATGTTCGGCCTGGCCATCCTGGACCAGCACCGCGGCCAGCTCGTCCTGGCCCGCGACCACTTCGGGATCAAGCCGCTGTACTGGGCCAACGCCGGCACCGAGCAGGACCCCCAGCTCCTCTTCGCGTCCGAGATCAAGCCCATCCTCGCGACGGGGCTCATCGAGGCCCGGCCCAACGAGCGGATCCTGTACCGCTACCTCCAGTACCGCATCCACGACGACACCGAGGAGACCTTCTTCGACGGCGTCCGCAAGCTCCTCCCGGGCGAGATGATGACGGTGGACCTCGCGACGGGCCGCTTCCGCATCTCCGCCTACACCCGCCTGCGGGAGGAGCTCGCCGAGCTCGCCAAGGTCAACACCCCCTACACCCAGGACGTCGTCGACGAGTACCGCCGGCGGTTCACCGAGGCCATCCGGCTCCGCCTCAACTCGGAGGTCCCGGTCGGCAGCGCGCTCTCTGGAGGGCTGGACTCGTCCGCCGTCGTCGTCACGATCAACCGGCTCATGCAGGAGAAGGCGGAGGGCCTCGAGGCCGTCGGCGCGAAGCAGAACACGTTCAGCGCGGTCTTCCCCAACGCCATCAACGACGAGGAGGCGTACGCCGACGCCGCGATCGCCGCGTGCAGCGGGAACATCGAGGCGCACAAGATCAAGCCCACGCCCGAGGGCTTCGATGCCGACCTGACCGACTTCGTCCGCACCATGGAGGAGCCCATCATCTCCTCCGGCCCCTACGCGCAGTACTGCGTCATGAAGGAGGCGTCCAAGCACGTCACGGTGCTCCTGGACGGCCAGGGCGCCGACGAGATGATGGCCGGCTACATCCCCTACTACTTCGCGTACCTGCGCCAGCTCAAGGCCGCCGGAGACTACGCGACGCTGGCCAAGGAGTCGGGCTCGAGCCTGGACATCTTCTACCGGCTCGGCCGGTTCCGCCTCAAGGGCATGGCCAGCGGCAAGAAGACCGTCTCCATGGGCACCCTGCTGAAGAAGTCCTGGACGGGGAAGTTCTCGAACGAGTCGTTCGGCAACATCCCGGCCAACCTCAAGGCCCGGCTCATCGACGACCTGTTCGCCAAGTCCCTGCCCTCGCTGCTGCGGTACGAGGACAAGAACACCATGCGCTTCTCCCTCGAGGGCCGCGTGCCGTTCCTGGACAAGGAAGTGGTCAAGTACCTGTTCAGCCTCTCGGACGAGGCGATCATCAAGGAGGGCTGGAACAAGCGCGTGCTCCGCGACGCCACGCGCGGCCTCCTGCCGGAGATGATCAGCAACCGGCGCAACAAGATCGGCTTCACCACCCCCGAGGCCGAGTGGTTCACCCTCATGAAGGAGCGCATCTACAAGGTCTTCATGTCCAACTCGTTCTACTCGCGCCCGTACTGGGACCGCGAGCAGGTCCTCACCGCCTTCGAGGAGTACCTCAACGGCAAGAACGACGCCGACACGATGATCTTCTGGCGCCTGCTGAACGTCGAGCTCTGGCTGCGCGAGTTCATCGACAAGGATGAGGCGCCCGCGGACGTCAAGGCGGACAAGAGCGACTACGAGGCCAACCCCGGCAAGGAGCTCGACATCGCCTCGGGCTCGGGCGTCTACCGCCGCTATCCCCTGCAGACGGGCGTCTTCGCCAAGGACACCGAGCTCGCCCCCGCCGTCACCTCCTACGTCACGCGGTTCTTCGACGGTCTGCCGGGCGCCCCCGAGGAGGCGCGTGCCGCCGTCGACGGCAAGGCGTGGTACCTGCTCGTGAGCGAGAAGATCGTCGCGATCACCCAGGGCCGGTCCTTCCCGGTCTGGGAGATCGAGGTGACCCCGGCGGCCCGCATCCTGTCGAAGTTCGTCACCCGCACCCCCGCCGGGATCGGCCTCGGAAGCCCGTGGTCGATGCAGATCGCCATCAACGAGGTGGGCCTGCCGCTGATCGCCAAGGCCGCTGCCGCGTCCGTGGTGGGCAAGGTGCAGGGCAAGAGCGGCGTGTTCTACGACGTGGTCGGCCACAACATCAACGCGATCGACGGCGCCACGCCGTACAGCCTCGGAGCAGCGAGCAACTCGGTGAAGCTCGCCCCGAAGGACCCGGAGGGCGTGGCCCGCGCCCTCAGCGCGGCCGTGCGCGCGGCGCTCCCGGCCGGCGCCGCCGACCTGTTCGGCGGGACGGCGATCATGGACGCCAACGACCTCGGCGTCGTGGTGATGGGGCACGACACCGACCTGCCGACGGAGACGATCGCCGGCATGTTCAAGGACAACCCCCAGGGGCAGGGGGCCCAGGCCACCCCGATGTCGCTCGTGTTCACGCAGGGCTGACGGCCCGGACCTCCGGGACCATCCCGCGTACGACGGCGGCCGCGCACCTCGCGCGGCCGCCGTCGCCCGTTCGGGGGCCCGGCACACCGGCGCGGCCCCCTTGTCCGCGCGCCGGAGCACATGAAAGCCTCACTTCATGACGAACCCGCTCCTCGCCCCCAGCCCGCTCCCCTACGGGCTCCCGCCCTTCGCCGACCTGCAGGACGCCGACTACGCCGAGGCCGTCCGGGCCGGACTGGCCGAGCACCTTGCCGAGATCGAGGCGATCACGGGCAGCAGCGCGGCGCCCGACTTCGAGAACACCGCCGTGGCCATGGAGCGCTCGGGCGGCCTGCTGAACCGCGCCGTCTCGGCGTTCATGACCCTCGTGTCCTCGCACGGCACCGACGGCATCCGGGCCCTCGAGAGCGAGCTCATGCCCGAGCTCTCCGCCCACGAGGACGCAGTGTACCTCAACCGCGCCCTCTACGAGCGCTTCGCCGCGATCCCCGTGGAGGGCCTCGACCCGGAGTCCGAGCGCCTCGTCTCGGAGTGGCTCGCCGCCTTCCGGCGCGCCGGGATCGCGCTCGACGATGCCGGGCAGGAACGCCTCCGGGAGGTCAACGCCGAGCTCACGCGCCTCGGGACGGAGTACGGCCAGCGCGTCGCGAAGGGCATCAACGAGGCCGCGGTCCTCGTCACCGACCCCGCCGAGCTCGCCGGCATGCCTGAGGACGACAGGGCCTCCGCCGCCGAGGCGGCGCACGCCGCCGGGCACGGGTCCGGCTGGCTGCTCACGTTCATCCAGCCCACGGCCCAGCCGCACCTCGCGGTGCTCGAGGACCGCGGGCTGCGGCGGCGAATCTTCGAGGCCTCGGTCTCCCGCGGCAGCTCCGGCGGGGAGACCGATGTCCTCGACCTCGTCACCGCGATGGCCCGGCTGCGCGCCGAGAAGGCCGAGCTGCTCGGCTTCGCCGACTTCGCCGAGCTGGCCGTGGACGACCAGACGGCGCCGTCGATCTCGGCGGTCGAGGACATGTTGGGCCGGCTGGCCCCGGCGGCCGTGCGCAACGCCGCAGGCGAGGCGGCGGCCCTCGCCGAGGCCGCGGGCCACGAGCTCGAGCCCTGGGACTGGGCCTTCTACTCCGCCAAGGTCCGCCGCGAGCGCTACTCCGTGGACGAGCAGGCCCTGCGGCCCTACTTCGAGCTGGACAGGGTGCTCGAGGACGGCGTCTTCTTCGCGGCCGGGAAGCTGTTCGGGCTCACCTTCCGCGAGCGCGCGGACCTCACGGGCTACCACGAGGACGTGCGCGTGTGGGAGGTGCTGGACGCCGACGGCTCAGGCCTCGGCCTCTTCCTCGGCGACTACTTCGCCCGGCCCACCAAGCGGGGCGGCGCCTGGATGAACTCCCTCGTGGAGCAGTCGCGGCTCCTGGGCCACTCCCCCGTGGTCATCAACAACCTCAACGTCCCCAAGCCCCCGGCCGGCGAGCCGGCGCTCCTGACGCTGGATGAGCTGCGGACCGTCTTCCACGAGTTCGGCCACGCCCTGCACGGCATGCTCTCCGACGTGCAGTACCCGCGGTTCTCGGGCACCAACGTGCCCCGGGACTTCGTGGAGTACCCGTCCCAGGTGAACGAGATGTGGATCTTCGATCCCGACGTCGTCGCGAACTACGCCCGCCACCACGCCACGGGCGAGCCGCTCCCCGCGGAGACCCTCGCCCGGCTCGACGCCGCCCGACTGTGGGGCGAGGGCTTCGCCACGACCGAGTACCTCGGCGCGTCCCTCCTCGATCTGGCCTGGCACCGACTGCGCCGCGGCGAGGAGCCCCAGGACGCCCTCGCCTTCGAGGCGAAGGCGCTCGCCGATGCCGGGGTGTCCGTGCCCCTCGTCCCGCCGCGCTACCGCACCGGCTACTTCCAGCACATCTTCGCCGGCGGCTGGTACGCCGCGGGCTACTGGTCCTACATCTGGAGCGAGGTCCTCGACGCGGACACGGTCGAGTGGTTCAAGGAGAACGGCGGCCTCACACGCGCGAACGGGGACACGTTCCGGCGCGAGCTCCTCTCCCGGGGCAACTCCCGGGATCCGCTGGCCTCCTTCAAGGCCTTCCGCGGCCGGGACGCGGACGTCGCCCCGCTTCTGGCCCGCCGCGGCCTCGACTGAGCGGCCCGGCCGCGCGGCCCCGCGAGGACCCTCCCCCGCGGGGCCCTTCGCTGCACTGCGTTGCCCGGAATCCCGCTTTATGGACGTTGTGCCCTGCCGCGGCGTGCCCGGCGGAGGGACAGTGGAGGCACGCGAGGAGGTCGCCATGCACGTCTTCAAGGACAGGTCCCAGGCTGGCCGCGAGCTCGCCAGGGCCCTCACCCGGTTCCGCCACCAGGACGCGGTGGTCCTCGGACTCCCCCGCGGCGGTGTCCCCGTCGCCTTCGAGGTGGCGGTGGCCCTCGACGCTCCGCTCGATGTGATCGTGGTGCGCAAGCTCGGCGTCCCCTTCCAGCCCGAGCTGGCCATGGGGGCCGTCGGCGAGGGCGGCGTCCGCGTGCTCGACGAGCACGTCATCGCGGTCTCGGGCGCCACCGAGCGGGAGCTTGCCCTGGTGGAGGCCCGCGAGCGTGAGGTGCTGCGGGAGCGCACAGCGCGGATCCGCGCGATGCGGCCGCAGGAAGACCTCCGGGGGAAGACGGCGATCGTGGTGGACGATGGGATTGCCACGGGCTCGACGGCGCGCGCCGCGTGCCGGGTGGCGCGTGCCCTCGGCGCGGCGCGGGTTGTCCTCGCGGTCCCGGTGGGACCCGCGGACACCGTCGGCGAGATCGCGGAGGCCGACGAGGTGGTCTGCCTGACCACTCCGTCCCCCTTCCGCGCCGTCGGACGGTTCTACCGCGACTTCTCGGCGACGACGGACGACGACGTGCTGCAGCTCCTCGACGCCGCGGCCCGGCGCGCGGTGCACCCCGGGCCCGTCGACTCCCCGGCCCCGATCGACGAGGACGTCGCCATCCCGGTGGACGACACGACCGTCCGGGGCTCGCTGCACCTGCCGGCCACGGGAGCCGTGGTGGTGTTCGCGCACGGCAGCGGCAGCAGCCGCCACAGCCCCCGGAACCGCGCCGTGGCGCGGGTGCTGAGGGACGCCGGCTTCGGCACGCTGCTCATGGACCTCCTCTCCCCCGAGGAGGAGCTGCTGCGGCACGCCGTGTTCGACGTCGAGCTCCTCGCCGCGCGCCTGAGCGCGGTGACCGACTGGCTGCGAGCCGTGAGTGCCGGGGTCCCGCGGCCGGTGGGCTACTTCGGGGCGAGCACGGGGGCGGCGGCCGCGCTCTGGGCCGCCGCCGAGCCGGGGGCGGATATCGGCGCGGTCGTCTCGCGCGGCGGCCGGCCGGACCTCGCCGGGCCCCGGCTCGCGGCCGTGCGCGCGCCGACGCTGCTGATCGTCGGTGGCGCGGACCGCCAGGTCCTCGAGCTCAACCGGGAGGCCGCGGCCCAGCTCACGTGCCGCCATCGCCTCGAGATCGTCCCCGGGGCGACTCACCTGTTCGAGGAGACGGGCGCGCTCGACGCCGTCGCGCGGCTCGCGCGGGACTGGTTTGCCGAGCACCTCGTGGGCGAACCGGAGTCGCCGGCCAGGGCGGGCACCGCCTGAGGCGCTGCCTGCTTTCGTAGGCGCGGTCAGGCGCCGGGCGGCCGGTGCGCGGCCAGGTAGCCGACGAGCCCTCCGACGGTGGTGACCGCCGGATAGTCGCGCTCGGGGATGTCGATCCCGGTCGCGGCGGCCAGCTGCTCGATGAGCCGCAGGAAATCGAGGGAGTCGAGGTCCAGGTCCTGCCTGAGCCGGTCGGAGTCGTCCAGCGTCGCGGGATCGATCTCGGGGGCGATCTGGCGCAGGGCGGCGGTGACGGCCGAGCGGGGGTCTACGGGTGTCATAGGTCCTCCGGGGTGAGCAGGAGCTCTTGGAGCCGGTTGAGGTAGCGGCTGCCGCCGAGGCCGTCGGTCACGCGATGGTCTGCGGAGAGGGTTGCGGTGGCGGCCATCCGGACTCCGAGCATCCCGTTCTCCGCCCAGGGGCGCTCGGCGACCCGTCCCAGCCCCACCATGGCCACCTGAGGCGGAACGATCACCCCGAACACGGCCTCGACCCCGAGGTCGCCGAGGCTCGTCGCCGTGATGGTGGCGCTCGCCATCTCCGTCCGTGCGAGGCGCCCGGCCCGGGCCCGTGCCACGAGGTCGCGCAGCCTCTGCATGAGCTCGTCGACGCTGAGCCCGTCGGCGTCGAGCAGCGCGGGGGCCACGAGGCCGCCGCCGCGCAGGGCGACCGCGACGCCCAGGTGCACGTGCTCACTGGGGGCGAAGCCGTCGTCGGTCCAGAACCCGTTCATGCCGGGCACGTCCCGTGCCGCCACGGCCGCGGCCTTGAGCAGGAAGGCCGCGGGGACGAGGCGGTCGGAGACGGGGCGGGCGACGTTGCGCTCCTGCATGAGGGCTCCCATCCGGGAGAGGTCGAGCGTGGTGCTCACGTAGTAGTGCGGGATGGTGCCCTTGGACTTGGCCATGAGGGATCCGAGGGAGGCCCGCAGGCTCGCCGCGCGCCCGGCGGCGGGGGCCACCGCTGCGGGTACAGCGGCCGGAGCTACAGCGGCCGGAGGTACAGCGGCCGGAGGTACAGCGGTCGCCGGCTCCTGCGGCGCCCCGGCCGCCGCCCGGCGCACGTCCGCCTCGGAGATGCTCCCCTGCTGGCCGGTGCCGGTCACCGCCGCGAGGTCGATGCCGAGCTGGGCCGCGAGGCGCCGCGCGAGGGGCGAGGACCGCACGCGCCGGCCGCCCGGCGTCGGGCGCGGGACCGCCGCCGGTGCGCCTGCAGCCTCCGCCGGCGGCGCGGGAGCCGCGGGCAAGAGGGCGGACTCGGGCGGGACCGGCGGTGCGGCTTGCGGGGCGGGCGGGGCGGCGCGGCCCCCGTCCCCGGGAGGGACCTCTTCCCCCGGCTCGGCGAGGCTGAGGATGGGAGTGCCGACCGGGACGGTCTCGGAAAGGTCGACCAGGTAGCCGCCCACGACGCCGTCCTCGAAGGACTCGACGTCCATGAGGGTCTTGTCCGTGTCCACGACCGCGATCAGGTCGCCCTGGTGGACCGTGTCGCCCGGGTGCACGAGCCACTCGACGACCTTGCCGTGCTCCATGTCCGCCCCGAGCGAGGGCATGCGCAGCTCATGCACCGGCCGACACCGCCTCGAGGGCCGCCGCGACCACGCGGGCGGCAGAGGGCAGGGCGGCCTCCTCGAGGTGCTTGGGGTAGGGCATCGGGACCTCCGCCCCGCACACGCGGGCCACGGGGGCGTCGAGCTCGTAGAAGGCCTTCTCCGCGATCCTTGCGGCGATCTCGGCCGAGAGGCTCCCGCTGCGCCACGCCTCGTCGACGATCACCGCGCGGTGGGTGCGGGCCACGCTGGAGAGGATGGTCTCCTCGTCGAGCGGCCGCAGCGTGCGCAGGTCGATGACCTCCGCGGCCACGCCCCGCTCTGCGAGCTGCGCTGCGGCGTCGAGGGTGAGCGGGAGGGTGCCCCCGTAGGTGACGAGTGTGACGTCGGTGCCCGGGCGACGGACCTCGGCGCGGTCTATGCCGACGGGGCCGGCGTCGTCGGAGAGCTCTCCCTCGGCCGCGTAGAGCGAGCCGTGCTCGAAGATGAGCACCGGGTCGGGATCCGCCAGGGCGGTCCAGAGCATCCCGCGGGCGTCCTCCAGGGTCGCGGGAGCGAGCAGGCGCAGCCCCGGGATGTGCGCGTACCAGCCCTCGAGGCTGTGGGAGTGCTGGGCACCGAGCTGCCGGCCCGCACCGGTGGTCATGCGGATCACGAGCGGGACGTTGAACTGGCCGCCCGACATGTGCAGCAGGGACGCGGCGCTGTTGACGATCTGGTCCAGCGCCAGCAGGCTGAAGTTCACGGTCATGATCTCGACGATGGGCCGCATCCCGTTCAGGGCTGCCCCGATCCCGGCGCCGACGAACCCGGACTCCGAGAGCGGGGTGTCGCGGACGCGGTCCGGCCCGAATTCCTCGAGCAGGCCCAGGCTCACCGCGTAGCACCCGCCGTAGGCGCCCACGTCCTCGCCCATGAGGAACACCCGGTCGTCGCGCTGCAGGGCCTCGCGGAGGGCCGCACGCATGGCCTCCCGGTAGGTCGTCTTCACGGTGCGCGCCCCTCGCTGTAGACCCAGCGCCCGAGGGTCTCGATGGGCTCGAGCGTGCCGGCCTCGGCGAACGCGACGGCGTCCTGGACCTCGTCCTCGACCTCGCGCTCGAGGGCCGCCCACCCGGCGTCGTCGAGCTCGCCCGCGTCGGCGAGGGAAGCGCGCAGGAGGGGGATGGGGTCGCGCTTCATCCAGGAGGCGACCTCGGCCCGGTCACGGTAGCGCTCGGGGTCGAACATCGAGTGGGCGCGGAAGCGGTAGGTGCGCAGCTCGAGGAAGTACGGGCCGCCGCCGGCCCGCACGGAGTCGACGGCCTTCCTCGCGGCGTCGGCGACGGCGAGCGCGTCCATCCCGTCCACCTCCCAGGCGGGGACGCCGTAGGCGGCGGCCTTGAGGGCGAGGTCGGTCTGGGACTCGGAGCGGGCGAGGGCGGTGCCCATGGCGTAGAGGTTGTTCTCGCAGCAGAACAGGACGGGCAGGCGCCACAGGGCGGCGAGGTTGATGCTCTCGTGGAACTCCCCCTCGGCCATCGCGCCCTCGCCGAAGAAGCACACCGTCACGCGGTCGCGGCCCTGCATCGCGTCGCCGAGGGCGAGCCCGACGGCGAGGGGCAGGCCACCGGCCACGATGGCGTTGCCGCCGAAGAAGCGCGCGTCCGCGTCGAACAGGTGCATGGACCCCCCGCGGCCGTGGCTGCAGCCTTCGGCACGGCCGTACATCTCGGCCATGAGCTTCCTCGCCGGGACTCCGGCCAGGAGGGCGTGTCCGTGCTCCCGATAGGTGGCCACGATCGCGTCGCCCGGCTCGACGGCGCTCGTGACACCGGCCACGACGGCCTCCTCGCCGATGGAGACGTGCAGGAAGCCGCGGATCTTCTGCTCGGTGTAGAGCCGCACGCAGGCCTCCTCGAGGCGCCGCACCCGCAGCATCGCCCTCAGGAGGGCAAGGGGGCCGCCCGGGCCGGGCTCCGCCGGGCCCGCGGGCGCCGTCATGGCCGGGCCTCGAGCGTGGAGACGTCGCCCTCCGGCAGGCCCAGCTCGCGCGCCCGGAGCAGGCGGCGGAGGACCTTGCCGCTCCGGGTGTGGGGCAGGGCCGCCACGAACTCGATCTCGCGCGGGGCCACGGCGGCGCCCAGACGGCGGCGCGCGAACCCGAGGATGTCGAGGCGGAGGGCCTCGCTGGCCTCGTGCCCGGCGCGAAGCTCGAGGAAGGCCTTGACCAGCTGCCCCGCGACGGGGTCGGGGACGCCGATGACGCCGGCCTCGGCCACGGCGGGGTGCTCCATGAGGGCGCTCTCGACCTCGAAGGGGCCAATGAGGTGGCCGGAGGACTTGATGACGTCGTCTCCGCGGCCCACGAACCAGTAGTAGCCGTCGGCGTCGCGCGTGGCGAGGTCTCCGGTGAGGTACCAGCCGCCCACGAAGCACTTGCGGTAGCGCTCGTCCTCGTTGAGGTAGCCGCGGAACATGGACGGCCAGCCGGGCCGCAGCGCAAGCTCGCCCACCTCCCCTGCGTGCGCCACGGGGAGGGCCTCGCCGTCCACGAGCACCGGACGCTCGTCGGGTCCACGCTGCAGCACGGTCGCCTCGACGCCGGGCAGCGGCCTGCCCATCGATCCCGGGCGGATGTCCATCGCGGCGTAGTTGGAGATCATGATGCCGCCGGTCTCGGTCTGCCACCAGTTGTCGTGGACGGGCAGCCCCAGGGCGTCCTGGCCCCACAGCACAACCTCCGGGTTGAGTGGCTCGCCGACGCTCGCGACGAACCGCAGCGCGGACAGGTCGTGGCCGGCCGCCCGCTCGGCGCCGGCCTTCATGAGCATCCGCAGCGCCGTCGGGGCCGTGTACCAGACGCCCACGCGCTCCTGGGCGAGGATGCGGTACCAGCGGTCGACGTCGAGCTCCTCCTCGTCGACCACGGTGGTGACTCCGTGGACGAGGGGGGCGATGATCCCGTAGGAGGTGCCGGTCACCCAGCCCGGGTCCGCGGTGCACCAGTAGACGTCGTCGGCGTGGAGGTCGAGGGCGTAGCGGCCGGTCGCCCAGTGGGCCACCACGGCCTCGTGGACGTGCAGGGCACCCTTGGGCGTCCCGGTAGTGCCGCTCGTGAAGTGCAGGAGGGCGTAGTCCCCCGGCCGGGTCGGCGCGGTCTCGGGGAGTGGCTCGGCCCCGGCCATGAGCGCGGCGAGGTCGAGCGTGCCCGGCTCCGGCTCGCCGTCGGCGTCGACGAGGAGCACGTGGCGCAGGTCCGGGCAGTCCGGCCGGAGGGCCGCGACCTTCTTCCGGTAGAGCGCCCGCGTGGTGACGAGCACCCGTGCGCCGCCGAGGCGGAGCCGCTGCCGGACCGGGTCCGGGCCGAACGCCGAGAACAGCGGGCAGAACACGCCGCCCGCCTTGAGAGTCCCCAGGACGGCCGCATAGAGCTCGGGGCGCCTGCCCAGGAGGGAGAAGACGCGGGCGCCCGGGCCGACGCCCAGGGCCCGGAGCAGGCCGGCGAACCGCGCCGTGCGCTCGGCAAGGAACGCGTAGGTGAGGGGCTCGACGGAGCCGTCCGCGTGGACGAAGCGCAGCGCCTCGTGCTGCGCGCGCGGGCCGGCGGCGTGCCGGTCCACGGCCTCGTGGGCGATGTTGAGGCCTCCGCCGGGCAGCCCGTCGAGGTTCTGCCGGGCCGCCTGCCAGGTGAAGGACGAGCATTCGCGCTCGTAGTCCGCGAGGTGCGGGAGGACGGTCAGCGCGGACGGATCCTTGCGGATCGTGGGCCACACGGTGCCCGTCGGTGTCTCGGCGCTCACCTCACCATGACACGCCCGGCGATCCGGCCCGGCCCAGTGCCTAAAGTCCCCGGGCGCCCCGGCGGCAGCGTCGCGGCAGGGCGTCACCCCCCTCCATCGCCGCCACTCGCGTCACCGCGGAAAAGCCGCAGAATATATGCCACTTTAGGTAGTCTTGCTACCGGTGGCGCCTCCGCCACCCATCACCACCCGATCGGGAGCACCATGGACCCCAGACATCGCCGCGAGCTCGCGGCGCAGGCCGACCTCCCAGCAGTCCCAGTGACGCCCCCGGTCTCCCCGTCGCTGCTCACGGGAAATGTCATCGCGCTGCCGCGCCCTGAGCCCGCCCCGCCCCTGCACGAGGCCATGCTCGAGATGCTGCACGAGGCGCGGCGGCGCGGCATGTCGCACACGAAGGACTCACTCCCAGCCTGCGAGCTCATGCTGGAGATCCACGCCCCGGCCGGCGAGCTGATGGGGATGCCCTGCGCAGCCTGCCACGAGCCGTGGCCCTGCACGACGGCGCTGGACATCCTCGGAGGCCTGGAGCCCATCGTCTAGGCTGGAGAGCCGCCATGGGCCCCGCGGCGTCCCGCGTTGGGACGAAGCGTAGGGTGAACCACGTGAGTCGGCAGCGATGGCCTCAGCGGATCGGCTGGATCGCTCTGGCAGTCGTGAGCGGCGGCATCATGGTCTTCGGCATAGTGATCGCCATCGCGCCGATGGGCCCTGATGAGTTGCTCTACCGCGCTGACGGGCTAGCCTCGATCGGACTGGGCCTCCTCGGCGGTCTCCTCGCCCTGATCCCGTACCGTCGGCGCGAGCGCTGGGCATGGATCGCGCTCTGGTTCTACCCGGTCTTCTGGACCATCCATCTGGTCGCCGGACTGCCGCCGGGCAAAGACCACATCCACCAGGTCGTCTTCATTGCCCTCTCCCTGCTAGGGCTGCTCCTGCCTGTGCGGGCATTCTTCCCACGAGGCCCAACGGCTGTCCGCTGAAGGACTCCTCGGCCGGCAGACGGGAGGTGCCAAAGGCCGCGCGTTACTCCCCGGTTACTTCTCATTGACGGGGGCAAAACGGCGGCTCTACCTTCTAGCATGAAAAAAGCGCCATTTCGTCTGGTGACAGGCATCGTCGGGCTGTTCGTCCTGGGCACAGGATTTGCTGGGACGGCTCAAGCTTCCGCGCAAGACGCAACGGTGCAGGCCGCATCCACCCGTACCGACTACCGGGACTTCAACGGCGACGGCAACGCGGACGTCCTCGCGCGCGACAGCTCCGGCACCCTGTGGCTCTACCCCGGCAACGGCTATGGCGGCTTCCTGGCACGGAAGAGGATCAGTGGCGGGTGGAGCCACATGACCGCCATCATCACCGGGTACTTCACCCGGAGCGGCCACAACGACATCGTCGCCCGGGGCTATGACGGCAACCTCTGGCTCTACGCGGGCAACGGCAACGGAACGTTCAAGCCCAGGGTCAAGATCGGCTCCGGTTGGAATGCCTTCACCACGATCCAGAGCTACGGCAGCACGACGCACGGCACCGGCATCCTGGTCCGCGATAAGTCCGGCGTCCTCTGGGACTACCGGTTCAACACCGCCACCCGTCACTTCAGCCCCAAGAGACTTGCCGGAGGCTTTGGCCAATACACCAAGATGCTCTGGGTGGGCGACTGGAGCAATGACGGCAACTATGGGGACGTCGTCGCCATCGACAAGTTCGGCAAGTTCTGGCTCTACGCCGAGGACCCCTACGGCACGTTCTACCCGCGCCGCCAGATCAGCCCCACCGGACCCTCGTACACCGCGGTCATCTGCCCTGGGGCCTGGGACGGCCGTGACGGCGAGCCTGACCTGATGGGCTGTGACAGCAGGGGCATCCTCTATGTGTTCAGCCCCACAACGACCCCACACCGGGTCAGCCACGGCTGGAACGGCTTCACACTCTTCTGAACAACTACCCGGTACACCGGCGGGACGCTCCGTCGGCGGACCACAGCGCCCAACGAGCGAGGCCCACGCCGCCAGAGAATGGCAGCGTGGGCCCGAATCGCCACGTAGAAAGGCGTCTACCAGCCGCGCTCGGCGAGGCGGTGCGGGGCGGGGATGTCGTCGACGTTGATGCCGACCATGGCCTCGCCCAGGCCGCGGGAGACCTTGGCGATCATGTCCGGGTCGTCGAAGAAGGTCGTGGCCTTCACGACGGCGGCGGCGCGCTCGGCCGGGTTGCCGGACTTGAAGATGCCCGAGCCGACGAACACGCCGTCTGCGCCCAGCTGCATCATCATCGCCGCATCCGCCGGGGTGGCGATGCCGCCGGCGGTGAACAGCACGACGGGGAGCTTGCCGGTCTCGGCGATCTCCTTGACGAGCTCGAACGGGGCCTGCAGCTCCTTGGCCGCGACATAGAGCTCGTCCTCGGGCAGGGACGTGAGGCGCTTGATCTCGGCGCGGATCTTGCGCATGTGCGTGGTCGCGTTGGAGACGTCGCCGGTGCCGGCCTCGCCCTTGGAGCGGATCATCGCCGCGCCCTCGTTGATGCGGCGCAGGGCCTCGCCGAGGTTGGTCGCACCGCACACGAACGGGACGGTGAACTTCCACTTGTCGATGTGGTTCTCGTAGTCGGCCGGGGTCAGGACCTCGGACTCGTCGATGTAGTCCACGCCGAGGGACTGCAGGACCTGCGCCTCGACGAAGTGGCCGATGCGGGCCTTGGCCATTACCGGGATGGAGACGGCCTCGATGATCGAGTCGATCATGTCCGGGTCCGACATGCGGGACACGCCGCCCTGGGCACGGATGTCAGCAGGGACGCGCTCGAGCGCCATGACGGCCACGGCGCCGGCATCCTCGGCGATCTTCGCCTGCTCGACGTTGACGACGTCCATGATGACGCCGCCCTTGAGCATCTCGGCCATGCCACGCTTGACCCGGTTGCTGCCGGTCGTGGGAGCCGAGGCGTTTGCTTCAGTAGACACGTGCTCGTCTTTCTTGTCGCGCGGAAAGCTTGGAAACGTCTGTGGGGACACCTCAGTCTATCCCCGGCGGCCCGCCTGCCGGTGCACCGCGAGCACCCGCTGGACCACTGTGACGGCGCTGGCCGCCGCGAGGAGGCCGAGCGTCCACGTCAGGAAGGCCACCGGCAGGCCGAGGCCCACCAGGCCCGCCACAACGAGGGTGGAGACGAGGCGCTCGGCGCGCTCGGCGATGCCGACGTTGGCGGCATACCCGAGGGACTCCGCCTTCGCCCGGGCGTAGGAGACGATGTTGCCGAGGGCGAGGCACGCGACGGCGAGGGCCCCGGTCACGAAGCTCTGCCCCCCGCCGAAGAACCAGAAGGCGAGCCCGCCGAACACCGCCGCGTCCTGGACGCGGTCCAGGGTCGAGTCGAGGAATCCGCCCCACGTGCCCGCGCGCTGCGACAGGCGCGCCATGAGGCCGTCGATGACGTCGGAGAACACGAACGCGGTGATGACCACGACGCCCCAGAAGAGCTGGCCGAGGGGGAAGAGGATGACCGCGCCGAGGGACACGCCGAGCGTGCCGGCGAGCGTGACAGCGTCCGGGGAGACGTGCAGGCGCAGCAGCAGCCGCGCGAGCGGGGTGAAGACGCGGCTGAAGGTCTCGCGCGCGTGCCTATTGAGCACCCGCGGCCGTCCCCTCGCCCGGCCAGGCCTCCGCCAGCAGCCGGCGCGTCTCGTCGAGGGTCTGGGTGATCTGCTTGGTCTGGGCGATGATCGGGAGGAAGTTCGCATCCCCTCCCCAGCGCGGGACCACGTGCTGGTGCAGGTGCGCGGCGATCCCGGCCCCGCCCGCGTCGCCCTGGTTGATCCCCAGGTTGAACCCATGCGGGCGGGAAACCGCCCGGATCACCCGCATCGCCGTCTGCGTGATCTGCGCCATCTCCGCGGTCTCCTCGGCGGTGATGTCCGTGTAGTCGGCCACGTGGCGGTAGGGGCAGACCAACAGGTGGCCCGGGTTGTAGGGGAAGAGATTCAAGATCGCGTAGCAGGTTCGGCCGCGGTGCACGATGAGCGACTGCTCGTCGCTCCGGCCCGGCGCGGCGCAGAAGGGGCAGTCCTTGTCCTTGTACTGGCCCTGGCCGCCCTTGACGTAGGCCATCCGGTGCGGGGTCCACAGGCGCCCGAACGCGTCCGGCGTCCCGGGGAGCTCGAACGGGTCGGTCACCGCGGCGTCAGCCGCGGCCGCCTCGACGGCCGAGTCCGCGTGCTGGCCCTGGGCGCCCCCGGACCCCGCCATGTCAGAGGGCCCTCGAGCGGACGGCCTCGACGATCCGCGCCACGGCCGCCTCGACGGGCACGCCGTTGTCCTGGCTGCCGTCGCGGAACCGGAACGAGACGGCCCCGGCGTCGGCGTCGTCGCCGCCGGCGATGAGCACGAACGGCACCTTCTCCTTGCTCGCCGTGCGGATCTTCTTCGGGAAGCGGTCGCTCGAGGCGTCGACCTCCGCGCGGATCCCTTCCTTCTTCAGGCGGTCCACGACGTCGTACAGGTAGTCGTTGAACGCCTCCGCGACCGGGATGGCGACGACCTGGACGGGGGCGAGCCACGCCGGGAATGCGCCCGCGTAGTGCTCTGTGAGGACGCCCAGGAAGCGCTCGATCGAGCCGAACTTCGCGGCATGGATCATGACCGGCTCCTGGCGGGTGCCGTCGGCGGCCTGGTACTCGAGCCCGAAGCGGGCGGGCTGGTTGAAGTCGTACTGGACGGTGGACATCTGCCACGTCCGGCCGATCGCATCGCGGGCCTGGACCGAGATCTTCGGGCCGTAGTAGGCGGCGCCGCCCGGGTCCGGGACGAGCTCGAGCCCGGTCTCGAGGGCCACCTGCTCGAGGACGGCCGTGGCCTCCTCCCACTGCTCGTCGGTGCCGATGAACTTGTCCGACTCCGGGTCACGGGTGGAGAGCTCGAGGTAGAAGTCGTCGAGGCCGAAGTCGCGCAGGAGGGAGAGGATGAACGTCAGCAGGTGCTTGACCTCGCCCGGCGCCTGCTCCTTGGTCACGTACGAGTGGGAGTCGTCCTGGGCGAACCCGCGCACGCGGGTGAGGCCGTGGACCACCCCCGACTTCTCGTACCGGTAGACGTGGCCGAACTCGAACAGCCGCATCGGCAGCTCGCGGTAGGACCGGCCGCGCGAGCGGTAGATCAGGTTGTGCATCGGGCAGTTCATGGCCTTGAGGCGGTAGTCCTGGCCCGGCTTGGTGATGTTGCCGTCCTCGTCGCGCTCCTCGTCGACGTGCAGCGGCGGGAACATGGTGTCCGCGTAGTACGGCAGGTGGCCCGAGGTGTGGAACAGGCCGTCCTTCGAGATGTGCGGGGTCCCGACGTACTGGAAGCCCTCCTCGATGTGCCGGCGGCGGACGTAGTCCTCCATCTCCCGCTTGATGATCCCGCCCTTCGGATGGAACACGGGCAGGCCGGAGCCGAGCTCGTCGGGGAAGGAGAACAGGTCCAGCTCGGCGCCGAGCTTGCGGTGGTCGCGGCGCTCGGCCTCGGCGATGCGATCCTGGTAGGCCTTGAGGGCCTCCTTGGTGGGCCAGGCGGTGCCGTAGATCCGCTGGAGCTGGACGTTCTTCTCGTTGCCGAGCCAGTACGCGGCCGCGGAGCGGGTGAGGGCGAAGGCGTTGGAGATGAGCTTGGTGTTGGGCAGGTGCGGTCCGCGGCACAGGTCGCACCAGATGACGTCGCCGCTCTTGCGGTCGATGTTGTCGTAGATCGTGATCTCGCCCGCGCCGACCTCGACGTTCGCGCCCTCCTTCGCGGCGGCGTCGTGCGCCTTCGAGTCCTGGTCCTTGACCCCGAGGAGGACGAGCTTGTACGGCTCGTCGGCCATGGCCGCGCCGGCCTCGACCTCCGTGACGACGCGGCGCCGGAAGACCTGGTTCTGGTTGACGATCTTGAGCATCATCTTCTCGAGGGTGCGCAGGTCCTCGGGAGTGAACGGCTCGTCGACGTCGAAGTCGAAGTAGAAGCCGTCCTTGATGTACGGGCCGATGCCGAGCTTGGCGCCGGGGCGGAGCTGCTGCACCGCCTGGGCCATGACGTGGGCGGTCGAGTGCCGCAGGACGTTGAGGCCGTCCTCGCTGGCGATGTCGACGCCCTCGACCGCGGCGCCGCCGGGGACGGCCTGGTCGAGGTCCTTCAGGACGCCGTCGACGCGCATCACGACGATCTCGCGGTGCCCGTCGAACAGCTCGGTTCCCGTGGTGCCCTCCGTCACGGTTCGCTGTTCGCCGTCGACGGTGATCGTCATCTGCTGGGCCTCTGGCACGGGTGTCTCCTCGTCATGTTCCGGCTTCATAGCTTGTGGCATACGGGGACCACAGCCAGCCAGCGTCAAGCCTATCGGATCGCGTCCCCCGTCCCGGGCGGCGACGGGCCGCCGCCGTCGTGGCCCGCGGGAGCCGCCGCGGCCATAATGGGCGCATGTGCGGCAGATACGTCATGGCCCGGCCCGTGGGGGACCTCGTGGCGGAATTCGACGTCGACGAGACCTATGTCGACGCCCTCGAGCCCTCCTTCAACATCGCGCCCACGGACCCGGTTCCGATCATCCTGGACCGGCGCGAGAAGGACACCGGGGAGATCTCCCGCAAGCTCGTCACGGCGCGGTGGGGACTCGTGCCCCCGTGGGCGAAGGACACCAAGGGCGCCGCCCGCCTCATCAACGCCCGCCGTGAGACGGTCACGGAGAAGCCCTCCTTCCGCAAGGCCGCCGCGGCCAAGCGGGCGCTCGTCCCGGCGGACGGCTACTACGAGTGGGAGAAGAGGGAGAGCACGGCGAAGCCCGGGAGCATCGAGAAGGTCCCGACCTACCTGCACGCGCAGGACGACGGGCTGCTCGCCTTCGCGGCGCTGTTCGAGAACTGGCCGGACCCGACCCTCCCGCCGGACGATCCCCACCGGTGGCTGCGCACGTGCACGATCCTCACCGGACCGGCGTCGGACGCCCTGGGCTACATCCACGACCGCACCCCGGTCATCGTCCCCCGCGACATGTGGTCGGACTGGCTCGACCCGGAGACGACCGCCGAGGCGGACGTCAGGGCGCTCATCGACTCGATGCCGGAGCCGCACCTGGCCCCGCGCGTGGTGGGCAGCCTCGTCAACAGCGTCCGCAACGACGGCCCTGAGCTCATCGAAGCGGCCGGCTGAGCCCTGCCGGCGCCGGGAATTTCCCGCGTCCGCTGAACGTTCTCACTGCTTGGATCCCCCAACCCCTAGGAGTACACCCATGGACACCTTCACCCCGGCCGCCGGCACCATCACGATGTTCTCGACGACCTGGTGCGGCTACTGCAACCGGCTCAAGAAGCAGCTGGACGCCCAGGGCATCGGCTACACCGAGGTGAACATCGAGGAGGTCGAGGGCACCGCCGAGCTCGTCGAGCAGCTCAACGGCGGCAACCAGACCGTCCCGACCGTGCTGTTCCCGGACGGCACCGCCGCGACCAATCCCTCGGCGGCGCAGGTGAAGGCCAAGCTCGGACTCTGACTGGTCCCGTGCAGACGGCGGCCCGCCCGCCGTCTGCACTTCGGACCCGGTTTGCCCGGCCTCCCCCGGCCCCTCCTACGATGGCCCCACACCGTAGGACGAGTCAGGGGAGGTTTTTTCATGGCCAGCACAGCTCAGCAGCCCAGGATGCATGAGGTGAGGGGCGTGGTGGTGCGCTCGAAGGGTGCCCCGGCGGCGGTGGAGACGATTCTGGTGCCGGATCCGGGCCCGGGCGAGGCGCTCGTGGACGTGCTCACGTGCGGGGTGTGCCACACCGACCTGCACTACAAGCAGGGCGGGATCGGGGACGACTACCCGTACCTGCTCGGGCATGAGTCCACCGCGGTGGTCTCCGCGGTCGGCCGGGATGTGACGGACCTGAAGCCCGGGGACCGGGTGATCCTGAACTGGCGGGCGGTGTGCGGGCAGTGCCGGGCCTGCGCCAAGGGCCAGCCGCAGTACTGCTTCGCCACCCACAACGCGGCCCAGAAGATGACCCTGGCCGACGGGACGCCGCTCTCCCCGGCCCTGGGCATCGGCTCCTTCGCGGAGAAGACCCTCGTCGCCGCCGGGCAGTGCACCCGGATCGACGAGGACGTCGACCCCGCCGCCGTGGGCCTGCTCGGCTGCGGCATCATGGCCGGCATCGGCGCCGCGATCAACACCGGCGAGGTGAAGCGCGGTGAGTCCGTGGCCGTGATCGGCTGCGGCGGCGTGGGCATCGCCGCGATCGCCGGGGCGAAGCTCGCGGGCGCGACGACGATCATCGCCGTCGACCTGGACCCCGCCAAGGTCGAGCTCGCCAAGTCCCTGGGCGCCACCCACGGGGTCGTCTCGAAGGAGACCGACCCGGTCGAGGCGATCCGGGACCTCACGAATGGCTTCGGCGCGGACGTGGTGATCGACGCCGTCGGCCGCCCCGAGACCTACAGGCAGGCCTTCTACGCCCGCGACCTCGCCGGCCGGGTGGTCCTCGTCGGCGTCCCGACCCCGGAGATGACGCTCGAGCTGCCCCTGCTGGACGTCTTCGGCCGCGGCGGGTCGCTGAAGTCCTCCTGGTACGGCGACTGCCTGCCCTCCCGCGACTTCCCCATGCTCGTGGAGCAGTTCAAGCTCGGCCGGCTGCCCCTGGACGCGTTCGTGACCGAGCGGATCGGGCTCGGCGACGTCGAGGCCGCGTTCGCCAAGATGCACCGCGGCGAGGTCCTCCGCTCGGTGGTCGAGCTGTGAGCGGGCAGGGCCGGGCCCGGATCGAGCGGGTCACCACCGCCGGGACCTTCTCCCTCGACGGGGGCACGTGGGAGGTGGAGAACAACGTGTGGATCGTCGGCGACGACGCCGAGGTCCTCGTGATCGACCCCGCGCACGACGCCGACGCTGTCGCCGCCGCCGTCGCCGGCCGCACCGTGGCCGCGGTGCTGCTCACCCACGGCCACGACGACCACATCCGCCACGCCCGCGAGTTCGCCGACCGGGCCGGCGCGCCGGTGCTCCTGCACCCGGCCGACCTGATGCTGTGGGAGGCCGTCTACCCGGGCACCGCCCCGGACGCCGGGATCGCCGACGGGCAGGCCTTCACGGTCGCGGGGGCCGAGCTGACCGCCCTGCACACCCCGGGCCACTCCCCCGGCTCGGTCTGCTTCCACGCCCCCGCACTGGCCACCGTGTTCACCGGCGACACCCTCTTCGCCGGCGGCCCCGGGGCCACGGGCAGGTCCTATTCCGACTTCCCGACCATCATCGACTCCATCCGCACCCGCCTGCTCACCCTCCCGCCCGACACCACGGTCAACACCGGCCACGGCGACCCCACCACGATCGGCGCCGAGGCCCCCCACCTGCAGGAATGGATCGACCGCGGCCACTGACCCCGGACCGGCCCGGACCGGCGATGGCCGGGCCTGGGATGTGTGTGCGTGCCCGCGCCCGCGGGTAAGGCGCGGGCATGCGCACCGCCTTGCTGATCATCGACATGCAGAACTCGTTCTTCGAGTTCCCCGAGCTCGCGGCCCAGCGCGGGCGGCTCGTCGCCGCGTGCAACGAGCTGATCGCCGCGGCCCGGAGCTCGGAGGCCCCGGCCCTCGTGGTCCGCACCGAGCACGAGCGCGACCGGTCGACGTGGACCCTGGCGATGCTCGACGACGGGCAGGGCTTTGCCTTCCGCGGCACCGAGCAGGCAGAGTCCCTCGCCGAGCTGGACGTCGAGGGCCTGCCCCAGCTTGTCAAGCGCCGGGACAGCGCGTTCGTGGGCACGGACCTGCTGCAGCGGCTGAGGACGTGGGGCACCGAGCGCATCCTGCTCGCCGGGGTCTCCACGCACCTCTGTCTGGCCCAGACGGCTGCAGACGCCTACGCGCTGAACCTCCGGGTGGCCTTCGCGGCCGAGGCGATGGGCGCCGATGATGCGGAGCAGGCCGACGCGATGCTCACGATCCTCCTCGAGCAGTACCGCCAGGAGCGGCTCGACAGGGAGGACGCGCTCGCCCTCCTCAGTCAGGCGAAGGAGGCCCCCGTCAGCTGACGGCGCCTTGGTCCCGGTACATGGCCAGCAGGGCGTCCTCCACGGCGTCGACAGTGAGGCCGGGCACGAGGTCGTCCGCGGCACCGGCGGTGGCCGGGTCGAACGGCAGCGCGAGGGCCCGGTAGACGTCGGTGAGCACGGCCCGCACGGGTGCGGCGTCGGCGACCACGAAGACCGAGGAGAACAGCCAGGCCCCGGCCACCACCCGCTGGGCCGTGCCGACGAGCTTGAGCCGGCCGCCCGCCGTCGTGCTTCCCGGGCCGCCCGCCGGGTCCGGGCCGGCCGGGACGCCGTGGACGCCGTGGACGCTGAACTCGCCGGGGCAGTACTCGCCCGGGATCTCGCCCACGCGGGCGTCGACGCCGAGGGTGCGCAGGGCGCCCGCGTAGAGGTCTCCGAAGACCTCGAAGCGGTGGCGGTGGCCCACCATGGCCTCGCGCGCCGGCTCGATGTGGTCCACGATCAGGGTGCCGGCGTGGTAGGCCGCCGCCCGTCCGCCGGCCCGGCGCACCACCGGCTCGAAGCCGTGCGCGAGGGCCGCCGATCGGGCCGCCTCGAAGCCCGGCAGGCGCGTGTCCCGCTGCCCGAACGCGAGGGTGCGCCGGGGGCGGTAGAGCCTGAGCGTGCCGCCGCGGGCGCCGCGCTTGACTTCGTCGAGGAGTTCCATGGCGCGAGCGAGCTCGGCCGCGGCCCCGCCTCCGTCGGCGGCGGGCAGGCCGGTGCCGGAGATGACGTCGAGCGGCACGAGGGCGCCGCCGTTCCACTCCGCCATGGATCAGCTCCTGCGGAGCGTGAGGATCTGCTCGGCGCGGCCGAAGGGCCCGTCGTCGTCGTGCAGCACCGAGGAGGTCAGGCCGATCCCGTCGGCGCCGAAGGAGACCGAGTTGTCGATGCCCAGCCACTCGCCCCGGGGCTCGCGGTACATGTGGATCTGGAGGTCGACATTCGGGAAGGCCCAGCTACCCCGGCCCGGCGGGACCCGGGTCGCGATGCCGTTGGCCGTGTCGACGAGGCCGATGAGCCTGACCCAGTCGGGGGTCTCCGCGCCGCCGACGAGGGGGTGGGCGGTGCGGATCCACACGGTGCCGCTGCCCGAGCGGTGGCCCGGTGCCTGGTACATCTCGAGGGAGCGGATGTAGCCTCCGGGCCATTCGGTGGCCCCGTCCCAGCGCTCGCACTCCTCGCGCGGCGGGATCCGCGGGTCCTCGACCGCGGCGACGGCCGAGGTGTCTGCGGTGACGAGCCGCCATGCGGTGGCCCGGACGGCGGGGCGGCCCTGGGCGCTGAGCTCGGCCTCGAGGAGCTCGATCGTCCTGCCGGGGCGGACGGTGCGGGTGGTGACCTCGAACTCGCCGGCGTGGATGAGACCGAGGATCTCGTAGCCGATGCGCGCGATGCGCATCTCGGGCCGCGGCTCGTGCTGGGCCAGGGCGTGGGCGAGGATGCCGGAGGCTGGGGCCATGTGCTGCTCGTGCGCGTTCCAGGCGCCCTGCGCGTGGACGGTGGATCGGTAGCGGCCGCCGCCGAGGTCCTCGTAGTAGAAGTCGCCCGCGGCCAGTTCGGGCAGCTCCTGCGCCCACTCGGCCGATGTCCCTGCCTGCTGCGTCACGTTCCGCTCCTCTCCTGGCCTGCTCGCCGTTGCGCGGCCCCGTCCACTTTATCGCCAGCGGGAGGGGGCGCCGCACCGCCGTCGGCCGCCGCGGGGACTAATTGCGCGCCCCGCGCGGTTCTGACCATCATGACCGTCACCCGAGCCGACGTGGGCTTCCGCTCCGACCGCGGCCCCATCCTCATCGCCCTCATGCTCACGACGGGCCTCGTGGCGATCGACTCGACGATCGTCGCGACGGCCGTCCCGTCGATCGTTCGCGACGTCGGCGGCTTCTCCTCGTTCCCATGGCTCTTCTCCGCCTACATGCTCGCGCAGGCCGTCTCGGTGCCGGTGTACGCGAAGCTCGCTGACATGCTGGGCCGCAAGCCGCTGATCCTCACGGGCATCGGCCTGTTCCTGCTCGGCTCGGTCCTGTGCGGACTCGCCCCGACCATGGGGGCGCTCATCGCATTCCGCGTCGTGCAGGGGCTCGGCGCCGGAGCCGTGCAGCCCATGGCCATCACGATCGCCGGGGACATCTACACGGTCGCGGAGCGTGCCAAGGCGCAGGGCTACCTCGCGAGCGTCTGGGCTGTCTCTTCCGTGGTCGGCCCGACCCTCGGCGGCGTCTTCGCGTCACTGGGCATCTGGCGCGGGATCTTCCTGATCAACATCCCGCTCTGCGTGCTCGCCGCCTGGATGCTCGCCCGCACGTTCCACGAGTCCTTCGAGAAGGAGCGGCACCGGATCGACTTCCTGGGCTCCGGGCTGCTGACCGTGGCGATGACGCTGCTGATCCTCGGCGCGCTCGAGGGCGGCCAGGCCTGGGCGTGGGCCTCGCCGCTGGGCATCGGCGTGCCGGCCGCCGGGGCGGCCCTGTTCGTGGTCTTCCTGCTCGCGGAGCGGCGCGCCGCAGAGCCGGTGCTGCCCACCTGGGTTATCTCCCGACGGCTCCTGCTCACCACCACGCTGGTCTCGTTCGGCGTCGGAGCGATGATCCTGGGCCTGACGTCGTATGTGCCCACGTTCCTCGAGGGCGCCGTGTCCGCCTCCCCCGTCGTCGCCGGCCTCGCCCTGGCCGCCCTCACGCTCGGCTGGCCGATCAGCGCCTCGCAGTCCGGCCGGCTGTACCTGCGGATCGGCTTCCGCCGCACCGCAGTCATCGGCATCGTGGTGGCCGTGGCGGGCACGGCCGTGCTCGCGGCGACGGCGCACACCCCGGACGTGCTCTTCGTCGCAGGCAGCTGCTTCGTGATCGGGCTCGGACTCGGCCTCACCGCCTCACCCACGCTCATCGCCGCGCAGTCGAGCGTCGACTGGAGCCGCCGGGGCGTCGTCACGGGCACCAACCTCTTCGCCCGCTCCATCGGCAGTGCCCTCGGCGTGGCCGTGTTCGGCGCGATCGCCAACGGGATCTACGCGGCCGCGCCCGGCCAGCCACTCGCCGTCGTGCCCGCCTCGGGGGCCGTCTTCCTCGCCGTGCTCGTGGTCGCCGCCCTCGCCGTGGCGGCGGTCCTCGCCATGCCGCGCGATGCCCAGAAGCAGCCCGACCACGGCGGGGCCGAGGCGGAGTCGCGGCGCCCCGCGCCCTAAGCCGGACCGGGGGCGCCGTCGCCGGCAGCGCCGTCGTCGGGGGCGCCGTCGTCTGCGGTGGGCGCGTCAGGCTCGGTCTCGCGGGAATCCAGGCGGTCACGGACCATGCGGACAATCCGCGACAGCGCGAGCGAGATCGCGGCGGTGGCGTCGCCGGCAGCCTCGCGCACGGCCACTTCGTGGTAGGAGCCGCTGAGAGCGTCGATGGCCTCCTGGGCGCGGTCCCACAGCCCTTCCGGGGCGTCCTCCTCGCCCCAGCCCCGCAGCGCCTCCGCGGTGGCGAGAAGCGCCGCAGCCAGCTCGGGGGTCAGCCCGGCCGGCACCCGCGTCCCGGCGTGCTCCTCCCAGATCACGCTCGTGAGCACGTCCGTGATGTCCTGGACCCTGAACGTGGCCCGCTCGAGGGCCTGCAGGTCCGCGAGGTCGGCGGCGAGGTCCCGGTGGTGCCGCTTCCTGCGGGGATTGGCCCGGGCGCTGACTTCGGCCTCCTCGACGGCCACGCGCACCTCCGCCGCGGTCGTCGCGAGCAGGCCCTCCCTCGTGGACCACTCCTTCCGGCTCGGCGGCCATTCCTCCTCCGTGACAGCGGCGGCCATGTCCTCGAGCTGGTCGCCGAGCGCATGGCGCAGGCGCGCGAAGGCCGGCGTCACGGCCGCGACGCGCAGCGGCGGGAAGACGACCCAGTTCACCGCGAGACCCACGGCCACGCCGAGGCCCATCTGGACAAGGTAGGCCAGCGAGAAGACATCGCGCCGGTTGGCGCCCGCAACGAGGACGAAGAGCGCGGCGAGGGGGACCCACTCGCGGCCGCTGCCCATCCGTGGGAGGCCGCCCACGATCATGCCCACCCCGACCACGAGAGCGACCGACCAGGCCGCGGTGTCGGCGAAGCTGCCCACGAACAGGGCCACGCCGATGCCGAGCGCGAGCCCCACGAGGCTCTGCAGGCCGTTGCGCAGCGAGTCGGCGACGGTCGGGTACATGCTCACGAGGGCGCCGAGCGGTGCGTAGTACGGGTACTGGCCGAGCGAGCCGGGCATGAGCTGCGCCAAGGCCCACGCGATGCCCGCCGCGAGGGCGGTCTTGCCGGCAAGCAGGAGGCGCTCGGCCGAGGCGGCCTCCCTCAGGCCGCTGCGGGTCGCCGAGGGCGCCCAGACGAGGAACTGTCGGAGTGCGGCACGGGGCTGACGGGGAAGGGGGACCATCTGCCCAGCGTGGCATGGCCCCCGGGCTGCGTCGACTCGGGACGGGCGTCCGAGCCGGGTCAGTCCAGGGCGGCGAGGCGCTCCCGGGCCTTCGACACCGCCCGGAGTTCGCGGTCCACGAGGCGGGAAGCAAGCTTCCGGGCACGCTCTGCTGCCGCCGCCTCGCGTTCGGCCGCCGCGACGTCATCTTCGAGTTCCGTGATCCGCGCGCGAAGGCGATCGAGCTCGTCGGCCAGGCGGCGGGCGCGGGCGGCAGCGTCCGCGGCGTCCCGCTCGGTGCCGGCGAGCTCGGCCTGGGCCTCGTCAAGGGCCTGTGCGGCCTCGTCGCGGTCCGCCTCGGCCTCCGCGCGCTCCTCGCGCCGGAGCTGTTCTGCCTGCTGCCGCTCTTGTTCGGCCTTCCGCTTCGCGTCCCCCGTCCGACGCCGGCCCGCACCGTCCCGCGACCGCCCGCCGTCGGCGCGGTGCGCCTCGCCCACATTGTGGCCGGTGGCTCCCACGGGCAGGGCCTCGGCAGTCCCAGGGGGCCGGTCGAGCACCTCGGGCACCGCGACGGCGCCGGAGAGGTCCACCGGTTCGAGGCCGTTTCCCTCGAGGGCGTGGAGCAGGAGTCCGCTCTGCACCGCCGCGGAGGCCAGGGCGTCGGACATGGCGGCGCGCAGGGTCTGCTCGATCTCCGCCGCCGCGGCGTCGCTCACCGCGATGCCCGAGCGGTGCGCGGTGGCGCGCGCGGCTGCCACGGCCTGCGGCAGGAGCTGCGTGCGGTCCTTGGCGAGGGCGCGCAGGCGGCCGGGGTCGAGGTCCTCCTGGGCCTCCCGCAGCTGGGCGCCGAGCGCGACGACGCTCTGCAGGGCCTCGGCCCTTCCGACGGCGAGCGCGTTGACTGCCCAGGCGGAGACGGATGGCTTGGCGAGCCGAGCCACCCGCTGGGCGAGCGCGCGCTGCCCCTCGCGCCGGAGCTCCTTGGCGCGGTCGTTGCGCGCGCCGGTGAAGTCCCTCGGCGTGAGGGTGTAGAGCTCGGCGGCGATGGCGGCCAGGTCCATGCCACGCATCATAGGCGCCCTGCTCCGGCCGCCATCGCCAGAGCCGCGCTCTGGCCCGCCGCGTGGTCGGGTGTGACGAGGCTGTCATGCTCTAGACAGGCTCACTGAACGCTTTTCATACTTGTCATATCGCCTCGCCGTCCGGCAGCCCGCCGGCTCCCGTCGAAGCGGACCGGACAGGAAGACGTCATGGGAGCAGACCAGAAGACCCGCGTGCTCCTGGTGAGCGCCTACCGCCCGCTCCTGAGCGCGCTGCGGGAGATGCTCGAGGAGGAGGGCGTGGACGTGGTGGGCGAGGGCGGGACGGTGAGCGAGGGTGCCCAGCTGGCGCGCCGGTGTGCGCCGCAGGTCGTGGTCCTCGACGAGCACCTCCCCGACGGCGATGCGGAGGCGATGTGCCGCCGGCTCAGTGAGGCGGGCACGCCGACGCGATGCGTCATCCTCACGAGCCTGGCGGCCGGGCGCCGCAGGAGGCCGCCCGGGGACCCGATCTTCGTAGTCCGGAGGATTGCCGACAGCGGACTCCCCCAGGCCGTCCGGGCGGCTGCCGCGCTCACACCTGTGGCGTCAGCCGCAGCTGCCTCGAGAGGGTGTAGGCGGCCCTGAGGTCGTCCCCGCCGGAAACGAGGACGCGCCCGATCACGAGCGCGGAGCGGCGGGGTGAGGCGATGTGCCGCATGCCGGGCGGCACGTTCCCCGCCCAGCCGGGCCCGGTGATGAGGTACTCCCCTGCGTCTGTGCCCGTGGTGCGTCTGCCGATGTAGGCGAAGTTGGTGTTGCGGTAGGGGTCCGTGAATTGGACGCTGTAGTAGCGGCCGTCCATGTCGGGCACGTGCAGGACCTGCGGCCCGCGGGAGAGGTCGAGCCAGCCCACGGTGAGGAGCGTGTCGCGGTTCACCCCGACGGACATGAGCCGGGATCCGGAGGATGGCGCTCGCAGGGGATCGGCGAAGGCGGCCTCCGGCTGGGTGTAGAGGGTGTTGACCGGGACCGGGCCCTCTCCGAATCCCTTGACCAGCAGGGCCCTCTTGAACACGGACAGGAGCAGGCGCGGCCAGAAGTAAACGGCTGCCCACCACGTCGCCGCCGCGACTGCAAAGAAGATGAGCAGGTGTTCGCTCCTCATGGCCGTCCCGCCGTCCTGGCCACTGGGGGCGGGCGGTAGGTGCCGTCGAGGATGGCCGGCGCCGGCTCATAGACACGCAGCCAGAGGATGAAGCGCCCCGGCGGCGCCGGCAGCCAGTTGGACTCCCCGCCCTCGGGCGCCGCCTGCTGGAGGCAGATGTCCACCGAACCGTCGGCGTTCGGGACCAACCCGGACCGGTCCCCCAGACTGTAGCGGCTGAGGGGGTTCGGGACGAGCCGGTTCCTTCCGTCCCCCATCGTCAGGGACCAGAAGGCATTGTTCGGCGGCAGCGAGCCGGGCGGGAAGTGCAGGGTGTAGGCGTTACGGCCATCGAGCGGCCGGCCCGTTCCGTCTGCCGTGGCCCACCAGTACACGGCCTCCTCCGGGCTGTTGACGGGCCCGGGGAACAGCTGCGCGGCCGCCGCCCGGAACAGCATGCCGCTGCCGGGACGCCCCAAGCCGGCCATGGTGACCCAGCCGTTGACCCTCGTGGCCCTGATGCGCGCATACGCCTGGGCGGTGGCGAACGCGAGGCCGTAGCCAATGAGGAATCCCTGGATCACATCGCTGCGGACCGTGCGCTCCTGCCGGAAGAAGACCATGGAGGCGATGAAAGCGACGCAGACCGCGCCCACCAGGGCAGCGAAGTAGCCCCATCGCCTTCCCATGGCCTCCTCCTGGGGTAGTGGGCTCCCGGGCGGCGGACGGCGCCCCGCCCGAGTGCCTCGGACCGGCTACCAGCGCGGGTGGATCACCTCGCGGAAGTACGTGTCGTAGATCCGCCGCACGCCGGCGTCGAACTCCGGCCCCAGCGACGCGACTCCGGCGGCCGCTGCCGCATTTGCGCGCGCCTGGTCCGCGTTCCTCGCCCCTGGGATCACGGTCGAGACCCCCGGCTGGGAGATGATCCAGGCGAGGGCAGCCTGCGCCGTGGTCAGCCCTTCAGGGACGAGCTTCTGGAACTCGGCGACGGCCTCGAGGCCCCGCTCGAAGTCCACCCCTGAGAAGGTCTCCCCGACGTCGAACGCGGAGCCGGTGCGGTTGTAGTTGCGGTGGTCCCCCTCGGGGAACGTGGTGCTGCGGCTGTACTTGCCACTGAGCAGGCCGGAGGCGAGCGGCACGCGGACCACGATTCCCACCCCGGCCTCCTGCGCCGCGGGGAGGACCTCGTCCTGCGGCTTGAGCCGGAAGGGGTTGAAGATGATCTGTACGGTGGCCACGTGGGGCCGGCCAATCGCGGCCAGTGCCTCCCCGGTCGTCTCCACGCTGACACCGTAGTGGCGCATCACGCCCTCCTCGACCAGCTGGTCGAGGGCGTCGAAGACCCTGTCCTCGGAGTAGACGGGGGTGGGCGGGCAGTGGAGCTGGACGAGGTCGAGGGTGTCGCGGCCCAGATTGCGGCGTGAGCGGTCCAGCCACTCGCGGAAGTGCTCCAGCGTGTAGTTCTCCGGGACCTGGGGCATCCGGCGTCCCATCTTGGTGCCCACCATGATGCCCGAGTCGGGGTGCGCCGCCAGCCACTCCCCGATGGCCCGCTCGCTCCGGCCGTCGCCGTAGACATCGGCGGTGTCGAAGAAGGTCACCCCCGATTCGGCGGCCGCGTCGAGCACCTGTGCGGCGGCGCCTCGGCCGACGTCTCCCCAGTCGCCACCCAGTTGCCATGTCCCCAGCCCGATTGCGGACACCGCTCGGCCAGTCCGTCCCAGCACACGCTCCTCCATGGGCTCCGACTATAGTGCCGAAACGCCGAACGGCGGCACGGTCGTTCAGCGCCATGCGGCACGTGTCTCGAAAGACGCCATCTGCCAGCGTGGCTCCGCGCTGGCACGGCTATGAGCGCGCCAAAGGGCCGATGAGGACATAAGTCCTAGGGCCGTCTGGGCACGCCGGCCGGACAATGGAACAGTCGGCGCGACTGCCAGAACCCCTATCCGATTCCAGACGCTGCAGGTGGTTCCCGTGGAGCGATCAAACAGTCAGCTCGCTGTCCCCCCGCTGACGGGTGTGCCTGCTTGTCCGCGCTCCGCGGACGGCCGTCGTCCGCCGGGGCGCCAAGCAGGCCAGGCCTTCCCGCGATGACATCCGACCACGACGTCTCCCGCGACAACGACGGGGCCAGCACCCGGGGTCCTGAGGAGCCGGACATCCGGCGGTCAGGCGCTGAAGCCGAGCAGTCGAGGGCTGCCTCCGGCAGCACCGGGAAAGCAGAGCAGCTGCGCGAGAGTGTGACGGCCAGAGCACGTAGCGCGGCCGCCGTCATCCTCGTGGTCCTGACCGGGGCACTCTCCTTCGCCGCGGTTCCTGCCCTCTACTTGCGCAACGACGTCCTCGACACCGACCGCTATACGGCCATTGTGGCGCCCCTCGCCACCGACCCCGCGGTCCAGGCGGAGATCTCAGACAAGGTCACGGCACAGATCACCGGCGCCATCGACATCGAAGGCATCACCCGGGACGCGATGGCCGAACTGGGCAACGCCGCGCCCCGCGCAGCAGCAGCGATCGCCGGCTTTGCACCCGCCATCGCCGAGCAGACGAGAACACTGATCCACGCCACCGTCTCCAACTTCGTCGCCAGTCCGCAGTTCGAAGATCTGTGGATCCAGGCCAACAGGGTGGCCCACGAGGGGATCGTCAATCTGGCCAGAGGGGACACCGGCGGCGCCGTCAGCATCGATGAGGGAGGCACCCCGTTCCGGGCGAAGAGCCCGCACGCGGTCTCGAGGATCGGCTTGCGAACGCCGAGGAATCTACCGCTTGCGCCGAGCGATCAGGAACACTAAGACCAAGACCACGAACAGTGCTGTGAAGACCCCGACTAAGGCTCCTGCACTGATTCCCATCTGTCCTCCTTGCGAATTCTCGCAAGACGACAGTGTCGGAGATCATCGTTCGAACCCCCAGCCGCGCTGGGGATCCTTCAGCGGCACACAGAGACGAGCGCGCCCCTCCCTCGGCCGCTACAACTACGCCGGTACGTGTCCCGTCATAGATTCCTTTGATGGGACACCGTAACGAGGCGAGCGGCCCCTCCCCTGGGCCGGGCATGTGCTCGGAAAGTCCGAGAAACCTCACGGCCCTGCCTGTCCCATCAATATGTCTCACTCCGATGTTCTCGGAATCGGCAAATCTGAACCTTTGACGGGACGAACAGGGGCTTCAAGCCGGCTGACATCATCAGGGTCGTCGGCGCTGGTCGGACGACCACGTGCGGATAACTCAGCCTCCGCCTCCCCGGCGCTGGCGGCGCGGGGAGGCGGAGGCTGACTGGGTCGGGGTCAGCGGGCGTGGTTGTGCATGACGTGCTTGGTGCGGGAGTAGTCGTCGAGGGCGTAGAGGGAGAGGTCGCGGCCGTAGCCGGATCCCTTGAACCCGCCCCAGGGGGCTTCGGTGGCGATGACGAGGTGTGAGTTCACCCAGACGGTGCCGGCGTCGATCCGTGCGGCGGCCCAGTGGCTGAGGCGTGCGTTCTCGGTCCAGACAGAAGCGGCGAGCCCGACGGGGACGTCGTTCGCCCGGCGGATCGCCTCGTCGTCGTCGGCGAACGTCTCCATGGTCACGACGGGGCCGAAGATCTCCTCGCGGGCGCACTCGGCTCCTTCGGGGACGTCGGCAAGGACGGTGGGGGCGACGAAGTAGCCGGGCCCCGGGAGGGCCGAACCGCCGGCTGCGACCCGGACGCCGTCCTTGACCGCCCGGTCGATGTAGCCGAGGACGCGGTCGTAGTGGGCCTTGGAGAAGAGGGGCCCGATCTCGATGTCGTCCCCGGCCAGGGGTTCGCCGACCGGGAGCTGGCGGACCTGGTCGACGAGGTGTGCGGTGAATTCCTCGGCGACGGACTCGTGCACGAGGACCCGGCAGGCGGCCCCGCACTCCTGGCCGGAGTTCCAGAACGAGGCGGTGCGCAGGGATTCCGCGGCGGCCTTGAGGTCGGCGTCCTTGAAGACCACCACGGGGGCCTTGCCTCCGAGCTCGAGGTGGACGCGCTTGAGCGTCTCGGCCGCGGCGCGGGCGACCGCCTTGCCGCTGCCGACCGAGCCCGTCAGGGCGATCATGTCCACGTCCGGGTGCTCGGCCAGGCGGGCTCCGACGACCGAGCCCTTGCCGGTGACGACGTTGAGGACGCCGGCCGGGAGGAGGTCGGCGGTGAGCTCGGCGAACTTCAGGGTGGTCAGGGAGGTCTGCTCGGCGGGCTTGATGACCAGGGTGTTCCCGGCGGCGAGGATCGGGGCGATCTTCCACGCGGCCATCAGCAGCGGGTAGTTCCACGGGGTGACGACGCCGACGACGCCGAGCGGCTCGCGCAGGATGAGCGAGAGGTGGTCCTCGACGTAGTCGCCGGCCGCCATGGACGTGGTCGCGCGCAGGGCGCCGGCCATGAAGCGGAACGTGTCGATAGTGCTCTCGACGTCGTCGCGGGAGACCGCGAACGGCTTGCCCGTGTCCGCGGACTCCAGGCGGACGAAGAGGTCTGAGGTCTCGGACACCCGGTCGGCGATCTTGAGCAGGAGCTCGGCGCGTTCCTTGGGCACGAGCCTGCCCCAGGCCTCCTTGGCCCGCAGTGCCGCGCTGACGGCCGCGTCGACGTCGTCGGCGGTGCCGAGGTGGATCTGGGCGAACGCGTTCTCGGAGGTCGGGTCGATGACGTCGGCGAGCTCTCCGCCTTGGGCGCGGAAGGTGCCGTCGATGAAGTGTCCACTGGGCGGGAGCTCTTCGGCGCGGACGAGGGGGGCTGCGTCGGGGGCGCGGCGGATGGCCGGCGCGGCTGTGTCCGTGGCAGCCGTGGTGCTATCGGAGATGGTCATGGGAGTCTTCTCTTTCAGCGGGGATCAGGGGGCTGGCGGTTGCGGGTTCAGCTGTTGGGGAGCTGGGAGGCGTCCTTGTACAGGGTGACCTTGTCCGCGGAGGGGTAGGCGATGTCGCTGACGCCCCACTTGGCCAGGATCTTGGCGTAGGTGCCGTCGGTGACGATCTCCTTCATCGCTGCCTGCATGGCCGGGCCGAGGGTGCTGCCCTTCTTCAGGGCGATGCCGAGCTCGAGGGGCTTGTAGACGAACTTCTGGAGGGTGAGCGGCAGGCTCTGGGACTTGATGGCGTAGGCCATGGCGTCGGTGGTGGTGGCGGTCGCCTCGCTGCGGCCGTTGGCGACGGCCAGGAGGCGCGCGCCGTCGTCCGGGTAGGTCTGCAGGGTGACCGCGGGCTTGCCGGCCTTGGCGCAGTCGGCGCTGGCCTGGTTGACCTGGTCGATGAAGTAGGAGCCGGAGAGGACCCCGACGGTGTGGCCGCACAGGTCGGAGGCGCTGTCGATGGTGATCCCGCTGCCGTTCTTGGTGGCGAAGGAGGTGCCCACCGCGAACTCGGAGACGAAGTCGACCTGACCGAGGCGGGGCTTGGTGACGCCGAAGTCGGCGGAGGAGATGTCGTAGCGGCCACTGCTCAGGCCGGGGATGAGGGAGTCGAAGGTGCCCACCGAGACGTTGTTGACCTTCACGCCCATGACCTCGCTGAGCGCGAGGACGATGTCGGGCTGGATGCCGACCAGCTGGCCGTTCTCCTCGAAGTCCTGGGGTGCGAAGTCGTTGTAGATGCCGTTCTGGATGGCCTTGTCCTTGAACTCGGCCGGGACCAGCGAGGCTACCGAGTCGACCGGCTTCAGCCCCCAGGTCGTGGTGACATTGGAGGCCTTGGAGGAGGCGGCGCTGGCCGAGGAGTTGCTTCCTGCGTTGGATGCTGTGCCCGGGTCGGAGCAGGCGGAGAGGCCGAGGGCGGCAACGGCGGCCACGGCGGCTGCCGTGAAGGTTGCCTGGAGGGTGGTGCGTCGGGACATGGGGGAGCCTTTCGGTGAGGTCGTGGGATGGGTGGGGTGACGTCGTTGTCGGGGAAGCGGGGTCAGAGGACTTTGGAGAGGAAGTCCTTGGTGCGGGGCATCTGGGGGTTCAGCAGGACATCGCGGGGCTTTCCGCGCTCGACGACGACTCCGCCGTCCATGAAGAGCACCGAGTCGGCGACCTCGCGGGCGAAGCCCATCTCGTGCGTGACCACGACCATGGTCAGGCCCTCGCGGGCGAGGTCCTTCATGACGTCGAGGACCTCCCCGACGAGTTCGGGGTCCAGGGCCGAGGTGGGCTCGTCGAAGAGCATGACCCTCGGCTTCATCGCCAGGGCGCGGGCGATCGCGACGCGCTGCTGCTGGCCGCCGGAGAGCTGGCGGGGGTAGAAGGGTGCCTTCTCGGCCAGGCCGACCTTGCCCAGGAGGGCCATGGCCTCCTTCTTGGCCTCCTTCGGGTCCTGTCCCAGCACGCCGACGGGGGACTCGATGATGTTCTGCAGGACGGTCATGTGCGGGAAGAGGTTGAAGGACTGGAAGACCATGCCCATCTTGGCCCGCTGCTTGGCCAGGACCTTCTCGGGCAGGGTGACGTACTTGTGGCCGCGCTGGCGGTAGCCGACCAGCTCGCCGTCCAGCTCGACCCGGCCGGCGTCGATCTCCTCCAGGTGGTTCATGCTGCGCAGCAGGGTGCTCTTGCCCGAGCCGGAGGGGCCGATGATGCACATGACCTCCCCGCGCTCGACGGTGAGGTCGACTCCCTTGAGGACCTCGAGCGGGCCGTAGCGCTTCTTCAGCCCGGTCACCCGCAGGACGACCTCGCGCTCGACGCGGTCCGGGGCTGTCTGAGCCGTGGCGGCGGTGGGTGGGGCGCTCATCAGGCCCTCCTGGTCGAGGTTGCGGTCTGGGCAGGCAGGAATTTCGCGATCGTGCGCCTGAGCTTCTCCCACGGGGTGGGAGGGAGCGCGCGGCGCCCGCCCTTGGCGTAGTGCCGCTCGATGTAGTACTGGATGAGGCTCAGGACGCTGGTGACGATGAGGTACCAGATGCTGGCCACGATGAGCAGCGGGATCGTCTGGAACGTGCGGTTGTAGACCAGCTGGGCCGAGTAGAGCAGCTCCGGCATCGAGGTCACGCTCACCAGCGAGGTGGACTTGAGCATGCCTATGACCTGGTTGCCCGTGGGTGGGACGATCACCCGCATGGCCTGCGGGAGGATGACGCGGCGCATCGCCCGCGTCGAGCGCATCCCGAGCGCCACAGCCGCCTCCTGCTGGCCCTGGTCCACCGAGAGGATGCCTCCGCGGACGATCTCCGCCATGTAGGCGCCCTCATTGAGGGCCAGACCGAGCAGGGCCGCCATGAACGGGGTCACGATCTGGTTGGCGTTGGCGCTCCAGAACGTCGGGCCGCCGAGCGGGACGCCGATCCCGATCCTCGGGAAGAGCGCAGCGAGGTTGTACCAGAAGATCAGCTGGACCAGCAGCGGTGTGCCGCGGAAGAACCACGTGTAGAACCACGCCACCGAGGAGAGGATCCTGATCGGTGAGAGCCGCATGACCGCGGTGAGCATGCCCAGCAGGATCCCGAACAGCATCGAGAGGACAGTCAGCTCCAGCGTCCGCAGCAGGCCGAAGATGATGCTCTGGCTGAAGAACCAGTCCGCCACGACGTCCCACTCGAGGTTCGGGTTGGTGAAGAGCATCTGCACGATGCCAGCGGCGAAGACGACGACGAATGCCGTCAGGACCCACCAGCCCCAGTGCGCGCGGTGCGCCATCCGGATCTCCTCAGGTGCCTCAGCGGCCTTGCGCGTATCGCTGATGGTGCTCATCGGCTTCTACCGCCGTGACGGGCGAGCCGAGGTACCGCTCGGCCCTGCGCCGGGCCAGCGGCCCGGCCTCCACAGGTCACAAGGTCTTTCATGGGAATTGCCCTTCTGAGAAAACGAGCTCCCTCTGGGGGCCAGTCTGGCCGTGCGGTTTCGGGCTGAGGGAGAGGGTCTGCCGCCTCCCCCGGGATCGGGTTGGGCGATGTGATGTCTCTCATAGTGACCATGATTCGATCAAAGATCAAGACCCGCGCGGCAGATTGCACCGCGAGAGCACGCGGGTCTTGCCTTCGACCGCCCGAGGGGTTTGTATATTTGATCTATGCCAATCTCCAAGAGGGTCGAGCCCGCGCTGCTGACGGATCAGGTCTACGAGACGATCCACCAGGCGATCCTCAGCGGCGACCTGGCAGCCGGGTCCCGACTGACCGTGCGGGAACTGGCCGAGCAGGTCGGCACCAGCCCGATGCCCGTCAGGGAGGCGATCCGCCGCCTCGAGGAAGCCGGCATGGTCGAGCGGCAGCCCCACCGGGGCGCCGTCGTCAAGGCCCTCACCCTCGAGGAGCTGCTGCACGTCTACGACATCCGCCGCCTGCTGGAGGTCGAGGCCGCTCGTCTCGGCGCGCAGCACGCGACGGCCCAGGACTGCGACCGGATGCAGGCCGAGTACGACCTGATGCTCGAGTCGATCGCCGGGCACCAGGTCATTCCGCTCCTCGACCACGATGAGGCCCTCCTGGAGATCCTCTACCGCGCCGCCGGGAATCCGCTGCTGGTCCAGATGATCCGGGGCCTGTGGCAGCAGTGCCGCGCGTACAAGATCGTGGGTGCGAAGGGCACGCTCGAGGCCGTCGGGGACGATTCGCTCTGGCGGTACCAGAAGGACCTCATCGCCGCTGTCCGCGCGGGCGACCCCCTCGCAGCGGCTTCCGTCAACGACGCCTCGCTCGTCAACGCCACGGACCGCATCCGCGCCCTCCTGGCGGCCCAGCGCAACGGAAGCTGAACGACCCCCTGTAGTTGCGCATGCCCCTCGTGATCGCTGCATGGGGGTGCGACGTACGCATAGTTCCCCCCTTGAGCAATGCCCTTCTCGGCCAGATAGCCCCAGTCCCCAGAGCCCCGTAGAGGCAAAGCGCCGGTCCCCCGTATAGCGGCACGCTGTGGGCCGTCGAGACCCTCCAGACGCGAACCATCCAGGCCGCCAACCTTCGGCCCCGGGCCACTCCACGACGAGGGGCAGGCCGAGATCCCCGCGGGTCCAGCTCCCCGTCCGCCGGCCCCGCGAGGCTCACTTCACAGCGTTTGGATCTTTGATCAAAACCCCTTGCGTGATCTTTGATCTAAACCTACGCTTGTGGTGAGGCGTGGATCACAGCAACAACCTCGGTTGCGAGATCCTGAGCACCAGCTCGACGCCGCTGTCCTTCCTACGACGCCCTCTCGCGGTGCACATCACCAGGAGCTTTCAATGACGAAGAACGCGTTGGACGACGCCCCGCTGTCCACCTTCCACAAGAAGCTTGCCCTGTTCTCCTCGGGCGGCCCGTTCCTCGACGGGTACGTGCTCTCGATCATCGGAGTCGCCCTCGCCCAGCTCACCCCCCAGTGGCACCTGGACGACGTCCAGCAGGGCATGATCGGAGCCTCCTCCCTCGTCGGCATCCTCTTCGGCGGGTTCCTCGGCGGCTGGCTGACCGACAAGTTCGGCCGGAAGGTCCTCTTCACGGTCGACCTCATCGCCATCATCGTCTTCTCGGCCCTGCAGTTCTTCGTGGGCGACTTCGGCTGGCTGTTCATCCTGCGCCTGCTCATCGGCGTGGCCGTCGGAGCCGACTACCCGATCGCCACGTCGCTGCTGGCCGAGTTCTCCCCGCGCAAGTACCGCGGCCCGCTCCTGGGCCTGTTCGTGACGATGTGGTTCGTCGGCGCGGCCGTGGCCTACGTCGTCGGGGAGCTGCTGACCCAGCTCGGCCCCGACGGCTGGCGCTGGATGCTCGCCAGCGCGGCCCTGCCCGCGATCGCCATCGTCCTGGCCCGCATCGGCACCCCGGAGTCCCCGCGCTGGCTCGCCGGCAAGGGCCGCATCGAGGAGGCCAACGCCTCCCTGCAGACCGTCTTCGGCCCCGGCGTCACCGTCGCCGACCTGCCCGACGAGGTCAAGGAGAACTTGGACGTCAAGGCCCTGTTCCGCTCGGGCTACGGCGGCCGGATCGCGTTCGTGACCATCTTCTGGACCGCCTCGATCGTCCCGCTGTTCGCCGTCTACGCGTTCGCCCCGGCCATCCTCGGTGCGCTGCACCTCGACGGGAGCATGGGCCAGATCGGCTCCGCCGTCATCACCATCATGTTCATGGTCGGCTGCATCGTCGCCGTCCTGCTCGTGAACAAGATGGGGCGCCGGCCGCTCATGATCCACAGCTTCCTCTGGTCCGGCATCGCCCTGCTCCTCCTCGGCCTGTTCCCCAGCGCCCCGACCGTGGCGATCATGGCCCTCTTCGCCGGCTACGCCGTGCTCATCGGCGGCACCCAGATCATGCAGTGGGTCTACCCCAACGAGCTCTTCCCCACCGAGATCCGCGGCTCCGCCGTCGGCCTGGCCTCCTCGCTCTCCCGCATCGGCGCCGCCGCCGGCACCTACCTCGTCCCGCTCGCCCTCACCGGCCTCGGCATCGGCACGACCATGATCATCGCCGGCGTCATCACCCTCCTCGGCGCACTTATCTCCCTCGTCTGGGCCCCGGAGACCCGCGGACTCTCCCTCACCGAGAGCGCCGCCCTCGCCACCGCCAAGCCGCGCCGGGTCCACGCCCGCGCCCCCAAGCTCTCCCGCTCCTAGAAGAAAGAAAGCCAAGGACATGAAAGACGCAGTCATCGTCGGTGCCGGACTCGCAGGCCTCTCGGCCGGGTGGCGCCTGCGCCACTGGGACACCCTCCTGCTCGAGGCCGACACGCGGGTAGGCGGCCGCATCCGCTCCGAGCGGCGCGGATCGTACTGGCTGAACTGGGGAGGCCACGTCTTCGCCGGCCCCGGCTCCTCCACCGACTCGCTGCTGAACGAGGTCGGCGTCTCCGCCGTCGAGATCCCCGGGTCCCTCCAGGCCCTCTCCATGAACGGGAAGTTCATCCGCAAGGGGCACATCGCCACCTACCCGTTCCGCATCCCGATGTCCCTCCAGGCCCGCTTCGACACCCTGCGGGCAGGCCTGAAGGTGGTCAGCGGTGTCGCCAAGTACACCGGCGTCGTCCGCAAGCGGCCCGGGGAGTCCGGTGCGCAGCGCCAGCAGCGAATCTACGACTTCGAGAACACCACCTCCTTCCAGGACTTCATCGGCAGCATCGACGAGGACGCCGCGGCCCTGTTCAAGACCACCGTCACCCGATCCGCCGGGGACATGGACCAGATCTCCGCCGGCGCTGGCATCGGCTACTTCAGCCTCGTCCTCGGCTTCGGCCAGGGCCTCAACCGCGGCATCGTCGGCGGCCCCTCAACCCTGACCGAGTCCATCGCCGTGGCCCTCGGAGACCGCATCCAGCTCGGCGCGGCCGTGAACGAGGTCGTCCACCGGAAGAACTCCGTCCTCGTCCGCTACACCCAGGACGGCGTCGACCGCGAGGTCGAGGCCCGCACCGTCATCCTCGCCACCACCGCCGACGTCTCCCACCGGGTCGGGGTCGACCTCCCCGAGGACCTCCGCGACGCCCTCGGCCAGGTCAAGTACGGCCCGCACGTCAGCACCGCCTTCCTCACCAACGAGACCTCGGGCCGCCCCTGGGACGACATCTACGCCATCGCCGCCCCCAAGCGCTCCTTCGCGATCGCCCTGAACCAGGCCAGCATCGTCCGCGGCACCGAGTCCGCGCGCCAGCCCGGCGGCAGCTTCATGACCTTCTCCCCCGCCAGCCTGGGCCGGGCCCTGCTCGAGAAGAGCGAGGATGAGGTCATCGCGACCCACCTCGCCGACCTCGACCAGATCCTCGGCCACGGCTTCGCCGACAGCGTGGTCGAGGCACGCACTGAGCGGTGGAAGGTCGCCTCCCCGTACTGCTTCCCCGGCCGGGCCAAGATCCAGACCACCCTCATGCGCGGCGCCGACCGCGTCTTCCTCGCCGGCGACTTCCTCGGCACCCTCTACACCGAGAGCTCCATCACCTCCGGCTTCTCCGCAGCCCAGGAGGCCGCAAGCCTGCTGGCCACCGGGCGCCAGGGCCGCCCCGCCGCCGTGAAGTCCGTCGCCTGACCCCGCCCGCCCCAGCCTGAACCGCTACGAACCCAAGGACCTCCTCATGACCACCGAACTCCGCGGCGTCCTGACCGCCCTCGCCACCCCCTTCGACGACACCGAGGCGATCGACGTCGCCGCCCTCCGCCGCGTCGTCGACCGCTCCATCGACGCCGGCGTCGACGGCGTCGTCGCCGCCGGCTCCACCGGCGAGGTCGGCGCCCTCTCCTCCGAGGAACGCCTGCTGCTCATCGAGACCGTCATCGACCAGGCCCGCGGCCGGGTCCCGGTCATCGCCCAGACCGGCGCCACCTCCACTGGTGAGGCCATCCGCCTCTCCCAGGCGGCCGAGAAGCTCGGCGCGGACGTTCTCATGCTCATCACCCCGTACTACGAGCCGCTCTCCCTCGAGGAGACCGTCGCCTACATCAAGGACGTGGCACGCTCCGTGAGCATCCCCGTGATGCTCTACAACATCCCCGCCGTCACTGGCGTCAACCTCGACCCGGCCACGGTCCGCGCCCTTGCCGAAGAAGTCGAGAACATCCGCTACATCAAGGACTCCAGCGCCAACTGGGAACAGGCCCTCCAACTGATCCACCACCACAGTGACGTCATCGGCACCTTCATCGGCTGGGACGCCTACCTCTACAGCGCCCTGGTCGAGGGGGCCGCCGGCGTCATGGCCGGCACCGCCAACGTCGTCCCCGACGAGATCGTCACCGTCGCCCGGCGCATCGCCGACGGCGACCTCACGGGCGCGCTGAGCCTGTGGAAGAAGCTCTACCCGGTCATCGACGCCCTGCTCTCCGTCTCCTTCATCCCCGCCGTCAAGGCAGGCCTGGCCCTACAGGGCCTCCCCGCCGGCGTCCCCCGCCGCCCCACCGCCGGCCTCGGCGAGGCGGACCTCGCCCGGCTCGAAGGCGCCCTGAACTCCCTCAAGCAGCCCGTCGGCTGACAGCCCGCGAGGGACCGGATCACGATCGCGCTGCAAAGAACGAAGGACAGACCCGATGGCCCTGCACCCATGCACCGGCTGGTTCGCGCTCGTCGGAGCCAGAGTTGAGATCCGCAACGGAAGCCGCACCGTGCGGGCCGGCACCGTGGAGGACGCTATGCCGGACTCGTCGGTTCTCTGGCTCGCCGCCGAGGGCAACCAGCCCAGAGCACTGTATGAAGCAGCCGAAGGCTATGAGGCATGGACCGAACCCAACGAATCCGAAGGCCCTGACCGGTACCGCTACACCGCGGACAGGCTTTTCCTCGCGGCCCATGGGTGAGTCGCAGGTGAAGCGGCCCGGCGCTGAGGGGCGCGAAGACCCCGTAGACGGCGGGCCGCTGCGCGTGGCCGTCCTCGGAGCGGGCCAGCTGGGGCGCGCGCTTCTGACCGGGCTCACCGGTTCGAACGGCGGACCCAGGATCGAGTTGGCGGCGTCCACCCGCCAGCCCTGCGACCAGGGTCCCGGCGTCCGTGGGATCAGCCTCGAAGAGGATCCCCGCGCCAACAACCACCTCGCCTCGTGGGCGGACATCGTCGTGCTCGCCGTCAAGCCGACCCAGACGATGCCGCTCGTCGAGGACATCGCAGACGATGTCAGGCCCGGCAGCGCAGTCGTGACCCTGGCCATCGGCGTCACAGCGTCTGCCATCCAATCCGCCCTCCCGCCGGACGTCGACGCCGTCCGTGCCATGCCCAACCTCGCCGTCGAAATGCGACGCGCGGTGACGGGCCTGTCCCCCGGCCCAGGGGCACGCGAAGAAGGCATCCGGCGCGTCCGGGAACTGTTCGGTCTCCTCGGCGCCGTCGTCGAGGTTCCCGACGAGCGCCTGGACGTGCTCAGCATGGTCTCCGGCGCCGGCCCGGCCTACGTCTGCTTCCTCATCGAGGAGTTCACGGCCGCGGCGCGCTGCCTCGGCTTCGAGGACGAGACAGCCCGCACACTCGTCGACGAGACATTCCACGGCACCATGGCCCTGCTCGACGCACCAGGGCGCACAGCGTCTTCACTGCTCTCGGAGATCGCCAGCGAGGGCAGCGCCACCGAACGCGCCATTGCCACCTTGGCCCAGAGCACCATCGCGGAGCACACGGAGCAGGCAATGCAGGCAGCCGTTTCCCGGGCAACGGAGCTTGGCGCCTCCATCTCCCGCGGAAGGCCCCCGGCGAGGTGATCTTGCCAGTCCCTACTTCTCTTTTCGGTCGGCGAATGCTTGCACGCGCACCGCAACTCCTTCCGAAACCGCGCGACCTTCGGCGGCAGCCCCCCGCGCCTGAAGAGTCTCAGAATTGTAGAGGTTTCCGAGACGTTCAGCAGGGCAGGTCTCTCTCTGCCTTCAATCCCACCGCTTCGCCATCTGCAGGAACCCCGCCGGGTTCACCGACGACCTCATCCCCACGGGCTTCGTGTCCCCCCGTACCCGGGAGCGTCGTCCCCACCATAACTACAAGGACCAGAACGGGCACCCGCTCGCGTCGGACCCAGACCTGTTGGGCCGCTTCGGCCACTACATCGCGCATCTGGCCGAATGCGTCGTTGACAACACCGTCGCCGTCATCCCGGGAGGACCGGAGACCTGCGCCCGGCTCGGAATGGCCGCCCTCGAGAAATAGCCCAAACTCTTTGCCTCCTCGACCGCCGGAGTCGGTCCGACGGGCACATGAGAGCACAAGGTTCTCCGCGTCGTGCGCCTATTCCGGCCACTCCGGCGGGTGCCATCCAGACAGATACTTCTCTGCAAGTGCGAAGAGCTCGGTTTCGGCGTCGGCCTGGCGGAACGAAGCGACGCTTTCCCTAAGTTGGTCCTCCCCGATTACTCTCACGAGCGCATCCCACGCAAGTTCCGGCTCGATGTCCGCGTGCCGCGAACCCATTGCCTGCGTTCGACGGTAGGACTTAGCTGAAACCAGAAGATCCCGTACGAACTCTGGATTGCCTGAGACATTGACGGGACTGGCTTCTCCGTCCCTGGACGTGGCAAAAAGATACACACGAAGCAGGTCCCATTCCTGGCCGGAGTCAGTGGGCAGGACTGATCGGGCTTCATCGACAAGTTGGCCCTCCAGTTCCGCCGCGACGGGCTCACTGATGAGCCGTGATCCGCTGCCTTCGATGTGGCCGATCGAGCGGATAAGGAGAAACCGAGACGAATAGCTGTGCACATTGGCGAGAATGCGGCGCACAATAGTCTCGCGTTCGCTCTCGTCCTCAATGCGCCGCAGCATTCTCACCACGACCCGCACGACGGTGAGGTCAGGCCGACTGATCCCGAAGACCCCTTGATTCGGCCGATGGGGTAGCTTCGGTATTCGATTAAGGAGGACGACAGCGGATGGCACGATGGCTTCCAGAGGGAACTCCCCTTCGTACGCCTCGAGCGCACCAATTGTATCCTCGACATTTTCATCGGGGATTGAATCAAGGAATTCGTCGAGTTCCGAAGCCTCGGTCATCAAAGTGAAGGCGTGCTCCGCCGAACGGAACGAGGCCAATTCTGCTGGAGCGACGCGATCCAAGTAGAGCGAGAAAAAGTCGGCATGTGCGACCCTATGCTGGCGGCGCCACTGGCTCAATGAACCCGGGCCATACGAGTAGTTCTCAAAGAGGCGCTGGGCGGCCGGGAACAGTCGTCTGATGACGTTCTTGACGAACTCAGCGTCCCCGGACTTCTCAAGTACCTCCTCCATCCTGGCCTTGTGCTGCCTGAGCAGCAGGTCCGTGAATGATCCAATGTTGGTGAGCAACGCTCGTACTGACTGGAAGTCCGCAAAGATCTCGGGCCGGAAGATTCGTATGGCTTCCAGCGCGATGACGTCAACGAGCTCGACGTCCTGGTGCAGCGCATTGATCGTCGGCTTGGCAGAGAGGGCGAGCCTGGACACGTCCCGCATGTTGGACATCAGTGGTTCCACGAGCTCGAAGTAGATGTCGGCCCATCGCGTGGAGTCGAAGAGAGAGCCTTCGAGGCCTTCGAGAATTCTGTCGAGCTCCGCGAAGACTTTCGAACGTAGCAGGGTATCGGGGACAGCAGGAAGATCGAAGGCCAATTGGATGATCTTCTCCAGGTATGCCCGCCCAGGCACACCGTCTTCGTCGAGGGCTGCTTCGACGCGATGGCGATCGAACGCGAGCACATAGATCAGGTTGGGAAAGCTGGCCGTGAGGCGCACGAGCTTGAAGATGTCGCGGATCTCAGGGGTTGTAAGTCGGTCGATGTCATCGACTACGACCACGATTGGATGGTCAACTTGTTCGAGTGCGTCTGCCACCTTGGTTCGCTTGGACGTTGCGCTGGCGCGCTTCTTGCGGATGCTGTTGGCCGATTGAAACGCCTTGACCGAACGATCCCACCAGGAGCCGAAGCCCGGGATGAGGGCCAACGGGCTCAGGACCGTGCTGTACTCGTCGATGCGATCTGCGATCGCGCCGAAACGGCCGCCGTCTTTGAGTCGAAGCTGGGACGACAACTCAGCGAAGAAGAAGTCCGTGAGCTGTTGTGTTCCAGAAAAGAGCCAAGGGTTGAAGTCGACGACAGTAAGGGCGGGATCCGCCGCAAACTCTTCCCTCATCAGGTTGACAAAGGAACTCTTGCCGAAGCCCCAAGGCCCGAGGACGCCGACTACGACGCCCTGATCAGTGCTGAGTGATCGCAGGCTCTTGGCGAAATCATGTGCCAACGGAGCGCGCTGGAGTGAGTCCTCTTCGGACGTGGTGATCGGGTAGTCGACCGGCGGTCGCAGTTCGTCGAGATCCTCTGCCATAACGCCCCCTAGTCCACGTCTGGTTCACCGTCGCTTGCAGCCCAGGGGAGGTAGTCCCTTGGGCCGTTGTCGCACGCCTGCCCGAGTCTACGACCCCGGACCGCAGAGACTCATCGATCAGGCCGCTCCGGCGCTTTGCGTTTCGCGGCTTCGGACGAGCCAAATGAGTGCAGCGTTTGTATCACTGACCGATACAAACGCTGCAGGCGGCATCCCGCACAACAAACTCTCGCCCCTACGTCAGTTACGTGGCAGACAGACGACAGGCTGGGCCTCGCTGGACAACTACGGACCTCGTCATTGCGTAGCTGTAGACAAGGAACAGCAGCAGTTCGATGAAGTAGTCCTCGTCCCCCTCGATGCTCAGCCGGTACTGGCGCCTGAGGAACGCGAACCCTGGCCCGAACTCGGCCAGGGTCTGCGACATCCGCAGCGTCATCGCCTCCTCCATGGCCAGCTCGTCCGCCTCCTCGGTCATGCCCAGGAAGTCCAACACCAGCGGGTCCTTGGCGACCTCCCGGGCCAGATCCGTCCCCTCGCCCGGAAGGCATGCCTCGAGGTTGTTTGGCGCGGCGCCGGCCCGGGTGCGGAGGCCGGTGAGGATGTGGTGCTCCAGCACGACGACGGACCAGCCGTACTGGACCGCCTTGGTCGAACGGTTCTTCAGGATCAGCATGGCTTCAGACACTGGCAAGGGCGAGCAAGACGGTGCAATGGGGTGGAAGGTCCTGTCCTCAGATCCGACTCCACGGAGGTCACCGCCCGGCTTCGCTGCAGGATTGAGCACGCGAGCCAATGACCTTCTGGACAAAGTCCAGAGCCGCCACGTGCCGACGAAGACGCCTCCGGAAACGGTGAGGAAGATCGTGAAGGCCCGCTGTTGCCGGTGCGCCGGTCCTGAGCAGGACACGCCAGGCTAGGTCGATGCTCGACGGCCCGACGGCCTATCTGCCAGAACTTGCAGATAGGCCGTCGTTTCCGGCAGATAGATGCCCAGACTTGCAGCTAGACCTCTATCTCACAGCGCCACTTCCGAAATGGGTCGGGACGTTCATGGTCAGACTGACGATTAGCACGTGGATCTCAGGGCCCTACTTCCAAACAAGGCCGACACGGCAGGTGCCAACTAGCATGTCGCTGCTGCCACCTGCCGCAGTCCTGTGCCAACTAACTCGTCAGCTATGCCAACTAGCGTGTCATCTCACAACCAACTCAGAACTCCCAGTCCTCGTCCTCCGTGTTGACGGCCTTGCCGATCACGTAGCTCGAGCCCGAGCCGGAGAAGAAGTCGTGGTTCTCGTCCGCGTTCGGGGAGAGCGCCGAGAGGATCGCCGGGTTCACGTCCGTGACCGATGACGGGAACATGGCCTCGTAGCCGAGGTTCATGAGCGCCTTGTTGGCGTTGTAGTGCAGGAACTTCTTCACGTCCTCGGCCAGGCCCACCGGGTCGTAGAGGTCGTGGGTGTACTGGACCTCGTTCTCGTACAGCTCGAAGAGCAGCTCGAACGTGTAGTCCTTGATCTCCTGGCGCTTCTCCTCCGAGACCTTCTCGAGGCCCTTCTGGAACTTGTAGCCGATGTAGTAGCCGTGCACGGCCTCGTCGCGGATGATGAGGCGGATGAGGTCGGCCGTGTTCGTCAGCTTCGCGCGCGAGGACCAGTACATCGGCAGGTAGAAGCCCGAGTAGAACAGGAAGCTCTCGAGCAGGGTCGAGGCGACCTTGCGCTTGAGCGGCTCGTCGCCCCGGTAGTAGTCCATGACGATGTGCGCCTTGCGCTGGAGGTTCTCGTTCTCCAGGCTCCAGCGGAACGCGTCGTCGATCTCCTTGGTCGAGCACAGGGTCGAGAAGATCGACGAGTAGCTCTTGGCGTGGACCGACTCCATGAACGCGATGTTCGTGTAGACGGCTTCCTCGTGCGGGGTGACCGCATCGGGGATGAGCGAGACGGCGCCGACGGTGCCCTGGATCGTGTCGAGGAGGGTGAGGCCCGTGAACACGCGCATCGTGAGCTGCTGCTCCTGCGGGGTCAGGGTCGCCCACGACGGCACGTCGTTGGAGAGCGGCACCTTCTCGGGCAGCCAGAAGTTGTTCACGAGGCGGTTCCACACCTCGACGTCCTTCTCGTCCTGGATGCGGTTCCAGTTGATCGCCTGGACGTGGTCGAGGAGCTTGAGCTTCTCGGGGGTCATCGCTGGTCCTTTCGAGCGGATCCGAACAGAGGGGGTGCCACCACTAGAGCATGCAGCTGACGCAACCCTCCACCTCCGTGCCCTCGAGCGCGAGCTGGCGGATGCGGATGTAGTAGAGCGTCTTGATCCCCTTGCGCCACGCGTAGATCTGGGCCTTGTTGATGTCCCGCGTCGTCGCCGTGTCCTTGAAGAACAGCGTGAGCGAGAGGCCCTGGTCCACGTGCTGCGTCGCGGCCGCGTAGGTGTCGATGATCTTCTCGTAGCCGATCTCGTACGCGTCCTGGTAGTAGTCGAGGTTCTCGTTCGTCAGGTAGGGGGCCGGGTAGTACACGCGGCCGATCTTGCCTTCCTTGCGGATCTCGATCTTGGAGGCCACCGGGTGGATCGACGAGGTCGAGTTGTTGATGTAGCTGATCGACCCCGTCGGCGGCACGGCCTGGAGGTTCTGGTTGTAGATGCCGTGCTCCATGACGTCCGCCTTGAGCGCGCACCAGTCGTCCTGGGTGGGGATGTGGACCTTGGCGAACAGCTCCTTGACCTTCTCGGTCTGGGGGACCCACTCCTGCTCGGTGTACTTGTCGAAGAACTCGCCCGAGGCGTACTTCGAGTTCTCGAAGCCGCCGAACGCCTGCCCATGCTCCTTCGCGAGCAGGTTCGAGGCCCGCAGCGCGTGGAACAGCACCGTGTAGAAGTAGATGTTCGTGAAGTCCAGGCCCTCCTCGGAGCCGTAGTGGACCCGCTCCCGGGCGAGGTAGCCGTGCAGGTTCATCTGCCCGAGCCCGATCGCGTGGGACTTCGCGTTGCCCTCGGCGACCGAGGGGACCGACTGGATGTAGCTCATGTCGGACACGGCCGAGAGGGCGCGGATCGCCGTCTCGATGGAGCGGCCGAAGTCCTCGGAGTCCATCGTCTTGGCGATGTTCATCGAGCCGAGGTTGCAGGAGATGTCCTTGCCCACCGCGGCGTAGGTGAGGTCCTCGTTGTACTCGCTGGGCGTCGAGACCTGCAGGATCTCCGAGCACAGGTTGCTCATGGTGACCTTGCCGGCGATCGGGTTGGCCCGGTTCACCGTGTCCTCGAACATGATGTACGGGTAGCCCGACTCGAACTGGATCTCGGCGAGGGTCTGGAAGAACTCGCGGGCGTTGATCTTGGTCTTCTTGATCCGGGCGTCGTCGACCATCTCGTAGTACTTCTCCGTGACGGAGATGTCCGAGAACGGCTTGCCGTACACGCGCTGGACGTCGTACGGCGAGAACAGGTACATGTCCTCGTTCTTCTTGGCCAGCTCGAACGTGATGTCCGGGATCACGACGCCGAGGGAGAGGGTCTTGATGCGGATCTTCTCGTCCGCGTTCTCCCGCTTCGTGTCGAGGAACCGGTAGATGTCCGGGTGGTGGGCGTGCAGGTACACCGCGCCGGCGCCCTGGCGCGCACCGAGCTGGTTGGCGTAGGAGAAGGAGTCCTCGAGCAGCTTCATGACCGGGATGACACCGGAGGACTGGTTCTCGATCTGCTTGATCGGCGCCCCGTGCTCGCGGATGTTGGTCAGCGAGAGGGCGACGCCGCCGCCGCGCTTGGAGAGCTGAAGGGCGGAGTTGATCCCGCGCGCGATCGACTCCATGTTGTCCTCGATGCGGAGCAGGAAGCAGGAGACGAGCTCGCCGCGCTGCTTCTTGCCCGCGTTGAGGAACGTCGGGGTCGCTGGCTGGAAGCGCCCGGCGATGATCTCGTCGACGAGCTGGGTCGCGAGCTGCTCGTCGCCGCGGGCGAGGTGGAGTGCCACCATGCACACGCGGTCCTCGTAGCGCTCGAGGTAGCGCTTGCCGTCGAACGTCTTGAGCGTGTAGGAGGTGTAGAACTTGAACGCGCCGAGGAACGTCTCGAAGCGGAACTTCTTCTTGTACGCGCGGCCGAACAGCTCGCGGACGAAGTTCATCGTGTACTGGTCGAGGGTCTCGCGCTCGTAGTAGTCCTTCTTGATGAGGTACTCGAGCTTCTCGTCCAGGTCGTGGAAGAAGACCGTGTTGGTGTTGACGTGGTCCAGGAAGTACTGGCGCGCCGCGTACCGGTCGGCCTCGAACTGGATCCTCCCGTCTTCGCCGTACAGGTTCAGCATGGCGTTGAGCTCGTGGTAGCCCAGGCCCTTGTACCGGGCGGGCAGCTCCTTGGGGTCTGCCGTCACGGCGACTGCTGGCTCTGCGAGAGTCGTGTCCAAAATGCGTCCAATCCTTCGGTGACCCGGGCCACGTCGTCGGGCGTGCCCATGAGTTCGAATCGGTAGAGGTGGGGGACGTGGCACTTGGCGGCGACGATGTCGCCCGCGGCGCAGTAGTTGTCCCCGAAGTTCGTGTTGCCCGCGCTGATGACGCCCCGGATCAGGGCCCTGTTGTGCGGGTCGTTGAGGAATCTGATGACCTGCTTGGGCACCGACCCCGCTCCCCCGGTCCCGCCGTACGTCGGGACCACCAGGACGAACGGCGCCGTGGCCTGCAGGGCCGCGTCACCCTGGTGGAGCGGGATCCGCGCGGCATCCAGGCCGAGCTTGTCGATGAACCGGCGGGTGTTCCCCGAGACGGAGGAGAAGTAGATGAGTCGTGCCGACGTGGGCCGCGGTCCGGAGTCCGAACCCGTGGCCCCGGCGTCGGCCGCGGCGAGGACCTGGGAGGTCATCTCAGCGCACTCCCTCGTTGGGACGGCGGAGCCGGGGCCTGCCCGACGCCGAGGATCAGGCCACCGAGGCTGCCGAGCCGGCCTCGGCGATCGCGGCGATCTTGTCCGGGCGGAAGCCGGACCAGTGGTCGGCGTCCGTGACGACGACCGGCGCCTGCATGTACCCCATGGCCTTGAGGCGCTCGAGGGCCTCCGGGTCCTGGGTGACATCGACGCTCTGGTAGGCGATGCCCTTCTTGTCGAGGGCGCGGTAGGTCGCGTTGCACTGCACGCAGGCCGGCTTCGTGTAGACCGTGACGTTCATGAATCCTTACCCCATTCTCCAAAGCTTCCCCAGCCGAGGCATTCGCCGCTGCCGCACCGACGGCCGCCCTGACAGCCCTGTGATCCAGTCCTGCGCACCTCGGTGCCCTCGATACTACATGTAGTGCAAGCCGCTGCCGAGGACCCCAAGATGTTGTCTTACAAGTATGTCATTCCTCACGCCGTGAGTCCACACTCGGCCCACATTTAATGCACCGCCGGATGCCCGGATTCCCGCCGTTCGGGGGCCCGCGTCCACAGGCTGTGGATGCCCGGTTCCCACACCCGGGCAGAGGTGCGTGTCGTGCATCTCACGGCGTGTCGCGGTGTGTCGTAGGCTGGGCGGGTCGAGGCCGGAAGGAGCCGACATGGTCAACCCTGTGCACCTGACGACCCTCATCGAAGTGGTCCGCCTCGGCTCGTTCGCCTCGGCCGCCGCCCAGCTGGGGTACACGCCGTCGGCCGTGTCGCAGCAGATGGCCGCGCTCGAGCGCGAGACCGGCGTCGAGCTCTTCCGGCGCACGCCGCGCAGCATCGTCCCGACCGAGGCCGCCCTGGTGATGATCCGCCACGCGGAGAAGGTCCTCACGGACATCGACGCGCTCAAGGCGGCGACGGCCCGCGCCGCCGACGCGGCAGGCCGCGAGCTCCGGCTCGGCATCTTCCCGAGCCTCGCCACCTACGTGCTCCCCCGGGTGCTCAGCGGGGAGCGGTGGCGCCGGCTCGGGCTCGACCTGCACGTGTCCGTGGCCGAGCCTGGCGACACCATCCGCCGGCTCGCCTCGGGCGGAGGGCTCGACGTCGTCCTCGTCTACCAGGTGGGCCAGAGCGGCCTCGCCTGGCCGCACACCGCCGAGCGCCTCTGGATCGGCGACGACCCGTTCCACGTGGTGCTGCCGCAGTCCTGGGGCATCGCCGACGGCGCCCGGGTCACCGCGGACCAGCTGGGCGGCATGCCGTGGATCGTCCACCACCCGGGGACGTCCGACGCGACCGTGATCGACCGGCTCTTCGCCGGCTGCGGCCTCGCCCCGCGGGTGGTGGCCTACAGCGACGACTTCAACGCGAGCCTCGGGCTGGCCTCGGCGGGCCTGGGTGCGGCCCTCGTCCCCGAGCTCGCGCTCCAGGCCGAGCCCGAGGGGGTCGTGCTCGTCGACGTGCCGGAGATCCGGCTCGCGCGGAACATCTTCGCCCTGCGCCCGCACGCCGCCGCGGACTCCGCCACGCGGCTCTTCCTCGACCTCGTCGCCGAGTCGCTCGCGGCGCTGCCCGTCCGCGCCGCGCGGGCAGGGCGCGGGACCGCGGCGGGGTAGCGTGTCCGGCATGGCCCGTGCGTTCATCGGCACTTCCGGCTGGCGGTACGCCAGCTGGCGCGGCGACTTCTACCCGAAGGGGCTGCGGCAGGCGGACGAGCTCGCCTACCTGGCCCAGCGGCTGACCTCCGCCGAGCTCAACGGCTCGTTCTACTCCCTCCAGCGGCCGTCCTCCTACGAGGCGTGGAAGGCCGCCGTCCCCGAGGGGTTCGTGTTCGCCGTCAAGGGCAGCCGCTACATCACCCACATGCTGCAGCTGCGCGGCATCGAGACGGCGCTCGCGAACTTCCTCGCCTCCGGCGTCCTCGCGCTCGGCGACACCCTCGGGCCCGTCCTGTGGCAGCTTCCGGCGCGGATGGCGTACGACGCCGGGCGGCTGGCCGAGTTCTTCGACCTCCTTCCGCGCACCACGGCCGACGCCGCGGCCCTCGCCGCCCGCCACGACGCCAAGGTCCCCGACGACCGGGCCCTGGTCCAGGCAGCGGTGGACCGGCCGATCCTGCACGCCGTCGAGCCCCGGCACGAGAGCTTCGCCAGCGCCGAGGCCCGGGACCTCTTCGCGCGGGAGGGCATCTGCATGGTCGCCTCCGACAGCGCGGGGACGTGGCCCGAGGTCGACGCCGACACCTCCGGGATCCGGTACGCGCGGCTGCACGGCGAGGTGAGGCTCTACGGGGGCGGCTACTCCGAGGCGTCGCTGGACCGCTGGGCGGGTCGGGTCCAGGAGTGGCTGGCCGCCGGGCGCGACGCGTACGTCTACTTCGACAACGATGCCGACGGCCGGGCCCCGCACGACGCGGCGGCACTGCTCGCGCGGCTCAGCTGACGATGCTGGCCCGCCGCGCCGGTGCGGGCTTATCGTTCTGTCATGGAGACGGCAGTGAGCCAGCACTTCGGAGAGATCGCCCTCGCGCCCAGCGGCGGGAGGGCCGTGGCCGGCAGGTTCACGCTCGACGGCGTCCCCGTCGAGCTCGACCTCAACATCACCGGCCAGGAGCGGCTGGACGAGGCCGCGCTGCACAAGGTCGACTACCGGCTCCGCTTCCTCCCCGAACTCGTCGAGTCGGTCCGGGAGCTGGTCGGCCAGCAGCTCGAGGACGAAGACAGCGCCGCGGAGCAGTACCGGCGGTTCCACTGCCAGAACCTCGCAGACGGGGAAGTCAGGTCCGTCTTCGGCGTCGACCGCCCCCAGGACATCACTGACGAGGTGTTCCTCAAGGCCCTCCGGCTCGCCCACGTGGGCATCTACCCAGCCCAGCCCGAGCGGTACTTCGTGCTCGACTTCACCCTCGGCGAGCACTTCACGGACGAGGTGCTCGTCGTCGCGGCCGACTCCGACGGCATGGTCGACGACGAGGTGCTCTGGGACTGAGCCGGAACCGAGCGGCCCCGGGACCGTCGTGGCACCGGGCGCCGCGGGGCCCCTCGCGCACGAGGGGCCCCGCGGCGCGTCCGGGTCCTATCAGGCGGTCGCGGCGACGTCCGAGAGCGCGGCCCGGGCGGCCTTCGCGGCCCCGACGAGGTTCCGCAGCGAGGCCTCGGTCTCGCGGTAGCCGCGGGTCTTCAGGCCGCAGTCCGGGTTGACCCACAGCTGGCGGGCCGGCACATGCTCGACCGCGCGGGCCAGCAGCTCCTCGATCTCCTCCTGGCTGGGCACGCGCGGCGAGTGGATGTCGTAGACCCCGGGGCCGACGCCGCGGCCGAACCCGTGCGCCTCGAGGTCGGTGACGACCTCCATGCGGGAGCGGGCGGCCTCGATCGAGGTCACGTCGGCGTCGAGGCCATCGATCGCATCGATGATGACGCCGAACTCCGAGTAGCACAGGTGCGTGTGGACCTGGGTCGCGTCGGCCGCGCCGCCCGTGGCGAGCCGGAAGGCCCTGACGGACCAGTCCAGGTAGGCGGGGCGGTCGGCGGCACGCAGCGGCAGGAGCTCGCGGAGGGCCGGCTCGTCGACTTGGATGATGCGGATGCCGGCGTCCTCGAGGTCGGCGATCTCGTCGCGGAGGGCGAGGGCCACCTGGTCGGCGGTCTCCGCGAGCGGCTGGTCATCGCGCACGAAGGACCACGCCAGGATCGTGACGGGACCGGTGAGCATACCCTTGACGGGCTTCTCCGTGAGGGACTGGGCGTACGCCGCCCACGGGACGGTGATGGGCGCGGCGCTGTCCGCGTCGCCCCAGAGGATGGACGGGCCCGCCTGCCGGGAGACGTCGCCCCACAGGATCGAGGGGCGCGTGCAGCGGGAGCCGTAGGACTGCACCCAGCCGTGGACCGTGACGTCGAACCCGTCGAGGTGCTCGGCGAAGTACTGGACCATGTCGTTGCGCTCGGGCTCGCCGTGGACGAGCACGTCGAAGCCGAGCTCCTCCTGCAGGTCGATGACGCGGGCGATCTCGTCCTTCATGAGGCGCTCGTACTCCGCCTCGTCGATCGCGCCCTTGTTCAGGCGCGCCCGGGCGCCGCGGACCTCGGCCGTCTGGGGGAAGGAGCCGATCGTGGTCGTCGGCAGCGGCGGGAGGTCGAGCACGGCCTCCTGCGCCTGTGCGCGGACGCTGAAGGCCGAACGGGAGAAGTCCTCGGCGGTGAGGGCCGCGGTGCGCTCGCGGACCTCGGGGCGGCGCACGCCGGGCGCCTCGGCGCGGGTGGCGAGGACGCGGGAGGACTCGGCCAGGGCCGCGTCCTGCGAGCCGGGCTCCGCGAGGTGGGCGGCGAGGGTCACGACCTCGCGCACCTTCTGGTCGGCGAAGGCGAGCCAGCTGCGCAGCTGCGGGTCGAGCTGGGTCTCCTCCTCGGCGTCGTGCGGGACGTGGAACGTCGAGGTGGACGTGGCGACGGCCACGTCGAACCCGTGGCGGGCGCCCGCAGCACGCAGCGCGTCGAGCTTCGCTGCGGAGGCGGCGAGGTCGTTGCGCCAGATGTTGTGCCCGTCCACGACGCCGGCAACGAGCGTCTTGCCGGCGAACCGGGCGAGCTCGGCGTCGGCCGGCAGCGCGCCCTTGAAGAGGTCGAGGGCCACGGCCTCGACGCCGGTCGCGGCCACGGCGGCGGACTGCTCGCCGAGGCCGCCGTACGGGGCGGAGAGGAGGATGGCCGGGCGGCCCGAACCGGCGGCGGGCGCCGTGAGGGCGGCGTAGGCGCGCGCGACGGCGTCGCCCACCTCGGCGGCCGACGTGCCCCCGGGAAGGTCGAGGTCCGCGACCAGGGCCGGCTCGTCGAGCTGGACCCACGGCGCCCCGGCGGCGGCGAGCCGGCCCAGAAGCTCGGTGTAGACGGGGAGGATGTCCTCGAGGCGGGACAGCGGCGCGAAGTCGGCCGGCGCGCCGTCGGACGCCTTCGACAGCGCGAGGAAGGTGACGGGCCCGACGAGGTACGGCCTGGTCACGGTCCCGTGGGCGCGGGCGAGGGAGAACTCCTCAACGATGCGGTCCGAGGAGAGCGAGAACTCGGTCTCGGGGCCGATCTCCGGCACGAGGTAGTGGTAGTTGGTGTCGAACCACTTGGTCATCTCGAGCGGCTGCTGCTCGGCGGTGCCGCGGGCAAGCGTGAAGTAGGCGTCGAGGCCGAGCCGGCCGGCGCCGTCGTGCAGCGCGCCGAAGCGGGCCGGGACCGCGCCCAGCGCCACGAGCGTGTCCAGGACCTGGTCGTAGAAGGAGAACGTGCCGGGGACGGCGGCGGCCTCGCTGAGGCCGAGCTCGGCGAGGCGGCCCGCGGTGGCGAGCTGGAGCGCCTCGGCCGCGGACTCGAGCTCCGCGAGGGAGCTGGTCCCGCCCCAGTACGCCTCGACGGCCTTCTTGAGCTCGCGGCGGCGGCCGATGCGCGGGTAGCCGAGGACGGTGGCGGACGGGAACTGGGCAGGGGTGTGCTGGGCAGTCATGATGGAGTCCTTGTGGTGGTGAGGTCAGGGGGTCAGACGGCAGCCCGGTGGCGGGCCGCGAGCAGCGGCCGGCTGGGCCGCGGGAGGTCGAGCCGGGCGAGGACGTCCAGCGCCGCGCCGTGCTCGTTGAAGGTGTAGAGGTGCAGGCCCGGCGCGCCGGCCGCGAGCGCGGCCTCGGCGAGCTGGACGCTCGCCTCGGTGCCGATCCGGCGCACGGCCACCGCGTCGCCGCCGGCGGCGCGGAGCCTGTCCACGAGCGCGGGGTCGGGCGCGACGCCGGAGAGCTGGGCGAGCTTCTCCACCCGGCGCAGGCTCGTGAAGGGCATGATCCCCGGGATGATGGGGATCGTCACCCCCGCGCGCCGTGCACGGTGCACGAGCGAGGCGTACTGCTCGGCATGGAAGAACACCTGCGTGATGGCGAAGTCCGCCCCGGAGCGCTGCTTGGCCAGGAGCACCTCGATGTCGTGGACCTCGCTGGGCGATTCGGGGTGCCGGGTGGGATAGGCCGCCACCCCGATGGCCACCTTGCCCGCCGCGAACTGCGCGCACCGGCGGCCCTCGGCCCGCCGGATCAGCTCGATGAGGTCCTGGGCGTAGCGCAGCGCGCCGCGCGGGAGCAGGCCGTCCCGGGGAGCGTCCCCGCGCAGGGCGAGGATCCCGCGGACGCCGCGGTCCAGCAGCTCGTTGACGACGCCCGTGAGCTCCTCGGGCGTTCCGCCCACGCAGGTGAGGTGGGCGAGCGGGCGCAGGGTCGTCTCGAGCTGGAGGCGGTCCACGAGCTCGAGGGCGGTGTCGTGGTTGGAACCGCTCGCGCCGTAGGTCACCGAGACGTAGTCAGGGTCGGTGGCCTCGAGCTCGCGGATGGTGGTCCACAGTGTCTGCGAGGCCGCGGGGCTCCTCGGCGGGAACAGCTCGTAGGAGAGGGCGATGGGCGCGGGTGCGGCCGCGCCGGGTACGTCGATGAAGGTCGGTGGTGACATCTGCATCCTTGGGTGTCCGGTCTGCACTGGCGCGCCGGAGCACGGCGCATCGCCAGGGCAGTGTTCTTCAGGGATCGCAGGGGGTGTCCGCTCCTGTGGCGCCGCCGCGGCTGGCGCTGTACAACCAGGAGTGGCCCCTGCGGCAAATGTCAGGCCCACACGGGGGCACCCACATCCCCGCTGAGGGGGATCGCTGACACGTTGCACGAGCAACTTGCCTATGAGCCTAGAAAGGCAGGCGCGGGTGCATCAAGCCCCCGCCGGAATGTGTCCTGCAGTGACGGAATGTGACCCGCTACCAGGGCCTGTCGACGGGGGCGGACGGAGGGCTGTCGAGGTAGTCGTCGCGCTGCTGCCCGTCGGAGCGCTCCTGCTGCCCGGCCTGCGACTTGCGCTCGAGATTCCTCAGCCGCTGCTCCTGGGGGGTCTGCCCCTGCCCGGGCGGTGCCGCCGAGGGCGCCGGCCCCGGCTGACCGGGCTGGCCCGGCTGACCGGGCTGGCCCTGCTGACCGGGCTGGCCCTGCTGGCCGGGCTGGCTCTGCTGGCTGGAGGGGTCGGGGCTGCCCTGCTTGCTCTGCAGCCGGTCCTTGGCCTCGCCGAGCCTCTGGCCCTGCTGCTGCTGGTTCTGCGGGCTGTTCTGCTGGAAGCAGCCCTGCGGTGCGGCCTCCGCGACCGCCTCGCCGTCGCGGTAGATCACCTCCGCCTTCGCGGCCTCGCCCGCCGCCCGCGCCGCGTCGCCGAGCTTCTCGATGGTGAGCACCAGGTTGACGCGCACGGTGCACTCGTCGTCGGGCCCGGTCCGGCGCAGTGCCTCCTCGAACTCCGCGCGCGCCCGCCGCCAGTCCCCCGCCAGCACTGCGGCGTCGCCGGCAGCGAAATGGGACTTGTGCGTCTCGGCGAAGTCCAGGAACCCCATGCCGGCGGCGCCCGAGGCGACCCCGCCGGCGTCCTTGCCGTCGAAGGCCACGATGGCCTCTTGGGCGAAGGCGTTCATGCCCACCAGCTTGGCCGCGGCCAGCAGGAAGGCCAGGACGAACGGGAGCCCGCCCAGGAGCAGCCGGGACCGGCGCCGCAGTCGTGCGGCGCGCTGGTCACCGCTCTCCTCGGCGGGGCCCGCACCGGTCCTGGGCCGCCGTCCGAGCAGCGCGGTCATCCCCGCCTCCGTGCCGGGAGGATCTCCAGCAGCGCACGTCCCGACCGCACGATCTCGGCGAGCGTGAGGGCGAACGCGGCCAGGGCGAAGGCCCAGTAGAGCTCGAACCGGCCGAACAGCCCCGACTCCGCTGTCGGCCGCAGGCTTCCCGGCTGCGCCTGGACGAGGGCGGCGTCCACGGCCTCTCCCGGGCCCCGGTGGACGTAGGGGACTCCCAGCTGTCCCGCGAGCCCGCGCAGGGCGTCCTCGTCGATCCGGCTCACGGCGTCCGCGCCTGTCGTCGGGTCGAGCAGGTACGGCTGCTCGCCCTTGGCGTCCGGGGCGTTCTCCCGCATCCTGCCGCCGGAGGCGGTGCCATACCCGAGCACCGCTCCCCCGCTGACGAGGCCGCGGTCGATCCCCATCGGGGCCGGAGCGGTGGCACTCGTCTGCTCACCGTCGCCGAGGTAGAACACCACGCGCTGGCGCTCCGGCGCGTCGTGGGCCGACGCCTCGAGCCGCTGCCGCAGGGCGTCCGCTCCCGCCGTGATGCTCGAACCCTGCGAGTAGAGGTAGTAGGCAGGACGCATGGTCTCCGCGGTCGCCTCGAGCGCGGAGGTGTCCGCGCTCAGCGGCATCCTGACGCTGGCCTTGGTGTCGAAGGCGATCACGGCGAACTTCGCCCCGGCGAGCCGCTCGGCGATCGCCGCCATGTCCGCGCGCATCCCCTCGAGGCGTGGCCTGCCGCCGTAGTCCTCGGCAGCAGCGCTCGTGGTGAGGTCGACGACGAAGAACACGTTCACGTCGCTCGCGGCGCCCTGCGCCTCGGCACCCGGGATGCCGGGCCGCCACACGGCCGCGACGAGGCACAGGGCCAGCAGGCCCCGGAGGACCCACGGCACGCGCGGCCGGCCCGCGGCGAGGGCGCGCCACGCCGCCCAGCCCACCGCGCCGAGCACGAGGACACTGGCCGCGAGCGCAGCCCACCAGGGGATCACCGGCAGCACGGTCATGTCCGCACCCTCCACAGGCCCAGGGCGAGCACGAGGCCGGCCGCAAGGGCGATCCCCAGCGGCACCTCCGGCTTGTCGGCCACGAGTCCGCGGGCCGCGGCCTTCGTGGAGGTGGCCTCGCTCGCCTGGATCTGGGCGATGATGCTGTGCGCGGCGGTGGTGCTGCGCAGCGGGAAGTAGGTCCCGCCGGTGGACTCCGCCGCCGCGCGCAGGCCGAGGGCCTCCGCGGTGGGCGTGACGCCTCCGAAGTCGGCGGGGTTGAGGGCGTAGACCTTGACCTGGCTCGACGTGGCGAGGTCGGCCGCCTGCTGCAGCGTGAAGATCGACTTCCCCGCGAGGTAGTTGTCCGTGGAGAGGATGACCGAGCGGGAGCGCTTCTCGGTGCCCAGCCGCGGGAAGTTCGTCACGCACGCGGCCAGCCCGTCGCCGATGAGGGAGGTGCCGCGCCCCTCGGAGGTCCCCTCGAAGAAGGACGGGTCCCCGCCGCGCTGGTCGAAGGCGGACTGGGCCCGGCCCAGCTGCTCCTCGATGTACGAGTAGTCGTCGGTGAGGGGGAAGACCTGGACCCCGCTGCCGTCGAAGATGGTCATGCCGATCCGCTCCCCGTGGAAGTCCCGGACCATGGAGGCGAAGACGTCCACGATCGCCGAGTCCGCCCGGCTCATCGACCCGGAGGTGTCCAGGCACAGGATGATGTCGCGGCTGCGCTGCTCGGGCCGCTGGGACGAGGCGAGGATGGGCCGCGCGGCCGCGACGAGGAGCGCGCCCGCGAGGACGAGCGCCGAGCCGACGACGACGGCGAGCCAGATCCGCTGCCGCCGCACCAGCCGGCGGTAGCTCGGCAGGGAGGCGAGCCGATCGCCGTGGGCGACCGGCACGGCGTCGTCCGTGCCCTTCTTCCTCCACAGCACGACGACGGCGGCCCCGACGAGGGCCAGCGCCCCCGGGACGAGGAGCCAGGCGTAGTTCAGGTCCATGAGCCCACCACCGTCCGGGCGGCGGCGAGGGCGGCATGCGCGTCCGGCTCGCCCGGGGCGGAGAACTCCCCCGGGTAGAAGCGCTCGACGGCGGCGGCCACCGCCGGGACCGGCTGCCGGCGGAGCTCCTCGAGCGTCATGCGGGACGCCCTGACGCCGGTGGCCTCCTGCACGAACCCGCGCACAATCCTCGAGAGCTCCTGGACGGCCGTGCGTGAGCCGATCTCCCCGGCCTCGAGCAGCTCGGCGATCTCCTCGATCCTGGCGAGGTAGACCCGCCGGAGGCCGGGCGAGGCATGGAAGCGCGGGATGGACGCCTCAGCCAAGGCCCGTGGCGAGCGGGTGCTGACCACGGCGTAGCCGACCCAGCCGACGGCGGCGGCCGCGAGCGCCAGGCCCAGGAAGAGCCAGAAGCCCGAGTAGGCGAGCGGGCCGTAGAACGGCGTGTCAGCGGGCACGGCGATGCCTCTCCAGGAGCCGGAAGATGCCCGGGAGGACCTCGTCGACGGAGCCGAGGCGCCCCTCGACGATGCCGAGGCGGTTCAGGATCCGCTCGCGGCGCTCGGTGCGCTCGGCCATGAGGCGCCCGTACTCGCGGACCACCTCCTCTTCGGCGGCGAGCCTGCCCAGCAGCGGCGCCCCGCCGTCGACGTCGAAACTGCGCCGGGGCGCGGCGGCGCCGGCGAGCTCGGCGTCGAGGACTGTGAGCCACAGGATCTCGTGCTGGACGGCGAGGCGCGCCAGGAGTGCCTCGTCCTCGTCGTCCAGCGCCGCCTCGTCGGCGACGATGACGAGCAGGCCGCGGCGCCTGATGGTGCGGGCCACGTGGGCGAGCTGGGCCGTGAGGTCGCTGCGGCCGGCGGAGGCTCCGGCGGAGGACTCGAGGCGGCGCAGGATCTGCTCGAGGTGGCCCTGGCCCGTGCGCGGCGGGTGGGCTGCGGTGGCCGCGGAATCCCCCGCGACGAGGGCCAGCTGGTCCCCGTGGCGGTGCGCGAGGAAGCCCATGACACCGAGCGCCATGAGCATGATCTCGCGCTTGCGGTCCCCGCTCCGTGATACCGCCGCCATGCCACGCCCGGTGTCGGCCACGAGGATGACCGTCTGCTTCCGGACAGCCGCGTACCGCCGCACGAGGGGGGACCCGAGGCGGGCCGACGCCTTCCAGTCGATGTCGCGGACCTCGTCGCCCGGGGTGTAGGCGCGCAGGTCGTCGAAGTCGAGGCTGCGGCCGCGGAACACCGCACCGTACTCGCCGTCGAGCATCGTCCGCGCCCGGCGGTGGGCGAAGATGAACATCTTCGAGGCGACCTTCGCCACAAGGCTGGTCTGCATGCGCCTAGGGGGTCTGCACGGCGGCGACGAGGGCGTCGATGACCGTCTCCACGGGGACCTGGTCCGCGGCGGCCTCGAAGCCGAGGATGACCCGGTGGCGCAGCACCCGGTGTGCGAGCGACTTGACGTCTTCGGGGACCACGTAGTCGCGACCGGACAGGAGGGCGGCTGCCCGGGCCGCGGCGGCGAAGGCGATCGACGCGCGCGGGCTCGCGCCGAACTCGATGTAGCCCGCCAGGCGGGGGTCGATATACTGCCCGGCGTGCCGGGTCACGTAGGTCAGCCCCACGATGTAGCGCACGATCGCCGGATCGAGGTAGACCCGGCGGGCCGCGGCCTGGAGGGCCCTGACCTCGTCGAGGTCGGCGGCCGGCCCGGCGGAGGCGTCCTCGGCGTAGACCCCGCGGTCGATCCGGTGCAGGACCTCGGCCTCTTCCTCGGGGGACGGGTAGTCGAGCACGTCCTTGAGCATGAAGCGGTCCATCTGCGCCTCGGGCAGCTGGTAGGTGCCCTCCTGCTCGATGGGGTTCTGGGTGGCGAGCACGAGGAACGGCTCGGGCAGGCGGTGGACCTCCCCGCCGATGCTGGTCTGGCGTTCCTGCATGGCCTCGAGCATGGCGCTCTGCGTCTTGGCGCTCGAGCGGTTGATCTCATCCAGGAGCACGATGTTGGCGTGCACGGGGCCGAGCTGGGTCGTGAAGCTGGCATCGCGCGCGTCGTAGACCTGCGTGCCCACGATGTCGCTCGGCAGGAGGTCGGGGGTGCACTGGATGCGCCGGAAGGAGCCGCGGATGGCGTCCGCGAGCGTCGAGGCCGCGGTGGTCTTGGCGAGCCCAGGAACCGATTCGAGCAGGACGTGGCCCCCGGTGAGGAGGCCGATCAGCAGCGTCTGCCGCAGGCGGTCCTGCCCGACGACCTTCGACTCGAACTGCCGGGAGACGGCCGCGATGACGCGCGCCGCCTCGCCGAGCTCGCCGGCGCTCAGCGGCGGTGCCGGCGACCCCCCGTCGACGTGCTGGAGCATGGCGTCCCCCTCCTGTGCTCACACCGCCCGGGCGCCTGCGCCGGCGGCTTGGTGCCCATGCTACCCGCCGAGCAGGAGCCGCTCGGCCCTGGGGGCGAGGGCGCGCTCCAGCACGAGGCACGCGGCCCCGACCGCGCCGACGTCCTCGCCCAGCCCGGTGCCGGCGATCTCGACGCGGTGGATCCCGCGCGCGGCCAGGAGGCCGTTGACCATGTCGGGCAGCACGGCCAGGCAGAAGTCGGCCACCGGCGCCCAGAAGGGGCCGCCGAGGACCATCCGGTCGACGTCGAGGAGGTTGCCGACCACGGCGGCGGCCCAGGCCAGCTTCCGCGCGGCCGCACCGAGGATCGCGACGGCGCGCTCGTCGCCCTCGCCGACCAGACGGCTCAGGTGTGCGAAGGCGGCCTGGAAGTCGCCGGCCGTGGGCTCCTCCCCGAGCGGGGAGAGCACGCCGGCGCGGATGGCCTCGCCGACGAGGCGCACCGGCTCGAGCACGGTGGCGATGGTCCCGCGCATCCCGCAGCCGTCGAAGCACTCCGGGCCGTCCGGGTCGACGATGATGTGGCCGATCTCGCCGGCATTGCCCGAGCTGCCCCGGAAGACCTCGCCGCCCAGGACGAGGCCGCAGCCGAGGCCGGTGCCCAGATAGAAGAAGGCGAAGCTGTCCGCGCCGCCGGGCGCGCCCGTCCAGGTCTCCGCGACGGCGGCGCCGGTGACGTCCTTGTCCATGATGGTCGGCAGGCCTGTGGCCTCCTGGACCATTGCCCGCAGCGGGACATCGACCCAGCCGCGCAGCAGCGGCGGACCGACGACCGTGCCGCGATCCAGGTCGATCGGCCCGGGGGCTGCCACACCGACTCCGGCCACGAGCTCGCGGGCGATGCCCGAGCGCTCCAGGAGCCCCTCGACGGCCTGCGCGATGGCTGCGACGACCTCGCCCGGCTCGTGGCTGCGGGGAGTCACGAACATCTCCTTCTCCACGATCTGCCCGACGAGGTCGAGGAGCACGACCGTGACGAGGCTCGGATCGAGGTGGACTCCGAGGGCGTACATGCCCCGCGGGTTGAGCCGGAGGATGGTGCGCGGCTTGCCCGGCCCGGAGCCTTCCTTCCCCGCCTCGACGATGAGCTTCTGGTCCAGCAGGCGGCGCGAGATGTTGGAGATGGTCTGGGGCGACAGGCCCACGATCTGGGCAAGCTCGACGCGGCTGAGGCCGGACTCCGACCGGCGGATGGCGTCGAGGATCACGGTGAGGTTGAAGTCGCCCATGCGGGGCAGGTTGGTACCACGTCGGGCGGCTGACTGGCGGGTCTCCGTCACTGGGTCCTCTCGGCAGAATCGCGGACGTGCTACTTCGGAGTACGTTACCGTGAACGCAATTCTCCCACCCCTGCGACGAGGATGATGCATGCCGACGGCCTCCGTACCAGAGCAGGAAGTCCCGATCTCGGCGGATCTTGTCTCCGTGCTCCTGGCGGACCAGTACCCTGACCTCGCCGACCGCGTGCTGCGGCCGGCCGCTGTGGGCTGGGACAACGTCGTCTTCCGGCTTGGCGAGGACCTCTGCGTCCGCCTCCCGCGGCGGGCACTCGCAGCTCCCCTGCTGCTCAAGGAGCTCGAGGTGGTCCCCGCGGCCGCGGCGCGCCTCGCGGCGGCGGGGGTCGACGTCGGGCTCCCGCTCCCCGTGCGACGCGGCCGTCCGGGGCGCGGCTACCCGTGGAACTGGAGCGTGTGCCTGTGGGCCGACGGCCTCCCCGCGCTCGCCGTCCCGGCCCGCCTGCGCGGGGCCGCCGCCGGCCGGCTCGCGCCCTTCCTCCGGGCGCTGCACGCGACCGCCCGCGCGGGAGCGCCGGCGAATCGGTTCCGTGACGGCGGACTGGACTCCATCGACGCCGCGGTGCACGCACGTCTCGCCCGGGTGGGCGCCCGCACGGATGCCACGGCCCTGGCTCGGCTCTGGGACCGGTGCAGGCGCGCCGCCCCGCTCGCGGGCCCGCGCCGATGGGTCCACGGTGACCTGCACCCGGGCAACGTGCTGCTGGCTGCCGACGGTAGCCTCACTGCAGTGATCGACTTCGGCGACGCGTGCGCGGGCGACCCGGCCGTGGACCTGGCGTGCGCGTGGCAGCTCTTCGGCCCCGGGGACCGGGCGGCCTTCAGGGCGCGGCTGGGCGCCGACTACGACGCCGACTGCTGGCTGCGGGCTGCGGGCTGGGCCCTCCACTTCGGCATCCTCGCCGTGGCGACCGAGGGCGGCGATCCTGCGGTCACGGGCGGCGGGGAGGACACGCTCGCCGCGCTCCTCGCGGACTTCGCCCCGTAGGGGCGGTCCTGCTGGCCCCTAGGGCCGCGCCACGTCCTGCACGACCTCGTTGCGGCGGAGGAAGAAGGGCTTGAACGGCGGGTCGAACCGTGCGAACCGGGGCGCCCCCGAGGGCTCCAGGCCCGCCGCGGCCAGGGCGTCCTGCAGCTGCCGGCTGCGCTTGGCGAACGCCGAAGCGGACCCGCGGCCGGAGAAGCGCAGCACGGCAGCCGTGGAACCGGGCACGGTCCGGATCCGCACGCGCGGGTCGGCGGGCACGGGGGCAGACTCCTCCGTCATGCCGGCGGGGAGCACGAACGCGACCACATAGGCGTCCTCGCCCCCACCGCCGCTGCCGGAGGCGGAGGCGTCCAGCGGCCCGCTCTGGAGCACCGGGGCCGTCATCGCCACCTTCTGCGACGGCGGCCGGCCGGACGCGGCTTCCTGCACCACGGGCGCGGTCATGGCCAGGGACTGCCGGGCGGTGTTGTTGCCGCTGATGTAGTTGAAGAGGTGGCGGAAGGCAGCGTTGCCCGCCCGGTCGAAGGACGCGTTCACCTCTACCTCCGCCACGGTGTGGGCGGGGTAACGACGCAGCTCGAAGTCCGCGTAGCGGCGGAGGAGCTCGTAGGGCTGCTGTTCGGTCATGGTCCTTCCGACGGTACGCCCGGGGCGGGAGCGCGAGAAGGGCCTTGTGCCCGGGTGTCGGTGGGCGCGGCGCCGCGCGCGTGCCGCCGCACCGAACGCGTCACGGTGAACTTCCGGTTGCGCCCCGCCACCTCCGTCCTGCCCACGGCCGCCTGCAGCGCGGCCCGGTAGCCGAGGTGGCTGTTGGCCACGCACCACAGCTCGCCGCCGGGCGCCAGCAGCCTGCCGGCGGCGTCGATGAGCTTGATCCCGGCCCCGGCGTGCACGCTGGCCCCCAGATGGAACGGCGGGTTGAGGAGCACGACGTCGGCGGACGCCTCGGGAAGCGACCCGCCGGCGTCGTCGTGCTCGACGGCGACGCGCCCGGCCACGCCGTTCGCCTCCATCGTGGCGCGCGCCGAACGGACCGCCGCGGCCGAGCGGTCCGTGGCCACGACGCGCGCGCCGGGGTGGCGCAGAGTGTAGGCGGCGGCGAGGGCGCCGGTGCCGCAGCCGAGGTCCACCACGGTGCTCCCGGGGCCGCCGGGCATGCGGTCGAGGAAGTCGAGCAGGAAGCGCGTGCCCACGTCGAGACGCGGTCCCGCGAAGGCGCCTCCGAACGCGCACAGGGTCAGGCCCACGTCGTCGTGCGCAGCGCACACCGGGAACGGCGGGTGCTCCGGCACGGGCCGCGGGCCGGCGGCTGTCAGCAGCCGGGACTTCTGGACCGCGAGCTCGGCGCCGACCTCGGTGAAGCGGGCGCCGAGGACGCCGTTCATGGCGAGCGTCATGTGCTTGACCCGCCCGCCCGCGACCAGCACGACGTCGTCGGCCGCCCAGCGGGCGACTGCGTCGGCGAGCTCCTCGAGCTCCGCGAGTCCCCGCGGCAGCTGGGCGAGGACCAGCCGGGCGCCGGAGAGCAGGCCCGAGTCCAGCTCGTGCCCCACGTAGGTGCCGGTGAGTCCGAGCGCCGCGGCGTTCCCTGCGAGCGCCGCCCGGCCGGTCACGAGGTCCTGGTGGACCCGGACTCCGGTGAGCCCGGCGGAGGCGAGCTGGAGCGTGACCGCACCGTAGGCGTCGCCGATCACGGCGATGTCCCGCCCGGCGAGTCCGCGGGCCTCGGCCTGGTCGACGCCGCGGGCCCCGAGGAGCCGGTCGGTCGCGTCGAAGGCCAACAGGTTCGGCGCCTCGACATCCGGGCGGCGTCGGAGCTCGTCGAAGGGGAAGGCGGGCCTGCGTGGGTCGTGCACCCGTCCACCCTAGCGGCGCGCGAGCCAGCCGAGCGCGGACTGCGCAGCCCGGTAGCCGGACATGCCGTGGCTCCCCGGCCCGGGCGGGGTGGCCGCCGAGCACAGGTAGACGCCCGGGACCCCGGTCGCATAGGGGTCGGCGGCAAGCCGCGGGCGCGCGAGCAGCTGGAGCCCGGACGTGGCGCCGGTGCCGATGTCCCCGCCCACATAGTTGGCGTTGTGGGCCTCGAGGGCAGCCGGTCCGCGCACGGCCGTGGCCCGGATCGTTGCTCTGAAGCCGGGCGCGAACCGCTCGATCTGGGCAGTGAGCGCCTCCGTGGCGTCCCCCGGGTAGGCATGCGGGACGTGGGCGTAGGCCCAGACGGGGTTGATGCCGTCCCGCGAGCGCGACGGGTCGGCGAGGTACTGCTGCCCCACGAGGACGAACGGCCGGGCCGGCATCCGGCCCCTGGCCGCCTCCGCCTCGGCCGCCGCGATCTCCTCGAGTGTGCCGCCGAGGTGCACGGTGCCGGCCCGGCGGGAGTGCTCCGCCTGCCACGGGATGTCCCCCTCGATCGCGAAGTCGACCTTGAAGGCCGCGGGGCCGTGGCGGTAGCGGGAGTAGGCCGCCGCCGTGCCGGCCGGGAGGCGCCCGGCGAGGAGCCGGGCCGCGGCGGCGGGGGCGAGGTCGAGGAGGACCAGGTCCGCACCGTCGAGCTCGCGGGCCGAGGTGACCGGCGCGGCGGTCTCGATGGTCCCGCCGAGGCGGGCGAGCCGGGCCGCGAGCGCGGTGGCGATGGCCCCGGACCCGCCCTCCGCGACGGGCCAGCCGACCGCGTGCGCGGACGCGGCCAGCACGAGCCCCACGGACGTGGTCAGGGGGGCATCCAGAGGCGCGAAGGCGTGGGCGGCGATGCCGGCGAACAATGCCCTCGCCTCCTCGCCGCGCCATCGGCGGGCCGTGAGCGTTGCCGGGAGGACGGCGTCCGCTCCGAAGCGGGCGAGGGCGAGCGGGTGCCGGGGCACATGGAGCAGCGGGCCGAGGAACTCCCCGACGATGGTGCCGAAGCCGCGGGCGGCGCGGCCCACGAGCGCGTCCCACGCCGGACCGTCCCCGCCGAGCCTCTCGGCGGTGCGGGCCAGGTCCTGCCACAGCACTGCCTCCCGGCCGCCGTCGAGGGGGTGGCTGAGCTGGATCTCGGGCCACCGCCAGCGCAGGCCGTGCTCCTCGAGCCCCAGCCCGGTGAGGAACGGGGACGCAGCGGCCAGGGGGTGGAAGGCCGAGCAGTCGTCGGCGACCACGCCGGGCAGGGTCGGCTCGGAGGAGCGGCATCCTCCACCGATCGCCGCCTCGGCCTCGAGCACCCGGACCCGCACCCCGTGGGCGGCCAGGTGCACGGCCGCGGCGAGACCGTTGGGCCCGCTGCCGACGACGATCGCTGTGCTCACCCTCCCATCCTGCCACCGGCACTGGCGGCGGGGCCGGTGGCGCGGCATCATCCCACCATGGGCGTGGGTGGGAGGCGTGCGCGCGGTGCGGCGCCGGGTGGCCGCCTGCTGCGGCGGGTTCCCCTCGCGCCGTGGCTGAGGCACTATGAGCCGCGCTGGCTGCGCGAGGACGCCGTGGCGGGAGCTGGCCTGTTCGCGCTCCTCATCCCGGCGGGCATGGCGTACGCGCAGGCCGCGGGGCTCCCGCCGGTCACCGGGCTCTACGCGACGGTGGTCCCAATGGCCGTCTACGCGCTCGTCGGGCCGAGCCGCGTCCTCGTCCTGGGGCCCGACTCGGCGCTCGCGCCCCTCATTGCGGCATCGGTCCTGCCGCTCGCCGCCGGCAGCGCCGAGCGGGCCGTCGCACTCGCGGGCCTCCTGGCCCTGCTCATGGGAGCGCTCATGGTGGCCGGGTCGCTCCTCCGGCTGGGGGTGGTGACGCACTTGCTGTCGCGGCCGATCCGGCTCGGGTACCTCGGCGGACTCGCGCTCGTGGTCTTCGCGTCCCAGCTGGCCACGCTGCTGGGGCTCCACGCCTCCGGCGCCACCCCCTGGGAGGAGCTCGTGGCCCTGGCCTCGGCACTCCCCGAGGCCAATCCGGTCTCGGTTGCGGTGGGTGCCGGGTCACTCGCCGTCATCGCCGCGGCCAGGCTGCTCGGGTGGCGGCTCGTGGGCATGCTCGCGGCCGTCGCGGGGTCGGGGGTGGCCACGTGGGCCCTCGGGCTGGGTGCGCGCACGGCGGTGGCCGGCGCACTCCCATCAGGGCCGCCGCCCCCGCCCCTCGTCGGCGTCGCCCTGGGTGACGCCGTGGCGCTGGTGGTTCCGGCGGCCGGGATCGCCCTCATGACCTTCGCGGACTCGGGCGTGCTGTCGAAGAGCCTCGCGGCCCGGTACGGCGGTGATGTCTCGGGCAACCGGGAGCTGGGCGCGATCGGGCTGGCGAATGCGGTCACCGGAGTCCTCGGCGGCTTCCCGGTGTCGGCCAGCGGGTCGCGCACTCCGGTGGCGCTGGCGGCGGGAGCCCGCAGCCAGCTCTCAGGCGTCGTGGCCGCCGCCCTCGTGCTCGCGTTCATGCTCCTCGCGCCCGGCGCCACCGCGTACATCCCGACGGCGACGCTCGCCGCGGTGGTGATCGCGGCCGTGGCCGGCCTCGTCGAGGTGCCCGAGATCATCCGGCTCGCGCGGATGAGCCGGGGTGAGGCCGCGGTCATGGCCGCCACGTTCCTGGGGGTGACCACGCTCGGCGTGCTCACCGGCATCCTCGTGGCCATCGGGCTTGCGCTGCTCGAGTTCGTGCGGCGCGCCTTCACCCCGTACCGCGCCGAACTGGGGCACCTGCAGGATGTGCCCGGCTACCACGACCTCTCGCGCCACCCCGAGGGCACCCGCATCCCCGGCCTGATCCTCGCGCGGTTCGATGCGCCGCTCTTCTTCGCAAACGGCTCGGTGCTCACGGACTTCGTCCGAGCGCTCGTCGAGGCGGCCGGCCGGCCCGTGACCCACGTGGTCCTCGCGGCCGAGCCCATCACGGGGATCGACACGACGGCGCTCGAGGAGCTCATCGAACTCGACGAGTGGCTTGCCCGGCGTGGCATCGAGCTCGTGTTCGCCGAGCTGAAGGGGCCGATGAAGGACAGGCTCGTGCGGTTCGGCACCCGGGCGAGGTTCGGCGTCGACCATTTCTACCCGACGGTGGGCGCGGCGGTGCGCACCCTCCGCGCCGACCGGGCCGGTCCGGGGAAGCACGACGGCGGGGAGGAGCCTCCCGCGCTCGGCCCGCCCGCCAGCTGAGCCGGGGCAGCCAGCGGAGGCGGGCCAGACACGACGTCACTCCTCGTTCAGGCTCCCCGCGCGGGCGGGTGCAGGTGGGCCCACGGACGGGCCTCCTCGAGCTGCGCGGCGAGAGCCATGAGGCGGCCATCCTCTCCCGGCCGGCCGAGGAACGCGACGGCGAGCGGGAGCCCCTCGCTGTCCAGGCCCGCGGGCACGCTCATGGCCGGTCCGCCCGTGATGTTCGCGTACTCGGCATCGAACATGAGGAATCCCCCGGCGGCCGCCTCCCCGCGCAGTGGATCCTCGTCGGTGCCGGTGAGGGTCCCCAGCGGCACCGGGGGGCCGCCCATCGTGGGCGTGAGCCAGGCGTCGACGTCGGCGAAGAACGCCGCGGCGCGCCGGGCGAAGCGCTGGAGCTCCTCCACCCCGGCAAGGTACTCGCCCGCGCCGATCCGGCCGCCCCGTTCGAAGAGCGCGCGCGTGTACGGCTCGATCTCCTCATCGGACGGCCTGCGGCCGGTGCGCCGGGTCCAGTAGGCGCACACCCAGGCTGCGGCAGCGCCGTAGACGGCCCGGATCGCGCGGTGCCCGTCGCGGCCCAGCGGATCCGGCGCGCCCTCGACGACCGTGTGGCCGAGCCGGGCGAGCAGCCGGACCGTGTCCTCGAGCGCCCCCGCCCAGGCCGAATGGACGGGCTGGCCGGCGGCCTCGCCGTCGCGGCGATCCGCAGCTTCCCCGGCCCGGCTGCGAGCGCCGCGGAACAGCCGCCGGGGCGGCCGGCAGCGGCGTACGGGTCGCCCGGGGCGGGTCCGGCGACCGCGTCGAGCAGCGCGGCCGAGTCGCGCACGGACCGGGTAAGCGCATGCTCCACGGCGAGGCCGCCCACGATGTCGCCGTACTCGGGACCCTCCGGCACGAGCCCGCGGCTCGGCTTGAAGCCGAACACCCCGCACCACGCCGCGGGGTACCGGATCGAGCCGCCGAGGTCTCCCCCGTGGGCCAGCGGCACGATGCCCGCCGCGACGGCCGCCGCCGACCCGCCGCTCGAGCCGGAGGTCGCGCGCGCGGGGTCCCAGGGGTTGCGGACGGGGCCGTGGAGCGCCGGCTCGCAGTGCGGGGCGAGGCCGAACTCGCAGGTGGCGGTCTTGCCCACGGTCACGAGCCCGGCGCGGGCGTGCCGCAGGGCGAGCTCCTGGGTGTGCGCCGAGACGGTGCCCTCGGTCCAGCGCGAGCCCTCCCGGAACGGCGTGCCCGCGATCTCGAGCGCGAGGTCCTTGACCAGGAACGGCACCCCGACGAAGGGTGCGCCGGCCGCGGCTGGCGGGAGGCCGGCGTCGTTCGCGGCCGCCTGCGCGGCCGGGATTGCCCCGCCCGGGGCTGCCTCCCACACGAGAGCGTTCAGCCCAGGACCGAGCAGGCCCATCCGTTCGCGGGCCTCGGCCTCGAGCTCAGCGGGGCTCGCCTTCCCGGTCCTCACCAGCTCGGCCTGCGCGAGCCCGTCGCTCCAGCGCAGCTCCTCGTCCACAGGTCCCAGAGGACCACCGGGACGGCCGCGGCGCAAGGGTCCGCGCGACCGCTGCGCAGGGCCCGCTAGAGTGCGCCGCGGCGCACGAACTCGGCCGTCTGCCGGGCGAGGGGGGCCACCACCTCCGCAGGGGTCCGCCTGGTGCCCTTGACCGCGAAGGAGTGGTCGCCGCCCTCCTGCCATGCGAGGGTGGCCGTGGGGAGCCTCGCCACGACGCCCTCGAGCAGGTCTGCGCCGGCGAGCGCGTCGCGGGTGCCGGAGAGGAACAGCATCGGCAACGTGATGCCGTACAGGTGCTCGTCGCGCAGCTTCTCGGGCTTTCCGGCCGGATGCAGGGGGTAGCCGAGGAACACGAGCCCGGCCGGCTCCATGGCGCCCTCGGCCACGGCCAGGGACGCCATGCGGCCGCCGAACGACTTCCCCGCGGCCCACACCGGCTCCCCGGCGGAGCGACGTCGCGCCTCCTCGAACGCGGCCGCCCAGACGGGGACCGCCTTCGGTGCCCTGTCGGGCAGCTTCCTCCCCGCCTCCATGTAGGCGAAGTTGAACCTCAGGGTCGCCAGCCCGAGCGCGTCGAGCGCCTCGGTGTACGCGACCATGAACGGGTGGTCCATCCCGGCCCCGGCGCCGTGCGCCACGACGACGGTCGCGTCCGCACCGTCCGGCCGCGAGTAGACGCCGGAGACGTCGGTCCCGGGTGCAGGGATCGTGAGGCGCTCGCCGTGGTCAGCCATGGGACTATCCTGCCCTTCATGGACCTCGACGTCAGGCCGATCCCCAAGCCCGAGCGCAAGCGGGCGGTGTTCGCGGCGTTCGCGAACCTCGCCGTGGGAGAGTCGTTCCTGCTCGTGACGAACCTCGACCCCGGGCCGCTGCGGGCGGAGTTCGACGACGACCAGTACGGCGCCTCCTCGTGGGAGTACCTCGAACGGGGGCCGGTGTGGCGGATCCGGGTCACGAGGACCGCGTCCACTCCCCTGCCGCGGGTGCTCGCGGACACGCTCGCCCTCGCGCAGGCGCACGACGCCGACGCCTCGGGTGCCGTCTTCCGGCTCACCATGGGGAACCGGGACCTCGATTCGAACGTGATCGCGCTGCCGCCGCACGGGACCATCGGCCAGCACGTGGGGCCCGACCTCGATGTGCTCCTCCATGTCATCGCCGGGGCCGGCACGCTCGCGACGGAGGACGGGGAGGTCGCGCTCGAACCGGGGGCGCTCGTGTGGCTGCCCAAGCGGTCGCGCCGCCAGTTCACCGCCGGCGCTGAGGGGCTGCGCTACCTCTCGGTGCACCAGCGCAAGCCCGGCCTCGGCCTCACCCGCCGGCCGTGGTGACCCAGCGTCCCGGGCACCCAGTCGTCCGGCGATCCGTCCCTGGGGACGCGCCTCAGCCTGAGAGGTTGTCGATCATGGTCTCGAGGGCACGGAGGGTGCGCTCGTACTCGCCGTCCTCGAGCCCCCGGACCGTCGTCTCGCGCAGGCCGCTGACCGTCTCCCGCGCACCGTGGAGCTCCATGCGGCCCAGATCGGTGAGCCGGTAGACCCCGCCCTTCTCCGCGACGAGGCCGCCGCCGAGCAGCGGCTCGAGGTGGCGCTCGCTCGTCTCCTCCGCGCCGTCCTCGAGCAGGGGGGCGATGGCCTCGTCGAGCTGGGCGACCGTGGCCTGGGTGTCGGCCAAGACGTTGAGGAGCTGCCACTGGCGCCGGCTGAGCCGGTGCCGCTCGAGCGCCTCGTCGAAGCGGTCCTCGAGCAGCCGGTCCAGGGTCCGCAGGAGGAAGCCGATGGGGCGCTGGGTTTCTTGCATGGCGTCACTCCCGTGCCGGGTGAGGGTCGGTCGAGACCACTATGCGCCGCCGCCAGGAGTGCGGCTAGGGACCTCAGTCCGTCTGGCGCGCCCGGGTGCGGACCTCCCGGCCGGCGGACTTGACGGTCTGGGCCAGGCTCGCGGCCGCGCTGTCCTCGCCGTTGAGCACGGCGGAGGCGAGGTCCTCGACGAGGTCTATGTACTCGGTGAGCTGCACGGCTCCATCGTCGCCGCCGGACCGGTACCGGCAGCCGAGGGGAGGATGAACGCCGGGTGAAGGCTTCGTGGAGACACAGCGACGAGGACCGCCTCGTGGGCGGCATAGCCATCGGATCACGCCCGGGGGAACCATGCCGCCGCGCGAGGGCTTCCAGATGAGTCTCGGGGCCCTATCGCCACAGGTGATCCGGTCGTACCCTGCGCGTGTAGGGACCGCTGGTACCCCTGCCAAGGGTCCGCGCTCACGGCGCTTCGGCCGCTCGCGCCCCGGCAGCTGTGGCAGCGCAGCAGCAACACTTGATCGGAGTGCAAGAGATGACCGCAACATCAGCTCACAGCGCGGCAACGACCCCAGTCACTGTAGGACCGGCATTCGCCGATCCGGCTGCGCTTGGCCTAGGTGCCTTTGCCATGACAACCTTCGTCCTCAGCCTTGCCAACGCGAACCTCGTCCCGACGGCGGGCTCGGCTGTGCTCGGTCTGGCCCTCTTCTACGGCGGACTCGCGCAGGTCGCGGCCGGGCTCTGGGAATTCGCCAAGGGGAACACGTTCGGCGCGACCGCGTTCTGCTCCTTTGGATTCTTCTGGGCGTCCTTCTGGTGGCTCGAGACAAACCCGGATGTCGCCAGCAAGGCCGGGTCTGCTGGCGTCGGCGCCTACCTCCTCGGCTGGACGATTTTCACCGCCTATATGACAGTCGCCGCGATCAGGACCAATGGCGTGGTCTTCGCAGTCTTCGTCATGCTGACCCTGACGTTCCTTGCCCTCACCATCGGCGCCTTCTCGGGTTCCACCATCTTCGACCGCATCGGGGGCTGGCTCGGCATCATTACCGCGATCCTCGCTTGGTACGGTTCGTTCGCGACCGTCGTCAACGCGACCTGGAAGCGATCACTGCTTCCCGTCTGGGCAGCAAGGTAGGCAGCAGGATGGCCACCGCCCCCGATGGGCCGCGTCCCTCTCCCTTGGAGAACCTGACAACCGAGAAGCGCGTCTTCCCTCCGTCGCCAGAGTTCGCCTCAGCCGCCAACCTGCACAAGGACGCCTATGCCGAGGCCGAGCGCGATCCGCTCGCGTTCTGGGCCAAACAGGCCGAGCGGCTTACGTGGTCTAAGAAATGGGAGACAGTTCTCGACTGGTCGAATCCCCCGTTTGCCAAATGGTTCGTCGGAGGACGTCTGAACGTTGCGTACAACTGCCTCGACCGGCATCTGGAGGCGGGCCTCGGGGAGCGTGTGGCCTTCTACTTCGAGGGCGAGCCGGGCGACAGTCGCACCATCACCTACGCAGAGCTCACCGAAGCGGTGTGCCAAGCGGCCAACACCTTGGCGGGCCTCGGGGTCAGGGCCGGTGACCGGGTGGCCATCTACATGCCGATGATCCCGGAAACCGTCGTGGCCATGCTCGCGTGTGCAAGGCTCGGGGCTCCGCACACGGTCGTCTTCGGCGGATTCTCTTCGGAAGCGCTGCAGGCCCGGATCTTGGACTGTGACGCGCACGTCGTCATCACGGCCGACGGCGGGTACCGCAGGGGCAAGGCCTCGGCGCTCAAGCCTGCGGTCGATGAGGCGCTCGTGGACTGCCCGGACGTCCACAGTGTGCTCGTAGTGCGGCGCACGGGCCAGGACGTCGGGTGGACGGAGGGGCGCGACCACTGGTGGCATGAGACGGTCGAACAGGCCGACGTCCACCACGATCCGGAGGCCTTTGACGCCGAGCATCCGCTCTATGTCATGTACACCTCTGGCACGACCGGGAAGCCCAAGGGCATCCTCCACACCTCTGGCGGCTACCTGGTCGGCTGTTCCTATACCCACTGGGGCGTCTTCGATCTCAAGGCCGACACCGACGTCTTCTGGACGGCCGCGGACATCGGCTGGGTGACGGGGCACAGCTACATCGTCTATGGGCCGCTCAGCAACGCTGCGACGTCCGTGCTCTACGAGGGGACCCCCGACGCCCCGCACCGGGGCCGGTGGTGGGAGATCATCGACAAATACAAGGTCTCGATCCTCTACTGCGCGCCCACGGCCATCCGCACCTTCATGAAGTGGGGCGAGGACATCCCCGGACGCTTCGACTTGGGCTCACTCAGGGTGCTCGGTACCGTCGGGGAGCCGATCAACCCCGAGGCATACGTCTGGTATCGCGAGAACATCGGCCACAGTCGAGTGCCGGTGGTCGACACCTGGTGGCAGACCGAAACCGGCATGCAGATGATCAGCCCCCTGCCGGGTGTCACGCCGGCGAAGCCGGGCGCCGCCATGCGCGCACTGCCCGGGGTCTCTGCCGATGTCGTGGATGACGAGGGCCGCACCGTCCCGAAGGGGTCCGGAGGCTATCTTGTCCTGACCGAGCCGTGGCCAGCCATGCTGCGGACAATCTGGGGAGATGACAAGCGGTACGTCGAGACCTACTGGTCGCGGTTCCCTGGGCTGTACTTCGCCGGCGACGGGGCCAAGCGCGACGAGGACGGCGACATCTGGTTGCTCGGGCGCGTGGACGACGTCATGAATGTCTCCGGGCACCGCCTCTCGACAACAGAGATCGAGTCGGCCCTCGTGGCGCATCCCAAGGTAGCCGAGGCCGCGGTCGTAGGGGCCTCGGATGAGGTGGGCGGCCAGGGGATTGTGGCGTTTGTCATTCTCCGCACAGACGCGGGCGACGGCGGCCCGGACGTCGTGCAGGAACTGCGCGAGCACGTCGAACACGAGATCGGTGGGATCGCGAGGCCGAGGCAGATCATGATCGTCCCCGAGCTGCCCAAGACGCGGTCAGGAAAGATCATGCGCCGGCTCCTGCGCGACGTCGCAGAGCAGCGCCCGATCGGCGATGTCACGACCCTTGCGGACACGACCGTCATGGAGACCATCAAGGCCAACCTCGCTGGCAGAGCTGAGGGGCAGAGCTAGGCCGCGGGGCGGTTGCCCTCCTCCGGAAACGCCTGAGGCCGCCCATCGGGCGGCCTCACAGCTCGGATGCACTTTAGATACGAGCAACTCCGTGGAGGTAAGGGGATTCGAACCCCTGACCTTCTGCATGCCATGCAGACGCGCTACCAACTGCGCCATACCCCCGTGGAGCTGAGGGGACTCGAACCCCTGACCCCCTGCATGCCATGCAGGTGCGCTACCAGCTGCGCCACAGCCCCGAGAGTCGGTTCCAGACGTGTCGTGACGGGCCTTCAGAGCCCTTCACCCCGTCCGGAGCAACTCGATTATCTTAGAGCCTCGCGGCCCCTCCGCACAAATCAGCGCCGGCCCTGCGCGGCGCCGGCCCTCAGCCCTCTTCGACGGTGACCGGCACCGGCAGCGTGCCCGCGTTGTGCTCGCCGAGGCGCCAGCGCAACGTCCCGTCGCGGTGCGCCCGGCGCTCCTCGAGGATGGACCACGAGCAGTTCGAGAGCCCCGCCAGCGCGCCCCAGAGGTCGTGCGGCAGGCCCAGCAGGTGGGCCAGGCCGACGCGGATCGCGCCGCCGTGGCTCACCACGACGAGGGTCCCGTCCGCGGGCACCCCGACGAGCGCGCGGTCCACGGCGCGGTGGACGCGCGCGGCCACGTCGAGGCGCGTCTCGGCGCCTCCCGCGGCCGTGTGGACGTCGCCGTCCTCCCAGCGGCGGAGCGCCTCGGGGTCCATGCCCCGGATCGCGTCGAAGGTGTGCCCCTGCCAGGCGCCGGCGTTCGTCTCACGCAGCCCGCTGTCCACAGCCACGGGGAGTCCGGTCACCGCGGCCAGGGCCTCCGCGGTGGCGCGGGTCCGGCCGAGGTCCGAGGCGACGATCGCGGACGGGGAGAGCGAGGCGAGCCGGCGCGCGGCCTGCTCTGCCTGGCGGATGCCCTCCTCGTTCAGGGGGATGTCAGTCTGACCCTGGAACCGGCCCGCGGCGTTCCAGTCGGTGCGCCCGTGGCGCCAGAACACGATGCGCCGGAGCGCCCCGCGCGCGGCGTCGCCGTGCACCGCCCTCAGCCCGCGGCGGAGGCGGAGGCCCCCGCGTCGTCGAGGCCGAGGTCCACCACGGGGCAGTCCTTCCAGAGGCGCTCGAGCGCGTAGAAGGAGCGGTCTTCGCTGTGCATGACGTGGACCACGACGTCGCCGAAGTCGAGCAGGACCCAGCGGCCCTCGGAGCGGCCCTCGCGCCGGACCGGGCGCCGGTCGAGCTGGACGATCAGCTCGTCCTCGATGTTGTCGACGACGGCGTTGACCTGCCGCTCGGTGTCTGCCGAGGCGATGACGAAGATGTCGGTGATCGCGAGGCGTTCGCTCACGTCCACCGCCACGATGTTCTCGGCCAGCTTGTCCGCTGCGGCCTTGGCGGCCGTGCGGGCCAGCTCGATGGCCGTCTCTGTTGCGCTCACTCTTCTCCTTGGAGGCTTGCTGCTGCTGGGGGGCGCTACTTGCCGCCCAGCACGATCATGATGATGGCGACGATGAGGGCGAGGATGCCCACGGCGCCGATGGCGAGGAGTACGAGGCGCTCCCGCTGGGCACGGCCGACGCCGGCGTGCGCGGAGTCGAGGGGGTCGAGCCCGTGGGCGCTGCGTGCCGAGACGGGGGCGCCCTCCGGCATCTCTCCGCGGGGCTGGGCCCGGCGAAGGTCTACGGGCCGCGAGCCGGCCGGCCCGGCCGCGGGCCTGGGCTGGCGCGCGTTCTTGCCGGTCACCACGGGGACGTGCGTGGTGGTGGGAGGCTTCATGACGGGGTGCGGGACGCCGGGCACGCGCACGAATTCGAGCGGGGTCACCATGGCGAGGTTGTCGGTCGCCGCGGGGGCGGGCGCCTTCCGCGGCGGGGCCGCGGCCTCCTTCCGGGACTCCTCCGCGAGGCGCTGCTTGGCCTGCGCGCGCCGGTTCAGCACCGCGGCGCGCTCGGCCATGGCCACCTGCTCGGCCAGGAGCGCCGGATCGACCTCGGTGCCGGGACCGCCGCGCTGGGAATCGAGCATGGCGGCCTGGTTCTTGGCCTGCTCCTTGAGCAATTCGCGGGCGGCGGCGATCTGCTCGTGGCTGAGCCTGCGGAACGATCCGGTCTCCGGGCCCAGCGCCGGGGTGACAGTCAGCCCCTGGGGCACGATCCCCTGCATCGCCGTGGGCGGGGCCGGGTCGACGCCCGGAACGGGTGCCCTGCCGCCCGCCGCCGGGCTCTGCGGCCCGGCAGCGACCGGCGGCGCCGGGGCCGGGGGCGTCCCGCCGCCTGCGGCCTCGTCCTGTGATGGCTGGGCGGGGGCCTCCGGGAGGCCCGTGATCGGCGGGATCTTGCCGGTTTCGCGTTCGCGGATGGAGCGCCGGGTCGGGAAGGACTGCTGGGCGCTCTGGGCGGCCTGTTCCTTCTCGGCGAGCTCGCGCAGGACGCGCTGGGCGGCCCGGTCGCGGGCGCGCGCCTGGGAACTGCGTTCGGCGGGTGCCACCTCGGCTCCGGCCGGGCGGGAGCGGGGGGCACGGGCTGGCGCGGGCGGCCGGTCGACGGACGACGGCGTGTCCCCGCCGCGCGCCGCCGCGGCGGCCGCGCCGTGGGCGGCTGCCAGCGCCTCGGACCGTGCGCGGGCGGCTGCGGCCGCCGCCTCGGCCCGCCCACGGGCCTCCGCGTCGGCCTGTTCCGGCGTCAGCTGCTCCTGCGGGGCCGAGGCGAGTGCAGCCTGCTGGGCCAGGCGACGCTCGCGCCGGCTCGTGATCGGCCTATCCTCGTTGCTCATGCCTGCTCATCGCACAGCGGCCGCTGTGCTCCCTGCCTCTCCGTTCTCATCCTGCGCGTGGCCGTCGCCGTCGTCGGACGGCCGGCCCTTCCCACGGTAGAGGCCGTACTTGGCGATGTACTGCACCACGCCGTCCGGCACCAGATACCAGACCGGTTCTGCCACGGCCACGCGGGCCCGGCAGTCCGTCGAGGAGATCGCCATGGCGGGGACCTCGAGGAGGCTGACATCGGTGCGGCCGAGGTCGTGGAGCTCGTGCCCGGGCCGGGTCACGCCCACGAAGTGGGCGAGCTCCCACAGCTCGTCGACGTCCTTCCACCCCACGATCTGCGCCATGGCGTCGGCGCCCGTGATGAAGTACAGGTCGGCCTCGGGCCGCAGCCGCCGCAGGTCGCGCAGCGTGTCCTTCGTGTACGTCGGGCCCGGACGGTCGATGTCCACGCGGCTGACCGTGAAGCGCGGGTTGGACGCCGTCGCAATCACGGTCATGAGGTACCGGTGCTCGGCGGCGCTGACCGCGCTCTTGGACTTCTGCCACGGCTCCCCCGTCGGCACGAACACGACCTCGTCGAGGTCGAACTTCGACGCGACCTCGCTGGCCGCGACGAGGTGGCCGTGGTGGATCGGGTCGAACGTCCCGCCCATGACTCCGAGGCGGTGGCGACGCGCGCTCCCGGACTGCTCTGCTGGGGCCAAGGCGAAAGGGATCAGTGGCCCTGGCCGCGGTCGTGCTTGTTCGGGTGCTGGCGGTGCGGGTCCGCGTGCTCGTCGACAGGCTCGTGGCGGCGGCCGAGGTTCGTGTAGGAGACCGTGACGAACATCAGCACGGCGAAGATCACGAACATCGTGATGCCGATGACGAACGGCGGAGCGATGAGCGGAGCAGGCTCCTCGTGGCCGGCGGCCTCCGCGCTCACGTTGACTGCGGTGCTGATCAGCGTTGCCAGCATGGTCTCCCCTTCAGGTCGTAACTCTCAGATGCAGGATCTGGACTGGCCTTCATCCTACCCCGGCCGATCAGGCCCGGACCTGCCCCTCGCCCTGCACGATCCACTTCGTGGTGGTCAGTTCCGCCAGGCCCATCGGACCGCGGGCGTGCAGCTTCTGGGTCGAGATCCCCACCTCGGCGCCGAGGCCGAGCTCGCCGCCGTCGGTGAACCGGGTCGAGGCGTTGACCATGACCGCGGCCGAGTCGACCTCGGCGATGAAGCGCTCGGCGTTGGCGAGGTCGTTGGTGATGATCGCCTCGGTGTGGCCGGTGCTCCAGCGGCGGATGTGCGCGATCGCCTCGTCGAGTCCGTCCACGGTGGCGACGGCCAGCTCGAGATCCATGTACTCGGTGGCCCAGTCGCGGTCGGTGGCCTCGTCCGCGGCCACGTCCCCGGGCAGGGCGGCGAGCGTGCGGCCGTCGACGTGCAGGCGCACGCCCCGCTCGGCCAGTGCCCTCGCCACCGCCGGAAGGACCGTGGAGTCCTGGTGGACGAGGACGGTCTCGACCGTGTTGCACACGCTCGGGCGCTGGGTCTTGGCGTTGACCAGGATCTCCACCGCCATGTGCTCGTCCGCGCTGGCGTCGACGAACACGTGGACGTTGCCCTCACCGGTCTCGATGACGGGCACGGTCGAGTTGAGCACCACGTTCTGGATCAGGTCGCGGCCGCCGCGCGGGATCAGCACGTCCACCCGGCCGCGGGCCTTCATGAGGGCGTTGCCGCCCTCGCGCCCGTAGGCGTCCACGCTCTGCACGGCGTCATCGGGGAGGCCGACGGAGGCGAGGGCGTCGCGGATGATGCCCAGCAGGGCCGCGTTCGTGTGGCCGGCGGCGCTGCCGCCGCGCAGGATCACCGCGTTGCCGCTCTTGAGGGCCAGCCCGGCGATGTCCACGGTCACGTTGGGCCGCGCCTCGTAGATGGCGGCCACCACGCCCATCGGCACGTTCACCTGGCGCACCCGCACACCGTTGGGCAGCGTCTGCCCGCGGACCACGGTGCCCACGGGGTCGGGGAGCCCCGCCAGCGTCTCGAGCGCGTCGACGAGGCCGTCGATGCGGGCGGGGGTCAGGGCGAGCCGGTCGAGCAGCGCCGCGGACGTGCCGTTGGCGCGCCCCGCCTCGAGGTCCTCGCTGTTGGCGGCCAGGACCGCTGCCTCATTCTCCTTGAGCGCCGCGCCGATCGCCCGCAGCGCGCGGTCCTTCCAGGCCCGGTTGGCGCGGGCCAGGACGCGCGAGGCCGCGCGGGCGCGGTCGCCGATCGCGTGCACGGCCACCTCGACGTCGGCCGGCACGAGCACGGCCTGCCCGGGCGCCCGCGTGGCCGGTGCGGTGGCAGCCGTGGTCTCGGCGGGGACGGAGGCAGGCGCAGTCGCGCGCGCGGTGTCAGTCATGGCACAAGTCTACCGAGGCGGGCCCGCGCGGGGCCCGGCCCGGCGTCACACGAGGACGAGGTCGTCGACGTGGACGACGACGCGCTCGTACTCCGGCCCGAGCTCGCGCCCGAGGTCCCTGGTCGAGCGGCCCAGCATGGCCGGGAGCTCGTCGGCGGAGAAGTTCACCAGCCCGCGGGCGAGCACGTGGCCCGACTGGTCCGCGATCTCGACCGGGTCGCCGGCCTCGAACTCCCCCGAGACGGCCGTGATGCCGGCGGGCAGCAGCGAACGGTGCCGCTGCCCGACAGCCCGGACGGCGCCGTCGTCGAGCGTCAGGGTCCCCCGGACGGCGGCGAGGTGCTCGAGCCAGAGCAGGCGCACCGGCTTGCGCCGGCCGCTCACGCTGAACCAGGTGCCCACGTCCTCGCCGGCGAGGGCGCGCGCCGCGGCGGCGGTGGAGGTCACGAGGGCCGGGATGCCCGAACTGGCGGCGATGCTCGCGGCCTCGACCTTGGTGGCCATGCCGCCGGTGCCGACCCCGGCCTTGCCGGCGCTGCCGATCCGGACACCGTCGAGGTCCGCGGTGTCGCGCACGTGCTCGATCCGCACGCCCCCCTCGGCCGGCGGCCCCGTGTAGACGGAGTCCACGTCGGAGAGCAGCACGAGCGCATCGGCGTGCACGAGGTGGGCCACGAGCGCGGCGAGCCGGTCGTTGTCGCCGAAGCGGATCTCGTGGGTGGCCACGGTGTCGTTCTCATTCACCACGGGGACCACGCCGAGGTGCAGGAGCTTCTCGAGGGCCCGGTGCGCGTTCTTGTACTGGGTGCGGCGCACGAGGTCGTCGGCGGTGAGGAGCACCTGGCTGACCGTCACGCCGTGCGCCGTGAAGGCCTGCGTGTACCTGGCCATGAGCAGTCCCTGTCCCACGCTCGCCGCGGCCTGCTGGGTGGCGAGGTCCTTGGGGCGGCGGGCCAGCCCGAGCGGGGCGAGTCCGGCGGCGATGGCGCCCGAGGAGACGAGGACGATCTCGGTGCCCGCATTGGCGCGCTCAGCGAGGGTGTCCACGAGGGCCTTGAGGGCCTTCTCCGAGATGCCGCCGCGGATCGTCGTGAGGGACGAGGAGCCGACCTTGACGACGATCCTGCGGGCCTCGGGCAGCCATTCGCGCCCGCGTGCGGTGGCCTCAGAGGTCGTCGTCGTCATCGACCCACTCCCCCTCGGCGGCCTCCTCGGCCGCGACGGCGTCCTTCTCGGGCCCCCGCCGGCGCGACGACTCGGTCCAGATGCCGGCACGCCGCTCGGCCTCGAGCTCCTCCCGCGCCGCGGCCCTCGCGGCCTTGCGGTCCTCGTAGTCCTCGCGCTTCTGGGCGCGGGTCGGGCGCTCCCAGTCGGCGAGGCGCAGGTCGGTGCCGCGGGGCCCGGTGAGCATCTCGGCGCCGGTCATCATGGTCGGCTCCCAGTCGAAGACCACCGCGTTGTCCTCGCCGATGACCACGGTGTCCCCGGGCTTCGCGCCCACCTTGAAGAGCTGGTCCTCGACCCCGAGGCGGTTGAGCCGGTCGGCGAGGTAGCCGATGGCCTCCTCGTTGGTGAAGTCGGTCTGCTTGACCCACTTCTCCGGCTTCTCCCCCAGGACCCGGAACAGCGGCTCGAGGTTGCGCTCCTCGCGCCGGATCGTGAACCCGGCCTCGTTCACGGCGCGGGGACGCAGGACGGCGGGGGCCACCTTCGGCGGGGCCGCCTGGACGGCGTCGCGCGCGGCCTGGACGATCTCGGCCATCGCGAAGCCGAGGGGCCTGAGCCCGGCGTGGCTCGTCGCCGAGACCTCGAACACCCGGTAGCCGCGGCGTTCGAGCTCCGGGCGGACCATCTCGGCCATGTCCCTGCCGTCGGGGAGGTCGGTCTTGTTCAGGGCCACGAGCTTGGGGCGCTCGTTGAGCGGCTGCGCCTGGCCGTCGGCGCCCGCGTAGCTCATGTCCACGGCGTACTTCTCGAGCTCGCGCTCGATCACGTCGAGGTCGTCGATCGGGTTGCGGTCCGCCTCGAGGGTGCCGCAGTCCAGGACGTGGACGATCGCCGCGCACCGTTCGACGTGGCGGAGGAAGTCGTGCCCGAGCCCGCGGCCCTCGCTCGCGCCCTCGATGAGCCCCGGGACGTCGGCGATGGTGAAGCGCACGTCTCCGGCCTGGACCACGCCCAGGTTCGGCACGAGGGTCGTGAACGGGTAGTCGGCGACCTTGGGGCGCGCGGCCGACATCGCCGCGATGAGGCTCGACTTGCCGGCCGAGGGGTAGCCGACGAGGGCGATGTCCGCGATGGACTTGAGCTCGAGGACGATGTCCCGCTCGTCCCCGGGGATCCCGAGGAGCGCGAAGCCTGGGGCCTTCCGCTTGGCCGAGGCGAGCGCCGCGTTGCCCAGGCCGCCCTGGCCGCCGGCGGCGGCCACGTACTCGGTGCCCTCGCCGACAAGGTCCGCGAGGACCCTCCCGTCGCGTGACTTGACCACGGTGCCGTCCGGCACGGGCAGCACGAGGGTGTCACCGGTGTGCCCGGCGCGCCAGTCGCCCATGCCGGGGCCGCCGTTCTGGGCGTGCCGGTGCGGGGAGTGGTGGTAGTCGAGCAGCGTCGTGGTCTGGTGCGAGACGCGCAGGACGACGTCGCCCCCGTTGCCGCCGTTGCCCCCGTCGGGGCCGCCGAGCGGCTTGAACTTCTCCCGCTTGACCGAGATGCAGCCGTGGCCGCCGTTCCCGCCCGAGACGTGCAGGACTACGCGGTCCACGAAGCTCGCCACTTCATTCTCCTTAGGTCTTCGGGCCTGTCACCCGATTCTAGTGCTGGGTCTTTCCAGCTCGCGGGCCGTGTCCGCCCCTCCGGGGTGGAGCGGGGACACAGCAAAGGGTGGAGCGGACCACTGGCCCACTCCACCCTGTGTCAACGGGCCGCGCGCGAGGGCGCAGCCGATGCTGCCTGTCTTCTGCTACGCGGCGACGACGATGTCCACGATCCGGCGCCCGCCACGGGTGCCGAACTGGACCGCGCCAGCGGTCAGAGCGAAGAGGGTGTCATCCTTGCCGCGCCCCACGCCGTTGCCGGGGTGGAAGTGCGTGCCACGCTGGCGGACGATGATCTCGCCGGCGTTGACCGACTGGCCGCCGAAGCGCTTGACGCCGAGGCGCTGCGCGTTCGAGTCGCGACCGTTGCGGGTGGAGCTTGCGCCCTTCTTGTGTGCCATGAGCTGTGCCTCCCTGAGGAAATCTAGAGTCTGGGCGAACCCGAAGGTTCAGGCGTTGATGCCGGTGATCTTGACCTTGGTCAGCTCCTGGCGGTGGCCCTGGCGCTTCTTGTAACCGGTCTTGTTCTTGTACTTCTGAATGACGATCTTCGGGCCGCGGAGGTCCTCGAGGACCTCGGCCGTGACCGTCACCTTGGCCAGCTCGGCAGCGGCGGAGGTCACCTTCTCGCCGTCGACCAGCAGGAGGGCGGGCAGCTCGATGGTGCTGCCGGCCTCACCGGCCACGCGGTTGAGGGTGACGAGGTCTCCGACGGACACCTTCTCCTGACGGCCGCCGGCGCGGACAATCGCGTACACCACTGGGGAACTCACTTCTCTCGACTGATATTTCCAAAAGCTCTTTGCGCGCGGCGCCCGGCGTCCGTGCAACGGCACGGCGCGTCAGGCGCCCAAGTGTGCTTCTGCCGTGAGTCCGCGAGGGGAATCCCTGGGAGTGAATACCCAAGTGACGGCGCAAGCACCGAGGATCAAGAATACGCTAGTCCTCTGTCCGGCCGCAAATGAAGCCTACGCGGCCACTGCCTGCCGGAAAAGCACGCCCGTCCAGTGTATCCCACCGGGCGGGCGCGCCCGGTCAGGCGAACCTGCGTGGCGCGTCGAAGAACTCGCGCTCGTAGACAGCGGACGCGGTGAAGGCCTCGCGCATGGCGGCGCGCTCGGTGACCGAGGCGCGCCGGCCCGCGGCGTCCGTGTAGGCGATGGCCCGGCGCGTCGCCTCAGCGAAGGCCTCGTCCGCGTAGGTGCCGATCCACGCGCCGTACGGGTGTCCCTCCCTCTCGGGCCGGGCGGCATGCCGCGCGTGGAGGGCCGCGCCGACCTCGGCGTAGATCCAGTAGCACGGGAGCGCTGCCGCGGCGAGCACCGCGTAGCTGCCGGACGCGGAGGCTGCGAGCAGGTGGTCCACGTACGCCTTCGTCACGGGGCCGGGGACGGCACCGCCGGCGCCGCCCGTCGCCGCTCCGGGGCCGCCGGCGTCGTGCGCCGGGACCGGGTGGCGGGAGAGCCAGGTGCGGTGCAGCTCCGCCTCGACCTCGAGGCAGACGCGGGCACCCTCCGCCCAGAAGGCCTGCTCCTCCTCGGTCGGGGCGAGCGCGCTCGCCCGCGCCAGGACGCGGGAGTACCCGTTGAGGTACAGGGCGTCCTGGGTGAGGTAGTAGGCGAAGTGGGTCTGGGACAGGGTCCCGTCGTCGAGCTGGGCGATGAACGGCAGCGCGTCGATCTCGGCCCGGACCTTGGCGGTGTCGCGCCAGAGCCCGTCCGTGAACTCGCCCTCGGCGAGGGGAACGGAGGCGGCCAGATGGTGGAAGTGGTGCACGGGGCCGTGGCCGCCGCCGACCTCGAGGTCGCCGGAGGCTGTGAGCGCGCCGCGCAGCCACTCCTTCACCACCGCGAGCGAGCGGGCCCAGTCCCCGGTGCGCGCCTGCACCGTGGCGAGCGCGGAGGAGAGCGAGCAGCCCGTGCCGTGCGTGTTGCGGGTGGACACGCGCTCGCCCTCGATCTGCACGAGGACCGCATCCGCGCCGCGGCGGGCGTCGACGATCGCATCGGGGCAGGCCGCGCCCTCGAGGTGGCCGCCCTTGACGAGCACCGCTCCCCCGGTTCGCTCGGACAGCCGGCGCCCCTGCTCGAGCGCCTCGTTCCAGGTCGACGCCGTGGCCTCCCCCAGCAGCGCCCCCAGCTCGGGCAGATTGGGCGTGACGAGGTGGGCGTGGGCGAGCAGGCCGCGCAGGGCCTCCTCGGCGTCGGCAGCGAGCAGCCGGTCGCCGCTCGTGGCCACCATCACCGGGTCGAGCACGACGACGGCCGGCCGGGTCTGCTCCAGCCAGGCCGCCACCGTGCGGACCACCGCGGCGTCGGAGAGCATGCCGATCTTCACGGCGTCGACCTGGATGTCGCTGCCGACGGCCTCGAGCTGGGCGGCGAGGAAGTCCGCCGGCGGAGTGTGCACCGCGGTGACCCCGCGGGTGTTCTGGGCGGTGAGCGCCGTGATGGCGCACATGCCGTAGCCGCCCATCGCCGCGATGCTCTTCAGGTCGGCCTGGATGCCGGCTCCGCCCGAGGGGTCGGAGCCGGCGATGCTCAGGACACGGGGAACGGCACCCATGCCTGCTACAGCTCCGACGCCGGGACGCCGACGCCCAGGATCATCGGCCCGCCTTCGTCCTTCGGAGCCTCTGCCGTGGGCTTGCCGGCCTGGGCCGGCGCAGCGGCGCTGCGGGTCTGGCCGCCGACCGCGCCGGCGGTCTCCTCGACGCGCGTGACCTCCGCCGATCCCTGGCCGCTGCGGGCGCCGCGGCTACGGCGCTTGCGTCCCTGGCGCGGCTCGGCCTCGGCCGCCCCGTGCCGCTCCCCCGTCAGCTGGTCGAACGCGTGGCTGAGCGCGTCCAGGCTCAGCGCCGGCGCGGCCGCCGGCGGCTCCTGCGGAAGGTCGCCGTGCGGGATCTCGATCCGCTCGCCGCCGATGGTGAGCACGGGCCGGCCGTCCTCGCCTTCCGACGTGGCGCGGGCGGGCGCCGGGCCGTGCGTCGCCTCGGCCCGGGCCGCCGGGGCCGACGAGGCCAGGGCGCGCACGGGCTCTGGGGCGTGCGCCTTCCCGGCGTGCTCTGCCGCGGCCGCGGGAGCCTGCTGGGCCGGCTCGCCGCCCTGCGCGTGCTCAGGGTGCGCCGGCTGCTCGCCGTCGTGCACGTGGGCTGCGTGGGCCGCGGCCGCCACGGCCGCGAGTGCGGCGCGGGTGGCCTGCGCGCGGGCCTGGCGCTCGGCGTCGTCCACCGGCGGGGCGGCTTGGGCCTGGGCGGGCGCCGGCGCCTCCTGCGTCTCGGGCTGCTGCCCGCCGCCGCGGCGGCGGCGCTTGCGCCCGCTGCCGGAAGCCGCGCCCTCGGTCCGCAGTGGGGCCTGGTGTGCCTGGTGCTCCGGGGCGGGGGCCGCCGGGCGGCTTCCGCGCTCGACGGGTTCCTCGTGGGTGATGACCCCGCGGCCGCCGCACACCTCGCAGTTCTCGCTGAAGACCTCGAGCAGGCCGGTGCCCATGCGCTTGCGGGTCATCTGGACGAGCCCGAGCGAGGTGACCTCGGCCACCTGGTGCTTGGTGCGGTCCCGCCCGAGGCATTCGACCAGCCGGCGCAGCACGAGGTCCCGGTTGGACTCGAGCACCATGTCGATGAAGTCGATCACGATGATGCCGCCGATGTCGCGCAGGCGCAGCTGGCGGACGATCTCCTCCGCGGCCTCGAGGTTGTTCTTGGTGACGGTCTCCTCGAGGTTTCCGCCCGAGCCGGTGAACTTGCCGGTGTTGACATCGACCACCGTCATGGCCTCGGTGCGGTCGATCACGAGGGAGCCGCCCGAGGGCAGGAAGACCTTGCGGTCGAGCGCCTTGTGGATCTGCTCGTCGATGCGCCAGTGGGCGAAGACGTCCTCGTCCGCCTCGTACTTCTCGAGCCGACCCAGCAGGTCGGGCGCGACGTAGGTGACGTAGGCCTCGATCGTGTCCCACGCCTCCTCGCCGCTCACGATGAGCTTGGAGAAGTCCTCGTTGAAGACGTCGCGGACCACCTTGATGGTGAGGTCGGGCTCGCCGTACAGCAGCTCCGGCGCGAGCACCTTCGTTGAGGAGGCCTGCTCCTGGATCGACTCCCACTGGGCCCGGAGGCGGTTGATGTCGTGCGTGAGCTCTTCCTCACTCGCGCCCTCGGCCGCGGTCCGCACGATCACCCCGGCATCCTCGGGGAGGCGGTCCTTGAGGATCTTCTTCAGCCGGGCGCGCTCGACGTCGGGCAGCTTGCGGGAGATGCCCGTCATCGACCCGCCGGGCACGTAGACGAGGTAGCGGCCGGGCAGGGAGATCTGGCTCGTGAGCCGGGCTCCCTTGTGGCCCACCGGGTCCTTGGTGACCTGGACGAGCACGGAATCGCCGGACTTGAGCGCGTTCTCGATGCGGCGCGGGGCCCCGTCGAGGCCGGCGGCGTCCCAGTTGACCTCGCCCGCGTACAGGACGGCGTTGCGGCCGCGGCCGATGTCCACGAAGGCGGCCTCCATGGACGGCAGCACGTTCTGGACCCGGCCGAGGTAGACGTTGCCGATGAGCGAGTCCTGCTGCGTCTTGGAGACGAAGTGCTCGGCCAGCACGCCGTCCTCGAGCACAGCGATCTGGATGCGGTCGTCCTTCTGGCGGACCACCATCTGGCGGTCCACGGACTCGCGCCGGGCCAGGAACTCGGCCTCGGTGATCACGTGGCGGCGGCGCCCCGACTCGCGGGACTCCCGGCGGCGCTGCTTCTTGGCCTCGAGGCGGGTGGAGCCCTTCACGCTCTGTACCCGGGTGCTCGTCGCCTCCGACGGTGTGCGCGGCGCCCGCACGCGGGTCACCGTTCCGGGCGGATCGTCGTCGAGCCCGCCCTCGAGCTCGAGGTCGGCCTCGCCGCGGCGGCGGCGCCTGCGGCGGCGGGAGGTGACCTCTTCGGTCTCCTCATCCGGCTCGCCGTCCTCGGCGTCCTGATCGTCGCCGGCCTCGGTGCCGCGCGTGCGGCCCCGGCGGCCGCGTCCGCGGCGGCGCCGGCGGCCGGACAGCTCCGACTCCTCGTCCTCGTCCTGCTCCTCCTCGTGGTCCTCCACGGACTCGGCGGCGGGACGGACCACCGTGCTGAGGTCGGGAGCCTGGAAGATCATCGACGTCGGGGAGATGGGCTCCCTGAAGAGCGCCGCGAGGCCGCCCTCCGGCTGCTCCTCGGTCTCTGCCCGCGCGGCCTCGCGCGCCCCCGCGTCCTCGCGCGGGGTGGCGGGCGCCGGGGCGGCGGCAGCCGGGGCCGCCGCGGACTCCTGGCCGGCCGATTCCTTGGCGCCGCGCTTGGCGGCAGGCAGCTGGGGCTCGGCAGCACCGGCCGTCTGCGCCCCCTCGACGGGGGCGCCCTCGGCGGCGCCCGGCCGGGCGGTCGCCCGGCGGCGGCCACGGACGGAGCTCTTGGCCCTCGAGCCGGCTGCCGGGGCAGCGGCTGCCTCGGGCTCCTGGGCCAGATCGGCGTCGCCGGCGGGGCGCTCGGGACGGCGCGTCTCCTCCTTGACGGCTGCGGCACGGGCCGAGGCGCGGCGGCGGCGCGACGTCGGGGCCTTCTCCTCCGTGGACTCCGTGCCTGCGGAGTCCTGCGCCTCGGCAGCGGGCCCGGCGGCCGAAGGGGCGGCCGGTGCCGGTGCGGAGTCCTGCTGGGGAGCGTCGTCCGCGGGGGCGGCCGGCTCCTGGTCTGCGGGCGCCGGCTCGGCAGCGCTCGGCTCGGCGGGAGCACCCTTGGGTGCCGTAGCCGTGCGGCGGCTGCGGGTGGCCCGCTTTGGCTTCGCCGGGAGTTCGGCCGCGGCGGCCTCCGGGCCGGCGGCGTCCGGGTCGGTGGCGTCCGGGTCGGTGGCGTCCGGAACGGCCGCCGTGGCGTCCGCCCCTGCCAGTTCCTGGGTGGCCGGCGACGCCGCCGGGCTCGAGGCGCTGCGTCGCCGGGTGGTGGTGCGCCGGGGCTTCTGCTCGGCCACCGCTGCTTCGTCCGGTGCCGCGGCGCCGGGCTGCTGTTCCATATCCATCTGTGCGTACTCCAAAGCCGCCCCGTCCGTCCCCACATACGGCGGCCGCGGCGGCGCCACGAGTCGGCACCCGCAGGCGCCGACGAAGTCAGTCCTGTGCCCCCGCGGACTCCCGCGCGGGCCGGCACCGCGTTGCTACCCGCCAGCGGTCGAGGCCGGGCAGGTGCCGCTCTGGCCCGCGCCTCCCGGTCGGGATCGGTGGATCCGGACGGGAACGGGGCGGCGGTCTTCTCGCTGAGCACCGGACCGGGCGCTGCATGTGGATCAGCGTCCGGCCACTGGCATTGTCTCACATGCCGGCCCGGCATGATCCGGAAGGGCGCGCCCGGACCCGCCGGGCCGCGCGGGCAGGGCCTGTGCCGGCGGGAGGGGACGGGCTCCAGTGATCGCCCAGACGGGCCGCCTAGAATCGGAGCATCCCGCAGGAAGGACTTCCATGACTCCCCAGAGCAGCCCGAGCCGGGCAACGACCGCGCCCGAGCCCCGTGAGGCGGACGAGGACGGGACCGCCCTCCGTGACGGCGACCGGCACGTCATGACCCGCACCGTCCCATTCGCGTGGCTGATGCTGGTCACGAGCGTTGTCGGCTGGCTTGCCTCGGGCGAACTCGTGCTCGAGAAGATCGAGAAGCTCATCAACCCCAGCCACACCACGATCTGCGACGTGAACCCGTGGATCTCCTGCGGCGAGGTCATGAGCACCTGGCAGAGCTCGCTGTTCGGGTTCCCGAACATGTTCATCGGGATCGTGGCCTTCGCCGTCACGATCACGGTGGCGATGGCGCTGCTGGCCGGGGCGCGGTTCAGCCGGTGGTTCTGGATCGGCCTGCAGGTCGGCGTCACGCTCGGCTTCGTCTTCGTCGTCTGGCTGTGGAGCCAGGCCCTCTACGCCATCGGGATCCTGTGCCCGCTGTGCATGATCGTGTGGGCCATGATGATCCCCCTCTTCGTCTGGACCACGGCCCGCAATCTGGCACACGGCGTCATCCCCGCGCCGGCCCGGCTGGCGAAGGGCCTCGCCGACTGGGGCTGGGTGACGGTTGCCGTCCTCTACATCGCAGTCATCGCGACGATCTTCTTCCGCTTCCTGAACCTGTTCGTGCCGTCCACCATGTAGCCCCCTCGCAGTTTCGGGTACGCATCTCGTCGCCTCTTCGGCGTCCCGGGTACGACGACGGCCGGCACCTTCCGTACGGAAGGCACCGGCCGTCGTCGTACTGCCTCTCGTGAAAGAGCGGGTCCAGAAGCGCGTACCCGGAACCGGGGGTCAGCATCGAGATGCGTACCCGGAACCGGGGGTCAGCGTCGAGATGCGTACCCGGAACCGGGGGTCAGCGGGAGAACCAGATGCCGATCTCGCGCTCGGCGGACTCGGGCGAGTCGGAGCCGTGGACGAGGTTCTGCTGGACCTTCAGGCCCCAGTCGCGGCCGAAGTCGCCGCGGATGGTGCCCGGCGCCGCGGCGGTCGGATCGGTCGCGCCGGCGAGCGAGCGGAAGCCCTCGATGACACGCTCGCCCTCGAAGATCGCGGCGACGACCGGGCCGCTCGCCATGAACTCGAGCAGCGGCTCGTAGAAGGGCTTGCCCTCGTGCTCGGCGTAGTGCGAGGCGAGCAGCTCGCGGCTCGGCGTGAGCTGCTCGAGGGCCGCGAGGCGGTAGCCCTTCGCCTCGACGCGGGCGAGGATGGCGGCGGTCAGGCCGCGGGAGACACCGTCGGGCTTGACGAGGACAAGGGTGCGTTCGGTGGTCACAGGTACTCCTGGGTGAAGGGGCCGGTTTTCCCGCCCAGTCTACTGATCAGGCGGCGCCGGTCCCGGCCGGACCGCCCTCGGGGTGGGTGCGCTCCCACTCGGCCTGCTCGCGGTCGCGCTGGACGTTCTCCCGGTCGAGGCGCGCCCCGGTGCGGATCGCGAAGAACCACGTCACCAGCAGGATGCCGCCGACGAGGAACATCATCGGCTCGAAGAAGCCGAGGGCCACGAGGACCAACTGCAGGATCCATCCGAGGGCCAGGCCCCACGGCCGGGAGACCACGGCGCACGCGAGCACGAACACGGCGAACAGCCCGAACCCGCCGCCGAGGACGGTTCCGGCGCCGAGGTCGTGCGCGCGCAGTCCGAACAGCACGAGCGTGGCGAAGAACACCACGAAGGCCTCGGTGAGCAGGAGCACCGAGGCGAACATGACCCGGACTGAGCGGCGCTTCGTGGGCATGCCCGGGCGCCATTCGCGCTGGGCCCTCGTGAGCCTGGCCATCATGAGGCGTCCTTCCCGAGCAGGGTGCGGGCCTCGCCCACCACCGTGATCGATCCCGTGATGAGGACGCCGCCGGCGAAGTCCTCGGTGGCATCCGCGCGCTCGACCGCGTACGCGATCGCGTCGTCGAGCTTCTCCTCGACATGGACGGCGTCCTCGTCGAATCCGAGGTCGAGGGCCAGCTCGGCGAGCTCCTCCGCCGGGATGGCGCGCGGCGACGCCGACTGGGTGAAGCAGTACTCCACGCGCTCCTCCGCGAACTCCTCCTCGAGGGTCCGCAGGATCTCCTCGGCGTCCTTCTCGCGCAGCACGCCCAAGACGATGACGAGGGTCGAGAAGTCGAACGCCTCCTTGAGGGCCTGCGCGCTCACCCGGATCCCGTCCGGGTTGTGCGCGGCGTCCACGATGATCGTCGGGGACGTCCGCACGGTCTCGAGCCGGCCCGGCGAGCTGACCTCGGCGAACCCCTCGCGCAGCACGTCCACTGACAGTTCCCGCTCCCCGCCGCCGAGGAAGGCCTCGAGCGCGGCCACGGCCACGGCGGCGTTCTCCGCCTGGTGGGCGCCGTGCAGCGGCACCGCGAGGTCCTTGTACCGGCCGGCGAGGCCGCGCACGGTGACGAGCTGGCCGCCGACGGCGAGCGAGCGGGACTCGACGCCGAACTCCACCCCCTCGAAGCGGTGCGGCACGCCCACCTCGCGGGCCTTCTCGAGGAGCACCTGCGCGGCGCCGCGGGGCTGCGCGGCGCTCACGAGGAAGCCGCCGCGCTTGATGATGCCGGCCTTCTCGCGCGCGATGTCCTCGACGGTGTCCCCCAGCAGGTCGGTGTGGTCGAGCGAGATGGGGGTGACGACCGAGACCGCGCCGTCGCCGACGTTGGTGGCGTCGGTGATGCCGCCCAGTCCGACTTCGATGACCGCCACGTCGACGGGCTCGTCCGCGAAGACGGCGAAGCCGAGGATCGTCACGCACTCGAAGTACGTCAGGCGCGGCTCGCCGGCCGCCACGAGCTCCGCGTCCACGATCTCCAGATAGGGGCTGATCTCGTTCCAGATCCGCACGAAGGTCGCGTCCGGCACCGGCGCCCCGTCGAGGCTGATCCGTTCCGTGACCCGGGCCAGGTGCGGGCTCGTGTACCGGCCGGTGCGCAGCCCGTGGGCCCGCAGGCCGGCCTCGATCATGCGCGCCGTGGACGTCTTCCCGTTGGTGCCCGTGATGTGGATGATCGGGAAGGCGCGATGGGGTTCCCCGAGCACGTCCATCGCCCGGAAAAGGGGCGCGAGGCGCGGCTCCATCTTGTTCTCGGGCGCCCTGGCGAGGAGCAGCGCATAGACCTCCTCGACCGTGGTCGGCTCCTGGGCCTGCTGCGGAATGTCGCTCACTTGGCGGTCTCCTCGGCGCCGACGCGCTCGACGAGCGCCGAGGGCTCGACGTCGGCCACGAGCAGCTCGAGCTCGACCGCGAGGGTCTCCCCCCGGAGCAGTTCGGCGTGCTCGCGGGCCGCGGCGATGACGTGGGCCTTCGCGGTGACGCTCGCGCGGATGCGGTCGCCGACGGCGAGGTCGGCCTCCTTTCGCGCCTGCTGGATCACGCGCACGAGGTCTCGGGCCAGGCCCTCGGCCTCGAGCTCCGGGGTGAGGCCCGTGTCGAGGACCACGAACCCGCCGCCCGGGAGCATCGCGACGGCGGCGTGCTCGCCGGCCTTCGCCGGGTCGACGACGGTCTCGAGCGTGTACTCGTGCGGCTCGAGGGCGATGCCGCCGGCGGTGACGGAGCCGTCGTCGGCCACCGACCAGTCCCCCGACTTCGAGCCCTTGATCGCCGTCTGGACGCCCTTGCCGAGGCGCGGGCCGGCGGCGCGGGCGTTGACCACGAGCCGGCGCTCGATGCCGAACTCCTCCTCGCTGGCCTCGGCGGCGTCGAGGAGCCGGACGGACTTGAGGTTGAGCTCGTCCGCGATGACCGCCTCCGAGCCTGCGAGGTCCGCGGCGCCGGGCACGACGACGGTCATCGCCGCGAGCGGCAGGCGCACCCGCAGCTTCGCGGCCTTGCGCAGGGACGACCCGGCGGAGCACACGGCCTGGGTGCGGTCCATCTGCTCGACGAGCGCGGCGTCGTCGGCGAAGAGCGCGGCGTCCGGCCAGTCGGTGAGGTGCACCGAGCGGCCGCCGGTGAGTCCGCGCCAGATCTCCTCGGTGACGAGGGGCAGCAGCGGCGCCGCGACGCGGCACACCGCCTCGAGCGCGGTGAAGAGGGCGTCGAACGCGTCGGCGTCCTCGTCGAAGAACCGCTGGCGGGACCTGCGCACGTACCAGTTGGTGAGCATGTCCAGGTACTCGCGCAGCACGTCGCACGCGGTGGAGATGTCATAGGCGTCGAGGTGGAGCTGCATCCCGCGCACGAGGCGGCCGGTCTGGGCCATCAGGTAGCGGTCCAGCGGGTCGGTGTAGCCGTCGTGGCGGAGGTCCGCCTCGAAGCCGGCAGCGCCGTCGCGCGGGCTGCGGGCGGCGTTGGCGTAGAGCGTGAAGAAGCTGTACACGTTCCACAGCGGCAGGATGACCTGGCGCACGCCGTCGCGGATGCCCTGCTCGGTGACGATGAGGTTGCCGCCGCGCAGGATCGGGCTGGCCATGAGGAACCAGCGCATCGCGTCGGAGCCGTCGCGGTCCAGCACCTCGGAGACATCCGGGTAGTTGCGCAGGCTCTTGGACATCTTCTGCCCATCCGAGCCGAGCACAATCCCGTGGCTGATCACGTTGCGGAACGCTGGACGGTCGAAGAGCGCCGTCGCGAGGATGTGCAGCGTGTAGAACCACCCGCGGGTCTGGCCGATGTACTCGACGATGAAGTCGCCGGGGTTGTGCGTCTCGAACCATTCCTGGTTCTCGTACGGGTAGTGGACCTGGGCGTACGGCATCGACCCGGAGTCGAACCAGACGTCCAGGACGTCGGGGACGCGGCGCATCGTCGAGCGGCCCGTGGGGTCGTCCGGATTGGGCCGGGTGAGCTCGTCGATGAAGGGCCGGTGGAGGTCCGGCTTGCCCTCGTGGTTGAGCGGGAGGCGGCCGAAGTCGGCCTTGAGCTCGGCGAGCGAGCCGTAGACGTCGGTGCGCGGGTACTCCGGGTTGTCCGAGACCCACACGGGGATGGGCGATCCCCAGTAGCGGTTGCGGCTGATCGACCAGTCGCGGGCGTTCTCGAGCCACTTCCCGAACTGGCCGTGCTTGACGTTGCCCGGGATCCAGGTGATCTGCTCGTTGAGCTCGAGCATGCGGTCCTTGATCTTGGTGACCTCGACGAACCAGCTCGAGACCGCGCGGTAGATCAGGGGGTTCCGGCAGCGCCAGCAGTGCGGGTAGCTGTGCACGTAGCTGGCCTGCTTGAGGAGGCGGCCCTGCTCGCGCAGTACCCGGGTGATGGGCTTGTTGGCCTCGAAGACCTGCAGGCCCACGATCTCCTTCAGCGGCGCGTCCTCGCGCGAGCCGAACAGCGGCAGGAACCGGGCGCCGTCGTCCACGGAGAGGATCACGGGGATGCCCGCGGCCTCGCAGACGCGCTGGTCGTCCTCGCCGTAGGCGGGAGCCTGGTGGACGATTCCCGTGCCGTCCGTCGTGGTGACGTAGTCGGCGACGAGGATGCGCCAGGCCTTGGCGGTGCCGTAGACCTCGGCGTCGGCGAAGTAGTCCCAGAGCGGCTCGTACCGCAGTCCCTCGAGCTCGGTGCCCAGGTACGTCCGCTCCACGGCCGCGGCTGCGTCCTCGGCGCTCTCGTACCCGAGGTCCTTGGCGTAGGAGGCGAGGAGGTCCTCGGCGAGCAGGAACCGCGTGCCGGCGGCGAACGGCGAGACGCCGGTCGCGTTCACGCCGTCGGGACCGGCGGGGACGACGGCGTAGCGCACCTCGGGCCCGACGGCGAGCGCCGCGTTGGTGGGCAGCGTCCAGGGCGTGGTGGTCCAGGCGATGGCGAGGACACCCGCGAGCTCGCGGGAGGTCTCCGATTCGTCCGCGAGCAGCGGGAACGTGACCGTGACGGTCTGGTCCTGGCGGTCCTTGTAGACGTCGTCGTCCATGCGCAGCTCGTGGTTGGACAGCGGCGTCTCGTCGTTCCAGCAGTACGGCAGCACGCGGTAGCCGCTGTACGTGAGGCCCTTCTCGTGGAGCGTCTTGAACGCCCAGATCACGGACTCCATGTACTCGACGTTGAGGGTCTTGTAGTCGTTCTCGAAATCGACCCAGCGGGCCTGGCGCTTGACGTAGGCCTCCCACTCGTGGGTGTACTTCAGGACCGAGGCGCGGCAGGCGTCGTTGAACTTGTCGATGCCCATCGCATCGATGTCCGACTTCTGGTTCATGCCGAGCTGCTTCATGGCCTCGAGCTCGGCGGGAAGGCCGTGGGTGTCCCAGCCGAACCGGCGCTCGACGCGCTTGCCGCGCAGGGTCTGGTACCGGGCCACGAGGTCCTTGGCGTAGCCCGTGAGCAGGTGGCCGTAGTGCGGCAGCCCGTTGGCGAAGGGCGGGCCGTCGTAGAAGACGAACTCGTTGGCGCCGTCGCGCCCGGCATCCCGGCCGTCGACCGATGCCTGGAAGGTGCCGTCCTCGTCCCAGTACGCGAGGATGCGCTCCTCCAGCTCCGGGAAGCGCACGGAATGGGTCGTCGCCGCGTCCTGGGCGGCTGCTGCAGAGGCCTTGGGGTACACGCTCACTCGGATCCTGGCTCGCTTCGTGCTGCTGGATGCGAGGACGGCGTCCACCCGGATCTGCCGGACGGGGCCGCGGTACCACCTCACTTGCCTGCGCCGACTGGCGCGGGCCTCTCATTGACGGCTGTGACGGGCCTGCCCGTCCGGTTCTACTGGGCGTCCCCACTGGCGCGGGAGGCGCTGTTCTTCCGGAAGCTCGCCGGTGATGGCCGGGTCGACGCTGTGGTGTCAAGTCTAAGCACTCGGGCTCTGGACTGTCGAAAAGGAGAAATATCTCCAGCGACTGGAATAATCAGCGGGGGCCGCGCACAATGGACGCATCCCAGCGCGCGCACTAAGGAGCCCACGATGCGCACCACCCCGGCACTGTCGCTGCCGACCCTCGTCTCGGCGCCCGAGTGGGTCGCCGCAGCCGCCGCGGACGGGCTGCGGCTCGACATCGCGCACACCGGGCGCCGCAGGCACGTTCCGCGTTCCACCCGATCCGCCGCCACCGCCATCCTGCGCACCGCCCTCGAGAACGCCGCGCGCCATGCCGACTCGTCCAGGCCCGTGCGCCTCGAGGTCGCCTGGCAGCCCGAGGGCCTCCGGGTGCGGATGCTGAACGTGCCCGGGGAGACCGCGATCGGCCAGATCCTCCGACCGGGCCGCGGGATCGCGTCGATGGCCTCGCGCGCCCACCGCGCGGGCGGCTGGCTGCGGGCCGGGCTGTGCGAAGGAGGGTTCGAGGTCGCGGCGTTCCTGCCGTGCGCGGTGCCGGTCGGCGCGCAGACGCGCGCCCGCGTCCCGGGCGTGCTGGCCGCGGCGCCGGCACTCCTCGCGCGCACCGCCGGCGCGTGAGTGCCCCCGCCGGCCCCTACGCGCCCTTGCGGATGAGCTTGTGGGCCGCGGCCTGGGCGACCGGCCGCACCACGATCTCATCGAGGTTGACGTGGTGCGGGACGGTCACCGCGTATCGGACGATGTCTGCCACATCCTGCGCCGTGAGCGGCTCCTCGACGCCCTCGTACACCTTCTCGGCCGCCTCTGCGTTGCCGCCGAGGCGGCGCAGGGAGAACTCCTCCGTCTTGACGAGGCCGGGCAGCACCTCGATGACGCGCACATTGTTCTCGGCCTCCTCGAGCCGCAGCGCCCGGGTCATGGCCCGCTCGGCAGCCTTCGCGGCGTTGTAGCCGCCCCCGCCCTCATACGAGACGAGCGCGGCCACCGAGGTGAGGTTGAGCACAGTGCCGTGCCCGTTCGCCCGGAGCATCGGCAGGAACGCGCGCGTGATCTTCATCGTGCCGAGGACGTTGGACCGGAGCATCCACTCCCAGTCCTCGGTCTTCGCCTCTGCGACCCAGTCCGTACCCCGGGCGCCGCCGGCGATGTTGACCAGCGTGTCCGCCCCACCGGCATCGGCGACCGCGGAGACGAGGCGCGCGACGTCGTCGTCCTCCGAGATGTCGGCCGGGACCGCGACCGCCCCGGTCTCGGCAGCGAGGCCTTCGAGCCGCTCGGCCCGCCGCGCCACGGCGAACACCCGCCAGCCGTCCGCAGCGAGGGCCCGCACGGTGGCCTCTCCGATCCCGGTGCTCGCTCCCGTCACGATCGCGGAGCGGTGGTCAGTCTGGGGCACAGTCGTCGTCATGCGCCCAACCTACCGCGCTCCCCCGGCGCCGGGCCGGTCAGCGTGCCCGGAGCAGCTCCGCGAGCACCACGGCCTGGTTGTGCTCGGTGTCCTTGGCCGAGTAGACGAGGTCCACGCTGTCGTGGTCCCGCAGGGTCGCCCTGAGTTCGTCGAAGGCGTCGGCGCCGTCGAGCTCCTGCCGGTACTTCGCCGCGAACTCCTCGAAGCGGGCGGGGTCGTGGCCGAACCACATGCGGAGCCCGTCGGAGGGACCGACGTCCTTGAGCCAGAGGTCCACTCCGGCCCGGTCCTTGCTCAGCCCGCGGGGCCAGATGCGGTCCACGAGAATGCGGAAGGTCCCCTCCGGGGAAGGCTCGTATACCCTGCGGATCCCCACGGTGCCCATGCCGCCATGCTAGGACCGTCCGCGCCGCGGGGCCACGGGGCGGCCACGTGGAGCAGAAAGCATGGAAGAATCGATGGCATGCCTGAAGCAGCCATCACGGGTACAGACACGCCCGACCGCACCCCGGTGAATCCGACGAACGTCCCCGACAAGCCAGCCCTCGAGGGGCTCGAGGCCAAGCTCACGGAGCGCTGGCTCGCGGAGGAGACCTACCGGTTCGACCCCGACACGACCCGCGAGGCCGTCTACTCGATCGACACGCCCCCGCCGACGGCGTCGGGGTCCCTGCACGTCGGCCACATGTTCTCCTTCACGCAGACCGACCTCCTCGCGCGCTACCAGCGCATGACGGGCAAGAACGTCTTCTACCCCATGGGCTGGGACGACAACGGCCTGCCCACCGAGCGGCGCGTCCAGAACTATTACGGCGTCCGCTGCGATCCGGCCATCCCGTACGACGCCGGCTACCGTCCCCCCGCCCAGCCGGCGAAGAACCAGCGCGACTTCGACGTCATCTCGCGGAAGAACTTCATCGAGCTGTGCGAGGAGCTCGCGGTCGAGGACGAGAAGGTGTTCGAGCACCTGTTCAAGACCCTCGGCCTCTCGGTCGACTGGAGCCTGACCTACCGCACCATCGACGGCACCTCCCGGGCGGTGTCGCAGCGTGCGTTCCTGCGGAACTTCGCCGCCGGCGACGCCTACCTCGCCGAGGCGCCGACCCTCTGGGACGTCACCTTCCGCACCGCGGTCGCCCAGGCGGAGCTCGAGGACCGCGAGGTTCCGGGCGCCTACTACCGCTACGCGTTCACCGCGCCCGACGGCGAGGCGGTGCACATCGAGACGACCCGACCCGAGCTGCTGGCCGCCTGCGCCGCCCTCGTGGCACACCCCGACGACGAGCGCTACCAGCACCTCTTCGGCACCACCGTCGTCTCCCCGCTGTTCGGCGTGGAGGTCGAGGTCAGGCCCCACGCGCTCGCCAAGCCGGACAAGGGCTCGGGGATTGCGATGGTCTGCACGTTCGGCGACCTGACCGACGTGACCTGGTGGCGCGAGCTGCAGCTGCCGACCCGCCCGATCATCGGCCGCGACGGCCGCCTCGCCGCCGAGACGCCGGAGTGGATCACGGGCGAGGAGGGGCGCGCAGCCTATGCCCGGATCGCTGGCAAGACTGCCTTCTCCGCGAAGGAGGCCGTCGTGGAGATGCTCGCGGAGCAGGGGCTGCTCGACGGCGAGCCGAAGAAGATCCTCCACCCGGTGAACTTCTATGAGAAGGGCGACAAGCCGCTCGAGGTGGTGACCTCCCGCCAGTGGTACATCCGCAACGGCGGCCGGGACGAGGAGCGACGTGCGACGTTCGTGCAGCGCGGACGCGAGCTCGAGTGGCACCCGGCGTTCATGCGCGCCCGCTACGAGAACTGGGTCGAGGGCCTCAACGGCGACTGGCTCGTCTCCCGCCAGCGCTTCTTCGGTGTCCCGATCCCGGTCTGGTACCGGCTCGACGCCGAGGGCAACCCCGACTACGCGGCCCCGATCGTGCCCGACGACGCGTCCTTGCCGGTCGATCCGGTAGCGGAGCCGGCCCCCGGCTTCACCGAGGACCAGCGCGACGTCCCGGGCGGTTTCACCGGTGACCCCGACGTTCTGGACACCTGGGCCACCTCCTCGCTCACCCCGCAGATCGTGGGGCGCTGGAGCCGGGACGAGGAGTTCTTCGCCAACGTCTTCCCCTTCGACGTGCGGCCGCAGGCCCACGAGATCATCCGCACCTGGCTCTTCTCGACCGTGGTGCGCGCCCAGGAGCTCCACGGCTCGCTGCCGTGGAAGCACGCGGCGATCTCCGGATGGGTCCTCGACCCGGACCGGAAGAAGATGTCCAAGTCGAAGGGCAATGTGGTGGTCCCGACCGACATCCTCGAGGAATACGGCGCGGATGCCGTGCGCTACTGGGCGGCCTCCGCCAAGCTGGGCGCGGACACGGCGTTCGAGGTCGCCCAGATGAAGATCGGGCGGCGGCTCGCGATCAAGGTCCTCAACGCCTCCAAGTTCGTCCTCGGGCTCGGGGCGACGGAGGCGGATGTCCTCACGGACGGCTCGGACCCCGTGCTCGTCAACCCGCTCGACCGTGCTCTCCTTGCCCAGCTCGCGGACGTCGTCGAGCAGGCCGGGGCGGCCTTCGCCGCGTACGACCCGGCCAAGGCGCTCCAGCTGACCGAGTCGTTCTTCTGGCAGTTCACGGACGACTACGTCGAGCTCATCAAGGACCGTGCCTACGGCGCCCAGGGCGAGGAGCAGAAGGCCTCCGTCCTCGCCGCCCTGGCGACGACGCTCGACGCCGTGCTGCGCCTCTTCGCTCCGGTCCTGCCGTTCGCGACCGACGAGGTGTGGAGCTGGTGGCGTGCGGGCTCGGTCCACCGCGCCCCGTGGCCGGCCCCGGTGCCCGTCGCCGACGGCGACCGCGGCATGCTGCCGACGGTGGGGCTGGCGCTCTCCGGCATCCGCAAGGCCAAGTCCGAGGCGAAGGTCAAGCAGCGCACCGAGGTGCTCGCCGCCGTCGTCTCCGCTCCGGCCGAGCTGCTCCCGCAGCTCGAGGCGGGACTGGGAGACCTCCGGGCCGCGGCGAATGCGCGCTCGATCCAGCTCCGGGACGGTTCCGGTGAGGTGAGCGTGAGCGAGGTCCAGCTCGCTGACGCGTAGCGCCCGCGGGCAAAGGGGAAGCCCCATCAGCGTTTTCGCGTTGGTGGGGCTTCGACTTTTCGGCTGCTCGGTGACGTTCTCGCAGTCTGGTGGACTCCTCGGCATCCAGGTCTTGCCGTCCCGTCACTGGCGGCCAGTCGACGGCTTTGCCTGAGGCTGCGCCGAATCGGCTGTCACTGGATCTTCGGTTTCCACGTCCTCATCGTCTCCGATGGGGTGCTTCCATTGTGATCTCGGACACACTCGGTTTCAAGGGGGTCCAGCTAACTACACGGGGGTAGTTCCGCCGGTGCCGGCGGCCCGGCAGTCAGTCGGCGGAAGGGCGCTCGGTACGGGTGCGCTTGAGCTCGAAGAAGTGCGGGAACGCCGCGAGCCCGACCGCCGCGTCCCACAGGGAGCCTGCCTCCTCGCCGCGGGGCACCCGGGTGATCACGGGTCCGAAGAACGCGGTGCCGTTGATGGCCACGACCGGGGTGCCGACGTCCTGCCCGACCTTCTCGATGCCTTCCCGGTGGCTCGCGCGCAGCTGGCGGTCGAACTCTTCGGACTCGGCGTACTGGGCGAGATCGGCGGGCAGGCCGACCTGCTCGAGCGCGCGGCGGATCACCTCGCTGCGGTCGGTGACCTTCTCGTGGTGGATGAGCGTTCCCATGGCGTCGTAGAGCGGCTTGATGTACTCGGCGCCGTGGAGTTCAGCGGCCGCCACGATGACCCGGACCGGGCCCCAGTTCTCGTCCATCGCACGCTGGTAGTCGTGCTCGAGCTCGCGGCCCTCATTGAGGACGGACAGGCTCATGACGTGCCACCGCGTCTCGATGTCCCGGACCTTCTCCACTTCCTCGATCCAGCGCGACGTCACCCAGGCGAAGGGGCACGCGGGATCGAACCAGAAGTCGGCGCGCTGGGTGGCGGCGGCAGGGGTGGACATGGCGGCTCCTTGGACATGGTCAGGCGGTCCGGCAGGCAGCGGCCCGCCGGCGGGAATCAGGCTGACTTGTTGCGACGCTTGACGACGCTGTGCGGGATAAGGTCCGGCTCCTCAGATCCGGCGACGACACCGCGCGTGATGACGACGCCGGAGATGTCGTCCCGGCTGGGGAGGTCGAACATCACGGGGAGCAGCACCTCTTCCATGATGGCGCGCAGCCCGCGGGCGCCGGTTCCGCGCTCGAGCGCAAGGTCCGCGATCGCCTCGAGGGCGCCCTCCTCGAAATGGAGGTCCACGCCGTCGAGCTGGAACATCTTCTCGTACTGCTTCACGAGGGCGTTCTTCGGCACCGTGAGGATCTGCATGAGCGCGGGGCGGTCGAGGTTCTCGACCGTGGTGATCACCGGGAGGCGGCCGATGAACTCCGGGATGAGGCCGAACTTGAGCAGGTCCTCCGGCATCACATCGGAGTAGGAGCTCTCCTTGCTGGTCAGTGCGCTGAGCGGGGCTCCGAAGCCGATGCCCTTCTTGCCGGCGCGCTGCCCGATGATCTCCTCGAGGCCTGCGAACGCGCCCGCGACGATGAAGAGCACGTTGGTCGTGTCGATCTGGATGAACTCCTGGTGCGGGTGCTTGCGGCCGCCCTGGGGCGGGACCGAGGCCACCGTCCCCTCGAGGATCTTCAGCAGGGCCTGCTGCACGCCCTCGCCCGAGACGTCCCGGGTGATCGACGGGTTCTCGCTCTTGCGCGAGATCTTGTCGATCTCGTCGATGTAGATGATGCCCTGCTCGGCCTTCTTGACGTCGTAGTCCGCCGCCTGGATGAGCTTGAGCAGGATGTTCTCGACGTCCTCGCCGACGTAGCCGGCCTCGGTCAGGGCCGTGGCGTCCGCGACGGCGAACGGCACGTTGAGCCGGCGCGCGAGGGTCTGGGCAAGGTAGGTCTTGCCGCAGCCGGTGGGGCCGATGAGGAGGATGTTGGACTTGGCGATCTCGACGTCGTCGTGCGCATCGGCGAGGGATCCGCCCTTGCTGGCGTGCCCCGACTGGATGCGCTTGTAATGGTTGTAGACCGCGACAGCGAGGGCCCGCTTGGCCGGCTCCTGACCGATCACGTACTCCTGGAGGAAGTCGAAGATCTCGCGCGGCTTGGGAAGCTCGAACGAACCGAGATCGGAGACTTCGGCGAGCTCCTCTTCGATGATCTCGTTGCACAGCTCGATGCACTCGTCGCAGATGTAGACGCCGGGGCCCGCAATGAGCTTCCGGACCTGCTTCTGGCTCTTGCCGCAGAAGGAGCACTTCAGCAGGTCTGCGCTCTCACCAATGCGCGCCATTCGTCGATTCCCTTCCTGAAGAAGTCTGACCATCCCACTGTAGGCCACCGCGCCGACAGCCGTCGTAGGACACGGCACTCGACGCCATGCCCGGCACGGCGCCGGCCGCCGGAAATACCGGGCAGCGGCGCCGCGCCGACGGCACGGCCGGCGTCAGCGGGTGATGGCGCTCGGACGGATCTTGCGGGACTCGAGGACCTCGTCCACGAGCCCGTAGTCCTTGGCCTCGCTCGCCGTCAGGAAGAGGTCGCGCTCGATGTCCCGGCTGATGTCGTCCGGGGTCTTGTTCGTGTGCTTGGCCCACGTGTGCTCGAGCCACTCGCGCATGCGCAGCACCTCGCGCGCCTGGATCTCGAGGTCGGTGGCCTGGCCCCCGGAGCCGCCGGCGAGCGAGGGCTGGTGGATCATGACGGTCGAGTTGGGCAGCGCGAGCCGCTTGCCCGGGGTCCCCGCGGCGAGGATCACCGCGGCCGCGGATGCCGCCATGCCGAGGCACACCGTCTGGATCTCCGGGCGGATGAACTGCATCGTGTCGTAGATCGCGGTCATGGCCGTGAACGATCCGCCCGGCGAGTTGATGTACATCGTGATGTCGCGGTCCGGGTCGTTGGCCTCGAGGACAAGCAGCTGCGCCATGATGTCGTCCGCCGAGGCGTCGTCGACCTGCACGCCCATGAAGATGATGCGGTCCTCGAAGAGCTTGGTGTACGGGTCCTGGCGCTTGAAGCCGTACGGAGTGCGCTCCTCGAACTGCGGGAGCACGTAGCGGCTCGTGGGGAGGTTTGCGGGGTTGACGCCCATGCTGTAGTTCATCTCGTTGCTCCTAGTCCTTCCGGGCGTCCTACTTGTCGGTCCCGCCGCCGCCGGACACATGGCCCGCGCGCTCGGCGATCTTGTCGAAGAAGCCGTACTCGAGGGCCTCCTGGGCGGTGAACCACTTGTCGCGGTCGTTGTCCTTGAGGATCCGCTCGACGGGCTGCCCGGTCTGCTCGGCGGTCAGCTCGGCCATGACCTGCTTCATGTGCAGGATCAGCTCAGCCTGGATCTTGATGTCCGACGCCGTGCCCCCGATGCCGCCCGACGGCTGGTGCATCAGGATGCGGGCGTGCGGAGTCGCGTAGCGCTTGCCCTTCGTGCCCGAGGAGAGCAGGAACTGCCCCATGGACGCGGCAAGGCCGGTCGCCACCGTCACGACATCGTTCGGGATGTACTGCATGGTGTCGTAGATGGCCATGCCCGCCGTGACGGATCCGCCGGGCGAGTTGATGTAGAGGTAGATGTCCTTCTCGGGATCCTCGGCCGAGAGGAGGAGCAGCTGCGAGCAGATCGCGTTCGCGTTGTCGTCGCGCACCTCCGATCCGAGCCAGATGATCCGCTCCTTGAGGAGCCGCTGGTAGATGTAGTCTTGGCCGCCGGACCCCTGGACCGGCTCAGCCATGCTCGGCGACTTCTCCTGCTGGTGCATGGTGCGATACCTCTCGATCAGATGCACTGGGGATGGTTCGTTCTACAGGGACATTAGCCGGTTTCCCGGGCGCATTGTTCCGGCCCTGCACGCTGTTCGCTTCAAGCGCATGCGCCCCGCGGCGGGGACGACGAAGGCCGCCGCCGCCGTCCCTTCACGGGACGGCCGACGGCGGCCTCGTACGGCGTGCGGGTCCGGCAAGAAGCGCCGGGCCCGGACGGCGTCAGAACGTCGCGGCGGCGGGGTCGTCGCTCGGCGTCGCCTCGGACTGCTGCTCCTCCTCGGCGGCCTCCGGGGCCTCCTCCTCGTCGAGCGGGCGGACGAACTCGCTGAGGTCGATCGCGTTGCCCTCGGAGTCGGTCACCTCGGCCTTGCCGAGCACGGCGGCGAGGGCCTTGCGGCGGCGGACCTCGCCGACCATCATCGGGACCTGGCCGGACTGGTCCATGATCTGGGCGAACTGGTTCGGGTCCATGCCGTACTGGCTGGCGGTGGTGACGAGGTACTCGATGAGCTCGCCCTGCGAGACGCCGATTTCCTCCTTGTCCGCGATCGCGTCGAGGATGACCTCGTTCTTGAAGGCACGCTCCGTGTTGGCCTTGACCTCGGCGCGGTGCTCGTCGGTGTCGTGGTCCTCGTCCGCCGCGTGGCCGCCGTTGGCCGGGTTGAAGTGCGCCTCGACCTGCTCGGCCACGACGCTCTCCGGAACCGGCACCTCGACCAGCTCGACGAGCTTGTCGAGGACCTTGTCGCGGGCCTCGACGCCCTGGGCGACGACCTTCGACTGGGCGGCCTGCTTGACCAGGTCGGCGCGGAGCTCCTCGATCGTGTCGAACTCGGAGGCGAGCTGGGCGAAGTCGTCGTCGGCCTCGGGGAGCTCGCGCTCCTTCACCGCGGTGACCTTGACCGTCACGGAAGCGGTCTCGCCAGCGTGCTCGCCGCCGGCGAGCTTGGTCTCGAAGACGGCCTCTTCGCCCTCGGACAGGCCGGTCACGGCCTCGTCGAGGCCCTCGAGCATGGTGCCGGAGCCGACCTCGTAGGACAGGCCCGAGGCCGAGTCGACCTGCTCGCCGTCGACCGACGCGGAGATGTCGATCGTGAGGAAGTCGGCGGCCTGCGCGGGGCGGTCCACCGGCTTGAGGGTGCCGAAGCGCCCGCGGAGCTCGTCGAGGGCGGTCTGGACGTCGTCGTCGCTCGTCTCGGCGGCAGCGACGTCGACCTTGAGGCCCTCGTAGTCGGGGAGCTCGATCTCGGGGCGCACGTCGACCTCGACGGCGAACTTCAGCTCGCCCTCGGTGGCGGCCGGGTCGGGGACCTCGGTGATCTCGACCTCGGGGCGCGAGAGCGGACGGATGCCGGTCTCGGCGACGGCCTGCTGGTACCAGTCGTTGAGGCCCTCGTTGATGGCGGTCTCGAGCACGTAGCCGCGGCCGACGCGCTGGTCGATGAGGCGGGCCGGGACCTTGCCCTTGCGGAAGCCCGGCACCTGGATCTGCTCGGCGACGGACTTGTAGGCGGCATCGATGTTGGGCTTCAGCTCGTCGAGGGTCACCTCGACGTTGAGCTTGACCCGCGTGGGGCTGAGGTTCTCGGCAGCGCTCTTCACAGCGTGGCTCTCCTGGATGGTCGGATCATGGGTGCCGCCCTGGGCGTGATGCCTCAGGACGCGACTGTCGGGGTGACAGGATTTGAACCTGCGACTTCCTGCTCCCAAAGCAGGCGCTCTAGCCAAGCTGAGCTACACCCCGGTCTAGTGCACAGACCACGATACAGGCCTGCGACAAGCCAATGCACATCTGCCCCGGGCACGGAAACGGGCCCCTCCATGGCAGGAAGGGCCCGGTGCAGGCGAGGGGGCGACGGGAATCGAACCCGCGTATCCAGTTTGGAAGACTGGCGCTCTACCATTGAGCTACGCCCCCGGGGCCCTCCAACTAAAGCGAACAGGGGCCGGGGGTGTCAAATTGCGCCGCGTGTGCCGTCCGGCGCCTGGCAGACGGGGCACCAGTACAGCTTGCGGCCGGCCTCCTCGGCCATCAGCACGGCAGTGCCGCACACACGGCACGGGCGCCCCTGACGCCGGTACACATAATGGGCGTCTTCAGGCCCTGGGAGCTTCCCCGACCCTGCCGGCCAGAGCCGCGGGTCGGTGGTGACGATCCTCCCGTGGCGCACTCCCTCGGCCATCGCCGCGGCGGCGTCCGCCCAGAGGGCGAGCGCGCGCTCTGCCCCGAGTGCCGTGCCGGGAGTGAATGGATCGAGCCGCGCGCGGAAGAGCAGCTCGGCGCGGTAGACGTTCCCGATTCCGGCGACGACCTCCTGGTCCATGAGCAGCCGCGCGACAGGAGTGCGGCGCCGCGTGATCCGCCGGGCGAACTCCGCTGCGTCGTCCGACGTCTGCTCCTCCTCCGCCGCGTGACGGGCCAGGGGGTCGGGGCCGAGCCGGGCGCGGACCGCCCTGGCCTCGTCCTCCGTCTCGACCACGCACGCGCTCGCGCCGCGCAGGTCGGCCCAGCCGTGGGCCGACACGAGGCGCGCCCTGACGGCCCCGCGCGGAGGGGGAGGTTCGGCACCGAGCTGCCGCGCGGCGTCGTCCTTCACCTCGCGCTCCCCCACCCGCCGCGGCGCCCCGATGCTCGAGGCGCCCCGGAAGGTCGCGTCGCCGCCGAACTCCCACGCCCCGTACAGCCCCAGGTGCACGCGCAGCACCAGGCCTCCCCCGAACCGGAGGAACAGCTGCTTGCCGTGGGCCGCTGCTCCCTCCAGGACGCGCCCGTCGAGGAGCGCCGCCCCGGGCGCGAAGCGTCCCTGCGGGCTCGAGACGGCAAGGCGTTCGCCGACGAAGACGTCGCCGAACTGGCGCGCGAGGCGGTGGATGGAGTGTCCCTCGGGCACGGTCGCGGCGCCTGCGGACTACTCGACGATCTCGCCGGAGGCCTCGTAGGCGGCGATCTTGCCGATGCGCCGGACGTGGCGCTCGTCCCGGCTGAACGGCTCGGCGAGGAACGCCTCGATGAGGGTGGTCGCCTCGTCCACGCTGTGCTGGCGGCCGCCGACCGCGACGACGTTGGCGTCGTTGTGTTCGCGGGCGAGGCGGGCGGTGTCGAGGTTCCACGCCAGGGCCGCGCGGATCCCCCTGACCTTGTTGGCCGCGATCTGCTCGCCGTTGCCCGAGCCGCCCAGGACGATTCCCAGCGCCGGCGTGCCGGCCTCCTGGTCGGCGACGACGGCGAGCGCGGCCTTGATGCAGAAGGCGGGGTAGTCGTCGAGGGGATCGTACTCCGCGGGCCCATGGTCCACGACCTCGAAGCCCCGGCCGCGCAGGTGCGAGACCAGATGGGCGGAAAGCTCCATGCCGGCATGGTCGGTGGCAATGTGGACGCGCGGCTTCGGCACGGGATTCCTCTCCTCGGATTCGGTGGCCCCGGTCGCTGGCGCGATGGCCGTCTCCGGCGCCTTCCGGGGCCTTGCGGGGCGAGGTCAAGCCTACGCGCCCGAGGCGGCCCGCAGCACGTCCACGACGCGGCGGGCGGTATCGCCGTCCCGGCCCGAGAACGTGGCCCGGCGTCCGTCGTCGAGGACCACCGTGACGGCCTCCCCGCTGGCCACAAGGAGGGAGCGCGACTGCCCACGGCGGCGGTACCCCCATCCCCCGAAGTCCCGGGCACGCACCGTCTCGAACCCGGCCCGCAGCACGCGCTCCGGCGCGAACCGGAGCACCGGGACGACCCCCGCGAGGAAGACCTCCACGGACTCCGGGCTGACCCGCACCCGCGCCACGAGGGAGGCGGCCGTCAGGACTGCCGCCGCGGTGAGCGCGAGCGAGATCCACCAGGAGAGGACGAGCAGCAGGAGGGAGACCGAGACGCCGATGATGCTGAGCATGACGAACACGGAGGAGCGCGCGTGGGCCCAGTAGGTGAAGGTCGAGGCGGCGCGCTCGGGCTCGAGTTCGTCGAGCAGCGCAGCCTCGTCCCTCGGGCTCCACTGCTCCTCGGGCTTGAAGGACAGCAGCATGACGACCGCGAACGCGACGGTGGCCCCCGAGCCCATGGCGAGCACGATCGGATCGGGATGGGAGGCCCGGGCCGGTATGCCGTCCTGCCCGATGAGACCGGCGGCGAGCACCGTCGTGAGGAACATCGACATCCCGACGCCGCCGGCCATGAAGATCCGGCGGGAGATCGGCGGACGCGTCAGGAGTGCTGCCTGCACGCACAGCAGCGCTCCCACGGCAGCCACCAGCACCGCGCCGCCGGTGAGGTAGGCGGCGAAGGGGATGAACGCGCGGCCTCCGCCCGCATCCCACTGCCAGGCGACGGGGTCGGGGACCCTGCCGCGGAAGGAGAGCGAGGCGAGCGCGAAGCCCAGTGCGAGCAGCACGGGGTAGCCGATGGCGAAGCGGAGCGCCTTCCGGTCCCACCTCGGCTCCCCAGTTCCCGCCATGGTCCAACGCTACTGCACACGCTCCGACGGCCGGAGGCTCCGACGGCCGGACCGTGGGGGAAGGTGCTGGCATGCGGCGGCGCACCATGAAACAATAATTTCAAAAGTGACCCGCACCACGCGGGCCATCGTTGCGCACATGCTTGGAGGGCACATGCCAGGGACGAACCTCACCCGCTCGGAAGCCGTCGAGAGGGCTGAGTGCATCCGGCACGTCGAGGACTACCACGTCGAGCTCGACCTCACCCGCGGAGAGAAGGTCTTCGGCTCCCGGACCACGGTGCGCTTCAGCGCTGCCGAGGGCGCGTCGTCGTTCATCGACGCCATCACCGACACCGTGCGCTCGGTGACGCTCAACGGGGTCGCCCTCGACGTGGCGGAGGTGAGCGACGGCGTCCGCATCCAGCTGCCGTCGCTCGCAGCCGAGAACGTCCTCGTGGTCGACGCCGACGCCCCCTACATGAACACCGGCGAGGGCCTCCACCGCTTCGTCGATCCGGTGGACGGCGAGGCCTACCTCTACACGCAGTTCGAGGTCCCGGACTCGCGCCGCATGTTCGCGGTCTTCGAGCAGCCCGACCTCAAGGCGTCCTTCCGCTTCACGGTCACGGCGCCGTCGCACTGGGAGGTCGTGTCCAATTCGCCCACTCCAGAACCCGTTCGCGTGCCCGGGCAGGAGGCCCGCTCGATGTGGGACTTCGCCCCGACCCCGCGGATCTCGAGCTACATCACGGCGCTCATTGCCGGCCCGTACCAGAAGGTGGCCGACGAGCTCGTCAACGCCGAGGGGCGGACCATCCCGCTGGGGATCTTCGCGCGGAAGTCGCTCATGCAGTACCTCGACGCCGAGAACATCTTCGCCCTGACCAAGGAGGGCTGCGCGTTCTACGAGCGCGAGTTCGGGTGCGAGTACCCGTTCGAGAAGTACGACCAGCTCTTCGTCCCAGAGTTCAACGCGGGCGCCATGGAGAACGCCGGTGCCGTGACGATCCTCGAGAGCTACGTGTTCCGCTCGAAGCCGACGCAGGCCACCGTCGAACGGCGCGCGATCACGGTGCTGCACGAGCTCGCGCACATGTGGTTCGGCGACCTCGTGACGATGCGCTGGTGGGACGACCTCTGGCTCAACGAGTCCTTCGCCGAGTTCATGTCCCACCTCGCGGCCGCCGAGGGCACCGACTTCCGCCACGCGTGGACCACCTTCGCCTCCGTCGAGAAGTCTTGGGCCTACCGCCAGGACCAGCTCCCCACGACCCACCCGATCTTCGCGGACATCAACGACCTGGCGGACGTCGAGGTCAACTTCGACGGCATCACCTACGCCAAGGGCGCCTCCGTGCTCAAGCAGCTCGTGGCGTGGGTGGGGCAGGACCACTTCATGGAGGGCGTCCGCCGGTACTTCGCCAAGCACGCCTGGGGCAACACCGTCCTCGCGGACCTCATGGCCGAGCTCGAGGCCGCGAGCGGCCGCGACCTGACCGCGTGGGGCCGGGCCTGGCTCGAGACGGCCGGCGTCAACACCCTCTCCCCCGAGATCGAGACGGACGACGACGGCCGCATCCTCCGCTTCGCCGTCCGCCAGAGTGCTGTCCCCGACTACCCCCAGATCCGCCCCCACCGCCTCGCGATCGGCTTCTACGACCGCGACGGAGCCGGGACGCTCGTGCGCACGCACCGCGCGGAGCTCGACGTCGACGGGGAGCTCACCGAGGTGCCCGACCTCGCGGGGCACTCCCGCCCGGCCCTCGTCCTGCTGAACGATGACGACCTCGCGTACGCGAAGGTGCGCCTCGACCCGGTCTCGCTGGCGACCGCGACCTCGTGCCTGAAGGACATCGCCGAGAGCCTTCCCCGCGCCCTCGTCTGGGGCTCGGCCTGGGACGCTGCGCGCGACGGCGAGGCCCCGGCCCGCTCGTACGTGGACCTCGTCCTGGGCAACATCGGCGCCGAGTCGGACGCGTCCGTCGTGCAGACGCTCCTCCGCCAGCTCGCCACCACGCTCGACTACTACGTGGCCCCCGCCGCGCAGCCGGAAGCAAAGCGCAGCGCGGCGGAGCGCCTGTGGTCGCTCGTGCACGAGGCCGCGCCGGGCTCGGACTCCCAGCTGCAGTTCGTGAAGGCGTTCTCGGCCCTCGCCTCGTCCGAGGCCCATCTGGACGCGGTGGCGGGCATCCTCGAAGGATCCGAGGTGGTCCCCGGCCTCGAGGTGGACCAGGACCTCCGCTGGGAACTCGTGGCCTCGCTCGCCTGCGGCGGCCGGATCGACCGGGCCCGGATCGACGACGAGCTCGCCCGGGACACGACCTCGACGGGCCAGTGCGCCGCGGCGCTCGCCACGGCCGCGCTCCCGACCGCGGAGGCGAAGGCCGAGGCGTGGGAGGCGATCGTCGTCAAGGGCACGCTCTCCAACGCCATGCAGCAGGCCGCCATCAACGGCTTCGCCCGCGTCCACGACGCGGCGCTGCTCGCCCCGTTCGCCGAGAAGTACTTCGAGGCGGTGCCGCGCATCGTCGCCGAGCGCACCCACGCCCTGGCCCAGCAGGTGGTGGTCGGGCTCTATCCCGCCCGCCAGACGACCCAGGCGATGCTCGAGCGCACCGATGAGTTCCTCGCCTCGCTCGGAGCGGACCAGGGCGCCCTGCGCCGCATGACGCTCGAGAACCGCGATGGGGTGGCGCGGGCGCTGCGCGCCCAGGCCGCCGACCGGTAGCCTGCCTCCCATGGCCATCGGAGAGCACCACTACAGCGTCTCAGTGACATGGACGGGCAACCGGGGCACCGGCACGTCCGGCGTGCGCGACTTCGGCCGGGAGCACGACGTCGCGCTGCCGGGCCTGCCCGTCCTTCCCGGCACCGCCGACCCGGCGTTCCGCGGCACGGCCGACCGGTACAACCCGGAACAGCTGCTGCTGGCCGCGCTGGCCCAGTGCCACATGCTCAGCTACCTGTTCGAGGCTGCGCGGGCCGGCGTCGTCGTGACCGGCTACTCCGACGCCGCGACCGGGACCCTGAAGGTCCACGGCGCGTCCGGGGAGTTCGCCGAGGTGACGCTGCGGCCGCGCGTCGAGCTGGCGGACGAGTCCCAGCGCGCGCTGGCCGACAGGCTGCACGACGATGCTCACGAGACGTGCTTCATTGCGCGCTCTGTGAACTTCCCCGTCCGGCACGAGCCGACAGCACCCTGACGCCCGCGGGTCGTTAAGGTGGAAGGGCCACCATCCCCCAGACAAGGAGGCCCCCGACAGTGCACCCCGGCCTGTCCGCGATCCCGCTCGCCCTCACGCCCCGCACGGCGTCGACCCCTTCCCCGGCGCCCACCCCCTCCCCGACCACCGACAGCCCGAGCCCCGTGCCCATCACCGCGGCCCAGCTCGACAGCGCGGTGACCACGTTCAACCAGACGCTCCTCCAGATCGCGATCGCGGTCGGCATCGGGCTCGTCGTCTGGCTCGTCGCGACGTTCCTGATCCGCCAGATCGTCAAGCGCATCCTCGCCGGCAGGACCCTGACACAGCGGCGCATCTTCCGGTGGGCGGCACCGGCGCTGCGGGCGCTCGATTCGGAGCGGAGGGCACAGCGCGCGCAGACGATCGGCTCCCTCCTGAATTCGGTGGTCGCCGTGGTCATCACGACGGTCGTCGGCATGTATGTCCTCCGCGCGCTCGGCGTCGACCTCGCGCCGGTCCTGACGAGCGTCGGCATCCTCGGCGTCGCGATCGGCTTCGGCGCCCAGCAGCTCATCCGCGACTTCCTCGCCGGCATCTTCATCACCCTCGAGGACCAGTACGGGATCGGGGACTTCATCGAGACGGGTGCGGGAGAGGTGGCAGGAACGGTCGAATCGGTGGGCCTGCGCATCACGCGGGTGCGGGCCGAGGACGGCACCATCTGGTACCTGCGCAACGGGGAGATCCTGCGCCTGGGCAACCGTTCCCAGGGCACCTACCTCCCGCCCACGGCTGATACCGCCGCCCCGGTCCCCACGGACCGCGCGGCGGAGGCGAGCACCGTGGGCGAGGCGGATCCCTCGCGCGCAGGCAAGGGCGCGCTCGGCCAGGCAGCGGGCGAACAGTACGGCAACGGAGGGCAGCGGTCCCATGAGTGAGATGACGACACCCGGCGCCCCGCGCGGAGACCAGCAGGACCTGCTGCGCGGCTCCGGCGCGGGCGCCTCGTTCTACGACTTGGTGGGCGGCCACGAGACGTTCGTCAAGCTCGTCGACACCTTCTACGAGGGCGTGGCCGACGATCCGCTGCTGCGCCCCATGTATCCGGAGGAGGACCTCGGCCCGGCCCGGCGCCGCCTGACCATGTTCCTCGAGCAGTACTGGGGCGGGCCGGGCACCTACAGCGCCGAGCGCGGGCACCCGCGTCTGCGCATGCGCCACGTGCCGTTCAAGGTCAACCCCGAGGCGCGCGACCGCTGGCTCCACCACATGCGGGCGGGCGTGGACGCGCTCCAGCTTGCGCCCGTGTACGAGGCCACGCTGTGGGACTACCTCGAGCGCGCCGCGCACTCGCTGGTGAACACGTTCGACGACTGAGCGGCCCCCTCCGGCCGCACGGGGGGCGGCGGGTGACCGGAGGCTAGGTGCCCGGCAGGACCGCCGGGCGCCGGCACAGCACGTGGCCCCGGCTCGAGGACAGGCGCGACCACGGACCGCAGGAGAACCGCTGCAGGTCCTCCCCTGGGGTGATGAAGCCGAGCATGTGGGCGGCGAAGGCGGCTCCGGCAGGGAGGACCGGGCACGGCCCGAGGTCGCGGCCCCACACCGCGGCACGCACGCCCTGCACCACAGCGGCGCCCGGCTGGTCCGGCACGATCGCGGCGACCTCCGAGATGCCCGCGGTCGCTGCGGCCCGCACGGCTTCGGCGTCGACCGCACCCTCCGGGGCCCACGGTCCACGCGGCGGGCTCACGGCCGCCCACGGCGCCCGCATCTGGGCGGGTGGGAGCTCGAGCTCGGTCCCCGATCCGCCAAGGCGCGCGAGTCGGTCGAACACCGAGGCCATCGAGACGGTCACATCAGCCTGGGCGGGCCGTGCCAGGCCAGCCGTCCGGAGCCCGATGACCGTCGGCACCGGCTCGCCGAGCGCCCGGGGCCCCATGACCAGCACGTAGGCTGCCATCACACTGCCCACTGCCTGGAGCCGCACCGCACCGTCCTCGATGGCCCGCGCCCGGGAGAGGAAGACCCGCAGATCCGCGACCGCGCGCGGATCGCCCAAGTCCAGCACCGTGTCCAGATCCGAGGTCCTCACGGCCGCCCCGTCTCGGCCGGAAGCGGCGGACGGCGGCGGAACGGCACGTCCGGGCCGGCGAAGTGGGCGAATTCTTCGCGCATCGCCTCGGGCAAACGCACGGGGCGGCCCGTCGCACGGCTCACGAGCACCATCGACGTCGAGCAGTTGGCGCACACGGCCCCGTCCTCGGGGTCGATCACGGTGTAGCCCAGGTCGAAGCTCGACCCGCCGACGCGCGTCACCCAGAGGTCCACTGCCACCGGCTCGCGACGGTACATGAGCGGTGCGAGGTATTCGATCTCGTGGCGCCCCACCAGGGTGAAGTTCTCCGGAGTCACCAGGTCCGCGAGGGTCCGGGCCCCGTGGTCCTCGCGGTGCGCGCTCCTGAGCGGCTCGCGGAGCCAGTGGACGCGCGCGTCCTCGAGGAACTGGAGGAACCGCACGTTGTTCACGTGGCCGTAGGAGTCGACGTCGCCGAAGCGCAGCTGGAGGGGAAACCGGTAGGCGGAGGGCATGGACCCATCTTCGCACCCGCCGAGGAGGCGCCTCGTCCCGGCCGGCTGGCAGCGGGCTGGCCCGTGCGTCTAATGTCGTGCCATGACGTCACCCGCGCGCCGTTCCGGGCCCACCGGAACCCTGCTGACCCTCCTCGACCTCGACGATCTGGGAGGTGCCCGCACCGACAAGGACGTGTTCGTCGGCCCGAGCGAGCGGCAGCCGCGCCACCGGGTCTTCGGCGGACAGGTCCTCGCGCAGAGCCTCGTCGCCGCCTCCCGCACGGTCACGGGCGACCGCCCCGTCCATTCCATGCACGCCTACTTCCTGCGCCCGGGCGACGCGGACAAGTCCATCACCTTCGGCGTCGAGCGGCTGCGGGACGGCCGCTCCTTCTCCGCGCGGCAGGTGCACGCCTACCAGGACGGGAACCCGATCCTGTCGATGATCGCCTCGTTCCAGGAGGAGTCGGAGGGCGTCGAGCACCAGTCGGCCATGCCGGAGGGGATCCCCGACCCGGAGTCCCTGCCCAGCACCGCCGACCTCCTGGGGGAGATCGACCATCCGGTGGCCCAGTACTGGGCGTTCGACCGCCCGTTCGACGTCCGCCACGTCGACCCGGCGATCTACATCTCCACGTCTGGCCCGCAGGTCGCCCGGAATGCCGTCTGGATGAAGACCATCGAGCCGATGCCCGACGACGACATGCTCCACCGCGCCGCGCTCGCGTTCGCGAGCGACTACACCCTGCTGGAGCCCGTCCTACGGCGCCACGGCCTTTCCTGGATCACCCCGGGGATGAGCGTGGCGAGCCTCGACCATGCCATGTGGTGGCACCGGCCGGTGCGGGTGGACGAGTGGCTGCTGTACGTCCAGGAGTCGCCCAGCGCCCAGGGCGCCCGCGGGCTGGGCGCGGGCAAGGTGTTCAACCGCCACGGGGTCCATGTCGCCAGCGTCGCGCAGGAGGGCATGGTCCGCCTGCCCTATCTGGAGGGCCCCGCCTAGGAACGCAGACGAGGGGAGGCCGGCCTCCGTGGCCGCCCTCCCCTCGTCCGTGTGTCCCCTGCCGTCAGTCGCGGGTGAGCTTGCGGTGGGTGACCCGGTGCGGCTTGGCCGCGTCGGGGCCGAGGCGCTCCACCTTGTTCTGCTCGTAGGACTCGAAGTTGCCCTCGAACCAGTACCAGTTCGACTCGTCCTCGTCCGTGCCCTCGTACGCGAGGATGTGCGTCGCAACGCGGTCGAGGAACCACCGGTCGTGGGAGACCACGACGGCGCAGCCGGGGAACTCGAGCAGGGCGTTCTCGAGGCTCGAGAGCGTCTCGACGTCGAGGTCGTTCGTGGGCTCGTCGAGCAGGAGGAGGTTTCCGCCCTGCTTGAGCGTCAGAGCGAGGTTGAGGCGGTTGCGCTCACCGCCGGAGAGCACGCCCGCCTTCTTCTGCTGGTCGGGGCCCTTGAACCCGAACGCCGAGACGTAGGCGCGCGAGGGCATCTCGACCTGGCCGACCTGGATGTGGTCGAGGCCGTCCGAGACGACCTCCCACAGGGTCTTGTTGGGGTCGATGCCGCCGCGGCCCTGGTCGACGTAGGAGATCTTGACCGAGTCGCCGATCTTCAGCTCGCCGCCGTCGAGGGGCTCGAGGCCGACGAGCGTCTTGAAGAGCGTGGTCTTGCCGACGCCGTTGGGCCCGATCACGCCGACGATGCCGTTGCGTGGAAGGGAGAAGGACAGGCCGTCGATGAGGACGCGGTCGCCGAAGCCCTTCTTGAGGCCCTTCGCCTCGATGACCAGCTGGCCGAGGCGGGGGCCTGGCGGAATCTGGATCTCCTCGAAGTCGAGCTTGCGGGTGCGCTCGGCCTCCGCGGCCATCTCCTCGTAGCGGGCGAGGCGGGCCTTGGACTTCGTCTGCCGCCCCTTCGCGTTCGACCGGACCCACTCGAGTTCCTCGGAGAGGCGCTTGGCGAGCTTCGCGTCCTTCTTGCCCTGGACCTCGAGGCGGGCGCGCTTCTTCTCGAGGTAGGTCGAGTAGTTGCCCTCGTAGGGGTAGAGCCGGCCGCGGTCGACCTCGCAGATCCACTGGGCGACGTGGTCGAGGAAGTAGCGGTCGTGGGTCACCGCGAGGACTGCGCCGGGGTAGTCCGAGAGGTGCTGCTCGAGCCAGAGGACGCTCTCGGCATCGAGGTGGTTGGTCGGCTCGTCCAGCAGCAGGAGGTCCGGCTTCTGCAGCAGGAGCTTGCACAGGGCAACGCGCCTGCGCTCCCCGCCCGAGAGGACCTTCACGTCGGCATCCGGCGGCGGGCACCGCAGCGCGTCCATGGCCTGCTCAAGCTGGGAATCGAGGTCCCAGGCGTCCGCGGCGTCGATGGCCTCCTGGAGCTTGCCCATCTCCTCGAGCAGCGCATCGTAGTCCGCGTCGGGGTTCGCCATCTCCTCGGAGATCTGGTTGAAGCGCTGGATCTTGCCGTAGATCTCGCCGACGCCCTCCTGCACGTTCCCGAGGACCGTCTTGTCCTCGTTCAGCGGGGGCTCCTGGAGGAGGATGCCGACGCTGTAGCCCGGGGAGAGCCGGGCCTCGCCGTTGGACGGGGTGTCGAGGCCCGCCATGATCTTGAGGATGGTCGACTTGCCCGCACCGTTCGGCCCCACGACGCCGATCTTGGCTCCGGGGAAGAACGACATGCTCACGTCGTCGAGGATGACCTTGTCCCCCACGGCTTTGCGGGCCTTGGTCATGGTGTAGATGAATTCCGCCATGGCCTTAAATCTAGTGCTTCGCGCGGGCGATCACACATCCGGGCACCGACCACGGGGAGCCCTTCCGGCCAGCCGTCCGGGCTCCCCTGCCCGCACCCGACTGCTCACGCGGACATGAGGCGCTCCCCGGAGCCAGCGTCCGCGCTCCCCTCGCCCCCGCGCTCGCCGTCCGGATCCCCTCCCGTGCAGGCCGCCGCCTCCTCGTGCCCGCCGGGGAACCCGCCATCCTCGCCGAAGTCCGGTGGCGCGCCGAGGAAGGGATCCTCGGGCTGCCCCTCGGGCCCGACCTCCCCCGTGACCGGGTCGACGACGCCGACGCCGTCCACCGCCTCGGCTGTGGGCGCAAGCGGCGCCGGTTCGTCCCTGCGCCGGTTCCACCGGCCCATGCCGAGGGCGAGGTCGTGTCCCACGGACGCGGCGATGATGTCCGCCTCCGTGCCGGGCGTCCCGTCGGCCCTTTCGAAGTTCCTGATCTGCAGCCGTCCCATGACGATCAGCCGGTGGCCCTTGCGGACGCTGTCCGCGACGTTCTCCGCCATCGGCCCATAGCACTGGATGTTGTACCAGCTCGTATGGTTGTCGACCCACGACTGGCGTTCGCGGTCGAACCGCCTGTCGTTCACCGACATCCGGAACCGGCAGTAGGGCGTGTTGTGCCGCGTGAGTCCCACCGTGGGCTCGGTGCCGACCCAGCCGCGCAGGGTGATCGTGTCGTTCATCTCAAGACCTCCAGTCCGAGGCCCTCCGGACTGGAGGGCTCGCCACCAGCCTGTCGGCGGGGCGGCCCGGGCAGAAGCGCCCGTGGCCCCTATGTGGACGGCGCGCGGGCCGCCTGGGCTGTGGAGGAGAAGTGGACGACGTGCGACAGCGCCGGGCGGCCCGGGATAGACTTTCACAGGCCCGCCCCAGTAGCTCAGAGGATAGAGCAGGAGCCTTCTAATCTCTTGGTCGGGGGTTCGATTCCCTCCTGGGGCGCTCGTGATGTCCCCGGGCCCTCGCCGCAGGATCCTGCGCGAGATCGACGGCACCCCCGGTCCGAGCACCGGGGGTGCCGTGCTGTCTCCGGCCTAGCCTGCGGCGCTGCCCAGGGCTGAGCCGTCGGCACGGAAGTCGAGCGAGAGCCGGAACCGGCGGGCGTCGAGACGGTACTGCGGCAGTTCCACGGGTCCGCAGGCGCCGCTGCCGAGGCCGTGATGCTCAGCGTCCAGGTTGACCCACAGCCAGTCCGGGTCCGGCACGAGGTCGGTCGGATGGGCCGCGGCGTCGAGGGCCTCGCTGGTCCACGGCCGGGCGGTGAAGATGAAGGGTGCGCCGGTGACCGTCAGCGAGGCCCCGCCGCCGGACAGCGCGGCCCGGCGCACGCCCCGGCGGGCACCGTTCTCCTGGGGCCGCACGCAGGGCTCCTGGAGCTCTGCCACATCCGCCCCGAAGCGTCCGTGGCGCACCGAGGCGAGCGCGTCCGGGTAGGACTCCCCCGGCCCCAGTCCCAGCCATTCGACATGGTCCAGCGCGGCGGGAACTGCCAGGCGCACGCCGAGGCGCGGAACCGGAACCTGCCAGGCGCCCAGAGGCGAGCCGACGACGTCGAGGTGCAGCCCGCCGTCGTGCGCGTGCCAGCGGTACTCCACCTCGTACCCCACGTCGCTGCCCGCCGGCATGACGTGGGAGACGACGCTCAGGGCCCCCTCCTCCTCGGCGACCGAGACGGTCCGATGCCGGAGCCTGTCGAGGCCCAGCTCCCGCCAGGCGGCGGCGGGAGCCGTCCCGGGGGCGCGCTCGTCGTTGTCAGTGGGCGCGCGCCACAGGTCCAGCCGGGGCCCGGCCATCGGGAGGCCGGCCAGCTCGGCCAGTCTCCCCGCGGCGTCGAAGCGGCCCAGGCCCAAGCGCCAGCCTCCACCGGCCAAGGGAAGCGACGGCGCGTCCCCGGCGGGCCTGCTCGGATGGCGGGGCTCCTCCTCCGGCCGGTCCAGCCTGGCCTGTCCGAAGGCGACCTCGTGCCCGGCCGGCGCCCACGGGGTGGGCTCCGCCAGGTGCGCGGACACCGTCAGCCACCGCTCGCGGCCCGTGGCCGGCCCCGGCGGCGCTGCGGCATCCGGCAGCGGGACGTCGGCGCAGCCTCCCGGCTCGAGCGCGGGGCCGTCGAGGGCCCCGGACGCGACGGTCTCGCCGTCGTCCTCGACGCGCCACCGGTAGGCGAGGTGGGAGGTGTCCTGGTGGGCCAGGCGCGAGCGGACGCGCACCCAGCCCGGGCGCGGTGCGAGCTCCACGGGAGCGTACGCCACGGCAAGCTCCGCGAGGCCGGACGAGGGGCGCCGGTCTGGGAAGAGGAGGCCGTCGGCGACGAAGTTGCCGTCGTGGACGTCTTCGCCGAAGTCGCCGCCATAGGCGAAGAACTCCGCGCCTGCGTTGGGGCCGGTGGCCGCCCGCTGGACGATGCCGTGGTCGATCCACTCCCAGACGAAGCCGCCGGCGAGCCGGGGATACGCGTCGAACAGCGCGGCGTACTCCGCGAGCCCGCCGGGCCCCGTCCCCATCGCATGGGCGTACTCGCACAGCACGAACGGCAGGGCCCGCCGGTGGGCATCCGCCGCGCGATCCGCGGCCGGCGGTTCCTCGCCGCGCCCGATGAGCTCAGTCTCGGCGTGGTCGGCGTACATGCGGGAGTACACATCGACGTAGGTGCTGTCCCAGTCGCCCTCGTAGTGGATGAACCGGTCCGGGTCCCGCTGCCGGGCCCAGCCGGCCATCGACTCGAGGTTCGCGCCCCGCCCGGATTCGTTGCCGAGCGACCAGCCGATGACGCACGCGTGGTTCTTGTCCCGCTCGACGGTGCGGGCCATCCGGTCCAGGTACGCCTCGCCCCAGACGGGTTCCCCGCTCGGATTGCGGTGCCAGCCGACCTTCTCGAAGCCGTGCGTCTCAAGGTCGCACTCATCGAGGACCCACAGGCCGTATTCGTCGCACAGGGCGAGGAAGCGCGCGTCGGGCGGGTAGTGGCTCGTGCGCACCGCGTTGACGTTGTGCCTCTTCATGAGCTCGACGTCCGCGCGCATCGTGTCCGGGTCGAGGGTGCGGCCCGTGCGCGGATGCCACTCGTGCCGGTTGACGCCCCGGAGCGCGAGGGGGGCGCCGTTGACGGTGAGCGTGGCGTCCTCGATGGCCACCGTGCGGAAGCCCACGGAGATCCGGACCGTCTCCCCCGCGGTCGACACGGTGCCGCGGTACAGGCGCGGCACCTCGGCGCTCCACGGCTCGACGCCGGGGAGCGCGAGCGGCTCGTTGGCCGGGGCGTCCACGCCCAGGGCGGGGATCCGGACGACGGCGCCTTCCGGGCCCTCGACGAGGAGGCGGCCCTCGCGGGTCGCGGCGTCGAAGCCGGCGTGCACGAAGAGGTCGTCGATCCCGTCCGCGGGCCGGTGCAGGAGGGCAACCGGGCGGAAGATGCCCGAGAGCCACCACATGTCCTGGTCCTCGAGGTAGGAGCCGGCGGACCACTGGTGGACCCGCACCGCGACGAGGTTCCCGGTGGGGCGCACACTGCCGGTGACGTCGAACTCGTGCACGAGGCGCGAGCCCATGGCGTCGCCGACCCGGTGTCCGTTGACGTAGACCTCGAAGGCCGAGTCCACGCCCTCAAAGCGGATGGTCCAGCGGCCCCCCGCAGGGGCGGCGGGCAGGTCGAAGCTGCGGCGGTACTCGCCTGTCGGGTTCTCATCCGGCACGTCGGGCGGGTCCACGGGGAACGGGTAGGTGACGTTCGTGTAGGCGGGTGCCGAGTACCGGGGCGGCCCGGGGAGGCCCTCGAGCTGCCAGCAGTGCGGGACCCGCACCCGGGCCCAGCCGCGGTCGTCGAAGCGTCCGTCCTCGAAGCCTGCGGTGCCCGCGGCGGTGGGGGAACAGCGGAAGGCCCACTCGCCGTCGAGCGGGAGGCTGACGGCGTCGGTGTCCAGGAGCGCCCGCGGAGGCAGCGCGCCGTGGTGCGGCGCGGTGTCGGCGTACCATGCGGGACGTTGCCTGGCAGCGGTCACGGGGTCCTGCTGCGGGAGGGGATCAGCGGCGCGAAGAGGACCCGGGTCTTCCAGTCCCACAGGACCATGTAGGCCACGAAGGCAACGCTCAGCACGATCGCCACGGCGCGCACCACGGCGAGGGGGATCCACTCGAAGACGTCGAGCTGGTCGGTGATCGCGATGACCGTGAAGAACACGGTCACGAGGTAGTAGGTCAGCAGCGGCCAGCCCTTCCGGACACCGACGAGGGCAAACAGCGCCATGAGCCACGTGATGTACCAGGGCTGGATCATCGAGGCGGTCATGACGACAGCAGTGAAGGCGAGGGCCATGCGGAGGAACACGTCCGCGCCCCGGCCCCGCACAATGAACCACAGGGCGATGACCGCTCCCACGATGGTCCCGACCCGCTTGATGAGCCCGGCCACGAGGTCCGGGTCCCCGCCGGCGAGCTGGGTGATGTCGCCGGCGATGACGGAGAGGAGACCGAACGGCGCGTACCAGATCCACAGCGTCCCGGGCGTGGCCATGGCGGGCACCCACCCGAACCAGAGGCCGGAGGCGGCCCCGGCGGCCGCAAGCAGAGCCAGGGAGATCGCCGCGGTCGCGGCCCAGCACGCGATGCGCCTGGCCCAGCCGGCGTCCCGCCCGGCCCAGATGAGGCCGATGAAGGGCAGCGCGAGGATGGTGATCGGCTTGATGAGGATGGACACCGTCACGATGACGACGGCGACCACGGGCCTCCGCCGGACGGCCGCGAGGAGCGCGAGGAGCAGCAGGCCGAGCATGAGCGCGTCATTGTGGATGCTGGCGACGAAGTTGATGACGAACAGCGGGTTGACCACCGTGAGCCAGAGCGTCTTGGACGCCCCGAGGCCGAAGTGCTCGGCGAGGCCGACCACGGCGACGGCGCACAGCGCCACGCCCCCGACCGCCACGAGGCGGAACAGCGCAATCGCCACCTCGAGGTTCCCGCCGCTGAGCCACACGATGCCCTGCTCGATCCACAGGAACAGCGGGCCATAGGGTGTCGGGGCCTCGGTCCACAGCGAGTCCGGGCCGAGGTTGTGGTAGTTGTTCAGCGCGGAGATGCCGTTCACATACGGATCCAGGCCGGCCGCCATCAGCCTGCCCTGGCCGATGTAGGCGTACACGTCCCGGCTCAGCAGCGGGAAGGTGACCATGAACGGGGCGCACCACAGGGCGGCGATCCGGACCACCACGCGGGGTTGCACGTCCGCCCAGTCCCCCACCCGCTGCCCGAGCCGGAGCCAGGCCCGCACGAGCAGGAGGCCGCCCGAGGCGACCAGTACCGTGCACAGCACCACGAGGACGGGGTTGTCCCGCAGGACGATGAAGAACGGCACCCGGATCAGCGAGGACCCGTTGGCCATCCAGCCCACGCCCAGGCCGCCTACGGCCATGGCGAGCGCCGAGGCCGCCCCCTGCCACACGGCAATGCGGCCCTCGCCCGGAAGCCCGGCGATGGTGCCGGCGGCGCGGGGGACGCTCAGGCTGCCGCCCACCGGAGGCTGAGGCATCAAGGTCCCTACTGTCTCGGAAGCGCTGGCTCGAAAAGCGCTGTCTCTCAAGCGCCGGACGGAGGCGCCCCGCTGGGCGCCTTCCCCGTCGGCATGACGTCCTCCCGATGCTATCAGCCGGCCGTCGCCGCCCCGGTGGTGGCGGGGCCCGCTGGTAGACTTGCGGGCGGTCGCGAGCCCCCGTGCGGCCCGCCGGCCCGTAGCGAGGAGAACAGCCATTTCCATTCAGCCTGCCCGCCCCGCGGACAAGAGCCAGCCCGCGGACGAGAGCCGCACCGCCCAGCCCCGCCGCCTCACCGCGTGGCTCCTCTCCCCCGCCGGCCTGCTGACCGGCTACCTCGCCGTCCACCTCGGGTACCTCGCCTACCTCTCCATCTTCGTCTTCCAGGGGCAGGCCTTCAGCGACACGAATATCTACCGTGCCTGGGCCGCCGAGGGCTTCCCCCAGAACGTGCAGCCCTCGCCCTGGGTGTACCCGATGGTCGGGCTCCTCCCGATCTGGATCTCCGGACTGGCCGGCCCGGGCCCCTTCCTCATCCTGTGGGTGGTGCTCACCTCGCTGCTCAACGGCGCCGCCCTCGGGATCCTCAGCGGCTGGGGCAGGAAGGTCGAAGGCGTGCGCGCGGGCTGGTGGTGGCTCGTGTTCATCACGCTCATGGGCCTGCTGGGCTTCGCCCGGGTCGACGGCGTGACCGCGCCGATTGTGCTCATGGGCCTGAGCCTCGGCGTCGCGAGCCCGTTCGCCGCCTCGGCCATCCTCGCCTTCGCCACCTGGATGAAGATCTGGCCCGCCGCCGCCCTGCTGCCGCTCTTCGCCGTGGTCAGGGACCGCTGGAAGGTGATGGTGGGCGCGGCGCTCGTCACCGCCGCCGTCGTCGCGGCCGCCGCGGCCCTCGGCGTGCTCGGCCACCTGCTCGACTTCCTCACCACCCAGGGCTCGCGCGGAATGCAGCTCGAGGCCACGTTCACGACGCCGTGGCTGTGGATGTCGGTGCTCGGACTCGGCGGCGCCCACATGTACATGAACACCGAGATCAACTCGATGCAGGTGGACGGGCCCGGGTCGACGGTGGCGTCGGCGCTCATGCAGCCGCTGTTCGTCGTGGTGGCCGCGGCCATCGCCGGGACCATCTTCTGGGCCCTGCACGAGGGGAAGAAGCGCGGGCACGAGGACCGCTCAGAGCTCCTGCTCGCCGGGGCGCTCGCCATGGTGAGCGCGTTCATCGTCTTCAACAAGGTCGGCTCGCCGCAGTTCATGGTCTGGCTCGGTCCGGTGGTCGCCCTCGGGATCGCGCAGGACCGGGCCGCATGGCGGGTGCCCGCGCGGCTCCTGCTCGGGATCGCGGTCGCGACCTACTTCATCTACCCGCTGTTCTACGATGCGCTCAGCCACAACAACCCGCTCATGGCCCTCGTCCTCACCGTGCGGAATGTGCTGCTCGTGGTCCTCTTCGTGTGGTCCGCGATCCGCCTGGTCCGGCTCGGACGGCGTGGCGCGCCTGCGGCGCTCCCGCGCGACGGGCGCGAGGCCGACGCCGCATAGCACCGGCGGCCGATGCCGCGAAGCCCCAGTCGGCGTCGGCCGCCCGGCGGCGGGGCCATGCCCCGCCGCCGGGCGGTCAGAACGGGCTGATCCGGCTGCTGCCCCGCTCACGCGGACGCTCGAACACGATGCGCCGGGTCTTCGGATCGAGCAGCACGAGGTAGGCGACGAACGCCAGCGCCACGAGCCCGGCGAGGGCATCGGGCGGGAGCGGGATGTTCACGAACCCGAACACGTGCAGCTGGTCCTGGGCGCCGAACACCACGAAGAACACCACGGTCAGGTACCAGAGTTTGACCTGCCAGTCGTCGCGGATCCCGGTCACTGCGACGAACGGGAAGAACCACAGGACGTACCACGGCTGGATGATCGGGCCGAGCACCACGATCGCCATGAAGGCCAGGCCCAGCCGGCGCACCGCCTGCCGGTCGTCGCCGCGGAAGATGAGCCAGACGGCCAGGGCGATCCCCGCCCATTTCAGCACGCCGCGGTAGACCTCTGCGGCGTGTCCGCCGTCGAGGCCCATTGCGCCGAGCACGGCAGCCACGATGTTGCTCGTGAACCCCGACGGCGTGTAGGCGATGAACCCGGGCGTCGGGTCGACGATGGCGTTGACCCAGCCGAATCCGAGGCCGTAGACGAGCGAGCTCACGGCGAACATGCCGAGGCAGATGAGCCCCGTCCCGGCCCAGCAGAGGAACTTGCGCGGCCACGAGGCGTGGGGGCCGGCCCAGAGGAGGCCGATGAACGGCAGGACCACCGCGGTGATCGGCTTGACGCCGATGGAGAGGGTCGTGAGGGCGATCCCTGCGAGCCAGTTGCCGCGCGCGGCGTAGTAGACGCCGGCGACGGCGAAGCCGATCATGAGCGCCTCGTTGTGGGCGCTCGCGATGCAGGAGATCAGGAAGAGCGGGTTGGCCACCGTCAGCCACACGGCGCGCGCGCCGTCCACTCCGTGGAGCTCGGCGAGGCGGTAGCCGTAGTACGCGCACAGCGCGACCCCGCCGAGCGCGAGGACGCGGAAGAGCAGGACGGAGAGGTCCGGCTGGCCCCCGGTGAGCTGCACGATCCAGCGTTCGAACCAGAGGAAGTAGGGCCCGTACGGGGTGCGGGTCGAGGCCCAGGACGGGTCCGTGCCCAGTTCGAGCCAGTTGTTCAGGCTCGAGATGCCGGTGTCGTAGGGGTTCAGGCCGGCCGCCATGAGCCTGCCCTGTCCCACATACGCGTAAACATCCCGCGAGTAGATGGGGACGGCGGCCATGAGCGGCAGCCCCCAGAGCAGGACGGCCGCGACCGTGGGGCGGATCGTCCCGGGCCCCCAGTGGCGCAGCCGCTGCCCGAGCCTCAGCCAGGAGCGGGTGAGGAGCATGGCCCCGATCACGAGCGCGATGATGCAGGCGGTGACGCCCCACGTCTCGGTCCGCAGCGTGATGAAGAGCGCCGTGCGGTTGAACTGGGAGGCGTCCGCGAGCCATCCGACGCCGAAGGAGCCGACCACGATCAGGAGGGAGCCGACGAATCCCTGGCCGAGCGCCCAGTGCGGGGGCTGGTTCACGCCCGCCGGAGGAACCGACGTCCACAGGGATCCCAGCCGCTCGAGAATCCTCCCGGGCAGAGCAGGGCGCTGTGAGGACATGGGTCACCCCTTCGGTCGGTGCGGGAGAGGCTCATTCTAGCATCGGCCCCCCTCGCGGAGACTGGCGGGAACCGGAGACGGGCCCCGGCTGGCGGTAGTCTGGGCGGGTGCCCATCAGCAACGAACACATCGTCTGGATCGACTGCGAGATGACCGGCCTCGACCCGGTTGCCGACGCCCTCATCGAGGTGGCCGTCCTCGTCACGGATTCAGAGCTCAACGTCCTCGGCGACGGAGTCGACGTCGTCATCAAGCCCTCCGACGAGGCCCTGGCCGGCATGGGGGACTTCGTCCGCGCCATGCACACCGAATCGAAGCTCCTCGACGAGCTGCCCCGGGGCATGACGATGGAGGCCGCCCAGGCGGAGGTCATGGCCTACATCCGCACCTGGGTCAAGGAGCCGAACAAGGCCCAGCTCGGCGGCAACTCGGTGGGGACCGACCGGATCTTCCTGGCCCGGGACATGCCTGAGGTGATCGAGTACCTGCACTACCGGGTCATCGACGTCTCGACCATCAAGGAGCTGGCCCGGCGCTGGTACCCGCGGGCCTACTTCCAGTCCCCGCCCAAGACCGGCAACCATCGCGCCCTGGGCGACATCCGCGATTCCATCGACGAGCTGCGCTACTACCGGGAAACGGTGTTCGTCCCCGCGCCGGGCCCCGACTCCGCGGCGGCCCGGGAGGCCGCGGAGCGGATCTCCTCGGGGGCGACCGGGGCCGAGGCGCCCGCGAGCCCGGAGGCAGCGGAAAAAAGTTAGGCCAGACCGGCCTTTTTGGTCATGAGCACCGCCGCGGAGCAGGTAGACTATTTCTCGTTGCTTTCACGGGGAAGGACGGCTGAGCCAGCTCGGCCCTTTCCCGGACAGCGTGCGCGGTGGGTATAGCTCAGTTGGCAGAGCGTCTGGTTGTGGTCCAGAAGGTCGCGGGTTCGAGCCCCGTTACTCACCCCGAAGAGGCCGGGTCTCCGGCTACCACGAGGCCGCCGGGATTGTCCCCGGCGGCCTCGTCGTTGTCCCCGCCGTCCCGACGATCCGTGCGGGCGAATGCCCCCGGCACAGAACAGGAGCCGCTCCGTGGCCGTCCGTCCCATCACCATCTGGGGGGAGCCTGTGCTCCACCGCCGCGCCTCCGAGGTCACGGAGTTCGACGACGCCCTGCGCGCCCTGATCGAGGACATGCACGAGACGAACGAGGCCGCCCACGGCGTGGGCCTGGCCGCTCCGCAGATCGGGGTCGGGCTTCGGGTGTTCGTGTACAAGTTCACCAATGACGACGGGGTTCCGCCCCGCGGTGCGATCGTCAACCCGCGCCTGACGCTCTCCAAGGTTCCGGGCGCAGCACCGGACCCCGAGGAGGACGAGGAAGGCTGCCTCTCGTTCCCGGGAGAGGGCTACCCGCTGCAGCGCGCCGACTGGGTCAAGGTCGAGGGGTTCGACGGCGAGGGGCAACCGCTCGAGTTCGTCGCGACGGGCTGGTTCGGCAGGGTCATGCAGCACGAGTACGACCACCTCGACGGCAAGCTCTACGTCGACCGCCTGATCGACCGGTACGCGAAGAAGGCCCGGCGGGCCGCGCGGAAGCACGGGTGGGGCGTGCCGGGCCTGACCTGGATGCCCGGAGTGGATCCGGACCCGTTCGGCCACGATGACCACGACCACGACGTGCACGAGCACATCTGAGGCGCGGCCCCCCAAGGGCCGTCTGACGGACGCGAAGGGCGCCGCACCCAGCTGGGTGCGGCGCCCTTCATGCATCGGGTCGGGGCGGTCCTACTGCTCTCGGATCACCCGCTGGAGGTCCTCGTCCGCCGCCCGCTGGAGCTCCTCCAGCTGGGCGACGCGCTCGGGGGTCACGTCCCCGTGCGCGAGGGCCGCCTTCGCGTGGTCCACGAGCAGCTTTGCCTGCTTGGCGTTGGCCTTGGCCACGTCGAGCGCGTGCTCGAGCGTGCTCTCATGCTCTGTTGCATCCATAGGGGCATCTTGCCCCCGGGACACACGCCGAATCCAGCATCCCCGCCGATTGCTACCGAGATGTTGCCAGGGTGTACTCGTCGGCGGCGGTCTGCACGGGGAACGACGGGGCGTGGTCGCCGGCCATGTCCTCGAGGACGCGGACCACCTGCGAGCTGTAGCCGAACTCGTTGTCGTACCAGACGTACAGCACGAGGTTCTTCCCGGTCGAGATCGTGGCGAGGCCGTCGACGATCCCGGCGCGGCGGGAGCCCACGAAGTCGCTCGAGACGACCTCGGGCGAGTCGATGTAGTCGATCTGCTTGCGCAGGTCGGAGTGCAGCGACATCTCACGGAGGTACGCGTTCACCTCGTCCTTGGTGGTCTCGTTCTCGAGGCTGAGGTTGAGCACCGCCATCGAAACGTCCGGGGTGGGGACGCGGATCGCGTTGCCGGTGAGCTTGCCGGCCAGCTCGGGCAGGGCCTTCGCCACGGCCTTGGCCGCACCGGTCTCGGTGATCACCATGTTGAGCCCGGCGGCACGGCCGCGGCGGTCGCCCTTGTGGAAGTTGTCGATGAGGTTCTGGTCGTTCGTGAAGGAGTGCACGGTCTCGACGTGGCCGTGGACCACCCCGTACTTGTCGTTGATGGCCTTCAGGACCGGCGTGATCGCGTTGGTCGTGCACGAGGCGGCCGTGACGATCCTGTCGTCGGCGGAGATCGAGGTGTGGTTGATCCCGTGCACGATGTTCGGCAGGTCGCCCTTGCCCGGGGCGGTCAGGAGCACGCGGGCCACGCCCTTGCTCTGCAGGTGCTGGGCCAGGCCCTCCGCGTCGCGCCACTTGCCGGTGTTGTCGACCACGATCGCATCGTTGATGCCGTACTGCGTGTAGTCGACGGTGGCGGGGCTGTCCGAGTAGATGACCCGGATCAGGGTGCCGTTGGCGAGGATCGTGCTGTTCTCCTCGTCGACCGTGATGGTGCCCTCGAAGGCGCCGTGCACGGAGTCGCGCCGCAGCAGGCTCGCGCGCTTGACGAGGTCCTTGTCGGAGCCCTTGCGGACCACGATGGCGCGCAGGCGAAGGCCGGCGCCGCCGCCGGCGTGCTCGATGAGGATGCGCGCGACGAGGCGGCCGATGCGGCCGAAGCCGTAGAGCACCACATCGGTGCCCGTGCGCGGGTCGGCGCCGTGCTTGCCCACGATCTCGGAGAGTTCGGCGCGCAGGAAGTCCTCGAGCGCCAGGGCCTGCCCCTCGGCGCGGAACGCCTCGTTCAGGCGTGCGATGTCGATCGAGGCCGCACCGAGCTCGAGCGTGTCGAGGGCCCTGAGGATCGGGAGCGTCTCCTCGAGGGCAAGCTCCTCGCTGTCGATCTGGCGCGCCCAGCGGTGGGCCTTGAGCAGTCCGACCACGGACTGGTTGATGAGGCTGCGGCCGTGGACCGAGGTCACCACGTTGTTCTGCCGGTAGAGCCGGCCGATGACCGGGATCATCTCCTCCGCGGCGGCCTCGCGCCCGATCCATGTGCCGAGTGCGGTTTCCGTCGTTGTGCTCACACAGGTGCCTTTCTCTGCTTCTCGCACGCCGTCGTGCGATGCCCGCCGTGGATGTCCAGGGGTTTGGTCGGCGGGCATGAAAAGAGCCGGTCCTGCGATCGCAGAGCCCGGCCCGTGGAGAACTTCTACGTTCATTTCCAGTGTACGTGCGGAGGCTCAGGGGCGGGACCGGGAGGGCTGTGAAGTCACTCACAGGCTCTCGGTTCTGCCCGCCGCCGCGAAGTGAGGACAGGCCGGCCTGTGAGCCGGGTTCTGTCTCCGCGCCGGGTTGCCCCGATGCGGGAGGCGACCATCCATCTAGGACCGCCGTTGCCGGCGGCCTCGAGCGGCCTACCCGGGCGCTCGGGCGGGCAGCCCTCGAACGCGCCCTGTCTGGCCTTGCTCCGGGTGGGGTTTACCGAGCCTCCCCGGTCACCCGGGGAGCTGGTGGTCTCTTACACCGCCGTTTCACCCTTACCGCGGGCGCGGCGCCAGGCGCCTGTCCGCGGCGGTCTGTTCTCTGTGGCACTGGCCTGCGGGTTTCCCCGAGTGGGCGTTACCCACCACCCTGCCCTGCGGAGCCCGGACTTTCCTCGCGGCGCCCTGGCATGCACCAGAGAGCCCCGCGGTCGCCCGGCCGACCTGTCCTCGAGCTCCCAGTCTATAGGGCCGAGGGCCGGCTGCGCGTGCCGCGCCCGCCGGGTACGATGCCGTGGTGCTCATCCTGCTTCCGCCCTCCGAGGGAAAGACGCCCGCGTCCTCCGGCCCCGCTGTCGACCTCGGCTCGCTGAGCTTCCCTCAGCTCGAGGTGGCGCGCAAGGAGGCGATGGAGGCGCTCGCCGAGGTGAGCGGGCGGGAGGATGCCCTCGCGGTCCTCGGAGTCGGGGCGTCGCTCGCGCACGACGTCGAGCGGAACCGGCGGCTCGCGACCGAACCGGCGGCTCCGGCCCACGCCGTGTACTCGGGGGTGCTGTACGAGGCCCTCGGCTACGCGGGCCTGACCCCGGCGCAGCGCCGCCGGGCCGACGAGTGGGTCGTGGTCGTCTCCGCCCTGTGGGGCGCGGTGGGCTTCGCGGACAGGGTCCCGGCGTACCGGCTCTCGATGTCGGCCTCGCTGCCCGCGCTCGGGCGGCTCGCCGGGTACTGGAAGCCGCTCCTCGCCGAGGCCCTCGCGGACCGCGCGGCCGGAGAGCTCGTCGTGGACTGCCGCTCGAGCACGTACGCCGCAGCCTATGCTCCCCCGCCGGCCGCGACCGTCACGGTGGACGTGGTCAGGGAGCGGGACGGGAAGCGCAGCGTCGTGAGCCATTTCGCGAAGCACCACCGGGGAGACCTGGTCCGGCACCTGCTCACGCGGCGAGGCAAGGCGCCGTCGACGCCCGAGGCCCTGCTCGCCGTCGCGCGCGAGAAGTGGGAGGCGGAACTCGTCCCGGGCACGGCGCGCCGTCCGCACTCCCTCGTACTCGTGCTCAGGGACTGAGGGCAGGAACCGTCGCTCAGGCCCACTCGGGCGAGCGGACCAGGATGCAGCCGGAGTCCGGGCAGAACACCACCTCGTCCTCGGCGGCGTTCCGGATCGAGGCGAGGTCCCCGGGGCTGAGCGCCATGCCGGAGCCCTCGGAGGTGCCGTGGAAGAGGCGCGCGGCGCCCACTCCCCGCTTGGCCAGCGTCTTCTCGTAGATCCCCACGAGCCCGGGCTCGATGCCCTGCACGTACGCGGCCCGCTCCTCGGCCGCCGCGGCGCGCTCTGCGGCGATCTCCGCGAGCGCCGCGTCGAGCTCTGCGCGGAGCTCCTCGCCCGCGCCGCGGGCATCGCCGAGGGCCTCGGCCGCCGTGCCCTGCGCCGAGCGCAGCCCGTCGAGCCTCTCGAGGACCTCGAGCTCGGCGTCCTCGAGGTCGCTCTGGCGCGCGCGGAGGCCCGCGATGTCCTTCTGGAGCGCCTCGAGGTCCTTCGACAGTCCGCCCGCGTAGAGGCGGTCCTCGTCCCGCGCGATCCGGGTGGAGGCCTCGGAGACCTTCGCCTCGATCCCGGCGAGCTCCGCCTCTGCCTCGGCCACGGCCCGGTCGGCGTCCTGCACCGCCGCGGAAGCCTGCTCGAGCGCCGCCTTCGCGGGGCCGAGCCGGGGGTCCGTCTGCAGGCTCCGGCGGCGCACGTCGAGGGAGCGCAGCCGCGCGTCGAGGGCCTGCAGCCCGAGGAGCTTGAGCTGTTCGGCGGCCGGGGCCTTGGGCATCGTTCCTCCTTAGGGGCCGCTGCCCGGGGGAGCTGGGCGGAGGCGGCCGGTGGCTGCGACTCTATCCCTCGCCCGGGGTGAGGATGAAGTCCCAGGGATCGGTGTTGATCGTCGAGACCCTGATGTCAAGGCTGTGGCCCTGGTCGGTGAGGACGTTGTCGAGCGCGGACGCGGCGGCGGGGAGCCACAGCCATTCGCTCGCGAAGTGGCTGACGTCGATGAGGTAGGGGCGCCCGTCCGGGGACGCCTCCCGCGCTTCGGAGGCGGGGTGGTGGCGCAGGTCCGCGGTGATGTAGACGTCGGCCTCGGCCGCCCGGACGGCGTCGAACATGCTGTCCCCCGCGCCGCCGCAGACCGCGACGCGGCGCACGAGCCCGTCGCGGTCGCCGGAGACGCGGACACCGCCGGCCACCGCCGGCAGGATGCCGAAGAGCCGTCCGGCGAGGTCGCCCAGGCTCGTGATCTCGGCGAGGTCTCCCACGCGCCCGATCCCCTCCTCTGGCAGCCCGTTGGCGGCCTTCGTCAGCGGGGCGACGTCGTCGAGCCCCAGCGCGTCCGCGAGCACGTCGGAGACGCCGCCCACGGCGGAGTCCCCGTTCGTGTGGACGCTCACGAGCGCGGTGCCCGACTCGATGAGGCGGTGCACGGCGCGGCCCTTGGGGGTGTTCGCGGCGACGCTCGTGACCCCGCGCAGCAGCAGCGGGTGGTGGGCCACGACGAGGTCGGCCTCCCAGGCAGCGGCCTCCTCGATGACCTCCAGGACCGGGTCGACGCAGAACAGGATCCTGCGCACCGGCTGGGAGGGGCGCCCCGTCACGAGGCCGACTGCGTCCCAGCCCTCGGCGAGCGACTCGGGCCAGAGCTCCTCGATGGCCAGGAGCACGTCGGCGAGCGTCACCCCCTCTGCTGGCGCGGCGCCGGGAGTGCCCTCCGGGGCCTCGTCGCCGCCGGTCTCGGCGCTGGGGCGGGTGGACACGTCCTCCAGCGGGGCGGGGCCATTCTGCTCTGTCACGAGGCGAGGTCCTCTCTCGGGAATCTTCCGCGGGCTGCGGACATTGTAGGCAGCATGAAGACTTTCATTCTGGGCGGCGGCTGCTTCTGGTGCCTCGACGCGGTCTACCAGAAGACCCGCGGCGTCTCCTCCGTGGTCTCGGGCTACACCGGCGGCCACTTCCCCGACCCCGACTACTACAGCGTGTGCTCAGGGATGACGGGCCACGCCGAGGTCGTCGCGGTCACGTTCGACGAGGAAGTCATCCCAGAGGAGACCGTGCTGGACCTGTTCTTCGTCCTGCACGATCCGACCACGCCCAACCGGCAGGGCTACGACGTCGGCACCCAGTACCGCTCGTCGATGTTCTACCTGACAGACGAGGAGAAGGACCTGTTCGAGCGGGCGATCGAGCGCAACCAGCCGCTGTGGAACGCCCCGATCGTGACCGAGGTGAGCCGGGCGAGCACGTTCTACCCCGCCGAGGACTTCCACCAGGACTACTACGCGAAGAACCCGGACGCGGGCTACTGCAGCGTGATCATCAATCCCAAGCTCGCCAAGGCCAGAAAATATTACTCGCGGTGGCTGACCTCCTAGTCGCGCTTCGGCGCGCTGGCTAGGCTGAAGCCGCAGCCGGCCCCTACGGTCTGACTGTCACGCCCATTTCCAGAAAGCTAAGGACTCATGGCACGCATCTACGACGACGTCACGCAGCTGGTCGGCAACACCCCCCTGGTCCGGCTCAACCGGCTCACGGAAGGCCTGGAGGCCCAGGTCGCGGTCAAGCTCGAGTTCTACAACCCGGCCAACAGTGTCAAGGACCGCATCGGCGTGGCCATCATCGATGCTGCCGAGAAGGCGGGCGCGCTCAAGCCGGGCGGGACGATCGTGGAGGGCACCTCCGGCAACACGGGCATCGCCCTGGCCATGGTGGGCGCCGCCCGCGGCTACAAGGTGATCCTCACGATGCCCGAGACGATGTCCACCGAGCGCCGCGTGCTCCTGCGCGCGTACGGCGCCGAGATCGTGCTCACCCCGGGCTCGGACGGCATGCGCGGCGCCGTCGAGAAGGCCCAGGAGATCGTCGCCAACACCGAGAACTCGATCTGGGCCCAGCAGTTCGCGAACCCGGCCAACCCGGAGGTCCACCGGGCCACCACGGCCGAGGAGGTCTGGAACGACACCGACGGCGGCGTGGACATCTTCGTCAGCGGCATCGGCACCGGCGGCACCATCACCGGCGTCGGCCAGGTGCTCAAGGAGCGCAAGCCGGGTGTGCAGGTCGTGGCCGTCGAGCCGAAGGACTCCGCCATCCTCAATGGCGGCCCGGCCGGCCCGCACAAGATCCAGGGCCTGGGCGCGAACTTCGTGCCCGAGATCCTCGACACGAATGTGTACGATGAGGTGCTCGACGCGACCCTCGAGGACTCCGTCGAGGTGGCCCGGGCGCTCGCCGCGCAGGAGGGCATCCTCGGCGGAATCTCCTCCGGCGCGATCGTCTGGGGTGCGCTCGAGCTCGCCAAGCGTCCGGAGAACAAGGGCAAGCTGATCGTCGCCGTCGTGTGCGACTTCGGCGAGCGCTACATCTCCACTGTCCTGTACGACGACATCCGCGGCTAGGGGCCCGGGCTCCGGGCTCGGCAGAAGGAAACCTGTGTCTCTGATCAAACGCACGGTGGCGCGGCTGAAGGAGGACCTTCAGTCCGCGGCGGCGCACGACCCTGCCGCCCGCGGCAACGTCGAGAACTTCCTCGCGTACTCCGGGCTGCACGCCATCTGGATCCACCGCCTCACCCACGCGATGTGGCAGCGCGAGGAACTCCGCTTCCCGGCGCGCCTGATCTCCCAGGCCGGCCGTTTCCTCACCGGCATCGAGATCCACCCCGGCGCGACGATCGGGCGCAGGTTCTTCATCGACCACGGGATGGGTGTGGTGATCGGGGAGACCGCCGAGATCGGCGACGACGTCTTCCTGTACCACGGGGTCACCCTGGGCGGGCGGTCGCTCGCGAAGGTCAAGCGGCACCCCAACATAGGGGACGGCGTGACCATCGGCGCGGGCGCGAAGGTCCTCGGGCCGATCACCATCGGGGCCGGGAGCGCCGTGGGCGCCAACGCGGTGGTGGTCAAGGACGCGCCGCCCAACTCGATCGTCACGGGCGTGCCCGCGACCTGGCGCCACCGGGACGCGGCGAAGGAGACGAAGCCTGCCGTGGACCCGGCGGAGTACTACTACATCTAGCCCGCGTCCGGGCTGCCGAGCGAGCAGGCCGCAACCACGCACGACGGCGCCGCTCCCCCGCGCGGGGTGCGGCGCCGTCGTCGTGCGCGGACGCCCCCGAACGTCTCCGGACGGCCACCGCGCGTTAAGGCGCGGTTGGCCCAGTCCGCACCCGCGCGCGCCATGCTCGGCGCATGACGAACCCCCCTGAGAATTCCCCCGTCACCCGCCGGCGCCTGCTCGTGGGCGCCGGCCTCGCCGCCGCCGCCGGGGCTGCCGGCTTCGCATCGCCGGCCCAGGCCGCCCCGGCGTCGGACAAGGACCTCCCCGGCTCGCTCTCCGCGTCCGAGCCGGCCGCCGTCCCGACGGTCGACGGCCTGCACCTCCAGTTCGGCTCGGACGCCTCGCGCGAGATGGTCGTCTCGTGGCACACGCTACAGCCGGCCCGCGACCCGCGGGTGGTCCTGGGCGACGGGCACGGCACGTTCACCCAGGCGGTCGGAGCGACGACCCGCAGCTACGTGGACGCGAAGTCCGGCCGGACCGTGTACGCCCACCACGCGGTCCTGACGGGGCTCGCCGCGTCGACCGGCTACCTCTACGCGGCGGTCCACGACGGAGCCGCGCCGCAGTTCGGCACCTTCACCACCGGGCCGCGCGGCCGCGCCCGCGTGACCTTCACGAGCTTCGGCGACCAAGGCACCCCCACCCTCGGCAAGAAGCTGGGCACCTCATGGACCAACGACAACCTCGGCTCCCCGGCCGCCGGCGACACGACCGGCGGCGTCGAGCGGGTCCAGCCCATGTTCCACCTCTTCAACGGAGACCTCTGCTACGCGAACCTCGCCACGGACCGGATCCGCACGTGGTGGGACTTCTGGGCCAACAACTCCCGTAGCGCCCGAAACCGGCCGTGGATGCCCTCGGCCGGCAACCACGAGAACGAGCTCGGCAACGGTCCCATCGGCTACGCGGCCTACCAGACGTACTTCCAGGTTCCCGAAGCCTCGGGGCAGACGGACGTGACGCGCGGGCTGTGGTACAGCTTCACGGTCGGCGCGGTGCGGGTCATCTCGGTCGCGAACGACGACGTGTGCTACCAGGACGGCGGCAACTCCTACGTGCGCGGCTACTCGGCCGGTGCGCAGAAGGCCTGGCTCGAGAAGGAGCTCGCTGCGGCCCGCGCGGACCGTGACGTTGACTGGATCGTCGTGTGCATGCACCAGGTGGCGATCAGCACCGCCAACAACTTCAACGGCGCCGACCTCGGCGTCCGGCAGGAGTGGGTGCCGCTGTTCGACAAGTACGGCGTCGACCTCGTGGTGTGCGGGCACGAGCACCACTACGAGCGCTCGCACCCGATCCGCGGGCACGAGGCGAACCAGACGATGACCCCGGTGCCGGCCGCCACCGACACGCGGACCATCGACACAACCAAGGGCACGGTGCACATGATCCTGGGCGGCGGGGGGACCTCAGCTCCGTCGAACCAGCTCCTGTTCACCCCGCCCGAGTGCCGGGTCATCGTCTCGGTCTCGGACCAGCCGGATCCGACGACGCACCACCGGGTCCCCGTCTACGTGCACGAGCCGGCGGCCTGGTCCGCCGTGCGGGACGCCGCGAACTCCTACGGCTTCGGCGCGTTCGAGGTCGACCCCGGGAAGCCCGGCGGGGACACCACGATGACGGTCACCTACTACAACGTCACCGGGGTGGGCGGGGGCCTCGAGGCCTTCGAGACCTTCACGCTGCGCCGCCCCCGCTCCGATGCGGGGCGGCCGCCGCACGCTCCCGGCCAGCAGGGCTGACGCCGCCGCGCCGCCCCATTGTCCCGCGCACGACGGCGCCGCTCACCTCGTGCGGTGAGCGGCGCCGTCGTGATGCCGCAGGTGGCTCCCCGATCAGCGGGGGGCGTGCCGTCAGTGGGTGTCGACCGCCGAAATCTCGGAACGGTCCTCGCCCCAGAGGGTGTGGAAGGTGCCCTCGACGTCGACGCGCCGGTACGTGTGCGCACCGAAGAGGTCGCGCTGGCCCTGGATCACGGCGGCGGGGAGGCGCTTGGCCCGCAGGGCGTCGTAGTAGGCGAGCGAGGACGAGAACACGGGGACCGGGATGCCGAGCTGGACGGCCGTCGCCACGACGCGGCGCCAGGCCGGGACGGCCTTCCCGACCGACTCGACGAAGGCCGGGGCGAACAGGAGGTTCGCCGGCGCCTGATCGCCCTTGTAGGCCTCCATGATGACCTTGAGCAGGTCGGCGCGGATGATGCACCCGGCCCGCCACAGCGAGGCGATCTCGTCGAGCTTGAGGTCCCAGCCGTACTCCTTCGCGGCGCTCGTGAGCATGTCGAGGCCCTGCGCGTAGGAGACGAGCTTGGACGCGTAGAGGGCCTCGCGGACGTCCTCGACGAAGCCCTCCGGGAGCGCGACCTCGGCCTCGTGGCCGGCGAGGGTCGTCTGGGCGATCTCCCTCTGGGCCGCCTGCGAGGAGATCCCGCGGGCGAAGACGGACTCGGCGATCCCCGAGACCGGGGAACCGAGGTCGAGCGCGGACTGGACGGTCCAGCGGCCCGTCCCCTTCTGGCCCGCGGCGTCCACGACCACGTCCACGAACGGCTTGCCCGTCTTCGCGTCGACGTGTCCGAGCACCTGCGCGGTGATCTCGATGAGGAAGGAGGACAGATCGCCCTTGTTCCACTCCTCGAAGATGGCAGCCTGCTCGGCGGGCTCGATTCCGGCGGCGCCGCGGAGGAGGCTGTACGCCTCGCCGATGACCTGCATGTCCGCGTACTCGATGCCGTTGTGCACCATCTTCACGAAGTGGCCAGCGCCATCGGTGCCGATCCACGCGCAGCAGGGGGCGCCGTCGTCGGCCTTCGCGGAGATCTTCTCGAGGAGGGGGCCGAGCGCGTCGTAGGACTCCTTGGACCCGCCGGGCATGATGGACGGGCCGTTGAGCGCGCCCTCCTCCCCGCCGGAGACTCCGACGCCCACGAAGTGGAGCCCCTTCTCGGCGAGGGCGGCCTCCCGCCGGCGCGTGTCCTGATAGTGGGAGTTGCCGCCGTCGATGACGATGTCCCCCTCCTCGAGGAGCGGCACGAGCTGGTCGACGACCGCGTCCACGGGCGCGCCGGCCTTGACCATGATGAGCACGCGGCGGGGCTTCTCGAGGGCGTCCACGAGTTCCTGGAGCGTCTCGGTGCGCACGAACTCGCCCTCGTCGCCGTGCTTGGCCAGGAGGGTGTCCGTCTTCTCGACCGACCGGTTGTGCAGCGCGACGGTGAACCCGTTGCGGGCGAGGTTGCGGGCGAGGTTGGCGCCCATCACCGCAAGGCCGGTGACGCCGATCTGTGCAGACATGTACTCTCCGTCTCTTCGTGGGGTCTCAAGGACCAAGGCTAGTTGAGGCACCGGGCCCTGGCTTCCGTTTGACATCGTATTTCGGTGCGCCTCACTTTTGGCAAGCGATTGCCGAAGATGCCGCCGAGTTGCGGCCCCCGAGGTCCGGACAGGTCTGGCGCCGGCAGGCCTCGAAGCTCCCGGGACGGAACTCTGCTCATCTGTTTTGAATTCGCCCGGGTTTCGCCTTATATTCGTCTGCAGAGCCTCCCGTCGCGGCAACCCCCCCAATGGCCGCGGCGGGAGGCTCGTTCCATGTCCGGACGCATCCCTGCGGGCCGCCGCCGTCCGCCCGGCCGCTGGGGCGGCGGGCGCGCGGGAGCCCCGAGCAGGGCTGCGGGTTCTGGTGAGGTGCAGGCGATGCGCCTGAAGGGTGGGTCCTACCGGGATCGAACCGATGACATCCACGGTGTAAGCGTGGCGCTCTACCAGCTGAGCTAAAGACCCTCGATGCCGGCCGCGAGGCGGCCCGACGGGGTTCAACAGTACCCCAGAGGCCGGGCGGCCGCGAACTGCGGCCCGACTGCACGGCGGCCGGCAGACCTAGGAGACCGTGGACTCCGTGATCTGGGCGAGCGCCCGGCGGTACTCCTCGATGTCGCGGGCCTGGCCGCGGGGATTGATGACGCGGTAGCGCACCACGCCCTCGGCATCGAGGATGAAGGTGCCCCGCAGCGCCATGCCGTCCCGGTCGTCGAAGACGCCGTAGCGCTGCGCCACCTCGCCGTGCGGCCAGAAGTCGGCAAGGAGCGAGAACTCGTAGCCCTCGGACGCGGCGTACGCCCGCTGGGCGAACTTGCTGTCGACGGAGATCGCGAGCACCTCGCAGTCGACCTTGGCGAAGGCATCCCAGCCGTCGCGCACCTCGCAGAGCTCGCCCGTGCAGATCCCCGAGAACGCGAACGGGAAGAAGATCACGACGACGGGCCTGCCCCGGAACGATGAGAGCCGGACAGGCTCGCCGTACTGGTTGGGCAGCTCGAAATCGGGCGCGGCCTCCCCCACCGCGGGCGCGCCGGCCGGTGCGGCGGTCACTGCTTCTTCCGCACGAGGCGCGTGGCGCTCCAGTCCTTCGAGACGCCCACCGACGAGGTGGAGTGCAGGCCGGCTGTCGGTGCCGACTCCTGGACCTCCATCGGGCGGACGTGTCCGTCACGGCCCTGCTTGGGCGTCAGGAGCCAGACGACGCCCGCCTCGTTGAGGGTGGTCTGCGCGTCCATGAGCATGTCGACGAGGTCGCCGTCGTCCTCGCGCCACCAGATGATCACGCCGTCGACGACGTCGTGGTCCTCCTCGTCGAGGAGGTCGGAGCCGACCTGCTCCTCGATCGCCTCGCGCAGACCGAAGTCCACGTCCTCGTCGTAGCCGAACTCCTGGATCAGGTCACCGTCCTTGAAACCCAATCGCGCCGCCACATTGCTGCCCGCGGCGGTGTCGGTCTCGCCCACGTCGTCTCCTCCTCGTCTCTGCTGTGCACTTCGGCACTGTCCCGGCAGGCCGCGCGGGCCGCATCCGCAGGATGCGGCGCAGCACACAGCCCTGCCGTAGCTATAAGCCAACTACGTTTGGCCGCCAGCTTCAAGCACGGGCCGCGGGCAGGCGCGCCCCGCGGGGCCCCATTGCGGCCGTTCAGGGCGGGTTCGGCGCCCGCTGGACCTCCCCGGGACAAGTCGCCGGAAGCACTCGCGCGGGTCGGCCCCGGCGGTGCGCGGGCCGGTCCCCGCGCGAAGATGACCGGGCGGCGCCGGCTCCGGCTAACGGTCCCTTCCCGCGCGCGGCTAGAGTGGCATCTGAGTGCCCGGCGCCCGGCAGACCCCTCAGGACGCGCGGCGCTCACAGTACCAACGGCCCTGCACGCACAGGGCACCGCGACGAGACTGCCCGCATCCGGCTGCCACCAGCTCCGGCCCTACGGGCTCGAAGAGAGGTTTGGACGTGTCTGTAGGAGAGGAAACCTCGCACATCCTCAGCGGCCTGACGAATCAGCTGCCGGACCGCGATCCCGAAGAGACCGCCGAATGGGTTGAGTCGCTCGACTCCCTGATCGAGGAACACGGCACCGAGCGCGCGCAGTACATCATGCGCAGCCTCCTGCAGCGGGCCGGTTCGCGCAGTGTCGGAGTCCCGATGGTCACCACCACGGACTTTGTGAACACCATCCCGGCCGACCAGGAGCCCGAGTACCCGGGCAACGAGGAGTTCGAGCGCCGCTACCGCGCGTACATGCGCTGGAACGCCGCGATCATGGTCCACCGGGCCCAGCGCCCCGGCATCGGGGTCGGCGGCCACATCTCCACCTACGCCGGCGCCGCCACCCTGTACGAGGTCGGCTTCAACCACTTCTTCCGCGGCAAGGACCACCCCGGCGGCGGCGACCAGGTCTTCTTCCAGGGCCACGCCTCCCCCGGCATGTACGCCCGGGCCTTCATGGAGGGCCGCCTCACCGAGGAGGACCTCGACGGGTTCCGCCAGGAGAAGTCCAAGGAGGGCCACGCCCTCTCCTCCTACCCGCACCCGCGCATGATGCCGGAGTTCTGGGAGTTCCCCACCGTGTCCATGGGCATCGGCCCCATGAACGCCATCTACCAGGCGCAGACCAACCGGTACCTCCACAACCGCGGGATCAAGGACACCTCGGACCAGCACGTGTGGGCGTTCCTCGGCGACGGGGAGATGGACGAGCCCGAGTCCCGCGGCCTGCTCCAGCTCGCCGCGAACGAGAACCTGGACAACCTCACGTTCGTGGTCAACTGCAACCTCCAGCGCCTCGACGGGCCCGTGCGCGGCAACGGCAAGATCATCCAGGAGCTCGAGGCCTTCTTCCGCGGCGCCGGCTGGAACGTCATCAAGGTCATCTGGGGCCGCGAGTGGGACTCGCTGCTCGCCCGCGACGACAACAACCAGCTCGTCAAGATCATGAACGAGACGCTCGACGGCGACTACCAGACGTACAAGGCGGAGTCCGGCGGATTCGTCCGGGACCACTTCTTCGGCAAGACCCCGGAGACCAAGGAGCTCGTCGCCGACTACACCGACGAGCAGATCTGGAACCTCAAGCGCGGCGGCCACGACTATTGGAAGGTCTACGCGGCCTACAAGGCGGCCACCGAGTTCAAGGGCAAGCCGAGCGTCGTGCTCGCCATGACCGTCAAGGGCTATGGCCTGGGCCCGCACTTCGAGGGCCGCAACGCGACCCACCAGATGAAGAAGATGACGCTGGGAGACCTCAAGGACTTCCGCGACCACCTGCGCATCCCGATCTCGGACGAGCAGCTCGAGGCCAACCCGTACGAGCCGCCCTACTACCACCCCGGCCAGGACTCGCCGGAGATCCAGTACATGATGGAGCGGCGCAAGGCCCTGGGCGGCTTCCTGCCGGAGCGTCGCGACCCCCACGAGGGCATCGCGCTGCCGGCCGAGAAGTCGTTCGAGGTCGCCAAGCGCGGCTCGGGCAAGCAGCAGGCGGCAACGACGATGGCGTTCGTCCGGCTGCTCAAGGACCTGATGCGGGACAAGGAGTTCGGCAAGCGCATCGTGCCGATCGTCCCGGACGAGGCCCGCACGTTCGGCATGGACGCGTTCTTCCCCACCGCGAAGATCTACAACCCCAAGGGGCAGAACTACCTCTCGGTGGACCGCGACCTCGTCCTGGCCTACAAGGAGGCGCCCGAGGGCCAGATCCTGCACGCCGGGATCAACGAGGCCGGCTCGATCGCCGCGTTCACCGCGGCGGGGACGTCCTACGCCACGCACGGCGAGACACTCGTGCCGGTCTACGTCTTCTACTCGATGTTCGGCTTCCAGCGCACCGGCGATGGGATCTGGGCAGCGGCGGACCAGATGGCGCGCGGGTTCATCATCGGCGCCACCGCCGGCCGCACCACGCTCACGGGCGAGGGGACCCAGCACGCCGACGGGCACTCCCCCCTGCTCGCCTCGACCAACCCCGCGGTCGTGACCTACGACCCGGCCTACGGGTACGAGATCGGCCACATCGTCAAGGCCGGCCTCGAGCGCATGTACGGCGGGAAGCACCCGCAGCCGAACGTCATGTACTACCTCACGGTCTACAACGAGCCGATCGTCCAGCCGGCCGAGCCCGACGAGCTCGACGTCGAGGGCCTCCTCAAGGGCATCTACCTGCTCGCCCCGGCGAAGATCGACGGGCCGCGCACGCAGCTCCTCGCTTCCGGGGTCTCCGTGCCCTGGGCCCTCGAGGCCCAGCAGATCCTGGCCGACGAGTGGGGCGTCTCCGCCGATGTGTGGAGCGTGACGAGCTGGAGCGAGCTGCGCCGCGACGGTCTCGCCGCCGAGGAGGAGACCTTCCTCCACCCGGAGAACGAGCCCCGCGTCCCGTTCGTCACCCAGCAGCTCGCCGGGGCGACTGGACCGATCGTGGCCGTCACGGACTACATGAAGGCCGTGCCGGACCAGATCCGCCAGTTCCTCCCGAACGAGTTCGCGACCCTCGGCGCGGACGACTTCGGCTTCGCCGACACCCGGGCGGCCGCGCGGCGGTACTTCCACATCGACGCGCACTCCGTCGTGGTGCGGGCCCTGCAGATGCTCGCCCGCCGCGGCGAGGTCGACGCCGACGCCCCGCGCCAGGCGTTCGAGCGGTACCGCCTGCTCGACGTGAACGCCGGCACCACGGGCAACGCCGGCGGCGAGAGCTAGCCCGCGGCGCTCCCGGCGCGCACAGGCCGCCTGCAGGCGACCACCGACGACGGCGGCCCTCCCCACCCATGGGGAGGGCCGCCGTCGTGCGTGGCCGGGTGCCCTCGGGGGGGTGCGTGACGCCGGGCCGCTCCATGGCTGTGGCACGGCGCACGGACCCTTGTAGCCTTCACACAAAACTGGTCCCCACCTGAGTGCTCGCTATGCTCTTCACATGCCCCAGCCGCAGCACTCCCCCGCCACCCCGCCGAACGGGAAGCTGACCATCTCGCCGGCGAAGGCCGAGACGGTCAAGAAGCTGCGGGCCAACGTGGGGCAGCTGTCCACGAGCACGATGCGCGAGCTCGAGCGGTCCCTGCCGTGGTACTCCCGGCTGAGCGCGGATGAGCGGTCCGCCCTCGGGCTCGTCGCCCAGAACGGGATCGCGGCGTTCGTCACGTGGTACGAGCGCCCCACCCTGCCCACCTGGATCCTCTCCGACGTGTTCGGCACGGCCCCGACGGAGCTCACGCGCTCCATCAGCCTCCAGAAGGCCCTCCAGCTGATCCGCATCGTCGTCGAGACGGTCGAGGACCAGGTACCGCACCTTGCCCCCGAGGAGGACCAGCCGGCGCTGCGGGAGGCCGTGCTGCGCTACTCCCGCGAGGTCGCGTTCGCCGCGGCGGACGTCTACGCGCGGGCCGCCGAGACCCGAGGCTCGTGGGACACCCGGCTCGAGGCGCTCATCGTCGACGCGATCCTGCGTGGGGAGAACACCGATGCCCTGCGGTCGCGGATCGCCGCGCTCGGGTGGAAGGCGCAGGAGCGCTTCACCGTCATGGTCGGGTCCTCCCCGCTCGAGCCCAGCCCGACCTATGTGGGCGAGCTGCGGCGGATCGCGGGCCGCCACGCCCAGGACGCGCTGGTCGGCATCCAGGGCGACCGCCTGATCCTCATCCTCGGCGGCCTGCAGGAGCCGGCGACCGCCATGGCGCGCCTCGCCGAGCTCTTCGCCCCCGGCCCCGTGGTGTACGGACCGGAGGCTGCCACCCTGCCCGAGGCGAGCACCTCGGCGCAGGCCGCCTTCGCGGGCCTCTCGGCCGCCCGCGCCTGGCCCAACGCCCCCCGCCCCGTCTCGGCGGACGACCTGCTTCCGGAGCGGGTGGCGGCAGGCGATGACGCCGCCCGCCGCGCCCTGGTGCAGAAGATCTACCGCCCGCTCGTGGCGGCCTCGAATGGACTGGTCGAGACGCTCAGCGCCTACTTCGAGCTGGGCCACTCGCTCGAGGCGACGGCCCGGGAGCTCTTCGTCCACGCCAACACCGTCCGCTACAGGCTGCGCCGCGTCTGCGACGTCACCGGGTGGGACCCGCTCCTGCCCCGCGAGGCGTTCGTGCTGCAGACAGCGCTCGTCGTCGGACGCCTCGCCGCCGCCCCCAAACCGGCCGCCGAACGGCATCCGCAGCGGTCCTGAGGAGGCGGCGCCGCCGAGGGCACGTTGTAGACTTCCCACAAACCGCATGGAGGAGCTTCGTGCGCGCTCTCCCCACTCAGAGCATCCCCGATTTGGAAAGCTTGGTTACGTGCTAGCAATTGTCTGCCCTGGACAGGGCTCCCAGACGCCCGGATTCCTGGCCCCCTGGCTCGAGCTGCCCTCCGTTGCCGACCGCCTCGGGGCCCTCGGCGAGGTGGTGGGCCTCGACCTCGTGGCGCACGGGACGACCTCGGACGAGGAGACGATCAAGGACACCGCGGTGGCCCAGCCGCTCATCGTGGCCGCCGGCATCGTCGCGGCGGAGGCGATGTTCGACGCCGAGCTCTCTGACCTCCCGGTCGTGCTCGCCGGCCACTCGGTCGGCGAGATCACCGCGTCCGCCCTGGCCGGCGTGCTCAGCGCCGAGGACGCCATGCGCTTCGTCGGCGTCCGCGCCCGGGGCATGGCCAAGGCTGCCGCCGTCACCCCCACCGGCATGAGCGCCGTCGTGGGCGGGGACCGCGACGAGGTCCTCGCGGCCATCACCGCCGCGGGCGCCGAGCCGGCCAACGTCAACGGGGGCGGCCAGATCGTCGCCGCGGGCACGTTCGAGGCCCTCAAGCAGCTGGCGGACAACCCGCCGGCCAAGGCCCGGGTCATCCCGCTCAAGGTCGCCGGGGCCTTCCACACGCAGTACATGGCCTCGGCCGTGGCGGACCTCGAGGCCCTCCGTCCGGAACTGGCCGTGAGCGACCCGGCCGTTCCCCTGCTCTCGAATTACGATGGCGCGGAGGTCACCTCCGGCGCGGCCGCACTCGAGAGCCTCATCGCGCAGGTCTCCCGCCCGGTCCGCTGGGACCTGTGCATGGAGACGCTCGCCGCGCGCGGCGTCACGGGCGTGATCGAACTCGCCCCCGCAGGCACGCTCGTGGGCCTCGCGAAGCGCGGTATGCCCGGCATCAAGACTGTGGCCGTGAAGGGCCCCTCCGACGTCGACGCAGCCCTCGAGCTCTTCGCCGCCGACGCCAGCAGCGACAAGGAGACGGTGTGAGCACCCCTACCCTCAAGCAGGCCGAGACGCACGCGCACTCGCGCATCCTCGGGATCGGCGGCTACCGCCCCTCGGTCGTTGTCACCAATGACGACGTCTGCCAGTGGATCGACTCCTCCGACGAGTGGATCCGGCAGCGCACCGGCATCGTGACCCGCCGCCGCGCCCCCGAGGACGTCAGCGTCCTCGACATGGCGGAGGGCGCCTCCCGCGAGGCCCTCGCCTCGGCCGGCATCAACGCGAGCCAGCTCGGCGCCGTCATCATCTCGACCGTGTCCCACCCGTACGCGACCCCGTCCGCGGCCGCTGCCCTCGCGGATCGCCTCGGCGCCACGCCGGCCCCGGCCTACGACATCTCCGCCGCCTGCGCCGGCTACTGCTACGGCATCGCCCAGGGCGACGCGCTCGTGCGGTCCGGTGCGGCCGACTACGTGCTCGTCGTCGGCGCCGAGAAGCTCAGCGACTTCATCGACAACACCGAGCGCAGCATCTCCTTCCTGCTCGGCGACGGCGCGGGCGCCGTGGTGATCGGTCCCTCCGATACCCCCGGCATCGGACCCTCCGTGTGGGGCTCGGACGGCAGCAAGTGGAATGTGATCGGCATGACCCACTCGCTCCTGGACGTCCGCGACCTCTCCGACGAGGCCGAGCACAACGGTGCGGACAATGCGGCGGCCGTGCTGGGCACCGAGGCGAAGATCTGGCCGACCCTGCGCCAGGACGGCCAGAGCGTCTTCCGCTGGGCCGTGTGGGAGATGGCGAAGGTGGCCCGGAGGGCGCTCGACGCCGCCGGGATCGAGCCGGAGGACCTCGCCGCGTTCATCCCGCACCAGGCGAACATGCGCATCATCGACGAGATGGTCAAGCAGCTCAAACTGCCCGAGACGGTGATCGTGGGCCGCGACATTGCCGAGTCCGGGAACACCTCCGCGGCCTCGATCCCGCTCGCCACAGTGCGGCTGCTCGAGGAGCATCCCGACCTCCACGGCAAGCTGGCACTCCAGATCGGCTTCGGCGCGGGCCTCGTCTTCGGCGCCCAAGTCATCGTCCTCCCCTGAGACCGCGGTGCGGCCCCACACGGGCCGTGCTGAGACCAGGCCGCGCACTGCGGCTGGAACCCTGATCCGGCGGACCGCCGGGAACCGAGAAAAGGAGCCGACATGGCAACCAACGAAGAGATCCTCGCCGGTCTGGCCGAGATCGTCAACGAGGAGACGGGGCTCGCCACTGACGCCGTCCAGCTCGACAAGTCGTTCACCGACGACCTCGACATCGACTCGATCTCGATGATGACCATCGTGGTCAACGCCGAGGAGAAGTTCGGCGTGCGCATCCCCGACGAGGAGGTCAAGAACCTCACGACGGTTGGCGACGCCGTCGACTTCATCGCCAAGGCCCAGGCCTAAGGGCCTCGCGCCCCCGGCGGCCGGCGCCCCGCGCCGGCCGCCTCCTGTTGACGAGACCAGAGCACTCTGGCCTCCTCCCGCACCCCGAAAGTAGCGAAGCATGGCGCGCAAAGTTGTTGTGACCGGCCTTGGTGCCACGACGCCCATCGGCGGCGACGTCCCGACCCTGTGGCAGAACGCCCTCAAGGGGGTCTCCGGCGTCCGCAGGCTCACCGATGACTGGGTCGAGCAGTACGAGCTGCCGGTCAAGATCGCCGCCAAGCTCTCCACGCCCGCCGACGAGGTGCTCAGCCGCGTCGAGATGAAGCGGATGGACCCGTCCACCCAGTACGGCGTGATCGCCGCTCGCGAGGCCTGGCGGGACTCCGGCATCGAGGAGATCGACCACGATCGCCTCGCGGTCGCGTTCGCCACCGGGATCGGCGGCGTCTGGACCCTGCTCAACGGCTGGGACACTCTCAAGGAGAAGGGCCCCCGGCGGGTCCTGCCGATGACCGTGCCGATGCTGATGCCCAACGGCGTGGCCGCGGCAGTCAGCCTCGACCTCGGCGCGCGCGCCGGCGCCCACACGCCCGTCTCTGCCTGCGCCTCCGGGACCGAGGCCATGGCCGTGGGCCAGGAGCTCATCCGGGCCGGCAAGGCGGACGTGGTGATGGTCGGCGGCGCGGAGGCCGCGATCCACCCGATGCCGCTCGCCTCCTTCGCGGCGATGCAGGCGCTCTCCAAGCGCAACGACGACCCCGAGCACGCCTCGCGCCCCTACGACCTCGACCGCGACGGGTTCGTCATGGGCGAGGGCGCCGGCGCGCTCGTGCTCGAGGCGGAGGAGCACGCCCTGGCGCGCGGCGCCCGCATCTACGCCGAGCTCGCGGGCACGTCCGTCACGGCCGACGCGTACCACATCACGGCTCCGGATCCGGAGGGCCTCGGCGCCACCCGGGCCCTGAAGGCCGCGATGTTCGATGCGCGCGTCCAGCCGGAGGACGTCGTGCACGTCAACGCCCACGCGACCTCGACGCCGGTGGGCGACAAGCCCGAGTACACCGCGCTCAAGGCCGCACTCGGCAGCCACGTGGACAACGTGGCCGTCTCCGCGACGAAGTCGCAGATGGGCCACCTCCTCGGCGCCTCGGGCGCGGTCGAGGCCGTGCTCACCGTCCTCGCCGTGCAGGAGCGACGCGCTCCCGTCACGATCAACCTGGACCACCAGGATCCAGAGATCCCGCTGAATGTGGTTACCACAGCACGGGACCTCCCGCAGGGGGACATCGTCGCCCTCAGCAACTCCTTCGGCTTCGGCGGCCACAACGCGGTCGTGGTGATCCGCAACCACTGACGCGGGCGCACCGCCCGGGACGCACGGAAGGGGAGGGGCCAGTCTGACGACTGGCCCCTCCCTTCCGTCTCAGACAGACGCAGACAGTGGGCAGCGGGCGGAGCCGGGCGCTCAGCCGACCTGGTGGAGCCAGCGGACCGGCGCGCCCTCGGCGGCATGGCGGAACGGCTCGAGTTCCTCGTCCCAGGCCTCGCCGAGCGCGAGCGAGAGCTCGTGGTACACGGCTGCGGCGTCCCCGCCTGCGGACTCGTAGGCGTACCGGATCCGGTCTTCGGAGATGACGATGTTGCCGTGGACGTCGGTCATGGCATGGAAGATGCCGAGCTCCGGGGTGTGCGACCAACGGCCGCCGTCGACGCTGGGGCTAGGCTCCTCGGTGACCTCGTAGCGGAGGTGGGCCCAGCCGCGCAGGGCCGAGGCGAGGTGGGCCCCCGTCCCCGGCTTGCCGACCCACGACAGCTCGGCGCGGAACATTCCCGGAGCGGCAGGCTGCGCCGTCCAGTCGAGGTCCGTCCGCTTGTCCACCACCGAGCTGATGGCCCACTCGACGTGCGGGCACAGCGCGCTCGGTGCCGAGTGCACGAACAGCAGACCACGGGTCATCACTGCAGACATTCCATCCTCCATCGCTGTCGGTACGTCTTCCCCTACGACCGTCAGCTGGCGGATCCAGCGATACGTGGCTATTGAGTTGTCCCTCCGGGCGGAGGTGCCCCACGTCTGCGAGGTACGGAACTTGCTCCGACTGGGGCTTCGCGACCATTCTGCCGGACGAATCTGCCAGATTCCAGTACGCCCCGCCAATGTGGCCCTCGGCTGTGGGTCAATGTGGCCGTCGACTACGCGCGCGGGTGCGACGCCAGGTAGCTCGCCCGCAGCCTCTCGACGGAGACGTGGGTGTACAGCTGGGTGGTGGCCAGGCTCGCGTGCCCGAGGAGCTCTTGGACACTGCGGAGGTCGGCGCCGCCGTCGAGGAGGTGCGTCGCGGCGGTGTGGCGGAGGGCGTGCGGACCGCTGGCCGAGGTGTCACCCAGCGCCCGCAGGGCACGGTCGACGACGGCACGCGCCTGGCGCTGCCCGAGCCGGCCGCCGCGGGCGCCGAGGAAGAGCGCGGCACCGCTGGAGCTCGTCGTCAGCGCCGCCCGGGCACCGAGCCAGCGGGTGAGGGCGTCCGCGGCGGGGACGCCGAAGGGGACCGTCCTCTCCTTGTTGCCCTTGCCGAGCACACGGACGGTCCGGCGGCCGAAGTCCACGTCGTCGACGTCGAGGGCCACGAGTTCGCCGATCCGCACTCCGGTCGCGTACAGGAGCTCGACGAGCGCCAGGTCTCGGACCGCCATCGGGTCGCCGCCCCCGGCTGCCGCAGAGGCGCCGTCAAGCAGCCGCTCGGCCTGGTCCCGGTGCAGTACTTCGGGCAGGTGCGTCTGCCGCTTGGGTGCAGCGAGCCGGATCGACGGGTCGGCGTCAAGGTGGCCTTCCCTGGCCGCCCACGCGAGGAACGACCGCGCAGCCGCCGACCGCCGGGCCAGGGTGGACCTCGCGAGTCCAGCCTCGCTCTGGCGCCCGAGCCAGCGGCGCAGCATCGCCAGGTCGACGGCCCGCAGGTCCACGGCGCCGTCATCGGCGGCGGAGGCGAGCATCGAGGTGAGGTCCGATTCGTAGGCGCGCACGGTGTGGACGGATCGCCCCCGCTCCAAGGCGAGATAGCGCAGGAACGAGCGCAGGGGGCCGTCCAGCCCCTCGGGCACTGCACCGGTGTCCATCCAGCCTCCTCGTCCCGGCCTTCGGCCTCCTCCATCTTTCGCGGCCACCCGTGCGGCGGCAAGCCCGACACGCACAGCACATGGCCCTGGGGACGGATCGCGGCCCTCACGCCTGCCTGCTGCGCCGCCAGCCGCCCTCGGACCGCTCGCACAGGCCCACGAGGGAGAGCCTGCCGAGGCCCGCCCGGATCTCGGCCTCGCTCAGGCCGGCGACCACCGCGAGGCTCTCGACCTCCGCGCCCCGCCGCACGGGGAGCGCCTCGAGCACCATGAGGTCGACGAGGGAGAGCCCGTCGTGGGCCCGCACAGGGGAGCCCGGATCGTCGACAAGCCCCTCCCCCGATGGCGCCACCAATTCGTAGGCCTCCTTGGCGTCCGTGACGCAGGCGGCGCCGTCCCGCAGGAGCCGATGGCATCCAGCCGAATTCGCGCTGTACACCGAGCCGGGGACCGCCGCGACGTGCCGGCCGAGGTCCACGGCCCTGCGGGCCGTGCTGAGGGCCCCTGAGCGCCATCGGGCCTCGACCACCACGGTGAGGGCGGACATCGCCGCGATGAGGCGGTTCCGCTTGAGGAAGCGATGCTTGGAGGGCGAGGCGCCGGGGGGCAGCTCGGAGACGAGATGGCCGCGCCGGGCGACCTCCCGGAGCAGTTCCTCGTTGCCCGAGGGGTAGTAGCGGTCCACTCCTCCAGCCATCACGGCGACGGTGGGGACGGCAGCCGCGGAGGAGGACAGCGCGGCCCGGTGCGCCTGCCCATCGATGCCGTAGGCCCCGCCGCTGACCACCGTCAGCCCCAGGTCCGCCACTCCGCGGGCCAGCTCGCCCGCGACCGAGATCCCGTAGCCCGTGGCGTCCCGTGATCCGACGATCGCCACGCTGCGCTCGGCTGCCGGCAGGGGCTCATCGCCCCGCACCCACAGGCACAGCGGGCCCTCCGCACCGAGTCCGAGGAGCCCGGCGGGCCATTCGGCGTCCTCGGGCACCACCAGCCTGCCGCCGAGCCGTGCCATCGCCTCGAGGTCCCGCTCAGGCGCGAGGTGTGGCACCCGCGGGGCCCACCGCTCGAGGGCACTGGCGAGCGCCCCGACTCTGGCCGCGGCCGGGCCCGCGCCGGACGGTCCGCCGCGATCCGGGCGAGCCGAGCCTTCGAGGGCCGTCCGGAGGGCGGCCACGTCCTCGGCGGATGCCCGACCGGAGGCGATCCTGAGGGCCTCCTCGGGGCCGAACGCCTCCACGAGCAGTATCCCCACGGGATCGAGGGGCTCGAAGAGCCGGGACAGGGCCGCCCGTGCGATACGAACCGCGTCCGTCCCCTTCCCCTCCCCGCCAAGGACCCATCCGCCGCGGGGCTGCTGCTCGGCCCTCATGCCGCCACCGCCTGCCTCAGGAGGAGCGCCTGCCCCACCTCGTCACCTCCGGGCCGATCGAGTCCGGCCAGGTCCGCGATGGACCAGGCGAGCCGGAGGACCCGGTCGAACCCCCTGGCGGTGAGCGTGTTCGCCACCATCGCACGGTCCAGCAGCGCGGTGGAACCCGGGTCGAGGCGGAGCTGGCCCCGCAGGAGGCGCCCGGGTACCTGCGCATTGGTCTCGAGGCCGTACTGCTGCAGCCGCTCTGCCTGCCGGTGCCGGGCAGCGAGGATGCGCGGAGCGACGTCCGCCGTCGACTCCCCCGCCGGCACCTGCCCGAAGTCGACGGCCGAGACCTTGTTCACGCGCAGCTGGATGTCCACCCTGTCCAGCAGCGGGCCGGAGAGGCGCCCGAAGTAGCGCCGCTTGGCCTGCGCCGTGCAGGTGCACTCGAGCGCCTTGCCCGTCCCCTTTCCGCAGGGGCACGGGTTGGCCGCGATGACGAGCTGGAAGCGCGCAGGGTAGGCCGCGGCGCCGGCGGCGCGGTGGATCACGAGTTCGCCGCTCTCGAGGGGCTGGCGGAGGGAGTCGAGCACTCGGCGCTCGTACTCAGGCGCCTCGTCGAGGAAGAGGACGCCCCGGTGCGCGCGGGAGGCCGCCCCGGGGCGGGGAATGCCCGAGCCTCCTCCGATGATCGCCGGAGCGCTCGCGGTGTGATGTGGGCTCTCGAACGGCGGGCGGCGGATGAGCTCGTTCGTTCCGGGCTCGCCAGAGAGCGAGTGGATCGCGGTCACCTCCATCGCCGCCTCGTCGTCGAGGTCGGGCAGGACGCCTGGCAGGCGCTCGGCGAGCATCGTCTTGCCGGCCCCGGGCGGGCCCACGAGCATGATGTGGTGCCCGCCGGCCGCTGCCACCTCGACCGCTGTGCGCGCCTCGGACTGTCCAGAGACGTCCCTCAGGTCAGGGACGGCGAGCGGGCGGCGTGCGGGCCGCCCGTCCCCCTCGTCCTGTCCTGTCCCGCCGTCCTCGCGTGTGGGCACCGACACTGCCTCCGGGTCGGCGCCGAGGTCGAGTGCGAGCTGCCCGAGCGACTCGTAGGCGTGCACCCGGGCCCCGGGAACGAGCGATGCCTCACGGGCATTCGCTCCGGCGACCACAACGTCGGGGCGGCCTCCCTGCACGGCCGCCATGACCGCCGGGAGCACGCCGCGCACGGGCCGGAGCCTGCCGTCCAGGCCAAGCTCGGCGAGGAAGACCACGCCCGCCGGCGGCCGCAGGTCCCCCGCGGCCGCGAGCGAGGCCACGGCGATGGCGAGGTCGAAGCCGGTGCCACGCTTGGGCAGCGAGGCCGGGATCAGGTTCACGGTGAGCTTGCGCCGGCTCAGGGGCAGGCCGCTGTTCTTGGCGGCGCTCCGGATCCGCTCGCGGGCCTCGCTCAGCGCTGAGTCCGGCAGGCCGAGGAGGACGAAGCTGGGAAGCGTCTGCCCGATGTCGGCCTCGACCTCCACGAGGTAGCCGTTCAGGCCCACGAGGGCGACGCCGAGGGCGCGTCCGACGCCGCCCATCAGGCCACGCCCCTCAGGTGCTCAATCTGGGCCGCCCCGCCGTCCGGCCCCGTGACGGCGATGACATCCACGCGCCTGGCCCGCGCCCGGACGCCGTGCCCCTCGGCCCATGCTGCGAGCAGACGCACGAGCCGGCCCAGCTTGGCGGCATCCACCGCCTCGAACGGGTGCCCGCAGTCCCACGAGCGGCGCGCCTTCACTTCCACCGCCACGAGGATCCCGCCGTCGGCGGCGACGATGTCCAGCTCCCCGTCCCGGCACCGCCAATTGCGGTCCAGGATGGCCGCACCAGCCGTCCGCAGGTACTCCTCCGCGAGGCGTTCCCCGCGCTGACCGAGTCTGTCCTTGGCTCTCATGGGACCAGACTCTCGCCGCGGCGGGCCCTGCGGCGTCGAGCGGGAAGCGTATGTGGGCAACCCGCCCAACGGGTCAGCTGTGGAGGAGAAGTGGCGCCCTGCTAGGCCCCCAGACCGCCCTTCGGCAGGCCCAGGTCCTCGACCTTGGGCAGCTCTTCGACGTTGACGTCCTTGAAGGTGATGACCCTGACGCTCTTGACGAAGCGCGCGCTGCGGTACACGTCCCAGACCCAGGCATCCTGGAGGGTCAGGTCGAAGTAGACCTCGCCGTCGGCCGAACGGGCCTGCAGGTCCACGTGGTTGGCGAGGTAGAACCGTCGTTCCGTCTCCACCACGTAGCTGAACAGCGAGATGACATCCCGGTATTCGCGGTACAGCTGGAGCTCCATGTCGGTCTCGTAGTTCTCAAGGTCTTCGGCGCTCATAGTCCTATCTTCCTCCCGTCGAGATCTTCCTCCGCCGCGGCGCGCTCCTGCGCGGCGGCCTCGATCTCGTCCTCGGTGTCCGCATCCGCCGTCCCCAGGCGCCACGAGCGCCGGTGGAGCACGGTCGGTCCGTGCTCGAGGAGCGCCGCCCTGTGCTCGGGCGTGGCGTAGCCCTTGTTCACGGCCCAGCCGAAGCGCGGGTCCTCAGTCCCGTATTCGACCATGAGCCCGTCCCGGGCCACCTTGGCGATGATGCTGGCAGCCGCCACGGCCTGGCACGCGAGGTCGGCCTTGATCGTGGTCTGCACCGGGAGCACGGGGCCGGCCTCGGGCTCGTCGAAGAGCGAGCCCTGGCCGCCGCGGGAGAGCCAGTCGTAGTTGCCGTCGAGGTGCACCGCGTCCGGTACGACCCCTCGGGCGGCGATCTCGGCCAGGGCGCGGCGACCGGCGCGCCGCAGCGCCTCCATGATGCCCACCTCGTCGATCTCCTCCGCGCTCGAGTGCCCTACGGCGGCGCCGACGCCCCACGTCTGGATCATCGGGACCAGCTCAACCCGGCGTTCCGGGGTCAGGAGCTTGCTGTCGCGCAGCACCGTGCGGGTCACGACCCGCCGCGCATCGACCACCACGATCCCCACCGTGACGGGCCCTGCCAGCGCCCCTCGGCCCACCTCGTCGCAGCCGGCGATGAGAGGCCCGTAGGCGCCCGCCAGCCGGTTCACGAACCGCAGACTGGGTGCCGTGGTGCGGCGCGGCCGCGAGGACCGCGCACCCGTGGCCGTGCTCGTGCTCATTTCGGTGCGGGCACGTCCTTGAACGTGTCCGGGTAGCTGTCGAGGGATCGGATGCGGTTCAGCGGCCACGCGATGACGGCGGCCTGGCCTTCGACATCGCCGATGGAGACGAAGCCCGCGCCGGGCTGGACCGAATTGTGGTAGCGCGAGTCCGAGGAATGGTTCCTGTTGTCGCCCATCACCCAGATGCTGCCGGCCGGTACGGTGACGTCGAAGGGCACGACGTGCGGGGTCTCGGCGGGATTGACGTAGGGCTCGCTGAGGGCCGCGCCGTTGACGGTGATGTGCTGCGACGCGTCACAGCAGACCACGTGGTCCCCGGGCAGCCCGATGACGCGCTTGATGAGGTGCTGCTGGGAGGTGTCCGGCAGCAGGCCGACGAACTCGAGCCCTTCCTGGACGGGGTTCGGCGCCGGCTGGGGCACCTCGGGGAGCCAGCCCTTCGTGTCCTTGAAGACGACGACCTCGCCGCGCTGCAGCGCGAAGTTGCGCGGCACGAACAGGTTCACGAAGATCCGGTCGTTCTCCTCGAGGGTGGGCACCATCGATTCGGACGGGATGTAGAACGCCTTGAAGAGGAACGTCTTGATGAGGAAGGACAGCACGATGGCGACGCCGAGGATGATGGCGATCTCGCGGATCCAGGCCATGAGGCCGCCGCGCCGGTGACCCCCGTCGCCGCCCTCGCCGGCACCCGGCGCTTCCGGCCCCGCTCCTGCGGCGTCGGCCCCGGCATCTCGGCTGCGCATCACTGGGTGTCCTTCATGGTCGGGGAGGCGGTGAACCCGCCCAATCTATCAAGTGGCCACAGGATCGCCACCGGTCGGCCGATCACCTTGTCCGCACGGACCAGGCCGCCGCCGGGCGCGCCGAGCAGCGCACGGGAATCGGCTGACGCTGAGCGATGGTCGCCCAGGAGCCACAGCCGCCCGGCCGGCACGACGACATCGAACCGCTGCTCGCTGGGCGCGTCGCCCGGGAATAGGTACGGCTCGTCGAGGGGCTGGCCGTTCACCTCGATTTTCCCACTCGCGGTGCAGCAGCGGACATGGTCCCCGCCGACGCCGACGACGCGCTTGACGTACACGGTCTCGGTGGGCACGATCCCGAGCCACTCTGCCGCGCCCTGGACGAGGTCGCCCACCCATCCGCGGCCCGAGGTCAGGGGCGCGAAGGAGCCCCGTCCGTCGAACACGACGACATCGCCGCGGCGGATCGGAGCGGGATCGACGCCGGCCCGGACGACGCCGATCCGGTCCCCCGGGTCCAGCAGCGGCTGCATGGACTCGGAGGGGATGTAGAACACGTCGAAGACGAACGAGCGGAGGGCGGCCCAGACGACGACGGCGAGCACGACAGCCAGAACGACCGAACGCCAGCCCCGCAGCCGGGACTGGCGTTCGGATCGTGCCATGGAGGTGGCGTTCAGCACGCTTCGAGCAGCTCGGGGCTACTTGGTGCGGCTGAAGTCGCGCTTCTCCTTGATCTTGGCAGCCTTGCCGCGAAGCTCGCGCATGTAGTAGAGCTTGGCGCGGCGCACATCACCACGGGTCACGAGCTCGATCTTGTCGATGATCGGGGAGTGCACGGGGAACGTGCGCTCGACGCCGACACCGAAGGAGACCTTGCGGACCGTGAAGGTCTCGCGCACGCCGTGGCCCTGGCGGCCGACGACGAAGCCCTGGAAGACCTGGACGCGCGAGTTCTTGCCCTCGATGATGTTCACGTGGACCTTGATGGTGTCACCGGGCCCGAACGCGGGGATGTCGGAGCGCAGCGAGGCGGCATCGACGGAGTCGAGGATGTTCATTGTCATCTTCTCCTGGCAGATGCCACAGGTCACCTGCTTTGGTGTGCGGCCCGCACCGCGCTGGGGCGATCGGGCCGGAAACCGTGACCGCCCGCCGAAGGGCCCGGCAGGGCGGCGTGTCCATCACCGTTGGCTCAGGCCCCCTGTGGCAGGTCCAATGCCCGGCAGACACAACGCTCCATTGTGCCACATGGGAGGCGGAGCCGTCATGTCGGCGGCGGCGTCAGGCTCCGTGCGGGGCCCGGCGCAGCTGTCCGTCCGCCACCTCGTAGCCGAGTTCGCGCAGCACGGCGCGCTCGGCCTTGCCGTAGGGCGCGGCGTCTGCGCCGTCGAGGAGCTCGGGCCGCCGCGCCGCCGTCCGGCGCAGCTGCTGCTCGAGGCGCCAGGAGGCGACCTTGCCGTGGTTCCCGGAGAGCAGGACCTCCGGGACCCCGTGGCCCCGCCAGGACGAGGGCTTGGTGTAGACCGGGTACTCGAGCAGCCCGTCGGCGTGGGACTCCTCGACCAGGGACTCGGGGTTGCCGACGACGCCGGGCAGGAGCCGCCCGATCGCCTCGACCATGGCCATGACGGCCACCTCTCCCCCGTTGAGCACGTAGTCCCCCAGGCTCACGGGGCGCACCTCGAAGCGCTGGGCCGCCCATTCCAGGACCCGCTCGTCGATGCCCTCGTAGCGTCCGCAGGCGAACGCGAGCGTGGGCTCCTCGGAGAGCTCGTAGGCCATGGCCTGGGTGAAGACTGCCCCGGCCGGGGACGGCACGATCAGCACCGGGCGGCGCGGGGCGGCCGGGCCGGCGTCGTGCCCGGCCTCCCCCGTGGCGGCGCCCTGCGCCGCGAGGACGTGCTCGAGGGCCAGTGCCCACGGTTCGGCCTTCATGACCATGCCGGCACCGCCCCCGTAGGGGGTGTCGTCCACCGTCCGGTGGCGGTCGAAGGTGAAGTCGCGCAGGTCATGGACCGCCAGCTCCAGCAGCCCGTCCTCCTGGGCGCGGCCCAGGAGTGAGAGGCGCAGGGGCGCAAGGTAGTCGGGGAAGATGCTGACGACGTCGATGCGCACCTACGCCTCCGACCCCGGCTGCCGCTCGGACCCGCCGCCGGAGGCCCCGGCGTCGCCCGTCTCACGGTTCAGCTCGAGGAGGCCGGGCGGCGGGACGAGGACGATGAAGCCGCCCTCGACGTCGACCTCGGGCACGATCTCCTCGACGAACGGGACGAGGACTTCCCCCGTGGGAGTGTCGAGGACGAGGAGGTCCTGCACGGGCATGGTCTGGAGCGCGGCGACCGTGCCGACGTCGCGGCCGTCGACGCGGACGGCCAGGCCCACGAGCTCGTGCTCGTACCAGCCCTCGTCGTCGTCCTCGAGGTCCTCCGTCTCGAGGTAGAGCTTGACTCCGCGGAGCTGCTCGGCGCGGTTGCGGTCGGGCACCTCCGCGAAGGAGAGCAGGAGGATGTCCTTGTTCCAGCGGGCGCCCTCGAGCGTCAGAGGACCGCTCGAGGCGGGCTCGACGATGAATTCGGCGCCGGGGACGAAGCGTTCCTCGGGGGCGTCGGTGAGGACCTGGGCGGTGACCTCGCCGCGGATGCCGTGCGGCTTGCCGATCCGTGCGACCTGGACCTGCATGGGATGGGCCTCCTGCGTGGTGGGCCGGGTGGGCCCGTCGGGGTGCTGTGCGCGGCTGCCCGCCGCGAGGGTGGGTGGAGACAGCTCCGGCCCCTCCACCCTGGTGGGAGGAGGGGCCGGAGCTGGATGAGGCAGTGTCAGCGGCGGCGGTCGGTATCGACCACGTCGACCCGGACCGGCTCGCCCTCGGCGAGGGCCGCGACCACGGTGCGCAGTGCGCGCGCGGTGCGTCCCTGGCGCCCGATGACGCGCCCGAGGTCGTCCTCGTGGACGCGCACCTCGAGGACGTCGCCGCGGCGGCCGCTCTTGGCCTGGACCGCGACGTCATCGGGGTTGTCCACGATGCCGCGGACCAGGTGCTCGAGTGCCTCGGCCAGCAAGTTACTCAGCCTCGGCCTCGGCGGGGGCCTCGGCGGACTCCTCAGCTCCCTTGGCCGCCTTCGGGGCCTCGGGGAGGATCACGGAGCCCTTCTCGGGAGCCACGAACGGCTCCTTGCCCTTCGGGTACTTCAGGGTGCCCTCGGCGCCCGGAAGGCCCTTGAACTTCTGCCAGTCACCGGTGATCTTGAGGAGCACCTGGACCTGCTCGGTCGGCTGCGCGCCGACACCGAGCCAGTACTGGGCACGCTCGGAGTTGACCTCGATGAACGAGGGCTCCTCGGTGGGGTGGTACTTGCCGATCTCCTCGATCGCACGGCCGTCGCGCTTGGTGCGCGAGTCGGCGACGACGATGCGGTAGTACGGGGCGCGCATCTTGCCGAAGCGCTTGAGTCGAATCTTAACGGCCACGGTTGTGGTCACTCCTGTTTCTGAACATGAGGCGAGCCCGGACTTTTCCGCTCCCGTGGGGCGGGCCGTACTTCGCCAGGGCTCCGATGGACACAACCGCGCGCGGAGAGAGGGGGCCGCGCGGATTGGTACCTGACCATTGTGCCAGATCCGGGGACGTTTCGCATGCCACGGGGCCGCGGCGCGTCAGGAACCGGACCGGACGATCAGGAGCTGGCCCAGACGAAGAGCTCCTGCCGGCTCGAGTCGTCGACGTCGGCGGCCAGCTTGGCGAGCTGCTCGACGTAGTCGTACGCCTCACGCGCGTCGAACGGGAGGTCCTCCTGGTCCACCCACGCGGCGGCCACGCGCTCCACGGCGTTGCCCTCCTCCTCCTCGGACTCGTAGACGAGGAGGTCGGCGAGGGCGCGGACCATCGTGGAGGGCACCGCGAGGAGGCTGTCCGAGGAGACGTCCACCATGGTGAGCTCGTAGTCGGCGCCCGGGGCGTGCACGGCCGTTCCGACCAGCGAACCGAGCTGCTCGATCTCGTAGTCGGAGACGCCGGGGATCCTCAGGCCCCCGGTGTCCTCGGCGTCGCCGCCGTCGAGCTGGGCAGCCCGGGCGAGCGCGTCGGCGTGCGTGGAGACGAAGATCTCGGCGAAGGGACTGGGAGCGGACACTTCTTCCCCCTCTGTGGGCGCTGGACTGCGGTTCGGCCTGCATGGCGCCCGCGGCGACCGCGGACTGTCCGAGCGTAGCGCAGGGAGTGTCAGGCGTGCACGGACGCCATGCGGATCTGGTTGCGCCACGGGTCCTCGAAGCGCAGCTCGGCCCCGGTGTGGCGGGTGGCGATGCCGGCGGACTTGAGGCGGTCGGCGGCCGCGAGGACGTCATCCTGGGTGCCGACCTTGATGAGGACCTCGCCGAGGCCCAGCGTGTCCTTGCGTGGGCCGGCGCCGCGGGAGTTCCACACGTTCATCGCCATGTGGTGGTGGTACCGGCCGGCGGAGACGAACAGGGCCTGGCCGTGCCAGCCGGAGGTCTTCTCGAATCCGAGGGTGTCGACGTAGAACTTCTGCGCCGTGTCCACGTCGCCGACCTGGAGGTGGACGTGGCCGACGCCGGCCTCCGCCTCCCGCTGCCCCTCGAGGGACGCTTCGGTCAGGTTCTGGTTGAGGAATGCCTGCGGGGGCAGCGGGAGCGAGTCCATGACCACCTGGCCCGCGTTCCACTGCCACGTCTCGCGCGGCTTGTCGAAGTAGAGCTCGACGCCGTTGCCCTCGGGGTCGGTGAAGTAGAACGCCTCGGAGACGAGGTGGTCGGCGCTGCCGGCGAAGAGCCGAGGATCGTACTGGGCGGCGGTGGCGACGGTCGCGGCGAGGTCCTCGCGGCGCTCGAACAGGATGGCGGTGTGGAAGAGGCCGGCCTCGCCGCGGCCGGGGATCTGCAGCCCGGCGGCGGGGCTGAGGTGGATGACCGGCAGGCCCTGGCGGCCCAGGTACACGCCGCCGAGGGACTCGCTGATCGGCACGAGGCCCAGGGCGCGCTCGTAGTAGTCGAGCATCAGCTTCATGTCCCCGACCTTGAGCATCACGGTGCCCATCGCGAGGTCGGCGGGAAGCAGGTCGCCGGTGGCGGGCTGGGTGGGGGTGGCGGATGTGCTCACGGTGGGCTCCTTGGCTGTCGAGGTCTGCATCAAGCGTACGATTACTTGAAGCTTCAATCAAGCCCGGGTATTCCCCTGCTAGACCGCTGCCGCCTCGGCCGCGCCGGCGATCCGCTGCCCGTCCCGCAGCACGTGCAGCGGGGCCGCGAGCGTGCCGACGTCGGCGCGGGGGTCCTCTCCCACGACCACGAGGTCCGCAGGGTCGCCCTCGGCGAGCCCGGCGGCGCCCAGCCATCCCCGCGCAGCCCAGCACGCGGCGTCGACGGCCGCGACGGGACCGATCGCGGCGGCCAGCTCGGCGACCTCGTCCGCAATCCGGCCATGGGCGATCACCGTGCCGGCATCGGTGCCCGCATAGATCCTCACCCCGGCCGCGTGGGCGGCTGCCACGCGCTCGTGCCGGCGTTCCCACAGGGCGCGCATGTGCGCCGCGTAGCGCGGGAACTTCGCCTCGCCGCGGGCCGCGATGTCGGGGAACGTCGCGATGTTCACCAGCGTCGGGACGATGGGGACGCCGGCCTCTGCCAGACGGGGCAGGTGCCGCTCCTGCAGGCCGGTCGCGTGCTCGAGGCAGTCGATCCCGGCGTCGAGGAGGTGGTCGATGGTCTCCTCCGCGAACGTGTGCGCCGTGACCCGGGCACCCTCGGCGTGCGCGGCGGCGACGGCTTCGCGGAGCGCGGCGGGCGGGAACGTGGGTGCCAGGTCGCCGGCGTCGCGATCGATCCAGTCCGCGACGAGCTTGACCCAGCCGTCGCCGGCCCGTGCCTGCGCCACGACGGCCTCTACGAGGTCCTCGGGCTCTATCTCGAGCGCGAGGCCCCGCAGGTAGCGGCGGGACCGCGCGAGGTGGCGGCCCGCGCGCACCAGGCGCGGGACGTCGTCGCGCGTCTGCAGCCAGCGGGTGTCGGTGGGGCTGCCGCAGTCGCGGACGAGGAGGACGCCGGCAGCCGCCTCCGCGCGGGCGTGGGCGAGCGCGGCGGCGTCGTCGGGCGCGCCGTCGGGCAGGAGGCCCACGTGGCAGTGTGCGTCGACGAGGCCCGGGAGGACCCACCCGTGCAGCGTCGCGGCCGCCGGCGTCTCCGGGCGCCGGTAGGTGATCCGGCCGCCGGCGATCCACGCCTCCGGGTGCTCGTCGGCGGGGCCGGCGAGGATGGGGCCGGCGAGGTGGACAACGTCATGCATGCCGCAAGCCTAGCGGCCGTGCTAGGGTCCAACGCGTCCACACGGGTGCCCTCGCAAGGGCTGAGATCGGGCTGACGCGGCCTGCGACCGTCGAACCTGTCCGGGTCATGCCGGCGTAGGAAGTGAGGGCTCAGCACATGAGCACATCTGGAATGGAACAGCACCCCGCCCACTCGCTCGCGTTCGTCGAGGACTGCGAGCACGGCCTCCGGGTCCCCGTCACGGAGATCGCGCTCGACGATTCGCCGAGCGGCGAGGCCAACGCGCCCCTGCGGGTGTACCGGACGTCGGGGCCCGGGAGTGACCCCGTCGTGGGCCTTCCGGCCTACCGGGCCGATTGGGTCGCCGGGCGCGGCGACGTCGAGGCCTACACGGGGCGCGAGCGGAACCTGCTCGACGACGGCCGCTCAGCGGTGCGGCGCGGCGAGGCCTCGGCCGAGTGGAAGGGCGCCAAGCCCGTGCCGCTGCGGGCCAAGCCCGGCCGGCGCGTCACGCAGATGCACTACGCACGGGCCGGCGTCGTGACCGAAGAGATGCGCTTCGTGGCGCTGCGGGAGAACTGCGACGTCGAGCTGGTGCGCTCCGAGGTCGCCGCGGGACGGGCGATCATCCCGAGCAACATCAACCACCCGGAGTCGGAGCCGATGATCATCGGCAAGGCCTTCCTAGTGAAGATCAACGCCAACATCGGCAACTCGGCGGTGACGTCCTCCATCGCGGAGGAGGTCGACAAGCTCCAGTGGGCCACGAAGTGGGGCGCCGACACCGTCATGGACCTCTCCACCGGCGACGACATCCACACCACCCGCGAGTGGATCATCCGCAACTCCCCCGTGCCGATCGGCACCGTGCCCATCTACCAGGCCCTCGAGAAGGTCAACGGCGACGCCTCGGCCCTCACCTGGGAGGTCTTCCGGGACACCGTGATCGAGCAGTGCGAGCAGGGCGTGGACTACATGACCATCCATGCCGGCGTGCTGCTGCGCTACGTCCCGCTCACCGCGGAGCGGGTCACGGGCATCGTCTCCCGCGGCGGCTCCATCATGGCCGGCTGGTGCCTTGCCCACCACGAGGAGAACTTCCTCTACACGCACTTCGACGAGCTGTGCGAGATCTTCGCCCAGTATGACGTCGCGTTCTCGCTCGGCGACGGACTCCGCCCGGGCTCGACGGCGGACGCGAACGACGCCGCGCAGTTCGCGGAGCTGGACACGCTCGCCGAGCTGACGAAGCGGGCCTGGGAGTGCGACGTGCAGGTCATGGTCGAAGGTCCCGGGCACATCCCGTTCCACCTGGTCCGCGAGAACGTGGAGCGGCAGCAGGAGCTGTGCGACGGCGCCCCGTTCTACACGCTCGGCCCGCTCGTGACCGACGTGGCACCGGGATACGACCACATCACCTCGGCCATCGGCGCCACGGAGATCGCGCGGTACGGGACCGCGATGCTGTGCTACGTCACGCCCAAGGAGCACCTCGGCCTCCCGAACAAGGACGACGTCAAGACCGGGGTGATCACGTACAAGATCGCCGCGCACGCCGCCGACCTCGCCAAGGGGCACCCGGGGGCGCACGAGCGGGACGACGCCCTGTCCAAGGCTCGGTTCGAGTTCCGCTGGAGGGACCAGTTCTCGCTCTCGCTCGACCCCGCCACGGCCGAGGCCTTCCACGACGAGACGCTCCCGGCCGAGCCCGCCAAGACGGCGCACTTCTGCTCGATGTGCGGGCCGAAGTTCTGCTCGATGCGCATCTCCCAGGACATCCGCAACGAATTCGGCTCGCGGCAGGCGCAGGAGGCGATCGCGGGCATGCGCGAGAAGAGCGAGGAGTTCCGCGCCTCCGGCGGGAAGGTCTACCTGCCCGAGACGATCACCGTGGGCGCGCCGGAGTAGGGCGGCCGGGAGAGCGGGCCCGGCAGCCCGCCGGAGGGCGCGAAGGCCGGAAGTTCCGTTCTCGCCCTGAAGTCCACGAGCCGTGGACTTCAGGGCGAGACGTGCACTGCTGGCCGCTCCTTCCGGCGAGAAGTGCACTTCTCGCCGGGACGTCCTCGGACAGGCACCGCACGGGGCGACCTCGCGCACCCACGGGGCGACCTCGCGCACCCACGGGGCGACCTCGCGCACCCACGGGGCGACCTCGCGCACCCACGGGGCGACCTCGCGCACCCACGGGGTGACGTCGGCGGGCGGACGACGGCGGAAGGGGCGCCTCCCAGCGGGAGGCGCCCCTTCGGCGTCGTGCGTCAGCAGTCCCGGGAGCCCGGAGACTGCAGACAGGCTCGGGGCTACTTGCCCAGGTACTTCTCGAAGCCCTTCGGCAGGTTCAGGGAGGACGGGTCGAAGTCCTCGCCCGACTGGCCGCCGAACGCGGAGCCCTGGCCGCTGAGCGCCTTCGAGGCGCCCGCGGCGGCGCGGCGGGCCTCGGCCTCGCGCCGCTCCTGCGCCGCCTTGGCCGGGTTGCCCGACTTCGCCTTCTTCTTGCCCTTGGCCGGGCCCTTCTTCGAGCCGCCGAAACCGCCCGGGCCGGGCATGCCGGGCATCCCCGGGATGCCGCCGCCGGCGGCCATCTTGCGCATCATCTTCTGCGCCTGGCCGAAGCGCTCCAGCAGGCCGTTGACCTCGGAGACATGCACACCGGAGCCCCGCGCGATGCGGGCGCGCCGGGAGCCGTTGATGATCTTGGGAGCGACGCGCTCGTGCGGGGTCATCGAGCGGACGATGGCCTCGACGCGGTCGATCTCGCGCTCGTCGAACTGCTCGAGCTGCTGCCGGAACTGGGCGGCGCCCGGCATCATCATGAGCATCTTCTTCATCGAGCCCATCTTGCGGATCTGCTGCATCTGGGACAGGAAGTCCTCGAGGGTGAAGTCCTCCTGGTCGGCGAACTTCTTCGCCATCCGGGCGGCCTCGTCCTTGTCCCAGCTCTTCTCGGCCTGCTCGATGAGCGTCAGGACGTCACCCATGTCCAGGATGCGCGAGGCCATGCGGTCCGGGTGGAACAGCTCGAAGTCGTCCAGGCCCTCGCCCGTGGAGGCGAACATGACGGGCCGGCCGGTCACGGACGCGACCGACAGGGCCGCGCCGCCGCGGGCGTCGCCGTCGAGCTTCGAGAGCACGACGCCGGTGAAGTCGACGCCCTCCTCGAAGGCCTTGGCCGTGTTGACCGCGTCCTGGCCGATCATCGCGTCGATGACGAAGAGGACCTCGTCCGGGTTGACCGCCGCGCGGATGTCCGCGGCCTGCTGCATGAGCTCGGCGTCCAGGCCCAGGCGGCCGGCGGTGTCCACGATCACGATGTCGTGCAGCTTCGCGCGGGCCTCGGCCACGCCGTCCCGGGCCACGGCGACCGGATCGCCGGTGGGGGCCTCGAACTCGGACTGGATGCCGGGGTGCGGCGCGTACACCGCCACGCCGGCGCGCTTGGCCACGACCTCGAGCTGGGTGACGGCGTTGGGACGCTGGAGGTCCGCGGCGACCAGGATCGGCGAGTGCCCCTGGCCCTTGAGCCACTTGCCCAGCTTGCCCGCGAGGGTGGTCTTGCCGGCGCCCTGGAGGCCGGCGAGCATGATCACGGTCGGCGGGTTCTTCGCCAGGCGGAGGCGGCGCGTCTCGCCGCCGAGGATCGCCTGGAGCTCCTCGTTGACGATCTTGACGACCTGCTGGCTCGGGTTGAGGGCGCCCGAGACCTCGGCGCCGAGCGCGCGCTCGCGGATGCGCGCCGCGAAGTCCCGCACGACCGGGACGGCGACGTCCGCGTCGAGGAGGGCGCGGCGGATCTCGCGGACGGTGGCGTCGACGTCCGCCTCGCTCAGGCGGCCCTTGCCGCGGAGATTCTTGAACGTCGCAGTGAGACGGTCCGAGAGGGAGTTGAACACGTGCCCGAGTCGCTTTCAGTCGTGGTCCAGGGATCTGACGCAAGGGTCAGGAGGTCGGGCAGACCCGCCGGGAGCGGATCTGGCCACCCTTAAGGGTACCAACGGACCGGGCAATGGCATGCTGGGCTCGTGACGACGCCTCGAGAACCCGCCCCGTCCGTGCGCAGCCTGCTCATCCTCGGTGCCTCCGGGGATCTGACCGGCCGCCTCCTCTTCCCCGGGCTCGCCCGGCTCCTCGCCACCGGCCGGCACGCCGGGCTCACCGTGGTGGGCGCCGGCGCCGAGGACTGGAGCGCCGAAGAGTGGAGCCGCCGCGTGCACGATGCCACCGAGGCGGCACTTGCGGCCGCCACCGACACGGGCCGCGCCGAGCTCGAGCGGATCCGCCGCGACTCCGCCTACGTGCAGCTCGACGTCACGGCGCCCGGGGAGCTCGCGCGCGAGGTCACCGCGCTCCCGGGGCCCGTCGCCGTCTACTTCGCCCTGCCCCCTGCCGTGAGCCAGAAGGCCTGCGAGCTGCTGCAGCCGGGAGACCTTCCCGAGGGAACCCGACTCGTGCTCGAGAAGCCGTTCGGCTCCTCGGAGGCCTCCGCCGCCGAGCTGAACGAGACGCTGCGCCGGCTGGTCCCGGAGAGCCAGATCCACCGGGTGGACCATTTCCTCGGCAAGGGCACGGTCCTGAACATCCTCGGCCTGCGCTTCGCCAACAACTTCCTCGAGCCCGTCTGGAACCGGGACCACATCGAGAAGGTGGAGATCTTCTTCGACGAGGACCTCACCCTCGAAGGACGGGCAGGCTACTACGACCGCGCCGGCGCCCTGCGGGACATGATCCAGAGCCACCTGCTGCAGGTCCTGGCCGTCCTCGCGATGGATGCGCCGGCCCGCCTCGACGAGCGCGACGTGCGGGACCGCATCAGCGCCGTGCTCCGCTCCGCCCGGGTCCCCGAGCCGTTCACGGCCTCGACGCGCCGCGCCCGGTACACGGCCGGGACCATCGCGGACCGCGACGTGCCCGACTACACGGCCGAGCCGGGGGTCGACCCGTCCCGAGGCACCGAGACCCTGGCCGAGATCACGGTCATGCTCGCGAGCTGGCGCTGGGCCGGAGTGCCGTTCATCCTCCGCTCGGGCAAGTCGCTCGGAGCGCGGCGCAAGGAGGCCGTGGTGACCTTCCGTCCGGTGCCGCACCTGCCCGAGGGCTTCCGGGGCGTGGACGAGCCGAACCGCCTCCGCATCGGGTTCGGCCCCGACGTGCTCCAGCTCGACGTCGACGTCAACGGCCCCGGGGACGTGCTGACCCTGAACCGCGTGACGCTCGACGCGGACCTCGGCGAGGCGGACCTGCTCCCCTACGGCGAGGTGCTGGACGGCGTGCTCGACGGCGATCCGCTCCTGTCCGTGCGCGCCGACACGGCCGAGAGCTGCTGGCGGATCGTCGAGCCGGTGCTGGACGCGTGGGCCGCCGGTGATGTCCCCATGGACACCTACCCCGCGGGCAGCAGCGGCCCGGCCGCCTGGGCCACCTCGGCCGCCGGCGAGGACGGCGCGAGCGAGGACGGCCGCGCGTCCTGAGCTGCGGCTCAGATCGCGGAGTCCCCGCGTTCGCCCGTGCGGACCCGGACGGCGTCCTGGACGTCGACGACCCAGACCTTGCCGTCGCCCTGCGAGCCGGTCGAGGCCGCGACCACGATCGTCTCGAGGATCTCGTCGGCGTGCGTGTCGGTCGCGAGCACCTCCACGCGGACCTTGGGGATGAGGTCCACGCTGTACTCGGCGCCCCGGTACACCTGGACGTAGCCGCGCTGGCGGCCGTAGCCGCTCGCGGCGCTGACGGTCAGACCCTGGACTCCCTCGGCCTCGAGGTGCTCGCGGATGGAATCGAGCTTCTCGGGCCGGACGATGGCGGTGATGAGCTTCACGAGCCCACAGTACCGGCCGGCGATGCCCCGGCCAGCACCTCCTCGCGCCGGGCGTGCGCGCCGTCCGCCGCGCCCTGGCCGAGGCGCCGCTCGAGGTGCTGCTCGAGCAGGGCCTCGACGGTGTGCCGGACGCCGAGCGGGTGGAACCCGCCGCCCGTGGCGGACGGCGACGAGTAGGCGGTCTCGGCATGGATGACGAGGTCCACGCCGGTCTCCTCGACGTCCCTCGCGACGCGGAAGCCCATCACGGCCTTGATCGCCAGGCCCAGCGCGAGGGCCACGCCGAACGAGTAGCCGAGCACGGCCCCGGCGCCGAGGGCCTGGGTGCCCAGCAGGGCCAGCCCGCCGCCGTAGAACAGGCCGCGGCCGGGCACCGGAGCGGCCGGATCGGCGGCGAGGCCGATGAAGAGCGTCCCGACGAGGCCGCCGACGAGGTGCACCCCGACCACGTCGAGCGAGTCGTCGAAGCCGAAGCGGTACTTCAGGCCCACGGCCAGGGCGCACACGGCGCCGGCGAGGGCGCCGAGGACGATCGCCCAGACCGGGTCGATCGTGGCGCAGGAGGGCGTGATGGCCACGAGCCCGGCGACCGCGCCGGACGCGGCACCGAACGAGGTCGCGTGGCCGTCGCGGACCTTCTCGACGACGAGCCAGGACAGGATCGCGGCGCAGGGGGCCACGAGCGTGTTGATCCAGGCGAAGCCGGCCTCGCCGTTCGCGGCCAGCGCGGAGCCGGCGTTGAAGCCGAACCAGCCGAACCAGAGCAGGCCGCAGCCGAGCATGACGAGCGGGAGGTTGTGGGGCCGGTGCTCCGGGTCCTTGCCGAAGCCGACGCGCTTGCCGAGGACGAGGGCCAGGGCCAGGCCCGCGGCACCGGCGAGCACCTCGACCGCCGTGCCGCCGGCGAAGTCGATGAGGCCGAGGTGGTTGAGCCAGCCGCCGATGAACGTCCCGTGCGCGTCCTTCTTGGAGTCGAAGACCCAGTGCGCCACCGGGAAGTAGACGAGCACAGCGAAGGCGCCGGCGAAGACCATCCAGGATCCGAACTTGGCCCGGTCAGCGATCGCGCCCGAGACGAGGGCCACGGTCACGGTGGCGAAGACGCCCTGGAAGCCGACGAAGACGATCTCCGGGATCGTGCCGACGAGGGGCATCGAGCCGCCCGTGGCGAGCAGGTTGTGGAGGCCGAAGTCCTCGAACGGGTTGCCGAACAGGCCGTCCCCTGCGTCCGTGCCGAAGGCGATCGAGTAGCCGAACAGGACCCACAGGACGCCGACGAGGGCGAGGGCCCCGAAGCTCATCATCATCATGTTGAGCATCGACTTCACCCGGGTCATGCCCCCGTAGAAGATGGCGAGGCCGGGTGACATGAGGAGGACGAGGGCTGCCGAGACGAGGACCCAGGCGGTGTCGCCAGCGTTCATGGGTGAGGCCTTTCGAGGGACGTTCACGGTTCTCGGCCCCCGTCCGCCGTCCCCGGCGACGGTCTGCGGGACCACCTGAACAAGAATCCCGTGGCGGTGTTACCGGTCCGCTCCGTCCGTGTTGCCCTCGTGTTACAGGAATCCCCCCGGGGTTAAGGGTTCGTCACGGCCGTGTTAACGGCGTGTTTCGCGCCCTCGCCCCTTGGCCCTCCTGCGGGTCGGCCGCCCGCTGCCTCCTGCTGCCGCCGCGTCCCCGAGGCGGGCGGACGACGGCGGGTGGGTTCCCGCCGTCGTCCGCCCTCCGCGGCGCTCGGGGCGCCTAGATCGCCGCCGCCCCGCGCTCCCCCGTCCGGACGCGGATCGCCTCGTGCACGTCCACGGTCCACACCTTGCCGTCCCCCGCGCGGCCGGTGTTTGAGGTGGTGATGAGCACGTCGAGGATGTCGTCGGTCTGGTCATCGGTGGCGAGCACCTCGATCCTCACCTTGGGGACCAGGTCCACGCTGTACTCGGCGCCGCGGTACACCTCGGTGTACCCGCGCTGTCGGCCGTACCCGCTGGCCGCGCTGACCGTGAGGCCCTGGACCCCGTAGGCCTCGAGCCCCTCGCGGATGGAGTCGAGCTTCTCGGGGCGGACGATCGCGGTGATGAGCTTCACGCCTGGACCTTCTTCCGTGCTGCCTCAGTGAGCAGGTCGTCCGCGTTGAACGCCGCGACCTCTGCCTCGTTCTTCGCCCCGAGCGGGTGGAACGCCGACCCGGACGAGCCGCCCATGCTGTTGCCCGAGTACGCCGTCTCGGCGTGCAGGGCGATGTCCACACCGGCTTCCTCGGCCTCGCTCGAGACCCGGAAGCCCATGGTCTTGCTGATGATCCAGCCGATCGCGAGCGAGAGGGCGAACGAGTACACCAGGACCGAGCCGGCGCCGAGGGCCTGCTTGCCCAGGAGCTCGAAGCCGCCGCCGTAGAAGAGGCCCTGGCCGCCCGAGGGCGCGCCGGGGTTGGCAGCGAGGCCGATGAAGAGCGTGCCGATGATGCCGCCGACGAGGTGGACGCCCACCACATCGAGTGAGTCGTCGTAGCCGAAGCGGTACTTCAGGCCCACGGCCAGGGCGCAGACCGCGCCGGCGAGGACGCCGAGGACGATCGCCCACAGCGGTGAGACCGCGGCGCAGGCCGGGGTGATGGCAACGAGCCCGGCCACCGCGCCCGAGGCGGCGCCGAGCGAGGTTGCGTGGCCGTCGCGCAGCTTCTCGACCACGAGCCAGCCGAGGACCGCGGCGCACGGGGCGACGAGCGTGTTGATCCAGGCGAACGCGGCCACGCCGTTGGCGCCCAGGGCCGAGCCGGCGTTGAAGCCGAACCAGCCGAACCACAGCAGGCCCGCGCCGAGCATGACGAACGGCAGGTTGTGGGGGCGGTGGTTGGGGTCCTTGCCGAAGCCGTTGCGGCGGCCGAGGATGAGCGCGAGGGCCAGGCCTGCGGCGCCGGCGTTGATGTGGACCGCCGTGCCGCCTGCGAAGTCGATCACGCCGAGACCGTTGAGCCAGCCGCCGATGAAGTTGCCGTTGGCGTCCTTGTTCGCGTCGAAGACCCAGTGCGCGACCGGGAAGTAGACGAGGATCGAGAAGAAGAACGCGAAGACCATCCAGGCGCCGAACTTGGCGCGGTCCGCGATCGAGCCGGAGATGAGCGCGACAGTGATGATCGCGAACACGCCCTGGAAGCCGACGAAGGCGAGCTCGGGGATGGTCCCGGCGAGCTGCATGCCGTTGCCCGTGGCGAGGATGCCGTGGAGGGCGAACTTGTCCAGATTGCCGACGAGGCCGCCGAACCAGTCGGAGCCGAAGGACATCGAGTAGCCGACGAGGGTCCAGAGCACGCCCACGAGGGCGATGGCGCCGAAGCTCATCATCATCATGTTCAGGACCGACTTGGCGCGCGTCATGCCGCCGTAGAAGAACGCGAGCCCGGGCGTCATGAGCAGCACGAGCGCTGCCGAGGCGAGCACCCAGGCGGTGTCTCCCGCGCTGAGGGTGGGGGTCATGGTGTGCCTTTCAGGGATGGAACGGGACCTGCCCGGCCCTGCGCCGTTCCCGGCGCCCGTGGGCCGCTGAGAACAGATTCCTCCCGTGGTGTTTCCGCCGCAGGCGGCCCACATTGCACGCCCGTTACATCTTGCTCCCCGGCGTTAAGGGGCTGTCACGCCCGCGTTTCCATGATGTTTCGCCCCTCCCCCCGGGACGGGCGCGCGGCCCGCCGTGCCGCCGTCGTGCCCCGTCGCTAAGGTGGTCCCATGCCCCGCACATCCCCGCGGACGCCGGTGCCCCGCGACGTCTGGGTCCTCGTCGCCGCCGCGTTCGTCATCGCCGTCGGCTTCGGGCTCGTGGCCCCCGTCCTGCCGCAGCTGGCCACGAGCTTCGGCGTCGGGGCGACGGCGGCCTCCGTGATCGTGAGCGCGTTCGCGCTCGCCCGGCTGGTCCTCGCGCCTGCGGCGGGGTCCCTCGTCGACAGGCTGGGCGAGCGGCCCGTGTACGTCACGGGCCTGCTCCTCGTCGCGGCCTCCAGCGCGGCGTGCGCGTTCGCCCCCGACTACTGGACGCTGCTGGCCGTTCGGGGGCTGGGCGGCATCGGGTCGACGATGTTCACGATCTCCGCCTCGGGGCTGATCGTGCGCCTCGCCCCGCCGGACGCCCGGGGCAGGGTGAGCGGCCTCTACGCTGCCTCGTTCCTGCTGGGCAACATCGCCGGGCCGGTGATCGGCGGGCTCCTGGCGGCCTTCGGGCTGCGGGTGCCGTTCCTCGTCTACGCGGGGGCCCTCGTGGTCGCGGCCGCCGTGGTGCACTCGTTCCTCGGGCGCAGGGCCGCGGCGCCCGCGCGCACGGGAACGGGAGCCCGGCCCCAGCTCCTGTTGGCAGAGGCCCTCGCCCATGCGCCCTACCGGGCGGCCGTGGGCTCGAACTTCGCCAACGGGTGGGCCGCGCTGGGGATCCGGATGGCCCTCGTGCCCCTGTTCGCCACGGCCGCCCTCGGCGCTGGACCCCAGGCCGCCGGGCTTGCGCTGGCCCTCTACGCCGGGGGCACGGCGGCTGCTCTGACGTTCACGGGGCGCCTCGTGGACCGCTGGGGCCGGCGTCCCGTGGCCGTTGTGGGCCTCGTGGGCACCGCGCTGCCGACGGCGTTCCTCGGCGCGAGCGGATCCGAGGCGGTGTTCCTCGCGCTCTCCGTCGCGGCGGGCTTCGGCGCGGGCTTCCTCGGTCCTTCGCTGCAGGCGACGGTGGCGGACACGATCGGCTCGGGCCGCAGCGGCGGGCGGCCGCTCGCCGTGTTCCAGATGGCCTCCGACGTCGGCAGCATCCTCGGCCCGCTGGCCGCCGGCGCACTGGCGGACGGCCTCGGGTACGGGTGGGCGTTCGCCGTCTCCGGGGCGTGCCTCCTCGCGGCGGTGCCGCTGTGGGCCACGCGTACGCCGGCCAGCGCGCCCGCGGCGCCGGCCGCCGACCCGGAGGACCTGGCCGCCGAGCGCCCCGACGCCCCCTGAAGCTGCGCTGCCGCCAAGGTTGCCGCCGGACGCGCGAGGCGCCCGCCCCCGGGAAGGAGGCGGGCGCCGTCGTGCGTCTGGTCCACCCGGTCGCCCGGTGTACCCGAGGCGGGAGAACCGCGACGAGATGCGTACCCGAGACGGGAGAACCGCGACGAGATGCGTACCCGAGACGGTGGGGTGGCCCGGGTGGAGCGAGGCCGGGTGGGGCCGGTCAGGCGAGGATGTGCCGGTCAGGCGAGGATGTACCGTCAGGCGAGGATGGCGTCCACGAACCCCTCGGCGTCGAACGGGGCGAGATCGTCGGGGCCCTCGCCGAGGCCGACGAGCTTGACCGGCACGCCGAGCTGCTTCTGGATCGCGACGACGATGCCGCCCTTCGCGGTGCCGTCGAGCTTGGTCAGCACGATGCCGGTGATGTCGACGACCTCGCCGAACACCTTGGCCTGGTTCAACCCGTTCTGCCCGGTGGTCGCGTCGAGGACGAGGAGGACCTCGTCCACCTCTGCCTGCTTCTCGATGACGCGCTTGACCTTGCCGAGCTCGTCCATGAGCCCGACCTTGTTCTGCAGGCGCCCGGCGGTGTCGACCATCACGACGTCGACCTCCTGCTCGATCCCGGCCTTGACCGCCTCGAAGGCCACCGAGGCGGGGTCGGCGCCGTCGACGTCCGACTTGACGGTCGGCACGCCCACGCGGGCGCCCCAGGTGGCGAGCTGCTGGGCCGCGGCGGCGCGGAAGGTGTCCGCCGCGCCGAGCAGGACGTCCTTGTCCTCGGCCACGAGGACGCGGGCGAGCTTGCCCACGGTGGTGGTCTTGCCCACGCCGTTGACGCCGACCACGAGCACGACGGCGGGCTTGCCGTCGGCGCGGGAGACCTTGAGCGAGCGGTCCATGGAGGGGTCGACGAGCTTGACGAGCTCCTCGCGGAGCATCGCCTTGACGTCCTCGGGGCTGCGGGTGCCCATGACCTTCACGCGGTCGCGGAGCGTGTCGACGAGCTCGAGGCTCGGCTCCGTGCCGATGTCCGCGAGCAGGAGGGTCTCCTCCACCTCGTCCCACACGTTCTCGTCGATGCTGTCGCTCGAGAGCAGGGCCAGCAGTCCCTTGCCGAAGAGGCTGTTGCTCTTGACGAGCCGCTCGCGCAGGCGCTGGAGCCGGCCGGCGACCGGGGCGGGCGTCTCGGTGGGGACGCGCTCGACGACGGCCTCGTCGAGGACGTCCTCCGTGGGCGCCTCGCCCGCGGGCTCGGCCGGAGCCGGCAGCGTGCCGACGCCCCCGGGCGGGGCCTGGTCGGCCTCGGAAGTGCCGGGCCGGGGCGGGGCGACGACCTGGTCGTTGGCGTCTCGGGGGCCGGTGTAGGTGATCTTCTTCCGGCGGCCGCTCACGAGGCCGATGACGACCCCGGCGACGACGAGGATCACGATCGCGACGATGATGATGACGGGCAGCAGGGCGGAAAGGTCTGTCACGGTTCCTAGCTTCTCACAGGGCGGCGGCCGCGCCCGGCGGCCGGGCGGCCAGGCCTACGCCTCGACACGCTCGAGCTTCTGGCTGATCACCGTCGAGACGCCGTCCCCGCGCATCGACACGCCGTAGAGGGCGTCGGCGACCTCCATGGTGCGCTTCTGGTGCGTAATGACGATGAGCTGGCTCGACTCGCGCAGCTCCTCGAAGATCGTGATGAGCCGGCCGAGGTTCGTGTCGTCGAGCGCGGCCTCGACCTCGTCCATGACATAGAACGGCGAGGGCCGCGCCTTGAAGATCGCCACGAGGAGGGCCACGGCCGTGAGCGAGCGCTCTCCTCCGGAGAGGAGCGAGAGCCTCTTGATCTTCTTGCCCGCCGGCCGGGCCTCGACCTCGATCCCGGTGGTGAGGAGGTCCTCGGGATCGGTCAGGACCAGCCGGCCCTCCCCGCCCGGGAAGAGCCGGCCGAAGACCCGCTCGAACTGGACCGCGGTGTCGGCGAAGGCCTCGGCGAAGACGCGCTGCACGCGCTCGTCCACCTCGGCGATGATCTGCAGGAGGTCCTTGCGGCTCTTCTGGAGGTCTTCGAGCTGCGTCGCAAGGAAGCGGTGGCGCTCCTCGAGGGCCGCGAACTCCTCGAGGGCGAGCGGGTTGACCTTGCCGAGGGCGGCGAGGTCCCGCTCGGCCTTCTTGAACCGCTTCTCCTGCTCGGCCCGGACGAACGGGATGCCGTCCAGGACGGGGTTGCCGTCATCGTCGACCTCGATACGGAGCGCGGCCCACTTGTCCCCGCCCTCCTCCCGCGGAACGGGCACGGGCCGGTGTGGGCCGAAGTCGCGCACGAGGTCCTCCGCCGCCATGCCCAGCTCGTCGACGACGCGTTCCTCGAGCGCCTCGAGCCGGAGGCGCTGCTCCGCGCGCGCGAGCTCGTCGCGGTGGGCGGCGTCATTCAGGTCGCCGAGCTCGCGGGCGAGCTCGTCGTTGCGCCGGCGCAGGGTGCCGAGGCGCTCGTCCAGCTCCGCCCGGTGTGCCTCGGCCGCGTCGCGCTCGCCCGCGGCCGCCTCGACGGCACCGTCCAGCCGGGACAGGCCCTCCCTGGCGGTGGCCGCTACGGCGCCGGCGCGCGCGGCCTCCCGGGCGCGCCGTTCGGCCCGGCGGCGGGCCTCCTCAGCGGCGCGCCGCTCGGATTCCGCGGCCCGCTCGAGCGACTGGGCGCGGGCCTCGAGGGTGCGGTGCTGCTCCTCCGCGGCGCGCAGGGCGAGCCTGGCCTCGAGCTCGCGGGCCCGGGCGGCGGACGCCTCTGCCTGGAGCCGGTCGCGGTCGGAGGAGTCGGGCTCCTCGGCATCCGGCGCCTCTTCGGCGAGCTCGAGCCGCTCGGCCGCCGCCTCGAGCGCGACCTGCTCCGACTCGAGCTGGGTGCGCGCGGTCTCGAGGGCGGCGCGCTGGCGCTGTTCCTCGGCCTCCGCGCCGCGCAGCTGGGTGCCCAGGGCCGCGAGCTTCTCGGCCACCGCCGCGAAGCGGGCGTCCGAGTCGTGCAGCGCGGCGAGGGCGGCCTCCGCGCGGCCGCGGGCCTCGCGCTCCCGTTCCTGCGCGCCGGACAGGGCGAAGCCGCACCGCTCGTGCTCTGCCTGCGCGTCGGCGAGGCGGTCCCGCGCGGAGTCGAGGAGTCCCTGCAGCTCGATGGTCGAGGGGGCACCGGCAGAGCCGCCGAGCAGGCCCGCGGCGGTGACCAGGTCGCCGTCCGGCGTCGCGGCAGCCAGACCCGGGTGCTCGGCGACCAGCGCGACCGCGGCCTGCAGGGTCGGGACCGCGGCGGCGTCCCGCAGCAGGCGGAAGACCGCGGCGGCCACGGGCGCCTCCGGGTCGACGACGTCTGCGAGCCAGCGGGCGCCCTGCGGCAGGGCGGGCACGGCCTCTGTCCTGTGCGGGCGCTCCCCCTCCACCCCCTGCGTTCCGGGTACGGATCTCGCCCCCGATTCCCCGTCTCGGGTACGCATCTCGTCGCCGATCCGCTCCTCCGGGTACGCGCGGCTCGTCTGGGGCGAGCCGACGAGCAGGGCCGCCTGCCCGGCGTCGTCCGTCTTGAGCCCCGCGAGGGCCTCCGCCGCCTCGGGGGCCCCCGCCATCGCGAGGCCCTCGGCGAAGGGCCCGAGGACCGCCGCGACGGCGGCCTCGAACCCCGGTTCGACGCGGACCAGGTCCGCGACCCGGCCGAGCACCCCGGCGGCGGACGCGGCCACGGAGGCCGTGGCATCGCGGTCCTTGAATCCCGTCAGGAGCGCCTCGATCCGGGCCTCCTGGGCCTGCTTGTCCGAGGCGGCGCGCCGCCGGCGCTCGAGGAGGGACTCGCATTCGGCCTCAGCCTCCTCGAGTTCCGCGGCGGCCTCCTCATAGGCGGTGTCGAGGTCCTCTTCGCCGGCCTCGACCCCGGCAATCTGCGACTCGAGGGCCATGTACTCGGCCGCCGCCGCACGCTGCCGCTCGGCGGCACCGGCCAGCGTCTCGCGGAGGCGCCCGACCTCGCCTTCGGCCGACTCGACGCGGCTGCGGGCCGCTGCGACCTGGCCGGCGAGCCGGGCCAGGCCCTCGCGCCTGTCGGCCTGGGCGCGCAGCAGCGCTGTGTGGCGGCGGTCCTCGGCGGAGGCGGCCTCCTCTGCGCAGGTGCGGGCATCCTCGGCTTCGGCGAGGCTCTCGACCCGGACCTCCACGGCGTCCGCGACGGCCTCGAGCTCGGCACGCAGCTGGCGTGCCTGCCGCTCGAGGGCCTCCGGGTCGCGGCCACGGACCGGAGGCTCCGAGGACCCGAGCAGGCGCCGGCGCTCGTCGGCGAGGGAAGCCAGGGCCCGCAGGCGCTCCCGGCTCTGGGAGAGGCGGTACCACGTGTCGCGGGTGGCGTTGACGCGCGGGGTCGCCGCGGCGGCCGACCGCTCGACGTCCGCCTGGGCGCGGCGGCCGGCGTCGAGCCCGCCCTCCACGGCGGCGCGGCGGGCATCGAGCGCACTCTGATCCGCCTCCTCCTGCTCCATCGCGGCGCGCAGGGTCGCGATGTCGTCGGCGAGGAGCCGTGCGCGGGCGTCCCGGACGTCGGCCTGGATGGTCTGCGCGCGGCGCGCAACCTGCGCCTGCCGGCCCAGCGGCCCGAGCTGGCGCCTCAGCTCCGCCGTGAGGTCGCCGAGCCTGGAGAGGTTGGCCTGCATCGCCTCGAGCTTGCGGACGGTGCGTTCCTTGCGTCGGCGGTGCTTGAGGATGCCCGCGGCCTCCTCGATGAACCCGCGCCGGTCCTCGGGAGTCGCGTGCAGGACCCGGTCGAGCTGGCCCTGCCCGACGATCACGTGCATCTCGCGGCCGAGCCCCGAGTCGGAGAGGAGCTCCTGGATGTCGAGCAGCCGGCACTGGCTGCCGTTGATCGCGTACTCGGACCCGCCCGAGCGGAAGAGGGTGCGCGAGATCGTGACCTCGGCGTACTCGATGGGGAGGGCGCCGTCGGCGTTGTCGATCGTGAGGGACACGTGGGCACGTCCGAGAGGCGGCCGCCCCGCCGTTCCGGCGAAGATGACGTCCTCCATCTTGCCCCCGCGCAGGGTCTTGGCGCCCTGTTCCCCCATGACCCAGGCCAGGGCGTCGACGACGTTCGACTTGCCCGAGCCGTTCGGCCCGACGACGGCGGTCACGCCGGGCTCGAACTCGAACGTCGTGGCCGAGGCGAACGACTTGAAGCCTCGGATCGTCAGGGTCTTGAGGTGCAAGGGACTGCGGGTCTCCTCTGGGCTAGCCGGGGCGGACGGGCGACGGGCGGGCGGTTGTCCGTCATTGTGCCACCGGGCACCGACGGAACCGGGCTACCAGCGGGCGTTGCGCGGAACCGGCTGACAGCGGGTGCAGCGGTAGGAGGACCGGTTCATGAACCGCTCCCGGACGATCACACCGCCCTCCCCTGCCGCCGCGCACCGCCGGCAGGCCCGGCCGGCGCGGCCGTAGGCGTCCAGAGAACGCGAGAAGTACCCTGACGCGCCGTTGACGTTGACGTAGAGCGAGTCAAAGCTCGTGCCGCCGGCCACGAGGGCCCGGCCCATCACGTCCCGCACCGCGTGCACGAGCCGTTCCGTCTCGGGGCGGCGGAGGGTGTCAGTCGGCCTCGCGTAGTGCAGGCGGGCGCCCCAGAGGGCCTCGTCGGCGTAGATGTTCCCGATGCCGGACACGAGGCGCTGGTCCAGGAGGGCGCGCTTGATGCCCGTGCGCCGGGCGCGCAGGCGCAGGTGGAACGCCTCCGGGTCGAACAGCGGGTCGAGCGGGTCGCGCCCGATGTGCGCCGCCTCCCCCGGGATGAGCGGAAGGTCGGAGTCCCCGCGTCCGCCGGGGCCGCTGTCGTGCGTCGGCACGAGCGGCACGACGGCGAGGCCGCCGAAGATGCGCTGGTCCACGAAGCGCAGCTCGCGGGGCATGCCGAGGGTGTCGCTGAGGGTGAGCCGGACCTTGAGGTGCTTCTCGTCGGGCGCCTCGGGCTCCTCGACGAGCAGCTGCCCGCTCATACCCAGGTGCGCGAGGAGCGCGGTGTGCGGGCCGGCCCCGGGGTCATGGACGCGGGCCTCGGGGACGTCCGGATCGGACAGGGGCAGCCAGAGGTACTTTCCGCGGCGGACGGCGTCGAGCACGAGGGCGCCCTCGAGCTGGCCGCGGAAGTCCTCGGGGCCGAGCGGATGGCGCCGCACGGAGCGGGCATCCACGACGTCCACCGCCTCGATGGTCCGCCCCGCGACCCAGGAGGCGAGGCCACGGCGAACGACCTCGACTTCGGGCAGTTCGGGCATCGCGGCTCAGGCCTGCGCGGAGGCGGCGCTGTCGGTCCCGAGGACCTTCCAGGCGTTCGCCGCTGACTGCTGCTCGGCTTCCTTCTTCGAGTTCCCCGTGCCGGTCCCGTACTCGGTCCCGCCGATGAGGAGGGTGGCCGTGTAGGTTCGCGCGTGGTCCGGCCCATCTCCGACCACCGCGTAGTGGATCGGGCCGAGCTGCCGGCTCGCGGCGAGTTCCTGGATGTGGGTCTTCCAGTCGGTGCCCGCTCCGAGCACCGCGGCGTCCGCGAGGAGCGGCTCGATGAGGCCGACGACGAAGCGGCGCGCCGTCTCGAGTCCGTTGGAGATATAGGTCGCCCCGATGAGCGCCTCCATCGTGTCCGCCAGGATCGAGGACTTGTTCTTCCCGCCGGTGACCTTCTCACCCTGGCCGAGGTAGATGAACTCGCCCACGCCGAGGCGCCGGGCGATCGAGGCGAGGGCGCGGGTGCTCACGACGGCGGCACGCCGCTTCGCGAGGTCGCCCTCGCTCAGATCGGGGTACTCCCGGTAGAGGTGCTCCGTGACGGAGAAGCCGAGGACGGAGTCGCCGAGGAACTCGAGGCGCTCGTTCGTCGGAATGCCGCCGTTCTCGTAGGCGAACGAGCGGTGGGTGAGGGCAAGACGAAGCGTCTCGGCGTCGATGTCGACGCCGAGACGCTTCAAAAGCTCGTCATGAGGGCTCATGCGCGAGATTCCGCCGGATCAGACGTCGGCGACCTTGCGGCCCTTGTACTCGAGGAACAGCTCGGTCCCGGCCGAGTCGGTGACGACCTTGGCCTGGTGGGGAAGGCTGTACGTCACGCGGCCGTTCTCAACGGTCTTGACCAGCGTGGGGACGGAGGCCTTCCACTGCGAGCGGCGGGCGCGGGTATTCGAGCGAGACATCTTCCGCTTGGGAACAGCCACGGCTAACTCATTTCTCTCTTAGTGCCAACACTTACTCATCGTCGTGCCGGTCTGGCTTCGCCAGATCTGCCAAGGCAGCCCACCGGGGGTCGACGACCTCATGGTGGTGCCCCGGCTCGTCCGCGAGACGCACTCCGCATTCGGAGCACAGGCCCTCGCAGTCTTCCCGGCACACCGGCTGGAACGGCAGCAGTGGTACCACTGCGTCCCGCAACACCGGCTCAAGATCGATGGAATCGTGCTCGACTCGACGTTGCTCTTCATCGTCTTCTCCGTCCGAGAGCCCGAGGCTCTCGAAGAAGAAAAGCTCTTGCACCTCGGCGTCGAGTCCGTACTCGATGGGATCCAGGCAGCGGCCGCACTCGCCCGTTACCGTGACGTGCGCGGTCCCCGAGACCAGGATCCCCTCGTGCACTGACTCGAAGGTCAGGTCCAGATCCACGGGGGATCCTTCCCTGACGCCGATGAGTGCCACGCCGAGTTCACCCGGCGCGGGTACATGCTCCTCAAGGGTCCGCATACTCCCCGGGCTGCGCCCGAGGTCTTTGACGTCGAACATCAAAGGCGAACGTGCTTCGCGCTTAATGAGAACTCCTGTAGAACATAGACCGACACACTATCCTAGCCGCTGCAGCATCGAGGCCCAAACCAGCGGTGCCGCCGCGCACCGGGACAGTGTCCAGCGTACGGTGCCCGTTCATTCTAGCCGCTCGCGCGGCGTCCTCAGTTCTGCGGACGGGTCTCGGCGAGCCGCGCCAGGACCGACCGGGGCACGTAGTCCGCGACGTCCCCGCCCAAGTCGTGGACCTCCTTGACGAGGGTTGACGACAGGTGGACGTAGTGGGCCTCGGCGGGGAGGAACACGGTCTCGACCCCGGTGAGCTGGCGGTTCATGATGGCCATGGGCAGCTCGTAGTCGAAGTCGGACGACGAGCGGAGCCCCTTGACGATGGCGCTCGCGCCCCGTTCCCGGCAGAAGTCGGCGAGGAGGCCCTCCCCCATGGGCTCCACGAGGATCCCGCTGATGGCACCGAGCGTGCGGCGGGCCATGGTGAGCCGCTCCTCAAGGGCGAAGCGGTACTTCTTCGCGTAGTTGGTCGACACCGCGACGATGACCTCGTCGAAGAGGTTCGCGGCCCTGGCGATGACCTCGAGATGCCCGTTGTGGATGGGGTCGAAGGAGCCAGGGCACACCGCGCGTCGCATACCGCCAACATACTGCATGGCCCCTCCGCCGCCGCGGGCGCGCGACCACCGGCGTGGCCCGCGCCGATAGCATGGGCGGGTGACTTCCGCAGGGCAGGGACCAGCAGGACAGCACGCCTCGGCGTGGCAGCGCACCGCGGCCGGAGCGAATCTCCTCGGCGCCGACGGCAGGCTCGGCGTGACGATCTTCGAGGAGATGACCGCCCTCGCGGTCCGGCACGGCGCGATCAACCTCGGCCAGGGGTTCCCCGACGAGGACGGGCCGGCCGAGATGGCAGAGGCCGCCCGGTCCGCGATCCTCGCCGGCGCGAACCAGTACGCCCCCGGGCAGGGCATCCCGCGGCTGCGCGAGGCGGTCGCGGCGCACCAGGCGCGCTTCTATGGGATCGCACTGGATCCCTGGCGGGAGGTGATCGTGACGACCGGGGCGACGGAGGGCATCGCCGCAGCCTTCCTCGCACTCGCTGGCCCTGGCGACGAGGTCCTCACCTTCGAGCCGTTCTACGACTCCTATGGGGCCATGATCGCCCTCGCCGGCGCCGAGCACGTCACCGTCCCGCTGGGCGCGCCCTCGTTCCAGCCCGACCTCGCCGAGCTCGAGGCCGCGTTCGGCCCGCGGACGCGCGTCGTCGTCGTGAACAACCCCCACAACCCGACCGGCGCAGTGTTCGGCCGAGAGATGCTCTCCCGGATCGTTGAGCTGGCCGCGGAGCACGACGCCGTGATCGTCACCGATGAGGTCTACGAGCACCTCGTGTTCGGCCCCCGCCACGTGCCGGTCGCGTCCCTGCCGGGGGCGGCGGAGCGCACCCTGACGATCTCCTCCGCGGGGAAGACGTTCTCGTTCACGGGCTGGAAGGTCGGCTGGGTCACCGGGCCGGAGGAGCTCGTGGCGCGCGTCCGCACGATCAAGCAGTTCCTCACCTACAGCTCGGGGACCCCGTTCCAGGAGGCGGTTGCCCTCGGCCTGGGCTACCCGGACGGCTTCTTCGAGGGCATCGCCGCGGCGCTGAGGGCAAAGCGGGACATCCTCGCCGAGGGCCTGGAGGCGGCCGGCCTGGACGTCTTCCGTCCGGAGGGCACGTACTTCATCACCGCGGACACGGCGGGCCTCGGGTTCGACAGCGCGGTGGACCTCGCGCGGCGCCTGCCGGAGCTCGTGGGCGTCGCCGCGATTCCCGTCTCCGTCTTCTGCCATCCCGAGGGCGCCGAGCGCACCCGGTCGCTCCTGCGCTTCGCCTTCTGCAAGAAGGAGCCGCTCCTGGACGAGGCCGCGACCCGGCTCTCGCGGCTCGCGGAGCTCGTGTGACCTCGGCGCGGCCCGGCCCGAGCAGGTACCTCCGCGGCATCGGGGCGCACGCGAGCGTCGAGCCCGACCCGCTCGTTCCCGGGGCGTACGTGCTCTCGATCGGCGGCGCGGAGCAGTCCCACGTGGACCTCGCGCGCCCGGGCCACGTCTTCTACGCCTACCTTCGCCGGATCGCGAATGTGGTCGACGCCATCGCCCCGGCCGGGGCTCCGATCCGAGCCCTGCACCTGGGCGCCGGCGCGCTCACCCTGGCCAGGTACATCGCCGCAACCCGTCCCGGCTCGGTCCAGGGCGCGGTCGAGCTCGAGCGCGAGCTGCTCGACTTCGTGCTCGAGCGCCTCCCGCTCGCGCCGGGGACCGACCTCAGCGTCCATCTGGGCGACGCCCGGTGGCAGCTTCCGGAGGCCGCCGCGCGGGGACCGTTCGACGTGATCGTGCTGGACATCTTCTCCGGCCCCGAGGCACCCGGCCACCTCGCGGAGCCCGGCTTCTACGCCGAGGCCGCCGAGCTCCTGGCCCCAGGCGGGGCGCTCCTGGTGAACATCGGCGACGACCCGCCGCTGACGCTCGTACGGTCCCAGCTGGCCGCCATGCGTTCGGTGTTCGGGGAGGTCGCGGCGCTGGCCGAACCGGAGATGTTCACGGCGAGGTTCCCGGGGAACATCGTCGCGATCGGGCTCGCGGGCCCGTGGCCCGAGTCGTGGACGACAGGGCTGCCCGCCGCCGGGCCGCACCCCACGCGCCTGGTCCGCGGGGTCGAGCTCGACCCGCTCGCGGGATGACCCGTCAGCTCGCGAGCTTCTGCTCGGCGAGGCGCTTGACCCACTCGGGGGTCGGCCGGTTGAGCCGTTCGTCGAGGACGACGCGGAGCTTGGCCGCGGCGATCTGGACTCGGCGGTCCGAGGCACCGGGACGCCGCTCTCCGGCCTTCTCGCCCGTGTGCCGCCCGGTGTCCTCGCCGGGGAGCGCCTCGTGCTTGCTCACGGCTCCTCCTTCCTTGCCTGCCCGTCGCTGCTGCGGGATGCCCGTGCAGGACGGACTGCGCCGCAGGCTCCCTTCCAGTATCGCCTCAGCCGCCCCCGGCCGTCCACGGCCCGCCGACGGCTGCAGCCCTGGCCCGGAGGGCCGGTCCGGTTCGGCCTAGGGCCGCTCGGGGCCGGGCTCGTCCCCGGCACGGTCCTCGTCGCCGTCGCCCAGCTCCTCGTCGAGTCCGGCCTCCTCGGCCTCCGCAATCGGGTCGATCCACACCGCATCGAGCAGTTGGAGCTCCTCGTCGCTGGCGATGAGGTCACTCTTGGCCAGGCTGGCCAGGACCATGGTGCCCATGGCCGCGAGCTGGGGGTCCTGGGAGGTCGAGGCTTCGAGTGCCCACTCGGTGCGCCGCCAGAATTCCGCTCGGCGGTCCGAGTATGAGCGCTGGCGGATGGTGCCGAGCCCGACCACGGCCGCGACGAGGGCGGCGGCGAGCGTGCCCACGGGCGCCAGGGCTGCGACGATCTCCCACCACTGCGGTGCGGAGGCAAGGTCCGCGGAGGGGACGAGCGCGGGCAGGCCGACGGGGAACAGGGCCGTCATGGCGCCACGGCCTCCGGGGAGCCGGACGGCGCGGGCGCGTCCGCCGTCGGCTCTGCGAACCAGAGGCGCGTCTCCCCGTACTTGCGCTCCGCGAAGTGCTGCAGCCCCTCCGGCCAGTCGGGCTCGGGCGAACGGGCCGAACGTTCGACGACGACGAGGGCGTCCTCGGCCAGATGGGGCGCGAGCGCCGCGAGGACGCGGGAGACCTGGTCCTCCCCGAGGGGGTACGGCGGATCCATGAAGACGAGGTCCCAATGGCGGCCGGGCCCCGTCCCGTCGAGGAAGGAGCCCACCTTGCCCCGGTGCACGGTGACGGCGCGGCGGCCCACGGCGTCGTTGACGAGCCGGGCGTTGCGCTGGCACACGCCCACCGCCTTGGCATCCGCTTCGACGAGCTCGGCCGTCGAGGCCCCCCGGCTCACCGCCTCCACCCCGAGGGCGCCGGAGCCCGCATAGAGGTCGAGGACGCGGGCCCGCGAGACCATGCCCAGGGCGTCGAGGCGCGAGAAGAGGGCCTCCTTGACGCGGTCCGTCGTGGGGCGCGTCGCGGATCCCGGCACCGAGGCCAAGGGTGTGCCGCCGATGATGCCGGCGATGATCCTGCTCATCGGGCCGCCCGAGTCGTCTCAGCCACGCTCGAGGAACACCTCCTTCTCCGGTTCCAGATAGGCGTCGATGGCCGTCTTCAGCGCAGGGTGCGCCTCGAGGCCCGGGTCCTCGGCCACGATGCCGAGGGCGTCCGCGCGGGCCCGCTCGATGACGTCGGCGTCCCGCAGGACGCGCAGGAGCCGCAGGGTCGAACGGCGCCCGGACTGGGACGCGCCGAGGATGTCGCCCTCCCGCCGGTGCTCGAGGTCCTTCTGGGCCAGGACGAACCCGTCGGTACTCGCCGCCACCGCGTCCAGGCGAGCCCTGCTCGGATGCCCGGGCTCGAGAGAGGTCACGAGGAGGCACGTCCCGGCGTGGCCGCCGCGGCCCACGCGGCCACGCAGCTGGTGCAGCTGGGCGATGCCGAAGCGGTCCGCGTCGAGGATCACCATGAGGGTCGCGTTCGGCACGTCGACCCCGACCTCGATGACGGTGGTCGCCACGAGCAGGTCGGTGGTCCCCGCGGCGAAGCCCTCCATCGCCGCGCCCTTCTCGGTGCCGTCGAGCCGGCCGTGGAGGGCCGCGATCCGGGTGCCCGCGAGGGCGGGCTCGCCGGCCAGCTGCTCCAAGGTGGCCGCGACGGAGGCGGCAGGGCTGCGCTCTCCCGACGGTCCGAGCGCCGTCCCGCCCCAGGTCGCCTCGTCGAGCGCCTCGAGGTCGCCTTCGTCCTCGCCCGATCCGCCGATCGTCGGGCAGACGACGTAGACCTGGCGTCCGGCGTCGATCTCCTCGCGGGCGCGCGCCCAGATGCGCCGCTCCCAGAAGGGGTTCTCGGCAAGGCCGACCACGTGGGTCGCGATCGGGGCGCGTCCGGCGGGCAGTTCGCGCAGCATCGAGGTCTCGAGGTCGCCGAACACGGTCATGGCCACGGTGCGCGGGATCGGGGTCGCCGTCATGACGAGCAGGTGCGGGGTGGCGAGGCTCTTCGCGCGCAGGGCGTCGCGCTGCTCGACGCCGAAGCGGTGCTGCTCGTCCACGACGACGAGCCCGAGGTCGGCGAACTGCACGTGCTCCGAGAGCAGGGCATGGGTGCCCACCACGATCCCCGCTTCCCCGCTCGCCGCCGCGAGGAGCGACCTCTTGCGCTCCGCGCCGCTCTGGCTGCCGGTGAGCAGGACCACCTCGACGCCGTCGGACGCCCCGAGGATGCCGTCCCGGGCGAGCGGCCCGAGCGTGCGCCGGATCGACTCGTAGTGCTGGGCGGCGAGCACCTCGGTCGGGGCCAGGAGCGCGGCCTGCCCGCCGTCGTCGACCACCTGCAGCATGGCGCGCAGGGCCACGACGGTCTTGCCCGAACCGACCTCGCCCTGCAGGAGCCGGTTCATCGGGTGCGCCGCGGAGAGCTCGCGTGCGAGGACCTCGCCGACCTCCCGCTGGCCGTCGGTGAGCGTGAACGGCAGTCCGGCGTCGAACGCGTCGAGCATCCCGCCCCGGCGCGCGGGGCTCGGCCGCGAGGGGAGCTGGGCGTGCTGGGCCTTGCGCCGGGCGAGCGCGGTCTGCAGTACGAGGGCCTCCTCATACTGGAACCTGCGCCGGGCAGCCGCCCACTCCTCGGCGGTGGCGGGGATGTGGATCATCCGGTAGGCCTCGGCGATCCCGGGCAGGCGGTGCTTCGAGCGCAGCTGCTCCGGCAGCGGGTCCTCGAGGCTCTCGAGGTCGACCTGCCCGAGGACCGTTGCGACCGCCTGGGCGATCCGCCAGCTCGGCAGCTTCGCCGTGGCCGGGTAGACCGGGATCGGCTTCCCGGCCAGCTCCTCGGCGCTCGAGCCGTCCTCGGCCTCGCCGTCGAGCAGGACGTAGTCCGGGTTGGTCAGCTGGAGCCGTCCGCGGTAGGAGCCCACGCGCCCGGAGAACATCGCCACCGTTCCCGGCCGCAGCTGCCGGGAGGCCGCGAAGCTGTTGAAGAACGTCAGGCTGATGGTGTCGAGGGCGCCCTCGGCACCGTCCGTGACCACCACGTCCGTGATAGTGCCCTTGCGCGTGGCCATCTTCCGACTCGTGGCCTTCACGACGCGCGCGAGCAGGGTCACGTCCGAGTCGAGCGGCAGCCCGGCGATGCTGGTCAGCTCGCCGCGCTCGGCGTACCGCCGCGGGAAGTAGTCGAGCAGGTCGCCCGCGGTGACGAGGCCGAGGTGGTCCTTGAGCTTCTTCGCGGAGGCTCCTCCCACGAGCCGCGTGAGGTCCCGGCCGCGTTCAGTGGCCACGGCTGTCCTCGGTGACCTGCCCGGCGGGATCGTCGGCGCCGGGGCCCTGCGAGCGCAGCTCCGTGAACGCGACCCGCTCGGGCTCGCCGATCTCGCGGATGAGGCCGACGGCGGCGTCCGGGTCCAGGACGTGGACGTGCACGCGCCAGCGGCACAGGCCCGCCTCGTCGTCGAACGCACCGACGGGACTCATGATCACAGACTCGCCGATCTCGTCGAGCCGCTGGCGCAGGACCGCGGCATCGAGCGGGCTGAGCTGGATGGTGCACATGATCTCGACGCCGAGCGCCTCGGGCTGCGCACCGTGGATGTGGGGGTCCTGGACCCGGAAGCCGTGGAGGGTCTCGAGGGTGTCCTCCGGGATCCCCTGTCCGAGGACCGTGGTGCGCAGTGCGGCGAGGACGAGGAGCAGGCCGACGCCGCCGGCGTCGACCACGCGGGCGTTCGTCAGGACGCCCAGCTGGGCCTCGGTCTCGACCACTGCGCCGAGGGCTGCCTCGACCGCGCCGTCGAGCGCCGCAGCGAGCGCGAGGTTGCTGTCCTCGTGGGCCCCGGCGCCGGCCGCGGCCGCGGCGCCGTCGGCGGCGGCCTCGAGGACGCTGAGCATGGTCCCGCCGACCGGCTCGCTGAGGGCAGACCACGCCCGGATCTGGGCACGGTGGAGGGCGCGGGCCAGCAGGGGCGCGCTGAGCCGCGTGTGGCCCGCCAGCGCCGCCGCGAAGGCGTCGAGGAAGACGGCGAAGAGGGTCCCGGAATTGCCCCACGCCTCCTCCATGGCGGCCTGGCCCGCGGCGCCGAGGAGCAGGCCGAGATCGGTACCCTCGGTCGCGGCAGCGGTCGTGGAGGCGGCGCGGACGGTGTGATAGAGGTTCGTGCCGGTGTCGCCGTCGGCCACGGGGAAGATGTTGATCGCGTTGAGCCGGTCGCTGTGGTTGGCGAGCGCGGTCTCGGCATCGGCGAGCCACCGCCGCATCGCAGCGGCGTTCGAGGCGATCTTAGCGTGCAAAGTGGTCCCATCCGCTCGGTTCCGCGGGGCGCCCGCCGATGGCCACCCCACCCGGCCCGCCGGCCGGGGGCACCACCGAGCCTATCGCAGTGAATCCCTGAGGCAGCTGTGAGGACGGCGGGAACGCCGCGAGCAGGCCGTGGTCCTCTCCCCCGCCCAGGACCCAGCGGAGGGGATCCGCGCCGACGGCCGCTGCCGGCCCCGCCAGGAGCGCCGCGTGGGCCGCGAGCGCGGCCGGGTCGAGGTCGAGCACGACGCCGCTCGCCCGCCCCAGGCGGTCGCCGTCCTTGAGCAGGCCGTCGGAGAGGTCCATGAGGGCTGTGGCCCCGGCGCGTGCCGCGTCGGGCCCCGCGGCAAGGGGCGGCCTCGGTCGGCAGAAGGAACGGATGACGCCGAGGGCCTCCTGATCGAGCTCGGCGTACCGGGGGCCGTGCTCCAGGAGGGCCAGTCCGGCGGCGGCGGGCCCGAGGCGTCCGGCGACGGCGACGACGTCTCCTGGCCGTGCCCCGGAGCGCAGCACGGGCGCGCGGCCCTCGAGGCTCCCGAGGACCGTGACGGTCACCGACAGCTCGCCGCCGAGGCCGAGGTCTCCTCCGGCCACCGTGCAGCCGGGGGCGCCGAGCCCGACGATGGCCTCGACGAGGCCGTCGGCGAGGCCCTCGACCCAGGCGATCTCCGTCTCGGCCGGCAGGGTGAGGCTCACCACCATGCCGGTCGCGACCGCTCCCATGGCGTTGATGTCGCTGAGGTTCTGCGCCGCGGCCTTCCAGCCCACGTCCGCTCCGCTGGTGCGGTACCCGTTGGGCCAGGCGAGCCGGAAGTCCTGTCCCTCGGTCTGCGTGTCGGTGCTGACCACCACGCGGCCGTCCGGGGCGGCGAGCACCGCTGCGTCGTCGCCCGGGCCGAGGATCGGCGATCCGAGGACCGCCAGCCGGGGGAAGATCCGCTCGAGCAGCTCCCGCTCGCTCACCTCGCTCACGCGCGCCGCCAGACGCTGGGAATCTGTCACGCACCCAGCCTATCGGCGCGGGCGGCGTCCGCGGCGGCGGTAGTCTGGAAGGACCCCCTCGCCCCCCGGATGGAGAAGCATGTCCGCACGAAGCCACCCCCGCGCAGCCCGGTACGGCATCCCGGCGGCCCTCGTTGCCCTGGTCGCCGCACTCGCCGGATGCTCCGCCCCGGTCTCCGTGCAGCCGGCCGCGGGCGCGGCGGATCCCGCGTGCGCACCGCTCATGCTCGCCCTCCCGGACGCGATCGGCGACGCCCGGCTGCGCACCACGACGAGCCAGGCCACGGCGGCGTGGGGCGACCCGGCCGCCGTCGTGCTCCGCTGCGGCGTCCCCGCGCCGGGCCCGACCACGGACCGGTGCGTGAGCGTGAACGGCGTGGACTGGGTGATCAGGCAGGACTCCCCCGGAACCCCGGGCGCACCGTCGCCCGCCGGGGCGGGCGGCTCGCCCGGGACCGGCGGCTCGCCCGGGACGGGCGACGGGGGCACCTACACGCTCACCACGTTCGGTCGCGAGCCCGCCACGGAGCTGCTCCTGGACGCGAGCCGGGCGAGTTCCGCGACCGTCCTGGCGACCCTGTCCCCGGCCGTCTCCAAGGTCCCGGCCACCCGCCACTGCGTGGGGCAGGAGGACCTGGCCACCCTGCCGGCGAACGGCTGAGCCGCGCGCCGGGCGCTACCGCAGCCCTGTGGGGCGGTCGAGGGCCAGCTGGATGAGCTCGTCGATCAGCTCCCGGTAGCCCAGCCCCGTCGCCGCCCACATTGCGGGGTACATGCTGATCGGCGTGAACCCGGGCATGGTGTTGATCTCGTTGATGACGAACTCGCCCTCGGGCGTGTAGAAGAAGTCCACGCGGCTGAGTCCCTCAGCGGAGACGGCGTCGAAGGCGGTCGCCGCGAGCTCGCGGACCTGCTCGATCGCCTCCGGCGGCAGGTCGGCCGGGCACGAGAGCGACGCGGCGTCGTTCTCGACGTACTTCGCGGCGAAGTCGTAGAACGTGTGCGCGCCGCCCTGGACCACGATCTCGCCCGGGAGGGACGTGCGCGGGGCGTCGCAGCCGCGGCCCTCGAGCACGCCGCACTCGATCTCGCGGCCCACGATCGCGGCCTCGATCACGAGGCGCAGGTCGTGCCGCCGCGCTTCGGCGATGGCGGCGTCGAGCTCCTCCGGGCGGTCCACCTTGGAGATGCCCACCGATGAGCCCGCGCGGCACGGCTTGACGAACACGGGGTAGCCGAGGCGCGCGACGGCGTCCCGCACCTGCTGCGGGTCGCGCCGCCACTGCTTGTCGGTCACCGTGGTGTACGGGCCGACGGCGAGGCCTGCCGCCGCGAAGGCGACCTTCATGAAGTGCTTGTCCATCCCGACCGCGGAGGCGAGGACGCCCGCGCCGACGTAGTGGACGTCGGCGAGCTCGAGGAGGCCCTGGATCGTGCCGTCTTCACCGAAGGCGCCGTGCAGGAGCGGGAAGACGACGTCGACCTCGCCGAGCTCCCGCGGCACCTGGCCGGGCTCGCTGACGAGGAGCCGGGCCGCGCCGTCGTTCTCGGCGAGCCGGACGGTGGCCTCGGCGGCCTCGACCTCCGGCAGCCGGCCGGAGTCGAGGGCCCACTGGTGCCAGTCCCCCTGGGAGAGGACCCATTGCCCCGACCGGGTGATGCCGACGGGCACGACCTCGTACTTGTCCGTGTCGATCGCGCCCATGACGCCCGCGGCGGTCACGCAGCTCACGGCGTGCTCGCTCGAGCGGCCCCCGAAGAGGAGGGCAACGCGGGTCTTCCTGGTCTCTGTCACGGTTAGTCGCCTTCTGACTTGAGCTGCCGCGCCAGCAGCAGCGGTTCGAGCTTCTCCACCGGCAGCTCGCCCCGCAGGACGGCCACGACTCCGGCGGTGATGGGCATGTCCACGCCGTGGCGCTGTGCGAGCTCCAGGACGGCCGGGGCGGACTTGATGCCCTCGGCGACCTGGGTCATGCGGGCGCCCACGGCCTCGGTGTCGAGCCCCTGGCCCAGGAGCCGCCCGGCCGTGTGGTTGCGGGAGAGCTTGGACGAGCAGGTGGCCACGAGGTCGCCCAGCCCGGCGAGCCCGGCCATCGTGGTGAGGTCGGCCCCGAGCGCCACGGCGAGCCGCGTGGTCTCGGCCAGGCCCCGCGTGATGACGGTGGCCTTCGTGTTGTCGCCCATCTCCTTGCCCTCGCAGATCCCGACGGCGAGGGCGATCACGTTCTTGACGATGCCGCCGATCTCCACTCCGGTCACGTCCGTGCTCATGTAGGGCCGGAAGTACGGCGCCGTGCAGGACTCGGCGATCCACTGGGCGGTGGCGTGGTCGGTGCACGCGACGACCGCGCCGGTGGGCTGGGAGCGCGCGATCTCGAGCGCGAGGTTGGGGCCTGAAAGCACGGCGATCTGCTCGGGGGGCAGTGAGGTGACCTCGGCGATGACCTCGCTCATCCGCTTGTCCGTGCCCAGCTCGAGCCCCTTCATGAGGGAGAGCACGACGGCGTCGCGCGGCACGTGCGCGCTCCAGGCGGCGAGCTGGGCGCGCAGGGACTGCGCGGGGACGGCGAGGACCACGAGCTGCGCCCCCTCGAGAGCCTCGGCCGGGTCGAGGGTCGCGGTGATGCAGGCGGGCAGCTCGATGTCGCCGAGGTAGCGGGCGTTCCGGTGGCGGGCCACGTCGGCGACCACCTCGGGGCTGCGGCCCCAGAGGCGGACCGAGCGGGTGCTGCCGTGGTTCGCCGCGGCATCGCCGAGGACTTTGGCGAAGGTGGTCCCCCAGCTCCCGGCGCCCATGACGGCGATGCGCTCGAGCGGCCCGCGGCCCCGATGCTCCGCGGCCACCCTCAGGCCCCGCCGCGCTCGACGTCGCGCCCGTGGAGGGACTGCTGGTGCTGGGCAGGGTCCCACCGCTGCGCGGGCGGCTGCTCGCCGCGCAGCTCCGCCAGGAGCGCCGTGATCGCGTCCATGATCCGCTCGGTGGCCTCGACGAGGGTGGTCTTGTCCAGCGGACGACCTACGAGGTCGGACAGGTCCACGGGGTCCCCTACGAGGACCACGGCCTTCTTGCGCGGGAAGGGGTAGAGCCGCTTGGCGTAGCGCGGGAACAGCTCGTGGTCCCCCCAGTGGGCGATCGGGACCACGGGGGCGCCGGTCTTGAGGGCCAGCCGGGCGGCGCCCGTGTGGCCCTTCATGGGCCACAGCCCCGGGTCGCGGGTGAGGGTGCCCTCGGGATAGACGATGATCGCCCCGCCCTCGTCGATCACCTCGCGGGCGACCTCGAGGGACGCGCCGGCTCCGGTGCCCCCGCGGTCCACGGGGATCTGCTTGGTGCCCTTCATGATCTGGCCGAGCACCGGGGGCTTGAACAGGCCCGCCTTGGCCAGGAAGTGCGGCGGGCGCCCCTGGTTGTAGAGCATGTGGCCCACGGTGAGCGGATCGATCTCGGTGCAGTGGTTCACGCACGCGATGAACCCGCCGCGCCCCGGCAGGCCGACGAGCTTCTCCGTGCCGCGCCACTCCTTGCGCATCAGGAGGTTCAGGAGGGGCCGGACCACGGCGCCGGCGATCGCGAACGCGACCCGTTCGCCGGTGCTCTCCCTCAGGGCCGTCTTCGGCGCGCGGCTCACTGGCCCTCCTCGAGGTCGAAGTCGGCGCCGAGGGCGCCCAGCTTCTCGGTGAAGTACTCGTACCCGCGGCGGATGACGCCCACCCCGGTGGCGCGGGAGACGCCGTCGGCCGCGAGGGCCGCGATGAGGTGGCTGAAGCCGCCGCGGAGGTCCGGGACGTCGAAGTCGGCGCCGTGCAGTGGCGTGGCGCCCGAGATGACCGCCGAATGCAGGAAGTTCCGCTGCCCGAACCGGCAGGGCACGCTGCCCAGGCACTCGCGGTGCAGCTGGATGGTCGCGCCCATGCGGCCGAGGGCCTCGGTGAAGCCGAAGCGGTTCTCGTACACGGTCTCGTGCACGATCGACACGCCCTCGGCCTGGGTCAGGGCGACGACGAGGGGCTGCTGCCAGTCGGTCATGAAGCCGGGGTGGACGTCTGTCTCGAGCACGAGGGGCGAGAGCTTCCCGCCCGGGTGGAAGAACCGGATGCCCTCGTCCTCGATCGAGAGGCCGCCACCGAGCTTGCGGTAGACGTTCAGGAAGGTCACCATGTCGCGCTGGCTCGCGCCCTCAACGAAGATGTCGCCGTGGGTCGCGAGGGCCGCCGAGGCCCAGGACGCCGCCTCGTTGCGGTCCGAGAGGGCGCGGTGGGTGTAGCCGCCGAGCTCGCGCACGCCCTCGATGCGGATGGTGCGGTCGTTGAGGACGGCGATGATCGCGCCCATCTTCTGCAGCACCGCGACGAGATCCATGATCTCGGGCTCGATCGCCGCGCCCTTGAGCTCGGTGACGCCCTCGGCCCGCGTCGCGGTGAGGAGCACCTGCTCCGTCGCCCCCACGCTCGGGTACGGGAGCGTGATCTTGGCGCCCCTGAGTCCGCGCGGCGCGGAGATGCTGATGCCGCCGGGGCGCTTGTCGACGACGGCGCCGAACTGGCGCAGGACGTCGAGGTGGTAGTCGATGGGGCGGTCGCCGATCCGGCAGCCGCCCAGGTCGGGGATGAACGCCTCCCCGATCGAGTGGATGAGCGGCCCGCAGAGCAGGATCGGGATGCGGGAGTCGCCGGCGTGGGCGTCGATGTCCGCGACCTTGGCGGTCTTGGCGTTCGTCGGGTCCAGCGTGAGGTCGCCTGTGGCGGCATCGCGCTCGACGGCGACGCCGTGCAGCTGGAGCAGGCTCGTGACGATGTCGACGTCCTGGATCTCCGGCACATTGCGGAGCCTCGACGGCTCGTTGCCGAGGAGGGCGGCCACCATGGCCTTGGGGACGAGGTTCTTCGCGCCCCGGACCGTCACCTTGCCCGAAAGGGGGATGCCGCCCCGGATGGTCAGAACACTGCTCATGCGCACCTTTTCCTCACTGGCCCCCATAGCCACTGCTGCAGCTCCGCCCGCGCGGAGACCCTGCTAAGCATAGAAGCTCGCGCCCGGGGCAGTGAAAACCCCGGGGCGAGCTTCCTTGGCGCGTCGGCCCGCTCAGGCCTTGGCGGGCAGGGTGGTGGGCTCGGGGAGGGTGGTGGGCTTGAAGGAGGGCCGCGAGGCCTCGTACGCGGTGATGGCCTCCTCGTGCTGGAGGGTCAGGCCGATGTCGTCGAGGCCCTCGAGCAGTCGCCAGCGCGTGTAGTCGTCGATCTCGAACGGGGCCACGATGTTCGCGCACGTGACGGTCTTGGAGGCAAGGTCGACCGTGACCTGCGTGCCGGGGTGGTTCTCGAGCTCCTTCCAGATGAGCTCGATGTCGTCCTGGGCCACGACGGCGGCGAGGAGCCCCTGCTTGCCGGAGTTGCCGCGGAAGATGTCCGCGAACCGGGACGAGAGGACCACCTTGAAGCCATAGTCCTTCAGCGCCCACACGGCGTGCTCGCGGGAGGAGCCAGTGCCGAAGTCGGGTCCGGCCACGAGCACGGAGCCTGCGTCGAAGGGGGCCTGGTTGAGGATGAAGGACTCGTCCTTGCGCCACGAGGCGAAGAGGGCGTCCTCGAACCCGGTGCGGGTGATGCGCTTGAGGAACACCGCGGGGATGATCTGGTCGGTGTCCACATTGGACTGGCGCAGCGGCACGCCGATGCCGGTGTGGGTGGTGAACTTCTCCATGGCTGGGTCCTTCCTTAGGCTGCCGCGCCGGCGGCGGTGTCCGCGGGGATGGGGTCGAGGTCCGACGGCGACGAGAGCGTCCCGCGGACCGCGGTGGCCGCAGCGACGACGGGCGAGACGAGGTGCGTGCGCCCGCCCTTGCCCTGGCGGCCCTCGAAGTTGCGGTTCGAGGTGGATGCGCACCGCTCCCCCGGCTGGAGCTGGTCCGGGTTCATGCCCAGGCACATCGAGCAGCCGGCGAAGCGCCACTCGGCCCCGAACTCGGTGAAGACCTTGTCCAGCCCCTCGGCCTCGGCCTCGAGGCGCACCCGGGCGGAGCCGGGAACCACCATCATCCGCACGTTCGGGTCCTTGGTGCGGCCGCGGATGATCTCCGCGGCAGCGCGCAGGTCCTCGAGGCGCGAGTTCGTGCACGAGCCGAGGAAGACGGTGTCGACGCGGATGTCCTTCATGGGCGTGCCCGCGGCGAGCCCCATGTACTCCAGGGCGCGGCGGGCGTTGGCCTTGGCGTTCTCGTCCGCCATCTTCTCCGGGTCGGGGACGGACTGCGAGAGGGACACCCCCTGGCCGGGGTTGGTGCCCCACGTGACGAACGGCTCGAGCTCGTCGGCATCGAGGAAGACCTCGGCGTCGAAGACCGCGTCGTCGTCCGTGCGGAGGGTGTTCCAGTAGTCGACCGCCGCGTCCCACTCCGCGCCCTGCGGGGCGTGCGGGCGGCCCTTCATGAAGGCATAGGTCGTCTCGTCCGGGGCGACCATCCCCGCGCGCGCGCCGGCCTCGATCGACATGTTGCAGATGGTCATGCGGGCCTCCATCGACAGGGACCGGATCGCCGACCCCCGGTATTCGAGGACGTATCCCTGGCCCCCGCCGGTGCCGATCTTGGCGATGACGGCGAGGATGATGTCCTTGCTGCTCACGCCGGGCTTGAGGGTTCCCTCCACCGTGATGGCCATCGTCTTGAAGGGCTTCAGCGGCAGCGTCTGGGTCGCCATGACGTGCTCGACCTCGGAGGTGCCGATGCCCATCGCGAGGGCCCCGAACGCGCCGTGGGTCGAGGTGTGCGAGTCGCCGCAGACGATGGTCAGCCCCGGCTGGGTGAGGCCGAGCTGGGGGCCGACGACGTGCACGATGCCCTGCTCCTTGTCGCCGAGCGAGTGCAGGCGCACCCCGAACTCGGCGCAGTTGGCCCGCAGGGTCTCGATCTGGGTCCGGCTCGTCGGGTCCGCGATCGGCTTGTCGATGTCGATCGTCGGCGTGTTGTGGTCCTCGGTCGCGATCGTCAGATCCGGGCGGCGGAGCCTCCGGCCCGCGAGGCGGAGGCCCTCGAACGCCTGCGGGGAGGTGACCTCGTGCACGAGGTGGAGGTCGATGTAGAGCAGATCGGGCTGCCCGTCCTCGCCCTTGCGCACCACGTGTGCGTCCCAGACCTTCTCGGCCAGTGTGCGTCCCACGGCCTGCTCCCTCCGACTCGTGCCAGTGCTGATGTCCAGTGCTGATGTCCAGTGCCAATCAGGCCAGTGCTGATCGTCCAGCGCCGATCAGGCCAGTGCTCGCCTGGCCCGCCTCCTGGCTGCCTGGTACCAGTGGACCAGCGAGCCGGCCGCGCTGGCCACCTCGTCGACTTGCATCTCAGATATTGAGACGCCAATATCAACCTATGGACAATACTAGTGGCGTCGGCGTGATCGACAAGGCTGCCCTCGTACTCGATGCGCTGGAGGCGGGGCCCACCACGCTCGCCCAACTCGTGGCGGCCACGGGCCTCGCCCGCCCCACGGTCCACCGCTTGGCGCTTGCCCTCGTGCACCACCGCCTCGTGGCGCGGGACATGCAGGGCCGGTTCGTGCTCGGGTCCCGCCTCGTGGAGCTCGCCTCCGCGGCCGGGGAAGACCGGCTCATCGCGGCGGCCGGCCCCATCCTGATGCAGCTGCGCGATGCGACGGGAGAGAGCGCGCAGATCTTCCGCCGCCAGGGCGACTGGCGCGTGTGCGTGGCGTCCGCGGAGCGTCCCGTGGGGCTGCGCGACACGATCCCCGTGGGCACGCAGCTGAGCATGAAGGCCGGCTCCGCGGCCCAGATCCTCGTCGCCTGGGAGGACCACGACCGGCTCCTCGAAGGCCTCAACAACGCCCGATTCACCCCCACCGTGCTCGCCGGCGTCCGACGCCGCGGCTGGGCCCAGTCGCTCGGCGAACGCGAACCCGGGGTCGCCTCCGTCTCCGCCCCGGTCCGCGGGCCCTCCGGACGGGTGATCGCCGCCGTGTCGATCTCGGGCCCGATCGAGCGCTTGACCCGTCAGCCGGGCCGCCAGCATGCTGAGGTCATCTGCAACGCCGGACGGCTGCTGACCGAGGCCCTGCGCAAGGGCAACGACTAGCCGGACCGGACCACCCACCGGAGCGGGGGGAGGCCCTGTGGCCGATTTCGCGGTCTTCTTGCGCGGCGTGAACGTCGGCGGCATCACCATCAAGATGGCTCAGCTGCGCGAGGTCCTCGGCGCGCTGCCCGTGAGCGGAGTGAAGACGCTGCTCGCGAGCGGGAACGCCGTGCTGTCCACCGACCTGGACGCGGCCGCCCTGAAGGATCGGATCGAGGAGGCCCTGCGCGCGGCCTTCGGCTATGACGCCTGGGTGATCGTCCTCGCGCGGCAGGACGTCGAGGCCCTCGTGCGCTCGTGCCCGTACCCGCCGGACAACCCGGACGTGCACGCCTACGTCACCCTGTCCTCGGATCCCGCGGCCCTCGACCGGCTCGTCGTGCTCCTGGACGCGGGCGCCTCCAGCGGGGAGGACGAGGACGGTGCCCACGTGCGCCTGGGCCCGCTGGCCCTCGCCTGGCGCTGCCCCAAGGGGTCCACCCTCGACGCGCCGCTGTCCAAGGCGACGGCCAAGCCTGCCTTCAAGGCCACCACGACGACGCGCAATCTCCGCACCCTCGAGAAGGTCCAGGCGGCGTTCGACTGATGCCCCTTCCGGGGCCTGCAGATTGAGGCACGCAGAGAGGGCCCGGTCCGAAGACCGAGCCCTCCATGAGGTGACCCCAGCGGGATTCGAACCCGCGTTACCGCCGTGAGAGGGCGGCGTACTAGGCCGCTATACGATGGGGCCTCGCACTGCACGCGCCGAGATGGCGCGCGCTCCGGCCATCCGCAGTGGATGGCTTTGTCGAAGGACCGGCTGCTGCCGGACCTTCAGTGACCCCAGCGGGATTCGAACCCGCGTTACCGCCGTGAGAGGGCGGCGTACTAGGCCGCTATACGATGGGGCCGTGGTACTTTACCGTGCTCAGAAGTGAGCGATCCTTCCGCACTGCCCGGGGGCAGGACATCCGGAGCTGGGATACCAGGACTCGAACCTAGAATGACGGTACCAGAAACCGTAGTGTTGCCAATTACACCATATCCCACTGTGTCTTCCGGGCCGCGCCCACCGGATCCCTCCGATGCGCTCCGTGCCCCTCAGCACGAGTAATTACTTTACCCGAAGCTCCCGCACGCCACAAATCGGCGCGCCCTCGGCCCGCCGGCGCCCCGCAGACGAGGTCAGCCCAGGCCGAGGAGCGCCGGGACCTGCTCGAGTCCGGTGACCTGGTCGGGCACGGACGGCGCCATCGCGGCGTCCAGGACGGTGGACCGGCGGTTGAGCCAGATCCCCCGCAGGCCCGCGGAGGCCGCGCCAATCACGTCGTGCGCGGGGTTGTCCCCGATGTACACCGTCTCCTGCGCGGCGGTCCCCAGCCGGCGCAGCCCCTCGTGGAAGATCGCGGGGTCCGGCTTGGCCACCCCGACCGCGTCGATGCCCACGAGGACGCCGATGCGCTGGAGGCCGGCCGTGTCGAGCTTGGCGCGCTGGTAGTCGTGGACGTTGTTGCTCACGGCCCCGTACGCGACGCCCGCGGCGTCCAGCGCGTCCAGGAGCGGCACGACGTCGTCGAACGCGCGGACGTAGGCAGGCTGGGCCGTCTCGTACGCCTCGAGCCACGCCGCCGACTCGGCGTCCGAGGCGAACGCGCGCCCGAAGTGCGCGAGGCAGCGCTCGGCCCGCAGCACGCGCTGCTGGGCGAAGGTGATCTCGCGTGCCACGTACCGCTCGTAGATGTCGTCGGAGCCGCGGGTGAAGATCCTGCAGAACGTGGTCCATCCCGCGTCGTCCAGGCCCGGCAGCAGCGCCGCGCTCACCTCGCGCAGCGCGCGGTCCATCGCGCCCTCGAGGTCCACGAGCGTCTCGTCGATGTCGAGCAGGACCCCCTTCACGAGCGCGGTGCGGTCCGCCGGAGGGCGGCGTACGACGGCGGGTGCGGCCCCGCCGTCGTATGTCGCCGCCGTCTGGGCCGGGGCAGCGGCGGTGAGCTCAGCCACGGAAGGCCTTGATGCGCGCGAGCGAGGACTCCTTGCCGAGGATGACCATCGACTCGAACAGCGGCGGGGAGATCCGGCGGCCGGAGATGGCCGTGCGGACCGGGCCGAAGGCCAGGCGGGGCTTGATGCCGAGGCCGTCGACGAGGGCGGACCGCAGGGCGTCCTGGATGGCCTCGGCCGTCCACTCGGCGAGCGGCTCGAGGGCGGCCAGGGCCGCGTCGAGCACCTCGGCGAGGTTGGCCGGCATGCCCTTGAGCGCGTCCTCGGCGATCGTGATGTCGGAGTCCTCGGTGAAGAGGAAGCCGAGCATCTCCGGGGCCTCGCCGAGGAGGGCGATGCGCTCCTGGACGAGGGGCGCGGCCTCGGTGAGGATCTCCTCCTGGCGCGGCGTGAGGGCCTCCCCCACGAGTCCCGCGGCGCGGAGGTAGGGGACGAGCCGGTCCCGGAAGTCGGCCGGTTCGAGCATGCGCACGTGGGTGCCGTTGATGGCCTCGGCCTTCTTCTGGTCGAAGCGGGCCGGGTTGGGCAGCACGTCGGCGATGTCGAAGTGCTGCACGAGCTGGTCCACGGTGAAGATGTCCTCGTCGGCGGACAGCGACCAGCCCAGGAGCGCGAGGTAGTTCAGGAGGCCCTCGGGGATGAAGCCGCGGTCCCGGTGGTGGAACAGGTTCGACTGCGGGTCGCGCTTGGAGAGCTTCTTGTTGCCCTCGCCCATGACGTAGGGCAGGTGCCCGAAGATCGGCATGTAGCTCGCGACGCCCACGGCGTGCAGCGCGTGGTAGAGCGCGACCTGGCGCGGCGTCGAGGAGAGGAGGTCCTCGCCGCGGAGCACGTGGGTGATGCCCATGAGCGCATCGTCCACCGGGTTCACGAGCGTGTACAGGGGCGAGCCGTCCGCGCGCACGACCACGAAGTCCGGCACCGAGCCGGCCTTGAAGCGGATCTCCCCGCGGATGAGGTCGTCGAAGACCACGTCCTCCGCCGGCATCCGGAACCGCAGGACGGGCTCGCGGCCGTCGGCGCGGAACGCGGCCTTCTGCTCCTCGGTGAGGTCGCGGTCCGAGTTGTCGTAGCCGAGCTTGGGGTCCCGGCCGGCGGCCCGGTGGCGGGCCTCGATCTCGTCCGGAGTCGAGAACGACTCGTAGAGGAAGCCGGCGTCCTTGAGCTTGGCGGCCACGTCCTTGTAGAGGTCCAGGCGGTGGGACTGGCGGTACGGCTCGTGCGGGCCGCCGACGTCGATGCCCTCGTCCCAGGTCAGGCCCAGCCAGCGCAGGGCCTCGACGATCTGCTGGTAGCTCTCCTCCGTGTCGCGCTGAGCATCCGTGTCCTCGATGCGGAACACGAACGTGCCCCCCGTGTGCCGGGCGTACGCCCAGTTGAAGAGGGCAGTGCGGACCATGCCCACGTGCGGGGTCCCGGTCGGGGACGGGCAGAAGCGCACGCGCACCGGGGTGTGGGGCATGACGGACGGGATCGAGGCGGGATCGAGCAGGGGCTCAGCGGGCGAGGAAGTCATAGTGCTCCCCATTCTAGGGGCGTCCGGAAGCCACCTCCTGGACCTCCGGCCCCGCTACCGCCGCACGACGGGGTTGGCGAGGGCGCCCAGGCCCTCGATCTCGACCTCGACGCGGTCGCCGTCGCGCACGAGGCCGACGCCGGCCGGCGTCCCCGTCATGATGACGTCGCCGGGGAGGAGGGTGAACGCGGCGGACACCGCGGCCACGAGCTCGTTGACGCCGAACACCATGTCCGCGGTCGTGCCGTCCTGCTTGGTCTGGCCGTTGAGCGTCGTGGTGAGGCGGAGGTCCTCGACGTCGAGGTCCGTCTCGATCCACGGCCCCAGCGGCTTGGACGTGTCGAAGGACTTGGCGCGAGCCCACTGGAGGTCCGTGCGCTGCTTGTCACGGGCCGTGAAGTCGTTGCCGACCGTGTACCCGAAGATGACGTCCGCGGCCTTCTCGGCGGGCACGTCCTTGCAGATCCGTCCGATCACCACGCACAGCTCGCCCTCGTAGGAGACCTCCTCGCTCCACTCGGGCAGCACCACGGGATCGCCGGGGCCGACCACGGCCGTGTTCGCGACGAGGAACATGGACGGCTCGGTGGGCAGGTCGCTGCCCATCTCCTTGGCATGGTCCGCGTAGTTGCGCCCGATCCCGACAACCTTGCTGCGGGGAATGATGGGCGCCAGGAGGCGGACGTCCTCGAGCGGATGGGTCTCCCCCGTGGGCTCGACGCCGTTGAAGAACGGATCGCCCTTGATGGCGGCGACCGTCTCGTGGCCGGGCTCTCCCTGGACCACGCCGTAGAAGGGGGCCGCGTCCGCGGCCGAGATGCTGACACAACGGGCAATGCGCATGGGCCTTACCCTACCGCGGCGTCCCCGGGCCGCCCGCAGGTGCCGGGACGGGCCCGGAGCCCGGGGCGGCGGAGGTCCCGCCTTGGGCGCGCCGCGCGCGCTCCCCTAGAGTCGAACGGGTGGCGACCCCGACCGACGTACCCCTCCTGATCGCCGACTCGCTCGGGAAGGAGGTCGCCGGCGAGCCGCTCCTGGACCCGGTCAGCTTCTCGGTGGCGGCCGGCGAGTGCGTCGCGGTGACCGGCCCCAACGGCTCCGGGAAGACGACCCTCCTGCGCCTCATCCTCGGCCGCGACACGCCCACCACCGGCACCCTGACCTACGGCGGCCCGCTCGCCAGGCGGCGGAACACCCACATCGGCTCCGCCCTCGGCGCGCCGCCGTTCTACGAGGACCTCACGCTCGAGGAGCACCTCACGCTCCTGACGGTCAGCTGGGGCGGGGAGGCGGCCACGGGCCGGTTCGCCGCGGTCCTCGAGGCGCTGCGCCTGACCCGCATCCTGCACCGTTTCCCCTCGGAGCTCTCCGCCGGGGAGCGCCAGGCCGCCGGGATCACGTTCGCCCTCGTGCAGCCGGCCTCACTGCTCGTCCTCGACGAGCCCGAGCAGGGGCTCGACGCCGAGCGGACCCACGCGCTCGGCGCCCTCCTCGCGGGCCGCCGCGAGTCCGGGACGGCGATCGTCATGGCCTCGCACGACGCCGGCCTGGTCGCCGCGACCGCGGGGGCCACCGTGGCGCTCGCCGACCGCTGACGGGCGCTCCGGCGGCTGCGGATCCCCCACGAAGAGCGGCGCGCCCCCGCCTGGGCGGGGACGCGCCGTCGTGCGCCTTCGCGCGGAGCCCGGAAGGGGGCCGGGCTCAGGGCCCAAGTGCTCAGGGCCCGGGGCCCAAGGGCTCAGGCGAGCTGGGTCAGCCAGCCGTGCAGGTCCTCGACCTTGCCGGTCTGGATGCCGAGCAGCTGCTCGCGGATGCTCATGGCGACCGAATCGGCGCCCAGCTCGGGCGTGACCAGCGAGCCCTCGGCCGTCTTGAGCTCGCCGATCGGCGTGATGACCGCGGCGGTCCCGCACGCGAAGACCTCGGCGAGGGTGCCGTCGGCGACGGCCTGGCGCCACTCGTCGATGGTGATCTTGCGCTCCTCGACGGTGAGGCCGCGGTCGGCGGCCAGCTGGAGCACGGAGTCGCGGGTGACGCCGTGGAGGATGTTGCCGTTGAGCGCGGGGGTGACGAGCGTGCCGTCCTTGAAGACGAAGAAGATGTTCATCCCGCCGAGCTCCTCGACCGCGAAGTCGTTGGTCGGGTCGAGGAAGAGCACCTGCTTGCAGCCGTTCGCCTCGGCCTCGAGCTGGGCCGCGAGCGACGCCGCGTAGTTGCCGCCGCACTTGGCCTCGCCGGTGCCGCCGTGGCCGGCGCGGGCGTAGTTCTCGGACAGCCAGATCGACACGGGCTTGAGCTCGCCGCCGAAGTAGTTGCCGGCCGGCGACGCGATGACCCGGTAGGACACCTCACGGGCCGGGCGCACGCCGAGGAAGGCCTCGGTCGCGATCATGAAGGGGCGCAGGTAGAGCGACTCCCCGTCTCCGGAGGGAACCCAGTCGCGGTCCACGGAGACCAGCTGGCGCAGGGACTCGAGGAAGACCTCGGTCGGAAGCTCGGGCAGCGCCAGGCGCCGGGCCGACTTGTTGAAGCGGCGCGCGTTCGCCTCGGGGCGGAACGTCCACACCGTGCCGTCGGCATGCCGGTAGGCCTTGAGGCCCTCGAAGATCTCCTGGCCGTAGTGCAGCACGGCGGCGGCCGGGTCCATGGCGATCGGGCCGTAGGGCTCGATGCGCGCGTTCTGCCAGCCGCCGTTGCCCTCGGCATCGACCTTCCAGTCGATGACCGCCGTGTGGTCCGTGAAGTAGTCGCCGAAGCCCGGGTTCGCCAGGACCGCGGCACGCTCCTCGGCGCTCTTCGGGGTCTCCGAGAGCCGCCGTTCGAATTCAACGCCGAGGGCGTTCTGAGTCATGATTCCTCCACATCAGTCGGGCAGACGGCGTCGCTGCCGGGGCCCGGGGCCTGTCAGTTCCACCAGCTTACGCCTGCGCAGTGTCCGGACGGAGGGACGGACGACGGCGGGTGGGCACCCGCCGTCGGCCGTCCCGCCAGCGCCGGTTCAGAGGCGGGCCGCGATCGCGTCGCCGATCTGGGCAGTGGTGCGGGCGCCGGCCTGGGCTCGGGACTCGACGTCGGCGCGGACCGCCGACTGGATGCGCGCCGCCGCCTCGGCCTGGCCGATGTGCTCGAGCAGGAGCGCGGCCGAGAGGATCGCCGCCGTCGGGTCGGCCTTCTGCTGGCCGGCGATGTCCGGGGCCGAGCCGTGGACCGGCTCGAACATGCTCGGCGCCGTGCCATCGAGGTTGATGTTGCCGGAGGCGGCGAGCCCGATGCCGCCGGTGACGGCGCCGGCGAGGTCGGTGAGGATGTCGCCGAAGAGGTTGTCCGTGACGATGACGTCGAAGCGCGACGGGTCGGTGACGAGGAAGATCGTCGCGGCGTCGACGTGCAGGTAGTCGTGCTCGACGCCGGGGAACTCCGCCGCGACGGCCTCGACGGTGCGCTTCCAGAGGTGGCCGGCGTAGACCAGGACGTTGTGCTTGTGGACGAGGGTGACCTTGTTCCGGCGCGTGGTCGCGCGGCGGAAGGCGTCCCGCACCACGCGCTCGACCCCGTAGGCGGTGTTGACGGAGACCTCTGTGGCGATCTCGTGGGGCGTCCCCGTGCGCAGGGCGCCCCCATTGCCGGTGTACGGGCCCTCGGTGCCCTCGCGGACCACCACGAAGTCGATGGTGCCCGGCGCCGCCAGGGGGGTGGGCACCCCGGCGTACAGCGTCGACGGGCGGAGGTTGACGCAGTGGTCGAGGCTGAAGCGGAGCTTGAGCAGGACCTCGCGCTCGAGGATGCCCGAGGGGATGCGGGCATCGCCCGGGGCCGCGCCGACGGCGCCGAACAGGATCGCGTCGCGGCCGCGGATGTCCGCGAGCGTCTCCTCGGAGAGGGTCTCGCCGGTCTCGAGCCAGTGCTGCGCGCCGAGGCTGTAGTGCGTCTCCTTGACCTCCAGGCCGGTGCCCTCGAGGGCGCGGTGGAGGACCTTGAGCGCCTCGGCCGTCACTTCGGGGCCGATGCCGTCTCCGGGGATCACTGCGAGGTCGAGCTGCGTCTGCGTCATGGGGTCAGCCTAGCGAAGGCATCCACATGCTGGGCACGCAGTCTCGCTATTCGGACGGTTCGCCGGGGCAGCCGCGAAGTCACCCCGCAGAGCCGCGAGGTCACCCCGCGGAGGCGCCAGGTCACCCCAAAGGCCCGCGACGTCACCCCGCGGAGGCGCGAGGTCACCCTGTAGGGCAACCGATCCGCACCGGTTGTCCACATACAGCATCCCAGTCGGTCTAAGAACGGGACTGCTGCGCCAGACTCCAGGCATGGACCTCAACCTCAATCCCCATGAGCGCCGCGTGCTCCAAGAACTCGGCGACGACGCGCTCTCTCCTGTCCCGATGCTGCAGCGATCAATGCTGGTCTCCGCCGGGATCAGTCCCGGCGCCATCCGTGCCCTGACCGAATCCGGGGACCTGGTGCGGCGCGAGCGAGGCATCTATACGGCGCCGCTGGCGGGGACGCCGGATCCCATGGTTGTCCGCATCTGCGCGCACAACGCAGCCGCAACCGGCGGCTCGCACGTCTACTCCTACACCTCTGCTGCCCTGATCTGGGGACTTTCAGTCTGGCGCTGCCGCCCTCTCGTCCATGTCGCGCACGCCGGACGCCGCGGCGATTGCGGTCCGAACGACGACGTGGTGCGCCACAACCAGCGCATCCCTGAGACGCAGATCCGCATTGTCAACGGCCTGGCGGTAACCTCGCTCGAGCGCACCATCCTCGACTGCGCCCGCATGCTGCCGTTCGAACTCGCCGTCGTCATCGCCGACTCTGGGCTCGCCCACGGCGCCGACCACCTCGTCCTGCGTCAGCTCGTCGCTGACGCCAAGGGGACCCGCGGAATCAGGAGGGCACGCGAGGTCCTTGAGGCGGCCGACGGCCGGTCAGAGTCACCCGCTGAGACCAGGCTCCGGCTGCTGTTGGAGGAATGGAACCTTCCAGAGCCGGAACTCCAGCGGTGGATCACGACGGCGCGCGGCCGCGAGCGCGTCGACTTCGCCTGGGTCGATCGCCGGGTCGTCATCGAGGTCCACGGATACGCCAAGTACTTTGATTACGGGCCGCCGGATGCCAAGGTGTCCGCTCAGCAGGAACGAGAAGCCCGGCTGGTGGCCGCCGGGTGGCGCGTACTCAACATCTACTGGCCGGAACTCGACGATCCGGTAGCGCTCCGTGCGAAGGTGCGCGCCTTCCTCACGACCCCGCACGCCCTGTTTCCGGCTGCGTAGCAACAGGCCCTGCTGACCGGGTACCGCCCTGTACAGCACCCACGGGGTGACCTCACGCACCCACCCGGTGACCTCGCGCACCCACCCGGTGACCTCGCGCACCCACGGGGTGACCTCGCGGGATCGGGCTAGGAGGGCAGGGCGGCCGCGAGGTAGTCGGCGAAGCCGCCGGGCGCCCGTCCGCGCAGCCGCCCCGAGGTGACCACCCGGCAGGCGTCGGTGGCCCGCCACCGCACGCCGAGCGCCTTCGCGGCCAGGACGAGCGCCTCGTCCTCCCCCGAGGCCCGCGCGGGGAATCCCCCGGCCGCACCGTAGACGTCCGCCCGTACGCCGAGATTCGCCCCGAAGACGTGGCCGTGTCCGTCGGCGAGCCGGTGGGCGCCGTGCCAGGCGGCGAGGCGCTCCGGATCGAGGTCCGCGGGGTCGGGCACCACGGTGCCCAGCAGGAGCCCGACGCCGGACTCCGCGAGGGCCACGTGCTCGACGAGCCAGTCCCGCGGCACCCTGCTGTCCGCATCGGTCGAGGCGATCCAGACCCGATCCCTCGGCGCCCCTGCCCGGGACAGCGCATGCCGCACCCCGAGGCGCCGCGCCGCGCCCGCGCCCCCGGCCTCGCCCTCGACCGTCCGCGCCCGGGGCCACCGCGCCACGGCATCCGCCGATCCGTCGCGGCAGCCGTCCAGGACAACGGTCACGCCCACGCGGACACGGGGGGCCGCCGCCGCGAGCTCGCGCACGGCCACCTCGACCGACTGCAGGCAGCCCGGAAGCAGTTCCTCCTCGTCCTTGGCCGGGATGACCACCACGACGTCCGAGATCGCGTGCCTTCCGCTCATGCGAGGCCCTCGCGCTGCGCCACGGACGCTGCGGGGGGCTTCGCGAAGACCTCGAGCAGGAAGTCCCGCTCTCGGTGGTGCACCACGGTCTCGAGGCCAGCCTCGGCCCGCAGGCGCGCGTGCACGTCCTCGCCGGTGAGCTGCCAGCCGTCGATGGCGCCGAGCCAGTGGCACGCGACCAGCGCGCCGTCGTCCGTGAGGCTCCCGAGGCACCGCCGCACGAACTCGTCCAGCTCGGCGGGGCCGAAGTAGTAGCCGACCTCCGAGGCGACGATGAGGTCGAAGGCGCCCTCGGGCCATTCCTGCGGCAGGCGGCGGTGCTCCCAGCTGATGGCAGCGGCGTGGGGCAGGCGCTCCGCCGCCCGCTCGAGGGCCCGCGGGCTGACGTCGGTCGCGACGACCTCATCGGCCCGCTCGGCCAGCTCACCGGTGAGGACGCCGATCGAGCAGCCCACCTCAAGCGCCCGCCGGTACCGCGCGGCCGGGAGGGCCGCGAGGGTGACGGCCCGCTTGCGCCGCTCGTACCAGCTGGTCGTGAAGTTCCAAGGGTCCGGGCTCGCGGCGTGCACCGCGTCGAAGGTCGCCCCGGCGTCCCGCGGAGGCGAGGCGAAGTAGAGCTCGAAGCCGCGCTCGAAGTGCTCCTGCATGCCGGGGCTGAGCAGCGCCTCGTCGCCGGAGTGCTCCGACAGCGGCGACGTCTGGCTGACGTGCAGCGCGAGGGCCCGCTCCTTGGCGCTCCTGACCGCAGGGGCGAGCTCGAGCCGCCGGGCCTCTGCCCACGGAACCTGCGGGCTCCCGGGGGCGGCCCAGTGCCACATCCACACGGGGTACTCCAGCAGCGCCACGCCGGCCTCGCCCGCCACGCGCGCGGCCACGGCGCCCGCGGCGTCGTGATCCGTGTGGGCGTCGTGCCGCCACGGTGCCGCGAGCACGACGCCGGCCCAGTCCCCTCCGGCGGCCTCCTCACCGAGCGCGTCGCGGACGGCCTCTCCCAGCGCCCGCTCGAGTGCCGGGCCGTGGTCGGCGAGGGCGCCGTCGGGGAGGCCGAGGCATCGGAGGGTGGCCGACGGGGCGAGCGCGCCGACCGCGGCCCGGACCTCTCCACGGCGGATCTCGGCGAGCAGCTCGGGACTGAAGGTTGGCGAGTCGGGGTGGGAGGCCTCGCCGTCTGTCGCGACGACCACATGCACCGCGGCGCCCGAGCGGGCGGCGTGGGCGATGAGGCCGCCGGCGCCGAGCGTCTCGTCATCGGGGTGGGCGGCGAGGACCACGAGGGCGCGGAGCCCCGCGAGGTCCAGCGGGGGCGTCGCAGCGAGGCGCTCGTCACGGACCCAGAGGGCCTCAGGGGTGCCGGCGTCGAGGTGGCTGAAGCTCACCACGGCTGCTCCCCCGCCTCCAGCAGTGCCCGGCCGAGGGCCGCGGTGTCCCGTTCGGCGTGGTGCTGGCGCAGGTAGAGCCGCAGGTCCGCGACCCGCTGGGCGTGCTCGGCGTCGAAGGCGAGCGGGGCGGGCCCGAGGGCGTGGTCGACGACCCCAAGGACCGTCTCGGCCGCCGCCGCGACGGTTCCCCGCACGCGCAGCGCCAGGAGCGCCCCCGCGGCCCCTTCGGCCACGCCCCCATCCACGGCCGCGGCGGCGTCGGCCAGGGCCGCCTGGGCGGTCCCGAGCGCGAGGTCCGCCGCGCCGAGGTGCGCGAGGGCGATCTGGTCTGGGGTCCGCTGGGAGGCCGCGGCCCACAGCCGCCGGGCCACCCCGAGGGCGCCGCCGTGCCAGACGGCCGCGACGCCGATCCCGCCCCACGCGAAGCCGGGCCGCTCGAGGTACCAGCCGTCCTCGCCCACAGGCTCGGCGGGCACGCCGTCGAACTCGACCGGGCCGCTGGGGATGCCGGGGAGGCCGAGCGCGTGCCACCCGCCCTCGCGGACCGCCACCCCGGGGTGTCCGAGCCCGACGGCGAAGGCGCGCCTCGTGTCCGGGCCGGTGTGCGCGGTCACGATCGCGTGGCTGAGCGCCCCCGCGAGCGAGCACCAGGGCTTGGTCCCCTGCAGCCGCCAGCCCTCGGCCGTGCGGCGGGCCTTGAGCTTCACTCCCGGCCCCTCGGCCGCGAACACGCCCCAGACGGTCCCGGTCTCGGGCCGGCCGAGCCCGGCCTGGCGGAGGATGGCGAGGGCATCGAGGTGGGGCTCGACGACCCGTGCCACGGAGAGGTCAGCGGCCCCGAGGGCGGCCAACAGGTCCCACAGCTCGCTCGTCCGGCCCTCGCCGGGGAACGGTGCGGTGCCGCCCAGCCGGCGGGCGAGCCCGAGCGCGCGGCCCGGCCACTCCCCCGCCGCGGCCCGGGCAGCCTCCGCGATGTTCTCCCCCGCCGTGGAGTCCGCGGCGGTGGAGTCCGCGGCCGTGGAGTCCGTGGCGGCGGAATCCGTGGCTGCCGGTTCCGCGGCCGCGTCCGCTGACAGTCCCCTCGCGGGCTCGATCGACACCATGTCAGGACCGTACCCCGCCGGGCCGCGCGTGAATCGGCGGCGGCGCCCCGGGCGCGTCCCCGGAGCCTCCGCGCGTCAGACGCCGGCCGGCTCCTCGTAGCGCGGGAAGACGGGCGCCGGGGCGGGCAGCCGGGTGCCGGGGGCGATGGGGGTGCCGAGTGCCGCGAACAGGCGCGCCTCGCCCTCGGGCTGGCCGAGGACGTCGAGCAGCCGGGCCGCGGAGGCAGGCATGACGGGCTGGACGAGCACGCCGACCTGGCGGACCACCTCGAGCGTCACGTACAGGACCGTGGCCATCCGGGCCGGGTCGGTCTTGCGCAGCACCCACGGGGCCTGCTCGGCGAAGTAGGCGTTGGTGTCGCCGAGTACCGACCAGATCGCCTCGAGCGCGCGGGAGAACTCCTGCCGGTCGAAGGCCCCCCGGACGGCGGGCAGCAGGGCAGCCGCGGCGTCGAGGACCGCACGGTCGGCGTCGGTGAACTCCCCCGGCTCCGGGACCACACCCTCGAGGTTCTTCGCGACCATTGACAGCGATCGCTGGGCGAGGTTGCCGAGGTTGTTGGCGAGGTCCGCGTTCATGCGTCCGACGATGGCCTCGTGACTGTAGCTGCCGTCGGCACCGTAGGGCACCTCGCGGAGGAAGAAGTAGCGGACGGCGTCGAGGCCGTACTGGGCGATCATGTCCGCGGGCGCCACGACGTTGCCGAGCGACTTGGACATCTTCACGCCGTTGTTCTGCAGGAAGCCGTGGATCATGACCCGCCGGGGCAGCTCGAGGCCCGCGCTCATGAGGAAGGCCGGCCAGTAGATCGCGTGGAAGCGGGAGATGTCCTTGCCGATGATGTGCACGTCCGCGGGCCAGAACCGCTCGAACTGCTCGGACTCGACGTCCGGGTAGCCCACGCCCGTGAGGTAGTTGGTGAGCGCATCCACCCACACGTACATGACGTGGCCCGGCGCGTCGGGGACGGGGACGCCCCAGTCGAACGAGGTCCGCGAGATGGAGAGGTCCTCGAGCCCGTGCTTGACGAAGGAGATGACCTCGTTGAACCGGTACTGCGGCGCACCGAACTCCGGATGGGACTCGTAGTACGCGAGGAGCCGGTCCTGGTAGGCGGAGAGCCGGAAGAAGTAGCTCTCCTCGGCGGTCCAGGTGACCTCGGTGTCGGTCTCCTTCGAGTACCGCACGCCGTCGCGCACCTCGGTCTCGTCCTCGGTGTAGAACGCCTCGTCGCGCACCGAGTACCAGCCCTCGTACTTGTCGAGGTAGATGTCCCCTGCGTCCGCCATCCGCTTCCAGATGGACTGGGCGGCGCCGTAGTGGTCGGCGTCGGTGGTGCGGATGAGGCGGTCGTAGCTCGTGCCGAGCAGCTCGTGGACCTCGCGGTACACCTCGGCCTGGCGGTCCACGAACTGCTGGGGGGTGAGGCCCTCCCGCTCGGCGGTCTGGGCGATCTTGAGCCCGTGCTCGTCCGTGCCCGTGAGGAAGAAGACGTCGAAGCCGTCGAGCCGCTTGAAGCGCGCCATGGCGTCCGCGGAGATGTACTCGTACGCGTGCCCGATGTGCGGGGCCCCATTCGGGTACGTGATGGCGGTGGTGATGTAGAAGGGTGTCTTCTCAGATGCGGGACTCACCCTAAGAAATTACCGGATCCGCCGGGCCGACGGCCAAAGCACAGCGAAACGCGGCGAAAGTGACCACGGACGACGGCGACCCCCACCGCGGGCGGCGGGGGTCGCCGTCGTGCGTGCCCGGCTGGGCGGGCAGGAGCGGGCGGTCAGTCCTCGAGGTCGACCTCGCGCAGGACGGTCGCGCCGATCTCGCTCTTGACCGTCTCGAGGACGGTGGCGGGGATCGCGGAGTCGACGGTGAGCAGGGCCATGGCCTGGCCGGCCACGTCGGCGCGGGCCACCTGCATGCCGGCGATGTTGATCTGGTTCATGCCGAGGATGTGGCCGATCGTGCCGATGACGCCCGGGCGGTCGGAGTAGAACATGACCACGAGGTGCTCGGAGATCGGGATCTCGACGTCGTAGCCGTTGATGCCCACGAGCTTCTGGACCTGCTTGGGGCCGGTGAGCGTGCCCGCCACCGAGACCTGGGTGCCGTCCTGGAGGAGGCCGCGGATGGTCAGGACGTTGCGGTAGTCCTCCGCCTCGGTCGTGGTGAGCAGCCGCACGGCCACGCCGCGCTGCTCTGCGAGCACCGGGGCGTTGACGTAGGAGACCTTCTCGGAGACGACGTCGGTGAAGACGCCCTTGAGGGCCGCGAGCTCGAGCGACTTGACGTCGAGGTTGGCGATCTCGCCGGCCACCTCGACCTCGATCTGGGTGACCGAGTCGTGCGCGAGGGCGGTGAAGATGCGGCCGAGCTTCTCGATGAGCGGGATGCCCGGGCGGACGTCGGGGGCGATGACGCCGCCGGCGACGTTCACGGCGTCGGGCACGAGCTCGCCGGCGAGGGCGAGGCGGACGCTCTTGGCGACCGAGATGCCGGCCTTCTCCTGGGCCTCGTCCGTCGAGGCGCCGAGGTGCGGGGTGACGACGACGTTCTCGTGGCCGAAGAACGGCAGGTCCGTGCTGGGCTCCTTGGCGAACACGTCGATGCCGGCACCGCCGATCTGGCCGTCCTCGAGCGCCTGGGCGAGGGCCTCCTCGTCGACAAGGCCGCCGCGGGCCACGTTGACGACGTAGGCGGTGTTCTTCATCTTCGCGAACGCGTCCTTGCCCAGCATGCCGACGGTCTCGGGGGTCTTGGGCATGTGGATGGTGATGAAGTCGCTCTGGGCGAGGAGCTCGTCGAGGCTCACGAGCTTGACGCCCAGCTGGGCGGCCCGCGCGGCCGTGACATACGGGTCGTAGGCGAGGACGTCCATCTCGAACGCCTGCATGCGTGCGGCCACGAGGGCACCGATGCGGCCGAGGCCGATCACGCCGAGCTTCTTGTCCAGCAGCTCGGTGCCGGCGTACTTGGAGCGCTTCCACGCCCCGCCCTTGAGCGACGTGTTCGCCGCCGGGATGTTGCGGGCGAGGGAGAGGATGTGCCCGCACGTGAGCTCGGCGGCGGAGACGATGTTCGAGGTCGGGGCGTTCACGACCATGACGCCGGCCTGGGTGGCGGCCTTGATGTCCACGTTGTCGAGGCCGACGCCGGCGCGGGCGATGACCTTGAGCTTCTTCGCGGCGGCGATCGCCTCGGCGTCCACCTGCGTGGCGGAGCGGACGAGGATCGCGTCGACGTCCGCGATCGCGGACAGCAGCTGGGAGCGGTCGGCGCCGTCGGTGTAGCGGATCTCGAAGTCCGGTCCGAGGGCGGCGACGGTGGCGGGCGAGAGTTCTTCGGCGAGGAGGACGACAGGCTTGGTGGTCACGGGGCGGGGGCCTCTCCAGATCAGGCAGGGGTGGGGCGGTTCGGGGCGGAGCGATGGAGTCTCTGGGGCCGGGTGCCGCGCCCAGAGAGGAGCAGCGGCGGGCGAGGGCCTCGCCCGCCGCTGCGGTGCCGGGGTCAGCGCGCGGCCGAGCCCTCGGTGTAGTCGGCGTCCTGCTGCTGCCAGGAGAAGTGGGCGCGCAGCGCCTTGCCGGTCGCCTCGATCGGGTGCCCGGCCTCCTTCTCGCGCAGGGCCTTGAACTCGACGGCGCCGTTGTCCTGGTCGTCGATGAAGCGCTTGGCGAAGGCGCCGGACTGGATGTCCGCGAGGACCTCCTTCATGGACTCCTTCACGGCCGGCGAGATGATGCGCGGGCCCGAGACGTAGTCGCCGTACTCGGCGGTGTCGGAGATGCTCCAGCGCTGCTTGGCGATGCCGCCCTCCCACATGAGGTCCACGATGAGCTTGAGCTCGTGGAGCACCTCGAAGTAGGCGATCTCCGGCTGGTAGCCGGCCTCCGTCAGGGTCTCGAAGCCGGCCTGGACGAGGTGCGACACGCCGCCGCAGAGCACGGCCTGCTCGCCGAAGAGGTCCGTCTCGGTCTCCTCGGTGAACGTGGTCTTGATGACGCCCGCGCGGGTGCCGCCGATGCCCTTCGCGTAGGACTTGGCGAGGTCCCAGGCCTTGCCCGTGGCGTCCTGCTCGACCGCGATGATGTCCGGGATGCCGCGGCCGGCGACGAACTCGCGGCGGACGGTGTGGCCCGGGGCCTTCGGTGCGACGAGGATGACGTCGACACCGGCCGGCGGCTGGATGTAGCCGAAGCGGATGTTGAAGCCGTGGCCGAAGACGAGGGCGTCGCCCTCCTTCAGCGCCGGGGCGATGTCCTCGGCGTAGAGGTGGCGCTGCACCTGGTCGGGGGCGAGGATGACGACGACGTCGGCCTCCTCCGCGGCCTCGCGCGGGGTCAGGACGCGCAGGCCCTGCTCCTCGGCCTTCGCGCGGCTCTTGCTGCCCTCCTTGAGGCCGACGCGGACGTCGACGCCGGAGTCACGGAGGTTGAGGGCGTGGGCGTGGCCCTGGCTGCCGTAGCCGATCACGGCGACCTTGCGGCCCTGGATGATCGAGAGGTCTGCGTCGTCGTCGTAGTACAGCTCTGTCACTTGGTTCTCCTTGATTGCGTTGTGAGGTGTGGGGGCGGCCGCGGGTCCGGGGCCCGCGGCGCGGGTCAGCTCGCGCGGAGCGCGCGGTCGCTCATGGACCGGGAGCCGCGGCCGACAGCGAGCGTGCCGGACTGGACGATCTCGCGGATCCCGAAGGGCTCGAGGACGGCGAGGAGGGCCTGGATCTTCTCCGAGGTGCCCGTGGCCTCGACGACGAGGGAATCGGTCGAGACGTCCACGATCGAGGCCCGGAACAGGTCCACGGCCTGGGTCACCTGCAGGCGCGTGACGGCGTCTGCCCGCACCTTGATCAGCAGGTGGTCGCGCTGGACCGAGTTCTCCGGCAGCAGTTCGACGATCTTGATGACGTTCACGAGCTTGTTCAGCTGCTTGGTGACCTGCTCGAGCAGATCGCCCTCGGCGTCGACGACCACGGTGACCCGCGAGACGCCGTCGACCTCCGTGGGCCCCACGGCGAGCGAGTGGATGTTGAACGCGCGGCGGGCGAAGAGGCCCGCGACGCGGGTCAGCACGCCGGGCTTGTCCTCGACCAGAACGGACAGGGTGTGGCGCGACATGCTCAGTCCTCCTCTTCCCAATCGGGGGTGGAATTGCGGGCCACCTGGATCAGGTCATTGCTGACCCCGGAGGGCACCATGGGCCAGACCATCGCGTTCGGGCTCACCACGAAGTCGATGACCACGGGGCGGTCGTTGATCTCGAGCGCCTGCGCGATGACGGTGTCGATGTCCTCCTCGCGTTCCACGCGGAAGGAGGCGCATCCGTAGGCCTCGCCGAGCTTGACAAAGTCCGGGATGCGCACGGTGTCCGCGCCGGTCTGCAGATCGGTGTTCGAGTAGCGGCCGTCGTAGAAGAGCGTCTGCCACTGGCGCACCATGCCCAGGGAGGAGTTGTTGATGACCGCGACCTTGATAGGGATGTTGTTCAGCGCGCAGGTCGCGAGCTCCTGGTTGGTCATCTGGAAGCAGCCGTCGCCGTCGATCGCCCAGACCGGCCGGTCCGGGTTGCCGACCTTGGCGCCCATGGCCGCCGGCACGGAGTAGCCCATGGTGCCGAGGCCGGCCGAGTTGAGCCAGGCGTGCGGGCGCTCGTACTTGATGAACTGGGCCGCCCACATCTGGTGCTGTCCGACGCCGGCCACGTAGATGCCCTCCGGGCCGGTGAGCTCGCCGATGCGCTGGATGACGCGCTGCGGGGCGAGGAGCCCGTCCTCGGGCTCGGTCCACCCGAGCGGGTAGTCCTCGCGCAGCCGGTCCAGGAACGACCACCACGCGGTGATGTCCGGGGCGCCGTCCTTGGCGTACAGCCCCGCGACCGTCTCGGTGAGCTCGGGCAGGATCTCCTTCACCGAGCCGACGATGGGAACGTCCGCGGTGCGGTTCTTGGAGATCTCGGCCGGGTCGATGTCGGCGTGGATGACCTTCGCGTTCGGGGCGAACGTGCTCAGGACCCCCGTGACGCGGTCGTCGAAGCGCGCGCCGAGGGTGATGAGCAGGTCGGCCTGCTGCAGGGCCGTGACCGCGGCGACCGAGCCGTGCATGCCGGGCATGCCGAGGTGCTGGCGGTGGGAGTCCGGGAAGGCTCCGCGGGCCGTGAGCGTCGTGACGACGGGAGCGCCGGTGGCCTCCGCGAGGGCGAGGAGCTCGGCCGAGGCGTGGGCCTTGACGACGCCGCCGCCGACGTAGAGCACGGGCTTCGAGGAGGCGGCGATGAGGCGGGCCGCCTCGCGCACCTGCTTGCTGTGCCCGCGGGTCACCGGGCGGTAGCCCGGCAGGTCGATCCGGGGCGGCCAGCTGAACATGGTCTTGGCCTGCTGGGCGTCCTTGGTCACGTCGACGAGGACGGGACCCGGGCGGCCGGTGGAGGCGAGGTGGAACGCCTCGGCGAGGGTGCGCGGGATGTCCTCGGCCTTCGTCACGAGGAAGGAGTGCTTCGTGATCGGCATGGTGATGCCGACGATGTCCGCTTCCTGGAACGCGTCCGAGCCGATGACCGAGCTCGAGACCTGCCCGGTGATGGCGACGAGGGGAACGGAGTCCATGTGCGCGTCGGCGATCGCGGTCACCAGATTGGTGGCTCCCGGACCCGACGTCGCGATACAGACTCCAACACGGCCGGTGACCATCGCGTACCCCTGGGCAGCGTGGCCGGCGCCCTGCTCGTGGCGCACCAGCACGTGGTTGATCTTCGAAGCCATCAGAGGGTCGTAGGTCGGCAGGATCGCGCCGCCCGGTAGACCAAAGACATCGTCCACGCCCAGTTCCTCGAGCGAGCGGACAATTGCTTCAGATCCAGTCATCTCTGTGGGCTCAACAACACGGTTGGGCCCCAGGACGGCAGAGGCAGAGTCGACGGTGTCGACAGGATCCGCGGCCTTGGCTGCGGACGGCTTCGAAGCCATCAGCGATGGGCTGATCGGCGTTCCTTTGCTCATCAGTCTCTTCCTTAGGATCTTCGTGGCGAAGGTGTGCTCCAACGAAAACAACCCCTCGGCCGCCTGGCGTTTCGAGGGGTTGCGCGTGACAGATCGTGCCAGACGGGCTCAGTGAGCCACGCGCTGGGCAAGGACGACATCGAGCACCATGCTCGTCGGGGCGATCTGCATGCCCACAGTCTCGCGAATTGGGCTTTTGAGTGTCAATTTGGTCAGGGCGCGTCTCACGATGCGGACTCCCATCCACACCGTGAGACGCTCGTGAGACGGCCTGCGGCGCCCCGGTCTCCGGCTCAGCCGAGGACGGCGCCCTCGCTCGCGGAGTGCACGAGCTTGGCGTACTTGGCCAGGACGCCGCGGGTGAACTTCGCCGGGATCGGCGACCAGCCCTCCCGGCGCGCAGCCAGCTCGTCCTCGTCCACGAGGAGGTCGATGCTGCGGCGGGGGATGTCCACGCGGATCCGGTCGCCGTCGCGCACGAAGGCGACCGGGCCGGCGTCGACCGCCTCCGGCGCGACGTGGCCGATGCAGAGCCCGGTGGTGCCGCCCGAGAAGCGGCCGTCGGTGAGCAGGAGCACGTCCTTGCCGAGCCCGGCCCCCTTGATCGCGCCGGTGATGGCCAGCATCTCGCGCATGCCGGGGCCGCCCTTGGGGCCCTCGTAGCGGATGACGACGACGTCCCCGGGCGCGATCTGGCCCCGGTCGAGCGCCTCGAGCGCTGCCTGCTCCCGCTCGAACACGCGGGCGGTGCCCTCGAAGACCTCCGCGTCGAACCCGGCCGTCTTGACGACGGCGCCCTGCGGGGCGAGCGAGCCGTGCAGGATCGAGAGGCCGCCGGTGGCGTGGATCGGGTTGTCCATGGCGCGCACGATCTTCCCGTCCAGGTCCGGCGGCGAGATCTCGGCGAGGTTTTCGGCGACCGTCCTGCCGGTGACCGTCAGGGCGTCGCCGTGCAGCAGCCCCGCGTCGAGGAGCGCGCGCATGACGACGGGCACTCCCCCGACCCGGTCGAGGTCGTACATGACATAGCGGCCGAAGGGCTTGAGGTCCCCCAGGTGCGGGACCCGGTCCCCGATCCGGTTGAAGTCCTCGAGCTCGAGCCGGACCTCAGCCTCCCGCGCGATCGCGAGCAGGTGCAGGACCGAGTTGGTCGAGCCGCCGAAGGCCATGACCACCGCGATCGCGTTCTCGAACGCCTCCCGGGTGAGGATGTCCCGCGCCGTGATGCCGCGCCGGAGCAGGTTGACCACGGCCTCGCCGGAGCGGTGGGCGAACATGTCCCGGCGCCGGTCGGCGGACGGCGGCGCCGCGGAGCCGGGCAGCGACATGCCGAGCGCCTCGGCAGCCGAGGCCATCGTGTTGGCCGTGTACATCCCGCCGCAGGCGCCCTCGCCCGGGCAGATGGCCCGTTCGATCCGATCCAGGTCTCCCCGGGACATCTTGCCGGCGGCGCAGGCCCCGACGGCTTCGAAGGCGTCGATGAGCGTGACGTCCTTCTCGGTGCCGTCCTCGAGCTTGACCCACCCCGGCATGATCGAGCCCGCGTAGAGGAAGACGCTCGCGACGTCGAGGCGGGCCGCGGCCATGAGCATCCCGGGCAGCGACTTGTCGCAGCCCGCGAGGAGGACCTGGCCGTCGATCCGCTCGGCCTGCATGACGGTCTCGACCGAGTCCGCGATGATCTCGCGGGAGACGAGCGAGAAGTGCATGCCCTCGTGGCCCATGGAGATCCCGTCCGAGACCGAGATCGTGCCGAACTGCATTGGGAACCCGCCGGCGGCGTGGACCCCCTCCTTGGCTGCCTTGGCGAGGCGGTCCAGCGAGAGGTTGCACGGGGTGATCTCATTCCACGAGCTCGCGATCCCGACCTGAGGCTTGGCGAAGTCCTCGTCGCCGAACCCCACCGCCCGCAGCATCCCGCGGGCAGGGGCCGCGTGGATGCCGTCTGTCACCACCCGGCTGCGGGGTTTGGCGTCCGCACCCGTGGGCGCCGCGTCGGTCTGGACCTGCTGAGGGGGGCTCTGCTGCTCAGTCATGGCGCACAGTCTAGGACGGCGGTGTGGCGGGAATCACGCCTCCGCGGCGTCCTCGCGGACGATCCTTTCGGCCTCGGCGTGGACCATGTCCATGACCGAGCGCACCGTGGGCCGGGCTGCGACGTCGGCGCGGGCCAGGAGGACGACGCTGCGGCGCGCCTGCACGCCGGTCAGGGGACGCAGGACCAGGCCGCTGCGGAGGGCCCCCCGGGAGGTGAAGCGCGGCAGGAGGCTCAGCCCGTGGCCGCCGCGGACGAGCGCCTCCATGGCCCGCAGGTCGGGCATGAGCTGGACGCGGTCGACCACGCGGCCGGCCTGCAGCTCGATCTGGCGCAGGACCGTGTCGAAGGGGAAGCCCGCTGGGACGCCGATCCACGGCCAGGACGCCACATCGTCGGGCTCGAGGACGTCCCGGGCGGCGAGCGGGTGGTCGCCCGGCAGCGCGACGTCGAGCGGCTCCTCGAGCAGCGGCTCGACCACGAGCCCATCGCGGAGGAACTCCTCCGGGCCGTTGACGGAGTGGCCCAGGACGAGGTCGGCGTCTGCGGCGAGATCGACGAACCCCTGGGCGTTGGGGTCCTCGAGCCGCGCGTCGAGGCGCAGGCCCTCGCACGCGGCGACGCGGTCGAGCAGGCCGGGGAGGAACATCTCGGCCGCGCTGGGGAAGAACACGGCCTGCACCCTCGCCTGCTCGCCCCTGCGGTAGCCGTCGGCGGTGGCCTCGGCGCGCGCCATCGCGACGGCGACGCCGGCCGCCGCCGCGGCCATCGCCTCTCCGGCCTCGGTGAGGCGGACGCCCCTCCCCTGGCGCTGGATGAGGACGACGCCGAGTTCCTCCTGCAGGAGCTTGAGCTGCTGGGAGACGGCCGAGGCGGTGATGCCGAGTGCATCGGCCGTCGCACCGATCGTACGGCGGTCGGCGAGCTCCCTCAGCAGGAGCAGTCGGCGGAAGTCCATGGGCACAGGGTACTGGCGAGGCGCTCGCGGGCCGTGCTCGGGACGGAGCCACGTGCACAGGCGTGGACGGTGCGGTACCGGGCCCGGCGGCCCCCGAGTACGTAGACTGGCCTTCGGCGAGAGGAGAACTGTGAGCAGCACTGCCCCGACCGGGCGCGCCCCCGAGCCCGACGACGCGCTGAAGGCCGCGCTCCATTACGTCTTCGACAGCCAGATTCCCAACTACGGGGACTACAACCTCGTGTGTGTGACGGAGTGCGGGGGGTCCGTGTTGGGGCCCCGGCCCGGGGCCCCCGTCCCCACCGGGCTGGTCCTCGGCTACCGCCGCCGGCCCGTCGAGCTCGTCCTTGCCCCGTTCGACCGGGGGACCCTCGCGGGGACCGGACAGCCGACGACGATCGACCTCACCAACCTCGCGTATGTCTCGGAGCCGGCCCCCGGCGCCTTCGACGTCGCCACGAGCACCGGGCGCGTGGTCACCTTCACGCTGCGCCCGGCCTGCGAACTCGGAGCCGGCTCTGCCGTCACCCTCGCCCAGGAGGACGACGCCGCCGACCTCGCGTCCTTCCTGCGCGATCTGGTGGGCCTCTAGCCCATGGCGGCGGGGCGCACGGTGGCGTGATTGTGCCCCAGAAGTCTCTGGACGGGCAGGGTGGCGCGAGGGTCTAATGGCCTCAGCCGTGCCGACTACTCACGCAGGGAGGCTGCCGTGGACTGGGTGGTCATCGCCATCTCGGGTGTGATCCTTCTCGCGCTCGCCGTCTGGACGGTCCTCCGCGAGGACCGCTCGACGGCGCGCCGGGGGCGCCACCGGGGCCGCGCGCCCCTGGTGCGCGCGGTCCCGGCGTCGGCCACCACGCCGGCGCCTCCGCGCCCCGCCGCGGGCGCCTGACGCCATGACTACACTGCGGAGGAGGCTGGCCTGGACCGCGGCGGCCGCGGTGCTGCTCGCGGCGACCAGCTGCTCCGGCTCCCCGGGCCCCGGACCGTCTCCTGCCTCCGGCTCCCCCTCCGGGTCCGCCTCCGCCGCCCGCACCGTCTCACCGCAGGAATCCGGCAAGGTCATCAGCACCGCCTACACCACCGGGTACGGATACTGGGACAACACCCCGCCCGGGTCCACCATCATCTCCAACCCCGTCCTGCACCAGAGCGCGGGCGGCACCGGAACGTGGCAGGACCCCGTCACCCTCGCCGTCGGCCACTCGATCAGCAACGGCGTCGACACTCTCGATTTTCCCGCGGGGACACGCATGTACATCCCGAGCCTCGAGAAGTACTTCATCGTCGAGGACGCGTGCGGGGACGGGGCCACCCCGCAGGACATCCCGTGCCACAACCTCGGCCGGGCCGCCCGCCGCGGGGCGACGGTATGGTTCGACATCTGGATCGGAGGAGCGTCCGGCAGCAACTCCGACTCCAGGCAGTGCCAGGCCACGTTGACGGGCATCCACACCGTCATCCTCGATCCGAGCATCCACAACTACCGGGTGACCCCCGGTGACGTCCTCTCGGGCCAGGTGTGCCACGCGAACTTCGGGGAGGCCCCGACGCTGCAGTGACCGCCGGGGGCAGACTCTCGGTTTCGCCTCGCGCAGGAGCGCGACTACGCTCTTGGACTTGGCGCACTGGGGGGCCGTGCGCCGATGTCGAGTACGAAGACCCAGAGAGAACTCCTGCATGAAGCACGCCAGAAAACTGTCCACCGCCGCGGCCGCCCTGCTGCTCACCCTGACCGGGTGCGCGGGTGCCGCCCAGCACGGAACCGCCCTGCCGAGCTCCGCCGGAGCAAGTGCCACCCCCGATGCGACGCCGACCGCGACGAAGTCCCCCGCCGCCCAGCACACCGCCAAGCCCACCACGGCGCCCCCGAGCACTGCCGCGCCCACGGCCGCCGCCCCCGTGGCCCTGCCGGCCCCCAGTGCCGCGAACCGCCCGGTGGCCCCGGCCCCTGCCGCCGTCCCGGTGGCCCGGATCCCCGCTCCTGCTGCCCCGAAGGCCCCGGCCGTCGTCCACGAGACGGGGACGGTGGTCACCACCGCGTACACGACCGGGTACGGGTACTGGGACAACACCCCCGCGGGATCCGCCGAGGTCTCCCACCCCATCGTGCACAAGACCGCGGGCGGCACCGGCACCTGGGCGGATCCGGTCACGGTCGCCGTCGGCCACTCCATCACGGGCGGCGTCGATACCCTCGACTACCCCGCCGGGACCCGGCTCTACATCCCCAACCTGCAGAAGTACCTCATCGTCGAGGACACCTGCGGCGACGGGGCCACCCCCCAGGACGGGCCCTGCCATTCGGGTGCCCCTGCAGGCACCACCGTCTGGTTCGACGTCTGGATCGGCGGCTCCTCCGGGACCCAGGCGGCCGCCGACGCGTGCGGCTCGACCCTGACCGATGCCAACGGCGCGGCGCACACCGTCATCGTCAACCCGTCCGTCCGCACCTACAAGGTGACCCCGGGTGATGTCCTCTCCGGCGGTGCGTGCCACGCCAACTACGGCAACACGCCTCTGGCCCAGTAGCCCGGCGCAGCGCCTCAGGCTGCCTCGGCGGCCCCAGCCGTCCGCTCGAGACGACCGTCCGCGCAAGACAACTGTCCGCGCAAGACGACTGTCCGCGCGAGATGACTGGCCGCGCGAGATGAAGGGCCCCCGCCCAGATGATCCTCTGGGCGGGGGCCCTCGCGGTGGCCTCCCGGAACGCCAGTCGACACGGCGCGACACGACCGGCGTGCGCTCCTCCGCGCCGGCGGCGACCTAGAGTGTGACCCATGCCATGCACCCCTGTGGCATCGACGCGCCATCAGAAGGCAGTGGGCCGGAACGCGGGCCACCCGGACGGAATGGACACCACCGTGACGGAATCATCGGCCCTCCCGGAGAGCCAGCGCTGCACCTACCGGGCGGAGCTCGAGCTGCACGAGACCAGCTTCATGTCGAGGTGCGAGCTCCGGGCGGGACACCGCGGAGGCCACCTCGCGGAACTGCCTGCCCTGCCGAGTCTCGACGGCAGCCCGGCGAGGACGCGTCATGCCGCCGTCCTCCACCCCGGATCCGGGACGCGCGAGGACCATGCAGTCCGCCGCGAGGCAGTCCAGTACGAGGCAGTCCAGCACGGGGCAGTCCAGTACGAGAAGGAAGATATCCACTGATGTCGGTCGTCAAGACCATCGCCGTCGCGGCCGGTGGGGTCTTCCTGCTGGGCGCCACGGTCGCCTGGCCGCTCCTCATCCTCGGCTACCACCTGTGGAGGGGACAGTGAGATCCGATGGCGGCGCGGAGGTCCGAGGACTGCGAGGACTGTCAACGCGCCGGCACTCCGACGGCCCCCTGGGTTCAGACCGTGGTCGCGACCAGTGCGAGCGGTCCGGCGTCAGAAGCCTCCAAGGTCAGCAGGACACCGGAGAGCGCGACCTCGCCGGCCGTCAGCAGCACCAGGTACTTCGCCAGCCGCTCCCCCGCGGGGATCGGAGCCAGCCAGGGCCCGGCATGGTGGAAGAACGCCTCACGCCCGGAGAGGCCGGCAAGGGTGCCCTGCTGTCTGGCCTCCCACATCCGGTGGAGGCGCGCGAGCAGGTCGGGCGTGATCAGCAGGGCGACGGCCAGCAGCGCGGCGGCCACAGGGCTGATGCTCTCGGTGATGACGAGGAGCCCGAGCACGAGTCCCAGAACCACGACGGCTGCCCTCCCGGTGGTGTAGACCGCGCGGGCGGCGCGGCGCCCCACGTCGAGCCCCGCCGCCAGCTTCCGGTCCGCGGCGAAGGCCGCTGACTGCACGCTGTCGAAGATCGCGCGGCGTACGAGCCTCCGACCATCCGGCAGGTCCTCGCCCCTCACCCCGTAGCGCCCGCCAAGGGCCTGGCTACCGTGTCCCATCCGCATCCCCATCGTGTTCTGAACTGTCAATGCCGGGATCAAGGTACAGGCCGAAGCTGTGCCGGCCGTAGCGCATTTCACAGGATGTCAGCCCATGACCTGGTGGTTGACCCACCGCTCCAGGGAAGGGACGAGCAGGAGGCCGGCAACGACCCCGACCATGAGGACGTGCACCATGGCCTCGAACACTGCCGCAAACGGCGCCTCTCCTCCGCTGATCGCGGCGATGAGGTAGGAGACGACAGCGATGAGGCCCAGTGCCGCCGAGGCGAGCGCTGCCTGCTCCCACCATCCCCACCGCGCGAAGAGTCCCCAGGTGGCAATGCAGAAGCCGAGGACAGTCAGGAGGCTCAGTCCGGTGGTGACCGCCCACAGGGGGCCGGACGTGTCGCCGCGGCTGGCGAAGCCGGGGGTGAGCCAAAGCCAGCTGGCTCCTGCTGCGATCAGCCCGATTCCTCCGAGGGTGCGAAGAGTGAACATGGGAATCACCTCCGCATGCAATGGTCGCGCCCGGCGGTTGCCGTCCCCAGAGGAATAGGGCCCGGAGACAGCGCCTCGCTGACCAGCTCGGCATCTATGCTGCGCGAACACGAAGAAACCCCTCCCCGGTCCGCGTTTCCGCGGGTCGGGAAGGGGTTGTGGTGCGCCCCCCGGGACTCGAACCCGGAACCCATTGATTAAGAGTCAATTGCTCTGCCAGTTGAGCTAGAGGCGCATCTTCGCCGCGGTCCGACCGGCCGTTTCCGACCCGTCTCCGTGCCCCGCAACGACATGAAACTCTACAGGACGTCTTTCGAAAAGCGAAATCGACCGGGCGGCTGCGCAGGTGAGGTGCCTCACACGCAGCTGGGGCCCGCGCACTGGTCTCTCGGGGCACCGCGCCGACTGACGCTAGGCTCGGTGCGTGACCACGACTGGACCCTCCCACCGACTCGCGGCGGGCGACGCCGCCCCCGCCTTCTCGCTCCCCGACTCCGACGGCGGGACGACGTCGCTCGCGGACCTCGCGGGCCAGAGGACCGTCGTCTACTTCTACCCTCAGGCCAACACTCCGGCGTGCACGCAGCAGGCCTGCGACTTCCGCGACAGCCTCGCGGCGATCGCCGACGCCGGACTCACTGTGGTGGGCATCTCGCCGGACCCGGCCGAGGCCGTGCGCCGCTTCGCCGCGGATCAGCACCTCGGGTTCCGGCTCCTCGCCGACGAGGACCACAGCGTCGCGGAGGCGTACGGGGCGTGGGGCGAGAAGGTCAACTACGGGCGGACCTACCAGGGCCTGATCAGGTCCACGTTCGTGGTCGGCGCCGACGGGCGGATCGAGCTCGCGCAGTACAACGTCCGGGCGAAGGGCCACGTCGCCAAGCTCCAGCGGGACCTGAAGATCCTGCCGGTACACTGATCGAGTTGCCCCGCCAGAGGCGGGGTGCCGCGCGAGTGGTGGAATTGGCAGACACGCAGGATTTAGGTTCCTGTGTCTTCGGACGTGAGGGTTCAAGTCCCTCCTCGCGCACCGCCTCCGGCCCCAGTCCGGCCTCCTCGGGGCGGACACCCGGCCGAGCAGGTCGACACCCAGGGACACAAGGGCGCCGGACATGCGGCGGGGAGCGAAAGGCGTGAGACAGGTCGTGAGTGGCGCGCGGACCATGAGGCGGAGGGAACTCCTCCAGGCGGCAGCGGCGGCGGTGCTCCTGACCGGATGCACGCCCTCGCCCAATCCGCAGCCGTCGCCGAGTCCGAGCGGGTCCACTGCGCCCAGCGCGTCCTTCACCTTCGCCACCCCGGCACCGCCGATCGCACTCGATCCGGCCGTCACCGCCGACATCGAGTCATGGCGCGTCACGCGCCAGGTCCTCGAATGCCTCGTGACGAGCGACCCCGACACGGGGGCGCCCGCGCCGTCCCTCGCCACCTCGTGGACCCAGAGCACAGACCTCCTCTCGTGGACGTTCACCCTCCGGGAGGGCGTCACCTTCCACGACGGCACCCCGTTCAACGCCGCAGCGGTGAAGGCGAACTTCGACCGGTGGTACGCGTTCTCGCCGCAGTTCCGCTCGAACCACACAGGGCTCGCCTTCACCGCGGTGTTCAAGGCCCACTCCGACCAGGCGTCCCTGTCCGTCTACAAGCGGTGCACGGTAGTGAGCGAGCACGAGGTCCGCATCGAGCTCACCCAGCCGCTCACGAGCTTCCTCGCCGCGATGACCACCCCCGCCTTCGCGATCTCCTCCCCCGCGGCGCTCAAAGCCGGCACCGCCGACGTCGAGGACCAGCCCTCGTCGGGGACGAAGATCTCCCGCTACGCCCAGCACCCGGTGGGCACCGGCCCGTTCCGGTTCCGCCAGTGGACCAAGGACTCCGTGGTCCTGGAGTCCTCGCCGACCTATTGGGGCGCCCGGGGCCAGATCTCCCAGCTCACGCTCGTGGTGTACGACACGCCGCAGGCGCGGCTGCGGGCGCTCCTGGCCGGGACCATCGACGGCTACGACGCCGTGACCGTGCAGAACATCGAGACCCTGGTCCGCAAGGGCCTGCAGGTGGTGCGGCGCGACCCGTTCTCGGTCATGTACCTCGGGATGAACCAGGCCGTGCCCCTCCTGCAGAACGACAAGGTGCGCCAGGCCATCGCGATGGGCATCAATAAGGACGCGGTCATCAAGCCGTTCTTCCTCGAGGACACGAAGTCCGCCTCGCAGTTCGTCCCACCGAAGCTCAGCGGCTTCAACGCCGCGGGCGGCTTCCCGGCCTACGACCCCGAGAAGGCCAAGCGGCTCCTGAGCGAGGCGGGCTACAAGGGCGAGGAGCTCCCCTTCTACTACCCGCTCAATGTCACACGGCTCTACCTGCCCGACCCCGAGAAGGTCTACGCCGAGCTCTCTGCCCAGCTGACGCTGCTGGGCCTGAACATCAAGCCGGTGCCGGTGGACTGGGCCGACGGGTACCTGCAGAAGGTCACGACCGCCGGGGACCACGCCTTCCACCTGCTGGGCCGCTACGGGAGCTACAGCGACCCCGACGACTTCCTCGCGCCCCTCTTCGGGGCCAAGAGCGGAGAGTTCGGCTTCTTCGACGCCCAGATCTTCAGCAAGATCGAACGCGCCCGCGGGCTGCCGGACGGCAACGAGCGCACCCAGGCGTACCAGAACGTCAACGGCCAGATCGGCTCGAGTGCCCCGGCGGTGCCGATCGCGTACCCGATCTCCGCGGTGGCGGTCTCCGCGCGGGTGGCGACCTACCCGACGTCGCCCGTCCTGAACGAGACGTTCAACCACGTGACGCTCGCCCCCGGCGCATAGACGGCCCGAAAAAAAATCCTGCGGAGGGGTCTTGACTGCAACCCTTCGGGGATTTAGCGATCCGGGCGGCCGGGGGATATTCTGCCACTGGTCCATTTGTGCAGGGAGACTTCAGTGACCTTCATTTCCACCACCCGATCTGCCGACGTCGTTCTGGTCGGCGGGGGCATCATGAGCGCCACCCTCGGCGCCTTCCTCAAGAAGCTCGAACCGAGCTGGAGCATCGTGCTCTTCGAGCGCCTCGACGAGGCGGGGCTCGAAAGCTCGGACCCCTGGAACAACGCCGGGACGGGGCACTCCGCGTACTGCGAGCTCAACTACACCCCGCAGGCCAAGGACGGCTCCGTGAACCCCGCGAAGGCGCTGGGGATCAACGAGGGCTTCCAGCTCTCGCGCCAGTTCTGGTCCCACCTCGTGGCCGACGGCAGCATCACCGACCCGTCCGGGTTCATCCACAACGTGCCGCACATGAGCTTCGTCATCGGCGACGCCCACGCGGACTTCCTCCGCAGGCGCTACGAGGCGCTCCACCCCAACACCCTCTTCTCCACGATGGAGTACAGCGAGGACCCGGCCCAGATCGCCGCGTGGGCCCCCCTCGTCATGGAGGGCCGCGGCGCCGGGCGCGTCGCGGCGACCCGGGTCGCCGAGGGCACCGACGTGGACTTCGGCCAGCTCACCCGTGAGCTCGTCGGGTTCCTCGCGGGCAACGGCGTCGAGGTCAACTACGGCACCGACGTGGCCGGGCTCGAGCGAGCGCGGGGCGGCTGGAACGTCTCCACGCGGCACAAGGCCTCGGGCGAGCGCGGCAGCATCCATGCCAAGTTCGTCTTCGTCGGCGCCGGCGGCGGTGCGCTGCACCTGCTCCAGGACTCGGGCATCGCCGAGAGCAAGGGCTACGGCGGCTTCCCCGTGTCCGGGCAGTTCCTGCGCAGCACGGACGAGTCGATCGCGCTCCGGCACAATGCGAAGGTCTACGGCCAGGCCTCGGTCGGCGCACCGCCGATGTCCGTCCCGCACCTGGACACGCGCTACGTCAACGGCAAGCGCTCCCTGCTCTTCGGCCCGTACGCCGGCTTCTCCACGAACTTCCTCAAGAACGGCTCCCTCTGGGACCTTCCGCTCTCCATCCGGCCGGGCAACATCATTCCGATGCTCGCGGTCGCGAAGGACAACATGGACCTCACGGCCTACCTCGTCAAGGAGGTCGCCAAGGGCCACGAGAAGAAGATCGAGGCGCTGCGGGAGTACTACCCGGACGCCTCAGGGGAAGGCTGGGAGCTCATCACGGCCGGCCAGCGCGTGCAGATCATCAAGAAGGACCAGGCCAAGGGCGGCGTCCTCCAGTTCGGCACCGAGGTCATCACCTCGCGCGACGGCTCGATCGGCGCCCTCCTCGGCGCCTCGCCCGGAGCCTCCACGGCCGTGCCGATCATGCTCGAGCTCATGCAGCGCGCGTTCCCGAAGAACTTCAAGGGCTGGGAGCCTAAGCTGAGCGAGATGATGCCCGGCTACGGCATCAAGCTCAACGACCACCCGGACCTCGCCGCAGAGATCGCCGCCACCACCTCGGCGGCCCTCGGACTCGCGGCCCCGGCCCACTAGGCCAGCGTCCGTCTCCGGCCCGCGTCCTCTCGGCTGAGGACGCGGGCCATTTCGCTACCAGTCCACGACTCCCGGCCACCGTCCGCGGAACGGCCGCCCTCACGTGAAAGGGCCACCGATGTTCCGGCTCGCCCGCCTGTCCATGGCGAACAGGGCGCTCATCGCGCTCATCATGGTCTTCGCCTCGGTCTTCGGGGTCATCACGGCGACGAGCCTCAAACAGGAGCTCATCCCCTCCATCGAGTTCCCCCAGCTCACTGTCGTCACCTCGATGCCCGGCGCCTCGCCAGACGTCGTGGACAAGCAGATCGGCCAGCCCCTGGAGAAGTCGCTCCAGGCCGTCGAGGGACTCGAGAGCAGCGCTTCGACCTCCCGCACCGGGGTATCGACGATCAGGCTCTCGTTCCAGTACGGAACCAACCTCGACCGCGCGCGGAACCAGATCGACCGGGCCATCTCCAACGTCAAGTCCCAGCTGCCCGCCGACGCCTCCCCCAACACGCTCGCCGGCAGCATCAGCGACTTCCCGATCGTCTTCATCGCCGCCTCCTCGGACAAGCCGCTCAGCCAGCTGGACGCCCAGCTCATCCAGCAGGCCGTTCCGAAGCTCACGAAGATCGACGGCGTGCGCAGCGTGGACGTGACCGGAGGCGCCACACAGCACCTCCAGATCCAGCCGGACCCGGCCGCCATGGCGGGCCGCGGCGTCGACATCGGCTCGATCCGCACGGCCCTGCAGAACAACGGCGCGCTCGTGCCGATCGGGACCGTCACGGACCAGGGGAAGTCACTCTCGCTCCAGGCCGGCAGCCCAGTCGACTCCACGGACGCGGTCAAGTCGCTGCCGCTCACGGGAGCCAAGCAGCCCACCACGGTCGGCGACGTCGCCGCCGTGACGATCGAGGACGATGCCGCGACGTCGATCACCCGGACTGACGGCAAGCCGACCCTCGCCCTGTCCGTGACGAAGAAGCCCGAGGGTGACACAGTCGCCATCTCGCACGCCGTCCGGGACGCACTCCCCCAGCTGGCCTCGGACCTCGGCTCGAACGCGAAGCTCACCACGGTATTCGACCAGGCACCGTTCATCGAGAAGTCCATCCGCGACCTCACCACCGAGGGAGCGCTCGGCCTCGGCTTCGCGGTCCTGACGATCCTCGTGTTCCTGCTCTCGGTCCGATCGACCCTCGTCACGGCGGTCTCGATCCCGCTCTCACTCCTCATCACGTTCATCGGGCTGTTCGCCGCGGGCTACTCGCTGAACATCCTCACGCTCGGCGCTCTCACGATCGCGATCGGGCGCGTCGTGGACGACTCGATCGTGGTCATCGAGAACATCAAGAGGCACCTGAGCTACGGCGAGGAGAAGACGACGGCGATCCTCAACGCGGTGCGCGAAGTCGCCGCCGCGGTGACAGCCTCCACCCTCACGACCGTGGCGGTATTCCTGCCGATTGCGTTCGTGGGGAACCTCGCCGGAGAGCTGTTCCGGCCGTTCGCGCTCACCGTCACGATGGCGCTGCTCGCCTCGCTCGTCGTCGCCCTCACGATCGTGCCCGTGCTCGCGTACTGGTTCCTCGGCCACAGGCCCACCGGGGCGGCGAACCGGGCCGAGGTCGAGGCCGAAGCCCACGAGAAGGAGCGCCGCAGCCCGCTCCAGCGGGGCTACCTGCCGATCCTCCGCAGCACCCAGAAGCACCCGGCCATCACCCTCGTGGCTGGAGCGCTCATCCTCGTCGGCACATTCGCCCTCGCGCCGCTCCTGCCCACCAACCTGCTCGGGAACACGGGCCAGAACAACTTCACCGTCACGCAGAAGCTCGCCCCGGGCACGAGCCTGGACGCGACGAGTGCGGCGGCGGCCAAGGTCGAGGACGTGCTCAAGGACGTGGACGGCGTCCAGACCGTCCAGGTGACGATCGGCAACTCGACCACCGGCTTCAGCGCGTTCCTCTCCTCGGGCGCCTCGAACGCCACCTTCACCGTCATCACCGACGAGTCGAAGGACCAGGCGGCGCTCCAGCAGCAGGTGCGCGACGCCGTCGGCCGCCTCTCCGGGGTCGGGACCGTCTCCGTGGGGAGCCAGCAGAGCGGATTCGGCACGGCGTCGACCGTCGACGTGACCGTCAAGGCGCCCGACTCGGCCTCGCTGGCGAAGGCCAATGACGCAGTGGTCGCGGCGCTCAAGGACGTCCCCGGCGCGACGGACGTGGCGAGCAACCTCGCGGCGGCCCAGCCTGTGGTCCAGGTCAAGGTGGACCGTGCGAAGGCTGCCGCCGCTGGGCTGAACGAGCAGCAGGTCAGCACCGCGCTGGCCTCGACGGTGAGCCCGATCCCGGCCGGAACCGTGCGCATCGACACGACCGACTACCCGGTGCGGATCGGCAAGGGCACGCAGTTCCAGAGCATCGGGGCCGTCCGGGCCATCCCGATCCCCGGCGCGCCGGGCGGCCTCACGCTGGGGCAGATCGCCTCCGTGGCGGCCGTGGACGTCCCGGTGACGGTCACCAGCACCGCGGGGCAGCGCACCGCGACGGTCTCCGTGACGCCCGGCGACGCGAACCTCGGCTCGGTGAGCGGCGAGGTCACCAAGCGCGTGGCCGCACTTGAGCTCGACGGCGGGGCGACGGCGTCCGTGGGCGGTGCTGCGAGCCAGCAGGCGCAGTCCTTCCAGCAGCTCGGGCTCGCGCTGCTCGCCGCCATCGCGATCGTGTACGTGATCATGGTCGCGGCGTTCAAGAGCCTGCTCCAGCCGCTCGTGCTCCTGGTGTCGGTGCCGTTCGCGGCGACCGGGGCGATCCTGCTGCTCCTCGCGACCCGGATCCCCCTCGGACTGCCCTCCCTCATCGGCCTGCTCATGCTCGTGGGCATCGTCGTGACGAACGCCATCGTGCTGATCGACCTCATCAACCAGTACCGGAGGCCTGCGCCCGGCCGCGGGGCCCTGCCCCTCGCGGAGGCGATCGAGCAGGGCGCGCGCCAGCGCCTCCGCCCGATCCTCATGACGGCGCTCGCGACCATCTTCGCCCTCACGCCCATGGCCCTTGGCCTCACGGGCGGCGGCGGGTTCATCGCCCAGCCGCTCGCCGTCGTCGTGATCGGCGGCCTCGTCTCCTCCACCGCGCTCACCCTCGTGCTGGTCCCGGTCCTGTACCGGCTCGTCGAGGGCGGCCTCGAGCGCCGGAGGCTGCTGCGCGACCTCACGCGCACGCCCGTGGCCGAGGCGGCCGACGAGGACGGCGCCGAGCCCGAGGGCGACTGGACCACCGGGGCCGTGCCGCGGGTCAGCGGACGCCGCGCCGCGAAGGACTGACTCCGCCGCCCCCGGGAATGTCCGGCGGCGGTCCGCCGTTGAGATAGATGCAAATGCATTGATCTAGCCGGGCGGCCGCCGCCCGGGCCCGATGAAAGGTCGTTTCATGCAGTTCGGCATCTTCAGCGTCGGCGACGTCACCCTCGACCCCACGACGGGCCACCTGCCCACCGAAGGCGAGCGGATCCAGGCGATCGTCACGATTGCCAAGCACGCCGAGGAGGTGGGCCTCGACGTCTTCGCCACCGGCGAGCACCACAACCCGCCGTTCTACCCGAGCTCCCCCACGACCCTGTTGGCCTACATCGGCGCGCAGACCGAGAAGCTCATCCTCTCCACCACCACGACGCTCATCACCACCAACGACCCGGTGAAGATCGCCGAGGACTTCGGCATGCTCCAGCACCTCGTGGGCGGCCGGACGGACCTCGTGCTCGGGCGCGGCAACACGGCCCCGGTCTATCCCTGGTTCGGCAAGAACCCCCAGGACGCCCTCGAGCTCACGATCGAGAACTACGCGCTCCTGCGCCGCCTCTGGGACGAGGAAGTGGTCACCTGGAGCGGCAAGTTCCGCACCCCGCTGAACGGCTTCACGGTCACGCCGCGACCCCTCGACGGCGTCGCCCCCTTCGTGTGGCACGGATCGATCCGCACCCCTCAGATCGCGGAGCTCGCCGCGTACTACGGCGACGGGTTCTTCGCCAACAACATCTTCTGGCCGAAGGAGCACTACATCCGGCTCATCAACCTCTACCGGGAGCGATTCGAGCACTACGGGCACGGCAAGGCGCACCAGGCGACCGTGGGCCTGGGCGGGCAGTTCTTCATCCGGCCCAACTCCCAGGACGCCAAGCGCGAGTTCCGGCCCTACTTCGACAACGCCCCGGTATACGGCCACGGCCCCTCCATGGAGGACTTCACCGCCCAGACGCCGCTGACGGTGGGCAGCCCGGCCGAGTTCGTCGAGAAGACCCTCGCCTTCCGCGACTACTTCGGCGACTACCAGCGGCAGCTGTTCCTCGTGGACCACGCCGGCCTGCCGCTCAAGACCGTCCTCGAGCAGCTCGACCTGCTCGGCGAGGTGCTCCCGGAGCTCCGGGCCGGCTTCGCGGAGGGACGCCCCGCGGATGTCCCCGAGGCGCCGATGCATGCCGCGCGCGTGGCTGCACGCCGCGCCGAGGAGGCCGCTGCCGGTGAGGCCGTGGCCCAGGCCGCGGCCCAATGACGGCCGAGGGTCCGGTGCCCCACGCGGCGCCGTCGGTCCGGGAGGTCTCCGAGGCATGGGAGTCGCTCTTCCGCGCGCAGGTCGCCGTGATGCGGCGGCTCCAGCGCGACCCGGCGTTCCGCACGCTCGGCATCAACAGCTACGACGTGCTCTTCACCCTGAGCGGATGCGAGGGACGCGGGCTCCGGCTCAACGAGCTCAACGACCATGTCCTGCTCGCGCAGTCCAGCCTGTCCAGGCTCGTGGAGCGGCTCGAGCGGCAGGGGCTCGTGGCGAGGGAGAGCACCCCGGCGGACGGCCGCGGCGTCGTCGTCCGCCTCACCGAGGAGGGGGCGCGCGTCCAGCGGGAGGTGGGCCGCGCCCACGTGCGGGAGATCAACCGCATCATGGGCGGCGCGCTCGACGCCGGCGACCTCGCCTCGCTGCGCGACCTCACCACGCGGCTGCGCGAGCACGTCGTGGCGGACCACCCGCTCTGACCCCGCCGGCGGCGCCCGCGGGTTCAGCCGAGGGCCACGAGCGCCGCGGGATCCTCGGCGGGGAGGTCGGCGGCCTCGGCCGTCACGGTCAGCTGCTTGAGCGTGAGCCGTCCGCCGACCGTGGAGAGGAAGGCCGTGTCCGAGGAGTCCCGTCCGGCCGTGATGCGCAGCATCGAGGCCCGCGGTGCCAGCCCGGTGGGGTCGAGCACGTGCCACGCGCCGTCCACGAACGCCTCGGCGACGGCATGGAAGTCCATGGGCCGCAGGCCCGGCGCGTAGACGGCGGCGAGCCGGGCCGGAATGTCCTTGGCCCGCAGGAGTGCGATGGCCAGGTGCGCGAAGTCCCGGCAGACGCCGCGGCGGTGCAGGAGGGTCTCGACGGCCCCGTCGGTCCCCCGCGAGGATCCGCTGACGTAGGCGAGCTGGGCGTTGACCCAGTCCCGCACGGCCTGGACGAGCTCGAGTCCGCCGAGCTGGCCGAAGTGGGCGTACGAGGTGGGCAGGAGGCGGTCGCTCTCCGCGTAGCGGCTGGGCCTCACATAGCGGATGAGCTCCATCTCGTCGACGGGGCCCGCCGCGCCGGTCCCCTCGACGGCCGCCCGGTAGGAGACCTCGACCTCAGTGGGCTCCGCGAGCTCGAGGACGTGGAAGCGGCCGCCGTGGCCGTCGAGGAGCTCGCGCGGTTCCACCCTCTGGTCGCCGGCAGTCACCACGAGCTCCTCCTCGAACGAGGTGTACCCGGGGACGCGGGCCACGGCGATGGCCATGGCCAGCTTGGTGTGCGGCGCGGTCGTGAACTTCAGGTGGGCACCGACGGTGCGCTGCATGGGGCTCCAGGAGGGCTAGTTCTGCGTGAAGGCCAGCGACATGATCATGCGCTGCGCGTCGGCGAAGTCGCCCGAGTCGCGGACATAGGCCGACGCCTGAGCAAGGGTATCGAATGACGACAGCGGCGCAACCTGGGCCTGCGGCGAGGGCGGGACGACCTCGACGGAGTCCGCGAACGAGTAGCCGCCGATCCCAGCGGGCCCCGGGACGATGTTGACGAGTCTGCACGCCTTGCCGTCCTGGGCGGAGGTCGCGAGCGCGGTGAGCCCGAACGACCCGAAGTACTTGTAGCCCTGGATCACCCGGAACACGAAGCGCGGGGTGATGACGCCCGGGCCGTCCGCGAACGGCACCGTGACCGGGACGCTGTTCAGGACGGAATAGGGCTTGGCCTGCGCCGCGTCGCACGGCGCAGAGGTGGGGACGGGCAGGCCGGTCTGGAGTGCCGCGACGAAAGTGCCGTCCGCCTTCTTGACCTCGATGTGCAGCGAGCCCGGCGCGGCGCCGGCGGCGGGCCCGGTGCTCTGGACGATCCAGTCGGCGGGCAGCTCGAACCTGACCTTCTTCGCCGGGTCCGTGTACGTCTTCCACGTGGCGCTCGTGGCCCCGGGCGAGGGCGTGCCGGCCCCGCTGGCCGTACCGCTCTGCGTCGGACCGCCCGCGCTCGGGCCTCCGGCGCTGGGACCGCCGGGCGCGGCGGACGCCGTCCCTGCGCTCGGCACCCCCGTCCAGACCGGCGCGTTGGAGCCGGCGCCGCAGCCGGCAACGAGCATGGCGGCGGCGAGCACCGCGGCTGCGCGGAGCGCCCAGGCGGTGCGGCGCGCGCGGGCGGTGCGGCGCATACCGACAGCGCCGCGCCCGCGGTGGACGGCCTGCGGGGACTTGCGCGGCGGCTCGGTGCTGCTGGCGGCGACCATGGTCCAACCCTAGCGAAGGGCCCTTCCCGTAGGCTGTCGCCATGCCCGATGAGCAGCATCCCTTCGGCCCACAGGACGATCCGGCGGCTGCCCGGCCCGCCACCGCCCCGCTCCCCCACCAGGTGGCCGACTGGCGCCTTCGCGTCTTCTCGCTGTACGAGCGCGTCCGCGCAACGGCGCCCCGGGAGGGGCACGAGCTGTGGCGGCTCGGGCGCGACGACCTGTTCGCCACGCACCCCGCCTCGCCTCTGCCGCCCCGCGACCGTGTGCGCTTCCGCGGGCTGCCCGTCGCCCCGTATGACCCTGCCTATCGCTTCGAGGTTCCGCTCGCGCCCGAGGGGGCCGGGCAGGAGCGGCGCGTCGCCACCGGAACCGACGGCGTGGTGGCCTTCGTCCGGATCGGCACCTTCGAATTGCCCGGCCTCGGAAGCCTCGCCGCCTGGGAGCACGCCGGATACGGAGGCGGGCTGTTCGTGCCGTTCCGCGATGCGACAGCGGGCCGCCCGGGCGGCTCCTACGGCGCCGGCCGGTACCTCCTCGACTCGATCAAGGGCGCCTTCCTCGGCGCCGGCCCCGGCGACGTGGCCGACGGCGCGAGGTATGTCCTGGACTTCAACTTCGCCTACAACCCGAGCTGTGCGTACGACGAGGCGTGGGCGTGCCCGCTCCCCGGCCCGGAGAACCGCCTGACGGCAGACGTCCCGGTCGGAGAGCGCGCCCCGCGGGGAGCATGACGACGTCGCGGGGGCGACTCCCGGGCGGCGGCACCCTAGCATCGACTGTCGGCCCTCCCGCTGTTTGACACCCCGCTGTGACGTCTGCCATAGTGGTCGCCGTGAACCTGTCAGACAGCCTTACACGCGGACAGCAGGACAGCGCAACGTCGCGCCGCCCCCTCGTCCGCGTGAGCGCCGCGGAGGCTGTCCTCGCAGACCTGCGCTCCGAGATCGAAGCGGGGTCTGTCCCCGTGGGCGGGAAGCTGCCCTCGGAGGCCGCCCTCGCCGCGCGCTACGGCGTCAGCCGGTCCGTGGTGCGCGAGGCACTCCGCTCGTGCGCAGCTCTCGGGCTCACCCAGACGCACACCGGCAAGGGGACCTTCGTCGTCTCCGCGCGGGCCACCGGAGACCTCGTGCTGGGGCGCTACTCGGCCCGGGACCTCACGGAGGCCCGCCCCCACGTGGAGGTGCCCGCCGCCGGGCTCGCCGCGCTGCGGCGCACCGACGAGGACCTCGCGACGCTCAAGGGCATCGTTGCCGAGACCGCCGCCGAGGACGACCCGGCTGCCCGCGTTGCCCTCGAGGCCGTCTTCCACGGCACCATCGCCAAGGCGAGCGGGAACCGCGTCTTCGAGGACGTCCTCTCCGACCTGCGGGAGGCCCTGGCCCACCAGTCCGAGACCCTCAACCTCCTCGCCGACCGCCAGGCCGCCTCCGACCGCGAGCACGAGGAGATCCTCGAGGCGATCGAAGCCGGCTCCGCCGAACGCGCCGAGGCCGCGATGGCCAGGCACCTCGCTGCGGTCGACGAAGCCGTCGAGCGGCTCGGCCAGCGGTGATGGGCACGCCCGCCGCAGGCCCGACCGGCCCCGCCCGCTCCTGACAGTCCCATCCGCACGGTCCCATCCACCCCGAACCCTAGCGAGCCATGACCTCCTCTGCCCCCTCCTCCACGCACAGCTCCGCAGCGTCCGCCGGTGCGGCCGCGCTTCCCGCCCATGTGCCCCTCGCCGTCCAGCTCCGCGGCGGGGCGGTGGAGGGCGTGCACTACGGCACGGTCGCTGCCACGGACGCCGAGGGCGCGCTACTCTGGGGTGCGGGCAGCCCCGAGGCCCCGTTCTTCCCCCGTTCGGCGCTCAAGCCGCTCCAGGCCGTGGCCCTGGTCCGCGCCGGCCTCTCCCTGCCGGCCGAACTGCTGGCCCTCGCGGCCGCAAGCCATTCCGGCGGCCCCGCCCACCGCGAGGGCACCCGGCGGATCCTCTCGCTCCATGGCCTCGATGAGGCAGTGCTCGCAAACACGACTGACCTGCCCTACGGGGTCCGCGAGCGCGAGGAGTGGATCGCCACGGGCGGCCACGCGGACCGCGTCTGCCAGAACTGCTCAGGAAAGCACGCCGCCATGGCCGCCGTGTGCACCCTCAACGACTGGCCGACCGCCGGCTACCTCGCCCCGACGCATCCCCTCCAGCGACTCGTCGCCGAGACCGTGGCCGAGCTGACGGGCGAGGAGCCCGCAGGCTGGACCACCGACGGCTGCGGCACCCCGCTGCCGGCGCTCAGCCTGATCGGCATGGCCCGCGCCTACGGCAGGATCGCCCGCGCCGCCGCAGAGGGCAGCGGCAGCCCGGAGGCCGCCGTCGGGCGCGCCATGAGCCTCCACCCCGAGATGGTCGCGGGCGACGGCAGGGACGTCACCGCCTTCATGCGGGCGGTGCCGGGCGCCGTCGCCAAGGACGGCTTCGAGGGCGTCCAGCTCGTGGGCCTGCCCGACGGCCGCGCCGTGGGCGTCAAGGTCTCCGACGGCGGCGACCGGGCCCGCATGCCGATCGCCGTGCGCTCCCTGGCCGCACTTGGGCTCCCCGAGGCGGGCGAGGGCGGCCCGCTCGCGGCCCTCGCGACGCAGCCCGTCCTCGGCGGGGGCCGTGCCGTCGGCGTGCTCACCGCGCTCGACGGCGCCCTCCCGCCCGCCGCCGTCTAGGTCGCCGCGGCGCCCCACGCCGCCCAGCCAGCCACCCCACCTGCTCCACCAGACCCCGCCACGCCAGAAAGGCACCACCATGGCCTCCCCCACCACCGCCGCAGAAGACGCCGCAGTCGCACGCGACGACCAGTCGGGATCCACCGGCACAGAGCTCGGCGCAGACGTGCCCGAGGGCTACCGCTCCGAGCACGACCTCCTGGGCGACCGGCTCGTCCCCGACCAGGCGTACTGGGGCGTGCACACCCTCCGGGCCGTGGAGAACTTCCCCATCACGGGCCGCCGCCTCTCCACCAACCCCCACCTCGTACGGGGGCTCGCCGCAGTCAAGCTCGCCGCCGCCCGGGCCAACCGCGAACTCGGCCTGCTCGACGGCGAGCGGTCCGACGCGATCGAGGGCGCCTGCCAGGAGATCCTCGGCGGCAGTCTCCTCGACGAATTCGTCGTCGACGTCATCCAGGGCGGCGCCGGAACGTCGTCGAACATGAACGCCAACGAGGTCATCGCCAACCGCGCCCTCGAGATCCTCGGACGGCGCAAGGGCGACTACGCGGCCGTGCACCCCAACGACCACGTCAACCTCAGCCAGTCGACCAACGACGTCTACCCCACCGCGGTGCGCGTCGCGACCGTGTTCGGCATCGAGGACCTCCTCGCGGCCCTCGTGGCGCTCGAGGACGCGTTCGCCGCGAAGGCGAGCGAGTTCCGCACGGTCGTGAAGATGGGGCGCACGCAGCTGCAGGATGCGGTCCCCATGACCCTGGGCCAGGAGTTCGGCACCTACGCCGTCACCATCGGCGAGGACCGCGAGCGGCTGCGCGAGGCCTCCGGCCTCATCCACGAGATCAACCTCGGGGCCACGGCCATCGGCACCGGCCTCAACGCGCCCGCAGGCTACGCCGAGACCGCCTGCCGGCACCTCGGCGAGGTCACGGGGCTTCCGCTCGTGACCGCCGTCGACCTCATCGAGGCCACCCAGGACATGGGCGCGTTCGTCCACCTCTCCGGCGTGCTCAAGCGGGTCGCGGTCAAGCTCTCCAAGATCTGCAACGATCTCCGCCTTCTCGCCTCCGGCCCGCGAGCCGGGCTCGCGGAGATCAACCTTCCGGCGGTACAGTCGGGGTCCTCGATCATGCCCGGCAAGATCAACCCCGTCATCCCGGAGGTGGTCAACCAGGTCGCGTTCGAGGTGATCGGCAACGACGTCACCATCACGATGGCGGCCGAGGGCGGGCAGCTGCAGCTCAACGCGTTCGAGCCGATCATCGTGCACAGCCTGCATGAGAGCATCACGCACCTCACAGCCGCGTGCCATACACTCGCCGAGCGGTGCGTGGACGGGATCACCGCGAACGTCGAGCGGCTGCGCAGCACCGTCGAGCATTCGATCGGCCTCGTCACCGCGCTGAACCCGTATCTCGGGTACGCTCAGGCGACTGCCATCGCCCAGGAGGCGCTCGCGAGCGGGCGCGGCGTCGCCGAGCTCGTCCTTGAGCGCGGCCTCCTCACGGCGGACCGCCTCGACGAGCTCCTCCGTCCGGAGAGGCTCGCCAACCTCGGCGCCTGACGGCGCCCCTCTGCCCCCACCTTCCTCCAAAGCTCCCCTCGCACCCTTTCCCACCCCGGAACGTCCCCCTGACACCGAAAGGGACCCATGTCCTCCTCACGCCCCCAGCCTCCGAGCAGCGCCGAAGTCGCCGACCATCTCGAGGACCACGGCCACGCCCATGCGGCTGACCATGTGATCCACGCCGAAGATGCCGGCTACCACAAGGGCCTCAAGGCGCGCCAGATCCAGATGATCGCCATCGGCGGCGCCATCGGCACCGGCCTGTTCCTGGGCGCCGGCGGCCGGCTCGCCGCAGCCGGTCCCTCGCTCGTGTTCGCGTACGCGATCTGCGGCGCCTTCGTCTTCCTCATCCTCCGGGCGCTCGGCGAGCTCGTGCTCCACCGGCCCTCGTCCGGCTCGTTCGTCTCCTACGCCCGCGAGTTCTTCGGCGAGAAGGCCGCGTACATCTCCGGCTGGTTCTACTGGATCAACTGGGCCATGACCACGATCGTGGACACCACCGCTGCCGCCCTCTACATGCACTTCTTCGGCAAATACGTGCCGTGGATCTCGGCCGTGCCCCAGTGGGCCTGGGCCCTGATCGCCCTCGTGCTCGTGCTGACCCTGAACCTGGTCTCGGTGAAGGTGTTCGGCGAGATGGAGTTCTGGTTCGCGCTGATCAAGGTCGCGGCGCTGCTCGCGTTCCTCGCCCTCGGCATCTACTTCGTCCTCTTCGGCACCCCCACCGGTGCCACCACCGGGTTCTCCCTCATCTCGGACCACGGCGGCATCTTCCCCATGGGCCTCGCCCCGATGATCCTGCTGATGCAGGGCGTCGTGTTCGCCTACGCCTCGGTCGAGCTCGTCGGCACCGCGGCCGGCGAGACCCAGAACCCGGAGAAGATCATGCCCCGGGCCATCAACTCGGTCGTCGTCCGCATCGCCGTCTTCTACGTCGGCTCCGTGGTCCTGCTCTCCCTCCTGCTGCCCTACACGGCGTACCAGAAGGGCGTGAGCCCCTTCGTGACCTTCTTCGGCTCCATCGGGGTCCAGGGCGTGGACGTGATCATGAACCTCGTGGTCCTCACCGCGGCCCTGTCCTCCCTCAACGCCGGCCTCTACTCCACCGGGCGCATCCTGCGCTCCATGGCCGCCGCCGGCTCCGCCCCGAAGTTCGCCCTGCGCATGAACAAGGCAGGCGTCCCCTACGGCGGCATCGCGATCACCGCGGTGGTCTCGCTCCTGGGCGTCCCGCTGAACTACCTCGTTCCCGCCGACGCCTTCGAGATCGTCCTCAACGTCGCCTCCGTCGGCATCATCTCCACCTGGTTCACGATCGTGGTCTGCCAGATGCAGCTCCACCGCTGGGCCAAGAAGGGCTGGACGGAACGCCCCGCCTTCCGGATGCCGGGCGCCCCGTACACCGGCTACATCACGCTCGTGTTCCTCGTCGCCGTCTTCATCATGGTGCTCGCAGACTCGCCCTGGACCCTCCTCGCGACCGCCGTGGCCTGCGTCCTCATGGTCATCGGCTGGTACGCCTCGCGGGAGCGGATCCACGAGATCGCCGCAGCACGGGACGGCTTCACCGGCGCAGCCCCCGTGGTCGCCAACCGGACCCGGCGGGACTAGCCGGTCCCGCGCCACGAGGGGACGGCCGACGACGGCGCCGCACCGCGCCGTCGTCGGCCTGCCTTGAGGGGCGGCCCGCCTCGGGGGCGCCCTGCCCTCCCAGGGGGGCCTGGCCTCCCAGTGGGGCCCGGCCTCGATGACGGCAGGCCGCGAGTGGCAATGGTCACATTGACGGCACAGCACAGCCACAGGGCCGCGTGAAAGGGTGAAGGGCATGGAGAACCCGCAGACCCCGCCCGAGGCCGCTGCGGACCCCTCGTCCCCGGCACGCGCCCGGGGCCTGCGCGGAGCGGCCCGGGGCGTGCTGCCCGCGTCGCCCGGGAAGCTGCCGTTCCTGCGGGGCGGCTGGTCGCTGCGGGAGGGCTGGCGCGTGCCCGTGGTCCGCCAGCTCACGCGCTTCACCGGGGTCGGCATCGTCTGCACGCTGAGCTCGCTCGCGCTGTACGCGCTGTGCCGGCCGTGGCTCGGGGCGCAGACCGCGAACGCGGTGGCCCTCATCATCACCTCGGTGATGAACACGTCGCTGAACCGGCGCTTCACCTTCAGGGTGCGCGGCACGGCGAAGCTCGCCCAGGACCACCTCAACGGCCTCGTGGCCCTCGCCGTCGCCCTGCTGCTGACGGCGGGCAGCCTCGAGGGACTGCATTGGGTGCAGCCCTCGGCCGACGTCGCGGCGGAGCTCTGGACGACGACGATCGCCGGGTGGGTCGCGACCGCCGTCCGCTTCAGCCTCCTGCGCCATTGGATCTTCCGCCGCGCACGCAACGCCTGAGGTGCGCCGGCCGAGCGGACCGGATCTGCGCGCAGCGAGAACTGTCGGACCCCTCTTCTACAGTGAAGCTATGGCATGGGAAGACAGCTTCGACTGCTTCGCCGACGATCCCCCGGTCGGCGAACCGCCCGTGCCTCCTTCGTGGCTCTTGGCGCTGTGGGAGGACGATGACCGGAGGGAGCGTGCCACCGCTCCTGGGGCCGCCGCCGCAGCACAGCTCGAGCGAGCGGACCGGCTCGTGGACGCCCTCAAGGAGCTCGATGCGCGCGAGGCGCAGATGGCCGCCGAGCGGAGCCGCATGCTCGCTGCCCTCACGGTCGCGGTGGGCGGGGCCTCATCGGATCCGGTGCGCCGCGCCGATGCCCCGGGCATTGCCGCCTCCGAGGTGGCGGCCGCGCTGAAGATCCCGCAACGGAGCGCCCATGCCCAGGTCGCCGAGGCCCTCGAGCTCACGGCGGAGCCATGGAGCGGCGTCCTCGATGCCATGGAGGCGGGACGTCTCCCGCATCGACGCGCCATGGCGATCGTCGAGGCAGCGCTGCCCGTCCCTGCAGAGAGGGTTGCGGCCTTCGCTGCCCGGGCCCTCGCCCACGCCTGCCCCGAGGACCCGGACCTGATCCCATCGCAGGGCGCGCTGCGGCGGAAGCTGCGCCGGCTCGTGGAGGAGTACGCCGCGGAGCCGCTCGCGGTCCGCAAGCGCGAAGCGGCAGCGCGACGGCGCGTCGACCTGGAACCGGCCCCGGACGGCATGTGCTGGCTGACGGCCTATCTCCCGCTCGAGGCCGGCGCGGCGATCGACACACGGCTTGAGGCGCTCGCCCGTTCGCTGCAGGCACCGAGCGAGTCGCGCGGCATCAGCCAGCTCCGCCTCGACGTCTTCACGGACCTGCTCACCGGCCCAGCGGACCTGCTCACCGGCCCAGGAGGGGCCCCTCGGATCCCACGAGGCTCGGGCACGACGAACGGTGCTCCCTCCTGCCTGCCCAACGGGACACGCACGGAACTCATCGTCACGGTCCCGGCGCGCACCCTGTGCGGCACCTCCGATGCCCCAGGCGAGATCATCGGATACGGCCCCATCGACGCTGACGCTGCGCGGCTCCTGGCTGCCGACGCGGCAAGCTGGAGCCGCATGTGGGTCGACCCCGTGGACGGCATGCCAGTCGCGCTGGGTCGTCGGCGCTACAAGCCCACCCTGGCCATGCGCCGCCAGCTCGGGGCACGCGATGCAACGTGCCGATTCCCCGGCTGCGACGTCCCCTCCGCCGCCGCCGAGGCAGACCACACGGCGGAATGGGCCAGCGGCGGAAGCACCGATGTGGACAACCTGGCCCTGCTGTGCCGGGAGCACCACCGCCTCAAGTCTCTGGGGTACTGGAAGCTCCGGCAGGTCGGGCCGCCCGTCCCGGCGCAACGGCATCGCACCACGGCCGCAAGAGCGGACCGCCACCCGCCCGAGCGCGGGGCTGACCGAACGGCCCCCGCCCACCGGCGGTCTGGGGTCCTGGAGTGGACCTCCCCGACCGGTCACCGGCACGTCAGCTACCCCGAACCCGATCCTCCGCCGCCGTTCTGATGGGCGCTGGGCCTGCGCTCACGGGGACCTGAGCTGGCGCGGATCCGGCGGCTGCCGCTGCTCCCCGTGCCCCGCGATCCGGTCCTACCGCTGTGCGATGCCGGCCACCGCCGCGTAGGCCTCCCCCACGGCCGCTGCGGCCCGCTCCAGCTCCGGGGCGCCGACGGAGCCGGGCAGCGTGAACCGGACCGACGTCAGGGCGACCTCGGGATCGATGCCCATGGCGAGCAGCACCGCGGAGGGCTCGCTCGAGCCGGCAGCGCAGGCCGACCCGGACGAGCACACCACGCCGCGCCGCTCGAGTTCGAGCAGCACCGACTCGCCGCTGACCCGGGGGAAGCAGAACGAGGCGCTGCCCGGCAGCCGCTCGGTGGGATGCCCGGTCAGGATCGCGTCCGGGACGAGCTCCAGGACGCGGGCGATGAAGGCGTCGCGCAGGGACGCGAGGCGGGCGGCCGCCGTCGTGCGCTCGGACTCGGCGAGACGCAGGGCGGTGGCGAGGGCCACAGCCCCGGCGACGTTCTCGGTGCCAGAGCGCCGGCCGCGCTCCTGCCCGCCGCCGTCGAGGACGGGCTCGAGCGCAAGACGCCCGGCAGCGTAGAGCGCGCCGATGCCCTTGGGCGCCCCGAGCTTGTGCCCGGAGATGCTCAGCGCGTCCACGCCGAGCGCCCGCACGTCGAGTGGCAGCCAGCCGGCGGCCTGCACCGCGTCGGTGTGGAACGGCACCCCGGCCTCGTGCGCAACGCGCGCGAGCTCGACGACCGGCTGCACGGTGCCCACCTCGTTGTTCGCGACCATGACCGAGACCAGCGCCGTCTCGGGACCCACGACGGCGGCGAGCACCTCGGGCGCGACCCGCCCCTCGCCGTCGACCGCCAGCGCGTCGACGGAGAAGCCGTGCAGCCGGGCGAGCGCCCGCGCCGACTCGAGGACCGCCGGGTGCTCGATCGCACTGACTGCCACGCGCGTCCGGCGGGGATCGACGGCACGCCGGCCGAGCGCGATCCCCTTCACCGCCAGATTGTCCGCCTCCGTGCCGCCCGAGGTGAAGGTGACCTCCGCGGACCTGCACCCGAGCAGGCCGGCCACCTCGTCGCGGGCGGCCTCGAGCGCGTCGCGCGCGCGGGCCCCGAGTTCGTGGTGGCTCGACGCGTTGCCGAAGTCGCCGGTGAGGAAGGGCCACATGGCCTCGAGCACCTCGCGGCGCACCGGGGTGGTCGCGGCGGCGTCCAGGTAGATCATGGCGTGCCGATCACCACGTCGAGCCCGAGGTCGAGGTTGACCACCGAGTGGGTGAGCGCCCCGACCGAGATGACGTCGACCCCGGTGGCAGCAACGGCGCCGACCGTCTCGAGGGAGACGCCCCCGCTCGCCTCGACGATCGCTCGCCCGGCGATGAGCTCGACGCCCGCGCGCAGGTCCTCGAGGCTGAAATTGTCCAGCATGACCGTGTCCACCCCGGCGGCGAGGACTGGCTCAATCTGCTCCATGCGGTCCACCTCGACCTCGATGTGGGTCGTGTGCCCGAGCCGGGCCCGGACGCCGCGGAGGGCCTCGGTGAGCCTGGCCGGATCACCGCCGGTGAGGACCGCGAGGTGGTTGTCCTTGGCCATGACGGCGTCGGAGAGGCTGAACCGGTGGTTGCGGCCGCCGCCGCATCGCACGGCGTACCGCTCGAGCTCCCGCAGACCCGGGGTCGTCTTGCGGGTGTCGACGATCCGCGCACGGGTCCCGGCGGTGCGGGCCACGTACCGGGCTGTGAGGGCCGCGATGGCGCTCATGCGCTGGACGAGGTTGAGGACCACCCGCTCGGCGGTGAGGATCGCCTGCGCGCGGCCGGTCACCCGCGCCAAGACGGCGCCGGCGGCGAACGCCTCGCCTTCGCTGACCAGCAGCTCGACGACCGCGCCGGGGTCGTGGAGGCGGAAGCCCGCCTCCACGACGGGACCGCCCGAGAAGACGCCCGGCACCCGCGCGCGCAGCTCGGCTGTCGCCGACGCGTCGGCGGGGATCAGCAGCAGGGACGTGAGGTCTCCGCTCGGGGCGTCCTCGGCGTACGCCGCCTCGAGCACCCGCCGCACCGCCGCCGGTGGAAGCGGGATCGGCGGAAGCGGGATCGGTGGAAGCGGCATCGGCGGAATCTGGGCTGGGGGAACCTGGATCGGGGGGTGCTCCTGGATCGGGGGGTGCTCCTGGATCGCGGTCTGCTCCTGGGCCGTGGCAGCGCCGGTGGCCTCTGCGGTGTGGGTCATGTCAGGCGGTCCTTCCGAGGAGTACTGGCTGGGAGGCGGTCGGCTCGCCGGCGGCGGCGCCTCCGGGGCGACGCACGACGCCGGGACGCGGCCACTCGTCCGCCGCGGCACCGAGGGCGGCGGGAAGGCGGTGATCTGGGAAGTCGAGCCGGAAGTGCGCCCCCACCGACTCCTCCCGGACGGCCCCAGAGGCAGCGATGAGACGCCCGAGGAGGAGCAGGTGCGCGGTCTCCGGGTCGTCGGAGGTCCATCCGCGCAGCGTGCGGGACAGGCGCGCGAGGCCGGAGCCGTCCCGGATGACCCCGCCGTCCGCCTGCATCGCATCTGCGACAAGCGTCCGTCCAACCTCCGCTGGGAGCACTCGGGCGTCCGCGGCCGCGGCGGCGTCTACCTCGCGCACCTCGGCGGCATCCGGGCCCTCCCACCGGCCGGTGCGGCCGGCCGAGAGTGCGTGCTGCACGGCACGCCCGGCGAAGACGACACCCTCGAGCAGCGAATTGGAGGCGAGCCGGTTGGCACCGTGCACGCCGGTGCAGGCCACCTCCCCGACGGCGTAGAGGCCAGGGACGCTCGTGGCTCCGTCCAGATCCGTCGCGACCCCACCCATCCAGTAGTGGGCGGCAGGGCCGATGGGCAGGGGCTCCCGGCGCCAGTCGAACCCGGCGGCGCGCGTCATCGCGTCGAGGCCTGGGAAGCGCCGGGCAAGGAAGCCGTCGCCGTGGACGCCCTCGAGCCCGGTGGCGTCCAGATACGCCTGGCCGCCGCCCGAGCGCGCGTGCAGCGCGAGGGCCCGGGAGACCACGTCCCGCGGGGCGAGCTCGCCGAGCGGGTGGTAGTCGGTCACGAAGCGGCGTCCCGATGCGTCGCGGATCACCGCGCCCTCTCCGCGGACGGCCTCCGAGATGAGGGACGAGCGCAGCGTCCCGTCGGGGCCCGCGACCTGCAGCGCCGTGGGATGGAACTGGTAGAACTCGAGGTCCCGCAGCGCGGCGCCGGCCAGGAACGCGAGGGCGACGCCGTCGCCGGTCGCGACCGCCGGGTTGGTGGTCTGGGTGAACAGCTGCCCCGCTCCCCCGGTGGCGAGCACCACGGCGTCGGCCCGGACAAGATCAACGTCCCGACTGCGCTCAACGACCCGACTGCGCTCAACGACCCGACTGCGCTCAACGTCCCGGCTGGCGGCGCGGGAGAACGCGATTCCGGCGACGGCACCGCAGTCGAGCAGGATCCCGGTGGCCATGGCCCCCTCATGCACGGCGATGCGCCCCTCGGCCTCGAGCGCGCGCACGCGGCGCATCAGGGCGCTGGTGATGCCTGCTCCGCTCGCATCGCCGCCGGCATGGAGGATCCGCGGGAACGAGTGCGCGGCCTCGAGGCCGAGCAGCGGCCGCCCATCCGGGCCCAGGTCGAAGGGGGCGCCCCGGCCCTCGAGGCCAGTGACGGAGTCCGCGGCGGACCTGCACATCAGCTCGATGGCCTCGCGGGAGCCGATCCCGGCGCCGGCCGCGAGCGTGTCGGCCACATGGCTGGCGATGGTGTCGCCGGGGGCGCGCAGGCCCTCGGGCAGCACCGCGGCGTAGCCGCCCTGGGCGAGCATGCTGTTGCTGTCCGCGAGGTGCGCCTTGGTCAGGAGCACGACGTCGGCGCCTGCCTCCGCCGCCGACACCGCCGCCGTGAGCCCGGCGACGCCGCTGCCGACGACGACGAGCTGCCGCCCCAGCCGGACGGGCGCGGATGCGCCCACGGCCCGGGGTGTCACGGCCGCGCCGCCAGCATCCGCTCGAGCGCCACGCGCGCCGTCGATGCGACGTCGGCGGGGACCTCGATCCGATTGCGCACCTCGCCGTCGACGAGGCCTTCGAGGACCCAGGCGAGGTAGCCGGGGTGGATCCGGTACATGGTCGAGCAGGGGCAGATCACGGGGTCGAGGCAGAAGACCGTGTGCTGCGGGTACTCGGCCGCGAGCCGGTTCACGAGGTTGACCTCGGTGCCGATGGCGAAGACGGTGGGCTCCGTCGCGGCGGCGATCGCCTTGCGGATGTAGTCGGTCGAGCCGTGCTCGTCGGCCGCGTCGACGACCTCCATGGGGCACTCCGGGTGCACAATCACCCGCACGCCAGGGTACTCGGTGCGGGCCTTCTCGATCTGCGCGACGGTGAAGCGCTTGTGGACGGAGCAGAACCCGTGCCACAGGATCACCCGGGAGTCCCGGAGCGTGGCCGCGTCGTTGCCGCCCAGAGGCTTGCGCGGGCTCCACATCGGCATCTGCTCGAGCGGGACGCCCATGGCCTTCGCGGTGTTGCGGCCCAGGTGCTGGTCCGGGAAGAAGAGCACGCGCTGGCCTCGCTCGAACGCCCACTCGAGCACCGTCGCGGCGTTGGAGGAGGTGCAGACGATCCCGCCGTGCTCGCCGCAGAAGCCCTTGAGGGCCGCGGACGAGTTCATGTAGGTCACGGGGATGACCGGGACGCGGCCCTCGGCGTCCGGCTCGGTGCCGAAGAGCTCTTCGAGCTGCGCCCAGGCCTGCTCGACCGAGTCGATGTCCGCCATGTCCGCCATCGAGCAGCCCGCGGCGAGGTTCGGGAGGATGACGGCCTGGTCCCGGCGGGAGAGGATGTCCGCGGTCTCGGCCATGAAGTGGACGCCGCAGAACACGATCGCCTCGGCCTCGGGCCGGGTGAGTGCGGCATTGGCAAGCTGGAAGGAGTCGCCCACGAAGTCGGCGTGCTCCACGACCTCGTCGCGCTGGTAGAAGTGGCCGAGGACCACCACGCGGTCGCCGAGCTTCTCCTTCGCGGCGGTGATCCGGGCATGAAGCTCATCGTCGCTCGCCTGCTTGTACTCCTCGGGGAGCTGGCCCTGGCGCGGCGTCGACGCGGGGGCGCGGTCGGCGACGGACGCCCCGGGCCCGTAGGCGGGCATGCCCCGGAGTGCCTCCGCGGCGTCGAACTCCCACGGCCCCTTCGCGAGGTCGGCGCTGCACGTGCCCGCGGCGGCCTCGGCCTCCGCGCGGGTGACGAGGCTGATGGCGGTGGCGACAGATGTCATGGCGTGCTCCTGGTGGATGCTGCTGGGGCTGGGGGGCTTGCTGGGGACAGGCCGGAGGAGTCCGGCCGGGGACCGCCGGCCTCGTGGGAGGCCGGCACGGGAGGCGGGGCGGTCGTGGCGTCGATCCGCCCGCGGGCCCCGGTGTAGCGGTAGAGCCTCGGGGGCCGGTGCCGGCCGCCTTCGAGGACCTCGTCGGTGGGCTCGATCTCGGCCATGCCCTTGAGCTGGCGGCGGAAGTTGGCGGGGTCGAGCGCGCGGCCGAGCACCGCCTCGTAGACCTCGCGCAGCTGCGCGAGCGTGAACTTCTCGCCGAGGAAGTGGTAGGCGATCTGGGCGTACTCGAGCTTGCTGCGCAGGCGCCAGAGCGCGTAGTCGACGATCTCGCGGTGGTCGAAGGCGAGGCCGCCGTCCTCTTCGCCCGCGGTGTCGGCGCGGTGCCAGGCGACATTCTCGTCCTCCTCGCCGAGGAGCTCGGCCTCGGTGGGGCGGACGAGGGCCCAGTAGACGATGGAGACGACCCGCTGGCTGCCGCGCTCGGGGCGGCTCGACCGATTGAGTCCCCCGAACGCGTAGAGCTGCTCGAGGTACTCGGGCTCCAGGCCGGTGGTCTCCCGGAGGTTGCGGCGCGCCGCGTCCTCGAGCGACTCCGTCGGCGCGGGCGGCCCTCCGGGCAGCGCCCAGCGGCCCTTGAACGGCTCCTTGACCCGGCGGACCAGCGGGATCCACAGCGTGGGGCCGCCCCCGGCCTCTCCCCGGGTGGACTCGGGGGTCAGGGCGAAGATCACGGTCGAGATCGCCAGTGACGGCGGGAGCTGGGCCCGCTCCGAGACGTTCGCGCCGATGACCGAAGGTGCCACGGCGCCCGGCGCGCCGGAGGCCGGGAAGATCCCGCTCATGCGCACCTCCGGCAGTCAGGGTCCGGCACCAGGCGCATCCCGATGCCAGTTAGAGTCACGATGACTTTAACTGATGATACGCCCGTCCGCCGGGGGCGCCAAAAGGTGACGGGCCGGCGTCGTGCGGCTCAGCCCTTGGCGGCAGCCTCGAGCAGGGGCAGCGTGCGCCCCTCGAAGTGGGTATTCAGCACGATCACGGAGGAGGAGCGGACCACGGCCCGGGTGGCCGTGACCGCATCGAGCACGCGCTGGAGGTCGGAGTTCGAGCGGGCCGCGACCCGGGCCATCAGGTCGCTGTCCCCGGACACGGTGTGGACCTCGAGCACTTCCGGGATCTCGGCGAGGGCCGCCGCGACCGCGTCGTGCCCGGAGTCCTGGTTGATGGTGAGGGAGCAGAAGGCCACCACGGGGAACCCGAAGGCCCGCGGCTCCGGGTGCGGTGCCCACTGGCCGATGACCCCGCTCGCCAGCATCCGGTCGAGCCGCGCCTGGACCGTGGCGCGGGCCACCTTGAGGATCCGCGATGCCTCCAGCACGTTCATGCGGTGCTCGTCGGTGAACAGCCGGACAATCCTGGCGTCGAGCTCGTCGACCTTCATGCGGGCCTCCAGATCAGGGTCGGAGCGAAAGGGTCTGCGGATCAGATCGAATGCTACAGATTGATGATCCGAAGCGCATGCACTGGGCATTCTGTCAACTTCCGCGCCGCAACTCCGCGTCTTCCTGCACATCCTGCGCAGGGGCGTGAGGTGCACCACACAGCCGTGCGGCAAAGGCGCTATGGTCAGGGGGTCCTCTGGCCGACGGCGCCCATCCCCGCGACCGCGGCCACCGATCCTCCGAAAGACGGAAATGACAGCTATGCAAACGTCAGACGGCCTCGGAACCGCGTCAACGAAGACGCAGGAGCCGAGGCTCGGGCCCTCGATGTCGCCACGGCAGCTCACCATGATGGGCCTCGGCAGCGCCATCGGGGCCGGCTTGTTCATCGGCTCGGGAGCGGGCATCCAGGCCGCGGGCCCCGCGGTCCTCATCTCCTATCTCGTGGCCGGCACGCTCATCATCATCGTCATGTGGGCCCTGGGCGAGATGGCAGCGGCCAACCCCAACAGCGGCGCGTTCTCGGTCTACACGGGCAAGGCCCTCGGCGGCGTCGCCGGCGCCACGGTGGGGTGGCTGTGGTGGTGCCAGCTCGTCGTCGTGATCGCCGCGGAGGCGCTCGGCGCGGCCGGCCTCCTCGCCACGGTCTTCCCCGCGCTCCCCGTGTGGCTCATGGCCCTGCTCTTCATGGGCGCGTTCACCGCGGTGAACCTCACCGGCGTGCGCAACTTCGGCGAGTTCGAGTTCTGGTTCGCGCTGCTCAAGGTCGCCGCGATCGTCATCTTCCTCCTCGTGGGCGCCGCCCTCCTGCTCGGCTGGCTCCCGCACGCGGCCTCCCCGGGCCTGTCCCACTTCACGGCCGACGGCGGATTCGCGCCCCACGGCATGGGCGGCATCGCCACCGGGCTGTTCGTCGTCGCGTTCGCCTTCGGCGGCACCGAGATCGTCTCCGTCGCCGCGGCCGAGACGCGCGACCCCGCCCGCAGCGTCGGCCGGGCCGTCCGCACGGTCGTGTGGCGCATCCTCGTCTTCTACATCGGCTCGATCTTCGTCATCGCCGCCGTGATCCCGTGGAACTCCCCCGAGCTCAAGAGCCCGTTCGCCGGTGTCCTCGACCTCGCGGGCCTTCCCGGCGCCGCGACGGTGATCACGCTCGTGGCCGTCGTCGCGCTCCTGTCGGCGCTCAACGCCAACCTCTACGGCGCCTCGCGGATGATCTTCTCCCTCGCCGAGCGCCAGGAGGCGCCGCGCGCGCTCAAGACGCTGACCAAGGCCCGGGTCCCCGCTGCGGCCGTCGCGGCGTCGGTCGCGTTCGGCTTCATCGCCACGGTCCTCGAGCTCCTGTTCCCGGACCATGTCCTGCCGCTGCTGCTGAACTTCGTCGGCTCCACGTGCCTGATCGTGTGGGGCTCGGCGCTCGTCTCGCAGATCGTTCTGCGGCGCCGCGCGGACGCCGAGGGCACCGCCCTGCCCCTGCGCATGGCCGGCTTCCCGTGGCTGTCCGCCTTCGGCGTCGTGCTGCTCGCCGCGATCTTCGCGGTGGGCCTCATCGGTGCCGACAGTCGCGCCCAGCTGCTGAGCACGTTCGTGCTCGTCGCCGCCATCGCCGCCGGCGCCTGGCTGCGCCGCCGCAGCCTCGCCGCGCGGCCGGCGACGGCGGCCTCGGGCGACCCGGCCCGCTCGGGTGACGCCGAGGGCTGATCCGAACTCCCTCAGGCCGCGGGCCCGGACCACGCACCCCAGCGCGGTCCGGGCCCGCGGCCGTCGTACCGCCGGGAGCACGGGGGCACGGCGTGGGGCGCCGGCAGCCGGACACTTGCACATTGTGTGCAGTGATCCAGACCACAGACTCCTCACCGTGGACAAATTGTTAGTTTTAAATGCGATAGATTGCACACACTGCCCCCTCGCCGTACGGTCCTGCTATGCAGACTTCACCGACAGCACAGGCCGCGCCCGGCCGCGCGGGGCTCGCCGGGGCAGAACGGCAGCCGCTGCCCGAGCTTCCCCCGGCGGCCCCTGCGACCGACGCCGACCTGCGCGAGCTCTACCGCCTCATGACGGCGGTCCGGCAGCTCGACCTCGCGGCCGTCGCGTGGCAGCGCCAGGGCATCCTCCCCGCCTATGCTCCCGAGCTCGGGCAGGAGGCCGCCCAGGTGGGCTCGGCCCTCGCCCTGGACCTCTCGAGGGACTTCGTCTTCCCCACCTACCGGGAGCTGGGCGTGGCCCGCGCAGCCGGCGTCGACATGGTCGACTACATGTCCACCCACCTGGCCACATGGCACGGCGGCCTCTGGGACGCCGCGGCGACGCACGTGGCGCCGATCCAGGCCGTCGTCGCGGGCTCGGTCCTCCACGCTGTCGGCTGGGCCCATGGGCAGACCCTCGCGGGGGCACCCGGCGTCGCGATCACCTACCTCGGCGACGGCGCCTCGAGCCAGGGCGACGTGCACGAGGCCATGAACTTCGCCGGCGTCTTCAAGGCTCCGGTGGTCTTCTTCGTCCAGAACAACGGCTGGGCCATCTCGGTGCCGACGGAGCGGCAGGTCGCCGGCGGCAGCGTCGCCGCGCGCGGGGCCGGCTACGGCATCCCGGCCCTCCAGATCGACGGGAACGACGCCGCCGCCGTGCTCGAGGCGACCCGCCGGGCCGTCGCCCATGCCCGTGCGGGCCACGGGCCCGTGATCGTCGAGGCGATGACCTACCGGCGCGGCCCGCACGCCACGAGCGACGACCCCGGCCGGTACCGCACCCTGGACCAGGAGCGCGCCGACGGCGGCGCGGACCCGCTGGTCAGGCTGCGCGAACGCCTCACGGGAGAGGGCATCGCGGACGAGGCAGCGCTCGACGCCGCCGACGCGGCGGGGGCCGCCGAGGCCGAGGCGGTCCGCGAGGGCGTCCTCGCGCTGGGCCCGCGCCCGGGAGCCGAGATGTTCGACTTCGTCTTCACCGAGCCCACCGACGAGCTGCTGCAGCAGAAGGCTGCGTGGCGCGAGGAGTCCGAGCATGCCTGAGATCCTGTCCACCGCCGGAGCGCCGGCCGCCGCGACCGCGGAGCCCCGCACGCTCTCGCTGCAGGGCGCCCTCAACCTCGCCCTCGACGAGCTGCTCGCCGAGGATGAGAAGGTCCTCGTGCTCGGCGAGGACGTCGGCACCCTCGGCGGCGTCTTCCGCGTCACGAGCGGGCTCGCCGCGGCCCATGGGGCCGAACGCGTCTTCGATACGCCGCTGGCCGAGTCGGGGATCCTCGGCATGTCGATCGGCCTCGCGATGGCCGGCTTCCGACCGGTTCCGGAGGTCCAGTTCGACGGCTTCGCCTACCCCGCCATGAACCAGATCGTCACCCAGCTGGGCCGCATCCACTACCGCTCCCGCGGCGCCCTCCGGGTGCCCGTGACGCTGCGGGTGCCGAGCTTCGGCGGGATCCGCGCCCCCGAGCACCACGGCGAGAGCCTCGAGGCCGTGTTCGCGCACGTGCCCGGCCTCAAGGTCGTCTCCCCCGCGGACCCGCAGCAGGGGTACACGCTGCTCAAGGCCGCCGTCCGCATGGACGACCCGGTGATCTTCATGGAGCCCAAGTCCCGCTACTGGCAGAAGGGCGAGGTCCTCACGGAGGGCGATGCCATGCCCGAAGAGGGGCACTCCGGCGCCACCGGCGCGCGGATCGCCAAGGAGGGCCGCCACCTCACGCTCGTCGCCTGGGGGGCCATGGTGGCCCGGTGCCTGCAGGTCGCGGAGCTCGCCGCGGAGGACGGCATCGACGTGGAGGTCGTCGACCTGCGCTGGCTCAAGCCGATCGACACCGAGACGCTGGCGAGATCCGTCGCGAAGACGCGGCGCGCCGTCGTCGTCCATGAGGCCCCGCTCACCGCAGGCCTCGGCGCGGAGGTGGCCCAGCGGATCACCGAGCGCTGCTTCGGAACCCTCAAGGCGCCCGTTGAGCGCGTCACAGGCTTCGACGTACCGTATCCGTCGGGGGACCTGGAGGACGAGTACATCCCGAATATCGACCGCATCCTGTTCGGCATCCAGCGAGTATTGGAGTACAAGCGTGGCTGAGATCTCCTTCCCCCTCCCCGACCTCGGCGAGGGCCTCATCGAGGCCACCGTCCTCGAGTGGCTCGTCGCCGAGGGCGAGCAGGTCGAGCGCAACCAGCCGATGGTCGAGGTCGAGACCACGAAGTCGGCCCTCGAGCTGCCGAGCCCGCAGGCCGGCGTCGTCAAGAAGGTCCACGGCGCCCCCGGCGAGGTCATCAAGGTCGGCGAGCCGCTCATCGTCTTCGAGGTCGCGGACGACACGGCGGGCATCGTCGGCACGGTGCCGTCCGAGGGCGCGCCGAAGCGCCGCGTGCGGCTGAGCGCCAACCTCGACGAGGATTGAGCGCAGGAGTGGCACCGGCAGGCTCGAGGGTGGCGGCCGCCGCAGTCGCTGACGAGGAGAGGATGGCGCACATGATGGCAGGCCAGCACGCCGGGCAGGCGGCGCACCACACGGTCGAGGGCACCGACCCCGGCCTGCACGTGGTCGTCGCCGAGCCCGAGGACCCCGCGGCCCTGCCGCCGGTCCTCCTCATCCACGGCTTCGCCTCCTCCGTGGCCCTCAACTGGGAGCAGAGCGGATGGGTCGGGGCGCTGACCGGCGCGGGGCGGCGCGTGATCGCCGTCGACCTCCCAGGCCACGGCGCGAGCCAGGCGCCCGAGGACGTCGACTCCTACACGCCCGGGCGCATCCGGGCCGACCTCCTGCAGATCGTCACCGACTCCGGCGCCCGGCCGCTCGCCGCCGGCCATCCCGAGAGCGGCCTCGACGTGGTCGGGTACTCGCTCGGGTCCCGGCTCGCGTGGGAGTTCGGGGCCACCCAGCCCGCGCTCGTGCGGCGGATCGTGCTCGGAGGCCCGAGCAGCCGCGACCCGCTCGCCGAGTTCGACCTCGCCGCCGCCCAGCGGTTCCTCGCCGACGGGACCCCGATCGAGGACGCCTCGACGGCGCGCCTGGTCACGATGGCCCTCGCCTCGCCGGGGTCGGACATGTACGCCCTCCTCTCCCTCGTGGAGGGGATCAAGGAGGAGCCGTTCGATGCCGCCGAGGCCGTGCCCCAGCAGCCGCTCCTGCTGGTCTCGGGCGAGAAGGACGAGCGCGTCGCGGCGCTCGAGGTCCTCGCCGGGCTCGCCCCGGCCGCCACGACCGTCGTGGTCCCCGGGCGGAACCACGTCAACGTGGTGACGGCGCGCGCGTTCAAGCAGGCGGCCCTCGAGTTCCTCGCCCAGGCCTAGCCTGCCCCGGGCCCCCGCCATCCCGGGCCGCCGCCCCGCCCCCCCCGGCGGCGCAAGCTGGCCTTCAGCAGGGCCGCGGCGGGGGTTGACGGCCCGCGTGTTGCGCGGCACACTGGATCGTATACGATGATCGTATACGATCCAGTTCCTGTTTCAGGGGAGCTGCCGACTCAAGGGAGAGGGACACGTGGAGCGAGCAGAACAGCGCGAGCAGCTGCGCCAGGACACCATCACGGGCGCCGGCAAGGTGATCGCCGTCCACCTGAACTACCCCAGCCGTGCCGCGCAGCGCGGCCGCACCCCCGCGGTGCCCTCCTACTTCCTCAAGCCCGCGACCTCGCTCGCCCTGGACGGCGCCGAGCTGGGCCGCCCGCAGGGCGTCGAGCTCCTCACGGTCGAGGGCGAGGTGGCCCTCGTGATGGGCGCCCGCACCCGCAACGTCTCCCCCGAGGACGCCTGGGCCCACGTCGGGTCGGTGACCGCCGCGAACGACGCCGGCCTCGCCGACCTGCGCTGGCCGGACAAGGGCTCGAACCTCCGCTCGAAGGGCGCCGACGGGATCGCCCCGATCGGCCCGGCCCTCCTGCCGGCCCAGGAGCTCGACCCCGCCGGCCTGCGGGTGCGGATGTGGATCAACGGCTCGCCCGTCCAGGACGACTCGACCGCGACCCTCCTGTTCCCGTTCGCGCAGCTGATCGCGGACCTCTCCCGCCTCATGACCCTCGAGCCCGGCGACATCATCCTCACCGGCACCCCGGCCGGAGCCACGGTGGCCCGGCCCGGCGACGTCGTCGAGGTCGAGGTCGACGGCGTGGCGTCCGACGGCGCGACCCTCACCACCGGGCGGCTCACCAACAAGGTGGTCGACTCCGGCCTCGTCCTCGAGCCCTACGGCGCGCTCCCCAAGCTCACCGACGCGGACCGCATCGACGCCTGGGGCTCGGCCGAAGCCGCGGGGCTCGCCCAGGCGGACGGCGGCCAGGCGGACGGCGGCCAGGCCGCGGACGCCGACCACGCGGCGTCGGGCGCGTCTGCGCCGGCGGCGGACACGCGCCCGACGAGCGTCCTGACCCCGGAGCTCACCGAGAAGCTCCGCTCGGTCGGGACCGCGACCCTGAGCGTGCAGCTGCGCAAGCGCGGCATGCAGAACTGCCACATCGAGGGCCTCACGCCCACGCACCCGGGCGCCAAGGTCGTGGGCACGGCCCGGACCCTGCGCTACATCCCGGCGCGCGAGGACCTCTTCAAGGAGTTCGGCGGCGGGTACAACGCGCAGAAGCGCGCCGTGGACTCGCTGCGGCCCGGTGACATCCTCGTCATGGATGCCCGCGGCGAGAAGGGCACGGGCACGCTCGGGGACGTGCTCGCACTGCGTGCCCAGGTGCTCGGCGCCGAGGCCGTCATCACCGACGGCGGCATCCGCGACTTCGGTCCGGTCTCCGCGATGGAGATCCCCGCCTGGGGCGCGAACGCGCACCCGGCCGTCCTCGGGCGGCGGCACGTGCCGTGGAGCGTCGACGACACGGTCGCGTGCGGCGGGGCCGCCGTGGTCCCGGGCGATGTGATCGTGGGCGACGAGGACGGCCTCGTGGTCATCCCCCCGGCCCTCGTGGCCGAGGTCGCCGAGGACGCCGTGGTCCAGGAGCGCATGGAGGCCTGGGTCGCGGACCGCGTCGCCGAGGGCCACCCCGTCGACGGGCTGTTCCCGATGAACGCCGAGTGGAAGGCGAAGTACGAGGCCCACCTCGCCGAGCAGGGCACCCAGGACCCGAAGTGAGCGCCTCCGTCCACGGCGGCGCCCCGGCGCCGGCAGCCGAGCGCAGCACGAGCAAGTCCGAGCTCGCCTACGAGTGGCTGCACGAGCAGATCGTCAGCGGCGGCCTGGCGCCCGGGGCCCGGCTGGTCCTGTCCCAGGTGGCCGAGAAGCTCGACGTCTCGGTGGTCCCGGTCCGCGAGGCGGTGCGCCGGCTCGAGGCCGAGGGCCTCGTGACGTTCGAGCGGAACGTCGGTGCCACGGTGGCGGGCATCGACCCGACCGAGTACCTGTACACCATGCAGACGCTCAGCCTCGTCGAGGGCGCCGCCACCGCGCTCTCGGCGCCGGAGGTGACCGCCGAGGACCTCGCCGCGGCGCGCGCAGTCAACGAGCGCATGCGCGAGTTCCTCGCCCCGGACCCGCTGCACTTCGACTCCGTGGCCTTCACGGCGCTCAACCGCGAATTCCACTCCGTCCTGTTCGAGCGCTGCCCGAACCCCCACATCCTGGACCTCGTCCACCGCGGGTGGAACAGGCTCAAGGCCCTGCGCGGCTCGACGTTCAGCTACGTGCCCGAGCGCGCGAGCCAGTCCATCGAGGAGCACGAAGCGCTCCTTGCCCTGATCGAGCGCAAGGCGCCCACCGCCGAGATCGAGCTCGCCGCGCGGCGGCACCGCTCGGCGACCCTCGACGCCTACCTCGCCCACACGGGCGAGAACCCCGGCTTCCCGACCCTCTAGTCCCCTCGTCCCGGACGCAGCGCGTCCACACGTTCACCGATCGAAGGATCCATTGATGACCAGCCATTCCGTCCCGGAGAACCTGCCCGAGCGCATCCAGCACTACATCGACGGCGAGTTCGTCGACTCGGTCGACGGCGACACGTTCGACGTGCTCGAGCCCGTCACGAACGAGGTCTACGTCAAGGCCGCCGCCGGCAAGAAGGCGGACATCGAGCGCGCCGTCGCCGCGGCGAAGCGCGCGTTCGAGGAGGGCCCCTGGCCCAAGATGCTCCCCCGCGAGCGCTCGCGGGTCCTGCACCGCATCGCCGACATCGTCGAGTCCCGCGACGCCCGCCTGGCCGAGCTCGAGTCCTTCGACTCGGGTCTGCCCATCACCCAGGCCCTCGGCCAGGCCCGCCGCGCGGCGGAGAACTTCCGCTTCTTCGCCGACCTGATCGTGGCCCAGGCCGACGACACGTTCAAGGTCCCCGGCCGCCAGATCAACTACGTCAACCGCAAGCCGATCGGCGTCGCCGGCCTCATCACGCCGTGGAACACCCCGTTCATGCTCGAGTCCTGGAAGCTCGGACCCGCCCTGGCCACGGGCAACACCGTGGTGCTCAAGCCGGCCGAGTTCACCCCGCTCTCGGCCTCCCTGTGGGCCGGGATCTTCGAGGAGGCGGGCCTTCCGAAGGGCGTCTTCAACCTCGTCAACGGCCTCGGCGAGGACGCGGGCGACGCGCTCGTGAAGCACCCGGACGTCCCGCTCATCTCGTTCACGGGCGAGAGCCGCACGGGCCAGATCATCTTCGCCAACGCCGCCCCGTACCTCAAGGGCCTCTCCATGGAGCTCGGCGGCAAGAGCCCGGCGGTCGTCTTCGCCGACGCCGACCTCGACGCGGCCGTGGACGCCACGATCTTCGGCGTCTTCTCCCTCAACGGCGAGCGCTGCACCGCGGGCTCGCGCATCCTCGTCCAGCGCGGCATCTACGACGAGTTCGTGGAGCGCTACGCCGCGCAGGCCAAGCGCGTCAAGGTCGGCTACCCGCACGATCCCGCCACCGAGGTCGGCTCCCTCGTGCACCCGGAGCACTTCGAGAAGGTCATGGGCTACGTCGAGCTCGGCAAGGAGGAGGGCCGCCTCGTGGCCGGCGGCGGCCAGCCCGAGGGCTTCGAGTTCGGCAACTTCGTGGCCCCCACGGTGTTCGCCGACGTCAAGCCGGACGCCCGGATCTTCCAAGAGGAGATCTTCGGCCCCGTCGTCGCGATCACGCCGTTCGACACGGACCAGGAAGCCCTCGAGCTCGCCAACAACACCAAGTACGGCCTCGCCGCCTACGTGTGGACCAACGACCTCAAGCGGGCGCACAACTTCGCGCAGTCCGTCGAGGCCGGGATGGTCTGGCTGAACTCCAACAATGTGCGCGACCTCCGCACCCCGTTCGGCGGTGTCAAGGCCTCGGGCCTCGGGCACGAGGGCGGCTACCGCTCGATCGACTTCTACACCGACCAGCAGGCGGTGCACATCACCCTCGGCAAGGTGCACAACCCGACCTTCGGCAAGCAGGAGGCGCCCGTGGAGGAGAACACCCCCACCGACCTCGACGACCCGGATCCCCGCTGAGCCGGCGGCCCCGCAACCACCCTCCCTCTCACTGAAAGCAAGGACGCTGCCATGACCCACCGCGACGACATGACCCTGACCTCCTCAGGCTTCTACGTCTCCCAGGAGGCCCCGATCTCCTGCGCCAACCCCGTCCCCACCCCGTCGGTGCCCGCCCCGGACATCCTGCGCTGCGCGTACATGGAGCTCGTGGTCACCGACCTGGAGCGCTCGCGCAACTTCTACGTGGACGTCCTCGGGCTCACGGTCACCGAGGAGGACGAGAACGCCGTCTACCTCCGCTCGCTCGAGGAGTTCATCCACCACAACCTCGTGCTGCGCAAGGGCCCCGTGGCCGCCGTGGCCGCCTTCTCCTACCGCGTCCGCACCCCGGAGGACCTCGACAGGGCGGTCGCCTTCTACACCGAGCTCGGCTGCCGCGTCGAGCGCCGTGCGGAGGGCTTCACCAAGGGCATTGGCGATTCCGTGCGCGTGGAGGACCCGCTGGGGTTCCCCTACGAGTTCTTCCACGACGTCGAGCACGTCGAGCGCCTCGCGTGGCGCTACGACCTGCACACGCCCGGCTCGCTCGTCCGCCTCGACCACTTCAACCAGGTCACCCCGGACGTCCCGCGCGCCACGAAGTTCATGCAGGACCTCGGCTTCCGCGTCACGGAGGACATCCAGGACGAGGAGGGCACGGTCTACGCCGCGTGGATGCGCCGCAAGCCGACCGTCCACGACACGGCGATGACCGGCGGCAACGGGCCCCGCATGCACCACGTCGCGTTCGCGACGCACGAGAAGCACAACATCCTCGCGATCTGCGACAAGCTCGGTGCCCTGCGCATGTCCGACCACATCGAGCGCGGCCCGGGCCGCCACGGCGTCTCCAACGCGTTCTACCTCTACATCCTCGATCCCGACGGCCACCGCGTCGAGATCTACACGCAGGACTACTACACCGGCGACCCGGACAACCCCGTCGTCACGTGGGACGTCCACGACAACCAGCGCCGCGACTGGTGGGGCAACCCGGTCGTGCCGAGCTGGTACACCGACGCCTCGCTCGTGCTCGACCTCGACGGCAACCCGCAGCCTGTCATCGAGCGCACCGACTCCTCGGAGATGGAGGTGACCATCGGCGCCGACGGGTTCTCCTACACGCGGGCCAACGACGAGTCCGGCTCGTACCACGGCCAAGCGTCGAAGGGCTTCAAGATCGGCAACCAGCTCTAAGCCATGCTGAACGACGAGACCATTGCGGCAATTGCCGACGAACTCGTGGAGGCGGGGCGCACGCGCACGCCGGTGCCCCTCCTCCACACCCGCTACGAGGGCATGGACGTCGAGGACGCGTACGCCGTGCAGAAGCTGTGGGCCAGCCGCCTCGAGGCGGAGGGACGGCGGGTGGCCGGACGGAAGATCGGCCTGACGTCCAAGGCCATGCAGGCGGCCACGGGCATCACCGAGCCGGACTACGGCGTCATCTTCGACGACCAGGTCCTCGCCAACGGCGCGGTGGTCGAGTGGAAGCGCTACACCCACCCGCGCATCGAGGTCGAGCTCGCGTTCCGCCTGGGGCGCGACCTCAAGGGGCCCGGGGTGACGCTGTTCGACGTGCTCGATGCGACGGACTACGTGGTCCCCGCCCTCGAGATCCTCGACTCGCGGATCGAGATGGAGGGCCGCACCATCGTGGACACCATCTCGGACAACGCCGCGCTGGGCGCCATGGTGGTGGGCGGGCGCCCCGTGCGCCCGCACGAGGTGGACCTGCGCTGGGTGTCCTCCCTCCTCTACCGCAACCAGGAGATCGTGGAGACGGGCGTCGCCGCCGGCGTCCTCAACCACCCGGCGACGGGCGTCGCGTGGCTCGCGGACAAGCTCGCCCAGCACGGGCAGGACCTCCGCGCGGGCGACCTCATCCTCGCCGGCTCGTTCACGCGGCCCATGTGGGTCTACGAGGGCGACACGGTGTACGCGGACTACGGGCCCCTGGGGACGGTGACATGCCGTTTCGTCTAGAGCCCGAGAGGACATTCCGCCACGCCCTGGCCGCGGCCGCCGAGGCAGGGAACGGGGCGCAGATCGGCCTGTGGGTCTGCTCCGGCAGTCCGCTGGTCGCCGAGATCATGGCGGGCTCCGGCGCGCAGTGGCTGCTGATCGATACCGAGCACAGCCCGAACTCGCTCGAGTCCGTCCTCGCCCAGCTGCACGCCGTGCACGGCTACGACGTGCTGCCCATGGTGCGCCTGCCGTGGAACGATGTGGTGCTCATCAAGCAGTACCTCGACCTCGGAGCCCAGAACCTGCTGATCCCCATGGTCAACGACGCCGAGCAGGCCCGGGCGGCGGTGGCGGCCGTGCGGTACCCGCCGCACGGCGTCCGCGGCGTCGGCTCGGCCCTCGCCCGCGCGGCCCGGTGGAACCGGATCCCGGACTACCTGGCGCGCGCGGACGAGACGATCTCGCTCACGGTGCAGATCGAGACGGGCGAGGCCGTGGCCAACGTCGAGGAGATCCTCGCGGTGGACGGCGTCGACGGGATCTTCATCGGCCCGTCGGACCTCGCCGCGTCGATGGGCCTCCTCGGCCAGCAGGAGCACCCCGAGGTGCGGTCCGCCGTCGAGCGCTGCCTCGACGCCGCCCGGACGGCCGGGAAGCCGGCCGGGGTCAACGCGTTCGTCGAGGCGACGGCGCGGCACTACATCGAGCGCGGCGCGCGGTTCGTGCTCGTGGGCGCCGACGTGGCGATCCTGGCCCGCTCGAGCGAGGAGCTCGCCTCCCGCTTCGCGACGCCTTCGGGGGAATCCACGGACGACGGCGGGCGGCCGGCGAGCTACTGAGCCTCGGCCGCGCGGGCACCGGAACGCCAAGCGGAGTCGGGACCTTCGGGTTCCGGCTCCGCTTCCGCGCCTGCGCGGGCATAGCGACACAACTCGCACGGGATTCGGGACGCTTCCGCCCCGAACCTGCCCCCAATGATGGCGATATGCCCGGCCGCCCTCAGCCTCCCCTGCCGCGGCCGAACCAGCGGCGCCAGAACGGCGGCGGGCGGTCGCCGGCGTCGTCCGGCTCCTCGCCCACGCGGGCGGCCTCTGCTGCGGCGCGGCGCTCGTGCCAGAGTGCGACCTCGCGCTCGACGTCGCGGGTCCTGGTGATGACGGGCGGGCCGCCCAGGAGCTGGCGGCGGGCCTCGATGACGCGGCGGTTGAAGGCCTCGAGGCTGTCCCTGACCTGGTGCTCGGTGTAGAGCGCGTCGAGCGTGGACTCCAGCCGGGCGTCCTCGACGCGCAGGACGAGCGCCTCGGGGCCGAGGCCGGTGAGCTGCTCACGCTGGATCAGGCCCTTGAGCCACCAGTCGGGGTCGTTGACATTGTCCAGGTTGGGGATCGGCTTTCCGGCATACTTGAGGTGGTCGAACTCGCCGCGCGCCATCGCGTCGCGGACGAGGTAGTCGGCCCGCCGCGCCGCATCGACCTCCCGGCGCCTGCGGTTGAGCTCGTCCTCCCGCTCGATCTCCTCGGCTTCCTCGGGCGTGTGGGCGATCCTGCCGGCCCGCAGCTCGGCGGCGCGCTCGATCCTGCGCCGCAGCTCCTCCTCGCCTCGGCCTCCCATGCCACCTCCCGATCGCCTCGTCCCGCGGCTGTCCCGACGCCCACCACGGCACTGCGTACAGCACAGTGCCGCCACGTCCACGGTAGGACGTGACGGCACCTGCAGTCACGGCAGCTCCCGGCGGGAGGCGGCGGATCAGGCCTCCTCGTCGCCGAGGTGGTGCGCCCGCCCTTCCTCGCCGTGTCCGATCCTCGCGTACAGCGCGGGGTCCACGCGGCGGAGCCGGAGGGCCCAGAGGATGCCGACCAGGCCCGGGACGACCACCATCGCGGGAAGCACCCAGCTCAGCGCGCTGGGTTCGGTGAGGCCGAGCAGCACGTCGAAGTTCGCCACGATGAGGCCGAACACGACCGCGAGCGCCACGGCGCCGAGGGCGGGGGCTACCACGGCGGTCCAGGCGCCGGCGCCGAGGGCGGGGCGCCGCCGGAAGAAGCCGATGACGGCCACGGAGACGATGGCCATGAGCAGCACGAGGCCCATCGCGCCAGCGTTGGTGAGCCACGTGAACATCGTCAGGACCGGGTAGAGCGGGCCGAGCTCGGAGCCGTGGCCGGCGACCGCGAAGCCGGCCGTCACGAGCACGGCGATGCCGGTCTGCACGAGGGAGCCGGCCTTCGGGGCGCCGTGGTGGCTCGTCGCCTCGAGCCAGCCCGGCAGGACCCGCTCGCGGCCGAGGGAGAAGAAGTAGCGCGCCACGGCGTTGTGGAAGCTCACGAGTGCGGCGAAGAGGCTCGTGATGAACAGCACCTGGGCGATGTCCGCTGCGATCTGGCCGACGTGCGCACCGAGGAAGGAGAAGACGAGGTCCGGGCCCTGCTTCCCCGCGGCATCGAAGAGCTGGGACGGCCCGGCGCCCACGGCCATGGCCCAGGAGGACACCGCGTAGAAGACGGCGATGATGCCGACGGCGGTGTAGGTGGCCCGCGGGATGGTGCGGTGGGGCTCCTTGGCCTCCTCGCCGTAGATCGCGGCGGACTCGAAGCCCATGAAGGCCGCGACGCCGAAGGAGAGCACGGCGCCGATGCCGGGCACGAAGAGGCTCGACGGCGCGAGCGGAGCGGCGGTGAGGCCCTCCGGGGCCACGGCGAACGAGGCCACGTCGTAGACGATCACCACGAGGAACTCGAGCGCCACCAGCGCGCCGAGGACCTTCGCCGAGAGGTCCACCCGGTTGACGCCGAGCGCCGCGACGACCGCGATGCACACCAGGATCGGGACCCACCAGGGCACGTCCGCGCCGAACCGCTCCGAGATGAACGAGGAGACGGTGAAGCCGAAGATCCCGTAGATGCCCACCTGCATGAGGTTGTAGGACATGAGCGCCGTGAGGGAGGCGCCCACGCCGGCGGGCCGGGAGATGCCCTGCGAGACGTAGGCGTAGAAGGCGCCGGCGTTGGTCACGTGGCGGCTCATGGCGGCGTAGCCGACCGCGAAGACCGTGAGGATGGCGCCGAGGATGAGGAAGGACAGCGGGACGCCCAGCAGGCCGGTCACGGCGAACGTCGTCGTCACGCCTCCGGCCAGGACTGTCAGCGGCGCGGAGGCCGCGATGATCATCAGGGTCACGGAGGCGACTCCGAGGCGGCGCGGGCGCGGGGAGGCTGCGGCCTGCGCCACGGTGGCCTCCTTCGTCCGACGCGGGGAGCTCGTCGGGATGCTCATGGGTCCTCCAAGGTCAATGAGGTGGGGCGGCCGGTGCGGCCGCCCCACCATCGTGCGATGGGCGCCCTCTGCGTGACTTGTCCCACAGTGAACGCCTCTTGTCTGCCTGAGCGCTACCTGCGCAGCACTTCGGGCAGCAGGGGGTTCCGGCAGCAGGGCTTCCGGCAGCACGGGCTACCGGTGGCAGTGGCCCCCGCCGGCCGCCGGGGCGGGGACGTCGAGGACGGGGCTGCGGTCGAAGAAGCCCTCGGGGCGGATCTTGAAGCCCACGTGGTCCACCGGCATGATGGGCCAGTCCTCGGGCCGCGGGAAGTGGGTCAGGCCGAACGTGTGCCACACGACGAGGTCCGTCCCGTCGAGGTCGCGGTCCTGGGCCTGGTAGGCGGGCAGCCCGGCGCCCCCGGGGTGCTGGTTGACGAAGTCGCCGGTCGGGTAGCGCTCAGCCTCGTCGTAGCGGGTCACCCAGAGCGCCTTCGTCGCGAAGGCGGCGCGGCCCGCGACCGACGACGCCGGGTCGGCCAGGAGCGTCGGCTGGCCCTGCGGGTGGATCTTGTAGGCCACGGGCTCGCCGAGGCGGTTGAGCGAGCCGGGGTTGGAGACGACCCACGAGCGGCCGGCCGCCATGTCGTTCTCCCGCGCCGCCTCGGATTCGCGGGCCAGGAGCGTGCGCCGGCGCGTGAACGCGTTGCCGCGCTCGTTCCCCGGGCCGAGGGGCACGCGGACGGCGTCCTCCTCCTCGACGCGGTTCGGGCCGCCGTCGAGCGCGAAGTCGAGGCGCGCGCTGAAGAGGTGCTGGTGGAACGGCGCGCCCAGGCCGGGGGCCATCTCGGACGAGTACGGGTAGTCCGCCGAGGGCTGGGCGGACGTGAACACGACCCCGGTGGCCTTGGCCTCGAACTCGATCGTGCCGTCGAGGTAGAGGTACCAGTAGAAGCCGTAGTCGTAGTTGCCGATCGTGGTGAAGAAGCTGATGACGAGCCGGCGGTTGCGGCGCACGTAGCTGACCCCGCTCCACAGGTCCGAGTGCTTGGCCAGGATCGAGGCGTCCTCCTCGTGCATGCAGATGCCGTTGGCGATGGTGCGCGGGTTGCCGAACGCATCGGCCACCACGGGGCTGAGGTAGGTGATCTCGCCGAGGCAGTCGCAGCCGAGCTCGAGGGAGTTCGCGAACTGGCCCACGAGGTACTCGCCGGTGTCGAAGTAGTTCTGCCACGACCGCACGGGGGACGGGTCCCCGTACGGGACCACCATCTCGGCGATCGAGGCGCGGTCGAGGATCCGGCGGCGGCGCGTCGGCTTCCGGTCGCCGGGGTCGCCCGCCGCGGCGTCGTCGAACGCGATGTTGTGCAGCACGAGGCCCTCGCGCACGTCGAAGCCGACGTCGAGGCTCCAGCGCTCCCATTCGACGTGGTTGCCGCCGGCGACCGAGAAGCTGGGGCCCTCGGGCTGGGTGATCTCGATCGGCTTCTGGCTGGTGCGGATCGGCCCGGTCAGCTCCGGGTCGGTGAAGTTTCCGTGCTCGGCCGGGACGGGGACGGCACCGAAGTCGAGGACCTGGTCGACGCTGCGGCTGACGACGTCGACGTAGGCCACGAGGCCGTCGACGGGGTGCGCCCAGGGGCTGTCGGAGCCGTGCTCCTGGACGAACGCCAGCCCGCGCAGGATCCTGCGGCCCTTCTCTTCCGGGTACTCGAAGACGCCCGCGGAGAGCGGGGCGACGCGGACCGTCGCCGGGTCGAGCCCGCGTGCGGCGAGGGCCTCGAGCCAGCGCGGGTCGGCGCCCAGGATCGCCTCGACCACCTCGAACTCCTCCTCGAGCACGGGCAGCTCGCCGGTCGCCGTGGTGTCGAGCTCGATGGCGGCGTCGACCTGGCCGCGGGTCACCGAGAGGGTGACGTCGAGCGGGCGGGCCCCGCCGACGTCGTGCAGGAAGGCCCGGAACCGGCGGTCGACGGCCGCACCCTCCCCGGCGCTGCCGCTCCCCCGCGGCGGGTCGACGAGGCCGAGATAGGCGATGCGCGTCGTCTCGCGCCACAGGCCCGCGCTCTCGAGGATGCCGCGGGCCGCCTCGATCTCCTCGGCGGTGGCCAGCGCGTACTGCCCGGCGGGGCCCTCCGCCGGGGACGCCGGCTCGTGGCACGTGTGCTCGCGGGATGTGGTGTCCATGCTCATCGGGTCCTCCAGGGGTCGGCGGGGGAATTTTTTTCTATGGACGTAGAGAATAACCGCCTGTAAGCTGAATCACAACGGTTGTAGAAAAAAGACCGCGGACGCCAAGGCCGCGGGGCGGAGACTGCGAGGTGGAGATGCCGAAGATCGTCGACCACGACCAGCGTCGGCTCGAACTCGTCGATGCGACGTGGCGGGTCATCGCCGAACGGGGCCTCGACGCCGCGACGATGCGCGAGATCGCCTCCGCGGCCGGGTTCGCCAACGGGGCGCTCAAGCCCTACTTCACCTCGAAGGACGGGCTGCTCGACTTCGCGTTCGGGCACGTCTTCGCCCGGACCAACCGCCGGATGGAGGCCGCGACAGCCGGCCTGTCCGGGCGCGCCGCCCTGCGGGCCTACTGCCACGAGATCCTCCCCCTCGACGACGACCGGCTCGCCGAGGCGCGGGTGGCGATCGCGTTCTGGAGCAAGGCGGTCAGGGACCGGGAGAAGGCGGCCCTCCATGAGCGCTCCATGGACCAGTGGCGCTCGGCCCTCGCGGACCTGCTGCGCGCGGCGGGCTTCTCCGGCGGCGCGGCCGAGCTCGAGCCCGCCGTCGGCGCCGTCATGGACCTCGTGCTCGGCGCCCAGATCACAGCGACCCTCTCCCCCACGCGGCACGGCGCCGACCAGCTCGTCGCCCAGCTCGACCTCCTGCTCGATGCGCTCCTGCACAGAGGGCAGGCGTGACGGCGGCGCCCACCCACCTGGAAGCCGCTGCCGGCCAGGCTGGGGGGCTCGAGGTCACGGTCGCCCGGGACTTCGACACGTGGCGGCGGGCCGTGTCCGCCTCGTTCGTCCCGCTGGCGGTCGAGGCGGACCGGCGCTCCTCCTTCACCGGCAGCATGCGCGGACGCCACCTCGCGGCCCAGCAGACGAGCATGATCGAGATCGCCGCGAGCAGCCACGCCGTCATGCGCACGCCCGAGCTCATCGCCGCGGCGGACCGGAAGTACTTCAAGCTCGGCATCCAGCTCGCCGGCACCGGGCTGCTCCTGCAGGACGGCCGGGAGGCCGTGCTCACCCCGGGCAGCCTCGCCATCTACTCGACGGACCGCCCGTACACGCTCGCGTTCGACGGCGACTTCCGCTCGCTCGTGCTCATGTTCCCGCACGCCGCGCTGGACCTGCCGGCCGACGCGATGGCGCAGGTCACCGCGTCCACCATCAGCGGCTCGGAGGGTCTCGGCGCCCTCGTCGCGCCCTTCCTCATCCGGCTCTCGGAGAACCTGGCCGCGGTGGCCGGACCCAACGGCTCGCGCCTTGTGGGCAACGCGCTGGACCTCGTCACAACCCTGTTCAACGGCGAGCTCGACGCCCGGTCGGCCGCCTCCCGCGACCCGCACCAGATGCTCCTCGCCCGGATCCACGACTACATCGAGGGGCACCTGCCCGACCCGGACCTCTCCCCCGGGTCCATCGCTGCCGCGCACTTCATCTCTACCCGGCACCTCCACGACCTCTTCCGGGAGCTCGGCACCACGGTGTCGGCGTCGATCCGCGAGCGCCGCCTCGAAAGGTGCCGCCGGGATCTGCGGGACCCGGTCCTCGCCGACCGGCCGGTGACCGCGATCGCCTCGCGCTGGGGACTGACGGACTCGGCCCACTTCTCCCGCATCTTCCGCGCCGCCTACGGGCTGCCGCCGACCGCCTACCGCGCGGGCGAGGGCTAGCCGGCAGCCGCTGAGGGGCGCCCTCCGGAGATGGAGGCGGCGCGCAGGAACGGCACCAGCACCTGCAGGACCGGCCCCGCCGGGGCGAGCGTGCCGGCGTGCGTGCGGCCCGGCAGCTCGATGAACCGGGCGTCCGGCATGATCGCGGCGGCACGCCGTGAGTCCTCGAGCCGCTGCGGATCCCGGGTGCCCGCCATGAGGAGGGCGGGCAGCGCGAGCTGGGCGAGGACGGCCTCCGGCAGCCCCGGGTCCTCCTCGGTTCCGGTGAAGCACGCGGCGAGCGCCTCGGCGTCGTTCGCGAGGAAGGCCTGGCGCGTGGCGGGGTCCACCGTCTTGCCGGCGGCCTCGATCCCGTCGACGAACGCCTCCATGCGGCCGGAGCGCAGGGCCTCGAGGTAGCCGGGGAAGAAGACCTTGGCCACCTCGCCGCGCTGGGGCCGGTACGTGCCGCCCAGGGCCGTCAGCGAGGCGGCGCGGCCGGGGGCGGTGGCGGCGAGGGAGAACGCGACCCGCGAGCCGAGCGAGTAGCCGACGAGGTGGGCGCGGCCGATCCCCTCGGCGTCGAGGACGGCGAGCACGTCGGAGGTGTGCAGGTCCATGCGGTACGCATCTGGGACGGCAGGCTTCCCGCTGCGGCCGTGGCCGCGCAGGTCGATCCGCACCAGGGTAAACCCCTCGAGCGCCTTGGTGTAGCCGAGTCCGCGCCAGATGGCCTTGGACAGGGCGGAGCCGTGGAGGAGGACGGTGGCGGGACCGTCCCCGGCGGTGTCGTAGGCGATCTCGGTGCCGTCGGCGGGGTTCGCGGTCGTGCTCACCGGCACACCCTACCGCCGCGGGGCCGCGGTGCGGCCCCGCTGTGGCGCACCCCTCAGCAAGGCACGACGGCGGGACGCGCCGCCCGCTGCCGCCGCACCCACGCGGCAGCGAGGAGGGCGGTGCCGAGCTCGACCGCGATGATGGCGAGCATGGTCGCCGCGTGGCCGTCCGCCGCTCCCGAGGACGGCTGGTGGGCGTGCGCGTGGCCGCCCCCGTGGCCGCCGGAGAGCACGAGGGCGCCGTGCACGAGCACCATGGCCAGGGACATCCCGATCACGGTGCGGGCCGCGCGCAGGCTCGGACGGCGCCAGAGGTGCCACGCGCACGGCAGGCAGGCCAGGGCCATTGCGGCCCCGAGGGCCGCCATCCACCCACCGCCGGGGACCATGGCGAGGTGGGCGGCCCCGCCCATGGCGGCTGCCGCGGCGGCCCAGCGGCCGGAGGTCCGCGCGGGGATCGTCCTCATGTCCATGTCCCGAGGATCCCAAGGAGGCGGCGGCGCCGGCTTCGGCCACAGCGCACTGTCCTTGACGGCCCGCGCACAGCGCGACGGCGGGCCCTCCCGCATGGGGAGGGCCCGCCGTCGTGCGTCACTCAGCGAGCGGCTTCGGGGTGCTCCTTGACGTACTCCTCGTGCGCCTCGGCGACATGGAGGTCGACGCCCTTGGTCTCCTTCACGAGCGAGACGCCCACGAGGGAGATCACGGCGGCGATGGCGATGTAGGCGCCGATCGTCCAGGACATCTTGAACTGGTTCATGAGCATCTCGGCAATCATCGGGGCGAACGCGCCGCCCAGGATCGCGCCGAGGGCGTAGCCGATCGAGACTCCCGAGTACCGGACCTTCGCCGGGAACATCTCGGCGTAGAGGGCCGACTGGGGCCCGTAGGAGAGGCCGAGCCCGAACGTCATGACGAAGAGGGCCACGAAGTACCAGACGATGTTCTTCGTGTCGATGAGGAACCACATCGGCACCGCCCAGAGCGCGAGGAAGGCGTAGCCGATCTGGAAGGTGCGGATGCGTCCGAGCCGGTCGGAGACGATGCCGCCCCACAGGGTGAAGATGAGCCAGCCGAAGGACGCGAGCGTGGTGGCCAGCAGCACGGTGGGCTGGTCCATCTTGAGGTTCTTCACCGCATACGTGGCGAAGTAGGCGATCAGCAGGTAGCCGGCGGCGTTGTTCGCGATGAAGATGACCGCCGTGAGCGCGACTTCCTTCCAGTTGTAGCGGAAGAGCTGCCCGAGCGGCGCCGAGGACTCCTTGCGGCGCTCCTGGAGCGCCAGGAAGACCGGGCTCTCCTCGACGGCGCGGCGGATCAGGTAGCCGACAGCGATGAGGACGATCGAGAACAGGAACGGCAGGCGCCACCCCCACTGGACGAACGCGGGGCCCATCACGGTGGTGAGGATCCACAGCGTGAACGTCGCGAGGATCATGCCGATCGGGACGCCGATCTGCGGGTAGGCGCCGAAGTAGCCGCGGCGGCCCTTGGGTGCGTGCTCGACCGACATGAGGGCGGCGCCGCCCCACTCGCCGCCGGCGGAGAAGCCCTGGAGCACGCGCAGGAGGATGAGCAGGAGCGGTGCGAGCGCGCCGACCTGGGCGTACGTGGGCAGGACGCCGATGAGCGAGGTGGACAGGCCCATCATGATGAGCGTGAACACGAGCATCTTCTTGCGGCCGAGCCGGTCGCCGAGGTGGCCGGCCACGATCGCGCCGAGAGGGCGGAAGAGGAACGAGATGCCGATCGTCGCGAAGGCGATCACCTGGGACAGGCCCGGGTTCTCCTTCGCGACGGGGGCCAGGAAGAGCGGACCGAGCACGACGCCGGCCGCCTGGGCGTAGATGAAGAAGTCGTACCACTCGATGGTGGTGCCGACGAGGGTGCCAGCCAGGACCCGACGCTCCTCGCGCGACATCGCGGAGGTGGGCTGGGAGGCGTTGACTGCCTGGGTCATTGGGACTCCGTGGTTCTAGGGTGCGAATGCCCCGTGCGGGGCGAACCATTGACGGGGGCGGCCCGCGGGCGCCCCGACCGCTCGATTTACCTACCGATTGGTCGGTCAATAAAAGGGAGGATACAGGAGATGTGAGATGGCGCACACGCATTTGCAGCGGACGGCGTGCCGTGATGCGACGAACGGTGCCCGCAGCGCGCCGAGCGGCACGTCGCGTTGCCCCGCGCGGCCGCCATGCCCGATACTGGGGAGGCATCGTTCGATAATGGAACATGTGGTGCTGATATCGGACAGCACCGTGCGCGGGACGCCGCGACCGAGCCAGCCCCAGAGGATCCCATGCCACGCACCGCCGAGACCGGCCCCCACTCCCAGACGCTCTCCCGGGGCATCCGGGCCCTCGAGGTCCTCGCCGAGGCGCGCACCCCGCTGACCATCGCCGAGCTCTCCGCGGCGCTCGACGTCCACCGTTCGATCGCCTACCGGATCGTGCGCACGCTCGAGGACCACGCGCTCGTGACCCGCGACGACTCGGGCCGGCTCCAGCCCGGAGCGGGCCTCGCGGTGCTGGCGCGCTCCGTCTCTCGGGACCTCCAGGCGGCCGCGCTGCCCGAGCTCGGCCGGCTCGCCGCCGAGCTGCACATGACTGCGTTCGTCGCGGTCTGGGACCGCTCCGACTGCATCACGCTCGCCACGGTCGAGCCCCAGCACAGCGGCGCGACCCTCGCCCAGCACCCGGGGACCCGGCACCCGCTGGACCGCGGCGGGCCGGGCATCGCCATCCAGTCCGCCCTCGGGCGCGAGGAGTGGCAGCAGAGGGTGCCCGACGTCCCCTACCGCGCCGAGTCGGACGAGTCCCGCGAGCGGGGCTACGCGCTCAGCCACGACGAGGTGATCCCCGGCCTGTCCTCCGTCGCCGTCCCCCTGATCCTGCCGCACCACCGGCCGGCAGCCCTGGCCGTGGTCTACCTCGGCACAGCCGTCGACCCGGCGCCCATCGGGGCGGCCCTCATCGCTGCGGCCGGCCGGATCGCCCGCGCCGTCGGCTAGGCACGCCATCCTGGGTGCCCTCGGAAGGCCTGGGCGGCAGCCGCTGGGACGCCCGTCGCTCAGGCGGCGACGCGGACGCGCCCGCGCGGCACGAGCAGGGCTGCCGAGCCGAGGAGCAGCAGGATGCCGGCCGAGGCAAGGGGCGCGGCGAACGCGGCGGACGCCCCGCCGGCCTCCGCCAGCGCCCCGGCGATGCCGGCGCCCAGGGCCACTCCCGCGACGAGGCCGCTCGCCAGCGCGGTCATGGCGGTGCCCATGCGCCCGGCGGGCGCCAGCCGTCCGCCGAGGCCGTAGACCGTGACCATGATCGGGCCGACGGGCACGCCGATCAGCAGCATCATGGCCGCCATCGCGCCGAGGGAGTGGGGCACGAGCATGAGGAAGGCGAGCGCCGTGAGCGCACCTGCGCAGGCCGTCCACCGTGCCGCGAGGGTGAACCTCGCAGACCAGGCGGCAACGGTGAGCGCCGCGACCGCGGAGGTCAGGCCCAGCGCCGCATAGAGCAGTCCGGCGGTCTCCGCGGCGCCGAGCTCGCCCGCGAAGGCGGTCAGGGCCGTCTGCGTGCTCCCGAAGAACCCGCCCATCGCGAGCATTCCGGCGACCGGGAGTGCGGCGAGCCCCCAGCCGCCGAAGCCCGGTGCTGCGGCAGGCGCCCTGACGGCGGCTGGGCGGACGGCCCCCGCCGACCGGTGCACCGCGGTCGCGGTGGGGTGCAGCGCGAAAGCCGTCACGAACACGGCGGTGAGGAGGACGGCCAGGGCGAGCGGGAGCCACGGCGCGACGGCTGCCCCGAGGGCACCGACGAGGGCGGGGCCGAGGACGAACGTCAGCTCGTCGGCTGTGCTCTCGTAGGAGAACGCCGCGTCACGCTCGAGCTCGCGCAGCGGGCGCCGCTCCGTGAGCGCCATCCACCGGGCCCGGGCGAGGGGGCCGACCTGCGGGAGCGTCAGTCCGGCCACGAGGGAGACAGCCAGGAGCGGCAGCGGCCCCGACGCGTGGAGGCCGCCGGGCGGGTAGGTCGCGACGACGACGGCAGTGGTTGCCACCGTGTTCAGGACGCCTGCGATGAGGACAGTCCGGCGCTGTCCGTACCGGTCGGCGAGCAGGCCGAGCGCGGGCGCGCCCGCGGCCGAGCCGACGCCGACTGCTCCGGCGGCAAGGCCGCCGAGCGCATACGAGCCGGAGGCGACCGAGACGAGGGCCAGGGTCCCGATCGTCAGCATCGCGAGCGGAAGCCTCGCGATGAGGGCGATGGGGATGAAGGCCGCTCCCGCGAGAGACGGGAGCGCGGAGTAGCGGGCAAGAAGGGAGACGCGCACGGCCACGGGACACCTCGACGACAGGCACGGCGTCCCTGCCACCCGCCGTGCAGGACCCGGTAGCGATCACATCCTACTGGGCCAGCTGGGGGACGAGCCCCACCGAGGCGATGCGGGATCCGTCGCGGCCCTTGCTCACACGGATCTGGGCCGGGATGCGCTGCTTGAGCTCTGAGACGTGGCTCACGAGGCCGACCACGCGGCCGCCGGCCCGCAGGCCCTCGATGGCGTCCATGACCTGCTCGAGGGCCTGCTCGTCGAGGCTGCCGAACCCCTCGTCGACGAACAGCGTCTCGATGTCGATGCCGCCGGCCTCCTGCTGGACGACGTCGGCCAGGCCCAGCGCGAGGGCGAGGGACGCCATGAACGTCTCCCCGCCGGAGAGCGTGGAGGGATCGCGCCGCTGGCCGGTCCACCCGTCGACGACGTCGAGCCCGAGGCCCGAGGCCGCCCCGCGGGCGGCGAGGGCATCAGTGTGCTCGAGACTGAAGCGGCCGTCGCTCATCGCGAGGAGCCGCTCGGTGGCTGCGATGGCGACCTGCTCGAGGCGGGCGGCGAGGACGTAGCTGTGCAGCGACATGCGCCGCTCGTTCTCCCCCTGGCCCCGCGCGGTCCTGGCCAGTTCGGCGAGGGTCCGGAAGCGGGCGCGCGTCTGCTCGAGCAGGGGTCTGGAGCCCTCGAACGCCGTGCGGAGGGTGGCCAGGCGCGTGCAGGCCGCGGCCGCCCGCTGGGCCGCGAACTCGGCGCCCCGCGCCCGGTGCTCGGCAGCGGCCTCCTCGGCCTGCAGCGCCTCAAGGCCGCTCTGGGTCGTCGCCGCGCCGGTCTGCTCCGCGGCGAGGGCCCGCTGGACGCCCGCCGAGGCGAACAGGCCGCTCAGCTGCTGTCCTTCGGCCCCGTGCGCCGCGGCCTCGGCCTCGAGGCGTGCCGCCGCGGCCGGACTCAGGAGCGCCGCCTGTGCGCTCGGCGCGTCGGCGAACGGGGAGGCCTCGAGGGCCTCTGCGAGGACGTGGGCGGCCGCAGAGCGGGCCTCCTCGGCCGCGCGGCAGGCGCCCAGCGAGCCCCCGAGGGCAGCGAGGGTGCGGGCCCGAGCTGCGACGTCCGCCTGCCGGGCGGCAACGCTGGGGAAGCCGCCGCGCCAGAGGAGGACCTCGGCCTGCCGGCGGTCCCGCTCCTCTCCCCGGCCCCGGAGCGCCTCCTCGGCACGGATCCTGTCGCTCGTGGCCTCCTCGCGGGCGGCAAGGGAGGCCTCACGGCGACGGGAAAGGGTGCGGGCGCGCTCCAGGACGGAGGTGAGGCGGGCCTCGGCCCGGCGGGCGTGGCTGAGCGCGGCGAGCTTCTCCTCGCGCACGCGGACGGCCTTGTCCGGATCGGTCGCTCCCCCGCGGGCCTCCACGGCAGCCAGCCGCGCGCGCGCCGCGGCCACGGCCTCGTGGGCGTCGCGCTCCCGCGCCGCAGCCTCCTCGGATGACCGGGCGGCCGCGCGTTCGGCGTCGACGAGGAGCAGCGGGTCCTCAGTCCCCCGGGCGGGCGCGGGATGCTCCGCCGAGCCGCACACCGGGCACGGCGATCCCTCGTCGAGGTGCGTGGCGAGCTCGGCGGCAGCCTGGCCCAGCCGGAGTTCGCGCAGGCCCAGCCATGACTCCTTCGCGTCGAGGGCCCGGGCCCGGCGCTCCTCGTGCTCGGACGCGGCATCGGCGAGCGTCCGCAGTGCGCGGGCGTGGTCTTCGACGGCCTTCACGATGTCCTCGGCCGCGTCGGCCTCGATCGTGGCGGCGCCGAGGGCGGCGGCCTCGGCCCCGAGCCGCGAACGCTCTGCCTCGAGTTCGTCGAGTTCGCGGCCGAGCCGCTCGGCCTCCGCGCCCGAGGTGTCGGCGGCGGCGCGGTGCGCCTCGAGGGCCGTCGCGGCGTCCGCGAGCTGGCGCTCGAGGTCCGCGAGTTCGCGCTCGGCCGCGATGCGCTCGGCGAGGACTGCCGCCTCCGCTTCCTCGGCGGAGGCCGCTCCCCTCACGTCTTCGGCGTCGGGCAGCCCGGTGCCCGGCTCTGTCCGCGATGGGGTCCACCCGGTCGCAGCGGCGGCTTCCGCGGCGGCCGAGGCGTCGGCGCGCGCCCGTGCCGCCGCCTGCGCAGTGCGTTCTGCCTCGGCGAGCGGCTGGCCGAGGACGGCCGCCGCGCGGTGCGAGGCGAGGGCCTCGAGCCGGGCAGCCTGGCCCTCCGCCGCCGACTCCCAGGCGGCCCGTCGCTCGCGGGCTGCCGCCAGTTCCCGGGCGTCCTCGAAGGCACGGGCGGCCGCGGTCACCGTGCGGCGGCTGTCCCCGAGTGCTGCCCTCGCCGCCTCGCAGTCTTCGAGCGCACGGTCCCTGAGCTCGTCGAGCGCCGCGCCGGCCCACGCGAACAGGGCCCCGGCCCCTTCGGGGTCCAGCGGCTGGTCGGGGTCCCAGACCCGGTCCGTCCGCTGGTCCCGGCCTGGCTCGCGCCCTGCCACGGAGTCCTCGTGCCCGTGCTGGTGCCCGTCGGCCTGCTGTCCGTCCACGGCGGCGGCACCGGCGCGGCGATCTGCTGCCCGGTCCGCGGCGTCGGCGCCGCGCTCGGCGATCAGGCGGCCCAGGTTCTCCGGCAGTTCCTCGATGAGGGCAGCGAGTTCCGCCTCGAGGCTGGCGACAGGCTGGGCCGCAGCGCGTTCAGCGGCCTCTGCCTCGGCCCGGGCCGTCTGGGCGAGGGAGGCGAGCTGGGCCTCGACGTCGGAGAAGCGGCGGGTGCCGAAGAGCTTCTCGAGGAGCTCGGTGCGTTCGGAGGCCCTGGCCCTCAGGAAGGAGGCGAACTCGCCCTGGGGCAGGAGCACGACCCGGGTGAACTGCTCGCGGGCCATGCCGAGCACGCTGCCCAGGAGCGCGCCCGCTTCGTCGTTGCGCGAGGTGAGGGGGCGCCACGCCCCGTCCACGAGCTCGCGGACATGGGTCGCGGCCTTCTGCTGGACCCAGCCGGCCGCGGATCGCGCGCTCGGACGCGTCCACTCCGGGGTCCGGCGGACCTCGAAGCGGCGCTCCTGGGCCGTGAACTCGAGCATGACCGCCGGTTCCGCTTCGGCTGCGGCATGGTGGCTCTTGAGCGAGCGTGTTCCCTGTCTGGCTCCGGGGAGGCTGCCGTAGAGGGCAAAGCAGACGGCGTCGAGGATGCTGGTCTTCCCTGCGCCGGTGGGCCCGTTGAGGAGGAAGAGCCCGTGCTCGGCGAGGGAGTCGAAGTCGATGGCCTCGTGGCCGGCGAACGGGCCGAAGGCGCTGATCTCGAGCCGGTGCAGCCTCACGCGCCCACCTCCGCGAGGCGCACCGACTCGAGAGCCAGTCCCAGGGCCTCCCGTTCGGCGGCGTCGGCGTCGCGGCCGCGGACGTGCTCGAGGAATCCGCAGCACAGGTCCAGGTCGCTGCGGGCGGCGGCGAGCCGCTCGCTGTAGGTCGCGGAGGCCGTCTCCTCCCGCCCTGCGGGGTCGAACGCGAGCGCAACGGTGAGGGGGAAGCGGCCGCGCAGCCGCTCCATGGCGGCCCGCGGGCGGTCCGGGTCTGTGAGGGTGACATGGCAGTACGCCGACTCGGCACCGCTGTGGGACGGGTCGGACAGAAGGTCCTCGAGCGGTCCCCGCAGGACCGCGAGCCGGTGGCGGCTCGGCCAGTCGACGGGTTCAACCGACGCGATGCCGCCCGGCCCGACGTCGAGCATCCAGGCCCCCTTCGCCTGCCGCCACTCGGAGAACGAGTAGGCGAGCGGAGATCCCGAGTACCGGATCGACGGAGCCAGCTCCTGCCGCCCGTGCAGATGGCCCAGGGCCGCGTAGTCGAAGCCCTCGAAGAGCGCCAGCGGCACCACGTCGAGGCCGCCTACCGACAGCGCCCGCTCGCTCTCGCTCGACACCCCGCCGCCGGCGAACGTGTGGGCCATGACGATCGAATGCACGGTGCCGGCGGCCTGCCGGGCCTCCAGGTCCGTCCTGGCCCTCGCGAGCGCCGCCGCGGTCACGGAGGCGTGGCCCGGCGCGGATGCCCCGAGCGCCTCACCGACGAGGCGGGGCTCGAGGTACGGGAGCCCGTAGACGGCCAGCTGGGCGTCCTCGCCGAGCGGGAGCAGGACCGGATCGCCGATCTGGTCCACGCGGGTGCGCAGGTGCACGCCGCCGCGCTCGAGGAGCCTCGAGCCGAAGCCCAGCCGCACCGCCGAGTCGTGGTTCCCGCTCGTGATGATGACCTGCGCGCCCGCGGCGGTGAGCCGCACGAGCGTCTCGTCGAGGAGCTCGACGACGTCGACCGCGGGCAGCGCCCGGTCGTAGACGTCCCCGGCGACGAGGACCGCGGCGACCTCCTCGGCTTCCACGTGGGCCACGAGGGCATCGAGCCACTCGCGCTGCGCGTCGAGCATCCCGACGCCGTGGAAGGACCGGCCCAGGTGCCAGTCCGAGGTGTGGAGGATCTTCATGGTCGTCAACGCTAGACGGTGGCACCGACAATTCTCGCGATGCCACCGCCTCTCTCTCAGCGGTCCTTGTCGAAGAACTCGCGCGCGTCGTCCTCGGCGGTGCGCTCGGGCGCCCGCCCGGCCTCTTCGCGCCCGGCCTCTTCGCGCCCGGGCTCCTCAGGCGCGGCCGCAGCACCGCTGGCCTCGCCGCCCTCGGTCGGGCGGGCCGCGGCCCTGCCCTGCTCGGCGTCGGCCACGGCCACCGCGGTCTCGGAGACGCGCGTGCCGTCGTCGCGCGTCGCCTCTGCGGTGAGGTCCTCGACGCCGCCGGCAGTGGCCCCGTGGAGCTCGTCCGGGGAGCCGAAGCCGCGGAAGATGAGGCCGGTGAGGACCGCTCCGAGGAGGGGGGCGACCCAGAAGAGCCACAGCTGGCCGAACGCGTTGCCCTGGGCGAACACGGCGGTCGCGGTCGAGCGGGCCGGGTTGAGCGAGGCGTTGGTGATCGGGGCGATCGCCTGCACGAGGATCGCCAGGCCCAGGCCGATCGCCCACGGCGCCATGCCCTTGACCGCGCGCTTGCTGGTGACGAAGAGGATGACGGCCACGAACGCGGCGGTGGCGACGACCTCGGCCAGGAGGCCGGCGGCCATCGGGAACTTGCTCGGCGAGAGGTCGTCGAACCCGTTGGAGAGCTGGGTGAAGATCGTCTGGGAGCTGTTGCCGCTGCTCAGGCTCGGGAGCGTGCGGATGGTGACCCAGAGGATGAGCGTGCCGACCAGGCCGCCCACGAGCTGCGAGGCGATGTAGCCCGGCACCAGCCGCCAGTTGGTGCGCCCGGCCACCGCGAGCCCGAGGGTCACGGCCGGGTTGAAGTGGCCGCCCGAGACGTGCCCCACGGCCGCGATGCCCACCGCGATGCTGAGGCCGACGGCGAAGGGAGTCGGGATCGGCGCCGACGAGGGGCTGCTGAACAGCGCCACGCCGAGCCCCGCGTACGCGAGCAGGAAGGTGCCGAACGCCTCGGCGACGAGCTTGGCGACGACGCTGAACTCGGCCGGCGCCTTCACGGGCGTGGGCGCAGCCACGTCTGTGGTCATGGGGGTCCTCTTTCGTGGAGTGTCGAAGTGCTCACGTGGATGCCTGAGCGGGCGCGCCAGCCCCGGGGGCAGGCCTCCAGCAGACTATCGCCTCGAGAGTGCTGCCCCGAAAAGCGTCCGGCGCCGGCCGGCATGACGGCCAGCGGGTCCCGGCGAACTTAGTCTGGACCCATGGACTCCCTGGACACCGGCCGCAGCGAGGCGTGGGGCCTCACCGACGTCATCACTCGGCTGCGCCGCACACTGCGCGCGGGAGTGCGGGACGAGCTGCCCTGGGAGGCCCTGCCGATGGCGCAGGTGGAGCTCCTCCAGCGCCTTGCCGACGAGCCGGGCCTCGGGGTGAGCGAGCTCGCCCAGCGGCAGCACCTCGCGAAGAACACCGTCAGCAATCTGGTGGCGCAGATGGCCTCCTCCGGGCTGCTCGAGCGGCGGGCGAGCGAGGCGGACCGCAGGGCGGTGGTGCTGAGCCTCACCGCCGACGGCCACAGCCGGCTGGCCCACTGGCAGCAGGCCAACGAGCGGCGCATCCGGCGCGCGCTCGCCTCGCTCGCCGCCGAGGACCAGGACACGATCAACCGCGCGCTGCCGGCCCTGCGGGCCCTCGCGTCCCGCATGGAGGCCGAGGCCGCAGAAGAGGCCTAGGTGCACTGCCGCCGGCGCCCCCGCTCTCAGGCGATATCGGAGAGCCGCGTGCGCTCCAGGAAGTAGACCACCGCGAGCGCCCCGGCCGTCGCCAGCATGGCGGGGACGAGCATCTCCGGGCTCATCCCCGTGAACTCGGAGGCGAGGATCAGTCCGGTCATCGGCGCCCTCATGGTGCTCGCGAGGAAGGCGGCAGCGCCGACGAACGCGAACGCGGCCACGGAGGTCCCGGGGGCGAACGCGTTCACGACGCTCCCGAGGACGATTCCCAGCATCGCGCCGACGGCGACCGACGGCGTGAGCGTGCCGCCCGCGGCGCCGGCCCTGATGGTGGCGAGCGTGGTTCCCGTCTTGGCCACGAGGAGGATCCCGACGAGCGCGAGCGGCGCCATCGCCGAGAAGGCGGTCTGCGCCGCGGCCTTGCCGTTGCCCACCACCTCGGGCAGCACCATCGCGACGGCGCCCACGGCGGCGAAGAGCAGGGGCATCGTCCACAGGATCGAACGGCCGCGGGGGCGCGTGCGTGAGGAGTGGCGGGCGAGCCAGGTGAAGCCGGCCGCGCCGAGGCCGATCACCGGGCCCGCCGCGAAGGACCAGCCCACGAGCGCGGGGGTGAGCTCCACGGGCGGCAGCGCGTACATGGGATCGGTGGGCACCACCAGCCGGGCCACGGTCGCGGCGATCGCGGACGTCGCGAACGCGGGTAGCAGCACCGCGAAGCTCACCTCGGCGAGCAGCACCTCCACGGCGAAGAGCGCCCCGCCGAAGGGGACGTTGTACACCGCCGCGAGCCCGGCGCCGGCACCGCAGGCCACGAGGATCCGCACCTCGCGGGGCGAGAGGCCGGCGGCGCGCGAGACCTTGTCCGCGAGCAGCGCACCGAGCTCGCGCGGCGCCGCCTCCCGGCCGATCGAGGCGCCGAGCCCCACGATGACCACCTGCAGCGCGGCGTTCGCCACGGTGGTGAACCACGGCATCGGGGTGCCCTTCGCGGCGTCCTCGACCGCGACGACCCGCTTCGCCCACGTCCGCAGCGCCCACCAGCCCACGGCGCCGATCACGCCGGCGACGAGGAGCGCCGCCAGCCGCCGCCACGGCGGCGCCTGGGTCGCGCCGTCCAGGAGTGTCCCGTGCGAATAGCCGAACGCGAGGTGTTCGAGGCCCTGCAGGGCGAGGTCGACGGCGATCCCCACCACGCCTGCGCCGAGGCCCACCGAGACGACGACCGCGGCCAGACGCAGCAGCCGGCCGCCCTCCCGGCGGACTCCGTCGACGCTCACGGCAGCACCATCAGCGGCCACCGCTCGGCCAAAGAAGTTCTGTCATAGAACTATTCTAAGGTCGGCGGCCCCCGCGCGCATCCCCCGCCGCGGTGCGGGCGGCATCGGCGCCCACTACGCTGTCTGCATGGACGTCCCCTCCCCCGCCTCCCGCATCCTCGGCTGCCTCGCGGGCACGGCAGCAGCCGAGGCCGCGGCCCTCGCCGGATTCGGGGCGGAGGGAGCCGGCGCATTGCCCGATCAGCCGTCTGCGCGGCCGCTGGGGCCAGCGGGCCAGCTCACGCTCTTCACCGCCGACGCGCTGCTCGAGGCGATCGAATGGGCCAACGACGGCGTGGCCGCGGACGAGGCCGCGTGCGTGTGGCTCGCCTCCCTGCGCTGGGCCGCCGCCCAGGGAGTCCCGCTGTCCCCCGCGGCGCCCCTCGCGCAGCCCCGCTGGCTCGATGGGCAGGACGGCGTCGGGGTCCCGGCCGCCGTGCGGCCGGAGTGGATCCGCTCGCTCGCCGGCGGACAGATGGGCTCCCCCTCGCGCCCGGTCGGCGAGGCGTTCGACGACGCCGGCGCCGCCGCCCACGCCGCCCCCTTCGGCCTCGTCCCCCACATCCCCGCGGCCGCCGTGGTGAAGATGAGCGCGGACTGCGCCTTCTTGACGCACGGGACGCCGCGAGCCGTCCAGGCGGCAGTCGCCGTGGCGTCGATGGCGCACTTCCTGTCGCTGGGCGCGGACGCAGCGACCGCGGCCGGGTCGGCGCGGGCCCAGATCGCCTCCCTGCCCACCCCCGACGCCGGCCTGCTGGACGCGTTCGACGCCGATGCTGCCGCCGCCGCGGGCGGCGGGACGGACGCCGCAGCCGCCCTGGCCGCGGCACTCGGCGCGGTGCTCGCGGCCGAGAGCGCCGCCGAGGCCGGCGACTCCGAGCAGGCCGCCTTCGCCGCCGCCATCGAGCTCGCGGCAGTCCGGGGGCACGACGCGGCCGCGATCGCCGGGGCGCTGCTGGGCACCCGCTGGGGCGCCGATGCGGTCCCGGCCCCGTGGGTGTCCTGCACGGCCGGCATGGGCGCGGCAGAGGGCCTCGCGGCCCGCCTCGCCAAAGCCACCGGGGCCTGACCGGCGAGGCCCTGGCCCCGCCTCAGGCCTTGTGCCTCAGGCCTTGCGCCTCAGGCCTTGCGGCGCAGGGCGATGTCGCTGCAGGCCTCGCAGGCCGAGGCGGGGACGAGGCCTGCCAGCTGCAGCCTGCCGAAGATCCAGCAGCCGAGGCAGAACCCGGCGAACGCCTCGAGGGAGGCCGCGACGATCAGGACGCCGAGGGCTGTCCAGGCGGCGCCCGCCAGCCCGCACGCAGACAGCACCGCAGCGGCCGTCGAGACCACCGCCCCGATGCCCTGGGCGAAGCGCTTGGGCGGCCCGGCGACCAGCCGCGCGGGCCCGAGGCGCGGTGCGATGACATGCACGGCGAGGCGCCCGGCCGGCGAGTAGCGCGGGCCGCCGGCCACCCTGAGCCAGAACCCTGCCGCGATGACCCACAGCCCCCAGCCGGCCCCGGTGGCGAGCCCTGCGGCGAGCACCGCAGTGCTGAGCACCACGATGATGCCCGCGGTGGACCTCGCGGCGTACTCGTTGACCGGGTTCGGGAAGGCGAACGCCCGCGCCAGGAGGGAGGGGCGCGCCTCCACGGGCGCGATGAACTGACCGCCCTGCGGCGCGTCGAAGACTGACGGGGCGGCGGGGGACGTGGGGGCAGCCATGCGGATCATGCTAGGAACTGAGGGGCCAGCACACGAAGGAATGTTGCCCCGGATGACGGAGAGAGGCCTGGTTCAGGCGCTCGCGGCGGGCCAGCGCCCCCCGAGCATCTGGAGGAACTCGCCCTCGGAGAGCACCTCGACCCGTTGCCCCTTCTCCTGCAGCTGCAGGGCGCGCCGGGCCTTGGTGGTCACGCGCCCGGAGGCGAGGTCCGAGGCCACGAACCCGTCGCCCACGACGAGGAGCGTGGTCGCCCGCGTCACGGAGCTGGCCGGCTGCGCCCCGAGCTCGGCGGCCCGGGACTTCGCCTCGCTGCGCGGCATCCCGAGGCTCCCGGTGAAGACGATCCGGTGCCCGAAGAGCGGATGGTGCGGGTCGGCGGCCGCGTTCGCGGGCGGGTTCGCCCCCTCCTGCGGCCAGGGCGCCCAGGTGCGGCCCGAGCGGGAGCCGCCGCCCGCCGTCGTGCTCCCTGCCCCGGAGGAGAGTCCTTCGAGGGCGCGGACCGTGGCCGGGGAGTAGGGATCCCCCGGCACGTACCCGGCCTGGCGCGGGAGGGAGAGCCCGACGGCGCCGTACACCTCCGCCACGGACTCGGCGCCATGGCGGCGTGCGATGTCGACGAGGATGCCGGCGCAGGCCGCCGCGTCCTCGGTGGCGTCGTGGTGGTGCTCGAGGGGCACCCCGGCCTCCCTCGCGGCGAACGGGAGCGAGTGGGAGACGAGGCGGTAGGTCTTGCGGGAGAGGACCACGGTGCAGGCGTAGTCGTAGGCGGGGGCCTCGAGGCCGCTGACCTCGAGGGCCGAGCGGATCACGCCGAGGTCGAAGGCCGCGTTGTGCGCCACGAGGACGTCCTCGCCGATGAACCCGCCGATCTCGGCGAAGAGGTCCCCGAACCGCGGGGACCCGGCCACCATGTCCGGCGTGATGCCGTGGATGGCCACGTTGCGCGGGTCGAAGGCATCGTGGCCGGCCGGGGGGCGCATGAGCCACGAGGCGCGCTCGGTGACGCGCCCGCCGCGGACCCTGATGAGGCCGACGGAGCACGGGGAGCCCCGGAAACCATTGGCCGTCTCGAAGTCGATCGCGGTGAAGTCCAGGGCCACGCAGAGAGCTTAGCCGGAGCGCGCCTGCGCGCCGGCGACCGCCACGCCCCGGCGGACCCAGGGCCCCTGTGGGCTGCCCCACTCCCCCGCCGGCAGGCGCCCCGGCCGGTACCCTTGGAGGGTGATCCCTGCTGCCCTGGCCGATGCCGCCTCCGTCCTGACGCTCGCCGTCCAGCCCAAGACCGCCTCGTTCCTTCCCGACTGGCTCAACCCGGACGTGTTCCTGCGCGACTCGCCGCTGGGGCCCTGGGTGGTGCTCGTGGTGTGCGGGATCATCTTCGCCGAGACGGGCCTGCTCGTCGGGTTCTTCCTCCCCGGCGACTCGATGCTCTTCACGGCCGGTCTGCTCGTGGCCACGGGCGCGATCCGGTTCAACCTGTGGCTCCTGGCCCTCCTCGTCGTCGTCGCGGCCATCATCGGCAACCAGTGCGGCTACCTCATCGGCTCCAAGGCCGGCCCCGCCCTCTTCAACCGGCCCGATTCGAGGCTGTTCAAGCGGGAGAACGTCGAGAAGGCCCACGCGTTCTTCGCCAAGCACGGCGGCAAGGCGCTCATCCTCGCCCGGTTCGTGCCGATCATCCGCACCTTCGTGCCCGTGATCGTGGGCGTGGCCGGCATGAACCGGACCCGGTTCTTCCTCTACAACGTGATCGGCGCCGTGCTCTGGGGCGGCGGCGTCACCCTCCTCGGCGCCTGGCTCGGCCAGTACGCGTGGGTGGGCAAGAACATCGACCTCATCTTCGTCGTGATCGTGCTCGCCTCGGTGCTCCCGATCGCCATCGAGTTCCTCCGCGGCCGCTCCGCGCGCCGGCAGGCCGAGGCCTTCGGCACGGACCCGGTGGACGAGTTCATCGAGGAGCACGAGCCGGTCGAGGAGCGCAAGACCAACCCCGACTGGAAGTAGCCGGCCCCGGCGCTGCCCGGCTCGGCCGTGCAGCGCCCGGACCCGCCGGGCCTGACCTGCAGGGCGTCAGCCGCGCAGTGCCTCCACGATGGCCGGCAGCAGCGCCCGGAATGCGTGCCCGCGGTGGCTGATCTCGTTCTTCTGCTCGCGGCTGAGCTCGGCGACGCTCAGCGCCAGGCCCTCGGGCAGCAGGATCGGGTCGTAGCCGAAGCCGCCCTCCCCGCGGGGCTCGCGCAGCAGCGTGCCGGGCATCTCGCCCAGCTCGACCGTCTCGTAGCGCGTGCCCTCCTCCCCGGGCACGGCGAGCGCGGCGGCGCACACGAAGGCGGCCTGCCGGTGCTCGTCCCGGACGTCGCCGAGCTGGGCCAGGAGCAGTTCGAGGTTCGCCTGGTCGTCGCCGTGGCGGCCGGCCCAGCGGGCCGAGAAGATGCCGGGCGCGCCGCCGAGGACCTCCACGGCGAGGCCCGAATCGTCCGCGATCGCCGGCAGGCCTGTCGCCTCGGCCACCGCGCGCGCCTTCTTCAGCGCGTTCTCGGCGAACGTCACGCCGTCCTCCACGACGTCGGGGCCGCCCACCGCGCCCGCGTCGACCACCTGGGTGTCGACGTCCAGGCCGGGAACCTGGTCGCGCAGCAGGTCGCGCAGTTCCTTGAGCTTGCCCTGGTTGTGGGTGGCGAGCACGAGCCGGGGTGCGGGGACGGACGACGGCGAGTGGTCGGCGCCGTGCGCGGCGCGGGGTTGGGCAGCGCTCGCCGCAGTGCCGCTGTGCTCCTCCGCGCCGGCTCCGCCGGCGCCGGCAGCGCTCACCGCAGTGCCTCGGCCAGGGTCTCCCGCTGGATGTCTGCCAGCTGGGCCGTGCCCAGCAGGGCCAGGTCCAGCAGGCTGTCGAGCTCGTCGCGGTCGAACGGGGCGCCCTCGGCGGTGCCCTGCACCTCGACGAACTTGCCCGAGCCGGTGACCACGACGTTCATGTCCGTCTCCGCGCGCACGTCCTCGACGTAGGGCAGGTCCAGCATCGGCACGCCGTCGATGATCCCCACCGACACGGCGGAGACGGTGTCCACGAGCGGCTCCGCGCCGCGCTCCACGAGGCCCTGCTCCTTCGCCCAGCGGACCGCCTCGGCGAGCGCCACGAAGGCGCCGGTGATCGCGGCGGTGCGGGTGCCGCCGTCGGCCTGGAGCACGTCGCAGTCGAGGACGATCGTGTTCTCCCCAAGCGCCTTCGTGTCGATGATGGAGCGCAGCGACCGGCCGATCAGCCGCGAGATCTCGTGCGTGCGGCCCCCGATGCGGCCCTTGACCGACTCGCGGTCGGAGCGGGTGTTGGTGGCCCGCGGGAGCATCGCGTACTCGGCCGTGACCCAGCCCCGGCCCTCGCCCTTGAGCCAGCGCGGCACGCCCTCGGTGAACGACGCGGTGCACAGCACGCGCGTGTTGCCGAACTCGATCAGGGCCGATCCCTCGGCCTGCTTCGACCAGCCGCGGGTGATCGAGATGGGCCGGAGCTGGTCGGGCGTGCGGCCGTCGGCGCGCGCGGCGGAGGGACTTCCAGGGGTGCTTGGGGTCATGGGACCAGCTTATAGACTCGCCGCATGGTCACCGAAGTCCCCACCGTCGCGCTGCCCAACGGAACCGAAGTGCCCGTGCTCGGCCAAGGCACCTGGTACCTCGGGGACTCGTCCTCGAGCAGGGCCGAGGAGGTCCGGGCCCTCCGCACCGGCCTCGACGCGGGCCTGACGCTCATCGACACGGCCGAGATGTACGGGGACGGGCGGGCCGAGGAGCTCGTCGGCGAAGCCATCGCCGGGCGCCGCGACGAGGTGTTCCTCGTCAGCAAGGTGCTGCCGTGGAACGCGACCGCCCGCGGCACGGCCGCCGCGCTCGAGGCCAGCCTCCGCCGGCTCGGCACGGACCGCCTCGACCTGTACCTCTACCACTGGCGCGGCAGCACGCCGCTGGCCGAGAGCGTCGCGGCGCTCCAGCGCCTCCAGGAGGAGGGCAAGATCCTCGCGTGGGGCGTGAGCAACCTCGACCCGGACGACCTCGACGAGCTCGCCGCCCTCCCGGGCGCCGGAGGCCCGGCAGGGGTCCAGACCGACCAGGTCCTGTACAACCTGGGCCGCCGCGGGATCGAGGCAGACCTGCTGCCGCGCCTGCGCCGCGAGGGCGTGCCGGTGATGGCGTACTCCCCCATCGAGCAGGCCCGGCTGCTCGGCCACCCCGCCCTCGGCGCCGTGGCGGCCCGGCACGGGGTGGACGAGGCGGCCGTCGCGCTGGCCTGGGTCCTGCGGGGCCCCGGCGTCATCGCGATCCCGAAGGCGGGCACGGCCGAGCACGTGCTCGCAAACCGCGCGGCGCTCGATGTGGTGCTCGATGCCACGGACCTCGCCGCGCTCGACGCAGCGTTCCCGCCGCCGCGCGGGCCCGTCCCGCTCGAGATGCTCTAGGCCGCCGGCCCCGGCGGCGCCGCGCTCAGACCGTGTAGTGCACGCCCGCGACCGCGACCGCGATCGGGCCGCCATAGGCCTGCTGGGCCTCGGCGACGGAGCGGTTCGCGTCGTTCCACACCGGAAGGTGGGTCAGCAGCAGGCGCTTCGCGTCGGCGTCGTGCGCGGCCTGGCCGGCCCGCAGGCCGGTGAGGTGGACGCCGTCGATCGCGTCGTCGCGGCCCTCGTGGTAGGCGGCCTCGCAGAGGAAGAGGTCGCTCTCCCGCGCCGCCTCGACGAGCCCGGCGCACGTGTCGGTGTCGCCCGAGTAGGTCAGGACGCGCCGCTCGACGCCGCCCGCCCCGTCGGGCTCGGCCGACTCGACCCGCAGCGCGTAGGCCTCGGCGATCGGGTGCCGCGCCTGGAAGGCGGTGAAGCGGAAGGGGCCGAGCTCGACCGGCTCGCCGGCCGCCCACTCGTGGAACTCGAAGTCCTCGGCCAGGTCCGTCGGAGGCTCCATGTCGAGGGCGATGGTGATGCGCTTCTTCGTCGCCGCCGGGCCCCACACCGGGATGCGCCCGGCGGTCCAGCCGTTCGGGTCCCAGTGCACCGCGATGTGCAGGCCCGTGAGGTCCATGCAGTGGTCCGGGTGGAGGTGGCTGAGGAGGACGCCGTCGATGTCGCTGAGGTCGACGTAGCGCTGGAGCACGCCGAGCGCGCCCGAGCCGAGGTCGAGCAGGATCCGCCAGTCCCGCTCGCCGTCGTTGGCCGTCAGGAGGTAGCAGGAGGCGGGCGAACTCGGGCCGGGGAACGAACCCGAGCAGCCGACGATGGTGAGCTTCACGGTGCCATCCTGCCCGCGTCGCGCAGGGCGAAGTGGGAGATCCGGGCCGACCCGCCGCGCGCCCGGGCCTCCTCGAGCATGGCCGGCGTGATGGTGGCCAGGCTCGCGGTGGGGTAGCGGGCCGCGACGTGGTCCGCGTGCTCCACGCCCTGGACCTCGGGGCCCAGGAAGCGGCGCGCGAGCGTCTCGAACTGCGCGGGGTCCCCGGTGGCCACGAAGCGGTGCACGGGCGGCGTGCTCCCGGTGCGGACGAGGTCGTGCCGCATGAGCGCCCGGTAGACGTCCTTGGCCGTCTCCTCGGCGCTCGAGACGAGCGTGACGCCCTCGCCCATGACGTAGGAGATGACCCCCGTCAGGAGAGGGTAATGGGTGCAGCCGAGCACGACCGTGTCCACCCCGGCCGACTTGAGCGGGGCGAGGTAGCCTTCGGCGGCCTCGAGGAGCTCCGGCCCAGTGGTGACGCCCGCCTCGACGAACGGGACGAAGTCCGGGCACGCCGCCGAGGTGATCTTCAGGTCCGGCGCGGCGGCGAAGGTGTCCTCGTACGCGCGGGAGCCCACCGTGGCGCTCGTCCCGATCACGCCGACGCGGCCGTTGCGGGTGGCGGTGACGGCGGCGCGCACCGCGGGCTGGATCACCTCGATGACGGGGATCCCGTAGCGGGCCGTGTAGCGCTCCCGCGCGTCCCGCAGCACGGCCGCGGTCGCCGAGTTGCAGGCGATGGTCAGGGCCTTGACGCCCGAGTCGACGAGCTCGTCCATGACCCCGAGCGCGAACGCCCGCACCTCCGCGATCGGCAGGGGCCCGTAAGGGCCGTGGGCGGTGTCGCCCACGTAGACGATCGACTCCTGGGGCAGCTGGTCGATGACGGCACGGGCGACGGTGAGGCCCCCCACGCCGGAGTCGAAGATGCCGATGGGGCGCTCCGAGCGTGGGAGCTCCTCCGCGGAGCCGAGCTCGCTCAGCGCTGCCGGCTCACTCATGGCCGCTCCCCCGGGAGCGCACGCGCCGGGCGTCGAGCATCGCCTCGATGAGGGTCGTCTGGAGCCATGTCACGAAGTTGTACACGAGAGCAAGGTACGCCTCGACGTCCTCCGCCGCGGACCAGTCGGTGACCGCGTGGACCTTCTCGGCGTCCTCCTCGGTGCGGATCCCGAGGCGGGAGGCGAGGACGAGGCGGACGTCGTTGAGCGCCGTCGACCAGTGCTGCGCGCCGGCGTCGTCGAGCACGAGGTGGCGCGACTCGAGGGAGAGGGACGCGGCGCGGAGGGCGCCGGTCTTGCTCTCGCGCAGGGACCGCTCGGTCAGGCGCCGGAAGTCGAGCGCCGCCTCGGGGTCGTCCTTGAACGCGTTGGGCAGCAGCCTGGCGAGGGCGGGGTCCTCCGGCTCGGTGGCGTGCGGGGAGAGCCCCACGAGCGCTTCGAGGGGATCCTGGTTCCCCGTGCCCGGATCGAGCATGCCGATGACGTCGTTGAAGAGCCCCCGCAGGAGCTCCCGCTCGGGCTCCTCGAGCCTGCCCGTGATGCCTCGGCGGCCATAGGTGAACGGCTCAGCCATGCTCGCCGGACCTCTCCACCGTGGCCCACAGGCCGTAGGTGTGCATCGCGACCGCATGCTGCTCGACCGTCTCCTTCGATCCGTGGCTCACAATCGAGCGGCCCTCTCTGTGGACCTGCATCATGAGGGCATCGGCCTTGGCCTCCGAGTAGCCGAAGTAGGACTGGAACACGTAGCTGACGTAGCTCATGAGGTTGACCGGATCATTCCAGACCACGAGGTTCCACGGGGTCAGCCGTGCGGCATCCTCCCGCGCCTCGATCTGCCCGGCGACCTCCTGGGAGGGCTCGGTGGCGACGCTGATGCTCATGCGCTCCATTCTAGGCAGGCCCTCCGACGCCCCGGCGGCCACCGCCGCCGGACCGGCCCGGGGGCCGCCATATAGAGTGGCACCGTGACCGATCCGAGTCCCTGGGCCCCGCCCCGCACGTCCCTGTTCACGGACCACTACGAGCTCACGATGCTCCAGGCCTCCCTCCATTCCGGCGCCGCCCACCGGCGCTGCGTCTTCGAGGCCTTCGCGCGCCGGCTTCCGGACGGGAGGCGCTACGGCGTGGTCGGCGGCACCGGGCGCCTTCTCGAGGGCATCACGGCGTTCCGCTTCACCGACGAGGAGCTCGGGTTCCTCGAGCGCGCCAAAGTGGTGAACAGCGAGACGCTCGACTACCTCGCCGGCTACCGGTTCTCCGGCGACGTCTACGGCTACGCCGAGGGTGAGGCGTACTTCCCCAACTCCCCGATCCTCATCGTCGAGTCCACCTTCGCCGAGGCCTGCATCCTCGAGACCTACGTGCTCTCGGTGCTCAACCATGATTCCGCGATCGCCTCCGCGGCCTCGCGGATGACGACGGCGGCCGGCGGCCGCCCCTGCATCGAGATGGGCTCGCGGCGCACGCACGAGGAGTCCGCGGTCGCCGCGGCCCGGGCGGCCGTGATCGCCGGGTTCGCGAGCACGTCCAACCTCGAGGCCGGGCTCCGCTACGGCATCCCGACCGTGGGCACCGCCGCCCACTCGTTCACCCTCCTGCACGACACCGAGCGCGACGCGTTCGAGGCCCAGATCGCCTCGATGGGGCCCGGCACCTCGCTGCTGGTGGACACCTACGACGTCGAGCGGGCTGTCCGCACCGCCGTCGACATCGCCGGGGAGAAGCTCGGCGCCGTCCGCCTCGACTCGGGGGACCTGATCGAGCAGGCGCACTGGGTGCGCCGGCTCCTCGACGAGCTGGGCAACGCCAACACCCGGATTATGGTCACGTCCGACCTGGACGAGTACGCGATCGCTGCGCTCCAGTCCGCGCCCGTGGACGCCTACGGCGTCGGAACCTCCCTCGTCACGGGCTCCGGGGCGCCCACGGCGTCCATGGTGTACAAGCTCGTGAGCCACACCGACGAGGCGGGGCACGAGGTGTCCGTGGCCAAGGCGTCCAAGAACAAGGCCAGCGTCGGCGGCCGCAAGTATGCCCTCCGCCGGCTCGACGAGCGGGGGCGTGCGACACAGGAGATCATCGGCGTGGGGCACCGGCCGCACGACGACGGCAACGACCGGCCGCTGCTCGAGCACTTCATCGCCGGCGGCGAGCTCAAGCCCGGCTGGACGGGGCCCGAGGGCGTCGCCCGCGCGCGCGAGCGGCACGCGGCCTCCCTCGCCGAGCTGCCCTCGTCGGTCCAGCGCATGCACCGCGGCGAGGCGGCGATCCCCACCGTCTACGAGGAGTCCTGACCTCCTGACCCCATCCGGGGGTCACCATCGTCGACCCGGGTCAGGCCACGGCAACCCCGGACGTCTCGAGTTCTCGGTACGTCGGCCCGAGGTCGTCGGCGATCCCGGCACACAGCCCGCGGAGCACCCGGGTCGCGTAGCCGGACCGCGCGGCGTCGAGCGCCGTGGCCCGCACGCAGTAGTCCGTGGCGATCCCGGCGACGTCGACGGCACCGATGTGGTGCCCGCGCAGCCACTCGTCCAGGGTCGCCGAGTCGTCCGAGGCCCCGGCTGCGTCGCCGTACTGGGCAAGGTGTCCCTCGAACCCGGAGTAGGCGGCGGCGTACTGCCCCTTGCGGAACATCGCATCGACCCCTGCGACGTCCAGGTCCGGGTGGAACTCGGCGCCGGCGCTTCCCGCCACGCAGTGCGGCGGCCAGGAGTCGACGAAGTCGGGGTGGTCGGAGAAGTGGTGGCCCGGATCGATGTGCCAGTCCTGCGTTGTCACCACGGCGTCGTAGTCGGACGCGTGCTCGGCGAGGAACGAGGTGATCCGGGAGGCGACGGCCGCTCCGCCGTCCACCGCGAGGGATCCCCCCTCGCAGAAGTCGTTCTGGACATCGACGATCACGAGTGCGCGGGATGTGCCCATGGCACCATTGTGGCCCTTCGGCGCGCCGAAGACCCGCAGGACGTGACGCACGGAAGATGCGCCCCCAGCAGGTGGCCCCCAGAAGGCCCCCCCCCAGAAGGCCGGTGGGCGGGCGTCAGGTGCGGCCCACGAACCAGTCGGCCAGCTTGGACAGCCGCGCCTTCAGCTGCGCCTCGTCCGCCTGGGCCACGGCCGGCCCGCCGCACAGCTCGCGCAGCTTGTTGTGCACCACGCCGTGCGGGGTGCCGGTCCGCGCGCTCCATGCCGAGACGTTCTTGGCGAGCTCGTTGCGCAGGTCCATGAGCCGGCGGTGGTCGGGGACGCCCGAGGGGCCAGACGTTGCCGTGGGCCTCGAGCCGCGCCGTGACACCTGCTCCTGCTGCCGCTGCCGCAGCAGCGTGGCGACCTGGTCGGCGTCGAGCAGCCCGGGGATGCCGAGGAAGTCGAGCTCGTCGTCGGAGCCGACGTCGCCGCCCATCCCGAACTCGCCCCCGTCGAAGAGCACGCGGTCGAACGCTGCCTGGGACTCGAGCGCCTCGTACTTGCCCTTCGCGAGGGTGTCCGAGGCCTTCTCCTCCCGGTTGGCCTCGTCCAGGAGGGACTCTTCGAGGTCCATGAGCCCGTCCTCCCCGCTCGAGGGGCGGTCGAGGGCGTGGTCCCGCTCGGCCTCCATCGAGTTGGCGAGCGCCATGAGCTGCGGCACGGACGGGAGGAAGACCGACGCCGTCTCACCCCGCCGCCGGGCGCGGACGAAGCGCCCCACGGCCTGGGCGAAGAAGAGCGGGGTCGAGGTCGAGGTCGCGTAGACGCCGACGGCGAGGCGCGGCACGTCGACGCCCTCCGAGACCATGCGCACCGCGACCATCCAGCGCTGGGTCCCGGCCGAGAACTCCTCGATCTTCCCCGAGGCCTTCGCGTCGTCGGAGAGGATGACCGAGGGCGACTCGCCGGTGATCTTCTTCAGGAGCCCGGCGTAGGCGCGGGCATCCTCGTGGTCGGTCGCGATGACGAGGCCGCCGGCGTCGGGCACAGTGCGGCGCACCTCGGTGAGGCGGCGGTCGGCACCGGCGAGGACGGCGGGAATCCATTCGCCCTGCGGGTTGAGCGCGGTCCGCCAGGCCTGGGCGGTGATGTCCTTCGTCACGGCGGCCTCGCCGAGGGAGGCCGCCATCTCCTCGCCGGCGCTCGTGCGCCAGCGCATCTGGCCCGAGTAGGCCATGAAGATGACGGGCCGCACCACGTGGTCCCGCAGGGCCTGGCCGTAGCCGTACGTGTAGTCCGCCTTCGAGCGGCGGATGCCGTCCTTGTCCTCGGCGTACTCGACGAAGGGGATGGGCGAGGTGTCGGAGCGGAACGGGGTACCCGTGAGGGCCAGGCGCCGCACGGCGGGGTCGAAGGCCTCTCGCAGGCCGTCGCCCCACGAGAGGGACTCGCCGCCGTGGTGGATCTCGTCGAGGATGACGAGGGTGCGGGCCGCCTCGGTCTTGGCCCGGTGCAGGAGCGGCTTGCTCGCGACCTGGGCGTACGTGACGGCGACGCCCATGAAGCCGCGCCCGTGCTGGCCGTCGGCGTTCTTGAAGTTGGGATCGATCGCGATCCCCACCCGTGCCGCGGCGTCCGCCCACTGCCGCTTGAGGTGGTCGGTGGGGGCGACGATCGTGACGCGGTTGATCTGCCCGCGCTCGATCAGGGTCGAGGCGACGCGCAGCGCGAACGTCGTCTTGCCGGCTCCGGGCGTCGCGACGGCGAGGTAGTCCTTGGGCGCGAGCGCGAGGTACCTCTCGAGCGCCTCCTGCTGCCAGGCGCGCAGCTTGGGGGCGGTGCCCCAGGCGGCGCGTTCGGGGTAGGCGGGGGGAAGCGCCGCGGGAGAGGCCTGCGGGGCCGCCGGGCCGCCGTCGGACGCGGAGGATCCGGCGTTCGACGACGACTGGTCGCCGAAGAGCGTTTCCCTCACGCGAGGTCCTCGTCTGCTGCAGTGGAGGTAGCGGCCGCCGGCGCAGCGGACCTCGCGCCGGCGAAGGCGGACAGGAAGGCCGACAGGGTCAGAGCACCGGCCAGGAGGGCGAAGACGCCGGGTCCGGGAACCGCCTCCGGCGTCAGCAGCAGCGAGTACAGCGTTCCAGCTCCGGCGGTTCCCATCACTCCACCGAGCATATCGGCCATCTGCAGCGAGGCCGAATTCCGTCCCCGGTCGACGGCCTCGCTCAGGTCCAGGACGAGCACCGAGGTCGTGGTCGTGGCCAGCCCCATCCCGGCGCCCGCGAGGAACCACGCGATGGCCAGGAGCCACGGCGCCGCGGCGGCGGCGACCACGGCCGCGATCGAGCCGAGGCCCACGGTGAGGACCACGGATCCGAGCACGAGGAACGTCGGCTTGGCGAGCCATCCGCGCGCCTGCACGAACGAGCCGACCGTCCAGCCGAGCGCGCCGCCGGTGAGGGCCAGCCCGGCGACGGAGGGCTCGAGCCCGTAGGCGTCGACCAGCATGAGCGGAATGAACGCCTCGGCGCCGAAGAACGCGAGCGTCAGGAGGCCGCGCACCACCATCACCGCGGGCAGCCCCCGCGCGACGCGGGCCACCCCGCGCGGCATGAGGCGGGGTGCCGTCGCCGCGACCGCGGCAACCCCGCAGAGCACGACGGCGGCGAGCACCGCCGCGGGGACGGTGGCCCTCGCGCCGGGGTCACTCCAGGACTGGGCGGCCCACTGTGCGGCCGCGACGCCCGCGGCGAGGAGCACGCCCAGGAGGGCCCGGCGTCGTCCTTCGCCGGGTACGAGGGTGGTCTCCTCCGGCGCGCCGAGGCCGCGCACCCGCGGCCACGTGAGCACGACCGCCGCGATGACAATGGGGGCCACGCCGAAGAACACCCACCGCCAGCTCGCGTGCTGGGCGAGCAGGCCGGAGATGTAGGGACCCACGAGGGACGGCAGGACCCAGGCGGCGGAGAACCAGCTGAACAGCACGGGCTGGAGGGCGGAGGGCAGCGCCTGCCCGATGATCACGTAGAGCGGGACGATCATGAAGCCGGTGCCGGCACCGGAGACCATGCGTCCGAGGGTGAATACCCCGAAGTCCCCTGCGCCGCCGGCCAGGACGAGGCCGCCGGTCATGAGGACGAGCCCGACCAGCAGCGAGGGCCGCGGCCCGGCGCGGTCGCACCAGGGCCCGGCGGCGGCGGTGGCGGCCAGGGACGCGGTGAGGAACAGGGAGAACGCGAGGCCGTAGGCCCGCTCGCCGCCGAGGTCGGCGGCGACGACCGGCATCGCGGTCGTCACGGCCATGGCCTCGAAGGCGCTGCACGTGACGATCGCGAGGAGGCCCACCACGAGCCCCCGGTAGGCGGCGGACAGGAGCCCGTGCGGGCGCGCCGGGGCCCCGCCAGCGCCGTGGGGCCCGTGGGGCCCCTCCCCCACAGGCGCCGTCACGGGGTCATGACTGGTTGTCGTCGTTGCTCGGGCGCAGGCCCTCGTAGATCTCCTTGCACGTGGGGCACACGGGGAACTTCTTGGGGTCGCGGCCGGGCGTCCAGACCTTGCCGCACAGCGCGATCACGGGCTCGCCGGTGAGGGCGGACTCCATGATCTTCTCCTTGCGCACGTAGTGGGAGAAGCGTTCGCGGTCGCCCGGCTCGAGCTCCTCGCGGAGCTCCTCGCGCTCGATCGTGGCGGTGGAGCCGCCGAGGCCGGGGTCGCGGGGGTCGTCGGCGAACGGGTCCGGGGGCATGGTGCTCATGGGGTCCATGCTAGCCCCGGGCGGCGGGGGCGCCCCAGTCACAGGCCCTGCCATGCGGGCTTGTTCTCGTAGATGTGGCGGTAGTAGTCGGCGAGGTTCAGGGCCGAGGCCGCGGCCTCGTCCACGATCACCGTCGTGTGCGGGTGGAACTGCAGCACCGAGGCGACGCACATCGCGGTGACCGGCCCCTCGACGAGCCCGTGCACGGCCTCGGCCTTGACGGCCCCGGTCGCCACGAGCACCACGTGCCGCGCATCCATGATGGTCCCGACACCCTGGGTGACCACATGGTGGGGGACCTCGTCGATCGAGGAGAAGAATCGCGCGTTGTCGCGGCGGGTCTGCTCGGTGAGGGTCTTGATGCGGGTGCGGGAGGCCAGCGAGGACCCCGGCTCGTTGAAGCCGATGTGGCCGTCGGTGCCGATGCCGAGGATCTGGAGGTCCACTCCCCCGGCGTCGAGGATCGCCTGCTCGTACCGCGCGCACGCGGCCTCAAGGTCGGCCGCGGCACCGTCGGGCGTGTGGACGCGCGCCGGATCGATGTTGACCCGCCCGGCGAAGTCGCGGCTGACCACGGAGCGGTAGGACTCGGGGTGGTCGGCCGGCAGGCCGACGTACTCGTCGAGCGCGAAGCCGGAGGCCCGGGAGAAGTCGAGTCCCTCCTCGGCGTGGAGGCGGGCCAGCTCGTCGTAGACGGGCAGCGGCGAGGACCCGGTCGCGAGGCCGAGCACGGCGTGGGGCCGGCGCTCCAGCAGGGCGGCGAAGGCGGACGCGGCGGTCCTGCCGACCTCGTGTGCGTCCTTGAGGATGACAACTTCCATGCTGGGCTCTCCCGTCGCGTCGCTGGCACGTTCCCCGCCGGACGGCGCATCTCCGGCTCCGGTTATCCTACGTCCTATATCTGGCCTGGGGCGAGTCCGCGCACGACGGCGGGCGCCCGCCGTCGTGCGCCGGCTCGCCGCGGACGCGCCTCAGCGCACCCGCACGAGGCTCGCGTACAGCTCGGGGCCGCGCGCGTCCATGAGGCGACCGCCGAGGAGCACTCCCGCGGCGAGCAGCGCTACGCCGAGCAGCACGCCCGCGCCGAGGGCCGCCCACGCGAAGGCCGCGGCGCCGGTCGCCGCCGCGAGCACCGTGAGGACGATCTCGGGCGCGGCGAGGATCCCGAGCGCCGCGATGCCGCCGAACTGGACGAGGAACGTCTGGGCGCTGTTGCCGGCGGGCTTCTTGAACGGGCTCTCCCCGGGCAGCGGCACCGCCATGGTGTACCGCGCCGAGACCACGGAGGAGAGCCCGACGCCGCTGAGCAGCACCCCGAGCGCCAGCCCCAGGAGGGCAGGGAAGAGGGCCCAGTCCCCCGCGAGGGCGAACGGGAGCGCGGTGATGAGCGCCGCGGCCGGCAGGGCGAACAGCAGCAGGGCCGCCGCCCGCCCGAGCCGGTCGGCCCAGCCGCGCACGCCCGCCGCGAGGTGCATCGAGAAGGCCGTCGAGTCATAGGAGACGTCCGCGGAGATGGACCAGGCCAGGACGAAGGCGGAGATCGGCCCGGCGAGCGGGAACGGCCCCTCGAGCACCGACCCGGAGGTGTGCCGGCCGGCCACGGAGGCGACATAGAGCACCACGGGCAGCAGCGGCACCACGATGAGACCGGTCGTGTACCGGGGGTCGCGGATCCAGTAGGTGAGCGCGCGGGCCGCCACGGCGCCCGCCGGCGAGGCGGGCATCCACCCGAAGGCGCCCAGCCCGCGCCGCGGCGCGGGCGCCCGCCCGGACCCCCTGCTGCCCGGGTTCTCGAGGGCGCGCGCGAGCGCCCAGGACCATCCCCAGGCCGCGAGGAGCAGCGCCGCGGCAGTGATCAGCAGCTTCGCGGCCGCCTCGCCCAGCCGGCCCTCGGCCGCGGCGGCGGGCGCCGAGAAGGCCGAGCCGAGGGGCGTCCAGGCGAGGACGTCTGCGGCCCGGGAGACGGCGGTGGTGCCGCCCTCGCCGATGCCGCGGGCGAGGAGCGAGAGGCCGGGGCCGAGGAACATGATCGGCACGATGAACAGGATGCGGCTCACGTCGCGGAAGCGGCGCGAGGAGGCCAGCTCCGCCACGACGCTCGCCACGAGCCGGCTCGTGACCACGCACAGCGCGAGTGCGAGCAGCGCGCCCAGGACGGCCACGGCGACGACGAGACCGCCGCGTGCCCACGTCACGGTCGTCCCGGCGAGGGCGAGCGCGGTGCACACCCCCGGCACGCCGATGAGCCCCGCGGCCGCCTGGCCGACGAGCAGCTGCCGCAGCGGGATGGGGTACAGCGCGAACCTAGCCGGATCCAGCGTGAGATCGATCCCCGAGAGCAGGATCGGGGTGAGCGCCCACCCCACGACGAGGAGGGAGCCGGCGAGCACGAGCACGGTCTCGGCGAGGGACGCCGGGGCGGCCCTGAGGGCCACGAGCCCCACGAGCGCGAGCGAGAGGATCCAGAGCCCGTACAGGGCCCCGACGATCACGCCCACGAGCTGCCACGGGCTGCGGCGCAGGCCGTTGCGCAGGAGGGTCAGCTTGAGCCGGATCAGGTGTGCAACCACGACAGTCCCCCCGTGCGTCCCGGCGCACCCACGAGCTGGACGAAGCGGTCCTCGAGCGAGGCGCCCGCGCGGACCTCGTCCACCGTTCCCGCCGCGAGGATCCGGCCCTGGGCCACCACGGCGACGTGGTCGCACATGCGCTGCACGAGGTCCATGACGTGGCTCGAGACGACGACGGTGCCGCCCGAGCGGACGAAGTCGGCCAGGATGGTCCGGATCCCCGAGGCCGAGATGGGGTCCACCGACTCGAAGGGCTCGTCCAGGACGAGGACCCGGGGCGCATGGACGAGCGCCGCGGCGAGCGCGATCTTCTTCGTCATGCCGGCCGAGTAGTCCACCACGAGCGTTCGGCCCGCGTCGGTGAGGTCGAACGCCTCGAGCAGGTCGCGGGCGCGCCCGGCGACGGTCGCGCGGTCCATGCCGCGCAGGAGCCCCGCGTAGGTCAGCAGCTGCTCCCCGCTGAGCCGGTCGAAGAGGCGGACCCCGTCGGGGAGCACCCCGAGCAGGCGCTTGGCGCCGAGCGGGTCTGCCCACACGTCGACCCCGAGCACGACGGCCGTGCCGGCGTCAGGGCGGAGGAGCCCGGTGGCCATCGAGAGGGTGGTCGTCTTGCCGGCGCCGTTCGGCCCGACCAGGCCGTAGAACGAGCCGGCTGGCACGTCGAGGCTGATCCCGTTGACGGCAGGCTTGCCGCCGAACGTCTTGACGAGGCCCCTGAGGGAGAGCGCGGCGGGCGCGGCCGGGCTGGGAGCATCCATGCCACCACGCTAGCAAGGCGCCCCCCGCAGCGGATGAGCCCCGAGGATGAGGATCGGCTCAGCCTTGAGGATGATCCCCGCCACGGGCCTCGGCCGTGCGCCCTTCTCAGGAGAGGACTGTGCTCAGAAGATCGTGCGGGCTCAGAAGAGCGCGCGGGCGAGCTGCTGCCGGGCCGCGGCCACCCGCGGGTCGGCGGCGCCGATCACCTCGAAGAGCTCGAGCAGCCGCACGCGCGCGGCCTCCCGGTCCTCGCCCCCCGTCCGGGAGATGAGTCCCACGAGCCGGGAGAACGCATCCTCCACGTGCCCGCCGGCCACGTCGAGGTCGGCGACCAGGAGCTGGGCGGCGACGTCGTCGGGCGATGCCGCGGCGGCGGCCCGGGCGGCCTCGGCCGCCGGCTGGTCGACACCGGCCACCCGGGCCATGAGCTGGACCTGGGCGAGCCCGGCCTTGGCCTCGCGGTCCGCGGGCTGCTCGGCGAGCGCCTTGCGGTACGCGGCCTCGGCGGCGGCGAAGTCCCCCCGGTCGATCGCGTCGAAGGCCTCCTGGTGCAGCGGGGGCAGCTCCGGCTCGGCCTCGGCCACGGGGACGCCGTCGGCGGTGCCGGTGACGCCGTTGGCCGCGGCGACCCGCAGCAGCTCGTCGAGGAGCTGGCGCGTCTGCTGCTCGGCCGCCGCGCCCTGGAACAGCGGGATCGGCTGGCCCTTGAGGATCGCGACCGCGGTCGGAACAGCCTGGGCTTGGAAGGCCTGGGCGAGCTGGGGGAACGCCTCGACGTCCGCCGCGGTGTAGAGCAGGCGGCCGGCGTAGGAGGAGATGATCGTGCCGAGCTCGTCGCGCAGCCGCTGGGATTCGGGCGAGTAGGAGGCCCACAGGAGCACGACGACGGGCACCGTCGCCGAACGCTGGACGACCTCGCCGAAGGTCCGCTCGTCGAGGTCGATCCGCCCCGGGACGGGTGCGTCGGCCGCCGGCGGGGCCTGGCCCGCGGCCTGGGCTGCGGAGGCGGGCGCCGGGTGCGCGGCAGAGGCGGGCGGGGCCGCCGTCGCACGCGCCTTGAGGGCCGAGAGGTCGACGGCGCCGCGGAAGTTCAGCTGCGGCTGGGGCTGGCGGGAACCGGGAACGCTCATGGGTCCAGCTTAGCGAAGGGCCGGAACGGGCGAGGGCGGGGCCGCACCGCATCGGTGCAGCCCCGCCCCCGCCCGCTTCGCGCTGGCTCCGGCGTCAGCTCACGCTGGCCCCGGAGAGGTTCCGGGTCGCCCCGATGAGGGTGACCTGCTGCGGGCCGCCGTCCTTGGGGAGGTAGAGCATGACCGACTCGCGGAACGTGAGGGTCGCCTTCTTGGTGGCCTCCTTGCCGCCGGCGAGCGCCGCGGCGTCGTCCTGGAGGGTGACCTTGTCCCCCGAGGCCTTCGGCGTGCCCTCCACCGTGAAGTCCAGGGGCGCGATCACGATCGCGCCGCCGTCGGCCGCGCGGAAGGCGGTGGCCTCGTTGCCCACGGGGGTGTGCTTGAACGTGAACGTCGCGTCCGCGGCCTTGGCGATGTCGGACTGGTATCCGAACGTGTCCTTGATGTAGGCGTTGTCCGGGATCCTGCCCTTCCACGCACTGTTGGCGTTGGAGAGCCTGTCGGCCACGCCCGCGATCGCGTCCTTCGGGCTCACCGCGAGGCCGGCCTTGTCGTCCAGCGCGATCTGCTCTGCGCCGGACTTCGGCGTCCCCGGGAAGGTCGCCCCCGGAAGGAGCGGCGCGGCCTCGATGAGCTTGTAGTTCTCGCGGGCGGACGCCTGGCGCAGCGTCAGGAGCTGGGGGGTGGTGTTGCCCTGGCCCTGGGTGACGGCGACGATCGTGCGCGGCCAGGACCGCTGGGTCGTCACCACGGTGGTGAGCAGCTTGGACGAGCGCACGGGGGCGATCGCCGGGGCGCTCGAGACCGCCGCGCGCACCTTGTAGTTCTGCTGGCGCGCGAGCAGCGCCGAGCCGTCGACCCGGGCGCCGAGCTTGCCGGCGTCCTTCGCGTCGTCGCCGGCCTGGACGGCGTTGGCGGTCTGGTCGAGGATGCGGGTGAGCTGGTCCTCGACCACCACGCGGGTCCCCGACTCGGCGGGGCTCGGCGCGGGCGCGGTCGCGGCCTGCGCGGGCACTGCGGCGAGGCCACCCACGCCGAGCACGACGGCGAGCGCCGCCGAGGCGCGGGCCGCCGGCGCCCGCCGCGCACCGCGGGAGGCGGCGGACACGCCGCCACGGTCGGCGGCGCGCTCTGCCTTGCCGGGTGCGGTGCCGGGTGCCTGGCCGGGCACCGGGGGGATCGCCGTGGTCGCGGGCCCGGAGACGTCGCCGGCGGGCGCAGGACGCCGGTCGCGGCCCTCGGCGTCCGGCCCGCCCGCGTCGGGCTTGCCCGCGTCGGGGCCGCCGGCGCCGGGGCCCTTGCCGCCGGGACGGCTCGAGCCGCCCCGCAGGCGCCCCAGGAACACCAGGGCGGCGGCCGCGAGGATCAGGAGTGCGCCGATGACGATGAGCGGGACGGCCCAGGGCATGCTCGCGTGGCTCGGCCACGTGATGGTGACGTCCTGGGGCGCCGGAGCCTTCCCGTCGCTTGCGAGAAGGAGCTGCCAGTCGCCCGAGTCCGGGAGGTCCCAGTGGTACTCGAGGGTGCCGTTCGCGTTCTGGGCCGTGGCGAAGAGGTCGGCGCCGGCGGGGTTGGGCGAAGTGGCCTCGCCGTCCGTGTGGGTGGCCTTGAGGACCTTGCCGTCGTCGGAGGCGCCGTCGATCGTCGTGTGCGCGGCCTTGCCGACCCACGCGGCCATGTCGTCGGGCCGCGCGGCGGCGAGCACGTAGTTGCCGTTGCCGTGGACGGTCAGGGTCGCCTCTCCTCCGCGGAGGTCCTTGAGCTTCGCATCGATCACGGTCAGCGGGGAGGCCGGGGTGCCGGCCGGGACCGTGGCGGTCACCTGGTCGGCGGGCGCCCACCAGCTGAGCTGGCCGATGCCGGCCACGAGGGCTACAAGGCCGAGCAGCAGGAGCGCGGCTGCGGTCTTCAATCGCACAGGAATACCTCACGTCGGGGAAAGGGAACCTGTCCATGGTAACCAAATCGTGACCATCGGGTCAGATCGGGCCGGCTGGTAGGGTGTGCGCAGTGGGCCCGGGGGGCCCGCGGCCTACTGCAGCCGACCCCTCGGCGCCCGTCGTCCTCCGGCCCGTCCGGACCCTAGAAGAAGGCAGAGGCGTGGGAGAGAACCACCAGCCCGAACCAGTCGAGCCGGAGTCTCCCTCCGCCGCAGGGACGAACCCGCCGGTGAAGCATCCGGTGCTCGGCGGCGAGCACCCCGCCGAGCACCACGGCGGCAGGGACTTCATGCGCAGCGTCGCCCAGCGGCTGCGGACGCCGCTGCCGGGCGCCCAGCCGCGCGTGCGCTTCGAGATGCCGCCCCTGGCGGACGCGGAAGAGGGCAGCCCCCTCGCTCCCCTGTCGAAGGACAGGGGCCTCGGCGAGCCGGGGCCCAGGGTCTCGAACCGGAACCCCGTCTACGTGGGGTTCATGGGGACGGTCGGCGTGGGCATCGCCCTCGCGCTCTACTACATCGCCGCGCACACCACCCAGCTGCTGCTCTGGATCCTCGCGGCCCTGTTCATCTCCCTCGGGCTCGACCCCGTGGTGCGTTGGCTCGAGTCGCACCGCATCCCGCGCGCGCTCGGGATCGCCGCGACGATCCTCGCGCTCCTGGCCGTGCTGGGCGCCTTCTTCGGCACGCTCATCCCGACGATGGTCGACCAGATCACGCAGCTCGTCAACAACGTCCCGACGTGGATCAACGACTTCCTGGCCTCCGACTTCTACAAGAGCATCGACGAGCAGTTCGGCATCAAGACCCGGGTGACCGAGGAGCTGCAGAAGTTCGGCCAGGACTCCACCGCCGTCACGAACCTGTTCGGCGGGGTCCTCGGCTTCGGGACGACCGTGGCCAACTCCCTGTTCGGGGTACTCATCGTCGTCGTGCTCAGCCTGTACTTCCTCTCGGCCATGCCGGCCATGAAGCGCTGGGCCTACCGGCTCGCACCCCGCTCCCGCCGGGTACGGGTGCAGGCGCTCAGCGAGGAGATCACCCGGTCGGTGGGCAACTACGTCATCGGGCAGGTCTGCGTCGCGGCCCTCAACGCGGCCTTCGCCTTCATCGTCATGACGATCCTCAAGGTGCCCTTCGCCGCGCTCCTGGCGTTCATGGTCGGCTTCCTCGCGTTCATCCCGCTCGTGGGCGGCGTCGTGGCGGGCACCATCATCTCGCTCGTCGCGCTCACGGGCGGCTGGCAGACGGCGCTCGGGGTGGCGGCCCCCTACTTCGCCTACCTGCAGTTCGAGGCGTACTTCATCTCCCCACGCATCATGCAGCGCGCCGTGGCGGTACCCGGCCCCGTCGCGGTGATCTCGGTGATCGCCGGCGGAAGCCTCCTCGGCGTGCTCGGGGCGCTCATCGCGATCCCGACCGCCGCCTCGGTCATGCTGCTCATGCGGGAGGTCTTCATCATCAGGCAGGACCAGCACTAGCCCAAGGGACGGCGAGCCCCGCGGACGGCGGGCCGCCCCGGCTAGGACGCGGTCGCCGTCGGCCCCTCCCACAGCTCGGGGAGCTCCGCGGAGCCTCCGAGCACGTCGTCGAGGACCTCGCCGAGCACCCGCTGGACGAACTTCTCCCCCACCCAGAGGTGCTTCGCGCCGTCCACCCCGACCACGCGCGCCTGGGGCACGCGTGCGAACCGCTGGACCGCCTCGGCAGGGCGCAGGTAGTCGTCGAATTCCGGGACGAGCACCGTCAGCGGCTTGCCGCACGCGGCCCATGCGTCGAGGTCGGCGTCGCCCGCGCGGTGCAGCGGGGGCGAGAGCAGGACCGCGCCCTCGATCTGGTCCACGACCGGGGGTACGGCCCCGTACTTTAGCGCGAGCTCGGTGCCGAAGGACCACCCCACGAGCCACCGGCGCGGGAGCCCGCGCTCGGCGGCGAAGCGCACGGCGGCCTCGACGTCGGCCCTCTCGCCGACCCCCTCCTCGAAGCGGCCCTCGCTCGTCCCGCGCGGGCTCGAGGTTCCGCGGGTGTTGAACCGCAGGACGGCGATGCCGGCGAGCGCAGGGAGCCTGAACGAGGCCTTCCGGTACACGTGCGAATCCATGAAGCCGCCGTGGGTCGGCAGCGGGTGGAGCGTGATGAGCGTCGCCACCGGCTCCGTGTCCTGCGGCAGCGCGAGCTCCCCGACGAGCGTGAGCCCGTCCTCGGTGCGCAGTTCGATGTTCTCGCGCCGCGCGGGCAGGACGGTGTTGGCGCGGATCGCCGCGGGCCTGTCGGGCTCGGTGAACACGTAGGAGGAGGGGTCGAAGGTCATGGTCCCCACAGTAGCGAAAGGCGGACTACCGGTAGCGGTACGTCCGGGTGCGCCAGCAGTGGGTGTGCCAGTGCCGGCGCTCGGCGATGCCGGCCTCCTCGCCGAACAGGTGGTCGTCGGCCCAGACCACCAAGTGGGCCGTCCCCGGCGGGATGCTGCGCGAGCACCCCGGGCAGGTGTACACCTTCGCCGCGGTGCGCGTGGTGACCTGCCGGACGCGCCAGTCGCCGTCCGGCGCGGACTCGAGGCGGGCGAACCCGGCGAGCACGCGTTCGGGGTTGAAGTCGTCCCGGCCCTCGCGGGCATCCGCGGCGTCCCTGTCGCTGCGGGAGGCGGCAGGGCGGCGTCGGGGGCGGTTCGAACGCGGCATGGGTCCATTCTGCCGTGCCGGGCGCCCGCACCGGCCCTGCCGGGGCCCCGGCCGGACCCGGGCGCCACGGTAGAGTGCTCGGGTGCGACTCGTCATTGCCCGGTGCTCCGTCGACTACGTGGGCCGCCTGAAGGCCCATCTGCCCCTCGCGACCCGCCTGCTCGTCGTGAAGGCGGACGGCTCGGTGCTCGTCCACTCGGACGGCGGGTCGTACAAGCCGCTGAACTGGATGAGCCCGCCGGCCACGATGCGCGTCGCCTCCCCCGAGGAGTCCGAGCTTGAGGACGGCGTCCTCGAGCAGTGGACCGTGCAGTCGGCCAAGACGGACGACCGGCTGATCGTCAACGTCCACGAGGTGCTGCACGACTCCTCGCATGAGCTCGGCGTGGATCCCGGCCTTATCAAGGACGGCGTGGAATCCGATCTCCAGCGGCTCCTCGCGGAGCAGATCGAGACCCTCGGGCCCGGCTACAGCCTCATCCGGCGCGAGTACTTCACCGCGATCGGCCCGGTCGACATCCTTGCCCGGGACGCGACCGGCGCCACCGTCGCGGTCGAGCTCAAGCGCCGCGGCGACATCGACGGCGTCGAGCAGCTCACGCGCTACCTCGAGCTCCTCAACCGCGACCCGCTGCTCGCCCCCGTGCGCGGCATCTTCGCCGCGCAGCAGATCAAGCCGCAGGCGAGGGTCCTGGCAGCCGACCGCGGGATCGACTGCGTGACGCTGGACTACGACGCCATGCGCGGCGTGGACGACGTCGAGTCCCGCCTGTTCTGACCCCGCCGGGGCTCGCCTAAGGTAGTGGCATGACCACCGCCGCCTCTGCTGCCCCGGATCCCACCGCCCCGACCCGGCTCACCCTCCGGGGCCGGATCGTGAGCGACGGCACCGTCCAGGAAGACGGCCTCGTCGCCGTCGAGGACGACCGCATCGAGTACGCCGGGGCCGCCGCGGACTTCGACGCCGCGGCCTTCGGCGGCGAATCGGTGCCCGTCCCGGACGGCGCGCTGCTGCTCCCCGGGCTCGTGGACCTGCATTGCCACGGCGCCGACGGCGTGGACTTCCCCGGCGCGGATGAGGAGCAGGCTCGCCGGGCAGTGGCGTTCCTCCACGGGCGGGGCACGACCACGCTCCTCGCGAGCCTGGTCACCGCCTCGCGCGATGACCTGCTCCGCGGCGTCGGGCTCTTCTCGCAACTCGACGACGAGGGCCTCGTCGCGGGCGTCCACGCCGAGGGGCCGTTCCTCTCGCACGCACGCTGCGGCGCCCAGAACCCTGACTTCCTGCTCGAGCCGGACGTCGACTTCGCGATGGAGCTCATCGAGGCCTCCGAGGGCTCGCTCGCAACCATGACCTACGCGCCGGAGCTGCCGGGCGCGGCCGATCTCGTCGACCTCCTCACGGCGCACGGCGTCACGCCGTCGCTCGGGCACACCGCCTGTGACGACGCCACGGCGGAGGCGTCCCTCGAGCAGGCGCGGGACGGACTCACCGCCGCGGGCTTCGACGGCGCCGAGGGTGTGCCCACCGTCACGCACCTCTTCAACGGCATGCCGCCGCTCCACCACCGTTCCCCCGGCCCCGTCGCGGCCTGCCTGCGCGCCGCCGCAGCCGGCGCGGCGGTCGTCGAGCTCGTGGCCGACGGCGTGCACCTCGCCCCGGCGACCGTCCGCACCGTGTTCGAGCTCGTCGGCTCGGCCAACATCGCCCTCGTGACCGACTCCATGGCCGCGGCCGGGCTCAGCGACGGCCACTACATGCTCGGCCCCTCCCCCGTGACCGTGGCCGGCGGCGTGGCAACCCTCGATGCGAACGGATCGATCGCCGGGGGGACCGCCACCCTGCTCGAGGTCGTGGCGCGCACCGCCGCCGCCGGGGTGCCGCTCGCCGACGCCGTGCTCTCCGCCACGGCCGTGCCCGCGGCGGTCCTCGGCCGATCGGACGAATTCGGCAGCCTGCGCCGCGGACTGCGGGCGGACATCGTCGCCACGGACGCCGACCTCGGCCTGGCCGCCGTCGTCCGGGCGGGCGCGGTGCTCACCTCGGTGCGCTGAGGCCCACCGAGCCCCTGCCCCCTCTGAACGGACCAATTCGCCATTCAATGCCCGCCCTATGTCGGCCGCGGGACGTTTTCCGTCCGTTCTCCTGAATTTCTCCCCGCTGTCGCGCCCGAAACGGCCTATGCCGTTGACCGTGAATGCGCGGCATGATTGGCTAGAGCCAGTCTTGATGTAGGTAGCAGTGTTTTCCATGCAATGCAGGCTCGCAAGACCGTTGCGAGCGTGGAGTTCCGGCCAACACCGGCCTCCCCGCGGAGTAACCCGGCCGGCACACAAGTGCCGGCGTCTCGTTGCAATCCACAGGAGAACGCAGGACATGGCACAGGGGACCGTCAAGTGGTTCAACGCCGAGAAGGGGTTCGGCTTCATTACCCCGGATAACGCCGAATCGGACGTCTTCGTCCACTATTCGGAGATCAAGGCGAACGGCTTCCGCACGCTCGAGGAGAACCAGCGCGTGGAGTTCGAGATCGGCCAGGGCGCCAAGGGCCCTCAGGCCACCGGTGTCAGCGCCATCTGAGCAGCTGCACGCCGGCGCGTGAAGCGCGGGAGGGGTTCCGGAACTCGGGGCCCCTCCTTTTTCTTGACCGATTACTGACGGGCGCTGTAAATATTCATCGCGCGTGCCGAATTAGGCGACCATCTGCCGCAGGATGCGCATCCGGTGGCGCATCGTGAGCCCGGGGAGGTACGCCTGGGCGAGGGCCTGCCCGATGGCGGGAAGCTGCAGCGGGTCCTGGTAGTACATGTAGAGCGCGTGGTATTCGGGCTGGAACCTCGACTTGAACTTCGCGAGCGAGCGGAATCCGTAGACCGGCTCGAGGGCCTGGCCCACGGCGTTGAGCAGCCTCGAGAGCAGCTCGTCCCCAGCCTCCACCTCGGCCCGCTCGCCCGCGGGATCGGCAGCCAGCGGAGAGCCGGACAGCGAGATCCACTCGACGCTGCTCCTGAGCTCCGTCACGGCCGAGGCGATGAGGAACTCCATGACGCCGGGGAAGGCGCCGGGCCCGCGGCGCATGAAGTCGAGCGTCCATCCGACGATCCGCGATTCCTCGTACACGGGCAGCCAGCTCGTCACGCCGTGGATCCGGCCGTCCGCATCGACGGCGAGGCACACGAGCACCTCCGGGTCATCGAGCTCGTCGAGGCCCCCGAGGGTGAACCCCATGGCCGGGAGGGCCTTCTGCGCCGACCATTCCTCGGAGAGGGCGCTGAGCTGCTGGCGCTGCGACGGGCTGAGCAGGTGGTACCTCGTCCACACGGCGTTCACACCCAGCTTCGAGGCCCGGTTCACCGCCGTCCGGACGTTCTGCCACTCCTTGCCGACGAACTCCAGCTCCCGGACCTTCAGGCGGGTCTCCTGGGCGACCTCGACGCGGTGGAAGCCGCGGGCCCGGAGCACGGGCCACAGGTCGTCGGACAGCGAGTAGAAGCACGGCACGAGCGCGGTGCGGGCGCAGTGGGCGATGAACTCCGTCACGGCCGCCGCGCCGCGCCCCGGCACCCCGATCGGCCCGGCCACCGAGAGCGCGACCCTCCCGTGGAGCTGGAAGGCGAGCCCCGCGGTCTCGTGCTCGTCGAACCAGAAGCGGTTCGGCGGCCACAGCGTCATCCAGGACAGAGACCCGCCGCCCCGCCGCACGAGCCTGCGGGCCAGCTGGAGGCTGCCGTCCCCGGCCCCCACCGACTGCCGCCCGCGGAGCACGACGACGGCGGCGAGGACGAGGGCGACGAGCCACAGGATCAGCCCGCTGTGGGTGAAGAGCCAGAGTTCAGCACCGCTCCGGTTCCGGAAGAGGGTGCCGTAGCTGCTGGGAATGGGCGAGGGCAGGTACTGGCGGACGAGCTCGGCGAGCAGCCCCCAGGCCGACTCCCGCCGGCCGAGTCCCCCGCCCTGCCACCACAGGAGGGTGTAGGCGACGAGGAGGCCGCCGGCGACGGCGCCGCCGACGGCCCCGAGGCGCCTGCGCATGCCGCGCTCCGTCTCCACCGGGAAGAGGCCGCGGTTCACCCACAGGATCGCCACGAGGGCCACCGCTGTCAGGGCGATGGGGAGAAGGTGGACGAACCCGGAGGCCAGCACGGTGAACCGCGGCCCGCGGGGCGCGGGCGGCATCCTGAGGAACAGCGCAAGGTAGCCGACCGCGAGCGTACCGACGGCCAGCTGCACGGCGATCGCGAGGCGCAGGGCGACCTTCCGGCCCCGCCGCAGGCCCTCGGCACAGATCAGCAGGATGGCCATCGGCACGAGGGAGGTCACGTAGCCCTCGGGCGAGAGGAAGGCCGGCTGCGCGGCCTGCAGGCAGGCGGTGTCGACCATCCCGCCGCAGTCCTGCTCGAGCTGGGCGAACACGGGCATCGGGTTGAGGACCATGTCCCGGACGAGGGCGAGCGGTCCGGACGGGCTGCGGGTCAGCGCCGTGAGGACCGGCCCCACCGCGGCGAGGGTGACGACGACGACGACGATGTTGCGCCGCTCGCGCATCGACGGCAGCGCCAGGTGCGAGTCGTGCCGCCAGCCCGCGGACCACCACGAGGCGGCGATGCCGAGCAGGGCACCGATGAGGCCCAGCACGGTCTCGGAGTGGCCCACGTAGAGCGTGAGCATGGCGGCGATGCCGACCACGGCGATGCGCAGGCGGCGCCGCCAGAGCACGCCGAGCGCGGGAGCGGCCGCCATGGCAGCGAACAGGGCCGCGGGGTAGGGCCCGAGCACCGGGTCGCCGACCATCGAGCCGAGCCACCCGTCGCCCCCGATCCGGGCCAACTGGGTGACCGCGAAGAACACGGTGACGGCGGCGAAGTCGCCGAGGAAGAACAGGGCGGCCGCCCTGAGGGAGCCGTAGGCCGTCTCGGCCACGGCGACCAGCACCCCCACCACCACGGTCGCCGCAAGGTAGGCGACGGGGTTCGTGACGAAGAAGATCGAGGTCACGGCGCCCCACCACTGGCCGGAGCGCAGCGACCCGAGGTCGCCGCCCACCACGTCCAGCACCGCGGGCGGGGGGCCGGACAGGATGCTTCCGGTGGCGATTCCGGCGATCCACAGCACGGCGATGACCGCGAGCGTGAAGGGGATGCGGCGGGCGCCGCGGACGGCGGCGCGCGCGGCCCGGACCGCCCTGCCGGTCCCGCTCACGGCTGCCTCCGCCGCGACGCGGGCACTTCGGGCCGGACGGGCCTCGGCACGGCGGCCATGTGGCGGGAACAGGCCCCGGAGCTCAGCGCCACGTCCCGATGCCGATGACGGGTCCGGCCTCGAGCCACGAGGCGAGGCCGGCATAGGCGTTGAAGTCCATCGCGAAGCGCACGCTCGCGCCCTGGTACTGCAGCTCGACGATCACGACGTCGGCCTGCACCCTCGTGCGCTCGGCCTCGGTGGGCGATCGCCGCCCGAGGAGCTCGAGCGAGCTGCGCGTGAAGCGGTGCCGCGCGCGCGGACTGAGGGAGAGGAGATTGAACCATTCGAGCTCGGTGTCCTGATAACGGCATACCCCCATCCGCCAAGGCCCGGTGGCCATGGAGATGGAGGCATCAACCGTGCCCAGGGTGCGCCGCAGGACGACGCGGCGCACCCCGAGGGCACAGAGCAGGGCTGCGAGGAGAACGAAGACCACTGCCAGGACGATGAACGGAATGGCGGAGTCGTCCATCGAGGTCTGGCTAACGAGTCCCCGCGGCCGATTCGCCGATCTGGGCGTTGTCGGCGACGATCACGACCCGGTCGGAATCGACGGAGAAGAATCCGCCGTCCACCGCCGCCGTGATCCGCGAGCCGGAGACCGGCTCGATCACAATGTCACCCGCGTGCATGATCGCCAGGACGGGCGTGTGGCCGGGGAGGATCCCGATCTCGCCGTCCGCCGTGCGGGCCTTGACCATCTTCGCCGGGCCGGACCACACGAAGTGGTCCGCCGCGACGATCTCGACCTCGAGCTCAGCCATGCTACTTGGTCTGGTCCTGGATCTTCGCCCAGTTGCGCTCGACGTCGTCGAGGCCGCCGACGTTGAAGAACGCCTGCTCGGCGATGTGGTCCAGCTCGCCGTCGCAGATGGCCTTGAAGCCCTCGATCGTGTCCTTGATCGACACGGTCGAGCCCTCGACACCCGTGAACTGCTTCGCGGTGTAGGTGTTCTGCGAGAGGAACTGCTGGATGCGGCGCGCACGGGCCACGACGATCTTGTCCTCTTCGGACAGCTCGTCGACACCGAGGATCGCGATGATGTCCTGCAGCTCCTTGTTCTTCTGGAGGATCTGCTTGACCCGCACCGCGGTGTCGTAGTGGTCCTGCCCGATGTACTGCGGGTCGAGGATGCGCGAGGTCGACGTGAGCGGATCGACGGCCGGGTAGAGGCCGCGGGACGCGATCTCGCGCGAGAGCTCGGTCGTGGCGTCGAGGTGCGCGAACGTCGTCGCCGGGGCCGGGTCGGTGTAGTCGTCGGCCGGGACGTAGATGGCCTGCATCGACGTGATCGAGTGGCCGCGCGTCGAGGTGATGCGCTCCTGGAGGAGGCCCATCTCGTCGGCGAGGTTCGGCTGGTAGCCCACGGCGGAGGGCATGCGGCCCAGCAGCGTCGACACCTCGGAGCCCGCCTGGGTGAAGCGGAAGATGTTGTCGATGAAGAGCAGCACGTCCTGGTTCTGGACATCGCGGAAGTACTCGGCCATGGTCAGGGCCGAGAGCGCGACGCGAAGGCGCGTGCCCGGCGGCTCGTCCATCTGGCCGAACACGAGGGCGGTGTCCTTCAGGACCCCTGCCTCGTCCATCTCGACCCAGAGGTCGTTGCCCTCGCGGGTGCGCTCGCCCACACCGGCGAACACGGAGGTACCGCCGAAGTTGCGCGCAACACGGGTGATCATCTCCTGGATGAGCACGGTCTTGCCGACGCCGGCCCCGCCGAACAGGCCGATCTTGCCGCCCTTGATGTACGGGGTGAGCAGGTCGATGACCTTGATGCCGGTCTCGAGCATCTCGGTCGAGCCCTCGAGCTGGGCGAAGGAAGGCGCCTTGCGGTGGATCGGCCAGTGGTCGGCCGCCTGGATCTCCGACTCGGCGACGTCGAGCGGCTTGCCGAGGACGTTGAAGATGTGGCCCTTGACGCCGTCGCCGACGGGGACCGAGATCGGAGCGCCGGTGTCGACGACCTTGGTGCCGCGCACGAGGCCGTCGGTGGCCTGCAGGGAGATCGCGCGGACGAGGTTGTCGCCGAGGTGCTGGGCGGTCTCGAACGTGATCTCGCGGGTGTGGTCGCCGAGGGTGATCGTGGTCGTCAGCGCGTTGTAGATCTCCGGGATCGCGTCGGCCGGGAACTCGACGTCGACAACCGGCCCGATCACGCGGGCAATGCGGCCCGTCGCGCCAGCGGTCGCAACCGCTTCAGAGGCAGTGGCAGTCATCTCTCTCACTTCTTCAGTAGATGGCGTGGATTCAGTCTAGGTGGTGTGTACGAGTGCGCCCGGGGGCTCACGCGTTGAGTGCGTCGGCGCCGGCGATGATCTCCGTCAGCTCCTGCGTGATCTCCGCCTGGCGGGCGGTGTTGCGCAGGCGCGTGTACTTCTTGATGAGCTCGGTCGCGTTGTCCCCGGCGTTCTTCATGGCCCGCTGGCGCGACGCGAGCTCGCTCGCCGCGGCCTGGAGCATCGCCGCGAAGATCCGCGACTCGATGTACCGCGGCAGCAGCGCGTCGAGCACCTGCTCGGGCTCGGGCTCGTACTCGTAGAGGGGCAGGATCTCCTTGGCGTCCTTCGCCTCCTCCTCGACGACCTCGAGGGGAAGCAGCCGGATCACCGTGGGCACCTGCACCACCATCGACTTGAACTGGGTGTAGACGACGTGGATCTCGTCGACCCCGCCGTCCTCGTAGGGAGTCGCGAAGGCGTCGAGCAGCACGCGGCTGATCTCCTTGGCGGTCGCGAACTCGGGGTTGTCCGTGTTGCCGGTCCACACCCGCTCATAGGGGCGGTTGCGGAAGTCGAAGTAGGCCTGGCCCTTGCGGCCCACCAGGAACGCGGCGACCTCCTTGCCCTCGGAGCGGAGGAGCTCGGCGAGGGACTCGGCCTGCTTCATGATGCTGGCCGAGTAGGCGCCGGCCTGGCCTCGGTCTGCCGTGAGGACCAGCACTGCCGCGCGCCGCACCTGGGTGGGCTCGGTGGTCAGCGGGTGGTCGATCTCGGACGAAGAGGAGACAGCAGAAACGGCGCGGGTAATGGCATTCGCGTACGGCAGGGAGGCGGCCACACGGGCGCGCGCCTTGCCGATGCGGGAGGTAGCAATCAGCTCCATCGCCTTGAACATCTTGCGCATCGACGACGTCGAGGCAATCTTCTGGCGGTAGACCCGGATCTGGGCTCCCATTCTTGTCCTTTCCTCACCCTCGCCGACCGGCCGGGCCCGAGCCGTGGGCTCCGGCCCGGCCGATCAGCTGCAGGGAATCAGCGCTTCTGCTTGACGATCTTTTCCTGGTTGACGTCGCCCTCGGCAAGAGCATCGTGCTCCTCGTGCCCGGCGCCGACCAGCAGGCTGTCGCCCTCGCCGAAGAAGCCCTTCTTGAACTCCGTGACGGCGGTCTTGAGAGCCTCGACGGTGTCGTCCTCGAGCTTGCCCGTCTGGGCCAGCGTCGTCAGGATCGACGTCTTGCGCTTGAGGTAGTCGAGGAAGTCCGCCTCGAAGCGGCGCACGTCCTCGACGGGGACGTCGTCCAGGTAGCCGCGCGTGCCGGCCCAGATGGACACAACCTGCTCCTCGACCGGGTACGGCGAGTACTGGCCCTGCTTGAGCAGCTCCATGAGGCGCGCCCCACGGGTGAGCTGCTGGCGGGACGCCGCGTCGAGGTCGGACGCGAACATCGCGAACGCCTGCATGTCGCGGTACTGCGCGAGGTCCAGCTTGAGCGTGCCGGAAACCGACTTCATCGACTTCACCTGCGCGGCGCCGCCGACGCGGGAGACCGAGATGCCGACGTCGACCGCGGGGCGCTGGTTGGCGTTGAACAGGTCGGACTGCAGGAAGATCTGCCCGTCGGTGATGGAGATGACGTTGGTCGGGATGTACGCCGAGACGTCGTTCGCCTTCGTCTCGATGATCGGCAGGCCGGTCATCGAGCCCGCGCCGAGGTCGTCCGAGAGCTTCGCGCAGCGCTCGAGCAGGCGGGAGTGCAGGTAGAACACGTCGCCCGGGTACGCCTCGCGGCCCGGCGGGCGGCGCAGGAGGAGGGACACGGCGCGGTACGCCTCGGCCTGCTTCGAGAGGTCATCGAAGATGATGAGGACGTGCTTGCCGCCGTACATCCAGTGCTGGCCGATGGCCGAGCCGGCGTACGGGGCGAGGTACTTGAAGCCCGCGGGATCGGACGCCGGAGACGCGACGATCGTCGTGTACTCGAGGGCACCGTGGTCCTCGAGGGTCTGGCGCACGGCCGCGATCGTCGAGGCCTTCTGGCCGATCGCGACGTAGATGCAGCGGACCTGCTTGGTCGCATCGCCCGAGGCCCAGTTGGCCTTCTGGTTGATGATGGTGTCGACAGCGATGGCGGTCTTGCCCGTCTGGCGGTCGCCGATGATGAGCTGGCGCTGGCCGCGCCCGATCGGGATCATCGCGTCGATGGCCTTGAGGCCGGTCTGCATCGGCTCGTGGACCGACTTGCGCTGCGTCACGCCGGGAGCCTGGAGCTCGAGCGCGCGGGTTCCCTCGGCCGCAATCGGGCCAAGGTCGTCGATGGGCGCGCCGAGCGGGTCCACCACGCGGCCGAGGAAGGCATCGCCGACCGGCACGGAGAGGATCTGGCCGGTGCGGTGCACCTCCTGGCCCTCCTCGATGCCGCCGAAGTCGCCGAGGACGATGACGCCGATCTCGCGGACGTCGAGGTTCTGGGCGAGGCCAAGGGTGCCGTCCTCGAAGCGGAGGAGCTCGTTCGCCATGACCGAGGGGAGGCCCTCGACACGGGCGATGCCGTCGCCGGCGGCCGTGACACGGCCGACCTCGACGCGCTCAGCCGTGCCGGGCTGGTAGGAAGCCGCGAAGTCGTTCAGCGCGCTGCGGACGTCGTCGGCATTGATGGTCAATTCGGCCATCTTCAGTCCTGCTCTCTTGATCTCGTGGTCATCGAAAGCGGTACTGCTGCGATGACCGGATTGTCTTGTACGGAGTGTGCTGATGCCTCAGCGTGCCTGGGCGGCCAGCTGACGTCGCAGCTCGCCGAGCCGCGTCACGGTCGAGGCATCGAGCACCTCGTCGCCGACCGTCACGCGGAGGCCGCCGACGAGCGACGGTTCCACGGTCGTGTTGATCTTCAGCTCGCGCCCGTAGAGGGTATTGAGCCCGTCCTGGAGCCGCGTCAGCTGCGCCTGGCTGAGGGGACGCGCGACGGCAACGTCGGCGATCCAGCGCTTCTGGCGAGCAGCCGCGAGGGACGCGAACTTCTCCACGAGCGCCGTCGGCTTGGCACCGCGCGGGGAGGACACCGCCTGGCCGATGAGCAGCCGGGCCTCCTCGGACGCCCCCGGGACAAGCCGGAGGGCGAGGGTGCGCCGGGCCTCCGGGGAGGCCTGCTGGTCGGTCAGTGCAGCCTGGAGCTCGTGGCTGCCCTCGACGGTGTTGTTGAACGCGAACAGGTCGTTCTGGAGCTTCTCCAGCCCGCTGAGCCCGCTCGCGGTCCCCGCGCCCTGCTCGGCCACGGCGCTCGCCACGGTCGAGGCGATGGTCTCGAGCGCATCGCTGATGTCGCGCGCGTCGGCCCACCGCGAGGCGGCGAGCTTGGCCGTGATCTCGACGGCGTCGCCCGAGGCCTTGCCGTCCAGCAGGCTGTGCACGAGGGCCGACTTCTCCGCGCCCTCACGGGACGGGTCGGTCAGCGCGCGGCGAAGCCCGGCGGAGCCGTCAAGGACGGCGAGGATGCCGAAGAGCTCCCGCGCCAGCGACAGCGAGGCCGTGGGCAGCGTGGTCTCCAGGTCCGCCAGCGCGGCGGACAGCGATTCGCTCGATGCTCCTGCCATTACTTCGCCGCACCTGCGTTCTGGGACTCCAGCTCGTCGAGGAAGCGGTCCACCACACGGGCGGCGCGCGCATCGTCGTCGAGGGACTCGCCGACGATCCGGCCGGCCAGGGTCGTGGCCAGGGTGCCCACCTCGGAGCGGAGCGACGCAACAGCCTGCTGGCGCTCGGCCTCGATCTGGACGTGCGCCTGCTCAGTGATGCGGGCGGCCTCGGCGGCAGCCTTCTCCTTGAGCTCGGCGAGGATCTGGGCGCCCTCGGCCCGGGCCTCCTCGCGGATGCGGTTGGCCTCGGTGCGGGCGTCGGTGAGCTGCTGCTTGTACTCCTCGAGGGCTGCGGACGCCTCCGCCTGGGCCTTCTCTGCCTTGGCGATGCCCCCCTCGATGGCCTCGGCCCGCTCCGCGAACGTCTTCTCGAACGCCGGAACGACGAACTTGACCACGATGAAGAGCAGGACGGCGAAGCCGACGGCAACGACCAGGATCTCCCACCAGCTCGGCATGAGCGGGCTCTGGGCGCCCTCGGTGGCGGCGCTAACAATGAACTGATGCATGTGTTGCACCCCTCCTATCTACTCGGTTCTGGCTGTGTATGCCGTGCTCTGGGTCAGAGAACGAAGGCGAACACGAGGCCGAGGATCGCGAGCGCCTCGGTGAGCGCAAGGCCGAGGAAGGCGATCGGCTGGAGCACGCGCTGCGCCTCCGGCTGGCGGGCCACGCCGTTGATGTAGGCCGCGAAGACGAGACCCACGCCGATGGCACCGCCGATGGCGGAGAGACCGTAGCCGACGAGGTTGAGGTTGCCGGTCATTGTGTTCCTTTCAGGCTGCCCTGGAGGGCGGATTGAGTGATCGGTTCATCCCCCATGGAGGGGGAAGTCTCAGTGGGCGTCCGCGTGGAGCGCGCCCTGGATGTAGATGGCAGTAAGAAGCGTGAAGACGTACGCCTGCAGCACCATGATCAGCGCCTCGAGCATGTACATCGCGGTGGCACCGACGAGGACGAGCAGCGAGGTGCCCTTGAGGACCACGCTCTCCTGGGCGATGAGGAACGCGATGCCGGACCCGGCGAGCGCGACCACGAGGTGGCCGGCGAGCATGGTCGCGAAGAGACGGAGGCTGTGCGTCATCGGGCGGACGATGAAGTTCGAGATGATCTCGATCGGGACGACGATCGGGAGGATGTACCACGGCACGCCGGCCGGGACCACGGTGAGCTTGATGAAGCGCGGGCCGAACTTCTTCAGGCCGACGCCGATCCAGGTCACGTAGACGAGCGCCGCGAGGAAGTACGCGCCGCCGACGTGGGACATCGTGGGCAGCTGGAAGAACGGGATCGCGCCGTAGATGTTGTTCACCAGGATGAAGAAGAACAGCGCGAAGAGCAGGGGCACGAACTTCATGAAGTCCTTGCCGCCGATGATGTCCTTGCCGATCGAGTTGCGCACGAACCCGTACAGGTACTCACCGGCGAACTGGAGCTTGCCCGGGACCAGCTGGCCCTTGCGGGAGGCCGCGATGAAGAACCAGGCGATGAAGACGACGGAGAGCAGGACCATGAGCATCTGCTTCGAGAAGCCCTCGTGCGCGCCCCAGGGGAAGATGGCCGGGAGGTGCATGTCCTCGAGGGTGGGCGGGGTGAAGGCGCCGGAGTCTTCGGCCGGAAGCGTGAGCGGGGTCAACGCGATTCCTCTCTGCAGTGTCCATCGTCGGGCAGATGCTGGGGCGAGTGGCTTCGACCCCCACATGTGAAATTTTTCGGGTGCTCCATCAGCGACGGTCCGCCTCGGCGTCATCGCCTGGGCCCTGAGGCTCAGCGGGGCCCGTTCGGTGCGTGAAGAGCCCATGCTTCATGGTCAGGTAGATGCCGCCGGCAATCCCCACCAGAGCGCCAGCGAGCACAAGCCAGCGCGTTTTCAGGAGATTGTCCAGCCCCCACCCTATCAAACTCCAGACAACGATCCCGCCAATCACGTAGCTGAAGACGGCCATTCCAGAGTTGTAGCCGCCGTCGCCCTCGGGCTCCGCGGGGACCTGCCGGCCAGGGGTGTCCTCACGCATGGGGACCCTCCTGCCCGGACGACGGCGCGGCGTCGCCGCCTGCGTCGTGGCCGGCCGGGGCGTCGTCGAAGATCTGCAGCCGGAGCCTGCTGAACCCGTAGAGCTCGGCGGCCTGCCACACGACGACGCTCGCGATCCCGGCGGCGCCGAACCACGGACGGTCGATCCAGGCCGGGGTGCCGATCCAGAGCAGGATCGCGGCGAAGCCGACGATCTTGAGCACGTAGACGACGGCGAACACGCCGATGGCCCCGGACGGATTCCGCCGCCCCACGAGATGTCCCGCGAGGAGGCTCAGTGCGAAGAAGGCGATCACGATCACTGCTGCGAAGGCGACGCTGGCCGCGGCCGCGGGGCCGGTGAAGGCCAGGGCCGCCACCGCGAGCAGGACCGCTGCGGCGGCGGACGCCGCCGTGCAGGTGCCGGCGAGGCCGAGCCACGGGGTGCGTCCGGGGTCGGATCGGCCGACGCGGGAACGGCCGAAGAAGCCGTGCCGGTGCGTCATGGGGTCCATTTCATGCCAATTCGTCGGCGGCCTGCTGCCAGGAGGCCGGCGGGGGTGGGTGCTCCTCTATTCTACACAGGATAGAAGAGGGTCCTGCCGCGCCTGCGGAGGACGGGGCTGCCGTCCGGGGACCTCCCGTCAGGGGACCCGCCGCGCACCGCGGGCCCGGAGCCAGGTCGGGGAGGTCAGGTAGGCCAGGAGGACGGCGGCCGTCACCATCTGTGCGGCGAACACCCCGCCCGACGGCGCAGTGGCCGCGTAGAAGCCCGCGAGCCCGGTCAGGACGGACGCGGCGGTGACCACGAGCGAGACCTCGAGGTGCCCCAGGCCGTTGTCCGTGAGCCGCTGGTACACATGCTCGCGGTGCGAGGCGTACCAGCGCTTGCCCTGCAGCGTGCGCCGCACGAGCGTCGCGAACGTGTCCGCGAGGTAGACGAGCACGGGTGAGAAGACGTACTCGAGCGGGAGCTGGGCGAGGAATGCGGCGACGGCGGTGAACGAGATCCCCGCACCGAGGAGGTAGCTGCCCACGTCCCCCATGAACATCGATCCGCGCAGGAGGTTCCACGGGAGGAACCCGGCGAAGGCGGCCGCGAGCAGGACGCCCGCGACGACCAGCCAGCCGTGGCCGCTGGCGGCGCCCGCCGCCGCGTAGAGGACGCCCACGGCGACGGCGTGCAGCCCCGAGATGCCGTTGATGCCGTCCATGAAGTTGGCGACGTTGATGTAGGCGGCCACGGCGACCATGCCGAGCGGAAGCCACCACAGGCCCTTGCCCGTGGCGAGGATGATCGCCAGGGTGCCCGCGAACCCGACCGCCAGCTGGAGCCCGGCCCGGCTCGCGATGCGCAGGCCCCTCAGGTCCTCAGCCCACCCCACGGCGGCGGCCGCGACGGTGCCCGCCACGACGCACGCGGCCAGGGCGGCGCCGTCGGCCGCGAGGCCCGCTGCGAACGCGACGGCCCAGCCCGCGAGGAGGCCGATCCCGATGGTCAGCCCGAGCCCGCGCACGGTGGGGCGGGTGTGGGAGGAGCGCTCCCCCGGGACGTCGATGACGCCGAGGCGCGTCAGCACGGGCCGGGCGAGGACGGGCAGCGCCGCGCTGACGGCGAACGCCAGCGCCGCGGCGACGACGATCACGCCGCCCCCGACCCCGGGACGGCCTCGTGCGAGAGTTCTGTCTCCTCCTGCACCTGGGCCTCGATCATCGCCTCCTCGGTGCGCGCGCACTCGGCGAGCCAGCGGTCGTAGTCGAGGCGGTCCGGGGCGATGCCGGACGAGGTCGCGTGGGAGATCTTGGGATGGAGGGGTCGCACGTCCGCCACGTCAGGGTCCACGAGGTCCTCGTGCAGCTTCTCTGCGGGGCGCAGCCCCGTGAACACGACGTCGATGTCCTTGCCGGACATCGCGATCATGCGCTCGGCGACGTCGAGGATGCGGACCGGCTCGCCCATGTCGAGGATGAGCACCTCTCCCCCGCTGCCGATCGCACCCGCCTGGATGACGAGCTGGCAGGCCTCGGGGATGGTCATGAAGAAGCGCGTGACCTCGGGGTGGGTGACCGTGACGGGACCCCCGGTGCGGATCTGCTCGGAGAAGAGCGGGAGCATCGAGCCGCGCGAGCCCATGACATTGCCGAACCGGACCGAGACGTAGCGCCGGCCGGTGCGCCCCGCCATCCAGGCGGTGAGGCGCTCCGCCATCCGCTTGGAGTGCCCCAGGACGGTGGTGGGCGCCGCGGCCTTGTCGGTGGAGACATTCACGAACGCCTCGACTCCTACCGCCTCGGCCGCCCGCAGGACATTGAGCGTGCCGACGACGTTGGTCTTCCACGCCTCGGCCGGGTACTGCTGGAGCAGGGGCGCGTGCTTGAGCGCGGCAGCGTGGAAGACCACCTCGGGGCGACGGTCGCGGAAGACGCGGGTGAGGCCTTCGGCGTCGCGGATGCTCACGAGCACGGTGTCCCGGCCGTCCAGCAGGCCCCTGCCGGTCAGGGAGATCTGGGTGGCCTGGAGGGCGGTCTCGTCGTGGTCGACCATGATCAGCTCGGCCGGGGCGAACGGGTGGATCTGGCGGCACAGCTCGGAGCCGATCGAGCCGCCCGCACCGGTGACGAGGACGCGCTTGCCCGTGATGTACCCGGCGATCTCCTCGACCTTGATGTCCACGGGCCGGCGCCCGATGAGGTCCTCGACCGCGACCTCGCGGAAGTCGGTGACGCTGTGCGCACCGCCGCCGAGCATGTCCTTCAGCGGCGGGAGCACGAGCACCTTCACGCCGAGCCCGGCGACGCGGTCGGAGACCCCGCGGATGAAGGCCGCGTCAGCCGAGGCGAAGGCGAGGATGAGCGCCGTCGACCGCGTCCGGCGGATGATCTCGGGGAGGTCCTCGCCGGTCCCGAGGACCTGGACCGAGGAGACCCGCAGGTGCTTCTTGGCCGGGTCGTCGTCGATGAAGCCGGCCGGGTAGTACGGCGACTTGGGGTCCTGCATCATGCGGGTGACGAGGTTCGAGCCGAGGAAGCCGGCGCCGTAGACGAGGGCCTGCTGGGCGTTCTCGCCGGGCTTCTGCCGGCTCTCCACGAACATGCGCTTCGCGTACCGGCTCGCCGCCATGAACAGCGCTGCGAACGGGAATGCGATGACGCCCGTGCTGCGCGGGATCTGGAGGCTGAAGCCGAGGAATGTGCTCAGGAGCACGAGGATCGTCGCCACGATGAGCGTGACCGAGACGAGGAGCCGGGCCTCCTCGAACGAGCCGAAGCTGTACCGCCCCTGATACAGGGCCATGCTGAACCCGACGACTGCCTGGCACAGGATGGCGAGCAGGCTGAACGCCGCGACGCCGTTGGGCGTGAGGGTCTGCTCGGTGAGCTCGTAGCGGAGGACGACGGCGACGAGGATGGCCAGCGTCCATGCTCCGGCATCCAGGACGAACTGGATCCAGCGCCACAGCACCGGCCTCGGGGCCTCCGGCGTTGTTGCGGAGAAGCTCATGCGCGTTTCAGTGACTCTCTTCCATGGGGGCGTCCGGCGTGTGCCCCGCGTGCGTGTCCAAGATACTCTGCCGTGCCGGACGGCGCGTTCAGCCTCAGCTGCGCGGCGCGACCATGCGCCGGTAGCGGCCGGCGCGCACGGACGTGGGCAGGAAGCGGTAGACCGCGCGGATGCCCACGTTGCGCAGCCAGTCGGAACGGGTGATGAAGCCGCCTGCCAGGAGCTGGTCCTGGGTGGCGACGTCGTTCGCGAGGACCCGCAGGCCGCCGCGCCGCTCGTAGGCACCCCCCGAGACCCGGTAGCGCACGAGCGGCTCGGCGAGGTTGCGCACCGAGGCCCCGGCGGCGATCATGCGGGCCCACAGCCAGTAGTCCTCGGCAGCCGGCACCGACTGGTACCCGCCCACCGCCTCGGCAGCGGCGCGCCGGAAGACCACGGTGGGGTGCGAGATCGGGTTCCGAGCCCGGGCGGCGGCGCGGATCTGGGGCGGCGAGGTGGGGACCGACCGAGTCGCGAGGACCACCGCCTCGTCGTCGCCGATCTCCTCCATCGCGCTGCCGACCAGGTCGGCGCCGGCTTCGATGACGGGCAGCTGGGCCGCGAACCGGCGCGGCAGGGAGATGTCGTCCGCGTCGGCCCGGGCCACGACCGCGTGGCTGCACGCCGCCAGGCCGAGGTCGAGGGCGGCGGTGATGCCGACGTTGGCCGGCAGGGCCAGCACCCTGACCGCGGTGGCCGGCCCGGCGATGGCCTGCGCGTCGTCGAGGGCGCCCTGGAGCTCGGCGTGCACCGGTCCGTCGCGCACGATGACGGCCTCCGCCGGCGGCCGCTCCTGCTCGGCGGTGTTCGAAGCGAGGGCGCGCCGGAAGCGGTCGGCGGTGTCGCCGTCGTACACCGGCAGCAGCAGGCTGAACGGCTCCCCCGCCGCGAGCGGCGCCGCGGGCGGGAGCGCGGGCACGGGGCGGAGCGGGTAGACGCCCGCGAGGACCTCGGCATTGCTGCGCGGCGCGCGGAGCGCGTCCCGCATGCCCCGTGCGAGGCATCCGGCGAGGAGGCGCCGATCGGCGGACTTGGCGAAGGTCCGGGCCCAGATCCGTGCGGTCGCGTACGTGTACGCGAGCCGCTCCCACGGAGCCAGGGAGTGCGTGCGCCCGTAGAGCCAGAACCGGTTGCGGACCTCGTAGTAGAACCGCGGTCCCGGGTCGACGTCGGTCGTGCCGAACTTCTTGGTGTGGTGCGTGACCACCGAGGCCGGGACCTGGATCGCGTCGTGGAAGCGGGCGAGGCGCGTCGTGTACTCGAAGTCGTCGCCCCAGAGGAAGTAGTCCGCGACCGGCAGCCCGAGCGCCCGCACCGCGTCGCCGGCGAGGAAGCACGAGACGAAGGACGCGCTGCGGATCGGGCGCGCTCCGACGGCCGCGGCACGGCGGCGCTGCGCGGCCGTCACGCCGAGCCGCTCGCGCATGGAGTTCATGGGGTGCTCGCGCCCGTCGGTCCAGACGACGTGGCTGGCAAGCACCGTGGGCCGGTGCTCCGGAGCCTGCGCGTACCGTGTCCACGCGTCGACGGCCGCAGCGAGGGTGTCGGCGTGCGGCTCCGTGTCGTCATCCATGACCCAGACGAGGTCCGCATCGTGGTCGAGCACGGCCCGCTCGATCCCCACGGTGAAGCCGCCGGCGCCGCCCACGTTGGCGCCCAGCTCCACGAGGTCGATCGCCAGCGGAGTCTCGAGCGTGCGGACGAACTCGGCCGAGCCGTCCGTCGAGGCGTTGTCCACGACCACCACCGCCGCCGGCAGCATGGTCCCGGACGCGAGGCCCGCGAGGGTGCGCCCGAGCAGCTCCCGGCGGTTGAAGCTCACGACGACGGCGACGACGCGCGGAGGCGCCTCCGCCGTCTCGGCCGGACGGTGCGCGGGGGCGGATTCCGTGGCGCTCATGCGGGCGGGAGGTCTGCCTGGTCGCGGGCGGCCTCGACGGGCTCCCCCGGTGCCTCGGCAGGTGCTTCCTCGGCAGGTGCGCCGGCCGGCTCCTCGCCCAGGCCGAGCACGCCCGGGGCGACCTCGCGGATCGCCTCGAGGCTCAGGGCACCCTGGCGCACGACGCGCAGGTGATCGCCGGTGCAGTCGATGATCGTCGAGGGCAGCCCTGCGGAGGCGCCGGAGCCTCCGTCCGCCGGGCGGAAGCCCTCCTCGAGGTAGACCTCCACGCTCTCGGCCAGCTGCTCGCGGGCCTCCGCGGCGGTCTGGGCCGCGGGGTGGCCGGTGCGGTTCGCGCTCGAGACGGCGAGCGGGCCGGTGATGGTCAGGAGTGCCTGGGCGAGCTCGTCGTCCGGGATGCGCAGGGCCACCGTGCCCTTCGTCTCCCCCAGATCCCAGGTGAGCGAGGGCTGGGCGTGGAAGATGAGCGTGAGCGGCCCGGGCCAGAACCTCTCGGCGAGGGCACGGCCGGCGGCCGGGACCTCGGTCGCGAGGCCGTCCATGGTCTGCAGCCGCGGGATGAGCACGGGCGGCGGCATGGAGCGCCCGCGGCCCTTGGCGGCCAGGAGCGTGGCGACGGCCTGGGCGGAGAAGGCGTCGGCGGCGATGCCGTAGACCGTGTCCGTCGGCATCACGATGCACTGCTTCTGGGCGATCGCGCGCTGTGCGTGGGCGAGGCCCTCGGCGCGCTGCTGGGGATCGGTGCAGTTGTAGGTCGCGGTCGTCACGGCGACCATTCTTCCACGGGCTCCGCCGTGTCCCGTCCGTGCCTCACTGCCGCACGGCGCTCGTGGCGCGCGGGAGCCCGTTGAGGTCGGCATGGGAGCGCACCGCGGTCCAGTCCGGGCTCGACGACAGGCGCTCGGCGATGCGCCCGGCCTGCACCTCGGCGTGCTCCATGACCAGGAACCCGCCTGGGACGAGGAGCCGCGCGGCCGTGGCCGCAGCGGCGAGCGGGAGCTCGAGGCCGCCGTCCGCGCCCCCGTAGAGCGCCATCTCGGGGTCGTGCAGGGCTGCCTCCGGGTCCCGCGGCACCATGTCCGGGGGGATGTAGGGCGGGTTCGTCACGACCACGTCCACGGTTCCGTCCAGCTCCGGCAGCGCGGTGCGCAGGTCGCCGCGCACGAGCCGGACGCGCCCGCCCACCTCGGGCAGCGCGAGGTTCCGCGCGGCCCACGCGTGGGCGAGCTCGGACAGCTCCACGGCGTGGACGACGGCGCCGGGCGCCTCGTGCGCGACCGATGCGGCGATCGCCCCCGATCCGGTGCCGAGGTCGACGACGACGGGGCGCCGACGCGCCCGGGCCGGCCCGGCGGCGTCGGCCGTCCCCGCAGGCTCCGCGGCGAGCGCTGCCGGGAAGTGCTCCCCGATCCAGTCCAGGGCGACCTGGACGACGCCCTCGGTCTCGGGCCGGGGGACGAATACGCCAGGGCCGACGGCGAGGGTGAGGTGCCGGAAGTGGGCCGTCCCGGTGAGGTGCTGCAGCGGCACGCGCCGGGCGCGCTCCGCGACCAGGTCCCAGAACCCTTCCGGGACGGGATGGCCGGAGATCGCGAGAGCCCGCAGGCGCCCGAGGCCGCCGCCGCCCAGCTGGTCGCCCACGGGAGAGTGGGCGAGGAGGTGCTCCGCGAGGAGCTCGGCGTCGACGCGCGGGCTGGGCACGCCGGCCTCGGCGAGGACCGCGGCCGCGCGGCGCAGCGCGGCGCCGAGGTCGTCCTCCGTCCCCGGCCGCACTCCCCCGCCCGCCCTGCTCCCGGCGGCGTCGGTCATTCGCCGAGCGCCTCGAGCCGGTGCTGCTCGTCCATGTCGATGCAGGACTGGATGACCGGGCCGAGCTCGCCGTCCATCACCGTGTCGAGGTTGTAGGCCTTGTATCCCGTGCGGTGGTCGGCGATGCGGTTCTCGGGGTAGTTGTAGGTGCGGATGCGTTCGGAGCGGTCCATGGTGCGCACCTGGGACTTGCGCGCCTCGGCGTTCTCGGCGTCGATCTGCTCCTGCTGGTGCGCGAGCAGGCGTGAGCGGAGCACGCGCATCGCGGCCTCGCGGTTCTGCAGCTGGGACTTCTCGTTCTGCATCGCCACGACGATGCCCGTGGGCAGGTGGGTGATGCGCACGGCGGAGTCGGTCGTGTTGACGCTCTGGCCCCCGGGGCCCGATGAGCGGTAGACGTCGATCTTGAGGTCGTTGGCGCTGATCTCGATCTCCTCGGGCTCGTCCACCTCGGGGAAGACGAGGACGCCGGCCGCGGAGGTGTGGATGCGGCCCTGCGACTCGGTCACGGGCACGCGCTGGACGCGGTGCACACCGCCCTCGTACTTCAGGTGGGCGAACACGCCCTCGGCCGGGTCGTTGGAGGAGCCCTTGACCGCGATCTGGATGTCCTTGTACCCGCCGAGGTCGGACTCGGTCGAGGAGAGGACCTCCGTCTTCCAGCCCTTCGACTCGGCGTAGCGGGTGTACATGCGCGTGAGGTCGGCGGCGAAGAGTGCCGCCTCGTCGCCGCCTTCGCCGCCCTTGATCTCGAGGATCACGTTGCGGGCGTCGTTGGGGTCGCGCGGGATGAGGAGCCGGCGCAGCTTCTCCTGGGCGCTCTCGTGCCCCTCCTTGAGGACGGGGACCTCGGCGGCGAAGTCGGGGTCCTCCTCGGCCATCTCCTCGGCCGCCTCGAGGTCGTCGCCGAGCTGCTTCCAGCGGTTGTAGGCCTCGACGATGCCGTTGAGCTGGGCGGAGCGCCGCCCGAGCTTCCGAGCCAGCGCCTGGTCCTGGTAGACCGCGGGGTCGCTGAGCTGCTTCTGGATCTCGGCGTGCTCGTCCAGCAGTCCTTGCACGGACTCGAACATGTCAGGGGCCTTTCTGGGGACGGTGCAACTGGTCTGGGGAGCCGGTGCCGGCTCGAGGAGGGACGACGACGGCGGCCGGGCCCGGGGACTCCCGGGCCCGGCCGCCGTGGTGGGCGCTAGTGCCGGTCGCTCTCGCCCTTGCCGGCGAGCGTCGTCTTCTGCACCTGCAGGAGGAACTCGACATTGGACCCGGTCTCGCGGATCTTCGTGGTGAGCAGCTCGAGGGCCTGCTGCGTGTCGAGGCCCGAGAGCACACGGCGCAGGCGCCACATGATCTTGACCTCTTCCGGCGAGAGCAGGTTCTCCTCGCGGCGCGTGCCGGACGCGTTGACGTCCACGGCCGGGAAGATGCGCTTGTCCGCGAGGGCGCGGGACAGGCGGAGCTCCATGTTGCCGGTGCCCTTGAACTCCTCGAAGATGACCTCGTCCATCTTGGAGCCGGTCTCCACGAGCGCGGTGGCGAGGATCGTGAGCGAGCCGCCGTTCTCGATGTTGCGCGCCGCGCCGAAGAAGCGCTTCGGCGGGTAGAGCGCGGCCGAGTCGACGCCGCCGGAGAGGATGCGGCCCGAGGCCGGCGCGGCGAGGTTGTAGGCGCGGCCGAGGCGGGTCATCGAGTCGAGGAGCACCACGACGTCCATGCCCATCTCGACGAGGCGCTTGGCCCGCTCGATCGCCAGTTCGGCAACCGTCGTGTGGTCGTCGGCCGGACGGTCGAAGGTCGAGGCGATGACCTCGCCCTTGACGGAGCGCTGCATGTCCGTGACCTCTTCGGGCCGCTCGTCCACGAGCACCATCATGAGGTGGACCTCAGGGTTGTTGATGGTGATCGCATTCGCGATGGACTGCAGGATGAGCGTCTTGCCGGCCTTGGGCGGGGAGACGATGAGGCCGCGCTGGCCCTTGCCGATCGGCGCCACGAGGTCGATGACGCGGGGGCCGATCTTCTTGGGGTCGGTCTCGAGGCGGAGGCGCTCCGAGGGGTAGAGCGGGACGAGCTTGGTGAACTCGACCCGGTTCTTCATCTCCTCGGGGCTCTTGCCGTTGACGCTCGTGACGCGCACAAGGGCGTTGAACTTCTGGCGGTTGCCGTGCCGGCCGCCCTGTCCGCCGCCGGCCTGGCCGCCGCCCTGGTTCTCCTCGCCCTCGCGCGGGGCGCGGATCGCGCCCACCACCGCGTCGCCCTTGCGCAGGCCGTACTTCTTGACCTGGGTGAGCGGGACGTAGACGTCGTTCGGACCCGGGAGGTAGCCGGAGGTGCGGATGAAGGCGTAGTTCTCGAGCACGTCGAGGATGCCGGCGACCGGAAGGAGGACGTCGTCCTCGGTCACCTCGGTCTCGTCGAACTCGGGGCCGGCGCTGCGGCCTCGGCGGCGCTCGTTGCGGTCGCGGAAGCGGTCGTTGCGCCCGCCCTGCTGGGCCTCGTCGCGGTCGCGGCCACGGCGGTTGCGGCGCGAGCGGCGCGAGCCGCCCTCGTCACCCTCGCCCTCGTCGCGGCGGCGGTCCTGCTGGCGCTCGGAACGGTCCTGCTGGCGCTCGCCCTCGTCGCGGCGGCGCTCCTGGCGCTCCTGGCGCTCGGAACGGTCCTGCTGGCCGCGCTCGCGGCGGCCGCGGCCCTCGCCGGCCTCCTCGGGGCGACCGGCGGTCTCCGCCGGTGCGGCCTGGCCGGCCTCGGCGCGCTCGGGGGCGGCGGCCTCGGCCGCGGCTTCCTCGCGGGCGGGCTGGGCGCCCTCGGCGGCCCCCTGCACGGCCTCGGCGCGGCGGTTGCGGTTGCGGGTGCGGCTCGGGCGGGTGCCGGCCTCGGGGGCCTCCTGCGGCGCGGGGGCGGCCTCCGGGGCGGACGGCGCGGCCTCGGGGGCAGCGGCCGACGGCGCGGCCTCGGGCTGGGCGGCCTGCTCGCCGGCGGCGGGGGTCACGACCCCGTCGCTGCCCGCGCGGCGGCGGGTCCGCCCACGGCCGCGGGCCGGGGCAGCAGCCTCGGCGGGGGCCTCGGCCGCAGGGGCCTCCTGAGCGGGGGCGGGGGCCTGCGTCTCGGGCAGGGGAAGCTCGGCGGTGGCCTCGGCCTTCGCGGCTGGGCGGCGGCGCTCGGCGGGACGGCCCAGCGGCTCGCCCTTCTGGTGGGCGGTGATCGCGGCGACAAGGTCGCCCTTGCGCATGCGGGACCCACCGGTGATGCCCAGCTGGGACGCCAAGGCCTGCAACTGCGCGAGCTTGAGGCCGGCGATCCCCTTGGACTCGGACGCGGAGGAGGCTTCCACTGCTGGGTTCAGCTCAGTGGTCTGTGTCACGGATGGTCCTTCCGGAGTCGAGACGCCGGCTTCTCATGGGCCGGCGCATCGTGGTCGTGGCCGCCGACGAGAGCGGCGGCCAGGCTGTGGCGCTGCGAGGCCAGATGGCCGGGCAGCGTCGTAGTCATTCAGCCCGCCCCGAGCATGAGCTGCCGTCGATGCCGCTGCTGGCGCGCGGAGAGGCGCGGGCAGCAGGACCGAGGCACAGAGCTGGAGGGGCGGCACCCTTGGCACGAAGCTGGATCACGGAGGCGGCGCGCAGTGCCCGGGCCTAGTCGCCGAGGGCAGATTCACCACTGGAAATTTCACCGATGGAAATTTTACCGCTGAACAGATTTACCGTGGGTGCACGTCCACTCTAGCACCTTCGCGGTCCACGGCCAGACGCGCAACACGCCAGCGTGTCACTGAGACCGCGCCCTGCTCCGCGTCGAGCACGCCGTGGGCGAAGCGCTCGACGGCGGCCTGCACCTCGCGGGCCTCGTCCTCGCCGTCGGCGAGGGCCAGCACGGTCGGCCCTGCGCCCGAGACGACGGCGGCGTGGCCCTCAGCCCGCAGCGCGGCGATGAGCCGAGCGCTCGGCTCCATCGCGCTGGAGCGGTAGCTCTGGTGGAGGTAGTCCTCCGTAGCCGGCAGGAGCAGCGACGGGTCCTTCGTGAGCGCGTGCACGAGAAGGGCCGCGCGGCCGGCGTTCGCCGCGGCGGCGTGATGCGGGACCGAGGACGGCAGGAGCGAGCGGGCCAGCTCGGTCGAGAGCTCGAAGTCGGGGATCGCGACGATGGGCACCACGCTGGGCGCCACCTCGGCGATGGCCGTCCGGAAGGCCTCTCCGTCCTGCCACGACAGGGCGAGCGAGCCGTGGATCGCGGGCGCGACGTTGTCGGGGTGCCCCTCGATCTCGCTGCAGAGCTGGAGCGCCCAGGCCCGGTCCGGGCGGTCCTCGGGGGCGACGAGCGCCGCGGCCGCGAGGACAGCGGCGACCGTGGCCGAGGCGGACGAGCCGAGGCCGCGGCCGTGCGGGCTCACATTCTCGGCGGTCAGCGCCAGTCCACCGTGCCGGTAGCCCAGGCGCGCGAGCGCGGCCTCGAGTGTGCGGACCACGAGGTGGGTCTCGTCGCGCGGGAGGGTGTCGGCACCCTCGCCGCGCAGCTCGAAGGCGAGGCCGCCGCCGTCGGTCGTCTCGACGGTCACGGTGTCGTACATCGCGAGGGCCAGGCCGAGGCTGTCGTAGCCCGGGCCGAGGTTGGCGCTCGTCGCCGGCACGCGCACGGTGACGCGCTGCCCGGCGGCGACGGTGCGCAGCGACTCGGCGGCCGCCGTCGTCGGTGCCGTCATCGGCGGACCTAGGCCAGGCCCAGCGCGGCCGCGACGCTCACGACGTCGTTGCCCACCTTGACGGGCTCGACCTCGCCGCCGTCGGCGGTGCGGAGGGCCCACTGCGGGTCCTTGAGGCCGTGCCCGGTCACGGTGCAGACGATGGTCTTCCCCGTCGGGACGCGGCCGGCCGCCTGCATCTTGATCAGGCCCGCGACGCTCGCGGCGGACCCGGGCTCGACGAACACGCCCTCGCGCGCCGAGAGCCAGCGGTGCGCGGAGAGGATCTCCTCGTCGGTCACGGCGTCGATGAGGCCGCCGGACTCATCGCGGGCGGCGACAGCGGTCTCCCACGAGGCCGGGTTGCCGATCCGGATCGCGGTGGCGATGGTCTCGGGGTGCGTGATGGGGTGCCCGGCCACGAAGGGCGCGGCGCCGGCGGCCTGGAAGCCCCACATCACGGGCAGCCTCGTCGACACGGCCTCCAGCGTGCGCGGGGCCCCGCCGTCGAAGGCGTACTCCGTCGCCGTGGCGTACTCCTTGTAGCCCTTCCAGTACGCGGAGATGTTGCCCGCGTTTCCCACCGGGAGGACGTGGATGTCCGGGGCGTCGCCGAGGGCGTCGACGATCTCGAAGGCCGCGGTCTTCTGGCCCTGGATGCGGGCCGGGTTCACCGAGTTCACGAGGAAGACCGGGTAGGAGTCGGCGAGCTTGCGGGCGATCTCGAGGCAGTCGTCGAAGTTGCCGTCGACCTGGAGCAGGGTGGCGCCGTGCGCGATCGCCTGGCTGAGCTTGCCCATCGCGATCTTGCCCTCGGGCACGAGGACCGCACACGTGAGTCCGGCGGAGGTGGCGTAGGCGGCGGCGGACGCCGACGTGTTGCCGGTGGATGCGCACACCACGGCCTTGGCCCCGGCCTCGACGGCGGCCGTCATCGCCATCGTCATGCCGCGGTCCTTGAACGAACCGGTCGGGTTCATGCCCTCGACCTTGAGGTAGACCGTCGATCCGGTCAGCTCGGAGAGCTTCTGGGCGTGCACCAGCGGGGTGCCGCCCTCCCCGAGCGTGATCACGCGCGTCGAGGCGGTGACGGGCAGGCGGTCTGCATACTCGCGGATGACTCCGCGCCACTGGTGGGCCACTAGACTCCTTCGGCTCGCAGGACGCTCGTCACGGATTCGACGACGTCCAGGTTCTTGATGTCGGCCACGGTCGCCGCGAGTGCGGCCTCCGAGGCACGGTGGGTCACGAAGCGCAGCTCGGCACGGCGGCCCTGCCGCCCGTCGGCGCCCTCGGCGGCGGGCTCGGCCCCGTCGATCCGCTGGCGCATCGTCTCGATGGAGACGCCGTGCTCGGCGAAGACGGCGGCGACGCGGGCCAGGACGCCCGGCTGGTCGGCGACCTCGAGGCCGATGCTGTAGCTGGTGGTCACGGCCTCAGGGCCGACGAGCGGGAGCGTGCGGGTGGCCGTGCCGGTCCGGCCGGGCGAGCCGGCCAGCAGGCGCCGCGCCGTGGTGACGACGTCGCCCATGATCGCGGACGCGGTCGGGGCGCCGCCGGCGCCGGCGCCGTAGAACATGAGCGAGCCGGCGTTCTCGGCCTCGATGAACACTGCGTTGTACGCCCCTCTGACGGCGGCGAGCGGGTGGGTGCGGGGCAGCAGTGTGGGGTGGACGCGCACGCTGACGCCCTCGCGCGGGGCAGGGGCGGCGCCGTCGGCCGCGCGCTCGGCACTGCCCGCGGGCTCCAGCGGGACGAGCTCGGCGATCGCGAGGAGCTTGATGGTCAGACCGGCGTCCTGGGCTGCGGCGATGTCGGCGGCGCTCACGTTCGTGATGCCCTCGCAGCGCACGTCGTCGAGCGAGACGCGGGTGTGGAACGCGAGCGATGCGAGGATGGCGGCCTTCGCCGCGGCGTCGAGCCCCTCGACGTCGGCGGTCGGGTCCGCCTCGGCGTAGCCAAGGCGCTGGGCCTCGGCCAGGACGTCGGCGAACTGCGCGCCGGTCGTGTCCATCGCGTCGAGGATGAAGTTCGTGGTGCCGTTGACGATCCCGAGCACGCGCGTGATGCGGTCGCCGGAGAGGCTCTCCCGGATCGGGCGGATGATCGGGATCGCCCCGGCCACGGCGGCCTCGAAGTTGAGCTCGGCCCCGTTGGCGTCGGCCTCGTCGAACAGCGTTGCGCCGTCCTGCGCGAGGAGGGCCTTGTTCCCGGTGACGACGGAGGCGCCGCGGCGCAGGGCCGCGAGGATGTGGGTGCGCGCGGGCTCCATACCGCCCATCAGCTCGATCACGAGGTCGGCGGAGCCCACGAGGCCCTCGGCGTCGGTCGTGTAGAGCTCGCGCGGGAGCTCGACGTCGCGGGGCGCGTCCACGTTGCGCACGGCGATGCCGACCAGTTCGAGCCTTGCCCCGGCGCGGGCGGCGAGCGCCTCGGCGTCGTCCAGGAGGATGCGGGCCACCTGGGAGCCCACGGTGCCTCCGCCCAGCAGCGCCACCTTCAGCACCCGCCGCGTCCCGGCCTCCGGCTGCAGTCCGGGCTGGGGGGCCTCGCTGATCTCCGTCATGGTCGCTCCCATCGTCGTCTCTCCCACGGTTCCTGGCCTCGCTTTCCCGCCTGCGGCGGTCATGCTCCCATGTCGCGGGAGAGCAGGTCCTCTTCGGTCTCGCCCCGCACGATCCAGCGGGCCGCGCCGTCACGGACGGCCAGCACGCCGGGGCGCGCGAGGTAGTTGTAGTTGCTCGACAGCGCCCAGCAGTAGGCCCCGGTCCCCGGCACGGCCAGGAGGTCGCCGGCGCGCACGTCCGCGGGCAGGTAGGCGTCGCGGACCACGATGTCGCCGCTCTCGCAGTGCTTGCCCACCACCCGGGCCAGCTGCGCCGGGGCGTCTGAGGTCCGGTTGGCGAGGACCACGGAGTAGTCGGCGTCGTACAGGACGGGGCGGGCGTTGTCGCTCATGCCGCCGTCGACCGAGATGTAGCGGCGCACGGCCGTGCCGCCGCCCTCGGGACGATCGACGACGACGTCCTTGATGGTCCCCACCTCGTAGAGGGTGAAGGTCGTGGACCCGACGATCGCACGGCCCGGTTCGATCGAGATGCGCGGGACGGCGATGGCGAGCCGCTCGCACGTGGCGCGCACGACGCCGGCCAGCGCCTGGGCGATCTCGGCCGCCGGCCGCGGCGCGTCCCCGGGGAGGTAGGCGATGCCGTAGCCGCCGCCGAGGTCGAGCTCGGGCAGCGCGACCCCGTACGCCGCGCGCATCGCGGCGACGAACTCGAGCAGCCGCACGGCCGCTGCCTCGAAGCCCTCGGGTTCGAAGATCTGCGAGCCGATGTGGCAGTGGACGCCGAGGAGCTCGATGCTGTCGTGGCCGGCCGCGGCCGCGACGGCCTCCTCGGCCATGCTCGCGGCCGCCTCGGAGGCTGCGCCGGCGAAGTCCGCGCTGGCCGTCCCCGGGGCCATGGAGAGGCCGAACTTCTGGTCCTCGTGGGCGGTGGCGATGAACTCGTGCGTGTGCGCGTGCACCCCCGGGGTGAGCCGGAGCATGACCTTGGCGCGCGGGGCCTCGCTGCCGGGGGTGTCGGTGCCTCGGGCCGCCGCGATCGCCGCGACGCGCTCGAGCTCGTCGAGGCTGTCCACGATGATGCGGCCCACGCCCAGCTCGAGGGCGCGGGCGATCTCGGCGTCGGACTTGTTGTTGCCGTGCAGCCCGATGAGCTCGCCCGGCGTGCCGGCGCGGGCGGCGACGGCGAGCTCGCCGCCAGAGGCGGTGTCGAGGCGCAGGCCCTCCTCGCGCACCCACGTGGCCACGGCCGTGCACAGGAAGGACTTGCCCGCGTAGTAGACGTCCACTCCCCCGCAGAGGTCGGCGAACGCGGTGTCGAAGGCGTTCTTGAAGGCGCGTGCCCGGGCCCGGAAATCGGCCTCGCTCAGGACGAAGACCGGGGAGCCGTGGGCGGCCTTGATCTTCCCCACCGGAAGCCCTGCCACGGTGAGCTGGCCGTCCGGGCCGCGCTCGGCGTCGTGCGCCCACAGCGCGGGGACGAGCCGGTTGGGGTCGTCGGGGACCCCGAGCCAGGAGGGGGCGAGCGGCGAGGCGGCGCCGGCGGCCGTCGTCTCGGCCACGGGCTACATCCTCTCCGGTGCGGAGACGCCCAGGAGGCCGAGCCCGTTGGCGAGGACCTGGCTCGTGGCGTCGTTGAGCCACAGGCGCGTGCGGTTGAGGTCGGTGACCTCCTCGTCGCCCTGGGGCGCGATCCGGCAGTTGTCGTACCACGAGTGGTAGGCGCTCGCGATCGACTCCAGATGGCGCGCCACGCGGTGCGGCTCGCGGAACTCCGCGGACTTGGCCACGATCGACGGGTACGCCGCGAGGTGGGCCAGGAGGTCGTTCTCGCTCGGGTGGGTCAGCAGGGCGGCGTCGAACACATCCGTCCCGTCCACGGTCCGGGCCACCCCGGCGGCCTCGGCGTTACGGGCTGCGCCGCGGGAGCGCGCGTGGGCGTACTGGACGTAGAACACGGGGTTCTCGTTCGAGTTCTTCTTCAGCAGCTCGGGGTCGAGGGTGAGGGGCGAGTCTGCGGGGTAGCGGGCGAGGGAGTAGCGCACCGCGTCCTTGCCGAGCCACTCGATGAGGTCCTTGAGCTCGATGATGTTGCCCGCGCGCTTGGACAGCTTGGCCCCGTTGACGGAGACGAGCTGGCCGATGAGCACCTCGATGGCCGCCTCGGGGTCGTCGCCGGCGCACGCCGCAATGGCCTTGAGCCGGTTGACGTAGCCGTGGTGGTCGGCGCCGAGGAGATAGACCTTCTCGGCGAAGCCGCGGTCCTTCTTCGAGAGGTAGTAGGCGGCGTCGGCGGCGAAGTAGGTCGGCTCGCCGTTGGCCCGGATGAGGACGCGGTCCTTGTCGTCGCCGAAGTCGGTGGTGCGCAGCCACACCGCGCCGTCGGCATCGAACACGTGGCCCTGCTCGCGCAGGCGCTTGACGGCGGTCTCGATCGCGCCGGACCCGTGCAGCCCCTCCCTCTCGGAGAAGTAGACGTCGAACGTGACGTCGAACTCTGCAAGGGTGGCCCTGATGTCCTTCATCTGCGCGGCGTAGGCCGCCTCGCGCACGATCGGCAGCGCGGCCTCGTCGGTCAGCTCGCGCACGTCCGGATGGGCAGAGAGCACCTCGTGGCCGAGATCGACGATGTACTGGCCCGGGTAGCCGCCCTCGGGGACGTCGCGCCCGTGCAGGCGGGAGAGCACGGAGTTCGCGAAGACGTTCATCTGGTTGCCCGCGTCGTTGATGTAGTACTCGCGGGTGACGTCCGCTCCCGAGGCCCGCAGGACGCGCGCGATCGAGTCGCCGAGGGCCGCCCAGCGGGTGTGCCCGATGTGCAGGGGGCCGGTGGGGTTGGCGGAGACGAACTCCATGTTGATGACGTGGCCCGCGAGCGCCTCGTTCGTGCCGTAGGCGGCGCCGGCCTCGACGATCGCCTTGGCGAGCGCGCCGGCGGCGGCGGCGTCGAGGGTGACGTTGAGGAAGCCCGGCCCGGCGATGTCGACCGAGGCGACGCCCTCCACCGTGGCGAGGCGCCCGGCGATGAGCTCGGCGAGCTGCCGCGGAGGCATGCCGGCCCGCTTGCCCAGCTGGAGCGCGATGTTGGTGGCCCAGTCCCCGTGGTCGCGGTTCTTCGGGCGCTCCACGCGGATCTCCTCCGGCACGTCCACAGAGATCTCGCCGGCGCGCACGGCGTCGGCGAGGCAGGCAGAAATGGCGGAGGAAAGTTCTTCGGGAGTCACCCCCCTAGCCTACCGGCGCGGCGTGTCCGCGCTGAAACTGCGCCCGTCATGGTCCCGGCCGTCCGCGCCCGGAGGCCGCGGGCTCGGTTCCCCGCCGGACGACCACGCCGGGGTGCTCGTCGATGAAGTGCGGGCGGCTGATGACCCAGCCCGAGACGCCGAGGACCGCGAGGGTGAGGCCGAGGAACGCGAACGAGGCCGTCCAGGCGCCGGTCGCGTCGTGGAGGAGGCCGACGGCGAGCGGGCCCGCGCAGGCCACGACGTAGCCGACCCCCTGGGCGAAGCCCGACACGGCGCCGGCCGCCTGGTGGGACCGGGTGCGCAGGTTGACGAGGACGAGCGCGAGAGGGAACGTGGCGGGGCCCAGCCCTGCGAGCGTGGACCACAGCCAGGTCGCGGCGCCGGGGGCGAGGGCCAGGCCCAGGTAGCCGGCGGCGAACGTCGCGACGCCGAAGGCGACGACCGGGAACGGGTTGCGGAGCCTGGCCGCCAGGACCGGGACCGCGAGGCTGAGCGGCAGCCCGAGCCCGGCGAACAGCGAGAGCTGGAACCCCGCGGCCGCGGCGTCCAGCCCCGCGGCGCCGACGATCGAGGGCAGCCACGCGAACATCGCGTAGGTGTTCAGCGACGTGCAGCCGAACAGCAGGGCGAGCGCCCAGGCGGCGGGCGAATGCCACGGGCGGACGACCGCGCGCGGCGGGCGGCCGCCGTCGTCCGCGGCCCCCGCCGGGGTCGCCGCAGCGGCAGCCCCGGCGGCGGCCGCCCTCGCCCCGCCCCCGCGGCGGGCGGGCCAGACGGTCAGCCAGGGCAGGACCGCGAGGACGTTGACGGCCGCCCACCAGCCCAGGGAGGCCCGCCATCCGGCCGCGTCGGCCACGGGCACCGAGAGCAGCGGCGGCACGGTGGTCCCGACGTTGATGACCGTCACGTACAGGGCCGTGAGGAGCCCGACGCGGTCGGGGAAGTACTTGCGCACCATGGGGGGCAGGACCACGTTGCCCGCGCCCATGCCGGCGAGCGCGAGCGCGGACCCCGTGAGGAACAGCCCCGTCCCGGGGGCCACTGCCCGGATGACCTGGCCGGCCGCCGCGGCCGCCATCGCCGCGACCGCGATGGCCTCGACGGTCCAGGCGCGCATGAGCAGCGGCGTGAGGAGGCCGGCGACGCCGAACAGCGCGGTGGGGAGCATGCCGAGGATGCCCACGAGCCACGAGGGCAGGAACATCTCCCCCGCGATGCGGTCGGTGAGCGCCGGCACGCTCGTCACGGCGATGCGGAGGGTGAATGCCACGGCCAGCAGGCCGACGAGGACGAGGATGCGGCCCCGCCAGGGCCTGCGCCCCCGGGTCCCCCCATGTTCTTCTGCCACCCCCTGACGCTATCGTGCTGGTCATGGACAAGGACATCCAGGACCGCATCCGCCAGCTCATCGACGAGGAGCACTCCCTCCGCGGCACGCCGGGGGCGGGCAGCGCCGAGAGGGGCACGGGCCGCCTCGGCGAGGTGGAGGCGCAGCTCGACCAGTGCTGGGACCTCCTGCGCCAGCGCCGCGCCAAGCGCGAGTTCGGCGAGGACCCCGACGAGGCCAGCGTGCGCCCCGCGGACGTCGTGGAGAACTACAAGGAGTAGCGCCGGCCGCCCCGGTTTGCGCGGCGCCCCACAGCACCTGATAAGCTCGGTGAGTTCCCGCGAGGGAACACGAGTTGCCCTCGTAGCTCAGTGGATAGAGCGTCTGCCTCCGGAGCAGAAGGCCGTAGGTTCGAATCCTATCGAGGGCACCGCTGCACCCCCGGTCCGATGGACCGGGGGTGCTCTGTTGTGTCCCCCGTCCCCGCCCGTCCAAGACGAGCGAGCCCGGGGCCCGGTCTAGCCGAACAGCTCCGGGACCGCGGCCGGGTCGCGGTCCCGCCAGAACCGCAGCCAGGTGCGGGCCCGGGCGTCCGAAAGCGCGCCGAGCTCGGCCATGACCGCGGCGGCGAAGTCCGTCGGCGCCCACGAGCCCGCCGTGACGATCGTCCCGCCCTCCGGGGTGCTGCCGCGGACGGCGTGCGGAAGCGCCGTGAAGCGCGAGCTGCCGCCGTAGCCGGGCCAGCGCTCGAGCTGGCCCAGGTCGTTGCCCGTGTGCTCGACGTCGTCGAGGAGCCCCGCGCCGCCGAGCGCGTCGACGGCGCCGCAGATGGCCGCCACGAGCGCGCCCTGCTCCTTGCGCCGTGCGGCGAGCGCGAGGGCGGCACCGTTGGCGTCATCGTCGTACCACGAGGTCCCGCCGCAGAGCACGAGCGCGTCGAACGGCTCGTCGGCGACGTCCGCGAGCGCGGCGTCGGGCCCCACCCGGAGGCCGCCCATGCTCGTCACCGCCTCCCCGGCCGCCGTGGCCGTCACGACGACGGCGGGCAGCGCCGTGACGCCGTGCTGGCGCAGCTCGCTCATGAGGTGCCCGACCTCCCAGTCGGCCATGCCCTCGGGCAGATAGACCAGCACCCGCAGGCCGCGGCCGCCCTCGGCCGGCGGTGCACTCTGACGTCCAGATTCCGTCTCCATGCCGCCACGCTATGGCGCCCTGCGGACAGGGCATGTCCGCAGCGGCCCACGGGACCGGCAGCACTAGACTGGGTCAGCCATGGCCCTGACGATCACGTATCCCGCCGCCCTCCCGGTCTCCGAGCGCCGCGACGAGCTCATGGAGGCCATCGCCGCGAACCAGGTCACGATCATCGCCGGCGAGACCGGCTCGGGGAAGACCACGCAGATCCCCAAGATGTGCCTCGAGCTCGGCTTGGGCGAGAAGGGCCTGATCGGCCACACCCAGCCGCGCAGGCTTGCCGCGCGCACCGTCGCCGAGCGCATCGCCGAGGAGCTGGACGTCGAGCTCGGCGCCGAGGTCGGCTTCCAGGTCCGCTTCACGGGCGAGGTCGGGCCCGAGACCAAGGTCAAGCTCATGACCGACGGCATCCTGCTCGCCGAGATCCAGCGCGACAGGCTCCTGAGGCGCTACTCGACGATCATCATCGACGAGGCCCACGAGCGCAGCCTCAACATCGACTTCATCCTCGGCTACCTCAAGCGGGTGCTCCCCCAGCGGCCGGACCTGAAGGTCATCATCACCTCCGCGACCATCGACCCGGAGCGCTTCGCCCGGCACTTCGCGCGGGAGGTGCCAGGGGCAGAGCCCGAGCCCGCCCCCATCGTCGAGGTCTCGGGCCGCACGTACCCGGTGGAGATCCGCTACCGCCCGCTCGTTGCCGAACCGGCCGGCCCCGAGGATGAGGACGACTCCGTCGCCCGGAGCGACGACGCCCTCGAGGAGGACAGGGACCCTGTCGACGCGGTGTGCGACGCGGTCGACGAGCTCTCCCGGGAGGCGCCCGGCGACATCCTCATCTTCTTCTCGGGCGAGCGGGAGATCCGCGACGCGGCCGAGGCCCTGGCCGGCTCGATCCAGAAGAACCCCCGCATGGCCGGGGCGGAGATCCTGCCCCTGTTCGCCCGGCTCTCGCTCGCCGAGCAGCACCGCGTGTTCACGCCCGGCGGGAAGCGGCGGATCGTGCTGGCCACGAACGTGGCGGAGACCTCGCTGACCGTCCCCGGCATCAAGTACGTCATCGACACCGGCACGGCCCGCATCTCGCGCTACTCGCACCGCACCAAGGTCCAGCGCCTGCCGATCGAGCGGGTCTCGCAGGCCTCGGCCAACCAGCGCGCCGGCCGCTGCGGGCGCGTCTCGGACGGCATCTGCATCCGCCTGTACTCCGAGGAGGACTTCCTCTCCCGCCCCGAGTTCACCGACCCCGAGATCCTGCGGACCAACCTCGCCGCCGTGATCCTGCAGATGACCGCGATGGGGATCGCCCGCGGGCCCAAGGACGTCGCAGCCTTCCCCTTCGTGGAGCCGCCCGAGTCGCGCGCGATCAACGACGGCGTGACCCTCCTGCGCGAGCTCGGCGCCCTCGCCGACGGCAAGGACCAGGATGCCGGTGGTGCGCCCTCCGCGGAACCTGCGCACGACGGCGGGCGCGGCCGCCGCGGGCACCGCACCCCGGGCGGGGGTACGGCAGGTGGGAGCACAGCGCGGGGCGGCCTGACCGCCGTCGGCCACCAGCTCGCCCAGCTGCCGGTGGACCCTCGGCTGGGCCGCATGATCGTCGAGGCGGCGCGGCGCGACTGCGTCCGCGAGGTGATGGTCCTCGCCGCGGCCCTGACGATCCAGGACCCCCGCGAGCGCCCCTCGCAGGAGACCGGCAAGCGGCAGGCCGCCGACGAGAAGCACGCCCGGTTCAAGGACGAGAACTCCGACTTCACGGGCTACCTGAACCTCTGGAACTACCTCCAGGAGCAGCAGCGCGAGCTGTCCTCCTCGGCGTTCCGGCGCCTGTGCAAGGCCGAGTTCATCAACTACCTGCGGGTGCGGGAGTGGCAGGAGCTGTTCCAGCAGCTGCGCCAGCTCGCCCGGCCGCTGGGGATCTCCCTGTGGCAGGGGCGCGACACCGATCCGGTGGGACGGCACGACGCCGTCCACCAGGCCCTCCTCGCGGGCCTCCTGAGCCACATCGGGCTCCTCGACGAGCGCAAGCGCGAGTACGTCGGCGCGCGCGGGACCCGGTTCGCGATCTTCCCGGGGTCGGCCCTGTTCAAGAAGAGCCCCACGTACGTGATGGCCGCGGAGCTCGTCGAGACGAGCCGCCTGTGGGCCCGGACCGCGGCGAAGATGGACCCGGCCTGGGCCGAGCTCGTGGCCCCGCACCTCGTCAAGCACACCTACTCCGAGCCGCACTGGTCCAAGCGCTCGGGCTCGGTCATGGCGTACGAGAAGGTCACGCTCTACGGCGTCACCCTCGTCGCGCAGCGCCGCGTCAACTACGCCCGCATCGACCCGGCGCTCGCGCGCGAGCTGTTCATCCGGCACGCGCTCGTCGAGGGCGACTGGCACACGCGGCACCACTTCTTCAAGCGGAACCAGGCGCTCCTGACGGAGGTCGAGGAGCTCGAGACGCGCATGCGCCGCCCCGGGCTGCGCGTGGACGACGAGGCGCTGTTCGAGTTCTACGACGCGCGGGTGCCGGCGTCCGTGGTCTCGGAGCGGCACTTCGACGCGTGGTGGAAGAAGGCCCGGCACGAGGACGAGCACCTGCTCGACTTCGACCGCGCGCTGCTGCTGGGCGAGGACGCCGAAGGCTCGGCCGCGGCCGCCGACACCGCCTACCCGACCGCGTGGCGGCAGGGCGGCTTCGACCTGCCGCTGGCCTACGAGTTCCATCCCGTCGCCCCCGGCGGGACCCCGGACCCGGCCGACGGCGTGACCGCCGAGGTCCCCGTGCTGTTCCTCAACCAGCTCGACCCCGAGCCGTTCCGCTGGCAGATCCCCGGGCTGCGCACCGAGCTCGTCACCGCGCTCATCAGGTCGCTGCCCAAGCAGGTGCGCAAGGGCTTCGTGCCGGCCCCCGACGTGGCGCGGCAGGCCGTCGCGGCCCTCGACGCCGACTTCGACCCGGACACGGACGCGCTCGAGGAGTCGCTCGAGCTCGTCCTGCGCCGGCTCAAGGGGCAGATCATCCCGCCGGGCTCGTGGAACTGGGACGCCGTCCCGCCCCACCTGCTCATGTCCTTCAACGTCGTCGACCCGAAGGGCACCGTGCTCGGCGCCGGGAAGGACCTCGCCGCCCTGCAGGAGCAGCTCGCCCCGGCCACCCGGCGCGCGATCGCCGAGTCCCTCGGCGCGACCCCCGCCACCACGTCGCCGAAGTCACCCCGCGGAGGCGCGAAGTCACCCCGCGGAGGCGCGAAGTCACCCCGTGGGACCGAGACGTCACCCGGTGGACACGCGACGTCACCCCGTGGAGGCACGACGGCGGCGGGCGCCTCGGGCGGCCCGGCCGGCGGCGGCTCTGGCCTGGCCGAGCGCAGCGGACTGACGGAGTGGAGCGTGGGGACGATCCCGCGGACGGCGAGCACCGTCGTCGCCGGCCACACCGTGACCGGCTATCCCGCCCTCGTCGACGAGCAGCGCACCGCGACGGCGCCGCGCGGCACCGCCGGGCTGCGCGTGTTCCAGACCGAGGAGGACCAGCTGCGGGCGCACCGCGGCGGGGTCATCCGCCTGCTCGCGCTACGGATCCCGGCGCCGGACCGGTACGTGCTCGAGCACCTCAACAACCGCGAGAAGCTCACGTTCAGCCAGAATCCGCACGGCTCGGTCGCGGACCTCATCGCCGACTGCGCGGTCGCCGCAATCGACAGGCTCGTGCCGGCCCAGCTGCCCTGGGACCGCGCCGCCTTCGACGCGCTCTACGACCAGGTGCGCGCCGAGCTCATCGACACGGTCTTCAAGGTGACCGCGATCGTCGAGCAGGTCCTTGCGTCCTCGCTGCGGATCGGCAAGGCCCTCAAGGGCTCCACGAGCCTCGCGCTCGTGAGCGCGCTGAACGACGTCAAGGCCCAGCTCGAGCAGCTCGTCTACCCGGGCTTCGTCGCGAGGACCGGCTACGCGCAGCTCGAGCACCTCCCCCGCTACCTCCGGGCGATCGAGCGCCGGCTCGAGAAGCTCCCGACCAACGTCCAGCGCGACGCCGTCTCGATGGCCACGGTCCAGCGGCTCGAGGACGACTACGACGACGCCGTGGCGGCGCTCGCCCCGACGGGCCGGAACCAGGCCAAGCTGTCCACCGTGCGGTGGATGATCGAGGAGCTGCGGGTGAGCCTCTTCGCCGTCGAGCTCGGCACCGCCGGCAAGGTCTCGGAGAAGCGGGTGCGGCAGGCGCTCAACGAGGCGCTCGCTCCGGCGTAGCCCACCTACGGGGTGACCTCGCCCACCCACGGGGCGACCTCGCCCACCCACGGGGCGACCTCGGCGTCAGGCGGCGGGCACGTGCTCGCCGTGGCCGGCTGCGCGGAGCGCCTCGCGGATGCGCTCGGCTGCGGCGTCCAGGACGGCCGGATCCGGGTTCTGCTGCGCGCGCTTGAAGTCGTACTCGGCCTCGCTGCGGGACGGCCAGACGTGCAGGTGCAGGTGGTCGATCTCGAAGCCGGCGATGATCATCCCGGCGCGCGGCGCCCCGAAGGCCTCCACCTGCGCCTGCCCTATCGTCTGGGCCACGAGCGTGAGCTTCGTCATGAGCTCGGGCGACGCGTCCGTCCACCGGTCGACTTCCTCGCGGGGCACCACGAGCGTGTGGCCCTCAGCGAGGGGGCCGATGCTCAGGAACGCGACGACGTCGTCGTCCTTCCACACGAAGCGGCCGGGCAGCTCGCCCTCGATGATGCGCGTGAACAGCGTGCTCATTGCTCTCTCCTCGATGGGGCCCCCGGGCCGCGCAGGCTCGCGGCGTCGAGGACGAACCGGTACTTGACGTCGGAGGCGACCATGCGGTCGTAGGCCTCGTTCAGCGAATCCGCCGTGACCATCTCGATCTGCGGGGCCACCCCGTGCTCGGCGCAGAAGTCCAGGGCTTCCTGGGTCTCGGCGATGCCGCCGATGAGCGAGCCCGTGTACGTCAGCCGCCGCCGGATGAGCGCCCCGGGCCGCACGGGCGGCATGTCGCCGGAGGGCAGGCTGAGGGCCACGAGGGTGCCGTCGAAGCGCAGCGCGGAGAGGTAGTCGTTCGGATCGTGCGGCGCGGCGACGGTGTCGAGGACGACGTCGAGCGTCCCCGCCGCTGCCTCGAGCTGGGCCGCGTCGGTGGTCACCACGACGCGGTGGGCACCGAGCTGGGCGGCATCCGCGGCCTTGGCCGCGGTGCGCGTGAAGACGGTGACCTCTGCCCCCATGGCGGCGGCGAGCTTGACGGCCAGGTGCCCGAGCCCGCCGAGCCCCACGACGCCCACCCTGCGCCCGGGGCCCACCCCGAAGCGCCGCAGGGGCGAGTAGGTCGTGATGCCGGCGCACAGGATCGGGGCGGCCGCAGCGGGGTCGAGGGCCGCCGGGATCCGCAGGACGTAGGCCGCGGCGACCACGATCCTCTCGGAATAGCCGCCCTGGGTGACCTCCCCGCCGTGACGCGGGTCCCGGGCACCGTAGGTGCCGACCATGCCGCGTTCGCAGTACTGCTCGAGCCCGGCCCGGCAGTGCGCGCACTCCCGGCACGAGTCGACCATGCACCCGACGCCCACGCGGTCCCCGACGGCGAACCCGTGGACGGCGGAGCCGACGCGCCGCACGCGCCCCACGATCTCGTGGCCGGGGACGAGCGGCCACGGCCGCTCCCCCCACTCGCCGCGCGTCGCGTGCACGTCGGAGTGGCACAGGCCGCAGAACTCGATGTCGATCTCGACGTCGTCGGCCCCCGGCTCGCGGCGTGCGACAGTGAGGGGCACGAGGCCGCTCGAGGCGGAGGTGGCGCCGTACGCGCGCACCTCGGATCCGTCGCCGCCCTCGGTGCCGGCGCGCAGCTCCTCGACGAGGTTCGCGCGGATCTTGTCCGCACTCGGCATGACGGGGCGTCCGGGGGTCATGCCACCGACGCTATCGCATGCCGGCCGCTCACGCCCGCGTGCTGTTCTCGGACAGGTCAGCCCGACCCGCCCCTGCCGCGGAGGGCTCGCTGCCCACCGCGACGGGACGGGACGGGTCCCGGGACCACTGGGAGAACGAGCCCGGGTAGAGGGCCGCGTCGATGCCGGCGACGGCCAGGGCGAGCACGTCGTGGGCCGCTGTGACGCCGGACCCGCAGTAGACGGCGACCGGGCGGCGGCCGTCGGCGCCGAGCGCGGCGAAGCGCTCCCGCAGGGCCGCCGGCGGCAGGAAGGTGCCGTCCGCGGCCAGGTTCGCGGCCGTCGGTGCGCTTTTCGCGCCGGGGATGTGGCCGGCACGCGGGTCGACGGGCTCGACCTCGCCGCGGTACCGCTCGGCAGCCCGGGCGTCCAGCAGCACGCCTCCGGCGGGGGCTTCCGGCCGGGGCTGGGAGAACGAGGCCGCCTGGTCCGCGTCGATGCGGGGCAGGCGGCCCTCCCCCAGGGTGACGTTCCCCCGGTCCGGGACAGTGACGCCCTGCTCGAGGGGCCCACCCGCCGCCGTCCAGGCGGCCAGGCCGCCGTCGAGGAGGCGCACCGACTCCAGGCCCGCATCCCGGAGCATCCACCACGCCCGCGCGGCGGCCTGCCCGGAGGTCGCATCGTAGACGACCACGGCGTCGCCGTCGTCGATGCCCCAGGCGCGCGCGGCCTCCTCGAACACCGCCCTCGACGGGAGCGGGTGCCGGCCGCCCGCCGCCTCCTCCGCGCTGCCCGGGGCCACCGGCACCGCGAGCTCCGTCTCGAGGTCCGCGAACACGGCGCCGGGCAGGTGCCCCGCCGCATACTCCTCGCGACCGTCCGGGCCGCCGAGGGCCCAGCGGACGTCGAGCAGGACGATGCGCTCGGCCCGCTCGAGGCGCCCGGCGAGCTCCGCGGCCGAAATCAGGACCTGTTCTGCGTTCATGGCCACACCCTAGCGCCGCGTACGCTGGCCGGATGGACGCAAGCACCACCGACGCCCCCCGTGGGCCGGGCGTCGGGGCCCGGGCCTGGGCCGACGAGGCCATCCGCCGGCTCGAGTCGGACGGGCGCCGCAGCGCCGACACCCACCTGCACCGCGTCCCCCTCCCCGAGGAGTGGGGCGTCGACGTGTACCTCAAGGACGAGTCGACCCACCGCACCGGCAGCCTCAAGCACCGCCTGGCGCGGTCCCTGTTCCTCTTCGCCCTGGTCAACGGATGGATCCGCGAGGGGACGCGCGTGGTCGAGGCCTCGAGCGGGAGCACCGCCGTGTCCGAGGCCTACTTCGCCCGTCTCATCGGGGTCCCGTTCACTGCAGTGATGACCCGCGGGACCAGCCGGGAGAAGATCGCGCTCATCGAGCAGTACGGCGGCTCGTGCCACTTCGTCGACTCGCCCGCCGAGGTGTACGGCGAGGCGGCACGGCTCGCGGAGTCCTGCGGCGGCCACTATCTGGACCAGTTCACGTTCGCCGAGCGGGCCACGGACTGGCGCGGGAACAACAACATCGCCGAGACGATCTTCGACCAGCTTCAGCTCGAGCCGCACCCGGTGCCCCGCTGGATCGTGGTCGGTGCGGGGACCGGGGGGACGAGCACCACGATCGGGCGCTTCGTGCGGTACCGGCGGCTCGCGACCCAGCTCGTCGTGGTGGACCCCGAGAACTCCGCGTTCTATCCGAGCTGGGCTTCCGGCGCCCCCGCCGAGGGCGGGGCGTCGCGGATCGAGGGCATCGGCCGGCCGCGGCTCGAGCCGAGCTTCAACCCCAGGATCGTGGACCGCATGTTCCGCGTGCCCGACGCCGCCTCGGTCGCCGCGATGCGCGACCTCGCCGCGCGCTTCGGGTTCGACGCGGGGCCGTCGACGGGCACCAGCCTGTGGGGCGTCTGGCAGCTCGTGGCGGAGATGGCGGCCGCCGGGGAGCGGGGCAGCATCGTCACGCTCATGTGCGATGCCGGCTCGCGCTACCGGGGGTCCTACGGCGACGAGGGCTGGCTCGCCGAACAGGGCCTGGACCCCGCACCGCACGCGCAGGTGCTCGAGGAGTTCTTCGCGACCGGACGCTGGGGCGGCTGAGGCCTCAGAGGTCTACCGCGTCCCCGGGGTCGAGGTGCTCGTAGCGGGTCCCGTAGAGGTCTCCGATGCGCTGGGCGTGCTTCTCCACGATCCCGGTGCCGCGCTCGTTGAGGAGGGCGTTGTGGATCGGGTAGGCGCGCTGGGCCCCGACGGCGATGATGAAGTCGAGCACCTCGCCGACCTTGCTCCAGGGCGCGTGGATCGGAACGAGGAGGGTCGGCACCTCGGCCCCGGGCGGGACGGTGAACGAGTCGCCCGGGTGGAACACCTTGCCGTCGACCAGGTAGCCGAGGTTGGCGACCATCGCCACGCTGGGGTGGATCAGGGCGTGCTGGCTCCCGAACGTGCGGATGCGGAACCCCGCGGCCTCGAACTCGGTGCCGGTCTCGGCGGTGTGGATGCGGCCCGCGGCGGACGGCGCGGCCTCCGCGAGCGCGGCGGCCACGGCGGAGGGCGCCCACGCCTCGAGCCGCGGGCTGGCCTCGAGGACCGCGGCGGCGCGCGGGATGTCGATGTGGTCCGCGTGCTCGTGCGTGACGAGGAACGCCTCGGCGCCGTCCAGGGCCTGTTCGACTTCCGAGAAGTTGCCCGGATCGATGGTCAGGACCCGTTGCCCCGTCCCCGAGTCGGCGGGCTTCTCGAGGCGGACGCAGGCGTGCGTGAACTTGGTCAGGCGCATGGCGCCAGTCTAGGACCGCCTCTTGCTAGGCTAGAAGACCCGATAGGCAGGTGCAGGAGGAGTCGTTGGCCGAGAAGCCGCGCGAGCAGCGCGTGACGAAGCAGCGGGTCGCTGTCTCGGCAGCCCTCGACAGCCTCGAGGACTTCGTGAGCACCCAGGAGCTGCATCGGCTCCTGAGGGGCGAGGGGGCATCCGTCTCACTCGCGACGACGTACCGCATCCTGCAGTCCATGGCCGAGGACGGGCTCGTGGACGTGCTGCGCAGCGACGACGGCGAGGCGGTGTACCGCCGCTGCGAGGCCACCGGCCACCACCACCATCTCGTCTGCCGCCGGTGCGGCAAGGCCGTGGACATCGAGGCGCCCGCGGTGGAGACCTGGGCCAGCCGCGTCGCCCGGGAGCACGGCTACACGGCGGTCGAGCACACGGTGGAGGTCTTCGGGCTCTGCCCCGAGTGCACAGCCCTCGGCGCGGGCGCCGCGGACGCGGACGGCGGCTCTCCCCAGGAAGGCTGAGGAGGGCGGGTGAGCCCCCCGGCGGCGGGGGTCCCGCCTCAGGCGGCGGCCGACGTCGTGCGCCGCTCGCCCTGCGCGGATCCGGACCGGAGCACCCTCCCGTTCCCGCCGCGGCGGCGCCGGATCCAGCCGAGGATCGCGCACACCGCGTAGATGAGGAACGACAGCGTGGTGATGTAGGGGCTGATCGGCAGCCGTCCGCCGAGGGCGAGCATGATCCCGCCCACCGTGGCCGCCACCGCGAAGAGCACGCTGAGCAGGAGCACGAGGCGCGGGGCGGAGGTCACCTTCAGCGCGGCGGCCGCCGGTGTGATGAGCAGGGCGAGGACCAGGAGTGCGCCCACCACCTGCAGCGACAGGGCCACGCTCACCCCGAGCACCACCATGAACAGGATCGAGAGCGCCCGGGTCGGAACACCTCTGGCGTGCGCCATCTCGGGGTCGACGCTCGCGAACGTCAGGGGGCGCCACACGGCGACGAGGACCGCGATGACCGCCGCGGCGGTCACGGCGAGCAGCTGGAGCTGGACCGTGTCGACCGCGACGATCTGGCCGGTGAGCAGGCCGAACTTGTTCGCCGCCCGTCCCTGGTACAGCGCGAGGAACAGGATGCCGAGCCCCAGCCCGAACGGCATGATCACGCCGATGACCGAGTTCTTCTCGCGCGCCCGGCCGCCCATGAGGCCGATCAGGAGCGCCGCGGCGACCGAGCCGACGAGCGAGCCGGTCACGATGTCGGCGCCGACCAGCAGGGCGAACGAGGCCCCCGCGAAGGACAGCTCCGAGATGCCGTGGACGGCGAAGGCGAGGTCGCGCTTCATGACGAAGGTGCCCACGACGCCCCCGAGGAGGCCCAGGACAGCCCCTGCCCACACCGAGTTCTGGACGAGCGCGAGGATCTCCCCGTAGTCCTGGAACGAGAACACGCTGGCCCAGAAGTCATCGATGGTCACGGGGTGTCCTCCTCGTGGTGGTGCGCACCGCGGTGGCCGTGCGTCGTGGCGTCAGGGAGGCCGACGACGACGATCCGGCCGTGGACCTGGGAGACCTCCACCGGCGAGCCGTACAGCTCGGAGAGCACGGCCGTGGTCATGACCTCCTCGGGGGTGCCGACGCGGAAGCGTCCGTCGGCGAGGTAGAGGACCCGGTCGACGTAGTCCAGGATCGGGTTGATCTCGTGGGTGACGAAGACGACGGCGCTCCCCTCCTCGCGCCGCTGGCGGTCGATGAGGCCGCTGACCGCCTGCTGGTGGCCCAGATCGAGCGAGAGCAGCGGCTCGTCGCACAGGAGGACCCTGGGGTGCCCGGCGATGGCCTGGGCGACGCGGAGCCGCTGCTGCTCCCCGCCCGAGAGCTGGCCGACGGGGACCTTCGCGTAGTCGGAGGCTCCGACGGTGGCCAGGAGGTCGTCGACGCGGGCGTCGACGGCGCGCCGGTGCAGGCGGACGCCCCAGCGGTGACCGTCGACGCCGAGCGAGACGAGGTCCCGCGCGCGCAGTGGGGTGTCCGGGGCGAAGGACTTCTGCTGCGGGATGTAGCCGATGCCGGCCCCGGCGTGGCCCGGTGGGCGGCCCGCGACCTCCGCCGTCCCCTCGCTGAGGGGGACGAGGCCGAGCAGCGCCTTGAGGAAGGAGGTCTTGCCGCTGCCGTTCGGGCCCAGCACGGCGAAGAACTCGCCCGGGCGGATGTCGAGGTCGAGGCCGGACCACAGGGTCCGCGGGCCGAACGCGAGCGCCGCCGAGCGGAGCCGCACAGCGGGCGGCGTCATGCGAGCGCCTTCTTCAGCGCGGCGACGTTCTCCTGCATCCAGCCGAGGTAGTCCTCGCCGTCGGGCACGGTCTCGGTGAAGTCGACGACCGGCACCTTGGCCGCCTCGGCGGCGTTCCGCAGCTGCTGGGTCTGCGGGCCCTCGGTCTGCGGGTTGTAGGCCAGGAGCGCGACCGACCGGGAGGAGACGAGGTCAAGGGTCGCCCTGAGCGCCGCCGGCGGCACGTCCTGCTGCTCCTCCACGGCCGAGGTGTATGCCTCGGGCGTGGCGTCCTGCACGCCCGCGGCGGCCAAGAGGTAGAGGGGGGCCGGCTCGGTCATGACGGCCTTCTTGCCTGGGCCGGCCGCCTTGATCGCCGCGAGGGTGGACTCGAGCTGGGTGAGGCGGGCGTCGACATCCTTCGCCCTGCTCGTGTAGCCCTCGGTTCCGGACGGGTCGAGGGCAGAGAGGCGTCCGGCGATGGCGTCCGTGACCTTCTTCATGGCGCTGACGTCATACCAGACGTGCTCGTTGAACGCCGGGCGGCCGGCGGACCCGCCGCCCTCGAGCCCGGCGGTCTTCACCGCGGTGATGACGCTGTCCGCACCGAGGTTGGCCTCGCGCACCAGAGGGTCGACGTACGGGTCGTAGCCGCCGCCGTTCTCGATCACGAGGCTGGCCTTGGACACCGCGAGCCTGTCATGCGTCGTCGCCTCGTAGGAGTGGGGGTCCTGGCTCGTCGTGGAGACGATCGAGGTGACCGTGACGCGGTCACCGCCCACGGCCCTGGCGAGGTCGCCGTAGACGTTCGTCGAGGCGACGATGCGGACGGCCCCGCCCTGCCCCGACGCCGCCGGGGCCCCCTGGCCGCCCGACGAGCAGGCGGCCAGGGCGACCGCCGCCACGGCGACGGCGCCCCGGGCGGCGGTCCGCACCACGGCGCGGGCAGAGGAGATCGAGCGCAAGGGGGCCTCAGTTCTGCGGATTGTCACGGGCCACCGGTGAGAACCGGTCGCAATAGGACCACTGTAGCGCCTCTTGCGAACAATTCCCATCAGGACCGCTCGTCAGCCCAGGGGGGGGCACCCCGGGGGTCACTGCCCGCGGTCGCGGCCTTCGCGCCCTCAGCCCCGCTGGCGGCGGAAGGCCTGGCTCTGTGTCGCATCCCGGATCTCGCCCACGAGCTTCTCGATGACGTCCTCGAGGAACAGCACCCCGCGGGTCGACCCCTCGGGCCCGATCACCCGGGCGAGGTGGAAGCCCGACTTCTGCATCGCAGAGAGGGCGTCCTCGATTCCGTCGTCGAGCCCGAGGTTCGCCAGCGAGCGCACGCGGCTCTCCCCGATCGGCTTCCCGCGCCCGTCCGGCCCGATGGCCAGGACGTCCTTGAGGTGGAGGTAGCCCACGAGCTCGCCGTCGTCGTCGACCATGGGAAAGCGGGAGAAGCCCGTGTGCGAGACGGCCTTCTCGAAGTCCGCAGGGGTGGCGCTGGTCGGGAGCGAGACGAGGTCCGCGACCGGGACCATGATCGACTCCGCCGTCTGGTCGGAGAACTCGAGCGCGCCCGAGAGCAGGCCCGACTCGTCGTCGAGCAGGCCGCTGCGGGTCGACTCCTCGACGATCGAGGCGACCTCCTCGAGGGTGAAGCTCGAGGTCACCTCGTCCTTCGGCTCGACCCGCAGGAGGTGGAGCACGGCGTTGGCGCTGCCGTTGAGGAAGAAGATCACGGGCCGGACGAGGCGGGCCATGCTCAGCAGCACCGGGGCGAGGAGCACAGCGGCGCGATCCGCCGCCGAAACGGAGATGTTCTTCGGCACCATCTCGCCGATCGTGACGTGCAGGAACGTGACCGCTGCGAGCGCGACGACGAACCCCACGGTGTCAGCGAGCTCGACGGGCAGTCCCACAGAGTGCAGCGGGTCGCCGATGAGGTGGTGGATGGCCGGCTCGGCGACCTGGAGGATCAGCAGGGAGCACACGGTGATGCCCAGCTGGGCGGCGGCCAGCATGAGCGAGACGTTCTCCATCGCGTGGAGCGTGGTCCTCGCCCGCCCGGACCCGGCGTCCGCGAGCGGCTCGATCTGGCTGCGCCGCGCACTCATGATCGCGAACTCGCTCGCGACGAAGAAGGCGTTCCCGAGCAGCAGCACCGCCAGCCAGAGGATTCCTGCCCAGTCCCCCATCAGGCTGCCCTCCCCGAGCCACGGCCGGAGGCGTCCCGGGTGCCGGCCGCCTCGGCGTCGCCCGGCTCGGGCGGCGGCGGTGTGAACCGGAGGCGGTCCACCCTGCGGCCGTCCATGCGCACGACCGTGAGGGTCCCGCCCCCGACCTCGAGGGAGTCTCCCGTCTGCGCGACGCGGCCCAGCGCGCTCATGACGTAGCCGCCGACCGTCTCGTACGCGGGGCTGTCCACGACCCGGAGGCCGGGGACCTGTTCGGAGACCTCGTCGGGCCGCATGAGTCCGGGGAAGTACCAGTCCCCCGCGGAGCTCTGCAGGACCCCGGGTGCGCGCCGGTCGTGCTCGTCGGCGACCTCGCCGACGATCTCTTCCACCAGGTCCTCGAGCGTGACGATCCCCGCGGTGCCGCCGTACTCGTCGAGCACGGCGGCGAGCTGGAGGTTCCCGTCCCGCAGCTGCGAGATGAGCGCGTCGAGGTGAATCGTCTCGGGCACCTGGAGGATGTCGGTCATGATGGCGGCCGCGGGGACGCCGCGGCGCTTCCTCGCCGGCACCGCCACGGCCTTCTTCACGTGGACGACGCCGCGCACGTCATCCGGCGAGTCGCCGATCACCGGGAAGCGGGAATGGCCGGTGGTCCGGGCCGCCTCGACGATCGCGTCGACGGGCTCGTCGGCGTCGATGGTCGTCACGCGGATGCGGGGGGTCATGACGTCCGCCGCCGTCTTCTCGGAGAAGCGCAGCGTCCTGGACACGAACCGCGCCGTGCCGGCATCGAGCGTTCCGAGCTCGGCGGAGCGCCGCACGAGGGACGAGAGCTCGGCGGGCGAGCGGGCCCCGGAGATCTCCTCCTTGGCCTCGATGCCCATGAGCCCGAGCACGCGGTTGGCGAAGCCGTTGAAGAGGATCACCGCAGGCTTGAAGGCCGCCGTGAAGACCAGCTGGGGACGGGCGACGGCGCGCCCCACCGCAAGCGCCCGGGCGATCGCGAGGTTCTTGGGCACGAGCTCGCCGATGAGCATGGACAGCAGGGTCGCGAAGACCATGGCGACCGTGAGGGAGACCGCGGTGGCCCCGGGCACCCCCAGCGCGCGCAGCGGCCCCTCAAGGAGCCTGCCCACCGAGGGCTCCATGACGTAGCCCGTCAGGAGCGTGGTGAGGGTGATGCCGAGCTGGCAGCTCGAGAGCTGGGTTGAGAGGGTCTTGAGGCAGCGCAGGAGGGCCTCGGCACCGGGCTCGCCCGCGTCGGCACTGCGCTGGACCGTGGCGCGGTCGAGCGCCACGAGGGAGAATTCGACGGCGACGAAGAAGCCCGTGCCGAGGATGAGGAGCAGGCCGGCAGCCAGCAGGAGCCATTCCACGTCAGTGCTCGAGCTCCTCGCGCCATGACATGGCCGCTCGCGCGGGAACCAGGTGGGCAAGTACACGGTGCATGCCGGCTCTGGGGCGGCGGGCGCCAGTGAGGCCCCCGCGACCAGGCCGGCATCTAGAGGTGCCGTCCATAGTGAGTCCAGCCTATCAGCGCCTCCCGAGCGCGCCGGCGGGGCGACCCGCGTGTGACGGCGGACTCACAATCGCCCGATTCGCGCCGGTCTTTACTAGACTGGACCCTTGAGTGTGGGCTCCTGACGGCGCCCACGGCGGTCGGCGGATACGGCCAGCCCCCGAGTATCGCCCGGTGGAGCACGCGGGCGCGCGGTACGGGGCCGAGGCGCGGAGCCGCTGACACGCGGGCCTAAGTATCGATGGAAGAGGCGTATCTCCAGTGCCAGAACTGCCAACCCACCGCCTGCCCGAGGAATTCGGCGGCAACGAGTGGCTTGTGGACGAGCTCTACGAGCAGTACCAGCAGAACAAGAACTCCGTGGACGCCAAGTGGTGGCCGCTGTTCGAGTCCTTCGACTCGGACAGCGGCCACACGTCCAACGGGCCGGCGAAGGGGCCGGCCGTTGACACGCTGACCCGGCAGATTCCGGCGGTCCAGGCCTCCGCGGCGCAGGCTCCTGCGCCGGCAGCCCAGGCCCCGGCGGCGCCGGCTGCCCAGGCCCCGGCAGCCCAGCCCGCGCCGGCAGCGCCGAAGCAGGCTCCTGCACCGGCCCCGAAGCAGCCGGAAGCGGCCCCGAAGAAGGGCGCCGCCGCCGTCGTGCGCGACGGTGCCCGCCCGTCCACGACCGGCCTGATCCCCGCCCAGCTGCCCAAGACGGCCAAGGACGAGACGATCGAGGAGGATGTCGTCTCGACGCTCCGCGGCCCGGCCAAGGCCATCGCGACCAACATGGTCCAGAGCCTCGAGGTCCCGACCGCGACCACCGTGCGCGCCGTGCCCGCGAAGCTCCTCATGGACCAGCGCATCGTGATCAACAACCACCTCACCCGTGTGCGCGGCGGCAAGGTCTCCTTCACGCACCTGATCGGCTACGCCGTGATCCGCGCGCTCAAGCTCATGCCGTCGATGAACGTCTCCTACGACGTGGTGGACGGCAAGCCCGCCGCGATCCAGCATGCGCACGTGAACTTCGGGATCGCGATCGACCTGCCCAAGCCGGACGGCAGCCGCCTGCTCGTGGTGCCGAACATCAAGAAGGCCGAGACGCTGAACTTCTCGGACTTCTGGCACACCTACGAGGACCTCATCAAGCGCGCCCGCGACGGCAAGCTCACGGCCGACGACTACGCCGGCACGACCGTCTCGCTGACCAACCCCGGCGGCATCGGCACGGTGCACTCGGTTCCGCGCCTCTCCAAGGGCCAGGCGGCCATCATCGGCGTGGGCGCCCTCGAGTACCCCGCGGAGTTCCAGGGCGCCTCGGAGAAGATCCTCGCGCTCCAGGCGGTCGGCAAGATCATCACGCTGACCTCGACGTACGACCACCGCGTCATCCAGGGCGCAGGCTCGGGCGAGTTCCTCCGGATCGTGCACCAGCTCCTCCTGGGCGAGCAGGGCTTCTACGACGAGATCTTCGAGTCGCTGCGCATCCCCTACGAGCCGGTGCGCTGGAGCCCCGACCTCCAGGTCAACCCCGAGGACGCCATCAACAAGGTGGCGCGCATCCAGCAGCTCATCCACGCGTTCCGCGTGCGCGGGCACCTCATGGCGGACACGAACCCGCTCGAGTACGTCCAGCGCCGCCACCCGGACCTGGACGTGCTGACCTACGGCCTGACGCTGTGGGACCTCGACCGCGAGTGGCCCACGGGCGGCTTCGGCGGCAAGCCGAAGATGAAGTTCCGCGACATCCTCGGCGTGCTCCGCGACGCCTACTGCCGCACCACGGGCATCGAGTACATGCACCTGCAGGAGCCCGCCGAGCGCAAGTGGTTCCAGGACGAGCTCGAGCACCCGTACAAGAAGCCCAGCCGCGAGGAGCAGCTGCGCATCGTGTCGCGGCTCAACGCCGCCGAGGCGTTCGAGACGTTCCTGCAGACCAAGTTCGTCGGCCAGAAGCGCTTCTCCCTCGAGGGCGGCGAGTCCCTCATCCCGCTGCTCGACGCGACGCTGTCCGAGGCAGCGGAGGACGGCCTCGACGAGGTCGCGATCGGCATGGCCCACCGCGGCCGCCTCAACGTCCTGACGAACATCGCCGGCAAGACCTACGCCCAGGTGTTCCGCGAGTTCGAGGGCACCCAGGACCCCAAGAGCGTGCAGGGTTCCGGCGACGTGAAGTACCACCTCGGCACCGAGGGGACCTTCACCGCGGAGAACGGCAAGCAGACCAAGGTCTACCTCGCCGCGAACCCCTCGCACCTCGAGGCCGTCGACCCGGTCCTCGAGGGCATCGTCCGCGCCAAGCAGGACCGCCTCGACCGGGGCGAGGCGTTCCCGGTGCTGCCGATCCTGGTCCACGGCGACGCGGCCTTCGCCGGCCAGGGCGTCGTGGCGGAGACGCTGAACCTCTCACAGCTGCGCGGCTACCGCACCGGCGGCACGATCCACATCGTGGTGAACAACCAGGTCGGCTTCACGACCTCGCCCTCGGCCTCCCGCTCGTCGGTGTACTCCACCGACGTGGCGAAGATGGTCCAGGCGCCGGTGTTCCACGTCAACGGCGACGACCCCGAGGCCGTGGTACGCGTGGCGCAGATGGCCTACCGGTTCCGCCAGCGCTTCCACAAGGACGTCGTCATCGACCTCGTGTGCTACCGCCGCCGCGGCCACAACGAAGGCGACGACCCGTCGATGACCCAGCCGATGATGTACAACCTCATCGAGGCGAAGCGCTCGGTCCGGAAGCTCTACACCGAGAGCCTGATCGGCCGTGGGGACATCACGCAGGAAGAGGCAGAGCAGCTCCTGCGCGACTACCAGGAGCGCCTCGAGCGCGTCTTCGCCGAGACCCACGCGGCCCAGACCTCGCCGATCCCGATCGTCACCGGGGACGCGAAGGCCGTCTCGGACCTCGAGCGTCCCCTCGCCCAGCAGGAGGACGACGCCGCCGGCGCCTCGCAGCGCTCGACCGCGATCAGCGCGGAGACGCTCGCGCGCATCGGCCAGGCCCACGTCGCGGTCCCCGAGGGCTTCGGCGTCCACCCCAAGCTCAAGCAGCTCCTCGAGCGGCGCGAGCAGATGTCCCGCGAGGGCGGCATCGACTGGGGCTTCGGCGAGATCGCGGCGTTCGGCTCGCTCATCGCCGAGGGCGTCCCGGTCCGCCTCGCGGGCCAGGACTCCCGCCGCGGCACGTTCGTGCAGCGTCACGCGGTGTTCCACGACCGCAGCAACGGCGACGAGTGGACTCCTCTCGCCCACATCTCCGACGATCAGGCCAAGCTCGCGATCTACGACTCCTCGCTGTCGGAGTACGCGGCCCTGGGCTTCGAGTACGGCTACTCGGTGGAGCGGCCGGACACGCTCGTGGCGTGGGAGGCGCAGTTCGGCGACTTCGTCAACGGCGCCCAGACGATCATCGACGAGTTCATCTCCTCGGCCGAGCAGAAGTGGGGCCAGCGCAGTTCGCTCGTCATGCTCCTGCCCCACGGCTACGAGGGCCAGGGACCGGACCACTCCTCCGCCCGCATCGAGCGCTTCCTGCAGCTGTGCGCCGAGCAGAACATGATCGTCGCCCAGCCGAGCACGCCGGCGTCGCACTTCCATCTGCTGCGCCGCCAGGCGTACAGCCGCCCGCGCAAGCCGCTCATCGTCTTCACGCCGAAGCAGCTGCTGCGCCTGAAGGCCGCGGCCTCGACCGTCGAGGACTTCACCTCGGGCACGTTCCGCCCGGTCATCGGCGAGCACGAGCAGCTGGACGCGAGCGCCGTGGACCGCGTGGTCCTCGTCTCCGGCCGCCTGTACTACGACCTGCTGTCCGCCCGGACGAAGGCCAAGGACACGCGCACGGCGATCGTCCGGGTCGAGCAGCTCTACCCGCTGCCCGAGGAGGAGATCAAGGCGGAGCTCGCGAAGTACCCGAACGCCGAGGTCATCTGGGCGCAGGACGAGCCGGCCAACCAGGGCCCGTGGATGTACATGGCCGTGCGCCTCATCCCGTCCCTCGGGCGCGAGCTGCGCCTCGTCTCGCGTGCCGCCTCGGCCGCGACGAGCGCGGGCTCGATGAAGCGGCACTCGGCCGAAGGCGACGTCCTCGTCCGCGAGGTGTTCGCCCGCTGAGCCCAGCACCGGGCCAGCGCGACCACGGCGGCGGGGGGGGGCCCCCCCGGGGGGCCCCCCCCCCCCCCGCGGGGGGGGGGGGGCCCCCGCGGGGGGGGGGGGGCGGGGGGCGCCCCCCCCCCCCGCGCCCCCCCCCCCCCCCGCCGGCCCCGAGGGGCGCCCG
>NZ_JAUSRH010000002.1 GCF_030811715.1 Sinomonas atrocyanea | reverse complement strand
TTGAGTTCTCAAACAACACGCCCCCGCAGGTACTCCGACCAGCCAACCGGCCGGCCACATCCCCGCGGCAACAAGATTCAATCCTACCCGATCCGGGCCGCCGTTTTCAAATCGGCTTTCCGTTTTCCTTTTCGAGGCGCTGCAGGATGTTCTGGCCAGAAGGCCAGCACTCCGAGCATTTCCCGAAGGGATGATCGAGGTTTTCCGCCTCCGCTCTGCGTTGGCGACTCGGAATACATTACCCGCCGCCCGGGCCCCGTGCAACTCGTCCGCGCAGCCCGGGCGTGTCGCCTTGACCACGCGCGAAGGGCCCCCACGGCGGCTGCCGTGGGGGCCCTTCCGGGATGCTTCCGTGCGCGCCTCAGCCCTCGAGGACGGCGGTCGCCAGGTTCTTCTTGCCGCGCCGCACGAGGAAGTAGCGCCCATGCAGCGCGTCCTCGGCGGTCACCGCCGCCTCGGGGTCCGTGATCTTGGTGTTGTTCACGTAGGCGCCGCCCTCGCCGACCGTCCGCCGCGCCGCCGACTTGCTCTCCGCCAGCCCGGTGGCGACCAGCAGCTCGACGATCCCGAGCTGCTCGGCCGTCACCGCCGCCGTCGTCAGTTCCGCGGTCGCGGCGGAGAGGGTGCCCTCGTCGAGCACCCCGAGGTCGCCGTTGCCGAAGAGCGCCGCGGAGGCGGCGATGACCTTCTCCGTCGCGTCGACTCCGTGCACGAGGGAGGTCACCTCGAAGGCGAGGCGCCGCTGGGCCTCGCGGGCGAACGGCCGCCCGGCGACCGCGGCCTCGAGGTCCTCGATCTCGGCGCGGGTGAGGAAGGTGAACACCTTGAGGCGGTCGACCACGTCCGCATCCGAGGTGTTGAGCCAGAACTGGTAGAAGGTGTACGGCGAGCACATGGCCGCGTCGAGCCAGATGGCGTTGCCCTCGCTCTTGCCGAACTTCGTGCCGTCGGCGTTGGTGATCAGCGGCGTGCCGAGCGCGTGGACCGTCTTGCCCTCGACCTTGCGGATCAGCTCGGTGCCGCTCGTGAGGTTGCCCCACTGGTCGGAGCCGCCCGTCTCGAGGACGCAGCCGTACTGCCGGTAGAGCTCGAGGTAGTCCATGCCCTGCAGGATCTGGTAGCTGAACTCGGTGTAGGAGATGCCCTCGTCCGAACTCAGGCGCGAGGCGACCGCGTCCTTGCGCAGCATGGTGCCGACGCGGAAGTGCTTGCCGATCTCGCGCAGGAAGTCGATGGCCGAGAGCGGGGCGGTCCAGTCGAGGTTGTTCACGATCCGCGCCGCGTTCTCCCCCTCGAAGGAGAGGAAGCGGCTCACCTGCGCCTTGAGGTAGCCCACCCACTCCGCGACCGTGTCCTTGGTGTTGAGCGTGCGCTCGGCGGTGGGGCGGGGATCGCCGATCAGGCCTGTGGAGCCCCCGACGAGGCCGAGCGGCTTGTGCCCGGCCAGCTGCAGCCGGCGGAGCACGAGCAGCTGGACGAGGTTGCCCAGGTGGAGGCTCGGGGCGGTGGGGTCGAAGCCGCAGTAGTACGTGATCGGCTCCCCGGAGAGGAGCTCTTCGAGCTCGCCCTCGTCGGTCGAGACGTGGACCAGGCCACGCCACACGAGCTCCTGCCAGATGTTCGGGAAGCTCGGATCGTTCTTCTGGGAGTCGAGGATTGCTGTCTGCGGCACGGCCTCTACGGTATCAGCCACGCCCGCGCTTCCCCTGCTCGATGCCGGCCGGGAGCGGCCCCTCCGAGATGAGGCGCAGCCGCTGCGTCGGACGGGTCATGGCCACGTAGAGGTCGCCCACCTTGCCGTACTCGTGGTCGAGCAGCGCCGAGGGCTCGAGGACCACGACGACGTCGAACTCGAGGCCCTTCGCCTCCCGCGGATCGAGCACCACGATGTCCTGCTCGAAGCTGCCTGCTCCCCCGCCGACCCGTGATCCGTACACGTCGCGCAGGGCATCGCGCGCCGCCCCGAGCAGTGGTGCCTCGGCGATGACGGCGACCAGACCGCCGTCGGCCGCCTCGAGCTCCTCGGGGAGCACTTCCAGCAGGCGGGGCACGACGGCGCCCGCCTCCACCCGCTCGACGATCGGGTCCCAGCGTCCCTCCCGCACCGCCTTGGGCGCCGAGACCACGAGCCCGGCGGCCGCGGCCATGCGGGCGGCCGCCTCGGCGATCTGCGCCGGCGTGCGGTAGTTGACCGTGAGCTCCTCGAGCGTCCACCGGTCGCCGAAGAACGGACGCAGGGCCCGGCCCCACGACGAGGCGCCGGCCGCCGAGGAGGTCTGGGCGATATCCCCGACGATCGTGAACGACTTGAGCGGGCAGCGGCGCACCAGCAGGCGCCACTGCATGTAGGAGAGCTCCTGCGCCTCGTCGACGATGATGTGCCCGTAGGCCCAGGTGCGGTCCCCCACCGCGCGCTCGGCGGCGGTGAGGCGGACCTCGGGCTCCTGCTGGAAGGCCACGAGGTCCTCGGCCTCGACGACGCCGTCGATCCCCTGCTCGCGCAGTGCGGCGTCGATGTTCTTGAGGGTCTGCTGGGCGTTCTCGAGGTCGCGGCGGCGCTCGGCCTCGCGGCGCGCCGCCTCGTGGCCCGTCACCGCGTCGAGCTCGCCGAGCAGCTCAGCCGCCTCATCCAGCAGCGGCACGTCCGCCTCGGTCCACGGCGCGTCCTCGGGGCGGTGCAGGAGGTCGCGCTCCTCCTCGGTGAGATCCTGGGCGACCGCGTCGAGGATGCTCCGCCGGCCCAGGAGCTCGGCCACGAGCTTCTCCGCGGTCATCGGCATCCAGCACAGGTTCACCGCCACGCGCACGTCGCGGGACTGCCGCACGTCCTCGGCGAGGTACGAGCGGTCGGTGGTGTTGCCCGAGCCGCTCGCCTCGACCTTGGACTGCAGCTGCTCGGTGAGCTCGCGCAGGAGGATCTTCACGAACGTGTTCCGGGCCTCGTTGTACGGCTTGCCGGTGGCCCGGGCCTTGTCCCGCGCCCGGCGCACCTGGCGCGGGGTGAGCAGCAGCCGGTAGCCCTCGACCTCGAGCACACGGTCCGAGGAGGGGACACGCTGCCGGTTCGCCACCGCGGCGGCGATGAGCGGAACCATGCGCTGGCTGCCCTTGAGCGCGGCGATGCGGGGATCCTTCTCGGGAACGCCCGTGATGCCCGGCATGAGCCGGCCGACGCTGGACATCACGACGCCGGTCTCACCGAGCGAGGGCAGCACCCGCTCGATGTACTTCATGAAGGACGACGACGGGCCCACGAGCAGCACCCCGGCGCTCTTGAGGCGGTCGCGGTGCGAGTACAGCAGGTACGCCGCCCGGTGCAGGGCCACCGCGGTCTTGCCGGTGCCGGGGCCGCCCTGGACCACGAGGGCGCCGGCCATGGGGGCCCGGATGATGCGGTCCTGCTCGGCCTGGATCGTGCTGACGATGTCCGCCATGCGGCCCGTGCGCTTCGAGTTCAGGGCGGCAAGCAGCGCCCCCTCGCCCTGGTGGTGCGCGGTGCCCTCGGTGAGCATGTCGGAGTCGAGGACGTCGTCCTCGATGGCGACGACCTCCCGGCCCTGCAGGATGAGGTGGCGTCGCCGGCGCACTCCCTGCCGGTCGAAAGCCGTGGCCTGGTAGAAGTGGCTCGCCTCCGGGGCGCGCCAGTCGACCATCAGGCGGCGCAGGTCGTCGGTGCTCAGGCCGATGCGACCGATGTACTGGGACTCACCGCCGTCGAGGTCGAGGCGGCCGAACACGAGGCGGTTCTCCACCGCGTCCAGCTGGGCGAGGCGGTCCTCGTACATCGCGGCGAACGCGTCGCGTTCCGACACATTCTGGATCGAGCCGATGGCGCCGGCCTTGCGGACCGCCGCCAGCTGGCCGCGCTTCTCCTCACGCAGCTCATCGAGACGCGTGTAGAGACCCCTGACGTAGTCCCGTTCATGGGCGAGATCGGCGTCGAGCATCCTTGCCTTCCCCTAACAAGAAAAGTTTGACCGTCCATTCTACTGCGATTCCGGCGGACCCAGCGTCCACCGGGCCGGAGGGGACGGGAGATCAGTCGCCGAGGCGCTGGAGGGAGTGCACGCGGTGCCCCGAGAGGGCCTCGCGGCCGCCGAGCCCTTCGAGCTCGAGCACGACGCCCACGCCCACGATCTCGCCGCCGCACCGGCCCACCAGGCGCACCGCGGCGCCGACCGTGCCGCCGGTGGCGAGGACGTCGTCGAGCACCAGGACGCGGGAGCCCGCGGGGATGTCCGTGGTGTGCACCTCGAGGGCGGCCGTGCCGTACTCGAGGGCGTACTCCTCCAGGAAGGTCTCGCGCGGGAGCTTCCCGGCCTTGCGGACCGTGAGGACGCCCGTGCCGGTCGCATAGGCTGCGGCGGCGGCCAGCAGGAAGCCGCGCGCCTCGATGCCTGCGACAAGGTCGAACTGGCCCGCGAACGGCGCGACGATCGCGTCCACGATGGCGCGCAGGCCCTCCGGATCGGCGAACGCCGGGGTGAGGTCCTTGAAGATGATCCCGGGCTTCGGATAGTCCGGCACCGTCGCGCAGAGGCGGTCGAGGATCTCTCCCACCGCGGCGCCGGGCGGGGCCGCCGCGCGGTCCCGGGAGTTCGGCGTCATCTCTGGGCTCGGTTCATTCACGGGTCCACGTTACCGAATCTCCAGGAGATGACCTCCAGTCGGCGACCTTCAGAGGGTTGTCCGGGGCGGGCGGGCCTTCGCGGCGCGGTATGGGGAGACGCTCGGCTCCCCGGGGAGCCAGAAGCGCCACGGGTAGTCGGCCGAGCCGCCGGCCCCGGCCACCCCCACGCGCGGGCCGGAGAGCACCCCGGCGGCGCGGTGGGCCGGGGGCTCGAGCCGGAACCGGCCGCCGTCGAGCGCCGCGCCGTTGTCCGCGCGGCCGATGGCGAGCGCCTGGGCCAGGCGCGCCGGGCCCCGGGCGAGCTCCGCGTCCCGCTTGGCCGCGGGGCGCCGCGACCGTGCGAGCGCGAGGCCGTCGACCACCTCGCCGCCCCTGAGCAGACAGCCCGAGGAGCTCCCCGCCGGGCCGCACACGATGTTCGCGCAGAAGTGCATCCCGTAGGTGAAGTACACGTACAGGCGCCCGGGAGGGCCCCACATGGCCTCGTTGCGGGGGGTGCGGCCGTTGTAGGAGTGCGAGCCGGGGTCCGGATGCTCGGAGTCCCGGTGCCCCCGGTAGGCCTCCACCTCCGTGAGGCGGACGGCCACGGTCCCCTCCGGCGTCGTGTGCGAGAGCACGGCGCCGAGGAGGTCGGGGGCGACGGCGACGGGGTCCCGCAGGAGCCAGTGGACCAGGGTGTCGAAGTCCACGGCTGCTAGGCCGCGGGGAGCGCGGACGGCCACGGTCCGAGCTCGGGCAGCGGGACCGCCTGGCCGTCGCGCTCGGCGCGGACGGCGCCGTGGGAGACGGGGCGGCCGGCGAGCCAGGCCGCGAGGTCCTGCAGGCGCCCCGTGAGCACGACGCCGTCGCTGCCGCCGCCGAGCCGGATCGGCTCGCCGCCCGCCGGGCGCAGGACGAACATCTGGCCCTCGGGGACGCGCGGGGCGAGGAAGTCGACGAGGTGGCGGCAGAAGCCGGCAGTCCACTCCTGCTGCGTGCATCCGGTCCCGAGGTCGCTGCGGTGGACCACCAGCTCGCGCCACAGGGCGAGCCCTGCGTCCCGCACCACCCCGTCGCGGAAGCGGACCGGGGTGTCCCACTCGGCCGGGTCGAGTGCGGCGAACGCGGCGACGGCGCGGTCCACGGCCGCGCCCGTGCGGCGTCGGTGCACCTGGGCGGAGGCCCGCGCGCCGGATTCGATGGCACGGTCGCGGGCAGCCTTGCCGCCGTCGTAGAGGTCGGCCTGCTCGCGCCGGCGGGCAAGCTCGGCCTGCCGGGCCAGTGCGGCCGCGATCCCCTCGATGTGGGCCAGGACGTGGCCGCGGGTCCATCCGGGCAGCTCGGACGGCGCCGCGACGGAGTCCTCCCCGAGGCCCCCGATCTCGTGGTGGATCCCCTCTGCCGCCGCGCGGAGGGCGGCGAGGAGCTCGGGGTCGGTCGGGGCTGCGGCGTCGGTTCCCATGCTCTCCAGCCTAGCCAGTCGGGGCCCGCGCGGGACCTAGCCGAGGCCCTCGAAGATGTCGGTCAGGAGCGGCCCGCGCCGCTCGCGCGGGGGCCAGGCCTGCACGAAGTGCTCGTGCGAGGCCGCAGCGAGCCAGGCCGCGTGCGCGAGCGGATGCTCGAAGAGCGAGAGCCGCTGACTGCGGTGCTCGGCGAGCCCGGCGACGACCCGCTCGGCGACGGCGCGGGTGTCCACCCGCATGTCGACGAGCTCGTCGGGGATGCCCCGGAAGTGGTACACCTGCGCGGGATCCCAGGGCGGCAGTCCGCTCGAGGTGCGGGCCGCGTTGATGCGCAGCCAGGTGGATTCCTTCAGGGCCCAGTGCAGGAGGCGCTTCAGGCCAGGGCCGCCGCGCCCCGCGAGCGCGAGGAAGGCGGCATCCGTGGCAGAGCCGACGGCGATGTGGTCGGGGTGCCCCGTCACGCCATCCGGCCCGAAGGTGGCCACGACGTCCGGGCGCTCTTCCTCCAGCAGGGCCCGGATGCGGGCCGTGAGCCCGTCGAAGTCGGCATCGCAGAGGCAGCCGTCCTCGTAGCCGAGCCATTCGTGGCGGTCGGGTCCCCGCCCGTGCGCGGACCAGGCCCGCTCGTCCTCGCCGCGGCGGTACCGGCCGAGGTCGGCGCGGTTCGTGTCCGTCCCGGGGGCGATCATGCCCGCGCCCCCGTCGGTCGCGTGGACGAGGGCGAACCTGAAGCCCGGTTCGTCGCCGTGCAGGGCGATCGAGCCGGCGATTCCGATCGCGTCGTCGTCCGGGTGCGCCACGACGAGCATGAGGGTGCGCGGGGGCACGCAATGATGATGCGCCGCGGCGGCCGCCCCGGGAAGGGACGGCCGCCGCGAAGTGGTGCGCGAGCTCAGCCGGCGAACGTCCGGGCGTCGGCCAGCTGCGCCTTGAGGGCCTGCAGCTGCCGGGCGACGGCCGACGGCGCGGTGCCCCCCTGGACGCTCCGGCTCGCCAGGGATCCCTCCGTGGAGAGCACTGAGCGGACCTCGGGGGTCAGCGCGGGGCTGATCGCCGCGTACTCCTCGTCCGTGAGGTCCCACAGCTCGACGCCGCGGGACTCGGCCTGCTTGACGGCTGCCCCGGAGAGCTCGTGGGCCTCGCGGAACGGGACGCCCTGGCGCACGAGCCATTCGGCGATGTCCGTCGCGAGGGCGAAGCCCTGCGGGGCGAGGGCGGCCATGCGCTCGGTGTTGAAGACGAGCGTGGCCACCATGCCGGACACGGCCGGGAGCAGGAGCTCGAGCGTGTCCGCCGCGTCGAAGACCGGCTCCTTGTCCTCCTGCAGGTCGCGGTTGTAGGCGAGAGGGAGGCCCTTGAGGGTCGCGAGCAGGCCCGTGAGGTCGCCGATGAGGCGTCCGGCCTTGCCCCGGGCGAGCTCGGCCACGTCCGGGTTCTTCTTCTGCGGCATGATGCTCGAGCCGGTCGAGTAGGCGTCGTCGAGCGTGACGAAGGAGAACTCCTTCGTGGCCCAGAGGATGACCTCCTCGGAGATGCGGGAGAGGTCCACCCCGATCATCGCCGCGACCCACGCGAACTCGGCGAAGACATCGCGGGAGGCGGTGCCGTCGATCGAGTTGTGCACGGCCGAGTCGAAGCCGAGGTCGGCGGCGACGGCCTCCGGGTCGAGCCCGAGGGACGAGCCCGCGAGCGCGCCCGAGCCGTAGGGGGACACCGCCGCGCGGCGGTCCCAGTCCTGCAGGCGCTGGACGTCGCGCAGCAGCGCCCACGCGTGGGCGAGCAGGTGGTGGCTGAGCAGCACGGGCTGGGCGTGCTGGAGGTGCGTCCGGCCGGGCATCGCGGCCTCCGGGTGCGCCTCGGCCTGGGCCACGAGGGCATCGACCGTGGCCAGGACGCCTCGGGCGATGACCCGCGCGTGGTCGCGCAGGAACATGCGCCCGAGGGTGGCCACCTGGTCGTTGCGCGAGCGCCCGGCCCGCAGCTTGCCGCCCAGGTGGGCCCCCGCACGCTCGATGAGGCCGCGCTCGAGCGAGCCGTGCACGTCCTCGTCCGACTCGGCCGCGACGTAGGCTCCGGACGCCACATCGGCGTCCAGCCGGTCCAGGGCGTCGAGCATGCCGGCGAGCTCGGCGTCGTCGAGCAGGCCTGCGCGGTGCAGGACCCGGGCGTGGGCCCGGGAGCCGGCGATGTCGTAGCGGGCCAGCCGCCAGTCGAAGTGCGTGGACTTGCTCAGCGCGGCGAGCGCGTCCGCCGGTCCCCCGGCGAAGCGGCCGCCCCAGAGCGCTCCCGTGTTCGTCCCGTGCTGTGCCGCGGGCTGGTGCTCCGCCGCATTCTGCTCAGCCATCCGGGCTACTCCCCCGCGGCGCGCTGGTCGCGGGTCGAGGCCACCTTCGAGGACATGCCCCAGATGTCGATGAAGCCCTTCGCGTTGGACTGGTCGAACGTGTCGCCCGTGTCGTAGGTGGCGAGGTTGAAGTCATACAGGGAGGTGTCGGAGCGGCGGCCGTTGACCACCGCGGTGCCGCCGTGCAGGACCATGCGGATGTCGCCGGAGACGTACTTCTGGGAGTCGTCGATGAAGACGTCGAGGGCGCGCTTGAGCGGGGAGAACCACTGCCCGTCGTACACGAGCTCGCTCCAGCGGCGGTCCACGCCCGCCTTGAAGCGGGCGTGCTCGCGCTCGATCGTGATGTCCTCGAGGTGCTTGTGGGCGGTGATGAGGGCCATGGCGCCGGGCGCCTCGTAGATCTCGCGGGACTTGATGCCCACGAGGCGGTCCTCGACCACGTCGATGCGGCCAACGCCCTGGGCGCCGGCGCGGTGGTTGAGCTCCTGGATGATCTGCAGCGGGGACATCGCGACGCCGTCGAGCGCCGTCGGCACGCCCTGGGCGAAGGTGATCGTCACCTCGTCGGGGGCCGGGGGGAACTCGGGCGTGGCCGTGTAGTCGTAGATGTCCTTGGTCGGGGCGTTCCAGATGTCCTCGAGGTAGCCCGTCTCCACCGCGCGGCCCCACACGTTCTGGTCGATCGAGTAGGGGTTCTTCTTCGTGGTGACGATGGGGAGGTGCTTCTCCTCCGCGTAGGCGATCGCCTTGTCGCGGGTGAGTGCGAGGTCTCGCACCGGGGCGATGCACTTCAGGTCGGGGCCGAGGGTCTGGATGCCCACCTCGAAGCGGACCTGGTCGTTGCCCTTGCCCGTGCAGCCGTGCGCCACCGTGGTCGCGCCGAACTCGCGGGCGGCCTTCACGAGGTGCTTGACGATGACCGGACGGGAGATCGCGGACACGAGCGGGTAGTGGCCCTGGTAGAGGCCGTTCGCCTTGAGGGTCGGCATGCAGTACTCGTCCGCGAACTCGTCGCGCGCGTCGGCGACGTAGGCCTCCACGGCGCCGCAGCCCAGGGCGCGCTGGCGGACCGTCTCCATGTTCTCGCCGCCCTGGCCGACGTCGACCGCGACGGCGACGACCTCGGCGCCGGTCGCGTCGGCGATCCAGCCGATCGCGACGGAGGTGTCCAGACCGCCCGAGTAGGCGAGGACGATGCGATCCTTCACGGTGTACTCCTTCAGCAGGGGGATGCATGGCAGCGCGGCCAGCACGAATTGTTATGCATCAGTCTACATAGATATGCATGGACCGCAATCTCGGCCCGAGAGGCACTGGAGGCATTCTCCGCCGTCCGCCACTGCGCCGTACAGCGCTTGGCGGCAGCGGAGCCGGGTGGAAGGGTGGAACCATGGCGCACTGCACCGAGCTCCTGCGGGCGCACGTCCGGGCGGGGGCAGACGAGGCCCTCGGCGATCTGCGCAGGCTCGTGTCCATTCCCGGCTCCGCGTGGGCAGGGGCGGACCTGCGGCACCTCGAGCACAGCGCGGCCCTCGTGGCCGAACTGTTCGAGGACGCCGGGTTCCCGGAGGTCGGCATCGTGCGCGCGGCGAAGCCCGACGGGATGCCCGGCGCCCCCGCCGTCCTCGCGCACCGGCCCGCGGCGGCGGGATGCCCCACCGTGCTCCTCTACGCCCACCACGACGTCCAACCGACCGGGGACCTCGCGGCCTGGCACAGCCCGCCCTTCGAGGCCGTCGAGCGGCGGGGACGGCTGTTCGGACGCGGGGTGGCGGACAACAAGGGCGGTGTGGTCCTCCACCTGGCCGCGTGCCGCGCCCTGGTCCGGGCGCTCGGCGAGGAGGGCGGCCTCGTGGGCTGGGACGAGGGCAGGATGGAGCTGAGCGAGGAGGACTACCGGCTCGATGCCGGGGTGCTGCCGGGCGTGCAGCTTGCCGGTTCCGGCAGCATCGCCTCCCGACTGTGGACCAAGCCGGCCCTGTCCGTCATCGGCATCGACGCCCCGCCCGTGGCCCTGTCCGCGGACGCGATCGTCCCTTCTGCCCGGGCGAGGTTCAGTCTCCGGCTCGCCCCCGGGGACGACCCGGCGCGTGCGCTGGCCGCGGTGCGCGCCCACCTCGAGGCCAACGTCCCGCTCGGCGCGCGCATCACCGTGACGGCCGGCGCCGCGACGAGGGCCTTCGCCGGCGACGCCGCCTCGGGGCCCGCCCAGAGCATGCTGCAGGCGATGAAGGAGGCCTGGGGCGTGGACCCCGTGCTCATGGGGGTGGGCGGCTCGATCCCCGCCGCGGCCGAAGTCGCCGCCCGGTATCCGTCGGCGCAGGTGCTCATCACCGGGGTGGAGGACCCGGACTCGCGCGCCCACGGCGCCGACGAGTCCATCGACCTGGACGACTTCCACAGGGCGGTCCTCGCCGAGGCGCTCCTGCTGGCCTCGTTCGGCACCCGCGGCGGGAGGGCGGCGTGAGGCGGGGGGCCGCCGTCGTCCGTCCCGAGCATCCCCGGGACTTCCCCGCCGTCCGCGCCGTGACCGCGGCGGCGTTCGCCCGGGCCGCCCACTCGGCACCGCCCGTGGACGCGACGGGCGACCCCGGGGAGGCCGCGCTGCTCGAGTGGCTCCGCGCCGACGCGGGGTACCTGCCCGAGCTGGCCCTCGTCGCGGAGGAGGAGGGCGCCGTCGTCGGCCACGCCATCACGACCCGCGGCTGGCTCGACGCGCCCGGCCGCGAGCCTGTGCCGGCCCTGGGCCTCGGGCCGATCTCCGTGCGGCCGGACCGTCAGGGCCGGGGCATCGGCGCGGCGCTGCTCGAGGCGACCGTCCGCACTGCCGAGGCCCGGGGCGAGCGCCTCATCGCGCTCCTCGGCGACCCCGCGTACTACGGCGCCCACGGCTGGGAGCCCGCCGCCCGCCACGGTGTGGCCGCTCCGGACCCCGCCTGGGGCGAGCTGTTCCAGGTGCGCCTGCTGTCCGCAGACGACGGCGCGCGGGGCACCTTCCGCTACGCCGCACCGTTCGCGCGGCTCGGGTAGCCGGGGCGGCGCCGGCAGGAGAGGATGGGGCGGTGTCCCGCGAGAGATTCATGGCCGTCCACAGCCCGGAGTTCCAGGCGATGAGCGAACGCGTGCTGCGTGTCACCGAGCTGACCTCCCGCCTCAACGTCATGCCCTTCGACGACGAGGAGGGCAAGGCCGCGCTCTTCGAGCAGATCCTGGGCAGGCCGCTGCCGCCGCGCGTGACGATCTACCCGCCCTTCTACACCGACCACGGCCTCAGGCTCGACCTCGCCGAGCGGGTGTTCATCAACCAGAACTGCACCTTCCTCGACTACGCGGGGATCCGGCTGGCCGAACGCGTCATGGTCGGGCCCGGGGTCACGTTCATCACGAACGGCCATCCGGTCGACCCCGCCGAGCGGCGGCTGTGGCTCACCGGCGCGCCCATCGACGTGGCGGAGAACGTGTGGATCGGCGCTGGCGCCACGATCCTGCCCGGCGTCAGCATCGGGCGCGACGCCGTCATCGCCGCGGGCGCCGTCGTGGCCGACGACGTCCCTCCGGCGACCCTGGTCACCGGAGCGAAGGCCGCGGTGCGCCGGCAGTGGTGACCCCCGGGAGGCCGGGCACAACGTGGGCCGGGCGAACCGGGCCCGAGCGGCTCAGGCGGCCGCGACGACGGTGCGCATGACGCAGTTCTTGCTGCCCTTGGGGCGGATGTACTCGAACCCCGCGGCCTCGAAGAGCCGTCTGGTGCCGTTGTAGAGGACTGCTTGGCGCGCACCGCCGGTGTCGTGCGGGTAGCCCTCCACGACGCCCCCGCCTGCCTCCGCGATGAGCCGGAGCGCGCCCCGGACGGCGACCGAGGAGAGGCCGCGGTGGCGGTGGCGCCTGTCCACGAAGATGCACGTGAGCCGGTAGTCCGGCAGCACATCGAGCTCGGCCTCGTACTGCTTGCGGTGGTAGATGTTCGGCAGCTCGTCAGGTGTGCCGTACTCGCACCAGGCCACGGCCTCCCCGTCCTGCAGGACGAGCGCAGCGTGCGCCCTGCCCTCGTCGACGAGGCGGCGCTTCTGGGTGCGGTTGTCCTCCTCGGCGAGCCGCTTGTCGGCGTAGAAGGTCTGGAACCACATGCACCAGCACCCGCCGAAGACGCCGTTGTTGCGCTCGGCCAGGTCCGCGAAGGCATCCCAGGTGGCGGAACTGAGCGCCACGACGGTGAGGCCGTCGGGAAGGGTGCCCGCCCCCTCGTCTGCCGTGTCCACCGCCTCAGGGTAGGACTCGCGCGGAGCCCTGTACATGCCGGGTCCGGCCGCGCACGTCATCCGAGCCTGAGCTCCGCCTCGGTCCCGACGCGGTGGAGCTTCTCGGGGTTGCGGACGTAGTAGATGCCCGCGACCAGGGAGCCGTCCAGGCGCACGGCCAGGACGCCGTCGAGCTCGCCGCCGATGCGGAACAGGAGGCCGGGCGCGCCGTTGACCTGGGTCTGCTCGCTCGTGACCGGGCCGGGGGCCTTCGCCAGGATTCCGGCGAAGAACCGCAGGACCTTCTCTGCCCCGAGGATGGGCTTCCGGGCCGCCTGCCTGAGCCCTCCGCCGTCGGAGACGAGGACGACCTCGGGTGAGAGCACGTCGAGCAGCCCTTGGAGGTCGCCGGTGTCGACCGCGCGCTGGAACGAGGCCAAGGCCGCCCTGACCTCGGCCGGGGCGGGCGTCTCGCGGGGCCTGCGGGCCTCGACGCCCCGCCGAGCGCGGTGGGCGATCTGCCGCACGGCCGCGGGGGCCTTCCCGACTGCTGCGGCGATCTCGTCGTAGCCCAAGTCGAACACCTCCCGCAGCACGAACACCGCGCGTTCGATCGGGGCGAGGGTCTCGAGCACGAGCATGAGGGCCATCGAGACGCTCTCGGCCAGCTCGACGTCGTCGGCCACATCCGGAGCGGTGAGGAGGGGCTCGGGCAGCCACGGACCCACGTACGACTCCCTGCGGCGGCTCAGGGTCCGCAGCCGGTTGAGGGCCTGGCGAGTGGTGATCCGCACGAGGTAGGCCCGCTCGTCGCGGACCTGCCCGAGGTCCACCGCGGACCACCGCAGCCAGGTCTCCTGGAGGACGTCCTCGGCGTCGGCGGCCGAGCCGAGCATCTCGTAGGCCACCGTGAACAGCAGATTGCGGTGGGCCACGAACACGGTGGTGGCCCGGTCGGCAGCTCCGTCCGTCATCGGCACTCCCTCTCGCCCGTCCACGCTACGCGGTCCGGGACCTGGCGGCGTCGCAGCGGCGCGGTGCCTCGAGCAGGCGCCGGCGGCGGCCGTCCTTGACGAAGGCCCACTGCACGAGACCCGGGTGCCGGCCCTCGACGACGAGCCCGGCGTAGGTCGACCAGCAGACGGCCTCCTTGATGGCCGCCGCTGCCCGCCCGCGGACGAAGGGCGCCCTGGCCCGGTCGTCCGTCGAGGCGGTCTGGACGAGGCCCGAGCTGCGCCCCGTGCTGAGGCACTGGCCCACGAAGCCCACGGCGACCGTGGGCGGCGTCGTGCCCGCCATGCGGGCGAGCAGCACATCGGCCGCGTGCGACCCCAGCGGGAGCGCCGCCTGGCAGCTCATCCGGTACGGCGCCCCGGAGGGCGCGGCCGCGTCGCCGGCGGCCACGATCCGCGGATCGTCCACGCTCGTGAGGGTCTCGTCCGTGAGGAGACGGCCCGCCCCGTCGGTGCTCAGGCCGCTGCGGGCGGCGAGGTCTGGGACCCCGAATCCGGCGGTCCAGAGGGTCACGTCGCTGCGGACCGCGCGGCCGTCGTCGAGGCGCACGACGGCGGGGCCCACCTCGGCGGCCCGGGCGCCGGCGCCGTCGAGCACCAGGACGCCCAGCGCGCGCAGGCGGGCGGCGAGCGCCCGCCGGGCTGCCGGGTGCAGGGAGGGGCCGAGCACGCCGCCGGTGACGAGCGTGACCGGCCGGCCCCGCTCGGCAAGCTCGGCGGCGGCCTCGATCCCGGTGGGGCCGCCGCCCACAACCGCCACTGGCGCCCCCAGCGGCGCCGCCTCGACCGCCGCCCGCGCCCGCCGGGCGTCCTCGAGGGTCGACAGCGGGTGGGCGAACTCGGCCGCGCCCGGCACGGTCGGTTCGGCCCCGGCACTCCCGACGGCGTACACGAGGTAGTCGTACTCGAGGGTCCGCCCGGAGGCGAGGTCCACGGCGCCCCGAGCAGTGTCGATCCTGGTCGCTTCGTCCACGACGAGGGCGACGCGCTCGGCCAGGACGTCGCGGAGGCGGTGAACGGCGTCGTGCGTCCCGCCGACGAGCTGGTGCAGCCGGATCCGCTCGACGAACTCGGGGCGGGGATTGACGAGCGTCACCTCTGCGTCCCTGCGGGTCAGGCGGTTGGCCGCCATGGTGCCGGCGTACCCTCCGCCGATGACGACGACGCGGTGGCGCCCTGTGCCGGTGTTCTCACCCACGGTGTCTCCTTCTCGTCTGGTCCCGTCGTCTCGGGATTCCAGCCATAGGACACCGGCCGGCCTCGCCGTGTGACAGCCCGCTCCCCCCCGGGTCCTGGGATCAGTGCTCGCCCTTGATCACGAAGTAGGAGCCACGGATCTCGCCGGCGAGCTTCGACTTCTGCCGGGCGAACTTGAAGGTGCCCGCGAGTTCCTCGGGGACTTCCATGCCCTGGGAGAGCTTGAAGCCCACCGCCCGCTTGCCGCCGTCGTCGAGGGAGTACATGACGTTGATCGAGAGGCCCGACTCGTAGAACACGTAGGCCATCCTGATGCCGTCCACCTCGAAGGAGGTGACCTCGAGCGGGCGCGAGGCGATGGTCAGGCTGCGCTCCTCGGCGAGGATCCGCTGGATCCACTCGAGGGTCTCGGGGGCCTCACTGGCCGGGGTGACGGTGAAGTCGTGGTCGTACTTGTTCTTGAAGTAGCGGGACTCATTGGCCCTCAGCCCGGCCAGGGCCTCCGCGACGGGGGACGATTCGAGTCCCACGGTGGACACGTCCTTGAAATCTACGGTGTACGGCATCTGTCGCTCCTCGAAGTGGTCCTTGCACCGCCCACACTACGGCTGGACCTGCGACGCCCCTTCTCGATTCCTGATCGATCGGATGCTGCCGTAGCAGAATGCAGGCATGACGGACCTCACCGACCCCAAGGACGCGCTCAGGCACTACCTCCAGGAGGCCCGCGAGGCGCTCCTGTGGAAACTCGACGGGCTCGGCGAGCGGGAGCTGAGGACGCCGCGCACGCCGACCGGGACCAACCTGCTCGGCATCGTCAAGCATGCTGCGAACGTGGAGATCGGGTACTTCGGCGACACCTTCGGCCGCCCGTGGCTCACGCCCCAGGAGCGGGTCTCGGATGCCGAGGTCGAGGCGGACCCGCAGGCCGACTGGTACGCGACGGAGCGCGAGAGCGCGGCCGGCATCGTCGACCTCTACCGTCGCGTCTGGGCGTTCGCCGACGCCACCATCGAGGCCCTGCCCCTCGACGCCCCCGGTCGCGTTCCCTGGTGGAACGACGGCGAGGTGACGCTCGGCCGCGTCCTCGTGCACGTCCTTGCCGACCTCGCCCGGCATGCGGGCCATGCCGACATCCTCCGCGAGGGAATCGACGGCGCGGCGGGCCTCATCGTGGACAGCAGCAACCTCCCGGACCAGGACTGGTCCGCGTACGTGCAGAAGCTCACCGCCCTCGCGGACAAGTTCTGACCGACCCCTTCAACTACCGGGTGCGCTGGCCCCGGTGCCGGCGCGTACGGCCCGCACCCAGTCGACCTCGTGGCCGAGCAGATCGACGGCCCGGCCGAGGGGCCGGTAGCCGAGCTCCTGCGCGGCCGTGGTGTCGAGCATCATCGGGGTCCGCCAGGGGTGCGCCCCGTCGTCGCCCTCCGCGACGCGCACCACGGTGCCGGGCCACGCGAGGCGCGCCGCGATGACCCGGACGATCTCCGCCGCGGTCGGCGTGTCCGGATCGGCGGCGTTGAGCACACGGGCGCCCGGATGCTGGGCGACCGTGCCGATAAGGGCGGCGACGTTGGCGGCCGCGCTGAGGTGGTCCGCGGTGTCCGGCTCGGCCAGGCGGATGGTCGGCTCGCCGTCGAGCATCCGATCGACGATGCCCTTGGTGCGCGGGTTGCGGGCCCACGGGCCGTGCACTTTTCCGGGACGGAGCACCGTGACCGGCAGTCCCGAATCGAGGGCTGCCCGCTCGGCGGCGGCCTTGCACGGCGCGTAGCCCTCCCGCGTGTACGGGTCCACGTGGTCCCCGGCGGGGGGAAGCGTCGGCGCGTCCTCCCGGATGGGCCCGTCGAAGCGTGGCGGTTCGGCGCCGTTGACATGCCTGCCGGACCCGTCCAGGTAGACCGCGCGGCTCGAGATGAGCACCGGGCAGGCCACCTCTCCCATCACCGGCAGGAGGGCCCTGACGTGGTCGGCCGTGTAGGCCACCAGGTCCACCATGAGGTCGGCGCCGCTGCCCAGGAGGCGCCCGATGCCGCGGGTGTCGCCCCGCTCCACCCGGTGGAAGCGCACCCCGGCGGCCACGAGGTCCGCGGGCATCCTTGCGGAGTCCCGTCCGGTCACGTCGACATCCCACCCGCGCCGCGCAAGCTGCAGGGCGGTCGCCCCGCCCATCGCCCCGGTACCGCCCAACAGGACTGCCCGCACAGCTGCCCCCTCGCTTCCCTCCTGCAGAACCTGCACACTCTACGGCACCCGCCGCAGGTGTGGTCTATGCTCGCCTTGATTGCCTTCTGCAACTATGCCGGCCGTGGGCCGTCCGTCCGGGGGGATCTGGTCTTGACAGCAGGCATCTGCCCCGAAGGGCCAACGAATCGCGGACTCGTTCGGCAACGTGGACTACTACATCACCGCGGCCGGCGACACCCTGGCCGCGCTCAGCACAGCACTCAGGCTGTCAGCGGTGAAGATCGCCGAGTTCAACGCCCTCTCCCCCGGCGCTCCGCTGGGCGCCGGGACGAAGCTGCGCCTCATCCCGGCGGACGTACCGATTGACGGCGCCGAAGGCGCATCGACCGTGGACGCGGCAGGCGTCCCGCTGACCTACACGGCCGCGCCGGAGGACGGGACCGACGGAATCTCCTACCGGTTCGGCCTGACCGTCGAGCAGCTGGACGAGGCCAACATGGTCCCCGCCGAACGCCACACGCAGCTCCGTCCGTACCCCCAGGCCGGCAGGACCATCCAGCTGCAGAAGCACCCGGTCAACCCGCGCTCGGGTACCGGGAACATCCTCTACAACATGGTGGGGAACCCTGACTACTACTGGACCGTGGCCGGGGACAGCCTCGACGGCATCGGCTACAGGGTGCGGCGGACCCGCGGGCGGCTGCTGGCCCTCAATCCGGGCCTTGCCGCCGACGCACCGATTCCCCCGGGCACGCGCCTGCGCCTGGCCCCGCTCGACCAGGCCGCCGTCGGCGCGCAGGGAACCTTCACCGCCGACTCACAGGGGCTCCCCGAGACGTACACGACCGCCCCGGGCGACACCGAAGACGGGGTGCTGGAACGCTTCAACCTGGGGGTGCAGGACCTGTACAGGGCCAACCCCACCGCCAAGCCGGGCCCTCCAGCCTCCTCCACCTACCTGGACGCCCGTTCGGGGAGCTGGCCCCGGGCCAGACCCTGAGCGTGGACCCGAACCAGCCCATCAGGAAATGACTCATCGGCCCTTGGACGCTAGTCGATCCGCTCGGCCAGGGCCACGATGATCCCCTCCGGGCCGCGCACGTAGGCCATGCGCCAGGCGTGCTCGTACTCGCCCACCCCGCCGACGAGGCCGTAGCCGTCCGCGGCCAGCCGCTCGACGGCCGCCTGGAGGTCCTCCACCTCGAAGGCCACGTTGCGCAGCCCCAGTTCGGTGGACATCGCGGCAGGCGAGCCCGGCTCGTGGGCGGGCCGGACGAAGCTGGACAGCTCCACGCCGGCGCCTCCGTCGCGCGGCCGCAGCATGACGATCTCGCTGCGGGAGCCGGGAATGCCGATGACCGTGTCGACGAACTCGCCCTCCATGGCCATCCGGCCCTCGACCTCGAGGCCCAGGCTGACGAAGAACGCCGTGGCCGCCTCGAGGTCCGCCACGGTGATGCCCACGTGGTCGAGGCGCCGCACCCGTGCCATGGCTCAGGCCCCCTGGGAGGCGAGGTCGAGGAAGCGGGCCGCGACGGCCTCTCCCCCAGAGGGATCGCGGGTGACGATCATGACCGTGTCGTCCCCGGCGATGGTGCCGAGGATCGAGGGGATCACCGAATGGTCGATCGCGAGCGCCAGGAAGTTCGCCGCGCCGGGCGGGGTGCGCAGCACCACGATGTTCGCGCTGGACTCGGCAGTCACGAGCAGGTCGGCGCAGAGCTTCGCGAGCCGGGCGTCGAGGACCTCGGGGGCCTGCCCGAGGCGGGGGCTGCGGTCCCCGCCCTCGCCCCGGACCGCGTAGACGAGGCCGCCGTCGGCGCCTCGGACCCGGACGGCCCCGATCTCCACGAGGTCGCGGGAGAGGGTCGCCTGGGTGACCTGCACGCCGTCGTCCGCGAGGAGAGCGGCGAGCTCGGCCTGCGAGCGCACCGGCTGCCCCGCCAGGAGCGCTCGGATGCGCGCCTGGCGGGCGGCCTTCGTCTGCGGGGCGGCGCCCGGAACCGCTGTCATGGTCATCGCCTCGTCAGAGGGCCGGGAGGCCCTCGACGACGGCCTGGCCCGAGTAGTGCAGGACCCACGCGAGCAGGGCCTTCTGGGCGTGCAGGCGGTTCTCGGCCTCGTCCCACACGACGGACTGCGGGCCGTCGATGACCTCGGCGGCGACCTCGTAGCCGCGGTAGGCCGGGAGGCAGTGGAGGAACACGGCGTCGGGCGCGGCCTTGGCCATCGCGGCGGCGTCGACCGAGTAGTCGCGGAAGAGCGACAGGCGCGCCTCCTTCTCCGCCTCCTGGCCCATTGAGACCCAGGTGTCCGTGGTGACCACATCGGCGCCCTCGAGGGCGGCGGCCGGATCGACGGTGACGAGCACCGATCCGCCGGTCTGGGCGGCGACGGCCTCGGCCTCCGCCACGACGTCAGCCGCGGGGAGGTAGCCCTCGGGCCCGGCGATGCGCACGTGCATGCCCGCCGTGACGCCGGCGAGGAGGTAGGAGTTGGCCATGTTGTTCGCCGCGTCGCCGAGGTAGGCCATCGACAGGCCGGCGAGCTCGCCCTTGTGCTCCTTGACCGTGAGCAGGTCCGCGAGGAGCTGGCAGGGGTGGTAGTCGTCGCAGAGCGCGTTGACCACCGGGACGCGGGAGTTCGCGGCCATGTCGACCAGGCCCTGGTGGGCCCCGGTGCGCCACACGATGGCTGCGACCATGCGCTCGAGGACCTTGGCGGTGTCCTCGACCGACTCCTTGTGCCCGATCTGGCTCTCGCCCGGGTTGATGATGAGCGGGGTGCCGCCCATGTCGGACACGCCGGCCGAGAAGGACACGCGCGTCCGCGTGGAGGTCTTGTCGAAGATGACCGCCACGGTCTTGCGGGCGGAGCCCTCGGCGGCGAGCGGCTGCACCGAGTAGGGCGCGGCCTTCATCCGCACGGCGAGGTCGAGGACCTCGGCCTGCTCGGCGGGGCTGAGGTCGGTGTCCTTGAGGAAGTGGCGCGTGGTCACTGGGTCTCCTTTTCTGCCGCGAGCCGCTCGGCGGCGGTGGCCACGAGCCGGGGCAGCGCGGCGACGAACGTGTCGGCCTGCTGGGCCGTGAGGATGAGGGGCGGGGCGAGGCGGATGGTGCGCGGGCCCGGCGCGTTGACGATGAAGCCCGCCTCGAGGGCGGCGTTGACGACGGCGGCGGCCAGGTTCGCGCCGTCGGGCACCCCGGCGGGGGCCGCCAGATCGATGCCGAGGAGCAGCCCGCGCCCGCGCACCTCGACGACCTCGGGCAGGTGGGCGAGCGCGTCGCGCAGCCGCTCCCCCACGGCCCGGACGTTGGCGAGGACTCCCTGCGTCTCGATCGTGTGCAGCGTGGCGAGCGCGGCCGCCGTCGCTACCGGGTTCCCCCCGAACGTGGTGCCGTGCTGGCCCGCGGTGAGGCGGGCGCTGTTCTCCTCGCCGAACGTGACGAGGGCGCCGATCGGGAAGCCGCCGCCGAGGCCCTTGGCGAGGGTGACCGCGTCGGGCACGATCCCGGAGCCCTCGATCGCGAGCCACGTGCCGGTGCGGCCCATGCCCGTCTGGACCTCGTCGACGATCAGGAGGGCGCCGGCGTCGCGCGTGATCTTCCGCGCCGCGGCGAGGTATCCGGGCGGGAGGGGCACGACGCCGGCCTCGCCCTGGATCGGCTCGAGGAACACGGCCTGCGTGGTGCAGTCCACGGCCGCGGCGAGGGCGTCGACGTCGCCGAACGGCACGTGGACCACGCCTCCCGGGAGGGGCTCGAACGGCTCGCGGTAGGCCTTCTTCGCCGTGAGGGCGAGGGCTCCCATGGTGCGGCCGTGGAAGGCGCCCTCGAGGGCGACGACCTTGGTCCTCGGCTCCTCGGCGGTGCCGGCGTTGCGGCGCGCGAGCTTGAACGCGGCCTCGTTGGCCTCGGTCCCGGAGTTCGCGAAGAAGACCTTGGATCCGGCCGGGGCGCCGGTGACTTCGAGGAGCTTCTCGGCGAGGGCCACCTGGGTGGGGCTCGTGAAGAAGTTCGAGACATGCCCGAGCGTGGCCAGCTGCGAGGAGATCACGCTCGTCACGAACGGGTGCGCGTGGCCGAGGGCGTTGACGGCGATGCCGCCGAGGAGGTCGAGGTACTGCTTCCCGTCGGCGTCCCACACGTAGCAGCCCTGCCCGCGGACCAGGACGCGCTGCGGCGTCCCGAACACGCCCATGAGCGAATCCGAGTAGCGCGAGAGCCACTCGCTCCCGCTCGAGGTCCCCGCGAGCTCCGAGGCGGGGCGGGCCTCCGGTGCGTTCTCGGTGCTCTGCCTGCTGTCCTGGCTCATGCGCGCGTTCCTTCCCCGTCGGGGACCACCTGGGTCCCGACGCCGGCGTTGGTGAAGATCTCGAGGAGCATGGTGTGCGGGCTGCGGCCATCCACGATGGCTGCGCGGTCCACCCCCTCGCTGACGGCCTTGAGGCAGGCTGCCATCTTCGGGATCATGCCGGAGGCGAGGCCGGGCAGCATCTCGCGAAGCTCCGAGGCGGAGATCTGCGAGACGAGCGAGTCCCGGTCCGGCCAGTTCCGGTACAGGCCCTCGACGTCGGTGAGGATCACGAGGCGCGAGGCCTTCAGGGCCACCGCGACCGCGGCCGCGGCCGTGTCCGCGTTGACGTTGAGGACCTGGCCGGTCGGCTGGTAGGGGGCGGCGCCGTCGGCCGCCTCCGCGTCCTCGACCTCGGGGGCGACGCCGGAGATCACGGGGATGCGGCCGGCCTCGAGGATGTCCAGCACGGCGCCGGGCTCGACGCCGACCACCTCGCCGACGAGGCCGAGGTCCACCTCTTCGCCGTCCACGACGGCGCCGGTGCGGACGGCGCGGAGGAGGCCCGCGTCCTCGCCTGAGAGGCCCACGGCGTAGGGGCCGTGCGAGTTGATCAGGCCTACGAGCTCGCGGCCCACCTGGCCGGTGAGGACCATGCGGACGATGTCCATGGCCTCCGGGGTCGTGACGCGCAGCCCGCCCTTGAACTCGCTCTCGATGCCCACCCGGCCCAGCATCGCGCTGATCTGCGGCCCGCCCCCGTGGACCACCACGGGGCGGATGCCGACGTGGTGCAGGAAGACGATGTCCTCAGCGAACGCGCGGCGGAGCTCGTCGTTGACCATCGCATTGCCGCCGTACTTGACCACCATCGTGGTGCCGGCGAACTTCTGGATCCAGGGCAGGGCCTCGATGAGGGTCTCGGCCTTGTCCATGGCGAGGCGGAGGTTGGGACTCTGCGGGTCGGTGCGTGCGTCAGTCATCGTCTCAGCTCGAGTAGGCGGAGTTCTCGTGCACGTAGTCGTGCGTGAGGTCGTTGGTCCAGATGGTCGCCTCGGCGTCCCCGGCGGCGAGGTCGATCTCGACGAGCACCTCCCGCGGCTCGAGGTCCACGAGGGAGCGGTCCTTGCCGATGCCGCCGTTCTGGCAGATCTCGACGCCGTTGATGGACACGTTCAGGGAGTCGGGCTCGAACACCGCGTCGGTGGTGCCGACGGCGGAGAGCACGCGGCCCCAGTTGGGGTCCTTCCCGAAGATCGCGGTCTTGAACAGGTTCGACCGCGCGACCGCGCGGGAGACGACCTCGGCGTCGCGCTCGTTGGCGGCGTTGAAGGTGCGCACCGCGATGTCGTGCGCGGCGCCCTCGGCGTCGCCGATGAGCTTGCGGGCGAGCTCGGCGCAGACCTGGGTGAGGCCGGCGGCGAACGCGTCGGCGTCCGGAACGGCCCCCGAGGCACCGGAGGAGAGCAGCACGACCGTGTCGTTCGTGGACATGCAGCCGTCGGAGTCGGCCCGGTCGAAGGTCACGCGGGTCGCGTCCCGGAGGGCGGCGTCGAGCATCTCCGGGGCGGCGGCGGCGTCGGTGGTGAGGACCACGAGCATCGTGGCGAGGCCAGGAGCGAGCATGCCCGCGCCCTTGGCGATGCCGCCGATGGTGTACTCGATGCCGGCAGCGTCGGTGCCCGTGAACACCGATTCCTTGGGCACGGTGTCGGTGGTCATGATCGCGCGGGCGGCGTCGTGGCCGCCGTCGTCCGTGAGGGCCGCCGCGAGCGCGTCCACGCCGGGGACGATCTTGTCCATGGGCAGCTGCTCGCCTATGAGCCCTGTCGAGCAGACCACGACGTCGCCGGCCGAGATGCCGAGGACGTCGGCGGCCTTCTCGGCCGTCGTGTGGGTGTTCTGGAACCCCTGTGGGCCGGTGCAGGCGTTGGCGCCGCCGGAGTTGAGCACGACGGCGTCGACGCGCCCGTCCGTGACGACCTGCTTGGACCAGCGCACGGGCGCGGCCATGACCCGGTTGGTGGTGAAGACGGCGGCGGCATGGCGGTCCGGGCCGTCGTTGACGACGAGGGCCATGTCCGGCTTGCCGGAGGCCTTGAGGCCCGCGGTGACGCCGGCGGCCCGGAAGCCCTTGGGTGCGGTGACGGTCACGGTGCGACTCCCAGCTGTGCGAGGCCGGTGCCCTCGGTCAGGCCCAGCGCGATGTTCATGGACTGCACCGCGCCGCCGGCGGTGCCCTTGGTGAGGTTGTCGATGGCCGAGCTCACGATCACGCGGCCGGCGTGCTCGTCGAAGGCGAGCTGGATGACGGCGTTGTTGGAGCCGAGGACCATCTGCGTGGCGGGCCACTGGCCCGACGGCAGGAGGTGGACGAACTGCTCGTCGCCGTAGGCGGCCTCCCAGGCGGCGCGCAGCGACGCGGCCCCGACGCCGTCCTTGACGCGTGCCGTGGCCGTGGTGAGGATGCCGCGGCTCATGGGCGCGAGGGTCGGGGTGAAGGAGACGGTGACGGGCTCGCCGGCGGCGTTGGCCAGGCCCTGCTCGATCTCCGGCGTGTGCCGGTGCCCGCCGCCCACACCGTACGGGCTCATCGAGCCCATGACCTCGGAGCCGAGCAGGTGCGGCTTGACGCTCTTGCCCGCGCCGGAGGTCCCGGACGCCGAGACGATGACGACGTCGTCGGGCTCGAGGAGGCCGGCGGCGAAGCCCGGGGTGAGGGCGAGCAGGGCGGAGGTCGGGTAGCAGCCGGGGACGGCGATGCGCCGCGCCCCGCGCAGCTTCTCGCGCTGCTTCTGGCCGCTGCCTGCGCCACCACCCGGGCCGATCGGCAGCTCGGGCAGCCCGTAGGGCCAGGTGCCGGCGTGCTCGGAGCGGTAGAACCGGAACCAGGCCTCGGGGTCCTCGAGGCGGTGGTCCGCGCCGGCGTCGATCACGAGGGTGTCCGCGGGCAGCGCCGCGGCCACCTCGGCGGACGCCCCGTGCGGGAGCGCGAGGAAGACGACGTCGTGGCCGGCGAGGTTGTCCACCGTGGTCTCGACGATGACGCGGTCGGCGAGCGGGAGCAGGTGCGGCTGGAGCTCCCCCAGCCGGCTGCCCGCGCTCGAGTGCGCCGTGATGGCACCGATCTCGACCTCGGGATGGTTGGCCAGCAGGCGGAGGACCTCTCCCCCGGCGTAGCCGCTGGCTCCGGAGACAGCTGCAGTAATGGTCACCGGCCCACTCTAGGCAAGTTTATGCATTGCAGTCAATATTTATGCATCGGGCTCTTCCCGGGCGCCTTCCCTAGGATGGGGATGCGAACCGAACGACACTGGACTTCGAGACACGCAGGAGAACCATGATCAACGCCATCGTCGCCACGGCCCCCGGGGGCCCGGAAGTCCTCAAGCCCACCGAGATCGCCAGGCCGGAGCCCGGCCCGGGCCAGATCCTGGTCCGCGTCGCCGCGGCCGGCATCAACTTCATCGAGACGTACCAGCGCCAGGGCCTCTACACGATGTCCTTCCCCTTCACCCCGGGCGCGGAGGCCTCGGGCGTCGTGGCAGCCGTGGGCGAGGGGGTCGCCGACTTCGCCGAGGGCGACCGGGTGGCGACCGCCGAGGGGACCGCGACCTACGCGGAGTACGCGCTCATCGACGCGGACAAGGCCCTCCCGATCCCGGAGGGTGTGGACCTGCTCACCGCAGCCGCGCTCCCCCTCCAGGGGATGACGGCCCACTACCTCGTCAACTCGACGTTCCGGGTCGAGCCCGGACAGACGGTGCTGCTCCACGCCGGCGCCGGCGGAGTGGGCCTGCTCATGATCCAGCTGCTCAAGGCCAAGGGCGCCCGCGTCATCACCACGGTCTCCAACGACGCCAAGGCCGAACTGGCCTCCGGCGCCGGCGCGGACCACGTGATCCGCTACGACGGCTTCCCCGAGCAGGTCCGGGAGCTCACCGGCGGGGCCGGCGTCGACGTCGTGTACGACGGCGTGGGGCGGGACACGTTCGACGGCTCCCTGAAGAGCCTGCGCGTCCGCGGGATGCTCGTGCTGTTCGGCGCGGCGTCCGGCCCGGTGCCCCCGGTGGACCCCCAGCGGCTCAACGCCGGCGGCTCGCTCTTCCTGACCCGTCCCACGCTCGCCCACCACCTGCTCAATGCCGCCGAGCGGCGCTGGCGCTCCTCCGAGGTCTTCGGGGCGGTGGCCGACGGCTCGCTCAACGTCCGCATCGGGGCGCAGTTCCCCCTGTGGGAGGCCGCCGCCGCGCACACCGCGCTCGAGGGCCGCGCCACCACCGGCAAGGTCCTCCTCGTCCCGTAGCCGCCCACCAGTGAAGAAGGCACGGCAGTGACCGAGACGCACGAGCCCCTGCCCCGGGCCGGGGCCGCGGCCCAGCTCAGGAATGCGGGCCGGGCACCGGATCCCCGCACCCTCGTCGACATCCTCACCGCGAGCGCGGAGGCCTTCCCGGAGGCCCCCGCGCTCGACGACGGGTCGACCTCCCTCTCCTATGCGGAGCTGCTCGAGGAGGTCCGGGCGATGGGACGCAGGCTGCACGCCGCGGGCCTGGGAGCCGGGGACCGCGTGGGCATCCGCATCCCCTCGGGCACCGCCGAGCTGTACGTGGCGATCCTCGCGACGATGCTGGTGGGGGCCGCCTACGTGCCGGTCGATGCCGACGACCCGGACGAGCGGGCGAAGCTCGTCTTCAGCGAGGCGAAGGTGGCCGGGATCCTGCGCCGCGGCGGGTCCATGGTGGTCGCCAAGGACCGCCCCAAGCCCTTCCCGGAGCCCAGGCTGCCCGGGCCCGGGGACGACTGCTGGATCATCTTCACGTCCGGTTCGACCGGCACGCCCAAGGGGGTCGCGGTCAGCCACCGCTCGGCCGCGGCGTTCGTCGACGCCGAGGCCCGGCTCTTCCTGCAGGGCGAGCCGATCGGGCCAGACGACCGGGTGCTGGCCGGCCTCTCCGTCGCCTTCGATGCCTCGTGCGAGGAGATGTGGCTCGCGTGGCGGCACGGGGCGTGCCTCGTGCCCGCCCCGCGGGCGCTCGTGCGCACCGGCATGGACCTCGGCCCGTGGCTCGTCCAGCGCGGGATCACGGTCGTCTCGACCGTCCCGACCCTGGCCGCCCTGTGGCCCGCCGAGGCGCTCGAGAACGTGCGCCTGCTCATCTTCGGCGGCGAGGCCTGCCCCCCGGAGCTCGCCGCGCGGCTCGCCGTGGAGGGCCGGGAGGTGTGGAACACGTACGGGCCCACCGAGGCGACGGTCGTGGCATGCGCGGCGCTCCTGGACGGCACGGGGCCGGTGCGGATCGGGCTCCCCCTCGACGGCTGGGACCTCGCGGTCGTCGACGCCGCCGGCGTGCCCGTGGCCGCCGGCGAGGTGGGCGAGCTCATCATCGGCGGCGTGGGCCTGGCCAGCTACCTCGACCCCGCCAAGGACGCCGAGAAGTACGCCGCCGTCCCAGCGCTCGGATGGGACCGGGCCTACCGCTCGGGCGACCTCGTGCGGTTCGAGCCCGAGGGCCTCTCCTTCCAGGGCCGGGCGGACGAGCAGGTCAAGCTCGGCGGCCGCCGGATCGAGCTCGGCGAGGTCGACGCCGCGCTGCAGGCGCTCCCCGGCGTCGCCGCCGCGGCCGCCGCGGTGCGCACGACGGCGGCCGGGAACCAGATCCTGGTCGGGTACCTCGCGCCGGCCCGCGGGGCCGCGCCGGACGTCGCCGCGTACCGGAAGCGGCTCGCGCGCGAGCTGCCGGCCGCGCTCGTGCCGGTGCTCGCCGTCGTCGACTCCCTCCCGACCACAACGAGCGGCAAGGTGGACCGCAAGGCCCTCCCGTGGCCGCTGCCGGGGCAGGACAACGAGGAGGGTCCCGACCTCGAGCTCCCCGAGGACGCCGCGTGGGTCGTGGAGCAGTGGGGTGCCGTCCTCGGCACCGCAGCTCCGGGGCTCGATGCCGACTTCTTCGCCCACGGCGGCGGCTCCCTCGCGGCCGCCCAGCTCGTCTCCGCGCTGCGCCGGCGCTACCCCACCGTCACCGTCGCCGACGTGTACGCCCACCCCAGGGTCGGCGCCCTCATCGACGCCGTGGTCGGGACGGCCTCCGCCCAGCCCGGGCCGGTCCGCGCCGTGCGGCCCACGCCCGCGCGGACCCAGTGGCTCCAGACGCTCATGGGCGTCCCGCTGTTCATCCTCGTGGGCATGCGGTGGCTGACCTACCTCGCGGCCGCGAACAACATCCTCGCGGCCACCGCGGGACTCGCCGCGGCCCCGACGCTCTCCTGGTGGTGGGTCGCCGCCTCCTGGCTCGTGTTCGTCAGCCCCTGGGGCAGGATGGCCATCTCAGTGGCAGCCGCACGCCTCCTCCTGCGCGGGGTCTCCCCCGGCCGGTACCCGCGGGCAGGCTCGGTGCACCTGAGGCTCTGGCTCGCCGAGCAGATCGCCGACCTCGCGCAGGCCGTGAGCCTCGCGAGCGCGCCGTGGGTCCCGTACTACGCGCGGGCCCTCGGGGCGAAGATCGGCCGGGACGCCGTGCTGCACTCCGTCCCGCCGGTCACCGGCATGCTCTCCGTCGGGCCCGGCGCGTCCGTGGAGCCGGAGGTCGACCTGTCGGGCTGGTGGATCGACGGCGACTGGGTCCACCTCGGCGGCATCAGCATCGGGGCCGGCGCGGCCGTCGGCGCCCGGAGCACCCTGCTGCCCGGGGCGCGCATCGGCGCCGGCGCGGTCGTCGACCCGGGCTCGGCCGTGTCGGGCAAGGTCAAGGCGGGCCTGCGGGTGGCCGGATCCCCCGCGAGCCGGGTGGGCAAGGCGAAGCCGGGCTGGCCCGAGGCCGCCGTGCGCCGATCGCGGGCGCGCGAGGGGATGTGGATCGCGGCCTTCGCGGCGGGCTCGGCGCTCCTGGCGCTCGTCCCGTTCGCCTCGGCCGCGGCGGCCGGCGTCGTGCTCGCCTGGGCGGCGCGCGGGCACGGCTCGCTCCACGCCGCCCTCGTGCCGCTGCTCGCGGCGACGCCCCTCGCGGCGGCCGCGTGGTTCCTCCTCAACCTCGTCCTCATCGCCGTCACCACCCGCCTGCTGGGCCTCGGGCTCTCCGCCGGGTACCACCGCGTCCGCTCGCGGACCGGCTGGCAGGTCTGGGCCACCGAACGGGTCCTCGACCTGGCCCGGGAGGTCCTGTTCCCGATCTATGCGAGCCTCTTCACCCCCGTCTGGCTGCGGATCCTGGGCGCGAAGGTCGGCAAGGACGTCGAGGCGTCCACCGTGCTGCTGCTGCCGTCGATGACCACGGTCGCCGACGGGGCCTTCCTCGCCGACGACACCATGGTGGCCAGCTACGAACTCGGCGGCGGGTGGCTGAAGATCGCCCCAGCCAAGGTCGGCAAGCGCGCCTTCCTCGGCAACTCGGGGATGACGGCGGCGGGCCGGTCCGTGCCGAAGGACGGCCTCGTCGCCGTCCTCTCCGCCGCGCCGAAGAAGGCGAAGCCGGGCTCGTCCTGGCTCGGGAGCCCGCCGGTCCGCCTCCGCCGCACCGCGATCTCGACGGACGCCGGGCGGACGTTCCGGCCGGCACCCCGCCTCAAGGTCGCGCGTGCGCTGTGGGAGCTGTGCCGCGCGGTGCCCGTCGTGCTCACGGTGGCGATCGCCGTCGCCGTGTTCGCAGCCCTCGACTGGCTCGCCGCCGCGTGGGGGTACCTGCCCGCGGCACTGCTGTGCGGGGCCGTCATGCTTGCGGCCGGGGCCGTCGCGGCGGCGTCTGCCACGGCCGCGAAGTGGCTCTTCGTGGGCAGGATCCGCGCCGGCGAGCACCCGCTGTGGAGCTCGTTCGTGTGGCGCAACGAGGTCCAGGACACATTCGTGGAGATGGTCGCCGCCCCGTGGTTCGCGCGGGCGGCGGCCGGGACCCCGGCCCTCGTGTGGTGGCTGCGGTCCCTCGGGGCGAAGATCGGCTCCGGAGCCTGGTGCGAGAGCTACTGGCTGCCCGAGGCGGACCTCGTCTCGCTCGGGCGGAGCTCGACCGTGAACCGGGGCTGCGTCGTGCAGACGCACCTCTTCCACGACCGCATCATGGCCATCGACACCGCCACCCTGGGCGAGGGAGCGACGCTCGGGCCGCACGGCGTCGTCCTGCCCGGCGCGAGGATCGACGACGGCGCAACGGTAGGGCCGGCGTCGCTCGTCATGCGGGGCGAGCACGTGCCCGCGGGAACGTACTGGCGGGGCAACCCGGTGGTGCCGTGGAAGGAACCGGAGGCACCCACCAGGTGAGACAGGACCATCACATCGCCCTGCCTATGCCGCCCGGCCGCCCCGCGCTCCCCGATCCCTACACGCCGGGGCACGGGAGCGCCGCCTACACGGTCACGCACTACGACCTCGACCTCGAGGTCAAGCTCGCGAGCAACCGCCTCGCGGGCAGGGCGCGCCTGCGCGCCACCGCGAACCAGCGCCTCGAGGCGATCACCCTCAGCCTCGCCGGGCTCCGCGTGCTCAAGGTGCAGGTCGAGGGCGCGAGGGCCAAGGCCGTCCAGCGCGGGGAGGAGCTGCGCATCACGCCGGCCACGCCTGTGCCCGCGGGCAGGGACTTCTCCCTCGAGATCCGGTACGAGGGCAGTCCGGGCCCCACGGACGGCGAGTGGGGCGATGTGGGCTGGGAGGAGCTCGAGGACGGCGTCCTCGTCGCCGGGCAGCCAGTCGGGGCGCCCACCTGGTTCCCGTGCAACGACCACCCCAGCCAGAAGGCCACGTTCCGGATCTCGGCCACGGCGGACGCCGGGTACCGCGTCGTGTCGAACGGCCTCGTGGTCGGGCACCGGCGGAAGGCCAGCCGCGAGACCTGGGTCTACGAGGTCCACGAGCCGATGGCGCCCTATCTCGCGACGCTGCTGATCGGCCGGTTCCAGCTGCTCGAGCTCGGGCGCCTGCCGCGACGGGAGCACCCCTCGGTCGGGGTGTTCGCCGCCGTGCCGCCAGCCCTGCGCGAGAGCGCACTCGCCGGCCTGCGCGACCAGCAGGCGATGCTCGCCCTGTTCACCGACCTGTTCGGGCCGTACCCCTTCCGGGACTACACCGTCGTGGTCACCGAGGACGAGCTCGAGATCCCGCTCGAGGCGCAGACGCTCTCCATCGTCGGGCGCAACCACATCACCCGCAGCTGGGAGTCGCAGCGGCTGCTCGCGCACGAGCTCGCCCACCAGTGGTTCGGCAACTCGGTGACGGCCCGGCGGTGGGAGGACATCTGGCTCCACGAGGGCTTCGCGTGCTACGCGGAGTGGCTCTGGAGCGAGCACGCGGGCCAGGGGTCCGTGGCCTCGCGGGCTGCCGCGGCCTGGAAGCTCGTGGCGTGGCAGGAGCAGGATCTCGTGATCGGCGCCCCGGGGCCCGCGATGATGTTCGACGACCGCGTGTACAAGCGGGGCGCCCTCGCCCTGCACGCGGTGCGCAACGCGCTCGGGGAGGACAGGTTCTTCCGCGCCCTGAGGGCCTTCGGGGAGGAGTACCGGCACGGGAACGCCTCGACCGCCGACTTCCTCGAGCTCCTCGGCCGCGTGGGCGCCGGGGCACCCGGGTTCGACGCCGCCGCGATCCTGCGCCCGTGGCTGTTCGAGGGCCCGCTGCCGCCGCTGCCGGCCTAGTCCCGGCCCGGGGTCACCTTGCACGCGCCCCGGGGTCAGATCTGTGCCAGAGCGGCGACGAAGCCGGCCGGAAGCCCGAGCGCCTTCCCATCGAGGTCTTCCACCTTGCTGTCGCCACTGGTACTGACCGCTGCGGGTTGGACGCGCAGGCCCGTCCCCAGGGCCTTGAGGAGGGCCTCCTTGCGGACCCACAGCTGCGCCGCCTCCGTGGGCGGATCTTCCGCTGCCGACACCCGACGGCGCTCGGCCGCCGAGAACGCGGCGTCCGGGATCGCGCCACGGAAGTCTGCGACGCGTGCCAGGTCGACGCCGAGCCGGGGCGCTGTGGCCCCGATCTCGCACTCACACGGGGTGACCTCGCACTCACACGGGGTGACTTCGCGCGTCCACGGGGTGACCTCGCGCTCCCACGGGGTGACTTCGGCGGCCAGGAGGGCCCACCCGCCGGCCCGGGACATGCTCGCGGTGACGGGCAGCGCGAGCCGCGTCCCGTCGTCGTGCGCGGTGCCCGGAACCTCGCGGGCGAGCGCGAAGCCGGGGGCGCCGTGCTCCCCCGGCCTGCACGCGGGGCAGCGGTACACGGGGACCACGAGCCGCGGGTCCGCCCCGAGCAGCTCTGCGACCAGGCACCGCAGCGCGAGCCGGCCCGCGACGAACTCATGGCTGCGCTGCGCGCCGAGGATCGCCGCGGCCCGTTCGAGTTCGCCAGGGGTGCAGACGCCGGCGGGCAGCGCCGACCCGGGGTGACCGAGCGGCACTGCCCGCAGGAGCATCGCGGCTGTCGGGTGCTGCCTAGCCGCGCTGGACCGCGCCGAAGCGCTCGGCGGCCAGGGCCACGGCGGCGGCGCGCGCCTCGGACGCCTCGTCCGCGGTGAGCGTGCGGTCGTCGGCGCGGAACCGCAGGCCGAACGCGAGGGACTTCTTGCCCTCGTCGATGCCCTTGCCTGTGTACACGTCGAACAGGTGGACGTCCTCGAGGAGGTCGCCGGCGCCCTCGCGGAGCGCGCCGAGCAGGGCGTCGGCCGGGATCCCGGCGTCGACGATCAGTGCGACGTCCTGGGTCGCGACGGGGAACGTCGAGAGGTGCCGGGCCACCACCACGTCGGCGGCGGCCTCGAAGAGGGCGTCTGCGTCGAGCTCGAAGGCGACCGACCGGGCCGGAAGGTCCAGCCCGGCGAGGAGCTTCGGGTGCAGCTCGCCGGCGTGGCCCACGGTCTCGCCGGAGCGCAGCGACAGCTGGGCCGTCCGGCCCGGGTGGAACGCCTGGTGCGAGCCCTGGCTGACCACGAGCTCCACGCCGAGGACGTCCCCGGCGATCCGGGCGTAGTCCAGCGCGTCGGCCCAGTCCCAGGCCCGCGGCGCGCTTCCGGGCGCCTCGGGCATGTCCTTGCCGGTGAACACGCCCGCGACATGGAGCGGCTGGTCCGGCAGGCCGTTGTAGAGGGAGTCGAGGACCTCGTCCGCCGGGCGCGCGCCCAGCGGCGGGATGACCGCGGTGCCGAGCGGCCCGTCCCCGGGGAGGAAGACGAGGCCGGCCTCGAAGAGGGCGAGGTCGCGGAAGCCGCGCCCGTGGTTGCGCCGGGCGGTCTCGAGGAGCCCGGGCAGCAGGGAGGTGCGCAGCCAGCCGCGCTCCTCGCTCAGCGGGTTGGCGAGCTTGACGGCGGGCCGCGGGGCGCCCTCCTCGGCCACGCCGAACGTCTCGTTCTCGGCCTTCGTGGCGAAGGGGTACGCGAGCACCTCGGTCAGGCCCGCGTCCGCGAGCGCCTGGACGAGCCGGCGGCGCTGCTGCTGGCTGCGGGTGAACCCGCGGCCCGGAGGCGCGGTCGGCAGGGTCGAGGGGATCTTGTCGTAGCCGACGAGCCGGGCGATCTCCTCGGACAGGTCCTCCTTGGTCTCGAGGTCGTTGCGCCAGCTCGGCGGCGTGACCACGAAGTCCTCGCCCGCGCGCACGACGTCGGCGCCGAGGTCGCCGAGGGCGCGGGTGACGAGCTCCTCGCTGAACTCCATGCCGATCCGGGAGGATGCGAACCCGACCGGGAGCTCGATCCGCACCGGGGCGGGCGCGGTCCCGACATCGGTGCCCGCCTCGTCGGCGATCCCGCCGCCGTACTGGACCAGGAGGTCGACGACGCGCTGGGCGGCGACGCCGGCGACGTTCCAGTCGACGCCCCGCTCGAAGCGCTTGGACGCCTCGGAGGGCAGCTTGTGGCGGCGGCGCGAGCGGGCGATGCTCACGGTGTCGAAGTGGGCGGCCTCGATGAGGACGTTCACGGTCGTGTCGGAGCACTCGGTCGCGGCCCCGCCCATGACGCCGGCGATGCCGATCGGGCCAGACTCGTCCGTGATGAGCAGGTCCTCGGGGTCGAGGGTGCGCACCTTGTCGTCGAGGGTGGTGATCTTCTCCCCCGGCGCGGCGCGGCGGACGGTGATGGGCCCGGTGAGCGTGTCGAGGTCGTAGCAGTGCGTGGGCTGGCCGAGCTCGAACATGACGTAGTTCGAGATGTCCACCGGCAGGGAGATCGAGCGCACCCCGGCGAGGCGCAGCCGCGAGACCATCCACTGCGGGGTGGGCCGGGTCGGGTCGACCCCACGCACGGTGCGTGCCACGAAGCGGTCGCATCCGGGCACGCCGTAGATCGGCGCCTGGTCGTCGAGGACGACGCCGTGGCCGCCCTCGAGCGCCTGGGGCGCCGTCACGAGCTCGGCGGGGTCGGTGAACTCGGTGCCGGTCGCGTGCGAGTACTCGCGGGCGATCCCGCGGATGGAGAAGCAGTACGCGCGGTCCGGGGTCACGTTGATCTCGGCGGCCTCGTCGGTGAGCCCTAGGAGCTCGAGCGCGTCCGTCCCGACCTCCGGGTCGAGCCCGATGCGGGAGAGGACGAGGATGCCGTCGTGGTCGTCGCCGATCCCGAGCTCGCGCACGGAGGCGATCATGCCGGCCGAGACGTGGCCGTAGGTCTTGCGGGCGGCAATGTGGAAGTCGCCGGGCAGCGTGGCGCCGGGCAGGGTCACGACGACCTTGTCCCCGGGCGCGAAGTTGTGCGCGCCGCACACGATGCCCTGAACGCCGGACGGGTCGATGCCCTTGCCCGTGAGGGTCTGCTCCTGGCCCTCGGGCACCACACGCACCTGGCACCAGTTGATGGTCTTGCCGTTGCTCTGGGGCTCCTTGACCGCACTGAGCACCTGGCCGACCACAATGGGCCCGCGGATCGAGTCGGAGGGCCGGTGGACGGCTTCCTCCTCGAGGCCGACCTTGACGAGGTCGGCCATGAGGTCCTCGGCGGTCGCGTCCGCGGGGAGCTGCGTGTACTCGCGCAGCCACGAAAGGGGGATTCGCATTGAACTAGATCTCCATCCCGAAGTGCTGGCTGAAGCGGACGTCGCCCTCGATCATGTCGTGCATGTCGGCGACCTCGTTGCGGAACATGAGGGTGCGCTCGATGCCCATGCCGAACGCGAACCCCGAGTACTCCTCGGGGTCGATGCCCGCCGCCCGCAGGACGTTGGGGTTGACCATGCCGCACCCGCCCCACTCGATCCACGCGGGCCCGCCCTTCGCGCCGGGGTGCCAGATGTCCAGCTCGGCGCTCGGCTCGGTGAACGGGAAGTAGTTGGGGCGCAGCCGGATCTGGGCCTCGGCGCCGAACATCTGCCGCGCGAAGTGCTCGAGCGTCCCGCGCAGGTCCGCCATGGACAGGCCCTTGTCGATGGCGAGGCCCTCGAACTGGTGGAACACGGGGGTGTGGGTCGCGTCGAGCTCGTCGGTGCGGAACACCTTGCCGGGGCAGAGCACGTAGATGGGGACCTCGCGCTCGAGCATCGAGCGGACCTGCACCGGCGAGGTGTGCGTGCGCAGGAGCAGGTGCGCCTCGGGCGGGTCGATGAAGAACGTGTCCTGCATCTCGCGCGCGGGGTGGTCCGGCTTGAAGTTGAGCGCGTCGAAGTTGAACCACTCGGACTCGACCTCGGGACCCTCGGCGATCTCCCAGCCCATGCCCACGAAGATGTCGCTGACCCGGTCCTGCAGGGTCGAGAGCGGGTGCCGGGCGCCGGCGCGGCGGCGGCGGGGGGCCGCCGTGACGTCGACGGTCTCCTCGACGAGGATCCGGGCCTCGTCCTCGGCCTCGAGCACGGACTGCCGCTCGGCGATCGCCTTGTTGACCCGGCCCCGCGCGCCGCCCACGAGCTTGCCCGCCGCGGCCTTCGACTCCTTGGGGAGGGAGCCGATCGCGCGGTTGGCGAGCGCGAGGGGGGACTTCTCCCCCGTGTGGGCGATGCGCGCCGCCTTGAGCGCATCGAGGTCGGCGGCACCCGCGACGGCCTCGAGCGCCCTCTCGACGACGGCGGCGACGGCCGCCTCGTCGACGGGATCGGGGACGCTCGTCTCGCTCACGGGAACCTCTGTCTGGGCAGATGGGGGCGTAGTCTCGGGCACCCGTCAAGTCTAGTTCACGGCTACGATGCCCCTGTGCGCGCCCCGGCGCGCACACCGCCTGCGGAAGGACCTGAAGCGATGAGCAGTCCGGACTCCATCACCGTCACCGGCACCGGATCGGTGACCGTGGTTCCCGACATCGCGGTGCTGCGCGTGGGGGCGGAGGTCCGCTCCCCCCGTCTGGGCGAGGCGTACGACGGCGCCTCCCGGGCCTCCGAGGCCATCGTCGCCGCGGCGCTGCGGTCCGGTGTGACGCGCTCCGACATCGTCTCCGCCTCCCTCTCGGTCGCGCCGGAGCTGACCTGGGAGGAGGGCCGCGGCCAGCAGCTCGTGGGCTACGTCGCGAGCCGGGGACTCACGATCGGGGCCCGGGACCTGGCCCGCACGGGCGAGCTCCTCGACGCGGTGGTCTCGGCCGGTGGCGGCGCCGTGCGCATCCACGGGATCTCGCTCGGCGTCTCGGACCCGGCAGCAGCGGAGGCCTCGGCCCAGGAGGCGGCCTTCCACGAGGCCGAGGGTGCCGCCCGGCGGCTCGCCGCCCTGGCGGGGCGGGCGCTCGGCGCCGCGGTCCGCATCGATGCCGGCGCGCCTCTCGCGGCAGCGCCCGGCCCGCCGGTGCCGCTGCGCCGCGTCGCCCTCGCGGCGGCCGATCCGAGCGCGCCGCTCGAGCCGGGCGAGACCGAGGTGCGGGCCAGCGTGACGGTGACGTGGTCGCTCGCCGATGGCGCCTAGCAGAGCTCCGGCACGCGCTGCCCTTGACACCGATTCGAAGATGTATTCGAATGAAGGGCATGCGATGGAACACGCAGTCGGTCGCCGAGCCGCTCTCCGGGCCGGACGACGGCGCCCCGGCCCAGCCGCCCCTCCTGTCCCTTGCGGGCGCGCTGCGCACGGTGAGGACGCCGGAGTTCCAGGGAATCACCTTCCACGAGGTCGCCGCGAAATCGGCGCTCAACAAGGTCCCGCCGGCGTCCTCCATGCCGTTCCGCTGGACAGTGAACCCCTACCGCGGCTGTAGCCATGCGTGCGTCTACTGCTTCGCCCGGAACACCCACACCTACCTCGACCTCGACTCCGGCCTCGACTTCGACCGGCAGCTCGTGGTGAAAGTGAACGTCGGCGAGGTGCTGCGTGCGGAGGTCTCCAGGCGCTCCTGGGCGCGCGAGCACGTGGCGCTGGGGACCAACACCGATCCCTACCAGCGGGCGGAGGGCCGCTACGCCCTGATGCCCGGCATCATCCGGGCCCTCGCCGATTCCGGGACCCCGTTCTCCATCCTGACGAAGGGCACGCTCCTGGCCCGCGACCTCCCGCTGCTGAAGGCGGCTGCGACCCAGGTGCCGATCGGGGCCGGGATCTCCCTCGCCGTCCTCGACCCCGAGCTCCAGTCCGCCCTCGAGCCGGGGACCCCTTCCCCCGCCGCCCGGCTGCACCTCGTGTCGAGGCTGCGCGACGCGGGCCTGCCCTGCGGTGTCATGGCCATGCCCATCCTCCCCTGGCTCACCGATTCCGAGGAACACCTCGACGCGCTCATGGGCAAGCTCGCGCAGGCGGGTGCCACGGGGGTCACGGCGGGCGCGCTCCATCTGCGCCCGGGGACCCGGGAGTGGTTCATGGGCTGGCTCGCGCGGACGCATCCGCAGCTGGTCGGCCGGTACCGCAGGCTCTATGCGAAGGGCGCCTACGCCCCGTCCGAGTACCGCGCATGGCTGGGCCGGCGCATCGCGGCAGCCAAGGCGCGCCACGGCTTCGGGCGGGGGTTCGAGCGCGACGAGGCCTTCGGCCACCGCGACGGGGACGTCCTCGCCGCGGGCGGCCCGGCTGCCCACATCCCTTCACCCGCTGCGCGGCAGGACGCCCTGTTCTGAGCCGGGCGGGACGTCACGGGATCCTCAGGATCAGCGGACGGCGTGGCGGCGCACCGCGTCCACGATCGGGAAGTCCGCGGGGATCCACGCCAGTTCCGTCAGGGCGTCCCCATCGAGTCCGACCCACCGCAGCTCGTCGTGGTCCTGCAGGGGCTCGGGCACGCCCGCGCGCACCTCGGCGAGCCATACCCGCATTGCCGCACGGTCGTTGAGCGGCCAGCCCTGCGGCAGCGGGCCGGGCACCTCCGGGCCGAGGGCCACCGCGACGCCGAGCTCCTCGTCCAGCTCGCGGCGCAGTCCGTCCTCGGCCGACTCGCCGTGCTCGACCTTTCCCCCCGGGAACTCCCACAGGCCCGCGAAGGCCGGGGGCGCCGTCCTGCGCGCCGCCAGGAGCATGGTGGGCCGCTCGAGCGAGTCGACGATCGCTCCCCCGACCACTTGGACGAACTGCGGGCCGGCTCCCTGGGTCTGCGTCTGCACGGGCCCAGTCTAGGGCGGGCGGAATGGGGGCGCCTCCCGTACTGTTGGCACGAGACGAGGGCCGACGCCGTTCCTCCCCCCCCCGCCCGAGAGATCCCCCCGGCCCCGACACGAGGAATGCCACCGTGCCCACGTCCGAATCGCCCGCTCCCCTGCACGCCCCCGCCGCCGGGGTCCGCTCCCCCAGCGCCTCCGGCGCTCGCCCCGAGACGGCGCCGGCGCATCGTTCCACGCTGCTCGAGCCGAGGCCCCTCTTCTGGGCCATGCTCGCCCTGGGGCTCGGCGGCTTCGCCATCGGCACCGTCGAGTTCGCGACCATGGGGCTGCTGAAGGAGATCGAACGCGGGCTCGCGATCAGCACCCCGCAGGCAGGACAGCTCATCTCCGCCTACGCACTGGGCGTCGTGGTGGGGGCGCCGCTGCTCGCGGCCGTCGGGGCCCGGCTGCCGCGCAAGGCGCTGGTCCTCGGCCTCATGGCGTTCTACGCGGTCGCCAACCTGTCCTCGTTCGTGGCGGCCGACTACGGCGCGATGCTCGTCTCCCGCTTTGCCGCGGGCCTTCCGCACGGCGCCTACTTCGGCACGGCCGCTGTCATCGCCGCCTCGCTCGTGGCACCCACGAAGAGGGGGTGGGCCATCGCGACGGTCATGTCCGGCCTCACGATCGCCAACGTCCTCGGCGTGCCCGCCGCGACCTGGCTCGGCCAGTCCCTCGGCTGGCGCCTGCTGTTCGTCGTCACCGCGGCGATCGGGCTCGCGTGCGTGGCGATGGTGGCACGGTTCGTCCCCTACGAGCCGCCACACCCGGAGGCGAGCATCCGCCGGGAGCTCTCCGCCCTCCGGCGCGGCCAGCTGTGGCTTGCCCTCGCGGTCGGGGTGGTCGGATTCGGCGGATTCTTTGCCACCTACACGTACATCGCCCATACGATGACCTCCGTCGCGGGGCTGCCGGAGGCGCTGATGCCTGTGGTCGTGGCGCTGTACGGCCTCGGGATGGTAGTGGGCAACATGGCCGGCGGCCGCCTCGCCGACCGCTCCGTGATGGGAACGATCTACTGGGCGCTCACGGCCGTGGCGGGGGTCATGGTGCTCTACGGGCTCGCCGCCCCCGTGTGGCCGCTGGCCCTCCTCATGGTGTTCGTGGTGGGCGGATCCGGCTCGGTCCTCATCCCCGCGCTCCAGGCGCGCCTGCTGGACTCGGCACCCGGGGCCGCCACCCTCGCCACGTCGCTGAGCCACTCGGCCCTGAACGTGGCCAATGCCCTGGGCGCGTTCCTCGGGGGCGTGGTCATCGCCGCGGGGTGGGGCTTCGTTGCGCCGGCGTACGTCGGCGCGGCCCTCGCCGTGCTCGGCCTCGGGATCGCGCTGCTGAGCGGCGCCCTCGAGCGGCGGCGGGCGCGCTGAGCGTCCCGGGCGGCTGAGCGTTCCCGGCGGCTATCGGGCCGGCTGCTCCGCGGCGGCGGGCGGCTGTGCGTCCCCGTCGCGGTGGATGTCCGGCTCGAGGTAGATGACCCGTGCGCTCGGGACGGAGGCCCGGATCCGAGCCTCGGCCTCGTCGATGGTCCGGGCGATCTGGGCGCCGCTCGCTCCGCGGGCCACGCTGATCTTGGCGCCGACCAGCAGCTCCTCCGGGCCCAGGTGCATGGTGCGCAGGTGGATGATCCGGGTCCCGTCGGCGGTGATGGCAGCCTCGATGCGCCGCACGTCCGAGCGGGTGGCCGATTCACCGAGCAGCAGCGAGCTGGTCTCGAGGGCCAGCACGGTGGCGATCACCACGAGGAGCAGGCCGATCATGGCCGTTCCCGCGGCGTCCCAGAGGCCGTTGCCGGTCACGAGCGTGAGCGAGACGCCGACGAGGGCGAACAGGAGACCCAGGAGCGCGCCGAAGTCCTCGAGGAGGATGACGGGCAGCTCGGGCTGCTTGGCGTTCCGGACAAAGGCCACCCAGGACTGGGCCCCCCGGAGCTGGTTCGCCTCGCCGACTGCGGTGCGGAAGGACAGGCCCTCCGCCGTCGCGGCGCCCACGAGGATGACGAGGGGCACCCACCACCAGGGGCCCTCGATGCCGTGGGGCTCCTTGAACTTTTCCCACGCCTCGAAGAGGGCGAACAGGCCACCGACGCTGAACAGCACGATCGAGACGATGAACGCGTAGATGTACCGCTCGCGGCCGTAGCCGAAGGGGTGCTCCGGGTTTGCCTGCTTGCGCGAGCGCTTGCCGCCGAGGAGGAGCAGCAGCTGGTTGCCGGAGTCGGCGACCGAGTGGATAGCCTCGGCAAGCATGGACGAGGATGCCGTGAGCGCGAACGCGAGGAACTTCATCACCGCGATCGACAGGTTTGCTGCCAGCGCGGCAACGACAGCCTTGGACCCACCACCGGACGACATGGTCCCCTCCTTCACAGCCCAGCCAGATGTGCGGCCGTCACGTGAGGTGCGCACGGACGGCTCCGTCCTACCCTACGGGCATCCGGCTCCTGCTCAGCGCCGCTGCCCCCTGGCGCTCGCGTACAGGCAGACGGTCGCCGCGGTTCCGACGTTGAGGCTCTCCGCGCGTCCGTAGAGCGGGACCGCGACCCGGTGGTCGGCGAGCTCCTTCTCGGCCTCGCTGAGGCCCTGGGCCTCGTTGCCGAAGAGCCAGGCGGTCGGGTCCTCGAGGCGGTACTCCCCCGCGGCCCCGCCGGCTCCGGTCCTGCGCGCGGCCGAGGCGTCCTGGAGTTCGTCGAGGTCGAGCGGCCCCGCGCCGTCGGCCGCGAGGATCCCGAGGCCCACGCCGCGGGCCGCGGCAGCGAAGTCCGCCGGATCGGCGCCGAGCACCACGGGCACGTGGAAGATCGACCCGGCGGTGCTGCGGACCGCCTTGGGGTTGTAGATGTCGACGCTCCCGGCCGTGAGGACGACCGCGGCGGCCCCGGCGGAGTCGGCGGCGCGCAGGATCGTGCCCGCGTTGCCGGGGTCCTGGACCCGGCACATGACGGCGAGCAGGCGGGGCCGCTCCGCGAGGACGGAGTCGAGCGGGACGTCGAGCATGGTGCACACGGCCAGGATGCCCTGGGGGTTCACCGTGTCGGCCATGGCGGCGAGCACGTCGTCATCCGCGAGGCGCAGCCGGCCGGTGGCCTCGGCGAGGTGGGCGATCTCGGGGTGGCGGGAGAGGCAGGGCTCGCTCGCGTAGAGCTCCACGACGACGGCGCTGCCCCCCTCGGCGCGGCGCTCGGCGTCCAGCCGGAGCGCCTCGCGCACTGCCTGCGGTCCCTCGGCCAGAAACTGGCGGCGGCGGGTCCGCGCGGCCCGGGTGGCCAGCTTGGCGACATCGCGGACGCGGTCGGCACGGGGGTTGGTCATGATCGGGCTCGGTATCACGGACCAACTCTAGCGAGCCGAGTCCTCCCGAGAACGCGCCAGCGCCCGCGCAGCCTGGGCTGCGCGGGCGCTGGACGATGGACGCACCCGCGCGGGGCCAGCGCCCCGGCGGTGCTGCCTCTCGGTGTGCTACTTGGCGACCGGGGCGTTGACGTCGGCCGGCAGGGCCTTCTTCGCGACCTCGACGAGGGCCGAGAACGCGGCGGCGTCGGAGACGGCCAGCTCGGCGAGCATGCGGCGGTCCACCTCGACCTCAGCGGCCTTGAGGCCCTGGATGAGGCGGTTGTAGGTCAGGCCGTTGGCGCGGGACGCAGCGTTGATGCGCTGGATCCACAGGCGGCGGAAGTCGCCCTTCCGCTTGTGGCGGTCCTGGTAGCTGTAGACGAACGAGTGGAGCAGCTGCTCCTTGGCCTTGCGGTACAGGCGCGAGCGCTGTCCGCGGTAGCCGGACGCCCGATCGAGGACGGTACGGCGCTTCTTATGGGCGTTGACTGCCCGCTTCACACGTGCCACGTGCGTACTCCTTTTGAATCTCTCCCAGGCACCCGGGCTGTGCCCGGCCGGGATGGCTCGTGGCCCCTCTCAGGGCCGGTGGGTGGAAGAAATCAGATGCCGAGCATGCGCTTGATGACCTTGGCGTCGCCGCCCGAGACGATCTTGTCCGCGGCGAGGCGGCGCGTGAGCGTCGTCGGCTTGTGCTCGAGGTAGTGGCGGCGGTTGGCCTGCTGGCGCTTGAGCTTGCCGGAACCGGTCAGCTTGAAGCGCTTCTTGGCGCCGCTGTGCGTCTTCATCTTCGGCATGGGAACCGATCTCCTTTTGCTTCCCGCGGCACAGGGCCGCGGATTTCGTTGGCGGCCTGCTCGCGCAGGCCGACTCGTTGCGTGCCGCCCGCAGGCGCTGGGCCTGCGGCGGCGGACTCGGCGGGCGGTCCGCTCACCAGGGGCGAGCGGCCCGGCCCGGCCGGGTCTGGTCTAGTTGCCCCGGCGGCCGGACGGCCGGGGCGCCGTCGGCTTCGGGGCGGACGGCTTCGGTGCCGCAGCCGACGGCCGCGGTGCACCCGGCTTGGGCACCGAGGGCTTCGGTGCCGCCACCGGCTTGGGCGCTGCGGCCGGCCGTGGGGCCGACTGGGCCGGCTTCGGGGCCGCCTCGGCTGCGGGCTTCGGCGCGGCCGGCTGCTTGGGGGCCTCAGCCTTGGGCGCCTCGACCTTGGGGGCCTCGACCTTGGGGGCAGCGGCCTTCGGAGCCTCAGCCTTCGGGGCCTCGGCCTTGGGGGCGGCGGTCTCCGGGGCCTCAGCCTTGGGGGCCTCAGCCTTCGGGGCCTCAACCTTGGGGGCAGCCGTCGCCGGGGCCTCAGCCTTGGGAGCCTCAGTCTCGGCGGCCTCGGCCGGCTCCGCGGCCTGGGCCACGGATTCCTCCGGGGCCTCCGCCTCGGCGGGGGCGGCCTCCGGCTCCGCGTTCTCGCGGGCCTGGGCGGCCTGGAGGAACTCGGCCGGGATCGCGTCTCCCAGCGACTGGGTCAGCGGTGCCTGCCCGGCCGTGACCGATGCGGACTTCGCTTCCTCCGCCTTGGCCTTGTCGGCAGCGCGCTGCGCCGCGCGGCGGGCCTCCGCCTTGGCCTCAGCCTTGTTCTTCAGGGGGCCGATCACCATGACCATGTTGCGGCCATCGATGCGCGGCGTCGACTCGATCGCACCGACCTCGGCGACGTCCTCCGCGAACCGCTGGAGCAGCCGGATGCCCATTTCGGGGCGCTGCTGCTCGCGGCCACGGAACTGGATCATGGCCTTGACCTTGTCGCCGGCACCGAGGAAGCGGAGCGCGTGGCCCTTCTTCGTCTCGTAGTCGTGCTTGTCGATCTTGAGGCGGAACCGGATCTCCTTCAGAACGGTGTTCGTCTGGTTCTTCCGCGCCTCGCGTGCCTTGACCGCAGCCTCGTACTTGTACTTGCCGAAGTCCATCAGCTTGCATACCGGTGGCTTGGCCTGGGGCGCCACCTCGACGAGGTCGAGGTCTGACTCCGTAGCCAGTCGCAGCGCATCTTCGATGCGTACGATGCCCACCTGCTCGCCCGCAGGGCCTACGAGGCGAACCTCGGGAACGCGGATTCGCTCATTGATGCGTGGATCGCTAATGTTCAAGCTCCTGTACATGTGACGGAAGTGCCCCGGCAACAAGGAAGGCCCCCGATTGCCGGTGCAATCGGAGGCCTCGGATGGCGCCCTCCCCATCGGGGCGGGCCTGCTCGGTCCGACGTACGCCGGACCGGCCAACCTGGGTACCCGGCAGCTTTCCGGCCGTGAGGCCCGGACGCCGACAGGTGGGAGGTGATCTCCGCTTGCAAACTGTCAGTCAAGTATACAGGGTGGACGCACGAAAACCCTCACCAGCGCCCCCGGGGGCTGCTAGCCGGGCTGTCGAACGGCTCACACGTGAATAACGACATCCAGTCGGTCTGTGCCAAGCTTATCAGCATGAGCAGCACCAGCCCCAATGCCCCCCTGTCCTCCGACGACGCCCACCGCCACAGCTTCGACGCGGGCCCCGCCGGCGCCCCGGACGTGGACGCCCAGGTGCGCGACATCGCCGAGGTCGCGGCGGTGGAGGTCATCACGACGACGGCGGTCCACCTCATGAGCGCAGCCGCCGTCAAGTGCGGGCTGGCCGACGGCGCGGACGCTGCGGAGCTGAAGGACCTCGACGAGGCCCGCAAGCTCATCACGGCGCTCGCGGGGCTTGTGACCGCCGCCGCCCCCGAGATCGGCTCGCAGCACGCCGGGCCGTTGCGGGACGGGCTCCGCTCCCTCCAGCTCGCGTTCCGCGAGGCGTCGGTGATCCAGGACGAGCCGGGCAAGGGCCCGGGCGAGAAGTACACGGGCCCGGTCAACTAGCGCGGGAGGCCCGCGGGCGGCCGCGGTCAGCCGACCGACTGCGGCGAGCGGCGTCGTCGTGCGCTCTGCGCGACGATGCCGCCCAGGCACAGGAGGGTCCCGGCGGCGCCGATGCCCACGAAGCCGGACCACGGGCCCACGGCGTCGATCATCGTGCCCGTCAGCGGCGAGCCCAGGGCGGTGCCCGCCGTGAGCGCCGAGCCGTACCAGCCCATCGCCTCGCCGCGGCGGCGCTCCGGGACGAGCTCGGCGACCCGCTCCGACGCTGCCGAGAGGGTGGGCGCGCACAGGAGCCCGGGCAGCACCGAGAGCAGGCTCAGCGTCACAGTGTCGTGGGCGAGCCCCATCGGGATGGTCAGCACGCTCATGGCCGTGAGCAGGACCAGCGGGGAGACCGGCCGGTGCATCGCCCCGTAGAGCAGGCCTCCCACGAGGGAGGCGAAGCACCAGAAGAAGAACACGACGCCGAGCTGGCCCCCCTGGCCGTGCTCGCGCAGGATCGCCACGATGCCCACGTCGGTGCCTGAGAGGACCATGCCGGCGCCGGCCGCGACGGCCATCACGACGACGACGGCGACCCCTGCCCAGGCGGGGCCTCCGCGGGCCCTGCCGAGGAGGCGCCGGAGGCCCGAGGCCCCGTCCGCCTGCCCGGCGGCCACCTCGGTCGGCGCCGGAGACTCGGCCGATTCGGGTCCCGAGGCGACCTCGACGAGATCGGCGTCCTCCGCCGCGGAAGCGGGGACCGCGCCGGGCTGGCCCGAGCGCGTGGGTGGGTTGAACCACAGCAGTGCGAGGCCCGCCAGCGCGGCCGAGACGCCGACGCCCGTGAGTCCCCAGACCGTGGAGACGTTCACGGCGACGGTCGCGGCCAGCGCCGGGCCGACCATGAAGGTCACCTCGGTGCAGATCGAGTCCAGGGCGAAGGCGGTGCGGCGCTGCCCGGCGTGCGTCATGACGCCGAGGGACTGGCGCACCACCGAGAAGATCGGCAGGGCGAAGAGGCCGCCGACGAGGGCTGCGACGAGCAGCCACGGGTAGTCCAGGTGCGGCGCGACCCCCCACACGAGCGCCTCCGCCACGATCGAGGGGACGAGCGCCGGCCGAAGTCCCGCCGTGTCGACCCTGCGGCCGCGCCACGGGGCGCCGAGGGCGATCCCGATCGTCAGCACCGCCGCGACGGCGCCCGCGGCCGCGTACCCGAGGCCGAGGGTCTGGACGACGTGGAGGGTCAGGAGCACGCCGGCGGCCGAGTGCGGCAGCCGCGCCACCATCGCCACGAGCAGGAGGCGGCGGACCTCTTTCCGGCGCCACAGGTGCCCGTACTGGGCGAAGTCCATGGGTTCCTCTTCCGTGCGCACCGCCCGGCGGTGGCAGGGCGGAACTCAGCCGTTCGCGGCGCGGAGCTTGACCTCGATGGAGTCGACGGCTTCCGCGAAGCGCGTGCTGGCGGCGAGCCTGCCGTTCAGCTCTGACACCGTCTCACGCACCGCCTCGGCTGGCAAACCCGGGGCGAGGGAGACCGTGAGGCGCAGCTCGGGCCCCGCCCCGCCGCCCGCGACGACGCGGCCTTCCGCGTCCCTCGAGGCCACCCCTGCGCCCGGGGAGATCGCGATGCCGCGCACCGGCGCAAGCCCCTCGGCCGCCTTCTCGACCTCGTCCACGAGGGCCGGGTCAGCGTAGGAGGGGGTCCACTCCTTCTGCTGGGCGAGCGCCCAGACGGCGGGGCGCCGCAGCACGAGGGTGAGCTCGGCGCCCGGGTCGAGGACCAGAAGCTCGGCCCCTTCCGAGACGGCGGAGAGCGCCGCGCGGGGCGCGAACACGGCGACCGGGCGCGCGTCCCGGTGCCACGCCTCGAGGCGCTCGACGGAGGTGAAGACCGGCAGTGCCTTGCGGCCGTCGGGGGCGGCGACGGTCACGAGTGCCATGTCTGCCTCCTTGTCCTCGGCGAAGCCATGCTCCCCGAGCCCTCCCTCGGCGAGGCTCGCCACGACGGCGACGAACACGCGCGCCCCGGCGAGGGCGCGGTGGACGTCGGCCTCGCCGCCGGTGCCCCTGAGGAGGTCCGCGACCGCGGCCGCCACGGCCGGGTCGGGCCGGCCGTCGTCTGCGTCGAACTGGTGGAGCGGGTTGCCGTCGCCGCGCAGGTCGCGGCCTTCCCAGGGCTGTCCCGCGGAGTCGGCGGCGCTTCCCGCGCGGGCGAGCGCCGCGGCGATGTGGCCGGGGAGGTGACGTCCCGCAGAAGGCGACGGGCCGTCGTCGTCCGTCGGGGCCATTCAGCGCCGCCCGGCGACGTCGAGCGCCTCCGGCAGGGTGAACTGGCCGGAGTAGAGCGCCTTGCCCACGATCGCGCCCTCGACGCCGAGGGGCACGAGGCCGCGCAGGGTGCGCAGGTCATCGAGGCTGGAGATGCCGCCGGAGGCGACGACCGGCTTGTCCGTGCGGGCGCACATCTGCTGCAGGAGCTCGACGTTCGGCCCGCGCAGCGTGCCGTCCTTGGTGACGTCGGTGACGACATAGCGGGCGCAGCCAGCGTCCTCGAGCTGGGCGAGCACCTCCCAGAGGTCTCCGCCCTCCTTGGTCCAGCCGCGGCCGGCGAGGGTCGTGCCGCGCACGTCGAGGCCGACGGCGATCCGCTCGCCGTGGCGGGCGATGGCCTTGGCGGTCCAGTCGGGGTCCTCGATCGCCGCCGTGCCGAGGTTCACCCGGGCCACCCCGAGCTCGAGGGCCGCCTCGAGGGACGCGTCGTCGCGCAGGCCGCCCGACAGCTCGACCTTGAGCGAGAGGCCGCGCACGACCTCGGCGATGAGCGCGCGGTTGTCGCCGCGGCCGAACGCCGCGTCGAGGTCCACGAGGTGGACCCACTCCGCGCCGGCGTCCTGCCACGCGTGGGCGGCATCCAGCGGCGAGCCGTAGCCGGTCTCGCTGCCGGCCTCGCCCTGGACGAGCCGGACGGCCTGGCCGTCGACGATGTCGACGGCGGGCAGCAGTTCGAGGATGGGGGCCTCGTCGGTCATGGTGTCTCCCTCAGTGTCGTCTCCGCCGGCTCACGGGGCCGGCAGGGTCAGCAGGTAGGCCGCCACGAGGGCGGCCGCGGCGAGCGCCCCGAAGGCGATCCAGGTCCAGTTGGGCAGGCCCTGGCGGCGGAACGAGACGGCACCGCCGACGAGCAGCCCGGCGAGGCCGAACAGCAGCACGGACCACATGCGTCAGGACGCCCCGGGCTTGGCGAGCGACTCGACCCAGTTGCGCAGGAGCCGGGCCCCGGCGTCGCCCGACTTCTCGGGGTGGAACTGGGTGGCGCACAGCGGTCCGTTCTCCACCGCGGCGATGAACGGGGCGCCGTGCTCGCTCCAGGTCACGAGAGGGGGCGCCATGCGCGGCTGGGCGACCTCGAAGTCCCACGACTGCACGCCGTAGGAGTGCACGAAGTAGAAACGCTCGTCCTCGACCCCGGCGAACAGCTTCGAGCCCTCGGGGACCTTGACGGTGTTCCAGCCCATGTGCGGGACGACCTCGGCGGGGAGGAGCTCGACCGTGCCGGGCCATTCGCCGAGGCCCTCGGCCTCGACGCCGTGCTCGATGCCGCGCTCGAACATGACCTGCAGCCCGACGCAGATGGCGAGGACGGGCCGGCCGCCGGCGACGCGGCGGCCGATGATGCGCAGGCCGTCGACCGCGGCGAGTTCCTTCATGACGGTGGCGAAGGCCCCGACCCCGGGGACGACGAGGCCGTCCGCGGCGAGCGCGTCCTCGGCCTTCGCGCTCAGGGTCACGGCCGCGCCGGCGCGCTCCAGGGCGCGGACCGCGGAGCGGACGTTGCCGGACCCGTAGTCGAGGACGACGACGGTGGGGCGCCCGTGCGGGTCCGGCACCTTCTCCGCGGCGTGCCGCGGGTCGACGACGACCGCATCCGGGGTGCCCTCGGGAGCTGCGGGAAGCGCGTCCGGCGATGCGGTCACAGGGCCCCCTTCGTGGACGGGATGGCGTCGCCGATGCGCGGGTCCGGCTCGACGGCGGCGCGCAGGGCGCGCGCGAAGGCCTTGAACTGGGCCTCGACGATGTGGTGCGGGTCGCGGCCTGCCAGGACGTTCATGTGCAGGCAGATGCCGGCGTGCAGGGTGATCGCCTCGAACACGTGGCGCGTGAGCGAGCCGGTGAAGTGTCCGCCGATGAGGTGGTACTCCTGCCCCGCGGGCTCCCCGCCGTGGACGAGGTAGGGGCGCCCCGAGACGTCGACGACCGCGTGGGCGAGGGCCTCGTCGAGCGGCACCGAGGCCTCGCCGAAGCGGCGGATGCCGGCCTTGTTCCCGAGCGCCTGCCTGAGGACCTCGCCGAACGTGATCGCGATGTCCTCGACCGTGTGGTGCACGTCGATGTGGGTGTCCCCCGTCGCCTTGACGGTCAGGTCGATCAGCGAGTGCTTGGACAGGGCCGTGAGCATGTGGTCGTAGAACGGGACGCTGCTGGAGATGTCGGAGCGGCCGGTGCCGTCGAGGTTGATCTCGACCAGGACCGAGGACTCGCTCGTCGTGCGCTCCATCCGCGCGGTCCGCTGGGTCACGGGCGCGGTCTGCAGCTCGGTACTCATGGGTGTGTGTCCTTCGATCAGGCGTGTGCGGGGGGTGCTTCTCTATTCTAGGCGGCGGGCAGGCGCCCATCCGCGGCGAGGAGCTCCTCGAGCCGGGTCAGGAACGCGGTCGTCTCGCGTTCGGTGCCGGCGGTGACCCGGAGGCTGCCGGGGATCCCGACGTCCCGCACGATCACGCCGGCCTCGAGCAGGCCGTGCCAGATCTTCTGCGGGTCGTCGAGGCCCGTGAAGAAGACGAAGTTCGAGTCGGAGGACGCCGGGGTGAGGCCCATCCGCTCGAGCTCCTTCACGATGCGGTCCCGCTGGTGCTTGATCTCCTCGACCTCGGCCATGAGGGAGGCGCGGTGCCCGAGCGCGGCGAGCGCCGTGGCCTGGGTGACGGCCGAGAGGTGGTAGGGCAGCCGGACGAGCCGCAGGGCGTCGATGACCTCGGGGGCGGCGGCAAGGTAGCCGAGCCGGGCGCCGGCGAGGGCGAAGGCCTTGCTCATGGTGCGGGTGACGATCAGCCGAGGGCGCCCCGGCAGGAGCGTGAGCGCGCTCTGCGTGCCGAGCTGGGCGAACTCGGCGTACGCCTCGTCGACGATCACGATGGCCTGGCTCGCCTCGCCTGCCTCGTAGACGGCCTCCACGACGTCGAGGCCGAGTGCCGTCCCGGTCGGGTTGTTCGGCGAGCACAGGAAGACGACGTTGGGGGCGAGCGCGCGCACCTGGCGCGCGGCCGAGGCGGCCGTGAGCTCGAAGTCCTCCTCGCGTGTGCCCTTCAAGTACGCCGTGCCCGTACCGGCGGCAAGCAGCGGGTACATCGAGTAGGTGGGAGGGAAGCCGAGCGCCGAGCGCCCGGGGCCGCCGAAGGCCTGCAGGATCTGCTGCAGCACCTCGTTCGAGCCGTTGGCTGCCCAGAGCTGCTCCGGAGCGAGGCCGTGGCCGAGGTACTCGGCGAGGGACTCTCGCAGCCGGGTGAACTCGCGGTCCGGGTACCGGTTCAGGCCCCCGACAACCCCGCGGACGGCTTCGACGATGGCGTCCTGGACATCCTGCGGGACGCCGTGGGTGTTCTCGTTGACGTTGAGCTGGATGGGGACGTCGATCTGCGGCGCGCCGTACGGATGCTGGCCGCGGAGATCGTCGCGGAGGGGGAGCCGGTTGAGTCGTTGAAGCTGGTCGTCCACCGCTCCAGCCTACGCCAGCGCCCTCGGCCGGCCCCATTCGGCGGCGGCACGACGGGCCGTTCGTGACGCCCCGTCGGAGCGGCTGCGGGCTAGCGCAGGACCGGGACGAGGATCTGCTCGCCGGGGAGCACCCGGACGCCGGTGAGCCCGTTGAGGTCCTGGATCTGGCTGATGGTGACCCGCGGGTCCTGGTTCGGCACGCGCCGGGCGGCGATGGTCCACAGGGACTCCCCGGGCTGCACGGTCACCGTCACCGTCCCGCCGGGGCCGGTGAGGGGCTCGGCGGCGGCCTGGGCGGGCGCGGTGAGCGCCGCCCAGGCGACAAGCAGGGCCAGCGTGGCCAGGAACAGCGGGATGACGACGAGGACGATCCGGCCCCGTCGCGTCAGGCGCAGCGCCGGACGGGGTGCCCGCGCCGTGCGGGGCGCCGGGAGCGTGCCGAGATGGATCGCGTGTGCCATGGTCTGCCTTCCCCTGCCCACCCCGGGCCTCCCGCAGCGCGGGGGCCTCCGACCTCATTTTCGAAGATCCGGCGCAGGGCCGGAGTCGGAGTGTGCAGATTTTTCGAATGCATCTTCGAACTTTTGTGATCCTTCTTAGCACCTGTTCGCGAAGCATGTCCAGACTCGCTCGAACATGTGTTTGAAAGGTGCAGTGAACTGTCCTACGGTGGGAGCAGCACGGGGCACGGGCCCGAGTATCGGACCGGCTGCTTCCTTCGAGGCCATGGATCCATGGTGCGGAGGGGGTCCGACATTCCTGGTCCCGAGTCGGCACAGACCGCGGAATCCCGCGGGCGGCGAAGGGACAGGGACGGCATGGCACCACGGACGAAGGCGGCGAAAGGGCTGACGGCGCGCCAGAAGAGGATCCTCGAGACGATCCAGCGCTCGGTACAGCTCAAGGGGTACCCGCCCTCGATGCGCGAGATCGGCGACACGGTCGGACTCGCGAGCCTCTCGAGCGTCACGCACCAGCTGTCCCAGCTCGAGAAGCTCGGCTACCTGCGGCGCGACCCCAAGCGGCCGCGTGCCATGGAAGTGCTCATGCCGCTCACGCTCGACGAGGGCGAGCTCAGCGTCAGCGGCGAGGGCGCCGCGGCGCTCCTCGGCGCCGGCGGGGCCACGCTGGAGACGATGGCCTCCGCGGCGGACACGGCCATGGTGCCGCTTGTCGGCCGCATCGCCGCCGGCGGCCCGATCCTCGCGGACCAGGCCGTCGAGGACGTCATGCCGCTCCCCCGCCAGCTCGTGGGCTACGGCGAGCTGTTCATGCTCCGCGTCAAGGGCGACTCGATGATCGATGCGGCGATCTGCGACGGCGACTGGGTCGTGGTCCGGCGGCAGAACAGCGCCGAGAACGGCGATATCGTCGCGGCCCTGCTCGACGACGAAGCCACGGTCAAGACCTTCCGGCAGCGGGATGGACACACTTGGCTGCTGCCGCAGAACACCAGGTACGAGCCCATCCTGGGCGACGAGGCGACCGTCATGGGCAAGGTCGTCTCGGTGCTGCGCTCCGTCTGAGGGCGGCCTCAGCCCGCCTGGGCGAGCCTCGCGAGTGCGTCCAGCACCACCCGGCGGTCGGTCGTGCCCCACAGCGGCGGCAGGGCCCCGCGCAGGAAGGCGCCGTAGCGCTCCGTGGCGAGGCGCGAGTCGAGGACGGCCACCACGCCGCGGTCCGCCGTCGTGCGGATGAGCCGGCCGGCGCCCTGGGCGAGGCGCACCGCAGCATGGGTCGCTGAGACGCTCATGAAGCCGTTTCCCCCTGCCTGCGCGACGGCCCGGGAGCGGGCGGACATGAGCGGGTCGTCCGGGCGGGGGAACGGGATCCGGTCGATCACGACGAGCCTGCACGACTGCCCGGGGACGTCCACGCCCTGCCAGAGGGACATCGTCCCGAACAGGCACGTGTCGGGCTCGGCTGCGAACTGCTTCACGAGCGCACTCATGGACGACTCGCCCTGGCACAGGATCGTGGTCTCGAGCCTCGTCCGCAGCTCGTCGGCGGCCTCCTCGGCGGCGCGGCGCGAGGAGAACAGGCACAGCGCCCCGCCGCGCGAGGCGACAAGGAGTGCCTCCAGCTCGTCGAGTGCCTCCGGCGAGACGCCGCGGCCGGGCTTGGGGAGGTGCCGGGCGACGTACAGCATGCCCTGCTTCGGGTAGTCGAACGGGGATCCCACGTCCACCCCGGTCCAGGTGGGTGCGCCCGGGCCGAGCAGGCCGAGGGCGCCGGCGGTGGGCTCGAAGGCGGAGCCGATGGCGAGCGTCGCGCTCGTGAGCACCACGGTGTGCCCGTCGAAGAGGCCGTCGCGGAGCCTGCCGCCGATGCTCAGCGGCGCGATGTGGAGCATGGCCGGCGCATCGTCGTCAGGTGCCGAGTAGCCGGTGACGGGGTCCGGGGCGCCCATGCGGGTCACCCACACGACCTCGCGGTTGGCCTCGGCATCGAGGAGCCGCTCGCAGACCTCGAGGACGGCCATGAGCCGCGACCGCGCGACCTGGCGGGCGCCGTCGGCGGCCTGCGCCTCCCCCGGCTTCGACTCGGAGAGGGCGACGCGGCAGGCGTCCCGCACGAGCGCGACGTTCTGCGACTGCTCCTCGTTCAGGCCCCGCGGGAGGAGGCCGGTGGGTGCCGAGGTGAGCGAGAGCTCGAGGGCGGCCGCGGCGCCCTGGAGCGCCTCGACGGAGATGGTGCAGTGCCTGCGCGCGCTCGAGGCGGCGGCCTGGATCATCTGCCCGGACAGCTGGGCGCTCACGGCCCCGGTGACCCTGTCGGCAAGCTCGTGGGCCTCGTCCACGACCACCACGTCGTACTCGGGCAGGACGTTCAGGCCCTCGAAGGCGTTGATGGCGAGCATCGCGTGGTTGGTCACGACGATGTCGGCCTCCGCACCGCGCTGGCGGGCGAGCTCGCTGAAGCATTCGGCGGCGAAGGGGCATTTCTGGGCGCCGATGCACTCGAGCGCGGTGACGGACACCTGCCGCCATGCACGGTCGGTCACGCCCGGCACGAGGTCGTCGCGGTCTCCGGTCTCGGTCTCCTCGGCCCACTCCCGCAGCCGCTGCACTTCGCGGCCGAGCTGCGTCGCCGGCCCGGCGCCCGGGTGGGCGACCGCGCCCTCGCCGAGGGAGAACAGCTGCCCCTCGGCGGGCTCGTCGGTGGGGAACCCGCCCTCGAGCTTGTGCCGGCACAGGTAGTTCGAGCGGCCCTTCACGAGGGCCACGTCGACCGGCCTGTCCAGGTGCGGCGTGACTGCCTCGAGGAGGCGGGGCAGGTCGCGCCCCACGATCTGGGCCTGGAGGGCGAGCGTCGCGGTCGCGACGACGGCCGGCCGCTCGCTGGCCTGCGCATGGGCGATGAGCGGCACGAGGTACGCGAGCGACTTCCCGGTGCCGGTGCCCGCCTGGACGAGGAGGTGCTGGCCGTCGGCGATCGCCCGGGCGACCTGGCGGGCCATCTCGTGCTGGCCGTCGCGCTGCTGGCCGCCCATCGCGGCGACCGCCGCGTCCAGGAGCCCGAGGGCCTCGCGTTCGTCTCCCGAGCCGGCGGACGGGGAGCGCACGACGGCGGGCGCGCCCCCGCCGTCGTGCGCTGCGGTGTGGACGGGATCAGTCATGGACGACGAACGGCTCGAGCTCCGCCGCGAACTCCTTCCGCACCACGACCTCGACGCGCGTGCCCGCCTCGACATGCTCGAGCGAGTGGATCTCCGCGCTCGAGGTGTGCAGCCGGTTGAGGATGTCGCCGCGGCTGTAGGGCACGAGGATCGTCAGGGCCACGTCCGGGCGCGGGATCGCGTCGCTGATGGCCTCCTTGAGCTCCGTGATGCCCTGCCCCGTCCGGGCCGAGACCACGACGTGGCGCGGCTCGCGCTGCCGGAGCCGCTCGAGGACGAACGGGTCCGCTGCATCGGCCTTGTTCAGGACGATGATCTCGGGAACCTTCCGGGCGTCGACGTCCGCGAGGACGGCGCGCACGGCGGCGATCTGGCCCTCGGGGTCCGGGTGCGAGGCGTCCACCACGTGGAGGATCAGGTCGGCGTCCGCGACTTCCTCAAGGGTCGAGCGGAAGGCCTCCACGAGCTGCGTGGGCAGCGAGCGGACGAATCCGACCGTGTCCGCGAGCGTGTACGGCAGGCCGTCCGGAGTCTCGGCCCGGCGCACGGTCGGGTCGAGGGTTGCGAACAGCGCGTTCTGCACGAGCACGCCCGCGTCGGTGAGCCGGTTGAGCAGCGAGGACTTGCCGGCGTTCGTGTAGCCGGCGATCGCGACCGAGGGGACCTCGTTGCGCCTGCGGTTGGCCCTCTTGGTCTCGCGGGCCGGCTTCATGCCCGCGATCTCGCGGCGCAGCTTGGCCATGCGGGTGCGGATGCGCCGCCGGTCGAGCTCGATCTTGGTCTCGCCCGGGCCGCGGGAGCCGATGCCGCCGCCGGCGGCGCCGACGCGGCCGCCGGCCTGCCGGGACATCGACTCACCCCAGCCGCGCAGGCGCGGGAGCAGGTACTCGAGCTGCGCCAGCTCCACCTGGGCCTTGCCCTCGCGGCTCTTGGCGTGCTGGGCGAAGATATCGAGGATGAGCGCGGTCCGGTCGATGACCTTGACCTTGACGATGTCCTCCAGCCCGCGGCGCTGGGACGGGGAGAGCTCCGAGTCCACGACCACCGTGTCGGCCCCGGTCGCGGCGACGATGTCGCGCAGCTCGAGCGCCTTGCCCGAACCGAGGAACGTCCCCGCATCGGGCTTCTGGCGGCGCTGGACCACGCCGTCGAGCACCTCGGAGCCGGCGGTCTCGGCGAGCGCCGCCAGCTCGCGGAGGGAGTTCTCCGCATCTTCGAGCGTGCCCTCGGACCAGAGGCCGGCGAGCACCACGCGCTCGAGGCGCAGCTGCCGGTACTCGACCTCGGTGACGTCCTCGAGCTCGGTCGAGAGGCCCGCGACCCTGCGCAGCGCGCGCCGCTCGGCGAGGTCCTGCTGGTCGCCGTCGTAGTCGCCGTGCTCGGTCTCGACGTCGGAGATGGCCAGCGCCCGTCGGTCGCCGAAGGCCCTGCGCGGGGCCTCGGTGTCCTGGTCGGCGCGGGCGCCCTTGGCGGTCGCGGCCTCCTCCTTGGCGAGGATCCTGTCGATCACCGCCTGGATGTCGGCCGGGCTGAGGTCCTGGGGCGCGTTGCTGCCCCCTGCCGCACGGGACGAACCCGTGGTGTGCTGTTCGTCGGTCATGGTCTCCTTCGAGGATGCAGTTCCAGAATAGTGCGGGCGCGCGGCGGCGCCACTGCGAGGCGTGATGCGCTGTGGAAAAGCGCCGAGAGGGTGCTCGGGTAGCACGCTGCTCCTTGGATGTCTCTGTTCATGGTCCGGCCGGGATGGTCATCGGCTCGGGGATCTGCCCGGAAGCGTCGGCTGCTCGCCCATCAGGGGGCAGCACGAGGCGTCATCGGGTCACTTGAACAGGCGCATGGACCAAGTATACGGGATGCGCGGAGCCCTCCGCGGTACACCGCGGGCGCGCGGCTCACGCCCGCGGGCGGATTCGCACTAGGCTCGATTCCCATGGACCAGGCTCATTACTTCAACGCCGACCCGGGCATCCCGGACGTGCGCCGGCCGCTCGCCGTCGTCCTGGAGGGGCGCGAGGTGACCCTGCGGACCTCGGCGGGCATCTTCAGCCCGGACGGCATCGACAAGGGCACGGCGGTGCTCCTGGCCGAGGCCCCCGACCCGGCCCCGGAAGGCGACCTGCTCGACATCGGCTGCGGCTGGGGCCCGATCGCCCTCACGATGGCCCTGCGCTCCCCCGCGGCCCGGGTCCACGCTGTCGACGTCAACACCCGCAGCCTGTCCCTGACCGCCGAGAACGCCGGCCTGCTCGGGCTCGCGAACGTCGCGGCGGAGCTCCCGGGCGACGTCGACCCAGCCATCCGCTTCGCGACCATCTGGTCCAACCCGCCCATCCGCATCGGCAAGGACGCCCTGCACGAGCTGCTGCGCACCTGGCTGCCCCGGCTCGAGGTGGGCGGCGAGGCGTGGCTCGTGGTGCAGAAGAACCTCGGCGCGGACTCGCTCGCGCGCTGGCTCGCCGAGGAGCTCGGCGACGCGTACGACGTCGCGCGGCCGGCGACGTCGAAGGGCTTCCGCGTGCTGCGCCTCACCCGCCGCCGATAGGGGGCGCGCCCGTGACGGAAGTCTTCACCATCGGCCATTCGACCCGGCAGCTCGAGCAGCTCGTGGCGATGCTGCTCCCCCACGGGGTGACGCAGCTGGTGGACGTACGCTCGTTCCCCGCGTCGAGGAAGAATCCCCAGTGGAACCAGGACGCGGTCCGCGAAGGCCTCCCCGCCGGGCTCGGCTACCAGTGGCTGCCGGCACTCGGCGGCCGCCGGCACACGCCGGCCGGCACCCCGACGCCGAACGGCGGGTGGCGGGTCAAGGGCTTCCGCGACTACGCCGACTACATGGCCGGCAGTGCCTTCCACGAGGGCCTCGCGGAACTCATCGGCCTGGCCGAGCAGGGCGTCCCCGCCATCATGTGCAGCGAGGCCGTGCCGTGGCGCTGCCACCGCAGGCTCATCACCGACGCTCTCCTCGTGGCCGGCGTCGAGGTGGTGCACCTCATCTCGCCCACGTCCGAGGAGCGGGCCCGGCTCACACCGTTCGCCCGGGTCGACGCGGACGGCGGCATCACCTACCCGCCCGCGGAGGGGAACGGCGCAGGCTGACCCCCTCAGGCGAGGGTGCCGTGCGCCACGATGACGGCGGGGCCGGAGAGCTCGACGTGCTCGCGCCCGTCGGTGCCCGGCACGAAGGCCACCCCGACGGTGCCGCCCGGGACGGCGACCGCCCACCGGTCGGGGGCGCCCGCACCGGCCCAGTGCCGGATGGCGACCGCAGCCGCGCACGCCCCGGTGCCGCAGGACTGCGTCTCGCCCACTCCGCGCTCGTGCACGCGCATGGTGATGCTCCCCACGCCCGAGGCCACGAGCGGGTCAGAGGGCACCACGAACTCGACGTTGGTCCCGTGCGGCGGCATGGGATCGACGAGCGGGGCCGTGTGGAGGCCGAGGCCGGCGAGCTCGCCCGGTTCGGCGAGCGCCACCACGGTGTGCGGGTTGCCCATGCTCACGCTCAGGCCGGGCCGGGCGACGTCGAGGCCTACGGCCGTCACGGTCGCATCGCTCGCGTCGGCGGCCGCACGATCGGGATGGATGAACGCCCACGGGCCCATGTCGACGGCGAAGCCGTCCTCTCGCCGCTCCACGCGCTTCACGCCGGCCCGCGTCCCGATGGGCAGGACCTCGCCGGGCGCGAGCTGGACGAGGCCGGCATCGAGCAGGAAGGCCACGAAGACGCGCACGCCGTTGCCGCACATCTCCGAGAGGGATCCGTCAGCGTTGCGGTAGTCCATGAACCACTCGGCGTCCGGCTCCTGGGCGAGGACGGCCTCGCCCTCGGGCAGGCGGCGCGAGCGGATGGCGCGGATGAGGCCGTCGGCGCCGAGGCCCTGGTGCCGGTCGCAGAGCGCGGCCGCCTCGGCCTCGCCGAGGTGCAGCGCGCCGTCGGGATCGGCAACGAGCACGAAGTCGTTGCCGGTGCCGTGCCCCTTGGCGAAGGGAAGGCCTGCGAGGGAGGCGAGGACGTGGGGGGCCGAGGTCGCCGGAACGGTCATGCGGTCAAGCCTACCGGGCCGCCCCGGGCCCTGCGCCGGGAGCCGTCCCGGGCGCCGAGGAGGGGCACGTCGCTGCGGAGGGTAACGGCGCTGCCCAGGCGGCGTCGGCCTCCCTGACGACGGCGAGCGCCCGCCCGAGCAGGTCCGGCGCCTGCGCGTCGAGCCAGTGCACCCGCGGGTCGGCGCGGAACCAGGTGATCTGCCGGCGCGCGAACTGCCGTGTGGCGACGATGGTCTGCTCCGTGGCCTGCTCGGTGCTCGAGGCCCCGTCGAGGACCGCGAGGAACTGGCCGTAGCCCAGAGCGCGCGAGGCGGTGCGGCCCTCGCGGAGCCCCGCGGCGGCGAGCCGGGCGACCTCGGCGGCCAGGCCGGCGTCGACCATGCGGTGGACGCGGGCGGCGAGGCGCCGGTGCAGCGCGGCCCGGTCGAGGTCGAGGCCGATCTGGACGGCCGGGGCGGCGTACTCGCGCTCGGGCATGAAGGAGCTGAAGGGCCGGCCGGTGAGCTCGTGCACCTCGAGGGCGCGGATCACCCGCCGCGCGTCCCCCAGCCGTCCCGCTGAGACGGGGTCGACGCGGCGCAGCCGCTCGCGCAGCGGCCCGAGGCCGTGCTCGTGCGCCTCGGCCTCGAGTCGGGCGCGCACCGCCGGGTCTGTGCCTGGGAACTCGAGGACGTCGAGCGCGGCGCGCACGTACAGGCCGGAGCCGCCCGCGAGGATGGCGCGCCGGCCGCGCGCGTGGATGTCGGCGATGGCGGCGCGGGCCCAGCCCTGGAAGCGGGAGACCGAGGCCTCCTCGGTGACCTCGAGCACGTCGAGGAGGTGGTGCGGGACGCCGCGGCGCTCCTCGGGCGTGGCCTTGGCGGTGCCGATGTCCATGCCGCGGTAGAACTGCAGCGCGTCGGCGTTGACGACCTCGCCGCCCAGGGCGAGCGCAAGCTCGACGGCGAGGTCCGACTTGCCTGAGCCGGTCGGCCCCACGACCGCGATGACCGGCGGCGCCGGAGCGGGGAGGCCAGCGGGGACGACGGCGGGCGACGCCTCCGGTGGGGGCACCACGGCGGGTGGGCGGCCGGCGTCGTCCGCGGGACCCGCCTGCTCGCCCGGTGCGGTGTGGCCCACGGGGGCTATGCGCCGCGGACGGGCAGCGTCGGCATCCCGAGGCTCACGCCGCGGGACGTGGACCCGGCACCCGGCGAGGGCACGCCGCAGGAGTCCGCCTGGGCCCGGTCCCACGCGTCGCCGGCGCGCGAGCGGCGCAGCGAGTAGTCGGCCGGGCCGGCGGGGTCCGCGATGAGGTGGAACGCGGCGGCCTCGGTCACGGTCACGGTCACCAAGTCCCCCGGCCGGGGGGCGGGCGCGCCGTCGGGGACGGAGAAGTGGACGAGGCGGTTGTCCCGCGCACGCCCGGAGAGGCGGTGGGTTTCCCCCGCCTTGCGTCCGGCCTGCGCTGTGGCCATGACCTCGATCGTGCGGCCCACCTGGGCCGCGTTCTCCTCGGCGGCGATCCTGTCCTGGAGCGCGATGAGCCGCTCGTAGCGCTCCTGGACCACGGCCTTGGGCAGCTGGTCCGCCATGGTCGCGGCCGGCGTCCCGGGGCGCTGGGAGTACTGGAAGGTGAAGGCGCTCGAGAAGCGGGAGCGCTCCACGACGTCGAGGGTCGCCCGGAAGTCCTCCTCGGTCTCCCCCGGGAAGCCCACGATGATGTCGGTGGTGATGGCCGCGTGCGGGATGCGCTCGCGGACCTTCTCGAGGATGCCGAGGAACTTCGCGCTGCGGTACGAGCGGCGCATCTCGCGCAGGATCCGGTCGGAGCCCGACTGGAGCGGCATGTGCAGCTGCGGCATCACATTGGGCGTCTCCGCCATCGCGTCGATGACGTCGTCCGTGAAGGCCGCGGGGTGCGGGCTCGTGAAGCGCACGCGCTCGAGGCCCTCGATCTGGCCGCACGCCCTCAGGAGCTTGCCGAAGGCGAGCCGGTCGCCGAACTCGACCCCGTAGGAGTTGACGTTCTGGCCCAGGAGGGTGACCTCGATCGCGCCGTCGTCCACCAGGGTCTGGACCTCGGCCAGGATCTCGCCGGGACGGCGGTCGCGCTCCTTGCCGCGCAGGCTCGGGACGATGCAGAACGTGCACGTGTTGTTGCAGCCGACCGAGATGGAGACCCACCCGCTGTACGCCGAGTCGCGCTTGGTCGGCAGGGTCGAGGGGAACACCTCGAGCGATTCGAGGATCTCCAGCTGGGCCTCGTCGTTGTGGCGCGCCCGCTCGAGCAGCGCGGGGAGCGCGCCGACGTTGTGGGTGCCGAAGACGGCGTCGACCCACGGCGCCTTGGCCAGGATCGTGTCGCGGTCCTTCTGGGCGAGGCAGCCGCCGACGGCGATCTGCATGCCCGGGTGCCGCTCCTTGACCGGGCGCAGCTGCCCGAGGTGGCCGTAGAGCCTGTTGTCCGCGTTCTCGCGGACCGCGCAGGTGTTGAAGACGACCACGTCCGGCTCGGAGCCCTCAGCTGCCTTGGTGTAGCCGGCGGCCTCGAGGAGGCCGGACATGCGCTCGGAATCGTGGACGTTCATCTGACAGCCGAAGGTGCGCACTTCGTAGGAGCGCGGCGCGGCCGTGCTGACGGGCTGGGCCGTCGGGGCGGGCAGGGTGGAACTCACCCGACAAGGGTACCGGCAGCAGCCCGGCAGCTCCGCATGCCGCCCAGCCGATGCCGGGGGCGGGGCCGGGGCTGGGGCCGGGCGCGCGGCCAGGGCGTCAGTACCAGTTGTCGGCGACCTCGTGGGCCCAGGCGCCGCAAGGTGAGCCGTAGCGGTCCCTGATGTACCCGAGTCCCCACGTGATCTGGGTCTGGTAGCTGGTGAGCCAGTCGCTGCCCGCGGTGGAGTACTTGGACGGCGGCAGCGCCTGCGCGATGCCGTAGGCGCCGCTCGAGGGGTTGGTTGCATCCGTCATCCAGCTGGACTCCTTGGTCCAGAGGTTGACGAGGCAGCCGTACTCGCCGCCGCCCCAGCCGTACCCGCCGAGCTGGCTGGAGGCGAAGGCCTGCGCGCCGGCGGGGTCGTCCGCGACGCCGACCCCCGGGCTGACGACGGGCGGGGGCGGGGGCGGGATCACCACCGGCGCGGGGGCTGGGGCAGGCTGCTGGGCCGCTGCGGCGCTCTGCCGCTGGAGGGCCTGCTGCTGGGCTGCCTGCTGGGCCTGCTGCTGCGCCCGCTGGGCAGCGGCCTCGGCAGCGGCCCGGCGCTGGGCCTCGAGGGCAGCCTGCTCGGCGGCGCGGCGTTTGGCCTCCTGGGCTGCCTCGTAGGCGGCCTGCGCAGCCTGGCCCTCGCGGTAGCCGCGTTCGACGTTCGCCGAGGTCCCCTTCAGGTCGGCGAGCTGGGCGAGCAGCGTGTTCTCGTGCTGTTGTGTCTGGGAGACCATGTCCTCGGCCTGCTTCTGGGCGTCCTGGGCGGCGCTGAGCTGCTGGGCCGCGGTCGCAGCGAGGTCGGCCAGGGCATCTTTGGCCGCGCGCGACTTCTCCTCGGCGGCGGTCGCAGCGTTGGCCGCCACGCGGTAGTCCGTGACGGCCTGCGCCGCCTGGTCGCCGAGAACCTGCAGGGTCTGGAGGCGGCCGATCCCGTCCTGCTGCCCCAGCACGGAAAGGGTCTCGATGGGATCGCTCGGCGAGCCGCCCATGTAGGAGTCGGCGGCGAACTGCCCGGCGGTGCGCTGGGCGGCGTCCCGCTCCGACGCCCGTTTGGCCGACTCCTGCTCGAGGGCGGCGACCACCTGCTCCTGGTCCTTGACGGCCTGTGCGGCCTTGGCATAGGCGGCGCCGGCGGACACGGCCTTGGCCGAGGCATCGGCGGCGCTGGACTCGACGGTGGTCAGCAGGGACGCGATCCGGTCGCTCTCTGCCTTCGCGGAGTCGACATTCGCCTTGGCGGCCTGGACGTCCGCCCACGTCGGGTAGCCCGAAGGAGGCGTGTTGTCGTCGGCCGTCGCACTCGGCGCCGCCGCCGGCACGACGGAGGTCAGGCAGAGCGCAAGGACGAGCGCGCCCCGGGCGGCACGCACGCGGCCGCCTGCGAGGGCACCTCGTTCTGATCGCACGCGTCAGACGATACCGCAGGAATCCCGTTTGTCACTCTAGTCACAGGATTCTCAGCAATCACACAGACACGCCGCGGGCGTTCGGGAACGGGCGGCCGCCTACCCATGCCGGCTTCCACGGCCTCCGCCCGCGCGACGTCAGCCCTCCCCGTGCTCGGCCTCCCCCGTGCCCTCGAGGACCTCCGCGGCGATCCTGAAGGCGGCGCCGGGAGCGTGGCCTTTGCGGGCGAGCATTGCCACCAGACGCCTCAGCTCCTTGTCCCGCGCCGCAGGGTCGTCCGGGTCGAAGGGCCGGACCCGGCGGGCGAGCAGGCGACGCGCCGCCCCCTCCTCCGCCTCCGGCGAGAGCTCACCGAGCGCGTCCTCCGCGGCATCGCCCGTGATCCCCTTCTCGCCGAGTTCCCGCCGGAGGGCCGCCCTGCCGAGCGACTTCGTCTCGCCGCGGCTGCGAACCCAGAGGCGGGCGAACTCCGCGTCGTCCACGAGGCCCACTTCCTCGAAGCGGTCCAGGAGCCTCTCCGCGAGACCGTCCGGGACATTGCGCTCGCGCAGCTTCCGCTCGAGCTGCAGCCGGCTGCGGGGGCCGAGGGTCAACTGACGGAGCAGGATCGCCCGGGCCACCGACTCCGGGTCGGGCTCGGGATCCTGCTCCGCCTGCGGAGGTACAGGACGTCCGCTGCGGGCCGCCATGCGCCTACTCGCCGTCGACAGCCTTCAGGCGCGGCTGCTCCTCGCCCGACTCGGGCTTCACGCCGACGCCGAGCTTCTCCTTGATGAGGCGCTCGAGCTCCGCGGCGAGTTCGGGGTTGTCGCGCAGGAACCGACGGGAGTTCTCCATGCCCTGGCCGAGCTGGTCGCCATCGTAGGTGAACCAGGAGCCGGACTTCTTGATGATGCCGTGCTCCACGCCCATGTCGATGATGCCGCCCTCGCGGGAGATGCCCTGGCCGTAGATGATGTCGAACTCGGCCTGCTTGAAGGGCGGAGCCATCTTGTTCTTGACGATCTTGGCCTTGGTCCGGTTGCCCACGGAGTCCGCGCCCTCCTTGAGCGTCTGGATCCGGCGGACGTCGATGCGGACGGACGCGTAGAACTTGAGCGCCTTTCCACCCGTGGTCGTCTCGGGGGACCCGAAGAACACGCCGATCTTCTCGCGGAGCTGGTTGATGAAGATCGCGGTGGTCTTCGTCTGGTTGAGGCGGCCGGTGACCTTGCGCAGCGCCTGGCTCATGAGGCGGGCCTGGAGGCCGACGTGGCTGTCGCCCATCTCGCCCTCGATTTCGGCGCGCGGCACGAGCGCGGCGACGGAGTCGATGACGATGATGTCGAGGGAGCCCGAGCCGACGAGCATGTCCATGATCTCGAGCGCCTGCTCGCCGGTGTCCGGCTGCGAGACGAGCAGCGCGTCGGTGTCGACGCCGAGCTTGGCCGCATACTCCGGATCCAGGGCATGCTCGGCGTCGATGAAGGCTGCGATGCCCCCGTTCCGCTGCGCGTTGGCGACGGCGTGGAGCGCGACCGTCGTCTTGCCCGAGGACTCCGGGCCGTAGATCTCGACGACGCGCCCACGCGGAAGGCCGCCGATTCCGAGGGCGACGTCGAGCGCGATCGAGCCGGTCGGGATGACCTCGATCGGGGCGCGGGTATCGTCCCCGAGGCGCATGATCGACCCCTTGCCGAACTGCTTGTCGATCTGCGCGAGCGCTGCCTCGAGTGCCTTCTGGCGCTCTGGCGTTCCTGCTGCCATGTCTACCTCCGGGTCTGGTCGTTCGCGGCAGTGCCCTGTCCTGCCCGCCGCTCCTCCATGCCGCTCACGCTACCGATGCCCACCGACAGTCGAGCGCGTCGACCCTGCTATGTGCACATCTCGCCGCGCCGCCGCGCGTGGAATCTTCTGTGGAGGACATTACCCCTCTCCCGAACACATCTTCGAATCCTGCGCGGCGTGTCGTGGATCCGGTCATCAGTCCTTGAGCGGGCGGTCCTTGCCGAGCCGGCGCTCTGCGGGCACATCCTGCAGGTCGCAGACGGCGAGCCACACGGCGCGGGGGTGGACGCCGGCCTTGAGCGCCTCCTCTGCAGTACGGCCGCCGACGGCGGCGAGCACTGCGGACGAGGCCAGGACATGGGCGTACCCGCTGCCGAATTCGTCTTCCATGAGCCGCCAGAAATCGCTGTTCCTCACTGGTCCATTCTCCTCCACCCGCCGGTGCCGGCCACGCGACGCCAGCACCGGCGCACCTAAGATGGTGGCATGCCTTCTCCGCCTGCCTCCGCCGGGTTCGACGCCGCCCTGGTCGACGTCGAGCAGCAGCTCGGCCTGTTCTGGCGGCGCGGGCGCGCCGCGTCCCTCGGCCTGTCGAAGGACCTCCATCCCGAGCTCGACCCGGCCGCCTACGGGCTGCTGACGATCCTCCACGGTGAAGGGCCCCGACGGGTCACCGACCTCGCGGCGACGGTCGGCGTGGGCAAGCCCACCGTGAGCCGCCAGATCGCGCTCCTCGAGGAGATCGGACTCGTGGCCAAGGAGGCCGATCCCCACGACCGCCGCGCCCAGCACGTGGCCCTCACCCCGGCCGGCCGCAGCCATGTCGAGGACCTGAGGGCCCGCAGGCACGAGTACTTCGCCGAGCGCCTCGCCGCGTGGAACACGGGCGAACTGGCCGAACTCGCCCGCTACCTGCACCGGCTCAACGAGGATCTGGCGCCCCGCGCCTGACTGGTCCCCGGCGACGCTGCGCACCTCACGCGGCCAGCACCCCTGGACCCCCGGAAGCCCAGGACACGACGAAGGGCCGGGCGCCCGGCGCCCGGCCCTCCCCCTGCTGATGACGTCAGCTGACCTGGGTCAGTTCGGCGTCGAAATCCGTGTTCATGTCCCGCCCGTACCGCTGGGCGAACTCCTGGGGCACCGTGTCCGGAATGGTGATGCCCTCCGCGACGGCTACCCGGTCGCTGACCTCTCGCAGCATGACCGAGAGCGGGACGTCCAGTGCGGAGCAGATCGACGACAGCAGCTCTGAGGAGGCTTCCTTCTGGCCGCGCTCCACCTCGCTCAGGTACCCGAGCGATACACGCGCGTTGTGCGAGACTTCACGGAGCGTACGGCCCTGGCGCTGGCGGACGTCCCGCAGGACGTCTCCAATCTCATGACGCAGAACAACCATCTTGCGCTCCTTCTGTTCCTGCTTACCGATGTCGGCCAATCCCACATCACGCCAGCGCACTACGCCGTTGACGGATACGGGCTGCTTAACCATGTGTATCGATGCGCTCCTTGGCTGGGGCTCCCCGACAGTCGGGGCTCCGTGTGACTCATCCTAGTGGTGCCGCCATCGCTTGACGACACTATCCACAACTCTGAAGACACCTGCATTGTTCCCCGCCGCGCGCCGCATCGAACCAATTCACAGCTCGCTCCCAGTTTCGGGGCCGGGTCTGCGGCCGGAGTGCCGGAGCGCTTCGAGGAGGACGGCCAGCGCCGCCTCGGTCGCTGCACGGCGGATCGCGGCACGGTCGCCATCGAACGTGTAGGCGCGCACGGCCGAGCCGCCCGGCCCCGAGACCCCGACGAACACTGTGCCGACCGGCTTCCCGTCATGCGGCTCGGGGCCCGCCGCGCCCGTCGTCGCCACCCCGTAGTCCGCGCCGCAGACCCGTCTGGCGCCGTCGGCCATCTGCCGGGCCACTTCGGCGTCGACCGACCCGGCCCGCGCGAGCAGTTCCGGTGAGACACCGAGCACCCCCGCCTTGACCTCGCTCGCGTAGCTCACGACGCCGCCCCGCAGCATCCCGGACGCGCCGGGGACGTCCGCGAGGGAGGCCGCGACGAGCCCCGCGGTGAGCGACTCGGCGGTGGCGGCGGTGGCCCCGCGGGCGATGAACTCCTCCACCACCTCGCGCGCTGTCACGCCCCGGGCATGGTCCGCGGGCACCGGCTCACTGCTCCTTCTGCGCGGCCGCCCGCAGCCGCGCGGCCTTGAGGACGTAGTCGGCTCCGGTGACCACGGTCACGGCAAGGGCCAGGAGCATCACCCAGAAGGCGACGGCCGAGAGCACGGCGAGCCCGGGGGTCAGCGGGAAGAGGTAGAGCAGGATCGCCACCGTCTGGAGCACGGTCTTGAGCTTGCCCCCGCGCGAGGCCGGCATGACGCCGTAGCGGATCACGACGAAGCGCAGGGCGGTGATGCCCCACTCGCGCAGGAGGATCAGCACCGTGATCCACCAGGGCAGCTCCGCCAGCACCGAGAGCAGGACCAGCGCCGCCCCGGTCAGGAGCTTGTCCGCGATCGGGTCGGCGATCTTGCCGAAGTCGGTGATGAGGTTGCGCCGGCGCGCGATCGAGCCGTCGAGCTGGTCGGTGTAGATCGCGACGGCGAAGAGGGCGAAGGCCACCCAGCGCAGCGGCCCGTGCGCGGAGCCGTCGGCCAGGAGCGACCAGATGAAGAACGGCACGAGGACGATCCGCGCCATCGTGAGGATGTTCGGGAGATTCCAGAGCTGGGAGGGGGACGCCGACGGCGAGGTGGTCACCGTCTCAGCCTAGCGTCCGGTCAGCGACCACGCGTCTTCGCCGCCCTCGTCGTCGTCACCGTCGTGGTAGTCGACCGCCTGCGGCCGCGCGTCCAGGTCCCTGGCCACGACGTCCTCAGCGTAGGGCGAGTCGTTCTCGTACTGGCCCAGATGGTGGTTGGCGCTGGCGTTGTCGGCGAGTGCCTCGTCGGCCGCGCTGGACGCCGACGACGGCGCGTCCTGGCCGCGCAGCGCGGCCAGGACGGCCGGCAGGTCATCGGGCTTGACGAGGACGTCGCGTGCCTTGGAGCCCTCGGACGGCCCGACCACGCCGCGGCTCTCGAGCAGGTCCATGAGCCGGCCCGCCTTCGCGAACCCGACCCGCAGCTTGCGCTGGAGCATCGACGTCGACCCGAACTGGGTCGTGACCACGAGTTCGGTGGCCTGCAGCAGCACCTCGAGGTCGTCCCCGATCTCCTCGTCGATCTGCTTCTTCTCCGGCTCCGCGGCCACGTCGTTGCGGTAGGTGACCTGGAGCTGGCCCTTCACGTGCTCGACCACCTTGTGGATCTCCGACTCGGAGACCCAGGCGCCCTGGACGCGCATGGGCTTCGAGGCGCCCATCGGCAGGAACAGCGCGTCGCCCTGGCCGATCAGCTTCTCGGCGCCGGGCTGGTCGAGGACCACGCGGGAGTCGGTGACCGAGGAGGTCGCGAACGCCATGCGCGAGGGCACGTTGGCCTTGATGAGGCCTGTGACGACATCGACCGAGGGGCGCTGGGTCGCGAGGACAAGGTGGATGCCCGCGGCGCGCGCGAGCTGGGTGATGCGCACGATGGAGTCCTCGACGTCCCGGGGGGCGACCATCATGAGGTCCGCGAGCTCGTCCACGATGACGAGCAGGTACGGGTAGGCGCGGATCTTCCGCTCGGAGCCCGGCGGGGGGACGACCTTGCCCGCCCGGACGGCCTTGTTGAAGTCGTCGATGTGCTTGAACCCGTAGTTGGCCAGGTCGTCGTAGCGGGCGTCCATCTCGCGGACCACCCATTGGAGGGCCTCGGCGGCCTTCTTGGGATTCGTGATGATCGGGGTGATGAGGTGCGGGACGCCCTCGTACGCCGTGAGCTCCACACGCTTCGGGTCGACCATCACCATGCGCACCTCGTCCGGCGTCGAGCGCATAAGGATCGAGGTGATCATCGAATTCACGAACGAGGACTTTCCCGCGCCGGTCGCGCCGGCGACGAGCAGGTGCGGCATCTTGGCGAGGTTCGCGACGACGAATCCGCCCTCGACGTCCTTGCCCACGCCCATCACCATGGGGTGGTCAGTCCGGCGCGCGTTCTGGCTCCGCAGGACGTCGCCGAGGGACACGGTCTCGCGGTCGGTGTTGGGGATCTCGATGCCGATGGCGCTCTTGCCGGGGATCGGGCTCAGGATGCGCACGTCGGAGCTCGCGACGGCGTAGGCGATGTTCTTCGACAGCGCCGTGACCTTCTCCACCTTGGTGCCCGGCGCGAGCTCGATCTCATAGCGGGTCACCGTGGGACCGCGGGAGAAGCCCGTGACCTCGGCGTCCACATTGAACTGGGTGAGCGTGCTGGTCAGCGCCGCGACGACCGCGTCGTTGGCCTCGGTCCGCTCCTTCGGTGCCGAGCCCTGGACGAGGAAGTCCGAGGACGGCAGCGTGTAGGCGACGTCACCCGAGAGCTGGAGCTGCTCGGTGCGCTGGGGAATGGGGGTGGGCGGCGGCGCTGGCGCCACCGGTGTGGAGGGGACGTGGACGGCCGGGGCCGCGTTCGGGGTCGGCAGCCCGACCGTCGGGATGGCCTCGGTGGCACCCTCCACGGGCTTGCCGTCCGCGCCCTGCTCGCTGCCGCGGCCCTGGGCCGCACGGATCTTCTGGATGGCGGCCTCCGCCTGGGACCGGCCTGCTGCTGGGCCCGCCGTCGCGTCAGTCGCGTCGGGATCGTCGACGACGGCGCGCTCGTAGGGCTCGTCTCCGGCGAAGCCGTCACCGGGCTCGGGCGCGTCCTCGCCGTCCTTGCCGAACAGCCGCCGCTTCTTCGTGCGGCGCTCGCGGGCGGCCTCCTTGGCGCGTCGCTCCGAGTCGTACAGGTAGCTGCGGTCGTGCTCGTCCTGCTCCTCGGGCGTCAGGTCGAGGCCCATGAGGTGCTCCCAGGCAGCGCGGATCCGGCGCGGGATCGCGGCGAACGGCGTGGCCGTGACGATGAGGACCGAGACGAACGCGAGCGCCGAGTAGACGATGACCGGGATGGCGGGGTGGACGGCCGCGAGGAGGGATGCGGCGAGGAAGCCGAGCATGCCCCCGGCAGCCCGGAGCCCGTCGAAGCCCGCGGCGGCGGAGGGCAGCCCCCCGAGGACATCGGCGATCCCGGTGGCGGCGAACGTCATGACCAGGAAGCCGATGCCGACCCGGTTGTTGCCGCGGTGGTCGGCGGGCTTGCGGAACAGCCGGAACGCGCACACGGCGAGCATGAGCGGCAGCAGGAGCGAGACCCAGCCGAACGTACCGTTGACGACCGCGTAGACCGCGTCCGGGAACCAGCCCTTCCAGCCCCACCATGCGAAGGTCGCGATGAAGACGGCGAGGACCAGGTTGAACAGCGCGGCGCCGTCGCGGCGCTCCTCGGGGTCGATGTCGCTGACATCGGTCCCGATGCGGCGCACGCCTCCGCCGACGGTGCGTGCGAGGGCGCCCCACGTTCCGCCGATGAGGCGCGCCGCCCACGGCTGCCCCGAGTCCGTCGCGGTCACGCCACGTGGCGACGTGCCCCCCTTGCCTGATGCCTTGGCCCGGGACGCGCCCGCGCCCGACCGCCCCCGTGCCGCGGGCGCCGTGGTCCGGGTGGGTCTGGTCTTGGACGTGCCGGCCTTTGGCGTGGAAGAGGTACGAGTCGCCATATTCGCCACGGTACCGCGAAAGGCCGCCGCTCCCGCGGATTTCCACGGGAGCGGCGGCCTTCTCCGGCCGGAGGGCGGGGCGTCAGGCCTCCAGGATCACCGGGATGATCATGGGCTTGCGCCGCAGCTTGCGGCTCACCCAGGTGCCGATGACCCGGCGCACCACCTGCTGGAGCTGGTGGGCCGTGTGGTCCGGCTTGGCGAGGATTGCCTCCTCGAGGGCCGCGTTGATCTTGGGGATGATGTCGTCGAACACGGCGTCGTCCTCGGCGACGCCGCGGGCGTGGATCTCGGGGCCGGTCACGACCTTGCCCGTCGAGCGGTTCACCACGGCGATGACCGAGATGAAGCCCTCCTCGCCCAGGATCCTGCGGTCCTTGAGGTCCACGTCCGTGATCTCCCCGACGCTGCTGCCGTCGACGTAGACGAAGCCGACCTCGACCTGCCCGACGATCTTCGCGACGCCGCCCTTGAGGTCGACCACGGTCCCGTTGTCGCCGAGGATGACGCTGTCGGGCTCCATGCCCGTCTCGAGGGCCAGGTTGCCGTTGGCGATGAGGTGGCGGGTCTCCCCGTGCACCGGCATGGCATTGAGCGGCTCAACGATGTTGTAGCAGTAGAGGAGCTCGCCCGCGGCAGCGTGGCCGGAGACGTGGACCTTGGCCATGCCCTTGTGGATCACGTTCGCGCCGAGCTTGAGGAGGCCGTTGATGACGCGGAAGACCGCGTTCTCATTGCCCGGGATGAGCGAGGAGGCGAGGATCACGGTGTCGCCCTCGCCGACCTGGACCCGGTGGTCGCCGTTGGCCATGCGCGAGAGCGCGGCCATGGGTTCGCCCTGGGATCCCGTGGACATCAGCACGAGGCGGTGGTCGGGGATGGAGTCGATGGCCTTCATGTCGACGAGGATGCCCGGCGGCACGTCGAGGTAGCCCAGCTTGGCCGCGATCCCCATGTTCCGCACCATCGAACGGCCCACGAAGGCAACCTTGCGGCCGTGCTGGTGGGCGGCGTCGAGCACCTGCTGGACGCGGTGGACGTGCGAGGAGAAGCTGGCCACGATGATCCGCTTGCGCGCCTGGCCGAAGAGCCGGTCCAGTGTGGGGCCGATCTCCTTCTCAGCGGTGGTGAATCCGGGGACGTCCGCGTTGGTCGAGTCCGCCATGAACAGGTCCACGCCCTCCTCGCCGAGGCGGGCGAAGTGGCGCAGGTCCGTGATGCGGCCGTCGAGCGGGAGCTGGTCCATCTTGAAGTCGCCCGTGTGGAGGACGGTGCCCCCGGCGGTGCGGATGAAGACCGCGAGCGCGTCCGGGATCGAGTGGTTGACGGCCACGAACTCGGTCTGGAAGGGACCGAAGTCCAGCACCTGCCCCTCCTCGACGACCCGCAGCACCGGAGTGATGCGGTGCTCGGCGAGCTTGGCCTCGACGAGGGCGAGCGTCAGCTGCGACCCGACGAGGGGGATGTCCCGGCGGTGGCGCAGGAGGTACGGGACGGCTCCGATGTGGTCCTCGTGGCCGTGGGTGAGCACGACGGCGAGGATGTCCTGGATGCGGCCTTCGAGGTAGGAGAAGTCGGGCAGGATCAGGTCCACGCCCGGCTGGGTCTCTTCGGGGAAGAGGACGCCGCAGTCGACGACGAGGAGCTTGCCCTCGATCTCGAAGACGGCCATGTTCCGCCCGACCTCACCGAGCCCGCCGAGCGGGACGATCCGCAGGGTCCCCGACGGGAGCGGGGGCGGAGTGGTGAGGACGGACAGGGCTCGTTGGGTCATGCTGGGCTGCTCCTAGGCGCCGAAGTCCATTCCGGCTTCGGCGAGATCGTTGCGGATGAGGGCGAGCTCCGCGTCGCCGGGCTCCACGAGCGGGAGGCGGACCACGGAGTTGGGCAGGACACCCTGCCACTTGAGAACCTGCTTGGCGGCGACAGCGCCCTGGACCCGGGTCATGATCCCGCGGATCACCGGGTCGAGGTCGAAGTGGACCTGGCGGGCGGCCGCGAAGTCGCCCGCGAGCGCCGCGTCGACGAGCGAGCGGAACTGCTTCGTGGCGACGTGCGCCGTGACGGAGACGACGCCGAGGGCGCCGGCTGCCATCCATGGGAGGGTCAGGCCGTCGTCGCCCGAGTACACCGCCAGGTCGGTCTTGGCGAGCACGCGCGTCACGGAGGCGAAGTCGGCCTTAGCGTCCTTGAGGCCTGCGATGCGGGGGTGCTCGGCCAGACGGAGGATCGTCTCGGGGGCGATCGGGATGCCCGACCGGCCCGGGATGTCGTAGAGCATGACGGGCAGCTCGGTGGCAGAGGCGACCGTCTCGAAGTGGGCTTGGACGCCGGCCTGGCTGGGCTTGTTGTAGTAGGGCGTGACGAGGAGGAGGCCGTCGACTCCGAGCGCCTCGGCGCGGCGCGACAGGCTCACCGAATGGCGGGTGTCGTTCGTGCCCGTCCCCGCGATGACCTTGGCGCGGCCGCCGACAGCGTCGAGGACGGCCTTGAACATGCCGAGGTTTTCCTCGTCCGTCAGGGTGGACGTCTCCCCCGTGGTGCCGGTGACGACGAGGCCGTCGCAGCCGTCATCGACGAGCTTGGCCGCCAGGGACGCCGCCGCATCGTAGTCGACCTCGCCGTCGGCGGTGAACGGGGTCACCATTGCCGTGAGGAGAGTGCCGAAAGTGCGCGTGCGGATGTCGTCTGCCATGCACAGAACGTTACCGTGTACGCTGCCGCTTTGGGCAACGCGTCAGGCCGGGCGGCCGTAGCGCGCGAGGGCCGAGCGGAACAGGACCGCCGTGACGACCTCGGCACCGGTCCCGGCCGCGGCAGCCATCCGGTGCCCGTCGGGCCCCCACACCCCGCTCTGGCCGCACGAGGTCCCGAGTGCGCTGGATCCCCCAGCGTTCGCGAGCAGGGCGAAGAACCTGCTGTCCATGGCGCGGGCACCGAAGTGGAGGTCGAGCCGGCGCTCCTCCCCCGCGACGTAGACGGCCGACGCCGCGTAGAGGTCGGCTCCCGCAGCCGCCGCCTCGGCAGCGTGGCCCGGCTGGGCCACGTCGAAGCAGACCGCGAGGGCCACCTTCCAGCCGTCGACCTCGACCACAGTGAGGCGGCCTCCGGGCTCGAAGATCTCCCTCTCCCGGCCGTGGAGGTGCATCTTGGGGGCGATCACGGCGGGCGCCCCGGGGCGCACGAGGACTGAGGCGAGGTGCGGCGTCCGGTCCGGCTCGCGGACCGCGGCCCCCACGACCGCCGAGATGCCCATGTCCTCACAGGCCGCCTGGAGCTCGGAAAGCTGCGCCGAGGGGCGGGTGAGCCAGTTGGACTCGTCGGAGAAGAGGTCCAGGTCGTAGCCGGTGAGGGAGAGCTCGGGAAAGACCGCGAGCCTGGCCCCGTGGGCGTCGGCGTCCTCGAGGAGGCGCACATGCTCGTCGACGTTCGCGGCCAGCCCGCCCGGGAGCGCCACGGACTGCACAGCAGAGACGGTCAGCTCGGCGGACATAGGCCCATCCTAGGCCACGCGCCCGCGCCTCCCCGGCCGCTCAGGCACCCCCGGGGGCGCGGGCCGCGAGCTCCGCACGCGCGGCCCCGGCACGGACGCGCACCCAGTCCTCGAGGTGCCGACAGGCGGCGACGAAGGCCTGGAGCTCGCGCTCGGTCAGGCAGGTGAGGTCCGGCTCGGAGAGGCGGCGGGCCAGCTCCCCGGGCGGGGGCTCCCCCGGGAGCAGCGGCCCTCCCGCGCGCCATGCATGCGGGCGGGGAGCCGGCACCGGACCGTTTCCGTGGGGGTAGTGCGCCGTGCTCATGGCGTCATGCTATTCGAACATGTCTTCGAATGACAAGGTGCCCCTCGCCGTTCCCGGAGGCCGGGGGTGTACCGGCCGTGGGGTCCGCGGAGCATGAGGCCCCCGGGCGGCATGGGCACGCTGGCGTGAGAGCATCGGGACCATGGGCGGACGATCGGGGGTGCCCCGCACCCGGGGCATGGCTGGGGGCACGGTGCGCGCGGGCGGGCCGGCCAGGCTCGCGGGGGTCGACATGGCGCGAGGGGCGGCCCTGCTGGCCATGATGGCCACCCACATCCTGCCGACGGTGGCGCAGGCCTCCGGCACGGGCGCCTTCTCCGCCACCTGGGTCGGAACGGTGCTCTCGGGCCGGGCGGCGGCCCTGTTCGCCGTGCTCGCCGGAGTCTCGCTGACCCTGGGGCGCGTCCCCGCGGAACGGAACCGGCTCGGACTCGCGCTGCGCGCGGCGGTGATCGCCGCCGTCGGCCTCACCCTCGGACTCGCCCGTGTGGGCGTCGCCGTGATCCTCGTGGACTACGCGGTCCTGTTCTGGTGCGCGCTCGCCGTCCTCAGCCTGCGCCGCCAGACCCTCGGGCTGCTCGCGGCCGTCTGGATCCTGCTCGCCCCCGTCGCGGCGTACCTGGTCCGGCCTGCCCTGCTCGCGGCCGTGCCGCCGCTCCGGCTCGGCCACAATCCGTCGTGGCCCGACCTCGCCGATCCGGTGCGCCTTCTCGCGGACCTCGCCGTCACCGGCTACTACCCGGCCCTGCAGTGGTTCGCCTACCTCCTGGTCGGCCTGTGGATCGGCCGTGCGGACCTCGCGCGGACCGCGACGCAGGTGTGGCTCGTCCTGGGAGGCGCCGCGGCTGCAGCGCTGGCGAAGGCCTGTGCCTGGGCCTTCCTCGGGCCGCTCGGCGGCCTCAACGCCCTGCTGGCCACGCCCCAAGCGAAAGTGTGGCCGCTGCGCGCGATGCTCGAGGCGAATCTCACCGGGGTGGACCAGACCGGCACCTGGTGGTGGCTGACCTCCGCAGCTCCGCACTCCGGCACGCCCCTCGACCTCCTGCACACCGCGGGGACCTCGGCCGCGGCCATCGGGGCCTTCCTCCTCGTCGCCCGGATCGGCCCGCTCGCCCGCACCGGGCTGCTGGCGCCGCTCGCCGGCGCCGGGGCCATGACGTTGACCCTCTACACGGCGCACGTCGCAGCGCTCGCGCTGCCCCTCGCGGACTGGGCTCACCTCACCCGGGAGGCCCTGCTGGCCGTCCACATCGTTGCCGCGCTCGGCGTCGGCCTCTTCGTCCGGGCCAATGGCTGGCGGGGGCCGCTCGAGGCGGTGGCCCATGGTGCAACGCGGCTCGGCGTCGCCCGCAGCACCGGAGCTCCGGGCGGGCGCGCGCGCCGCGGCGGCGCTCCAGCCCGCCGGTAGGGCTGCTCAGCGGGCGCGATGCAGGGCGATCGCCTGCCGCATGGCGGCGCGGGCCTGCTTGCGGTCGCCCGCAGCATCGTAGGCGAGGCCGAGCCGGTACCACGACCGCCAGTCCTCGGGAGCCGCCTCTGCCTCGTGGCGGTACTGGGCGAACTCGGCGTCGGCCGCCGACCGGACGATCCTGCCTCCGGCCGTGCGCGGCAGCGTGTCCTCGGGCAGGCCGCCCTCCGCCTCGAGCTCCCTGCCCATGCGCTCGAGCCGGGTGCCGAAGGCCAGCTCGCGCAGGAGCGCCCACGCTCCCACGATCGGGAGCACGAGGTAGCCTGCGCCGATGGCCTTGGCGACGGGCCCGGGGTCGAGGAGCAGGATCCGGGCCCGGTCGAAGGTGACAATCAGGTAGAAGACCAGCAGGACGGTGATGGCGACGACACCGATCTTCGTCTTGTTGGCACCGACCCACGCCCACGCGCCTCTGGACCGTGGAGGTCGCTGCGGGTCCTGGGAGCCGTCCCGGTTCTGGGGATCCGCGGAGTCCATGGCGCTCACAGCCCGAGGTCCAAGTAGCCGTCGAGGCCGACGGTGAGGCCAGGGTGCCGTGCGACCTCGCGCAGGCCCACGAGCACTCCCGGCATGAAGGAGGCGCGGTCGAACGAGTCGTGCCGGAGGGTCAGCTGCTCCCCCGGGCCGCCCAGGAGCACCTCCTGGTGGGCGACGAGGCCGCGGAGCCGCACGGCGTGGACGCGGACGCCGTCGACGTCGGCACCCCGCGCTCCGTCGAGCTCCTTGGTGGTCGCGTCCGGGGACGGGCCGAGCCCGGCGTCGCTGCGGGCCGCGGCGATGAGCTGGGCGGTGCGCACCGCCGTGCCGGAGGGGGCGTCCACCTTGTCCGGGTGGTGGAGCTCGACGATCTCGACGGACTCGAAGTAGCGGGCCGCCTTGGCGGCGAACGCCGAGGCGAGCACGGACCCCAGCGCGAAGTTCGGTGCGATGAGCACGCCGGTCCCGGGATGGGCCGCGAGCAGTTCGCGCAGCGACCTGAGCCGCTCCTCGCTCCAGCCGGTGGTCCCCACGACGGCGTGGAGACCGTGCTCGACCGCGAAGCGGACGTTGGCCTCGGTGGCGTCGGGGACGGTGAGGTCTACGACGTACCGGGCGCCGGAGTCGACGAGGCGCTCGAGGGAGTCACCCCGGCCGAGCGCGGCGACGAGTTCCATGTCCTCGGCCGAGCTGACCGCTTGGACGGCCTCTGAACCCATGCGCCCGTTCGCGCCCAGCACTGCCACGGGAAGTCGTTCTGCCATGCGGCCAGCCTACTGTCGCGGGCGGCGGTGCTCAGAATCGTGGCGCCGGGCAGCGGGGTCAGCCGAGCGCGGCGACCCACTCGCTCCCGCCGTCGTCGAAGAACTGCTCCTTCCAGATGGGCACCTCGGCCTTGACCCGGTCCACGAGCTCGGAGCACAGCCGGAACGCCTCGCCCCGGTGGGCCGCCGAGACGGCGCAGACGAAGGCGGCGTCCCCGATCGCGAGCTCCCCCACGCGGTGCGCGATCCACACCCGCAGGGGACGCTCCGGCGCTCCCCCGGCCGTGCCGGCGGCCGCGAGCACCTCGCCGACCGTCGCGTCGACGACGGAGCGCAGGGTTGCCTGGGCGCTCGGATGGGCGGTGTAGGACAGGCGGGCGACGCCGCGGCCGTCATCGTGGTCGCGGACCACGCCCGAGAAGAGCACGACGGCGCCCGCATCCGGCGCGTCGACGGCGGCCCGGGCGGCGGCCTCGTCGAGCGGGGCGGTGGTCACGGCCGCGTGCAGGACCTCGACGGGCTCAGTGGTGGTCATGGTTGGCTCCTCCCCGGCCGGAGGCCTGGTCGCAGATGTGGCCGATCATCGGGTCGAGGACGGCGAGGCCGTCCATGACGCCGGACGGCGAGCCGGGCAGGTTCACGATGAAGGTCCGCCCCGAGAGGCCCGCGTGGCCCCGGGAGAGCGCGGCCAGCGGCGTCTTGGCACTCCCGGCCGCGCGCAGGGCCTCCATGATGCCCGGCACGTCGCGGTCGAGCAGGGGACGTGTCTCCTCGGGCGTCACATCGTCCGGGCTCAGCCCGGTGCCGCCGCTCGTGATGATCGCCGCAGGCCCGAGTGCGAGGAGGGCGCGCAGGGCCGCACCGACGCTCGGGCCGTCCGGCACCACCGCGGGCGGGATGACGTCGAATCCGTGGTCGGAGAGCCAGTCCGCGACGATGGGGCCGGTGCGGTCCTCGTACGCGCCGGTGGCCGCGCGGGTCGAGGCGATGACGATGCCCGCCCGCCGCGCGCCCTGGCCAGCGTGGGCGTCGTGCCCGCTCATGCGCCGCCTCCGCCGCGCACGTTCCAGTCCCCGCTCTTGCCGCCGGACTTGGCGAGCACCCTGACGTCGGTGATGACGGCGTGCTTGTCCACGGCCTTGACCATGTCGTACACCGCCAGGGCTGCGACGGACGCCGCGGTGAGGGCCTCCATCTCCACCCCGGTCACGCCCCGGGTCTTCACCGTGGCGAACACGGTGACGGCCGCGGCGCCGAGCTCGAAGTCGACCGTGACCTTGGCGATGGGCAGCGGGTGGCACAGCGGAATGAGCTCCGGCGTCTTCTTCGCGGCCATGATGCCGGCCACGCGGGCCACGGCGAGGGCGTCCCCCTTGGGGAGGCCGCCCTCTGCCAGGAGCGCGATGACCTCGCGGGTGGTGTTCAGGACCGCCTGGGCCGTCGCCTCCCGCGTGGACTCGGGCTTCGCGCTGACATCGACCATGTGGGCGCTGCCGTCGGCGCGCACGTGGGTCAGGCCCGGGCCGGGCGTGGGGTGTGGGGTCTCAGTCACGTGAGCCATACTTCCACGTTGTCCCCGGCCGCGAGCGCGGTGGCGTCCTCCGGGACGATGGCGATGGCATCCGAGGAGGCGAGGGCCCCAAGCAGGTGCGAGCCGGGGCCGCCCACGAGGCCGACCGCGCCGTCGGGCCCCAGCCGGGCGCGGCGGACCTGGAAGATGCCGGCCGGCGATTCGAGCGGCTCGGCGAGGGGTGCGCGGACGCGTCGGCGGGCGCGGGGCGCGCCGAGGAGCGCGGAGAGCACGGGCCGGAGGAGGACCTCCCAGGAGACCCAGCAGCTGACGGGGTTGCCGGGGAAGGCGATGAGGGGCAGGCCCGCGAAGGTGCCCAGGCCCTGGGGTCCGCCGGGCTGCAGCGCGAGGTGGGCGAACTCGACGTCGTGTCCGTCGAGAGCGAGCTTGGTCGCCTCGAAGGCGCCCTTCGAGACCCCGCCGGTGGTGATGAGGAGGTCCGGCCGCTCGGGTCCGCGGGCGAGCCCCTCGAGGGCGGCGCGCAGCTCGGCCGGCTCGTCGCTGCGCACCGCGACCGCGCGCGCCTCCACCCCGCCTTCGCGCAGCGCCGCGTGCAGGAGCGCCCCGTTGGCGTCGTGGATCTGCCCTGGGCCCAGGGGGCGCCCGGGGACCGCGAGCTCGGCCCCGGTGCTCACGAGCGCCGCGCGCAGCGGCGGCCGCACCCGCAGCATGGACAGTCCCAGGCCGGCGGCGAGCCCGAGCTGCGCCGGACCGAGCGCTGTCCCGGCAGGGAGCACGACGGCGCCGGCCACCACGTCGCTTCCGGCGCGCCGCACGTAGGTCCCCGGCTCGACCGCGGGAAGGTCCACGGCCGCCCCCTCGGGCGGGTAGCCGGAGGGAACGGCCAGCTCGACCCGGACCACCGCGTCCGCGCCCGCGGGGAGCATGGCGCCCGTCATGATCGGCGCGGCGTGGCCGGGGCGCAGAGGCGGCGGGGCGGCGCCCGCCGGGATGGGCGCTGCCACCGTGAACCGGCGCAGGCCGGGCCCGGTCGGATCCCCGGAGCCGGGGTCCGACGAGCACACGGCGAAGCCGTCCATCTGGGAGTTGTCGAAGGGCGGAAGGCTTCCCGGGGCCGCGAGGTCGGCGGCGAGGGCGGTGCCGAAGGCCGCGTCGAGGGAGCGGTCCTGGGCGGCCCGGTCCGCGAGCGGGGCCAGGAGCCGGGCGAGCCGCTCGCGGTGCTCCTCGACGCTGCGGTGCCCGTGGCCGTGCCCGTGCGGGCGGGCCCCGGCAGGCGCGGCGGGCGCGGCGGGCGCGGCGGGCGCGGCGCCGGAGTCGGAATGCGTCATGTGGCCTCCACCTCGATGATCTCGTACCCCGTCGCCCCGTCGGGGGCGGGCGGGGCGAGCTCTGATGTCTGGACCTGCCCGTCGCCGTCGGTCGCGCGGACGGCGATGCGGTGCCGTCCCGCGGCCAGGCGGACCGGCGCGGCCCACTGGTACCAGGTGTCGCGCGAGATGCCGGTGCCGAGCCGCGCCTGCTGCCATGCGCCGTCGTCCACCCTGACCTCCACGCGCGAGATGCCGCGGTGCTGGGCCCACGCGACGCCGGCGACCACGACCTCCCCGGCGGCGACCCGGCTGCCGCGGCGGGGCACGTCGATCCTCGAGGCGGTCTTGATCGGGCCCTTCTCGCTCCAGCCGCGGGTGCTCCAGTAGGCCTGGTCGGCCGCGAAGGTGGTGACCTTGAGCTCGGTGACCCACTTCGTCGCGGAGACGTAGCCGTACAGCCCGGGGACCACGAGCCGGACGGGGAACCCGTGCTCGGGCGGGAGCGGCTCCCCATTCATCCCGATGGCCAGGAGTGCGTCGCGCCCAGGGTCGGTGAGGGCCTCGAGCGGGGTGCCCGCGGTGAACCCGTCGACGCTGCGGGAGAGGACCATGTCCGCCCCGGCCCTGGGGCGCGCGCGGGCGAGCAGCTCCCGCACGGGCCAGCCGAGCCAGCGGGCGTTGCCCACGAGGTCTCCGCCGACCTCGTTGGAGACGCAGGTCAGGGTCACGTACCGCTCCACGAGGGGCTGGGCGAGGAGGTCGGCCCAGGTGATCGTCACCGGCTGCTCGACGAGCCCGGTGACCGCCAGGCGCCAGCTGCCCGGGTCGACCGAGGGGACGACGAACGCGGTGTCGATCCGGTAGAAGCCGGTGTTCGGGGTGACGAGGTCGCTCACGCCCGGCACGCCGACGCTGGCCGCGGCCGGGATGGGCGGGGCCGGCTGGGCCGGGGCGGGGAGCCGGAGGGCGGCGCGGGCCGCGTCCGCCGCGAGGGAGGCGCTGCGGACGACGCCGGTCAGGACACCTCCCAGCGCGACCCCGGCCGCCGTGCCGGTCAGGGCCTGCAGGAAGCCCCGCCGGGGCAACCCCGCCGGCGCCTGCCCGGGCGGGCCGGCCTCCCGCCGGAGGCGGCCCACGAGCCAGCGGAGCAGCGCCACTGCCACGGCCCCCGCCAGGAGCGCGCAGGTCCACGCTGCCGGCGCACCGAGCGAGCGGGTGGCCACGGCCACGAGGCCCGCGAGGCCGACGGCCCCCGCGACCGCGGCCCCCGCCCCCGACCGGCGGAGCTCGAGGAGGCCTGCGGCGGCGCCGACGAGCGCGAGGACGACGCCGATTGCGGTGACGAGGAAGGCCTTGTCCCCGGTGCCGAAGGTCTGGATGGCCCAGTCCTTCGCCGCGGGCGGTGCGAGGTCCGTGACGGCGCTGCCCACGGCGGAGACCGGGCTCAGGGACGGGCTGAGGAGGCCGGCGGCGAGCTCCCCGGAGAGCACGCCGGCGGCGGCCGCGACGATGCCTGCTCCGGCGGCTGCCAGGCCCCGGACCCGGGCGGCGCGTCGCTGCCCCGGCGGCGCGGGCAGGGGCTCGGGTCCTGCGCTCATGGCACCAGAATAGGTCCCCCGGGGTCGGCCGGCGCGTGGCGGGCGCCACTCGCGTACTGTAGACGCATGGGTGTTGAGCTCGGGATGCCGCAGGTGCGCGCCTCCGACCCGCCGGCCGGGGCGCTGGCGGCGGACAGGCCTGCGGGCCTGACGGGGCTCGAGGACCGGTACGGCCGGGTCGCGACGGACATGCGCCTCTCGCTCACCGACAAGTGCAACCTGCGCTGCTCCTACTGCATGCCGGCCGAGGGCCTGCCCTGGCTCGCGAAGGACGCGCTCCTGTCCGCCGAGGAGATCGTCCGGGTCGTGGGGATCGGCGTCGGCCTGCTCGGGGTCCGGGAACTGCGCCTCACCGGCGGCGAGCCGCTCGTGCGCGCGGACCTGACGGACATCGTCGCGGCGCTGCGCGCGGCGCATCCGGACCTGCCCATCGCCCTCACGACCAACGCCGTTGGCCTCGACGCCAAGGCCGCCGCGCTCAAGGCCGCGGGCCTCACGCGCATCAACGTCTCGCTCGACACCCTGCACCCGGAGACCTTCGCCAGGCTGGCCCGCCGCCCGTTCTTCGATCGGGTCCTGGCCGGGATCGAGGCCGCCGACGCGGCGGGGCTCGGCCCGATCAAGATCAACTCCGTGCTCATGCGCGGGATCAACGACGCCGACGGCGCTGACCTGCTCGCCTGGTGCCTCGAGCGCGGCTACGAGCTGCGGTTCATCGAGCAGATGCCCCTCGACGCCGACCACGGGTGGACCCGCGACGGCATGGTCACCGCCGGCGAGGTCCGCGGGCTGCTCTCGGAGCGCTTCGGCCTCTCCCCCGACCCAAGGGACCGCGACGGCGCGCCCGCCGAGCGGTTCGAGGTGCGGGGCAAGGACGACGGCGTCCTGCTCGGCACCGTCGGGATCATCGCCTCGGTGACCGAGCCGTTCTGCGCCGACTGCAAGCGCACCCGCATCACGGCCGAGGGCAAGGTCATGAGCTGCCTCTTCTCCCACGAGGAGGTGGACCTCCGCGGGCTCCTGCGATCGGGGGCCTCGGATGAGCAGGTGGCCCGGCGGTGGCAGGAGGCGATGTGGCTCAAGCCGCGCGCCCACGGGATGGACCACACGGGCCTCGGTGCCGACGGCTTCGTGCAGCCGGACCGCTCGATGTCCGCCATCGGCGGCTGACCCCAGCGCCGACAGACTAGGAGAGCCCTTGCAGATCACCGTGCGCTACTACGCCGCGGCCCAGGCCGCCGCCGGCAGGCCCGAGGAGTCGCTGGCGGCGCCCGAGGGCGCGAGCCTCGCCGACGCGCTTGAGGCCGCCCTGGCCGTCGTCCGCGTCCCCGCCTCCCCGAGCACGGGCGCCCCGCCGCTCGCCGACGTGCTGCGCCGATGCACCTTCCTCGTAAACGAGGTGGCCGTGCGCGACCGCGCGCGCGTGCTCGCGGACGGCGACGTGGTGGATGTCCTTCCCCCGTTCGCGGGCGGCTGAGCGCGCGCCGAGATCCGCCGCAGGGATGACGACAGGCGCCTGCGACCGGCGTAGCGTTGAGACAAAGGTTCCTTCCCCGGAGGTCTCCATGAACGCCGACACCCAGCGCCGCTGGCTCCGCTGGATCCCCGCCGCGGCGGTCCCCGCCGTGGTGGCCGTGGGCCTGCTCGCCACCGGCGCAACCGCCGGATCCCCGCCCCCGCCCGCGACCCCGGAGCAGGTCCTCGCGCTCGCAGCCGGCCACACCGCCCGGCAGTTCTCCGGCACGGTCGAGCAGAGCTCGGACCTCGGGCTGCCCTCGATCCCCGGCCAGGCGCTCGGCGCCGCGAAGGGCAGCGCGTCCTTCGGCTCCGAGGCCGCGGCGCTGGAGCTGCTCACGAGCGCGCACACCGCCAAGGTCTACGCCGACGGTCCCACGCGCGAACGGGTGCAGGTCCTCGACCAGCTCGCCGAGCGGGACGCCGTCCGCAACGGCAGCGACCTGTGGACCTACGACTCCGCGGCGCACGCCGTGACCCACGCCGTCCTGCCTGCTTCAGCCGGAGCCACTGCGCCCGGTGCCTCCGCCGTCTCTCCGGACCAGCTCGCGCAGCGGCTCCTGGCCGCCGCCGGGCCGAGCACGGACGTCTCCCTCGCCCAGCCCGCCACGGTCGCCGGCCACAGCGCCTACACGCTCGTGCTCACTCCGAAGGCCGCCGGCACCCTCGTCGCCTCCGTGCGGATCGCGGTCGAGGCGCAGACCGGGCTGCCACTTGCCGTGGACGTGTACGCGAAGGGCCAGGACGCGGCGGCATTCCACGCCGCGTTCACCCGGCTCACGCTGTCGGCGCCGGAGGCCTCCGTCTTCGCCTTCACCCCGCCCGCCGGGGCGAAGGTCACGCAGCAGCAGCTCCCCGCGCGAACGCAGCACCGGCAGGCCAAGGCCCAGCATGCCCCGGCCGCCGGCACGCCGCGCGGCTGGGACACCATCACCGTCATCCCGGCGGACAAGGTGCCCGCCGGGCTCAAGGACCAGCCGCTCATGAAGCAGCTCGCCGCGCCGGTCGCCGGCGGCCGGTTGATCAGCACCTCGCTGTTCACCGTCCTGCTCATGGACGACGGGCGCGTGCTCGCCGGGGCTGTCCCCGCGGCGGCCCTCGAGGCAGCGGCCGCCAAGTGACGGGAGGGCCCGACGCCGCGCGGACCCGGCCCGAGGGCGCTGCCATCCGCACCCAGGGCCTCACGAAGCGCTTCGGCGCCCGCAAGGCCGTGGACGGCCTCGCCCTCGAGGTGCCGCGCGGCGCCGTGTTCGGGTTCCTCGGCCCGAACGGCTCGGGCAAGACGACCACCATCCGGATGCTGCTGGGGCTCGTGGCACCCAGCTCGGGGCACGCCGAGGTCCTCGGCCAGCCGATGCCTCGCGCGGGGCGGAGCGTGCTCCCGCGCGTCGGGGCCCTCGTGGAGGGGCCCGCGTTCTACCCCTTCCTCACCGGCGCCGCCAATCTGGCCCGGTTCGACGCCGCCGACCCGCTGACGGCCCGGGCCACCCGCCGCGCCCGGGTGGGCGCGGCTCTCGATCGGGTGGGGCTTTCGCACGCGGCGGAGAAGAAGGTCCACGCGTACTCGCTGGGAATGAAGCAGCGGCTCGGGCTGGCCGCGGCGCTGCTCGCCCCCCGCGATCTCCTCGTCCTGGACGAGCCGACGAACGGCCTCGACCCGCAGGGGACCCGCGAGGTCCGGGGCCTGATCCGCTCCCTCGCGGAGGACGGCACCACGGTCTTCGTCTCCAGCCACCTGCTGGCGGAGGTCGAGCAGATTTGCACCCACGCCGCCGTGCTGCGCGCCGGGCAGCTCGTGGCCCAGGGAACCCTCGACGCGCTGCGCGCGGGCGCGCGTCCGCGGATCGAGGTGCGCACGCCGGACACGGCCGCGGCCGCGGACGTGCTGCGGCGGCTCGGCCTGCATGTCGAGCCCGGCGGTCCGGGAACGGTCGTCGCCGCGGTGCCCGCGCACGACGGCGGGGCCCCGCCGCCCGCGGCAGGCCCGGCCCACGCGGGGGGGCCGGTGGGGACCGCAGCGCAGGACGGAGGGACTCCCCCGCCAGAGGACCTCGTCGCGGCGCTCGTCGATGCCGGGGTCCGGGTGCGCGGGTTCACTGCCGAGGCCACGACGCTCGAGGAGCGGTTCGTCGAGCTGACCGGGGAGGGCTTCGATGTCGCGGGCTGAGGCCTCCGGCCAGGGCGCGCGCACCCGTGCGGGCACCCACACCGGGCGGCTGCTCGCCTCGGAGCTGCGGGTCCTGTTCGGGCGCTGGCGGACGTGGGCCATGCTCGCAGCCCTCGCGGCGGTTCCCGTCCTCATCGGGCTCGCGGTGAAGTTCTCGCCCGGCCGTCCCCCGAGCGGCCGCGGGCCTGCCTTCCTCGAGCAGATCACGGACAACGGCCTCTTCGCCGGGGTCGTGGGGCTCGTGGTCTGCACGCCGCTGTTCCTGCCGCTGACCGTCAGCGTCGTCGCCGGCGACGCGATCGCCGGGGAGGCGAGCCTCGGGACGCTGCGCTACCTGCTCCTCGCCCCCGCCGGCCGCGTGCGGCTGCTCGTGGTGAAGTACCTCAGCTCTGCCGTGTTCTGCGCGGCGGCGGGGATCGCCGTCGTCCTCGGAGGCACTGCGGTGGGCCTGGCGCTGTTCCCGCTCGGACAGGCGACGCTCCTGTCCGGGACACAGATCGGGCCGGCCGAATCGTTCGGTCGGCTGCTGCTCATGGCCGGCTACGCGACCGTCTCCCTGCTCGGGCTCGCCGCGATCGGGCTGTTCGCCTCGACCCTGACCGGAGTGCCGGTCGGGGCGATGGCCGCGACGGCGGTTCTCGCCGTGGTCTCCCAGATCCTCGACGCGCTCGACCAGCTCGACTGGCTGCACCCCTGGCTCTTCACCGACCACTGGCTCGGGCTCGCCGACTTCCTGCGCGACCCGGTCTCGTGGGACTCGTTCGCCGCCAACGCGTGGCTGCAGGCCGGGTACATTGCGCTCTTCGGCGCCCTCGCCTACGGCCGGTTCACCACGAAGGACATTCTCGCCTGACGCAGGGACATGACCCCTCAGAACAGGGAAATGACCCCTCACCGTGGATCGATGAGGGGTCATGTCCCTACGTTGAGGGGTCATGTCCCTTGTGGTCAGCTCTCAGGCCAGGCCGAAGGTCTCCGTCTCCTCGAACGGGCCCACCACCGTGGTGGTGCGCGGAGCGGTTGCGAGCACGCGGGCGAGGTCCTGGACCTCGGCCGCCGTGACCGCACCGATCTGCGCGAGGGTCTCCTCGATGTCCTGGAACTCTCCCGAGACGAGCTCGGCACGGCCCAGCCGGGACATCCGCGAGCCCGTGTCCTCGAGCGCGAGCACGATCCCGCCCGAGAGCTGGCCGACAGCCTTGCGCAGCTCCTCGTCCGTGATGCCGTGCTCGGCGAGCTTCTCGAGCTCGGCCGCCATGAGGGCCAGGACCTGCGGGACCTTCGCCGGCGCGCAGCCGCCGTAGATGCCGAAGTACCCGGCGTCGGCGTACGCGGAGGCGAACGAATAGGTCGAGTAGACGAGCCCGCGCTTCTCGCGGATCTCCTGGAACAGGCGCGAGGACATGCCGCCGCCGAGGACCGCGTTCAGCACACTCATGACGTACCGGCGCGGATCCGTCGCGGTGATCGAGGGGCATCCCATGATCACGTTCGCCTGCTCGACCTGCCGCTTGACGACGCTCAGGCCCGGCTGGCCCGTGATGGCCGCCGGCGCCGCGGAGCGGCGGGCGACGGGGGCCGCCTCCGACCCGAGGTCCCAGCCCGCGCCCTGGAGCGCGTCAAGCACGAGCGAGCACACGGCGTCGTGCTCGAGGCCGCCCGCCGCGGTGATGACGAGCTCATCGGGGCGGTAGTAGCGGCGGTAGTGCTCCCACACCGAGTCCCGCGGCACCGCCCGGATGGCCTCGGGCGTGCCGCCGATCGGGCGGCCGAGCGGGTGGTCGCCCAGGACCGCCGCGACGAAGTGCTCGTGGGCCACGTCGGTCGGGTCGTCGCCGTCCATGGCGATCTCCTCGAGGATGACGTCGCGCTCCTGCTCGAGCTCATCCGGGTCGAGGACGGCGGAGGTGATCATGTCCGCGATCACGTCGATGGCCATGGGCAGGTCCGTGTCGAGCACCCGTGCGTAGTAGCACGTGCTCTCCTTGGCCGTCGCGGCATTCGACTCGCCGCCCACCTCGTCGAACGCCGAGGCGATCTCGAGGGCGGTGCGGCGCTGGGTGCCCTTGAACAGCAGGTGCTCGAGGAAGTGCGTGGCCCCGTGCTGTCCGAGGGCCTCGTCCCGGGAGCCCACGCCCACCCAGAAGCCGATCGACGCCGACCTCTGGCCCGGCATCGCCTCCGTGAGGACACGCACGCCCCCGGGAAGGATGGACCGGCGCACCACGGCGCCGCCATCCTTCCCGAAGATCGTGGTCGACGCCGGAGCGCCGTCCACGAGCTGGCCTGAGGTCAGCGGCAGTTCGACTGTTGCCATGCGGCTACGCTTCGACCTCCGCAGACGCCTCGCTCTGGCCCGCGGCGTCGGCCTCGGCCACGACGGGGGCGAGGGAGAGCTTGCCGCGGTCGTCGATCTTGGTGATCTCGACCTGGACCTTCTGGCCCACGGAGACGACGTCCTCGACGTTGTCCACGCGCTTGCCGCCGGCGAGCTTGCGCAGCTCGGAGATGTGCAGCAGGCCGTCCTTGCCCGGCGTGAGCGAGACGAACGCGCCGAACGTGGTCGTCTTGACGACGGTGCCCAGGTAGCGCTCGCCGACCTCGGGCAGCTGCGGGTTCGCGATCGCGTTCACGGCGGCGCGGGCGGCCTCGGCCGAGGAGCCGTCGGTCGCGCCGATGAGCACGGTGCCGTCGTCCTCGATCGAGATGTCGGCGCCCGTGTCCTCCTGGATCTGGTTGATCATCTTGCCCTTGGGGCCGATGACCTCGCCGATCTTGTCCACGGGGATCTTGATCGCGATGATCCGGGGCGCGAACTCGGAGAGCTCGTCCGGCCGGTCGATCGCGGCGTTGATCACCGAGAGGATGTGCAGGCGGGCCTCGCGGGCCTGCTTGAGCGCGGCGGCCAGGACCGAGGCGGGGATGCCGTCGAGCTTGGTGTCGAGCTGGATCGCGGTGACGAACTCGGAGGTGCCGGCGACCTTGAAGTCCATGTCGCCGAACGCGTCCTCGGCACCGAGGATGTCGGTGAGGGCCGCGTAGCGGGTCTGGCCGTCCACCTCGTCGGAGACGAGGCCCATGGCGATGCCGGCGACCGGGGCCTTGAGCGGCACACCGGCGTTGAGCAGCGACAGGGTCGAGGCGCACACGGAGCCCATCGACGTCGAGCCGTTGGAGCCGAGGGCCTCGGACACCTGGCGGATCGCGTACGGGAACTCCTCGCGGGACGGCAGCACGGGCACGAGCGCGCGCTCGGCCAGGGCGCCGTGGCCGATCTCGCGGCGCTTCGGGGAGCCCACGCGGCCCGTCTCGCCGGTGGAGTACGGCGGGAAGTTGTAGTTGTGCATGTACCGCTTGTGCGTCTCGGGCGAGAGCGAGTCGATCTGCTGCTCCATCTTGAGCATGTTCAGCGTCGTGACACCCATGATCTGGGTCTCGCCCCGCTCGAAGATCGCCGAGCCGTGGACCCGCGGGAGCACCTCGACCTCGGCCGTGAGCTGGCGGATGTCCGTCAGGCCGCGGCCGTCGATGCGGACCTGCTCGGTGAGGATGCGCTGGCGGACAACCTTCTTGGTCACCGAGCGGAACGCGGCGGAGATCTCCTTCTCGCGGCCCTCGAACTGGCCGGCGAGCTGGGCGAGCACCTCGGCCTTGAGCGCGTCGGACGCGGCCTCGCGCTCCTGCTTGTCGGCGATCTGGAAGACCTCGGCGAGCTTGGCAGCGGCGGCGGCCTCGACGGCGTCGTACGCGTCGGCCTCGTAGTCGAGGAAGACGGGGAACTCGGCGGTCGGCTTCGCGGCGCGGTCGGCCAGGTCCTGCTGGGCCTCGCAGAGGGCGCGGATGAACGGCTTGGCAGCCTCGAGGCCCTCGGCGACGACCTCCTCGGTCGGGGCCGTGGCGCCCTCGTCCTTGATGAGGTTCCACGAGTGGTCGGTGGCCTCGGCCTCGACCATCATGATCGCCACGTCATCGCCGGCGATGCGCCCGGCGACGACCATGTCGAACGTCGCCTTCTGCAGCTGCGAGTGCTTCGGGAACGCGACCCACTGGGCGCCCTGCTCGTCGTGGACGAGGGCCACGCGCACGCCGCCGATGGGGCCGGAGAACGGCAGGCCGGCGAGCTGGGTGGACATCGAGGCGGCGTTGATCGCGACGACGTCGTAGAGCTCGTCCGGGTTGATCGCCAGGACCGTCACCACGACCTGGACCTCGTTGCGCAGGCCCTTGACGAAGGCCGGGCGCAGCGGGCGGTCCATGAGGCGGCACGCGAGGATGGCATCCGTCGAGGGGCGGCCCTCGCGGCGGAAGAACGAGCCGGGGATGCGTCCCGCGGCGTACATGCGCTCCTCGACGTCCACGGTGAGGGGGAAGAAGTCGAAGCCCTCACGCGGGGACTTGCCCGCCGTGGTGGCCGAGAGCAGGGCCGTGTCATCGTCGATGTAGGCCATGGCCGCGCCGGCGGCCTGCTTGGCGAGGCGGCCGGTCTCGAAGCGGACGACGCGCTGGCCGTAGCGGCCGTTGTCGATGACGGCCTCAGAGAATTGGATCTCGGGACCCTCCATAGGAGAGCACCTCCGTTTCCTTGTGTGGCGGAGGCAATCCGGAACCCGGTCTTCGATCGAGGCCCTTGGCGCGTCCGCTTCGGGACGCCCTCAAGGGCCACTACCGAGGACCGCAGGCCGCCGGTGCCTCCTGATGGTGGTTCTGTTGTCGTGCCCCGCCTGCAGCGGGGCGTGGGGGAAGCTGGCCGCCCGCCCGCGCCTGGACGCGGACGGGCGGACTGCTCCCAGACTACCGGCGCAGGCCGAGACGCTCGATGAGCGAGCGGTAGCGCGCGATGTCGGTGTCGTGCAGGTAGGCGAGCATGCGCTTGCGGCGACCCACGAGCGCGAGCAGGCCGCGCTGGGTGTGGAAGTCGTGCTTGTGCTGCTTCATGTGCTCAGTCAAGTCCTTGATGCGCTTGGTGAGAACGGCGATCTGGACCTCGGGGGACCCGGTGTCGCCTTCCTTCGTCGCGTATTCCTTGATGATTTCCTGCTTGACGGCGGGATCCAAAGCCATTGGAACTCCTCGTTTCGTGCCGTGCGGCCCGCTGGACGCTGCGTCCCCGGGGAACACCGGCATGCGTTCCCGCAGCCGCGGGGCCGGTGCGGCCCAGGCCGCCACGGACTGCAGCGAGGGCCACCGAGAATTCTATCGGTTCAGGCCCCACTGTGTCGAAACACGCTGCCTCAGCGGACGGGGGCGCCGCCCTGTCCGGAAGCGGCCAAGACGTGGCGCGCCGCGTCGACGTCGAGCTTCATCTGCTCCACGAGCGCCTCGGGTCCGCGGTAGGCGACCATGCCGCGCAGGCGGTCGACGAACTCGACGACGACGTTCTGCCCATAGAGGTCGAAGTCCTCGGGCGCCTCGTCGGGGCGGTCGATCACATGGGCCTCGACCTGACGGGCAACTCCTGCGAACGTCGGGTTCGAACCCACGGAGATCGCCGCGGGCCAGCGGGTGCCGGCCTCGTCGATGAGCCAGCCGGCGTAGATCCCGTCGGCCGGGACGTGGCCCGCGGCGTCATGGGAGAGGTTCGCGGTCGGAAACCCGAGCGCCCGCCCTCGGGAGGCGCCGTGGACCACGGCCCCGTGCATCGCATGGGGCCGGCCGAGGATCTCGGCCGCGGTGCGCACGTCGCCCGACTCGAGGGCCTCGCGCACCCAGGTCGAGGAGCAGCGGCGCTCCTCGGCGTCGTCGGCCGCCTCAGCGGCGGAGGGCAGCGGGTCGGCGCGGTGCCGCGGTGCCTGCTCGGTGAACTCCTCGACGACCACGACGCCGAAGCCGAACCGCTCCCCCAGCTCCTGCATCGCGGCGAGGTCGCCCGCGTTGCCGCGTCCGAAGCGGACGTCGTGGCCGACCACCACGTGCGAGGCGTGCAGGGCGTCCACGAAGATGCTGCGGACGAAGTCCTCGGCACTCTGCTGCGCGAAGTCGAGGGTGTAGTGCAGGACAAGGATCGCATCGAGCCCGTAGCCGGAGAGCGCCGCGAGCCGGTCCTCGATCCCCATGATGAGGTGGGGTGCGGTGTCGGGGCGGTGCACCTGCGCGGGGTGCGGGTCGAACGTCACGGCGACGGCGCGGCTGCCGCTCTCCCGCGCCGTCGACAGCAGGCGCGCGAGGACCTGCTGATGGCCGCGGTGGACCCCGTCGAAGTTGCCGATGGTGACCGCCGTCGGGCCGAAATCCTCCGGAATCTCGTCCACTCCGTGCCAGATCAAGACCATCGTCCTCGCCTCGTCGCCCTATGCGTGCCTGACAAGACTACCGGCCGCCGTCGGTGACAGCCGCCGCCTCGGCCCGCGGGCGGTGGTACAGGAGCCACGCGAGGCCGAGGAAGGGCAGCACGAGCGGCACGTAGCCGTAGCCGCGCCCGAACCCGCTCCAGACGGTGTCATGGGGGAACGCCGAGGCGTCCACCACGCTGGCCGTCCCGACCGCCAGGATGCCCACGAGCTCGACCAGGATCGCCCCGAGGGTCACGTACCAGCTCGTGACGCCCCGGCGCGCGAGCGAGACCGTCGCGACGATGTAGACGACCGCGGCGACCGCGCTGAGCAGGTAGGCCAGCGGCGCCTCCGAGAACTTCGTGGCGATCTGGTACCCGGCGCGCGCCGTCGCCGACAGCGCGAAGACGCCGTAGACGGCCACGAGGATGCGGCCCAGGCCCACGCTGCGGGTCCTGGGCGAGTGCTCGGGACGGTGCCCGGGCTTGGAGGACGGCTCGGCAGAGGTCATGAGAAAGGTGCTCCGTTCCAGATCTGCTCCATGCGGAACAGCATCACAAAGATCGTCACCGGCACGGCGGCCAGCACTGCGTTGCTCCACCGGGTGCGGTCCGCGATCGCCCACCAGAAGGCCGCGACCGGGACGATCAGCGCGGTCGCGAGGTACCCCCAGAACTCCCACGGCTCCCCCCGCACGGCCTCTCCCCCGGCCTGCCGGATCCCGGCTCCGATGCCGTAGACGACGAGGAAGAGCTCGACGACGGCCACCGACACGATCGCCGCGTCCCCCGGATAGGTCTTGGTGACGACCGCGGCCACGCACAGGATCAGGGAGAGCGCGCACAGGACCGCGCCGACGAGGAAGAACGGGTCCACCTCAGGCCTCGCCGTGCGCGGCGAACACGAGCTCGGGCTTGGCCTGGCCGCCGACGTCCTTCAGGAGGGCGACCAGCTCGCCGTCGGGCGCGAACGCGGCGGTGAGCTCCGCCGATCCCGTCGCGGGGATGCGGCGCCCGTAGGACAGCTCCACGGTCTCGCCGTCGCTGAGCTCGCGGACCGGCAGGAGCGAGCGGGCGGCGTCCGCGAGCGGCAGGACGGTGAGCGAGCCGGCGAGCTCCTCGAGCGTGTGCGCCTGCTCGATCCGGTAGGGGCCCACCTGCGTGCGGCGCAGCGCCGTGAGGTGGCCGCCCACGCCGAGGTCGGCGCCGAGGTCACGGGCGAGGGCCCGGATGTAGGTGCCGGAGGAGCAGCGCACCGTCACGTCCACGTCCTGGAGCTTCCCGCCGCGCTCCCGGCGGACGGCGTGGATGTCGAAGGAGTGGATCGTCACGGGCCGCGCCTCGAGGGCGACCTCCTTGCCGGCGCGGACGCGGGCGTAGGAGCGCTCGCCGGCGACCTTGATGGCGCTGACGCTGCTGGGGACCTGCAGGATGTTCCCGGTGAGCTTCGCTGCCGCGTCCCGGATCTGCTGCTCGGTCACGGCCGCCGCGATGCGCTCCTCGAGGACCTCGCCCTCGGCGTCGTCCGTCACCGTGCGCTGCCCGAGCCGGATGGTGGCGCTGTACGTCTTCTCGGTGCCGACGATGTGGGAGAGCAGGCGGGTCGCCTTGTTGATCCCGACGACGAGCACCCCCGTGGCCATGGGATCGAGCGTCCCCGCGTGCCCGACCTTGCGGGTCCCCGCGAGGCGGCGGACCCTTCCCACGACGTCGTGGCTCGTCCACCCGCGTGGCTTGTCCACGATCACCAGTCCAGAAAGCACGCCTCCCAGTATATGGAGCGCCAGCCGCGCTCCCGCCCACGTACGACGACGGGGCGGTGCCACCACATCGCGGTGGCACCGCCCCGTCGTCGCGCGGTGCTGCTGGCTGCCTGCGCGTCAGTCCTCGCGCGGCTCGACGTCGTCGAACCCGTCGTCGTACGAGTCGTCGTCGGCCTCCGCACCGGCCTCATCGGCCTTGCGGTAGGGGTCGGCGTCACCCGCGGGCCGGGCGCCCTGGGCGAGTCGGGCCACCTCGGCGTCGCGCTCGCGGGCCTGCCGGAGCAGGTCCTCGACGTGGGAGGCGTTGACGGGAACCTCGTCGGCCACGAATTCGAGGGTCGGCGTGAGGCGGATGGTGAGGTTGCGTCCCACTTCGCGCCGGAGCACGCCCTTCTTCGCATCGAGGATCTCGCGGGCCCCCGTCGCCGCGGCGGCGTCGCCCAGGACGGTGTAGTACACCGTGGCGTGCTGGAGGTCGTTCGTGACGCGGGCGTCGGTGATCGTGATCGCCTCGGCGCGCTCGTCCTTGACGGCCCTGCGCAGGGCCTCTGCCACGACCACCTTGATGCGCTGCGCGAGCCGCGCGGCGCGGGCCGGATCGGCCATGGTCCCTCCTATCGTCTCGGGTGCTTGTCGTCTCGGCGCAGCGATCCACAGGGAATCGCTCGCTACGGACGTGCGAACGGGGCCCCGGCTGCCCGGGGCCCCGCCCATCGGGGCGCGTCAGACGCGCGGCTTCTCGCGCATCTCGAACGTCTCGATGATGTCCTCGAGCTGGAGGTCGTTGAACGACCCGAGCCCGATACCGCACTCGTAGCCCTCGCGGACCTCGGTCGCGTCGTCCTTGAACCGCTTGAGCGACTCGATGCTGAGCCGGTCGCCCACCACGACGCCCTTGCGCAGCACGCGGGCCTTCGCGTTGCGGCGGATGAGGCCGCTGCGGACGATCGAGCCGGCGATGTTGCCGAACTTGGAGGACTTGAAGATCTCCCGGACCTCGGCAGTGCCGAGCTGGACCTCCTCGTACTCCGGCTTGAGCATGCCCTTGAGCGCGAGCTCGATGTCCTCGATCGCCGCGTAGATGACCGAGTAGAAGCGCATGTCCACGCCCTCCCGGTCCGCGAGCTCGGCAACGCGCTCGGCCGGCTTGACGTTGAAGCCGATGATGATCGCGTTGTCGACCGTGGCGAGGTTGACATCGTTCTGGGTGATCGCGCCGACGCCGCGGTGGATGACGCGGAGCTGGACTCCCTCGCCCACATCGATCTTGAGCAGCGAGTCCTCGAGCGCCTCGACGGCACCGGACACGTCGCCCTTGAGGATGAGGTTGAGGGTGTCGATCTTGCCCTCGGCCACAGCCTGGTCGAAGTCCTCGAGGCTGATCCGCTTGCGGCGCTTGGCGAGCTGGGCGTTGCGATCCGCTGCCTCGCGCTTCTCGGCGATCTGCCGCGCGGTGCGCTCGTCCTCGGTCACGAGGAACGTGTCGCCGGCGCGCGGCACCGAGGACAGGCCGAGCACCTGGACCGGCCGGGACGGCAGCGCGGCCTCGACGGCCTCACCGTCCTCGTCGAACATGGCCCGGACGCGTCCGTGGGCCGTGCCCGCGACGATGGTGTCGCCGACGTGGAGGGTTCCGGACTGCACGAGGACGGTCGCGACGGCACCGCGGCCCTTGTCGAGGTTGGCCTCGATGGCCACGCCGCGGGCGTCCTTGTTCGGGTTCGCCCGCAGGTCCAGCGCGGCGTCCGCCGTGAGCAGGACCGCCGAGAGCAGGTCGTCGATGTGCAGGTTCTGGCGCGCGGAGACGTCCACGAACATCGTGTCGCCGCCGTACTCCTCGGGCACGAGACCGTACTCGGTGAGCTGCCCGCGGATCTTCTCCGGGTTCGCGCCCTCCTTGTCGATCTTGTTCACCGCCACGACGATCGGCACACCGGCCGCCTGGGCGTGGTTGAGCGCCTCGACGGTCTGCGGCATGACGCCGTCGTCCGCGGCCACGACGAGCACCGCGATGTCGGTCACCTGGGCACCACGGGCACGCATGGCGGTGAACGCCTCGTGGCCCGGGGTGTCGATGAAGGTCAGCTTGCGCTCGCGCCCATCGTGCTCGAACGCGATCTGGTAGGCACCGATGTGCTGCGTGATGCCACCGTGCTCGCCCTCCACCACGTTGGTGTTGCGGATCGCGTCGAGGAGGCGGGTCTTGCCGTGGTCGACGTGGCCCATGACGGTCACGACGGCCGGGCGGGCCTCGAGCTCCTCGTCGGTCTCCGCCTCGAGCTCGGCCTCGAGGTCGATGTCGAAGGACTCGAGCAGCTCGCGCTCCTCGTCCTCCGGCGAGACGACCTGGATCTTGTAGCCGAGCTCCTCGCCGAGGACCGAGAAGGTCTCCTCGTCCAGGGACTGGGTCGCGGTGGCCATCTCACCGAGGTGGAACAGCACCGTGACGAGCGAGGCGGGGTTCGCATCGATCTTCTCGGCGAAGTCCGTGATGGACGCGCCGCGGCGCAGGCGCACGATCGTGCTGCCGTCGCCACGGGGCACCGAGACGCCGCCGAGCGACGGTGCGCTCATCTGCTCCAGTTCCTGGCGCTTGGCACGCTTCGACTTGCGCTGCTTGCCACGTCCGGCGCCGCCCTTGCCGAAGGCGCCCTGGGTGCCGCCGCGACCGCGGCCGCCCTTGCCGAAGCCGCCGCCGGCGGGACCGCCGCCGCCGCCGGGACGGTTCGGGCCCCGGCCACCGGTGCCCGCGGGACGGGCACCCGGCTGGGGACGCTCGGTGCGCGGGGGCATCATGCCGGGGTTCGGGCGGGGTCCGCCGGTGCCGCCGGGACGCGGGGCGCCCGGGCGGGGTCCGCCCGTGCCACCGGGACGCGGGGCACCCGGACGCGGAGCACCCGGGCGGGGTGCACCGGGACGCGGGATGCCGGAGGTGCCGCCGGGGCGCGGCGCCGACGGGCGCGGGCCGCCGGGGCGGTCGCCGTCGCGGCCGCCGCCGGGACGGGGCATGCCCTGCGAGGACGCGAACGGGTTGTTGCCCGGACGGGGTGCGCGGTCGCCGTCGCGCCCGGGGCGCTGCATGCCCTGGGAGGACGAGAACGGGTTGTTGCCGGGGCGCGGACCGCTCGGACGCGGGCCGGGAGTCGCACCGCGGCCGCCAGCGGCAGGCCGGGGGGCCGGACGGGCGCCGGGACGCGGGGCCTCGGCGGCGGGCCGGGGCGCCTCCGCAGCGGGACGCTCGGCCTCGGCGGCCGGTCGCGGGGTCGCCGCGGGAGCCTCGGCCTTGGGGGCCGGGGCGGGCGAGGGCGCGGCTGCCGGGCGCGGGGACGGCGCGGGACGCGACGGTCCCGGCGTCGGAGCACCGGCGGACGGCCTGGCGGCGGGGCGGGCCTGCTTGTCGCTGGCCTTCGCCTTCGCGCCGTCGGCGGGGTAGGCGTCGCGAAGCTTCTTCACGACGGGCGCCTCGATCGTCGAGGACGCGGAACGCACGAACTCGCCCAGCTCAGCGAGCTTGGCAACGGCGTCCTTGGAGGTGATACCGAGCTCCTTGGCGAGCTCGTGTACGCGGACCTTGGCCACATTTCTCCTGTCTCGGTCCGCGCCGAGCCAGGCACGGACCGTCTACTGCTTGCTGCAGGCTCCCTCTGCACCCGTGTGCATCGGGAAGCCCTCGGCGGTGCGCAACGAGAAGTTCATTGCTACGCACTCATCGGTCGGGGACTCATCGGGTGTCCATCAGATTTCTGACCCGCTTTCAGCTTGGACGGTGTCCGGCCCAGCGGCAGCCGGGACGGAGGACCTGAAGTAGTCGTCGACGCCGCTGATGTCCGCCGGACCTCGGAAGGCACGGTGGAACGCGCGCCGCTTGACGGCTTGCTTCAGGCATGCCTGGTCGGGATGCAGCCACGCGCCGCGACCGGGCAGCCGGCGGCGGGGATCCACGACGACGCGCTGGGCGCCTCCGCGGTCCATCACCAGCCGGAGCAGTTCCGACCGGGCCGCTGTCCGGCGGCAGCCGATGCACGTGCGCAGAGGCTGGCCGGTTGTCCGTTCCATCCCTGCTCTCCCACATCGAAGGGGCCGAGCTCCCGAGCTGCGCGCCCGGTGCCCTGCCCTGCCGCCGGGCACAGGCCCGGACCAATCCATTCTAGACCCTCTGGGCCCGGATCCCTGAATGCCTCGGCGGACAGCTCAGGCCTGGGCGTCCGAGCCGATGTCGATCCGCCACCCGGTGAGCTTCGCGGCGAGGCGGGCGTTCTGGCCCTCCTTGCCGATTGCGAGCGAGAGCTGGTAGTCGGGGACGAGCACCCGCGCCGAGCGCGTGGCGTCGTCGACGATGGACACGCTCGTGACCTTCGACGGCGAGAGGGCGTTCGCGATGAACGTCGCCGGGTCGTCGCTGTAGTCGACGATGTCGATCTTCTCGTCGTTCAGCTCGGTCATGACGGCGCGCACCCGCGAGCCCATCTCGCCGATGCAGGCGCCCTTGGCGTTGACGCCGGGGACCAGCGCGCGGACGGCAATCTTGGTGCGGTGGCCGGCCTCGCGGGCGATCGCGACGATCTCGACGCTGCGGTCGGCGATCTCGGGCACCTCGAGCTCGAAGAGCTTCTTGACCAGCCCCGGGTGGGACCGGGAGAGCGTGATCGAGGGGCCCTTCAGGCCACGGTGCACATCCACGACGTAGGCGCGGATGCGGGCGCCATGCAGGTACTTCTCCCCCGGGACCTGCTCGGGCGGAGGCAGGACGGCCTCAATCGCGCCGAGGCTGACCTGCACCATGTTCGGGTTGTGGCCCTGCTGGATGAGGCCGGCGATGAGTTCACCCTCGCGGCCCTTGAACTCGCCCAGGACGTTGTCGTCCTCCACATCGCGGAGCCGCTGGAGGATGACCTGGCGGGCGGTGGTGGCGGCGATGCGCCCGAACCCCTCCGGGGTGTCGTCGAACTCGCCGACGACGTTGCCCTCGTCGTCCACCTCCGTGGCCCAGATGGTCACGTGGCCGCTGCGGCGGTCCACCTCCGCGCGGGCCGTCTCGATCGCGCCCGGCGACTTGTGGTAGGCGAGCAGGAGGGCCTGCTCGATGGTCGGGATGAGCTTCTCCACGGGGATGTCCCGCTCGCGCTCCAGCAGGCGGAGCGCGCTCATGTCGATGTCCACTAGGCCTCCTCGGTCTCGTCAGTGTCGTCGTTGTCCGGCCCAGCGGCGTCGGCGGGGCCCAGCTCTGCGTCCTCGAGGTGCGAGAACTCGACCTCGACCTTCCCGCTGCGGATGGCGTCGAAGGCCAGCTCGATCGGGGCTCCCGGCTTCGGCTTGACGCCCTTCTTGGCCGGCAGGTCCGGGACGAGCACGATGCCGTCCTCGGTCACCTCGCGCAGCCGGCCGGTGATGTTCTCCTCGCCGATGACGTTGACCCTGACAAGCCGGCCCAGGGCACGGCGCCAGTGGCGCAGCTGGGTGAGGGGGCGCGAGACGCCCGGGGAGGAGACCTCGAGGTCGTAGGGCCGGGTGTCCGCCTCGGGGGCGGCATCGAGGGCGTCGGAGAGCTCGCGCGAGAGCTCTGCGATGACGTCCAGGCTCACCCCGCCGGTCTCGTCGTCCTGCAGGTCCACGACCACGCCGACGGTCCGGTGCTTCCCTGCGGCCTTGACGGAGATGCCTTCGAGGACAAGCTGGCGTGCCTGCACGATGGGCTCGAGGAGCGCGTGGAGACGGGCTTCCTCCCCGCCCGCGTGCGGATCCTGCTCTGCCGGCGTCGGGGCGCCCCGCGAGGGCAGATCGGGCTCGGACATGGGGGGTCCGCCTCCTTTTGCTCAGTTGTCCTCCTAGACTATCTGCTCGGTGCCCGGCAGCGTGACGGGGCCTCGGCCCGTGGCATCATCGAGACCGTGAAATCCACCACTGCGCCCTCGAACCCGTCCGCGCGCCCACGGGGGCGGCGGAGCCGCCGCTCGGTGCCGGCGTGGGCCTGGGCCGCGGTGCTGGTCCTCGCCCTCGCCATCGGAGCGGGCGGGGCCCTGCTGGCCGCGCCAGCCCCGCCGGGAAGGCTGCCCGGCGCCAGCGAAGCTGCGCTCATCCGGGCGCACGACGGCGCCGCGCACCTCGCCGCCGCAGCGCGCCGCCTGGCGGCGGGCCAGCAGGCGGGCGGGCAGCCTGGAGGCGCCAGCACCTCGTCCTCCCCCGGCACCCCCGCTTCCGTGCGGGAGGCGGCAGGCTCCGCAGCCGAGGTTCTCGAGCTCCAGGCGCGGGTCTTAGGCGCCTCGACACCGGCGACAGCGCAGACAGCGGCCCCAGAGACGCCGGCGGCAGCGGCCACGGCCGCCGCGGCCGATTCCCCCGCTGCCCTCGCCGCCCAGCTCTCGCAGAGCGCCTCCGGGCTGCGCGGCGACCTGGCCCGGGTGGACGGGCCCACAGCGTCGCTCCTCGCCTCGGCTGCGGCGGGCCAGCAGCTCCAGTCCGAGCGCCTCGCCCCGGGTACGCCCGTTTCAGAGCCGGGCGCGGGCTCCTCCCCGTCGGCGACCGCAGCTGCGGGCGCCTGCCCGTCGCCGTCCGGGGCCGGGCCGGCCGCACAGTCGGCGGCCGCACAGTCGGCGGCCGCACAGTCCGCGGCGGCACAGTCCGCGGCCGCACAGTTCGCGGCCGTCCAGTCCGCGGAGGAGGCCGCGGTCTGGACTTACACCGTCCTCGCGGCCCGCGCCGGCGCCGCGGACCGCCCGGGCCTGCTGGCCGCCGTCGGCGCCCACCGCGCCCAGCTCGACGCCCTCGGGGAGGCGGCCGCGGGCGCGTGCGCAGCGCTTCCGCCCGTGCAGGCCGGTTTCGCCCTGCCCGCCGACGCCGGCGGGCCGGCCCAGGTGGCGGCCCTCGAGGCCTCCGCGGCCACGGCGTGGTCGGGCCTCGTCGGCGCCGTGGGTGCCCCGGCGCGGGCCGCCGTCGCCGGCTCCCTCCTGCAGGCGGCCCGGCGCGCCGCCTCCGCCGGAGCGTTCGGCTCCCCCGCGGCCTCTGCCTTCCCCGGCCACCGCGCCGCCGAGCAGGCGGCGGCATCTCCCGGGCCCAGCTCCACCGGCCCGGCTTCCCCGGTGCCCTCGTCCGCCCCGACGTCCGGCCGCGGGTGAGCGACGCGCCGTAAGGAAAGCCTTCTCTCGCTGGAAGGGCGGGACCGCCGGTGCCACAGTGGTCCCATGAGCAGCGACACCCAACTCCATCCCGAGCCCCAGGGCACTGACCTCGCGGCCAAGCTCAACTGGCTCCGTGCGGGCGTGCTCGGCGCGAACGACGGCATCGTCTCCGTCGCCGCCGTCGTCGTCGGCGTCGCCGGAGTGACCACCGAGAACGGCCCGATCCTCGCCGCGGGCATGGCCGCCGTCGTCGGCGGGGCCATCTCGATGGCGCTGGGCGAGTACGTCTCTGTGAGCAGCCAGAGCGACAGCCAGAAGTCGCTCATCGCCAAGGAGACCGCGGAGCTGCGGGACCAGCCGGAGGAGGAATTCGCCGAGCTCGTCTCCCTCTACCGGCACAAGGGCCTGTCGGAGGCGACGGCCACGACGGTCGCGAAGGAGCTCACGGCCAAGGATGCCCTCCGCGCCCACCTCGACATCGAGCTCGGCATCGACCCCGACGAGATCGTCAGCCCGTGGCACGCGGCCCTCGCCTCGGCCATCTCCTTCCTCGCGGGCGCTGTCCTGCCCATGCTGACCATCCTGCTGGCGCCCCCCGCGGTCCGCGTGCCGCTGACGTTCGTCGTGGTGCTGATCGCCCTCGCGGTCACCGGCTGGGTCGGCGCGTGGATCGGCGGCGGGTCGCGGACGCGTGCGTCCACCCGCGTCGTGATCGGCGGGGCGATCGCCCTCGCGGCGACGTTCGGACTCGGCAGCCTGCTGGGGACCACCGGCATCGCATGATCCCCGCCGGGATCGTTCCGGACACACTGCTCGGGCGCTGCCTCCGCAGCCCCGGAGGCCGGGCATGGCTCGACGCCGTGCCCGGCCTCCTCGCTGCCCGGCTCGCGGCGTGGAACCTGACACCGGATCTGGCCCCGGGAGAGCCCGCGCACGCCGGGATGTGGGCCCTCGTGGTCCCCGTGCGGCGCGGCGGCGAGCGCCTGGCCCTCAAGCTCTCCCGGCCGTTTCCAGAGACCGCCTCCGAGGCTCCGGCCCTGCGGCTCTGGGACGGGCACGGCGCGGTGCGCCTGCTCGAGGAGGACGCGGCGTCTTCGACGCTCCTGCTCGAGCGGCTCGACGCGGGCCGGCGCCTGCAGGACGTCCCCTTCCCCGAGGCTGCGCGGGTGTGGGGCGGCCTCGTGCGGGAGCTCTCGGTCGCGCCGGACGAGAGGCCATGCTGGGGCCAGTTCGAACGCATCGATGCCGTGGCCGAGCGCTGGAGCGACGAGCTCCCCGAACGGTGGGAGCGCCTCGGCCGGCCGTTCCCGCGGTGGCTGCTCGAGGCGGGCCTCGAGGTCGCGTCCACCCGCGGCGCGGTGGGCCGGCGGGGCGGCCGGGACGTCCTCGTGCACACGGACCTGCACGGCATGAACGTGCTCGCCGTGCCGGACGGCGGCCCCGCGGCGCCCGACGGCGGTGCCTCCTTCCGCGCGATCGACCCGCAGGCGTCGGTCGGCGAGGGCGAGTTCGGGGTTGCCCCGATGCTGTGGAACCGCCTCCCGGAGCTCGCGGGCCCGGACGCTCCCGCCGCGCTCCTGGAGCGCTGCGCGCTGCTGGCCCGCGAGGCGGGGCTCGACCCGGAGGCGGCCCGGGACTGGGCGGTGCTGCGGGAGGTCGAGAACGCGCTCTGGTACGCGGAGCGGGCCGGCCACGAGGGCGACTTCACGCGTTCCCTCTGGGTGGCGAGTGCCCTGTGCCGGCGGCTGCTGCCAGGGCTCCCTGCGGTCGAGGACCTCAAACGGCTCGACTGACTCAGAGGCCGTCGGTCGCGGCGAGCGCGTCGCGGACGGCGGCCACGGAGACCTCCACGTCCTCGGGGCCGGAGGACCAGTTCGCCACGGAGATGCGCAGCACCGACCGGCCACGCCACCGGGAGCCGCTCATCCAGACCCGCCCGTCCTCTGCCAGGAAGGCCGCGACGGCCTCCGTCCGGGCGTCGGTGCCGAAGGCCAGGCACACCTGGCTGAACACGACGTCGTTGAGCACCTCGGCGCCCGGGAGCTCCCCGATGCGCCGCGCGAGCTGCTGGGCGTGGGCGACCAGACCCTCGACGAGGGCCTCGACGCCGCCGCGGCCCAGCGACCGCAGCACGGCCCACACCGGCACACCCCGTGCACGGCGGGAGAGCTCCGGGACCCTCTCGAGGGGATCGCCGGGCCCGTGGTCCCCGTGCGGGTCGTGGACGAGGTAGTCGGCGTGCATGCCCAGCGCCGTGCGCAGGGCCGGGATGTCGCGGCAGACGACGATCCCGCAGTCGTAGGGCACGTTGAGGTTCTTGTGCGCGTCCGTCCCCCAGGAGTCCGCGGCGTCCATGCCGCGCACGAGCGGGCGCGTCGCGCCGGCGGCGGCCGCCCACAGCCCGAAGGCACCGTCGACGTGGACCCACGCTCCGTGCTCCCGGGCGGCGGCGACCGCCTCGGGGAAGGGATCGAACGCACCGGAGTGGATGTTGCCCGCCTGCAGGACCACGATGGCCGGGCCCGTCCCGGCGGCGAGCGCGCGTCCGAGGGCCTCGGGCCGGATCCGCCCCTGGGGGTCCACCGCCACGGCCTCGGGCGCGCCGAGGCCCAGCAGCCTCAGCGCCATGTCCACCGTGTCATGGCGCTCGGCGCCCACGAGGACGCGCACGCGCGGTGCGCCTGCGAGGCCCCGTACGTTGACGTCCCAGCCGGCCCGCTGGAGGACCCGCCAGCGCGCCGCCGCGAGGCCCGAGAAGTTGGCCATGCTCGCGCCGGTGGCGAAGCCGACGTCGGAGCCGGCGGGCAGCCCGAGCAGCTCGACGATCCAGCGCCCGGCGGCCTCCTCGGCCGCGGCCGCCGCGGGCGTGGCGAATCTGAGCCCGGTGTTCTGGTCCCAGGCCGAGACGAGCCAGTCGGCGGCGAGGCCGGCAGGCAGCGTCCCGCCGATCACCCAGCCGTAGAAGCGGCCGGAGCCCATGGCCATGAGCCCGGGCTCGGCCAGCCTGGCCAGCAGGTCCACCGTCTCGGCTGCATCGAGGCCCTCCTCGGGCAGGGGGCCGCCGAAGGCCTCGGCAGCCTCGTCCGCACCCGCCCGCGGGCCGACGGGCCGAGAGGGGAGGCCTGCCAGCCAGCGCCGGGCATGGCCGGCCGCCCGGGCCAGGGCCTCGTCGTAGTCCTCGGGGCGGAGCATGGCCAGATGCTACGCCCGGGCGCCCCTGGGGTGACAGGGGCTGGGTCGGGGCCTCAGGCGAAGTCCTCGTTCCACACGTCGATGCCGAGCTTGACCGCGAGGGCCGCGACGACGGCCAGGAACACCCATCGGATGAACCTGTTGCCACGCGAGACCGCCATGCGTGCCCCCGTGTACCCGCCGAGCATGTTGGCGGCGCCGAGGACGAGCCCGAGGCCCCACAGCAGGACGCCCGAGGGGGCGAAGAGCAGCAGGGCGCCGATGTTCGTGGCCATGTTGACGATCTTGGCCTTCGCGCTCGCCTCCAGGAAGGCGTACCCCATGCCCGAGACGAGAGCGATCACGAGGAACGAGCCCGTGCCCGGCCCGATGAGGCCGTCGTAGAACCCGATCACTGCCCCGAGCCCGCAGGCCGCGGCGAGGTGGCGCCGGCCCTTGAGCCGCAGCTGGGTGTACTGGCCCATCTGCGGGCGCAGGACCGTGAAGAGGGCGACGGCGATGATCGCCGCGAGGATGATCGGCTTGAAGACCCGCGCGGGCAGGGCGGTGGCCAGGGCCGCGCCGCCGAACGCGCCGCACAGCGCCACGAGGGCCATGGGAATCGCGGTGCGCAGGTCGGGCCGCACCCGCCGCGCGTAGGTGACGGCGCTCGTCGTCGTGCCGAAGACCGAGCCCATCTTGTTCGTCGCGAGCGCCTGCACGGGGGTGATGCCCGGGACGGCGAGGAGGGCCGGGAGCTGGATGAGGCCCCCGCCGCCGACGACGGCGTCGACCCAGCCCGCGCAGAACCCGGCCACGACCACGAGGGCCACGGTCAGGGGGTCGACGGCCTCGAAGCCGCTGAGCACGCCGGGCGCGCTCAGGCGCCGCGGACGGCGGCGACGACGCGGTCGACGACCTCGCCGACCGGCACGTCCTCGGCAGTGCCCGAGCGGCGGTCCTTGACCTCGAGCACGCCCGAGGCGAGGCCCTTCCCGACGGCAACGATCGTCGGGACGCCGATGAGCTCGGCGTCGCCGAACTTCACGCCCGGGGAGACCTTGGGGCGATCGTCGAGCATGACGGTCAGCCCGCGCGCCTCGAGCTCGGCCGTGATGCGCTCGGCCTCGGCGAAGATCTCCTCGCCGCGCCCGACGGCCACGACGTGGACGTCCGCCGGTGCCACGGCGCGCGGCCAGACGAGGCCGCGGTCGTCGTGGTTGGACTCCGCGAGGGCGGCGACGGCGCGGGTGACGCCCACGCCGTACGAGCCCATCGTGACGGTGACCTGCTTGCCGTTCGCGTCCAGGACCTTGAGCCCGAGCGCCTCGGCGTACTTGCGGCCCAGCTGGAAGATGTGGCCCATCTCGATCCCGCGCGCGGTCTCGAGCGGGCCCGAGCCGTCGGGGGCGGGGTCGCCGGCGCGCACCTCGGTGCACTCGATGACGCCGTCCCAGCCGAAGTCCCGCCCGGCCACGAGACCGTAGACGTGCTTGCCGGGCTCGTTCGCGCCCGTGATCCAGCGGGTGCCGGCCACGACGCGGGGATCGACGAGGTAGAGCACCTTGGCCGCTCCCTCGCGGCCGAGGACCGGCTTGTCGAGCGCGAGGCCCGGGCCGATGTAGCCCTTGACGAGCGCGGTATTCGCCTTGAGCTCCTCGTCGCTCGCCGGGTCGAGCCCGATCTCGCCGGCCACCGGCAGGAAGGCGCCGATGTTCGCCTCGACGCGCTTGAGGTCCACGGCACGGTCGCCCGGCACGCCGATCGCCACGAGCTGCTTCTCACCGGTGGGCAGCGTGACGGTGAGCACCACGTTCTTCAGCGTGTCGGCGCCCGTCCAGGGCCGCTCGGGGTTGGGGAAGATCGTCTGGGACGCCTCGACGAGCGTCTCGATGGTCGGCGTGTCAGGGGTGTCGAGCACCTGGGCGGGGGGCGCGTCACTGTAGTCGACCGCCTCGGGCACCACGGTGGACACGGCCTCGACGTTGGCCGCGTAGCCGCCGGGCGAGCGGACGAACGTGTCCTCGCCGATCTCGGTGGGGTGCAGGAACTCCTCGCTCCGGGAGCCGCCCATCGCCCCGGCGGTCGCCTTGACCGGGACGACCTCGAGGCCGAGCCGGGCGAAGATCTTCAGGTACGCCTCGCGGTGCCGCGCGTAGCTGGCGTCGAGGCCGGCGTCGTCGACGTCGAACGAGTAGGAGTCCTTCATGATGAACTCCCGCCCGCGCAGCAGGCCGGCGCGGGGACGGGCCTCGTCGCGGTACTTGTTCTGGATCTGGTACAGCGAGAGCGGAAGGTCCTTGTACGAGGAGTACAGGTCCTTGACCAGCAGCGTGAACATCTCCTCGTGCGTGGGGGCGAGGAGGTAGTCGGCATCCTTGCGGTCCTTGAGCCGGAAGATCCCCTCGCCGTACTCGGTCCACCGGTTCGTGGCCTCGTAGGGCTCCTTGGGCAGCAGGGCCGGGAAGTGCACCTCCTGCGCGCCGATCGCGGCCATCTCCTCGCGGATGACCTGCTCGACCTTCCGCAGGACCGCCAGCCCGAGCGGGAGCCACGTGTAGATGCCCGGCGCGGCCCGGCGGATGTAGCCGGCGCGGACGAGGAGCTTGTGGCTTGCCACCTCGGCGTCGGCGGGATCCTCGCGGAGGGTGCGCAGGAACAGGGTGGAGAGTCGCAGGACCACGCGGGCATCCGTTCTCGTAGCTGGGCCCGTCGGGCATGCGGCCGGGACGGGCGAAGAGGGCTGGAAAGTCAGCTACCAATGTATCCCAGCAGCGCGGCTGTCACTTCGCGGCAGCGACGTCGAACGCTCCGTGCGCGCTGGACACTCACCTCGCGGCAGCGACGTCGAACACTCCGTGCGCGCCGCGCTCAGCATCCACCATGTAGTGGCTCACGAACGGGTAGTGGCCCGCCTCGGGGAACGTGAGGTCCACGAAGCCGCCCTGGGCCGGCGCGAGGTCGAGGGCCTGCGACCCTCCCGCCTGCGCGCCGCCCGGCCCCGGGGCGAGCCGGTAGGCGCCCTCCGCCCACACCGCGCTGAACTGGGCGCCCACCACATGGAAGGACGTCGCGCGGCCCGGGCCGGCGTCGAGGACCCACACGCGCACGCGGTCGCCGGCGCGCACGGCCAGCGGGGCGGCGTCGTACTGGTTCGGGTAGCCGTTGAAGACCACCGCGTCCGGGGTGCCCGCGGCGACCTTGGCCGGGTCCGCGGTGCCCGCGGCACCGTCCGCGGCCGGGCCGCGGTACTGCTCGCTCTGCACCAGGACGAACTCGTGGTCCACGGGCGGCGCGTCCGGCGGGTCGATGACCACTGCGCCGAACATCCCGTTGGCGATGTGCAGCGACATCGGCATGGTGCTGCAGTGGTACATCCACAGGCCCGGCTGGGTGGCGGTGAACGTGTACACGAGCGACTGCCCGGGATCGATGGTGCGCATCGGCCCGTCCGGGGCCAGGGAGCCGGCATGGAAGTCGACCGAGTGGCCTGTGGAGGCGGCGTTGACGAGGGTGACCTCGAACCGGTCCCCCACCCGCCCGTGCAGGACGGGACCGGGCGCGGTGCCGTTGTACGTCCACAGGGTCTGGGCGACGCCGGGGGCGACCTCGGTCACCGTGTCCCGCACCGTCAGCGTCACCTTGTGCACGGTTCCCGGGGGCACGGCGGGAAGCGCCGCCGGATAGGGCGTGTGCGGGGGAACCGGGGCACCCGAGGAGGCGTGCTGCATGCCCTGCATGTCCATGCCGCCCGGCGCCGGGGCGGCCGGTGCCGGGGCGGCCGCGGACGGTCGGCCGGCGCCGGCCACCGTGACCCGGAACACCATCCCCATCTGCCGGTGGCCCACCACCGAGCACCAGCCGTCCACCGGCTGGCCGATGACGCCGGCGTCGAGCTCTCCGCTCCTGCCGGGGTAGATCCGGGAAGAGTCCTGGCCGGTGGCGAGGACGAGGTCGTGGGCGGTCTGGTCCTTGTTCATCAGGCGGATGACGAGCCGGTCCCCGACCGGGACGCTGACCGCGTCGGGCACGAAGCGCATCCCCGACATGGCGACGTCCACCGTGGTGGTGTGCCCGGTAGGCACGACGGCGGTCCCTCCGCCGGCGCCCGCGGCGGCGGCCGCGGGGCTCCCCCCGGCTGCGACGGGGAGGACGGAGGGGTCCGCGGCCACGCCCGCGACGACCGCCGCGAGCAGGATCGCGAGCCCCACGGCGCCGGAGCCGAGGCGGCTGCGCACGGACTGGCCGGGCGCGACGGGCCCGGATGCCCCGGGGCGGCGCTCCCGTTCCTCCTGCTCGCCAGGACCACGCCGGGGGCGGCCCAGGACGGCGCGCCCGGCGAGCCACACGAAGCCCGCGAGGGCCACGAGCCCCGCCACCGCGGCCGCGACGCGGACGGCGCTGGGCACGGGCAGGAGATAGAGGGCGAGTGCGCCATTGGCGAGGGCCACGCGGAGCCAGGCACCGGCGTCGAGCGTCTCGGCGCGCCGGCGGACCTCCCCGGGGCCGCCGCCGAGCACCACGGGCAGGAGGTAGGACAGGGCGCCCGCGAGCACCTGGGCGGCAAACCCCGCCGCGAACGCCGGGGTGAGGCCGCCGAGGGCCAGATGCAGCGCGTCCCAGTCCGGGGCCGTCGCGCACAGCCACGCGAGGCGGGCGAGGGCCCCCACGAGCCAGACGAGCGAGGCGATGGCGGAGAGCGGGGCGAACGCCACCGGGGCCTTGCGCCGCACCGCGCGGGCGAGCGGGACGGCGGAGACGAGCACACCGGCAAGGAAGAGCACGACGCCGGCCGCCGCCGCCGGGCGGACGCCTGCCAGGGCGCCTCCCGCGGCAAGGCCGACCCCCGCGAGGAGGACCCAGAGCGCCCGGCGGGCGACGGGCTCGGCAGAGTCGTCCGCCCGCGTGCGCAGCATGGTCGGAAGGAGCGTCACGAGCGTGCCGAGGACGCTCAGGCCGACCCAGCCGAGGAGGTTGAGGGACTCGTGGGCGAGCAGGAGCCGGGCGTGGAGGTCCCCGCCGTCGTTGGCTCCCGGCAGGGCGAGCAGCGCCCCGGCTGCGGCGCCGAAGGGCAGGAGGGCGCACGCGGCGAGGTAGTAGCGCAGCGTGGAACGGAAGCGCGAGGGCAGGGCCCGCCGGAGCCTGACGAGCAGCGCGGCCCCGTGCCACCCCGCCGCTGCGCCCACGGCGGCGGCGCCGGAGGCCGCCAGAGGCCACACCCCGGCCACGACCCCGACCATCGCGGCGGAGGCGCCGGCGTTGAGGAGGGCGAGCCGGGCCGCGAGCGCCCGGCGCGACGGCACGGGCAGCCGCAGCAGGGCCTCGGCGAAGTGCCACGAGTAGACGAGGATCGCGTTCGTCACGGCGCCCAGGAGCGCGAGGTGCACCAGCAGCCACCCGGAGTCGGGGATGCCGCGGTGGATTCCGGAGAGGAGCGCCACGGCGAGCAGCCAGACGAGCGTGGGCGCGTTGGCCCAGCGGTGCCACGCGGCCCGGCCGGTGCGGGACGGCCGGCCGGCAGGCGGGATGCGCTCAGGCGGGATACCGGCTCCGGCGTCGGCTCCGGCGGGAGGGACGGTGGGCATCATGGCCGGGGTTCCCTGACGGTCCTGGGCTCTGTGGCGGCCCTGGGCTCGCCCGGGCGGGCCACCGAGTAGGCCGCGAGCAGCACGAACGCCAGGACGGCGAGGACGTTCCCGGCCCCGCCCCACTGCCAGGCCGCCGCGTCCCCCCGCGCGTCACCGACCCCGAGCCGCAGCAGGAGCGTCGCGTGCAGGAGCACGGCGGCGGCCCACATCGCCGGCCGGTACGGGAGCGGCCGGCGCAGCACAGCCGGCAGGATCACGGGCGCGTGCGCCATGACCATGGACATGACGAACCCGAGGAAGACCGCGTGCAGGAATGCGTCGTACGCCGCACCCGAGGGCGCGCCCGGGACGAGGAGGCACACGCCGGCGGCCACCGCGAGCCAGGCGTAGCCGGCCAGGAGGCAGGCGGCGACGTACCGCGGCAGCCCGGTCGAACGGATCGTGGCCCGTGCGACGTCGTACCGCACGAGCCACGCCGCCAGCACGAGCAGCGCGAGGCCGAACAGCGGATACCCGGCGGCCGGCCACAGCAGTGTCGCGGGGCACAGCGCCACGAGCGCGCCGTTCCCCGCGACGAGCAGGGGCTCGGCCCAGCGGCCCCGGATCCGCAGCCGGGCGAGCTCGAGGCGCTCTCCCGCGATGGTCGCGATCAGGAACGTGGCGAGCCAGGGCACGACGGCGGGCACGGCCACCCCTGCGGCCAGCAGCCCGGCCGCACCGGCCGCGGCCACGGCCCCGAGTGCCTGGACGAGGACCGCGGGGTCCCGCTGGCGGCGCCACAGCGGCACGTAGACGAGGGCGAAGGCGACCGCGCCGGCCAGCAGGGCGAGGCGTGCCGGCCATGCCGGGCCCCAGGGTGCGAGCTGCGCCAGCGCACCGCCGCCGAGCAGGGCGGGGGCGGCGTAGCCCCACGCCCGGCGGAGTGCGACGGCCCGCTCGAGCGCGATGAGCGTCCCCACGAAGCCCAGCACCATGAGGGTCCCGTGGGAGGCCGCTAGCGGGGACGCCGCTCCCCCGCCCGCCGGTGCCGGGAGCCCGAGGAGGACCAGTGCAGCATCGAGCCCGGCGACGAGCGAGGCGCCGCCCAGGGCGAGGAGGAGCGCGCGGTGCCAGACGGCCGTTTCCGGACGCGCGCCCCGCGCCGCGGTCAGCCCGCGCCCGCCGGCGGCCCGGGGGCCGGCGGCCTGTGGGCGGGGCGCCGGGCTCATAGGGTGCCGATCGTGAGGAGGCACGCGCCGGGCTCGGCGAAGGGTTCGAGCCGGGCCCGCAGGCCCGGCTGGCCGAGCAGGAGCAGGGACTCGTCGACGAGGCCCGCATGGACCGAGCACACGACCCGCGGCTCGTCCCTCGCGGCGGCCAGGAGCGGGCACGCGACGAGCCGGACGCGCTCCTGAGAGGACGGGGCGCCCGCGGGGGCACCGGGTGCGGGGGCAGGCTCGATCGCGAAGCCGAGCCCGTCGAGCTCGGCGAGCACGCGGCGTCGGGCGTCCTCGGCCGAGACCGGCCCAGCGGGAGGCGCGAGGGCCCGCCGCGCCCAGCTGCGGCCCGCCTCGGCGCCGGCCGCCGCGGGGTCGGGGGCGAGCCGGGCCACCTCCGCGGCGAGCACCCCGGCCAGCGCGGCGTAGCCCGGGGCCTCCGGCGGCAGCTCGGCGGGACGGTACCGCTTCGCCGGCCGCCCGCGCCGCCCCTCCCCGGCCGTCGCACCGGCGGCGGCCTCGAGGAGTCCCGCGGCCACGAGGGCCTCGAGGTGCTCGCGGACCGTGTTGGGATGCTGCGCCGTCTCGCCCGCGAGCTCGTCGACGGTGCACGGCGCATGCTTGGCCCTGACCAGGTCGAGCACGGCCGCGCGGGCTCCGGAGAGGGGCGTCGCGGGCCCGGGCGCGGCGGGCTGGGGACCGAGCAGACTATTTTCCACGGTATTTATTGTAGTAAAGTTTCGGCCAGCAGACCGATCGGAAGGATGTGCCGTGGAATACACCGCAGAGAACCCCCTCACCCTCACCCAGAAGTCCTCCTGCGCGTGCGGAGAGCACGACGGCGAGGGCTTCCCCGAGCTCGATGTGCGGGTGATTCCCCATGCGATCCGCCACGCGACGATCTTCGGCGCCCTCGACTCCCTCGCCGTGGGCGCCGGGCTCGTGATCATCGCCAACCACGCCCCGCTGCCGCTCCTGGCCCAGGTCGAGCAGCGCTACCGCGAGGGCGCCTTCGCCATCTCCTCCCTCACCGAGGGGCCCGAGGAGTGGAAGGTCCAGTTCCGCCGGGAGGCGTGATCGCGCGGGCCTCGGCCTAGAGCGGAAGCCGCGAGAGCGCCATGTCGATGTAGCCGCGGACGGTGGCCGCGGCGTCGTCCGCCTGCGCGTCGACGAGGAGGACCTCCACGACCACGGTCCCCTTCGCCGCGAGCGCCCGCACGGCCCTGCGCTCCTGGGGCGTGCCGCCGCTTCCGTCGGGTACCTGCGCGGTGGACGTGACCATGACCGCTTCCTGGGCGTCCGCCCCCGGGTCCGCCGCGGCCGCGCTGACGGCCACGCGCCGGCCGCCCAGCGACGCCTGGTAGCGCCCGCAGGCTGCAGCGGACTTCTTCAGGGCTGCGACCTCCGCCGAGGCCTCCTCAGGGGTGGCCCGGCTCTTGAGGCCCACCGCGGTGTGCTGGGCGTGGCTGTCCGAGGGCGCGACGACGAGTGCGGCCGCGGCACGGTCCAACCCCGCGGGCGTGGACGTCGCGGTGAGCGCGGCGCACGCTGCCGGGGCGGCGTCGGTGAACAGTGCCGGGACGGCGGCCTCCTTCTGGGCGGTGAGCTGGGGCGCGTCGAGCACGGCGCCGCCGAGCCTCAGCGCCGTCTTCGCCGCCGCGGCCGTTCCGACCAGCTCGTCGCCCGTGAAGCTGCGCTGCTCCCCGGAGGCGTTGAGGCCCGGGGCGCCCTGTCCAGAGGAGGGCGGGACCTGCACGCCGGCGCGGCACCCGGCCAGGGCGCCGACGGCGAGCAGGGCGGAGACTGCCGCGACGGCGCTGCGCCGACGCGGCCCTGACAGTGGACCCACGTTCTCCCCCAATGTTGCAGTGCGCGCCTCAGAACAGGACGGTCGCGAAGGTGCCGACCTGCTCGAAGCCGACCCGGCGGTAGCTGGCCCGGGCCCTGTAGTTGTAGTCGTTGACGTAGAGGCTCACGATCGGAGCCGTGCGCTGGGCATGCTCGACGACGGCGGCCATGCCCCCGTGGCTGAGCCCCTCGCCGCGGTGCGCCGGCGCAACCCACACTCCCTGGACCTGCGAGGCGGCCGGCGAGACGGAGCCCAGCTCGGCCTTGAACACGACCTCCCCCTGCGGCCCGAAGCGGGCGAACGAGTGGCCCTCGGCGATGAGCTGGCGCACCCGGCGGTAGTAGTTGTCGCTCCCGCCCGCCACCGGGGAGTAGCCCACCTCCTCCTCGAACATGGACACGCAGGCCGGAGCGAGGGCGTCGAAGTCGTCGAGGGTCGTGACCCGCACGAGCGGGTCGGCAGGCACCGCGGGCGCGCCCTCCATGGCCAGGAGCGGCTGGGCCCTGCGCACGTCCCGGGCGGGCGGCCCGGACAGCTCCGCGAAGATGGCGAGCGTTGCCTCGGCCGGTCCGAAGATCGAGGCGAACCGGCGGCGCGAGTGCCGGATCACATCGGCGTAGGCGCGGGCGTGCTCGGTCGGGACCTGCACGGGGACGATGTTGGCACCCAGCCAGCACGCGCTCGCGAGCCGCCCGTCGCCGTCGAACGTCCCGACGATCTCCGCGCCGGTGCCCGTCTCGGCCGCGGTGCCCTGCGCGGCGAGGTGCGCCGCGACGAACACGTTCGCGACCGGGTCCAGCGCCGCGAGCTCGGCGAGCGCCGGCGTGTCCTCGTCGGTGAGCCGGCGCACCGCCCGCGGGGCGGGACGGCTACGAGACGGTGACCACGGGGCCGCCTTCGACAGCATCTTCGCCACCGGCCTCCCCCATCTCCTCGGCGATCTTCATCGCCTCTTCGATCAGAGTCTCCACGATCTGGCTCTCGGGCACCGTCTTGATGACCTCGCCCTTGACGAAGATCTGGCCCTTGCCGTTGCCCGAGGCGACCCCGAGATCCGCCTCGCGCGCCTCGCCGGGGCCGTTCACGACGCAGCCCATGACGGCGACGCGGAGCGGGACCTCCATGCCCTCCAGGCCGGCGGTGACCTCCTCCGCGAGCGTGTACACGTCCACCTGGGCGCGTCCGCACGAGGGGCAGGAGACGATCTCGAGCTTGCGGGGGCGCAGGTTCAGCGACTGCAGGATCTGGATCCCGACCTTGACCTCCTCCACCGGCGGGGCCGAGAGGGAGACGCGGATGGTGTCCCCGATGCCCTTCGAGAGCAGGGCGCCGAACGCCGTGGCGGACTTGATGGTGCCCTGGAACGCCGGCCCGGCCTCGGTCACGCCGAGGTGCAGCGGCCAGTCGCCGCGCTCCGCGAGGAGCTCGTACGCGCGCACCATGACCACCGGGTCGTTGTGCTTGACGGAGATCTTGAAGTCGTGGAAGTCGTGCTCCTCGAACAGGCTGGCCTCCCAGATGGCGCTCTCCACGAGGGCCTCGGGGGTCGCCTTGCCGTACTTCTGCAGGAGCCGCGGGTCGAGGGAGCCGGCGTTGACGCCGATCCGGAGCGAGGTGCCGTGGTCCTTGGCCGCCTGGGCGATCTCCTTGACCTGGTCGTCGAACTTGCGGATGTTGCCGGGGTTCACGCGGACGGCAGCGCACCCCGCCTCGATCGCGGCGAAGACGTACTTGGGCTGGAAGTGGATGTCCGCGATCACGGGGATCTGGGACTTCTTCGCGATGATCGGCAGGGCCTCGGCGTCGTCCGCGGACGGGCACGCCACTCGGACGATGTCACAGCCGGCGGCGGTGAGCTCGGCGATCTGCTGGAGCGTGGCGTTGATGTCCGTGGTCGGCGTCGTGGTCATCGACTGCACGCTGATCGGGGATTCGGAGCCGACGCCGACCGAGCCCACCCGGATCTGCCGGGTCTTGCGCCGGGGCGCGAGGACTGGCGGCGGGGCTGCTGGCATTCCGAGGCTGACCGAGGTCACTGGGGCTCCTTCTGGGGTACTGCGGAGGGGGTTCAGGGCCGGCGGTGCCGGACGCCGGTCAGACGGTCGCGACGTCGGCGAGGCGCCCGATGATCGGATTCCACGGCGTGGCGACGGTGTCCGCGATGAGTGAGGCCTGCGCGAACGGGTCCTCGGCGAGCAGGGTGTCCAGGGCGCCGCGGTCCGCCGCCTGGAAGATGAGCAGGGCCTTCGCGCCGCCCTCGTAGGGGCCGCTCGCGAGCAGCTCGCCGGACTCGGCGCGCTCCCGCAGCCACGCGCGGTGCTCGGGGCGCACCTCATCGAGGCGGGCGGCCCCCTCCGGCGCGGACACGTAGCGGTATTCGACGGCGAAGACAGTCATGGGTCCAGACTATCCCCCTCGCGCCGGGTGCCGCTGAACGTCATCCGAAGAGGTTGACCGGCTTGACGATGTCCGCGTAGATCAGCAGCGCGCTCATCACGAGGAGGACGCTGGCCACCACATAGGTCAGGGGCAGGAGCTTGGCGATGTCGAACGGTCCCGGGTCCGGGCGGCGGCGCCAGGCCGCCACACGGCGTCGGACGCCCTCGTAGAGCGCGCCGGCGACGTGGCCGCCGTCCAGCGGCAGGAGCGGGACGAGGTTGAAGACCGCGAGGGCGAGGTTGACGCCGGCGAGGATGCCCACCAGCGTCGCGAGGCGCGCCTGGACGGGGACGTCCTCCATGGACGCGACTTCGCCGGCGACCCGGCCGACGCCGACCACGCTGATCGGCCCGTTCGGATCGCGGGGGGCGCTGCTGAACGCGGCCTGCCCGACGGCGACGACGCGGGCGGGGAGGTTGACGACGACGCCGGTCACCTGCGCGATGTTCTCGCCCACCGCGGGGAGGACGCTCGAAGCGGGCTGGGGCACGAGGCCCTGGCGCGGCCCGATGCCGAGGAAGCCGGCCTGCGTGGTCTGGTAGGTGCCGTCCGTGTTCTTCACCGGCTGGCCGTCTGCGCCGAGGACCGGCCGCTGGCTCAGCACGGGCGTGACCTTGGTGGTGACCTCCGCGTCGCCGCGCTTGACCGTCACCTCGACCTCGCGGCCGGCGGACGCCCGGATCCAGCTGGTGAGCTGGTCCCACCCGGTGACCCGCTTGCCGTCGAACGCCACGATCGTGTCTCCCGGACGGAACCCCGCGGCTGCTGCGGGCGTCTTGGTGCACGTCGCCGGGTCGGTGCTCTGGCTCCCGCCGTTCTGGCCGCCGCCGTTCTGGCCGCCCTGGGTGACCATGCACGCGGACACGTTGGCGATCTGCGTGGTGGGCTGCGGCGTGCCGAACCCCATGAGCAGGATCGCGGTGAACAGGACCCCGAGGATGATGTTCATGGCCGGGCCGCCGAGCATGATCACGGCCTTCTTCCACACGGGCAGCTGGTAGAACAGCCGCCCGTGGTCCTCGGGCCGGACTTCCTCGTGCGCCTGGTCCCGCGCGGCCTCGGCGAGGCTCTGGAACATGCCGGTGCTCGACTGCCGCACCGAGCCGTCCTCCGCGTTCGGCGGGTACATCCCCACCATGGCGACGTAGCCGCCGAGCGGGAGCGCCTTGACGCCGTACTCGGTCTCGCCCCGCCGGAAGGAGAACAGGGTCGGACCGAAGCCGATCATGTACCGGGTGACGCGGACGTTGAACAGCTTGGCGGGCAGGAGGTGGCCCACCTCGTGCAGGGCGATGGACGCGGCGATGCCGAGGGCGACGAACACGACGCCGAGGATGAAGAGGACAGTGGGGTTCACGCTGGGGATCTCCTAAGGCTTCTGCGTTCCCAAACGCTCACCGGCCCGCGCGCGTGCCCACTCCTCGGCTGCGAGCACGGAATCCACAGAGAGCTCCGAGGAACCCGAATGCTCGGCGAGCACCGCCTCGACGGTGTCGACGATGTCGAGGAACCCGATCCTGCCGGCGTGGAAGGCCTCGACGGCCTCCTCGTTCGCGGCGTTGAACACGGCCGGGAAGGTGGTGCCCTGCTTCGCCGCGTCGCGGGCGATCTCGACGGCGGGGAAGGCGCGCGCGTCGAGGGGCTCGAATGTCCACGCGGCCGCTTGGGAGAAGTCGCACGGTCGCGCGGCGCGCGGGACCCGGTCAGGCCAGCCCAGGCCGAGGGCGATCGGCAGCCGCATGTCCGGCGGGCTCGCCTGGGCGATCACCGAGCCGTCGGCGAACTGGACCATGGAGTGGACCACGGACTGGGGATGGACGACGACGTCGATCGCCTCGAGCGGCACGTCGAACAGCAGGTGCGCCTCGATGAGCTCGAGGCCCTTGTTGACGAGCGTGGCGGAGTTGGTGGTGACCACCTTCCCCATGTCCCACGTGGGGTGGTTGAGCGCCTCGGCGGGGGTCACTCCCGCGAGCGCGGCCCGGTCCCTGCCGCGGAACGGGCCCCCGGAGGCTGTGAGGATGAGCTTCTCGACCTCGTCGGCGCGGCCGGCCCGCAGGCACTGGGCGATCGCGGAATGCTCGGAGTCCACCGGGACGATCTGGCCGGGCCGGGCGGCCCCCGTCACGAGGGCGCCGCCCACGATCAGGCTCTCCTTGTTCGCGAGCGCGAGCGTCGCGCCGGAGGCGAGGGCAGCCAGGGTCGGAGCGAGCCCGATGCTTCCCGTGATGCCGTTGAGCACGACGTCGGCGGGGCCGCTGGGCCCGCTCCACGCAGCGATGCGGGCCGACGCGTCGGGGCCCGCGAGGAGTTCGGGCTCGTAGCCTGCGATGCCCTCGGCCGCCGCGGCCTCGTCGATGAGGGACCGGAGCTCGTCGGCGCTGCCGGCGGCGATGCCCACGGCCTCGGCGCGCGTGGACACTGCCTGGCGGGCGAGGAGCCCGAGGTTGCCTCCCCCGGCACTGAGGGCCACGACCCGGAAGCGGTGGGGGGCGCCGTCGACCACCTCGAGGGCCTGGGTGCCGATGCTGCCGGTCGATCCGAGGATGACGACGGAGCGCTGGGCCTGCGGGTCCCTCTCGGTGCCGGAAGTCTGCATGCCCTCCAGTATTCCCTACGGGCGCGCCGCCCCGGCCGCGGCAGGGCGCGGGCTCCGGCGCCGGCGAGGACCGCGAGACCCGCGGCGCCCGGCACTCGCGCGACGGGAGCCGATGGGCCAGCATGGAACCATGACTGAGATCAGCGTCACCGAGCTCCCCGAACAGCCGACCGCCGTGGTGCGGGCCACCGTGAAGATGGACGAGCTGCGGAGCTTCTTCGACGGAGTGTTCGGCACCGTGGTCGCCGCCGTCCAGGACCAGGGTGGCCGCGTCGCCGGCCCGCCGTTCGCGATGTACCACGGCATGCCGGGCGAGACCATCGACGTCGAGGCGGGCTTCCCGGTGGCGGGCCAGTTCGCCGGCACCGACGACGTCACGGCCAGCGTGCTGCCGGCCGGCCGGACCGTGCGGGCGCTGCACGTGGGCCCCTATGAGTCGCTGCCGGAGACGTACCAGCAGGTGACCGGCTGGATGCGCGAGCAGGGCCTCACCCCCGGCTCGAGCATGTGGGAGGTCTACAGGAGCGACCCCAACGCCGAGCCCGACCCGGCGACGTGGCGGACCGAGCTGTTCTGGCCGGCGAGCTAGGGCGTCGGCTCGGCGCGGCCGCCGGACGGGCTCAGCCGCCGAGCCCTGCCCGGCGGAGCACCGCCTCGGCGTGGCGGAGGATCGGGCCGTCGATCATCTTCCCCTCGTACTGGAACACGCCCGTCCCGGCGTCCTCCGCCGCGGCGAGGAGGGCCTGGGCGGCCTCCACGGCTTCGGGCGACGGCGCGTAGGCCGCGCGCACCGCGGCGACCTGGCTCGGGTGGATGCAGGCCTTCGCGGCGAATCCGGACGCGACGGCGTCCTCGGTCTCGGCGGAGAGGCCATCGAGGTCCGGGATCGCGGTGTAGACGGCGTCGATCGCCGCCTTCCCGTGGGCGCCGGCGGCGAGGAGCACGGTGGAGCGGGCGTGCAGGGCGACGGCCCGGTACGCGCCGTCGGCGGCGCGGCTCGACGTGCCGCCGAGGGACGCCACGAGGTCCTCGGCCCCCCACATGAGGCCGAGGGTGTTCGGCTCGGCGGCGATCGACGGCGCGGCGAGGATCCCCGCGGCCGTCTCGCAGAGGGCGATGACCCGGTAGGCGCGCAGGAGCGCGAGCTGCTCCGGTGCCTCGGCCTTGGCCAGCATGACCGTGCGGTACGGCGTCGCCTCGAGCGCCTCGAGGTCCGCATCGAAGTGGACCGAACCGGCGGAGTTGACGCGCACGATGGTCCGCTCCGGGTCGAGCGGCGTCTCGGCCAGGTTCCGGCGGGCCTCCGCCTTCGCGTCCGGCGCCACCGCGTCCTCGAGGTCGAGGATCACGGCATCGGACCGCTCCGCAGCCTTCGCGAAGCGCTCGGGACGGTCGGCGGGACAGAACAGCAGGGCCGGCCCCATGGCGAACGGCGCTCCGTGGGCGTGGGGCTGGGCGGTCATCTCGGTCACCGGGTGTGTGCTTCCTTGGTCCACATGAGGCACGAGCGGCGGGCCCGCGCCACGACGGTGCCGTCCTGGTTGCGCCCGGTGTGCTCGAAGGTCACGATCCCCTGTCCGGGGCGCGAGGCCGAGAGGCGCTTCTCCACGACGACGGTTTCGGTGTAGAGCGTATCCCCGTGGAAGAGCGGGTGGGGGAAGGCCACGTCGGTGATGCCCAGCTGCGCCACGATCGTCCCCTGTGTCAGCTGGGCCACGGACTGGCCCACCATGGTGGAGAGCGTGAACATCGAGTTCATGAGGCGCTGCCCGAACGGCTGGCCGGCGCTCCACGCTGCGTCGAGGTGGAGCGCCTGGGTGTTCATGGTCAGCGTGGTGAACAGGACATTGTCCGCCTCGGTCACCGTGCGCCCGGGGCGGTGGGCGTACGCGACGCCCTCCTCGAGCTCGTCGAAGTAGAGGCCGCGCTGCTCGACGACGCGGAGGGGGGCGCGCTCAGGGCTCGTTGTCATGGATCTCCACCTCGAGCTCGGCCGCGGTCGCCGCGACGACCTGTTCCTCGGTCACCCCGGGAGCGAGCTCCCTCAGCACGAGCACGGGGCCGCTGCCCGGCTCCATCCCGGCGCCCACCCCGTTGCGCTCCACGTCGATCACGCCGAGGTCGGTGATGATCCGGTCGACGCACGCGCGCCCCGTGAGCGGCAGCGTGCACTCGGGCAGGATCTTGGGGTTCCCGTTCCGATCGGTGTGCTCCATCATGACGATGAGCCGCTTGGCGCCGAAGACGAGGTCCATGGCGCCGCCCATGCCCTTGACCATCTTCCCGGGGATCATCCAGTTGGCGAGGTCGCCGTGGGCGGAGACCTCCATGGCCCCGAGCACGGCGACGTCGACGTGGCCGCCGCGGACCATGCCGAACGAGGTGGCCGAATCGAAGAACGCCGCACCGCGGTTGACGGTCACGGTCTCCTTCCCGGCATTGATGAGGTCCGGGTCGACCTCGTCCTCACGCGGGTACCGGCCCGTGCCGAGGATGCCGTTCTCGGAGTGGAGGACCACCTCGACCCCGTCCGGGATGTAGTTCGGGATCAGCGTGGGCATGCCGATGCCCAGGTTGACGTACTGTCCGTTCTCGAGCTCCCTGGCCACTCGCGCGGCGAGCTCGTTGCGGGTCCACGGCATCAGGACGCCCCCTCGCTGCTCGACACGGTCCTCTTCTCGATGCGCTTCTCGGCGTGCGGGCTGCCCGGCGGGACGTGCACGACGCGCTGGACGAAGATGCCCGGCAGGTCGATGTTCTCGGGATCGAGCTCGCCGGGCTCGACGAGCTCCTCGACCTCGGCGATCGTGATCCTCCCGGCCATCGCGCACAGCGGGTTGAAGTTCATGGCCGTCGCGTGGAACACCAGGTTCCCGTGGCGGTCCGCCTTCTGGGCGTGCACGAGCGCGAAGTCGGGAGTCAGGGACTCCTCGAGCACGTACTCGGCGCCGTTGAAGGAGCGCACCTCCTTCGGCGAGGAGGCGAGCACGACGTTGCCGTCGGCGTCGTACTTCTGCGGGAGCCCGCCCTCGGCGACGAGGGTCCCCACCCCGGCGGCCGTGTAGAAGGCGGGGATGCCGGCGCCGCCGGCGCGGAGCTTCTCGGCGAGCGTGCCCTGCGGGGTGAGGACGACCTCGAGCTCGCCGGCGAGGAACTGCCGTGCGAACTCCTTGTTCTCGCCCACGTAGGAGCTGATGGTGCGGGTGATCCGGCCGTCCGAGAGGAGGATCCCGAGGCCCCAGTCGTCCACCCCGCAGTTGTTGCTGATGGTGGTCAGGCCGGTGGTGCCCTGGGCGTGCAGGGCGTCGATGAGCGCCACCGGGATGCCGCACAGGCCGAAGCCTCCGACGGCGAGCGACGCCCCGTCCCCGATGTCCGCGACCGCCTCCTCGGCGCTCGCCACCACTTTGTCGATCACGTGCCCCTCCTCGTTGTCCGCTGCCGCGCCTGCCCTCATCCAACGTCAGGCGCGGCCCGTTTGGCTAGAGCCGGTTCACAGCCCCAGTTCGCGCGCGATGAGCATGAGCTGGACCTCGGTGGTGCCCTCGCCGATCTCGAGGATCTTCGAGTCGCGGTAGTGCCTTGCGACGGTGGACTCGTTGATGAAGCCGTAGCCGCCGAACACCTGGGTGGCGTCGCGGGCGTTGTCCATGGCGGCCTCGCCGGCCACCATCTTCGCGATCGCGGCCTCGGTCTTGAAGGGCTTGCCGGCGAGCATGCGCGCGGCCGCGTCGTAGTAGGCGAGCCGGGCGGTGTGGGCGCGCGCCTGCATGCGGGCGATCTTGAACTGGATGGCCTGGTACTTGCCGATGTTCGTCCCGAAGGCGGTGCGCTCCTTGGCGTACCTCACGGACAGGTCGACGCAGCCCTGGGCTGCGCCCGTGGCGAGGGCGGCGATCGCGATGCGGCCCTCGTCGAGGATGGAGAGGAAGTTGGCGTAGCCCCGGCCGCGCACGCCGAGGAGGTTCTCCTCGGGGACGCGGGCGTCCTTGAAGGAGAGCGGGTGGGTGTCCGAGGCATTCCAGCCGACCTTGTTGTAGGCCTTCTCGGCGCGGAACCCCGGCGTGCCCCTGGGCACGATGATCGTGGAGATCTCCTTGCGCGTGGTCCCGTCGGGCCGCTCCTCGGTGCCGGTCACGGCGGTGACCGTCACGAACTTCGTAATGTCCGTGCCGGAGTTCGTGATGAACTCCTTCGAGCCGCTGATGACCCATTCGCGCCCGTCCGCGCCGTCCTCGAGCCGCGCGGTGGTCTTGGTCCCGCCGGCGTCCGAGCCTGCCTCGGGCTCGGTCAGCCCGAATCCTGCGAGCGCGCGGCCCGCGGCGAGGTCGGGCAGGAGCGCCTCCTTCTGCGCGTCGGTGCCGAAGCGGTGGATCGGCATGGCGCCGAGCGAGACGCCGGCCTCGAGCGTGATGGCGACCGACTGGTCGACGCGGCCGAGCTGCTCGAGCGCGAGGGCGAGCGCGAAGTAGTCCCCTCCCATCCCGCCGTACTCCTCGGGGAAGGGCAGGCCGAACAGGCCCATCTCGCCCATCTGGGCGATGACCTCGTAGGGGAAACTGTGCTCCTCGTCGTGCCGGGCGGACACGGGCGCGACGACCTCGTCGGCGAACTCGCGGACGGTGTCGGAGAGCTCCTGGTATTCGTCGGTGAGCTGGAAGTCCATGGATCAGGCTCCTTCGTGCGCTTCGCGCGGTGTGGCTTCGTGGGGTGTGACGGTGGCGACGACCTGGTCGGCCTTGACGAGGGCGCCGGGGGTAACGTGCAGCGCCACGGTCCCGGCGAGCGCGGCGACGAGCTGGTGCTCCATCTTCATGGCCTCGACCGAGACGAGCGGCTGGCCGGCCTCGACGGCCTGGCCGTGGTCGACCGCGACGGAGACTACGGTGCCGGGCATGGGCGTGCGGACCTCGGGGGCGGCCTCGCCCTCGTGCCGGTGCACGGCGGCACGCAGCCGTTCGAGCCGCTCCGCCCGGCTCAGGACGGGGATGGCGGTGGACCAGCCCGCGTCGCCGAGGTGCACGGTGCACTCCCCGTCCGGGCCCTCCGCGAGGGCCCACGCGAAGCGGTGCTCCCCGCCGTCAAGGGCGAGCACGACGCCGGCCTCCCCCGCCTGCTCGAGGCTCGCCATGCGTTCGGCTCCCCGCTCGGAGCCGAGGTCCACGCGGAGGGTTGTTGCGGCCGACGGGGCCGAGCCGGCCGCGGGCCCGCGCACGGCGACGGTCGCGACGCCGCCGTCCGGGGCGCCGAGGCTCACGCGGCGGGCGGCGGGGGCCCCGAGGCGCCAGCCGTCGGATGCCCAGGGACCGGGCGCAGCAGGGTGACCGGCTGCCCCCGCCGCCTCGGGTGCGGCCCCGGTGGCCAGGAGCGCCGCGGCCGCGTATTCGGCCTCCCCGGGGGTTCGGAAGGAGAGGCCGCCGAGCCGGCGCTCGATGAGGGTCGTGTCGAGGTGCCCGGCGCGCACGTCCTCGTCGGCGAGCAGGAGCCTGAGGTACTCGAGGTTGGTCTCGACGCCGAGCACCGTGTAGCGGGCGAGCGCGGCGTCCAGCGTCTCGAGCGCCTCGGCCCGGGTGCTGCCCCAGGCGATGCACTTGGCGAGCATCGGGTCGTAGTCCGAGCCGATGCCGAGGCCTTCCCGCAGCGAGCTGTCGACGCGGATGTGCTCCCCGGCCGGCTCGTGGAGGAACTCGACCCGACCGGTGGCGGGCAGGAAGCCCCGCGCGGGGACCTCGGCATAGACGCGGGCCTCGATCGCGTGGCCCTCGAGCCGGAAGTCCTCCTGGCGGAGGGCCAGGGGCTGGCCCGCGGCGACGCGGAGCTGCTGCTCGACGAGGTCGACGCCCGTGACCATCTCCGTCACCGGGTGCTCGACCTGGAGGCGGGTGTTCATCTCCATGAAGAAGAACTCGTCCGGCGCCTCGTCCGAGACGAGGAACTCGACCGTGCCGGCGCCGACGTAGCCCACGGAGCGGGCGGCCTCGCACGCCGCGGCGCCGATGCGGGCCCGCGTGCTGGCGCCCTGCGCCGTGGCGAACAGCGGCGAGGGCGCCTCCTCGATGACCTTCTGGTGCCGCCGCTGCAGGGAGCACTCGCGCTCGCCGAGGTGGATCGTGGTTCCGTGGGTGTCGGCGAGGACCTGCACCTCGATGTGCCGGGGCGCGCGGACGAGCCGCTCGAGGAGCAGCGTCCCGTCGCCGAAGGCGGCCGTCGCGACCCTGCGGGCGGTCGCGAGGGCGCCCGGGAGCTCCGCGGCGGACTCGACGACGGTCATGCCCTTGCCGCCCCCGCCGGCGGAGGGCTTGATGAGCAGCGGGTAGCCCACCCCGTCCGCCCGCGCGATGAGCTCCGCGTCCGTCAGGCCCGGCTCGGAGACGCCCGGGATGACCGGCACCCCGTGCCCGGCGACGTGGTTCTTGGCCCGGATCTTGTCCCCCATGACCGCGAGCGCCTCGGGCCCCGGTCCCACGAACACGACGCCGGCGTCTGCGAGGGCGCGGGCGAGTTCGGCGTTCTCGCTCAGGAAGCCGTAGCCGGGGTGGACGGCCTCTGCCCCGGTGGCGCGCGCGGCGTCAACGATCGCGGCGATGCTCAGATAGCTCTGGGCCGCGGGGGCAGGGCCGATGCGGACGGCCTCGTCGGCCTCGCGCACGTGGCGCGCGCCGGCGTCGGCATCGCTGTACACGGCGACGGACGCGATGCCGAGCCGGCGCAGCGTCCGGATCACGCGGCAGGCGATCTCGCCGCGGTTGGCCACGAGGACCTTGGCGAAGGGCGGGGCGGCGGGGGCGGTGGCGGTCATGCGGCTCACATCCTGAAGACGCCGAAGGACGTCTCCGGCAGGGGGGACTGGGCGAGGACGGCGAGGGCCATGCCGAGCACGCGGCGCGTGTCGGCCGGGTCGATCACGCCGTCGTCCCAGAGCCTCGCGGTCGAGTAGTAGGGGCTGCCCTGGGACTCGTACTGGGCGCGGATCGGGGCCTTGAAGGCCTCCTCCTCGGCGGCGGACCACTCCTCGCCGCGGGCCTCGGAGGTCTCGCGCTTGACGGTCGCGAGGACGGACGCGGCCTGGTTGCCTCCCATGACCGAGATGCGGCTCGCGGGCCACATCCACAGGAACCGGGGCGAGTACGCGCGGCCGCACATGGAGTAGTTGCCGGCGCCGAAGGAGCCGCCGATCACCACTGTGAGCTTGGGGACCCGCGTGGTGGCGACGGCGGTGACCATCTTCGCGCCGTGCTTGGCGATGCCGCCGTGCTCGTAGTCGCGGCCCACCATGAACCCGGAGATGTTCTGCAGGAACACGAGCGGGATGCCGCGCTGGTCGCACAGCTCGATGAAGTGCGCGCCTTTCATCGCGGATTCGGAGAACAGGACGCCGTTGTTCGCGACGATCCCGACGGGGTGGCCGTCGAGGTGTGCGAAGCCGGTGACGAGCGTGGCGCCGTAGTCCTTCTTGAACTCGTGGAACCCGCTGCCGTCCACGAGCCGGGCGATGACCTCGTGGACGTCGTACTGCGCGTTGACGTCGACGGGCACCACCCCGTACAGCTCGGACTGCTCGGCCTTGGGCTCGACGGCCGGGCGCACCTCCCAGGGCGCCGGGGCCGGGGGCGGGAGGGTCTCGACGATGCTGCGCACGATCTCGAGGGCGTGCTCGTCGTTGTCGGCGAGGTGGTCCGCCACGCCGGAGACCTTCGCGTGGACCTCTCCCCCGCCCAGCTCCTCGGCGGTGACGACCTCGCCGATCGCGGCCTTCACGAGGGGCGGGCCGCCGAGGAAGATCGTGCCCTGGTTCCGCACGATCACGGTCTCGTCGCTCATCGCCGGCACGTAGGCCCCGCCGGCGGTGCAGGAGCCGAGGACGGCGGCGATCTGCGGGATCTTGGCGGCGGAGAGGCGGGCCTGGTTGTAGAAGATCCGGCCGAAGTGGTCGCGGTCCGGGAACACCTCGTCCTGCTTGGGCAGGAACGCTCCGCCCGAGTCGACGAGGTAGATGCACGGGAGCCGGTTCTCGAGTGCGATCTCCTGGGCGCGCAGGTGCTTCTTGACCGTCATCGGGTAGTAGGTGCCGCCCTTGACCGTCGCATCGTTCGAGACGACCATGACGTGGCGGCCGTGGACCAGGCCGATGCCGGCGATGACCCCGGCGGCCGGGCACTCGCCGTCGTACATCCCCTCCGCCGCGAGCGGGGCGACCTCGAGGAACGGTGATCCGTCGTCCAGCAGGACGTCGATCCGCTCGCGCGGGAGCAGCTTGCCGCGCGCCACGTGCCGCTCGCGGGAGCGCTCGGGGCCGCCGAGGGCCGCGGCGGCGAGGCGCGCCCGCAGCTCGTCGGCGAGGGCGCGCTGGGCGGCCTCGTTCTCGGCGAAGGCGGGGCCTGCCGGATCGATCCGGCTGGTCAGGGTCTCCATCTGTCCTCCGGGACGGGCACGGCCCGCTTCAACTCGGTTAGTGACGGCTAACTGAGTTCTAAGTTAATGTGGATTAACTGTGATGTCCAGCACAGGCAGTTTCCGCCGGATCGGAGGGACATGGGCGAGAGCACGAGTGCGCGGGTGCAGGCGAAGGCCGAGCGGCGGCAGGCCATCCTCGATGCGGCCGCCGGGCTGTTCGCCGCGCAGGGCTACGCCGGGGCCTCGCTCGAGGACCTCGGCGCGGAGGCGGGCGTGAGCGGTCCGGCCATCTACCGCCACTTCCCCGGCAAGCAGGCGGTTCTCGGGGCGCTGCTGGTCGGGGTGAGCGAGGAACTGCTCGAGGGGGGACGCCGGGTCGCGCTCGAGGCAGCGTCGGGGGCGGCCGACGGCGCCGCCCCCGTCCGCGCGCTCGTCGCCTTCCACGTGGACTTCGCCCTCGCCCAGCCGGACGTCATCCGGGTCCAGGACCGGGACTTCGGCTCCCTCGCGGACGCCGACCGCAAGCGGGTGCGTTCCCTCCAGCTCGCCTACGTCGACGTGTGGTGCGAGGCCCTGCGGGCCGTGCACCCCACCGCGAGCGCGGCGGAGCTGCGGATGCGGGCCCAGGCCGTGTTCGGCCTCATCAACTCCACGCCGCACTCGGTGCGCAGGCCCGGAGGGCGCGTGGCGGCGTCTTCGGCCAGGGCGACGCTCGCCCTCATGGCGGAAGCGGCGCTCACGGCCAGGCCGTGAGCGCCGCTCCGCCGGTGGGCCAGCCGACGGGACAGGTCGGTGGCCCAGGCTGTCAGCCGGCGGCGTTCACCCTTCCTGTGGAGGCGCTCCACGTCAGGGTGCCGTTCTCGAAGTCCTCCGCCCGACCGACGGGGACGGAGTACTCGTCGGAGGTCGGGTAGCCGAGCCAGCTGCGCTCCCAGCCCATCGACGCCCACGTGGCCCGGATCGCGCCGAGCACCGAGTGCGCCCCCGTCCACGGCGACCAGTAGATCGAGGCCGACTTGGAGAAGTGGTTGTACCGGCCCGAGCCGTCCGGGGCGCCCATCTCGTCGGTCGTCGGGTACCCCAGGGGCCCCTTCTCCCAGCCCGAGGCAGCCCACTCCGCCCGGATCGCACCGCGGATCGAGTGCGCGCCCGTCGTCGGGGACCAGTAGATCGAGGAGCCGCTCGATCCGTTGAAGTGGTTGTACCGGCCGACGCCGTCCGGCGTGCCCAGCTCGTCCGTGGTCGGGTAGCCGAGCGGTCCCCGCTCCCAGCCGGACGCTGCCCAGTTGGAGCGGATGGCGCCGCGCACCGAGTGCGCCCCCGTCGTCGGCGTCCAGTAGATCGACGCGCCGCCGGAGCCGTTGAAGTGGTTGTACCGCCCCTTCCCGTCCGGCGTGCCCATCTCGTCCGTGGTCGGGTAGCCCAGCGGTCCCCGCTCCCACCCCGAGGCCGCCCAGTTGGACCGGATCGCTCCCTGGACCGAGTGGGCGCCTGTGGTCGGGGACCAGTAGATCGAGGCCCCGCCCGAGCCGGAGAAGTGGTTGTACGCGCCGATCCCGTCGGGCGACTTGGTCTCGTCCGTGGTCGGGAAGCCCAGGAAGCCCTTGGGGCCTCCGGCCGCGGCGTAGCGGGTGTAGATGGCCCCGTGGACCTCGTGCGCCCCGGTGGTCGGGGACCAGCAGATGATGCCCGAGGTGTAGTCCTGGCAGGTGCCCGTGCCCACGGCGTACTCGGTGGAGAGGGACTGGCCGAGCGGGGACGCCCAGGTCCCTGCGCCGATCTTCTGTGCATACGCGGCGACCGGATCGTTCACGCCGTACCCGGTGAGCATGACGTCCTGGGCGCCGGAGCCGTCGTCGGCCGTGATCAGGTAGAAGGTGTCCGCGGTGCCGGCCTGCCCGACCGCCGTCGGGGCGAACGTCACGCTCTGGAACACCGAGTCCCCGGGCGGGATGCTCAGCCCCTCCGAGACGGGCGTCGTGGTGCTGAACACGCCCTGAGGAGCCTTCGCCTTGGTGATCGTCATCGGGATGTTGCCGGTGTTCTGGATCTGGAAGGAGCGGGTCGCCGACGCGCCCACTGGGACGTTGCCGAAGTCGAGCGATGCGGGCACCTGCAGGTGCGACGCACCCGAGATGGAGGTGGCGCTGATCGGAACTGTCACGCCCCCCAGGTTGCTCGTCACCGTCAGCGAGTCGCTGACCGTGGCCGCGGCCGTCGGGCTGAAGGCGATCGACACCGGGACCGATGCCTGGGGCTGGATCGTGGCGCCCACGACCGGCACGGTGCTCGAATCCGCGACGAGGCTCGCGTTGGCGGGCAGGGTCACCCCCGTGACCGACACCGCGGTCGTGCCGGTGTTGACGATGTTCACGGTCTGGCGACTGATCGTGCCGGTCGGCACGTTGGTGAAGGCGAGCGATGTCGGCGTGCCGCCGAGGCCGTCCTTCGTGCCGATGCCGTGGACGCCCAGCTGGTCGGTCTCGCCGTCCGAGGTCTTCACCGTCAGCGAGCCGTCGGATTCCCCGGTCGCCGTGGGGGCGAAGGTGACGGGGAGGGAGAGGCTTGCGCCGGAGGCAAGGGCCTTGGGAAGGGCCACCGAGCCGATCCCGAACGGCGCGGCCGTGGTGATCGAGCTGATCGTCACCGCCCGCGTCGCCGTCATGGTCACGGTTGCGGTCCCACTCGCACCGACGGCCACCTGGCCCAGGTCACCGCCCGTCGAGCCCACCGCGGCCGTCGTCGGGATGCCGAAGGCGAGCACATTCCCATCGCGGGTGCCCACATAGACCTTGCCGGCGTTCGTGGCGACCGAGACGAACTTGGCCGCGGTGCCGATCGGGGCGCTGAAGACCTGCGCGAGCTTGCCCGTGCTGTCCGGGATGGCCCGGTAGGCGCGCAGCTGCCCGTTGGTTCCCGTCCCGTTGTCGGCGTAGACGACCCATACGAGCGCCGTGGACGGGTCGGTGCCGGACGAGGTCACCACGGGCGAGCCGGAGGAGAACCCGAAGGTCCCGCTGGACGTCCCGACGGAGGCCAGCTGGACGCCGCCGGTGCTCGTGGGGACGAGCTTCGAGGCACGCAGGTAACCGCTGTTCTCGACCTGGTACACGTACCCGCCCTGCGTGGTGCCCAGGAAGGCGGACCGTCCCCAGACCCCGTTGTAGGGGCCGGCCGTATTCACCACGGCATCCGTGCCGCCGGTGCCCTGGGCCATGCCGCCCAGATTGTCCCGGTCGAGCAGGTAGATGTGGCCGTCCTTGCCGGTCTGCACCATCAGGTGCGGGTGCGCCGAGGTGCCGTAGCCGTCGGGCACGGCCATGGGGCTGCCGGAGCCGAGGTCGGCGTCGTCCTGGTTCAGCTTCACGTTGGCCGCCGGGCTGAAGAAGTCCTTCGCGGTCAGGTTGCCGTCGGTGCCGACCTGCAGCCGGACCACGGACTCGGCCAGGGTCGACGGCGGGGACGTCCCCGGGGACTTCTGCGGGGCGATGCCGTTGCCCGTGGTGAACAGGATCCGTCCCGGCCCGTCCGAGACCAGTCCGCCGCCGGACTGCCAGATGCCGCCCTCGGCATTGCTGACCCCGGTCTCGGTGGCCCACATCGTGGTCTGCTTCCCCGCCGTGGAGACCCCGACGACGTAGCCCACGAACGGGTTGTAGTCGCAGTGGCTCGCGAAGCCGGCGTACACCACCCCGCCCATGAGCAGCAGCCCCGGCCGCTGCATGGCCGTGAGAGCGTTGAAGGGATGGGCCGGGTCATTGGTGGGCGCGCCGTCGATCAGCACCGGGAACCCGGCCCGCTCGGCACCGGTCGTGACATCGATCGAGTGCATGTACCAGTGCGGCAGCTGGGCGTTCGCGCCGTCATTCGTCTTCGCCGTGAGGAAGACGCTGTTGGTCGCCGCGTCATACACCGGGGTGGACGTGATGCCGACGTTCGGGACCAGGTCCCCGCAGCTCACCGTCGAGGCGGGCCAGGAGGGGCCCACGGTACGCGTCCACTTCACCGCGCCGGTCCTGGCGTCGAGGCCGTAGACCGCGTTGTTCTCCGTGGCCGCGATGACGGTCTGGCCCACCACGAGCGGCTGGGCGTACACCTGCCCATTCAGGGCCGTGGAGAACAGCTTGCCGAAGTTGGTGGACCCCACGGCCGCCGGCGACAGCGCGCTCTCGCTGCTGTCCCACCCGGTCCTCATGCTGTCCTGGTTGACCGTGCCCACGTCCGCCGAGGCCGTCGTCCCGGCGAGCAGCGCGGCACCGGCGAGCACGCCCGCCAGCAGCACGGCGACGGCCCTGCGGGGCACGTGGACAGTGCGGCGCCGAGCGCGCCGCCGGCCGCGGATCCGTGGGTTTCCGATGGGCTCCATGGCCAGGCTCCCCTACCCTCGCCGTCGCTGGCGGGCTGCCGGCGGCGTGATAGAAGGAGCGTAAAAATTGGGGCCCATGGGGCGCCCGAGTAATGCGTACCCGTCTTTCTGGGTACTCCGCGGGCCCCTACTCGGGGGATTTCGGGGGGTGTACGCAGGGTCCGCCGAGGGGGCCACTGGGCGGGTACTCGGCCGCCGTCGGCGGACTACGGGTGCCGGCCCGGGCCGGGCAGACGGAAGCCCGGCCCGCCCGCGATTCCGGGGGCAGGCCGGGCTTCCGGCGGGGTCACACCATGGTGAGTACCATGCCCGGATCGGCGAGGATCGCGCCGACGTCCGCGAGGAACCTGGACCCCTGCTCGCCGTCCACGAGGCGGTGGTCGAAGGAGAGCGAGAGCGTCATGACCTGGCGCAGCGCGACCTGTCCTTCATGCTCCCAGGGGAGCCTGCGGACCTGGCCCATCGCAAGGATGGCGGCCTCGCCGGGGTTCAGGATGGGAGTGCCCGCATCCACTCCGAAGACGCCGACGTTCGTGATCGAGATCGTGCCCCCGGACAGGTCGGCCGGCGCCGTGCGCCCGTCCTTCGCCGTCTGGGCGAGGGCGCCGATCACCCCCGCCAGATCGGCCAGCGAGAGCTCCTGCGCATCCTTGATGTTGGGCACCACGAGCCCCCGGGGCGTGGCGGCCGCGATGCCCAGGTTCACGTAGTGGTACTGGACGATCTCCTGCGCTTCCTCGTCCCAGCGCGAGTTGAGCGACGGGCTCCTGCGGAGCGCGATGAGCACGGCCTTCGCGACGAGCGTGAGCGGGGTGACCTTCTGGCCCGCGAACGCGCGGCTCTCGCGCAGCCGGCCGATCAGCTCCATCGCCGGCGTCACGTCCACCGTGAGGAACTCGCTCGCATGGGGAGCGGTGAACGCGCTCGCGACCATTGCGGCCGCGGTGTGCTTGCGCACGCCCTTGATCGGCGTCCGGGTCTCGCGCACGGCGCCGCCGGCGGGCTGCGCGGCCGGTGCGCCTGCGGCGGGGGCCGCGCCGGCCCCACCGGTCCCGATCGAGGCGAGCACGTCGTCGCGCGTGATCAGCCCGCGGGGGCCCGTGCCCTCGAGGTCCGCGAGGTCCACCCCGAGGTCCTTGGCCAGCTTGCGGACGGGAGGAGTGGAGCGGGGCCGCTCCGCCGGGCGGGGCATCGGCTCCGCGCCCGCGCGCTCCGGTTCCGGGGCAGGCGCCGCCGCGGCTCCGCGGGGCCCAACCGGCGGTGCCGACGGGACGGCAGGGGGCTGCCCGACCACCGTCAGGCGCGCGCGGCGCGCTGGCCGCGCCCCGGTCTCCGGCATGGCGCCGTAGCCCACGAGCGTCGCCTGACGCCGGGGGGCCTCCCCCGCCGTGCCCGACGACGTCGGCGAGCCGGCAGCGGCGGGCGGGCGGCCGGCGTCGGCCGCCACTTCGAACTCGGCGATCGGCGCGCCGACGGCGACGACGTCCCCCGGCTCGGCGAGCAGCGCGGTGACGGTGCCGGTGTAGGGACTCGGGAGCTCGACGACGGCCTTGGCCGTCTCGACCTCGCCGATCACCTGGTTGAGGCGGACGGAATCGCCCACCGCGACCCGCCAGGAGACGATCTCGGACTCCGTGAGCCCCTCGCCCAGGTCCGGGAGCAGGAAGGGCCGCGTGACGGAGCCCGCCCCCTGGTCGACCGTGGCCGCGCTCATGCGTCCTCCTCCATCCCGCTGAGGGAGTTGGGCCTGTCCAGGGCCCGGTCCACTCCGTCGAGGATCCGGTCCAGGTCCGGCAGGTGGTGGAACTCGAGCTTGGACGGCGGGTAGGGCACATCGAAGCCGGTCACCCGCACCGGGGCGTGCTCGAGGTGGTAGAAGCACCGCTCGGTGAGCACGGCGGACAGCTCGGCGCCCAGCCCGAGCGTCTGCGAGGCCTCGTGCGCGATGACGAGCCGTCCCGTCTTCCGCACGGACGCCTCGAGCGGGCCGTAGTCCACCGGCGAGAGGGACCTCAGGTCGATCACCTCGACGGACACCCCCTCGTCGGAGGCGGCCACCGCGGCGTCGAGGCACGTCTTCACCATCGGCCCGTAGGCGACGAGGGTGACGTCGCTCCCCTCGGCAGCGACCCGGGCCGAGCCCATGGACAGCGCCCCTGCGCCCGGCTCGAGCGCCTCGTCGACCTCGCCCTTGTCGTGGTAGCGGCGCTTGGGCTCGAGGAACACCACCGGGTCGTCGCACGCGATGGCCTCCTGCATCATCGTGTACGCGTCCTGGGGCGTCGACGGCGACACGACGCGCAGCCCGGCGGTGTGCGCGAAGTAGGCCTCGGGGGATTCCGAGTGGTGCTCGGGCGAGCCGATGCCCCCGCCGTAGGGCAGGCGCAGGGTGATCGGCAGGGTCACGGCGCCGCGGGTGCGGTAGTGCATCTTGGCGACCTGGGAGACGATCTGGTCGAAGGCCGGGTACACGAAGCCGTCGAACTGGATCTCCACGACCGGGCGGTAGCCGCGGTAGGCCATGCCGATCGCGGTGCCCATGATGCCCGACTCCGCGAGCGGCGTGTCGATGACCCGGTGGGCGCCGAAGTCCTTCTGGAGCCCGTCGGTGATGCGGAACACCCCGCCGAGGCGGCCGATGTCCTCGCCCATGAGCACGACCTTGGGGTCCCGCTCCATGGCCTTGCGCAGGCCCGCGTTGAGGGCCTTGGCGAACGTCATCCCGGGCATCAGCGGGCCCCCTCCGTGTGTGCGCCGGCGGTGTGCGCGGCATGGTCGTCGAACCCGGCGTGGAATCTCTCGAAGTGCTCGCGCTGCCGGTCCAGGGCCGAGTGCGGCCCGGCGTAGACGTGCTCGAAGAGCTCCGCCGGCGCGGGATCGGGCATGTGGATGGTGGCCTCGCGCAGGGTGGCCGCGACGTCGTCGGCCTTCTCGGCGACCCGCGCCCGGAGGGCGTCGTCGAGCACGCCCTCGGCGCGCAGGTACGCCTCGAGCCGCGCGATCGGGTCGCGCCCGCGCCAGTCCTCGAGCTCGTTCGCGTCGCGGTACCTCGTGGGATCGTCCGCGGTGGTGTGGGCGCCCATCCGGTAGGTGACAGCCTCGATGTACGAGGGGCCGTTGCCCGACCGGGCGCGGCCGAGGGCCTCGCGGGTCGCGGCCAGACAGGCGAGGACGTCGTTGCCGTCGATCCGCGCGCTCGGGATGCCGAATCCGGGCGCGCGCAGCCCGATCGGCACGTGCGCCTGCACGCCCACGGGCTCCGAGATCGCCCAGTGGTTGTTCTGGCAGAAGAACACGACCGGCGCCTGGAAGCTGGCCGCGAAGACCATCGACTCGTTCACGTCGCCCTGGCTCGTGGCGCCGTCCCCGAAGTAGGTGATGACGGCGGTCTCCGCCCCGTCGAACTGCACCCCCATGGCGTACCCGACAGCGTGCAGCGACTGGGCGCCGATCACCACCTGGGTCGGTGCCATGTTGTGGCGGAACGGGTCCCAGCCCGCATTCGCGGCGCCGCGCCACTGCCGCATGAGGTCCGGGAGCGGGACGCCGCGGGCGTAGGCGACCGCGATCTCGCGGTAGCTGGCGAAGATGAAGTCGTCGGGTGCGATGGCGTGGGCCGAGCCGATCTGCGCGGCCTCCTGGCCGAGGAACGGCGGCCAGAGGCCGAGCTGGCCCTGGCGCTGGAGTGCCGTGCCCTCGGCGTCGATGCGCCGGGCGACCACCATGTCCTCGTAGAGCGAGGCGAGGGTCACGGGGCCGAGGTCGGCGACGAGGCTGTCGTACCGTTCGTGGGGCCGGCGTTCGCCGTGGGGGGAGAGAAGCTGGATCGGCGAGCCGTCGTCGCCGGTCGACATCTGGTAGCTGGACACTGGGTACGCATCCCTCTCTGATCTCGGGAGGCCTGTGGGCCGCCGGGTTAATGTGACCATACTCACAACCATCAGGGGGTACAACCAATCGCGCCGACATTGGGCACGATGCCCAGATCGGCCTGTCCGGGGCGTGCTAGCCTGCGCAGCATGCACGTCGTCGACGCCACCGACGCCCGCATCCTGCGGGCGCTTTCCGAGGACCCCCGCCGCACCGTCGTGGCCCTCGCCCAGGACCTGGGGCTCTCGAGGAACACGGTGCAGGCGAGGCTCGCCCGCCTCGAGGCCGGGCACGTGTTCCTCGGCTTCGACCGGCGCATCAACCCGGCGTCCCTCGGCTACCCCCTGCTGGCGTTCATCACGGTCCACGTCCAGCAGCGCAAGCTCGCTGAGATCACCGAGCAGATCGCCGGGATCCCCGAGGTCCTCGAGGGACACGGCCTCACCGGGACCGCCGACCTCCTGCTCCGCGTCGTCGCCCTCGATGCCGAGGACCTGTTCAGGATCAATGGCAAGATCCTCGCTGTGGACGGCGTCGAGCGGACTGATACTGCCCTCGCCATGGGCGACCTCATACCATTCAGGATGGACCCGCTCCTCGCGAGGGGCCCCCGACCGCCCGCCTAGCGCCGAGGACTGACCCGCACGATGACGTTCCCCCAGCTGCCCAACCAGAGCCAAGCCCGCATGGAGCGGCCCCACGAGCCCACGCCGCAGGAGCTGTGGGCCGGCCCGGGCGGGCCACCGAGGAAACGGAGCCCCTGGCTGTGGATCGGGCTGGGCGTGGGCGGCGGCGCAGTCCTCCTCGCGGGCGCCGCGGCCGTGGTCCTGGCCCTCGTCGTGTTCAGCCCCGGCGCGGGCGTCAAGCGGGCCTCGGAGCAGATGAGCGCCGACCTCGCCTCGGGCAACCTCTCCCGCGCCTACGGCGAGTTCACCCCCGCCCTCAAGGAGCACCTGAGCGAGACCGAGCTCACGAGCCGACTCACCGAGCTGCAGGTGGACTCGACGTGCGCCGCGGACATCCAGCGGGCCGACTCGCTGGCCCGCGCCGGACAGCGCCCGCGCGGAACGGCCGAGGGGGTGCTCGTCTGCGGCACCCGGGCGTTCGACCTCTCCTACAGGTGGGAGGGCGATCCGCTGATGCTCGACGGCATCAGGATCCAGCCCCGCTGACGCACGACGGCGTGGTCCCGGCTCGCGCTGCCCGGAACGCGGCCCCCTGCCCGGAACGCGGCCCGCTGTCCGGAACGCGGCGGGCGCCCTGGAACCCCCAGCGGGCGGCGGCCCCCCCCTGCTGGGAGCCGCCGCCCGCCGTCGTGCGCGAGGGGGTAGCGCTAGTGCGAGACCGCCTTCTCCGCGCCCACACCGGTGAGGGACCGGACCTCCATCTCCGCCTGCCTGGTGGGGTCCTCCCGCCGCTTGTCGAGGACCGTCCCGAGCCAGCCGAGGGCGAAGGCGAGCGGGATGGAGACGATGCCCGGGTTGCTCAGCGGGAACCAGGCGAAGTGCGCGCCCGGGATCATCGACGTCTTCGACCCGGAGACCACCGGAGAGAAGGCGATGAGCAGGACCGCCGAGCCAAGGCCGCCGTAGATGCTCCACAGCGCGCCCTGGGTGGTGAACCTCTTCCAGAAGAGCGAGTAGAGGATCGTGGGCAGGTTGGCCGAGGCCGCCACCGCGAAGGCGAGGGCCACGAGGAAGGCGACGTTCTGGCCATTGGCGAAGATGCCGCCGACGATCGCGAAGATGCCGATCACCACGACGGTGCGGCGGGCCACCTTGACCTCCGAGGCCGGGGTGGTCCGGCCCTTGGCGAGGACGTTGGCGTAGATGTCGTGGGCGAACGAGGCTGCCGCCGTGATCGTCAGGCCGGCCACGACCGCGAGGATCGTGGCGAACGCGACCGCGGAGATGAACCCGAGCAGGAGCGGGCCGCCGAGCTGGAACGCGAGCAGCGGCGCCGCCGAGTTCACCCCGCCGGGCGCCTTCTTGATCGTGTCCGCGCCGATGAGCGCCGCCGCGCCGTACCCGAGCACGAGCGTGAAGAGGTAGAAGGCGCCGATGATCCAGATCGCCCACACGACCGACTTGCGGGCCTCCTTCGCGGTCGGCACGGTGTAGAAGCGCATCAGCACGTGCGGCAGGGCCGCGGTGCCGAGGACGAGCGCGAGGCCGAGGGAGACGAAATCGAGCTTCGAGGTGCCGTCCTTGCCGTAGGCGAGGCCCGGGTTGAGCAGCTTCTCGCCGCCCGCACCGGCCGTGTGCACCGCGCTGTCCAGGAGCGTGGAGAGGTTGAAGCCGTTGATCGCCAGCACCATGACGGTCATGACGAAGGCCCCCGCGATGAGCAGGATGGCCTTGATGATCTGCACCCAGGTGGTGCCCTTCATGCCGCCGAGGAGCACGTACATGATCATGAGCGCGCCGACCACGGTGATGACGACCGCCTGGCCTCCCCAGTCGGAGATGCCCAGGAGCAGCGCGATCAGGCCCCCGGCCCCCGCCATCTGGGCCAGGAGGTAGAAGAAGCAGACCGCGAGGGTCGAGATGGCCGCCGCGATGCGCACGGGGCGCTCGCGGAGGCGGAACGCGAGGACGTCCGCCATGGTGAACTTGCCCGTGTTCCGCAGGAGCTCGGCGACGAGCAGCAGCGCGACGAGCCATGCGACGAGGAAGCCGATGGAGTAGAGGAAGCCGTCGTAGCCGTTGACGGCGATCGCGCCGGTGATGCCCAGGAACGAGGCGGCGGAGAGGTAGTCGCCCGAGATGGCGGTGCCGTTCTGGCCGCCGGTGAAGGACCGGCCCCCCGCGTAGTAGTCGGCGGCGGTCTTGTTGTTCCGGCCCGCGCGGATCACGATCACGATCGTGACGGCCACGAACAGCGCGAAGATCGACATGTTGAGCCACGTGCTGCTCTGGAGGCTTGCGGCGACGTTCATCGGGCGCTCCCCTCGCTGCCTGCGGCGCGGGCCCCCTGCGACGCGTCGCCGAGCTCGATCTCGCTCCGGATGGCTTCCGCTGCCGGGTCGAGCTTCTTGTTGGCATGGTGCACATACCAGGCGGTGATGGCGAACGTGCTCACGAACTGTGCCAGGCCGAGCACCAGGCCCACCGTGATGCTGCCGGCGAGCTTGATGGACATGAAGTCATGGGCGTAGTCCGCCAGCAGGACGTAGAGGAAGTACCAGAGCAGGAATGCACCGGCGATCGGGAACACGAAGCTGCGGTGGCTGGCGCGCAGCGCGCGGAACTCGGGGCTGGACTGAACCAGCTGGAAGTCCGGGTGCGGGGCCGTGCCGGCCCTCGCGTCCCGGGAGGCGTCGTTGCCCATGGGTCCTCCTGACGTATGCCGGCGCAGTCTCCGGCGGATGCGTGATGCACATCACTTTTGCGCCCCTCCCCGCCCGCCAGCCAGAGCCCCCGGCGGGTGAGCGCCGAGCGGCCGCGAGCGTGCGCCGAACGGTGCCCGGCCGACGCCGAGCGGCAGCGGCGTGCGGCTAGCCTTGCATCATGTCCCCCGACGCCCTGACGCTCGCCGCCCTGGCCCTCGTGCTGGTGGCCGGTGTGGCCGTGGGCGCCGTCGCCTGGCGGACCTGGGGGACGCGCCGGGAGTTCGGCAGCGACGCGGAGCGCGCGAGCTACACGATCCTGCACTCGGCGGCGCAGGCCGGCCGTTCCCTGCGCGGCGGCCTCGGCCCCGAGGGCGCGGCGAAGGCCGCCCACCACCTGCGCTCCATGCTCGGCGCCCCCGCACTCGCCCTGACCGACGATTCGCGGCTGCTGGCCTGGGACGGCGAGAGCCCGGCGCACGCGGACGCCGTGATGGCGCTGGCCGCGAAGACGCTCGCCCACGGGCGCGCCCGGGTGGCGGACGGGGACGAGGTCGCGTGCGCGGCCGTGGGCTGCGCCGAGGCAGACTGCCGCCTGCGCGGAGCCGTCGTGGCCCCGGTGCGCGCCGGCGCGCGGGTGATCGGCACAGTCGTGGCGTTCTCGCCCTCGGCGGGCGCGGGACTCGTGCGCGCCACCCGCGAGGTCGCGGACTGGGTGGCGACCCAGGCGGAGCTCGCCGAGCTGGACAGGTCCAGGACGCTGCTCATGGAGGCCGAGGTGCGCGCGCTGAGGGCGCAGATCAGCCCGCACTTCATCTACAACGCGCTCACCGCGATCGCCTCCTACATCCTCACCGACCCCGCACGGGCGAGGGAGCTCCTCGTCGAGTTCGCGGACTTCACCCGGTACTCGTTCCGCCGGCACGGTGACTTCACGACCCTCGCGGAGGAGCTCAGGAGCATCGACCAGTACCTCCTGCTCGAGCGCGCCCGCTTCGGGGAGCGGCTCCAAGTGAGCCTGCGCATCGCTCCCGAGGTGCTGGGCGTCCCCATTCCCTTCCTGAGCCTCCAGCCGCTCGTCGAGAACGCGGTGCGGCATGGCCTCGAGGCCCGGGAGGAGACGGGGCACATCAGCATCACTGCTGCGGATTCCCCGCACGAGGCACTCGTGCAGATCGAGGACGACGGCGCGGGCATGGACCCCGAGCGGCTCCGCGAGGTCCTCGCCGGCCACGCAGACGGGATCCACGTGGGCCTGCGGAATGTGGATGCGCGGCTGCGGCAGGTGTACGGCGACGACCACGGCCTCGTCATCGAGACGGCCCCCGGGCACGGCACGCTCGTCACCCTGCGCATCCCGAAGTCGCAGCCGGAGCACGACGTGCGCCCGCCGATAGACTGAGCCGCATGATCAGTGCCCTCGTCGTCGACGACGAGTTGCCGGCGGTGCAGGAGCTGACCTACCTGCTGGGCCGCGACGACCGCATCGGCGCGGTCCACTCGGCGACGTCCGGGACCGAGGCCCTCAAGCTCCTCGAACGCGAGGAGATCGATGCCCTCTTCCTCGACATCCACATGCCCGGCCTCAACGGGCTCGAGCTGGCCCGGGTGATCGCCCGCTTCGCGGCGCCGCCCGCCGTCGTCTTCGTCACCGCCGACGACGACCACGCCCTCGAGGCGTTCGACCTCGCCGCGGTCGACTACCTGCTCAAGCCGGTCCGCCCCGAGCGGCTCGAACGCTGCGTGGCGCGGGTCGCCGAGGCCCGCGAGGGGTCGCGCGGCCCGCAGGCGGAGGCGCCCGAGGTCATCACCGTCGAGCAGGGCGGAGTCACCCGGATGATCCGCCGCGACGACGTGGCGTTCGTGCAGGCGCAGGGCGACTACGCCCGGCTGCACACCCGGGAGGGCACCTACCTCGTCCGGGTTCCCCTGACAGACCTCGAGCGGCAGTGGGGTCCAGCGGGCTTCGTGCGGATCCACCGTTCCTACCTCGTGGCCATGGACGCCGTGCAGCAGCTGCGGCTCGGCGGCCCGCAGCCGACCGTGCTGGCCGGCGGATCGGAGCTCCCCGTGAGCCGGCGCTGCCTGCCCGGCCTGCGCGAGCGCCTGGCCGCGGGCCGGATCCGGCCACGGCCGTGACGTCCCCGGACGCCGGCGACCGGCGGATCGACCGCTCGCGGCGGGTGCGCGTGACCGCGCCGGCCTCGAGCGCGGCCAGGGCGCCCAGGACGCCTCCGCTCTCGCGCGAGGTGGCGGAGCAGTCGGAACTCGGCGGTGTGGTGCTGCGCTCTCTCCTGCGCTCCCAGTTCCGGCTTGCGGCGCTCGTCGCGGGCGCGTTCCTCACCGCCGTGGCCGTGCTGTGGATCATTTCGGAGGCGGCCGGGGACCTGCCCTGGCTCCCGGGTGTCCCGCTCGTGTGGCTGCTGGTCGGGGCGCTGCCGTACCCCGCGGCACTCGTCGCGGCCGTGGCCTACTACCGCGCCGCGAACCGCACGGAACAGCGCTACGCCGAGCTCCTCGAGGACCACCCGTGACGCCGGCGATCGGCCTCGCGGCGCTCGGCGCCGTGGCGGCGGCCACGGTCCTCGTGGGCTTCTACGGCCTGCGGATCTCCCGCACGACGAGCGACTTCTACGTCGCCTCCCGCACGGTGAGGCCCTGGTGGAATGCGTCGGCCATCGGCGGCGAGTACCTCTCCGCGGCCAGCTTCCTCGGGGTGGCGGGGCTCATCATGGTCAGCGGATCCCAGGCCCTGTGGTATCCGGTCGGGTACACGGCCGGGTTCCTCATGCTCCTGCTGTTCGTCGCCGCGCCCCTGCGCCGCTCCGGCGCGTACACGATCCCCGACTTCGCCGCCGCCAGGCTCGGCTCGCTCGCGGCCCGGCGCACCACGAGCGTCCTCGTGGTCCTCATCGGCTGGCTCTACATCATCCCGCAGCTGCAGGGGGCCGCGCTCGCGGTGCGGATCACCACCGGGCTGCCCGGCTGGGCCGGCTCGGCGGCCGTGGTCGCCGTCGTGGTCCTCGCCGTCATGCTCGGCGGCATGCGCTCGATCACGTTCGTCCAGGCCTTCCAGTTCTGGCTCAAGCTCGCGTGCCTCGCCGTCCCCGCGGTGTTCCTGACGCTGCTGGTCGCCGGCCGCGGGCTGCCGGCGGCCCCGGCGGACGGGCTGGCGGGCCTGCCTCCCGCCCCTGGGACGTCCGACGGCGGCTACCGCACCTTCTCGCTGCTGCTCGCCCTGCTCTTCGGGACCCTCGGGCTCCCCCACGTCCTCGTGCGCTTCTACACCAATCCGGACGGGGTCTCGGCCCGGAGGACCACGGTGATCGTGCTCGGGCTGCTGACCGTCTTCTACGTCTTCCCCACCGCGGTGGGGCTCATCGGCCGGCTCGCCGCGCCGGACCTCACCGCCCAGGGCGACGCCCTCGCGATCCTCCTGCCGGAGCGGCTGCTCGCCGGCCCGCTCGGGACCGCGCTCTCGGCGCTCGTGCTCGCCGGCGCCATGGCCGCCTTCCTGTCCACGGCCTCGGGGCTGCTCGTCTCGGTCGCCGGGGTCATCAGCCAGGAGCTGTTCGGCGGGAGCGTGCGCGGCTTCAGGACGGCCGCGGCGTTCTCCGCCCTCGTTCCCCTCCTGCTCGCCGTGGGGATGGGGGGCCAGGGCCTCGCCGGGAGCGTGGGACTCGTGTTCGCCTTCACGGCCTCGACAATCTGCCCCCTGCTCGTGCTCGGCATCTGGTGGCGGCGGCTCACGCCGGCGGGCGCCATCGCCGGCATGACGGTCGGCGCCGTCGCCTGCGGCGGGGCGCTCGTTGCCTCCGCCGCGCTGGGCGCGGGCGCCTGGGGCGAGGCCGCCCGGGTGTCGCCGCTGGCCGTCGCGTGCGCCCAGCCGGCGGCCTGGACCGTGCCGCTCGCCTTCACGGTCATGATCGCAGTCTCGCGCGCGAGCAGGCGCAGCGTCCCGCGGAGCGCCGACCGCTTCCTCGTGCGGCTCCATTCGCCCGAACCGCGGCGCTGAGGCGCCCCGGCAGCGCACGGCGCGCGGCCGGCGTCGTGCGCTCAGTCGATGGCGGCCATGAGCTCGACGACGCGGTCGAGGAAGGCATCGACCTGCGTCTCCTCGTAGCCCTCCTGGCCCGTGACGGTCCGGAACACGGCCGTGCGCACATCGTCGGCCCTCATGGGCGAGCCGTGCTCGAGGTAGTCGAGCAGACGGACGCACAGGCTGTCGACGTCCTCGACGTGGTAGCTGGGCGCCTTCGGGCTCGAGGGCCGGCGGAACCGCTCGCCGTCGGCGCGGACAAGCCGCCCGCGGAGGACCCCGGCGAGCTGCCCGATCTCGCGCAGCCAGACGTCCTCCCCGGAGTGCTGGATCAGCTCGTCGCGCTCGCGCCGGGCGAAGGCGTCCTCGAGGCGGTCCAGCGCGGCGTCGACCTCGGTGGCGTCGTAGCCGCCGCGGACGGCGTCGAACGAGACCGTGCGGACGTCGTGGCTCGTCACGGCCGGTGCGGACGGATCCTCGAGGAAGTCCCGGGCCGCCGACATGAACTTCTCAACCTGCTTGGGGCTGTAGCCCAGGTCGCTGCGGCCGACCCGATCGAACCCTGCCGCCGCGCTGTCCTCGGTGTGCGCCACGTGTGTGCGTCCTCTCTGGAGTGATCGAAAGACCATCATGGGAACCTGCCCGCTAGGAGCCCGGCAGGAGACTGAAGACCAGGAACGCCGCCGGCGTGGCGAAGAGGATCGAATCGAGGCGATCCATCATGCCGCCGTGGCCCGGGAGGATGCTGCTCATGTCCTTGATCCCCAGCTCGCGCTTGACCATGGACTCTGCGAGGTCGCCCGCGGTCGCCGCGCCGACCATGACCACCGCCAGCACGAGGCCTTCCCACCAGGGCCGGCCCAGCAGGAGCACCGCTCCGAGGACGCCCACGACCATCGCCCCGCCGACTGAACCGGCGAAGCCCTCCCAGGACTTCTTCGGGCTGATCTTGGGAGCCATCGGGTGCCGGCCGAGGCTCGCGCCCACGATGTAGCCGAACGTGTCGTTGGCCACGACGAGCAGGAGTGTCAGCGCGAGCTCAAGGGTGGCGTGCGGCACCGCGCCGGCCTGCCACAGGCCAAGGCCCGGAGGCGGGGTGGTCGCGTGCAGCGGGAGCACGGCGTACCCCAGGAGGAACGGGATCCACAGGACCACGAACACGCCCGCGAAGACGCCCCGCGCGGCGCCCTCGGGATGCTCGAGGCTCTGCCACAGGAGCACCGCCGCGCAGCTGGCCAGGAGCGCGAACAGCTGGGCCTCCTGGCCGCCGAAGTAGGCGGTGGCGGGGATCGCCACGGCCGCCGCCAGCACCGGCACCGCCGGGATCCTGGTCCCATGCGTCTCGAGCGCCCGGTACACCTCCCAGACGCCCAGGAGGGCGGCCGCGACGGCGATCAGCACGAAGCCCAGCGGCCACAGGAACAGGCCCGCGAGCAGCACGATGAGCAGGGCGAGGCCGACCGAGATGGCGGCGGGCAGGTTGCGGCCGGCGCGCGAGAGCGGCTTGGGCTTGCGGTCGCGGCGCAGTCCGGGGGGCCCGTCCCCCGGCACGTGTCCGTCTGAGGAAGGGGGCCCCGAGCTCGGCGCGTCGGGCTGGGGCGCGTTCATCAGACTTCGAGCAGCTCGGCTTCCTTGCGCTTGACGAGGTCTTCGACCGCATCGACGTGCTTCTTCGTGAGGGAGTCCAGCTCCTTCTCGCCGCGCACGCCGTCGTCCTCGCCGACCTCGCCGTCCTTGACGAGCTTGTCGAGCGACTCCTTGGCCTTGCGGCGGATGCTGCGGATCGAGACCTTGGCGTCCTCGCCCTTGCCCTTGACGATCTTGACGTACTCCTTGCGGCGCTCCTGGGTGAGCTCCGGCAGGACCACGCGGATCACGTTGCCGTCGTTGGACGGGTTGGCGCCGACCTCGGAGTCGCTGAGCGCCTTCTCGACGTCGCGCAGGGCGCTCTTGTCATACGGGGTGATGAGGATCGTGCGGGCGTCCGAGACCTGGAAGGAGGCCAGCTGCTGCAGCGGGGTGGGCGTGCCGTAGTAGTCCACCATGACCTTCGCGTACAGCGCGGGGTTGGCGCGGCCCGTGCGGATCGACGCGAAGTCCTCCTTGGCCACCTCGACCGCCTTCTCCATCTTCTCGGTGGCTTCGAGCAGGGTCTCTTCGATCACGTCGCACTCCTTGTGGACTTCGTTTGCAGCGTACGGCGGGGGCCGGGCGCGCGGCGCCGGCCCCCGCCGGAGGGGACTAGGAACATCCTAGCCGTATGTGGGTGGCCCTCAGACGGTCACGCGGGTGCCTAGGCACTCGCCGCGGATCGCCTTCGTGACGTTGCCCTCGCCCTCCATGCCGAACACGACCATGTCGAGCCGGTTGTCCTTGCACATGGTCATGGCGGTCTGGTCCATGACCCGGATGTCCCGGCGCAGGGCCTCGTCGTAGGTGAGGTGCTCGAGCTTGACGGCGTCAGGGTCCTTCTTGGGGTCCGCGGTGTACACGCCGTCGACCCCGCTCTTGGCCATGAGCACCTCGTCCGCGTGGACCTCGAGGGCCCGCTGCGCGGCGACGGTGTCGGTCGAGAAGTAGGGCAGGCCGGCCCCGGCGCCGAAGATCACGACCCGGCCCTTCTCCATGTGCCGGATCGCGCGGCGCGGAATGTACGCCTCGGCGACCTGGCCCATGGTGATGGCGCTCTGCACGCGGGTCTCGACGCCAGCCTGCTCGAGGAAGTCCTGGAGCGCGAGGCAGTTCATGACCGTGCCGAGCATCCCCATGTAGTCCGCGCGCGAGCGGTCCATCCCGGAGAGGGAGAGCTCGGCGCCGCGGAAGAAGTTGCCGCCGCCCACGACGATGGCGATCTCCACCTCGTCCACTGCGGCGGCGATCTGCTCGGCCACTCCCCGCACGGTGGCAGGGTCGACGCCGAGCTTGCCGCCGCCGAACACCTCCCCGGAGAGCTTGAGCAGGACGCGGCGGCGGTGGGGCTGCGGGTCGTCGACGGGCGAGGCAGCCGCGGCCGTCTCGGCCAGGGGTTCGTCGGCGGTGGAGGGGATAGCGGGGTCGGCGGTCGTTACGGATTCCATGGATGTGTCCCCTCGTGTGGAGCGTCTGGGCTGGAGCCTGCGTCTAGAGTAGCGGCACTTGCCGGGGGCCTGCGCGGCGGCGGCCACAGCAAAGGGGCGGCCACCGAAGTGGCCGCCCCTCTGGTGTGCGCGCTACGCGCCGACGCGGAAGCGGGCGAACGCGGTCGCCTCGACGCCGGCCTCGGACAGCACCTGTCCGACGGACTTCTTGGCGTCCTTGGCGAACGCCTGGTCGACGAGAACCTCGCCCTTGTAGAAGCCGGTCACGCGGCCTTCCACGATCTTCGGCAGGGCAGCCTCCGGCTTGCCCTCGGCCTTGGCGGTCTCCTCGGCGATGCGGCGCTCGGACTCGACGAGGTCGGCCGGGACGTCCTCGCGGCGGAGGTAGTTCGGGGCCATCGCGGCCACGTGCACGGCGACGTCATGCGCGGCAGCGTCGGCGGCCTCGCCCTCGCCGTTCACGGCCAGGAGGACGCCGACCTGGGCCGGGAGGTCCTTGGACGTCTTGTGGAGGTAGGCGTCGACCGTCGCGCCCTCGACACGGGCGATGCGGCGGACGGCGACCTTCTCGCCGAGGACCGCGCCCTCTTCGACGACGTACTCGCTCAGCGGCTTGCCGTCGACGTCCGCGGCCAGGAGGGCCTCGAGGTCGGCAGCGCCCGAGGCGACGGCAGTGGCGAGCACCTTGTCGGCGAGCTCGATGAACTTGGCGGACTTGGCCACGAAGTCGGTCTCGCAGTTGACCTCGACCATGACGCCGACGCCGTTCTCGACCTTGGCGGCCACGAGGCCCTCGGCGGTGGAGCGGCCCTCGCGCTTGGTGGCGCCCTTGAGGCCCTTGATGCGGATGATCTCGACGGCCTTCTCGGCGTCGCCGTTGGCCTCGTCAAGAGCCTTCTTGACGTCCATCATGCCGGCGCCGGTGCGCTCGCGCAGGGCCTTGATGTCAGCGGCGGTGTAGTTCGCCATATGAACCCCTCGTCTCGTATGTTCTGCAGGTCTTTCCGCCAGCAGGATGGCCGCCTCGTGGGGCGGCCATCCTGCCGGCGGCCCTCCGGTCCTTCACGGCACGCGGAGAGGGTCTTGGTCGAGTTAGTTCGTGCCCTCGGCAGACTGCTCGGCAGGCTGCTCGGCGGCGGCCGGAGCCTCGGCCGGGGCCTCGGCCGGGGCCTCGGCGGCGACCGGAGCCTCTGCGGCGGCCGGGGCCTCGGCGGGAGCCTCCGCCTTCTCGCCCTCGAGGAGCTCGCGCTCCCACTCGGCGAGCGGCTCGGCCTGCGCGCCCTCGGACCCGGAACCGCGGTTCTGGCGGGCGATGAGGCCCTCGGCCACGGCGTCGGCCACGACGCGCGTGAGGAGGTTCACGGAGCGGATCGCGTCGTCGTTGCCCGGGATCGGGAAGTCGACCTCGTCGGGATCGCAGTTCGTGTCGAGGATGGCCACCACCGGGATGCCGAGCTTCTTGGCCTCGTCGACCGCGAGGTGCTCCTTCTTCGTGTCCACGATCCAGAGGAGGGACGGAGTGCGGGAGAGGTTGCGGATGCCGCCGAGGGTCTTCTCGAGCTTGTCCTTCTCGCGCTGGAGGATGAGGAGCTCCTTCTTGGTGTGGCCCGAACCGGCCACGTCCTCGAAGTCGATCTCCTCAAGCTCCTTGAGGCGCTGGATGCGCTTGGCAACCGTGGAGAAGTTGGTGAGCATGCCGCCCAGCCAGCGCTGGTTGACGTACGGCTGGCCGACGCGGGTGGCCTGCTCGGCGATGGCCTCCTGGGCCTGCTTCTTGGTGCCGACGAAGAGCACGGTGCCGCCGTGGGCGACCGTGGCCTTGACGAACTCGAAGGCGCGGTCGATGAACGACAGCGACTGCTGGAGGTCGATGATGTAGATGCCGTTGCGCTCGGTGAGGATGAAGCGCTTCATCTTCGGGTTCCAACGGCGGGTCTGGTGGCCGAAGTGGACACCGCTGTCGAGCAGCTGGCGCATGGTAACGACGGGCATGCCGACGCTCCTTCCGGCAGGTCTTTCTCCGAGGGCGACCCTTGGTCGGCCCTTGCCCCTGCCATAGTTGACGGTTACTGACGACGACGGCCGGGTGGCCGTCCGTCCCTGGCATCCCCTCCCCGCCCTACCGCAGTCGCGGACCGATGGGCTGGCAGTGCCGTTCTCCCGGCATGCGCCGGCCGGGGCCGGGCGATGAGGGAGACGAGGCGCTGGATGCGCGGAGTCGGCCTCCTCCCCCGCGGACCGGGCCGGGTGGCAGAGCACTGAATCCGGCACAGCGAAGCGGGCTCGAAAGCCGCGGTTCCCAGTGTACTACAGCGCGACACGCCCGGGGGCGGCGCCTGGGCCTCCTCGGCACCTCCAGCCCCCGGGGGACATTGCCCACCCGCCGGCCGGTCTGCGGCCGGTCGTCCACATAGGCGTCCTGCGCCCTGCCGGGCCCGCACCGCCTCCGGCATCCTGAGGCCATGGACACTGCCCACCGGCCAGCCCGCCCGCCCGTAGCCGTCCGCCTGGCGGCGGCTCTGGCCCTCGTGGCGGCGCTGCTCGCGCCGCTGGGCCCGGCGACGGCCGCGGCGCTCCCGCCCCTCGCAGGGCCGGCCGCGGAGGCAGGCTGGACGTGGCCGCTCGAGCCGCGGCCCGCCGTCGCCCGCCCCTTCGATCCGCCCGCCCGCCCGTGGCTGTCGGGCCACCGCGGCGTCGACCTGGCGGCGGCGCCCGGCATGCCGGTCAGGGCGCCGCAGGCCGGGAGGGTGTCCTTCAGCGGGCGCGTCGTGGACCGCCCGGTGGTCACGATCGATCACGGGGGCGGGCTCCGCAGCAGCTTCGAGCCCGTCGAGGCCACCGTTCCGGTCGGCTCGGCCGTGGCCCGGGGCGAGGAGTTCGGGGTGCTGTCGGCCTCCGGGGCGGTCCATTGCGCCGACGGCGCCTGCCTGCACTGGGGCGTGCGCCGCGGGGACGACTACGTCGACCCGCTCGCCTTCATCGAGGACCGGCGCCCCTCGGTGCTCCTTCCGTGGGAGGGCCCGCCCTGAGCGGCGCCGGGCGTGGGCGCCGCGTTGTCGGTCAGACGATCGCCGAGATGCCGGTGATGGCGCGCCCGGTGACGAGGGTGTTGATCTCGTGGGTGCCCTCGTAGGAGTAGATGGCCTCGGCGTCGGCGAACACCTTGGCCATGCCGAAGTCGCTCACGATCCCGTTGCCGCCGAGCAGGCTGCGGCCGATCGCGACGCTCTCGCGCATCCGTGCGGTAGTGAAGGCCTTGGCGAGGGCGGACTGCTCATCGCGGGCCTGCCCCGCGTCCTCGAGCTGTGCGAGCCGGACCATCATGCCCAGCGAGCTCACCACGTTGCCGAGGATGGTCACGAGCTGGTCCTGGACGAGCTGGAAGGAGGCGATGGGGCGGCCGAACTGCTCGCGCTCGACTGCGTACCGCCGTGCCACGTCGAAGGCCGCAAGCTGCTGGCCCACCGCCTGCCAGGCGACCGCGAGCCGCGTGACCTTGAGGACCTTGTTCGTGTCCCGGAAACTGTTGGCGTGGGCGAGCTTGAACTCGGCCGGGACGCGGACGTCGTCGAGGGTGATGTCGGCGTTCTGTACGGTGCGCAGCGCGATCTTATTCTCGATCTTGGTGGCCCGGTAGCCGGGCAGCGCCGTGTCGACGAGGAATCCCTTGACCTGGTTGTCCGCCACGTCGCGGGCGAAGACGACGACCCAGTCCGAGAAGGTCGCGTTGCCGATCCAGCGCTTGGCCCCGTTGAGGACCCACTCGTCGCCCTCCCGGCGGGCGGTCGTGCGGGTGCCCCCGGCCACGTCGGAGCCCCCGAGGGGCTCAGTGAGCGCGAAGGCCCCGATCTTCTCGAGCGAGTAGGCCTCCGGAAGCCACTTCGCCTTCTGCTCCTCGGAGGCGAGGAGCTCGAGCGAGCCCGTGAAGAGGCCGTCGTGCACTCCCATGAACGTGGCGATCGACGCGTCGGCCCGGGTGAACTCGGCATGGAGGAGTCCGGCCAGGAGACTCGAGTGGCCCTGCCTGCGGATGGGGCTCATGACGTCGAGCTCCGCCAGGCGGGGGACGAGCTCGTGCGGGAACTCGGCGCGGTTCCAGCAGTCGACCGCGATCGGTGCCACCTCGCGGCCCAGCCACTCGCGCACCTCGTGGAGGCGGTCGCGCTCCTTGTCCGCCAGCAGGGCCTCAAAGGAGTAGAAGTCGCCGTCGGCGTAGGGAAGGTCGGCCGCGCTGCGGTGCTGGGACATGGGGTCTCCCGGTCATGGTGCTACTGATGGGTAACTACTGGTCAGTAACATACGCTGCCCTGCCCGGTTTCCACAACCGCCCGGACGGCCGGTGAGACGGCAGGTCACAGAGCGGCCGGGACGACGAAGGCCCGGAACCATGGCTGGCCCCGGGCCCTGCGGGTAGGGCGTGTGGGACTTGAACCCACGACCAAGGGATTATGAGTCCCCTGCTCTAACCGGCTGAGCTAACGCCCCCCGTCCCGCGCGGGCGGGACCATCTCATCCTAGTGGCACCGCCGCGCCGGGCTACGCGCGGGCCAGGTCTCCCCCTAGGTCCGTGCCGCGGTAGAGGGCCTCGAACGTGTCCAGGGTCGCCTTGATGCCGTGCTTCTGCACCATGCGGTGGCTCTCGGCCCCCATGCGGGCCAGCTCCTGCTCCGACTGGCTCAGGACGGCGGTGATCTTCGCGGCAAGATCGTCACTGTCGTTGGGCCTGAAGAGGTAGCCGTTCTCGCCGTCGGCCACGAGGTGCGGCAGGGCCATCGCGTCGGCGAGGACCACGGGGGTGGAGGCGCTCATCGCCTCGAGCGTGACGAGGGACTGGAGCTCGGCGGTGCCGGGCATGCAGAAGAGGTCGGCGCGCAGGTACGCGAGCCGCAGCTCATCGTCGGGGGCGAGCCCCAGGAAGCGCACGCGGTCGCGGACGCCGAGGCTGTCCACCAGCTTCTCGAGGGAGGGGCGCACCTCTCCCCCGCCGACGATCTCGAGGTGCACGTCGAGCTCGGCAGGGGTCTTGGCGATGGCCTTGATCAGCACGTCGACGTGCTTCTCCTCGGCCAGTCGGCCGGCGAACAGCACGGTCGGGTACTGGTTCTTCTGGACGGTCTCGTCGGGCCGCGGCTCATAGGCCGCAATGTCGATGCCGTTGGAGAGCGGGAGGACGTCGGTTAGGAACGCGTGGTCGTGCATCGCCTGCGCCGCGAGCGGCGTGGGGGTCGTGACGACGTCGGCCTGGCCCATGACCTTGCCCATGTCCTTCCACGACTGGCGGCCGACAATGTCGATGAACCACTGCGGGAAGGGCAGGAAGGGGTTGAGGTTCTCCGGCATGAAGTGGTTCGTCGCCACGACGCGGATGCCGCGCCGGACCGCCTCGTACAGGACGTGCTCGCCGATCATGTAGTGGCTCTGGATGTGCACGACGTCCGGCTGGACGTGGTCGAAGAGGAGCGCGATCTCCTTCTTCACCTCCCAGGGGAACACGATGCGCCAGTACTCGTGGGTGGGCACCGAGTGGGAGCGGAGGCGGTGCACGGTGGCCTCGGGCCGCACCTCGGTGAAGCTCTTGCCCCTGTCGGAACGCACCGCGGCAACGTGGACGTGGTGCCCGCGAGCGGTCATGCCCTTGGCGAGGCGGTAGCCGAACTGGGCTGCGCCGTTGACGTGCGGCGGGTAGGTGTCGGCGCCGATGAGGATCGTCAGCGGCTTGCTGGTCAGGTCCGTGTCGGAGTCAGGCAGTGTCACGAGGGCTCTCCTGGTCGGGCGGGCCGGCTGTTCCGGCTCCGCTGTGCCGGTGGCGGGTGGGCATCAGCCGGCGTGGGAACGTGCATCGGGCCCGGATCCTCCCCGGAGCTCGCGGGCGGCGTCCTTCCTCCGCTTCGCGACCTCGGGGTGGTGCCGGGACAGGGCAATGACCCCCACGATAGCAACGAGGGCGGCCACGACCATGGACAACGCGAGCACTGGCGGCACATCGGGACGCAGCTCACCGAGGATGGTGATGCCTATCGCGATGCCCACGATCGGATCGATGACCGTCAGGCCCGCGATGACGAGGTCCGGAGGCCCGGAGGAGTAGGCGTTCTGGACGAACCACGAGCCGAGTCCGCCGGCCGCGGCGATCGCGACCACGGAGTACCACTGGACGTTGAGCAGGAATTGGCCGTTGGCTGCCAGGAGGTCGCGGCCGATGATGCGGGTCAGGACGGCGACGAAACCGAACAGCACGCCGGCGCCGAGGATGTAGACGAAGGCACCGAGCCGGTGGCGGAACATCGCGGCGAGGGAGCCGAAGACCCCCACCGCGAGGGCGAGCAGGAGGACGATCGTGAGTTCGGCGTCTGGGCCGACGTGGTGGTTCTCGACGGTCGCGTTCACGGCGAGGAGGACGAACAGCGCCGAGCCGGTGACGCAGGAGCTGATCGCGACGACGGTCGGCCGGTTGATCGTGATGCCCTGGTCCTTCGAGTTCACCACCGTCGTGATCACAAGCGCGATGGCACCGATCGGCTGGATGACGGTCAGCGGGGCCGAGACGAGGGCGACCATGTTGCACAGCATTCCCGCCCCGAGCAGCGCGAGCCCGAGGACCCAGCGCGGGTTCCTCACCAGGCGGACGAATCCCCGCGAGCTGAGCGCCAGGCCGCCCATGTCGGCCTTGACGGCGCTCCCCTGGCGCTGGGCGCCGATCGCGAGGAAGAAGGCGCCCAGCACGGCGAGGACCACGGCGAACCACACCATCAGCAGCCAGCCTCCCTGCTGCCGTCCCCGAGCCGGCCCTTCCGGACCGGCCGCCCCTTGGCGACGATCGCGCGGAAGTAGTTCACCGCCGCGACCCAGTGCCCGAGCAGGCCGAGCACGAGGAAGGCCCACGCCGCAGCCGAGTAGAGGGAGGCGCCCGGCAGGGCGAGCTTGGAGAGGACGAGGAGCGGGGTTCCCACGAGGAGCAGGGCGGTGCGGACCTTGCCGACCCTGGAGACCGGGAGGTCCGGGTGGCTGTGGAAGTAGAAGAGCGAAGCGATGCCGAGGGCGACGTCCGGCACCAGGAGCGCGGCGAGGTACCACCACTGCACGACATCGGCGAGCACGAGGGTGAGCGCGACGGCCAGGAGCGCAAGGCGGTCCGCGGCGGGATCGAGGACCCGGCCGAGGGCCGAGGTCTGGCCGAGCCGCCGCGCGACGTACCCGTCGACCCAGTCAGTGCTGCCCATGACGGCGAGCACCACGACCGACCATCCGTACTCCCGAGGTCCGAGGACGAGCCACATGAACAGTGGCACGCCGAGGAACCGCAGGATGGTGATGACATTCGGCAGGGTCAGGACGGCATCCGTCTCGGTCTGTCCGCGCCCGGGACGCGCGCCGGCGTCGAAGAGCCTCACGGGGACCGCTCCGCCCACTCATGGCCCCGCATCGCTCGCGTTCCCCCCACGGCCGACGTACTGCCGTGCACTCGAGGTCCCCCGGCCGATCAGCTCTTGACCAGCTTGCGCAGGAACACGACGAAGGCGGTCGCCGACACGGTGAAGACGGTCAGGGGTGCCCAGCGCTCCCGGATCATCTCGGCGGCCTCGGCACCGCGGCGCGCCGCGTCCTCGTTGTGCTGGCCGGCCGCGCCCGGGGTGGACGGCGCGCCCTTCGCAGAGGGGCGGCGTCCTGCTGCACCGGCCAGGGCCGAGCGCACGTCCTCGGCGAGGTAGCCTGCCTGGCGCTTGACGTCCATTTCGGCGACGAGCCCTTCGCGGACGTCGAGGAGGTGCTCGCGGCGCTTCTCCAGGCGCTCGCGCAGCTCTGCCTCGGTGGGAGTCGGCAGCTTGACCTTGCCGTGGGCCCGGTCCTGCGCCTCCTTCTCCAGCCGCTGCCGCGCCTTCTCGGCCTCCTTGGTGGCCTGGGCGCGCTTGTACTGGATCGTGGAGGGGTCGAGCAGACGCGGGTCGAAGCTGCGGCCCTCGGTCACGATTCCGAGGTCGTACCGCAGGCCGCGGATGGCGTCGGCCGGGACAAGGGGCATGGCCTTCTTCACCCAGCGGAGCCCGATGAGCGCAGCGATCGCAAGGATCACGAGGAAGGCCGCACTGACCAGGAGTGCCGCGAGCCATCCCGGCATCACGGTGGCGAGGCCCAGGATCGCGGCCACGACGAGCGCGATCACGAGGAGCCCGAGGAACACGAGCGCCACACCGAACAGGCCGGCACCGATGCCGGCCTGCTTCCCCCTCTGCTTCATTTCGATCTTCGCTAGCGTCAGCTCATCGTTCAGCTGGCGCGGTGCGAGCCGTGCGGCCTGGCCTGCGAGGTCCGGCAGAGCCGCCAGTTTCGGCCGCCGATCATCCGGCATGCTGTGGCGTCCACTCATCGTCGTCGGGTTCCTTCCAGTCGGTCCGGAACGCGCGAGGCGCAATCCGTGACCAAACTACCACCCGGGGCCGCGCGGGGCCCGACGCCGCGCAGCCAGCCTCAGCCTGGGGAGCTCCCGGTCCCGAGCGCCCCGAAGGCGGCCTCGACCTGCAGGAACTGTTCGGCGGCGTGGACCGCGGCGTCGAAGGCGTCGGTGTCCGTGGCCGAGCCGCGGGGGCCGCGTGGGAGCCACTCGTGGCGCTCGGTCCGGATGGTCTCGAATCCCTCGCGGGGCGGCGCGTAGTAGATGGCGAAGCGCTGGACGGGCCAGCCGGCCGGGGTCTCGGGAGCGACGAGGACGGCGGACCTCAGGGCGAAGTTGACCCACTGGGCGATGGGCCTGCGGTGGTCCCGCATCAGCAGCCCATCGTTGAATCCGGCGGCGGACCCCTCGCCGTACACGCTCTCGAAGCGGGCACGCCACACGGTCAGGAGGGGACCCTCGTAGCGGGTCCACCCTGCCGGGAGGGAGGCCGACGGTTCGGGCATACGTTCATGATAGAGGCCGCGGGCGGCGCTGCACCGGCCTTCCGGCCGGTGGCGCACACCATGGCTCCCCCGACTGGACTCGAACCAGTAACCCTTCGATTAACAGTCGAATGCTCTGCCAATTGAGCTACGGGGGAATGGCTGCAAGTGGCTCCCCCGACTGGACTCGAACCAGTAACCCTTCGATTAACAGTCGAATGCTCTGCCAATTGAGCTACGGGGGATTGCAGCGGGTTCTACCCTATCAGGGCGCGCGCCTCCCGCGAAATCGGCGCCCGGGCCCGTCGCGGCGCACCGTCGGGACGATCAGTCGGGCGAACGGAGCGCCCTGCGGCGGAGCTCGAGGTCCAGCAGGGCCCGGTTGAGCCGCTGGAACTCCTCAGGAGGGCTGTCCGGGCCGAGCCGCTGCAGCTGCCCCATCATCTCCGCCTTCTGGGCGGTGATCTGGAGCTCGGCGAGTCCGGCGAGGATGTCCCGGCAGTACCTCTCGAGCGACTCCTCGGTCGTGGCCGGGAGCGGGGTCACCGCGAGTTCGGCCATGAGGGGGCGCAGGGCCTCGGGCAGCTCGTGGCGTACCCGTTCGATCCAGGCCGCGGCCGCCTCCTGGGGCGCGGCGCGTCCCGCGGCGACGATAGCGGCGTGGAGGGCCGCGTGGGCGGGCGCGGCGAACCGTGCGGCCGAGAACTCGGCCCAGGCCGAGTCGGCGAGCATCTGGGGCTGCTGGAGCACGACCTCGAGCGCCTGGCGTTCCATGATCGCGACCGGGTCGCGCGGGTCCGGACGCCACGCGGCAGGCGAGAAGGACGCGGGGGCCGGGCCGTCGCCGTCGTGCGCGGGGCCCTCCTGCTGAGGGGAGCCGTGGCGCGGTGCGGTGGGCGGCGCGCCCCGCCGCGCGGCCGACTGCACCGCACGGGAGACGTCCTCGAGGGGGACCCCGAGCCACTTCGCGAGCTCGCGGGTGTAGGCGGGACGGATCGCGGGGTCGCGGATCTGGGCGACGACGGGGGCGGCCTCCCGAAGGGCTGACACCCTGCCCTCGACCGAGTCGAGGTTGTGCTTGCGCAGCGTCGCCTGGATCGCGAACTCGAAGAGCGGGCGCCGGGTCCCGATGAGCTGGACCACCGCCGCGTCGCCGCGGTGCTGCCGCAGCTCGCACGGGTCCATGCCGCTCGGCTCGACGGCAACGTAGGTCTGGGCGACGAAGCGCTGGTCCTCGTCGAAGGCCTTGAGCGCCGCCTTCTGGCCTGCCGCGTCGCCGTCGAACGTGAAGACGACCTCTCCCCCGGTCCCGTCGTCCGAGAGGAGGCGGCGCGCGATCTTGATGTGCTCTGCGCCGAACGCCGTGCCGCAGCTCGCGACCGCAGTGTCGACCCCGGCCAGATGGCATGCCATGACGTCGGTGTAGCCCTCCACGACGACCAGCTGTCGCTTCTTGGCGATGTTGCGCTTGGCGAGGTCGATCCCGTAGAGGACCTGGGACTTCTTGTAGAGCGTCGTCTCGGGGGTGTTGAGGTACTTGGGTCCCTGGTCGTCGTCGAAGAGGCGGCGGGCGCCGAACCCGATCACGTCCCCGGTGATGTCGCGGATGGGCCAGATGAGGCGGCCGCGGAAGCGGTCGTAGAGCCCCCGGTTGCCCTCGGAGAACATGCCCGTCAGCTTGAGCTCGTCGTCGCGGAAGCCCTTGGACCGCAGGTGCTTCAGGAGGGCGTCCCACCCCTGGGGGGCGAAGCCGACACCGAACTGCTCTGCGACGTTGCGCTCGAAGCCGCGCTCGAACAGGAACTGCCGTCCGGCGGCCGCCGCTGGCGTCAGCAGCTGTGCCTGGAAGAATTCGGCGGCGATCTTGTGGGCGTCGAGGAGCCGCTGCCGCCGCCCGACCTCCTCGCGCCGGGGGCCTGCGCCCTCTTCGTAGTGCAGCTCGTAGCCGACGCGCGCAGCGAGCTTCTCGACGGTCTCGGCGAAGGCGGTGTGGTCCATCTTCATCAGGAAGCTGATCACGTCGCCGCTCTCACCGCAGCCGAAGCAGTGGTAGGTGCCCACTTGCGGGCGGACGTGGAAGGAGGGGCTGCGCTCGTCATGGAAGGGGCACAGGCCCTTCCACGAGCCGATGCCTGCTCCCTTGAGCGTCACGTAGCCGTCGACGATCTCCCTGATGTCCGTGCGGGCGCGGACTTCCGCGATGTCCTCGGGTTTGATCAGGCCAGCCACGGATCTACCTTAGCCACTGCCGCCGTCAGTCCTTGCCCGGCTCCTTCGGGGCTCACCACAGGCTCGGCAGGCTCCCCACAAGCCGCTCGTACCAGGCCAGGGCCGAGCCGTCCGTGAGGGAGGCGACCTGGTCCACGACGACGCGCAGGCGGGCGGCGTCGTCCTCGGCTGCACGCCAGTCCGCTGCGAACATCGGCTCGAGATGCCGCTCGCCGGTGGCGCTCAGGGCCGTGACGAGGGCGTGCAGGACCTCGCGCTGGCGCTCGTAGATGGGCTGGCGGTGGTCCGTGGTCATGACGAACGTGGTAGCGAGCCCCTTCATGACCGCGATCTCCAGGACCGTCTCCTCCGGGACCATGACCTCGCCGCCGTACCGCGTGAGCGGCGCCGACCCGTAGGCTGCCCTGGTCAGCGAGAGCGCGCTGTCGCAGAACCGCCCGATCAGCTGGCTCGTCATGTTCTTCAGGGCCGCCATGGACCTGCGCGAGCCGTCCGCCTCGCGCACCCACACGGGGGTCGCCTCGAGCCGGGCGAGCGCCGCGTCGATGGCGCCGGCGTCGCTGTGCGGCAGGTACCACTGCTGGGTGTAGCCGATGACCCTCGCGCGGTGGTCCGGGTTCTCCATCCACCGCAGCTGGAACTTGCCTGCCACGATCGCGTCCTCGACGTCGTGGACCGAGTACGCGATGTCGTCGGAGAGGTCCATGACCTGGGCTTCGATGCACGACCGCCCGGCGGGGGCGCCCTCCCTGATCCAGGAGAAGATCGGGAGGTCGTCCTCGTACGCGCCGAACTTGCTGGTGCGGTGGCCGTGGACCAGCGGCGCATCGACGGCGGTCCACGGGTACTTGCACGCCGCGTCCAGGCTCGCGCGCGTCAGGTTCAGCCCGGCGGGCCGACCTGCGGCGTCGAGGACCTTCGGCTCGAGCCGCGTCAGAAGGCGGAGGGTCTGGGCGTTGCCCTCGAAGCCGCCGATGGCGTGGGCGATGTCGTTCAGGGCGCTCTCGCCGTTGTGGCCGAACGGAGGGTGGCCGAGGTCGTGGCTCAGGCAGGCCGCGTCAACGACGTCCGGATCGCACCCGAGGACCCGTCCGAGCTCGCGGCCGACCTGGGCGACCTCGAGCGAATGGGTCAGCCTGGTGCGGACGAAGTCATCGGTGTCCGGCGCGACCACCTGCGTCTTCGCGCCGAGCCGGCGCAGGGCGGACGAGTGGAGGACGCGGGCCCTGTCCCGCTCGAAGTCGCTGCGGTAGGACTTCTTGGTCGGCTCCTCGACCCAGCGCTGCGTGTCCTGGGATGCATAGCCGCGGGTGCCCTCGGCGACTGCCTCAGCCACCGGACACGTCCAGCTCTGCGGCGGCGATGTCGCGGGTCTGGTCGCTGTCCATGGTCCGGCTCTCGAGCCAGCGGTCCGGGAGGGCGGGCCGCTTCGGCGACCCCGCCCGGCCCCGCGGGCCCTCGGCGTCGGCGCCGGGGTAGGGCGCGTCCGCGTCGAGCGTGCCCAGAAGGCCGCGGAGTTCCTCGAGCGTGTTCACCTGCGCGAGGCGGGCCCGCAGCTCCCCTCCCACCGCGTAGCCCTTGAAGTACCAGGCGACGTGCTTGCGGATGTCCCGCAGTGCCTTGCCCTCGTCCTCGAAGTACTCGACCAGGAGCTGCGCGTGGCGGAAGAACGCCTCGCCGACCTCCGCGAGGCCGGGCTGGATGCGGTCCGCGCGGCCTTCGAAGGCCGCCTGCAGGTCGCCGAAGAGCCACGGCCGGCCCTGGCATCCGCGTCCGACGACGACGCCGTCGACCCCCGTCTCGCGCACCATGCGCACCGCGTCCTCGGCGCTCCAGATGTCGCCGTTGCCGAGGACCGGGACGTCTGGGAGGGCCTCCCGCAGCCGGGCGATGGCGCTCCAGTCCGCCGTCCCCGAGTAGAACTGGGCCGCTGTGCGCCCGTGCAGCGCCACCGCCGCGACGCCGGCATCCCGCGCGATCCGGCCGGCCTCGAGGTACGTCAGGTGGTCCTCGTCGATGCCCTTGCGCATCTTCACGGTCAGCGGCAGTCCGCCCTGGTCGGCCTCGCGGACCGCGGTGGTGACGATCTGCGTGAACAGGTCCGTCTTCCAGGGCAGGGCCGAGCCTCCACCGCGCTTGGTGACCTTGGGGACCGGGCAGCCGAAGTTGAGGTCGATGTGGTCCGCCAGGTCTTCCTCGACGAGCATGCGGACCGCCTGGCCCACGGTGACTGGATCCACCCCGTAGAGCTGCACGGAGCGGACCGTCTCGTCGTCATCGTGCCGGATCATCCGCAGGGACTCGGGATGCCGCTCGACGAGTGCCCGCGACGTGACCATCTCGGCGACGTACAGGCCCCCGCCGAACTCGCGGCACAGGCGCCGGAAGGCCGTGTTCGTGATGCCGGCCATCGGCGCGAGCACCACGGGGGTGTCGACGGTGAGCCGCCCCAGGTGCAAGGGCGGCAGCTCGAGGCGCACCGGTTCGGCGGGGGCGCCCGTGGGGGCTCCTGGGAGGACGGTTGGCACAGCAGTCACCCCTCCATTGTGTCAAAGCGATGCAAAACGCCGGCGCATGCGCCCCGGACGGGGGCAGCGCGCCCTCCTCACGCCACGGCCCTGCCATCCTGTCCGCCCAGGAGGACGGCCAGCTCCTCGGGCACGGACACGACGACGTGGCCGTCCTCCCACGCCGTCGCCTGCTGCACGGCGGCACCCGGGCGCCACCAGTAGACGTGCGGGCTCAGGGGCGCCACCTCGTCCTGGGCAAGGACGGCGTTGAGCTCGAGCATCGAGCGGATGCCGGCGCGCGAGACGCTGCCCTCGGTCACGCTGAACGCGATCATCCTCAGCGCGGGGACGCTGAAGAGGACGCCGCGCGGACCCGGCTCTATCCCGAAATGGGCCATGAGCCGGTCCGGGTAGGCCATCCACGATGCCTGGCGGGGGTGATCGGACTCGAGCAGCAGCACGGCCGTCCCGTCACGGACGAAGGCCTCTCCCCTGCCCAGTCCCGCTTCGAAGAGGTTGGATTCCGCGGCCGCCCAGGCCGCCTCGGGCCCGCCTGCCTTCGCGAGGTGGTCATCGGCGACGTAGACGGAGGTCTGGTCGTGGCGGATGGCCAGGATCAGGGGCAGTCCTCCCACGTCGCGGGCGTACGTGTGCGCTTCGGCAAGCTGGCCCGGCGGGACCCGCTCGGGTGCCACGAAGCGCGGGAATAGCCGTTCACGCAGCGCCGGCCCCGCGTAGCCGAGGCCCCCGCCTGCCGCGCCCCCATGGACTGCGGCGTCCAGGAGCTGGGCGACGACGGCCGCCACCATGGCACCCCACTCGGCTTCGGGAAGCCGCAGTGCCTCGCGGGCAATGGTCGAGAACCCCAGCTGCGCGCCCGGACCGGTGAACGGGCCCCCGGTCACTGCCACATGGGTCCCACGGTCCCAGGCCCGGTATCCGCGGCTGCGGACGGCCTCGGCCGCATGCGTTCTGAGGGCATCGGCCTGGCGCCTGCTGAACTCGGGCAGGTGCCGGTCCTGCGGCTCGTCCTCCCCGCCCACGCCCGCGGGCACCGAGGGCCCGCTCGTGCCGGCGGCCGGCGCTCCGCGGCCGCCGCGTATCCGATGGCGCTGTCCCTTGCCCATGCCGTGCACCCCGTTCCGTGGATTCCGGTGCCCCGTCGGCACCTGGTCCCGACGCTACGGAGCGGCCGCCCGGGAGAGGACCCCGGGCCCGCCCTATGTGGACAACTCCGGCGCCGACGGGAGCGGCGCCGACAGGCCCGGACGCGAAGCGCCTCTGGCGGGAGAACAGCACGGCTGTAGTCTGGCGCCATGGCGACACCCCGCGACGCCTGCCGACCCCAGCCTCCCCACCGGGGTCTGCCCCTTCGCCCCGGCAGCCTCTGGCTCTACGACGTGGCGCGCCGTGCCTTCACCGGAATCCGAAACCTCGCCCGCGTGCGGGTGACCGCCACGGGTCTCGACGACGTGCCGCCGGGCCAGGTGGTGCTCGCGATCACCCACTTCGGGTACCTCGACTTCGTCTTCGTCGCGCTGCTGTGGTGGGAGCGGCGACGTGACCGCCTGAGGTTCCTCGTGGGCGCGCGCCCCTACCGGAGCCGTCTGCTGGGGGCCGCGATCTCGGCGTGCGGAGGGCTCGCCGTGGTCGGCAAGCCGGGCCACGCGAGCCTCAGGGCGTCGCTGAGCACTTTGGACGCCGGCTGGAGCATTGCCCTCTTCCCCGAGGCAGGGGTGAGCAGGAGCTTTACCGTGCGCACGTGCCACACCGGCGCGGTGCGGATGGCCCTCCAGACCGGCGTCCCGCTCGTTCCCGTGGGCGTCTGGGGCGCCCACCGGATCATGACGCGGGGACACGGCGCCACGACGAGACGCGGCGCGGGCTCGCTCAGAGCCCTGTGGAAGGCGCCGATCCGGATCCACTTCGGCGCCCCCGTGGATCTCCTCGGGACCGCTGGTCCCGAGGACGCCGGACGGCGCCTCCAGGCGGCCCTCCAGTCCGCCGTCGACACCGCGGTGCTCGACTTCCCGCTGGGACACCCCTCAGGGGCGTGGTGGGTGCCGGCGAAGTTCGGCGGCGGGGCACCGACCGAGGCCGAGCGTGACATCTGGGACGCCCGCGACGTCATGGAGGGGCTGCGCCCCGACCGCGACAAGATGTAGCCCCTGGCGCTGAGGGGTCACTTCCCTCTGGGAAATGACCCCTCAACGCAGGGAAATGACCCCTCAGTCCCCGACGGTGAGGGTCTCGGGCCCGACCTGTTCGGCCGCGCCCGCCTCGAGCAGCGGATCGATGGCGGCCCGGACGGCACCCATGGCGTCGTCGACCTCGAGCCGCACGGGGTGCTGGTAGGCGACAAGCGCGAGGAGTCCGCGCACGGCGTCCTCGGCGTCGGCCGGGTCGAGGCGGACCTCGTGGCCGAGCAGCACCTCGCTCGGCTGCTCGGCGGCAGCGCTGGACGGGCCGGCATAGCTCACCGCGAAGGCCCGCAGCCGGCCCTTCTTCGACGGCGTGACCCCGGCCCCGAACGCGCTCCCGGCCGGGGCGCGCAGCACCACGGCTCCGTGGGCTCCGGCAGCATCGGAGAGGAACAGCTGCTGGGCCCGGCCCACGCTCAGCGGAGCGGGCGGGTCCCACTCGTGCACCGCCATGTAGTAGCGGCCGACGGCGTCGCTCAGCTCGACCGAGCCGGTCGCCAGGTCCTCGACGAGCGGGGAGGTGTCGTCGCCGAGCCCGGTGTCCGCGGCCGGCGAGTCGCCGAAGACGGGAAGCTTGAGCGCCCCCGGCCGCACCACGACCTCGCGGGAGCGCTGGAGCAGGCCGAACCCGCGGGCCTCGGCGAACGCCGCCCCCGCGCTGCCGGCCTCGACCTTCGAGCGCAGGCGCGGGGCCCCTCCGCCTGCGGCCTCGGCGATGCGGGCGGGCACGTCGGCGGTGCACCCACGCAGGCGCTGCAGGAGCTCGGTCCCGATGCCGGCCCGGCGATGGTCCCGGGCAACCTCGACGTACACCCATAGCCGGGCCGGGTGGAGCGCAGCCTCGTAGACGACGCCGGCCGCCACGGGAATGCCCTGGTCCTCCGCCACGATGCAGCGGCGCCATGCGGCGGCGGGCGACGGCGCGGCGTCGTCCGCACCGTCCGAATCCGGCGCGAAGGCGCCGCGGAACTGCGCGGGCGAGGCCCCCTCGGCGTCGCCCCACAGCTGCAGGAGGGTGCGGTCGTCGCCCTCGCGCCAGGGCCGATAGGTCAGCTGTGCCACGCCCGCGTCACTTCCCGAGCCGCTCGAACAGGTAGCCGGTCACCTTGTCGAGGGAGACCCGCTCCTGGCTCATCGAGTCGCGCTCGCGGATCGTCACGGCGTGGTCCTCGAGCGTGGCGAAGTCCACGGTGATACAGAACGGGGTGCCGATCTCGTCCTGGCGGCGGTAGCGGCGGCCGATCGCACCGGCGTCGTCGAACTCGATGTTCCAGTGCCGGCGCAGCTCGGCGCCGAGGGCGCGGGCCTTGGGCGAGAGGTCCTCGTTGCGCGAGAGCGGGAGGACGGCGGCCTTGACGGGGGCCAGGCGCGGATCGAGGCGCAGGACGGTGCGCTTGTCCACGCCGCCCTTCGTGTTGGGCGCCTCGTCCTCGGTGTACGCGTCGACGAGGAAGGCCATCATGGACCGGGTGAGGCCGAACGAGGGCTCGATCACGTACGGCGTGTAGCGCTCGTTCGTGGCCTGGTTGAAGTAGGCGAGCTCGTGGCCCGAGGCCTTCGAATGGCTCGAGAGGTCGAAGTCGGTGCGGTTGGCGACGCCCATGAGCTCGCCCCACTCGTTGCCCTGGAAGCCGAAGCGGTACTCGATGTCGATCGTGCCCGCCGAGTAGTGGGCGCGCTCGTCCTCGGGGACGTCGAACTTGCGCATGTTCCCGGGGTCGATGCCGAGGTCGATGAACCAGTTCCAGCAGGCATCGACCCAGTGCTTGAACCACGTGTCCGCGTCAGCAGGGGCGGTGAAGTACTCGATCTCCATCTGCTCGAACTCGCGGGTGCGGAAGATGAAGTTGCCCGGCGTGATCTCGTTGCGGAAGGCCTTGCCGATCTGGCCGATGCCGAACGGGGGCTTCTTGCGGGAGGTGGTCACGACGTTGTTGAAGTTGACGAAGATGCCCTGCGCCGTCTCGGGGCGCATGTAGTGCAGGCCCTCCGCGTTGTCGACCGGGCCCAGGAAGGTCTTCATGAGGCCGGAGAACATCTGCGGCTCGGTCCACTTGCCGGCCGTCCCGCAGTTCGGGCAGGTGATCGAGGCCATGCCCTCCTCGGGGGCTCGGCCCTTCTTGGCCTCGTAGGCCTCGATGAGGTGGTCCTGGCGGAAGCGGTGGTGGCACTGCAGGCACTCGACGAGCGGGTCCGTGAACGTCGCGACGTGGCCCGAGGCCTCCCAGACCTGCTTGGGCAGGATCACCGAGGAGTCGAGCCCGACCATGTCCTCGCGGCCGCGGACGAAGGTCTGCCACCACTGCTCCTTGATGTTCTCCTTGAGCTCGACGCCGAGCGGACCGTAGTCCCACGCCGAGCGGGACCCTCCGTAGATCTCACCCGCCTGGTAGACGAATCCGCGGCGCTTGGCCAGGGAGACAATCGAGTCCAGTGCGGTCTTGGGTGCCAAGGGGAATCCTCCGAGAGTGCTCAGGCCGCTGGGTGCGGTCCGTCGGGTGTGTGCCTCCAAGACTACCGGCGGAACTGGCGGCGGTCCCACGGGAGGGTCGCCACGACCATCGCCCCCAGCGTTGCGAGGGTCCCGATCACGGTCGGGAGGGCGATGGTGCTGCCGGCCACGGGCGCGGCGGCGTCGAGGGCGAGGGAACCAAGGAGCTGCCCTGCGATCATCCCGAGCCCGGTCAGGAGCACCCCGAGGTGCCGGACGAGCACGGCGGCCGCGCCGATGAACACGACCCCGAGGGCGCCGCCCGTGTAGTACCACCAGTCGCCGGGGAAGTCAGCGGGCAGCGGCCGGCCGGGGCCCCCGGCTGCGAGCTTGATGCCCCACGCGAGCGCGAGGCCGACGATTCCCGAGATGAAGTTCATGAGCGTGGCGGCCAGCGGGCTGCGGTACGCGCGGGCGCTTGCGCCGTTCATGGCCGACTGGAAGCTCTGACCGAAGCCGGCCGCCGCCGGGAGGACGATGACCGCGAGGAGCGCGGCCGGGTCGGAGACGGCAAGCTTGGGGGCCACGGCGTAGGCGACGGAGGCGAGCGTGAGGACGGTGGCGAGGAGCCGCAGCCCGGTCAGCGGCCGCCTCCGCCCCTGCGCGAATCCCGCGCGGTCCACGAGGAGCCCGCTGATGGTCTGGCCGGTGACGGCCGCGATGGTGAACACGGCGATGCCGAGGATGCCGACGGTGAAGGTCTGGGCGACCACGAAGAGGGCCCCGCTCAGGCCGGCGCCGAGGTACCACCAGGGGACGCGGCGGTCCCGCACGGCGGGGACGATCTCGCGGAGCCCGTCCCGGCCGGACGGCAGCAGGAGCGCGACGGCGAGGAGGAGCACGAGTCCCGTCGCGAAGCTCGTCACCGCGGCCTCCAGACCGTCGCCGACACGGAGGCCGAGCGCGCCGTTCACCCGGCCCTGGGCCGGGATGGCGACGCCTGCGGCGATCGCCACCGTGAGCCACACTGGCAGGGGAACACGGCGGGCGTCAGTCACGCCGCTAGCCTAGAGTTGCAGCATGACGCCCCGCGAATCCTCCCGTCCCGCCGGCCAGCCCTCGCCCCGCGACGGCGCCGAGGAGACCGTCGAGATCCGGGAGGGGACGATCCGTCTCGGCCAGCTCCTCAAGCTCGCCTCGCTCGTCGAGGACGGCGTCGAGGCCGCCGAGCTCATCCGCCACGGCCTCGTGAAGGTCAACGGGGAGATCGAGGAGCGTCGCGGGCGCCAGCTCGGCGTCGGCGACTCCGTGGAGGTCAACGGCCGGAGCGTCCGCCTCGTCCCGCAGCCCTGACCGGGCGGGCCCTCAGCCCTTGAGGACGGAGAGTTCGAGGAACTCCTTGACGTGGGCGATCTCGGGGGCGCTGACGCTGTGGCCGATCCCCGGGTAGGTGACCTTGGTGAGCTGCACGTGGCCGCGCACCCAGCCCATCGTGTACTCGACCTTATCCTGGGTGATGACGGGATCGGCCTGGTCTCGGCCCCAGAACATGGGGAGCGTGCCGTCGAGCTCGCCGTCGAGGAAGTAGCCGTAGCCCTCCGCGGGGGCGCCGCCGGCGGAGGGGTCGATGGCGAAGCCGGACAGGCCCACCACCGCGGCGAAGTCGTGCGGGCGGCGCCGGATGAGCGAGGTGGCCATCGCCATGCCCATCGAGAAGCCGAGCACCGTCACCGAGCTGTGCTGGCTGCGGACGTCGTCGAGCCAGGCGAGGACATACTCGGTCGCCGCTTCGACGGCCTCCATGGCGAAGTCCTGGGCCGCCATCAGCGGGAACCACTGGTACGCCCCAGGAGCCAGCTCCTGCGGGGCGCGGAGGGAGGCGACGGTGAACTGCTCGGGGACGTAGGGGGCGAGTCCCATGAGGTCCGCCTCGTTGGAGCCGTAGCCGTGGAGCATCACCAGGAGCGGGGTCCCCTTCCGCTCCTCCTCGGGTCGGCTCCAGAGGGCGACATGCTCGGGGTAGTGGGCGGGGAAGAGGGCACGCCGGGCGTCGGCGGGGGCGTCAGTCATGCTCACCATTGTCACACATAGTTGAAACATCAACTATATGGGAACGGGTCGGCCTTCCCGAGGTGCGCGGCCAGCGCCCGGTTGAACTCGCCGGGGAGCTCCAGGTGCGGCGAGTGCCCGCAGCCGGCGAGCTCGACCTCGGTCACCGCTCCCCCGGCGCCACGGTAGGCCTCGAGCACGTGGCGGGTCTGCGAGACCATCGGCTGGGCGGGCGCGGCCTCCTCGCCGGGCCAGCCCGGGATGGCGCCGAGCCGGCCGAGGACGTTCGCATCGAAGAGGGATGCGTCCGAGACGATCGCGTCTGCGTCGCCGTGGATCCACAGGATGGGCGGCTTCTCGGCGAGTTCCACGATCGGGGAGAGATCGAGCCTGCCCGGGGCCATCGTGTTGAGCACGCCCCACTCGCCCGGGGCGAAGCCGGGCCACGAGGACGACGCCGTGGACGTGCCCGGGTAGTTGCCCTCGCCGATCGCCGTGGTCAGCATCGAGGCCACCCACACGTCCTCGTGCGGGGACTCGAAGCCCGCGTGCACGTAGGTCGCGCGGAAGACGGACCGCGGCGACGTGGGTGCGTCCGCGCCGGTGTCGCCGGCGCCGAGCCGGGCCACGAAGTCGGGGTTGACTCCCCCGGCGCCCGTGCCGGCGTCGTCGTCGGTGAGCCGGCGGCCGTCCGCGCCGGCCGTGCCGCCGAAGCCGTACGGCGAGACGGGGGCCTGGAGGGTGAGGGAGCGCGCAGGGTTGTCGAGGGCGTACTGGAGCACGACCCCACCGCCCATGCTCCACCCGACGAGGTGCGGGACGCCGAGGCCGAGGGCCGCGATCACGGCCTCGAGGTCCTCGCTGTAGTCGCGCAGCCCGCGGCGGGCGTCGACGGGGAGCGTCTCGCTGCCGCCGAACCCGCGCAGGTCCACGGCCACCGCGCGGAACGCCTCCGGCAGGTCCAGCATCGCCTGCTGCCAGAACAGCGACGAGGAGACGTTGCCGTGGACGAACACCACCGCGGCCGCATCGGCGGGGTCGCCGTCGCGTTCGAGGACCTGGGCTTCGTAGCGCGGGGTCGGGACCCGCCGGGCAGTGATGCCGTCGAAGAGCATGGCGCCACAGTAGCCGGGAGCCGACCAACGCGGAAGGGCCAACCTGAAAGACCATTCAGGTTACTTGCGCGGCATAATGCAGGCATGACCGTCGAACGCGAGGCCCCAGCAGAAGCCGGTCTCCCCGAGGGGCGCCGGCACCCGTGGCACCGGTACGTGGCGCTCGGGGACTCGTTCACCGAGGGGATCGGGGATCCCGATCCCGAGAACCCCGGCCGCCACCGCGGCTGGGCGGACCGGCTGGCGGAGGAGCTCTCGCACGGCACCGAGGATTTCGCCTATGCGAACCTCGCGATCCGCGGGCGCCTGCTGGGCCGCATCCTGGACGAGCAGCTCGAGCCGGCCCTCGCGCTCCAGCCGGACCTCGTCTCAGTCTCCGCGGGCGGCAACGACCTGCTGCGGCCCGGAAGCGACCCCGACGCCCTCGCGCTCAGGCTCGACGCCGCCGTCGGACGTCTCGCCGACGCCGGCGCGACCGTGCTCCTCTTCAACGGTCCCGACATCGGCTCGACGCCCGTGCTCTCCGCGATCCGCGGCAAAGTCGCCATCTACAACGAGAACCTCCGTGTGGTCGCGGCGCGCCACGACGCGGTGGTTGCCGACATGTGGGGCCTGCGCCAGCTCTCCGACCCGCGCATGTGGGACACGGACCGGCTCCACTTCTCCCCGCTCGGCCACCACACCATCGCGATCATGGCGCTCGAGGCCCTCAACGTCCGGCACGGCCTCGAACCTATGGACCCGAGCCCGGTGCCCGTGCGCACGTGGCGGGCGGCCCGGACCGAGGACCTGGTCTGGGCGCGCGAGTACTTCGTCCCGTGGGTGATCCGCCGGCTCCGGCACAAGTCGAGCGGGGACGGCATCCTCGCGAAGCGGCCGACGGCGGAGCCCGTCTTCGGCGCCGGCGCTCCCCTCGGCTCGGGGGAACCGAGCTGACCGCAGGCCGGGTGCCCAGGCGTCCACCCTGGCGCCCAGCGGGCCCACAGGCGGCGGCGTAGGCTGGTGGCATGAACGGGAACTGGATCTTCTGGGTCGTCATCTTCTGGTGGGTGATCCCGATGGTGATGCGGAAGATGCGCCAGTCCGGACCCGGGACGGGGCGCCCGCCCTACCCGCAGGACCGCCGGGGCCACGACGGCCAGGACCAGTACCCGCAGGGCCAGTACCCCGGGTACCCGCAGACGCAGGCGCCGCCGCCCTATCCCCAGGATGCCCAGGGCCAGCTCCCGGAGGGGCAGGGCACGGCGGCGCAGGGCCAGCCGGGCGTGCCGTGGTGGCAGCAGCCACTTCCCCCGGGCTTCCCCGGACAGCCTGCCCCGCAGGCCCAGCCCGGCGCCCCGACGCAGCAGACCCAGCCGGCGCCGCGGGCCCAGCGGGCTCCCGAGCCCGTGGAGGCCGGTGCGCCGGACGATGCGCCGCAGGGCTACCGGGCCAAGAAGCTCGCCGAGCTCGACCGGCAGTTCTCCGAGCAGAAGATCTCGCTCGAGGAGTACATGAAGGCGCGCAACGAGGTCATGCGCGGCTGACGCGGCGCAGCAGGAGGGCCTGCACGGGGCACAGGTCCACCGCGTCCTTGGCGGCTTCCGCGAGCGCGGTGGGAACGGGCACGTCCCGCCCGCCGCGGCCCACCGGGTAGCCCCAGTCGTCGCGGACGAGGAGCTCGGGCAGAAGCTCCGTGCAGAGGCCCCTCCCCTCGCAGCGGGTGAAGTCGATGTGCAGCTCGAGCTGCGTGCGGCTCATCGCTGCCACCCCTGGACGCAGGAGCCGCCGAGGTGCGCGTGGACCTCGTCGCGGAACACCGACAACGTGCTCCGGACGAACCCGGCGGCCCCGTCGGGGTGGCGGCATGCGCCGCGGCCCGTGATGAGGCCCGCGAGGCGCTCGGCCTCGGACGCGAGCCATGGGGTGCGCTCGCCCCCGGCGATCCGCTCGACGACCGCGGCCATGGCGGGCAAGCCGAACATGCACGGCCCGCACTGCTGCGCCGAGCTGTCGGCGAGGTAGCGGGCGATCGGCGCGGCGGCCGCGAGGCCGCACCGGCCCTGCGCGAGCGCGAGGAGCACCCCCGCGCCCGGGCGGCCGCCGTAGCGGGCGAGGCCCGCCGTCGTCATGGGCCGGTCGAAGCCGCTGCTCGGGACCCAGGCGCCGTGGAACCCGCCCACGAGGACGGCGGCGGTGGACGCCGGGTTCACTCCCCCGGCCTGGAGGATCTCGCGGACGGTCGCCCCGCCGGGGACCTCGAGCACCGCCTCGGCGGGGACGTCCCCCGCCAGGCTCACCAGGCGCGTCCCGGGATCCTCCCGGGTGCCCGTGCTCCGGAACCACGAGGCCCCGTAGCGGGCCACGAGCGCGAGGTGGGCCAGCGTCTCGATGTTGTGCAGGAGCGTGGGCTGCCCCCTGTACCCGCTGCTGCTCAGACGTTGGGTCGTGTCCCGTGGCAGGGCCGGGCCGCCCTCGAGGGCTGAGACCACCGCGGTGGCCTCTCCGGAGATGAACGTCCGCGGGGCCTCGACGAGCCGGACGCGCCGGGCATCCCGGCGTTCGGCCACGGCGTCGCGGACAGCCGCGAGCGAGTCGGCGGGGGCGTAGAGGAACAGCTGCGAGGCGCCCAGCGCCTCCCCGGCGTCGAGGAGCCCGTCGAGCACGAGGTGCGGGGCCCAGCGCAGGAGCGCGGCGTCCTTGCGGCTCACGGGCTCGCCCTCGGCACCGTTGGCGATGACCACCGGACGGCGCCCGCTGATGGAGGAGAGCTTGCGCCAGGCGGGGAACCCCGCTCCGCCGCGGCCGGCGAGTCCGGAAGACTCGAGCTCGGTGAGCAGCGTCCCCCGGGTCCAGTCGTCCCGCCGTGCGCCGTAGGCCGCCTCGTGGGCGGCCCTGCCGGGGCCCGTCGCGGCGAAGAGCCGACCTGTGCCGAGGGCGGGGAGTCTGATGTCCGTCGCTGCCGTCGCTTCCATGGGTGCCGTTCCCTTCAGGCTCGCCCGAGCCGGGCGGCGGACGTCTCGGCGAAGCCGGCGCTCAGGCGCCAGACGACGGCGCAGGCCACGGCGCCCGCGCAGCCCCAGGCGTAGGCTTGGAACCAGAGGTCCACGGCGTTGGTGCCGGTGCCGAGGGCGTGGGCCAGGCCGATGGGCCACATGCCGTAGGCGGCCCAGTGGATGGTCCTGAACACCCGCTGGCCGAGGCGCTGCCGCAGCAGTCCCGTCACCACGAGGGCGAGGACGAGGTCCAGTGCCACGGTCCCGAGGCCCACCCAGAAGGGGTTCCAGGCGGCGATGAACGGCACCACGACGTCGGGGAGGGCGAGCTTGGCGTGCGGGTCGAGCAGGAGGGTGCCCACGTGCAGGGCCAGGAAGACCACGGCGGTCAGGGCGGTGCTGCGGTGGACGAGCGCCACGGAGAAGCGCGGCAGCCCGAGGAGAGTGCGGCCGGAGCGGCTCACGATCCCGAGCACGAGCACGAGGGTGAAGAGCCCGAGGGAGACGATGCCGCCGGCCCGTCCGATGGCCCACATGATCTCGTTCATTCCCGCGCCCCCGCCGCCGGCGCGGCGTCGGAGCAGCTTCGCGGTGCCGGCCAGCCGCCGAGCTCGATCACGCCGCCGTCGTCCCTCACGAGCCGCGCGGGGAACCCGAGGTCGCGCAGCCGCGCCACCGCCTGCTCTCCCCGCACGATCGCCGCGGTGCTGGCCATGTTCGCGCTCAGGCAGTCGGGCGCTGCGACGGTGACGCTGCGCCACACCGCGGGGGCCGGGAGCGCCGTCCAGGGATCGAGGATGTGGTGCGCCCCGGCTCCGCGGCGGCGCTTCTGGGTGCTCGAGGTCGCCATCGCCCAGCCGCCGGTGAGCCGGACCTGCGTCGCTGGGTCGCCGGGGAGGTCCTGCACCAGGACCTCCCACGCGTCGGCCCCGGCCGTGGCGATGTCCCCGCCGAGCGAGACGAGGACCGAGGTGCCCAGCTCGTCGTGCACCTGCCGGGCGGCGAGGTCGGCGGCGGCGGCCTTCGCCGTCGCGCCGAGGTCGAGGACGACGCCGGGCGGCACCGTCAGGCTGTTGCCGTCCAGGGCGACGTCCCGCCAGGTCTCAGCCGGCCGGGGGCCCGGCGCCGCCGGGGAGCCCGCGTGGTCCGGCGAGCCGAACCCCAGAGAGGCGAGTTCACGCCCGAGGGTGGGGACGACATCGCCCTCGCTGCGCTCGGCGGTCTCGAGCGCGGCGCGGAGGAGGTCGGCGAGCAGCGGACTCGCCGTGCCGCCGCCGGCGCGCTGGAGCAGGGCGAGCTCAGAGTCGGCGCGGAAGCTGCTGGCCGCCTCGTCCACGCGGCGCAGGAGTGCCCGGACACCGGCGAGGGCCGCGGGCAGCGCGGAGGGCTCTGCGACGGCCACCCGGCAGGCGCACGTGAACGCCTCGAAGTCGGCGTGCGCCGCCATGTCAGGATCCCGACGACTGGCCCATGGGCGCGCCGCCCTGGGACGGTGCGAGGCCCTGGGTGCCGGACTGGTACTGCTGATGGCGGCCGTGGCGCACTCCGCCGCTGTCCAACGGGCCGCCCGTGGTGCCGCTGCCGTCCTGCCCGGACACGCCGCTCTGGCCGGAGTCGTCCGAGGAGCCGGACCCGCCGGGGTTCGTCACGCCGGGGACAGCCGCCGGGACGTAGACGGCGGCGGCGATCGCCCCGACGCCGAACACGCCGCTGGCGCCGACGGCCACGGCGGCCAGACGCGCCCGGCGCCGGCCCGTCTCGCGGATGCTCTCACCCATCAGGTCCTCCTCTGGTCTTCTTCCAGCATGGAGGACGCAGTTGTAGCTTGGGCGGGAGGAACCTGTGTGGTTCCTGTGCCTCAGCCTCATTCGGGTGCAGCCGGGACGGCCCCCGGAGTGGGGCCGTCCCGGCTGCTCAGAGGGTGAAGACGCTCCTGCGCAGTTCCGCGCCGAGCTGGCCGATCTCGGTCAGGAAGCCGTCGTGGCCGATCTTCGCGTCGATCGAGTGCACCGGGACCTCGCCCGGGAGGGCGCGGGCGAGCTCGTCGCTCTGCTCAGGGAAGTAGAGACGGTCCGAGTTCACGGAGGCGAGGAAGAACTCCGCCTTGGCTCCGGCAAGGGCACGCTGCAGGCCGCCGCGGCCGCGGCCAACGTCGTGGCTCATGAGCGCCTCGGTGAGCGCCACGTAGCTGTTGGCATCGAAGCGTCCCACGAGCTTCTCCGCCTGGTGGTCGAGGTAGCTCTCCACCTGGTAGCGGCCCCGCTCTGCCGCGCTGCCCGGCGCCTCGAGCGGATTCTCGGCGCCCTGGCCGCGCCGCCCGAACCGGAAGTTCAGCTCGGCCTCGGAGCGGTAGGAGATGTGGGCGATGCGCCGGGCCAGGCCGAGGCCCGCCACCGGGACGGGACCGCCGTAGTAGTCGCCGCCGCGGTACGCCGGGTCCTGGCGGATGGCGAGGAGCTGCGCCTGCGCGAGGGCGATCTGCTCGGCGGTCGAGTACCCGCCGATGGCCACCACCACGCAGTGGCGCACCCGGTCCGGGTACATCGCGGCCCATTCGAGGGCACGTGCGCCCCCCATCGACCCTCCCACCACGGCGTGCCAGCGCCGGATCCCCAGCCGGTCGGCGAGGCGTGCCTCGGCGCGGACCGAGTCGCGGATCGTCACGAACGGGAACCGCGACCCCCACGGGACCCCTTCGGGATCGAGGCTGCTGGGGCCGGTGCTGCCGTAGCAGCCCCCGAGCATGTTGGCCGCGACGACGAAGTACTTCTCGGTGTCCACGGGCTTCCCCGGCCCCACGAGCGCGTCCCACCAGCCGGGTTCCTCGCCGTGGCCCTGGGCCACGTGCGTGTCGCCGGTGAGGGCGTGCTGGATCAGCACGGCGTTGGACGCGTCCGCGTCGAGGGTGCCCCACGTCTCGTAGGAGAGCTCGACCTCGGGGAGCGCGCCGCCGGCCTCGAGCTGGAGGGCCCCCACGCCGGCGGTGAGCACGACGCCGTCCTGCCGCGGCGCCGTCGTCCGCTCGCCGCCGCGCGCGGCAGCCGGGCGGGGCGCCCCCGGGCGGTCGAGGAGCGTCACGCGACGGGCTCCGCGACAGCTTCCTCCTGCCGGGCGCCGTCCCGGGACTGCCCGACGGCCGCGGCCGCGGCGAAGCCGGCCTCGAGGTCGGCGAGGATGTCCTCGATGTTCTCGAGCCCCACGGCGAGGCGCACGAGTCCGGGGGTGACGCCCGCGGCACGCTGCTGCTCGGCCGTGAGCTGGGCGTGGGTGGTGGAGGCCGGGTGGATCACGAGCGAGCGGACGTCGCCGATGTTGGCCACGTGCGAGTGCAGCGACAGGGCGTCGACGAAGGCCGCCCCCGCGGCGGCGGGGTCCACGCCGTCGGCCGCCGCGAGCTCGAAGGAGACGATCGCGCCGGTGCCCTTGGGTGCGTACTTCCGGCCGAGCTCGTGCCACGGGCTCGAGGGCAGGCCCGCATAGGCGACGGACTCGACGTCGGCCCTCGCCTCGAGCCAGCGCGCGACCTTCTGGGCGTTCTCGACGTGGCGCTCGACGCGCAGGGAGAGGGTCTCGATGCCCTGGGCGATGAGGAACGCGTTGAACGGCGAGACCGCGGAACCGAGGTCGCGGAGCAGCTGGACGCGGGCCTTGAGGATGTAGGCGAGGTTGGCCCCGAGGGCGCCGCCGACGCCGAGGTCGCGGGCGAACACGAGCCCGTTGTAGCTCTCGTCCGGGGTGTTGAAGCCCGGGAAGCGCTCCGGGTCCTGGGCGAAGTCGAAGCTGCCGCCGTCCACGATCACCCCAGCGATCGCGGAACCGTGGCCGCCGAGGTACTTCGTGGCCGAGTGGACCACGACGTCGGCGCCGTGCTCGAGCGGGCGCACGAGGTACGGGGTGGCCACCGTGTTGTCGATGATCAGCGGCACCCCGGCCGCGTGCGCGGCGCCGGCGACGGCCTCGATGTCCAGGACGTTCTGCCGCGGGTTGGAGATCGACTCGGCGAAGAACGCCTTCGTGGCGGGCCGGACGGCGGCCTTCCACTCGTCCAGGCTGTCGGGGTCCTCGACGAAGGTGACCTCGATGCCGAACTTGGCGAACGTGTGCTTGAGCAGGTTGTACGTCCCGCCGTACAGGCTCGCGCTCGCGACCACATGGTCGCCGGACTCGGCGACGTTGAGGAGCGCGTAGGTGGTCGCGGCCTGGCCCGAGGAGAGCAGGAGCGCGGCGACGCCGCCCTCGAGGCTCGCGATGCGCTGCTCGACCGCGTCCTGGGTGGGATTGCCGATACGCGTGTAGATGGGGGCGAGCTCCGCGAGGGCGAAGCGCTTCGCGGCGCTCTCGGCGCTCGGGAACACGAACGAGGTGGTCTGGTAGATCGGCAGGGCCCGGGCGCCGGTCTCGGCGTCCGGGGTCTGGCCGACGTGGATCTGGCGGGTCTCGAAGGACCACTGGGGGTTGCTGGACATAGCAAGCTCCTTTGCGCTGCGCTTGACCGGCGGCTCTCGCCGGCCCAGGTCTTCACCCGGGGCACCCCACCGCGGCGGGAGGGTTGCCGGCCAGCGAACCGGGGTTTGGCGCTGGCACTCATGACCTATGGCTCGAGTGTAGGGGCGCCCGCGAGGGGCCCCGAAGACTGTGACCGTCTGTGACTTGGCTCCCCCAGGGGCCCCGTCAGCCCTCCATGAGGCGGCGGCGGTGCCGCAGCTCCCTGACCCAGGCGCGGGTGACGGCCGCCGCGAACGGCGAGGGGCCGCCGTCGGCCGCATCGAGGTCCGACACGAGCGGGCCCGCGGCCCGCAGCGCCGCCGCGAGCACCCCCTCGGCGGCGCGGGCGGGGAGGCCGAGCTCGTGCGCCCACGCAAGGAAGTGCCGCCGGGAGATCCCCGTGCGCTTGCCGCCGAGCGGCAGCGCGAGCGACTTGTCCCCGTACGGAACGGTCGAGGGGATGTCGTAGACGGGGGCAACGGCCCACTCCCCCGGCACCGCCAGCCCGCGGACCACCGAGACGTTCTTGGCGTGGAGGTCGCCGTTGCCGGTGAGCCACGCGAAGGCGCCCTGGAGGGCGAGGCTCCGCAGTGCCGGCAGGGGCGCGGCGCACTGGGCGGCGACCGCGCGGCAGAGCTCCTCGTAGCTCACGTTGTACTTGTCCGCGGGATACAGGCCGAGCAGCTGCGAGCCGTCCTCGACGGCCAGGCGGAGGACGCCCGCCGCCGCGTCCGCCGTGCGGGGAGGCCGGTCGAAGCGCTCGACGAGCAGGCCCGCCCGCCCCGCGACGTCGTGCACGAGCCTGACCGGGCTCACCGGGATCCGCAGCCGGGCCGCGTAACGGTACATGAGGTGCTCGTTCTCGACCACGTGCGGGAACTCGGGCGCGTTGAGCTTGAGGATGTAGCTCCGACCGGACTGCGCCGCGGGCACCGAGATCATCCCCGCGCTCACCTTGTCCTGGACGCCGGCGAGCGCCTTGGGGTCCACGAGGTTCGGATCGTCCAGGAGCCTGGCGAAGTCCGGGGTGCGGCGCGGGTCGAGGACCACGGCCTGCTCGTCCGGGCCGCTCGGGGCGCCCGCGCCGGGGCCGGCCGCCGTCTCCGTGCCGGGCAGCGGCTCGCCGTGGGGGACGATCTGCACGTCGCCCACAGGGTCCGAGCCGGCGGCCATGAGGAGCCCGAGCTCGTCGTCGGCGCTCGTCTTGACGGCCCGGCGCAGCGAGGCGAGGCGCCGCCCCTCGGGCAGGAGGCCGGTGAAGAACGGCGGCACGGCCCCGGCGCCGGTCACGACCGGGCGGCTCGTGAGCGGGAGTGTGCTCGCGACCGGTTCGCCTCCGGAGGAGACGTAGGCGGGCAGGTAGGCGAAGCGGGTCCCTCCCTCGAAGCGCTCGAGCCGGGCGGCGAGGACGCCGGCCTTGTAGACGTCGGCGATCCGGTGCCTCGTCACGGTGCCTCACCGCTGCCGGCGAGGCGCAGCTCGAGCCCGAGCGCGCCGAGGACCGCTTCGAGGGCGTCGAGCTGGACGCTCGCCTTGGCCTGCTCGACGAACCGGACGAACCGCTCGCTCACCCCGGCGAGCTCGGCCAGGTCCTGCTGTGTCAGTCCGAGCGCCCGACGGCGGGCCCTCACCTCGCCGGCGACCGTCCTGCTGAGCTTGCCCACAGGCCTCCCCGCTTCCCGGCGGCCCACCGTCTGGCGCCGCTTCCCGGACCCTGAACGCGGCGGGATCACCGGCACGAACGTTCCGCTCACCAGCTTGCGCGGGCCGATCCTGTGAGTCAAGCCACAGGGAAGCCCGGCGACCGGCACGTTCGTGCCGCTTGCGCCGCTGCGCGAGCGGGAGGTTCTTAGAACGGTCTTAGACGGCCGGCTCCATGATGGGCTCATGATGACCTCCCGCGACGCGTCGGCCCGGCCGGGGGCCTGGGCCGGCCTCCCGGTCCGCAGCCGGCTCCTGTACCTGCCAACGCTCAAGCACTGGATCCTCGTCCCGGTCGTGATGAGCGTCGTGGTGCTGGCCCTGGGCTTCGCCGCGACCACGAGCGCCTACACGAACGCCGAGTTCAACGTCGATGCGTGGATGAGCCTGCACCACGTGCCGTGGATGAACACCGTCTCGCTGGCACTCGAGCAGATCCTCGGCCCCAAGGGCGCCATCGTGATCCTCGTCGTGGTGCTCGCGGCCCTGTGGTTCGTCCGGCGCACCCCGGTGGACGCGATCGCGGTCGTCGGCATCACGGGCTTCGGCTGGGTCTACAGCCTCATCTTCAAATACGCGGTCCACCGCCAGCGTCCCGACCAGGGCCTCCTCGCGAACCCCATCTCCGACGCCATGGACCCCAACAGCTTCCCGAGCGGCCACGTCTGCTTCGCCGTCTCGCTCACGATCGCGCTGTACTTCCTCCTGAGGCACACGCGATGGGGCGTCTGGGTCCTCGTCGTCGGGTTCGCGGCCTCGGTCTTCGTTGCGTGGACCCGCGTGTACGTGGGTATGCACTACCCGATGGACGTCCTGGTCTCCTTCCCCGCCTCGATCGCCGGGATCTTCCTCTTCGCGGGCCTGTGGAACCGCCTCGTCCCGCCGGTGCTCGCCAAGCTGCCCTTCATCACCCGACTCGAAAGCCGCTGATACCACCATGCTCGATCCCACTGCACTCCTGACCGGAGCCGGGCCCTGGGTGCTCGGCGTGGTCGCCCTCATGGTCTTCATCGAGTCCGGCCTCCTCTTCCCCTTCCTGCCCGGGGACTCCCTCCTGTTCACCGTGGGCCTGCTCCACGTCCAGCTCGGGCTGAGCCTGCCTGTGCTCATGCTCGTCGTGGCGGCCGCGGCGGTCGCGGGCGACCAGGCCGGCTACCTGCTCGGCCGATTCGTCGGCAAGCGCTGGTTCCGCGCCGACGCGCGCGTGCTCAAGCTCTCCTACCTCGACAGCGCCGAGGAGTTCTTCGGCCGGTACGGCGGCCGGGCCCTCGTGCTCGCCCGGTTCGTGCCGATCGTGCGCACCTTCATCCCGCTCGCGGCGGGCATGGCGCACTACCCCTACCGCCGGTTCATCGGCTGGAACGTGCTCGGCGGCGTCGCGTGGGCGGTGTCCATCACGCTGCTGGGCGTGTGGCTCGGCCACGTCGAGTTCATCGCCAAGAACATCGACATCCTCTCCGTGCTGATCGTCGCGGCCTCGGTCATCCCCATCGGCCTCGAGATCTGGCGCCGCCGCCGCAAGGCCGCCCAGCCGGACCCCGCCCCGGTGGGGGCCGAGCAGGACTGAGCCGCCGACCGCGCCGCCACGGCGCCCGGAAGCCGCGCTTGGCACAATGGCAGCCATGACCGCCACGCCCCGCGTCCTGCTCGTCGAGGACGATCCCCAGCTCGGCCCGCTCATGGCGGAGCTGCTCCGTGACGACTTCGACGTGGTCCTCGCCCCGGACGGGCGCGAGGGCCTCCGGCTCGCGCTCGGCGAGGACTGGGATGCCCTGGTGGTGGACCGCGGGCTCCCCCTCGTGGACGGCGTCTCGCTCGTGAAGTCGATCCGTGCCCGGGGGCTCGCGGTCCCGGTCCTCATCCTCACCGCGCTCGGCAGCGTCCCCGACAAGGTCGAGGGCCTCGACGCCGGCGCCAACGACTACCTGGTCAAGCCCTTCGACTCCGACGAGCTGGCCGCGAGGCTCCGCGCGCTCACGAGGACCTACGCGCCGCCGGCCCCCGCGCTGCTGGCAGTCGGCTCGTGGGACCTCGATCCGGCGGCGCGGGTGCTCACCTCGCCGTACGGGCACCGGGTCGAGCTCTCGGCGGCCGAGGCCTCCCTGCTGGCGCGCCTCGCCGCCGAGCCGGACCGGGTCCATTCGCGCGCCGAGCTCCTCGCGTCGGTGTTCGACGCCGGCGACACCCCCGGCGTCGTCGACACCTACGTCCACTACCTCAGGAAGAAGACGGACAAGACCGTGATCAGGACCGTCCACGGAGTCGGCTACCAGCTCGGCGGCCTCGAATGACGGCGCCGGCACGCAGCGTGCGCCCCGGCTTCCCGCGGCGCCGCCCCGCGAACTCGGACGAGGCCGCGCTGCGGCGGGCCGCCCTGAAGGTGGGACTGCAGATCGCGGCGGCCGTCGCCGTCGTCGTCGTGCTCCTCCTCGCCGCCGCCGCCGTCTTCATCTGGGTCAAGTCCCAGCCCTCCGAGATCGCCGCACACGCGGCGCGCAGCGGGCAGCAGCTCCTGCTGGACACCGTGGACGTCTTCGGCGCGCTCGTCGCGGGCGGCGTGTTCGGGATCGTGCTCGCGGGCGTCGTGGGGGCGCTCGTCGCGCGGCAGGCCGTCAAGCCGCTGGGCGAATCGCTCGCCCTCCAGCGCAGCTTCGTCCAGGACGCGAGCCACGAGCTGCGCACGCCGCTGACCGTCCTGAACACGCGCATCCAGCTCGCCCAGCGGCGTCTGGGCCCCGACAGCGAGGCGGCGGGGGTCCTCGCCGAGCTGCGCGCGGACTCGGCCAAGCTCGCCGCCGTCATCGAGGACCTCCTGCACAGCGTGTCCGGCGGACCGGACATCCCTGAGACGCCGACCGACCTCGCTGGGCTCGCGCGCGACGTCGTGGCCGACGTCGCCGTGCTCGCCGGCGAGCGGGGCATCGCGGTCGAGGCGGACACGCCCGCCGGTGCGGTTCCCGTCGCCGTCGCCCCCGCCCCGCTGCGGCGGGTGATCGTGGCGCTCGCGGACAACGCGGTCAAATACACGCCCGACGGCGGCCGGGTCACCGTCGGCGTGCGGGTCTCCGACGGCGGGCGGGGCCCGGGGACGACGGCGCTGCTGACTGTCGCGGACACTGGCCCGGGGATCGCCGGGCCGGCACCCGAGCGGGTCTTCGACCGCTACGCGGGCGGCGGGACGGCGTCGCCGGCCGGGCGTCGGAGCTTCGGAATCGGCCTGGCGCTCGTCCGGGACATCGCCGTCCGCAACGGCGGATCGGTCCGCATCGCGGAGACCGGCGCGGCCGGGACGACCATGGAGGTCTCGCTCCCGCTGGCGCGCTGAGACCGGTCCGCCCACGTCCCATCTCGATAAGGCGCCCCTAAGCTGAGGCGCCCATCACAAAGTGGCACCATGACTTCCATGCGTATGGACCACGTTTCTTATGCCTGCGAAGCCGACGGCCTTCTGGCCACGACGGAGCGAATCGCGAACGCGCTCGGGGTCGAGGCAGTCAAGGGCGGGGTCCACCCGCGCTTCGGAACCCGCAACATGATCATCCCGCTCACGGACCACCACTACCTCGAGGTCGTCGAGGTCCTGGACCACCCGGCCTCGGGCAAGGCGCCCTTCGGCCAGGCGGTCCGCGCCCGCAGCGCCGCGGGCGGCGGCTGGATGGGCTGGTGTGTGGAGGTCGACGACCTCGCTCCCTTCGAGCAGCGCCTCGGCCGCCAGGCCGTCCCCGGCAACCGCAAGTTCCCCGACGGCCGCGAGCTCGTCTGGAAGCAGATCGGCATCCTGGGGCTCATCGCCGACCCCCAGGTGCCGTACATGCTCAAGTGGGAGGGCGATCCGTCGCTCCACCCGTCGAACGCCTACCCCGGCACCGTGCGTATGAGCCGGCTCACGATCGCCGGCTCGGCCGAGCGTGTGACCGAGTGGCTCGGCGAGCCCGTCGAGCGGCCGCTCGAGGACGTCGCGGTCGAGTGGGTCTCGCCGAAGGGCACCCCCGGCATCATGTCCGTGACGTTCGAGACGGCCGACGGCGCCGTCACGATCTGACCCCTCAACCACGCGTAGCTGACTCCTCAACGGGCTGGTTCCGTTGGGGAGTCAGCTGCGTCAGGTTCAGGAGTCACCTGCGTCGCGTTCAGGAGTCACCTGCGTCAGGTTCAGGAGTCACCTGCGTCCCGTTCAGGAGTCACCTGCGTCGCGTTCAGGAGTCACCTGCGTCCCGTTCAGGAGTCACCTGCGTCAGGTTCAGGGGCCCGCTACGTGCCGGCGCCCCTCACCCCAGACCCATTGCCTTCCCCACGAGGCTGAAGCCCACGAAGGCCGTGATGTCGAGCAGGGCGTGGGCGATCACGAGGGGCATGACGCGCCCGTACCTGCGGTAGACGAGGGTGAACACGACCCCCATCACCGCGTTGCCGATGAACGGGCCGATCCCCTGGTACAGGTGGTAGCTGCCCCGCAGCAGTGAGCTCGCGGCGATCGCTGCCGGAGCGCGCCACCCGAGCCGGCGCAGCCAGCCGAGCATGAACCCGACCACGATGACCTCCTCGAGGACCGCGTGCCGCATCGCGGAGAGGATGAGCACGGGCACCGTCCACCAGTGGGCGTCGAGGCCGCTCGGGATGATCGCCGTCGTGATCCCGAGCGCGCGGCCGGCCCAGTAGAGCCCGAGCGAGGGGATCCCGATCGCGAGGAACAGGCCCACACCCCACAGCCAGTCCCGCCCCGGCCGGGAGAGGTCGAACCCGAGGCGGCGGAACGGCGCGCTCCACGGGAGTGCCACGGGGCTGCGCCGGGACGCGGCGTCCCACACGAAGTACAGCACGAGCGCCACCGGCACGAGCGAGAAGCCGATGTCCAGCAGCTGGTACACGAGATCGAAGTACTCGCGCGTGCTGAGCGAGCGGTTGAGGGTGCTCGTGCCCTGGGACAGCGGCGCCCGGGTGGCCTTGTCGAGCAGCTGGACGACGGAGTAGACCGCCGACTGCCCGAGGGAGAGCCCCAGGACGATCGCCAGCTGGGCGCGCCAGCGGACGCGGGAGGCAGGACGGACGACGGCGCGTGCTTGCGGCATGGACCTATCTTGCCCGCTCGCGGGCCCGGTCAGCGCACCTGCTGCCCAGCCCGCCACACGGCGTGGGTGAGCGGCATCCCCGGCCGGTAGGCGAGGTGGGTGGCGCTGGGCGCGTCGAGGAGGTGGAGGTCTGCGCGATGGCCGACGGCGATCGACCCCACCGCCCGCTGCCCGTCGGCGTCGGCCCCGACGTGCCGGCGCAGCGCGAGCGCCCCGCCGAACGTCGCCGCGCGCACGGCCTCCTGGACGGTCAGCCCCATCTGCAGCACGGCGGTCGTGACGCAGAAGGAGACCGAACTCGTGTAGCTCGTGCCCGGATTGCAGTTGGAGGCGATCGCGACCTGCACCCCGGCGTCGAGCAGGCGGCGGGCGGGCGCCAGGGGGGCGCGGGTCGAGAGGTCGCACGCGGGCAGGACGGTGGCGACCGTCCCCGGAACGCCGGCCGCGCCGCCGGCCCAGTCGGCCCAGCTGCCCGCGAGCGCGGCGACGTCCTCGTCGTCGAGGAAGTTCACGTGGTCCACGCTCGCCGCGCCGAACTCGACGGCGAGCCGCACCCCGGCCCCCGGCCCGAGCTGGTTCCCGTGGACGCGCAGGCCGAGCCCCGCATCGCGGCAGGCCGTGAGGACGCGGCGGGACTGCTCCTCGGTGAACGCGCCCGTCTCGCAGAAGACGTCGGCCCAGCGCACGTGCGGGCGCACGGCGTCGAGCATCTCCCCGCAGACGAGGTCGGTGTACGCCTCGGGGTCGGCGCCGGCGGGGACGAGGTGGGCGCCGAGGTAGGTGACCTCGTCGACGGCCTCGGCGGCCAGGGCGGCGCTGCGCGCCTCGTGCCCGACCTCGAGGCCGTAGCCGGTCTTCGTCTCGAGATACGTGGTCCCGCCGGCCACCGCCTCGGCGACGCGTGCCGCGAGGAGCCGGCGGAGCTCGCCGTCGGACGCGGCGCGGGTGGCGGCGGTGGTCACCCCGATCCCGCCGGCGGCGTACGCCTGCCCGGCCATGCGCGCCTCGAACTCGGCGGTGCGGTCGCCGGCGAACACGAGGTGCGAATGGGAGTCCACCCACCCGGGCAGGACCGCGCGGCCCTGCGCGTCGTAGCGCTCGTCCGCGGCGGGGGCGCCGGCCGAAGGGCCCACCCACGCGATCCGCTCGCCCTCGAGGACGACGGCGGCGTCCCGCAGCACCCCGGCCCCCTCCCCGGAGGCGGGGCTCGCCTCGCCGGTGAGGTGCTGGGTGGACAGCTCGCCGATGGCGTCGATGAGGAGGCTCATGCCTCCATCTTCAGCTGCGCACCGACAGCCGGTGCGGATCCAGGGCCCGCTGTGTCTCGGATACCGGACTCGTGCCGGTGCGCAAGGCCTCGGGCCCGGCGAGGAGCTGGGCGGCGGCGGCCTCCGCCATCGCGGAGGATGTCTGGAAGCCGTACCCGCCCTGCCCTGCGAGCCAGAAGAAGCCGGGGCCCTCGGGGTCGAAGCCCAGGACGGGCAGTCCGTCCTGCGGCGAGGTCCTCAGGCCAGTCCAGGCCCGAACGATCCCGGTGACGTCGAGATCGGCGACGCTGCGGATGAGGGCGAGCGCGGCCTCGATGTCGCCCGGTCGCGGGACGGCGTCCTCGGCACGGGAGGGCTCGGACTCCGACGGCGAGACGAGGGCCCCGGCCGGGTCCGGCCTGAAGTACCAGGTGCCGTCAGCGGCGGCAACCATCGGGGTGTCCGGATCGAGCGGGGCGGCGAGCGACACGAGGGCGGCGCTGCGGCGGTAGGGCTGGAGGCCGAGCCGCTCGACGCCGAACAGGATCGCCACGTCGTCGGCCCAGGCGCCCGCGGCGTTGACCACGTTGGCGGCGTGGAAGCCCTCAGCGCCCGCGCCCACGAGCCATCCCTCGCCCACACGCTGCGCGCTGTGCACGGCGGAGCCCACGTGGAGCCCGACGCCGCGGCTCCGGGCGCGCTCCTCGTGGAAGGCGAGGAGGGCGGCGGCATCCACGCGGACGGAGTCGGTGTCGAGGGCAGCGGCCTCGAACGCCGCAGGGCGCAGCGCGGGGACGAGCCGCGCGGCCTCCTCGCGCGTGAGCGCGCGCATGCCCTCGTGCGCCTCCGACTCGACGTCGGCCCGGGATCCCACGAGCATGAAGCGGCTGGGCCACACGAGCCGGCGGCCCGCGCCGTCGGCAGCGTCGGCGAGCACCTCGAGCGTGCGGCGCGTCAGCGCCTGCACCGGTGGGGGCCCGTAGCTCGGGATCAGCTGCTGCGCCGACCGGGAGGACGTGTGGTAGGCGAGCGAGGGCTCGGCCTCGACCAGGGCCACCCGGCACCTGCCGGCGAGTTCCGAGGCGAGCGAGAGGCCGGCGATCCCGCCCCCCACGATGAGGACGTCGACATCCTGGGCGCTGTTGGTGGTGGCCGTCATGGCCTCACTGTAGCCCGGGCCCGCGGCAGCCCACAGGGGGCCGAAGGGCCCGGACGCCGGCCGCCGGAGGGTCCGGGAGGACCTCCGGGGCCCTCCGACGGTGGCCGGTGAATCAGCCGGCGGCCTCGCTTCCGGCGCGCCCGGGTTCGGGCTGCCCCGGCTCGCGCGTGCGGCCGGGCTCCGGGGCGGGCTTGGCGAGCCGATCACGCGCGTGCAGGACGTCGCCGATGAACCAGTCGTAGACCAGCACCCCGATCACGCCGCCCACCAGCGGCCCCACGATCGGCACCCAGAAGTACCAGCTGAAGGAGCCGTCCACCGTGCCGGGCATGGCGACCTGCCCCCACCCGCCGAGCCACGCGAGCAGCCGCGGGCCGAGGTCACGGGCAGGGTTGATGGCGTAGCCGGCGTTCGCCCCGAAGGACATGCCGATCGCCGCGACCGCGAAGCCCACCACGACGGGGCCGAGGTTGGCCTGCACGGCGGTGTTGCGCAGGTCGATGATGGCCGCGATGAGCATGACGAGGAACATCGTGCCGATGATCTGGTCCACGAGCGGCCCGAGCGGGTTGCCGTTGAAGAACGGCGCGGGAAAGGTCGCGAAGATCGAGAACGTCGCGTTGCTCTTCGGGTCTCCGCGTCCCACCCCCACGGCCTTGTTGTAGGCATCGATGGCCGGGAAGTAGTTCAGCAGCACGAGGGCGGCCCCGACGAACGCACCGGCCACCTGCGCCACCATGTACGGCCCCACCTTGGACCACGGGAACTTCCGGCGCACGGCGAACGCGAGCGTCACGGCGGGGTTGATGTGCGCGCCGCTGACGCCTCCGGCCACGTACACGGCCATCGTCACCGCGAGCGCCCACCCCCACGTGATGAGCAGCCAGTCGCCGCTCGCGAGGAAGATCGTCGTGGGGGTCTGCGCACGGCCCGATCCCGGAAGCGCCGCCACGGCCATCGCGACGACTCCGTCGCCGAACGCGATGAGCACGAACGTCCCGAGGAATTCTGCGAGGAGCTCGCCCCAGAGCCCGCCCACGTTCTTGAGGCCGGAGCCTCCCGTCCGCACGCTGCTCCTGATAGGCGTCACATCGCTCATGACATGCCTCCTGATTGCCCGGCGGCCATGGACCTGGCCGCCACGCGGCGCGGAGGGCGGCAGGGACGTCGCTCGCCGTGCCGCGCAGCTTCCACGGTAGGAGCGCGGCGCAGCGCCTGGACAGGGCCGAGGGACCCTCCGCTATTGTGATCTACATCACATTATGCTCCCCTGGTGACCGCGTCGCGGGCGGCGACGAACGCGCGGACGGCGGTCTCGACGTCGTCCGCCGTGTGCGCCGCGGAGAGCTGCACGCGGATGCGGGCGAGCCCCTTCGGCACCACGGGGTAGGAGAAGGCCGTGACGTAGACTCCGTGGGCGAGCATCTCCGCCGCGATCCGGCCGGCGAGGGCCGCGTCGCCGAACATGACCGGCACGATCGCGTGCTCGCCCGGCAGCAGCTCGAAGCCCTCCTCGCCCATGCGGCGGCGGAACAGGGCGGCGTTGGCGAAGAGCTGCTCGCGCAGCTCCCCGGAGCCTGCCACGAGGTCGAGCGCGGTGAGCGTGGCGGCCACGATCATCGGCGCGACGGAGTTGGAGAACAGGTAGGGGCGGGCCTTCTGCCGCAGGGTCGCGACGATCTCGCCCCGGCCGGAGACGTAGCCGCCGGAGGCCCCGCCCAGGGCCTTGCCGAAGGTGCCGGTGTAGATGTCCACGCGGTCGGAGACGCCCGCGTGCTCGGGGGTGCCGGCGCCCGTGGCGCCCATGAAGCCCACCGCGTGCGAGTCGTCGACCATGACCATCGCGCCGTACCGCTCGGCGAGGTCGCAGATGTCGCGCAGCGGCGCGAGGTAGCCGTCCATCGAGAAGACGCCGTCGGTGACGATGAGCACCCGCCGGGCCCCGGCGCCGTCGTTCATCGCCTTCGCCTCCGCCAGGCGCGCCTCGAGCTCGCCCATGTCGCGGTTGGCGTAGCGCAGGCGGGCGGCCTTGCACAGACGGATGCCGTCGATGATCGAGGCGTGGTTGAGGGCGTCGGAGATCACGGCGTCCTCGGGGCCGAGGATCGCCTCGAACACGCCCCCGTTGGCGTCGAAGCAGCTCGAGAAGAGGATCGTGTCCTCGGTGCCGAGGAACTCGGAGACGCGCCGCTCGAGCGCGAGGTGCGCGTCCTGGGTGCCGCAGATGAAGCGCACCGAGGCCATGCCGAAGCCGCGCTCGTCGAGGGCCCGCTTCGCCGCCGCGATGAGGTCGGGGTGGTCGGCCAGGCCGAGGTAGTTGTTGGCGCAGAAGTTGAGCACCTCCCCGGCGGGCCGGCCGAGGGGGCCGGCCAGAATGTGCGCCGACTGCGGGGAGTCGATGTGCCGCTCCTCCTTGAACGTGCCGGCCGCGCGGATCTCCTCCAGCTCGGCGGCGAGCTGGTCCCTGACACCTGTGAACATCGTCTTCCTCTCCTCGTCCTGCTTCATCGGCCCCCGGCCCTCAGACGCCCTGCCAGTCCAGCACCACTTTTCCGCCGCTGCCAGAGCGGGCGAGGGCGAACCCCTCCTCCCAGCGCTCGGCCGGCAGGACGTCGGTCACCACGGCGGCGACGTTCTTCCGGAGCACGGGGTTGGAGGAGAGCATGGCGCTCATCGCGTACCAGGTCTCGAACATCTCGCGGCCGTAGATGCCCTTGAGCGTGAGCATGTGGGTGACCACCTTGGTCCAGTCGAGCTCCGCGGCCTCGGAGGGCAGGCCGAGGAGGGCGATGCGGCCGCCGTGGTTCATGTTCTCGATCATCCCGGCCAAGGCGGCAGGGCGCCCGGACATCTCGAAGCCGACGTCGAATCCCTCGAGCATGCCCAGCTCGTGCTGGGCCTCGCGCACGCTCATGGTCGAGACGTCGACGGCGAGGTCGGCGCCCATCTGGCGCGCGAGCTCGAGGCGGCGGGGCGAGACGTCCGTGATGGCGATCTTCCGGGCGCCCGCGTGCCGGGCCACGGCGATGGCCATGAGGCCGATCGGCCCTGCGCCGGTGATCAGGACGTCCTCGCCGACCACGGGGAAGCTCAGGGCGGTGTGGACGGCGTTGCCGAAGGGGTCGAAGATCGCTCCGAGCTCGGGGGTGATGGACGGGTCGTGGTGGACCCAGACGTTGGCCTCCGGGATGACCACGTACTCCGCGAACGCGCCGTCGCGCTGGACGCCGACGCTCACCACGTTGATGCACATCTGCCGCCGCCCGGCCCGGCAGTTGCGGCACATGCCGCAGACGATGTGGCCCTCGCCGGAGACGCGGTCGCCGACCTTGACGACCTGGACGTCCTCGCCGACCTCGACGACCTCGCCGTAGAACTCGTGGCCCGGAACGAGGGGGGCGGTGATCATGGACTGCGCGCTCGCGTCCCAGGATTCGATGTGCAGGTCCGTGCCGCAGATCCCGGTGGCGTGGACGCGGATCTTGACGTCGGCGGGGCCGGCCTGCGGCTCGGGGCGCTCGGTGAGCTCGAGGCCGGCCTGCGGGCCGGGCTTGTAGAGGGCCTTCATGAGCCCATTCAAGGGCAGCAGACAGCTTAGAACAACCGCCGGTTTCTCAACGGACGGTTTAGGATCTGCTTATGGATGTCCGCCAGCTGCAGATCCTGCGCGAACTCGGGGAGCTCGGGAGCGTCAAGGCCGTGGCCGAGGAGCTCATGGTCACGCCGTCGGCCGTCTCCCAGCAGCTCGCCCTGCTCACGCGGAGCGCCGGCACCCAGCTGACCCGCAAGGAGGGCCGCACCCTCGTCCTCACCGACGCGGGGAGGGTCCTCGCGGAGGCGGGAGGCGCCGTCGTGCGGGCCATGGCGGACGCTCGCGCCGCCATCGGCGCGTACCACGAGGACCCGGCGGGGACCGTGAGCGTGTGCGCGTTCCACTCTGCGGCGCAGGCCCTGTTCGGGCGGCTCACCGCGCGGCTCGCGTCCAGCGCCGGGGCGGACGACGGCGCGTCCCCGGCGGACGCGGGCACGGCACCGCCGAGTGGGGCCGCGAGGCCGGGCGCCGCCGCGGCACCGGTGCCGCGGCTGCGGCTCGCGGACGAGGACGTGCCCCAGCACGGCTTCCCCGCGCTGACCGCGAGGTATGACATCGTGCTCGCCCACCGCCTCGCGCATACGGAGTCATGGCCCGCGGACCGGCTCGTGGCGGTCCCACTCGTGCGGGAGCCGTTCGACGTGGCCCTGCCTGCCGGGCACCCGCTCGCGGCCCTCGGCGAGCTCTCGCCCGAGGACGTGGCCGGCGAGCGCTGGGTCTCGAGCCGGATCGGGTACTCCCCCGCGGACGTGCTCGCGGCGATCGGCGCGGTAGCGAGCGTCTCTCCCGAGGTCGCGCACCGCATCAACGACTACTCGACGGTCGCGGCCGTCGTCGCCGGCGGCGGCGGGCTCGGGCTGCTGCCGCGGTACACGGCCACGATCGGACTGCCGGCCGGGGTGGTCCTCCGCCCGCTCGCGGGCATCGGCACGCAGCGCAGCATCGACCTCCTGATCCGGCCCGAGAACGCGCGGCGGCGCGCCGTCCAGCGGGTCACCGACGCGCTGCGCGCCCTAATGCTCGATCTCGTCGACGAGGCTGCGGCGCGATGAGGACGAGCGCCGGGTAGGTGACGAGGGCGAGGGCGACGTGCATGAGGACGAGCACGCCGACGCCCGCCGGCGGCTGGCCCTTGAGCAGGATCCACGCGTCGGGGGCCAGCCCCACCACGGTGACGGCCAGGGCCAGCCAGAGGAACGGCTTCCAGGCCCTCGACGAGAGCCACGTCGTCGCCGGCCACGCGAGGCACGCGAGGACCACGCCGATGACGGTCAGCTTCGTGTACTCCATGAACTGGAAGTGCTCGTAGCCGGCGAGCTCGGGCATCGCGGCGATCGCCGCGGCCGCGAGCGCGGCGCACGCGAGCACCGACCCGACGACGGCGACGACGCTGGCCACGATGAAGCGAACCAGAGACGGCTGCCTGCTGCCCCGGGGGAAGTCGAGGTCCAGGGCGCGGGCAACGCGCTCGAGCGCGGGGCTGCGGAAGGTGGGGGTGCTGGGGCGCGGGGGCACGGACACGGTGTCTCCTCCTGGCTGGTCGGGCAGAACCAGCGTAGGAGGGCGCTTCTAAGGTCGCTCTAAGAAAGCCCGAATCCGCGAGCCCGGGAGGAGCCCGGCCCGTCAGGACTGGGAGACCGACCCGCTCACCGACCCGCTCATCGACGGGGTCGCGGAGGGGCTGGGGGTGGGCTGCTGGCCGCCCGGCGTGCCCGACTGGCGGTGCATCCTGCCGGCGTGGCCCTGGTTCCCCTGGCCTTGGCCGGTGCGGACCGGGAAGGGCCCCTTCACCACGGCCGTGGCGGTGTCGTCGCTGCCGTTGCGCTGGGCCCGGACGGCCACCTCGTCGCCGACCTTGAGGTCGCTGGCCTTCAGGGCAGGCCCCTTCGGGTCGGAGGCGGAACGGAACTTCGTGCTGCCGTCCAGCACGTAGGAGTGGGTGTAGCCGTCCTCGCTCTTGACGGTGAGCTTGGTGTCCGTCGCCTCGGTCACCGTGCCGCGCTGGCCCACGAGGGTCACGTACGTGCCGTCGGCGCGCTTGACCGTGACCTCGCCGTGGAGGCCTCCGCGTGCCATCAGCCCCTGTCCGTGGCCACTCCTGTGCGGCGCGGACTGCGCTCCCGGGGAGGGAGCCGACGGTGAGGGCGACGGCGTCGAGGCGGCCCAGACTGCGGCGCCGCCGCCGCCCACGAGGGCGACGCCGAGGGCGCCGATGACGAGTGCACGGCGTGTGCGGTGTGAAGCGGTGGAACTCATGGATCCATCATCCCGCCCGCCACGGGCTCGTGTGCGGGACGCGGGCGAACTGGGGGCCAACCGAAAGGTGGCTCACAGGAAGGCGCTGCGACGGCCACCCGAGGGAGCGTGGTGCGCTAGTTCTCGAACAGGCAGAAGGGATGGCCGTCCGGATCGAAGAACACGATGACATCGTCCTGGGGCTGGTGTGCGGCGCGCTCGGCCCCGCACTCGGCGGCGTGCTCCGCGGCCTTGGCCAGATCCGTCACCAGCAGGTCCAGATGCATCATCATCTGCTGCTGGCCGGGCTTCTCGGGCCACACCGGTCGCTCGAAGTCCTCCTCCAGCTGGAACGACAGCTGGGATCCGCCGGCCGGGTCGAGGATCGTGGCCCATTCGCGCTCGTCGTCGCCGAGCTCCCAACCGAGGAGGTTGGCGTAGAAGCGGGCCGCGGACTGGGGGTCCGGGCTTCCGAGGACCGTCGCGTGGTACTGGATCAGAGGCGCCATGCGCCCACCCTAGGCACCGGCAGCAAGGGGCCGCCAGATCCCGAAGCGGTTTCCCTGCGGGTCGAGGACGTGCGCGAACTCGATCGCGCCGTTGTTCGTGAGGGGGATGGCGATGCTCGCGCCGAGCCGCTGCGCCTCGGCGAGCGAGGCCGCGACGTCGTCGACCTGGACGTAGAACACCGCCCAGCGGCCGCCGCCCATCGTGCCCGTGTCCCAGAGTCCCCCGGCATCCGTCTCGACCATCCGGTACCCGACCGGCGACGGTGTCCCGAAGCCCCAGCCGAAGAGGCCGCCGTAGAAGGCCTGGGCGCCCTCGGGGTCCTCGCTGCCGATCTCGAAGTAGTTCACGTTCGCCGTCATCGCATCCTCCACGGGTGTAGGGCCGGTTCCTCCGGGACCGCCTCCCATGGTGCGCCCGTGCGCCCGCGCGGCAAAGGGCGGGCCCTCCCATTTTCACTCAGGAGGACCCGCCCTCGGCCGGCGGCGCGGCCGGCGGCCCGTGGTGCTAGCCTTCGACGCCGAGCCGCTCGAGGATGAGCTCCTTGACCCGGCCGGCGTCGGCCTGGCCGCGCGTGGCCTTCATGACCGCGCCGACGATCGCGCCGGCCGCCTGGACCTTGCCGCCGCGGATCTTGTCCGCGACGCCGGGCTGCGCGGCGAGGGCGGCGTCGATCGCCTCGAGCAGGGGACCGTCGTCGGAGACGAGCACGAGGCCGCGGGCCTCCATGACCTCGGTCGGGGTACCCTCGCCGGCGATGACGCCGTCGAGCACCTGGCCTGCCATCTTGTTGTTGAGCTTGCCGCCCTCGACGAGGCCGTTGAGCTCGATGATCGCGGCCGGGGTGACGCCCAGGTCCGCGGGGTCCACGTCGGCGGCCTTCGCACGGCCCACGATCTCGCCCATCCACCACTTGCGGGCGGCCTGCGGGGTCGCGCCCGCGGCGATGGTCTCCTCGATGGAGTCCATGACGCCGGCATTGACCACGTCGCGGAACTCGGCGTCGGCGTAGCCCCAGGCCTCCTTGAGGCGCTTGCGGCGCTCGGCCGGGGGCTCGGGCAGGGTGGCGCGCAGCTCCTCGACCCACTCGCGGCTCGGGACCACGGGCACGAGGTCGGGCTCGGGGAAGTAGCGGTAGTCGTCGGCGTCGCTCTTGGGGCGACCCGGCGTCGTCGTACGCGTGTCCTCGTGCCAGTGGCGGGTCTCCTGGGTGACCTTCTCCCCGGCCGAGAGCACCGCGGCGTGGCGCTGGATCTCGAACCGGACCGCGTGCTCGACCGAGCGGAGCGAGTTGACGTTCTTGGTCTCCGAACGGGTGCCGAACTGGGTGGCGCCCTTGGGCATGAGCGAGACGTTCGCGTCGCAGCGGACGTTGCCGCGCTCCATGCGCGCATCCGAGACGCCGAGGTTCTTCACGATCTCGCGGATCGCGGCCACGTAGGCACGGGCCAGCTCGGGGGCGCGGCTCCCGGCACCCACGATCGGCTTCGTGACGATCTCGACCAGCGGCACACCGGCGCGGTTGTAGTCCACGAGGGAGTACTCGGCGCCGTGGATGCGGCCGGTCGCGCCGCCCAGGTGGGTGAGCTTGCCGGCGTCCTCCTCCATGTGGGCGCGCTCGATCTCGACGCGGAACACGGTGCCGTCCTCGAGCTCGATGTCGATCCAGCCGTCGTGCGCGATCGGCTCGTCGTACTGGGAGGTCTGGAAGTTCTTGGGCGTGTCCGGGTAGAAGTAGTTCTTCCGGGCGAATCGGCAGGACTCGGCGATCTCGCAGTTGAGCGCGAGGCCGATCTTGATGCTCGACTCCACGGCGGCGCGGTTCACCACCGGCAGGACGCCCGGCATGCCGAGGTCCACCTCGTTGACGTCCGTGTTCGGCTCGTCGCCGAACACGTTCGGTGCCGAGGAGAACATCTTGGTCTTGGTGTTGAGCTCGACGTGGACCTCGAAGCCGAGGACGGGGTCGAACTTCTCCATGGCCGTCTCGAAGGACAGGACGGTCTGCGTGGCTGCCATCTCTACTTCACTCCTGCGTTGGTCTCGGCGGACTGCCCGACGTTCGCACGGGCGCCGAGCGCCGGCGCCTTCGCGAGCAGCGGGCCGCCCCACTGCGCCTCGAGCAGCGCCTCGAGGGCCGCACCCACGCGGTACAGGCGGGCATCCTCGCGGGCGGGGGCGAGGATCTGGAGGCCAGCGGGAAGGCCGTCCTCGTCGGCGAGGCCGCTCGGGAGGGACAGGCCCGGGACGCCGGCCAGGTTGGCCGGGATGGTCGCCACGTCGTTGAGGTACATGGCCAGCGGGTCGTCGAGCTTCTCCCCGAGCGGGAAGGCCGTGGTCGGCGCCGTCGGGGAGATGAGCACGTCCGTCTGGGCGAACGCGGCGTCGAAGTCCCGCTGGATGAGGGTACGGACCTTCTGGGCCGAGCCGTAGTACGCGTCGTAGTACCCGGCCGAGAGCGCGTAGGTGCCCAGGATGATGCGGCGCTTCGCCTCGTCGCCGAAGCCCGCGGCGCGGGTGGCGGCCATGACGCGCTCGATCGTCATCGGGCCGTCCTGGGGCAGGACGCGCAGGCCGTACCGGACGCCGTCGAACTTCGCGAGGTTGCTGGAGACCTCGCTCGGCATGATCAGGTAGTAGGCCCCGAGCGCGTACTTGAAGTTGGGGCAGGAGACCTCGACGACCTGCGCTCCGGCACCCTTGAGGAGCTCGAGCGCGTCGCGGAAGCGGGCCTCGACGCCGGCCTGGTAGCCCTCGCCGCCGAGCTCCTTGACCACGCCGATGCGCAGACCCTCGAGGCTCCCGGCCGCGCCCGCACGCGCGGCGGCGGCAAGCGTGTCGAAGGAGTCGGTCAGGGAGGTCGAGTCGTACGGGTCGTGGCCGCCGACGAGCTCCTGGAGCAGTGCGGCGTCCAAAACGGTGCGGGAGACGGGGCCGATCTGGTCCAGGCTCGAGGCCATGGCGATCGCGCCGTAGCGGGACACCGCGCCGTAGGTGGGCTTGACGCCGACCGTGCCGGTCACGGCGCCGGGCTGGCGGATGGAACCGCCCGTGTCGGTGCCGAGGGCCAGCGGGGCCTCGAACGCCGCGACGGCCGCCGCGGAGCCGCCGCCGGAGCCGCCGGGGATGCGGTCCAGGTCCCACGGGTTGCGGGTGGGGCCGAACGCCGAGTGCTCGGTGGAGGAGCCCATGGCGAACTCGTCGAGGTTGGTCTTGCCGAGGATCGGGAGCTTCGCGGCCCGGATCTTCTTGATCACGGTCGCGTCGTAGGGGCTCATCCAGCCCTCGAGGATGCGGGAGCCCGCCGTCGTCGGCTGGCCCTTCGTGACGATCAGGTCCTTGATCGCGATCGGGACGCCTGCGAGCGGGTGGAGGGCGGCGGCGTCGTCCCCGCCGGCGGCGCGGATCGCGTCGACCTCGCGGGCGACACCGAGCGCCTCCTCGGTGTTCACGTGCAGGAAGGCGTGCACTCCCCGCTCCCCGCCGTCGACCTCGGCGATGCGGTCGAGGTGCGCCTGCGTGACCTCCTCGGAGGAGACCTCGGTGGCGGCGAGCTTCGCGGCGAGGGCCGAGGCGCTGGACGTGATCAGTTCGCTGAGCTGCTTGTCATTGGTGCCCATGGGCTTACTCCTCGTCCAGGATGGCCGGGACCTTGAAGCGGTCCTGGTCTGAGTCGGGGGCGCCGGAGAGCGCCTCGGCCGGGGTGAGGACGTGGCCCACGACGTCCTCGCGGAAGACGTTCTGCAGCGGGATCGGGTGGCTCGTGGCCGGGACGTCGGGGCCCGCGGCCTCGCTCACGCTCTTGACGGCGTCCACGATGTGGGCCAGTTCGCCCGCCATCTTGTCCAGCTCCGCCTCGCTCATCTCGATCCGCGCGAGCTGCGCGAGGTGCGCAACGTCGTCGCGAGTGATCTCAGCCATGGATCTCCCTGTGAAGGTGGTTAGAAGGTTCGCGATCCAGTCTAGTCGCGGTCGTCAGAGGGCCGGCCCGCGGGTCAGAGGCGCTTGATGTACACCGGGAGCATGATGTCCGTCCCTGTGACCGGCCAGTCCCGCTCGGGCGCGCGCTCGTAGCCGAGCCGGGGGTAGAGCGCGTTCGGCGCCTCCCAGCCCTCCCCCGTGGTGAGCACGACGGCGGTCGCCTCCGCCCGCTTGGCCCTCGCCTCGACCTCGCGCACCAGGGCCGTGCCTGCCCCCGAGCGCTGCGCGGCAGGGTCCACCACGAGGAGGCGGAACTCGAACTCCCCGGGACGGGCGATCTGGTCGAAGCCGTCGCCGTGCGCCATGACGGTCACGGATCCGACGATCCGCCCGTCCCGCTCCGCGACGAGGAGTGTGCCCCGCGAGGCCCGGTAGGCCACGTCCGCGATGTGCTGCATGTACGGGTGGTCGGCGCTCTCGAAGTAGCCGGGGCCGAGGTAGGCGGCCTCGGCGATCCGGGCGATCTCCGGGTAGTCCGCCGGGGTTGCCTCGCGGACGCTGAGGCCCGTCATCCGATGGGGAAGCGGCCGGAGAACTCGATGGCCCCGGCGCAGGTCCAGGCGGCGAGCCGCTCGTCGTCGTCCGGGCCGCCGAGCAGCGGGCTCGTCAGGACGGGACGGCGCACCCAGCAGCCGGCTTCCTCGGCGATGAGCGCACCCGCGGCGAAGTCGTGCTCGTTGAGGCCGAGCTCCCCGTAGGCGTCGTGGGTCCCGTCCGCCACGAGGCAGAGGTCCAGCGCGGCCGAGCCGAGCCGGCGCATGTCCCCGAACCCGTCCATGAGCTCGGCCAGCGCCGCGGCCTGATCCGCCCGGACCGCGGGCTCGTAGGAGAAGCCGGTGGCGAGGATCGCCGAGCCGTCCTCGGCGCGGCCCGGCACGGGGCCCTCGAGGCGGCGGGGCCACACTTCGCGGTCCCCCTCGTCGCCGGTGCGCCCGCGCGCGGCATCGAGCCGCCACGCGCCGCCGCCGCGCAGGGCCCAGTACTCGCGCCCGAGCGCGGGGGCGTTGACGACCCCGGCGAGCCACTGCCCGTCCTCGTCGGCCACTGCCACGCTCGTGGCGTAGTAGACGATGTCCCGGATGAAGTTCGTGGTGCCGTCGAGCGGGTCGATCGACCAGCGGAAGCCGCTCGGCTCCGCAACCCGGCTGGTGCCCTGCTCCTCGCCGGTGACGATGTCGTTGGGCCGCTCGGCGGCGAGGACCGAGCGCACGGCCTTCTCCGCGGCGAGGTCGAATTCGGTGACCCAGTCGCTGCCCGAGCTCTTGGTCTCGGCGCCGCCGTCAGCGGAGGTGAGCACGCCGCCGGCACGTCCGGCGAGGACGGAGGCGCCCGCCGCGGCTGCCCGGCGGGCCACACTCAGGAGGTGCTCGAGGAACTCGGGCTCGTGGGCGCGCGTCACTCGTCGTCCTCCTCGGCCCGCATGATCTGTTCCGGCGTGCCCTCGCCCGCTCCGCCGTCGTCCTCCTCGGGGCCGGCCTCGGCTCCTGCCGTGGGGGCACCCAGGCCGGCTGGGCCCTCGGCGAGGAGTGCGCGGAAGCCGTCCTCGTCGAGGACCGGCACGCCGAGCTGCTCGGCCTTGTCGAGCTTCGTCCCGGCGCTCTCGCCGGCCACGACGTAGTCCGTCTTCTTGGAGACGCTGCCGGCGGCCTTCCCGCCGCGGATGATGATGGCCTCCTTGGCCTCGTCGCGGCTGAACCCCTCGAGGCTGCCGGTGACGACCACGGTCAGCCCCTCGAGGGTCCGGCCCACGGAGGCATCCTGCTCGTCCTCCATCTTCACGCCGGCGGCTGCCCAGCGGTCCACGATCTCGCGGTGCCAGTCCTCGGCGAACCACTCGATGAGCGCGTCGGCGATGATGGGGCCCACGCCGTCCACGTCCGCGAGCTGCTCGCGCGCGTCGTCCTGCGCGAGGACGGCGCGGAGTGCCGACATGGAGCCGTACCGGGTGGCGAGCGCGCGGGAGGCCGTAGGGCCGACGTGCCGGATGGAGAGCGCCACCAGCACGCGCCACAGCGGCTGGGACTTGGCCTTCGCGAGTTCGCGGAACAGCTTCTCGGTGGTGGCGGTGGGCTTCGAGGGGGTCTTCGCCGTCGGCTTCGTGTAGAAGTACGGGACGAGCTCCCACTCCCCCGTCCCCACGCCCTTGGACCGCTTCTCCCGTCGGATCCTCACGTCGCGGAGGTCTTCGGGCGTGAGGTCGAAGATTCCCGCCTCGTTCTCGAGCGGCGGCACCTCGGGCTCGGCAGGCTGGGTCAGCGCGATGGCCGCCTCCCAGCCGAGGGCCTCGATGTCGAAGGCCCCGCGGCCCGCGAGGTGGAAGACGCGCTCGCGGAGCTGGGAGGGGCACGAGCGGGCGTTCGGGCAGCGGATGTCGACGTCGCCCTCCTTGCCCGGCGCGAGCGGGGTGCCGCACGAGGGGCACTCGGTGGGCATGACGAAGTCGCGGACGGCCGCGTCGTCCCGCAGCGCCAGCACCGGGCCGACGATCTCGGGAATCACGTCCCCCGCCTTGCGCAGCACCACGGTGTCGCCGATCTTGACGCCCTTGGCCCGGACCACATCCTGGTTGTGCAGAGTGGCCATCGAGACCGTGGATCCGGCGACCTTGACAGGCTCCATCACCCCGTACGGGGTCACGCGGCCCGTGCGGCCCACGTTGACGAGGATGTCGAGGAGCTTGGTGTGGACCTCCTCGGGCGGATACTTGAACGCCACGGCCCAGCGCGGGACGCGGGAGGTGTGGCCGAGGGCCCGCTGGGTCGCGAAGTCGTCCACCTTGACGACGATCCCGTCGATCTCGTGGATGAGGCTGTGCCGCTTCTCGCCGAAGCGCTCGATGAACGCCAGCACCTCCTCGTAGGTGTGCAGGACCTCGTAGTACGGGCTCGTCGGCAGACCCCACGCCTTGAGCAGGTCGTAGGTCTCGGACTGGCTCGTCGTGGTCAGCCCCGCGCGGGCGCCGATCCCGTGGACGAACATGCTCAGGGGCCGCTTGGCGGTCTCGGCAGGGTCCTTCTGGCGCAGCGATCCCGCCGCCGCATTGCGCGGGTTCGCGAGCGGGGCCCTGCCCTCGGCGATGAGGGCGTCGTTGAACTCGTTGAAGGCCTTCGTGGGGATGTAGACCTCCCCGCGGATCTCGACTTCCTCAGGATGCCCCTCCCCCTTGAGCCGGGTGGGGATGTCCTTGATGGTCAGGACGTTGTGCGTGACGTCCTCGCCCGTGCGGCCGTCGCCGCGGGTCGCGGCCCGGACCAGCTCGCCGTTGCGGTACAGGAGATTGACTGCCAGGCCATCGATCTTGAGCTCGGTGAGCCATTTCGCCGCCGGGAACCCCGTGGCCGCGACGCTCGCTTCGGCGCGCCGGACCCAGGCCTCGAGCTCATCGATGGAGAAGACATCCTCGAGGCTGTACATGCGGGCAAGGTGCTCGACCGGGGCGAAGGCCGCCGTGACCTCCCCGCCAACCTCCTGGGTGGGCGAATCGTTCGCGATCAGCTCGGGGTGGAGGGCCTCGAACTCCTCGAGCCGACGGTAGAGGGCGTCGTACTCGGCGTCGGAGATCTCGGGCGCATCCTGGTTGTAGTACAGGGTGCGGTGGTGCCGGACCTCGTCCGCGAGCGCGTCGTACTCATCGCGCAGCGTCTCGGACGGGACGACCGCTTCGCCGACTGCTTCCTCGGTGCTCGCTGCCTGGGTGCTCGCTGCTTCTGGGCTCACGCTGTCTATCTTGCCCCATGGCCCCGACACCCCTCTCCGTTTCGGGTACGCATCTCGACGGCTATTCCGCCTTCCGGGTACGGGCGGACGTACCCGGAACGCGAGAAGGGCGACGAGATCCGTACCCGAGAGCATCACCGGGCGGGGGAGGTTCCTCCGCGCAGAGCGAGAGGCCCCACGGCATGTGCCGTGGGGCCTCTCGCTGTCTCTGTCTCTGTCAGCGGCGTCGTCGCGGGGTTCAGGCTCCGCTGGCTGCCGCTGGCTGCTAGTGCAGGCTGCTGGAGGTCTGCTCCTGGGCGGTGGCGTTGGTGTTCATGGTGCGCGAGGCGTCGCGCAGCTGCTCGACGAGCTTGGCCAGGGACTTCATGCCCGTGGACTGCCACTCGCCCTTGAACTGCTCGGCGTCGCGGCCGGCCCAGTTCGCCGGGATGTTGTTGTTGATCAGCGCGTTGAGGTTGTTCTTGATCTGGTCCACCTCGTTGGCCTTCGCGTCGAACTGCTTCGCGACACCGCGGAGCTCGGCAACGTTGGCGCCCTGCTGAATAGCCATGGTGTTTCCTTTCGATACGTCCCCGGCGTGTCCAGGAATCCCCCGCGCAGCCACCCCCGTTTCGTTCCCAGAGGGGGCCTCGCGTTCGAAGACCAACCTATCGGTTCACTGCCGGACCCGCGATGGGGACTCCTCCCCACCCGAGCGCGCGCCCTCCCACGAATAGGGACGAGGTTCGGAAGGACTCAGCCTGCGGCGAGGTCCTCGAACGCGGCCTGCACCTTGAACGCCCGTCCCCGGGCCACGTAGAAGCCCCGTCCTGGGACATACCGGGGATTCCGGATGCGCCCCAGGGACGTGTTCAGGAGCGAGTCGCCGTCCATCTCAGCGGGGTTGAGCAGCAGGCCGCGGCGCCCGTTCTTGAACGGCTGCGACAGGCTCCACGCCGAACCCCAGCCCGCGGTCTCCGACTCACCGACCACCCACAGGCCCTCGCGGTCCATGGCGGTGATGAGCCCCGAAAGCCCACTCTCGGCCAGCGTGGAGTCGAACTCGGGCAGGCCCTCGACGAAGAGCGCGAACTCCCGCACCCCCACGTCGAGCTGGAGCTCGTCGACGGCACCGGACACGGCGTCCTCTCCGGTGAAGCTCGCGTCCCACAGCGGCAGGTTCGCCAGGGCAGACTTCCGGGCTCCCAGGTACACCCTGCGGACCTCGGGGCGCGCCCTCCGCAGCCCGGCCGCGAGGGCCGCGAGCGCCGTCGTGCGCCCGGATCCGGGCGGGCCGGTGAGCATGAAGGCCCCCGAGGGGTCGACGTAGAGCGGCTCGAGCGTGGAGTCCTCCAGACCGAGCGCCACCCGCCCCGAGTCAGTCGGCAGCGCCGGGCCCGCCACGAGGTCCGGCAGCGTCCGCACGGGTGGCGCCTCGGGGACGCCCTGGCGGCGCATCGCCTCGGCGAGCCGAGTGATCTCGCGCGCCTGCAGCGCCACGTTCGCGTTCCCGCCGAGCACGCCCAGCTGGACCTCGAGGCCGTCCACCACGCCGCGCCCAGGGGGCGACTGCGGTGTGACCACGTCCTTGGGCTGGCCGAACATCATGTAGTCGTCCTCGCCGGTCATGCGCAGGATGATCCGCTTCTGCACGCTCGAGGCGATCGAAGCCGGGATCGAGTTGGTCCGGTCACCGGTCATGACGAGGTGCACGCCGACCGCGCGCCCATCGGAGGCGAGCTGCGTGAGCAGATCGAACACCGCGCTCTCGGAGCTGTACTCGTACTGCTCGCGGAACGCCCCCATGCCATCGATGAGGACCACGATGCGGGGCTCGTCAGGACGGTCCGCGAGACGCCGGTACTCGCCGATGCTGCCGGCCCGGGCGGCGGCATACCGCTCGGAGCGCTCGTCGACGAGCGCGGACAGGTGGCGCATCAGCCGGCCGATGCGCTCGGCGTCGTCCGCGTCGATCACGGCACCCACGTGCGGGAGCGTCTCGAGCATGTGCAGGCCGCGCGAGCCGGCGTCGATGCCGTAGACCTGGACGGGGCCGCCGCGCATCGTGATGGCCGCAGCGACCGCGACCGTGCGCAGCGCCGCGGACTTCCCGGAACCGCCGGTGCCGTAGACGGCCATGTTCCCGTCCCGGTCGGGCTCGTAGAAGAACGTCGGCTGGCCCTGGTGCGCCGGGTCGTCCACGACGCCGAGCAGCAGCCGCTCGTCCGTGCGCGGATTGGGCAGGCGCGCCACATCGTAGGTCTGCGGCAGCTCGGCGAGCCACGGCTTGCGCGGCATGTCGAGCCCGATCCGGTCGGCCGCCGTCGAGATGGTGCGGACCATGCGGGCGATGTCGTTGGGTCCTTCGGCCTCGGGCTCGGCGTCCACGAGGTCTGCCGGCCGCTCCCAGGCCGCGCCGGTGCCGAAGTCCATCTCGGCGATGTCGATGCGGGGCACCGCGGGCCGCTCGGTGGTCCAGCCCGACGCGTACCCGGTCTGGAAGCCCTGGATGCGCCCGGGACCGGTTTTGGCGGCACCGCGGCCGGGGATGCCCGGGTCGAAGTACGCCGCGGTCTTCTCCCCCAGGATGTCCTCGGAGTCGGCCTCGTCCGCCATCCGCAGCGCGATGCGCAGGTTCGTGTTGGCGCGCAGGCTGTCCTTGATGACGCCCGCGGGCCGCTGGGTGGCGAGGATGAGGTGCAGGCCGAGGGACCGGCCGCGGGCGGCGACGTCCACCACCCCCTCGACGAACTCGGGGACCTCGGTGGCGAGCGCGGCGAACTCGTCCACCACGATGACGAGGTAGGGCGGGGTGTCCGGGTCCGCGGCGCGCTCCATCGCGAGGAGGTCCTTGGCCTTCTTCCGGTTGAACAGGTGCTCGCGGTAGTGCAGCTCGGCCCGCAGGGACGTGAGGGCGCGCCGCACGAGGTGGGGCGACAGGTCGGTCACGAGCCCCACCGTGTGCGGCAGGCTGACGCAGTCGGCGAACGCTGCGCCGCCCTTGTAGTCCACGAACAGGAAGGTGACCCGGTCCGGGCTGTACGCGCTGGCCATGCCGAGCACCCACGACTGCAGGAATTCGGACTTGCCAGCGCCCGTCGTGCCGCCCACGAGCGCGTGCGGGCCCTCGTTCTTCAGGTCCAGGAAGAACTGTTCCACGCCCTTCGAGCCCACGAGCGCACGCAGGCTGCCCTTGGCCTTCGGATTGGCCACGGCCGAGGCACGCAAGGAGTTGGACTGCTGCCAGCGCTCGGCGACCGTGCCGGCGTCGTCCGCGATCTCCTTGCCGGCGAGCGTCACGTAGGAGACGCTGCGCGGGAGGTCGGAGTCGTCGTCGACCGGCTTGCCCACGTCGACGATCGGGGTGAGCATCCGGCCCAGCTGGACGGCGAGCGCCTCGTCGACGCTCTCGCAGCTGACCGGGTAGGTGTGCCGCCCGAGGCGGACCTGGCCGCTCGTGGCCCCGTGCTCGCCGTCGACCACGATGAAGTCGCGGCAGCACTGCGGCAGCTGCTCGGCGCCTGCCGCCACCCACACGACGTGGATGCCCACGTCGGGACCGAGTTCGGCGATGCGCGTGAGCCGTCCGCGGTCCACCGGGGCGTCGTCCTCGACGAGGACGACGACGGTCGGCACGATCGGCTCGGACGTCCCGTCATGCTCCTCCCGCACTGCTCCGCGCCGTCCCGCGGCACCGCCCGAGGGGCTGGCCTGCCCGTCCGGGCCGCTGGCGCGGACGGCGAGCAGGTCCTCGAGCCGGGTGAGCAGGAGCATCCCGGCCGCGGATCCGGCGGCGAGGTGGTCGCCGGTGAGGGGCGAGTGGGAGGAGCCCACATGCGGGAGCCACTGGAGCCATTCCCAGCGCTCCTTGGAATCGTGCGAGGCCAGCCCCGCGATCACCACCTCCGCGGGCGAGTGGAGTCCTGCGAGCTGCAGCAGGATGCCGCGCGCGACGTTCTCGACGAGGCCCCGGGGGCCGGCGACGCCGAGGCCGCCGCCCTGGCGCAGGCTCGCCGTGACCGGCACGGCGTCGAGCACCGCGAAGCGGCCCTGGGCCTCGTGGAGGCGGCGGGTGAACTCGGGCAGCGTCCTGCCCTCGGGCGGGACCGTGATGCTGACGCGGCTCGGCACGGTGCCGAGGCCGAGCCGGACCGTGAGGAACTCGCGGTGCTCCGGGGCGTGGGTCCACAGCAGTGGGCCGAGCCGGTAGATCGACTCCACGGTCTCCGCCACCGAGGGTGCCTCCTGGAGCCGGACGGCCCGCTCGACCGTCTGCAGCTCGGTGATCTGGCGCGTGAATTCCGCGAGCCGTTCCTCGAAGAGCCTGGTCTCCTCCCGGAGCTCGCGCCTGGCGTGGCGGCGGTACTCGAACCACATGCCCACCGCGAACAGCGGCATCATCGCCATGAACACGATGGACACGACGCTCTGCAGGACCGCGAACATCACGGCCCCCATGAGGATCGGCACGAAGAGCATGACGATCGGGAACGGCTGGGTGGTGGGCCGCTGCGGCCCCTCCGGCAGTTCGCGGGCCTGCGGTGGGAACCTCGGCACCACCCGCGGGGAGCGGTTGAACGGCACGAGCGGCGAGGTCTGGGTGCGCCCGGCGCTGTGCCCGAGGCCCACCACGGACACGGTCGAGTCACCGAGGGTCACGGCGTCCGAGGAGGCCAGCACGGCCTTGGAGACGGTGAGCCCGTCCATGACGAGCCCGTTGGACGAGTTCAGGTCCGCGATCTCGATGGTCTCGCCCACCGTGATCCGCGCGTGCCGCTTGGAGACGAGCGGGTCGGCGAGGACCACGTCGGCGCCGGCGCCGCGGCCGATCAGGCTCGCGCCGACCGGGAGGGAGAATTCCTTGCCGGCGTCCGGGCCGGAGACCACCCGCAGGGTCGCCGCTGCCGGTCCGCGGTCGACGGCGGGTGCCTTCCCGCCGCTGTCCGCGCCGGGCGCGCCGTGGCCCGCCCCGCCCGATTTCCTGCGCACGGCCACCCGCGAGAGCGAGACGGTCGAGCCCTGCCGGAGGCCCGATTCGAGGAAGGTCCCGTCGGGGTCCAGGACGCGGCCGGTCATGCCGCCGGCGAGGACCGACTCCTCGACCCGGAGGGTCAGGCCGGCCAGGGCGCCGGTGTCAGCCCGGCCGCCCGTCCCGGTGTGCCCGGCCGCCCGGGCCGGATCGGCGAGCCACAGTTCCCGGGCCACGTCGCCCACCGAGGCGAGGCCGTCCACGGTCACGGCCAGGTCCACCGCGGGCTCGGGGTCGCGCCGCAGCGTGAGTCTGATGCGCACCTAGTCCCCCTCCGGCCCGTTCTGCCCGGCGGGCGCAGGGCCGCGGGGCGTCTCGGCCTGCGTCTTGAGGAGCACGAGGTCCTCGGCGGTGACGAGGTGGGAGCTGACGGCGTGCTCGACGAGGCGGGCGCGCCGGTTGGTGGCCAGCTTCCCGCCGCCGGCCCGGAGGCCGACCACGCCGACGCGGTCGAGCTTGTCGCACACGTTGTCCAGCTTCCGGTTGAACTTGGTGAGCGCCCAGCCGAGCCGCCGGGCGGCCGCCGCGGAGGTGGGGATGGAGCTCAGGCCCGTCCCGTCGCGGCGCAGCATGGGCTCGGCGAGCGCCACGATCACGGCCTTCTGCGACTCGGTGAATGTGATGGGGCCGATGGTGGTCTCCCCCGCGGCGCCGTCGTCCTCGTCGAGGCTCGCGTGCTGCCGGAACGCGGGGGTGCGCACGTGCACGGCGAACTCGTACGTCGTGGACCCGGCGGTGAAGATGACGTTGGTGTGGCCGAAGACGAGCGGGATCCGCGCGCCGGGCACCACCCAGGCCTGCAGCCCGCCGCTCACGTCCGCGACCGTGGCCGAGAGCAGCGACCCGACGTTGGAGAGCCACCAGATGCCGTCCACGTGGGAGATCTCGAGGAAGCGGCGGTGCAGGTAGGGGTTGTCGTCGACCTCGAGGTCGCCCTCCCTGCCGATTCCGAAGACTCCGCCCGGGTCGGGCCGGTACAGCTCGCCGCAGAAGTCCACGACGAGGTCGCCGGCCCCTGGCGTTCCTTGGTCCATTCGTGTGTGCTCCGTCTCCCCAGTTCGGACATTCACATGGTCCCCGTGGCGCGTCGCGCCGCCGGGCAGTCTCACTTGGTGCTCACGCACGCGCTCGGCGCGGAGTCGTCCATCGGCCCGGCCGCGCCGTCGCTGCGCCGCACCACGACGCGCACGCAGGTCTGCCCCGAGGCTTCCTTGGGCACGGTGGCCTTCGTTGCGGTGACCGTGGTGGGCGGCTGCTGCCCCGTCAGGCGCAGCACCGTGACGAGGTAGGCGTCGCCGGGCTTGGGCTGCGGGTTCTTCCAGGTGAACGTGACGCCCGAGGCGTCCGCGGTCCCCTTCAGACCGGTGACGTTGGGCACCGCGCCGGAGTCCACCGCGTCGACCGGCGGGGCGCTGTACGTGGTCTGGTTCGGCGCAGGACGGTTGGCGAGGCCGGGCGCGAGCACGATCCCGGCCCCGACCGCGGCGACGAGGACCACGCCGGCGGCGGAGGAGGCCAGCAGCGTACGACGGCGGCGCACGGCGGCGGCGCGCTCCTCGCCGTCGGCGTCCTCGCGGCTGCCGTCTTCTGGCCCCTGCCCTGCTCCGGGCTGCCCGGTCCCCGCGAGGCGGCCCCGCAGGACCGTCGCGTCGGCGCCCGTCGCATCGCCGCGCAGCACGGTCGGGTCGGCCTCCGGCTCGGCGCCCGCCCCGGGCCCGTGGAGGGCCACCTGCGTGCCCGGCACGGTGCCGGTCCGGCCGCGCGCGACGGTGTCGTCCCGTCCCGCTGTGGTGTCCCCCGGCGCCGTGCCGTCGCCCGGTGCCCCGGCGAGGCCCGCGCCCGAGTCGGGGAACGGCGTCGTGCGTCCGGGGACGGTGCGCCCTGAACCGCCCGGCACCGTCCGGCCGGGCACAGTCCGGCCCGGTGCCGCCCCCGTCCCGGTGCCCGCGCGGGGGCCGTGGGGGTTGATCGCGACGACGCCCCGCACGCGGGTCTCCTCGTAGGAGGAGTCGGGGTCGTCGTCGTCCGAGGGCTCCTCGAGCACCTCGAACGGCGTCACCGAGAGGCTGAGCTCGTTCTGGATCCGCTGCAGCGCGAGGGCGAACGTGTGGGCCGAGGAGTAGCGGCTCTCGGGCGCCTTGGACATCGCGGTCGCGAGCACGAGCTCGAGCGACTCCGGCACGTCGGCGCGGCCCAGCGGCGGGACCGGCGAGGTGTGGATGCGCTGCACGAGCGCCCGTTGCGAGTTGTCCCCGCCCGGGATGACGAACGGCGAGCGGCCCGCGAGGAGCGTGTACAGGGTCGCGCCGAGGGCCCAGACGTCCAGGGCCACGCCGTCGGCCACGCTGCCGCGGAATGACTCGGGGGGCGACCACGGGATGGACATGCCCATGTCCGCGTCCCCGCCGCCTTCCACGGTGCCCGAGATCCCGAAGTCCGTCAGGGCGGGCCGGTTGTAGTCGGTGACGAGGATGTTGGCCGGCTTGATGTCGCGGTGCGCGATCCCGGCACGATGGGCGGTCTCGACCGCGGAGGCGACCTGGATGCCGACCGCGAGGACCTCGTCGACGCTGAGCCGCTCCCGGCGGTAGCGGATGTCCAGGCTCGGGCGCGAGCAGTACTCCATTGCGAGGTAGGAGTGGCCGCCGTCAGTGATCTCCGCCTGGTAGATCGTCACGATGTACGGGTGCGAGGAGAGCTGGGCCATCAGGTTGGCCTCGGTCTCGAACTGCCGGCGCGCGCTCTCGGTGCGCAGGTCGGACAGGAGCACCTTGACGGCGACCTTGCGGCGGGGCCTGTCCTGCTCGTACAGGTAGACGTCGGAGAAGCCGCCCGAGCCGAGCAGGCTCAGGTACCTGAAGCCCTTGAGGTCGGGGGGCGGGGCCGGGGGCCGCTTCGAGCTCACGGCACCGCCTCGAAGCGCAGGCTCACGCCGTCGCCCAGGTCCGCGACGTCGCCGTCGAGCACAATCGTCATCTCGCCCTGGGCGAGCCGGCGCGGCGCCTGGCCGGGCCGCTCGAGCACCGTGCCGTTGGTCGCCTTGAGGTCGCGGACCATGACGTGCCAGCCCTCGAGGCGGACCTCGAGGTGGTTGCGCGAGATGTCCCCCGAGGGGCTCGTGACCGAGACGAGGCGCGGCATCCCGCCGCTGGCCACGCGCGAGACCGAGGGCTGGCGGCCCACCACGAGCGGCTGGACGAGGTCAATGACCTCCCCGGTGGAGAAGACCACGCGGCCCAGGGCCGGACGCGGGACCTGCACCGGATCACCCTCGAGGTGCTCGCCGCAGACCGCGCACTGGGGGTACGAGGGCGGGCTCGAGTGCCCCTGCGCACACCGGCGGCCGAGCACCAGCGGACCCGCCGCCGCGCGGGCCTGGGCGGCGGCAGCCGGAGCCGGGCCGGCGCGGTCCTGGCCGCCCTCCGCGCCCAGCGAGGCCGGGTCCAGCTCGCTGCGCATGACCGTCTCGCCGTCGTGGTCGCTGTAGAGCTCGGACGTGATCGAGCGGCCCTGCGGCCCGTCAGCCGGCGGCGGCTCGGGGTAGTGCATCTCGCTCTGGGCCCGGGGCCGGGGGCGGTGCGGGGGCACTCCTCCCTGGGCGGGCTCGGGCTGCGCGGGCTTGCCCCAGGGCACCGCGTCGATGAGGAGGCTCGGCGGGCTCCATGCGGACGGCCCGCGGCCGTTCTCGGCGTGCGACGGCGCGTGGTCGGGCTCTGCGGCCGGCTCGTCGTGAGAGTCGGCGCGGCCAGACGGGGACTGCGCGAGCGTGCCCGACGGAGTGCTCGCCTCGGGGCGCTCTGCCTCGGAGGGGGCCGATGCGCCGGAGGAGGCCGCTGACCCCTCGGAGGGCTCGGCACCGGCGCCGGCCTGGGCGCCGGGGCTTGGCTCCGCACCGGGGCCGGGCTCCTCGTCGTCGCCGTCGGTCCTCACGGCCGCGTCCTCGACAGAACGGAGCACCGTGGTGCCCCAGAGGTGGTCGTAGTCGCTCGTGGAGGAGGTGGCCTCGGGGGCCTCCCCCGTCACCACGGGGGCTGCCCCGGCGGGCGTCCCGTCCGGCTGCCCGGCCGTCTCCTCGGCGTCAGGCTGCCCGTGCGAGGACGCCGGTGCGGCAGGCCTGGAATCAGCCTGGGTGGGATCGGCAAGAGTGGAATCAGCCGGGGTGGGATCAGCTGGCGCTGCGGGGTCAGGCGCCGAAGAGGCTGGCGCGGATCCCGCGAGCCCTCCCACAGTCGATTCCGGAAGCAGGGTCTCTTCGCTCGCGGCCGGAGCATCGGCCGGCGCTTCCGCCGGCGCTTCGGCCGGCGCCTCGGTGACCGGGGCCGGCGAGTCGGCGGTCGCGGCTGGCCGGACCACGGTGGCCGGCGGGGCCGGAGCGACGGGCGCAACCACGGCGGCCGGCGAGCCGACGGCGTCAGGCGGCGACGCGGCGTCGTCCGCCCCTCGGGCCCCCGCCTCCTGATCACCGGCGGCCCGCTCCGCGGTGACGAGCACCGTGTCCGCGGCGACGATCCCGCCGAGCAGCGGCAGCGCACCCTGGGGCGCCCCGGCGGCCACGGCGTCCGAGGGGGCGCCGGAGACCTCGAGCGCGTCCCACACCTCGAACGCGCGCTCGAGCCAGGTGCCGACATCGCTGCCGCTGAGCACCTCGTCCCCGGAGGCCGTCGTCACGGTGGCGCGCACGGCGCCGCGCACGAGGAGGCGCAGGCGCACGCCATGCTCCGCGACGGCGAAGGCCGGCATCCGGGCCAGCCCGAAGGCCGACGCGAAGACGTCGAGGACGGCGTACAGGTCTGCCCCGTCGGCCCCGAGCGCCTCCCAGAGGCCCCCGAGGAACTCCTCCGGCTGGGCGGCGGGGACGAGGACCGTCAGCTCGCCGCGGGTCAGCAGCCTCCAGCCGTCCCCCGGCCGGTACTCACGCATCGCCACGGGCATCCCCCGGCTCGGCGTCCGGGGTCGGGGCGTCCGCGGGACCGTCGCCGGCAGGGGCGCTGTCGGAGGGTCCCGCGTCGGGGGCCCGGTCGCCGGCGGCCCGGTCCCCGGCGGGCTGCTCGGCGCCCTGCTCCTCCGTGCCCTGCTCCTCCGCGCCCTGCTCCTCCGTGCCCTGCGCGCCGGCCCGGCGCTGGCCCGCGGAGCCGTCGCGGTCGAGGGTGTCCTCCTCGGGCGCGAGCCGAGGCGCGGTCTCGCGGAGGCCGAGCTCGTCCGCGGCATCCTGGGCGTCGACGACGATGACGGTGATGTTGTCGCGGCCGCCGGCGTGGATGGCCGCGTCGATGAGGGCCTCCACCGCGTCCTGGGGGTGGGCGCGGCTCGCGAGCAGGCGGTGGATCTCCGCGTCACGCAGCTCAGAGGTCAGCCCGTCGGAGCAGACGAGGAGCCGGTCCCCGTCCTCGACGGGCAGGAGCCAGAAGTCCGCCTCGGCGTCCTCGCCAGTGCCGAGGGCGCGGGTGACGACGTGGCGGCGCGGATGCGTGAGGGCCTCCTCGGCGGTGATCTGCCCGGCGTCCACGAGCTCGCGCACCTCGGAGTGGTCCACACTGATCTGGGTGAGCCGGCCGCCCTGGGACAGGCGATACGTGCGCGAATCGCCCACGTTGGCCACGAGCCAGTAGGGCACCGAGGAGATCTCGATGAGCACCGCGCCCGAGAGGGTGGTCCCCGCGCGGGCGCCGGTGGCATCGCGGATCCGCCAGTCGGCGTCCTCGATCACGTGCTGGATGTCCTGCGCGGTGGCCGCGTGGGTCCCGGGGGCCAGCATCGCGGCCTCGCGCAGGGTCTGCACGCACAGCTGGCTGGCGACCTCGCCGGCCTCGTGGCCGCCCATGCCGTCAGCGACCATGAACACCGGGTCCTGGGCGAGGAACGAGTCCTCGTTGAGTTCGCGGCGCAGCCCGCGGTCCGTGCCGAAGCCGACGGTGAGCCGCAGGCGCGGCTCCAGCTCGGGCGCATGCGTGTCGGTCACGCGTGTCCCCTTCCGATCGAGAAGAAGCAGTCGCCGAAGCGGACCACGTCGCCCGCATCGACGAGGACAGGCTGGCCGGCGGGGGCCTCGGCGGTGGCGCCGTCCGCCCGGACCACGCGGGTGCCGTTGGTGGACTTGCGGTCCTGGACCCACACGCCGCTCTGGTCGCTCCACACTGCCAGGTGCGTCTTGGAGACGCTCTTGCCCGGGTCGTCGACCGTCAGGAACTCCTGCACGGTCTCGTCGTCGTAGCCCGCGGGGTTGCGGCCGATGAGGACCGGCCCGCGCAGCGCGACCCGCTGGCCGTCGTTGAAGGTGAGCACGACGTCCGACGCCGGCGGGGCACCGCCCGCGGCGGCCGCACCGGCCTGCCGGGCCGGGGAGAACCGGGTGACGCCGAGGTCGGCGTCCGGATCGGCGGCGCGTGGAGGCGTGGGGGCAGCGGCGGCCTTGGGCGCGACCGCAGCGGGGGGTGCGGCAGCCGGAACGGCGGCCGGGCGTGCGGGAGCCGGGGCCTTGGCTGCGGGCGAGGCCATCGGGGACGCGACCTGCTGGACTGCGGGGAGGTCCGCGCGGGGCGCAAACGAGGCCGGCCCGTTGATGCCGCCGGTCGTGAGGGGGTCCCGGCCCGCGTGCACGTCGAAGACGAAGGTCCTGGCGGCCTTGTCGTGCCAGCCCTGCCGCTTGCTGTTCGGATCGAAGATGTTCGAGATGAGGGCGAGCACCACCCCGGCCACCGGGATCAGGCAGATGAGCCCGAAGACGAAGTTCCGCACGAACACCGCTCCCCACCCGGGGGCGAGGCCCTCCACGTTGCCCGTGCGCAGGCCGAGCATGGCCTGGCCCGGCGTCTTGCCGGTGCGGGCCTCCCAGGCCCAGCAGAAGATCCACAGCGCGATCCCGAGCACGGTGCCGACCACCCACCAGACGGCGGCCGCCAGGAGGGCCTGCTCGTCCGAACTCGTCGGATAGGCGCTCCCCGAGAGGCTCGCAAGCGAGACCAGGGCGAGGGTGTAGGGCAGGAGCTGGAGGATCCACGCGAGCCCGAGGTCGATGAGCTTGGCGCCGGCGCGCTTGCCCGTGGAGGCATTGACCAGCTCGAGATTCACCATGGTCCCCGTGTTCCCCTCGTATCCCCCGATGTGGCCCGCAGGCGCATGGCCCGAAGGCCCCTGGCCTCCGGCGTGGCCCGCTGGCGCCCCGCAGACGGGGCAGAACAGCGCTCCTTGCCGGACCATACTGCCACACGCGGGACACACCGCTTCCGGCAGCGCGCGGGGCGGCACCGACGCCGTCACGGAGTCCCTCCCCTGGTCCTGCCCTTCGCTGCCGCCCCGCGCGCCTTCCGCAGGCGCCGGAGCGCCGGGAGGCGGTCGGCGCGCTCCCCCGTGCCGCGGCCGGCCAGCGCCGCGCGGGCCTCGAGCAGGAGCGAGCGCGGGGAGAACCTGGCCCGCTGGCGGCGCCAGAAACCGAGCGAGCCGCGCATCGCCTCGATGGAGCTGTCCACGTCGGCCCAGTACGCCTCGACCTCGGTGTCGCTCGGCCGGCCTGCGCCGAAGACGGCGGCGTCCGCGCGGCGGGCGAGCATCGTCGTCGTGCCCGCGGCATCCGGGAATGCCTCCCCGAGCACCGCGGCGGTCTCGCGCCGGGTCGAACGGGCGTCGAGGCTCGCGCCGAGGTCGGTCGCGAAGTTCGTGTACTCGCGCCAGCCGCCGCTCACCCGCTCCGCCGGGTGCTCCGCGGCCAGCCGCCGCCGACGACGGCGCAGCTTCAGCCACGCGACCAGCACCAGCGGCAGCGCGAGGATCGCGACGGGGATGAGCCCGATGCCCACGGCGGCGAGGATGGGGCCGAGGATCAGCCAGAAGTTGTCCTTCTTCTGCTCCTGGTCCAGAACATCGGGCCGCGAGTCCGGCGGCAGCTCGACGGGCGCCTGGGGCGGCGGCGGGGGCTGGAGCACCTGCGGGCGCGGCTTCGACTGGGCCTGCGGGTCCGGCGGGATCGGGACGTTGTTCTTCGGCGGCGTCGGATCGAACGCCACCCAGCCGTAGCCCTCGAACGCGACCTCGACCCACGCGTGGACGTCCTTGCCCCTGATGTCGATCTTCGTCCCGGCCGGCTGGGGCTTCTCGGGGTAGAAGCCCATGACCACGCGGGCCGGGATGCCGAGCTGGCGGGCCATGAGCGCCATCGTGACCGAGTACTGCTCGTCGTCGCCGACCATCTGCTTGGCGGTGAGCATGGCGCGCAGCCGGCCCGCGCCGTGGCCGGAGAGGCTGGGCACCTGGCCCTCGGCGATGAGGCCGTTGCTGAACGCGCCGAACTTCTGGAAGTAGGACTCGAGGGTGCGGACCCGCTCGAGCGGCGCCTGGCTGTCCCCCAGGATGTCCCCGGCCTTCGCCTGGAGGACCTGCGGGACGCCGTCGACGGCGGGCAGGCTCACCGGCGCGAACTGGGCCTGGGCCAGCTGCGCGTCGTCGGGCCGCTTGGGTTCGACCACGCGGACCGCGTACTCGTCGCCCGGGGCCACGCCGGCCGTGGAGATGGCCGTGTCCGTGAGCGGATTGAAGTAGAGCCCTTCCGCCGCCGGGCTGTTCTTGTCGCCGAAGGCGATGCCCGTCGTCGTCCTGCCGCCGGGAAGGAAGTAGCCGCGGTAGTCGCGCACGGTGACGTCGAGCGTGTACGGGGTGCTCGCCCCGGACGGCGGATCGGCGGCAGCGATCGAGCTTGCGTCGCCGACCTTGGCGAAGGAGCCTGAGCCGGACTGGTCCACGTTGGCCACGGTGCCGTCGTAGGCGTCGAGGGCCGCGAGCCGGACGCGGCCGCCCTGCGGCAGCCCGGAGACGGAGAACAGGACCGAGTCCCGCTGGTCCTTGACGAAGCTGCGGAAGCCCGAGAGCGGGCTCACGTAGTTGTGCGGATCGAAGGGCGGCACGACGCGGTCCCTGAGCACGTCGCGCTGCGCGCCCGCCGTGACGGCCGGCGCGAGGGCCAGCGTGGCAGCCGCGGCCACCGCGACGACGGCGGCGCCCAGCCCCACGCGGCGCAGCCTGGCCGCGCGCGCCGAGCCCGGGTCTGCCACCGTGGTCTCGCCCGAGACGACCCGTGCCGTGCCGACGCGGGCCGCCGAGCGGCGGAACGAGGACCACAGGACCCCGACCACGGCGAAGGCGACCCCGCGGGGCAGCGCCAGGAACGCCTCGTGCGTGCCGAAGGCGATCCCGACCACGAACAGGACCGTGACTGGCACGAGGGGCCAGTACGGCCGGCGCAGCCGCGACGCGAGCAGGCCGGCGGCAAGGCAGCACACGAACGCGCTGAGGTAGGGCACCACGAGCATCCCGGAGCCCGTGCCGAGCGGGGCCGCGACGGTCAGGTTGTCCTTCCAGGAGACGACGACGCCGAGCAGGAGCGTCCGCAGCGAGGCGAGGGTGGGGATGAAGCCGGCGGCGGACTCGTCGGGGGTGGCGACGAGGCCCCCCATCAGGAGGTAGGCGAGGAAGGCCCCCGCCGTGCTCACCAGCCAGCCGGGGCGCAGCGCGGACGAGCCGAACGCGATGGCGAGGCCCAGGGCGGCCCCGGTCAGGCCCGCAGCGAGGTAGTGCGGGTCGCCGCCGTAGGCGAGGTGGAAGCCGACGATGCCGAGCGCCGCGAGCGCAAGGATGGCCGCGGCGTCGAGCGCGTGGAACCAGGGGTTCCGGCCGGCCCAGAAGCCCGGCCGCGGTGCACCTCCGGCGCGGCCGCCGGCCCGTGCGCCGCCGGTCCCGGCGGACCGTCCGGCAGGCTCGGAGACGCCGCCGGTGGGGCGCCGCGGCCGCAGTCGGGTGGTCTCGCTCATGCCGCCGCCTTCCGCAGCACGGGGCCGAGGTCGTCGAGGGCGCCCACCGTCAGGACGGTGAGGTCCGCGATGCTGGCCCGCCCGGGCGCGGCCCCGGCCTCGCAGCGCACGGCGAAGGTGCGGATGCCGGGCGGGATCGCGGCGGCGGCGGCGCGCAGCTGGGTGGGCGTGACGGGCGTGCCCACCACGAGGAACACGACCGAGGCGTTCGGCACGGTGTCCGCGGTGGCGCGGGCGGCGTCGACGGCGGTGGGGCGCATGGCGGCGCCCTGCAGGCGCGTCAGGTCGTCGAGGTAGTGGCGCGGGCTCTCGGTCCGCAGCGGGCCGCGCTGGGTGAGCGCACTCAGCTCGCGCTGCTCCGCGAGGGCCTGCCGGCCGATCGAGCCGGCGACCGAGACGGCGAGCTCGAAGTCGTCCTCGGTGCCGTACTCCGCGAGGTTCGCGGACAGGCACACCGCGAGGTGGGCCCGGCGCGTCTCCTCGAACTGGCGCACCATGAGCGTGCCCGTGCGGGCCGTGGTCTTCCAGTGGATGTGCCGGCGGTCGTCGCCGGGGATGTACTCGCGCAGCGCATGGAAGGACACGTCCGAGGTGGCGAGCTCGTTGGTGGGCATCCCCTCCAGGTCCCGGATGAAGCCGGCGGCCGAGCTCCCGAGCACGGCGGTGCGCGGGTGCACGTACAGGTCCTGCGGCTCGGTCCACACGACCTGGCGGCGCAGGAGACCGATCGGGTCGGCCCGGACGGACCGCACGGGACCCACCACGATCACGGCGCGCCGCTCGGTGGGGATCGTGAACAGGTCCTCGTGGGGGACGCCGGGCCGCATGCGCGGGAGGTGGAACACGGCGGTGGCCGCGCCGACGGGCAGTTCGAGGAGCGACGGCGCCACGGGGCGCGAGGCGGTGTTGACCACCTCGATGCCGCCTACGGCGCTCTCCCCCACCGCGACCCGGGTGCGGGCGAGGTCGAGGTCCACGGCGTAGGAGGAGCGGCCCAGGACGAACACGATCGAGAGGACGAAGAGGCTCGCCGCGAGCAGCGCCGCGGCGGTCGCCTCCTGCCATCCCCAGGCTGCCCCGGCGACGGCCAGCAGCACGGCGCCGAGCGCGACCGCCCAGCCGAGCGGGCTCACCACCGAGAGCGTGGGGTGCAGTTTGGCCCGGTACGCCGCGCCGGCGCGCGCAAGCGTCGGCGCGGCGTAGGAACGGCCCAGGGCCGCTGCCTCCCGCCAGAGCGAGGCGGGGTGCAGGCGGGTCCGGCCGGACGGTTCCGGCTCCGGCCCGGCGGGGGGCGACGGACGGGTTCCGCGGCTTCCGGGCAGGCGGCGGACGACGGCGTCCCGCGCCGCCGCGAAGGGGTTGCGGGTGGGCATCGCCGGGCTCACACCCCGGCGCGGGACTGCGGTGCGGCGACCTCGCCCAGGACGCGCTCGAGGACCCGGTCCGCGGTGACCCCCGCGAACTCGGCCTCGGGGTCCATGACGAAGCGGTGGGTCCACACGACCGCCGCGAGCTCCTTGATGTCATCCGGGAGGACGAAGTTGCGCCCCTGGGCCGCGGCCCAGACCTTGGCGGCGCGGACCATCGCGATCGCACCGCGCACGCTCACGCCGAGACGCGTCTCCGGGGCGTTGCGGGTGGCCTCGCACAGGCGCGAGATGTACTCGAGCACTGCCGTGTCCACGTGGTTCTGGGCTGCCAGCTCGGCCATCTCGGCCACCGCGTTCGTGGTGATGATCGGGGCGAGGTCGCGCGAGCGGTCCTTCACGGACGCGCCGCCGAGGAGCCGCACGGTGGAGGCGTGGTCGGGGTAGCCGATCGAGGTCTTGATGAGGAACCTGTCGAGCTGGGCCTCGGGGAGCCGGTAGGTGCCGGCCTGCTCGATCGGGTTCTGGGTGGCCATCACCATGAAGGGCCTGCCGGCCTCGTAGGTCACGCCGTCCACGGTCACCCGGGACTCCTCCATGACCTCGAGCAGCGCCGACTGGGTCTTGGGCGAGGCCCGGTTGATCTCGTCCGCGAGGACGATGTTGGCGAAGATCGGGCCCTTGTGGAACTCGAACTTCTGCGTCTTCTGGTCGTAGATGGTCACGCCGGTGACGTCCGAGGGCAGAAGGTCCGGGGTGAACTGGATGCGCGAGTTGGTGCCCTGCACCGTGGCGGCGAGCGCCCGCGCGAGCGAGGTCTTGCCCGTGCCGGGAGCGTCCTCGAGGAGGATGTGGCCCTCGGCGAGCATTGCGGTGAGCGCGAGCCGGACCACGTGGTCCTTGCCGAGTACGGCCTGGCCCACGTTCGCCGCGAGCCGCTCGAAGGTCTCGGCGAACCAAGTGGCCTGTTCTGTTGTCAGCGTCATGCGCTCCCCCTGGAATTGTGTGCTCTCTCCACCGGCCCGGGCCCCGAGCCCCGGCGATGTCCCCGGCACAGCCTAGTGCCTCCCCGTCCGGGCCCGCGATGGGGAGGTCTCCCCGGGCCCCGGGCGCCGCGGGGGGCGCGCCGTCAGTCGAGGACGATGCCCGGCCCGGTGCCATGGCTCAGGGCCACCGGATGGATCTCGCCGAAGCCGCGGACCATCTCGGGCTCGCGGTGCTCCAGGACGAACCGCTCGTCGCCCGCGAGGGCCTTGGCGGTGACGTCGTCCACGAGCACCTGCCCGGGCTCGGCGATCGCGGTGAGCCGGGCGGCGAGGTTCACGGTGGGCCCGTAGATGTCGCCGAGCCGGCTCAGCACGCGGCCCCAGACCATGGCGACCCGGCACTGCGGGAGGATCTCGTCCTCCGCGAACTCCTTGGACAGCGCCAGCGCGATCTGGGCGCCCGCCGCCGGGGTCTCGGCGATGTAGAGCACCTCGTCCCCGATGGTCTTGACCAGTCGGCCGCCGCCCACGGCGATGATCTCGGAGCAGCGGTTCTCGAACCGCTGGACGAGCTGGGCGAGGGTCCTCTCGTTCATCCGGCGCGAGAGGGACGTGTAGGAGACGAGGTCGGCGAAGCCGACGGCGCGGGCCAACGGCAGCGGAGCGTCGTCCTCCGTCCCGTCGCGCCCCTCCTCGCTCGAGTCGAGCCCGGCCTGGGCGCGGACCACGAGGCGCTGGACGCCCGCGGCGAGCTGGCGGTGCCACGAGTAGACGAGCATCTCCTCGAGCGGGCCGATCAGGTCCGGCAGCCGTTCGAGCAGCGCGACGCGCGCCTCGGAGTCGGTCATGCCCTGGCTCGAGATCATGTCCTCCACGAGGGCCTCGACCTGCCACACGACCATGCGGTCGGTCATCTGCCCGATCGCCCGGGCCACCGAGATCGCCGCCTCCTCGGTGAGCTTGCCCTCGCGGACCAAGCGGGGCATCACCTTCAGCGGCTCGAGTTCGGCCTGGGTGAAGGCGAGGTCGTCATCCGTGAAGTTCGGCATGCCCAGCGCCCGCCAGAGCTTGCGGGCCGAGTACAGGGAGACTCCGGCCGCTGCCGCCACTTCGCGGCGCTTGAGTGTGCGCTCGCCACCGAGCAGGAGCACCTCGATGTCCTTGGACGTGATCCGCCGGGCCGGCCTGGGGGACTCCCCCGCGTGCGCGGCCCCGCCCTGGTCCTCCGCGGCGACGGCGTCCCCGGCGTCGCCCTCGTCGGTGTCGGCTGCTGCGGTGTCGGCTACTGCGGCGTCGGCGTCGGCCTGGTCCGCGTCCACAGGGTCTGCGTCGGCGGCGAGTTCCGGCGCGTCAGCGCCGAGGAAGGCGGCATCGAGGGCGGCGCTCCGCTCCTCCGCGTCCTCCCGGGGCGCCCCGCCGTTCGGCTCGTCCATCAGTCCTCCCTCAGTTCCCACGGAAGCGACGCATCGCTGAAGTCAGTGATCTCGTCGCCAGGATCCGGCTCCCGCTCCTGGAGCGGCAGCTCCTCGATGGCGTCGAGGATGAACTGGCTGAAACGGCGCACTTCCGGCACGTCGGTCAGCGTGAGCTGCGCCGACTGGCCCGAGGTCAAGGTTATCGTCCCGGACCTGAGCATCCCCTGCATGAATCCCTGACGGACGTTGACATCGCGCACGAGCGAGAGCGGCATTCCGCGGTCGCTGCGCGTGAGGCCGCGCTCGCGCCGGAGCACGCGGCGGCTCGTGAGCACGTAGGTCACGGAGCGCCACGCGAGCAGCTCGCGCAGGCAGTACCCCACGAGGATCCACGCGGCGGCCACCGCGGGGACGAGCGGCGACCACGTCGATGTCCCGGCGGGGAGCCACGGGACCATCGCCTCGAGGCGGCCGCGCGAGAGCCAGCCGGCGGCGAAGGAGGCCGCCCCGCTGACGAGGATGAGGACGACGGCGGGCAGCACGAGCATGCGGCCCTGGCGCCGCGTCCTGACGATGAGCTGCTCCCCCGGGTCGAGGAGTCTACGCATAGCCGCCGTCGGCGGGGCGGAGGTGGACCACGTCGCCCGCCGCGACCGAGTGGCGGGTGCCGTCCTCTTCGACGACGCGCAGGGCGCCGTGGGCGTCCAGGCCCGTCGCGCGCCCCACGAGGGACTGCCCCCCGGGCAGCTCGACGCGCACGCGCTTGCCGAGGGTGATGGTGGCGTCCTCGACCTGGCCCCAGAGCCCGCGGCCGCCGGCGAGCGTCGCGTCGGGGTCGCCGTCGACCGCGCAGAACTGCCGGTAGCGGCGGGCGAAGGCGACGAGGTAGGCGGCGAGCACGTCCTCGCGGCGGTGTTCGCGGCCGGTGGCGATCGCCAGGCTCGTCGCCGTGGGGACGGGGAGCTCGCCCTGCGCCTGCCCGACGTTGATGCCCGTTCCGAGCACGACGGCGGGCGGGGCGCCGTGCGCTCCCGGCGCGAGCTGGGCGAGGATCCCGGAGATCTTGAGCCCGTCGACCACGACGTCGTTGGGCCACTTCACGCTCGCCTCCACCCCTGCCGTCTCGGCGAGGGCCTCGCGCAGGGCGAGCGCGGCGAGCGGCGAGAACCACGAGTAGCTCTGCGTCGGCAGCGGCCGCCCCGTCGCGTTGTGGGGGCGCAGCACCACCGACACGGCGACGGCGACCCCGACCGGGGACTCCCAGTGCCGGTGGAGGCGCCCACGCCCCGCGGTCTGGTGGTCCGCGACGAGCACCGACAGGTCCCCCCACCCGTCCGGGTCTGCCTCCGCGCGGCGGAGCAGCTCCGCATTGGTGGAGTCGATCTCGTCCAGGACCTCGAGGCGGGACAGCCCGGCCTCGCGCGCGAGCCCGGGCCCCAGGAGTGTCCTGTCGAGGGGTCCGCGGGACTCTGGCTGCGCGTGGTCGTCCATGCCTGAATCCTATCGAGAGGGCGCTGGGCGCCCGTGCTCTCAGAGGAAGATGTCCTTCACGAGGCGGTCCTCGGCGGCGCCGAGGCTGTAGCGGGCGAAGTCGGTCACCCCGGCGGCGGCCAGGACCTCCTCGTCGGTGTAGAACCCGCCCGTGGTGGTGCGCGGGTCGCTCGTGAGCAGCACGTGCGCGGCGTCGGCCACGATCTCCGGCCGGCGCCCCGCGGTGGCGAGGGCCTCCCCGCCGGGCATGTTCCTGATCGCCGCCGTGTCGATGAGGGTTGCCGGCCACAGGGAGTTGACGCCGATCCCCTCGGGCCGCAGCTCCTCTGCCAGGCCGAGGGTCGTCAGGCTCATGCCGTACTTGGCCATCGTGTAGGCGAGGTGCCGGCCGGCCCATGCCGGGTCGAGGTTGATCGGCGGCGACAGGGTGAGGATGTGGGCGCCCGAGCCGCTGGCCGCCGAGGCGCGGAGGGCGGGGAGGGCGAGCTTGGAGAGCAGGAAGGTGCCGCGGACGTTGATGTCCGCCATGAGGTCGTAGCGCTTCATGTCCACGGCGTCGGTCGTGGACAGGTCGATCGCCGAGGCGTTGTTGACCACGGCGTCGATGCCGCCGAACCGCTCGCGGGTCGCATCGACGGCCCGTGCCACGTCCTCGTCGCTGCGGACGTCACCGACGATCGCGAGGGCGGATCCGCCCGCCGCTTCGATCTCCTCCGCGGCCGTGTACACGGTGCCGGCCAGCTTGGCGTGCGGCTCGGCGGTCTTGGCCAGGAGGGCCACGTTGGCCCCGTCCGCCGCGGCCCGCTTCGCGATCGCCAGGCCGATGCCCCGGCTGCCGCCGCTCATGAGGATGGTGCGGCCCGCCAGCGAGGCGCGGGCGCCCGGTGTGATGCTCGTCATGCCTCTAGTGTACGGGACGATGTTACTGATGAGTAACAAGGGCGCCGCGCCCATGGGGACCCGCGCTGGCCGGCCGCCCGAATTTGTAGGGTTCCTACACAGGCGCCGCCACAGGGCCTCACTAGACTGAGGGGACGTCTCCGCCCTTTGTGCGGACCCTACAGAGCCACCGCGCGTGAGCTACGGACCGAGAGCTGGAGTGAGTGTGACCCACGACCTGACCACCACCGCAGGCAAGATCGCGGACTTCCGCGACCGGCGGGCGGCCTCGCTCGCGCCCTCGGGCCAGGAGGCGATCGAGAAGCAGCACGCGCGCGGGAAGAACACGGCGCGCGAACGCATCGACATGCTGCTCGATCCGGACAGCTTCGTCGAGTTCGACACCCTCCGGGTCCACCGCTCCACCGCCTTCGGGATGGAGAAGAAGAAGCCGCTCGGCGACGGCGTCGTCTCCGGGTACGGCACGGTGGACGGCCGCCTCGTCGCCGTGTACAGCCAGGACTTCTCGGTCTACGGCGGCTCGCTGAGCCAGGTCAACGGCGAGAAGATCGTCAAGGTCCAGGAGTTCGCCCTCCGCAACGGCTGCCCGGTGGTGGGCATCAACGACGGCGGCGGCGCGCGCATCCAGGAGGGCGTCGCCTCCCTGGCCATGTTCGCGGACATCTTCCGGAACAACGTGGCCGCCTCGGGCGTGGTCCCGCAGATCTCGCTCATCATGGGCCCCTGCGCGGGCGGGGCGGCCTACTCCCCGGCGCTGACGGACTACGTGGTCATGGTGGACAAGACGAGCCACATGTTCATCACCGGCCCCGACGTCATCAAGACCGTCACGGGCGAGGAAGTCGACATGGAGACGCTCGGCGGCGCGCGCCAGCACAACGCCACGACCGGCACCGCGACGTACCTCGCCTCCGACGAGGCCGACGCGATCGAGTTCGTCCGCGAGCTCCTGGACGTCCTGCCCTCGAACAACCTCGTCGAGGCCCCCGTCCTCGACTCGGACCAGGAGCTCGAGCAGAGCGACGAGGACCTCGTCCTCGACACGCTCGTCCCCGACTCCCCCACCCAGGGCTACGACATGCGCACCGTGATCGAGGGGATCCTCGACGACGGCAACTTCCTCGAGATGCAGGCGCTCTACGCGCCGAACGTGATTATCGGCTACGGCCGCATGGAGGGCCACACGGTCGGGATCGTCGCGAACCAGCCCATCCAGTTCGCCGGCACGCTGGACATCGCGGCCTCGGAGAAGGCCGCCCGGTTCGTGCGCCACTGCGATGCCTTCAACATCCCGATCATCACGCTCGTCGACGTCCCCGGCTTCCTGCCCGGCAAGGACCAGGAGTTCCAGGGCATCATCCGCCGCGGCGCGAAGCTGCTCTACGCGTACGCCGAGGCGACGGTGCCGAAGCTCACCGTGATCTGCCGCAAGGCCTACGGCGGCGCGTACATCGTCATGGGCTCCAAGAAGCTCGGCGCCGACCTGAACCTCGCCTGGCCCACCGCGCAGATCGGCGTCATGGGCGCACAGGGCGCGGTGAACATCCTGTACCGCCGCGAGCTGGCGGCGGTCTCCGCCGAGGGCGGCGACGTCGAGGCCAAGCGCGCCGAGCTCATCCAGCACTACGAGGAGGAGCTCCTCAACCCGTACCAGGCGGCCGAGCTCGGGTACATCGACGCGGTGATCGCCCCGTCGGAGACCCGCGTGCAGCTGCTGCGCGGCCTGCGCGCGCTGCGCGACAAGCACGCGTCGATGCCCGCCAAGAAGCACGGGAACATCCCGCTGTGAGCGCGCTCCCGCAGAAGTCCCAGACGCACGACGGCGGGGACTCGCCCGCCGTCGCCGCCGCGCCGGTGCTCTTCTCGGTCACGCGCGGGAACCCGGGCCCCGAGGAGATCGCGGCGCTCACGGCAGTGCTCGCCTCCCTCGGCAGCGCCGCCCCCGAGACCGCGCCCGCGGCCCCGACGCGCCGCGAGCGGATCCGGCGGGCGACGCTTCGCCCGCGGCACATGATCGCCCAGCGCCGCGGCCGCGCCTGAGCGCGAAGGCCGCCCGGGGCTGGGCCGACCCCACCCCGGTTGAGGAGTCACCTCCGTCCTCTCAAGAAGTCACCTACGCGCCCTCGAGGAGTCAATCCACCGGCACGTGACTCCTCAGCGGTGCGCACCTGACTCCGCAACCGGGCGTAGGTGGCCCCTCAACGGGAGGGGCGGGAAGATGTGCACGGGTTCTTTCACGTGTCGGCGCCCCGCGCTAGGCTCGTGACCGTGACGCAGAACACTGACCAGAACCAGCACAGCCCGGCAGGCACCCGCGCGCCCAGCGCCCTCGACGCCATCGCCGACGAGTTCACCCGCAAGCTGCTCGAGCTCGACCCGGCCCTCGCGACCGAGCTCGGCTACCCGGGCCACGAGACGGAGTACCCGGACTACTCGCCCGCGGGCCTCGACGAGCGCAGCGCCCTCGTGCGGGACACCCTCGGCGCCCTCGACGCTGCGGCGCCCGAGGACGAGATCGACGAGGTCACCCTCGACGCGATGCGCGAGCGGCTGGGCCTCGACGCCGAGCGGTACGCGAGCGGGTGGGTCGCCGCGACGCTGAACAACATCGAGTCGCCGGCGCAGTCGATCCGCGCGGTCTTCGACCTCATGCCCACCGACACCGCCGAGCACTGGAGCCACATCGCCGGCCGCGCCGCCAACGTCCCCGCCGCCGTCGAGGGCTACATCGCCTCGCTCCGGGGCGCCGCGGCGGACGGCAAGGTCTCGGCGGCGCGGCAGGTGCGCGTCGTCGTCGGCCAGTGCCGCAAGTACGGCGCGGAAGGCACCGGCTTCTTCGCCAGACTCGCCGCGGACGCGACGCTCGACGGCGGCGCCCAGCTGCCGGCCGACGTCGCCTCCGCCCTCACCGACGGCTGCGCGGCCGCGTCCGCGGCCTACCGTGGGCTCGCCGACTTCCTCGAAGGCGAGCTCCTCCCCCAGGCGCCCGAGGAGGACGCCGTGGGCCGCGAGCGGTACGCGCTCGAGTCCCGCCGGTTCCTCGGCGCCACGGTCGACCTCGAGGAGACGTACGCGTGGGGCGTCGCCGAGCTGGACCGCATCATCGCGGAGCAGGAGGCCGTCGCGGAGCAGATCAAGCCCGGCGCCAGCATCGCCGAGGCCAAGGCCGCCCTCAACGCGGACCCCGCCCGGCAGCTCAAGGGCACCGACGCGCTGCGGGCCTGGATGCAGGACCTCTCCGACCGGGCCGTGGCGAACCTCGCGGGAACCCACTTCGAGATCGTGGGCCCCATGCACCGGCTCGAGTGCATGATCGCGCCGACGCAGGACGGCGGGATCTACTACACGCCGCCGTCGGACGACTTCTCCCGGCCGGGTCGCATGTGGTGGTCCGTCCCGGAGGGCGAGGACACCTTCACCACGTGGGCGGAGACGAGCACCGTCTACCACGAGGGCGTCCCGGGCCACCACCTCCAGTGCGCCACGGCGGTGTACCGCCGCGAGCTGCTCAACGACTGGCGCCGGAACATCTGCTGGGTCTCGGGCCACGGCGAGGGCTGGGCGCTGTACGCCGAGCGGCTCATGGACGAGCTCGGCTACCTCTCCGACCCGGGCGACCGCATGGGCATGCTCGATGGCCAGCGCATGCGCGCCGCGCGCGTGGTCTTCGACATCGGGGTCCACCTCGGCCTCGAGGTCCCGGAGCGCTGGGGCACCGGGACCTGGACGGCCCAGAAGGGCTACGAGTTCCTCAAGCAGAACCTGGACGTGTCCGAGGGCCAGCTGGACTTCGAGTTCAACCGCTACCTCGGGTGGCCGGGGCAGGCCCCGTCCTACAAGGTGGGACAGCGGCTCTGGGAGCAGGTGCGCGCCGAGCTCGAGGCGGAGGCCGCCGCGGAGGGCCGCGAGTTCGACCTGAAGGAGTTCCACACCCGCGCCCTCAACCTCGGATCGGTCGGCCTGGACACCCTCCGGCGCGCGCTGACGTCCTGAGCCGCGCGTGACATATCCCACAGCAGGTGGAGGAATAGCGTAACAAAACAGCGTGACGGCGCGGCCTAGGGCGGGTTCACCCGCGGCCGCGCCGTCACACTCCGCGTCATACGAGGAAACACAAGCTTCGTATGGTAAAAATCTCCGCCCTAGCGTAGGGGGGGTGAGCACCTCAACCAGCACCGCGCGCACGCAGCGCCGCCTCCCGACGTGGGCCACGTCGTTCGGCCCGCAGATCATCGCCGCACTCATCGTCGGCCTCGCCCTGGGCCTCCTCGCGAAGTACACGGGCAGCACGAAGGCCAGCCCGAACGCCCTCGGCGCGACCCTGGCGACCATCGGCAGCAGCTACGTGAGCCTGCTCCAGACCGCTGTGGTCCCCCTCATCTTCACCGCCGTGGTGAGCTCGATCGCCAACCTCCGCCAGGTCTCCAACGCGGCCAAGCTCGCATGGAACACGCTGCTGTGGTTCGCGATCACGGCGTTCATCGCGGTCATGATCGGCATCACCCTCGGCGTCGTCTTCCAGCCGGGCGCCGGCACCGGCATCACCCAGCAGGCGAAGTACACCGGGAAGAGCGGTGACTGGTGGGCGTTCCTCGCCGGCCTCTTCCCGCACAACTTCCTCGGCCTGGGCGCGACCTCGACCGCTGGCGACGGCGGCGCCGTCACCACGACCGTGTCCTTCAACGTCCTGCAGATCCTCGTCATCGCGATCGCCGTGGGCATCGCGGCGCTCAAGGTCGGCGCGAAGGCCGAACCGTTCCTGAACTTCACCCGCTCGGCCCTCGAGATCATCCAGAAGGTGCTCTGGTGGATCATCCGCCTCGCGCCGCTCGGCACGATCGGTCTCATCGGCAACGCCGTCGCCGTCTACGGCTGGGACACCATCGGCGCCCTCGGCAAGTTCGCCCTTGCGATCTACGCCGGCCTCGTGCTCGTGCTGTTCGTGGTCTACCCGATCCTCGTGAAGTCGCACGGCCTCTCCGTCAAGCAGTACTTCTCCGGCGTGTGGCCGGCCGTCCAGCTGGGGTTCGTCTCCCGCTCCTCGATCGGCACGCTCCCGCTCACCCAGCGCGTCGCCGAGCGCAACCTCGGGGTCCCGCAGGGCTACGCGTCCTTCGCCGTGCCGCTGGGCGCTACGACCAAGATGGACGGCTGCGCCGCGATCTACCCGGCCGTCGCGGCGATCTTCGTCGCCCAGTTCTTCGGCATCAACCTGGACTTCAGCCAGTACCTGCTGATCGTCCTCGTCTCGGTCCTCGGCTCGGCCGCGACCGCCGGCACCACCGGAGCCGTCGTGATGCTGACGCTGACCCTCTCGACGCTGGGCCTGCCGCTGGCCGGCGTGGGCCTGCTCCTGGCGATCGACCCGATCCTGGACATGGGCCGCACGGCCGTAAACGTCGCGGGCCAGGCACTCGTGCCGACCATCGTCGCCAAGCGACAGGGCATCCTGGACGTGGAGCTCTACAACGCCCCGCGCCACGGTGACCCGTTCAACGACGAGTCCGCCGCCGCGGAGCAGACGCACGACGGCGAGCTGGCCGCCGCGCGCTGACCTCGCGGCGCGGGCAGCACGCCCCGCCACGCCAAACGCCGCATCAGGACACGCCGCAATCCCCACCGGATTCGGCCATGTCCTGGTGCGGCGTTGCCGTCTCTGCCCAGAACTTGCACACGGTGCAAACTTGCACGTAGTGTCATGGCGTGACCGCTGATGCCCCCTCGCGCCGCGCGCTGAACAAGGCCGCCACCCGCGAATCGATCATCGCCGCCGGGCTCTCCCTCGCCCTCTCGCGCGGGCTCGGCGGCTTCACCGCCGAGGAGCTGGCCGATGCCGCCGGAGTCTCCCGGCGGACGTTCTTCAACTACTTCGGCAGCGTCGAGGAGGCCATCGCCGCCCCGACGTTCGGGTTCCTCGACCGCGCCCTCGACAAGCTCCGCGAACGGCCGGCGGACGAGCCCATCCTCGAGTCCGCGCTCCACGTCCTCACGGGCCTCGCGGACAACGACCTCATCGAGCCGATGGCCCAGTCGTTCCTCGTGGCCGCCGGCCACGATCCCCTCACGCGCTTCCAGCTGCAGGCCTTCGACGACTGCGCCGACAAGATCGGCACCGCCATCAGGGAGCGCCACCCGGGCCTCGGCGACGACCTCTACGTGGCGGCCCTGTCGGGGAGCGTCATCTCCTGCGGCAAGGCAGCCCTCGAAACGTGGATGGCCGAATCGGGAGGCGACCTCTCGCCGTCGTCCCTCACCCGGCTCCGAAGCCTCCTCTCCGACGCCATCACCCACCTCAAGACCGGCTTCGCCGCGCCCTGAGGCCCGCCCCACCCCGCTCCACCGCCCCGTCCGCTCCGCTCTGAACAGGTAACGCCCATGGCTTCGCTCCTCTACCGCCTCGGCAGATTCGCCTACGACCGCCGCTGGCTCGTCCTCGCCGCGTGGCTCGTCATCGTCGCGGCCGTCGGCGGCTCGGCCGCGGCGTTCCACGGCAGCATGACCAACAACTTCCAGATCCCCGGCACCGAGACCCAGCGCATGCTCGACAAGCTCAAGGCGGAGCTGCCCTCCGCCGCGGGCGGGAGCGCGACCGTGGTCTTCACGTCTCCGGATGCGGCGTTCACCGACGCCCAGAAGAAGGACCTCAGCGCCGCGCTCGCCAAGATCAAGGGCCTGGACGGCGTCCAGAACGTGACGGACCCGTTCACCACCCAGGCCCAGCTCGACGGCGCCGCCGCGAAGATCGCGGACGGGAAGTCGCAGATCGCGGCGAACGAGGCGAAGCTCGCAGCCGGCACACCCCAGCTCGAGTCCGCCAAGGCCACCCTGGACGCCACCAAGGCCCGGCTCGACGCCGGGCAGGCGCAGCTCGACGCGCAGAAGAAGGCCCTGGCCGCCCAGGGCCTCCCGGCCCCGGCGATCGCCCAGGCCACCGCGTCGGCGCAGGCCCAGCTCGACGGCGGGCGCCAGCAGCTCGCCGCCGGGCAAGCGCGGTACGACGCGGGCAAGAAGCAGGCCGACGACGGCGCCGCCAAGCTCGCAGACGCCAAGGCCCAGCTCGCGCTCGCGCAGCGGCAGGCCACGGCCGCAGAGGGACTGCGGTTCGTCTCGAGCGACGGCAAGGCGGCCATCGCCTCGATCCAGTTCACCAAGTCCACCGACGGGCTCTCCCCCGCGCTGCGGCAGGACGTCCAGTCGATCGCCTCGAGCGTGGCCGGCGTCAACGCCTACCCGAGCAAGGAGCTCACGCAGGACATCTCGCAGATCTTCGGCACGTCCGAGGGCATCGGCGTGGCCGTCGCGGCGGTCGTGCTGTTCGTCATGCTCGGCACCTTCGTGGCCGCGGGCCTGCCCCTGATCATGGCCCTCGTCGGCGTGGCCGTCGGCGTGGGCGGCACGTTCGCCCTGACGAGCGTGGTCTCAATGAGCTCGGTGACCCCCATGCTGGGCCTCATGCTCGGCCTGGCCGTGGGCATCGACTACTCGCTGTTCATCGTCAACCGGCACCGCACGCAGCTGCTCGCCGGCATGGACCCGCGCGAGTCCGTGGCGCTCTCGATCGGCACGTCCGGCAACGCCGTGGTGTTCGCCGGCCTCACCGTGGTGATCGCGCTCGCTGCGCTCGTGGTGCCCGGACTGCCCTTCCTCGCGGTCATGGGCCTCGCCGCCGCCGCGACCGTGGCCGTGGCCGTGCTGGTCGCCGTCACCCTCCTGCCGGCGGTCCTCGGGTTCGCTGGGCGGCGGATCGTCTCCCGGCGGCGCTGGGCCAAGGCCCTCGCAGAGAACGCGAAGGCCGGCCATGCCGAGGAGGAGGCCCGCACGGACCTCGCCAAGGCCAACCGTGGGTGGGGCGCCTGGGTCACCCGGCACCCCTGGGCCTCGGTGCTGGGCGCCGTCGTGCTGCTCGCCGTCCTCGCGGTCCCCGCGGCGCAGCTGCGCCTCGCCCTCCCGGACGGCGGGTCGGAGCCGGCCGACTCGACCGCGTTCAAGGCCTACGACGCGACCGGGAAGTACTTCGGCGAGGGCATGACGGGCCCCATCATCGTGGTCGGCGACCTCCCGGCCGGCCTCGACGCGGCCGCCGCCCAGGTCAAGGAGTACGACGTCGCGGACCAGCTCCGCGCGGTGCCAGGCGTGGTCGCGGCCGTCCCCGGCACCGTCAGCCCCGACCGCAGGATCGCGGTGTTCCAGGTGATCCCGAAGGAGGGCCCGGCCAGCGCGAGCACGGTCCAGGTGGTCCACGACCTGCGGGCCAAGGGCGCCGACATCCAGGCGAGCACGGGCGTGGCGATCGGCCTGACTGGGCAGACCGCCGCGAACGTGGACGTCTCCTCCAAGCTCGCCGACGCGCTCCCGCCGTACCTGACGATCGTCGTGGGGCTCTCCTTCCTCCTGCTGCTGCTCGTGTTCCGCTCGGTCCTCGTGCCGCTGCTGGCCACGGGCGGGTTCCTGCTCTCGCTCGGCGCCGCGTTCGGCGCGGTCGTCGCGGTGTACCAGTGGGGCTGGCTCGGTCCGGTCTTCGATGTCACCCACCCGGGCGCCATCCTGAGCTTCATGCCGATCCTGCTCATCGGCATCCTGTTCGGCCTCGCGATGGACTACCAGGTCTTCATCACCTCGGGCATCCGCGAGTCGTACGCCCACGGCGTCGAGGCGCACCTGGCCGTCCGGACGGGGTTCCACCACGCCGCGCGGGTGATCACCGCCGCCGCGATCATCATGGTCAGCGTCTTCGCGGGCTTCATCTTCAGCCACCTGACGATGGTCCGGCCGCTGGGCTTCGGGCTCGCCCTCGGCGTCCTGCTGGACGCGTTCGTGGTGCGCATGACCCTCGTGCCCGCCGTCATGCGCCTCCTCGGCAACGCGGCGTGGTGGCTGCCGCGCTGGCTGCAGCGGATCCTGCCGGACCTGGACATCGAGGGCGCCAAGCTCGAGCGCGCGACGCCGGCGCCGGACCGCAGCGACGAGGGCGAGCCGGAACCCGTGGCCCGCTGAGCCGGCGGCCCGCTGAGCCGGCGGGGATAGGCTGGGCGGCGTGACCGTCCACGCCGCCCCGCGCGCCCACCACCTCCAGCCGCACCCGCCCACGCTCATCCTGGCCTCGAAGTCGCCCGCCCGGACCAAGCTCCTCGAGGAGGCGGGGATCCCGCACCGGGTCCTCGTCTCCGACGTGGACGAGGAGGCCGTGGCGGCCGGCCATCCGGACGCGACGCCCGCCGAGACCGCGCTGCTCCTGGCCCGTGCCAAGGCCGAGGCGGTCGCGGCCCTGCCCGCGGCCACGGGCGCCCTCGTCCTGGGCTGCGACTCGGTCTTCGAGCTCGACGGACAGGCCCTCGGCAAGCCGTACACCGCCGAGGTCGCCCGCGAGCGGCTCGCGGCCATGAGCGGCCGCGCGGGCGTCCTGCACACGGGCCACTGGCTCATCGACGTCCGGGGCGGCCACGAGCCCGGCCCGGCGGCGGGGACGCACGACGCCGGAGCCGCACCGGGGCGGGGCCAGCTCGCCTCGGCGGGGGTCGAGTTCAGCGAGATGCAGGAGGCGGAGATCGGGGCCTACGTCGCCACGGGCGAGCCGCTGCACTGCGCCGGCTCGTTCACCATCGACGGGCTCGGCGGGGCCTTCCTGAACCGCGTCGACGGCGACCCGCACGCCGTGGTCGGCCTGTCCGTCTCGACCCTGCGCGCCCTCCTGGCCACCGCGGGGGTGCGGCTCACGGATTGGTGGGCGGCCGCCGTCGACCGCTGACGTTTGTAGGTTCCCTACAAAGGATCGGCCCGCTACGCACGGAATCCGCCACCAATATGGGCGATTCCACCAAGTCGGCGCTAGGCTTCCCGCAGTACAGAACGGAGTTGCCTTGTCCCTCAGCGCTGCCACCAAGCCCATCACGAAGGTGCTCGTCGCCAACCGCGGCGAGATCGCCGTCCGCGTCATCCGCGCGGCCCGCGACGAGGGCATCGCCTCGGTCGCCGTCTACGCCGACCCCGACCGGGACGCCCTGCATGCGCGCCTCGCGGACGAGGCCTTCGCGCTGGGCGGCACCACCGCGGCGGAGTCGTACCTCGTCATGGACAAGATCCTCGACGCTGCCGCCGCCTCCGGCGCCGACGCCGTCCACCCGGGCTACGGCTTCCTGTCCGAGAACGCCCACTTCGCCCAGCGCGTCATCGACGCGGGCCTGACCTGGATCGGCCCCTCCCCCGACGCCATCGCCGCCCTCGGCGACAAGGTGCGCGCGCGCCACATCGCCGAGAAGGTCGGCGCCCCGCTGGTCCCCGGCACGGCCGACCCGGTCGAGTCCGCGGACGAGGTCCTCGCGTTCGCCCGGGAGTTCGGGCTGCCCGTGGCCATCAAGGCCGCCTACGGCGGCGGCGGCCGCGGCATCAAGGTGGCCCGCACGCTCGAGGAGATCCCCGAGCTGTTCGAGTCGGCCGTGCGCGAGGCCACCGCGGCGTTCGGCCGGGGCGAGTGCTTCATCGAGCGCTTCCTGGACGCCCCGCGCCACGTCGAGACCCAGTGCCTCGCGGACTCGGCGGGCCACGTCGTCGTCGTCTCGACCCGCGACTGCTCGCTCCAGCGGCGCAACCAGAAGCTCGTCGAGGAGGCCCCCGCGCCGTTCCTGACCGAGGAGCAGACCAAGCGCCTCTACGAGTCCTCGAAGGCCATCCTCAAGGAGGCCGGCTACCTCGGGGCGGGCACGTGCGAGTTCCTCGTCGGCCAGGACGGCACCATCAGCTTCCTCGAGGTGAACACGCGCCTCCAGGTCGAGCACTGCGTGTCCGAGGAGGTCACGGGCCTGGACCTCGTGCGCGAGCAGTTCCGCCTCGCCCGCGGCGAGGAACTCGGCTACGACGACCCCGAGGTCCGCGGCCACTCCTTCGAGTTCCGCATCAACGGCGAGGACCCGGGCCGCGGCTTCATGCCCGCCCCCGGCACCGTCGAGACGCTGCGCTACCCCACGGGCCCCGGCGTACGCGTCGACTCGGGCATCGAGGCCGGCGAGGTCATCTCCGGCAACTTCGACTCCATGCTCGCCAAGCTCATCGTCTCCGGCTCGAGCCGGGCCCAGGCGCTCCAGCGGGCTCGCCGGGCCCTCGACGAGCTGGTCATCACCGGCATGCCCACCGTCGTGCCGTTCCATGCCGCCGTGGTGCGCGACCCCGCGTTCGCGCCCGCGGAGGGCCCGTTCTCCATCCACACCCGCTGGATCGAGACGGAGTTCGAGAACACGATCCCGCCCTACGCCGGCGGCCCGGCCGCCGCCGACGCGGACGACGACGCCGCCCGGCAGAGCGTCGTCGTCGAGGTGGGCGGCAAGCGGCTCGAGGTGACGATCCCGGCGTCGCTGTCCCTCGGCACCGGGCGGGCCGCCAAGCCCAAGAAGAAGGCCCGCACCGCGCGCGGATCGGCGGCCACGGCGGCCGGCGGCGACGCGCTCACCGCCCCGATGCAGGGCACGATCGTCAAGGTGGCCGTCGCGGACGGCGACGTGGTCGCGGAAGGCGATCTCGTCGTCGTGCTCGAGGCCATGAAGATGGAGCAGCCGCTGACCGCGCACAAGGCCGGCACCGTCCGCGGGCTCACGGCCGAGCCCGGGCAGACCGTCGGCGCGGGCGCGGTCATCGCGACCATCGAGGACTGACCCCGAGCGCGACGGAGGTGACTCCGTAGCAGAACGGATGTGACTCCCCAACGCCACGGAGGTGGCTCCTCAACGGAATTCACCGTTGAGGAGCCACCTCCGTTCGCTTGAGGAGTCAGCTCCGGGCTCTTGAGGAGTCCTCCCCTCAGGCGGAGATGTTCTCCTCGAACTTGGCGTCGCGGGTCTCCTTGGTCAGCAGCAGCGCGATGAACGTCAGCACCGCCGCGACCGCGAGGTAGACGCCGACCCACACCGTGCTGCCCTTGCCGAACTGCCACAGGGCGATCGCGACGAACGAGGCCGGGGCGGCGCCGAGCACCGAGGAGAGGTTGTACGCGATCGCCGAGCCCGTGTAGCGGACGTTCGCGGGGAACAGCTCGGGGAGGATCGCGGCCATCGGCCCGAACGTCGCGCCCATGAGCGTGAAGCCCAGGATCAGGCCGACCATGGCGGCGCCGGTGCCGGGCCCGAACATGAGGCCCCAGGCGAGGCCGAAGACGAAGATGAGGCCGGTGACCCAGAGCAGGAAGCGGCGGCGGCCGTACTTCTCCGCGAGCGGGCCGGAGACCACGGTGAAGATGCCGAAGAAGACGACGCCGATGATCAGCATCCACAGGAACAGGCCGCGGTCGATCCCCAGGCCGGGGACGAACGTGGACGCGTCGAACGGCTTGCCGGCCTTCTGCGCGGCCGCCCGGGCCACCTCGACCTTGTTCGTCGCCGTGCCGTAGGTGAGCGTGAAGCTCGTGGTCAGGTAGAAGAGCACGTAGGTCGCGAGCATGATGAACGTGCCGGCGATGACCGCGCGCCAGTGGTGCCTGAAGGTCGCAGCGAGCGGAACCTTGGCAACCTTCTCCTCCTCGACGACCTTCTTGAACGAGGTGCTCTCGACCAGCTTGAGGCGCACGTAGAGGCCGATCGCGACCATGATGATGCTGAACAGGAAGGGGATGCGCCAGCCGAAGTCCTCGAACTGCTTCGTGGTGAGGAAGCTGTTCATGACCACGTACATGACGTTGGCGATGATGAAGCCGATGGGCGCGCCGAGCTGCGGGAACGTGCCCCACACCGCGCGCTTGTTCGCGGGGGCGTTCTCGGTGGCCAGGAGGGCCGCCCCGGACCACTCGCCGCCGAGGGCGAGGCCCTGGAGGAAGCGGAACACCACGAGCAGCAGCGGTGCGAGCACGACCCAGCCGGGCGTCGTCGCCGGCGGGAGCAGGCCGATGAGGAAGGTCGCGAGGCCCATCGTGACCAGCGATGCGACGAGGGTGCCCTTGCGCCCGAGCCTGTCGCCGAAGTGGCCGAAGACGATCGAGCCGACCGGGCGCGCGACGAACGCGACCCCGAAGATCGCGAAGGAGGACAGGATGGCGTTGATGTCCGTCGCGTTCGGGAAGAAGAGCTTCGGGAACACGAGGACGGACGCGGTCGCGTACGCGTAGAAGTCGAAGAACTCGATGGTCGTGCCGATGAGGCTCGAGAAGATGACTCGGCCCTTCGTGTTGGCCGACTGTGCGGCCGAGGGCTCCGTCACCGCAGATGTGGTGGACATGGCATCGCTTTCACATGCTGGACCGAGGATTGACTTCCGGTCCGGGGATTGAGTACAAGCCATCCTACGTCCGCGCCGTCCAGCCAACGGACAATCAGTCCACATCATGAGACGAAAGCGAGTTCGCGTTCCCGGATCCCCGCGGGCCTTCGCCCGGGCTCACGCGGGTCCCGTGACCGGTGAGAGGGAGATGTCACGGCGTGTTAACGGCTCTGGCTGCTGGCCGAAACGCCCCGTTCCTAGCGTGGGAGTCAATCCAGAGAAGCCCACTCCCCCGCTCCAGGAGGACCCATGAGCACCGAATCGACCACCACCCCCCAGCAGGCGGCTGGAACCCAGAGCCCAGGGACCCAGAGCCTGCGGCTCGATGTCCGCCGCGGGCGCTGGATCGAGCACTGGAACCCGGAGGACACCGCCCAGTGGGAGGCCGAGGGGCGGGCGGTGGCCCGCAGGAACCTGAGGTGGTCCATCTTTGCCGAATTCCTCGGCTTCGTCGTCTGGCAGCTGTGGTCCATCGTGGTGGTCTCGCTGCCCGCCGCCGGTTTCCGCTTCGACACCTCCCAGACGTTCTGGCTGATCTCGATGCCGAGCCTGGTCGGCGCCACGCTCCGCATCCCGTACACGTTCACCGTGTCCCGCTTCGGCGGGCGCAACTGGACGGTCGTCTCCGCGCTCCTGCTCCTCATCCCCACGCTCGGCCTCGCGGCGTGCGTCTCGAATCCCTCGACGCCGTTCTGGCTCATGCTCACCGTGGCCGGCCTGGCCGGGTTCGGCGGGGGCAACTTCGCCAGCTCGATGGCGAACATCACCTTCTTCTTCCCCGCCAGGGAGAAGGGCTGGGCGCTCGGGCTGAACGCGGCCGGCGGCAACCTCGGTGCGGCGGTCGCCCAGCTCGCCGTCCCGCTCGCGGTGAGCCTGGCCGCGTTCGTGGCCAGCGGCGCCGCTGCCACGGGCAAGGCCGGCTCGACGCTCGCCGTCGCCGGGCTCCTGTGGGTGCCGCTCATCCTCGTCGCCGCGTTCGGGGCGCTGCGCCGGATGGACAACCTCGCCGACGCCAAGGGCGACCTCGCCGGCTCGCTCGCCGCGCTGAGGGAGCCGCACCTGTGGGTCGTGGCCCTCCTCTACATCGGCACGTTCGGCTCCTTCATCGGCTTCGGCGGCGTCTTCCCCAAGCTCATCCACGACATCTTCCCCGCCTACTCGGTCTTCACGGTGAGCGCCGCGGGCGTGCCGGCGGCGCTCTCCCTCGCGTTCCTGGGCCCACTCGTGGGCTCCCTGTCCCGCCCGTACGGCGGCCGGCTCGCGGACCGCTTCGGCGGCGCGCGCATCACCGTCGCCTCGTTCGCGACCATGGCGGCAGCGACCATCGCCCTCGTCGCGACGCTCCCGCTGGCCAGCTTCTGGCTCTTCCTCGCCCTGTTCCTCGTGCTGTTCGCCGCGAGCGGCATCGGCAACGGGTCCACCTACCGCATGATCCCGGTGATCTTCGCCCGGGCGAGCCGGGCCGCCCGAGGGGGCGCGCCGGCGTCGTACACCGCGCGCCTCGCCTCCGCGGCCCTCGGCCTGATCTCCGCGGTCGGCGCGTACGGCGGATTCGTGATCCCCCAGCTGCTGGGCGCCTCGAGTGCGGCCACCGGCTCCTATGTCCCGGCCTTCCTCGGGTTCGTCGCGGCCTACGCGCTCATGCTTGCGGTGTGCTGGGCCTGCTACCTGCGCCGCGGATCCCTCGTGGCCCAGGCGGGCGCATGAGCCAGGCCGCCGCGGCCCCGGCCGTCCCGACCCACTGCCCCTACTGCGCGCTCCAGTGCGCGATGAGCCTCACCGCCCCCGGCGCCCCGGCCGCCGTCCCGGAGGTCTCCGGCCGCGACTTCCCCACCAACCGGGGAGGGCTGTGCCGGAAGGGGTGGACGTCCGCGGAGCTGCTCGCCCACCCCGAGCGTCTCACCGCGCCGCTCCTGCGGGCGGACGACGGCGTGCTCCGCCCCGTCAGCTGGGACGCCGCCCTCGAGCGGGTGGCGGCGGAGGTGCGACGCGCGCAGGCGCGGCACGGGAAGGACGCCGTGGGGGTCTTCGGCGGGGGCGGCCTCACCAACGAGAAGGCCTACCTGCTGGGGAAGTTCGCCCGGATCGCGCTCGGGACCTCGCGGATCGACTACAACGGCCGGTTCTGCATGTCCTCGGCCGCGGCGGCCGGCAACCGGGCCTTCGGGCTCGACCGGGGGCTGCCGTTCCCGGTCGCCGACCTCGCCGGGGCGGACACGGTGCTCCTGCTCGGCTCGAACGTGGCCGAGACCATGCCGCCGTTCGTGGCCCACCTCGCCGGGGCCCGGGCTGCCGGCGGCCTCATCGTCGTCGATCCGCGCCGCTCCGCCACCGCGGCGCTCGCCGACGGCGGCGCGGGCCTCCACCTCCAGCCCGCCCCGCACACCGACCTGGTCCTCCTCCTGGGCCTCGCCCACGTGGTCCTCGCCGAGGGGCTCGCGGCGCGCGACTACCTGGCCGACCGGGTCGCCGGGGAGCTGCCCGGCGAAGGGCCGGAGGCGCTCGCCCGCTCCGTCGCCCCCTGGTGGCCGGAGCGCGTGCAGTCGGCCACCGGTGTGCCGGCTCCCCTCGTCCGGGAGACGGCCCGGCGCCTCGCCCAGTCAGCGCGGGCCGGCTCGTGCTACATCCTCACGGGGCGCGGCGTCGAGCAGCATGCCGACGGCACCGATACGGCGACGGCCGCGATCAACCTCGCGCTCCTGCTGGGCCTGCCCGGCTCGGAGCGCGGCGGGTACGGCACGCTCACGGGCCAGGGAAACGGCCAGGGCGGCCGCGAGCATGGCCAGAAGGCCGACCAGCTCCCCGGCTACCGCAAGATCACCGACCCCGCTGCCCGGCGGCACATGGCCGGGGTCTGGGGCGTGCCCGAGGCGAGCATCCCCGGGCCGGGTCTTCCCGCCGTCGAACTCCTCGCCTCCCTCGGGGCCCCGGCGACCCAGGGCCCGGCGACCCGGGGCCCGGCGACCCGGGGCCCGGCCGCGGAGGACACAGGCTCGGAGGACACGGCTTCGGAGGACACGGCAGGCGGCGTGCGCTGCCTGTTCGTCCACGGGGCCAACCTTGTGGTCTCCGCCCCGGACGCGACGGCCGTGCTGGCCGGGCTGCGGGCCCTGGACTTCCTCGTGGTCTGCGACTTCTTCCTCTCGGAGACGGCGCGCGAGGCGGACGTCGTGCTGCCGGTGCTGCAGTGGGCCGAGGAGGAGGGCACCATGACCAACCTCGAGGGCCGGGTGCTCCGGCGGCGCCGCGCCGCCGAGCCGCCTGCGGGGGCCCGCAGCGAGCTGTGGATCATGCACCGGCTCGCCGCGCTGCTCGGCGCGCCGTCCACCTTCCCCGAGGACCCGCGCGAGGTGTTCGAGGAGCTCCGCGCCGCCTCGGCCGGCGGCCTGGCGGACTACTCGGGGATCACCTACGAGCGACTCGACGCCGGGGAGGCGCTGCACTGGCCGTGCCCGGCAGGACCCGAGGAAGCAGGACCGGAGGGTGTCCGGGCCCCGGGGACGCCGCGGCTCTTCCTCGACCGCTTCGCCCATGCCGACGGCCGGGCGAGGATCGTGCCGGTGGGGCCCCGCACCCCCGGGGGCGGCGCCGCAGACGCCGCAGCGCGCACCAACGCGCCCCGCGATCCGTCGCTGTTCCAGCTGGCCACCGGAAGGCTGCTCGAGCACTACCAGTCCGGGGCGCAGACCCGGCGCGTCGCCTCGCTTGCTGCTGCCGGGCCCGAGGCACGGCTGGACATCCACCCGGCCGCCGCCGCCCGCCTGGGAATCGCCGACGGCGCGTGGGTCACCGTCCGCCGCGCCGGCGCCCCTGCCCTCGGCCCCGAGGTCAGGTGCCGCGCACGGCTGACCGCCGAGGTGCGGCCGGACACCGTCTTCCTCCCGTTCCACTTCCCGGGCCCCGGAACCGCGAACCGGGTGACCGAGCAGCGCACCGATCCGGTCTCGGGAATGCCCGAGTTCAAGACCACGGGCGTGCTCGTGGCACCCCTGGCCCAGGGCCAGCCCGAGCTGGCGCCCTCTGCCCGGGGCACGCAGCCCGTGCCCGTCCCCGTCCTCGTCCCCGTCCCCGTCCCCTCGCAGGAGGCTCCGCGATGACTGCCCCGACCCCGCGCCCGGCCGGCCCGGCGCCCGCCCGGCCGCGCATCGTCGTCGTCGGCTTCGGTCCCGTCGCGGCACGCTTCGTCGACGAGCTCCGCCCCGCCGCGGCGGCCGGCGCGCTCGAGCTCGCCGTCATCGGCGAGGAGGAGCTCCCGGCCTACAACCGGGTGCTCGTCGCGGACCTCGGCGTGGGCCGGACGACTCTGGCGTCCATGGCCCTCGCCGACCCGGCCGAGCTCGCCGCGGACGGCATTCGGATCCTGACCGGGGCCCGCGCGGCCCGCGTGGACAGGTCCCGGCGGACCGTCCGGCTCGCCGACGGCACCGGGCTCGCCTACGACCGGCTGGTCCTGGCCACCGGCGCCCGCGCCGTCGTGCCCAACCTCACGGGACTGAACCCGGACCCGCTGCACCCGGTCCTGCCGCCGGGCGTCACCGCGCTCCGCGACACGCACGACGCCGCGCGGCTGGCCTCCGCCGTCGGGGGACGCCGCAGGATCGTGGTCCTCGGCGGCGGTGTGCTCGGACTGGAGGCCGCGCTCGCCGCGAGCGAGGAGGGCGCCACCGTGACCGTGGTCCACCACGGGGACCGCCCGCTCGGGCGCGCGATCGACCGGGCCGGCGGGGCCACCCTCGCTGCCGCGCTGCGCCGCCAGGGCATCCGGGTGGCCGGGAACGCCCGCTCCACCGGCCTCGAGACCGGTCCGGACGGCGCCTTCCGGGCCCTGCTCCTCGAGGACGGCTCCGCGATCGACGGCGACCTGCTGGTCCTCGCCTGCGGGGCCCGGCCCAGGACAGAGCTGGCGGAGGGCGCGGGCCTCGCGGTCGGGACCGGCGTGCTCGTGGACGAGGGGCTGCGGGCCCTGCACACCGAGCACGTCTTCGCGATCGGAGACTGCGCGCAGCCCGGCGAGCAGGCCCCGAGCGGGCTCATCGCCCCGGGCTGGCGCCAGGCCGACTGGCTGGCCGCCCGGTTCAGGAGCGAGCTCCTGGGCGAGCCCGCCCCCGCGCCCCTCGGCCCCGAGCGGGCACCGGTGATCCTCCTCAAGGCGCGCGGCGTGAACCTGGCGGTCGCCGGCGAGGTGGGCACGGACCCGTGGGATGCCTTCTTGCTCGAGAACATCGCGGGCGAGTCCGGGCCCCCGCCGCTGCAGGTCTCCCTGTGGTCCGACCCGGAGCACGGTGCCCACGTGAAGATGGCCACGCGCGCCGGAGTCCTGGTCGGCTTCGTGGCCCTCGGCATGCCGCGCGCGGCCGCGGAGCTCACGCTCCTGTTCGAGTCCGGCGCCGAGCTCCCCGCTGACCGCTCCGTGATCCTCCGCCTCGACGGCCCGGAGGCGGCCCTCGCCGGGGGCCCGTCGGCGCCGGGCGGCACCGATCCGGAGGCGACGCTGTGCCGGTGCGCCGGCGTGAGCCGCGGCCAGGTGCAGGACGCGGTCGGCGCCGGATACTCGACCGTCGAGGACGTCGCGCGGCGGACGCGGGCCGGGACGGGCTGCGGCGGCTGCCGGGACGGAGTGCGCGAGATCATCGAGGCGCACTTCGCGGGAGCGGCGGCCTGAGGGGACCCGGGGGGCCACTGAGAGGCCGGTGCCCGGCTACTCCCCGACGAGCGCCTCGAGGCCCGCGACCGCCTCGGCGAGGGAGAGGTCCGGGGCTGCCGCGATGTACGGGAAGAGGAGCTCGTTCTCCTTGCGCAGGTGCAGTGCGAAGGCCCGCGCGATGGCGGTGCCCGCGGCGGCCGCCCGCGCCCCGTCGGCAGCGCGGAGCTCCTCGACGAGGGCGATGATCGCCTGGTGGTCCATGAGCATGCCCTCCACGAGGAGGCGCCCCTCCGGCGTCGCCCGGGCAGCCCCGTAGAGCGGGCCCTCCTCGGCCACGGCGTGCGGGATGAGCTCGTCCTCGCACCACCCGATCAGGTTGGCCTTCTCGTCGTAGGCCGTCCCCGCATCGCCGGCGGCGACGGCCGCGAGGAGCGCCTCTGCCAGCGCGTCGCCACGCCGGAGCATGTGGCCGTGGTGCGCCTCGATGGCCGCGAGGGCCTCGCTGTCGTCGGTGAAGGCGCCGCGGGCGCGGGCGTTCTCGTGGTGTGCCATGCGGTCATCCTGCGCCGCGGCCAACGCCAGCTCAAGAGGCGAAGGACTCGGGAGGGTCAGCGCACCACGCAGCGGTGGCCGGCATCCAGGCGCCGGGTCCACCCGCGCGAGTCGAGGTGTTCCAGCAGCGGAACCGCGACCCGGCGGGTCGTGCCGAGCGCCTGACGTGCCTGGCTCGTGGTGAAGGGCTGCTCCAGGCCCGCCAGGGTGCGCATCGCCATGGCCGGCGCCGTGGGCAGGAGGACCACCCCGTCGCGCAGGCGGAGCACCCGCCCGGCCCGCTCGGCGGCAGCCAGCTCCCGGGTGCCCAGGCCCAGCGCTGCCAGCTCGTCGGCCTCCGGGGCGCTGAAGGCGTGGGCCGTGAGCCGGCGCTCCAACTCGGCGATGGCCGATCCGGCCGCCCCGAGGTTGTCACGGCTTCCCGGCACCCGGATGTGGCCGCCATCCTGTTCCAGGCCGGCGCCGCGGACGACGGCGGCAAGGAGCCGCTCCTCGGGCAGTGCCAACAGGTCCCGCGCCGCGCCCATGGACAGGCCGGGGGCGAGAGGGTCCCGTTCCTGGAGCGCCTGCACCGCGGCGCGCAGCCGCTGCTGCCACGCTTCGACGACGGGAGCATGCACCCACCATTCGCCGAGGGCCCGCACGCCGGAGGGGACCTCGGCGTCGTGCTCGGGCAGCAGCCCGAGCCGGCGGAGATGCTGCACCTCCGCCGCTCCGCGGGCCGCCACTTCGCCGAGCACGTCTCCGGCGGGATCCATGCCGGCAAGCCGCGCGGCCCACTGGGCGCCGTCGCCGCGCCGCCGCAGAGCCGGCGGATCAGCGTCGAGGACGCGGGCGCCGCCGAGCACCGAGCGGCTCCCCGGGTCCCGCAGTACGAGGCGGTCCCCGAGGACGAGCGGCAGGTGCCTTCCGAGGACGAGCCGGGCGTGGTCGGCCCCGAAAGGACGCAGCCGCGCCGGCACGGACGCGGTGCCGACATGCACCATGAGCTGCTCGGGCACGTCGGTGTAGGCCATGCCCGTGGTCCGGTGGATGCCCAGGACGCCGGTGGTGGGCCACGCCTCCGGGGTCACGAGCGCATCCCCGCGGCGGACGTCCGCTGCGGAGACGTCACGAAGGTTCAGCGCCACCCGGCTCACCGGCCCCACCGAGGTGTACGACGTGTCGCGGCTCTGCAGGCCGCGGACAGTGACGGCCCGCGACCCCTCATGACCGAGCAGCTGCAGCCGGTCGCCCTGAGCCAGCGTTCCGGCCCCGAGCGTTCCGGTCACCACGGTTCCGGACCCGGTGATGGTGAACGACCGGTCCACCCACAGTCGCATCCGGCCCGTGGTGACGGGCGAAGGGACGCCAGCCAGCACGCCGTCGAGCGCTGCCCGCAGTTCCGCCAGGCCGGTGCCCTCGACGGCGGATACGGCGACGGCGGGCGCCTCCCGCAGGCCGGTCCCGGCCAGCTCGCTGCGGGCGCGCGCGAGCACGTCGCGGATCCGCTGTGCGGACGCCCTGTCCGCTCGGCTGAGGACCACGACTCCGTGCTCGATGCCCAGCGCTGCGACGGCATCCCGGTGGTCGTCCGACTGGGCCTGCCAGCCCTCATCGGCGGCGACGACGAAGCAGACCACGGGTGCCGGTCCGATCCCGGCAAGCATGTTGCCGAGGAAGCGTTCATGGCCGGGTACGTCCACGAAGGCGACGTCCTGCCCCGAAGGCAGCGTGGTCCAGGCGTAGCCCAGGTCAATGGTCAGCCCGCGGCGCCGTTCTTCCTCCCAGCGGTCCGGCTCCATGCCGGTCAGGGCGCGCACCAAGGTGCTCTTCCCGGAATCGACGTGTCCGGCCGTGGCGACGACGTGCACGCCTCAGCCCGCCGCGCCTGCGCCAGTGGCCTCGAGGGCTGCCAGTGCCCGCCGCACTGCCGTCAGGATCCGGTCGTCATCCCCTTCGGGCACGCACCGCAGGTCGAGCAGGCAGGAGCCATTGTGGACGCGCGGCAGCACGGCGGGATCGCCGGCGCGCAGGAGGCCGGCGAGCCCCTCGGGAAGGCGGAGCGCCCACCCCGGCAGCGCGAATCCGGGGGCACCGCCGCCCCCGACCCGGCCCTCGTGCGCCACGACGGGTGCCCCGAGTTCTCTGGCGAGCCGCTCGGTGCGGCGCCGCAGCTCTGCGACGTCGGCGTGCAGCGCCTGGACGACGGGCGGCGCCTCGCCGGCGACAGTCGCCTCCAACGCGGCGAGGGAGAGCTTGTCGGCGCGGACGGCCCGGGCGAGCGGGTGGCGGGACAGCCGCTCAATGATCTCCTTCCGGCCGAGAAGCAGCCCCGCCTGGGGGCCTCCCAGCAGCTTGTCGCCGCTGGCGATGACGACGTCGGCCCCGCTCGCCAGCGCGGTGGCGACGTCGGGCTCGTCCGGCAGGTGCGGGTCGGGGGCCAGCAGGCCGCTGCCCAGATCGGCCACGAGCGGCAGCCCGTTCGCGGCCGCCAGCGAGCTCAGCTCACCGAGGCCGACGGCGGAGGTGAATCCGTCGACCCGGAAGTTGCTCGGGTGGACCTTGAGGATGCACCCCGTGGCCGGTCCGACAGCCTCCGCGTAGTCGCGCAGGTGCGTCCGGTTGGTCGTGCCCACCTCGCGGAGCACTGCGCCCGTCGACTCGATGAGGTCCGGCAGCCGGAAGCCTGCACCGATCTCGACGAGTTCGCCGCGGCTCACCACCACCTCCCGGCCGGAGGCAAGCGCTGTGGTGGCAAGCACCAGCGCCGCGGCTCCGTTGTTGACCACCAGGGCGTCCTCGGCGGCGGGGCACGCGGAAAGCAGCGCGGCCCGGGCGCCCGCACCGCGCCGGGAGCGCCGCCCGTCCGCCAGGTTCAGCTCCACGTCGACGTAGCCGCTGGCTGCGACGAGGGCGTCGACCGCGGCGGCGGACAGGGGTGCACGGCCGAGGTTGGTGTGGACGATGACGCCGGTCGCATTCAGCACCGGGCGAAGGGTCGTCGCCCTGCGTGAAGTCACGGCGGCGAGCAGAGCGGGCTCCACCTGCGCGGGGGCGATGTCGCCGCGCCGCGCCTGCGCCTGGATGTCGCGGACGAGGTCCCTGACCACCGACTCGCTCAGCCGACTCCGGGCTTCACGGACGGCTGGCAGGGCCAGCAGGTCGTTCGTGCGGGGAATCAGCCGCCGCGGATCGATCTGGTCCACAGCGCCTCCTCGTTGCACGGCATGTCCCCGCCGCTGGTTGGCGGTGGCGGACGGGAATCGAACCCGCCAGGCCGAGATGCTCGGCCTCACCGGTTTTGAAGACCGGGGGGCCCACCAGGACCCGGACGCCACCGCACCCCAATGTAGCAGGCACACGGCGGTAGGCTGGCCGGGTGAACGAGGCCCCCACGTCCCTGCCGAAGTCCGACGCCGGCGCCGCCGCCGCGCCCCGGCTCACCGGCTACGCCCATGGCGGCGGCTGCGCCTGCAAGATTCCGCCCGGGGAGCTCGAAGACGTGGTCCGCGGCCTCGTCGGCCAGCCCGGTGCGGACGTGCTGGTCGGCCTCGACAGCGGCGACGACGCCGCGGCCGTCCTGGTGCGTGACGACCTGGCGGTGCTCTCCACCGCCGACTTCTTCACTCCGGTCGTGGACGATGCCTTCGACTGGGGCCGGATCGCGGCAGCCAACGCGCTCTCGGACATCTATGCGATGGGCGGGCGCCCGATCATGGCGGTCAACCTCGTGGGCTGGCCCCGCGGTGTACTGCCGGCAGAGCTGATGGCCGAAGTGCTCCGCGGCGGTCTGAGCATCGCCGCCGAGGCGGGCTGCCCGGTGATAGGCGGGCATTCCATCGATGATCCCGAGCCGAAGTACGGCATGGCGGTCACCGGCGTCGCTCCCCCGGACCGGCTGCTGCGCAACGACGCCGCGACGCCGGGTCTGCCGATCACGCTGACCAAGCCGATCGGCGTCGGGCTCCTCAACAACCGGCACAAGCAGACCGGTGAGGTGTTCGCCGAGGCGGTGGCGACGATGACGAGCCTCAACCGCGACGCGGCGCAGGCCGCGGTGGCGGCCGGCGTGCAGGCGGCCACGGATGTGACGGGATTCGGCCTGCTGGGGCACCTGTACAAGATGTGCCGTGCCTCCGGGGTGGGCGCAGCGATCGACCTGAAGGCCGTGCCGCTCCTCGAGGGCGCGCTGCAGGCGCTGCGGGACGGCTTCGTCTCCGGCGGGACCCGGCGCAACCTCGACTGGGTGCGGCCGCAGGTGCGGACCGCGTCCGGGGTCACCGAAGACGATCTGCTCCTCCTGGCGGACGCGCAGACCTCCGGCGGCCTGCTCGTCGTGGGCGAGCTGCCCGGGTACCCGGTGATCGGCCACACCACCGTGGAGGAGGGCCTCGAGATCCGGTAGACCGCGATCCGCTCGACGTCGGCCCGCGTCAGCCGGCGGTGTCAGCCGGCGGTGTCAGCCGGCCGTGGTGATCGAATCGTCGGTGATGCCAGCCGCGCGGCGGGCGGCGAGCCGCTTCTTCTGCGGCTCGATCGTGTAGCGCGGATCCTTGGCGGAGGAAAGGCCGGCCTCGAACACGCCGAAGCGGGTGAGGGCGGAGGCGGCCAGCAGCGCCAGTCCCGAGGCTGCGGCCACCGCACGGCTGCGTCCGGCGAGCAGCGTCCCCAGACCGCCTGCCGCCGCCAGCCGTTCGCTCCACTTCAGCATGGCGCCTGCCTTGCCCTGGTGCAGGGGCTCAGCCGCGACCGGGTCCATCCGGTGCTCCATCACGCGCGTCGCCACCAGGTCGCCCACCACGCCCAACGCCGCGAGCGTCCGGGCGGGACCGGCCTCCGCGATGGGGGTCGTGATCATGGCGAGCCCGGCGGAGGCGAGCGTCGCCGAACTCACGAAGACGAACGGCAGGTCGTTGTGCGCGGCATTCCACGTGGGGGTGGCGGTGTCAGCGAGCAGCACCGCCGTGTACGCCGCGAGCGGCCCCCCGAAGAGCGCGGCCTCGAAGCCCGCCGGCCCCTCCACGGCCTGCAGCACGGGCCGCAGCGGGCCCAGCGGCAGCCGCTTCCCGCTCATGCGGTCGACCTCGGCCACCGCCGCGACGGCCGTGCCGGCGCTGAACGCGCTGAGGATCCACGAGCCGACGCTCATCGGCGAGGTCACCTTGAAGGTCCGCAGCATGTGCAGGAATCGCTCTGGCCGGCCCAGGTCCTTCACGAGGGCGACGGCGCCGACGCTGACGGCCGCCAGGGCACCCAGCCGGGCATTCCTGCGCAGCGTGGGGCGACCGGTGAGCTGCCCGCCGAGCCCGAGCAGCGCGGACCCGCCGGCGACGCCGCCGAGGAACAGGTAGGCTGCCACGTCGTCGCCCCACGGCGCCGGCTTGACCACGGGACGGCCGTAGTACGAGGTGAACTCGGGCTCCGGGACCATGGGCATCTCACGGGAGCCGTCACCGCCGCCGTTCCGGCGGCCCGCGCCACGCCTGCCATCAGGACGACGGCGCCGGACGGGCTCGGTGGGGCGGAAGCTGTCGAAATCCGAGTGGGTCACGCCCGTCCTCTCCAGAAGGCCAACGCGGCTGCGGCCACCATGCCTGCTACGGCCATACCGGCACGCCGGTACATCTGCGGCAGATCCGCCGTGGGCACCCGCGGGTCCGGCGGGAGCCCGTAGACCTCCGGCTCGTCGAGCAGCAGGAAGACCGATCCTGTTCCGCCGACGCCGTCGAGCTCGTTCGCGCCGTAGAGCCTGGCTTCGGTCATCCCCTGCGCATGCAGGGTGGCGACACGCTCCTTCGCGGTCTCCACCATGTCGTCGTGGTCGCCGAACTTGATGGACGTCGTCGGACAGGCCTTGGCGCAGGCAGGGGTCTCGTCCGCCAGCAGCCGGTCGTAGCACAGCGTGCACTTCTGGGCGACGCCGACGTTGGGGACGGCGGGATGCCCGGCGTGCTGCTCCTCCCGCTCGGCGGCGACTGCGACGGTGCCGTCGCTGCGGCGCTCGATCACGCCGAAGGGGCACCCTGCCACACAGGTCCCGCAGCCGTTGCAGACGTCGTCCTGCACCACCACCGTGCCGAACTCGGTGCGGAAGAGCGCCCCGGTCGGGCAGACATCAAGGCACCCGGCGTGCGTGCAGTGCTTGCAGACATCGGAGGACATCAGCCACCGGAAGTCGGCCGTGTCCGGCGGCGTCCTGTCCGCCTCGGACAGGTCCGGTGCGGCGTCCGCGGGCGGGCCGATCCGGGGCATGCCCAGGTTGACGAGCGCGCGCCCGGATTCCCTGGCCTCGGCAATGCGCTCCTGGCCCTGCTCAATGAAGGCCACGTGCCGCCAGGTGCTTGCTCCCAGCGCCCCCGTGTTGTCGTAGGAGGACCCGAGCAGCTCCAGGTTGCCGTCCTGGGGGTTGTGGTTCCACTCCTTGCAGGCGACCTCACAGGCCTTGCACCCGATGCAGATGGAGGTGTCGGTGAAGAACCCCTTGCGCGGATGGGTGTGCTCCCAGTGGGCATCGGCGGTGGGGTCGGTCGGTCCGGCCAGCTGGCCCATCTAGTCCTCCCTCGTCGGGTCGATGCCTTCGGCCGCCGGATCGGTGACCGCCTGGTTCCCGGTCTCGACCGTGGTCCCGGCCCGCCCCTGGTACTCGGCGACCAAGGCGAGCAGTTCCGCGCCCCGGGGCCGGCGGCCCGGCCGGATGTCGCAAGAGGCGACCTTGGACTCCTGGATCTGGACGTTGGGGTCCAGCGTCACGCCCAGCAGGTCGTTGGCTGCGTCGCCGCTGACGACGGCGTTGGTCCCGACGCCCCAGTGGTAGGGCAGCCCGATCTGGTGCACCGTGTGGCCGCCCACGGTCAGCGGCGACATCCGCTCCGTGACGATCACCTTCGCCTCGATGGCAGACCGCGGCGAGATGATCGTGGCCCATCCGTAGGGCTCGAGCCCTACCTCAGCGGCCAGCTCCGGGGAGACTTCGCAGAACATCTCCGGCTGCAGCTCCGAGAGGTACGGCAGCCAGCGGCTCATCCCTCCGGCCGTGTGGTGCTCGGTGAGCCGGTACGTGGTGAACACGTAGGGATACACGTCCGCCCCGCTCGTCCCGGCGCTCGGGGCGCTGAGGTTGTCCGGACGGGGGAACCTGAGCCGCGCAGGACTCTGCTGCTGCGGGTACAGCGCGTTGGCGACCGGGGATTCCTGGGCCTCGTAGTGGGTGGGCAGGGGCCCGTCGACGAGGCCGGTGGGCGCGAACAGCCAGCCCTTGCCGTCGGACTGCATGATGAAGGGATCGTCACCGCTGAGGGCGGCGGGACCGCCGAGGGCTGGGTCGGGCTGACTGCCCGGCGCCCGGTCCACCGGGAAGTCCGGGATGTCGTCGCCGACCCACCGTCCCTGCTCCTGGTCCCACCAGATGTACTTCTTCCGCTCGCTCCACGGCCTTCCGGCCGGGTCCGCGGAGGCGCGGTTGTAGAGGATCCGGCGGTTGGCCGGCCACGCCCAGCCCCACTCGGGGGCCGCGGGCCCCTGCTCGCGGCCCGGCTTGCGGTTGGCGGCATGGTTCGTCCCGTCGGCGTACACGCCGGTGTAGATCCAGCAGCCCGCCGAGGTGGAACCGTCGGCGCGCAGCTCGGTGTACGCCGAGAGCGGCTTGCCCGCCTCCGGTCCCCCGAGGTGGCGGCCGTTGATCTCCGCGAGCACCGACTCCGGGTCGGGGTCGCCGTGCTCGTCCGTGGGGTAGTCCCACGTGAGGTCGAGCAGCGGACGGTCACGTTCGTCCTCGGAACCGGCCAGCTTCTCTCGGATCCGCTGGCCCAACTCGTAGAAGAACTGCAGCTCGCTCTGGCACTCCCCGGGCGGCGTGACTGCCTGGTGCCGCCACTGGAGCAGCCGCTGGGTCTGGGTGAACGAGCCCGCCTTCTCCACATGGGTCGCTGCCGGCAGGAAGAACACCTCGGTCTCGATGTCCTCGGTGCGCAGTTCGCCCGATTCGATCTCCGGGCCGTCCTTCCACCAGGTGGCCGACTCGATGAGGTTCAGGTCCCGCACCACGAGCCACTTCAGGTGCGACATGCCCAGCCGCTGCATGCGCCCGTGGGCCGAGCCCACGGCCGGGTTCTGTCCGAGGATGAAGTAGCCCTCCACTTCGTCCTCGAGCATGCCCATGACCGTCTCGTAGGTGCCGTGCGCGCCGGTCAATCTCGGGAGGTAGTCGTAGGCCCAGTCGTTCTCCGCCGTCGCGGAGTCTCCCCACCAGGCCTTCAGCAGGCTGACCGTATAGGCGTCGGCGTCGGCCCAGTAGCCCTTCTGCTTCTTCGACGCGATCGCGTCGAGATACTCGCTGAGCGTGTCGTGGCGGCCGGCGCTGGGCACCGGCAGGTACCCGGGCAGCAGGTTGAAGAGCGTCGGGATGTCGGTGGAGCCCTGGATGCTGGCGTGGCCGCGCAGCGCCATGATGCCGCCGCCCGGGCGGCCGACGTTGCCGAGCAGCAGCTGCAGGATCGCGGCCGCGCGGATGAACTGGGCTCCCAGGGAGTGCTGGGTCCAGCCCACGGCGTAGGCGAAGCAGGTGGTCCGCTCGCGCCCCGAGTTCTCGGTGATGGTGCGGGCCAGGTACTCGAAGTCCGCGACGTCGAGGCCGCACATGTCCTGGACCATCTCCGGGGTGTAGCGGGCGTAGTGCCGCTTGACGATCTGGAAGACGGTCCTGGGGTCCTGCAGGGTGTCGTCGCGCTGCACGTGAGCATGCTCCAGAGAGGGACCGCCGCTGCCGAACGTGTGGCCGGCGGCACGCGCCGAGGCCTCCACGCCGTGCTCGGAGCTGGCTCCGGGCTCGGCGATCGAGCCCCCCTCGTCCTCCGCATATCCCCACGACGACTTGTCGTAGGCCCCGGTCTCCGGATCGAAGCCGGAGAACAGGCCGCCGAGGTCCTCGGCGTCGCGGTAGTCCTCGTGGACCAGCGTGGCCGCGTTGGTGTACGCGCTCACGTACTCCTTGAACCAGAGGTCATGCGTGATGACGTAGTTGATGAGCGCGCCCAGCAGGACCACGTCGGAGCCGGCACGGATCGGAAGGTGCCTGTCCGCTACCGCAGAGGTGCGGGTGAAGCGCGGGTCGATGTGGATGACCTTCGCTCCGCGCGCCTTGGCCTCCGCCACCCACTGGTATCCCACAGGGTGGCACTCGGCCATGTTGGACCCCTGGATGATGATGCAGTCGGCGTTGGCCATGTCCTGCAGTGACTGCGTCGCGCCACCGCGTCCAAACGAGGCTCCCAAACTGGGAACCGTGGCGGAGTGTCAAATGCGGGCCTGGTTCTCGGTCTGCACCGCCCCGGCAGCCGTGAACAGCTTCTTGATCAGATAGTTCTCTTCGTTGTCCAAGGTCGCCCCGCCGAGCGAGGCGATGCCCATGGTGCGGCGCAGGAGCCGGCCCTCGCCGTCCTCCTGCTGCCAGGTCCTGCGGCGCGTCTCGATGAACCGGTCCGCGATCATGTCGACGGCGGTGTCCAGGTCCAGGTGCTGCCACTCGGCCGAACGCGGCGCGCGGTAGAGCACCCGGGTCTGCCGGCCCGGGGAGTTGACGAGCTGCTCGCTGGCGGAGCCCTTGGGGCACAGGCGGCCCCGCGAGATGGGCGAGTCCGGATCACCCTCGATCTGGACAACCCTCTCGTCCTTGACGTAGACGCGCTGCCCACATCCGACGGCGCAGTAGGGGCACACGCTCTGCACCACACGGTCGGCCGTGGCCGTCCGGGGGGCTATCGCCTTGGTCCGGGGCGAGGTGACCGAGGGCCCGCGGCCGAGCAGATCGCCGGTGCGCATCTGCCGGACGACGGGCCATTCAAGGAAGCTCCGCGGTGCCATGGTTGCGAGCATAGCCCACATGAGGGTGCGTGCGGCAGGACCTGCCCTCCCCCGGTGCGGCGGCACGCTGCGCACCGGGGGACTGCCGGGCTACATGTGCACGTGCAGGCGGCGCGCGGCCTCCGAGAGCGAGCCGGACAGCGACGGGTAGACGGCATAGGTGTTCGCGACGTCGTCCACGTGGAGCTTCTGCTCGACGGCCATCGCGAGGCCGAAGATGAGCTCCGAGGCGTTCGAGCCCATCACGACGGCGCCGATCACGGTCCCCGATCCCTTGCGGGAGATGATCTTGACGAACCCGTCGGTCGTGTTGCGCATCTTGGCGCGGGCGTTGCTCTTCAGGCGCAGCGTCACGATGTCGCCGGCGATCTTGCCGCTCGTGACGTCCGCCTCCGAGGCGCCCACCGAGGCGATCTCCGGCGAGGTGAAGATGTTCGACGCCACGTGGTTGAGGTTCAGCGGCGTCACCTGGTCGCCGAGGATGTGGGCGACCGCGATGCGGCCCTGCATCGCGGCGACGGAGGCCAGGGCGAGGACCCCCGTGCAGTCGCCGGCCGCGTAGACGCTGGTCGCGGAGGTGCGGGAGACGCCGTCGACCTTGATGTGCCCGCTCTCGCTGACGGCGACGCCGGCCTGCTCGAGCCCGATCCCGTCCGTGTTGGGGATGGAGCCGACGCAGAGGAGGCAGTGCGAGCCGGTCACCTTCGTGCCGTCGCCGAGGGTGACGACGACGCCGTCCTCCGTGCGCTCTACGGCCTCGGCCCGCGACCGCGAGAGGACCCGCACCCCGCGCCGGGTGAAGACCTTCTCGAGCAGCTCGGCGGCGTCCGTGTCGGAGCCGGGGAGGACGCGGTCGCGGGAAGAGATGAGGGTGACCTTGCAGCCGAGGCCGTTGTAGGCGGAGGCGAACTCGGCGCCCGTCACGCCCGAGCCGACCACGATCAGCTCCTCCGGAAGCTCCTCGAGGCTGTAGATCTGCGCCCAGTTGAGGATCCGCTCGCCGTCCGGGCGCGCGGTGGGCAGCTCACGCGGGTGGGCGCCCACGGCGAGGATGACGGCGTCGGCCTCGATCCGCTCGGTGCCGTCCACCGTCACTGCCTCGATCACGCTGCCGTCCACGAGGCGGCCGGAGCCCAGGACGACCCTGACGCCCTGCGCCTCGAGCCCGGCGCGGATGTCCTCCGACTGCTGGCGGGCGAGGCCGAGGAGGCGGTCGTTGACGATGCGGAGGTCTGCCCTGAGGTCTGAGCGCTTGAGCGAGTCCCCGCCGCCGGAGGCCAGGCGCAGGCCGAGCGCCGCCGAGGCCTCCTCCACGCGGGTCATGAGGTCGGAGGTCGCGATGAGGGTCTTGGAGGGCACCACGTCGGTGAGCACTGCGGAGCCGCCGAGCCCGGCGCGCTCCACGATCGTGACCCGGGCGCCGAGCGACGCGGCGACCGAGGCCGCCTCGTAGCCGCCGGGTCCGCCGCCGAGGATTGCAATGTGGGGGGCCGCGAAGTCAGGGTTCATCGTCACGGACATCCATTGTGCCCTGCGGGAGGCAGTGCGGGCCATTGCGTGCCGCGTATGCCCCCGCCCGGGCGCGGTTGGTAGGTTCTACCTGTGACCACAACGGCAACCGCCACCGGGCCCTTCGAGCTCGCCCGGGCCGCGGCAGACCATATTGCCCGCGCCACGGGCGTGCGGCAGCACGACCTCGCGCTCGTCCTCGGCTCCGGCTGGGGCGGCGCGGCGGACCTCATCGGGGAGACGACGGCGACCCTCCCCTCGTCCGAGGTCCCCGGCTTCTCCGCCCCAGCGGTCGAGGGCCATGTGGGCACCATCCGCTCGGTGCTCACCGCCGACGGCAAGCGCGCCCTCGTGCTCGGCGCCCGGACGCACTACTACGAGGGCAAGGGCGTGCGCGCCGTGGTGCACGGCGTCCGCACCGCGGCGGCGGCGGGCTGCCGGGTCCTGACCCTCACCAACGGCTGCGGCGGCCTCAACCCCGAGTGGGCCCCGGGCACCCCGGTGCTCATCAGCGACCACATCAACCTCACCGCGACGTCTCCCCTCGAGGGCGCGACGTTCGTGGACCTGACGGACCTCTACTCGCCGCGGCTGCGCGCCGTGGCCCGGTCCGTCGACCCGAGCCTCGCCGAGGGCGTGTACGCCCAGTTCCCCGGCCCGCACTACGAGACGCCGGCCGAGGTGCAGTACGCGAAGCGGATCGGCGCGGACCTGATCGGCATGTCCACCGCGCTCGAGGCAATCGCCGCCCGGCATGCGGGCCTGGAAGTCTTCGGCATCTCGCTCGTGACCAATCTCGCCGCGGGCATCAGCCCCGAGCCCCTCAGCCACGAGGAGGTCCTCGAGGCCGGGCGCGCCGCCGGCCCGCGCATCTCGCGCCTCCTCGCCGACGTCCTCGCCGCGATCTGAAGGACCTTCCCATGAGCACCACACCTGCCGGCACCTCCGGGCTCGCCGAGCTCGTCTCCCGCGCCGAGGTCTGGGCCTCGGCCGATCCCGACCCGGCAACGGCGGCCCAGCTGCGCGAGGTCCTCGCGCGTGCCGCCGAGCCTGAGGGCTCCCCCGCGCGCGACGCCGCGCGGCAGGAGCTCGCCGACTCCTTCGCCGGGACCCTGCAGTTCGGCACGGCCGGGCTCCGGGCGGCGCTGGGGCCGGGCCCGAACCGCATGAACCGCGTCACGGTGCGCCGCGCCGCGGCGGGAGTGGCCGCGTTCCTCGTCCGGAAGGTCGCCGGCGCTGGGGCCGGCGCCGCGGACGGCGGCCGGCCGCGCGCCGTCGTCGGCTACGACGCCCGCACCAACTCGGACGTGTTCGCCGAGGAGACGGCGGCGGTCTTCACCGCGGCGGGCATCGAGGCGTACCTCATGCCGTCAGCACTGCCGACGCCGGTGCTCGCCTACGCGCTGCTGGCGCTCGGGGCCGATGCGGGCGTCATGGTGACGGCGAGCCACAACCCGCCCCAGGACAACGGCTACAAGGTCTACCTCGGCGGCCGCGCCGTGGACGAGGCCGGGCGCGGGGCGCAGATCGTCGCCCCGGTCGATGCGGAGATCTCCGCGCTCATCGACGCCGCCGGGCCCGTCGGCGCCATCGCGCTCGCCGACTCCGGCTGGACCACGCTGCCTGCGGGCATCGCCGCGGACTACCGGGACGCCGTCGTGCGCCTCGCCGACCCCGAACTCTTCCCGGCGCGGGAGCTGCGGATCGTCCTGACGCCGCTGCACGGCGTGGGCGGCGGGACGGCCGCCGGCGTGCTGCGCGCGGCCGGGTTCGAGGACGTCTCGCTCGTACGCGAGCAGGCCGAACCCGACCCCGCCTTCCCCACCGTGGCCTTCCCCAATCCGGAGGAGGCCGGGGCGCTCGATCTCGCCCTCGAGGCGGCCCAGGCCGCGGGCGCGGACCTCGTGATCGCCAACGACCCGGACGCCGACCGCTGCGCCGTCGCCGCCCCGGATCCAGCCTCGGGCGAGTGGCGCATGCTCCGCGGAGACGAGGTAGGGGCACTGCTCGGCTCGCACATGGTCCGCCGCCTGGGGCGCGGCCAGGGCCTCACGGACGACGCCGCCCCCGCGGCCGCCGCCGACGCCTCGCCTGCCGCCTCCCCCGCCGCCCCGCCCCCGGCCGCCGCCGAACCTGCGGGCCCCGTGTTCGCGAACTCGATCGTGTCCTCACGGCTGCTGTCCCGCATCGCCGCCTCCGCCGGGATCGCGCACCGCGAGACCCTCACGGGCTTCAAGTGGATCTCCCGGGTCCCCGGGCTCGTGTACGGCTACGAGGAGGCGCTCGGCTACTGCGTCGCGCCCGGGCTCGTGAAGGACAAGGACGGGATCTCCGCTGCGCTCCTGGTGGCCGAGATGGCCGCGGAAGCGAAGGCGCAGGGCCAGACACTCTTCGACCGGCTCGACGCGCTGCACGTGCTCCACGGGGTCCACCTCACCGACCAGCTCAGCGTCCGCGTGGCGGACCTGGGCCTCCTCGAGGCGATGATGACCCGCCTGCGGCAGGACCCGCCGGCGTCCTTCGCGGACTCCCCGGTCGAGACGGCGGTGGACCTCTCGGAGGGATCCGAGCAGCTGCCGCCCACCGAGGGGCTGCTGTGGGCCACGCGGGACGCGACCCGGGTGATCGTCCGGCCGAGCGGCACCGAGCCGAAGCTCAAGTGCTACGTCGAGGTGGTCCGCCCGGTGGACAGCTCCGCCGAGCTCGCCGAGGCCCGGCAGGCCGCGCGGCAGGCGATGGACGCCGCCCTCGACGACGTGCGCGAGGCCCTCGGGCTGTAGGCGGCGAGCCGCCCGGACGGCGTCGGCCGGGATCAGGCCGCGATCTGGACCATGCCGTCGACCACGCGCGCCCGGAACGCGGCGAGGGGCGCGCCCGGGGCGTCGAGCCGCTCGCCCGTCGCGAGGTCGTAGACCTGCTTGTGCAGCGGGGACGCGATCGTGGGGCGGTCGCCGCGGGAGCCGACGATGCCGCGGGCCATCACATACGCCTCGCTCGCAGGATCGCGCTGCTCGACGGCGTAGACCTCGTCAGTGGGGAGGCGGAACACTGCGACCTGACGGCCGGCCACGAGCGCCGCCTCGCCCCAGTTCGGCTCAAGGTCGGCAAGCGTGCAGACGCTGTGCCAGACGCCGCCCGAAGGGGCGGAACCGGCGTGGTCCCGGAGGGCGTCCGTGCGGGGTGCTTCAGCTGTGATCGTCATGGCTCCACGCTACGGAGCGGGCCGTTTCGCCCGGGTTGAGCCCGCATGACGGCTGCGTAAAACCGGCCTCACCTCCTGCGAAACATGCCCGTGACAGCGAAGTCAACGGTCCGTTACATCCGGGCAACTGACACGAAATCGCGCCTTCCTAGGGTGGAGGAAACCGCGCCGGCACGCCGGCATCCCCCTACGGAAGGCACCGACCGTGAGCACCAGCCCGCTCGAGACTCCCACTCCCGGCGCCGGCCCGCGCCGCGTCGTCGTGATCGGCGGCGGTCCCGCCGCCCACCGCTTCGCCGAGGCCATGGCCGCCCGCGGCCTCGACGCGTCCGGCGGCTTCCAGGTCACCGTGGTCACCGAGGAGGACCACCTCCCCTACGACCGGGTAGCGCTCTCCAAGGCGCTCACCGACGATCCGGGCAACGTCGACCTCACCCTGGGGTCGCCGTCGCTCTGGGACACGGCGGGGGTCGCCCTCCGCACCGGCACGAGGGCCGTGGGCCTCGACACCGCGTCCCGCACCGTGCTCGTGGAGGGCCGCGGCGCCGCGGAGGAGCTGCCCTACGACGAGCTCGTCCTGGCCACGGGATCGAATGCCGCGCGCCTCCCCATCCCGGGCGCCGAGCACACGCACGTCTACCGCACACTCGAGGACGTCTGGTTCCTCCGCGCGGAGATCGGCCGCCTCGGCCAGGCCCTCGGCCGCCCGCCGCGCGTCGCGGTGATCGGGGGCGGGCTTCTCGGCATCGAGGCCGCCGCGGGGGCGCAGTCGCTCGGCGCGGAGCCCCTCATCATCGACGGCTCGCCGTGGCCCATGAACCGGCAGCTCGACGAGGGCGCCGGCCAGGCGCTCACCCGGCTCATCGCCGCGAAGGGCTTCACGCTGCACGGCGGGGTCTTCCCTTCCGAGGTGCACACGGACGACGCCGGCGCGGTCACCGGGGTGCTCATGGCGGACGGGCGCCTCGTGCCGGCGGACCTCGTGGTCGTCGCGATCGGCGTCCGGCCCCGCGACGAGCTCATCCGCGCGGCCGTGGAGGCGGCAGCCGCAGAGTCCGGCGGGTCCGGCGCTGCGGCGACGTTCGAGGTCGGGCCGCGGGGCGGCGTCGTGATCGACGAGACGTGCGCGACCGGCGCGCCCAACGTGTGGGCGATCGGCGAGGTCGCGAGCTTCGGCGGCATGTGCCTGGGGCTCGTGGCGCCGGCCAACACGATGGCCGAGATCGTCGCGGACCGCCTGCACGGCGGCGAGGCCACGTTCCCCGGGTTCGACACGGCCACCAAGCTCAAGCTCTCCGGCGTGGACGTGGCGAGCTTCGGCGACGCGTTCGCGTCCGAGCCGGGCGCGCTCGAGATCGTCTACGCCGACCCGGCCCGCGGCGTCTACCAGAAGATCGTCACGACCGACGACGCGCGCACGCTCCTCGGCGGCATCTTCGTCGGCGACGCCTCCCCCTACTTGAGCCTGCGCCCGCTCCTGGGCCGCGAGCTCCCCGCCGAGCCCGGCGCCTTCCTCACGGCGTCTTCTGCTGGCGCAGACGGCGGCGGAGCGCCCGAGGTCGAGCTCCCCGACGACGCGATCCTGTGCTCGTGCAACAACGTTGCGGCGGGAACCCTCAGGGACGCCGTCAACGCCTGTGGGGTCTGCGAGGGAGCGGACCCGGTGCAGGACGTGGCCGGGCTCAAGGCCTGCACCCGCGCCGGGACGCAGTGCGGCTCGTGCGTGCCCATGATCAAGAAGCTCCTCGAGGCCGAGCTGACCAAGTCCGGCGTGAGCGTGAGCAAGGCCCTGTGCGAGCACATCCCGCTCTCGCGCCAGGAGCTCTTCGACCACATCCGCGTCGCACAGCTGACCTCGTTCGAGGACATCATGTCCCGGTACGGCACGGGCGCGGGCTGCGACATCTGCAAGCCGACCATCGCCTCGATCCTCGCCTCCCAGCACTCGGCCTACGTGCTCGATGCCGGCCGCGGCACCCTCCAGGACACCAACGACCGCGCCCTGGCCAACATGCAGAAGGACGGCACCTACTCGGTGGTCCCGCGCATCCCCGGCGGCGAGATCACCCCCGAGAAGCTCGGCGTGATCGCCGCCGTCGCGCAGAAGTACAACCTCTACACGAAGATCACGGGCGGCCAGCGGATCGACATGTTCGGCGCGCGGCTCGAGCAGCTCCCGGACATCTGGGCCGAGCTCATCGCGGCGGGCATGGAGTCCGGGCAGGCGTATGGGAAGAGCCTGCGGACCGTGAAGAGCTGCGTCGGGTCGACGTGGTGCCGCTACGGCCAGCAGGATTCCGTGGGCATGGCCATCCAGCTCGAGCTGCGCTACCGCGGCCTGCGCAGCCCGCACAAGCTCAAGCTCGGCGTCTCCGGCTGCGCGCGCGAATGCGCCGAGGCCCGCGGCAAGGACGTGGGCGTCATCGCGACCGCGGACGGCTGGAACCTGTACGTGGGCGGCAACGGCGGCGCGACCCCCGCGCATGCCCAGCTGCTGGCCAAGGACCTGGACGACGACACGCTCATCCGGTACATCGACCGCTACTTCATGTACTACATCCGCACCGCCGACCGCCTGCAGCGCACCGCGCGCTGGCAGGAGGAGCTCGACGGCGGCCTCGAGCACGTGCGCCAGGTGGTCGTCGAGGACTCGCTCGGGATCGCGGAGGAGCTCGAGGCCGCGATGGCCACGCACGTGGAGCACTACGAGGACGAGTGGGCGGCTACCCTGAAGGACCCCGAGCGGCTGCGCCGCTTCCGTTCCTTCGTCAACGCCCCGCACGCCGCCGACGACTCGATCGTGCACGTCCCCGAGCGCGATCAGATCCGGCCTGCCACCGCCGCCGAACGCGTCTCCCTCGGCGCGACCATCCCCGTCCGCACCGGCGCCGCTGCCGCGGCTGCCGGCACCGCCCAGGAGGCCTGACATGCAGATCACCCTGTCCCTCGAGGGCCTTCCCGTCGTCGTCCTCGGCGAGCATGACGAGTCCCGGCAGGCCCTCGCGCGCTACCGGACGGCGGGAGCGTGTCTGACCTTCTTCGCCTCGCCCGAGGCCTACATGACGGCCCCCGCCGTGCCCGCCAGGCCCGCACTCGTGGCAGTGGTGGGGCGCCCGGACGCGCACGACGCCGCGTGGCAGCCCGTGCTGGACCACTACCGCAGGCTCGGGGTCCCGCTCGTCACGGAGCCGCCGGCGGGCCGCCGCGGCCACGTGACCCTCGTGGGCGGCGGCCCCGGGTCCCGCGGGCTGCTCACGGTCGAGGCCGTCGAGGCGCTCCGCGATGCCGACATCGTCCTGTTCGACCGGCTCGCCCCCTGGCGCGAGCTCCCCTCGCTCACCACCGCCCGGCTCGTCGACGTCGGCAAGCTCCCCGGGCACCACAAGGTGCCGCAGGAGGAGATCAACCGGCTGCTCGTCGACTACGCCACGTACGGCCTCACCGGGCGCCCCGCGAACGTGGTGCGCCTCAAGGGTGGGGACCCCTTCGTGTTCGGCCGCGGCGCCGAGGAGGCCGCCGCCTGCGCGGCCGCGGGCGTCCCCGTGCGCGTCGTGTCCGGGATCTCGAGCTCGATCGCCGTGCCCGCGGCCGCGGGGATCCCTGTCACCCACCGCAACGTCAGCCACTCGTTCACCGTCATCTCCGGGCACGCCCCGCTGACCGACGCCGAGCACCTCCACCTTGCCGGGCTCGCGGCGGAAGGAGGGACCGTCGTCGTCCTCATGGGCATCGCCACGCTCCCCCACCTCGCCGCCGGGCTGCGGCGGGCGGGCTTGGGCCTCACGACGCCGCTCGCCGTGGTCGAGCGCGGCCACCAGTCGGGCCAGCGCACCACCGTCACCGACCTCGGCAGCGCCGAGGCGGACACGGGCCGCTGCGGCAACCCTGCCGTGATCGTCATCGGGGACGTCGTGCGGGCGGCAGGGCCCGGCGCCCGGGCGGGCGCGGCGTACACCGCCGAGCTGCGGGGGCTCGTCGGCGCCCTCGCGGAGCAGCCGGCCGGGAGCCCCGCATGAGCGCCGCCGCGGTGCGGCCGGACGACGCGTGCCCGGGACCGGCGGCAGGGGGCGCGCTCGGCGGCCTCCTGCGCGGCTTCCGCGTGGGCGTCACCTCGCACCGGCGCTCCCAGGACCTGATCGAGGCGCTCGAGCGGCGGGGCGCGGAGGTCCTGCACGCCCCGGTGCTCACGATCGCGCCGGTGGACCAGGACCAGGGCCTCCTCGAGGACACCCGCCGCACCATCGCCGCCCGGCCGGACCTTGCCGTCATCACCACGGCCTACGGCATGCGGCGCTGGCTCGAGGTGGCCGACGCCGCGGGGCTCGGCGACGCGCTGCAGGAGTCCCTCGCCGGCGCCTCGCTCTACGTGCGCGGCCCCAAGGCCCGCGGCGCGGTCCGCGCGGCCGGGCTCGCCGACGTCGGCATCGCCAACGACGAGACCACCTCCACGCTCGTGGACCTCGTGCTGCGCGACGCCGGGGGCCGGCTCGACGGCCGGCGCGTCGTCGTCCAGCTGCACGGCTACACCGACCGGGGCCAGCTCGACCGGCTCCGCGAGGCAGGGGCGGAACTCGTCACCGTCACCCCCTACCGGTGGGTGCGGCCGGAGGGCGACGACCGCGTCGAGACGCTCATCGCTGCCGTGTGCGAGGGCGCCCTCGACGTCGTGACCTTCACGAGCGCCCCGGCCGTGGACGCCCTGTTCAGCACCGCCCACGAGCTCGGAGTCCACCGCGAGCTCGTCGGGGCACTGCGCCGGCGGGTGGCGACCGCCGCCGTCGGCCCCGTCACCGCCGCGCCCCTCGAGGCCGCCGGCCTCAGCCCGTGGATCCCGGAGCGGTTCCGCATGGGGGCTCTCGTCAAGCTCGTCACGGACAACCTCGAGCGGCGGGCGGTGCGCAGCGTCGAGACCCCGGCGGGGACCGTGGCGCTGCGGGGCCGGGCCGTCACGGTGGCCGGGTCGGAGCTGTTCCTCCCGCCGGCGGCGATGCTGCTCTTCCGGACGCTGCTGGATGCCGGGGGCGCCGTGGTGCCCCGCGAGACCCTCGCCCGGCTCGTCTCACCGTCAGCCTCGAACCACGCCCTGGACATGGCGGTCAACCGGCTGCGCGGGGCGCTGCCGGACCCGCAGCTGGTGCAGACCGTGGTGAAGCGCGGGTACCGGCTGCGCGTCGCGGCCGGCTGAGGCCTGGCCCCACACAGGCAAGAGCTGCCCACGCCTCGTATGCGTCGTGTTTGTCGAATGCGGTGCGGGCGCCTGTGAACGGCTGGATGAGCAGAACGGTCCCGCCTGCCAGGACCTCCCCTACGATTCCGGCACAGACAGGCCTACCGTCCAGGCGCAGTTCAATCTGGCGGCCGGTGAGGGTCGACCAGTCGTCGATACGTATCAGCATCGTTCCTCACCCCTCTGGGACATCTGGTCGCTGTCAGGTCTGGTTGCTGAAGGCGGCGTCGAAGGAGGCGGTGGCGGGGGCGAAGTCGAAGCGCTTGAGGGCGTTGAGGGCTTCGGGGGCGCCGATGAGGCGGTCCATGCCGGCGTCCTCCCATTCGATGCTGATGGGCCCGTCGTAGCCGATCGCGGTCAGGGCGCGGAAGCAGTCCTCCCAGGGGACGTCGCCGCGGCCGGCGGAGACGAAGTCCCAGCCGCGGCGGGGGTCGCCCCAGGGCAGGTGGGAGGAGAGGATGCCGGCGCGGCCGTTGCCCATGCGCATCCGGGTGTCCTTGCAGTCCACGTGGTAGATCCGGTCGGGGAAGTCGGTGATGAACGCGACCGGGTCCAGGCCCTGCCACATCATGTGGGAGGGGTCCCAGTTCAGCCCGAACGCGGGCCGGTGGCCGATGGCCTCGAGCGCCTTCTGGGTGGAGACGTAGTCGTAGGCGATCTCGCTCGGGTGGACCTCGTGGGCGAACCGGACCCCGCACTCGTCGAAGACGTCCAGGATGGGGTTCCACCGGTCGGCGAAGTCCTGGTAGCCGGCCTCGATCACGGCCGCGGGGACGGGCGGGAACATGGCCACGTACTGCCAGATGCTCGAGCCGGTGAACCCGACGACGGTCTTGACCCCGAGCGCCTTGGCCAGGCGGGCGGTGTCCTTGAGGTCCTCGGCGGCGCGGGTGCGGACGCCCTCGGGGTCGCCGTCGCCCCACACGGCCGAGCCGACGATCCCCTGGTGGCGGAAGTCGATCGGGTCATCGCACACGGCCTGGCCCTTGAGGTGGTTCGAGATCGCGTACAGGCCCAGGCCGTGGCGGGCGAGGATGCCCAGGCGCTCGTCGATGTAGGCCTGATCGTCCCAGCGGGAGGCGTCGAGGTGCTCGCCGGAGACGGCGATCTCGAGGCCGTCGTAGCCCCAGCCGGCGGCGAGCTCGGCGACCGCCTCGAGCTTCAGGTCGGCCCACTGGCCGGTGAACAGGGTGAACGGGCGGGGCATGGGGTCTCCTCGGATGGTGGGGCTCTCAGCTCGCGGGCTCTCAGCTCACGGGGGTGATGCTTGTGACGGTGAACGGCTGTGCGAGCAGGTCCACCGAACTGCCGACGAATTCTCGGACGTGTGCCTGCTCGTTGTGGCTGTCGAGGTCGGCGTGGCTGTCCCAGCCCTCGATCAGGACGAATCGTCCGTCGGCCTCATAGACGCTGTATTCGATACAGCCTGGGTCCTTGCGGCTCGCCTGCTGGAGCTCGTGGAGAGCGGTGCGCAGCTCGGCGGCGCGGTCTGGTCTGGGGGTGAAGACCGGCATCAGCCAGGCTTCCTGCGCCGCCGGTCCTGCTGGATTGCAGTCTGCTGGACTGTGGTCTGCTGGAGATGAGGGATTCATCTTTCCTCCTGCTGGGGGCAGAGGTGGGGGCAGGCCTGCTGTCCCCACCTCTGGGTGCTGTCCGCGCTAGTCCGCGAGTTCCGCAACGCGGGGTACGTCGACCCACGCGTCCTTCTCCGCCGAGGCGACGATCGCGTCGTCGATGAGGGCAGTCTGGTATCCGTCGGCGAAGTTCGGGCTCACACTGGTGCCCTCGGCGATGGCCTTGAAGAAGTCGTGCGCCTCGATGATCTTCGTCTCGCCGTAGCCGATGCCGAGAGCGGGGATCGGCCAGAGGCCGTCTCCGTAGGGGTGGGCTGGCCCTGTGTAGACGGTCCGGAAGCCGCGGCGGTCGCCGCCGTCGTTCGCGAAGCAGACCTGGAGCTCGTCCCGGCGCTCGTAGTTGAAGACGATGCTGCCCTCGGTGCCGTGGATCTCGAACGTGATGAAGTTGTTCCTCCCCCACCCATTGCGGGTGGCCTCGATGGAACCGACGGCCCCGTTGGCGAAGCGGACCATGGTCATGACCTCGTCATCGACGTCGACGTCACCGCGCGGCCCGTCGCCTCCCCGGACGTTCCCGAGCGCGTCAGCCCCGCCGGACTGCAGGGGCCGATCAGGAATCCATGTCGAGAGGATCGAGTTGACGGAGGCGAACTCGCCGACGAGGTAGCGGGCCATGTCGATGACATGAGTGGCGATGTCTCCGAGCGCGCCGGAGCCGGCGACGGACTTCTGGAAGCGCCACGACAGCGGGGAGTTGGGGTCGGCGCTCCAGTCCTGCAGGTAGGTGCCGCGGAAGTTCAGGATGCGGCCGATCGCGCCCTCTTCGATGTACTTCTTGGCAAGGGCGACGGCGGGAGTGCGGCGGTAGTTGAAGGCCACCATGTGGACGATGCCTGCGTCCTTGACCGCGTCGTACATGGCCTTGGACTCCTCGCCGGTGCGGGCCAGGGGCTTCTCGCAGATGATGTGCTTGCCTGCCTGGGCTGCGGCGATCGCGATCTCGGCGTGGAGGTGGTTCGGCGTGGCGATGTCCACGACGTCGATCTCCGGGTCTTCGACGACCTTGCGCCAGTCCGAGGTCGACTGCTCGAAGCCGAAGCGGCGGGCAGCCTCGGCAGCGAGGTCCTCGGTCGCCTCGGCGATCGTCTTGCGGACGGGCATGGCCGGGGCCGGCCAGAAGAACATGGGCATCGCCGAGTAGGCGAGCGAATGGGCCTTGCCCATGAAGCCGCCTCCGATGAGGCCGACGTTGAGGTTCTTCATGACGTGTTCCTTTTCGATGGGGGGGTCAGGAGTGGAGGAGGTCGTCGAGGTACTTCTTGCTGATCTCGGCGGCAGCGCGGGGGTCCCCGTCGTACTCGTCGAGCTCGACCATGAGCCAGCTGTCGTAGCCGCTCTCCTTGATGGCCTGGACGATGTCCGTAAGGTCGAGGACGCCCTCGCCCAGCGGCAGGAATCCGAACGGGTCCGTGCGGAGGTCCTTCAGGTGCACATGGCGGAGGCGCTCAGGGTATTTGCGGATCATGGCCGCGGGGTCGGCGCCGCCGGCGGCCAGATGCGCCGTGTCGGGGCAGAAGCCGATCCTGGTCAGCAGCATCAGGCGCTCCAGCTCGTCGGGGCCTTCGACGATGGTGCTGAGGTGCGGGTGGTAGCTGGCGGCCAGGCCGGCTCCTTCGGCGATGTCCACGACCCGGTCGAGCGCTTCGCCGAGGCGCTGGTAGTCCTCGTCCCTGGTCCCCGCGGCGCGCCGCGCGCCACCGCCGACGACGAGGCGCTCAGCCCCGAACATCGCCGCCAGTTCCGCGGACCGCTGGATGCGGTGCAGCTCGTCGGGGAGGATGTCAGGGTAGATGAAGTTCGCCCCGGTGTAGACGCTCACGAGCGTGACGCCCGCGTCCTCGAGGAGGTCGCGGAGCTCCCCGGGCCGGTCCGCGTACTCGACGAGATTGCCGTCGAACATCTCCACGCCCTCGTAGCCGACTGAGGCAATGTCCTTCACGGCCGTCTCCATCGAACCGTGCGTCATGTAGAAGAGGTCCTTGACGCTCGTGACCCCGACGGGATGCCCGACGACGCCGCCCCACGTGATGGTGCAGTATCCGAGTTTCATTGGCTGTGGCCCTTTCAGATGGTGGTGTGAGCGCGGCGGGCCGGCTCGTCCTGCATGGGAGTAGCGACCCATCCGCCCCTCTGGGCTGAGGCGATGATCGCCTGGGTGAGCTGGGCCGCGCGGAGCCCGTCGGCGAAGGTGGGGAGCCCGTCAGGTGCGTTGCCGCGCACAGCCTCGTAGACATCGGCGACGAACGCGTTGAAGCTGTCCTGATAGCCCTGCGGGTGGCCGGCGGGGAGCCGGGCATACCGCCTCCCGGCCTCGGTGGCGAGGGTGTCGCGGCCAGCGGCCACCCGGGTGGAGGCCGCTGTCCGTCCCACCCAGAGTGTGTCCGGCTGCTCCTGGTCGAAGCTCAGGGACGCATCGGTCCCGTCGAAGGAGAACCAGAGCCGGTTCTTCCGGCCCGGGGTGACCTGGCTGACCACGACAGACCCCGTCGCACCCTGGTCGGTCTCGAACAGCACACTCGCTCCGTCCTCGGTGGTGACCGGGGCGGAGCCCCCATCGCCGAGCCGTTCAGCAAACGCCTGCGAGGTGGAGGCGACGAGCCGGGTGATCCGCTGCCCGGTGACGAATTCCATGAGGTCGCACCAGTGCACGCCGATGTCGCCGAAGGCCCGGGACGCCCCTCCCCTCGTGGGGTCGACGCGCCAGTTCGTGGTCTGGGGGCTGGCGAGCCAGTCCTGCAGGTAGGAGCCGTGCAGGAGCCACAGGCGGCCAGCGTCTCCACGGCAGACGAGGCTTCGCGCCTCTCGGACGGCAGGGTAGAACCGGTACACGAAGGGCACGGATGCAATGCTTTCGTGGCGCTGGGCCAGGGCTGCGAGCTGCACGGCATCCTCAACCGAGGTCGCGAGGGGCTTCTCGCACACGACCGCCTTGCCAGCTGCGAGGGCCCGCTCCGCATACTGTGCGTGCGTCGCGTTGGGGCTGCAGATGTGCACGACATCGACGTCGTCCCGATCGATCAGGGCCTCCGGCGAAGCTGCTGAGTGGGCGGCGCCGAGGACGGCTGCCGCGCGTTCCGCACCCGCCGTCGTCCGGCCCGCGACGGCACTGAGGGTGCCGCCCGCGGCCCGCACGGCGTGCGCGTGGACCTCGCCCATGAATCCCGTGCCGATGATCCCGGAGCGGAGTGGCGCGCCCACAGCTACTTCTTCCGGGCCAGAGCGACGGCCAGGATGATGATCGCGCCGCGGACGACCTGCTGCTGGCTGCTGTCGAGTCCGGCGAGGATCAGGCCGTTGTTGATGAGGCCGATCAGGAGCGAGCCGAACAGCGTCCCGATCACCGTCCCGGAGCCTCCGAACAGACTGGTGCCGCCGAGGATCACGGCGGCGATGGCCGAGAGCTCATCACCTGTGCCCCACTGGAAGCGGCCGGACTGGAGGCGCCCCGCGTAGAGCATGCCCGCGATGCTCGCGACGATGCCCGAGATCAGCAGGACCTGGAACTTGATGCGCTTGGTGTTGATGCCGGTGAAGTCGGCTGCGGTGCGATTGCCTCCGGTTGCGAGGACCTGCCGGCCGAACTTCGTGCGGGACAGCACGACCGCGCCGGCCGCCACGAAGAGGGCGGACCACAGGACGAGGCCTGGGACCGGGCCAATGTTCCCGGAGCCGAAGAGCGTGTTGAACGTGTCGTCGAGGATCGGCTGCGGAGCCGATGCGGTGACCCACTGGGCAGCCCCGACCGCGATCCCCATCATGCCCAGGGTCACGAGGAACGAGGGGATGCCCAGCAGGCTCACGAGGCCGCCGTTGATCGCGCCGACGATCACCCCCATGGCGAGGCCTGCCAGGATGCCCGGCACGAGGCCCCACTGGGAGATGCCCATGGCGGTGGCGACGCTCGAGAGGCCGGCGGTCGATCCGACGCTGAGGTCGATCTCGGCGCACGAGATGACGTAGGTCATCCCGACCGCGATGACCGTGATGGTCGCGGTCTGCCGGAAGATGTTCAGCAGGTTGACGGCGGACAGGAAGCCCTGGTCGTGGAGGAGGATCGCGAAGAACGCGAAGACCACGACGAAGCCGATGTAGATGACGTAGCGGCGCCAGTCGAGCTTCCTCAGCGTCTCGCCGAAGCTCGGCGACGCCGGCGACTCGATAGTGGCCGCGGGGGCTGTCTTGCTCATGTCAGACTCCCTGGACTGCGAGTTGGAGGGACTCCTCGTCGGCGATGTCGCCGCGAGGCAGATCTTGGATGATGGAGCCTTCCTTGAGGACGAGGACTCGGTCGCTCACCGCAAGGAGTTCTGGGTATTCGGAGGAGATGACGATCACCGCTTTGCCGGTGCTCGCGAGGTCCCGGATCATGTCGAGGATTTCGCTCTTCGTTCCGATGTCGACGCCGGCCGTCGGCTCGTCGAGGATGAGCACCTCAGGCTCGGTGCCCAGCCACTTGGCGATGACCACCTTCTGCTGGTTGCCGCCGGAGAGGAGCCTGACGGGCCGGTTCGGGTGGGCCACCTTCACCGCAAGCTTGTCGATGAGCGAGGACGAGAGCCTCTTGCCCTCGCCGATGTCCAGCAGCGGGCCACGGCTGATGCTGCCGAGGAGGGGCAGCAGAAGGTTGTCGCGCACCGAGTGCTCCAGGACCAGGCCCTGGGCGCGCCGGTCCTCGGGAATCAAGGCCAGCCCCGCCGCGATCGCCTGCTTGGGTGAGCCGATCGTGACCTTCTTGCCCTTGATGAGGATCTCGCCGCTCGTGGCCCTGTCGATGCCGAACAGGGTGCGGGCCAGTTCGGTGCGCCCGGAGCCCATGAGGCCTGCGAGTCCGAGGATCTCCCCGGGCCGCAGGGCGAAGGAGACATCGCGGACCTTGGGCCCGGAGGTGAGCCCGCGCACCTCCAGGAGCGGAACGCCGTCGTGCGGCGCGTGCTCCCGTTCGCGGTAGGCGAGCTGCCCCTCGATCTTCTTGCCGACGATGCCCTCGACGATCTGCTCGGGCGTCACGGCCGAGAGCGGCTCGGTGAGCAGGCGCCGACCGTCGCGCAGGATCGTGATGCGGTCTGCGATCCGGTACACCTCGTCCATGCGGTGGGAGATGTAGATGATCGAGATGCCGCGCGCCTTGAGACGGTCGATGAGCTCGAAGAGTGCCTCGGTCTCGTGTTTGGCCAGGCTCGCGGTCGGCTCGTCCATGATGAGCACCCTCGCGTTCTGGGACAGTGCCTTGGCGATCTCCGTGAGCTGCCAGTACGCCGTGCCGAGGCGGGAGACCTCGGCCTTGGGGTCCACCCTGACCTCCATCTCGTCGAAGATCTTCTTGGCCCGGCGCACGGCCTCGCGGTCGTCGATGAAGCCCCCGGCCAGAGGTTCCGAGGCCAGGAAGATGTTCTGCGCGACGGTGAGGCTCGGCACGAGGCTGAATTCCTGGAAGACCATTCCGATTCCGGCGGACTTCGCATCTTGGATCGAATTGATCGCGGCAGGCTCCCTGTCGATGAGGATCTCGCCGGCATCGGCCTGGTACACGCCCTGCAGGATCTTCATCAGGGTGGACTTGCCGGCGCCGTTGCCACCCGCGAGCGCGTGGACTTCGCCCTTGTGGACTTCGAAGTCGACCTCCTTCAGGACCGGCACCCCGTTGAAGGCCTTGGAGATGGACCGCATCTCGACGGCATTGTCTGGCGTAGTCATGGGTTGTCCCTCCCGGGCGGGGGCGTGAGCCACCGCCCGACTGCTTCTGCTGCTTCTTGCCCGCTACTTCTTGTAGGAGCTCTGGAGGTCCGCGGGGGCGTCGGCGTGGTAGACCTGCTTCCAGGCGTCCAGGACGTTCGAGTGGTCCACGGGCAGGGCGCTCAGCGCCACGTAGGCCGGCTCCTTCTTGCCCAGCAGCGATCCGGCCGCGATCTGGGCCTCGGTCACACCCTGGTCAAACGGGACCTGAGCCCCGAGGCCTACCACGAGGTCGTTCTTCGCGAGCGCGATGGCGACGTTCTTGCCGAGGTCCTCGGTCGCGATCTTGAGGTCCTGGCGGCCTGCAGCACGTGCCGCCGCCATGACACCCTCGGCCGGGACGTCCCACACGGCCCAGATGCCCGAGAGATCGGCGTGCTTGCTCAGCATCGCGTTCGCCGCGGCCTGCGCGTCTCCGGCGAAGTCAGGGCCGGCGATGCCCTTCTCCTCGACGATCTGGATGTCCGGGTAGTCCTTCGCGATGGTGCTCTTGAAGCCCTGGTAGCGCTGCTGGGTCACGAAGAAGTCGGCCTGGTGGAAGATGACTCCGATCTTGCCCTTGCCGCCGAGTGCCTTGGCCATCTCGTGCGCGGAGACCACGCCGTTGCCGTAGTTGTCCGCTGAGACGTCGGAGACGTAGTCCTTGCCCGCGACGAAGCCCTGCGGGACGTTGTCCATGAAGACCAGCTTGGCCCCGGCCTGGGCGGCCTTCCGGTAGGCGGTGGCGGTCGCGACGGGGTCGGTGGGGATCGAGACGATGATGTTCGGCTTCTGGGTCATGACGGTCTCCAGGTCGGAGACCTGCTTGTCCGGCTTGAAGTCGGCATCCGTTGTGGCGATGACCTTGATGCCGAGCTTCTCGAACTCGCTCTTGAGGCCGGCAATCTGCGCTGTGGCCCAGTCATTGCCGCCGTAGTGCATGACGATTGCGGCCGTGGCGCCCATGGCCTTGACCTTGGCGATCTCCTCCGGGGTCAGGGTCGTGGCTGAGGCCGGCGATGGGGTCTCGCCGTTGGGACCCTTGCTGAGCACCTGGCCGGTCACCTGCCTGAGTGCGGTCTCGGCCTTCTGGGAGACGGCCGAATCCGTTCCTCCGGCGGCGCTCGTCGATGAGCTGCATCCAGCGGCGCCCAAGGTGATGGCGGCGGCCGCTGCGAGGAAGGCTGTTCTGCGAATCATGAGGTGCTCCAGTCCTGTTGGGGAGGGGAAGGGTGCTGCTGGATCGACGCTCTCCGGGGCCGTGCCCTGAGCGGTCTGGATCGGGTTGTACGAGTGTCCGGGGCGGGGGGCTCAGGCGAGGGCGAGAGCGAGAGCGGGCGGGACCGGCGAGAGGATGAGGCCGCCGGCAGTCGAGGCTGCGCGGATGGCGGCGGCCTTGTCCGCGGCGTTCAGGAACGCCGCCGCTTGATGCCTGTCGAAGAAGAGTCCGACGCTGCAGGGGCCGCGGTGCGCCTGTACCCAGGAGACCGCCTCGGAGGAGACACCGGCCAGGTCAGCGGAAGGATGCAGGCCGTCCGGGTCGACGGTGCTCACCGCCGCGAGAGCGCCTGAATCATCCGCCGTGACGACCAGGCTCGCCCACAGCGCCCCGTCGTGGACGACGCCCACGACCGCCGAGGAGTTCCGGGGTACGAAGGCGTCCACACCCCTGACGAGATCGCTGCCCGAACCGGGCGCCGCGCGCAGCAGCTGGGCCGCGTGGGCCCATTGCCCGGCATCGACTTCACCGACGCCGACCTCGGCTGGGAGCCCGAGGGACTTGGCCGAGTTGTCGGCTTCCACCATGGCTCCTCCTCTTCCTTGAGATGTTCCGTGAACGTTCACGGTCTAACTATCGTGAACGTTCACGGACCGTTGTGTCAAGGGTCACTTTTTGAGGGTGGTCGCCGGCGGGGCCCTGGGAGCATCCGGCGTGGGCGCAGGTGCCGGCTGGCCCAGGAGAGGCACGAGCGCTCGCCCTGGAGGGGAGCGAGCGCTCGCGCTGGTTTCAGCGCATCCGGGCTTACGGGCTCGTTTGGCGGAGACGCGCTCGGATGGCGCTCGCCCTCACCACGAGTGTCGGGACACTGGGAGTCCTGTCGACCTCACGCCCCTCGACTGCCCCCAGGAGCACGTCGATGCTGGCTTGGGCGAGCGCCGGAAAATCCTGGCGGACAGTTGTCAGCGGCGGGAGGAAATAGTCGGAGCCTTCGACGTCGTCGAAGCCGACGATGCTCACGTCCTCAGGCACGCGGACGCCGTTCTCGGCGAAGGCACGGATCAGGCCGAGGGCCGTGTGGTCGCTCACCGCGAAGATCGCCTGCGGAACCCTTCCCTCGGCGACGAGGCGCAAGCCAGTCTCATAGGCAAACTTCGGGCTCCAGTCCCCCTCGACGCACAGCCCCGGTTCCAGGCCCGCGTCCCGCATCGCCGCTTCCCAGCCGCGCTTGCGGACACGGCCGTCGAACCACTCCATCGACCCTGCAATATGGGCGATGTCAGTGTGGCCTAGGTCGATGAGGTGCTGGGTCGCCATGCGGGCACCCAGTTCCTGGTTCTCGGAGTAGGTGAAGACGTTCGGCGTGGAAGAGGCCCCCGCGGCGATCATCTCAACAGGAACCCGGACGTCGGCATTCCATACAGCGGCAGCCATCGCAAGGCGTGGCGCGATGACGATGATGCCGTCGACGCCCACGTCGTCCAAGGTGTCGAGTGCCTTCGGCACGGTCTCCGCGTAAGGCTCGTCAACGGTCACAACCGTCGATGCATAGCCGTTCTGCCGCGCCAGGCTCTCGAGCGCCATGAGCGTCCCGACCGGTCCGAAACGCGGAGAGCCGTCCGTAAGGATCCCAATCACCGTCGACCTACTGGTGACGAGCGCAGTGGCCGTCCGATTGCGGCGGTAGCCGATCTCCTTGATCACCCCGAGCACCCGGTCCCGGGTCGCAGGGCTCACGTCCGGGGCGTTGTTGATGACCCGGGAGACGGTCTGGTACGAGACGCCGGCGATCTTCGCCACATCATTGATGCTGGGCTTCCGCCGTCGTGGGACGGCCGCTGCACGTCCTGATTCCTGTGCCAACAGCCCCTCCTCGCCGAAGACGTACCACCAAGGGAAAGCCTGTCAACCCTCCAACTAGACGCTAGCAGAGCAACGCCGGACCGGCGCCGATGCACATGGCGGTACTCGTTCTTCTCGGTGTCCGCGCGGCCGCTCCCAGCGCCAGGCGCCTCCTCCTTCTTCGCGCGCGGCCGGAGAGCCCGCGCCGGTGTGCCAGTAGCCGATGTGCCAGTAGCCGGTGTGCCAGTAGCCGATGTGCCAGTATGGGATGACCCAAGCGAAAGGACGCCGACGTGTCTTCCGAGCCCGCACTGACTCCCGCGGACCTTGCCGGCTACATCGACCACACGCTGCTCAAGCCCGAGGCCAGCGAGGCCGACATCCTCGCCCTGTGCAGCGAGGCCGTGAAGTACGGGTTCAAATCGGTGTGCGTGAACCCGCTCTGGGTCAAGACGGCAACCCGGGCGCTGCGGGGCTCAGGCGTGCTCACGTGTGCCGTGGCAGGCTTCCCGCTTGGGGCGACGCCCACCGATGTGAAGGTCTTCGAGGCCCGCGGCGCCACGCTCGATGGCGCAGACGAGGTCGACATGGTCATCAACATTGCCGCCGCGCGGGCCAACGACCGCGGCGCGCTCGTCGACGACATCCAGGCCGTCGCCGAGGCCGTGCACGGCAGCTCTTCCATCCTCAAGGTCATCATCGAGACCTCGCTCCTGACCGACGCGCAGAAGGTCCTCGCGTGCGAGGCGGCCGTTGAGGCGGGCGCCGACTTCGTGAAGACCTCCACGGGCTTCAACGGCGGCGGCGCGACGGTCGAGGACATCGCGCTCATGCGCGCCACTGTGGGCCCCGACCTCGGTGTCAAGGCCTCCGGCGGGGTGCGAACCGCGGACGACGCCCGGGCTATGATTGCAGCAGGCGCCACCCGGATCGGAGCCAGCTCCGGGGTGGCCATCGTCACCGGCGGCACCAGCGGCGCCGGCGGCTACTAGACGCACCGCACAGGAGAGACATGTCTGACGACGACCAGTACAACCGCCCGCTCGAGCCGAACCCGCTCGGCGGCAGCATCATCCTCTTCGTGATCTTCATGGTCCTCTTCCTCCTGGGCCTGTACCTCGTGCAGTTCCTCGACTTCACGAACGTGTGGCCGATGGCGGCCCTCATCTTCCTCTTCGCCGCGGCGTTCGGGATCCCGATGACGTTCATGGCCAAGAACAACACGGGCGACCAGCACCGCCGCTGACCCCCCGTCCCCCGCCTGCCCCGTTTCGGGTACGCATCTCGTCGCCCTTTCGGCGTTCCGGGTACGCATCTCGTCGCCCTGACGCCGATCCGGGTACGCACACGGCCCGCCTGCCGCTCCGAGGAGTGCTCAGGCGGGCCGCTGTCTGTACCCGAAACGAAGGCCCTGTGGAAAACTCAGGAGGCATCGCCGTCGTCCGTGGCTCAATGGGACGGTGACGAACAGCACAGGCTCCGCTGACCGGCTCCCCACGGCCTCCTTCACCCTGCTCGACGGGCTCGAGGCAGGGCTCGGGCCGCGCGAGGTGCGCAGCGAGCGCATCATCATCCCGAGCCGCGGCATCCGCAGGCCGCTCGACGCCCGCGAGGACCTGCTGAGCCGGGCGGCCCCCTACACGCGGCTGCACGAGTCCACCTCGGTCAGCCATCTGACGGCTTCCCTGCTCCACGGCATGCCTCTGCCAGCGTGGGCGCAGGACACGTCCCAGATCGACCTCGCCCGTTCGGGCGGGTCGGAGGAACGCCTCGGCCAGCCCCGCCGCTTCGAAGTGCGCGGGCACCGCCTCCGCCTCGGCGCCGAGGACGTCATGATGCTCGGCGGCACGAGGATCACCACCCCCGAGCGCACGTGGCTGGACCTCTGCGGGATCCGCCAGCTCACCATGGACGACGTCATCGTCGCCGGAGAGCACCTCGTCTCCGAACACCAGCGCAGCATCCACCCCCGCACTGCGATCGTGACGCTCGCCCAGCTGCGCGCCTATGTCGGCGGCAAGCGCCGCGTCCCGGGCCTCGGGAGGGCCCGGATCGCCCTCGAGCTCATGGCCGTCGGCGCCGATTCACCCCAGGAGACGCGGATCCGGCTCATGCTCGAGCGGGCTGGGCTGCCGCGCTTCAAGGCCAACTGCGTGGTGGTCGACCCGTGGGGCAAGGTCCTCTGGGTCGATCTGGGCAACGCGCGCTACCGGGTGGCCATCGAGTACGACGGCGAGCACCACCTCGATCCCGAGCAGCAGCTGTGGGACCGGAGCCGCAACCGCAGGACGGTGTCGGCCGGCTGGGCCCAGGTGATCCTCACCCGGGAGGACCTCGTCAGAGGAGAGGCGCACATCGTCAGCCGCGTCGTCGCCGCCCTGACGGCTCAGGGTTGGCGCTGACGCGGCCAGACCCCTCGTACCCGGAGGCCTGATTCCCCGACGAGATGCGTACCCGGAAGGGCGAAACGGCGACGAGATGCGTACCCGAAACGGGGGGTCTGGGGTCTGTGGGGGCATGGAGGAGCCGGAGTCGGGGCCAGGCTCGCGTCAGGTGGCGGCGGCCGGGGCTGGGGCGAAGATGGCCTCCACCACCTGGTCCGCCCAGGCGAGGATCTCCCCGTCGGCCAGGTCCGCGCCGCCGATGGGGGCGGTCTTGGGCTTGGGGACGAGCACCGCGTTGAGCGCCGGCTTGTACTGCGCCCCCTTGTACATGCGGGCCAGGCGCATCTGCTTGGACTCGGGCAGGTCGGCGGGCGCGAAGCGCACCATGTTGCCCTGGAGCGCGACGTCGGTCAGGCCCGCCGCGCGCGCCCGGACCCGGAAGCGCGCCACGGCCGCGAGGTTCTGCACCGGGGCGGGAGGCTCGCCGTAGCGGTCGGCGAGCTCCTCCATGACCTCGTTGATCCCCGCGTCGTCGGTCGCGGCGGCGAGCTTGCGGTAGGCCTCGAGGCGCAGGCGCTCCCCCGGCACGTAGTCGTGCGGCAGGTGCGCGTTGACCGGGAGCTCGATCTTCATCTCCGTGACCTTCTCCTCGCCCTCGCCGCGGAAGTCCGCGACGGCCTCGCCCACGAGCCGGATGTAGAGGTCGAACCCGACGCCCTGGATGTGCCCGGACTGCTCCCCGCCGAGGAGGTTGCCCGCGCCGCGGATCTCGAGGTCCTTCATGGCCAGCTGCATGCCGGCGCCCAGCTCGTTGTGCGCCGCGACCGCCTTGAGCCGCTCGAGCGCGACCTCGCCGAGCGGCTTCTCGGCCGGGTACAGGAAGTACGCGTAGGCCCGCTCGCGCCCGCGGCCCACGCGGCCGCGCAGCTGGTGCAGCTGGGAGAGCCCGTAGGAGTCCGCGCGGTCGATGATGAGCGTGTTCGCGTTGGAGATGTCCAGGCCGGTCTCGATGATCGTGGTGCACACGAGCACGTCGAAGCGCTTCTCCCAGAAGTCCACGATGATCTTCTCGAGCCGGGACTCGGACATCTGCCCGTGGGCCACCTCCACGCGCGCCTCGGGGACGAGCTCGCGGATCGCGGCGGCGGTCTTGTCGATCGAGGAGACGCGGTTGTGCACGAAGAACACCTGGCCCTCGCGCATGAGCTCGCGGCGGATCGCGGCCGAGACCTGCTTGTCCGTGTACGGCCCGACGTAGGTCAGGACGGGGTGGCGCTCCTCGGGCGGGGTGGCGAGCGTGGAGGTCTCGCGGATGCCGGTGAGGGACATCTCGAGCGTGCGCGGGATCGGCGTCGCGGACATCGCGAGGACGTCCACGTTGGTGCGCATCTTCTTGAGCTCCTCCTTGTGCTCGACGCCGAACCGCTGCTCCTCGTCGATGATCACGAGCCCGAGGTCCTTGAACGCGACCTCCTTGGACAGGAGCCGGTGCGTGCCGATCACCACGTCGACCGCGCCGCTCTTGAGCCCCTCGAGCGTCTCCTTCGACTCCGCGCCGGTCTGGAAGCGCGAGAGCGCGCGCACCCGGACGGGGAAGCCGGAGAACCGCTCCGAGAACGTCTCGTAGTGCTGCTGCGCGAGCAGCGTGGTCGGCACGAGCACCGCCACCTGCTTGCCGTCCTGGACCGCCTTGAACGCGGCCCGCACGGCGATCTCCGTCTTGCCGTAGCCCACGTCCCCGGAGACGAGCCGGTCCATCGGGACCTCGCGCTCCATGTCCGCCTTGACCTCGTTGATCGTGGTGAGCTGGTCCGGCGTCTCGACGTAGGGGAACGCCTCCTCGAGCTCGCGCTGCCACGGGGTGTCCGGCCCGAAGGCGTGGCCCTTGGACGCCATGCGCGCCGAGTAGAGCCGGATGAGCTCCCCCGCGATCTCCTTGACGGCCTTCTTGGCCTTGGACTTGGTCGAGGCCCAGTCCGCGCCGCCCATCTTCGACAGGGACGGCGTGTCCCCGCCGACGTACCGGGTCACCTGGTCGAGCTGGTCGGTGGGCACGAAGAGCCGGTCCCCCGGCGCCCCGCGCTTGGCCGGCGCGTACTCGAGGACCAGGTACTCGCGCGTCGGCGCCGCGCCGCCCGCGCCGCCCGCCCCCGGGCCGCCACCGGCGATCTTGCGCTGCACGAGCTCGACGAACTTCCCGATCCCGTGCTGCTCGTGGACCACGAAGTCGCCCGCCGTGAGCGAGAGGGGGTCGACGGCGTTGCGCCGCCGGGAGGGCATCTTGCGCATGTCGCGGGTCCCCGCCGCGCTCGCGCGCCCGAGGAGGTCCGCCTCGGTGAGGAGCCCGAGCTTGAGCCCGTCGAGCACGAAGCCCTTGCCGGCCGGGGCCTTGGTGATCTCGATGATGCCGGGCTCCGGGGCCCGGTCGAGCCCGTCGATGCGGCTGCACGGGATGTTCGCGTCGTGGAACAGCTCCGCCAGGCGCTGGGCGGGCCCGGGGCCGTCCGTGGCGACGACGATCCGCCACTGGTCCCGCACCCGTCCCCCGATGAACTCCATCATCTCGGCCACATCGCCCTGGTACCCGCGGGGCTCCCGGGCGGCCACCGTCACCACGTCGATGTCCAGGACGGTCTCCTGGTCCACGCCGAGCGAGGTGAGCGACCACCACGTGACCCCGCGCTCCTGCGCCTCCGAGCGGACCTCGCCGAGCGTGGCGAAGCTCGCGTCCTCGAGCCGGCCGGCGTGCTCGCCCGAGTCCTCCCCCGCCTCGGCGAGGGCGACGTCGAGCGGTGCGGCGCCGCCGTCGGACGCCGTGGCCCACGCGGCGGCGAGGAACTCCTCGTTGGTCGCGGCGAGGTCGTGGGCGCGGGCGCGGACCTTCTCCGGCTCCATGACGAGCGCGGCCGACCCGGCCGGCAGCTCGCCGATGAACGGGACCATCCGGTCCACGAGCAGCGGCGCGAGGGACTCCATGCCCTCGACCGCGATCCCGCCGGCGATCTTCTCGAGCATGTCCGCGGCCGCGGGCAGGCGCCCCTTCAGCTTCGCTGCACGGCTCATGACCGCCGGGGTGATGAGCAGCTCGCGGCACGGCGGGGCGAACAGGGCCGTGGGGTGGTGGACGTTCGGGCCGCTCAGGGAGCGCTGGTCGGCGACGGCGAACCAGCGCATCTGCTCGACCTCGTCGCCGAAGAACTCGACGCGCACGGGGTGGTCCTCGGTGGGCGGGAAGACGTCGATGATGCCGCCGCGGACCGCGAACTCGCCGCGGTGGCTGACCATGTCGACGCGCGCGTAGGCGGCGTCGGCGAGCGCCCGGACGACCTCGTCGAACGGCGCGTCCTGCCCGACCGCGAGCGAGACCGGCTCGAGGTCCCCGAGGCCGGCGACGAGCGGCTGCAGCACCGCGCGCACCGGCGCGACGACGACCTTGAGCTCCGCGCCGGCCGGGCCGCCGGCCGCCGGGGACGCCGCGGGGTGCGCGAGCCGGCGCAGCACCGCGAGCCGGCGCCCCACGGTGTCGGAGCGCGGCGAGAGCCGCTCGTGCGGGAGGGTCTCCCAGCTCGGGAACAGCGCGACGGACTCGGCCGGGACGTAGGCGCCCAGCGCCGAGACGAGGTCCTCCGCCTCGCGCTCGGTGGCGGTCACGGCGAGCACGACGGCGCCGGGTTCCGGCAGTGCCTCGACCACCTCGGCGACGACCACGGGCCGGAGCCCGGTGGGCGCGACGACCTGGAGGTCCTGGCTGCGGCGGGCCGCGGGCTTGGTCGCGTACTCGCGGAGCCGGGCGACGCTCGCGTCCTCGCCGACGGCGCGGCGCAGCCCCTCGAGGATCGGGGCGCCCTCGCGGCTCGCCGGGCGCAGCACGTCAACAGACACTTCTGGCTCCTCACTCGCGCGCTCCGGAGGGCCGCGCGCCACGACAGCACAACAGCCCCGACACTCTGCGAGGCCGGGGGCTGTCCCAGCTTAGCCAATGCGGCGCGCGCGGGCGGCCCGCGTTCGCCCCTAGCATGGGAGGGATGGTCCCGCGCATGCCCCGAACCCCCTCGCTCCGCCCCCGGGTGCGGCGCGCCCTGGCGGCGGTGGCGGTCCTGTACCTGGTCGGGGTGGCCCTCGTGGTCCTGTGGCCCTCGCCCGTGGACCGGCCCGAGGCGGGCACCATCCGGGCCGTGTTCGTGTGGCTGCACGCGCACGGGCTCCCCCGGTGGCTCGGGTACGCCCAGCTCGAGTGGACCTCCAACGTGGTGTTCTTCGTTCCATTCGGCCTCTTCGCCGTGCTCCTCGGCGCCCGGCCGTGGGCCGCGCTGCTCGCGGGGGTCGCGGCGTCGGGCGCTGCCGAGACCGCACAGGCGCTGTTCCTGCCGGAGCGGACGGCGTCCCTGATGGACATCCTCGCCAACGGCCTGGGCACGCTCGTGGGGGCCGTGGTCGCGGTGCTCGTGCAGCGCCGGCAGCCCGCCCCCGTGCCGCAGCCCGCGTCGGGCCGCGGCCCCATGGCGCCCTAGGATGGTCTTCGGCGCGCGCCCCCGCGCGCCTGTGCCGGGACCGCATTCGTTCCGCCAGACCCCAGCCTCCTACGGAAGGACCCCTGTGGCACTGTCAGCCAGCCAGACCCTCAACTTCCCCGTCGACCGCGTCGCGGCGGTGTTCGCGGACGAGGCGTTCCAGCGCCATGTGAGCGAGCTCGTCGGCGGCCGCCTCGAGTCGTTCACGGTCGACGGCGACGTGGCCGGCGCCTTCACCGCCACCGTTGTGCGCCAGCTGCCCACGCAGCGCCTGCCCGAGATCGCCCGCAAGGTGGTCGGCGAGTACGTCAACGTCACCCAGACCGAGACCTGGGGCGCGCCCGAGGCCGACGGCTCCCGCCAGGCCGACATCAAGGTCAAGGTCGCCGGTGCCCCCGTGGACGTCGCCGCGGTGCAGCGCCTCGCAGCCGACGGCGGCGCGACGCGCATCGAGCTCAACGGCACCGTGAGCTCCTCAGTGCCGCTCCTCGGCGGCAAGATCGCCTCCGCGGCCGAGCCGATGGTCGGCAAGGCCCTCAACCTCCAGGCCACGCAGGCCGAGGCCTGGCTGGCCGGCGAGATCAACTGATGCAGCTGCCCGTCGCCCTCTCCTGGGTGCTCATCGTGGCCGGCGTGTGGAACCTCGTGGTGTGGCCGCAGTTCCTCCGCCGGATCATGAAGGATCCGCGGGCCAAGGACGAGCAGGGCCGGGCCACCCGGTTCATGACCGTCCACCTGCTGCTCGTGTCCATCTCGGTCACGCTCGGCGTGGCCGTTGCGGTGATCGGGATCCGGACGCTGTTCTCCTGAGGCCCTCCCGACCGTTCCGGGGCGGGGGACGCCCGGGACGTGACGGCATGGAGCGCACGACGGCGCCCCGGTCACCCGCTGCTCGCGGGTGGCCGGGGCGCTGTTCTGCTTCCGGCGCGCCCCTCCCCCTAGAATGAATCAAGGTGTGCCGGGAAGTCTGGTCGGCGTGACGTTCGTCCTCCCCGCGAGGAGACCCCCGACCGATGGGATGAATCCATGCCGCAGCCCGCCCCGCGCCGTCGTCCGCTCGCCCCCACCCTGGGCCGCGGGAGCTACCCCGAGTACCGCCGCATCGCCGAGATCCTCCGCAAGGAGACCGTGGGCGGCGCGCTGCTGCTGGTCGCGACCGTGGCGGCGCTCGTCTGGGCCAACTCCCCCGCCGGCCCAACCTACGCGGCACTGCGTGACGCCCGGCTCGGGTACGCGCCGTGGCACCTCGAGCTCAGCCTCGGCTCGTGGGCGGCCGACGGCCTGCTCGCCCTGTTCTTCTTCGTCGCGGGGCTCGAGCTCAAGCGCGAGTTCGTGGCCGGGGACCTGCGCCGGCCCGCCGCGGCGCTCGTGCCCGTGGTCGCCGCGTTCGGCGGGGTCGCGGTCCCGGCGCTCGTCTACGTGGGCGTCAACCTCGCGGCCGGCTCCGACGGGCTGAAGGGGTGGGCCATCCCCACGGCGACCGACATCGCGTTCGCCCTCGCCGTCCTTGCCGTGATCAGCACGCACCTGCCGGCGGCCCTGCGCACGTTCCTGCTGACCCTGGCGGTCGTGGACGACCTCCTCGCGATCGCCATCATCGCCTTCTTCTACTCCTCCGATCTGGCGCCCGCGTACCTGCTGCTCGCCCTCGTGCCGCTCGCCGCGTTCGGGGTCCTCGTCCAGCTCCGTGTCCGGGCCTGGTACCTGCTCGTGCCGCTCGCGCTCGCGACGTGGGCGCTCGTGCATGCCTCGGGCATCCACGCGACCGTCGCCGGGGTGCTGCTCGCCTTCACCGTGCCCGTGCTGCGCAGCCAGAAGAACGGCGGACCCGAGGCCGGCCCGGGCCTCGCGGAGATCTTCGAGAACCGGCTCCGGCCGCTCTCGGCCGGGATCGCGGTGCCCGTCTTCGCGTTCTTCTCCGCGGGCGTCGCGATCGGCGGGTGGGACGGCCTCGTCTCCGCGCTGCGGGACCCGGTGGCCCTCGGCATCTCCGCTGCGCTCGTGGCCGGGAAGGCCATCGGCGTGTTCGCCGCCACCTGGCTCGTGGCCAAGAGCCGCCACGCCGACCTCGACTCGGACCTCGCATGGATCGACCTCGCTGGCCTGGCGCTGCTCACCGGGGTGGGCTTCACCGTCTCCCTGCTCATCGCCGAGCTCTCCTTCGGGCCCGCCTCCGCCCACGGCGAGCGCGCCAAGGCCGCCATCCTCGCCGGTTCCGTCACCGCGGCGCTGCTCGCCGCCGTCGTGCTCCGCGCCCGCAACCGGCACTACCGGCGCATCGCGCGCGAGGAGGCGATCGACGCCGACGGCGACGGGGTGCCGGACGCCTTCGAGCGGGGCACCGCCGGCTGACCCGCCCGGTACGCAGGTGCTGGACTGTTTGCACCGCGGCATTACTTGGGGCACGTCGAGGTCACACTTGTTGGTGGCGGGCTGGGGGCTGGATACCACCCGTTTCTGCGCCTCCGAGGACCTATTGTCTTGCCTCTTACTTGTCCCATCGCCTCACGTGCAGCACGGTAGAACAAGGGCCGCGCCGTTGGCCGGAGGCCCCGCGGTCGCCTTGCACTTCCCGGCCGGACGAGTGACCTCGGCCTCGGACCACGCGCGTGCCTTCACCATCATATGGATTGCAGTTCGCTCGCTGACGCAAGTTCACACACCACTCAGAGTCGGCTACCGGAGGTCTGAGAGATGATTCGGTCATCCAATCGGCAGTGCGAGCGTCTTGCTGCGAGCCCATCGCCGCGCCAAGAGCGGCCCAGGCTTACACTGATCGCCCTCGTCGCCTCGATCGTAGTGTTGTCGATGACCAGCGCCTCGGCTCACACCACCGAGAGCGTCCCGCGCCGATCATCCGAGCACAATCTCACACTCCCGCGCATACCTTGGGAAGACGGCCCCGACTATTGGAAACGATTCACCAAGCCCGCGGCCGCCGGTTGGACCAGCTCTACATTCTTTCCCATCGCCGTCTTCATGGGAAAGCCATCACAGGCCGAAGCACTGAAGAGCCTCGGCGTCAATACATATCTTGGCGCAGAAAAAGATGGATCTCCGATCACATCGATAACCCAGAAAGGGTTGTACGTCGTTGCTCAATCTGAGTGGACAAAAGAGGACGTCGGCAACGACAGTTCCGTCGTGGGGTGGCTCGCGTCCGATGAATGTGACATGGGAATCGGGTGCCCAGGAAGCAACACCGATGAGAATCTTAGACAGCAGAAGCAAATGGTGCAAGAATTGCGGAACCGAATAGACGGACGCTTTGTTTTCGCAAATTATGGGGGCGGGATACTGGGGACTTACTGGGCTATCGGCAACATGCCGTCCTTCATGAGCATCGTCGACGCGGCATCGGTTGATCAGTATGCTTACACTAGCCCCCATATAAGGGATCAGATCAGCCAATCACCCGCATGGCCTAAGGGACTCGACCCAGGGAAATCAGCATCCTATGGCTGGCTTGTCGATCGAATGCGTTCATATCAATCCTCTCCAGGTGCGCATCCGAATTGGATCTTTGTGGAAACCGGACGGCCTTATCTTGTTGAAAATGGAAGCAGTATGATCACCACAGACCAAATAGAAGGAGCAATGTGGTCGGCGATCATCCACGAGGCGAGGGGCATTTCTTTCTTCCAGCACAACAACGGCAGCGGGGCGGGAACGTATTCTCTTGTCGATGCGCCATCGGACCGTTTGAAGAAAGTGTCGCTTGCAATCAAAGCGATTGAGCAATTAGCGCCAGCCATTAACACGCAGTCATACGCGTGGAGTTTCCATCCTAAACTCGACACGATGCTGAAGGTCAAGGACGGCTTTGCGTATGTATTCGCAGCCCCCGCACTTGGCACGCCCGCGGGCCAGTACTCATTGACGTTGCCGCCAGGCATTTCAGGGAGGACCGTGGAAGTCATCGGCGAAGCCCGTACAACAAAGGTCGAGGCGGGTCAGTTCTCCGACACCTTCGCATCTGAATCGGCACACCACGTCTATCGGATACGACTCTGACCTCAGAGAGAGCGAGTTGTACGTGAATAAAAAGAGCCTCCAGTTAATTATCGTTTTCGCGGCAGCACTCGCTTTTGCCCTCTTGGGCATTGGCAACCCCGGCCTCGATGCGGACGAGGCCGCGAGCTGGTGGGCGGCGGGGCTGAGTTGGCACGATTTCTGGCAGCTGGTGTCGAATCAGGACCTGAACTTCGCCCCCTTCTACATCTTCATGCACTTCTGGTCCACGGTCTCGTCGGACGTCTGGTGGCTGCGGCTTCCCTCTGCAGTGTGCGCCGCCGCCGCGGTCACCGCCCTATCTGGATTCGCTCGATCCCTATACCACCCGTCTGCGGGATGGATTAGCGCTTTCCTGCTAGTGCTGTCAAGTGGGTGGGTGAAATATGCGCAGGATGCCAGACCATATGCTGCTTCTCTAGCAGCGGCAACCCTCGCTACGTGGTACTTCCATTCGAGGTTAGACCGCAGGCTCAGCAGGCCTCAAATATTCCTTTACCTTGGGCTGGCCACAGCCCTTCCGCTAACGCACCTTTTCGCAGGATTGGTACTGGGCGTCCATGTTTTGATGGCGTTCTTACGTCGCAGGAGGGGACACCTAATCCTGGCGCTATCCGCTCTGGCTCCGACTGCTGCAGTCGCCGCGGCGACCTTTATGCAAGTTGGTCAAGTCAGTTGGTTGACGAAGCTCGGGCCGGTCGACGCCGCGCGAGACATGCTTTCCACCTTTGGTGGCGCTTGGTATTGCCTGGTGGGCGCGCTTGCTGTCACTGGCTTGACTCTTGACTTCCTCGGCGCAAAAAGGACGCGGACCATGCCCCCGAAGGCTCTCTGGTTGGGGCTTTGGTGGCTGGCTCCCCCCCTTATTTTTTGGACTGCGTCGATGTTGGCGACACCAATCTTTACCGGTCGGTATGTTATTTGGACTCTTCCACCAATGGTGATTTCTGCATCCTTCGCAATCTCCAGACTGTTCGCTCTTCCGAGCCTACGAATCGCAGTGCCGGCGTGTCTCATCATTCTGGGACTCCTCACCATCCCGACCCAGGTTCAGGTCCGTAGTGAGGACGGCCACAACTGGGCACCCCAGCAGCTAGCCGCCATCATCACGAGCGAAGCGAATGTCAACACCGACGCATTGTTTGCTCCCGGCTGGGCCGTGCGACTACCTGTTCTCTATCACTTGTCTAGCTCACATTTGACTGAGCCTTTAGTGCGCAGTAGCGGCCAATCCACAGGGCATTTCGAACCCCAACTAGTGGATCGCGTTGATTTTGCTAACAAACTCAGGCCCTACGCGAGAGTTTGGGTGCTTAGTCGTGCTGGGGAAGAGAATGTCAGGCTCGAGGGTTTCTGCGTGAGCAATTCATGGCATGCCAAATTTGATATCGCGACGCTTTCCCTTGAAGCTCGGTGCTGAAGTGGGTCATTCCGGCTGTTCACACCTTCGACTGTCCCTCGAGTTCGTCCGGAAGCGGTCTTCTAGCTTAGGGATCTGAACGGCGCTCACCCCAAATTGGATTGAACTCCGGCTCGGCGAGAGATCGCCTGCCGGAAGGAGTGAATGCGTTCGAGGCACTTGTTCCCCCTCTCGGCCCGTACTCGACGATGATAGAGGTCGCGGAGCTCCGTGTTACCGAGGCGGTACCCGAGTGGGAGGCCTAGGTGTACGGCGAGTTTGAAGTCCTCACCGACCAAATCTGCGAGGATCCCGAGCCCGTCCTGGGCCCCAACTCGAGCGAGTGAGGTCAAGAGCGTATGGGGAGGGCGCGCCTCCTTGAGTGCCTCGACCGCGAGGGTCTCCGGCCGCTACCAACTGTGACTGGGGCGTGCTCGTTCAGGCTCGCCCGCCCGTGGCCCGGGCCTGCTGTCTTCGTGCAGATAGGTGTCTGATAAGCAGATGAGCAGGCCCGCCACTGCAGAGCGTGGGAGATGCGGCGTTCGAGGACCCGCTCGTGGGTAGATCCTGCGTGGCCAGGGCTCGAAGGGTTCACCGATGGGCGCTCCGGTGCTGATGGCTTTGGACCAGCCCGAAGCTCTCCGTGGCCTCAGCTGGCCATGCGGCGGACTGCGGACCTGACACTCAGGCTCCGCTAAGACTGACGCCAGCGACGCGCTGATCGTCGCCGAGGCCGCTCAGACAGTCCCGCACGCCCGGGCTCGATTCACACCGACGAGGGCGAAAGGAACAGATCACCGTCCTCGTCCTGCTCGCCGGTTCGGCCAGGATCTCGCACACCTGTCAATCGCATCTTCGAACCAGCTCGATGGCGAGGGGCCTTGTCATTGGCAGGGCCCGAGTGCAGCAGGCGTTCCCATCCGAGTCCAGAGCGAAAGCGCAGTTGTCAGACACTCCGACGTCGAGCCCGACGAACACCATCAGCAGGCATGCGGGCCACTGCGCGGCACACTGAAACGCGAAGGCTTCCTTCCATTGACCACCGGTTCAGATCCGCCCCGCGCCACACGGCGCGTCCTCTCAGCACGGAGAGGACGCCGGCACTACGTGCGCGGTTATGAGCCGATATGCGTGTCGATGGATCGAGCTAGGGCGTCGAACACTCTGTGATGCACCAGCAGACTCTTTTCAGGCGCTGCATCGGCACTGAGCCCGAGGGCCGCCCCTGTACGCAGACAGCCCGCGCCCTGTACTCGGTACTACTTGCCCCGTGGGCCGCGGCATACGCGCGGGCCGGACGGCCGCCGTCCTGCACCACCTGATTCCGGGCCGCCCGATCCCCGATTCGGTTTCCCTTGCTTGTCCGCCTGATCCCCGCCTGACGACCGTGGTGCCAGCTGCACACACGGAACGCGTCACGCGTGGGGACGGAGGCCTGCATGGATCGGATCGACGCCACGGCGGTGGTCGAGGACGGCGCGCACATCGGCGCCGCGACCACCCTCTGGCAGTACGCGCACGTCCGTGCCGGGGCGAGTATCGGCAGCGAGTGCACCGTGGGCCGCGGCGTCTACGTGGGCCCGGGCGCGGTGGTCGGCGACCGCTGCAAGCTGCAGAACTACGCGCTCGTCTACGAGCCTGCGGTGCTCGAGGACGGCGCCTTCGTGGGGCCCGCCGCGGTGCTCACCAACGACCTGAACCCGCGGGCGGTCAACCCGGACGGCACCGCCAAGTCGGCCGCCGACTGGGACGCCGTGGGCGTATCCGTCGGCCGGGGCGCGGCGATCGGCGCGCGGGCAGTGTGCGTCGCCCCGGTGCGGATCGGGGCCTGGGCCACCGTGGCGGCCGGCGCCGTGGTGGTCCGGGACGTGCCGGACTACGCGCTCGTGGCCGGCGTGCCCGCCCGCCAGATCGGCTGGGTCGGCGAGGCGGGGCACCGCCTCAAGGAAGACCCGGCCGAGGACGGGACCACGTGGGTGTGCCCCGTGACCGGGGCCAGGTACACCGAGGACGCCGGGCGGCTTCGGAGGGCCGAGGCGTGAGCGCGGGAGGCCGCGTGCTGCTCGGCGGCACCGCCGTGACCCTTCTGGACTCCGCCGAGGCCGTCGACGCGGTCCTCGGCGGGTGCCGCGGGCGGACCGCGCCGCTCGGCGTCGTCTCCGCGAATCTGGACCACATCTTCCACTTCGGCGCCGGCGGCCGCTGGCAGCACGCGCTCGAGGCCGCCGACGGCGTCGAGTGGCTCACGCTGCTCGACGGCGCCCCGCTCGCGGCCGAGGCCGAGAGGATCACCGGCCGGGCGTGGCCGCGGCTCGCCGGCAGTGACCTCATCGGCCCGCTCCTGGACCGTGCCGAGGCCGACCGCCTGCGCGTCGGGTTCCTCGGCGGTAGCCCGGAGGTGCAGGGGCTGCTCGCGGCCCGGCTGGCCGAGCGGCGTCCGGGCCTCGAGGTGGCCGGATTCTGGAGCCCCACCCGGGCCGAGCTCGGCGACCCGGACTCCGCGCGGGCCGCGGCCCTCGCCGTCGCGGCCGCGCGCACCGACGTCCTCGTGGTGGGCCTGGGCAAGCCCCGGCAGGAGCTGTGGATCGCCGAGCACGGCGTGCACACCGGCGCGAGGGTGCTGCTCGCGTTCGGTGCCGCGGTGGACTTCCTGGCAGAGCGCGTCCAGCGGGCCCCCTCCTGGGTGGCCGAGCACGGCTTCGAATGGGCGTGGAGGCTCGTCCTGGAGCCGGCCCGCCTCTCCGAGCGGTACCTGGTGCAGGGGCCCGAGGCCTACCTGCGCCTGCGCCGCCACAGCGCCGCGGGCGGCATCGCGCTGTCCGCCGCGGCGCGGCGGGAGGCGGCGCGTGCCTCGGCCAGGGCCGCCCACCCGGCCGGCCGGGGCCTTCCCCGGGACGGCAGCCCCGGTCCGGGCGCCGAGGGCGCGTTCGTGCGCAATGGAGAGGCCGCAGAGGTCGCCGTCGTCGTCGTGACGTACAACAATGCCGACACGGTCGATGCGCTCGTCGCGTCGCTGCGGCGCGAGGCCCGCGACGTGCGGCTCCGCGTCGTGGTGGCGGACAACTCCCCCGGCCGGGCCACCCTCGACGCGCTCGCCCGGCACCCCGACGTCCTCGCCTTCCCCACCGGCGGGAACCTCGGCTACGCGGGCGGCGTCAACGCCGCCGTGGCCGCCGCGGGCGACGCCGAGGCGTACTTCGTCCTCAACCCGGACACCGAGGTCTCCCCCGGAGCGATCGCCGCGCTCCTGGCGAGGCTGCGCGCGAGCGGGGCGGGCGCCGTCGTGCCCCTCCTCGTGGACGACGACGGCGTGCCGCACACCTCGCTGCGGCGGGAGCCCAGCGCGGCGCGGATCTGGGGCGATGCCCTCTTCGGCGCGCACTTCGCCGGCCGGCCGCACTGGTGCGCCGAGACGGACTACGACCCCGAGAGCTACGCCCACGCGCACACGGTGGACTGGGCGACCGGCGCCGCGATGCTCGTCTCGGCCGCGGCTGCGGCGGAGACCGGGCCGTGGGACGAGCGCTACTTCATGTACTCGGAGGAGACGGACTACTGCCATGCCCTACGCGAGCGCGGGTTCGAGGTCTGGTTCGAGCCGGCGGCCAGGGTGCGGCACTCGGGAGCGGGCTCTGGGACCTCCGGGCCGCTCGCGGCCCTCATGGCGGTGAACCGCATCCGCTACATGCGCAAGCACCATCCCGGCGTGCCCGCGGCGCTCGCCTCCGCCGCCGTGGTCGCCCGCGAGGCGCTGCGCTCGTACGACGGCGGCCACCGCCGCACGCTGGCAGCGCTCCTCCGCCCCGGGGGCTGGGACGCGCTGGTGCCGCTGGCCGGGCCCGACGTCGTGCCCGGCCAGTCCTTCGTGTCCTGTGCAGCCGGGAAGGCCGGCGAGCATCCGGTCGGGAGCGTCGTCATTCCCGCCCACAACGAGGAGTCGGTGATCGGCCGGACCCTCGAGGGGCTCCGGCCGGCGCTCGCGAGCGGCCGCGTCGAGGTGATTGTGGCGTGCAATGCCTGCACCGACGCGACCGCCGAGGTCGCGCGGGCCTTCGAGGGCGTACGCGTGATCGAGCTGCCGGAGCCCGGCAAGGGGCGGGCGCTCAATGCCGCGGATGCGGTGGCCACCCGATGGCCCCGCGTGTACCTGGACGCCGACATCGAGCTCCCGCCCAGTGCGCTGGCCACCGTGCTCGCTGAGCTGGACCGCGGCCGGTACCTGGCCGCGCGCCCGGCCTTCCGCTACGACCGCACGGACTGCGACCCGTTCGTCGCGGCCTACTACCGGGCCCGCGTACGCGTCCCGTCGAACCGCGCGGCGCTGTGGGGCGCCGGCTGCTACGCCCTGACCGAGGCCGGCCACCGCCGGCTCGGCCGCTTCCCCGAGGGCATGGCGGACGACTACTACGTCGATGCCCTGTTCTCCGCTGACCAGAAGGTCATCCTCGACTGCGAGCCCGTCACTGTACGCCCCCCACAGACGGCGGGCTCGCTCATCTCCACCCTGCACCGCGTCTACCGCGCCCCCGCCCTCGCCGGCGGGGGCACTCCGGAACGCACCGTCCGCGGACTCCTCGCCTCCGTGCGCGGGCCGCTCTCCGCCGCCGACGCCGCCGTCTACGCGACGTTCGCGCTCGTGGGGCGCCGGGTCGGCCCAGTCGCGGGCGCCCCGCCTTGGGAGCGCGACGAGAGCAGCCGGCGATGAGGCGACGAGCGGTCCTCTGGGTGCTCGGGGTCTACTGCGCCCTGCTTGCCGTGCTGGTATTCAGCCCCGTGGGGCCGAGCCTGCGTGGAGTGCCGCTGCCCGCCGGGGTGAGGGCGGGCGAGGTCGAGGCGGCGGCGAACGTGCTGGTGTTCGTCCCGCTCGGCTTCTTGGTGGCGCAGCTTCTGCCCCGCGGGCGCCGGTGGCTCGCCGTCCCCTTCTGCTGCCTGACCTCAACATCCATCGAGGTTGTGCAGGCTCTGTTCATCTCAACGCGTCTCGGAACGCCGCGGGATGTCTTCACCAACACGACGGGGGCGTTGGTGGGCTACCTGCTCTTCACTGCCTCGCGGTGGATCCGAGTCCACCGGCCCCAGCCTGCCGCCCGCGGCGGGTCGGTCTCAGAACGCTCGTCCCTCTAGCAGCAGCGCACCATGTCCCAGCGAGGAGTCCCCGTGACACCGTCAGCAGGCTTCAGATTGCTCCACCGTCTCCACCGCGTCACCCTCCGCCGGAGCACAGCAACGTTGGTCCCCGGACTCCTCGTTGCGGGCACGCTGGCAGCCATCCCGCTCGTATCGGGGGCCCCGCCGGCCGAGGCGGCCACCAACCCCTGCACGGCCCCTGTGGCGAGCGCCGTCGCGTGCGAAAACACCCAGGCGGGTACCCCGCAGAGCGACTGGATGATCTCGGGAGCGGGTGACTCGACGATCCAGGGCTACGCCACGCAGATGAGCGTGAACGTCGGCGAGACTGTCACGTTCAAGATCAATACGGCTGCAAAGGCATATCACTTCGACATCCTGCGGCTCGGCTACTACCAGGGGAACGGCGCGCGGAAGGTGGCCGCCAACCTGCTGCCCAGCGCCGCGCTGCCCCAGTCGCAGCCAGCGTGCCAGACATTCTCCGACACTGGCCTCGTCGACTGCGGGAACTGGGCAGCCTCAGGGTCATGGACGGTGCCGACGAGCGCAGTCTCCGGCGTCTACATCGCCCATCTCGTGCGCAACGACACGGGAGGGAGCAGCTGGATACCCTTCGTGGTTCGGAACGACTCTGCCACCACGGCGATCGTCATGCAGACCTCTGACGAGACCTGGCAGGCCTACAACACGTACGGGGGCAACAGCCTCTACCAGTGCACCGTGGCATGCCCCCCCGGAAACCCGCAGGCCTACAAGGCGGCTTTCAAGGTCTCGTACAACCGGCCCTTCCATTCCGCGCTGGACGATCAGGGCCGCAGCTGGCTCACCTACGCCGAGATGCCGATGATCCGGTTCATGGAAGCCAACGGCTACGACATGAGCTACATGGCGGGTATCGACGTCGCGACCCGTGGATCACTTCTGACCAATCACAAGGCCTTCGTCACCGCAGGGCACGACGAGTACTGGTCCTATGACCAGCGCGCCAACGTGGAGGCCGCGCGCGACAAGGGCGTCAACGTCGCGATGTTCACTGGCAACGAGATCTTCTGGCGGACGCGCTGGGAACCCAGTCAGGCCGGTGCCACGGCGTCGGGCCGCACGCTGGTGGCGTACAAGGACACGCACTTCAATGCCCCGACCGATCCGGTGACGTGGACTGGAACCTACGCCGACCCGCGCTATGGGACAGCGGGAGGCGGAGGAAATCCCCAGAACTCGCTCAGCGGGCAGTTCTTCAACGTGAATTCGGGAACGACCGACATCACGGTCCCGGCCCAGTACGCCAAGCTGCGAATGTGGCGCAATACGCCCATTGCCAACCTCACGGGCACCCAATCGGCCACTCTCGGGGCCGGACTCGGAACGCTCGGCTACGAGTGGGACCTCGATGCCGACAACGGGTTCAGGCCCGCCGGCCTCTTCGACCTCTCCTCGACGACCTACGGGAGTTCTGAGATCTTCACTGACTACGGCTCCAATACTTTGGGCGGCCAGACCGCAACACACAACCTGACCGAGTACCGTGCGAAGAGCGGTGCACTCGTCTTCGGCGCGGGAACCGTCCAATGGTCGTGGGGCCTCGACGGGTTCACGACCGGCAAGAGCCCAGACCCGACGATGCAGCAAGCTACCGTCAACCTCTTCGCGGATATGGGGGTCCAGCCGGCCACCCTGATGTCCGGCATAACACCAGCCTCAGCGTCGACGGACAGCACCGCGCCGACGTCGGCCGTTACCGCTCCAGCGAGCGGAACCTCGTTCGCGGACGGGACCGCTGTCACCATCAAGGGGACAGCGTCCGACGTCGGAGGTGTGGTCGCGGGCGTCGAGGTATCGACCGACGGCGGCACTACCTGGCATCCCGCCACCGGCACCACGAGCTGGAGCTATTCGTGGAACGTCCACGGCAACCCGTCGACGATACTCAAGACCCGTGCTGTCGATGACAGCGGCAACATCGAGTCTCCCGGTTCTGGCGCGTCCGTGTCCGTGGCCTGCCCCTGTTCGCTCTTCGGAACGAGCACCAAGCCCGCCGTGGCGGACGCGGGCGACGCCAACTCTGTGGAAGTGGGGGCCCAGTTTTACTCGGATGTCGCGGGCACTGTGACCGGAGTGCGCTTCTACAAGGCCTCCACCAACACCGGCACCCATGTCGGGAACCTCTGGACGGCCTCCGGGACCAAGCTCGCCAGTGTCACTTTCAGCGGCGAGAGCGGCTCGGGGTGGCAGACCGCAGCGTTCTCACAGCCGGTGTCGATCGCCGCCGGCACCAAGTACGTCATCTCCTACTTCGCCCCGAAGGGCCACTACACCCAGACGACGGGCTACTTCTACAACAACCCCTCGCCACCCCCGGCCGGATCCGGCTCGGTTGACTCGCCTCCGCTGCACTTCACCCGGAGCCTCCCCGGCTCACCCAACGGCTTCTACGTGTACAGCAGCACGTCGACGTTCCCCAACCAGATCTACGATGCTGAGTACTACTGGGTAGATCCAGTGTTCTCACCGGCCGCGAACCAACCTCCTGCGGTGACCACCACGAGCCCGTCCTCGGGAGCTACTGGGGTCGCTACAACGACTGCGCCGACCGCAACGTTCAACCAGGCAGTCAGCTCCACGTCGGTGACCTTCACGCTCAAGGATTCCACGGGCGCAGCGGTCACAGGAACAACGAGCCTCAATAACACCGGAACCGTGGCGACGTTCACGCCATCGGCTGCCCTTGCCTACAGCACCGCGTACACCGCCACGGTGAGCGGAGCCACGAACTCTACCGGCCAGACCATGGCCAACCCCTACTCCTGGACCTTCACCACCGCAGCGGCTCCGCCCGCCCCTGCCGTGGCTTCGACAGCGCCCGCCCCAGGCGCAACCGGAGTCGCCACCAATGCGGCACCGAGCGCGACGTTCAATCAGGCCGTGAGTGCGTCATCAGTGACCTTCACCCTCAAGGACTCGACCGGGGCTTTGGTGCCCGGGACGACGGCACTGGGCGGCAACCGCACGGTAGCGACGTTCACGCCGTCGGCCGCTCTGAGCTACGGCATGACATACACAGCGACGGTGAGCGGAGCCACGAACTCTACGGGCCAGACTATGGCCAGCCCCTACTCGTGGAACTTCGCCACAGCCAGCGCACCGCCCGCCCCCAATGTCTCCTCTGCGAATCCGCCCCCGGGCGCAACTGGAGTCGCAGTGACCTCTCCCGTCAGCGCAACCTTCAGTCAGGACGTCACGCCCTCGTCCGTCCAGTTCACGGTGCAGGACGTGTCGGGGGTCGCCGTTGCCGGTTCCGTCTCATACTCCAGCGCGACTACAACGGCAACCTTCACTCCGTCCTCTTCGCTCGCCAACGGTGTGCAGTACACGGCGACCGTGAGCGGCGCGACCAACGCGACGGGCCAGATGATGTCCCCCTACAGCTGGAGCTTCACGACCGTGCCCGCCTATTCGTGCCCCTGCACGGTGTTCCCGTCGACTTCAACGCCGGCGAATGCGAACTCCGGCGACGCGAACAGTGTCGAACTCGGGATGAAGTTCCAGACGACCACGAACGGCCAGATCACGGGGGTCCGCTTCTACAAGGGCTCTCAAAACACGGGCACCCACGTCGGCAACCTGTGGTCGGCAAGCGGCACGAACCTCGCAAGCGTGACCTTCGTCAACGAATCCGCTTCCGGCTGGCAGCAGGCGTACTTCTCGACGCCTGTCTCGGTGACGGCAAACACCAGTTACGTCATCTCCTACTATGCGCCAGCCGGTAACTACTCCTACACCAGCAACGGGTTCTCGGGCCAACAGGGTACAGCGCCCCTTGTCGGCCTTGCGAGTGGGGCTTCAGGCGGAAACGGGGTCTTCGCGTACGGCCCTACGTCGAGCTTCCCTGCCGGGACCTACAACTCGACGAACTACTGGGTCGATGCGGTCTTCAATCCAGGAGCTCCCGCCGCGCCGATGGTTCTGAGCACCTCGCCGTCCCAGGGCGCTACCGGCGTGCCCGTGACATCCACGGTTTCCGCGACTTTCGACCAAGCGGTCGATACGTCAGCGGCGACCTTCACGTTGACCCCGAGCGGAGGCGCAGCCGTCTCGGGAACGACCGGCAATCTTTCCGCCTCAGGCACCATCACCTTCACGCCGGCCTCTGCTCTAGCCGGAAGCACCACATACACGGCGAGTGTCGCCGGCGCGAAGAGCGCAACGGGTCAGTCGATGGCATCGGCTTACACCTGGAGTTTCACGACCGGGGCCTCGGGCTACAACTGCCCGTGCAGCGTTTTCAGCACCTCATCAACGCCGGCGGTTCCGAACGTCAATGACGCTCACGCTGTGGAACTCGGGATGCAGTTCACTTCGGATGTATCCGGCTCCTTGACAGCCATCCGCTTCTACAAGGGTTCCCAGAACACGGGAACTCACGTAGGCCACCTTTGGACGGGCAGCGGGACGCTGCTGGCTTCAGTGACGTTCTCAGGCGAGACCGCTAGTGGGTGGCAGACCGCCACTTTGTCGAGCCCCATAGCGGTCTCGGCGAACACAACGTATGTGGTCTCTTATTACGCTCCGAATGGCTATTACTCGGCCAACGGCAGCTACTTCACCAACTCGGCGGACTCTCCGCCGCTGCATGGGCTCGCCAGCACAGCTGGTCATCTGAACGGTGTCTACGTGTACGGTGCGTCAGGCTTCCCGACGAACAGCTACAACGCCACCAACTACTGGGTCGATCTAGTCATGAAGGTGCCGTAGGCCATGTCTCCGTCAATTCGTCGGACACTGGGGCGGCAGCTCGGGAGCGTACTCACCTGCTGCTTGCTCCTCACAGAATCTGTGAGTGGACCCGCGGCTGCACCAGGGACGTCTAAGGAGGGCAGCGAGATCATCGGCTCCGTCACGCCCGGGTCCGGAATCAAGAGCACAAACGAGGTTGTGGGGCTCGATGTGAATGCGAACGTTCATAGCTGGAATGGAGGACAACTCAAGCCTGCGATCGACCGTTACACCGCACTCGGTCCTCTCCTCTGGCGAGTGATCATCGACCGAGGCGACTGGGAATCTACTCAGCTTCCTGGGACTGCTGACACAGTCGATTGGAACGCCTATAGCACGATTTACAGCACGGGCAAGATGAGCGACCTTTGGAGTACCGTGCGGTACATTGAGGCCTCCCCCGGTCAGAAGGTGATGATCAACGTCATGGGTGGTGTACCCGGATGGATGGGTGGGAGCAAAATCCGTGACGACAAAGAGGACTACTAGGTTCGAAGTATGGCAACGATGATCGCGTTCGGGCGCAACGTCGAGAAGCTTGACTTCTCGATTGTGGGCCCGATGAACGAGGTCGACTGGAATGGAGTTGAAGGACCTCAGGTACCGCCGGATCAATACGTCCGACTCATGCATAAGCTGCTCAGCCGTCTTGATGAGATGGGACTTCACGATATCCGACTCGTAGTCCCGGACACTGCTGATCCTGAAAGAGGACTCGGCGCATACCTCCCAGCCATTGCCTCCGACACCCTGGTTGTCGCCCACGTGGCTGCCTGGGGAGTGCATACCTACAGCGGCGATCTGGGTGGGGCACCGGCAAAGCTCGCCGCCGGAGGGGTCGCAACCCCGGTCATCGTGACCGAATACTCAGGACCCTGCCCCAGCTGTGACGATGGAGCACCACATCCCGACGACCCGTCGGCGGCCGTGGAAACTGCCCAGGAAGCCGTGAGCCTCCTGAAGCAGGGAGCAAACGGGTTAGAGTTTTACGATGCGTGGGACGGCTTTTACGAGCACCACGGGCATGTGGGTTATTGGGGAGCGCTTGCGTACGATGATTTGACGGGAACCTACGACCCGCGACGAGCGTTCACCGTGCTTTCAATACTTGTTGCATGCATCCGCCCAGGTGCTCGGAGTGTCAGCCTTGAGGCAGACGGAACAGGCATTGACTCGGCGGCCGCTTTTATTGAACCCAGCACAGGAAAGAGGTCAGTCCTCATCTTTGCGTCCGACACGGGCGGTACTTCCAAGCTGGCGATCCCTTCTGAGAACGAATTCCGACGAATAAGCGTGACGACCAAGAATCTTGCCATTGCACCCGAAAGAGATTCCCGTAGCTCTACCGGGGGGTTCATCGTGCGCATGGGAGCACTGGAAGGTGATCTGCAGGGCTCCTATTTTTACTGCATATCGGAATGAAAACCAGCTACTGATCGGTGGATGCGGACGATGACAGCCGACGCTCTTCCTCAGGAATCGGGATAATCGCTATTCAATCTCTCGACCAGCATCTTCGCACTTCTGATGCTTCCGAAACCAGCTTCGACCCGGGCACGTGCAGATCTTCCGAGGTTAAGCGCGAGATGAGGATCGTTCGCCACCGTTGACAACGCGCGCGCCAACTCATTCGGAACACCTGGCGGGACCATGATTCCAGCGCCCTCGACTACCAGTTCGGATACCCCCATCGAGCGGGTAACCACGACCGGCATCTCGAGTGCCATAGCTTCCATGATCGCAACACCCAGTGGCTCCGCATGACTCGCTAGCGCAAAGATATGGGCAGCTTCGAGCTCGGCCCTCACATCTTCATGACCGACGCTGCCGGCCAAGACCGCATAGTCGCCAAGACCAAGGTCACCAATGAGCGCTTCAAGCCGCCTCCTGTAGCCCGTCCCGCCGTCCTCGTCCTCACCGATGATAACCAGCCGCACATCCAAACCTTCGCGTCTAAGAAGACTCAGGGACTTGAGGAGGACATCATGCCCCTTGCTCACGTTTAACCTCGCACAAGAAACGACACGCAGCGGCCCGTCACCGGTCCATGGAATGTACGAAGAACAACGACGAAACTCAGACAGATCCACTCCCATCGGAGAGACCTGGGCGGTCTGGGCCGCGTTACCCGGGATCTCCTCAGCCACGCGCATTGCGAGCTCATTCGTAATGATCGTAGCGAATGAAGCGTTGGACCACTTGTCCTTTTGGTGGCCGCCGTAGTCAGATAATTGACCATGAAGAGTCAAACTATAGGGAAGCCCTGCGATCGAATGCGCCATGAGGGCAACCAAGGCAGCATCGCCGCATGAATGCACATGGACGTGCCTCCACTCTCGACGGCGCCCCAATCGCACCAGTTCGGCGCCAGCGCAAAAGGCAGCCATCCCTCGCAATATTTCCGCGACCGAAAACCGGCGGGTAGAAGTCCCAGCTATCATTGCCCCCGCTCGTATCGGGGCTTTTGCGATTTGCGCGCATCCGCTTGCCAACAGGCGAAGATCGCGGCGAGCCGATCCTCCTAGATAAAGAGTCCGCTCGCGCGCACTCAATGCCCAACGATGCCTCCCTTGGACGGAACGTGGAGGTCGCGTCGAAACTATGTCAACATCCCAGCCCATTTCTTCAACGTGACGTAGTTCGCCCCAGAAGAAAGAGTGGGTTTGGCCAGGAAACTCCGGAACAAGATACCCAATTCGCCTCGCCACTGTAGTCTAACCTATGCCTGGTTTGGTCTGACGACAGTATGCTTGTCGTTTGACGCCGGCCGGGTCCGCGACTTTACACTCAAATGAACTGCTGCGACGGAATGCACAGGGCTCGAATTCCGATGTGCGCGAGCGCTTCGTCTCGATGCAGGCGCAACAGTCGGAAAGTTCAACAATTGCTGGCGGCGTCGACGCGTGCTGTGGACAATCGCCACAAGTCCAAACATGAGCACTAGGCCGGCGACGGCCACCGCAATCGCAGACCGCAGTCTGCTGGAAAACTGCTCCGTAGCGCTAGTCGGAGGAGACACCACAAGCGAGGTGAAGAGATACGTATTGTCAGCGCCTTCTACCTTCTGAATAGCATAAAGATCATTTTCAAGGAGCTTTCCTACCGCAGCCGTGGTCGCAATTGTATCTGCCGGGCTAGATGAAACGCCTTTGATGTCCACAAGAAAGTTGTAATTTCCGCCACCGCCCCTGATGACCTGATACTCGACACTGTGCCCTTCCTGCGCCAGAAGATCCTGACTGGACTTGTCGTTCAACTTGGTGATTAGAGACTGCACAATCAGAGAATTGTCAGACGAACGCAAATAGGGATTGTTTGAATTGAGCTTGCGTAGAGCGGGATCATTGTTCAGCTGCTCCTGGCTCGGAACCTGGGGGTTGATCACCGCATAGGTCATGATCGATTCATATCTCCGCGGCGCTACTTGGACGACGTAGAACACGGCAGCCAGCGTGGCAAGCAGGATCGGCAGGGCGAACCACTTGTTTCTCCAGATGATCTTGAATACATTGGACGATTCCATGACGAGACCTATCTTTCTCTGCGTTGATTACTATGCGCGACGACCGCTGGGGGCCTGACCATTCGCGTCTGCAACCGTCCCCCAAGAGCCCTCTCCTGAGAAGCCAGTCTCCATGCCGCGCCGCCTATCCCAGTGAGCACTGGGAAGGTTAATGCGAAAATGGGAAACGACAGAGAATCGAAAGTTGCCGAGCATACCGAGGCCACCAACGTTCCGCTCATGACGGCACCAGCAAGGCAGCGCAATTCTTCCGATCTCGCCACCGCGCCAGTGTGCGCCGCGGCTATCCACGGAGTGAAGAAGTACGTTGCGACGGCCACGATACCGAAGATGCCGAGGTTCACTGCTGAACTGAGATACTGATTGTCCAGGACGTGAACCGCCGTGTCGGCACTATAGTTTCCCGGTCCTAATCCTGTCCACGGATAGCCCTCGATGATTGATTCTACTCTAGGATAGTTGTCAGTTCTGGTGCTGATCGACGGATCCGACTGTCCTATGGTAAGAGCGCTGACCAACGTGGAAATCATACCGGGCATTGTTGCAAAGACAACGAGCACCACAGTTGGCACCGCGAACAAAGCCCATCTTTTCACACGCTTTGGCATGAACGGCGTAAATACTACTAACCCGATCAGGAGCCCTAGGACCCCGCTGCGGGAAACTGTGGCGGCAATCGAAAATATGAGCAGTCCGGTCATTGACCAGTGGAGCCATGGCTTTCCCTTCGAGTCATATATCGCCCGCCAGACGGACAGAGGTAGCAGCATAGAAGAAACGGCTGCGAGCTCAATTGAGTGAAAGGTGCTTCCGGAGACCCGGACGAATGCTCCGCGCGCCTGAAATGGAGTGTCTCCGCCGTTATAGGTGAACCCGAGCATCAAGGTCTGGACCCATTGCATTGGGTTCACCAAAAGCAAAAACTGAAGAACCGCAACGAATGAACAAAAGCAAGCTCCTGCAAGTAGTGCCCGCACAAAGTCCATCACCAAATCGAGGCTCCGCAGCTGATTCGCGAGCACCATCATGAGACCGGCCGAAACCAGCATGAGAAGCAACCATCGATCCGCGCCGAGGCGACTCACGTCCGTGCTACCGCCGGTTACACCCAGAAACATGGCAGCGTAGGACGTGCATGAGACCACGACGAGGAAAGCGACTCCCACAACAGCTGGATGAAGAGTTCCGGTGATCGCCCGTCGGCCGAAGACGACTGACCCCAACCAGGCAAGCACGAGGACAACGGCGAGGATCATCGGTGCAGTACCAGAGGCGCCGATGGGCTTGATCACCATCGTGGAAGGCAGAACGAATAGAACCACAGCGAACAGCCGTGTCAGAACTGGCGCCTTCGTTACGACCCCGATAGTCACGGACCACGTCCTCCATGGTCTATTTGGCCGACGTTCACGAAGCAAGATCGTCCCCCTTCAGATCAGGCGAGAGCACGGGACGGAGATCGCACCGCGTCCTCTATCGCCCGAATCGTCGCTCTTGATGTCTCATCCCAGCCCCTCCACGCACGCGACGCGAGCTTCAGGGCCCGTCCTTCGGTGTCTGGGGCCTCCACCGCGCCCGACAACGCTGACGCGAGCGCCTCCGGCGTAGGCTGCGACCAAATCCCGACCTCTTCTCCAAGCACCTGCTTTGAACCCGCAAACTCGTTCATTACGGGCACAGCTCCAGCAGCCATCATTTCAGCTGCTGTCAATGTGACATTTGTGAAGGACAGAGTGAGTCCTGCAATAACCGAGTTGTACAAAAGGTTGAGTTCTGCAGGAACGATTGTGCCATGGTTGATGATCGGCACACGCCATCCGCTTACTTTTTCTCCGAAAACATGAATCGGTTGGTCTGGATGCCTGCGATGAAACTCTTCGAGCGCCAACTTACCGAGTTCGTAACCACGTCTCGGCACATTCTTCTTGGCATAGAACGCTACCCCACGCCTTGAGGCGCCGAGTTCCTCCCTAGGTATGTAGCGATATGCGCCAGTATCGCAGCCGAAAGGAACAACAAATTCGGGCGACTTCCCTAACTCATGCTTCATGGCCTCCGCGACCATCTCGCCCAATGAAATGTTCACGAACCCAAAGTGGTAGGTGCTCTCGGCCAACTGGTACAGAGAGCCGCGGGGATAAAAATACGGCTCATAATCTTGGATGAAATAGAACCTTCGGCTTTCTGTGGTGCTTCTTGAACCAATCACGTGGGCACTCACCCAGGAGCTGGCAACGAGGACATCGACGTCACCGAAAGAATCTACCGATGCGCTGCCAATCGGAGCGCCGAGATCAGGCCACCATTTTCTAATCAACGCCTCGTGGCGTGAGACGTCATCACTGTTCTTGTCATATAGGTACAGTTTGCAGAAGTGATTAGCCTTTTCGGCTGCAGCTACCATTCGAAACAGCGTGGTGTGCCCGCCTGATCCAGGCCCAGGCGGGCTGCAAACCCATCCGATTTTCAGCGATCCTTCGCTGCTCGGTGCAAAGATCGGAGCCGATGAGGCCCTGTGATAGATATGTTCCGGGCGCAAAGGTAGGTCCGAGGTCGACAGTCGGTCTAGTAACCATCGATTCAAGCGACGACCGACCATCTCGCCAGCGGCAGACGGCCCGTGTAATAGGGCCTCATTCCAGACCCTCTGGAGCGGTCCAGCGCCGGGCGTCATCGCTGCTCCCTTCGATATGAGGAACGGGACGCCGAGAAGTCGTCGATTGCTCTGTTCCTCAGCTCGATGTCGGTGCTGGACTTCGCCGAGATCATGACTGCGATGACGTCGTCCCGAGCCGACCGTAAGAGTCTGTCAAGGGCCGGTCGGTCCAGCGGTGTCTCCTCAGAATAGGTGGCCGCGAGCATTCGACTTGTTGTCTCCACACCGCCCTGCCTTTCCATGAAGATTCCGTAAAGCATCATCTCTGAAAAGAAGAGTTCGCCTCCGATGGCTGTTTGCCACGGCCTTCCTGACACTGCCTCGACTGTTGAAAGAAGCTGCCGCACGTTATCTGGAATCCATAAACACGGCCAGCAAACGAAGTCTGTCAGAGCCTCCTCGCCTGGCGGCTCCATATTCAAAAGTCGACAAGAAGACTCGTGCCATTTCCGGTGGATTGGGAGCCCTGCGTGGACCGCGCCGGGCTGGCGATACAGTACGGCCGCACCCCTGGGCAGTAAATCTGAAATCTCGAATGGTGCAATGAAAACGAGATCCGAGTCTGCAAGTACCACTGCCTGTGCAGAAGATGCTGCAGCAGCAGCAAGCTTCACCAATTGCTGCGCTATCCAGCCGCGCACCGGCGGCCAAACTCGTCGCCGATTAATCCAAACGTTTCTGTAAGGAATTTTGATCAGTGCCGGCGACAAGTACTCTGCCACATCGTGGACCGAAGTGTTCTCACTCGACAAGGCGGAAAACAAGGTCAGGTCGGACTTGGGGGTAATAATACGATGTTGGATGCCTGGACCCGCCCAGCGCTGAATCGAGCGGCTCAATTCGGCACACAGGGCAAAATCCGCTGCGTAGCTTGGGGTTATGATTTCGATTCGGTCAGTATCCAAACCTCCGCCACCTCCTCCATCGCACCCGCGGCCCTAGCGTTCGGGTTATCCTCCCAGCTATAACCGCTGGAATTTCACGTACGTCCTTACCAGCCTCCGGTGCCGCTGACGTCCAGACATAATCACGATACGCGTATGATGACCTGTAACCGGGGTTCAATTGTCGAGCAAGTTCCACTGCCTCAGCAACATCCGCTGTGGTTGAACGGTCACGCGATGCGACCTCTGCCGCCCATTCAAACGCCTCATCCGACATTCTTAGATAGACTTTACGTTTGAGTTCGGACCTTATTTCTTCCGGTAGGAGTGAGCGCTGAAGGAATGAGTCGTAGGCTTTTCTGCGCTCCACTAGGTCCCGGAGCAGAGTTCCGTAGTTTGTGGTCATCATGCTCATGTCGTGGATGCGCCGATATGCTTGATCCGGCCCATTGACCCTGCCCACCGACGCCACGTCTGCAATACGGAGCCACATTTCCAGGTCCGCCGAGTGGGGTAGATCTGGATTGTAGTAGCCAACACGGTGCTGGACAGAAGTCCTGACAACGGCTTCCGGCGAGCTGATTATCCCTAGAGCTCGACGGAACTGCATATCTATCCACTTCCCGCCATGCCAGACCGACCAACTTCGGGCGCGCGCTGGACTCGGGGCGGGTAGTTCTGTGAATGCCTGAGGATGGCCATAGGTAAGTCCGACGGCGGGATGGTGTTCCATCAGCGAGGTGGCTCGGGCAAGTGATCCTGGGGGCAATATATCGTCGGCTGATAGAAGGACAAGGTAGTCCGAATCGACCTGCCGAAGGCCCTCGTTATACGTTTCGATGTGGCCGATGTTCTTGTCGTGCTCGGTTACACTGACATTTCGATTTCTATCTGCTAGCTCCTCGGCGATCCGGATGCTACCGTCCGTCGAAGCATCGTCGATAATGTGAACCGTGGCGGATACGCCACGTTGCCTTGTAACACTGGAGACGCAGTCTCCGAGGTACCGACCGTAGTTGTAGCACGGCACGACCACGGCCACATGGGGAATTCTCCCCGAAGGGCAGGAGCGAATCGGACTCACCACGTCGTCACCTCATCGGTGTCTAGGGTTCCCCTCAGGTCAGCTAGTGCGTTGGATATGCGGGCAGCGACATGCGGCCAGGACGATGTGGAGGCACTCTCAGATGCGGCACGACCAACGCTCACTGCAATCTCGGGCTTAGCGAGTTCTAACATCGCAGCGACCAATGCGTCCGTATCGGTTGGGTCAACGACGAGAGCACCAGGTCCCAACAACTCGGCCGCCCCGCCTTCAGAGGTTGCGATCACGGGTAGGCCGGCCGATGCAGCCTCCAGGTAGGCGATAGGCGACGGATCAAACTCGCTTGGGAGGACGAAGCATGTGGCCTCCGCGAACAATCGGGCGAGGACGGCCTGCGCCCTAGGGTCTTCACGTGGAAGGAATCCGTGTCCATGCACTCCAGGCATGTTGAGAGAAGGATGGTGTCCTACGAGGTCCAAATGCGCATTCGGGATAACACGACGTAGACGTTCGAAAGCCGCGAGCACTCTGTCCCCATTCTTACGTCGCCAGTCGACCCCCACAAACAGGAACTTCGGCGACGACCAATCGCGGCGAAGGTCAGGCCGCGCAGCGCTGAAGTGACCCATTCCAACTACTGCTATTCGACTGTGCGGAATGCCGTAATCGTCCCGAAAGGACCGTGCAGCCCATTCGGTGCTAACGCAGCAGAGCTCTGCCGAGCGCGTGGACTCCTGCTGGCGCCTCACCCACCTTTGCACATGAGCATCAGGGAACCTGGACCGGCTGATATCGGAATTCGGGTGCCGATACATCTGAAGGAGTGTGGCATCGTCATATGTCACGGCCGGGACCCTGCCCCGTACGACCCGCGCAAGGTCATACATCTCAGTTCCCATGGCGACGAGTCCGTCGAGAGGACCTTCAACATCCAGACGGCGCGCCAATGCGTTCGTTCGGGCCCAGCGCCTGACTTGAAGCCGGTCAGCGACTGCTCCCCGCCGTCCGGTGGATCGCGACAGTACCGCCACTAGCTGGTGCAGTCCGGGCATGATTCGCGCACCGAGGGGGACGACCTCATGCCCAATGGCCGCAAAACCGCTGGCCAGCCCTGCTGGCGTGCCTGACCAGTTCTTGGGGGAAATGGGATCCGGCACCGGATAGAGTATTCCGATTCTCATTAGGGCTCCCGCCGCAATCGTAAAGTACGCGTAATATTGAAGGCAACCCGCTCGGGGACCATTTGCCGTAGAGTCGTCCGCGCAACAAATACGTACATTGCGCCAAAAAGGATTCCTCCCGCCAATAGTTTGACCAGCTCGCTGGCGCCTTGGGTGACCACCCAGGCGGTTGAAACGCAGGCTAACGCTCTAACAGCCGGCAGCATCATCGGCCCTATGAGATCACTTGCACCGAAACCTGCAAGCCGCCTCGCGATTACTAGATATGCCGGTATCACGACGACAACAATCACTACGGCATGCGCGGCTGCAACTCCGATCAAGCCAGCCCACATCGCGCCGAAAATGAGGCTGGGTGCCAATACTAAGAGCGCCAGAACCTGAACGACGAGCAGACTGCCTGTGCGCCCGAATGCAACCAAGGCATTCGCCAGCAGTAATCCAATGACGAATAGGGCTCCGTATGCCGCGAGTAATGTCAGCGAGGGTGACGCCTCTTCCCAGCGAGAGCCATATAGAACCGCTAGTAACGGGTGTGCGAAGAATGCCGTGAAAGCCGCAACTGGAAAGGCAACGGTTGAGATCATGGTCACGGCTTGCCTCAGTGACTTTGCAGTATCGCCCCCGTCGCGCACAACCCGAGAGATAGTCGGCAGCACCAACCCATTGAGCACAGTTCCAATCACGGCGCTGGGCCACGAGGCGACGTTAAATGCAATGCCGAAGAGACCTACGGCTTCGGCTGAGAGCAGGTGTGCTATGACAATGTAATCCGCGTTCAGGACGACCTGGCTCACGAGGTTGGCTAAGGCAAGAGGAATTCCGAAAGTGAGGAGAGGCACGATCAACTGACGATGCAGTCGCATGCCCGGCCATCCCGTCGCCTTCATCATCACAAGACCGATGATCAGCTGAGCGAATATCCGGGACCACGCGAAGGCCGTTGCACCAAAACCGAGCCATGCCAAGGCCAGGAGCAAGAGACTGCCTGGTAAGAAAGCGATGGCTGAGGCTCGGAAAACAACATCCTGACGAAAGTCGCGCTGTAGTACGGCTCCCGGAACCGCGAAGGGACCGATGAGGGCTATACCTATGGCGAGGATACGGACGGATGGTTCACTTTCGGCGTTTCCCAGCGCGGTCGCAAGCGGAGCAGCGAAGATCTCGACCACCGCTGCGATCGTCAACGACGATATGACGGATATATGCGCGACTGTAGGTTCGATCTGCTTCTGGTCGAGGTCCGCTCGGGCGGCAGCCGACGCGATTCCAAGTTCGGCCACACTCGTGAGGAACGCGTGCAGGGTGACCGCAAGCGTGAAGATTCCCACCTCGTGAGGGGCCATGATGCGGGCGACGACAGCCGTAAGTGCGATGTTCCCAATCCTCATAACGAGGGAACCTCCGGCAGCCCACCAGGCCCCGACGGTGACAGCGCCGGACAGTGTGGACGCCGACTCGCCCTGCCCGCGGGCGGCGAGCGGCATTCCTCGGCTGTGCAAGAGCCCCGGCACCACCCGCTTCCTCAGCATCCCGCCACCGCCCCCGCCACCCGCTCAACCTGCCCGTCCGTGATGTGCGGGAACATCGGCAGGGACAGGATCTGCTCCGCGGCGGCCTCGGCGACGGGGAAGTCGCCGGGCCCGTACCCCAGGTAGGAGAACGCCTCGGTCAGGTGCACCGGGGCCGGGTAGTGGATGCCGGTGGCGATCCCGGCCTCGGCCAGCGCCGCCTGCACGGACGCGCGCCGCCCCTCGAGGACGCGCACCACGTACAGGTGCCACACGTCCTCGTTGCCGGGCAGGCTCCGCGGCACCCGCACCTCGGCGGCCCCCTCGAGAAGCGAGGAGTACAGCTCAGCCGCCGCCCGGCGTCGTGCGTTCCAGCCCTCGAGCCGGCGCAGCTTGGCGCGCAGCACCACGGCCTGGACGGCGTCGAGCCGCGAGTTGCAGCCCACCGCCTCGTGGACGTACTTCACCCGGCTCCCGTGCCCTGAGAGGAGCCGGACGCGGTCGGCGAGCAGGCCGTCGTCGGTCGTCACGGCCCCCGCGTCCCCGGCCGCGCCGAGGTTCTTGCCCGGGTAGAAGCTCGTGGCCGCGACGTCTCCGAGGGAGCCCGCGGGGCGCCCGAAGCGCCGCGCGCCCTGGGACTGCGCCGCGTCCTCGACCACGGCGGCGCCGCACGCCACCGCGATCGGGAGCAGCTCCTCGACGGGCGCCACCTGCCCGAACAGGTGGACCGGGACGATGGCCTGCGTCCTAGGACCCACCGCCCGGCCCACCGAATCTGCGTCGATCAGGAGCGTCTCCGGGTCGACGTCAACCAGCACCGGCCGCGCGCCCGCCCGCACCACGGCCTCCGCCGTGGCCACGAACGTGTTCGCGGGCAGGATGACTTCCCCGTCGGCGCCGACGCCGACGGCGCGCAGTGCGAGCTCGAGCGCGTCGGTGCCGTTGGCCACGCCCACGCACGCCCTCGTCCCGGCGAACCGCGCATACTCCTGCTCGAACGCTGCCACCTGCGGGCCGCCGATGAAGGCTCCCGTGGCGAGGACCTCGAGCACGTCGGGCACCACGTCGGCCGCGATCTCCTGCTGCTGCGCGGCGAGGTCCACGAAGGGCACGGCGGGCGCACCCGCTCTCGCTTCGGCTGTCATCGCTCCCCCTCCCCCGCCGGAGCGGCGGTCTCGTCCGACGCCGGTCCCTGGCGCGGCGGGGGCGGGATCTGCCGCGCGGGCACCCCCACCCAGGTCTGCCCGTCCGGGACGTCGGCCACGACGGCCGCGCCCATCCCGACGACGGCCTGCGCGCCGATCCGTACGTTCTGCCGGATGCTGCAGTTCATGCCCACGTACGCGGCGCGCCCGATCGTGACGGACCCGCCGAGGGTCGCACCCGCAGCGAACGTGGCGAAGTCCTCGACCACGTCCTCGTGGGTGAAGGTCACCTGGGGCATGGCCACGACGTGGTTGCCGATCTGCACGGCCGCCGTCATCACGACGTTCGCGAGCAGGATGCTCCCCTCTCCCACGGAGCACCCCTCAGGGACCGTCACACTCGGATGGATGATGGTCGCGTACCGGTTCTGGGCCACCCCGAGCACGCCGAGCCGCCGGACGATGTCGGCACGCACGGTCCCGCTGCCGGCGCAGACCACGAGGTGCACCGAGGGGTACTCCCGCACGTCCTCGAGGCGGCCCAGGATGTGGGCCCCGTCCAACACGGTCCCGGTGCGGGCCGGGTCGTCGTCGACGAGCCCGAGGATGTCGTACCTGCTGCCGTCGCGGACGGCTGCCATGACCTCGCGGGCGAGGCCGCCGGCTGCGGCGAGGAGGAGCTCCGTCATGTCCGCGCCACCGCCGCGGCCGCCCGCACGGCGTTGGCTACCCGCCCGACGCCGTCGGCGCCGAGCTCGTGGTACAGCGGCAGGATCAGGGTCCGGGCGGTGAGGCGCTCGGTCGCGGGCAGCGGGACGCGCAGGGGCGCCCCGGCGTAGGCAGGCTCGAGGTGGGCCGCCATGATGCCGGGGCGGGCGGAGATGCCCTGCTCGGCGAGGGCGTCCAGGAGCCCGTCCCGCGTGAGCGGGAACTCCTCGCCCACCTCGGCCCACAGCGACTGGAAGTTTGATTCGCCCTCCTCGGGGTCTGCGACGAGCCGCAGCCCCGGGAGGTCCGCGAGCGCGGCCCGGTACAGCGCCGCGAGTTCGCGCCGCCGCGCCACCATGGCCTCGAGCCTGCCCAGCTGGACCAGCCCCACCGCGGCCTGCAGGTCGGTCATCCGGAAGTTGAAGCCCACCTCGGTGTAGGACTCGGACGGCGCCCGGACGGACCCGTGCCGGTCCGCGGCGGACAGGCTCGCAGCATGCTGGCGCAGGTGCCGCGCGCGTTCGGCCCACTCCGGCCGGCTGGTGGTGAGCATGCCGCCCTCGCCGGTGGTGAGCAGCTTGCGCGGGTGGAAGGACCACGCGGCGGCGTCCGCGAACACGCCCACCGGCAGGCCCCGGTAGAGGGAGCCCGCGGCGCACGCGGCATCCTCGATGAGGGGAATGCCCCGGGCCGCGCACAGCCGTGCGATCGGGGCGACGTCGGCGGGCATCCCGCCCTGGTCGACGACGACGACGGCGGCCGTCCGGGGACCCAGCACCGCCTCGACGGTCTGGGCGGTCACATTCCCGGTGACGGGGTCGACGTCGGCGAACACGGGCTCTGCCCCCACGTACCGGGCCGCGTTGGCGGTCGCGATGAAGGAGAACGACGGCACGACCACCTCGTCCCCCGGTCCGAGGCCGGCGACGACGAGGGCGAGGTGCAGCGCCGTCGTGCAGCTGGAGGTGGCGACGCCGTGCGCCGCGCCCTGCGCCGCGGCGAATGCCGACTCGAACTCGGCCACGCGCGGCCCCTGCGCGAGCCACCCGGAGGCGATCACCTCGGCGACCGCAGCGGCCTCCTCGGGGCCCACCCACGGCTGCATGACGTTGATGCGCCCGCTCATGACGCCGCCAGGACTCGGGCGGCGGCGATTTCCTCGCGAAGGGGGCGCCACCAGGCCACAAGGCGGCGCAGGCCCTCCTCGAGCGGCATCTGCGCGCGGAACCCGAGGTCCCGCTCGGCTGCCGCGATGTCGGCGAGGCGGCGGGCGACGCCGTTGACCCTGCGGGCGGGCCCGAACTCGACCGAGAGGTCCGAGTCCATGGCCGCGAGCAGCGCCACGGCGAGCGCGAGCAGACTCGTCTCCGTGCCGCTGGCCACGTTGTACACGCCCTGACAGACGGAGGACTCGGCGGCTGTGATGTTGGCCCTCGCGACGTCCTCCGTGTAGACGAAGTCCATGGTCTGCTCGCCGTTGCCGAACACGAGGGGCGGCCGGCCGTCCGCGATCCGCTCCATCCACCGCACGAGCACCTCGGTGTAGAGCCCGTGGACGTCCATCCGCGGGCCGTACACGTTGAAGTAGCGCAGGGCCACGTAGTCGAGGCCGTACATGGCCCGGAAGCTCCTGGCCATGCCCTCGTTGAAGCTCTTGGCAGCGCCGTAGAACGTGTCGTTGTTGTGGTGGTGGTGGCGCTCGCCCGTGGGGAACTGCTCCGCAGCCCCGTACACCGAGGCGCTCGAGGCGAGCACCACCTTGTCCACGCTGTGCTGGGCGGCGGCCTCGAGCACCGTGAACGTGCCGTCCACGAGGACCTCGAGGGCGAGGCGCGGCTCCTCGGCGCACTGGGTGATGCGGATGGCAGCCTGGTGGAAGACCACGTCCTTCTCGACCGTGAGGTCGTGGACCAGGTCGCGGTCCCGCAGGTCGCCCTCGACGAGCCGCACGCGTCCCGTGGCGATCGCATGGTCCAGGTTCGCCAGCCGGCCGCGGACCAGGTTGTCGAGGACGTCGATGTGCTCCACGCCCGCGTCCAGCAGCTGGTCCACGATCGTGGAGCCGATCGTTCCGGCGCCGCCCGTGACGAGCACCCGCGCCCCGGCCAGGACGGTCATGACCCGGACTCCTGGGCCGCGCCGCTCTCGACGAGCGGGGTCCGGTGGGCGTGGCCGGCGATGTCGACGACGCTGGCGTCCTTGGCGCCCGCGGCGCCGGGCACGCCGTCGAGCGCCGCGACCGCCGCCTGCGCGCCGTGGTGGGTGACGCTGCGGTTCGAGGCCTCGAGGATGCCGAGGACGCGCAGCGCGGACTCGCCGCTCGTGGCGGGCGAGCGCCCCGAGCGGATGGCGCCGGCGAATTCGGCGACCATCGCCCCCAGCGCCTCGCGCTCGGGCAGCGCCGGAGACCAGGTGTCCCCGAGCCGGTAGGACACCGCCGCGTCACGCCGCTCGAGCCCGCCCCGCGGGCCCTTGCGCGGAAGCTGGACGCCGCGGTCGTACACGCTCAGCCGCTGCTGCGGATTGAGGTCGTCCCACACGAGGGTGCGCCGCGTGCCGCCGATCACCATCTGGCGGATCTTGGTCGGGCTGAGCCAGTTGACGTGGATGTGGGCCATGGCGCCGTCGGGCAGGTCGAAGGTGAGGTGGCCCACGCAGTCGCGGCCGGTGCCGAGCGGGTCGGCGCCGTGCGCCGAGACGGCCTCCGGGGCGAGGCCATCGGGCAGGACGTAGTCGAGGATCGAGAGGTCGTGGGGGGCGAGGTCCCAGAACACGTTGACGTCCGGCTGGACCAGGCCCAGATTGATGCGGACTGAGTCGATGTACAGCAGGTCTCCGAGGTCCCCGTCGAGGATGATCTCGCGGATCTTCTGCACCGCGGGGGTGTAGCAGTACGTGTGGTCTGCCATGAGGACGAGGCCGTGCTCCTCGGCCTCCCGCACGAGGTCGGCGCCCTTCTCCCAAGTGTCTGCGAGCGGCTTCTCGATCAGCACGTGCTTGCCTGCCGCGAGCGCGGTGAGCGCCACGCCGTGGTGGGTCCTCGCCGGTGTGGCGATGGCCACGGCGTCTGCCTCGACCGTGTCGAGCGCCTCGTCCAGCGAAGGGAAGGCCGGGGCACCGAAGGGCGCGCCGAGCACGGCGGCCTTCGCCACGTCCAGGTCGCAGACCGCGGCCAGCTCCCAGTCCGGGGAGCGGCCGAAGTTCCGGGCGAGGTTGGGACCCCAGTAGCCGGCTCCGACCACGACGACGCGCAATGTGCTGCCGTGCCGGCCCTCGGCGAGCCCCCTCAGCTGGGCCAGCGGATGTGGAACATCTCCCATGGTCTCCCCTTGCTAGATGATGTGCGTTGACGGAAGTTGACAGAAGTCGAAGGAATCGGGCGGAGTCGGGCCGCGCGGGCCTCAGTAGGCGCCCGTCGGTGCGACCACGGCGCGGAGCGTGCGCCACAGGATCATGAGGTCACCAGTGAGGGACCAGTTCTCGACGTAGTACAGGTCGAGGCGGACGGCGTCGTCCCATTCGAGGTCCGAGCGGCCGCTGATCTGCCACAGGCCCGTGATGCCGGGCTTGATGAGCATCCGCCGGTGGGTGTAGCGCTCGTAGCTGCCGACCTCCCTGGCCAGCGGCGGCCGCGGGCCGACGAGGCTCATCTCGCCGCGCAGGACGTTGAAGAACTGCGGGAGCTCGTCGAGCGAGTAGCGGCGCATCCAGGCGCCGCACCGCGTCACCCGCGGGTCCTCCTTCATCTTGAACAGCACCCCGGCGCCCTCGTTCGCCTCGGCGAGGGCGGCCAGGCGGGCCTCCGCGTCCGGGACCATCGAGCGGAACTTGTACATCGTGAACGGCCTGCCGTCCTTGCCCACGCGCTCCTGCCGGAACAGCACCGGGCCTGGAGAGTCGAGCCGGACGATCAGCGCCAGGACCGCGAGCACCGGCGCCAGGACGATCACCGCTGCCGTGCCGATCACGAGGTCCGCGCAGCGCTTCACCACGTGCTTGGTCCCTGAGTAGCGCGGGAGGTCGACTTCCATGAGGGGCAGGCCCGGCACGGGGCGGAAGTGGATGCGGGGCCCGGCGACGTTGGTCAGGGACGAGGCGAGGACGAGTTCGGCGTCGTGCTCCTCGAGGTTCCAGCCGAGCTCGCGGACGTACTGGTTGCCGCCGGGGACGGGCCCGGCCACGATCACGGCGCCGGCCTTCTTCGTCGCAACGGTGCGCACCACGTCGTCTGTCGAGCTGAGCACGGGCAGGCGCTCGCCGTCGACCGTGAGGGTCTGCCCCCGGCGGCCCCCGGGCAGGATCGCGCCGAGGACGTTGTACGGCGCGCCCTCGCCGGCGGCGATGCGCCGCACCACGTAGCGGACGTCCTCCGGCTCCCCCACGACCACGGCGGGGGTGAGGTACATGCCGCTCTGCCGCTGGCGATGGAGCCAGCGGCGGCTCAGCGAGCGGGTCGCCAGCAGACCGGCCGAGCCGGTGCCGAGGACGAGGGCCCAGAGCCGCGCGGGCAGGGCCCCGTCGGTGAGGACGACCACGACCGCGACGAAGGCGAACAGCTGCATCGTGGCGCTGACCACGCGCCGGTACTCGTCCACGCCGATGCCGAGCACGGAGGTGTCCCGGCTGCCGGAGAGCCCGAGGGCGAACGGCCAGACGAGGATGAACGCTCCGAGCGCGGCGGCCGGCCCAGGCGGCGGCTTCATGACCAGGAGCCCCAGGGCCCCGGCGGCGAACGCCACGAGGGTGTCCGTGATGCGCAGGAACCGGGCGTAGCGGTGGGCCCAGTCCTGGGCCCGTGCGGACCGGGCCATGCGGGCCTCCGCCGCGTTCAGGTCCCGGCGCAGCCGCAGACCCAGCGCCCCGAACCGGTCTGCCAGCCCGCGCGCGCGGGCCTGCTCGAATCCTGCTGATCCCTGGTGAGCTCCTACGGACATGACCCGCTCCTTGCCCCTGCCGCGGTGCCCGGCATTGGGGCACCGCCTCGAACGGAAAGCTTCTGCACACCAGTACACGCGCCGGGCGGAGGAGGGTCACGAGTAGTGAGTACGCGAGCTTCGCGGGGGTTCCGGGGGTGCACCCCTTGACCGGTACGCACCCGGTTCGGCGGCCACTACCCGGTGCCGCATGCCTTTTCCGCGGGGCCCGGCAAGGGCTACGTGCCGGGGGCAAACGGGACGCACGACGGCGCGCGGCGGCAGAGGCTTTAGGCCCGCCACAGGCCCCCGGCCCGCCACGGGGGCGGGCCGGAGGCCTGGAACGACGGGGTGGGGCGTGGGGGGTCAGTCTTCGACGGCGGAGCGCAGGTCCTCGCGGCTGCGGATGCCGAGCTTGGCGTAGCTGCGGTGCAGGTGCCCCTCCACGGTGCGGACGGAGAGGTGCAGCCTGTCGGCGATCTGGCGGTCGCTGAGGCCCTCGACGGCGAGGTCCACGACATCCTGCTCGCGCGGGCTCAGGCGCAGCGACGCGAGGACGGCCTCCTCTGCCTCCCCCGCCTCGCCGGCGCCGGGCAGGCCCTCGCAGGCGCGGGCGGCCGCCCCCGCGCGGCGCGCGGCGACCCTGTCCCCCGCGGCGTCGAAGCAGGCCGCGGCGCGCGCGTAGGCGGCCCGGGCGCGCCGGTTGAGCCCGAGGGCGCGGAAGTGGTCCGCTGCCGCCAGGTAGCCGTCGCCGTGCTCCTCCGCCTCGGCGCGTGCCCAGGCGCCCCAGCCGTTGGCCCAGGATCCTTCCGCGGCCGCCGCGGCCTCCGCGGCCCGGCCGGCCTCGTCCCTGCCGCCGAGCTCGAGGAAGAGGACCCTCGCGATGAGCTCCCAGCCGGGCCGGCCCGCCGCGCGGTTCCGCTCGGCGATCTCCTCAAGTGCCGCCAGGCCGCTGCCGGGCTGGAGGATCTCGGCGGCCCCGGCGCGGTGCATGGCCGCGAGCTCGCGCATGGCCGCGTTGCCCACCTCGGCGCAGCCCTCGGCGCGGGCGAGGTACTCGCGTGCGCCCTCCTCGTCCCCTGCTGCCGCGGCCGCCCACGCGGCGAACGAGGCCGCGACGGCGAGGAGGCGCAGGGGGTCCATGAGCTCGAGGTTCTCGACGACGTCGCCGAGCATCGGCAGGGCCTCCGCGCCGCGGTCGCTGTGGAGGAGCGCGAAGGCCCGCGCACAGTAGAGCCCGGGGCCGAAGGCGACGATCGGACGGGAACGGACGCCGGTGTACCCCTCGGACACCTTGACGACAGACCCCCAGTCGCCGCCGAGGACGAGGGCCGAGAGGTACCGGACGAGCCCGTACTCCTCGAGCGGGAAGTGCTCGTCGTCGATCTCGATCTGGGCCAGGACGGAACCGGCCAGGCGCGCGGAGGTGGCGTACTGGCCCCGTGCAAGCAGCACCGACCCCTCGAGCAGCGTCCACAGCGCCTGCTCGATCGGGGCCGAGGGCGTGGCGTGCACGGCGCGCTGCTCCTCGGCCACGGCAGCCTCGACCGCGGCGATGTCCCCGCGCTCGTCGGCGGCGAGGGCCCGCAGGAGCCTGGCCCTGCGCAGGACGGCCTCGCGGGGGCCGGGCCCGAAGACGATGTCGCCCGTCGGTGTGGCCCGCTCCACGGCCTCCGCTGCCCGCTCGAGCCTCGCTGCGTCGTCGTCCATCGCGGCGGTCTCGCCCCGGGCCGCCCTCGCGGCGAAGCCGACCAGGGTGCCGGCGAGGACGTCGTCGACGTCGTTCGGGTCCACGGGGCCGCGAGAGAGGTCCGCGAGCGCCGCGGCCGGGTTGCCGAGGTTGAGGTGGGCACGGGCCGGGATGGCCCGCATGAGCGAGCGCTCGGCGTCCCCCTCGACGAGGGCCGCTGCCTTGAGGCCCAGATCGTTGCGGAAGCGCGAGACAGCGTGGGCCGCGCCCCGTGCAAGCTCGTGGAACGGCGGAATTGTGCCGGTTTCGAGGGCGAGCTCGAACAGCCTGAGCTCGTTCGCCGGCTGGCGCAGTTCGTCCCCGCCCATGGCCGTGGCGCGCCGCAGGAGGTGCAGGCGCCGGGTGGAGGTCGTCATGGCGCGGATCGCGTCCGCGACGAGCGGGTAGCGCAGCCGGACGCTCGCATGGCCCGCGTCCGCCAGCCATCCGGCGTCGGTGAGCCGGTCGAACACGGCCCGCTCGATGAGCGTCCGGGCTGCCGCGCGGGGCAGCGGCTCGGTCAGCGCGATGAGCGTGAGGGCCTCGCGCTCGGCCGGGGCGAGGGACTCCATCGCGCTGCGCACGGGCGCGCCGAGGGCCTGGCCCCTGCTCGCGAAGTCCCCGGTGAGCAGCCAGATCCCGCGCCGCTGGACGAGGGTTCCGCCCGCGATGGCCTCGTCCGTGAGCCGCACGAGGTGGAGCGGGTTGCCCGCACTCAGGGCATGCAGGACCGCGGCGGCGGTGATGGAGAGCCGTCCGCCGAGCCGCTTCCCGGCCGCGTCCCGGCTCTCCTCGAGGGACAGCGGGCCGAGGTCGAACCGCTCTGCGAGCCCGTCCCGCCACAGGTCCAGGAGGTCGCCGGGGAGCCCGCCCGAGCTGGACGCCGTGGCGAGCACCCTGACCCATGACGACGCGACCGCCTCGGCGAGGACCCCGGCGGAGTCGTCGTCGAGATGGTGCGCGTCGTCGAGCACGATCACGATCGGCCGCTCGGGGCGAGAGCCGTCCTCGGGCTCGGAGCCGTGCAGCTCAGCCCAGAGGGCACGCAGGACGCCGACGCGGTCCTGGGCCTCCTCCGGGGTGAGGTGCCTCAGGCACTGCAGGAGCGCCCCGTAGGGAATGTGCCTCAGGCTCTCCCCGGGCGTGATTGCCACGAACCGGACGTCGTCGCGGAGCTGGGCGGTCACCGTGTCGATGAGGTGGGTCTTCCCCGTCCCGGGCTCTCCCGAGACGATCACCGCTCCGGGGAGCCCACGGCGCAGGGCCTCGACGGTGGCGGCGATGACCGTCTGCTGCGTCGGGGCCAGCCCGTCGGGGGCCATCGTGTAGTCGCGGCGGTCTCCCCGGGAGCCCGGTGAGGCATTCATGGTCGTCTCCATCGTCCTCCGTTCCGGGCGCGCTTCCCTCTCAGACAAGGCCAGCCAGTCCGGCACGCGAACTCACCCCCAGCTTCATGAATACCTGGTACAGATGTCCCTCCACGGTGCGGACCGAGACGCCGAGCTCGTCGGCGATGTCCCGGTTGGAGGAGCCGGAGGCGGCAAGGACCGCGATCTGGCGCTCGCGCTCTGTGAGCATCGGGGCGGGCGTCTGGGGCACGAGCGGGAGCACCGGCAGCACCCGCGCGAGCCGGTCCAGCCGGGTCTGGGCGAGGCCGGCCGCCACCGAGTTCCCCTCGCCCCGGGCGAAGTCGAGGGCGAGCGCGGCACACCGGGCCTCGACGGCGTCGAGGCGGAGGTCGTAGGCCTCCTCGGCGGCGGTGAGGAGGCCCGCCACGTCCCTGCGCCGCGTCGCGGAGGCGACCGCTGCGTAGAGGTGGGCGAGGGGGCCCTGCCGGTGGTGGGCGAGGCGCTCGATCCACAGGAACTCCCGCTCGCCGCCCACCAGGCTTGCCTCGAAGACGGCGGTGCCGGCGGCGCCCATGCGCCCCGCGGCCTCGTCCCGGGCGGCGCGGGCGAGCATCGCCGCCGCGCCGTCGCCCTGGCCGAGCCACGTCCGGGCGGCGCCCTCGCACTGGTCGGCGTAGGTCGCGAGCTGCCAGAACATCGGCCCCCGGGCCTTGGCGGCCAGGGAGAGGAAGCGCTCCGCCTCCCCCGAGTCGCCGATCTGGGCGTAGGCGAGGGCCGCCGCCGCATAGGCGGCGCGCTGGGCGTTGAGCGCCGGGAACTCCTCGAGCTGGGCGGCCGCGCTGAGGGCGGGACCGAGCGCCGCGGCGCCGTGCCCGGCGGCCAGGTGCGCGAGGGCGAGGTACAGCTCGGCGATCCCGCCGCGGAGCGTCAGCCTGCGGCCGCCCTTGTCCATGTAGGCCTCGAACAGGTCGACGCACCGCTTCCAGTCGCCCATCGCTGTCCAGACGGAGAATGCCGTCGCCAGGAAGTCGCCCTCGTCCATGCGCCGTGGCGCGGAGAACTCGATGGAGGCCAGCAGGGCCGCGGCGTCCGCCTCCCGGCCGCACGCGGCCCAGGCATGCGCGAGCAGGATGGACGAGCCGCGACGGAAGCCCTCGCTCGCGTCCGTGTCCCGCGAGGCGGCCTCCAGGCGGGCGAGGAGGGGCATGAAGTCCCCGGTGAAGGCGTGCGCCCTGAACTCGGCAAGGTCGAGCACCTCGCCGGCCGCCCGGACCAGCCCGGACTCCTCGGCGCGGACCGCGAGCCGGTCCCACGCCGACCGCAGCGGCTCGCGCGCGTCCCCTGCCGCAGGGAGCCAGCTCAGCAGCTCCGACTTCGCCGCTGCGTACCTCGCGGCGTCCACCGCTTCGAGCGAGCCGAGGACCGCCGCCGGCAGCGCCTCGAGGACGGAGAGGGCCTCGTCCCGGCGCTCGAGCATCGCGAGCGCCGCCGCGCGGCGGAAGGCGGCCTCGAACGCAGGCGGGCCGTCGAGCGACGGGAGCCGGTCCAGCAGCACGAGCGCCCGGTCCGGCTCGAAGAGCTCCACCGCGGCTGCCGCGGACTGCAGCACGAGGCCTGGGTCCGGGGCGGTGCCGACCTCGAGGGTCCACTCGACGTAGGAGATGAGCTCGTCGCGGTCCAGGCCGCCCTCCTCGGATGCGCCGCCGAGGGACATGAGCGAGGCGAGTTCGCGGTGGCGGTCCGGCCCGAGCCGGGCCCGCACGAGCTCCGCCATGCGCGGCTCGCGGAGGTAGGCGCAGCGGTGCTGGCTCGTGTCGACGGCGATGAGGCCGCGGTCCTCCATGTCGACGAGGACCTCAGAACCGAAAAGGCCCGCAAGGGCCGTGATCGGCACCCTGCGGGCCACTGCGAGCTGCTCGATGACCTCCCTGACGTCCTGGGACTCCCGGGCCCAGCGCGCACGGATGAGGTCGTCCGCGCCCCGGACCGGCTCGGGCCGGACGGAGCGGTCTAGGGTCCACACCCCGCCCCGCTGGTGCAGGTTCCCGCGGGCACGCTCGCGGTGCACGATCCCGTACACCTCTGCGGGATTGCCGCCGCAGGCGTAGTGCACCTCGCCGATGGTCGACGACGCCACCCTGCCGCCCACGATCGCCGAGACGAGCCGGCGCGTCTCGGGCACGCCGATCCTGCCGAGCGCGATCTCTCTGAGGCGGCCACCGCGGACGAGGCGGGCGAGGTCGGGGGGAAGGTCGGCGACGGCGGGGGCGATGACCATCAGCCGCGCCGCGCGGCTGAGGACGAGGTGCATGAGCACGGCCACGCAGTCCTCCGCGAGGGGCCCCACGAGGTCGAGGGTGAGCACGACGTCGCGGCCGGCCGCGTCGTCGGCGAGCATGCGCTCGAGGGCCAGGAGCAGGCCCGTGCCCGAGGACGGGGCGGACTTCGGGAGCCGGGCGAGGAGGGGGCCGAGGCACGTGGACGGGGCCGCCCCCGGGCCGGAGGGCCCGGACGAGGCCCGCAGCCGCATGGTGTGCACGCCGGGACCGAGGGAGGAGAGCACGGCGCCCGCGAGGAAGGACTTCCCCACGCCGGGGGAACCGGTGATCACCACACCGAGGCTGGAGTCCTGGGTGAGCGCTCCGACGGCAGCGTCGAGTTCGGACTGGCGCACGAGCGTGGCCCAGTGCCTCCGGTCCGCCTGCCGCTCCGTCGGAGCCGCGGGCGGCGCGCCGGCCGGGCCGGGCGCGTCCATCAGGCTCGGTATGTTGTTGACCATCTATGCCTCCACCTCGGACGTTGGCCCCCAGCCGCCCGAACAGGCACAGCCTACGGCCGCCCTCGGACATTGCAAAGGGACCAACGCCCCGGATACGGCAGGGCACCGGTGTGTTACTGGGGCGCACCCGCGTGGCTGGGGTGCACCGGCGTTACTGGGGTGTGCCGGCGGCGGCCTGCCGGGCCGCGTCCTCCGCGGCGACCCAGGCGATCATGGCGCATTTGACGCGGGCGGCGTAGCGGGAGACTCCCTCGAAGGCCGCGGCGTCCCCGAGCACCTCCGGGTCCGCGGCCACGGTGCCGCGGGAGCGGAGCATCTCGCGGAAGGCCTCCACGAGGGCGCCGAACTCGGGGAGGGTGAGGCCCTCGGCCTCGTCGTGGAGCACCGAGGCCGAGGCCATGGAGATCGAGCAGCCCGCCCCGTCCCACTGCAGGGAGCGGACCACGCCGTCGGCCACCCTCACCCTGACGGTCACCTCGTCGCCGCAGACCGGGTTGAGCTGGTGGGACTGGGCCTCGTGGGGCCCCGGCTCGCCCACCAGCCCGGAGCCGTGGCGGGCCTTGGCATGGTCCAGGATGATCTGCTGGTACAGGGAGTCCAGGCTCATCGCGCCACTCCGAAGTAGCCGCGGACCTCGCCGAGGGCCGCGAGGAAGGCCTCGACCTCCTCGCTCGTGGTGTACAGGTAGGCGCTCGCCCGGGCGGACGCGGTGAGGCCGAGGCGGCGATGGAGCGGCTGGGCGCAGTGGTGGCCCACGCGGACGGCGATGCCGGCGCTGTCGAGGTACTGGCCGACGTCGTGCGCGTGGACGCCCTCGACGTCGAAGGCTGCGAGCGCGATCCGGTCTGAGCCGTGCCACTGCTCGCCGGGGGCCGGCCCGAGGAGCCGCACCCCGTCCAGCGCGGCGACGCCCTCGGCGAGGCGGCGGCCGAGCTCCGCCTCGCGGGCGTGGATCCGGTCCATGCCCACGTGGCCCAGGTAGTCCACCGCGGCGGCGAAGGCGACCGTCTGGGAGATCCGCTGGGTCCCGGCCTCGAACCGCTGCGGTGCGGGCAGGTACTCGGCGTGGTCCATCGTCACGGTCGTGATCATGGAGCCGCCCACGAGGAACGGCGGGAGCGCATCGAGCAGCTCCCGGCGCCCGTACAGGGCGCCGATGCCGGTGGGCGCGAGCATCTTGTGCCCGGAGAACGCGGCGAAGTCCACTCCGAGGGCGGCGAGGTCCAGGGGCATGTGGGGCGCCGACTGGCACGCGTCGAGCACGGTCAGGGCTCCCGCGCGGCGGGCGAGGGCCACGAGTTCCTCGACCGGCGCGACGGAGCCGAGCACGTTGGAGGCGTGCGCGAACGCGAGCACCTTGGTGCGCGGGCCGATGATCCTCTCGGCCTCGTCCATGCGCAGCTTCCCCGCATCGTCGACGGGAATCCACCGCAGGGTCGCCCCCGTGCGGAAGGCGAGTTCCTGCCACGGGATGAGGTTGGCGTGGTGCTCGAGCTCGGTGACCACGATCTCGTCGCCGGGTCCGACCGCGAGCGCGCGCATGTCCTCTCCCCCTCGCCCCCGTTCCGCCCACACGCCTGCTGTGCCCAGGGCGTTGGCGACGAGGTTGATGGCCTCGGTCGCGTTGGAGGTCCACACGAGCTCGTCCGGCGAGGCGCCCACGAACCGGGCGACGTCCACGCGGGCGTCCTCGTAGGCGTCCGTCGCCCGCACGGCGAGCTCGTGGGCCCCGCGGTGCACGGCGGCGTTGCGCTTCTCGTAGAACTCCTGCTCGGCCTCGAGGACGCTGCGGGGATGCTGGCTGGTCGCCCCCGAGTCGAGGTACACGAGCGGCTGGCCGTGGACCGTCGTCGCGAGTACTGGGAAATCGGCGCGGATGCGGGAGACTTCGGCGTCGTCCAGCGCCGGCTGGGCAGGCAGGAGGGTCGACGGCGTCTTGACCAGGGCCACGGGACGGGACTCCTTCGGTGGAACGAGGCTGCCGGGCGGCAGCATGAATTAGGGCATGCGAACATGCCGGAATCCATTGTCCCACGCCCGGCGGGCGTCGGGTCCAACGCAGGAGATCCCAAGGCGGGGCCGGCGGCGGCTGGGGGGAGGAACCTTGGTCTCGGGGAGGTTCCGACGCCGCCGGCCCAGTCCTTGGGGACAGTGGCCGGGAACTCGGGGTTTCCGGCCACATCCCCACTTTCGCACCAGGCACCGTGCCTGCGCACGGGTAGTGACTACTTGTCTTCTGGACCCTCGCGGGACCGGGACTACTTGCTCGCCGCCCGTGTGTACTCGGATCCCCCGGGCGCGGCCGGTGTCGCGCCGCCGGATCCGAACGCTGCGCCGAGCTGTTCTCGGCTCGTGACCTCGAGCTTGGCATAGGCCCGGTAGAGGTGTCCCTCGATGGTGCGGACCGAGACGGTGAGCCGTTCGGCGATCTCGCGGTCGCTGAGCCCTGCCGCGGCGAAGGCGACCACCTCGCGCTCGCGGGGCGTCAGCCGGGCCGATCCGGCGGCGGGCCGGGGTACCCCGTCGCCCAGGAGCGCGTCGCATTCGGCCTTCCTCGACCACGCGGCGCGGGCGTCGGAGCGCTGGAGGGCGCGGTCGAAGCCGCGCGATGCCTCGGCGAAGCAGTCGCGCGCGTAGGAGGTCCAGCCCCCCCGCGGAGAGCCGCTCCCCCGCCTCGAGGAGCCCGCCCGGGCTCCTCGCGGCGAAGGCGTCTGCGAGGACGGCCGCCGCCTCGGCCCAGCGGCCCTCGGTGCTGTGCGCCACCTCGAGCAGCCTGGCGAGCCGGTCGCGGCGGCCCGCCTCGAAGCAGAGGAGCTCCCCCTGCAGCTCCACGTCGAGCCGGCCCTCTCCTGCGGCCCCGTCGACCGCGGCCTCGAGGCGTTCCCCGGCGCCGGGAGAGTCGGGGCCGGCGGAGCCTGCGGCCGCATCGAGGACGTGACGCGCGGCGGCCGTGAAGAGCCCGGCCACGGGCCGCACCAGCGCCACGGCCGGGACCGCCCGGTCCTCCGCCGAGCCCAGGAGGGTGCGCGCTGCGCCGTGCTCCCCCGCGCGGGCGCCCGCGTAGGCCGCCACCGCGGCGGCGAGCGGGAGCAGGCGCTGGGGGTCGCGGCCGTGGAGGGCATCCAGCGCCGGCGCGAGCGCCTCCCACGCCGCGCGGAAGCGTCCGCGCCGGACCAGAGCCACTCCGCGGGCCATCTGCGCCGCAGGCCCGTCGGTGACGAGTCCGGCCCTGGAGGCGATCAGGAAGCGCTGCAGGTCATCCTCCGCGGCCTCCCACTCTCCGGCCGCGAGGTCAGCGAGGACCAGGCGCGTTGCCCCGAAGGCCTGCAGGCAGGGGGTCGCGTCGGCCGTCCCGGCGGCGCGCCCGAGCGCGGCGCGCAGCGGCCGTGCGGCCCCGAGCGGCCTGCCCGAGGCCATCAGGAGCTCCGCCTCGAGGGCACAGACCACGGCCTCGGCCGCGGCCCCGTGCGGGGACCCGCGTCCCTGCCGATGCCCGGAGCGCCAGCGGCGCAGCCCGTCAGCCAGCCAGTCCCGGTCGCCGGCGTCCGAGGCGACGACGAGGGCGAGCACATCGCGCAGGCCCCCCGCGCCGGCCCCGGGAAGCCGCTCGATCTCGGCGCGGAGCGCCTCCGCCGCATGGCCCAAGGCCCGGCGCGCCGCGATCCATGCGAGGCCGCCGGCCAGGCCCGGCCGGATGCTCCCGCGCCCAGAGGCGGCGGGGCGCAGCAGGGCGGCGGCCTCCGCGTACCTGCCGCGGCTGTAGGCCACCTGTCCGAGCACGTCCCGTGCGGCGTCCCGCGCGCCCGGGCGCTGGACGGCGCTGGCCGCCCGCGCGGCGAGCGTGTTCTCGTGCAGCCCCAGGGCCAGCCGGGCGGCCGCCAGGAGCGCCTCGTCTTCCACCGGGAATCCGCAGTGCAGCGCCCAGGTGACGGCGCGGAGGAGGCCCTGTCCCGTGGACGCCTGCCGCGCGAGGTGGCCGGCAACCCGTTCACGCAGCGCCAGCGCGGTGGTGAGCGGGATCAGCGCCAGCAGCGCGTCTCCGTACACCTGGTGCCGGAGGCGGAGCACGCCGTCGGGGCCCTCGGCCGGGCGCACGAGCCTCATGGCGACGAGCCGCCGGATGGCCTCGGCGCCGCACTCCCGTTCCACGAGCGCGAAGGGGGCCGGCTCGGCCACGACGATGAGGCTCAGCGCCTCCCGCTCGCCGGGGCCGAGGCGCCCGAGCTGCGCCCGGGCGAGGGCGAGCAGCCCCTCCCCTCGGTGCGGGAGGTCCTCGGTGACGAGCCAGGTCTGGCCGTGCAGGCCCAGCGCTCCCGACCGCCGGGCCTCCTCGACGAGGCGCCCGAGCAGGAGCGGGTTGCCCTCGGACTCCTGCCAGAGCAGCTGCGGCACGGTGGGCAGCACGGGACCGCCGAGCGCGGCCTCGAGGTAGGAGCGCACCTGCTCGACCGTGAGGGGCGCGAGGTCGACCCGCTCGACGCCGTCGTCGAGCCACAGCTCCATGAGCGGCCTCGGCAGGGCAGCGCCGCTGGGCGCGGCCATGGCCGCCTTGGTCCAGCGGGCCGAGACGAGCTCGGCGACGACCTCGCTCGAGGCCGCGTCCAGCTCGTGCGCGTCGTCGATGACGAGGAGCAGGTCTGGCTTGGCCCCCTGCCGGAGGGCCTCGACGGCGCGCCAGAAGGCCCGCAGGACCTCGACCCGCGACGCCGCCCCGGCAGGGGGCAGACCCCCGAGGAAGGGCGCGAGGACGCCATAGGGGACCTTCGCGAGGGCCGGGCTGCCGTGGAGGCGGAGGACCTCCAGCCGTTCGCCGAGCGCCTGCGCCGCTCCATCGAGCAGCGCGGACTTGCCCATGCCCATCTCGCCCAGGACCAGCACCGCGGCGGTGGCCGGCCGGGTGATGAGCTCGATGACGCGGCCCGTGTCCGCGGGCAGCCCGTGCGCCGGTGCACTGTGCGGCGGCCCGGGGCTCATGGCGGCGCCCCGCTGGGCAAGGTCACAGCAGGTCCGCCAGCTCGCCCCGGGTCGAGACGGAGAGCTTGGCGAAGATCTGGTAGAGGTGCCCTTCCACGGTGCGCACCGAGAGTCCGAGCAGCTCCGCGATGCGCCGGTTGGAGGTTCCGGACGCTGCGAGGGCCGCGACCTCCTGTTCGCGGTCGGTGAGAACTGCCGGCGCGTGCCGGGGCTCCACGGGAAGGACGGCGAGCCGGCCCGCCAGGGCGTCGAGGCGCGGGCGCAGGCGCCGCACCGCCCCGGCGTCGTCCATCTCCCGCGCCCGGTCGAGGGCCACGGCCGCGCACCGCGATTCGACGGCGTCGAGTTCGAGCGCGGCCGCAAGGTCCGCCGCCGCAGTCAGGTCTTCGAGCCGCCCGGTCCGGGTGCCGCGGGCCAGCAGGAGGGCGAGCTGGGCCAGCTGACCCTGCCGGTGCGCGCAGACCTCCTCGAGCAGGCGCAGGTCGTCGGCGTGGCCCCCCACCGTCGCCCCGAAGAGCTTGATGCCGGCCTGGTTCCACCGCCCCAAGGCGATGTCCTCGCGCGCCGAGGCCACGAGCCGGGAGGCCGCCTGCGGGTCCCCGGTCCACCGGCGTGCCATCTGGGAGCAGAAGTCGACGATCGAGCGGGTCTGGTAGCTGCCCTGCGGCCGCCAGCGCTCCAGCTTCTCGAGCCACTTCCGGGACGCCGGGGCATCGCCCAGCTGCGCGTAGGCGAAGGCGGTCGCGGCGTAGGCGGGCCCGAGCAGGCCCGCCGACGGCCCCCGCTCGAGGAGGGCGAGCGCGGAGAGGAGGGGGCCCAGCGCGTCGTGGCCGCGGCCCGCGTAGACGTACGCGAGTCCCGCGCCAAGCTCGAGGGAGGCCCCGGTCGCCCTGAGCCGCTCGAGCGACCATTGGGACGGGCTCCTGAGCAGGGCGAGCGCCTGCCGCCAGTGCCCGTTGAACAGGAGGACGGTGAAGGCGCGGGCTGCGAAGGCCTGCCGCAGCGGCGCCGAACCCTGCTTCTGTCCCATCTGCGCCGCGACCTCGTGCAGCAGGGCGAGCCCTTCCTGCTCCCTGCCGAGCATGGTCCTGGCCTCCATGAGGATGCAGGCTGCGCGCAGGCGGATCTCGTCGTCGGCAGGGTCGGGGTCCGCCACCATGGCCTCGAGTCGGTCCTCGATGCGGCGGTAGTCGCCCACGAAGGCCCTGTGCTCGAAGTCCGCGAGGTCCAGCACCGCGGCCGCCCGCCGGACCTCGGCATCCGGGCGCGGGCCGGACCCCGCGCCCAGCAGGAGCCTGGCGCGGGCATCGGCCAGGAGGCCCTCGACCTGCCCGGCGCGGTCCGGGATCCAGCGCATGGCCTCGGCCTGGGTTGCCGTGAGCTCGGCCACCGCTGAGGGGGCCAGGAGGGCGAGCTCGTCCTCGGCGACCTGGTCGAGGCAGGCGAGGGCCTGCTGGGGCAGCTGCAGCATGAGCAGGGCCCGGGCGCGCAGGTGCTGGACGGTGGGCCAGGTCGTGGCCTCGCGGTCGATCCCCTCGAGGCAGTCGAGCGCGAACCGCGGGGCGAACAGCCGCAGGGACGCGGAGGCGGCCGCGAGGGCGTGCCGCGGCGGCAGCAGGGTGTGGCACTCGCGCGTCCAGGCCGCCAGGCCGAGGAGTTCGAGGACGGCAATGGCCTCGACCGGGGGCTCGCCGTCGGACATCAGCAGCGTGCGCAGTTCGCGGCGGCGGGGCACGGAGAGCCACCCGCGGACCACCTCGCCCACGAGGGGGTCGGCGAGGGCCACCGTATGCCGCCCCCCGTCGTCGACGGTGATGAGGCCGTCGTCCTCCATCTGCGCGAGGTCCTCCCGGCGGAACACGGAGAGGAGCCGCTGCAGCGGGATGCGGCGTGCGCAGGCGAGGGCCTCGACGATGGTCTGGATGCGCGGGGGCTGCCGTTCGAGCCGGGCCCGCACGAGGTCGTCGATCTGGCGGATGCCGCCCATCTCGGCGTCGGGGGCAAGGGTCCACACGCCGTCCGCGGCGGCGAGGGCCCCCCGCTGCAGGAGTTCGGCTGCCACGAGCAGCGTCACCTGCGGGTTGCCCCGCGACATCGCCTGCAGCTGGAACCCGACGGTCTGGGGGACGATCCCTCCGAGCAGCAGGCGCAGTCCCTGGAGCGTCTCCTCGGGCGAGAGCGCGGCCAGGGGGATCTCGCGCAGCCGCCCCTCGGAGAGCATCCAGTGGAAGTCTGCGGGCAGCTCGCTCGCCCGGTCCGCGACGAGGACCACCTTGGCGGTGCCGGTGACCATGATGTTCACGAGGGTGGCGGTGCTGAGTTCGTCGAGGTTCTTGGAGGTCTCCAGCGACATCACCGCGGTGCGGCCGCCGGCGTCGGCGGCGACGAGCTGCAGGATGCCCCGCATGATCGATCCCGGGTCGGCCTGGGCGTCCTCGGGCAGCCGCGCAAGCAGCACCGCGAGCGCCCCATACGGGGTCCGGGTCCCCATGGTCGTGGAGCGCAGGCGGATGGTGTGGGCGGAGGCCTCGAGGCCGGTGAGCAGGGCCGAGGCCACCGCGGACTTGCCGGAGCTCGTGTCGCCGGTCAGCACCACGCCGTAGGAGCCGGGCGCGGCCAGCGCCGCCGCCGCCTCCGCGATCTCCCTGGATCTGACGGCGCGCGCCCACGCCAGCCTGTCGCCCGCGCGGACCTTCGCGTCCCGCAGGAGCTGGCCCGTCTCCTCTGCCTCGATCCGCGTCCGCATCTGACCTGCGCCCCCGTGCGTCGGCACGTCCCCCGCAAGGACGTGGCTGGGGCAACCGTACCGCCGCGGTCGGCGGTGCGAGCAGGGCCGAATGTCATGCCCTGCGCGAGGCCTACGCCTTGGCCGGGTGGAACTTCTGCTGGGCGGCGGCGAGGCCGTCCCGCGCGAGCATCTCGACAGCGTCCGCGGCCTCGTCGAGGAGGAACGGCAGTTCCTTCTTCTCGGTGGAGGCGAAGTCCCGCAGCACGAAGTCGGCGGCGTCCATGCGCCCGGGAGGCCGGCCCACGCCGACCCGCACCCGGAGGTAGTCCTTCGTGCCGAGGGCCTTGGAGATGTCCCGCAGGCCGTTGTGGCCGCCCTCGCCGCCGCCGAGCTTGAGCCGGACCGTGTTGAACGGGATGTCCAGCTCGTCGTGGACCGCGACGACGTGGCCGGGCTCGATCCCGTAGTACTTGGCGAGGGAGGAGGTCGGACCGCCGGAGACGTTCATGTAGGTCAGCGGCTTGGCGAGGACGGCGCGGGGGCCGCCCACCCAGAGCCGGCCCTCGAGGACGGCGGCGCGCGCCCCCTTGTGCGCGGCGAACCTCCCGCCCATGCGGGAGGCAAGGGCGTCGAGGACCATCTGCCCGACGTTGTGCCGGTTCCCGCTGTACTCGGGCCCGGGGTTGCCGAGGCCTACGACGAGCCAGGTGTCGGTCATGGGTGCGCTCCTTGGGGCTGGGCGGGCGATCGGCGGGCGGGCCCGCCACGTCGAAGCGGCCCGCCCCGGGTGGGACGGGCCGCCTGACGCAGTTCAGCAGTCGCGAGACTACTCGGCGGGGGCCTCCTCGGCCTCCTCGGCCTCCGGCGCCTCGGCGGCGGCCTCGGCCTCGCCGGCCTCCTCCGCGGCAACCTCGAGGGCCTCGGAGACGTTGACCACGAGGGTCTCGCCGTCGGTCAGGAGCGCCACGCCCTGGGGCAGGGCGATGTCGGCGGCGTGGACGTGCTGGCCGGCCTCGCGGCCCTCGACGCTGACCTCGAGGGCGGTCGGCAGGTGGGTCGCCTCGGCCTCGACCGAGACGGTCACGGCCTCCTGGTTGGCGACGAACCCGGCGGCCACCTCACCGGTGACGTGCACGGGGACGTCGACCGTGACCTTCTCACCGCGGCGGACCGTGAGGAGGTCGATGTGCTCGATCGTCTGGCGGACGGCGTTGCGCTGGATGTCCTTGACGATCGCGAGGTGCTCCTCGCCCGCGATGTCGAGCGTGAGGAGGGCGTTCGGGACGCGGACGGCGATCATGGTCTCGTGGCCCGGGAGGGTGACGTGGATCGGCTCGGCGCCGTGGCCGTAGATGACGGCGGGGATCTTGTGGGCGGCGCGGGCGCGACGGGCGTAGCCCTTGCCGAACTCGGCGCGCTTCTCGGCTGCGAGCTTCTCGCTCATGGTGTCTCCTTCGAGGTTCGTTTGGCGCGAGGTCTGCCGACCCCCGCCCGGCCCCGAGGGACACTGCGAAGGAACTGCCAGACCCAGTCGATCACGGAGCGGGCGCTCCCTCGCCAAGGTTCGCCGTCCATGCTACCGGGCGGCGGGACGCCCGCCAAAACGACGCACGACGGCGCCGTCCCCGCCTCAGGTGGGGACACCGCCGTCGTGCGTGGGGTGCTGCAGTCAGCTGCGGCCGTCGAAGAGGGACGTGACCGAGCCGTCGTCGAAGACCTCGTGGATCGCGCGGGCGATGAGCGGGGCGATCGAGAGGACGGTGAGCTGCTCGAAGCGCTTCTCGGCGGGGATCGGCAGCGTGTTGGTCACCACGACCTCGCGGGCGCCGGACTCGGCCAGGCGCTGCGCCGCCGGGTCGGAGAACACGGCGTGGGTCGCGGCGATGATGACGGAGCGGGCGCCGGCGTTCTTCAGGACCGTGACGGCGCCGGAGATCGTGCCGCCGGTGTCGATCATGTCGTCGATGAGCACGCAGTCGCGGCCCTCGATCTGGCCGACAACGGTCTTGGAGACCGCGGAGTTGGGCACGTTGACGTCGCGGGACTTGTGCACGAACGCGAGCGGGGCGCCGCCGAGGCGCTCGGCCCACTGCTCGGCGACGCGCACGCGGCCGGTGTCCGGGGAGACGACCGTGACCTTGTTCAGGTCCACGCGCGTGCGCACGTAGTCGGCCAGGAGCGGGATGGCCATGAGGTGGTCGACGGGTCCGTCGAAGAAGCCCTGGATCTGCGCCGTGTGCAGGTCCACGCTCATGAGGCGGTCCGCGCCGGCGGTCTTGTAGAGGTCCGCCATGAGGCGCGCCGAGATGGGCTCGCGGCCGCGGTGCTTCTTGTCCTGCCGGGCGTAGGGGTAGAACGGGGAGACGACCGTGATCCGCTTGGCGCTGGCACGCTTGAGCGAGTCGATCATGATCAGCTGCTCCATGATCCAGTTGTTGATCGGCGCGGGGTGCGCCTGGATCACGAACGCGTCGGCGCCGCGGACGCTCTCCTCGAAGCGGACGTAGGTCTCCCCGTTCGCGAAGTCGTACGCCGAGGTCGGCAGCAGCTCGGTGCCGAGCTCCTTGGCGATCTCCTGCGCGAGCTCCGGGTGGGCGCGCCCGGAGGCGAGCACCAGGCGCTTCTCGCCATTGGCCGTGATCTCGGTCATCTACTTGCCTTCTTCTTTCTTCGAGGGGGATGCGGCGGAGGAAGGTGATTCGGGGGCCTCGTCGGCGGCGCCGGCCGCCGCGGCCCGGGCTCCGGCAGCCGCGGCCGCGGACGGCGAGCCGGCGCGGTGCGCCTCGGTCCACCCCTCGGCGTTGCGCTGCGGGGCGACGGAGAGGGCCAGGGCCCCGGCGGGCACGTCCTTGCGCACGATCGCGCCGGCGGCCGTGTAGGCGCCGTCGCCGACGGTGACGGGGGCCACGAAGACCGTGTTCGAGCCGGTGCGCACCTGGGCACCGATCACGGTGCGGTGCTTGTGGACGCCGTCGTAGTTGGCGGTGATGTTGCCGCAGCCGATGTTCGCGCCCTCGCCGACCTCGGCGTCCCCCACGTAGCCGAGGTGCGAGAGCTTGGCGCCGCGGCCGATCTGGGCGTTCTTCGTCTCGTAGAACGCGCCGATCTTGCCGTCGGGCCCGAGCCGGGTGCCGGCACGGAGGTAGGTGAAGGGGCCCACGGTGGCGCCGGCGCCGATCTCGGATCCGGTCCCGTCGGTGCGCTTCACGGTCGCGCCCTCGCGGACCACGCAGTCGGTGAGGGTCGTGTCGGGTCCGATCACTGCCTCGCGCTCCACGACCGTGGCGCCGTGCAGCTGGGTGTTGGGCTTGAGGGTGACGTCCTCGGCGAGCTGCACCGTTGCGTCGACCCACGTGGTGGCGGGGTCCACCACCGTCACGCCGGCGCGCATCCAGGCGTCGAGGATGCGCCGGTTGTGCTCGGCGGCGAGGGCCTGCAGCTGGACGCGGTCGTTGGCGCCCTCGACCTGCCAGCGGTCCGTGGTGGCGAGCGCGGAGACGCGGCCGCCGGCGGCGCGGGCGATCGCGAGGACGTCGGTGAGGTACTTCTCGCCCTGCGCGTTCTCGGTGGTGACCTGCCGGAGCGCCTCGCGCAGCACGGCGGCCTCGAAGGCGTAGATGCCCGAGTTGACCTCGCGGATGGCGCGCTCGGCGGCCGAGGCGTCCTTGTGCTCGCGGATCCCGGCGACCGTGCCGTCGTCCTCGCGCAGGATGCGGCCGTAGCCGGTCGCGTCCTCGAGCACGGCGGTGAGGACGGTGACGGCGTTGCCGGCGCCCTCATGCTCGGCGACGAGCTCGGCCAGCAGCGCGGTGGTCAGCAGCGGCACGTCGCCGTAGGTCACCACGACGGTGCCCGCTAGCTGGCCGCCCTCGGCCTCGGCGTCGAGCGCCTCGAGGGCCACCTCGACCGCGCGCCCGGTCCCGGGGACCTCGTCCTGGTCGACGATGACGGCGGCCGGGTCGTGCTCGGCGATGTGCGCGGCGACGAGGTCCCGCTCGTGCCGCACGACGGCGGCGAGCCGGCCCGGCGCGAGGCCGCGGGCGGCGTCGAGCGCGTGGGCGACCATCGAGCGGCCGCCGAGCGGGTGGAGGATCTTGGGGGTGCGCGACTTCATGCGCGTCCCCGCCCCGGCGGCGAGGACGATCACGGCGGCGGGGCCGTGCTGTCCGTGGGCCGCGCTCGGGGCGCCGGCGGGATGCGGCCGCCCCAGGTCCTGTGCTGTTGCGCTCTGTCCGGGGGTCTCCGCATTCACTGTCGCTGGCTCTCCTGGTCGATCGGCTGGCGAGTGGGGCTGTCGGCAATTCTAGCCAGTGCCGTCGGCTGGCCATTGCGTTCCGCCCCTAGGATTCGAACCTAGACTGCACGGCTCCAAAGGCCGGCGTGCTGCCGTTACACCAGGGCGGAGTGCACGCTGCCGCCGGAACGGGCGCGGCACAGTGGTCAATTCTGCCATGGATGGGCGCGCTGGAAGGCCGCGCAGGCCGCCCGCACTAGGATGGCCATCGTGTTGCCGTCCGAGCCCGAGCGCGCCGCCGCCCCCGCGGCGGCGCCCGGACGGGACCCCGCCGCGGCGCGAGTGCGGATGAGCGGGCCCCAGCGCCGCCTCCAGCTGGTCGACGTGGGCCGGTCGGTGTTCGCGGCCAAGGGCCTCGACGGGGCCACGATCGAGGAGATCGCGGCCGCCGCGGGCGTGAGCAAGCCCGTGGTCTACGAGCACTTCGGGTCGAAGGAGGGCCTGTACCGGCAGGTCGTCGAGCACGAGTCGGAGAGCCTGCTCGAGGCGATCCGCTCCTCGCTGGGCGGAAAGGCCCGGCCGCGGGTGCTCGTGGAGCGCGCCGCGCTCGCGCTGCTCGGGTACATCGAGGAGAACACGGACGGTTTCCGGATCGTGGTCCGCGACGCGCCGCCCGGGCAGCGGGAGGGCGCGCTGTCGAGCATCCTCTCGCGCGTGGCCGCGCGGGTCGAGCACATCCTCGGAGACGAGTTCTCCGCCCGCGGGTTCAGCACGGGCGACGGCGCGATGTACGCCCAGATGCTCGTGGGCATGGTGGCGATGACGGGGCAGTGGTGGCTGGACGCCCGCTCCCCCGACAAGCACGCCGTGGCCGCGCACCTGGTCAACCTCGCGTGGAACGGGCTCACTGGCCTTCAGAGGGATCCGGGGCTGGTCGACTCCTGAACGCCCGCTCGTCGCGACGGTCCGCGCGCCCCCTGCGCACGCGCCAGACGACGATGGCGATGACGGCGACGACGCCCACCACCGCGGCGATGTCCCGGCCCGCAGCCTTGGCGACCACCTCGTAGGACGCCCCGGCGACGTAGCCGAGCACGGCGAACCCTGTCCCCCACACCGCCCCGCCCAGGGCGTTGAAGGCGAGGAACCTCGGGTACGGCATGCGGGACGCGCCGGCGAGGGCGGGCATCATGGCTCGGAAGAAGGCGACGAACCGGCCCAGGAACACGGCGGATCCGCCGCGCCGGCGCAGGAATTCCTGGGCGTCGTCGAGGCGCCGCCGGTGCCGGTCGAAGACCCGGAAGCCGAGCAGGCGGGGGCCCAGATGCCGGCCGATCTCATACCCGACGGTGTCGCCGAGGATCGCGGCGAGCACGATCAGGGGCGCCATGATCCACAGGTCCGCCTTGCCCTGGTTGGCGAGCACCCCGCCCAGCACGGCGGCGGTCTCGCCTGGGATCACGAAGCCGATGAAGATCGCGTCCTCGGCGAAGACGAGGGCGAACACGGCCAGGTACGCCACGAGCGGCGGCACCGCCAGGATCGCTGCGACGAAGGAGCCCATCTAGCCGATGCTAGGGGGCGAGGCTGGGAGCGGCCAGAGTCCGGCCCCGCGCGGGCCGGTCAGCTGCGCCGGCGCTGGACGTCGGCGGCGTCCGAGCTGTGCACCATGTGGCGGCCCTGGCCGCCGTGCTCGATGACCCACAGCACCGATCCGTCCGGCGCCACCGCGTCGACGATGCCCGAGACCGAGAGCCGGCCGGGCTCGACGACGGTGACCAGGTCCCCCGGCACCACCGAGGTGAAGTCGTCGCTCCGAGCGCCCATGCGTGTCCCTTCCGCGAGCCCCCATGGCCTGCTGCGCCCAGCGTAGGCGGGGCCGGTGGCCACGTGGTGGCGGGAGTGTGAACGCTCGGCGCTACTCGAGGACCTCGGAGGCTTCGAGCCATGCGAGCTCGAGCTCGTCCTTCTGTCCGTGCAGCTCGTTCAGCTGGGCGTTGAGGTCTCCGAGGCGGACGAAGTCCTCGGCGGAAGCGGCCATCTGGGCGTGCAGCTTCTCCTCCTGGGCGGCGAGCTTGCCGAGCTGGCGCTCGATGCGGGAGAGCTCCTTGCGGGCCTCCCGCTTCTCGGCCTCGGAGCGGCCGGGCGCGGCCGGTGCGGCCTCGGCGTCCTGGGGCGACTGGCCGGGCAGCGCCTCGGCGGCCGCGAGCGCGGCCTCGCGCAGGGCGAGGTACTGCTCGACGCCGCCGGGCAGGTCGCGCAGCTTCCCGTCGCCGAGGAGGGCGAGCTGGTGGTCGGTGACGCGCTCGAGCAGGTACCGGTCGTGGCTGACGACGACGAGGGTGCCGGGCCATCCGTCGAGGACGTCCTCGACGGCGGCGAGGGTGTCGGTGTCGAGGTCGTTCGTGGGCTCGTCGAGCATGAGCACGTTGGGCTCGCCGACGAGGAGGCGCAGGAGCTGGAGCCGGCGCCGTTCGCCGCCGGAGAGCTCTGACACGCGGGTCCACTGCTTCTCGTTGGTGAAGCCCAGCTGCTCGACGAGCTGGCCGGCCGTGAGCTCCTTCGAGCCCACGGTGAACGTCTGCTTCTCGCGCTGGATGACCTCGATGACGCGCAGGTCGGCCACGTCGTCGAGCTCGCGGACGTCCTGGCTGAGCACGGCGGGGACCACGGTCTTGCCGCGCTTGACCCGGCCCGAGGTCGGGGCGATGTCCCCCGAGAGCAGCCGCAGGAGCGTGGACTTCCCGGCGCCGTTGACGCCGACGAGTCCCACCCGCTCGCCGGGGGCCAGCCGCAGCGTGATGCCGTCCAGGAGCGGCTTCGCGTGCGGGTCGCCCCCGTCGTAGGCGAGGGTCACGTCCTCGAGGTCGATCACGTCCTTGCCGAGCCGCGCGGTGGCCATCTTCGACAGGGCCACGGTGTCCCGCGGCTCGGGGACGTCGGAGATGAGGGCGTTCGCGGCCTCGATGCGGAACTTGGGCTTGGAGGTGCGGGCGGGCGCGCCGCGGCGGAGCCAGGCGAGCTCCTTCTTCACGAGGTTCGCGCGCTTGCCCTCGACGACGGCGGCCATCCGGTCGCGTTCGGCGCGGGCCAGGACGTAGGCGGCGTAGCCGCCCTCGAAGGGCTCGACGATCCCGTCGTGGACCTCCCACGTGTCGTTGCAGACCTCGTCGAGGAACCAGCGGTCGTGGGTGACCACGAGGAAGGCGCCCTCGGTGGGCCGCCACCTTGTCTTGAGGTGGCGCGCGAGCCATGCCACGCCCTCCACGTCGAGGTGGTTGGTGGGCTCGTCGAGCATGATGACGTCGTGCGGCTCGATGAGGAGCTTGGCCAGGGCGACGCGCCGCTTCTGGCCGCCGGAGAGGGAGTGCACCTGCGCGTGCCAGTCGACGTCGGCCACGAGGCCGCCCATGATGTCGCGGATGGTGGGGTTCGAGGCCCACTCGTAGTCGGCGCGGTCCCCCACGATCGCCGCGCCCACCGTGAGGTCGCCGTCGAGCACGTCGCCCTGGTCGAGGTAGCCGACGTTGACGCCGCGGCGCCAGGTGACGCGGCCGGCGTCGGGCGTCAGCCGCTGGGCGAGGAGGCGCATGAGGGTCGACTTGCCGTCGCCGTTGCGGCCCACGATCCCGATCCGGTCGCCCTCGTTGAGCCCGACCGTGACGCCGTCGAGCACGGTGCGCGTGCCGAAGGAGATGGCCAGGCTCTCGCCGCCGAGGAGGTGTGCCACAGGAATCCTTGCCAGTCGGGTGAAGGGGACTACAGAAGGGTATCGCTGACGATCCGCGCCCCGGGCACGGGACCGTGGACGGCGAGCGCCCCGATCCCGTGGTGCGCGAGCTCCTCCGCGAGGTCGGCGGCAGCTCCGGCGTCGGCGGCGAGGAGGGCGACGGTGGGCCCGGAGCCGGAGACGATCGAGGCGAGCGCCCCGTGCGAGTCCGCCCAGCCGAGCGTGTCGCGCAGCTGCGGGGCGAGGCCCACCGCGGCGCGCTGCAGGTCGTTGACCAGCAGGTGGGACAGGCCGCCGGCGTCCCCGGCCCTCAGGGCGGCCAGGACGGCGGGCTCGACGTGCGTGGGCTCGGGGACGCTGAGGCCCTCCGCGTCGCGCAGGCGGTCCAGCTCGGCGAACACCGCGGGCGTGCTGAGGCCGAACGGAGCCGGGACGAGGACCCAGTCGAACCGCGTGGTGGCCAGTGCCGGGGAGAGCTGGTCCCCGACCCCCAGTCCCACGGCGGCGCCGCCGAGGAGCGCGAAGGGCACGTCGGCTCCGAGCTCGGCGGCGACGTGCGCGAGCTCCTCCTTCGACAGGCCCGAGCCCCAGAGGGCGTCGCAGGCGAGGAGGGCGGCGGCGGCGTCGGCGGATCCCCCGCCCATGCCGCCGGCCACGGGAACGCGTTTGGTGATGGTCAGGTGCACGCCGGTGGGGTTCTCGGTCATCTCCGCCATGAGGCGCGCGGCGCGCACGGCGAGGTTGCGCTCGTCGAGGGGGATGTCCAGCTCGTCGAGGTCGAGGGCGCTCTCGGGGCTCAGGCTCACCGTCACGCCCGGCTCGGGCGAGGTGGTCGCGGTGACCTCCTCGAACAGCGAGACGGCGAGGTAGATGCTGGCCACCGAGTGGTAGCCGTCGGGGCGGCGGGGGCCGACCCGGAGGGAGACGTTGACCTTGCCCGGAGCGCGGACCTTCACGGACCTCGGGCGGGCGTCGGGTCCGGAGGGGCTGGTGCGCATGCCCCCACGCTATCGGACGGCGTCGGTCGCGGGCGCACCCGCGTCGGCCGGGCGGTGCTGCTCGGCGATGCGGGCGAAGTCGGCGACGCCGAGGACCTCGCCGCGGGCCTGCGGGTCCACGCCGGCGGCCCGGAGCGCCCGCTCGGCCTCGGCACCCGAGCCCGCCCAGCCGGAGAGCGCGGCCCGCAGGGTCTTGCGGCGCTGGGCGAAGGCGGCGTCGATGACCGCGAAGACCTCGCGGCGGGTCGCGGAGGTGGCCGGCGGCTCGGTGCGCGTGAACGCCACGAGGCCGGAGTGGATCTTGGGCGCGGGCCAGAAGACGTTCATGCCGATCACGCCGGCCTTGCGCATGGTCCCGTACCACGCGGCCTTGACGCTGGGGACGCCGTAGACCTTGGAGCCGGGCTCGGCGGCGAGGCGGTCTGCCACCTCGTCCTGGACCATGACGAGGCCGTGGCGCAGCGACGGGAAGTGCTCGAGGAGGTGGAGGACCACGGGGACGGCGACGTTGTAGGGCAGGTTCGCCACGACCGCGCTGGGCTGGGCGAACGGCCCCGCCGGGAGCTCGGTGACCTTCAGGGCGTCGGAGAGCACGAGGGCGAAGCGGCCGACGGCGTCGGGCCGCCACCGCTCGACCGTCGCCGGGAGCCGGCCGGCGAGGACGGGGTCGATCTCGACCGCCACGACGTTCGCCGCCGCGTCGAGCAGGCCGAGGGTGAGCGAGCCGAGGCCGGGGCCGACCTCGAGGACCGTCTCGGACGGGTCGAGTCGGGCCGAGATGACGATGCGGCGGATGGTGTTGCCGTCGATCACGAAGTTCTGCCCGAGGGTCTTGGTGGGCCGGATCCCCAGCTCGCCCGCGAGGGCACGGATGTCGGCGGCGCCGAGGAGCGGGCGGGTGCCGGGGGCGTCAGTCACCCGAGCATCCTACCGGGGGCAGAGGGCCGCCTCAGCCGCCGGGCCTCTCAGCCCGCCGCGCCCGCGCAGCCCCAAGGTCCGAGGCCGGCCTTTGCGTAATACGTGTTGGCGACGGCGATCTGCTGCTCGCGGGTGGCGAGGGCCGCGTTGGGGGCGTAATTGCCGCCGCCGTTGGCGATCCAGGACGAGATGTCGAACTGGAGGCCGCCGTAGTAGCCGTTGCCGGTGTTCGCGGCCCAGTTGCCGCTGGACTCGCACTGGGCGATCTTGTCCCACATCGCGGCGTTCATGACGGCGGGGGCGGCGGCGCCGGTGTTCTTGCCGGCATCCTGGGCGGCCGGGTCCGCCTTCGGCTTCGTGCCGACGAGGATCTTCTCCGTCACCGCGGCCCGGGTCACGCTCTGGGACACGAACGAGCGCTGCGCCACGCGGCCGTCCACGGTGACGCTGCTGTAGTGCTTCTCGACGGTGCCGTCCACGCCCTGCTGGACCACCTTCGTCTCGCCCTCGGGCAGGTCAGCGCTCTCGGTCTTCTCCGTGCTGTACGGGAGCGTCTCGGTGACGGTGCTCGCGGCGGAGGTGTCCACGCGGGTGACCTTGAGGGCCATGTTCGCCACGATGGGCGCATTGCGGGGGGCCGAGACGTGGTCGGCCGCACCGGGGGTGATCCCCAGCTCGGTGAGCAGGTCCGCGACGGTGGCGGCCGTCGTCGTGCGCGTCACGGGGGTGCCGTCGACGACGATTGTGACGTCCTTCGGCGTGCTGATCCTGATCGGGGCGATGCCGGCGTCGAGGTGGGTGGAGCGGTCGAGCGAGACGAGTGAGGCCGAGGCGACCCCGAGCTGGCTCACGAGCGCGGCGACGTCGGGCGCGGTCGTGTCCACGGTGCGCTCGGCCCCGTCGAGGTCGACCGTGACGCGCTTGGCGCGGCTGACCGTGACCACGGAGCCGTCGGTGACCGTCGTGCCGAGGGCGGGCGAGACGCGGTCCGCCGAGCCGAGCTGCACGGACGCGCTGCGGACCACGTCGTCGACGGTGGAGGCGAACGTCGTGACGGTGCTGGCCTGCCCGTCGACGGAGAGGGTCACGGTCTTGCCGTTCACCACGAAGGCCGTGGTCCCGAGGGCCAGCGCGGCCACGACGGCGGCCTGGCCCGCGGCGCGGACGGGGGAACGGCGGGGACGGACCGGTCGTGCTGCTCGGCGGCCGTGTTTGCTCACAGGGGTCCAATCGTCGGTCCATCCGGGCACGGCGGCCCCGGGCACGGGGCAGGGAGGACCGGAAGATGGACGGCGGGCGCCCGCGGCACTGCTCCTGCCTCACCCCGAGGGGGCAAGTGCCCGGCGTCTGCGGCGACCCCGGCTGTTGAGGTTCACAGTAACCGAAACGTTACACAGAGGCCAGTCAGATCACGGAACGGCTACGAGGACGGCGCGCGGCCTTGTCAGCTCAGTCCCAGGACCCGTAGGCCTGCTCGGTGTTGGCCGAGAGCCGCGAGCAGAGCTCGGCGAGGTCGGCGCCGAGGACCTCGGCCATGGAGCGCACGGTGTACGGCACCATGTAGCTCGCGTTGGGGCGCCCGCGGTACGGGTGCGGCGTGAGGTACGGCGAGTCGGTCTCCACGAGGATCCTGTCCGGCTCCGCGATGGCGAGGGCACGGCGCAGGCTGTCCGCGTTCTTGAACGTCATCGTCCCGGCGAAGGACATGAACCAGCCATGCTCGTTGCAGGTCCTGGCGAGGTCCTCGTCGCCCGAGAAGCAGTGGAACACGACCGTCTCGGGGGCGCCCTCCTCGGAGAGGAGGCGGACCACGTCCTCGTGGGCGTCGCGGTCGTGGATCTGCAGGGTCTTGCCGAGGCGCTTGGCGAGGTCGATGTGCCAGCGGAAGGAGTCGTGCTGGATGGCCAGGGCATCGCCCTTCGAGCGGAAGTAGTCCAGCCCCGTCTCCCCGATGGCGCGCACCCGCGGGTGCGCGGCGAGCTGCTCGATCTCGGCGTAGGCGGCCTCGAGCTCGCCGCGCGCGGCGTAGCGGGGGGCGTCGTTCGGGTGCAGGGCGACGGCGCCGAGCAGGCGGGAGTCGGCGTCGAGCGCCTGCACCGTGAAGCGGGAGGAGGGCAGGTCGCAGCCCACCTGGACGGCGCGGTCCACGCCCACCCCGGCCGCGGCGTCGAGCGCCTCCTTGACGCCGACCTCCACGAGCCCGTCCCGGAAGTTCAGGTGGGTGTGGTTGTCCGCCACCGGCACGGGCAGCGGCTCCGGCGCCGGCGGGTACTCGAGGCGGCGTGAGCGGCCCGACTCGTCCGTGGCGGCGCGGCGGCCGCCCGTCGGCGTGGCCGTCTCCTCCGCCTCGGCGGCGTCAGTGGGGCGGTAGGCGGCGGGCGGGTGGGCTGAGCACATGGCCTCCACTGTAGTTCGCGGACCGGCCCGCGCCCGCCCGAGCCCGCCCCGCGCCGCCGCGGGCCGGGCGCGGGCCGGGCGCGGGCCGGGCGCCGGCCGGGCGCGGGCCGGGCGCCCGCTGGGCGCTCGCTGGGCCGAGCGCGATGCGGCCGCTGCGGGTAACGTGGAGCTAGGTGTGGCGCACGCCACAGCACCAGGGCCGCACGCATGCGGGCGGCCGGCCGGGAGGGCGCACATGGACGGTCATCAGGGCGGGGTCGATCAGGCGGGGGGCTCGGTGAGCCCCCTGCGTGCGCTCCACCACGTCGAGGCGCCCGAGCCCATGGAGGCGGCGCGCTTCAAGGCCGCGTGCGAGCGGATCCTCGCCTCCATCGGCCAGGTGGTCGACGGCCAGGCGGAGGCCGCGCGCCTGGCCCTCACCGTCCTGCTCGCCCAGGGCCACCTGCTCGTCGAGGACGTTCCCGGCGTCGGCAAGACGATGCTGGCCAAGACCCTGGCCCGGTCCATCGACTGCTCGGTCAGCCGCATCCAGTTCACCCCTGACCTCCTACCCAGCGACGTGACCGGCGTCTCCATCTACAACCAGGCCACCCGGCAGTTCGAGTTCCGCCCCGGCGCCGTGTTCGCGAACATCGTGATCGGCGACGAGATCAACCGTGCCTCGGCCAAGACCCAGTCCGCGCTGCTCGAGTGCATGGAGGAGCACCAGGTCACCGTGGACGGGACCTCCTACGTGCTCAGCGAGCCGTTCATGGTCGTCGCGACGCAGAACCCGATCGAGATGGAGGGCACCTATCCCCTCCCCGAGGCCCAGCGGGACCGCTTCATGGCGCGCATCTCGATGGGGTACCCGGACGCCGCCGCCGAGGCGGAGATGCTCGAGAGCCACCAGTCGGACTCCCCTCTGCTGCGGGTCGAGCCGGTGGTGGACGCGGCCGAGATCCGGGCGATGATCGCCACCGTCAAGGACGTCTTCGTCTCAGCTCCGGTGCGGGACTACACGGTGCAGCTCGGCCGCGCGACCCGGGCGAGCGAGCGGATCCGCCTGGGCGCGAGCCCCCGTGCCGTCCTCGCGCTCCTGCGCGCGGCGAAGGCCCGCGCGGCCCTTGCCGGACGCGACTTCGTGCTGCCCGACGACGTCGCCGCGATGGCGCCGGCGGTCCTCACGCACCGTCTCGTCCTCGAGCGCCGGGCATCGGGCAGCGGGCTCACCGCGGCCGCCGTGCTGCGGGCAGTCGTGGACTCTGTCCCGGTCCCCGTCGCCGCCCAGTCCGGCGCCCGGCGCCACGGATAGGCGGTCCGGCGTGGAGCGGCTGCCCCGGACGGACTGGCGGGGCACCCTCACACCTCGCGGCTGGGGCTTCGTGGTCGCCGCCGCGGTGGCGCTCATGGCCGCCCAGGTCATGGGCCGGCGCGACCTCCTGCACCTTGCGGTGTTCCTCGCGCTCGTCCCGGCAGGAGCCCTCGTGGCCAGCCTTCTCGTCCGCCCGTCGATGACCGTGGTGCGCAGGCCGCGCCCGGAGGTCGTCGAGGCCGGTCAGAGCACCGAGGTCGCGCTGAGCCTGCGCCACAGCGGCCTGCTCTCGGGGCGGATGGCCATGACGGAGCAGCTTCCCGCCTCGCTCGGCACGGGCCCCACCTTCGTCTACCCCGGTGCGTCGATCGGCCGGGACGGGGCGAGCAACTACCGGTACGAGCTCGGCTGCCCCCGGCGCGGGCTCTACTGGATCGGCCCCGTCGAGGCCCTGCACTCGGACCCGTTCGGGCTGGCCGAGCGGCGCAGCAGGGTGGGTGCCACCACGAGGCTCACCGTGACCCCGGCGGCGATCGCCCTCCCCGCAGCCGCGCTGTCCGGGCTGCGGGGGGCCGAGGGCATCATTGCGGCCCGCATCCAGTCGGTGCCGAGCGAGGACGATGTCATGACCCGCGAGTACCGCCACGGGGACCCCATGCGCCGCGTCCACTGGGCGGCGACGGCACGGCATGGCGAACTCATGGTGCGGCAGGAGGAGTCCGCCGTCTCGCCCGAGGCCACGATCGTGATGGACCTGCGGGGCACCGCGTTCCCGGACGCGGGGCAGGAGGGCGCCGAGGGCAGCGAGTCGGCCGCGTTCGAATGGGCGGTCAGCGCCGTCATGTCCGTCGCCGCCCACCTGAGCGAGCTCGGCTATTCACTGCGGCTGCTCGAGCCCGGCGGGGGCCTCGCCCTCGCACGCTCCTCCTCGGCGCCGGAGCCCGACGCCGTCGAGTACACGGGCCGAGACGGCCTCGCCCTGATCGCCGAGGGCCTCGCCGCGATTGCCCCGGCGGAGCCGACCCAGAATCCCGCCGGCTTCAGCGACCCCCTCCTCGACAGGCTCGAGGGCCACCGCCACCGGGGCCCGATCGTCGCCGTCCTCGGCCGCACCACGGCGGAGCAGGCCCGCGAGCTGGCCTCGGCGTCCGGATTCGCCGAACGCGCGCTCGCCGTGGTCGTCGCCCCTCGGGCCGGATCCTCGCGCGCCGCCGTCGACGCCCTGCGGGAGGCTGGCTGGAGGGCCGCGGAGGCAACGCCGCGCTCGTCGATGCAGCGGGTGTGGGCTGCGCTGACCGCCGAGGACACCTCCTTGGACCGCGGGGAGCGCCGCGCGGGCCCGGGCGGCGGGGAGAGGAGCTCCGCGTGAAGGGCCCCTCGCTCCGGCGGCCCGGCTGGCGCCATGTGCCAGCCGAACTGTTCCTGGCCCTCGCCGTCGGCGGCGGGTCGCTCGCGTACGGAGGGGTGCTGCGGGGTTGGTCCTGGCTGTACCCGGTCCTCGTGGTGCTCCTCGCCACGGTTGCCGGGACCTCCCTCGCCCGGGCGTTCCGCTGGCACCCCGTCGCCGTCGCCGTCGCCGGGCTGGCGGCCTGGACGGCCGCGATGGACTCGATGTTCTTCCGCGGCGCGAGCCTGCTCGGCCTCGTCCCGACCGCGGGCACGCTCGGCGCCGCGCACGAGGCGCTGGATCAGGCCTGGCACACGGTCGCCTATGACGCGGTCCCGGCAGCGCCCAACGTCGGCATCGCGGCCCTGAACGCCGGGGCGATCGGACTCATCGCGCTCGTCACCGAGACCATCGCCCTCTCGTGCCGCATGCCGGCAGTCTCGGGCGTCGCCGTCCTCGCGGTCCTCGTCGTCCCCGCCGTGCTCAAGCCGGAGAGCGTGGGCGCAACGGGCTTCGCGACCGCCGCGGCGGGCTACCTCGGGCTCCTCGCCACCGCAGGCTCCGCCTACGCCTCCGGCAGCGCCGCCGAACGCCTCGCCGCCGCGCTGTCCCCCGGACGCTTCGCCGTGCTCGTGGCGACCGTGGTCGCCGGCGCCCTCGCGATCCCCCAGATCATCCCCGGGTTCGACGCCGGAACCTTCCCCGAGGGCTCCCGGCTGCAGAGCCTGGGGCAGAATGTGGGCCTCAACCCGCTCATCAGCCTCGGCAATGATCTGAGGAGCTCGAGCGCCGTCGGCGTCCTCACCTACGCGACCGACTCGACGTCACCTGTCTACCTGCGCACCGTGACGGTCGAGGACTTCAACGGGGCCGCCTGGGGGCCGGAGAACCACGACGACCAGCTCCAGCACCCCATCACCCAGATCGCCGGCCCCGCGGCGGCCATCGGTCCCACGACCGCCACGACCACGGTCGTCACCACCGGCGGCTTCACGAGCCCCTACCTGCCGGCACCGTACGCGCCCCAGTCGCTCGAGGGCGTGCGGGGCGACTTCGGCTGGGACCCGAGCGACCTGAGCATCAAGGGCGCGCCGGCGTCGAGCCAGAACCAGCTGTACGTGGTGCACTCCACGATGCCGCAGCTCACGCCCCAGGCGCTCTCCGCCGCGGTGACCGCGCCGCGCGGGATCGACCTCGTCGCCGCGCAGGTCCCCAGGGGCGTGCCGGCCAACGTGCGCAGCGCGGCCGAGCAGGTCACCCAGGGCGCCGCGACCCCGTACGCCCGCGCGCTGAAGATCCAGGCGTGGCTGCGCACGTTCCAGTACTCGGAGAAGACGCCGGTCGAGGACGGCTACGACGGCACGGGCATGGACGTGCTGAGCACCTTCCTGACGAAGAAGTCGGGCTACTGCATCCACTTCGCCGCCGCGATGGCCGTCATGGCCAGGGTGGTCGGCATCCCCAGCCGCATCGCCGTGGGCTTCGCGCCCGGGCACCCCACCGGCCAGACCGTCGCGGTCCCGGCCTCGCAGCCCCTGCCCGAGTTCCAGGTCGACGGCAGGGACGCCCACGCGTGGCCGGAGCTGTACTTCCAGGGGCTCGGCTGGGTGCCGTTCGAGCCGACGCCCACGCGCGGGGTGCTGCCCTCCTATGCCTTCACCGACATCGCGGGCCCGGGCGGCAGCAGCAACCTGGACAACCTCAACGACGGCCTGCGGGCGAGCCCCAACGGCGCCTCCGCGACCCCAGCGCCCAGCCGCCCGGCGTCGGCCCCGGCCACCGCACAGGAGCCCGCCCCGTGGATTCCCGCCGTCCTCGTGGCGCTCGGGCTCCTCGCGCTCGCCGTCGTCGTCGCCCTTCCCGCCGCCCTCCGGGCGGCGCAGCGGCGGCGACGGCTCCGGCGCGGACTCCGAGGGATCTGGGAGGAGCTCGAGGCAGTAGGGGTCGACCACGGGCTCCCGCCCGGCCCCGCCGACACCCCGCGCTCGTACGCGCAGCGGCTCGGGGCGTGGGACGCGGACGACGGCGGCCTCCACCGCGCGCTCGACACGCTCACCACCGCGTACGAGCGGCACGAATTCGGGCGCCCCGGCTACGAGGCCGACGAGGATGCCGCGCGGCACGCAGTCGCCGTGGTGCACGAGGCCGGGCGCCGCACGCAGCATCCGGTGCGGCGGGCGCGGATCGCGGCGCTGCCGCCCTCGTCCTTCGCCTGGCTCACGCGTGCCCGGACGCGGCTGGCCCCCGCAGCCGGGGCTGCGGGGGCCAGGATGCGCGCGGCCCTGGGGCGGGCCCTGCGCCGCGTGCGGCGGCCGAAGGACTGAGCCCCCGCCCCACCGCGGTTGAGGGGTCATGTCCCACGGTTGAGGGGTCATGTCCCACGGTTGAGGGGTCATGTCCCGCGGTCCGATGCCGGGCCATTGGCCAGTCAACGCAGGGACATGACCCCTCAGCGCAGGGAGATGACCCCTCAATTGGGGGGGCGGGGTTGTCAGCCCGCGTAGGGGTCCGCGATGCCGATGTACTGCGTCGTCGTGTACTCCGCGATGCCCTCGGCGCCGCCCTCGCGGCCCAGGCCGGACTGCTTGACGCCGCCGAACGGGGCGGCCGCGTTGGAGATGACGCCGGCGTTGAACCCGACCATGCCGTACTCGATCTGCTCGGCCACGCGGAACATGCGCGCGTAGTCCCGGGTGAACAGGTAGGAGGCGAGGCCGTACTCGGTCGCGTTGGCGAGGCGGATGGCGTCCTCCTCGGTCTTGAACGTCGTGACCGGGGCGACCGGGCCGAAGATCTCGTTGCGGAGGATCTCGGCGTCGTTCGGGACGTCGGCGAGGACGGTCGGGGCGTAGAAGTAGCCCTCGCCCTCGAGCGGTGCGCCGCCGGTGGCGACGCGGGCGCCGGACTGGACGGCCTCGGTCACGAGGGCGTGGACGTCCTTGCGGGCGCCGCCGTCGATGAGGGGGCCCACGGTCGTGGACGGCTCGGTCCCGCGGCCGGGCGTGAGCTCCGCCATCGCCGCGGCGAACTTGGCGGTGAACTCCTCGGCCACGGACTCCTGCACCAGGAAGCGGTTGGCGGCCGTGCAGGCCTCACCCATGTTGCGCATCTTCGCGGCCATGGCGCCCGCCACGGCCTTGTCCAGGTCGGCGTCCTCGAAGACGATGAACGGCGCGTTGCCGCCGAGCTCCATGGAGGTGCGCAGCACGTTCTCGGACGCATCCGCGAGCAGGCGGCGACCCACCGGCGTCGAGCCCGTGAACGAGACCTTCCGCAGGCGCGAGTCCTTCATGAGCGGGCCCGAGATGCTCGAGGCGGACGAGGAGGAGACGACGTTGAGCACGCCGGCGGGCAGCCCGGCCTCCTGCATGACCGCGGCGAACAGCTGGGTGGTGAGGGGGGTGAACTTCGCCGGCTTGACCACCATGGTGCAGCCCGCGGCGACCGCGGGGGCGATCTTGCGGGTCGCCATCGCCAGCGGGAAGTTCCACGGCGTGATGAGCAGGCAGGGGCCCACCGGCTTGCGGTGGACCAGGATCTTGTTCTTGCCCTCGGGGGTGGTGAGGTAGCGGCCGTAGTCGCGCACGGCCTCCTCGGAGAACCAGCGCAGGAACTCGGCGCCGTAGGTCACCTCGCCGCGGGACTCGGCCAGCGGCTTGCCCATCTCGAGGGTCATGAGGAGGGCGAAGTCCTCCGCGCGCTCGGTTACGAGCTCGAAGGCGCGGCGCAGGATCTCGGCGCGCTCGCGGGGCGCCGTGCGGGCCCAGGAAGCCTGGACGGCGTCGGCGGCGTCGAGGGCAGCGACCGCGTCCTCGCTCGTGCCGTCCGCGATCTCCAGCAGGGTCCTGCCCGTCGCAGGATCCTCGACCGCGAACTTCTTCCCGCCGGTGGCCTCGCGCCACTCGCCGTTGACCAGCAGGCCGGTGGGGACTTTCGCGAGCAGCTCCTGCTCGCGCTCGGGGGTGACAGCGGTGTTCTCGGGCACGTCGACTCCTTCGTGGGCACGCTCGACATCGGGCGTGGGTGGACTCCTTCCACGCTAGGCCTCGGCGGCCGCGGGTGTCCATGCATCCGAGGACGAGCGTGACCGACTTCACCTGTGCAGATGCACAAACGACTTCCGCGGGATTCCGGGCTTTTTACTTCGCGGCCAGCGCGGCGGCGTACAGCTCGCGTTTGCTCGTGCCGGCCTCCCCCGCGACGACCGCGACGGCGTCCTTGAGCCGCGCCCCGCCCGCGACGAGGGCCTGCACCGCGCCCACGAGGTCCTCGGGCCGGGCCGGGGCAGCGGCGGGCGCGCCCTCGGCCACCACCGCGATCTCGCCGCGGACCTCGCCCGCCTCGGCCCACGCGGCGAGCTCGCCCGCCGTGCCCCGCAGGACCTCCTCGTAGGTCTTGGTGAGCTCCCGGCAGACCGCGATGCGGCGCTCGGGCCCGAACGCCTCGGCGACCGCGCGGAGCATCGGGGCGAGCCGGTGCGGCGCCTCGAAGAACACCATGGTGCGGCCCTCGGTCCGCAGCTCGGCGAGCCGGGACGCGCGCTCCCCGGCCTTGCGCGGCAGGAAGCCCTCGAAGCAGAAGCGGTCCGTGGGCAGCCCGGACAGCGCCAGGGCGGTGAGGACGGCGGAGGGGCCCGGGACCGCCGTCACGGTGAGCCCCTGCGCGACGGCTGCCTCGACGAGCCGGTAGCCCGGGTCGGACACGGCCGGCATGCCGGCGTCGGTGACGAGGAGGACCGTGCCGCCGGCGGCGACGGCATCCAGCAGCTCGGGCGTCTTGGCGGCCTCGTTGTGCTCGTGGTAGCTGACCACCCGCCCCCGCGGGTGCACGCCGAGCCCGCGCACGAGCCGCTGGAGGCGCCGCGTGTCCTCGGCGGCGATGACATCCGCCTCGCCGAGCAGCTCGACGAGCCGCCGGCTCGCATCGCCCAGATTGCCGATCGGCGTGGCAGCGAGCACCACGGCCCCGCCGGCCGGCCGCGCGGGGTGGGTGCCGCCGTCGTGCGCCTGGCCCTCCTCCGGCTCCGCGTCCGGCAATGGGCTGGGTCCCTGGGGGGTCTCGCGAGGCTGCACGGGCCCCAGCCTACGCCAGCGCAGCCTGCCCGCCCCGGGCCGCTTCGCCCCGGTAGCATGGGCCGGGATGGCCACCCAGACCCCCACCCGCCCGCCGGTGCGCAGCTGGAACTCCCCGCGCCCCCGGATCGTCGATCCCGCGCAGTATGCCTCGCGCGGGCCGGCCGCGGCCTTGCGGGAGCGCCTCCTCGGGCTCTGGGCCGCGCCGGGGCCCGGGACGTGGGACCGCCGGCTCGCCTGGCTCGTGCCCGTGGCCGTGGGGCTGGTCGCCGGGCTCCTACGCTTCTGGCAGCTCGACCGGCCGCACTCCCTCATCTTCGACGAGACCTACTACGTCAAGGACGCGTACTCCTACCTCGTCGCAGGCGTGGAGCGGAGCTGGACCCAGAACGCCAACGACCTCTTCGTCAACGGAGACATGTCCGGGCTGCTCTCCTCCCCCGAGTACGTGGTGCACCCGCCCGTGGGCAAGTGGATGATCGCGGCCGGGATGGCGCTCTTCGGACCGGGCAGCTCGTTCGGCTGGCGCTTCTCCGCGGCACTCGTGGGCACGCTGTCCGTGATGATGACGGCGTGGGCCGCCCGACGGCTGTTCCGCTCGCACACGCTCGCCGCGGCCGCGGGCCTGCTCCTCGCGATCGACGGCCACCACCTGGTCCTCTCCCGCACCGGGATCCTGGACATCTTCCTGTCCTTCTGGCTCCTCGCCGCGTTCTGCCTCCTCCTGCTCGACCGGGACGACGGCAGGCGGCGCCTCGCCGCACGCCTCGGGGCCCTCGCCGGACCAGACGGACGGATACGGCCGACGGCGCTCGTGACGGGCCCGTGGCTCGGCGTGCGGTGGTGGCGGATCGCCGCAGGGGTCTGCCTGGGGCTCGCCGTCGGCGTGAAGTGGTCCGGCCTCGCCTTCGTGGCGGTGTTCGGGATCATGACCGTCCTGTGGGACGCGGGTGCGCGGCGCGAGGCCGGGGTGCGCGCCTGGCTCCCGGGCGCCGCCCTCCGCGACGCCCCGCTCGCGGCGGCGAGCCTCCTCGTCACCGGGGCCGCGGTCTACCTCGCCTCGTGGACCGGCTGGTTCCTCTCGGACAACGGGTTCTACCGGCACTGGGCCGAGGAGCACCCGGACCCTGCCTGGGGCTGGGTGCCGGCCCCGCTGCGCTCGCTGTGGCACTACCACCAGGAGGCCTACGCCTTCCACAACGGCCTCTCCACACCCCACCCGTACGCGTCGAGCCCGTGGAGCTGGCTCCTGCAGGGCCGGCCGGTCTCCTTCTACTACACCGAGCCGGCGGGCACGTGCGGGGCCGACCACTGCTCCTCGGCCGTGCTGTCGGTGGGGAACCCGCTGATCTGGTGGGGCGGCACGGTAGCCCTCGGCGTCCTCGTGCTGCTCTGGGCGGGACGGCGCGACTGGCGGGCCGGAGCCATCCTCTCGGGCCTTGCCGCCGGGTACCTGCCGTGGTTCATGTACCCGAACCGGACCATGTTCGCGTTCTACGCGGTCTCCTTCGAGCCGTTCCTCGTCCTGGCCCTGGCCATGGTCCTGGGCCTCATGCTCGGCAGGCCCACAGACCCGCCCGGGCGCCGGCAGGCAGGGCTCCTCGCCGTCGGGGTGTTCGTCCTCGCAGCCCTCGCGGTCTCGGCGTACCTCATGCCCCTGTGGACCGCCGAGCCCATTCCCTACATCGAGTGGCGGCTGCGGCTGTGGATGCCGAGCTGGACGTAGCGGCCCGGCCCGCGTCGCCCGGGCCGGGAGCGGCCCGGGGATGGCAGGATGGGCCTAGGCATTGAGCACGGCACGGGGGGCCACTGGAGACGAGCGGGAGCGCGGAGAGGACGGGCACGTGGCAGGCGGAGCGGAAGCCGGAGCAGGAGCGCAGGAACAGCGGGCGGAGGCGGCGGCTCCCCTGCTGGCGAGCCTGCCGACCGAGGCGAACGTTACCTCGCTCCTCGAGGACCGGGTGGCGGCCACCCCGGACGCCGAGCTGTTCTCGCGCCGCACCGAGGCGGGCTGGGAGCCCGTCAGCGCCGCGGAGTTCCGTGCGGACGTGGTGGCCCTCGCGCAGGGCCTCATCGCCAGCGGACTGGACGTGGGCGACCGCGTGGCCATCGTCTCGGCCTCGAGCTACGGGTGGGCGCTCGTCGACTTCGCCGTCTGGTACGCCGGCGGCGTGCCCGTGCCCATCTACGAGACGTCCTCGCCCTCGCAGATCGCCTACATCCTCGCCGACTCGGGCGCGCGCCGCGTGTTCGTGGAGAACAGCCACCTCGCCCTGACCGTCCAGGACGCCATCAGCTCCTCGCCCGAGCTCGGCAGCGCGTGGCTGCCCATCACGCTCATGACCGAGGACGGCGGCGGCTCGAACCTGAGGAGCCTCGCGGGCCCCGGGTTCGGGGTCCCGGCCCAGGAGCTCGAACGCCACCGCACCGCGGCAGACCTCGACTCACTCGCGACCCTCGTGTACACGTCCGGCACGACCGGGCGCCCCAAGGGCTGCGAGATCACCCACCGCAACCTCGCCCTGCTCGCGGTCAACCTCCAGGCCCACCTGCCCGACGTGGTCGGCCCGGGGGCGCGGACGCTCATGTTCCTGCCGCTGGCCCACGTCCTTGCCCGCGCCGTCCAGATCACCTGCGTCGCGGCGGGCGTCGTGGTGGGGCACTCGCGCCAGTCGACCCTGCTCGATGACCTGGCGACCTTCCGGCCCACGTTCCTCCTCGCTGTCCCGCGCGTGTTCGAGAAGGTCTATGCCGCCGCCGAGGAGCGGGCCGCCGAGGGGGTGCGGGGCTCGCTCTTCGAGCGCGCCGCGGCGACGGCGCGCGAGTTCTCCCGCGCGCTCGACGAGGAGGCCGCCGGGCGCGGCGAGGGCCCGGGGCGGCGTCTGCGGCTGCGGCACGCCGTGTTCGACCGGCTCGTCTACGGCCGGCTGCGCGCAGCGTTCGGGGGCAGGGTCTCCACGATCGTCTCGGGCGGCAGCGCCCTGAGCCCGTCCCTCGCGCACTTCTTCCGCGGCGCGGGCCTGACGGTCCTCGAGGGCTACGGCCTGACCGAGACCACGGCGCCGTGCACCGTGAACACGCCGCAGGCGACCCGGATCGGCACGGTGGGGCGTCCGGTCCCGGGCACGACCGTGCGCATCGACCCCACCGGCGAGGTGCTCGTGAAGGGCATCGGCGTCATCCGCGGGTACCGCGGCGGCGGTGCCGCTGCCCCCGGCGGCGAGGGGCCGGCGTCGGCCTTCCGGGAGGACGGGTTCTTCGCCACCGGCGACCTCGGCTCGCTCGACTCCGACGGCTTCCTCACCATCACCGGTCGGCTCAAGGACGTGCTCGTGACGGCGGGCGGCAAGAATGTGGCGCCCGGTCCGCTCGAGGAGGCGCTGCGCGAATCCGAACTCGTCGCGCATGCCGTCGTCGTGGGAGAGGGCCGGCCGTTCGTGGGCGCCCTCATCGCGCTCGACGGCGACCAGCTGGGCGCGTGGGCACGCCGCCGCGGGCGGACGCTGGGCATCGCCGAGGCGGCCGCTGACCCGGAGGTCCTGGCGGAGCTCCAGCAGGCGGTCGATGCCGCGAACGCGGCCGTGTCCCGCGCGGAGTCGATCCGCCGGTTCGTGGTCCTGCCGAGGGAGCTCACGCTCGAGGACGGCGACCTGACCCCGTCCCTCAAGCTGCGCCGGCAGCGCCTCGTCGAGTCCTTCCCGCAGGAGCTTGAGGACCTCTACTCCGCCTGAGCCTCGGCCTCTTCGGCCTCGGCCCGGGAGGCCTGCGCGGCCTCCGGCTCCCCCGCGGCCCCGCGGGCTGCGCGGCGCTTGGGCGTCGGCCAGCAGAAGATCACCATCAGGCTCGCCGCGAGCAGCACGAGCACGCCCACCACGAGCGCGGAATCCACCCAGAACTGGCCGGGGAAGAGCCGGATGAGGGAGTCCTCGAGCCTGAAGGTCCACGTGCCGTTCGCGAAGAAGATCCGGTGGAAGTCAGTGAAGAACTGTTCCCACCCCAGCGCCGCGAGGACGGCGAGGGCTGCGATGATCGCGATGGTCACGAAGGAGCCCGCGAAGAGTCCGCGCCCGAACGCGCCCTTCGTCTTCCGCAGCCCGATGGCCGCGAAGATGAAGAACAGCAGCAGGACGATCCCCGCCCCGTACGAGGAGAGGACCACCGTCTTGACGTCCGCCATGTGGCTGACCTCGCCGGCGGTGAACAGATGGTCGCCCGAGGGCAGGACCAAGTCGCCGAGGTACCGGGGCCCGGCGAGGTTCGCGAGGTAGTCGACCGCGTACGAGCCGTAGGTGAGGCGGTCGTCGGTCGTGAAGCCGTAGCCGTCGCCCGGGAACCCGGGCCGGTAGTACTCGATCCACAGGAACAGCGGCGTGGCCACGACGCGCACCGCGGCGATGAGCAGCAGGAAGGGAAGGAAGAACGCCATCAGCACCTGGACGATGCGCCGGCCGACGGGCCGGGACCGCGCGACGGCGTCGCGCTCGTTCCGCCGCCGCTGGACCTCGTCCTCGGGCGGGCGGACGTTGATGGCGCTCGTCGGGGACGGCTCGCGGTGCACAGGGGCGGAGTGGTCCGGGGTGTCCTGGGCCCCGGCCCCCGGGACGGCTGCGTCCTGCTCGCCGGCGGCGCGCTCGCGGGAGCGCTTGGCTTCTGCTCGGGTCTGCGCGGGGACGGCGGCGGTCTCCGCCGGGGTGGCCCGCGGGGCCGCTGGCGCTGCCTCAGGTCCTGGTGCTCCGGCGGCCGTGGCCTCGGTGGTGGTGGCGGCGTGCTGCCCCGCAGTGGGCTCGGACACGCGGCGGCCCGCACCGGCGGGCCTCATCCAGCCGAAGGCCGGCTCGTCGCTGTCCCCGGACTCGTCGAAGTCCGCCCCCGGCTCGGATCCGGAACTCTTGTCGGTCAACATGTCACCGTCCAGTAGAGGCCCGCGGGCCTGGAGTCTGCATGGTTCTCATTCCACCGTACCGGTGCTGGCGCCCGCTCCCGCGTAGCGGCACCCACGTGTGGCCGAAGCGTTATCGCGGCCGGCGCCTCAGCTGTTCGCGTACTGGGCCCAGGGGATGTTCCAGTCTCCGAATCCGTCGTCGAAGTTCGCGTAGTCGCCCTGGGTGTTGATGATCTGGACGACATCGCCCGTCGTCATGTTGTCGAAGACCCACGACGCGCCGTCGGGGCCCAGGCCGATACACCCATGGGAGACGTTGGTCTGCCCGAGGTACGGCAGGGCGGTGTCGGTCGCCTGGTGGATGAATTCGCCGCTCGGGGTGAGCCGCGTCGCGTACTCGACGTCGAGTTCGCCGTAGTTGGCGGGGTCGCCGGGCTTGAGCCCGATCGAGGCGGCGACGAAGTGTGCCTTGCGCTGCTTCTCCATGAGCACGAGGTAGCCGCGGGCCGACGGGAACCGGGTGTCGCCCAGGGTGGCCGGCCAGGTGTGCACGGGCTTGTCATTGATGTACGCCGTGAAGGTGTGGGCGGTCGCGTCCGCGACGGCGGTGCGCTTGTCGCCGATGTGCACCGTGTTCGTCTTGGAGAAGTTGCCGATCTGGCCGTTGCCTAGGTCCACGCCGAAGAGGTCCATCTTGACCGTGATGGTGCTGTGCGCCGCCCAGAAGGTCTCCGGCCGATAGCGGACCATCGTGTCGCTGTACCAGTGGAAGGCGCCGGGCTGGCCCGAGGTCGACGTGATCGTGATGGCCTTCTCGACGGCCTTCTTGTTCTTCACCGGCTCGCTGAAGGTCAGCTGGATCGGCTGGGCCACTCCGACACTCATCCCGTCGAGGGGGTACATCGCCGCATCGGCCTCGTTCTTGGTGGCGACGGTGGCGAACGTCGTCGTCGCCGACTCGGTCCGGCCCGCGGCGTCGATCGTGGTGTAGCTGAGCGTGTAGGTCGCGTCGAAGGCAAGCTGGCCCTTCGAGGTCCAGCCCGCACGCGAGGAGCTCAGCGCGCCGTCGACGTCCTGGCCGGAGTCGGAGCGGAGGCTGACGTTGTCCAGGGTGCCGTTGGTCACGGTCACCGTCACGGGCGCCGCCGGGTTGACCTCCTTGGCGCCGCGGGCGGGCACTGTCGCGGCGGTCGCCTGCTTCACGACGGGGAAGGCGGAGCCCGGCTGGCTGCGGATCGGCGAGGACTGCTCGGAGGTGATGGGGGCGGCCTGGAGCGGGCCGACGGCCGCGAACACACCCCCGATCCCCGCCAGCACGAGAATGCCGGCCAGAATGGCGATCTTCGGGCCCCTGGCGAGCCGCTTCCGCTCAGACATGATCGGGGTCCCCACTTTCTGCCGCACATCCCCTCGAGCAAGCCTACCGGCAGCGCACGGCCGCCCCTGTCACACCCCGGCTACGGTCGGGACACGATCGGGGCGGCCGGCAGAGCCCGAGACGGGCAGGGCGCGCAGAGGCGTCAGTAGCGGTAGTGGTCCGCCTTGTAGGGCCCGGCGACATCGAGGCCGAGGTACTCGGCCTGCTCCTTGGTCAGCTCGGTGAGCTCGACGCCGAGTGCCGCGAGGTGCAGGCGCGCGACCTTCTCGTCGAGCACCTTGGGCAGGACGTAGACCCGGTTCTCGTACTCGCGCTGGTCGCCCTGGTCATCGCCCTGAGGGCGCTTCGTCCAGAGCTCGATCTGGGCGATGGTCTGGTTGGCGAACGAGTTGCTCATCACGAAGGACGGGTGCCCAGTGGCGTTGCCGAGGTTGAGCAGCCGGCCCTCCGAGAGCACGATCACCGAGTGCTCGGCCGTGGCGCCGTTCAGGCCGCTCGAGGCGGGGAAGACCCACTCGTGCACCTGCGGCTTGATCTCGACCTTGCGGATCCCCGGAATCCTCGCGAGGCCGGCCATGTCGATCTCGTTGTCGAAGTGGCCCACGTTGCCCACGATGGCCTTGTCCTTCATGGCCTCCATGTGCTCGGCGAGGATGATGTCCTTGCCGCCGGTGGTGGTGATGAAGATGTCGCCCTGGTCCACGACCGACTCGAGCCGGGCCACCTGGTAGCCGTCCATCGCCGCCTGCAGGGCGCAGATCGGGTCGATCTCGGTCACGATCACGCGGGCGCCCTGGCCGCGGAGGGCCTCGGCGGCGCCCTTGCCCACGTCGCCGTACCCGCAGACCACGGCGACCTTCCCGCCGATGAGCACGTCGGTTGCCCGGTTGAGGCCGTCCGGGAGGGAGTGCCGGATGCCGTAGCGGTTGTCGAACTTGCTCTTCGTGACCGCGTCGTTGACGTTGATCGCCGGGAAGAGCAGGGCGCCCTGCTCGGCGAGCTGGTAGAGGCGGTGGACGCCGGTGGTGGTCTCCTCGCTCACGCCCTTGATGCCGGCCGCGATGCGGGTCCACTTCTGGGGGTCGCTGGCCTGGCCGGCGCGCAGGACGTCGAGGATGATCCGGTACTCCTCTGGGTCCTCGTCCGTCGCCTCGGGCACGGCCCCGGCGGCCTCGAACTCGACGCCCTTGTGGACGAGGAGGGTCGCGTCCCCGCCGTCGTCGAGGATCAGGTTGGGTCCGAGTTCGGGGTTCGTGTCGGCGCCGGGCCACGTCAGGATCTGCTCGGCGGTCCACCAGTACTCCTCGAGCGACTCGCCCTTCCAGGCGAACACCGAGACGCCCTGCGGGTCCTCCGGAGTGCCGGGGCCGACGACGACGGCGGCAGCGGCCTCGTCCTGCGTCGAGAAGATGTTGCAGGAGGCCCAGCGGACCTCGGCGCCGAGCGCCACGAGCGTCTCGATGAGCACGGCGGTCTGGACCGTCATGTGCAGCGACCCGGCGATCCGTGCCCCCTTCAGCGGCTGCGACTCGCCGTACTCCTCCCGCAGCGCCATGAGGCCGGGCATCTCGTGCTCGGCGAGGCGGATCTGGTGCCGCCCTGCCTCGTGGAGGGACAGGTCCTTCACCTTGAAGTCGGGGGTCATGCGTGCTCCTGGTTCGCGGAGGTGGTAGTGGGCGCGAGGAGGACGGGGATGCCGTCCTCGATCGCGTAGCGCGGCGTCGTCCCGTCGGGGCCCGGCACGGTCGCCACGAGGCTGTCGCCGTCCTGGACGAGTGCGGATCCCGTCACGGGGCACCGGAGGATGTCCAGCAGCGAGGGGCTGAGATTCGGCATGCCCTCTAGCCTACCGAGTCCGGCAGAGCCCTCGGGGCGCGCTGCCGTGTCCCGGCGGCCCGCGTCAGTACGGCTCGCGCAGGAGCCTCAGATGCCGTCGGGGGATGTCCGCACCCGGCGGGACATCAAGGGGTGCGCGGGCCGGCCGGTCGCCGGGGGCCCGGTCAGCTGCCTGGTCGGGGTCGGCCCGGTGCGCGCCGGACCGGCCCGAGGACGCGGCATCGCTGCCGTCCTCGCCGGGGGATTCCCCCTCGCGGACCGCGTCGGCGAGGGCGAGGATGTCGTCGGGGCTGCGGGGCGGGGCCGCCGGCAGGGCCAGGCGCAGCACGTCCCATCCGCGGGGCACGGTGAGCCGTTCGGCGTGGGTCGCGCAGAGGTCATAGCTGTGCGGCTCGGCGAACGTGGCGAGCGGGCCGAGCACCGCGGTGGAATCGGCATACACATACGTGAGCGTTGCCACCGCCGCCTGGCGGCAGGCAGATCGAGAACAATGGCGTAGTGGACCCACGGCACAGAACCCTACTCCCGGGACCGCTCGAACCTGGGCATTGACCTCGTCTCCAGGGGCCCGCGCCGCGCGCCTCGGCGGCGACTCGCCACGGCACGAACGGGGCGACTAGAGTCGATGTATGCAGGATCGTTCCTTCTCCGGGGGCCCGTCGGACCCGGGCGGGCCTACCCTCAGCATCCGGGCGGTGCCGCCGGAGGGAGAGCTGGCGGCGGAACGACGGCGCGGCTTCCGCCAGCGCCGGAGGAACCGCCATGGGCGCGGCCTGCGCGGGGAGATCCTGCCGTCTGTGCTCCCCGCGAGCCGGACCCGCGCGGAGCGCTTCGAGGACTGGGTCTTCGACGCCGCGGACCGCCTCCAGGAGCTCAACTCTCCGAAACTGGACGGGGTCGAGTACGCGGTCGAGGAGATCCCGCCCGGACTCGAGCAGATGCTCCGGGACGGGGGCCGCCCGCCGCAGGGGCAGTACACGCCCGGGGCGGCCGGCCGCGCTCCCCGCATCACCATCTACCGCCGCGTCGTCGAGACCGGCGCCTCCTCCCCCGCCGAGCTGCAGGACCTCGTGCACGACATCGTGGTGGAGTACACGGCCCTCATGCTCGGCGTCGCGCCCGAGACCCTCGATCCGTACTACCGCGGCTACTAGGCCCAGCGCCGGGCGCCGGCCCTAGTAGCCGACCGTCACGGGCAGGGAGCGTGCTCCCGCGGCGGAGGTGACGATGGTGGCCGCCGAGATCGCGTTCCCGTCGCCCTTGAACAGGAGCGAGCCGTAGGCCGGGTCTCCGGAGGCCGAGAGCACGTACCCGGTGAGCGCCGAGCCGTCCACCTTCTCGGGGGCGTCGAGGACCGCGGTCGTCCCGCCGGCGACATCGAGCGAGACTGGGCTGTGGAACGCGCCGTCGTCGGTGACCGGGACCGCGCGGATCTGTGCGCGCCCGTCCGGGACGCCGAACACGATCTGCCGGGACCCGCCGCCCTGCCCCACGGTGACCACGTGGCTGTCGCCGATGCGCTGGGACGCCGTGGCGACGGCCGTGTCGAGCGGCTCGTCGGCCGAGAGTCCGCGCGGCACACGGGCCGAGGCCGTGAAGGAGACGTCGGCCGTCGCAGACACGCTGTACGTTCCGGCGGGGAGCCCTGCGAGGGGAACCTCCGTGACTGTTCCCGCCTTGGCTGTCACGACCCCGCCGCCGGGCAGCTGCACGGCGCCGTTGCGGCCGTAGACGCGAAGCTGCACGACGGCGTCCGCGGCGCCGGGGACGGTGATCTGCACAGCGGCGCCGGCGTCCTCGTACCCGCTCCTGGCCGTGAGGTCCTTGGACCGGCCCGGGTCCTGCAGCTCGATGCCCGTCACCGTCTGCCGCGGCGACGGAGCGGCCGCGGGGGTGATGAGCTCGACGCCGCCGGGGGTCAGGCCGCGCAGTGTGGACTGCTGGATGGCCGCGGCCACGGGGGCACCGGTGCTGCGCACGTGCACGGAGACGTTGGCCTGTCCCGGCATGTAGCCGCTGAGCACATAGGAGGCGGAGCTGCCGGGCTTGACCTGGAGCCCCCGGCTCGACGGGGGCGCCTGGGTCAGCGGCTTGTCCCCGAAGAACTCGAGGTCCACGGTCGCCGGACTGGAGCCCGGGTTCGTGAGGGTGAGGATGGACGTCCGCCCCACGGTCGTCTCCGCCCCGAGGAGCCACTGGTCGTTCGTGGGTGCCGTGCAGGTCGCGGTCGCGAGGCCGCGCAGGTCGCCGTCGCCGGCATCGAACCGGGTGAGCGCCCCCGTCGAGGCAGGGGCGCCGGCGAGGGGCTTGGCCGTCAGCAGGGTCAGCGCATCCACGCCTTGAGCTGCGATTGCCGCAGCGCGCGGCTGGGCCACGGTGCCCGCGGGCACCTTCTGGCCGGAGAGGGACTTCAGCGGCTTCGCCCCCTGCGGCGCGAGCGCGGTGTCCGGAAGGGTGCCCTGGGTGTCGGAGAGGACGATCCCGCTCACCTGGGTGCGCGCGGTACGGCTTGCCGGGCTGAACTGGGGGTCGCCCTGCACCGGGGTGCCGGACAGCAGGCGGGCGGGGCCGGGGCAGGCGCGCACGGCGTCTGCCGTGGGCACATCCACGGAGGGCGCGCTGCCCGCGCCGAGGGACGCGGGAGCGGGCACGGCGGACGCGGACACCGTGAGCCCGCCGGCCAGGCCGGCCAGGACCGTCCCTGCGAGGGCGGCGCCCACGGCCCGCATCCGGCGGCCGGGGCGGCTCTTATGGGTCCGGTCAGAGGCGGGCGTCGTCATGCACTGCTTCCTCACTGCTCGCAGGGGCGCGGTCCTCGGCCTTGCCAGCCCTCTCGTCGGCGCGCCGGCGCGCCGGCCGCGGCCCCTCGGGCCGGTCGGCCGGCGACCGGTCCTCCTCGGGGCGGGCCGCCTCTGTGGGCTGCACGTCGGGTTCGTCGATCGGCCAGTCGTCCGGCCCGTCGTCGAGCGGCGTGCCCCCGCTTGGCTGGACGGGGGCCGGTGCGGCGGCCTCGTCGTCCCGGCGGCGTCGGGGGGCGGTGCGCGCCGCGGGGCGGTGGGGCTGGCGGCCCAGGGACTCGGGGACGAGCAGGGCGGATCCCGCGCCTCGGCGGCCGGTGCGGCGGACCCGGGCCGGGATGGCCAGCAGGAGGGTCAACGCGAACGCGGCGACGGCGGCGGACCCGAGCGGCCACGCCGCCGGGTTGCGGTAGGCGATGTCCAGGCGGCCTCCCTGGGCCGGGAGCTCGAAGGCCTGGGCCCAGCCCTGGGCCGACCGCGTGAGCGGCCTGCCGTCGAGCGAGGCCGACCACTGCGGGTCGCTGCGCTCGGCCAGCACGAGCCGGCGCCCCTGGGGACCGGCCGGGATGTCCGCGGAGACGGTCTCGGGGCCGGAGGGGACCGCCGCGAGGGTGGCGCCGGACGCGGCAACGATGCGCACGCGCTGGTCGATGGCGAAGGCGCCGTCCTTGCCAGCCGTGCGCGGAGTGACGCGCCACAGCCAGCCGGCGTCCGTGCGGCCCACGGCCACGAGGGAGGGCACGGCGTCGATGCGGCCCGCGGTCACCTCGTCCGTCGCGCCGTCGTCGGTGAGCACCACGAAGCCCACGCCGAGCTGCTCGAGGTCGCTGCGCGGGTCCACGGCCGCGCCGCCGCCCACCGTGGCGACTGCGTGCCGGAGCGCGGTGAGCGCGGCGTCGTCGTCGGCGATCCGCTCCGAGCCCCAGGCGCCGGTCACCCGGCTCGACGCGGCGACCGCGGACAGCGAGTCCAGTGTGGTGCCGGCTCCGCGCATGAGGCTCGCGGTGAAGCCTCCGGCATCGGTGCCGTGCAGGACGAGGGTGCGGGTCTGCTGGGGCCCCTGGCCCAGGTCCGCAGCGGTCGCGGGAAGGACCCGGGACAGGCCCGGGCCGACGAGCGCCTCGGCGCCGAGGCCGCCGGAGGACGGGGCGTGGCCAAGTCCGGTGGCGGCCCACTGGGCCAGGGCTCCGGCGGGCCCGGCGGCGACGATGACGTAGGCGAGCGCGATCGCCGCGGCGGCGGCGCGTCGCGGCGCCCTGGACGCCGTGGAGCCCTCGGGCTGGGGGCGGTGGGCGATGTTCCTGCGGTGCTCGAGGAGCCGGTCGAGGGCGAGGACGCCGACCGTGATGAAGGCGATCGAGGCGGCGCCGAGGCTCGGCCCGGCGAAGGGAGCCGCGAGCGAGTCCCCGGCCACGGCGGTGGGGGTGCGGGACACGGCCCACGCATAGGCAAGGCCCAGGACGCCCACCGCGAACAGCAGGCGCGCCGCGACCCCGCGCCGGCCCGTGAGCAGGACGGCTCCGGCCACGGCGGCGGCCAGGACGGGGGCGCCGAGGAGCAGCGCCCCGAGGAGGGACCACGGCACGCCTGCGGGAAGCGCCGGGACTCCGGTGAGCGCGGCGCCTGCGTCGAACGCCACGGGCTGGCCGAGGACCAGCTGCCACGGCGGCGCGGGGGCGCCCGCGAGCGGCACGCCGGGGTCCGCGATCCACGCGCGCAGGTCCGACGGCGCGGACACCCAGAGCGGCGCGAAGAGCGCGGCCGTCGGCACGAGCACGATCCACAGGCTCCTCGCGCGCCCACGCAGGGCGAGCGAGGCGAGCAGGACCACCGCGGCGGCGAGCGGGACGAGCGAGGGCGCGCCGGCCGTCGCCAGAGCGAGCGCGAGGCCGCCGGCGGCGGCCGCGGTCCACGACGGAACGCCGCCGGTCCCATTGCGCGGCTCGTGGCGGGGGCCCACCGTGCCGCGGACCCGGGCGCCGCCGACCGCGCGGACCATGCCGAGCACGGCCCAGGGCAGCGCCGCATGGGCGACGACGGCGCCGAGGCGGCCCTGCGCAAGCGCGGTCAGGAGGGAGGGCGCCGCGGCCCAGACGAGGGCGGCGAGCCAGCGGGGGGCCCGGTGGACCGTGAGGTTGGCGGCGAGGGCCCAGGCCCCGAGACCGGCCAGGGGCGCGGCAGCGACGAGGGCGGCGGTCACGCCACGGTTCGGGTCGCCGGCAGCGAGGAGCCCGAGGAGCCAGAGCACGAGGTCGAACGGATCGCCGTGCCCGGCCTGGCCCGGGCCGGTCCCGGCCCACCAGCTCGTGGCGTGGGCGAAGACCGCCGAGAGGGTCGTGGAGACGGGCACGAGCGCGCCGCCGACCGCGGCCTCGGCGCCCAGCAGCGGGGCGAACGCCGCGAGCGCTGCGACAAGGGCCGCCGCGGCGACCACGACGGCGCCGGTCCCGGCCCATCCGCGGGAGGCGACCGCGAGGGCGGCGAAGTCGTCCTCGGAGTCGCCCGTCGGCTCGCTGGAGCCCTCCGCGATCCCGGAGCCGTCACCCACCACGCTCTCGGGCTCGGCGGCCGCGGATTCGAGCAGTGCGCGGCGGTGGGCCCAGATGTCCCGGCGCGGTGTGACGAGCGGGCGGAGCACCGAGCGCGAGACGGTGCGGCTCCGGCGCGCCGTCCGGCGGCCGCGGGCCAGCCGGACCGGCATGCCCAGGGCCGCGAGGGTGGCGCCGAGCCGGGCGGCGCCGAGCGCGGGCTCCTTGAGGATGATCGCGACCAGGAACTGCCAGAGTCCGCCGAGGAGAGCGCCCGCAGCGTGGAGGGGAAGCTGCCACAGGGGCGCGTGCTTGAGCCGGGAGTAGACCTCGGACCGGCGGCCCGCGAAGGGCGTTCCCGCTGCGCCGGGCCGGGCGGAGTGCATCATGCGGGCCTGGGGGACCACGACAACGCGGTGGCCGGCGAGGCGCGCACGCCAGCAGAAGTCGACGTCGTCGCCGGTGGCCGGCAGCGCCGCGTCGAAGCCGTGCAGGGCCTCCCAGACGTCCCGGCGCACGAGCATCCCGGCCGAGTTCACGGCGAAGACGTCGCTGCGCGCGTCGTACTGCCCCTGGTCCTGCTCGTCGACGTCGATGAGGGTCAGCCGCTCGCCCCAGCGGCTCACCGACAGGCCGACGTCCACGAGGCAGCCGGGCGCGTCCGCGTCGAGCTGCTTGCAGCCGGCCACGGCGACGCTCGGGGCAGCCTCCACCGCGGCGAGCAGCGCAGCGAGCGCGTCTGGCGCGGGGGCGGCATCGTCGTGCAGCAGCCAGAGCCACTCCACGGCGCCCGCGGGGACAGGCTGCGACCCCGCAGCCAGGCCACCGAGCCCACGGGCCACGGCGCCGCCGAAGCCGCCGGGCGTCCGCACAGCGGTGACATTCTCGGCCCCGAGGGCGTCGCACAGCAGCTCGGCGGAGTGATCGCGGGAGCCGGTGTCAACGCCGATGGCGGCGTCGACGGGTCGCGTCTGGGACGCGAGGCCGGCGAGGGTCGCAGGAAGGTAGGGACCGCCGTCGTGCGCAACGACGACAGCGGTGACGCGTAGAGCCTCCAGGGTCAGACCGCCCGCTTCCGGAGCCGGCGACGCTCGCGCTCGGAGAGGCCGCCCCAGATGCCGAAGCGCTCATCGTTGGCGAGGGCGTACTCGAGGCACTGGGCACGCACCGTGCAGGATCCGCAGACCTTCTTGGCGTCCCGGGTCGAGCCGCCCTTCTCGGGGAAGAATGCCTCGGGGTCGGTCTGCGCGCACAGCGCCTCGGCCTGCCACGCGAGCTCGCCCTCCTCGGGCTCGCCCGGCTGGACGAGGTCGATGAGCACGGCCTTGGGCGAGTGCTCCCGGGGGTTGGCGAGCAGGGCGAGCGCCCGCTCGATGGCCTCGTCCGCCGGCTCGTCCTCGACGTCGTCGTCGGGGTCCTCCACCTCGTGGGCCGCGAGGAATGCCGTGGCGGCATCCTCGAGGGTCTCCACGGAGCGGGCCTCGTACCGCTCCTGTGCCTCCGGATCTGCTGGGTCGACGTACCAGTCCGCGGGAATCCCCCGCGACCGGTACCTGGCCGATGCCTGTGCAGCTACGGCCGACTCGTACTGGATACGCTCCGCCTGTCCCACGGTGCTCCTCCTCGGGTCGTGTTCTGCGCGGCGAGCCGCTTCAGACCAGCGCCAGGAAGAATCCCGGTGCCGGTCCCCCTCGGCCATGCGATGATCGGTTCATCGGTGCCGCCGGCGCAGTTACTGTCCAGTCCTAATTACATGCGTGTAAGACGGTCGGAGTCAAGCGGTGGCGGCAGATTCTAGCCAGAGGATTCCGCGGGCTGTCTGTGCGACACGCGCGGTGGGCGGCGCCGGCCCCAACCCGCGGGCGCGCCACGGGGCCCTGTGGTCCAATGGGCGCATGCCATCGACGATCGCCCACCTGCTGCAGCGGCTGCGCGCCGGCCAGCACGCCTCCTCCCCCCGCCTGACCTGGTACGGCCCCGGCGGGGAGCGCATCGAGCTCTCGGGCCGCGTCCTGGAGAACTGGGTCGCGAAGACGTCCAACTTCCTCTCGGAGGAGCTCGACGCCGAGGTCGGCACGCGGGTGCGGATCGCCCTGCCGGCCCACTGGAAGTCCGCTGTGATCGCGCTCGCGGCGTGGCAGGTGGGCGCTGTGGTCGTCGACGGCCCAGGCGCTCCGGCCGACATCACCTTCGTGGGGCCGGACACCGCAGCGGACGACGCCGCGCCCTCCAGCGGCGCCCTCGTCGCCGTCGCGCTCGGGGCGCTCGAGATGGGCTACCCGGGCCAGCTGCCTGCCGGCGCGTACGACTACGCGGCCATCGTGCGCCAGTTCGCCGACTCCTACGAGCCCTTCGACCCGCCGGCCGAGGACGACGCGGCGTACGAGTCGGGGGGCGAGTCCTTCTCGCAGTCAGAGCTGATCGCCGGGTTCGCTGCCCCGACGGCCGCCGGCGCGCGCGTCCTCGTCCCGGCCAGAGAGGGCCTGCACGCCTCGCTCGGGCGGCTCCTCGGGGCCTGGGCCACGGACGGGTCGGCAGTGCTCGTCCACCCGCAGCCCGAGGAGGCGGAGGACGGGCGCGTGCTCGAGCGCATCCGGGAGGCCGAGAAGGTCACCGGGCCCTGAGCGGGCCTTCCCTCAGCGGTCCCCGGCAGCACCCAGGTCACCGGGGCCCGCGGCCGTCCGGCCAGGTTCCCCGGGCCCGGCCGCGGAGGCGTGCTCCTGGTGCCCGTGCCCGTGTTCGTGCTCGTGCTCGAAGATCTCGTGGTCGCCCTCGTACCCGGGCTCGGTGTCGAGCTCCTGGTTGAAGACCCAGAAGCGGTAGGCGAAGAACCGCACCACCGTGGCGACGACGATACCGACGACGCCGGCGAGGAAGAGCAGGTTCTTGTCCTGGATGTCCATCCAGTACTTGGCGATGGCGGTGAACCCGGTCGAGATGCCGATGCCGAGGCCGTTGATGACGGCGAACATGACGAACTCGCGGGCGATGTTGGCCTGCTTGCGGTGCCGGAAGGTCCAGTACCGGTTGGCGACCCACGAGAAGATGGTGGCCACCGTGGCTCCGACGAAGCGCGCCTTGGCCTCCGAGTCGGACATGACGGTGTGCATGAACAGGTAGGTCAGGCCGTTGTCGATGACGAAGGCCACACCGCCGACCGTGCCGAACTTCGCGACCTCGCGCCAGAAGAGCGAGACGAGACCACGCAGGCGGTCGGAGATTGTCGAGATCATGATCCTCCACGGACGGCATTGGGGCGGCGCATCGCCTGGGGACGCACCGCATCCGGCGCCCCGCCTCGGGCCGAGGGCCCAGAACGGGGAGAGCGCACAGGACATTCTACCGCCGCCACGCGAGGCGGAGTCTGGGCGGCCCCTGTGAGCGCGGCGCCCCCGGACCTGCGTCCGCCGCCCGCGGGCGCTCGTTCTGTAGTCTGTGGGAGTGAGTTTTCCTGTGATCGGAGTGGTCGGAGGCGGCCAGCTGGCGCGCATGATGGCCCCTGCTGCGACTGCCCTCGGCCTTGAACTGCGCGTCCTCGCGGAGGCGGAGGACGTCTCCGCCGTCCCCGCCGTCCCGTTCGCGCCCGTCGGCGACTACCGCAGCCTCGAGGACCTGCGGGCGTTCGCCCGCGAGGTAGACGTCCTGACGTTCGACCACGAGCATGTGCCCACCGAGCACCTCCTGGCCCTCATGGCGGAGGGCGTCAACGTCCAGCCGGGTCCCGACGCCCTCGTCCACGCCCAGGACAAGCTGCGCATGCGCGAGGCGATCGACGAGCTCGGACTGCCGAACCCGCGCTGGCGTGCCGTGCACCACGTCAGCGAGCTCGTCGCGTTCGGCGACGAGATCGGCTGGCCCGTGGTGCTGAAGACGCCGCGCGGCGGGTACGACGGCAAGGGCGTCCGGGTGCTCCGCTCGGCCGCGGACGCCGAGGAGTCGGACGACTGGTTCGGCACCATGTCGCCGCTCCTGGCCGAAGAGATGGTCGGCTTCTCCCGAGAGCTGTCCGCGCTGGTGGCCCGCACCCCCAGCGGAGAGTCCCGCGCCTGGCCGGTCGTGCACACCATCCAGGTCAACGGGGTGTGCGACGAGGTCATCGCCCCGGCGCCCGAGCTGGACCCCGCCGTCGCCCTCGCCGCCCAGCAGGCGGCGCTGACGGTGGCCGAGAGCCTCGGGGTGACGGGCGTGATGGCCGCGGAGCTGTTCGAGACGCCGGGCCGCGGCCCCGGCTTCCTCGTCAACGAGCTCGCGATGCGCCCGCACAACACCGGGCACTGGACGCAGGACGGCTCGGTGACGAGCCAGTTCGAACAGCACCTGCGTGCCGTCCTCGACCTTCCCCTGGGGGCCACGGAGGTGCTCGGCGACTGGGCCATCATGAAGAACTACCTGGGCGGCGCCAACCAGGACCTCTACAGCGCCTTCCCGGCCGCGCTCGCTGCGGACCCCGCCGCCAAGGTCCACGCCTACGGCAAGTCCGTCCGGCCCGGTCGGAAGATCGGCCACGTCAACCTCGTCGGCGGCCCCGGATCGGATCCGGCCGCCCTGCGCGAGCGGGCCTCGCGCGTCGCCGCGATCGTCCGCGACGGCGCCCCCGGCACGCCGGCGGACCAGACGCCATCCGACCGGCAGGAGAACCCGTGAGCACCCCGGCATCGCACCAGCAGCCCCTCGTCGGCCTCGTCATGGGCTCCGACTCCGACTGGCCCGTCATGGAGGCCGCCGCCGACGCCCTCGCCGAGTTCGGCGTCCCCTTCGAGGCGGACGTCGTCTCGGCCCACCGGATGCCGGAGGAGATGATCGCCTACGGGAAGTCGGCACGCGAGCGCGGCCTGCGGGCCATCATCGCGGGTGCCGGGGGCGCGGCCCACCTTCCCGGGATGCTCGCCTCGGTGACGACGCTGCCCGTGATCGGCGTGCCGGTGCCGCTGAAGACCCTCGACGGGATGGACTCGCTCCTCTCGATCGTGCAGATGCCGGCAGGCGTCCCCGTCGCCACCGTCTCGATCGGCGGCGCCCGCAACGCCGGCCTGCTCGCCGTGCGGATGCTCGCCTCGGCCCAGGACGAGCTCGGAGAACAGCTCGCCGCACGGCTCGCGGAGTTCGCCGTCGGGCTCAACGCCGCCGCCGCCCGCAAGGGCGAGGCACTGCGCGAGAAGGCCGCGCGGGTCTTCGCGGACGACGCCGACCGACCCGGCGCCTGACGCGCGCACCGACAGGAGGACCATGGCCCTGCACATCCCCGCGCGAAGCCACCAGACCGATCCGATCCGCCATCCCGAGGGCGCCTCGCCCCACGTGCGCACGCGGCGGGCCTTCACGCTCCTGGTCCTGACCCTCCTGGTCCCGGGCACCGCCCAGCTGATCGCGGGGAGCCGCCGCCTCGCCCGCCGCGCCCTGGCCGTCACGGCGACGGTGTGGGCCCTCGCGCTGGTCCTCCTCGTCGTCGGCCTCATCAACCGCGGTGCGGTCCTCACACTGTTCACGCACCCGGTGCTCTCGCTCGTGCTGATCGTGGTCCTGCTCGTGCTGGCCGTCTGCTGGGCCGGCCTGTTCCTGAACACGCTGCGGCTCATCCGCGTCCCGCTCCTCACCCAGCGGATGCGCCCGCTCGTGGTCCTGGCGCTCGTGGTCGCGATGGTCCTCTCGAGCGGCAGCCTCGCGTACGCGGCCTACCTCATCGGGGTGGGCCGGGGAGCGATCGGGACGATCTTCGGCGGCCCGGCCATCAGCCCCGTGGACGGCCGCTACAACTTCATGGTGATGGGCGGCGACGCCGGCGCCGACCGCGTGGGCCGCCGCCCGGACAGCCTCTCGATCATCAGCGTGGACGCCAACACCGGCCGCACCGCCCTCATCTCGATCCCGCGCAACCTGCAGAACGCGCAGTTCCCCGCCGATTCGCCGATGCACAAGATCTACCCGGATGGCTACAACTGCGGCAACGACTGCCTCATCAACGCCATCAACACCGAGGTCAACCAGAAGTACAAGGACCTCTACCCCGGCGTCGACGACCCAGGCGCGCAGGCCACGCTCGAGGCGGCCTCCGGCACGCTCGGCATCAAGGTCCAGGCCTATGTGGTGGTGGACATGGCGGGCTTCCAGCAGCTCATCGACGCGATGGGCGGGATCCGCATCAAGGCCGGCGGCTGGGTGCCGATGAGCGGCGCCTCCCTCGACAACAGCGGGACGCACGCGCTGCCCGTCGGCTGGATCGCCCCCGGGGAGCAGAAGCTCGACGGCTTCCACGCGCTCTGGTACGGGCGCAGCCGCGAGTTCGCGAGCGACTACGACCGGGTCGCCCGGCAGCAGTGCATCGAGCAGGCCATGATCAACCAGCTCAATCCTGCGACCCTCCTGAGCAAGTTCCAGGACATCGCAGGGGCCGGGACCAAGGTCGTGGAATCGAACATCTCCTCGGAGCAGCTCGGCAGCTTCGTCGACCTTGCCATCAAGGGCAAGAGCCAGCCCACGAGCAGACTCGTCATCGGGCCGCCGGACTTCGACGCCTCGTTCCCCACCTACCCGGACTTCTCGGCGATCCACGCGAAGGTGCAGGACTTCCTCAAGCAGGCGAGCGGATCCGCGTCATCGTCCCCGAAGGCGCTGGGAGGCACGACGCCGGCGCTCGGCGGCGGTGCCGCCCTCGCCGTCCCGGGGGCAATCCCGGCCGGCGGGTACGCGCCCGGGGAGGCCCCGGCCAACCAGTACAACGACGTGGGCCCGGACGGGGTCAAGGTCACCCCGCAGCACCTCAACGACCTGTTCAACGCGGGCCGGAACGACCTGCTCGATGCCATCATGTCCGGCAACGGGGAGTGCACGCCGCAGTGACGGGCGATCCCGTCTGAGGTCCCCTGTGACCGGCCGCTCCCCTGATCGACCCGCCCGCACCCCCGTCAGCCCGCCCCTGTGAGGACCCCATGCACCTGCTGAGCAACACCGTCCGCGACTACGCCTGGGGCTCGACGACGGCGATCGCCGAGCTGCTGGGCCGCGATCCCAGCGGGCGGCCCGAGGCCGAACTCTGGATCGGGGCGCACCCCGACGCCCCCTCGCGGCCCCTCGACGACCCGGACGGCTCGAGCCTGACCGAGCTCATCGACGCCGACCCGGCCGGGGCCCTCGGGGCTGCGAGCATCGAGGCCTTCGGCCCCCGCCTGCCGTTCCTGCTCAAGGTCCTCGCGGCAGAGTCCCCCCTGTCCCTGCAGGTCCACCCGAGGCTGGACCAGGCGAAGGCGGGCTTCGCCGCCGAGGAGGCGGCCGGCGTCTCCCGCACCGCCCCGCACCGGAACTACAAGGACGACAACCACAAGCCCGAGATGGTGTTCGCCCTCACCCCGTTCGACGCGCTCACGGGATTCCGTGCGCCGGCCGAGTCCGCCGCGCTGTTCGAGCGGCTCACGGGGCTGCTCGCCGGGTCAGAGGCCGCCGAGGTGACCGAGCAGGTCGCCGAGCTCCTGCGCACCCCGGACGAGGCCGAGGCCCTCAGCGCCGCCTTCGCCCGGCTCATCAACGGCGGCCCGGACGTGCGCTCGTGCGTCGACGCGGCCGCCGCGGCGATCGCCGCCGCCGGGGGCGCGGCGCGCGACGACGCGGCCCTGGCCACCGTCGCGGACCTCGCTGCCGCCTACCCCTCGGACCCCGGAGTGCTCCTGTCGCTCATGCTCAACCGCGTGAGCCTGGCGCCGGGCGAGGCGCTCTACCTGCCGGCGGGCAACGTGCACGCGTACCTGCGGGGCCTGGGCATCGAGGTCATGGCGGCCTCGGACAACGTGCTGCGCGGCGGCCTGACCCCCAAGCACGTCGACATCCCCGAGCTGCTGCGCACCGTGGTGTTCGAGGCACCGGGCATCCCCCGGCTCGCCGCGCAGGAGTCCGCGCTCGGACAGGAGCTGTACCGGCCGCCGTTCGAGGAGTTCCAGCTCCAGCGCATCGACGTGCCTGGCGCGCCGGGCGCGGGGGCGGCGCCGGAGCCGGTTCCGGTGGCCCAGACGGGCGCCGCTGTCGTGCTCGTGGTGCGGGGCTCGCTCACCCTGGACACCCCGAAGGGCGATCTGGTGCTCTCCCGCGGCGACAGCGCCTTCATCCCGGACTCGGAGTCGCCGGCCCTCGCGCACGCGGGCTCGGACGGCGTCCTCGCCTTCGCCGTGACGACGGGGCTCGGCCCCGCCTCGGGCCTGGCCTAGGGCGCACGACGGCGGGCGGCGGCGGCGCCGGTCAGCGCGAGTCAGCGCCGGACGAGCTGACGCGCCCTGCCCGCGGCGCCCCTGACCCGCCGGACGGCCGTCTTCGCCGCCCGGCGGCCCTGCGCGAGCGTCCTGCGGGCGAGCGGCATGCCGGTCGCGTAGACGGGGTAGAGCGGAGAGAGCGGCAGCTCCCACGTCCCGGCGAGCAGGTTCTCGTGCTGGGCGAACTGCTTCTTGAAGTCGGAGATGCCGTCGTTCAGGAGCCCGTTGAGGTCGTAGCGGGTGCAGCCATCGGCCTTCATCGCCATGAAGGCGGCCCACTTCACGCCGTAGTTCGCGCGGGCCTTCTGCCCGGCGGCGTTCACCCCGCCGTAGAGCTCGAAGGCGGTCCCGGCGCTGCGCGCGATCCAGACGAAGGCGACCACGCGGTCGCCGTCGAACGCGGCGACGATCGGCGAGTCATCGCCGAGGAAGCGCCAGATGTCCCGGTAGTACGCGTCCTCGTGGATGCCGAACCCGGCTCGCTCCGCGGTCTCGCGGTAGATGGCGAGCACCTGCCCGAGCTCATCCTCGGTCGCGACCTTGCGGAACTCCAGGTCGCCGCGCAGGTTCTTGCGGACGTTGGCGCGCGTGGTGCGGGACATGTCCGCCATGAGCTCGTCCTCGCTGCGGCCGAGGTCGAGGATGAGGGTGCGCGGGATGAGGATCGTGCTGTCGGTGCGGCGGAAGCCGGCCGCCTCGAGCCCGCGCTCCCCCGCCGAACCGGCGTCCCAGTCCGGTTCGGCGACGAGCGCCACCGGGCCGTGCGCCGCGCGGACCGCGGCCGCGACGGCGGCCAGCACGCGCTCGGCGTCCTCGGGCGCGCACACGGGGCCGCGGGAGAGGTAGGCCAAGGACTTGAGGGGCCACGGCAGGGTCCGGTAGAGCACCTGGGCGCCGCCGACCACCGTCCCGCCGTCGGTCACGATGAGGCGCTCGGTGCGCCAGTGGTGGGCCGCCTTGACCTCGCCCCAGCCCCACAGCTGCAGGGGGTGCCCTCCGTGGCCGTTCACCAGGGTGTCCCACGCGGCGCGGTCCCTGCAGGGACTGACGGTCAGCTCGGGGGCGGCCTGCTGGCTCTCGGGGCTCATGATCCTCCTGGGTCGGGCGTCGGGGTGCCGGCGACGCCCGACTGGGGCGCGGCCGCGCCCCAGTCTAGCCGCGGCTCAGGCCCGGCGAGCCCAGTTCTCCCACTTGCTCGCGTGGTGCTCGGCGTCCACGAAGCGGACGGTCCCGGACTTGGAGCGCATCACGATCGACTGCGTCTTGACCCGGTCCTTGCGGTAGCGCACGCCGCGGAGCAGGTCGCCGTCCGTGATGCCCGTCGCGGCGAAGTAGCAGTTGTCGCTCGTGACGAGGTCGTTCGTGGTGAGGACGCGGTCGAGGTCGTGCCCGGCGTCGAGCGCCTTCTGCTTCTCCTCGTCGCTCGTGGGCCAGAGACGGCCCTGGATCACGCCGCCGAGGGCCTTGATGGCGCAGGCCGCGACGATGCCCTCGGGCGTGCCGCCGATGCCCATGAGGGCGTCCACCCCGGTGCCCTCGCGGGCAGCGGCGATGGCGCCGGCCACGTCGCCGTCCATGATGAACTTGGTCCGCGCCCCGGCAGCCCGGATCTCCTCGACGAGGGGCTTGTGGCGGTCGCGGTCCAGGACGCACACGTTGATCTGGTTGACCTTGACGCCCTTGGCCTTGGCGATGAGGTGCAGGTTCTGCTTCACCGGCAGGCGCAGGTCCACGAGGTCCGCGGCCTCGGGGCCCGTGACGAGCTTCTCCATGTAGAAGACCGCGGAGGGGTCGAACATCGTGCCGCGCTCGGCCACGGCGAGGACCGCGAGGGCGTTGTTGATGCCGAGGGCGGTGAGGCGCGTGCCATCGATGGGGTCGACGGCGACGTCCACCTCCGGCCCTGTGCCGTCGCCGACGCGCTCGCCGTTGAACAGCATCGGGGCCTCGTCCTTCTCGCCCTCGCCGATCACGACGACACCGTTGAAGTGCACGGTCTGCAGGAACGAGCGCATCGCGTCGACGGCCGCGCCGTCGGCCTTGTTCTTGTCGCCGAAGCCGACCCAGTGGCCGCCGGCGATCGCGGCGGCCTCGGTCACCCGGACGAGCTCTAGCGCGAGGTTGCGGTCCGGCTCGTCGGCTCCCACGTGGAGCGAGCTGGAAAGGGTCGAGTACTGGGTGTCTTGGGACGCAGTGGACACTGAGGACCTCTTCTTCGAGCGGGCGTGTGCCTTCATCCTAGTCGTCCCGGCCCCGCCGCCCCGAAAGGATGTCGGCTGCCCCCGACGCATTCGCATTCGCGAACACCGCGCCGCATGCGGGACCATGGAGGGGTGAGCAGCACCGACCACGCCCCCGAGACGCACGACGCCCAGGCCACCGCAGGCCCCGACGACGCGCCCGCCGTCAAGCCCGTCCTGACCCCTGCCGCGGCCAAGCGGGCCAACGCCTCGGTGATCGGCATGATCATGGCGCTGCTGGTGAGCTTGCTGGCGATCGTCCCCGTGGTGCTGCTGAACGCGGGGCAGAAGACGGACACGTACCGGCCGGCCGTCGATGTCGCGGCGGTCGCGGCGAACGCCAAGCCGGTGGCCGGCTTCAGCCCGGTCGTCCCCCAGCTGCCGGCCGGCTACTCCCCCAACTACGCCCGCTGGGTCTCGGGGACCTCGGACGGCGTCTCGCACTGGGACCTCGGCTACCTCACCCCCACCCAGCAGTTCGTCTCGGTCGAGCAGACCGCGTCCGCGAACCCGACGTGGCTCGCGGACCAGGTGCACAAGGCCCCGACCACCGGGACGCGGGACGCCGGAGGGGTCGAGTGGACCCTCTACGACAAGCCGGGCACCGAGAAGAGCTATGTCGCGACCATCGCCGGCACCACGGTGATCGTGAGCGGCTCGGCGGGGTTCGACGAGTTCGACGCCGTGGCGGCGGCCGCCGCCGCGTCGGCACGCTCCTAGCTCCCGTAGAGTAGGGCCCGTGACCCAGACTCTTTCTCCCGCCCAGGCGTGGCAGATGCTGCGCGACGGAAACCAGCGCTTCGTGGATGGCGCGAGCCTCCACCCGAACCAGGACTCGGCCCGCCGCCACGAGCTCGTGGCGTCGCAGAACCCCGTGTGCGTGATCTTCGGCTGCTCGGACTCGCGCCTCGCCGCGGAGATCATCTTCGACCTCGGCCTCGGGGACGCGTTCGTGGTCCGCTCCGCAGGCCACGTCATCGACGAGGCCGTGCTCGGCTCGCTCGAGTACGCGGTCGAGCCGCTCAACGTCCCGCTCATCGTGGTCCTCGGCCACGACTCCTGCGGCGCCGTCACGGCGAGTGTCCAGGCGTACGAGACCGGCACGATGCCGGGCGGGTTCGTCCGCGACCTCGTCGAGCGCATCATGCCCTCGGTCCTCACGGCCCAGCGCAACGGGATCACCGACGTCGACAGCACCGTCGTCGAGCACGTCCGCCAGACCGGCAAGCGGCTCCTCGACACGTCCCAGACCATCGCGACCGCCGTCGAGGAGGGGCGCACCGCCGTCCTCGGCGTCTGCTACCACCTGGCCGAGGGCAAGGCCGAGCTCGTCTCCGGCTTCGGGGACGTCTAGTCCCCCTCCCCGGTCCGCGTCCGCCGCAGGGCGCTCCCGGTTCGGGAGTGCCCTGCGTCCGGGGCTAATCTGGGAGCCATGACTGACTCTGCAGTGCAGGCCCCTGCCACGGAATACCGGATCGAGCACGACACGATGGGCGAGGTGCGCGTGCCCGCCTCGGCCCTCTACCGCGCCCAGACGCAGCGCGCCGTCGAGAACTTCCCGATCTCGGGCAAGACCCTCGAGCGCAAGCACATCGAGGCGCTCGCGCGGGTGAAGAAGGCCGCCGCGCGCGCCAACGAGGACCTCGGCGTGATCGACGCCGAGCTCGCCGACGCGATCGCCGCTGCCGCCGACCGCGTTGCCGCCGGCGAATTCGACGCGCACTTCCCCATCGACGTGTTCCAGACCGGATCGGGCACGTCCAGCAACATGAACATGAACGAGGTCCTCGCCGAGCTCGCCACGCGCGCGCTCAAGGAGGCGGGCAGCGACAAGGTCGTCCACCCGAACGACCACGTCAACGCCTCCCAGTCTTCCAACGACGTCTTCCCCACCTCGGTGCACGTCGCCGCGACCAACGCCCTCCTGAACGACCTCGTGCCCGCGCTCACGCACCTGGCGGCGTCGTTGAGCCGCAAGGCCGAGGAGTTCAAGGACATCGTGAAGTCCGGCCGCACGCACCTCATGGACGCCACGCCGGTGACCCTCGGCCAGGAGTTCGGCGGCTACGAGGCGCAGGTGCGCTACGGGATCGAGCGCATCGAGTCCTCGCTCCCCCGCGTCGCCGAGGTGCCCCTCGGCGGCACCGCTGTCGGCACGGGCATCAACACCCCCGCGGGCTTCCCGCAGCGCGTCATCGAGCTCCTCGCGGCCGACACGGCGCTGCCCATCACCGAGGCGCGCAACCACTTCGAGGCCCAGGCGAACCGCGACGGCCTCATCGAGGCCTCGGGCCAGCTGCGCAACATCGCGTACTCGATCATGAAGATCGCCAACGACCTGCGCTGGATGGGCTCGGGCCCGAACACCGGCCTCGGCGAGATCGCGATCCCCGACCTCCAGCCGGGCTCCTCGATCATGCCGGGCAAGGTCAACCCCGTCATCTGCGAGGCCGCGATCATGGTGGCCGCGCAGGTGATCGGCAACGACACGACGATCGCCCTGTCCTCGACCAACGGCGCCTTCGAGCTCAACGTCGGCATCCCGGTCATGGCCGCGAACCTGCTCGAGTCCATCCGTCTGCTCGCCAACACGGCCCGTGTCATGGCGGACAAGATGGTGGACGGCATCCAGGCCAACGTCGAGCGCGCACGCTTCCTCGCCGAGGCCTCGCCCTCGATCGTCACGCCGCTGAACAAGTTCATCGGCTACGAGAACGCCGCGGCGATCGCCAAGAAGGCCGTCAAGGAGGGCCTGACGATCCGCGAGGCGACGGTCGCGCTCGGCTACGTGGGCGAAGGCGACGGCAAGGTCTCCGAGGCCGACCTCGACAAGGCCCTCGACGTCACCACCATGACGGGCACCAACAAGTAGTCCGCCGCCCCTGACGAGAGTCACCTCCTGAAGGTCACCTCCTGGGAGTCTTTGTCCTGACATCGACGTCCAGGGGGTGGCCTTCAGGGCGTCTGGAGCGGGGCCGGCTGCGGGACGCCGCGGCTGCCCCGGGTAGTCTGAGTGCCGTGCCCACGCCTGACTTCATCCTCACCCTGCGCGACATGGTCGGCGACCACCCGCTCTGGCTCCCGGGGGTCAAGGCCGTCGTGACGGACGACGCCGGCCGCCTCCTCCTCGTCCGGCGCGCCGACAACGGGCGCTGGACAGTCCCCGCGGGCATCGTCGAGCCGGGCGAGGAGCCCGCGGCGACGGCGGTGCGCGAGGTGCTCGAGGAGACCGGTGTCCACGTGGCGGTCACCCACCTCGCCGGCGTCGGCATCACGGCCCCGGTGGTGTACCCCAACGGCGACCACGCCCAGTACCTCGACGTCGTGATGGCCTGCTCGTACACGGGCGGCGAGGCACGGGTGAACGACGACGAGAACCTCGAGGTCGGCTGGTTCTCCCGCGACGGCCTGCCCGAGGTGCCGCCGCTGCACGGCCGCGCCATCGAATGGGCCCTCGACCCGGAGCGCCGCGCCCACTTCGTCGGCTGAGGCGGCTCAGGCGGGCAGCACGAGCGCGATCGCGGTCCCCGCGAGCATGAACGGGCCGAAGGGGATGGCGGACTTGGCGGTGCCCCGGCGCGTGACGATGAGCCCCAGGCCGTACAGGCCTCCGAGCAGGAACGCCACCGCGGTGCCCCAGAACAGGTGCTGCCAGCTCAGGAAGCCCAGGTACAGGCCGAGCACGCCGGCGAGCTTGACGTCCCCGAACCCCATCCCGGCCGGGTAGACCACCCGCAGCACGAAGTAGACGAGCCACAGCACGGCGCCGCCGCCGAGGACCCGCACGGCCGCCCCGGCATCGAAGCCCCCGGCCGCCACCACCGCGGCGACGGTGAGCGGGACCGCCGCCCAGTAGCTCGGCAGGACGATCCGGTTCGGGAGCAGATGGCTGCGGATGTCGATCACGGCGAGCCGCGCGGCCATCCAGAGGTAGTAGGCCAGGCACGCGACGACGAGCCAGAACGCGACGGGGCTGGCCTGCCACAGCTCGGGAAGTCGGTCGGTCACACTGTGGACACTAGCGCCACGGGCCTCACCTCGGCCGGAGCTGGGCTAGCGTGGCGGGATGATGACGCTCGAGGACGCCTGGCCCCTCTTCGGCCTCTGCCTGCGCACCCCTCGGCTCGAGCTCCGGCCCCTCCGTGACGAGGACATCCCGCGCTACGTCGAGGCAGCCCGCGGCGGCCTCACCGACCGCGCCCTCGCCCCGCCCGGGCGCTCCGCCCTGGCCAACGCATGGGACGAGTCCGAGAACATCGCGGCCAACAGCGCACGGTGGATCTGGGAGTCGCGCCTCCGATCCAGCCCCGAGGCGTGGACCATCATGTTCGGCCTCTGGTCGCGGGAGGGCGAGTTCCTCGGCGCCCAGGACGTCGGGGCCACCGACTTCGCCGCGCTGCGCACGGTGGGCACCGGCTCGTGGCTGCGCCGCTCGGCGCGCGGTCTGGGGCTCGGCACCGAGATGCGCGCGGCCGTGCTGCTGTGGGCCTTCGACCACCTCGACGCCGAGGTCGCCCAGACCAGCGCCTACGACTGGAACGCGCCCTCGATCGGCGTCAGCCGCTCCCTCGGGTACGAGCCCAACGGCGAGGCGCGCTGCGGGGGCGCCCCCGGCGTCGTCGAACGCGAACTCCGCTTCCGCCTCGCGAAGGAGGCGTTCCGGCGCCCCCGGTGGCAGCTCGAGGTGAGCGGGCACGCGCCGGCCGCCGCCTTCCTCGGCGTCCCGGAGCGGGACTGAAGGACGACGGCGGCCGGTCGCCGGGCGCTGGCGGCCCGGCAGGGCGCGGGGACTAGATCTCTGCCCCCTCGAGCAGCTCGGTGACGAGCGCGGCGATGGGCGAGCGCTCGGAGCGGGTGAGCGTCACGTGGCCGAACAGGGGGTGGCCCTTGAGGGTCTCGACCACGGCGGCGATCCCGTCGTGCCGGCCGACCCGTAGGTTGTCCCGCTGGGCGACGTCGTGCGTGAGCACGATCTTGGAATTCTGCCCGATGCGGCTCATGACGGTCAGGAGCACGTTCTTCTCGAGTGACTGGGCCTCGTCCACGATCACGAACGAGTCGTGCAGCGACCGGCCGCGGATGTGGGTGAGCGGGAGGACCTCGATCAGGCCGGCATCCATGACGTGGTCGAGGACGTCCTTGCCCACGAGCGCGCCCAGGGTATCGAAGACGGCCTGGCCCCACGGGTTCATCTTCTCGGCCTCGGTGCCGGGCAGGTAGCCGAGCTCCTGGCCGCCCACGGCGAAGAGCGGGCGGAACACGACGACCTTCTTGTGCTCGCCACGCTCCATCACGGCCTCGAGGCCCGCACACAGGGCGAGCGCGGACTTGCCGGTGCCGGCCTTGCCGCCGAGCGAGACGATGCCCACGCCGGGGTCCATGAGCAGGTCGATCGCGAGCCGCTGCTCGGCCGAGCGCCCGTGGAGCCCGAACACCTCGCGGTCGCCGCGCACGAGCCGCACCTGCTTGTCGGCCCCCACGCGCCCGAGGGCGGAGCCGCGGTGCGAGAGCACCACGAGGCCGGTGTTGACCGGCATCTCGGCCGCCTCGGGGATGAAGACCGGCTCGTGCCCGTAGAGCGCGCCGATCTGCTCCTCGTCCGCGTCGACCTCGGCCACCCCGGTCCAGCCGGAGTCGACGATCTGCTCGTTGCGGTACTCGTCCGCGTCGAGGCCCATGGCGGAGGCCTTGACCCGCATCGGGAGGTCCTTGGACACGAGCGTCACCGAGCGCCCCTCGTTGGCCAGGTTCTTGGCGACGGCGAGGATGCGGGAGTCGTTCTCGCCACTGCGGAAGCCCGCAGGGAGCACGTCCGCGGAGATGTGGTTGAGCTCGACCGTGAGGGTCCCGCCCTCGGCCGCGCCGTCCGCCGCGAGCGGGACGGGCCGGCTGAGGCTCCCGTGCCGGATGCGCAGGTCGTCGAGCAGGCGCAGGGCCTTGCGGGCGAAGTAGCCCAGTTCGGGGTCGTGGCGCTTGCCCTCAAGCTCGGTGATCACGACGACGGGGATCACCACCTCGTGCTCGGCGAAGCGCAGGAGCGCCCGCGGATCCGACAGCAGCACGGACGTGTCCAGGACGTAGGTCCTCCGCGGGTCCCCGGCGGGGGCGCCTGCGGCGGTGGTCTCTTCGGGCAGCATTCCAGTGGTCGTCACGTCGACTCCAGCCCCCGGGTCTCCCCGGCGTTCTCCAGTTCCGTCCGGCTCGGCCCGGAGGCCGGAACCGGCCTCCCTGGACTGCTGCAGCGCAGCGCCCACATTCGGCCTCCCCGTACCGGAGGCGGATACCTCCGATGGCCACAATGTACGCCGCGCCACATGACGTGCGGATGAACGCGCGGGGAGTGTCCGGCAAATCACGCCTGGGAGCGCCCCATCTGATGCATCTATCAATAGATGCAAGAGTAGGCTGGAGGCATGGCCGGTACCGAGCAGCCCCAGACAGCCGCCGAGCGCGCGCATGCGGCGCTCGCGGACGCCGTCGTCTCCGGAGCCCTCGCGCCGGGAGCGCTCATCACGGAGGGCGAGCAGTCCGCAGTCCTCGGGATGAGCCGCACGCCGGTCCGGGAGGCCTTCCTGCGGCTCGCCTCCGAGGGGCTGCTGCGCCTGTACCCGAAGAAGGGCGCGGTGGTGACCGCGGAGGATGACGCCGCGACCCGCCAGCTCCTCGAGGCCCGGGTCATGCTCGAGTCCGAGTCCGTGCGGGCCGTCGCCCACGGGCCGCGGACCGAGGGGGCGACCGCTCCGGCGCTCGCCCGCCTCCTCGAGGCCCAGCAGCGCGCGATCGACGCCGGCGACGCGCTCGCGTTCGCCCGTGCCGACCACGCCTTCCACGCCGCCGTCGCCGCCGCCTCCGGCAACGCGCTCACGGGCGCGTTCTACGGCCAGATCCGGCCCCGACTCGAGCGGCTCACCCACGCGATCGTCCGCCAGGGCGAGGCCAACCTGGCCCGGTTCCTGTCCGACCACCGCCGGCTCACCACGTTCCTCGACCGAGGCGACGCCGCCGGGTATGCGACCCTCCTGCGCACCCACGTGGGCATCGACGCCCCCCGCCCCTCCGGCTCCTGAGGGCCCCGGCCGCCCCGTCCGCACCCCCCTGATCCGCCCCGCTCCCCTCACCGCATCCCCCTGAGAAGAAAGCTGTCCATGCACCGCCCCTGGCTCCGCGCCGCCACCGCCCTGTTCGCCATCGCCTGGGGAGGGAACCACTTCACGCCCCTGCTGCACCTGTACGAGGCCAGGTTCGGCTACGCGGCAGTCACGGTGGACCTGTTCCTGGGCACCTACGTGGCCGGGCTCGTGCCCGGCCTCCTCCTCGGCGGCGCCCTGTCCGACCGCCGCGGCAGGCGCCCCCTTGTCCGCGCGGGCGTCGTCTTCGGCGCGCTCGCGAGCGTGGTCCTCGCCCTCGGCGCGGCCGTGCCCGCGGTGATGTGCGCCGGGCGCCTGCTCGCCGGCGTCTCGGTGGGCATCGCCATGTCGGTCGGCACGAGCTGGGTCAAGGAGCTCACCTCGCCCCGCTTCGATCCCCTCCTCGGCGACGCCGCGCGCACGACGGCGGGGGCCCGCCGCCCGGCGCTCGCGCTCACCCTGGGCTTCGGGATCGGCGCAGGCGTGGCAGGCTCGCTCGCGCAGTGGGCCCCGCTTCCCTCGCTCCTGCCCTACGCCGTCCACCTGGTCGTCTCGGCGGCGGCGCTCGGGCTGCTCGCCGGCGTCCCGGAGACGGCTCCGCCCCTGCCCGCGGGCGCGGCGGCCAGCCTCTGGGAGGACCTGCGCGTGCCGCTCGCGGGACACGCGCGCTTCGTCCGCGTCGTGCTGCCTGCCGCGCCCTGGATCTTCGCCACGGCCGGGATCGGCTACGCCGTCATCCCGCTCCTCGAGGCTCCGGCGATGGGCCCGTGGGCCCTCGCCTATGCGACGGGACTGACGGTGCTCACGCTCGGGATCGGCGCGCTCGTGCAGCCGCTCGTGCCGCGGCTGGAGGCGGCGACCGGAGGGCGGTCGGGGATCGTCGGCCTGGGCGCGATGCTCGCGGGGCTCCTGCTTGCCGCCGCCAGCGCCGCGGCGCTCTCCCCGTGGCTCGGCGCGGCGGCAGCCGCGGTCCTCGGCGCGGCCTACGGCACGTGCCTGGTCTCGGGGCTCAAGGAGGTCCAGGCCATCGCCGGGCCCCGCGACCTCGCCGGGCTGACCGGCGTGTACTACAGCGTGAGCTATGCAGGGTTCCTCCTGCCGCTCCTGCTCGCCGCCCTGGCCGGCGTCGCGACCTACACGATGCTCCTGCTCGGGGTCGCGGGCGTGTGCCTCGCCTCGTTGCTCGCCGTCGCGCGGGGGCTGCGGACCACCCGGACCGAGGCCTAGCTGCCTAGCTACACGCCGAAGCGGCGCTGGCGGCCCGCATAGTCGCGCAGGGCCCGCAGGAAGTCCACCTTGCGGAAGGCCGGCCAGAGGGCCTCGCAGAAGTAGAACTCGCTGTACGCGCTCTGCCACATGAGGAAGCCGGAGAGCCGCTGCTCGCCCGAGGTGCGGATCACGAGGTCGGGATCCGGCTGGCCCGCGGTGTACAGGAAGCGGGAGATGTCGTCGACGTCGAGGCGGTCCGCGAGCGCGGCGATGTCCTCCCCGCGGGCGAGGGCGTCGCGCAGGAGGTCGCGCACGGCGTCGACGATCTCCCGCCGGCCGCCGTAGCCGACGGCGACGTTGACGTGCAGCGGCTCGGAGGGGCTCGGCTTGGCCGTGAGGCGCGCGAGGCGCTCGGCGAGGTGGTCCGGCAGGATCTCGGGGGCGCCCATCGCGTGCACGGACACGGACGGGTCCTCGTCGAGGCGGTCCAGCGTGTCGGCGATGATGTCCGCCAGCTCGGCGAGCTCCTCGGACGAGCGGCCGAGGTTGTCGGTCGAGAGCATGTAGAGCGTCACGACGCGCACGCCGAGCTCGCGGCACCAGCCGAGGAACTCGTGGATCTTGTCAGCCCCGGCGCGGTGGCCCTGGCTCGTGGGGGCGTTGAACTGGCGGGCCCAGCGGCGGTTGCCGTCCACCATGACCCCGATGTGCCCGGGAACGCTGTCGGGGCTCAGCGAGCGCTGGAGCCGGCGCTCGTAGAAGCCGTAGAGGAAGCCGGGCAGTTCCATGGCCCTCCCGCCCGTCGAATCCGTGCCCGGTTCCGGGCGCCCACGCTGCTGCCCCTCTAGGCTACCGCAGCACCATCTGGAGCTACCGACCAGTAACCTACCCGACCGTAAGTTAGACTCGGACCATGCAGCACCCTGCGGAGATCCGCGCAGAGCTCCTGTCCCTCAAGCCCTCGTGGCGCGGCTGGATCCATGCCGCGACCGCCCCGCTGGCCCTCGCCGCGGGGATCGTCCTGGTGTCGCTCGCCCCCGGCGCCGACCGCAAGATCGCCTCGGCGGTCTACGCCGTCACCGGGCTCCTCCTCTTCGCGGTGAGCGCCGTCTACCACCTCGGCAACTGGGCGCCGCGCACCAAGGCCCTGCTCAAGCGGCTCGACCACACGAACATCATGCTCGTCATCGCCGGCACCTACACGCCGCTCTCGTGGGTCCTCCTCCCCCGCCCCACGGCAGTGCTGCTGCTGACGCTCATCTGGGCGGGCGCCGTCGCCGGCGTCGCGTTCCGCACGCTGTGGGTGGGCGCCCCGCGCTGGCTGTACGTGCCCATCTACGTGGCCCTCGGCTGCGCGGCCCTGCTGTTCCTCCCCGAGTTCTTCGCCGCGAGCGTCCCCGCGGCGATCCTCATCTGCGTCGGCGGCGCGCTCTACATTGCCGGCGCGGTCTTCTATGGGATCCGCCGCCCCAACTTCTCCTATCACCACTTCGGCTTCCACGAGTTCTTCCACGCGTTCACGGTGGCCGCGTTCGCGGTCCACTACGTGGCGATCCTGCTCGCCGTGCTGGGCGCACCGATCATCACCGGCGCGTAGCGCGGGGCGCCGCGGCCGGCGGCCGGCCTCGGCTCTCAGCGCACCGCTGCCAGCTCCTGGCGGAGCTCGCGCGGCGTGCCCACCGGCAGCCGGCACGCGAAGTCCACGCAGACATAGGCGAGCGGGCCGCCGTCGGGCGCCGCGGGGCGGTCGGCGAGGAGAGGCACCCGGGAGGGGGCGCCGGGCTCGCCCACCGCGACGACGGTGCCGGGCGCGGGCGAGGCGAGGGCCTCGGCCTGCAGACGACGGCGGTCCTCCCCCGCGCCGCCGACGATCGCCACCTCGACGGGGCCGGCGAGCAGGGCCTGGGCCACGGCCAGGAGCCACCCGGCCGAGCGGGGCCCCTCCCTGAGCAGGCGCGGCAGCCCGGCCACGATCGACTCTGCCGCCGCGCGGTGGCCGGCCGATCCGCTGTACGCGGCGTGGGCCAGCATCGTCCCGGCCAGCAGCGAGGCACCGCTGGGGGCCTCTGCGTCGTGGGGATCGAGGCTGCGGGCCCCAGCGAGGGCCGCCCGCACGCCTCGGGCATGCGACGCAGCTGGACCGTCGGCGGCGGCATCGGAGAGGAGGCCCTCGGCGATGAACCGGTGCGACGCGACCCCGAGGAGGTCCTCGGCCCAGACGTACCACTGCTCGTCCCCGGTCGCGGCGTACAGCGCGAGGGCCCCCTCCGCGCAGCCGGCATAGTCGGCGAGGAGCCCCTCGATGCCTGCCGCGGAGCCCCCGTGCGAGACGCGCAGGAGCCGCTCGCCGTCCCAGTGCACGTCCTTGAGGAGCGCCGCCGCTGCCCTCGCGGGGCCGAGGAGCCCGGGACGGTCCAGGGCCCACGCCGCGTCGGCGAGGGCCGCGACCGCGAGGCCGTTCCAGCCCGCCACCGCCTTCTCGTCCCGGGACGGCGGCGTCCGCAGCGTCCGGGCCGCGTGCAGGACGTCCCGGTGGCGTGCGAGGCGCCCGTGCTCCTCCGCGGTCAGGGCCCGTCCCACATGCAGCGGGGCCGCGGAGGAGGCGTGCTCGCCGAGGGGCAGGCCGAACAGGCTCGCCAGCCGCCCGGCGTCGTCCGCGTCCGCCACCGCGTCGGCGAGCTCCCGCCGGGTCCAGACGTAGTAGCCGCCCTCGACGCGGCGGCCATCCCGCTCGGAGTCCGCATCGAGCGAGGACGCGAAGCCGCCGCCGGGAAGCCCGAGCTCGCGGACCATCCAGTCCGCCGTGAGCGAGGCAGCCTCCCGCGCCTCCTCCTCGGGAAACTCCTCCGAGCCCCCGAGCCGCACCCAGTGCGCGAGGAGACGCAGCAGCTGGGCGTTGTCGTAGAGCATCTTCTCGTAGTGCGGCAGGGACCAGTCCGCGGTCACGGAGTAGCGCGCGAACCCGCCGCCGAGCACGTCGAAGAGCGCCGAGCGGCACATCGCCGCCAGCGTGCGCCCGGCAAGGCCCCGGGCATCCTCCGCGGTGGGGGCAGTGCCTGCGGCATGCCGGAGGAGGAATTCGAGCACCGGGGACGGCGGGAACTTGGGCGCGGTGCCGAAGCCGCCGTGGGAGCGGTCCTCCGTCCGGGCCAGGGCCACCACGGCGTCGCCCAGCGCGGAGGCCAGCGCCGCGCGGTCGTGCCGGGCGTCCGCGCCGATGCCGAGCAGCTGGTCGGAGAACAGGCCGCCCAGGGCGTCCGCGAGCGAGCCGGCCTGGCGCTCCACGGCCTCGCGCCGGTCCCGCCAGGCCTCCGAGACCGCGTCCAGGACCTGCCGGAAGCTCGGCTGGCCCGGGCGGGGGGCCGGCGGGAAGTAGGTCCCTGCGTAGAAGGCGCGCCCGTCGGGGAGGGTGAAGACGCTCAGGGGCCACCCGCCCTGGCCTGTCATGGCCTGGCATGCGGCCATGTAGACCGAATCCACGTCGGGGCGCTCCTCGCGGTCCACCTTCACGCAGACGAAGCCGGCGTTGAGCTGCTCGGCCGCGGCCGGGTCCTCGAAGGACTCATGGGCCATGACGTGGCACCAGTGGCACGCGGCGTAGCCGATCGAGAGGAAGACCGGGACGTCCCGGCGTGCGGCCTCCGCGAAGGCGTCGTCTCCGAACGGCTGCCAGTGGACGGGATTCTCGGCGTGCTGGCGCAGGTAGGCCGAGGCCTGCCCGGCGAGGCGGTTCGTCATGGTCCGAGTCTGCCCGACCCCGGCTGCCGCTGGTACCCGGGGCGACGGATGGTCCTCGGAGTGCCATCCGGGCGGCCCACCGCCTACACTGTCCTACCGATGGACACTCCCCCCAGCAGCATCCCCGGCAGCCGCGCGCCCGCACAGCGGGCCGCCCGTCCGATCTTCGTGGACTCGACGGGCCGCAAGCTCCGGCTCATGCGGGCCGCGGGCGCCGTGGCCCTGATGCTCGTGGCGGCGTATCTCGGCGTCGTCGGGCTCGCCCTCCTCGGCGGCAGCCCGAACGCAGCAGCCCCCTTCCTGCCCCTTCCGGCGGCGCCCCCGGCTCCCGCGCCGGCTTCGCCCAGTGCCCCCGCCGCGACCGGCGGGCCGGCCCCGGGCGCCGCTGCGGGCGCCGCGGGGGGCGCCGCGGGGGCCGCCGGTGCGCGCCCTGCTGCGCCCGTGGCCGTTCCGGCGGCACAGGTCGCGCCCGCTCCGGCGGCCAGGATCGCCCCGGGCGGCGCAGGCGCACCCGCAGCGCCGGCCCAGCAGGCCCCGGCCCCGACCGCCGCACCGGTGGCGCCGGCCCCGGCGCCGGTACCCGTTGCGACCCAGCAGCCGGGCCCCGGCAACCCCGCCGCCCCCGGGCAGACGCGCCGCGCTACCCCGCCCGCGCACCCGTGACCGGCATGCGCTCGCCCGTGCGAGGGATCCGGAAGCCCCCGCGCGGCCGCGCGGCGGCCAGCCGGCAGCCGGGCCGGGTCAGGACCCACTGGATCGTGCTGGCGGCGCTCCTGATCGGACTCGCGCTGGCCCTGGCCGTCCAGGGGTACACCCAGCACCTGGCCGGGATCGGGGACGACTCCGTGACCGCCGCGACCGGCTCCGACGGCGTGCCCGCCTCCGTGCTCAACGGCGGCCCGGTGGTCGACGCGAGATCGTCCACGGTCCGCACCGCCCGCCCGCCGGAGCGCACGCTGGCCCTCACCTTCGACGACGGCCCCGACCCGACGTGGACCCCGCGGATCCTGGATGTCCTGAAGGCCCACCACGTCCACGCGACCTTCTTCGTGGTGGGCACGGCGGCGATCGACCACCCCGACCTCGTCCGCCGCATGGTCGCCGAGGGCCACGAGGTCGGGATCCACACCCTCACCCACGCGGACCTGGGGAAGGTCCCCGAGTGGCGGCGCCAGCTCGAGGTGCAGGGCGCCCAGCGTGCCGTCGCCGGGATCACGGGCAGGACAGCCACGCTCCTGCGCCCCCCGTACAGCTCCGAGAACGATGCCGTCACCACGCAGACGTGGTCTGCCATGCGCTCGAGCGCCTCTGACGGCTACCTCACCGTGCTCAGCACGCTCGACAGCGAGGACTGGTCGCGGCCCGGTGTGCCGCAGATCGTCAAGAACGCCGTCCCGACGGGCAGCCAGGGGCAGGTCCTGCTCATGCACGACGGCGGCGGCGACCGCAGCCAGACCGTGGCCGCCCTCGAGCAGGTGCTCGACCGGGCTGCCGCGCAGGGGGACCGGGTGACGAGCGTGGGCGAGGCCCTCGGCATCCCGACCCTGCGGACCGCCCCTCCTTCCGAGCAGCTCATCGGGGCCGCCTTCGTGGGCGGGGTCCAGGCCAGCGGCACCGTCGTGGCCGTGATCTCGTGGCTGCTCGCCGCAAGCGGAGTCGTCACACTGGTCCGGGCCGTCCTCGTCGTCGCCGTGGCGTCCCGCCACCACCGGCTCGCGCGCCGCGGGAAGCGCCGACGGGACGCCCCGCTGCGACCCGAGGTCACCGAGCCGGTCACGGTGATCGTGCCCGCCTACAACGAGGCGGCGGGCATCGAGGCCGCCGTCAGGTCAATCGCCGCGTCCGAGCACCCGGTGGAGATCATCGTCGTGGACGACGGCTCGACCGACGGCACCGCGGACATCGTCCAAGCACTCGCGCTCCCCGGAGTGACCGTGCTGCGCCAGGAGAACGGCGGCAAGCCCTCGGCGCTCAACACGGGCCTGCGCGCGGCCTCCCACGAGATCGTCGTGATGGTGGACGGCGACACCGTCTTCGAACCGGGCACGGTCCATGCCCTCGTGCAGCCGCTGGCCGACCCCCGGGTCGGTGCCGTCTCGGGCAACACGAAGGTGGCGAACCGCGGCGGCGTGCTCGGAGCCTGGCAGCACATCGAGTACGTCGTGGGCTTCAACCTGGACCGGCGGCTTTTCGACCTCGCGGAGTGCATGCCGACCGTCCCAGGGGCGATCGGCGCCTTCCGGCGCGACGTGCTCCTGCGCCTCGGCGGCGTCAGCAGCGACACGCTCGCCGAGGACACGGACCTGACCATGGCCCTGTGCCGCGATGGCTGGCGGGTCGTGTACAAGGACAACGCTCGGGCCTGGACGGAGGCGCCGGCGACCCTCGGCGCGCTCTGGAAGCAGCGGTACCGCTGGTGCTACGGGACCCTTCAGGCGATGTGGAAGCACCGCGGAGCAGTGCTCCAGGGCGGTGCGGCCGGCAAGCTGGGGCGCCGCGGACTCGGATACCTGCTCGTGCTGCAGGTCCTCCTGCCCCTCTTCGCGCCGATCGTGGACGTGTTCGCCCTGTATGGCCTGGTGTTCCTTGACCCCGTGCGGATCGGAGTGCTGTGGCTGGCCTTCATGGGCGCCCAGCTGGCCATGGCCGCGTACGCGTTCCGCCTGGACCGAGAGAAGCTGGGCCCGCTGTGGACGCTGCCCCTGCAGCAGGTCGTGTACCGCCAGCTCATGTACCTCGTGGTCATCCAGTCGGTATTCACGGCGCTCGCCGGCCTGCACCTGAAGTGGCACCGCATGGAACGCTACGGGAGCCTGAACGTCCCGCCCGCGACGGAGGGGTCCCTCACTCGGTGACCCCCATGCGGACCTCCTCGGACTCGACGTAGTTGTAGACCTCCGGGAGGATGAACTTCGCGGACAGGAACCCGATGAGGGACAGGACGGAGACGGCCAGGGTCGCCCCGACCGGGCCCCACGCGCTGGTCATGAAGGGGAACACGAACGCCCCGAAGAACGAGGCCGCCTTCACGAAGACGTAGCCGAACCCGGACGCGGTGGCCTTGAACCGGGCCGGAGCCACCATGGAGGCGATCGTCATGCCGTTGGAGGCATCCCAGTAATGCCCCCACATGAGCACCGCCGCGCCCAGGACGATCAGCCATTCGACCTTGGCGCCCAGCGCGAAGGCCCCCACCACGAGGCCGATGAATGCGAGGCCGAAGCCCCACATCGCCACCCCGCGGTGGCCCGTTCGCTCGATCATCACCGGGGCGAGGAAGCCCGAGATAGTGGCCAGGACGTAGATGGCCGCGGTGACGATGTTGGTGCCCGTGATGTTGGCGTTGGAGGCGACGCCGACGCCGGCTGTGACGAGGATGACGGGCAGGTAGAAGCCGAACGCGGTGAACTCCGCGCCCTGGCAGGCGTTGGAGATCCAGGCGAAGATCGTGGCGCGCCGCTTGGTGCGGTCGGCCCAGATGACCTGCAGGAAGTCGCCGACCTTGGGCTTGAGGAGCTTCACGTCCTCGTTCGGGAGCATGTCGAGCGGCTCGTCGAAGAGGCGCAGCGAGACTTCCTTGGCCTTGGTGAACCTGCCCTGGTGGATGAGCGAGAGGGGGGTCTCGGGGAGGTCGAGCCGGGCCAGCAGGAGGATGAACGCGGGGACCGCGCCGATCGCGAGGGCCACCCGCCACAGGATGGCGTGGTCGATCCCGGTGACGTACATGATGGTGATGACCACGATGGAGAGCACCTCGCCGAGGCCGAACATCCCCTGCCAGCGGCTGCCCATGCGGTCGCGGGCGCCCTTGGACATCGACTCCATGATGTACGCGTAGCCGTTGGAGATGTCGGAGCCGAGCGGGATCCCGATGAGGATGCGCAGGATGATCAGGTCCCACACGTTCTGCGAGAAGCCCTGGGCGATCGCGAGCACGATGAAGAGCACCATCGTGATGATGAAGACCCGCTTGCGGCCCAGGCGGTCGGCCACGACGCCGCCGAGCACCGCGCCGATCAGCGCGCCACCCTGCACGCCGGCCGTGAGCCAGCCGAGCTCGAACGCCGTGGGGCTGTACTCGGTCTTGATGAAGACGAGCACGAACGAGAGCGCGTAGAGGTCCCATGCCTCGATGAGGATGGTCGCGATCATCATCCAGCCGCCCCGGCGGCTGGATGACGTGCCCGCCTTGTTCATCAGCAGCTGCGTCGCCTCATCGGACAGCCTGCGGATTGTCGTCTGGTCCATCGGTGCCTCCCCTGTCGGGAATCCCGCACCGGGGGCGCCGGACTCCGTGGCCTGTGGCCCCGGTCACCTTCGCGCCGAGGCCACAGCGAGACTAAGGCTCAGGGAGTCCGCCGGCAACACGTTGCCACGCGTTGCCACTGGTGTCGCGCGGTCAGGGGCGGCCGTTGGCGCGGCCGCGTCCCGGCGCCTGGGGGTCGGAGTCCTCCGGTGAGGGCTCGCTGCGCTCGCCGGCTCCGGTCTCCTCGGCGCCGCCGCGGGACTCCTCCACCTGGGCGCGGTAGCGCATCCGGCGGAGGCGCCGGACCATGTCGATGATGAGGAAGATGGTGAGGAGCACCACGAAGGCGGTGGCCGCGAAACCCCAGTTCCCGGGGGTGATCATGTCCTCGCTCAGCCCCGGCCGCAGCGAGCCCGAAGGCGACGGAGCCGGTGTCTGGGTGAGGGCGACGAGGAGATTCTGCACCGATCTATCGTAGCCCGGCGAAGAGGTCCCCCTCGGTCGTCCCCTCGTCGGGGAAGCCCACTGCGGACTCGATGAGGGCGTAGTCCTCCCAGGGCCACTCGTGCTGCCGCAGCTCGAGCGGGACCGCGAAGAACCAGCCGTCGGGGTCGATCTGCGTTGCGTGGGCGAGGAGCGCACGGTCGCGGACCTCGAAGTACTCGGCGCACTCGACGTGGGTGGTCACGCGGTGGCGGGAGGTCCAGGGCCGGTGCCCCTCGGCGTCGTTCTCGGTGGCGCGGGCCATCCAGTCGGCGTACGGCGAGGTGAGCCCGGCGGCGACGAGCGCGTCATGGATGCGGCGGACCTTGTCCGGGTTGAAGGAGACGTCGTAGTAGAGCTTCGAGGGGGCCCAGGGTTCCCCGGCGTCGGGGTAGGCGCCCTCCTGTCCCGCCGCGCGGAACGCCTCCACGGCCACGCGGTGGGCCATGATGTGGTCCGGGTGGGGGTAGCCGCCGTTCTCGTCGTAGGCCACGACCACGTGCGGGCGGAATTCGCGCATGAGCCGCACGAGGGGCGCGGAGGCCTGCTCGATCGGCAGCGTCGCGAAGGAGCCCCAGGGCAGCGGCGGCAGCGGGTCGCCCTCCGGCAGGCCCGAGTCGATGAACCCGAGCCAACGGTGGTCGACCCCGAGGATCTCGCGCGCGGCGGCCATCTCGAGGCGCCGCGCCCCGGCCATGTCCCGCCGCGGGTGCGGGGCGTCGAGGATGTGCGGGTTCTGGATGTCCCCCCGGGAGCCGTCCGTGCAGGAGACGACCATGACCTCGTGTCCCTCGGCGAGGTACTTCGCCATCATCGGGGCGCCCTTGCTCGACTCGTCGTCGGGGTGGGCATGCACGGCGAGGAGGCGCAGGGCGCTATCGGTCTCTGACACGTCTCCTAGAATAGTCAGGTGACCGACTCCCCCGCTCTCGCTGCCCGCTATGGCGCCACCAGGCGCCGGTTGACGAAGCAGAGGGCCCGGTGGGTCACCGCAGTGGCCCTCGTGGTGGGCATCGCGGCGGCCGCGTGGCTCACCTACACCTCGAGCATGCGCGCCGGGGTGAGTTCGAACGACATCGGCTTCTCGACCCCCGACCCGTGGCACGCGGAGATCGACTTCCAGGTGAGCAAGGACGCCTCAGCCACGGCGGTCTGCGCCGTCCAGGCCCTCTCCGACACGTACGCGGTGGTGGGCTTCAAGGAGGTCGAGATCGGCCCGGACGCGGGCCGGTCAGGGACCACCACGAGCCTGCAGCGCGTCCCGCTGCGGACCGAGACCGCGGCGGTGTCCGGCGTCGTCGATTCCTGCTGGCTCAAGGGTGCCTAGCAGGACACGCCCCGCAGGCCAGCTTGGGATTGGGACCCCGTATCACTAGACTGGTCTAATACCCATTGCCCCGCCGGTGGTCGAGACAGCGCTCCCGAGGCATCGTTCCTTGAGAGGGTTCGTTGAGCCGCGGCGGGGTATTTGCTTTGGCAAGACGCTACAAGGAGACGACATGTCCACCACGACCCATCAGGGCGGCGCCTGGCTCACCCAGGAGGCGTACGACCGTCTCAAGGCCGAGCTGGACCACCTCTCGGGGCCCGGCCGTCATGAGATCGTCGAGAGGATCGAGGCCGCCCGTCAGGAGGGCGACCTCAAGGAGAACGGCGGCTACCACGCGGCCAAGGAGGAGCAGGGCAAGATCGAGGCCCGCATCCGCCAGCTGACCGACCTGCTGCGCAACGCCCACGTGGGCGAGAAGCCCGCGGACGACGGCGTCGTCGAGCCCGGCATGCTCGTCGTCGCGAAGATCGCCGGCGAAGAAGAGCGCTTCCTCCTCGGCTCGCGCGAGATCGCCGACGGCGGCACGGACATGGACGTGTTCAGCGAGAAGTCCCCGCTCGGCGCCGCGATCGTCGGCCACAAGCAGGGCGACAAGCTCTCCTACACCGCCCCGAACGGCAAGGAGATCACGGTCGAGATCATCTCGGCCACGCCGTACAACGGCTGATCCCGCCGCAGCACCGGCAGACGCACGACGGCGCCGCTCCCCTTCCGAGGGGGCGGCGCCGTCGGCATGTGGGAACCGCAGCGCTCAGAAGGCCACGCGGCCGCGCGGCCGCAGGACGACGGCAGCGGCCACGCCGCCGGCGAGGCCGAACAGGTGTGCCTGCCAGGAGATGCCGCTGCGCACGGTCGGCAGGATGCCCAGGAGCACGCTGCCGTAGGCGGTGAACAGCACGAGCGCGAGCAGGATCTGCCACCAGCTGCGGTTGAAGAACCCGCGCACGAGCAGGAACCCGAACAGGCCGAAGATCACCCCGGAGGCCCCGACGGTGATGGACGGGGACCCGAAGAGGCTCCCCCCGAACACCCACACCCCGGTTCCGGAGGCGAGCCAGGACAGGCCGATCGCGGTGAAGAACTGCCTGGCCCCGGCGAGGAAGGCGAGGAACCCGAAGACGAACAGCGGCAGGGTGTTGGCTGCCAGGTGCCCCCAGCCCGCCGAGTCGTGCACGAGGGGCGAGGTGACGATGTCCGGCAGGCTGCTCACGTCCCGCGGCCGGATGCCGAACCAGCGGGTGAGCAGGCCCAGCGTGGCCATGTTGACGCACTGGATCGCGTAGAGGAGGGCGGTCACGGCGGTCATGGTCGCGAGTCCGGCCCGGGCCCTCACCGCGAGGCGTGTGTCCACCCCGTCCTCCCTCCCGCCACGTCCGCGTGGCTCAGACGTGCATGACGATCGGCTGGAACCCTTCGGCGCGCAGCGCACGCAGCACCTGGTCGGAGTGCTCGTGGCCCTTGGTCTCCATGTCGATGGTGATGGCCACGTCCCCCATGGCGATCGAGCCGCCGACTCGGGTGTGGTCCACGCCGGTGACGTTCGCATCGTTCTCGGCGATGATGCGCGAGATGGTGGCGAGCGATCCCGGCCGGTCGTCGAGCATCATGCGGACGGTGAGGAAGCGCCCCGCGGCGGAGAGGCCGCGCTGGATGACCTTGAGCATGAGCATCGGGTCGATGTTCCCGCCCGAGAGGATCACGACCGTCTTCTTCGCGTCGATGCCGAGTTCGGCGAGCTTGCCGTCCATGAGGGCGGCCACGCCCACGGCCCCGGCGGGCTCGACGACGAGCTTGGCCCGCTCGAGCAGGAAGATCAGGGCGCGGGCCAGCGAGTCCTCGCTCACCGTCACGACGTCGTCGACGAGCTCCCGGATGATGCTGAACGGGATCTGTCCCGGGAGGCCCACGGCGATGCCGTCCGCCATGGTCGCGACCTTCGGCAGCGGCACGACGGCGTCCGCGGCGAGCGAGGGCGGGTAGGCGGCCGCGTTCTCGGCCTGGACGCCGATCACGCGGATCTCGCGTCCGAGTTCGGCGGCCTTGGCCTTCAGCGCCACGGTCACGCCGGCCAGGAGTCCTCCGCCGCCGACGCCCATCAGGACGGTGTCCACGTCCGGGACCTGCTCGAGGATCTCGAGGCCGATCGTGCCCTGGCCGGAGACGACGTCTGCGTTGTCGAAGGGGTGGACGAACACGGCGCCCGTCTCGTCCGCGAACCGCTTCGCCTCGGCGAGCGCCTCGTCGACGTTGTGGCCGTGCAGGACCACCTCGGCGCCGTGGCTGCGGGTCGCCTGCAGCTTGGGCAGGGCGACGCCGAGGGGCATGTAGATGCGCGCGCGGATGCCGAGCCGCTTGGCTGCGGAGGCGACGCCCTGGGCATGGTTCCCGGCCGAGGCCGCGACGACGCCGCGGCGCTTCTCCGACTCGCTGAGCCTGGCCATGCGCACGTAGGCCCCGCGGACCTTGAAGGATCCCGCACGCTGGAGGTTCTCGCACTTGAAGAAGACCTCGCCGCCGATCTGCGTCCCCAGCGCCCTGGACTGCTCAATCGGGGTTTTGGCAATGATGCCCTCGAGCAGCTCCTGTGCGGCAACAACGTCGTCGAGCGTCACAGCGAGAGTCGAGAGGGCCTTCATGCTCAGTGCTCCTAGGGGGCTTCACGGGATGGCGGAACGTGTCCGGCGTCTTCCGAGGGGACCGGCGCATCTCCAGTTTCCCACGAGTTCTCCCACCCTCGGGCCGCGATGTAGCGCACGGCGGAATTCGTGACGGCGAGCGTGGGCACCGCGAAGAGCGCGCCGGGGATGCCGGCGATGTACGAGCCGGCCGCCACGGCGAGGATCACCGCGACGGGATGGAGGGACACGGCGCGGCCCATGATGAGGGGCTGGAGCACGTGCGACTCGATCTGCTGGACCACCACGACGATGACGAGCATGATGACGGCGTTGACCAGCCCGTTCGCGACGAGCGCAAGGAGCACGGCCACCACGCCGCTCACGAGCGCCCCGACCACCGGGATGAACGACGCGACGAAGACGAGGATCCCGAGGGGCAGCGCGAGGGGCACGCCCAGGATCGCCGCGCCGGCTCCGATGCCCACCGCATCGACCGCGGCGACGAGCACCTGCACGCGCACGTAGCTCACGAGGGAGGTCCAGCCCCGGCGGCCCGCACCGTCGGCGGCCGGGCGCGCCTGCCGCGGCAGGAGCCCCACGAGGAAGCGCCAGATGCGCTCCCCCTCGAGCAGGAAGAAGACGAGGACGAACAGGGTGATCAGCAGTCCCGCGAGGAAGTGGCCGGCCGAGGACCCCACGCTCAGCACGCCGCTGACGAGGGTGCCCTGGTTCGACTGGAGCAGGTGCTGGGCATCGTTGATGTAGGCGTCGAGCTGGGCGGAGGTGAGCTGCAGCGGCCCGTCCGAGAGCCACTTCTGGACCTCGGCCAGTCCGGCGAGGGCCTCGTCCCACAGCTGCGCGAACCCGATGGAGATCTGGCGGCCCACGAGGGTCAGCAGGCCCGCGACCACCGCGATGAAGCCCACCTCGGTGATCGCCACGGCGAGGCCCTTGGGGACGCGGGCGCGCCGGAGCCAGCCGACGACGGGGCTCAGCAGGCCCGCGAGGAGGGCCGCGACGAGCACGGGGATCACGAGGAAGCTCAGCTGCGCGAGCGCCCAGGCGATGGCCCAGGCGACCACGAGGATGATCGCGGTGCGCCAGGACCAGGCGGCGGCGACCCGCAGCGCGAACGGGAGGTCGGCATCGCTCACGGGGCGGGTTGGCCGGGCGGGCGCGGGGCGGGGTCCTGGGGGTGTGGGCTCCATGGCCCCATCCTGCCAGAGGCGCCCCGGCCTCCCAGAGGCGTCCCGGCGCCCCCGAGTACGTCTAGAGCTCGGAGCCGATCCCCCAGCGGATGGCTGCGGACGCACCCGGCTCGAGCCAGCCCAGTCCCGCTCCGCTGTTGAACGCGTTCGCGGCCCCGCTCATGGGCTCGAGGGCCACCGCCTTGGACCGTCCCGGGAAGGTGTCGGTGACGAAGACGTGGGTGTAGGGGCAGGTCTCCTCCTGCCACATCCACACTCTGCGCCCGTCGGCTGCAGCGAGCGTCGCGCGGGCCACCCGTGGTGCGCCCGCGCCGTCGTCCGTCGCCTCCTCGAAGGCGAGGTCGGTGTAGCCGGCGTCCAGCGCGAGGGAGGAGACCGGCTGGCCGCCGCGGAGGTCCGCGAGCCCGGACACGGGCTCGGAGGAACGGGGAATGAGGCGCTGGTCCGCGATGAGCCGCGTCCCTCCTGAGACGGTGAGGGTGAGGTCCTCGGCGGGGAGCTCACCGATCCGCAGGTAGGGGTGCGCGCCGAGCACGTAGGGTGCGGGCGCGGCCGAGTCGTTCGCGAGGGTCTGGGTGACGGTGAGTCCGCCGTCGGCGTCGAGCGCGTAGTCGACCCGGTGGCGCAGGAGGAACGGGTACCCGTGCTGCGGGAAGATGACGGCCTCGAGCGCCACCGCGGACTCCGTCTGCTCGAGGAGGCTGTAGCCGGTGTTGCGGAGGAGCCCGTGGCTCGCGTGCCCGAACTTGGGCTCGGTGATGTCGAGCTGCTGGACCTTCCCGTCGAGGGCCCACCGGCCGTCCTCGATCCGGTTGGCCCACGGGGCGAGGGTGATGCCGGTCGCCCCCGGCGGGATCTGCCCGTCGCCATAGGTCTCTGTGAGGGCCACTCCATGGCGCGCGTAGGACCGCAGGCCGGCGGCGAGCTCGGTGACGACGGCGACGGCGCCCCCGCGCCGCAGTTCGTGCTGCCGGCCGGTGGCGGCACGGCGGGCGGTCGGTGAAGGAGTCATGGGACCACGCTAGTCCCGCCGGGAACCGGCGACGGTTCCGCCTCCGCAGGGTCTTCCCAGCCGGCCGTCAGAATGTTATCTTTTGTTAGAAAGCTGTTGTTTCTGTTAGTCGACTCCCCTCCCCGGGCGTCGAGGCGGGGGGACCCATGCTGGCTGCGGAACGCCACGCGTACATCATTGCGGAACTCGAGCGGCGCGAGGCCGTCCGGGTCACCGAACTTGCGGCGGCGCTGGGCGTCTCCGAGATGACGATCCGGCGGGACATCGAGCACCTCGAGCAGCAGGGGCTCGCCCGGCGCGTCCACGGCGGTGCCGCCCGGCCCACGGAGGTGGGCTTCTCCGAACTCGGTTTCGAGGTCAAGAGCGAGCACCGCCCCGACGCCAAGAGCGCCATCGCCCAGCGGGCCGTCGAGCTCGTCCGGCCGGGCGCAACCATCTTCGTCACCGCGGGCACCACGACCTTCGCCTTCGCGCGCCTCCTGGCGGGCATCGAGGACCTCACGGTCGCGACGAACTCGATCAAGGTCGTCGAGGCCCTGGGCGCCGCCGGCGGGGTCCGGACCATTCTCACCGGCGGGGAGCGGACGCCCTCGGAGGCCCTCGTGGGACCCCTCACGACCTCGACCCTGCGCCAGCTCCATGTCGAGGTCTGCTTCATGGGCGTGCACGGACTGCATCCCCGCGCCGGCCTGACCACCCCGAACATCCTCGAGGCGGAGGCGAACCGCGCCGCCGCGGAGGCCGCCGCCCGGCTCGTGGTCCTCGCCGACCACAGCAAGTACGGCCTCGTGGGGCTCGCGCGGATCCTGCCCCTGAGCGCGGTCGACACCCTCATCACGGACGACGGGCTCTCCGCGGCGGCGCTCGACGAACTCCGCCAGCACGTCCCCGACCTCATCGTCGCGGCCGTCGAGGACGCCCGGCCCACGAAGGAGGCACAGTGACTGCACCCCATGCCCCGAGGATCACCCCCACGCGGCTGTCCGACGGCCGCGAGCTGCTCTATTTCGACGACCCGGGGACTCCGCCGCGCGCGCCGTCCGCCGATCCGCGCGGCCTCACGCAGCGCGCCGCCCCGGGTGAGCTGCGCTACGACGAGCTCTCCGGCGACTGGGTCGCCATCGCGGCGCACCGCCAGTCCCGGACCCACCTGCCGCCTGCCGAGGCCTGCCCGCTGTGCCCCAGCACCCCGTCCAACGCCTCCGAGATCCCCGACCCGGACTACGACGTGGCGGTCTTCGAGAACCGCTTCCCGTCGCTCGGACCGGACACGGCCGTGGTTCCCCCGGCGCTGCCGTGGGGCCGCACCGTGCCCGCCGTCGGCCGCTGCGAGGTCGTCTCCTTCACCTCGAGCCACACCGGGTCCTTCGGCGAGCTGCCCTACGAGAGGGCCCGCACCGTCGTCGAGGCCTGGGCACACCGGACCGCGGCCCTGAGCGCGCTCCCCGGCGTCCGCCAGGTCTTCCCGTTCGAGAACCGGGGGGCCGAAATCGGTGTGACCCTGCACCACCCCCACGGCCAGATCTACGCCTACCCCTACGTCACCCCCCGGGCCCTGCAGCTCGGCGCCGCCGCGCGCCGCTTCTACGACGACGCCGGCGGCCGGGCCACCCTGCTGGGCACCCTCCTGGACCGCGAGCGCTCAGCCGGCGAGCGCCTGGTCCTCGAAGGCGAGCACTTCACCGCCTACGTGCCGTTCGCGGCGCGCTGGCCCCTCGAGGTCCACTTGGTCCCGCACCGCCACGTCGCCGACTTCGCTGCCCTCGCCGGCGAGGAGAAGGACGAGCTCGCCCACGCCTACCTCGCCCTCCTGCGCGGCATGGACGCGCTGTATCCGACCCCGACCCCCTACATCGCCGCCTGGCACCAGGCGCCGCTCGAGGCCGCGCTCCGCCCCGCGGCGCGGTTCCACCTCCAGCTCACCTCCCCGCGCCGTGCGGCGGACAAGCTGAAGTTCCTGGCCGGGTCCGAGGCGGCGATGGGCGCCTTCATCAATGACACCACCCCCGAGCAGGTCGCTGCCCGGATGCGGGACGCCGTCTCCGGCGCCGCCGCCCGCGCAACCACCGGAGAGGCCCCCGCATGAGCGCTCCCCCTCCCCCGCGGGACGCCGCCGCGGCCGCCCTGCGTGCCTTCTCGGAGGCCTTCGGCGGAACGCCCGACGGCGTGTGGCGGGCGCCGGGGAGGGTCAACCTCATCGGGGAGCACACCGACTACAACGAGGGCTTCGCGCTGCCGTTCGCGATCGACCTCGCCGCGCACGTGGCCGTCCGGGCACGCGCGGATCGGTGCGTCCGACTCCTGTCCACCCACGGCGGCGGGGTGGTCGAACTCGACCTGGACTCGCTCTCCCCCGACGGGGCCCCCGGCTGGGCCGTGTATCCGGCCGGGGTCGCGTGGGCCGTCGCCGAGCGCGGGGCCGACCTGCCCGGGTTCGACCTCGCACTGGACTCGACCGTCCCCGTCGGCTCGGGCCTGTCCTCCTCGCACGCCATCGAGTGCGCGGTCGCCACTGCGCTGTCCGAGCTCGCCGCGGCGGACTTGGGGCCCGAGGACCTCGTGCTCGTCACCCAGCGCGCGGAGAACGCGTTCGTCGGCGCGCCCACGGGCATCCTCGACCAGTCGGCCTCGCTGCGCGGGACTGCGGGGCACGCCGTGTTCCTCGACTGCCGCGACCAGAGGATCGAGCTCATCCCGTTCGACGCCGACGCCGCGGGCCTGGCGGTCCTCGTCGTCGACACCAAGGTGGCGCACTCGCACGCCGGGGGCGGCTACGCCGAGCGCCGGGCCGCCTGCGAGCTCGGGGCCGAGGTCCTCGGCGTCGCGGCGCTGCGGGACGTCTCCTCCGACGACCTCGCCGAAGCGCGCGCCCTCCTCGATCCGGTGACCTTCCGGCGCGTGCGGCACGTGGTGACCGAGGACGAGCGCGTCCTGGCGACCGTCGACGTGCTGCGCTCCGAGGGTCCGGCTGCGATCGGGCCCCTGCTGGACGCGAGCCATGCCTCGATGCGGGACGACTTCGAGATCTCCTGCCCCGAGCTCGACCTGGCCGTGGAGGCCGCGCGCTCGGCCGGCGCCCTCGGGGCCCGCATGACCGGCGGCGGCTTCGGCGGCTCTGCGATCGCCCTGATCCCGCGCGCGGCCGAGGCCGCCGTCCGCGATGCGGTCTCCGCCGCGTTCGGCCGGGCGGGGTTCGGCGCCCCGGACCTCTTCACGGTGGTCCCGGCCGGCGGCGCGCGGCGGGTCCTCTGATTCCGGGCCCCGGCACTGCCCCCGGCAGCACGGAGCCCCCCGGACCATCGGTCCGGGGGGCTCCGTGCTTCTCAGCGCCTCAGTCGTTGCTGTTGAGGATCGCCAGGAGCCTGAGCAGCTCGGTGTAGAGCCACACGAGGGTGACGGTCAGCCCGAACGCGGCGGTCCAGGCGAACCGACGCGGGGCGCCGGCACGGACCCCCTGCTCGATGCTGTTGAAGTCGAAGATGAGCGAGATCGCCGCGAGCACGATCGCGAACAGGCCCACGAACACGCCCAGCGGGATGCCGAAGATGTGCACGCTGCTGCGGAGCCCCCACGCGCCGAGGCCCGGGTTGACGAGCATGATGACCACGTTGACGAGGCTGAACGCGAGGTAGCTCACGAGGGCGATCAGGAGGAACTTCGCCAGACGCGGGGTGGCCCGCACCTTGCCGCTCTTGTACAGGGCGAGGGTCACGCCGGCCACGACGATGGTGCCGATGACCGCCTGCAGCCCCACGCCGGGCGCGAAGGCGTCGATCACGCGGGTGATGCCGCCGAGGAAGAGCCCCTCGAGGCCGGCATACGCCAGGATCAGCCCGGCCACCGGCTCCCGCTTGAAGGAGTTGACGAGCGCGAGGACGAAGCCGCCGATCGCGCCGAGGACCATGAGGCCCAGCGCCGCGTTCGCCGGGACGGCCAGGGTCACCGCTGCCCCGACCACGACGAAACCCAGGCAGGCGAGCGTGCGGACGATGACGTCGTCGTACGTCATGCGCCCCGTCTGCGCCGGCCCCGCGGACGGCGCGCGGTACAGCTTGTCGAGCTGCTCGGGGGTCATCGGCTGCTGCGGGTACCCCGCCTGGCCGTAGGTGTCCTGGCCGTACGGGCTGTGGCCGTACGGGCTGTGGCCCTGAGTCGGGGCGGGCGCGGCGGTGGCAATGGCGCCCCTGTAGTTCTTCCCCCGGAAGACCGGGTTGCCCCCAAATGCCATGTCGGCTCCTTGTCCATGCTCGTGGTGCGGCCCCGCGGGTGCTGCAGGGGCGCTACTGGAGAGCACGCCCGGGAGGCCGCGGAAGTTCCCGCGGCTACACTGTTGCGGTGCCGAATGACGCGACTTCTGCCCCGCAGCCCCGCCTCCCCCTGCGCATGCTCCACGACCGCATCCTGGTCGAACTGGACAAGGAGGCGAGCGAGCGGCGCTCGGCCTCCGGCATCGTGATCCCGGCGACGGCGGTGCTCGGCAAGCGGCTCGCCTGGGCCGAGGTGGTCGCCGCCGGCCCCAGTGTCCGGCAGGTCGCCGTCGGCGACCACGTGCTCTTCGACCCCGAGGACCGGTCCGAGGTCGAGGTCGGCGCCAAGGACTACGTGCTGCTGCGCGAGCGCGACCTCCATGCTGTCGCCGAGAGCGATGAACCCGCACGGGACCTCGGCCTGTACCTCTGAGCGGGCCCCTGCGGGCGCCGCAAAGCGCTCCCGCGACGACCCCAAAGCTGCCCTAAAGAAGAACTGGGGCAAATCTTCATAGTTGTTACCGGATCGCGACCTGTGGCGCCCCCTTGCGCAGCCGATCGCCGCCAGTCCCGCGGGTAACATGACGTCCAGCGGGTGAGGTTCGTCACATTCCGGGCCTTGCGCTCGGCGCGATGGGCCGTGCCCGCTGCACCGACCACCGGCTGGCAGCCCCAGCCGCACCCGTACAGACGGAGGCCCTACGTGAGACGCACAGCCTCGGCCGTCCCCCGGCGACGCGCGCGGCGCGTACTGGCGGCGGCAGGCGCCCTGATCGGCACCATCCTCGCAGTGCTCCTGGCCGTGGCCCCGGCCGCCGAGGCGACGACGTCGCCCAGCCCGGGCCCCAGCCAGTCCCAGTTCCAGAACAGCATCTCGGGCTTCCTGCGCAACGCCGGCCAGCCGCTCCAAGGCGTCAAGATCACGGCCGAGGGCAACGGCTTCACCGGCAGCACCACGTCCTCGGCCTCCGGGGCGTGGAGCATCTCGGTACCGACCCAGGGCAGCTACAAGGTCACCCTCGACGAGTCGACACTGCCCCAGGGCATCAAGCTCGCTGAGGGGCAGGAGAACCCGCGGACGGTGACGTTCAGCCAGACCTCCAACGCGAGCACGATCTTCGCGTTCGGCGCGGGCATCCAGGTACACCAGGAGAGCTTCTTCACGAATCTGGCGAACCGGCTCGTCGCGGGCCTGAGCTTCGGCCTGCTCCTCGCGCTCTCGGCCGTGGGCCTCTCGCTCATCTTCGGCACGACGGGCCTGACGAACTTCGCCCACGGAGAGATGGTCACGCTCGGCGCCGTGGTCGTCTTCTCGACGAGCGCTGTGGGCGCGCCGTTCTGGCTTGCGATCCTCGCCGGGCTCGCCGCCGGGATCGCCTTCGGCTACGCCCAGGACGCGTTCCTGTGGAAGCCCCTGCGGCGGCGCGGCACCGGCCTCGTCCCCATGATGATCGTCAGCATCGGCCTCGCCCTGGCCTCCCGCTACGTGATCCTCTTCTTCTTCGGGGGCGCGACCCAGCAGCTCCCGTACTCCCAGTCCACGGACATCGACCTGGGCGTGGTCTCGATCTCGCCCAACAACCTGTGGTCCCTGCTGATCTCCGTCGTCGTGATCCTCCTGATCGCCTTCGCCCTGCTGCGGACCCGCCTCGGCAAGGCAACCCGCGCCGTCGCCGACAACCCCGCCCTCGCGGCGGCGAGCGGGATCGACGTGGACCGCGTCATCCGGCTCGTCTGGGTGACCGGCGGCTTCCTCGCGGCGCTCGGCGGGATCCTGTGGGCGTACTACCGTCCCGGGGTCTCCTTCAACATGGGCCAGCAGCTCCTGCTCATGATCTTCGCGGGCGTGACCCTCGGTGGGCTCGGGACGGTGTTCGGCGCGCTCGTGGGGTCCATCGTGGTGGGCATCTTCGTGGAGCTCACCACTGTCTTCGGCCTCACCTCGGACCTGAAGTACGTCGGGGCGCTGGTCGTCATGATCCTCGTCCTCCTGTTCCGGCCCCAGGGCATCCTGGGCCGGCGTGAGCGAGTGGGCTGAGGAGGCCACCATGGATTTCGGACAGATTCTTCTCGAGGCTCTCGGCGAGCTCGTCAGCCCCACGACGGCGGCCTACGCGCTGGCCGCACTCGGCCTCGCCGTGCACTTCGGCTACGCGGGGCTGCTCAACTTCGGACAGGCGGGCTTCATCGCCGTCGGCGCGTACGCGTTCGCCATGACCACCATCCACCTGCAGTTCCCGTTCTGGCTCTCCCTCATCGTCGCGGTCGTGGCCTCAGTCGTGTTCGCACTCATCCTGGGCATCCCGACCCTGCGGCTGCGGGCTGACTACCTCGCCATCGTGACGATCGCCGCCGCGGAGATCATCCGCTACATCGTCACGACCAACACCCTCACGGACGTCACCGGCTCCGCGAACGGCCTGGCCGGCTTCCGGCAGGACTTCCTGAGGCTCAACCCCTTCCCCCCGGGCACCTACCTCGGGTACAGCAGCCCTGACTTCTTTTACCGGGTCTTCGGCTGGGGCCTCGTCATCATCTTCGGCATCGGGGTCTGGCTGCTCATGCGCAGCCCCTGGGGCCGCGTCCTCAAGGGCATCCGCGAGGACGAGATGGCCGTGCGCTCGCTGGGCAAGAACGTCTACTCGTACAAGATGCAGGCGCTCGTGATCGGCGGCATCCTCGGCGCGCTCGCCGGGCTCGTGTTCACCCTCCCCCGCGACGTGGTCCAGCCCGCGAACTACGGCACCGAGTTCACGTTCTTCCTGTGGACGTGCCTCCTCCTCGGCGGCATGTCGACGGTCCTCGGGCCGATCGTGGGGGCCATGATCTTCTGGGTCGTGCTCTCCCTGACCCAGAACGTGCTCTTCGGGCTGATCCAGATCGGCGTCCTGCCGTTCCTCAGCCCCACCCAGGCAGGCCAGCTGCGCTACATCCTCGTGGGCGTCGCCCTCATGCTGTTGATGATCTTCCGGCCGCAGGGCGTGTTCGGCAACAAGAAGGAGCTCGCATTCTCATGAGCGAGGCACACACCACGTCCGGCGGCGCCGTCGACCACATGACGGACACCCGCCCCATCAGCGAGGGGCCAGCGGCCCCCGGGTGCCGCAAACGCGACCCGATCGTCGTCGCCGACAACGTGAGCAGGCGCTTCGGCGGCATCAACGCCGTGGACGTCGAGCACCTCGAAATCCCCCGGCACAAGATCACCGCCCTGATCGGGCCCAACGGCGCGGGCAAGACGACCCTCTTCAACCTCCTCACGGGCTTCGACACCCCCCAGTCGGGCACCTGGCAGTTCGAGGGGCGCGACCTTGCGGGCATGGCATCCTACAAGGTGGCCCGGCTCGGGATGGTGCGCACCTTCCAGCTCACCAAGGTGATGGGCAAGCTGACGGTCATCGAGAACATGCGCCTCGGCGCCTCGGAGCAGCCGGGCGAGAAGCTCCGCAACGCCCTGTTCCGCGGCATCTGGGGCGGCCGCGAGAAGGACATCACCGCCAAGGCCGAGGAGCTGCTGGCCAAGTTCAAGCTCGACACGAAGCGCGACGACTACGCCGCATCCCTCTCCGGCGGCCAGCGCAAGCTCCTCGAGATGGCCCGGGCGCTCATGGTCAATCCGAAGCTCGTCATGCTCGACGAGCCGATGGCCGGCGTCAACCCCGCCCTGACCCAGAGCCTCCTCGACCACATCAAGAACCTCAAGGCGGAGGGCATGACCGTGCTGTTCGTCGAGCACGACATGCACATGGTCCGCCACATCGCCGACTGGGTCGTGGTCATGGCCGAGGGGAAGGTCGTGGCCGAGGGCCCGCCCGCCGACGTCATGAAGGACCAGGCCGTGATCGACGCCTATCTGGGCGCCCACCACGACGTGGACCTCGGGGCGGCCGGCGGCCTCCGGGAGCTCGAGGAGGAGCTGGCCGCCGATGAGGAGTCGGTGGTGGGGACCGCGGACGCCGGGATCATTTCCGAGGAGACGGTACTCTCCGAGGCCGAGACGATCACCGTCAGCCGCCCCGCCAAGCATCTGGCCGCGCCCGGCGAGGCACCGGACGAGGCCGCCGACGAGGCGCCGCACGGCGCGACCGAGGCGGACCTGGACACCGGCAAGGAGGAGCAGAAGTGAGCGAGCACAGCGCAACCGCGGCGGCCCCCGCGCCGGACGGCGAGGCCGTCGTCACCGTCACGAAGCTCGTGGCCGGCTACCTGCCCGGGGTCAACATCCTCAACGGCTGCAGCATCGAGGCCCGCAAGGGCGAGCTGATCGGCATCATCGGCCCCAACGGGGCCGGGAAGTCCACGCTGCTGAAGGCCATGTTCGGCCTCGTAAAGGTCCATTCGGGCTCGGTCGTGGTGCGCGGGCAGGACCTGACCGGGCTCAAGGCGAACAAGCTCGTGAGCCGCGGCCTGGGATTCGTGCCGCAGAACAACAACGTCTTCACGACGCTCACGATCGAGGAGAACATGCAGATGGGCATGTTCCAGCGGCCCAAGGCCTTCAAGGAGCGCTGGGACTTCGTCACGGAGCTGTTCCCCGAGCTCGGCAGGCGCCGGGCGCAGCGGGCCGGTTCGCTCTCGGGCGGCGAGCGGCAGATGGTGGCCATGGGCCGGGCCCTCATGATGGACCCCGCAGTGCTCCTCCTCGACGAGCCCTCGGCCGGCCTCTCCCCCGTCAAGCAGGACGAGACGTTCCTGCGCGTGCACGAGATCAACCGCGCCGGCGTGTCCGTCATCATGGTCGAGCAGAACGCCCGGCGCTGCCTGCAGATCTGCGACCGGGGCTACGTCCTGGACCAGGGCCGCGACGCCTACACGGGGACCGGCCGGGAGCTGCTCAAGGATCCGAAGGTCATCCAGCTCTACCTCGGCACCCTCGCCGACACGGTCGAGGGCGAAGGGAAGGCGGCGGAGGACCAGGGGAAGGCCGCGGACCAGACCCACTAGCCCCTGGCGCACGACGGCGCCGCCCCACCCTCCGCGGGTGGGGCGGCGCCGTCGTGCGCGGCGGCAGCACCGCCGTCATCTGTGGTGGCAGCCTCTCCGGAGCCGCCCAGAAGGAATCGCTGACATGCCAGGGCCCCGGCCCCCTCGCGGGGGCCGGGGCCCTGGGCCGGCCTTCCGAGTGGCCTCGGTCAGCTCAGCTTGCCGAACTCCTCGCGGACCGGCTGCGGCTTGTTGTTGTCGTCGAACTGGTAGATGCCGATGTAGGCCTCCTGGGGGTCACCGTTCTTGGCGAAGGAGACCGGGCCCGACTTGCCGTCGTAGTCGATGTCCTTGCCCTGGCGCAGGAGCGTCACGCAGCTGGCGAAGTCGCTGCACTTCTCGCCGCCCTCCGAGACGTCCTGGAGGTGAGCGGCGATGTCCGTGCCCTTGGTGCTCTTGGCCTCCTCGGCCGCGAGCGCGATCAGGTTCACGGCGTCCCAGGACTCACCGGCGTAGTTGTAGTCCTTCAGGCCGGAGTCCACCGTGGCGAGCTGCTTCTTGAAGTCGTCCTTCGCGAACGTTCCCGGGGTCGTGCCCTGGGCGCCCTTGAGCGTGCCCGGCTTGAGGTCCTTGCTGTAGTCCGAGGTGTTGCCGTCGACGAAGAACATCTGCGTCGGCTTGACCCCCTTGGCCGTCAGCAGCGGGATGATCTGCTTGGCCTGGTCGAAGGAGATCACCGCGATCGCGTCCGGCTTGGCCGCCACGACCTTGTCCACCTGCGAGCTGAACTGCGAGTCGCCCTCGTTGAACAGCTCCTGGTCCACGACCTTGCCGCCGGCGGCCTCGAAGGCCTTCTGGACGTTGTCGCGCAGGCCGGTGCCGTAGGCGTCGTTCAGGACGATCATGCCGAGGGTCTGGGCGCCGCAGGAGGCCATGTAGTTGCCGAGCACGCGGCCCTGGAGCACGTCCGACGGCGCGGTGCGCCAGTAGAGGCCCTTGGCGTTCCACGTGCTGAAGTCCGGCGAGGTGTTGGCCGGCGAGAACATGACCGTCCCGGCGCCCGTGATCTGGTTGATCACGGTCTTGGACACCCCGGAGGATGCCGCGCCGATGATCGCGGACACGCCCTGCCCGAGGAGGTTGGTCACCGACTGGGTCGCGATGTCCGTGGTGGTGTCGCCGGAGTCGCGGTGGGTGACCTCCACCTTCTGGCCGAGGACGCCGCCGGCCTCGTTGATCTGCTTGACGGCGAGGTTCACGCCGGCGATCTCGGGCGGGCCGAGGAACGCGAGCGCGCCCGTCTGCGGGAGGAGCGAGCCGAGCTTGAGCGGGGTCGGGGACGTGGTCGTGGACTTGGGCACGTCCCCGGGGGCGACCGTGGCCCCGGCCGAGGCGCTGCCTGCACCCGCGGACGAGCTCGGCGCGGGGCAGGAAATCGTGCCGGATGCTGCAGCGCTGCCCGAAGCGGAGCCCGAGCTCGACGGTGTGCCCGAGGAACCGCTGCACGCGGTCGCCAGGATGGCGACGCCGATGCCGAGTGCAGCAAGCTTCGCCGCCCGAGGCGCAGCCTGGTGACGTTGAATCATGCGTAATCTCCTCCATCGAAGGGCGCGGAGAGCCCCTGATGCGAACAATCAGGTGTTCCTGATTAGAAGACAGGCTAATTCAACGGTTAACGCTCGTTACAGTGATTGTGGTCACAGCCTTGTAACGCCTCGAAAGCTGCATCCGCACTGGTGGTGCCCCAGCAGGGACTCGAACCCTGACTGAGCGGATTTTAAGTCCGCTGCCTCTGCCGATTGGGCTACTGGGGCGTGCTCACCAGCCTACTGGCTCGCCTGGGCGCCCGGACGCGGGCGCCTGCCGGAAGCACGACGGCGGCCGCCTCCTTCGCGGGAGGCGGCCGCCGTCGTCGTGGTCTACCCGGCGCGGGCCGGGGCGCTGGGGCTACTTGGCCCCGGCCGGAACCTTCTCGCCGGCGTCCTGGGCCTTCGGCGCCGGGGCAGCCGCGGGCTTCGGGGCGGGACGGGCGGCGTTCTCGAACGCGGCCCGCGGGTTCTCGAGGCCCTGCAGCGGGGTCGTGTCGCGGCCGGCGAAGAGCGAGGAGAACCAGTCGAGGAGCACGCGGAACTTGCGCTCGGCCGTGGGGATCGCGAGGCCGTGGTAGCCGCGGTGTGCGAGCCAGGCGAGCGGGCCCTTGAGGCCGATCCGCCCGAACAGGTTGATGTTCGCGACGCCCTTCCACGGGCCGAAGCCGGCCACGGCGCCGAGGTTCTTGTGCTTGTAGTCCGTCAGCGGCTTGTCCCAGCGGTTGGCCCACAGGTTGTTGGCGAGGACCTTGGCCTGGCGCAGGGCGTGCTGGGCGTTCGGAACGCAGGTGCCGTCCGGGAGGCCCTTGCCGGTCAGGTCGGGCACGGCGGCGATGTCGCCAGCGGCCCACGCGTTCTCGATGATGCCCTCGTCGCCGGCGATGCGGAGGTCCGGCAGGACGCGGACGCGGCCGCGCGGCTCGAGCGGGAAGCCGGTGGCACGGACCATCGGGTTGGCCTGCACGCCGGCGGTCCACACGAGGGTGTCCGCCTCGAACTCGTCCGCCGGGGTCTTGTCGGGCATGTTGATGAGCTTGAGGGAGCCCTCGGCGCTGGCGAGGGAGGTGTTCAGGAGCACCTCGATGCCGCGGCTCTTGAGGTGGCCCACGACCCACTCGGCCTGCTCGGCCGTGACCTCGGGCATGATGCGGCCCATCGCCTCGACGAGCACGAAGCGCACCTCGTCCTGGCTCAGGCGGCCGTTGTTGCGGACGGCCTCGCGGGCGAGGTCCTCCATCTCGGCGATCGTCTCGATGCCGGCGAAGCCGCCGCCGACGACCACGAAGGTCAGGGCGCGCCGGCGCTCGGCCGGGTCCGTGGCGGTCGAGGCGAACTCGATGCGCTCGATCACCTGGTTGCGGAGGGCGATGGCCTCCTCGATGGTCTTGTTGCCGATGCCGGCCTCGGCGAGGCCGGGGATCGGGAACGTCCGCGTGATGGCGCCCGCGCCGAGGACCACGTCGACGTAGGGGACCTCGACCGTGCCCTGGTCGCCCGGGAGCTGCACGACAGCCTTGCGGTCCGCGTGGTCGATGCTCGTGACCGAGCCCTGGATGACCTCGCTGTCCTTGAGGTGCTCGCGGAGGGAGACGACGGCGTGGCGCGCCTCGATGTTGCCGCCGGCCACCTCGGGCAGGAACGGCTGGTACGTCATGTACGGGTTCGGGTCCACGACCGTGACGATGCCGCCGGCCGAGGCGATCTTCTTCTGGAGGTTCAGGGCCACGTAGAGGCCGACGTAGCCGCCGCCGACGACGAGGACGCGGGGGCGATCGACAAGCTGCAGGGAGGAAGGCATGGAACAAGCGTAGCGCAGTTTGTGAAAATATTCACTAGCTCGCCGGGTGTGACTCCTCGGGCTCCCCGGAGGGCGCAGCTCCGGGCGGGAGGAGCGCTCCGCCGGCGCGGATGCGGACCGAGCGGCGCCAGACGTGGAGGCTGCCGCCGGCGGCGATGCCCAGCACCGCGATGGCCGACAGGATCACGGTCAGGGCAGGCCATGGGCTCTCCACCGGATTGAGGCGCGGCGTGGGCGCCGCCGGCTCGGGCACGGCTTTGGCGGGGGCCGTCGGGGCGGCCGTCTCCTGCGGTGCCGCGGGCACGGTGGCCCCTCCCTTGCGGTGCACCCGGATCCAGTCGGCGATCGATCCGAGCGGGTTGACCGCGGTGACCGGCACGTCCGCCTTCAGCGCAGCCTCGGCGTCGAGGATGCCGCGGCCGTAGAGCGGGTCCGCGCCGGGGGCGCCTGCGTCCTTGGCCGTCGAGACGATCCGGTTGATGACCTGGGCCGCGCTCATGTCGGGCCACTTCGAGCGGATGAGCGCCGCGACCCCCGACACGATCGGCGCGGCCCCCGAGGTGCCGGCCCATTCCGCGTACTGGCCCCCCGGCAGGCCGCCGGCGAGCTCCTCTGCCGGGGCTGCCACGCCGATGCTGATGCCCTGGGACGAGGAGTCGACGCTCGCCTTCCGCTGCCGGTCCAGGCCCGCGACGGTGAGGACTCCGGGGATGGTGGCGGGCGCTCCGACCTGCAGGTTGCCGCCCACCCTGTTGCCGGCGGCGGCGACGATCACCACGTCGTGCTGCTCGGCGTAGAGGAACGCGGAGTCCCAGCTCTCCGGCCAGACGGGCGAGGAGCTGCCGAGGGAGATGTTGATGACCTTCGCACCCTGGTCCACGGCCCAGCGCACGGCATCCGGAATCTGGGCCTGGTCGGAGATGCCCGCGGGGTTGGGCGAGCCAAGCCAGGTCGAGGCCGAGAGGAGCTGGGCCTCGGGCGCCACCCCGACGATCCCGTCCGGTCCCACGGGGTCCTTGCTGTCCTTGCCATCCTTGCCATGGCCGCGGCCAGCGAGCATGGTCGCCACGAGCGTGCCGTGCTCCGGCTTCGCGCCGATCGGCTTCTGCCCGTCCGGAGAGCCGGCGCCGGAGGAGTCGTGGCCCCCTATGACCGCGCCCTGCAGGTCCGGGTGGGTGCCGTCGATCCCGCTGTCGATCACGGCGACCTTGACGCCGGCGCCCTTGGACACCTCCCAGGCCTTCTCGATTCCGTACTCGCCGAGCCAGTACTCGCGGTCGCGGATGCTGTCCGCCAGCGCGGCGGGCGCCGCCGGCAGGAGGCCGAGGATCGCCGCTGCGAGGGCGGTGACGAGGGAGAGGGTCAGTGCGGTGGCGCGTCGGATCACGTGGTCTTCTTCGTCAGGGTGCTCAGGGCGATGCCGTCGAGGATGTCGTGCTCGCTCGTGACGGCGGTGGAGACGCGGCCGTCCGTGAGTCCGGAGAGCCGTGCGAGGATGCGGCGCCACACGAGCGCCCCGGCGCCGATCACGTCGACGCGCCCGGGGTGCATGTAGGGCAGCTCGGCCCGCTGCGCGTGGGACAGCCCCAGCAGCGAGGTGCAGGCCGCGGCCACCTGGGCGATGGGCAGCTCGCTGCCGTGGATGCGCTCGGGCTGGTAGGCGGGCAGGCCGAGGGCGTGCGCGGTGATGGTGGTGATCGAGCCGGCCACCCCGATCACGGCCGTCGCCTCGCCGAGCGGCACGTCCGCAAGGGCCTCGTCGATGCCCGCGTCGACGTCGCGCTCCGCCGCGGCGATCTCCTCGGCGGTGGGCGGGTCCGTGCGGAGGTGCCGCTCGGTGAGGCGGACGCAGCCCATGTCGATCGAGCGCGCGGCCCGGACCCCGCCGGCGTCGCCGAGGACGAACTCCGTGCTGCCTCCGCCGAGGTCCACCACGAGCACAGGGCGGCCGGCGGCCAGCGGCAGGACGCTCGCGGCGCCGGCGAAGCTCAGTGCCGCCTCCTCGGTGCCGGGCACGATCTCGGGCACGACGCCGAAGCGTGACCGGATGCCGGCGACGAACTCGTCGCGGTTGCGCGCGTCCCGCATGGCCGAGGTGGCGACGAAGCGGACGCGCTCGGCGCCGAGGTCCTTGACCGTGGCGGCGTAGTCGTCGGCGGCGGCGAAGGTGCGCCCGAGTGCCTCGGGCGCGAGCATGCCGGTGGCGTCGACGCCCTGGCCCAGGCGGACGACCCGCATTTCGCGGTGGACGTCGGCCAGGCGCGGTGCGCCGTCGTCGCCGGGCTCCGCGTCCGCCACCAGGAGGCGGATCGAGTTCGTGCCGCAGTCGATGCCCGCGACCCTCATGCCGGGTCCTCCCCTGCCATGCTCTCCCCTGCCGCGTCCTCCCCCACGGCGGGGGCACTGGCGGCGTCCCCGGAGGCCTCCGAGCGCCGCACGGGCGCCGGCCGTCCCGTCATCGCCGGCAGCCCCTGGGGGCCGTGCCGGGAGAGGTCCCGGTCGGGGGCCTGCCCGTCGGTGTCCCACGCCCCCGCGCAGTAGCAGGCTCCAGGCGTCCACCACGCGGAGATCCCCTCGATCGCCTCGTCGCCGAGAGGGTTGACCCCGGGGCCGAGCGCGAGCGACTGCCCCACGAGCACGTGGAGGCACTTGACCCGGGTGGGCATTCCGCCGGCGGAGACGCCGTCGATCTCGGGGACGGGCCCGGTGCCCGCGCGCCGGCCGATCTCCTCGCGCGCCGCGAGGTAGGCCTCGTGGGCGCGGCGGTACGCGGCGGCCAGGGCGGGGTCGGCGGCGAGCCTGTCGTTCATCTCGGCCATGAGCCCGGCCGCCTCGAGGCGGGAGACCGCCGAGGTGATCACGGGGTGGGTGAGGTAGAACGTCGTCGGGAACGGCGTGCCGTTGGCCAGGCGCGGCGCGGTGGCCGCCACGAGCGGGTTCCCGCACACACACCGTGCCGGGATGGCGACCACGTCGCGCACGGGGCGCCCGAGCTGGCGGCTCAGGGTCTCGAGGTCGTCCGGCGTCGGCGCGTCGGCAGGCGTCTGATGGGTCTCGGTCACGGGGGCTCTCACTGTCCTTGCTCTGGTCGGTGGGCGCACGACGGCGCCCTGCCGCCTCCTCGCTGGGCGGCACCGGGGCGCCGGGGCGGGCTCAGTCCGTCGCGGCCCGCACGAACGCGTCCCAGAAGCCCTGGGTCCAGGGGGTGTCGCCGCCCGCCTGGGTCTGCGTTCCGCTGCTCGTGGCGGCCGGGGAGCCGTCGTCGCCGAACACCCAGTACGAGGTCTCGCCGGGCATGACCATGTTAATGCGGTCGCGCGCCTGCTGCTTGACGTAGTTCGGGTCCTCCCACCGGGCGATGGACTGCTTGAGCGAGTCCTGCTCGGCGTGCTTCGCGGCGATGTCGGCCTGGAGGGAACTGATCTCGGCCCGCTGGCCGAGGAAGACGCGGACGGTCGGCGCGAGCATGATCGTGATGGCGACGAGCACCACGGCCAGGGCGATGATGCGGCCGGAGAAGGCCCGCGCGGGGACGGGGCCGCTGTCCTCGGAGATGGGCGTCCTGAGCGGGACCTTGGGCCGGGTCCGGCGCTTCGCGGAGCCCGCGGACTTCTTCGGATGCTTCGCCGCCGCGGGAGCCGGGGCGGCGTCCCTGACCGGCTCCGCCGGGGCGGCGGGCGTGGCCGGCGAGGGTCGCTTCGTGGCCGGCGTGCGGGGCACGGCCGGTCGACGCGTCGCCATGGAAGCTCCTTGCGTTGGTCTCCTGTGTGCGGCCGGCCGCTGGCATCGGCATCTGCCCGATGCGCCGCGGCGGCCATCGTCATTCCACGATAGCCGCCGCGGGGCGCGTTTCCGCGCAGGTGCCGCCCGCGGTGCCAGGGGCGGCACGGCGGGCGGCGAGGAGGGTGTCAGCCCTTGAAGCGCGGGAAGGCGCTGCGGCCGGCGTAGCGCGCGGCGTCGTCGAGCTCCTCCTCGATGCGCAGGAGCTGGTTGTACTTCGCGACGCGCTCGGAGCGGGCCGGGGCACCGGTCTTGATCTGGCCGGCGTTGGTCGCGACGCAGATGTCCGCGATGGTCGTGTCCTCGGTCTCGCCGGAGCGGTGGGAGGTGATGGTGGTGTAGCCGCTGCGCTGGGCGAGCGAGACGGCGTCGAGCGTCTCGGTGAGCGAGCCGATCTGGTTGACCTTCACGAGCAGCGAGTTGGCGGTCTTGGCGTCGATGCCCTGCTGGAGGCGCTCGGGGTTGGTCACGAAGAGGTCGTCGCCCACGAGCTGGACCTTGTCCCCGATCTGCTCGGTGAGGATCTTCCAGCCCTCCCAGTCGTTCTCGTCGAGCGGGTCCTCGATCGAGACGAGCGGGAAGTCGTTGACGAGACCGGCGTAGTAGTCGCTCATCTCGGACGCGGAGAGGGCCTTGCCCTCGAACTGGTAGGCGCCGTCCTTGAAGAACTCGGACGAGGCGACGTCGAGCGCGAGCGCGATGTCCTTGCCCGGGGTGTAGCCGGCCTTGCCGATGGCCTCGGTGATGAGCTCGAGCGCGGCGCGGTTGGAGGGCAGGTTCGGGGCGAAGCCGCCCTCGTCGCCGAGGCCCGTGGAGAGGCCCTTCTCCTTGAGCACGCTCTTGAGGTTGTGGTAGACCTCGACGCCCCAGCGGAGGCCTTCCGAGAACGTCTCGGCGCCGATCGGGGCGATCATGAACTCCTGGATGTCCACATCGGAGTCGGCGTGCGAGCCGCCGTTGAGGATGTTCATGAGCGGCACGGGCAGGACGTGCGCGTTGGGGCCGCCGAGGTACTTGTACAGCGGCAGGTTCGCGGAGTCGGCGGCGGCGTTGGCCACGGCGAGGGAGACGCCGAGGATCGCGTTCGCGCCGAGGTTGCCCTTGTTGGGGGTGCCGTCGAGGTCGATCATGGCCTGGTCGATCGCGCGCTGGTCGGTCGCGTCGAAGCCGGTCAGGGCCGGGGCGATCTGGTCGAGGACGGCCTCGACGGCCTGCTGGACGCCCTTGCCCTGGTAGCGGCCCTTGTCGCCGTCACGGCGCTCCACGGCCTCGAACTCGCCCGTCGAGGCGCCCGAGGGGACCGCGGCGCGGCCGAGCGAGCCGTCGCTGAGCAGGACCTCGACCTCGACCGTCGGGTTGCCCCGGGAGTCGAGGATCTCGCGGGCGTGGATGGCATCGATAAGGGCCATGGATGTGCTCCTTGGTGGCTGGAACGGCTCTGACGTGGGTGGCACTGCCCGCGCCTGTCCGCGGGGCAGGCGCGGTGTCGCCCCCAGACTATCCGCCCCGCGCTCGGCGGCGCGACCTGTGACGCCCATCTCGGGCAAGGGCTCAGAGGCGCCCGACGGCGGCGCGGAGCGCGCGCTCGGCGTCGAGGCCGCGGGCACGGGCGGCGCGCACCGTGTCGAGCAGGAAGTCCCCCAGCTCCTCCTCCGTCGCGAACCCCGCCGAGGTCACCCCGGGGGACGCCGAGGTCACCCCGTCGGTCGGCCCGTCCGGCAGACCGGCCGCATCCAGGGCCCGCCTCCGCTCGGCGCGCCCGAGCGCCTTCTGCGCGAGCGCGAGTGCGGGCAGGTGCCGCGGGAGTCCCTCGAGCGCGTCGGGGCCCACGAGCCTCGGTGACCCGTCGCGCTCGGGCGCCAGGTCCTGGCCGGCGGCCTGTGCGGACGCCTTCTCCTGCCGCTTGGCCTCGTCCCACGAGGCGATGATCTCCGCGACGGTCGCCGGGAAGCTCGGCTGCAGCCCGCCGTCGGGCGTGAAGACGTGGCGGTTGCGCCGGACCAGCTTCGCCGTGAGCGCCTCCGCGACGCCGTCGAGGTCGAACGCGCCGCGCTCCCGGGCTATCTCGGCGTGCAGGACCACCTGCAGGAGCACATCGGCGAGCTCGCCCCTCAGCTCCTCCTCCGGCTGGCCGTCCTCGATCGCCTCGACGAGCTCGTAGGACTCCTCGATCAGGTACGTCACGAGGGAGGAGTGCGTGAGCGCGGCCGTCCAGAGGCAGTGCTCCCGCAGGAGCCGCACCACCCCCACGAGACGGTCGACGGCGGCGCTCACCTCAGGCCTCCCGCCGCACCGGCGGCATGACGGCTGCCCTGCCTACTCGGCAAGGTTCGCGTACGCCTCGTTGATGTACTCGACGAGGTCCTCGCGGTCCTCGAGGGGCAGGAACGCGGCCTCGGCGGCGTTGAGCGTGATCTCGAGCAGGTCGTCGAGGTCGTAGTCGAACGCCTCGACGAGGAGCTCGAACTCGTCCGTGAGCGTCACGCCGCTCATGAGCCGGTTGTCGGTGTTCACCGTGACGTTGAACCCGAGCTCGTAGAGCATGTCGAACGGGTGGTCGAGGATGTCCTCGCCCCACGCGGCGATCGCGCCGGTCTGGAGGTTCGACGACGGGCACAGCTCGAGTGGGATGCCGCGGTCGCGGACCCACGCCGCCAGCTCCCCGAGCGTCACGTCCAGGATCGGCACGCCGTCCTCGTCGACCTCGTCGGTCGATTCGACCGTGATGTCCTCGGCGATGCGCACGCCGTGCCCCAGGCGGAGGGCGCGTCCGTCGACGAGGGCCGACTGGATGCTCGCGAGGCCCGCGGCCTCTCCGGCGTGGACGGTGGCCGGGAAGTTGTTCTGGGCGAGGTAGGTGAAGGCCTCGGCGAAGCGCGAGGGCGGGAAGCCGTCCTCGGCCCCGGCGATGTCGAACCCGACCGCGCCGCGGTCCCGGTGGCGCACCGCGAGCTCGGCGACCGCCTGGGAGTTGTCGGCGTGGCGCATGGCCGTGATGAGCTGGCCGACGGCGATGACCCGCCCGGACTCCTCGACGGCCGCCATGCCGTCCTCGAGGCCGGCCTGGACCGCCTCGACGGCCTCGTCGAGCGTGAGCCCGTCGGTGAGGTGCTGCTCGGGGGCCCAGCGCACCTCGCCGTACACCACGCCGTCGTCCGCGAGGTCCTCGACGAACTCCCTCGCGATCCGGCGCAGCGCCGGGGCGGTCTGCATCACGGCGATCGTGTGGTCGAACGTCTCGAGGTACCGCGGCAGGGAGCCGGAGTCCGCGGCGTCGCGGAACCACTGCCCGAGCGCCACGGGATCCGTGGACGGGAGCTCGTGGCCGATCTCGGCGGCGAGCTCGATGATGGTCGCGGGGCGCAGGCCGCCGTCGAGGTGGTCGTGGAGGGAGACCTTGGGCAGCGCCCGGAGGTCGAAGGAGAGGTCCGGGGCGGCGTCGATGTTCGGCTCAGTCACGGCACAACTCTATTGAAGCCGGGGGCGTCAGGCCACCGCGGAGATCACTCCCGCGGGGTGGGCGTGGCCTCGCGCTCGCGCGGGGCGTAGTCGTCGGCGGGCGGGTGCGGCCGCAGGCCCTGCTCGCGCTCGTGCTCCGCCCTCGCCGCGGCGGCGGCCCGGCGGGCGTCCACCGTGTCGCGCCACCGGTGGAAGACCGTGATGCTGTGGTCGAGGACCACGCCGAGGACGAGCGCGAAGCCGACGGCGACCACGACGCTCAGGAGCGGGTTGTGGTGCAGCCACGGGAAGGAGCTCGCGAGCAGGCCCACGCCCAGCGAATAGCCCACCCAGGTGAGGCACGCGAACGCATCGAGCCAGAAGAAGGTGCGGTGCCGGAACCCGGTGCTGCCGGAGACGTAGTTGACCGCCACGCGGCCCCACGGGATGTACCGGGCGGTGAAGATCAGCACGGCGCCGCGCTTGTCGAGTTCGTGCCGTGCCCAGCCGAAGACCTTCTGCACGCGCGGGCGTCGCATCCACTTCCAGCGGTCGGTGCCGATCTTGCGCCCGAGGAGGTAGGCCACGTTGTCCCCCGCCATCGCCCCGATGAGCGCGGTGGCGCCGAGGATCCACAGGTTCGGCTCGCCCGAGTGGCGCCAGTAGGCGGCGAGGGCCACGATGAGCGTCTCGCTCGGCGCGATCATCGCGAAGCCGTCGACGAAGAAGAAGACAAGGAGGATCGGGTAGATCCACCATTGGCCGGCAGCATGGAGGATCGCGTGATCGATGACGGTCAACGACATGCGGTGGTGCTCCTCTGGGAAACTGGGCCTCCTCCAGTGTCCCATGCGCAGCGCCGGGCGACCATCCGCCCAAAGGCCCTAAATCGCCGCGTCGGCGCTCCTCCCCGCGGACGACGCCGCCCCCTCCCCCGGGCGCAGGCGCTCACCCGGGAGCGGGGCCGGCTTCCGGGGGGCTACGCGATGCGGTCGAGGATGAGCGGCCGGGCCGGGCGGGAGCCTTCCGGCGCGATCGTGACCGCGCCCTCGAGCGCCTCGTGCGCGCGGCCGAAGCGTTCGGGGGTATCGGTCAGGAGCGTCATGAGCGGTTCGCCGGCGCGGACCGTGGCGCCGGGCTTCGCGTGCAGGCGCACGCCGGCTCCGGCCTGGACGGCGTCCTCCTTCCGGGCCCGCCCGGCGCCGAGCCGCCAGGCGGCGACGCCGACCGAGAGCGCGTCGAGCCCGACGAGGACTCCGTCTGCGGGGGCGTAGACGGTCTCGGCTTCCTTCGCGCGCGGAAGCGCGGCGTCCGGGTCGCCACCCTGGGCGGCGATCATGCGCCGCCACACGTCCATCGCTCGGCCGTCCTTGAGCGCCTGCGCGGGGTCGCCCTGCACGCCAGAGGCCGCGAGCATCTCCTCGGCCAGCCGGACCGTGAGCGCCACGACGTCCTCCGGGCCCCCGCCGGCGAGGACCTCGAGGGATTCCTCGACCTCGATCGCGTTCCCCGCGGTGAGGCCCAGCGGGGTCTCCATGTCGGTCAGGAGGGCCACGGTGCGCACGCCGGCGTCCTGGCCGAGGGCCACCATCGTCTCGGCCAGTTCGCGCGCGTCCGCCGCGTCCTTCATGAACGCCCCCGAGCCGACCTTGACGTCGAGCACCAGCGCGCCGGTGCCTTCGGCGATCTTCTTGCTCATGATCGAGGAGGCGATGAGCGGGATGGCCTCGACGGTGCCGGTGACGTCGCGCAGCGCGTAGAGCTTCTTGTCCGCGGGGGCGAGCCCCGCTCCCGCGGCGCAGATGACGGCCCCGACGTCGCCGAGCTGGGCCATCATCTCCTCGTTGCTGAGGGACGCCCGCCAGCCCGGGATCGACTCGAGCTTGTCCAGGGTGCCGCCCGTGTGGCCCAGCCCGCGGCCCGAGAGCTGCGGTACGGCCACGCCGAACACGGCCACGAGGGGCGCGAGCGGGAGCGTGATCTTGTCCCCGACCCCGCCGGTGGAGTGCTTGTCGGCTGTGGGCCGCTGGGCGCCCGAGCGGGTCCGCAGCGACGAGAAGTCGAGCCGCTCGCCCGAGGCGATCATCGCCGTCGTCCACCGCGCCGTCTCCCGGTGCGTCATGCCGTTGAGGAGGATCGCCATGGCGAGCGCGGACATCTGCTCGTCGGCGACGGCCCCGCGTGTGTAGGCGTCGATGACCCAGTCGATCTGGGCGTCGCTGAGCTCGCGCCGGTCGCGCTTGGCCCGGATGACGTCGACGGCGTCGTGCGCCTCTGGGTCACGCGCCCCGTTCCCGGAGATGGTCATGGTGTCCTTCCGTCGGATCAGTTCTGCAGGTTCTGCGGCCCGAACGCGTCGGGGAGCACCTCGTCCATGGTCCGCACGCCGCTGACGGTGAGCAGCACCATCCCGGGCGCGCGGAACTCGTAGAGCAGCTGGCGGCAGCGGCCGCAGGGCATGAGCACGCCGCCGGCGGCGTCGACGCAGGCGAAGGCCGCGATCCGGCCGCCCCCGCCGAGCCGGAGCTGGCCCACGAGGGTGCACTCGGCGCAGAGCGTCAGCCCGTACGAGGCGTTCTCGACGTTGCAGCCGGTGACGATTCGGCCGTCGTCGGTCAGCGCCGCCGCGCCCACGGGGAACCGGGAGTACGGCGCGTAGGCCGCCCGCATCGCCTCGGTGGCCGCAGCGGTGAGGGTCTCCCAGTCGACCTCCGGTGCGGGGGGCTCACTGCTTGACATACGGGATCCCCTCCATGGCCGGCGGACGCGAGCGGCCGACGAGGCCGGCCACCGCGAAGACGGTGACGACGTACGGGAGCATGGCCATGAACTGGCTGGGGACCGGCGAGCCGATGATCGTGATGATGCTCTGCAGGTTGTCGGCGAAGCCGAACAGGAGCGAGGCCAGGAAGGCCCCGATCGGGTTCCAGCGCCCGAAGATCAGCGCGGCGAGGGCGATGTAGCCGCGGCCGGCGGACATCTCCTTGCTGAAGGCGTCGACGGCCACGAGGGTGAAGAACGAGCCGCCGATGCCGGCGACCGCCCCGCCCAGGATCGTGTTCCAGAACCGGGTCCGGTTGACGTTGACGCCCAGCGTGTCCGCGGCCTGCGGGTGCTCCCCCACGGCCCGCACGCGCAGGCCCCAGCGCGTGTGGAACAGGCCCACGTAGACCACCACCACGGCGATGTACATGAGGTAGCCCACGAGCGACTGGCGGAACAGGATCGGTCCGATCACCGGCACGTCGGCGAGGACGGGGATCTCGATGTTCCCCAGGTGCGGCGGCTTGTTGAGCCCGTCCGGGTCCTCCGTGAGCAGCGTCGAGAAGAGGAAGTTGGTCAGCCCGACCACGAGCACGTTGAGGACGACCCCGACGATGATCTGGTTCACGAGGTACTTGATGCTCACGAGGGCGAGGACGAGGGAGACGAGCGCCCCGGCCACGGCCGCCGCGACCAGGCCGACGTACACGTTGTGCGCGAGGGTCGCGCCGACCGCGGCGCTGAAGGCGCCCATGAGCAGCTGGCCCTCGATGGCGATGTTGACGATCCCGGACCGCTCGCACAGCACCCCCGAGAGGGAGCCGAACACCAGCGGAACCGAGAGCGTGACGGCGCCCGCGAGCAGGCCGGCGAGGGAGATGAAGGGGGTCTGGTCGCGACCGCCGGCCACGATCCACACGAGGAAGCCCACGAGGAACGCGACTGCGAAGACGGCGCCGACCCAGCCCGGCGTCGTGCGCCGCGCAGACGTGAGCCACACCGAGTAGGCCGCGCCGGCGAGCATGACGGCCGAGGTGACCCAGCCGACGACGGGCGAGCTGACCGTGATGACGGTGACGCCGGCGACGCCCAGGATCGCCAGCAGGAAGACGACGACCGCGGCGGCGAGCGCCCCGGTCACCCAGCGGGCCGGCGTCCGGCCGGCGCGGGGGCCCCTGAACCGGAGGTACCCGAACCAGACGGCGGCGATGAGTGCGACGGCGAGGGCGAGCCACGCGGCGAACCCGGACGCCTCCCGCCCCGCGTCGACGAGCCCGAACGAGGCGCTCTTGCTGCCCGAGAGCACGCCGAACAGGACCGTGCCCACCACGGCCAGGACGCTGAGCCCGATCGGGGCCTTGAGGGACACGGGCGCGGCGACGGCGCCGGGCCGGGCGTCCTGCGCGGAGGCTGCTGTGCTGGTGCTCATGACGCGGCTCCGCTCTCGGCAGCTTCGGCCGGGGTGGGGGTGGGCGGCCCGGACCGGCTGCGCTTCCTCCGGCGCGGGCCGAGGCCGAAGATCGCCCGCACGAGCGGCGGGGCGGCGATGAAGAGGACGATGAGCGACTGGATCACCAGGACGATGTCGATCGGCGTCTGGGTCACGGCCTGCATGGAGACCCCGCCTGCCCGGAATGCGCCGAACAGCAGGCCCGCGAAGAACGTCCCCCACGGGGTCGACCTGCCGAGGAGGGCCACGGTGATGGCGTCGAAGCCGATCGAGGCGGCGACGCCCCCGGAGAGGTACTTCTCGGTCCCGGACACCTGGGCGATGCCGGCGAGCCCCGAGAGCGCCCCGGCAAGGGCCATGACGAGGACGGTGGAGCGGCCCACGTTGATGCCCGCGGTGCGGGCGGCGTTCGGGTTGGCGCCGACCGCGCGGAACTCGAACCCCAGGGTCGAGCGGGACAGGATCCACCACACGCCCCACGTGACGAGGATGGCGAGGATGAAGCCGGCGTGGAGGCGGAACTGCGGGCCGAGGAGCTCCGGGAACAGGGCGGAGGGGTCCAGGAACGGCGAGATCGGGTTGGTCGAGCCCTTCCGCTGGAACGCCGGCGTGGTGAGCAGGAACAGCAGCAGGAAGCTCGCGATGTAGTTGAACATGATCGTCACGATGACCTCGTGGGCCCCGGTGCGGGCCTTGAGGAGGCCCACGATCCCGCCCCAGATGCCGCCGCCCACGATCCCGGCCACGATGACCACGAGCAGGTGCAGCCCGAACGGCAGGTGCCACGCGAACCCGACGTAGGCGCCGAAGAGGGCTCCGAAGATGAGCTGCCCCTGGGCCCCGATGTTGAACAGGCCGGCCCGGAAGGCCAGGGCCACGCCGAGGCCCGCGAGGATCAGCGGCGTCGAGACCGTGAGGGTCTCTGCGAGCGGGTAGAGCTGTGCGGCGAGGTCCGCGCCCTGCCAGTTGAAGATGGAGCCCTGGACCAGCGCCGCGTAGGGACGGAAGACCTCGGCAATGGTGTCGGAGGGCCGCGCGAAGAAGTAGCCCGCGGCCGTGGCGACCTTCGGGTTGGTCACCGCCATGAGGATTCCGCCGATGACGATCGCGAGGACCACGGACAGCAGGGACACCATCGGGGTGCCGGTCGCGATCCGGCGGAACAGGGTCTCCCCCGCCTCGCGGGCGGCCGGGCCACCGGGCGGCGGGGTCGGCACCGGCTGGGGCGCCTGGGCCGAATCGGGCGCGTTCTGCACGTCAGCCATGGGTCTCTCCTGTGGTGTGCTCGCCGTCGGTCTGGCGGGCCTCGGCGGCGGCAGCCGCGGCCTCGTCCGCGTTCATGCCGGCCATCATGAGGCCGAGGACGTCACGGGGGGTGTCCCCGTCGACGATGCCCATGAGGCGTCCGCGGTACAGCACCGCGATGCGGTCCGAGAGCTCCATGATCTCGTCGAGTTCGGTCGAGACGATCATGACCGGGGTGCCGTGGTCCCGCTCGGCGAGGATCCGGCGGTGCAGGAATTCGATCGAGCCCACGTCCACGCCGCGGGTGGGCTGCGAGGCGATGAACAGCCGCAGGGGCCGCGAGAGCTCGCGCGCCATGACGACCTTCTGCTGGTTGCCGCCCGAGAGGGAGGAGGCCGGGGCGTCGGGCGAGCCCGCGCGGATGTCGAACTCCTCGATCTTCTCCTTGGCCTGGGCCTCGACGCGGGCCGGGCTCATCGCGAGCCCGCGCGCGAACGGCGCACGGTCGTAGAGGTCCAGGACGAGGTTCTCGGCCACGCTGAAGGCGCCCACGAGGCCGTCGTGCGAGCGGTCCTCGGGAACGAATCCGACCCCGGCCTCGAGGACCTGCTTGACGCTGCGCCCGAGCAGCTCCTCGCCGTCGAGCGTCACCGAGCCGGTGACATGCCGGTGCAGGCCCAGGATGGCCTCGGTCAGCTCAGTCTGGCCGTTGCCCTGGACGCCGGCGACGGCGAGGATCTCGCCCTGGGCGATGTCGAAGGAGACCCCGTCCACGATCCGCTGGCCGCTGGGGGCCACGAGGGTCAGGTCCCGGACCGAGAAGGTGGTCTCCGCGGGCTGGGCCGGCGCCTTGTCGAGGGTGAGGCTGACGGGCCGGCCCACCATCATGGTGGCGAGCTCGGCGGGGGCGGCCGACGGCGGGGCGTCGCCGACCACGCGGCCGCGCCTGATCACCGTGATGACGTCCGCGACGGCCTTGACCTCGCGCAGCTTGTGGGAGATGAAGATGATCGACGTGCCCGAGGCCTTCAGACCGCCCATGATCGCGAGGAGCTCGTCCGTCTCCTGCGGGGTCAGGACGGCGGTGGGCTCATCGAGGATCAGGACCTTCGCGTCCCGGACGAGGGCCTTGATGATCTCCACGCGCTGCTGCACGCCCACGGGAAGGTCCTCGATGCGGGCGTCGGGGTCGACGTCGAATCCGTAGCGGGCCGAGATCTCACGGACCTTCGCCCGGGTCGCATCGAGGTCGAGGAACCCTCCGGCCTTGGTGCTCTCGGCGCCGAGGGCCACGTTTTCGGCCACCGTGAACACGGGGACGAGCATGAAGTGCTGGTGCACCATGCCGATCCCGGCTGCCATGGCGTCCGCCGGGCCGCGGAACGTGACGGGCCTGCCGTCCACGAGGATCTCGCCCTCGGTCGGCTCGTAGAGGCCGTAGAGGACGTTCATCAGAGTCGACTTCCCGGCACCGTTCTCGCCGAGCAGCGCGTGGATCTGGGAGTCCTCGACGACGAGGTCGATGTGGTCATTGGCGGCGAAGGAGCCGAAGCGCTTCGTGATGCCGCGGAGTTCGAGTTTCACTGCGGGAACCGTCCCCTGGGGTACGTGGGACCAGCTTCCTCCCCGGCATGCCAGCGCCGCCCGGCCAAGGTGGGACGGACGGCACTGGGTGGCTCGGTGCCTGGAGCACCGTGAACCGGGGTGCTGGAGGTAATCGTGCTGGCGCTACTTGGAAACGGGGCTGGACTTCGACTCGACCTTGACGGCGCCCGAGATGATGTCCTTCTTGAGCTGGTCGAGCTCGCTCTTCATGTCCGCCGGGACCGCCGAGTCGAGGTCATGGAACGGGGCGAGGGCCACCCCGCCGTTGTCGAGCGTGCCGACGTACGGCGTCGCGTCGAACTTGCCGTTCAGGTCGTCCTTGAGGACGGACTCGACGGCGGTGGACATCGTCTTCTGGACCGAGGTCAGCATGACCGACTTGTAGTCCGGAGCGGTGAGGTAGCCGTCCGAGTCGACCCAGATGAGCTTGGCGTCCTGGCCGGCCTTCTTGGCGTCCAGCACCGCCGAGGCAGCTCCGGGGCCGACCGCGCCGGCCACGGGGAGCACGACGTCCGCGCCCTGCTGGAGGAAGCCCTGGGTGAGGACCTTGCCCTTGTCGACGGACTTGAAGTCGCCCACGAACGTGCCGTCCTGCTTGTCCTTGTCCCAGCCCAGGACCTGGACGTTCTTGCCCTTCTTCTGGTTGTAGTACTTCACGCCGTCCGCGAAGCCGTCCATGAAGATCGTCACGGTCGGGATGTTGAGGCCGCCGAACGTGGCCACCTTGCCGGTCTTCGAGACGCCCGCAGCCAGGTAGCCGGCGAGGAACGCGGCCTGCGCCGTGTCGTACACGATCGGCTTGACGTTCTTCGGGAAGGCCGGGTCCGTGTAGTCGATGATGGCGAAGTGGCTGTTCGGGTTGGCGGTCGCGATGTTCTTGGTCGCGTCGCCGAGGAGGAAGCCGACCGTCACGGTGAGCTTGCAGCCGGCCTGGACCATCGAGCGCAGGTTCGGGTCGTAGTCGGTGTCCGCCTTCGACTGGACGTGCTTCTCCTGGATTCCGAGGTCCTTCACCGCCTTCTGCAGGCCCTCGTAGCCCGACTGGTTGAACGACTTGTCGTCGAAGCCGCCCGAGTCCGAGACCATGCAGCCGAGGTAGTTGGAGGCCTGCGCCGAGGAGCCGCCCGAGGAGCTCGACGTGGGCGGGGCCGAACCGCAGCCCGCGAGGGCGAGTGCCGTGGCCGCGGCGAGCGCCGCGCCCGTGACGCCGGCGCGGGGAAGGGGCTTGCGGAAGGGGTTCACATGTCCTCCAGGATGCGCGAGAGAATCCTCCGTCTCCGTCGGTCCCGAAGGTCCGCCGGGCGTGTGGTACAGCGCACAAGGATACTCGAAAGGATTCCTTCACACACCGGCGGGTCGTGTCGGCCGCGCGAATCGTTGGTGATTCGTTACCAACCTCACCGCGGGCCACGCGGCCCGGTCAGAGGTCGCGCAGACTCCTCAGGGCTGCCGCGGCGAGGACCTGCACGCCGCAGCCGATCGCCGCCTCGTCGACCACGTAGTCGCCGCGGTGGAGGTCGTACTCCTCGCCGCCGGGGGTGTGGGTGCCGAGGCGGAACATCGATCCGGGGACCTCGGAGAGGAACCAGGCAAAGTCCTCCCCGCCCATCGACTGCGGGGTGAGCACCACGGCCTTCTCCCCCAGCTCGGCGCGCGCCGCAGCCTCGAGCAGCGCGGTCTCGTGCTCGGAGTTCACCACCGGGGGCACCCCGCGGATGTGCTCGAGGCTCACCTCGACCCCATAGGGCGCGGCGACCTGCTGGACCACCTCGTCGAGGAGCTCTCCTGCGCTGTGCCAGGCCTCACGGTCGAGGCAGCGCATCGTCCCGGACATGGAGCCGGTAGCGGGGATGGCGTTCGGCGCGGCGCCCGCGGAGATCTGGCCCCAGACCATGGACACCCCGCTGCGGACGTCGACGCGCCGGGAGAGGACCGCGGGCACGTTCACCGCGATCTGCGCGAGGGCGAAGACCAGGTCCTCGGTCAGGTGCGGGCGCGAGGTGTGGCCGCCGCGGCCGGTGAGCTGGATGCGGATCGTGTCCGAGGCCGAGGTGATGGGGCCGATGCGGGTGCCGATCTTGCCCACCTCGATGCGCGGGTCGCAGTGGAGCGCCATGATGCGCGGCACACCGGCGAGCACCCCTTGGCTGATGCAGGCCAGGGCGCCCCCAGGCATCGTCTCCTCCGCGGGCTGGAAGAGGACGCGCACCGTGCCGTCGAGCGGGGTCTCCCGGTCGATCTCGGCGAGGAGCAGCGCTACCCCCAGGGCCACGGTCGTGTGGACGTCGTGGCCGCACGCGTGGGTCACGCCGTGGTTGCGCGAGGCGAACGGCAGGCCCGTCTCCTCGATGATCGGCAGGGCGTCGATGTCGCCGCGGACCGCGGTGGCGATGGGGCCGGAGCCGATGTCGACGACGACGCCCGTGCCGTCGAGCCGGCGCGGCGTGAGTCCGGCCGCCTCGAGGCGCGCCACGATCCTGTCGGTCGTGCGGTACTCGTGGAAGGACAGCTCGGGGTGCGAGTGGAGGTCCCGACGGAATTCGATCAGCTCGGGCAGGAACGCCTCGAGACGGGGGCCTACAAGGGGCGTGGGCTTCGTCTCCGTCGTGTAGTTTCGCACCCGTTCACTCTAGCGTCACCGCGTCTCAGAGGACGTCGAGGTCCCCGCTCGCCTTGAGCCCGGCGACCGCGTTCTTGACCTTCTGGGCGTGCTCCGTCGTGGTCACGAGGAGGGCGTCCGGCGTGTCCACGATGACGACGTCCTCGATGCCGATGAGCGCGATGACCCTCTTCGTGTCCGAGACGACGATCCCGCTCGCATCCTCGGTGAAGACGCGCGCGCCCTCCCCGAGCACTGTGACGCGCTCGGCCTCACGGGCGCTGTTGAGCCGGCCGATGGCGGCGAAGTCCCCGACGTCGTCCCAGCGGAACGCGCCGGGCACGACGGCGACGTCCCCGGCGGCCGCGGCAGGCTCGGCGACGGCGTAGTCGATGGCGATCTTGGGCAGCGTGGGCCACACGCGTGCGGCGACCTCGTCGCGGGCCGGAGTGTCCCAGGCCTCGGCAATCTCCGTCAGGCCGGCATGGAGCTCGGGCTGGTTGGCCGCGAGGTGCTCGAGCATGAGCGCGACCGGCGCGACGAACATGCCCGCGTTCCACAGGTACTCCCCCGAGGCGAGGTACTTCTCAGCGACCTCGAGGTTCGGCTTCTCGACGAACTCCACGACGGCACGTGCGCTCGGTGCGCCCGGCACGTCGAGCGCCTCGCCGCCGCGGATGTAGCCGAAACCCGTCGAGGGATGCGTGGGCTCGATCCCGATCGTGACGATCTTGCCCCGCTCGCCAGAGGCGGCCGTGAGGATTGCCTCGCGGACCGCGGCCTGGAAGACGCCGTCGGGGCTGATGACCTGGTCGGCGGCGAACGAGCCCATGATCGTGGCCGGGTCCCGGCGGTACAGGATCGCGGCCGCCAGGCCGATGGCGGCCGCCGAGTCCTTCGGCTCGCTCTCGAGAACGAGGTTCGCGGCGTCCAGCTCGGGGATCTGTCGGCAGACTGCGGCGCGGTGGGCCTCGCCGGTGACCACGAGGAAGCGGTCGCCCGCCAGCGGGGTCAGCCTGTCGTACGTCGCCCGGATGAGGGTGCTGCCGGACCCGGTGAGGTCGTGCAGGAACTTGGGCGCGGCGGCGCGCGAGAGCGGCCACAGCCGAGTGCCCACGCCGCCGGCAGGGATCACGGCGACGAACTTCTCGAGCGGATCGTGCGGGGCGGGCGCCGGGGCGGCGACGGGGGCAGTATTCTCTGTCATCGCCCTCCACTCTAGTGGAGCGAGGGGGCAGATCACGGTCGGCCACAGACCGCAAGGGGGGTCGTTGTGACAATCCCCACTGCTTTAACATGCCCCAGAGGGCTATTTGAGTAAGCTGTGGGCGAAGCCTAGATTTAGGCTGGATTCTGACTAGGTGAGCGCGCCCTTCGCACAGCAGGGCCACTCCGCACCGGTTGCCCCCTCCGCATGGGCCCCATGCGGGCGCCGGTGCCCGCAGGGAGGTTTATTCAGTGCCGACAAAACCAGCTGGCACCCTGTACCGCGGCCGTGAAGGCATGTGGTCGTGGGTCGTACACCGGATCACCGGCGTCGTCATCTTCTTCTTCTTGTTGGTGCACGTCCTGGACACCTCATTGGTGCGTGTGTCCCCCGAGGTGTACACGGCGGTCATCGCCGAATACAAGAACCCGCTCATGGCCCTCGGCGAGACTGGTCTCGTCGCTGCCATCCTCTTCCACGCCTTCAACGGCCTGCGCGTGATCCTCGTGGACTTCTGGAAGAACGGCCCCAAGTACCAGCGGCAGATGCTCTGGACGGTCGTGATCGTCTGGGTCGTCGTGTTCGCAGGCTTCGCCATCCGCCACCTCTCACTCGCGCTGGGAGCCCACTGACATGACCACAGCACCTGAAATCCGCGAGCCGCGCAGCACGTCCGTGACCGGCCGCGTCGCCCCGCAGTACAAGCGCGCCGGCGGCTCGAAGGGCCAGTTCGAGATGTTCGCCTGGCTGTTCATGCGCCTGTCCGGCATCGTCCTCGTCGTCCTGATCTTCGGCCACCTCTTCGTGAACCTCATGGTCGGCGAGGGCGTCCACGGCATCGACTTCGGCTTCGTCGCCGGGAAGTGGGCCAGCCCGTTCTGGCAGGTCTGGGACCTCGCCATGCTCTGGCTCGCGATGCTCCACGGCTCCAACGGCGTGCGCACCATCATCAACGACTACGCCGAGCGGGACTCCGTCCGCTTCTGGCTCAAGGCGGTCCTCTTCGCGGCCAGCGCCATCATCGTGATCCTGGGCACCCTCGTGATCTTCACCTTCGATCCGTGCCCGGTGGTCAACGGTGTCCGCACCGTCGCCGACTACTGCCCCGCCTCGTAACCAGCGGATCCCCCGCAAGAAATGGAGCTTCACAGCATGCAGGTCCACAAATACGATGTGGTGATCGTCGGCGCCGGTGGCGCCGGCATGCGAGCAGCGATCGAGGCCGGCCAGCGGGCCCGTACCGCCGTGCTGACCAAGCTGTACCCCACCCGCTCGCACACGGGAGCCGCCCAGGGCGGCATGTGCGCGGCCCTCGCCAACGTCGAGGAAGACAACTGGGAGTGGCACACCTTCGACACCGTCAAGGGCGGCGACTACCTCGTCGACCAGGATGCGGCGGAGGTCATGGCCAAGGAGGCCATCGACGCGGTCCTCGACCTCGAGAAGATGGGCCTGCCGTTCAACCGCACCCCGGAGGGCCGGATCGACCAGCGCCGCTTCGGCGGCCACACCCGTGACCACGGCAAGGCCCCGGTCCGGCGCGCGTGCTACGCCGCCGACCGCACCGGCCACATGATCCTCCAGACGCTGTACCAGAACTGCGTCAAGCACAACGTCGAGTTCTACAACGAGTACTACGTCCTCGACCTGCTCGTCGTCGAAGAGGAGGCGACCCGCGAGGACGGCACCGTCTACCAGCAGAAGCGAGTGGCCGGCGTCGTCAGCTACGACCTCGCCTCGGGCGAGCTGCACGTCTTCCAGGCCAAGGCCGTCGTGTTCGCCACGGGCGGCGCCGGCAAGGTCTTCAAGACCACCTCGAACGCGCACACCCTCACCGGCGACGGCATGGGGATCGCGTTCCGCCGCGGCATCCCGCTCGAGGACATGGAGTTCATCCAGTTCCACCCGACGGGCCTCGCGGGCCTGGGCATCCTCCTCTCGGAGGCGGCCCGCGGCGAGGGCGCGATCCTGCGCAACTCCGAGGGCGAGCGCTTCATGGAGCGCTACGCGCCGACCATCAAGGACCTAGCCCCCCGCGACATCGTGGCCCGCTCGATGGCCAACGAGGTGCGCGAGGGACGCGGTGCCGGTCCGAACAAGGACTACGTGCTGCTCGACCTCACCCACCTCGAGCCGGCGCACATCGATGCGAAGCTGCCGGACATCACCGAGTTCGCGCGGACCTACCTCGGCGTCGAGCCGTACACGGAGCCCGTGCCGGTGTTCCCGACCGCGCACTACGTCATGGGCGGCGTCCCGACGAACATCAAGGGCGAGGTCCTCCAGGACAACGACACCGTGGTCCCCGGCCTCTACGCGGCCGGCGAGGTCGCGTGCGTGTCCGTCCACGGCTCGAACCGCTTGGGCACCAACTCGCTGCTCGACATCAACGTCTTCGGCAAGCGCTCCGGCATCAACGCCGCCGAGTACGCCAAGACCGCCGAGTTCGTGGAGCTGCCGGAGGACCCGGCCGCCGAGACGGTCGCCATGCTGGACGCCGTCCGCAACGCCTCCGGCACCGAGCGGATCGCCGCGATCCGCGCGGACCTGCAGGAGACCATGGACGCGAACATGCAGGTGTTCCGCACCAAGGACTCGATCGCGCAGGCCCTCGCGGACATCGCCACGCTGCGCGAGCGGTACCGGAACATCGGCATCCAGGACAAGGGCAGGCGCTTCAACCTCGACCTCCTCGAGGCCGTGGAGCTGGGCTTCCTCCTGGACCTCGCCGAGGTCATGACCGTTGCCGCGCTGCACCGCAAGGAGTCCCGCGGCGGCCACTACCGCGAGGACTTCCCCGATCGCGACGACGCCAACTGGATGAAGCACACGATGCTCTACAAGGACGACGCCGCGGAAACCGAGGGCATCAAGGGCCTGCGCTTCGGCACGAAGCCCGTTGTCTTCACCCGTTACGAGCCGATGGAGCGTAAGTACTGATGACCGCCTCAACCGCTGAGCCAGCGTCCAAGGTCGAGCTGCCCGCGAGCGTGGGCGGCGGGGGCGAGATCCCCACGTTCGATGTCACGCTGCGAGTGCGCCGCTACAACCCGGAGGTCTCCGAGGAGTCGACCTGGGACGAGTTCCAGGTGACGATGTACGGCACCGACCGCGTCCTCGACGCCCTCCACAAGGTCAAGTGGGAGCACGACGGGTCGCTCTCGTTCCGCCGCTCGTGCGCGCACGGCGTGTGCGGCTCCGATGCCATGCGCATCAACGGCCGCAACCGTCTGGCGTGCAAGACCCTCCTGAAGGATCTCGACACGTCCAAGCCGATCACGGTCGAGCCCATCAAGGGCCTGCCCGTCGAGAAGGACCTGATCGTGGACATGGAGCCGTTCTTCCAGTCCTACCGCGAAATCATGCCGTTCCTGGTCTCCAAGGGCCACGAGCCCACCAAGGAGCGCCTCCAGTCGGCTGAGGAGCGCGAGCGCTTCGACGACACGACCAAGTGCATCCTGTGCGCCGCGTGCACCTCGTCCTGCCCGGTCTTCTGGACGGACGGCCAGTACTTCGGGCCGGCCGCCATCGTCAACGCGCACCGCTTCATCTTCGATTCGCGTGACGACGCCGGCGACATGCGCCTCGAGATCCTCAACGACAAGGAGGGCGTGTGGCGCTGCCGCACGACCTTCAACTGCACCGAGGCGTGCCCCCGCGGCATCCAGGTGACACAGGCGATCGCCGAGGTCAAGCAGGCCATCCTGGCCCGCAAGATGTAGGGAGCCGTCGCCCGGCATGCGAAAGGGCGCCGCCCGCACTGGCCAGTCCAGGAGGGGCGGCGCCCTTTCGCGTTGTCTGCGCCGGGGACCGCTGCCTTCAGGCCCTCGGGCGGGCGCCGAACTCGAGCTCTTCCCGCAGCTGCCAGAACCCGTCGGCGTCGTGCTGGTACAGGCCCATGCTGCCCACGGTGAAGGCCGCGCTGTAGGTCTCGAGCCCGCTCTGCGCCTCATCGAGCCGCTCCGGCGGCAGATCGTGCGCCACGGTGACGTGCGGGTGGTACGGGAAGGGCAGCGTGCGCGCGAGCGGGCCCTGCTGGAGCTCCCGGTGCAGGCTGACGCATTCCGCGAAGCCCTCGTCCACCCTGACGTACACCACGGGCGAGACCGGCCGGAACGTCCCGGTGCCCTTCAGCCCCACGGTGAACGGGCGCGCCCGGGCGGCCACGGCGCGCACGTGCCGCACCGCGGCGTCCCAGTCGGACGTCTCGGTGGTGGTCACGAGCGTGATGTGGGCCGGGATGACCTCGGCCATGCGGTCCCCGAAGGAGGCACGCCAGGCGCGCAGCTCCTGGGCCACCGTGTCGGGGAACCCGAGGATCACCCCGACGAGCGGCCGGTCGGCACCCCCTGCGGTGCCCGCTGCGTCCTCGATCGCGCCGTCCTCGAATCCCGGCATGGCCTCAGCCGACGGCCGCTGCCGCCGGGGCGAGGGCAGGGAGGAACCCGACGCGCTCGTAGACGTCGGCGAGGGTGCGCGACGCGATCTCGCGCGCCTTCGCGGCGCCGCGGGCCAGCAGCCGATCGAGCTCCGACGGATCGGTGAGGAGCTCCTCGGTGCGTGCCTTGATGGGCGCGACGGCGTCCACGACGACCTGCGCGACGTCGGCCTTGAGGTGGCCGTACATCTTGCCCTCGTACGAGGCCACGAGCGAGTCCATGTCCTCGCCGGTGATGGTCGAGATGATGGTCAGGAGGTTGGAGACGCCCGGCTTGGCCTCCCTGTCGAACCGGACGACCGTCTCGGCGTCAGTCACCGCCGACTTGATCTTCTTCGCCGTGGCCTTGGGGTCGTCGAGGAGGTTGATCAGGCCGTTCGGCGACTCGGCCGACTTCGACATCTTCGCCGTCGGGTTCTGCAGGTCGTAGATCTTCGCCGAGGTCGGCGGGATGAGCGCCTCCGGCACCACGAAGGTCTCGCCGAACCGGGTGTTGAAGCGCTGGGCCAGGGTGCGCGCGAGCTCGAGGTGCTGGCGCTGGTCCTCGCCCACGGGGACCCCGTAGGGCCGGTAGAGGAGGATGTCGGCTGCCATGAGCATCGGGTACATGAACAGGCCAGCACTCGCGGCGTCGTGCCCGTGGCGGGCCGCCTTGTCCTTGAACTGGGTCATGCGGGACGCCTCGCCGAAGCCCGTGAGGCAGGTCAAGACCCATGCGAGCTGGGCGTGCTCCGGGACGTGCGACTGGACGAACAGCGTGGAGCGCTCGACGTCGATTCCGCCCGCGATGTACTGGGCGGCCGTCAGCCGGGTGCGGTGCAGGAGCTCAGCAGGGTCGTGCGGGACCGTGATGGCGTGCAGGTCGGGGATGAAGTACAGGCACTCGTACTGGTCCTGGAGCTTGACCCAGTTGACGAGGGCACCGAGGTAGTTGCCGAGGTGGAGCGAATCGCCCGAGGGCTGCATGCCGGAGAGGAGTCGCTGGCGGGCGTGAGCAGGAGAAGTCATGGGGTCAGGCACTTCCGGAGGTCTAGAGCTGGTAGTCGATGACGAGCGGGGCGTGGTCGGACCATCGCGTGTCCCAGGCGCTGGCGCGGTCGACGACGGCGTTGCGCGCCACCGAGGCGAGGGACGGCGTGGCCATCTGGTAGTCGATGCGCCACCCTGCATCGTTGTCGAACGCCTTGCCACGCTGGGACCACCATGTGTAGGGGCCGTCCACCTGGCCGGAGAGGTCGCGGTGCACGTCCCGCCAGCCGATCTCGGCGCCGAAGAACCTGTCGAAGTAGGCCCGCTCCTCGGGGAGGAACCCGGCGCGCTTCTGGTTGGCCTTCCAGTTGCGGATGTCCAGCGGGGTGTGGCCCACGTTGAGGTCGCCGACCACCAGCGCGTAGTCGCTCATCTCCCCCAGCTCCGGCAGCCGCTTGAGCATGACGTCCAGGAACCGGTACTTGTCGTCCTGCTTGGGGGTGCCCGCCTCGCCGGAGTGCACATAGGCGCTCACCACGGTCAGCTGGCGTCCGCCCTCGAGGGCGAAGTCCGCCTCGACCCAGCGCCCGGCCGTGGCGAAGTAGTCATCGCCGATCCCGATGCGGGTCTCGGTAGGAGCTTCACGGGAGGCGATCGCCACCCCGGCCCGGCCCTTCGCGTCCGCCTCGGCGTGCAGGACGTGCCAGCCGTCGAAGTACTCGTGCACGATCGGGTCCGGGGCGCGGACCTCCTGGAGGCAGAGGATGTCCACCTCGCGCGTCCCGAGCCACTCCGGCATGCCCTTGCGCCACGCGGCGCGGAGGCCGTTGACGTTGACGGTCGCGATGCGCAGGGCCCCACCCTTCGGGGCCGATTCGGGGGAAGTCACCTAGCCACTCTACCCCTCGTCGATGACGGTCCCCGTGAGGGGCGTGCCGTCCTCGGGGCGGAGCATGTCGCGGGCGTTGGCGGCCGTGATCTGGATCGTCTCGAGGGCGCGGTCCACCATCTCCCGGTCGCTTCCGAGGTTCTCCCGGATCACGCGCTCCTGGACCTGGATGATCTTGAAGGAGTGGTCGAGCTTGAGGTCGCGGACGTCGTCGACCGTGTGTGCCTCGCCGCCGGCGACCGAGGGCGCCCGGCCGGTGAGCTGCTCAGCGGCCCGCTCGAACCGCTCCTGCGCCTTCCGGCCCGCGGTGCGCACCGTGGTGAACACGAAGAGCGCGAAGACCAGCCAGCCGAACGAGACGATCGCCACGATCCATCCGATCACGGCGTTCTGGTTCGCCGCGAAGATGACGGCCACGAGGAACGCGAGCACGAGGACCGACAGGCCGAGCGCACCGACCTTGATGCCGCCGCGGCGCGGGGCCGGGGCGCCGTCGGGCTGGGGGGACGTGTTCTTGTGGCCGAGACTCTGCATGCGGTCCATTCTCCCAGACGCCCGCCGCGTCGGTGGCCGCCCCATCGCGCCCCGAGCACCATCCCACCCTGCCGTTTGGGGTACGCATCTCGTCGCACTTCTCCCGTTGCGGGTACGCATCTCGTCGCCATGTCCCGTTCTCGGGTACGAGGGAGGTGGGGCACGACGCCGGGTGCCCGGCGCGCGCGGGCCGGGCACCCGGCGTCGTGCGTACCCGAAATGCCGAAAGGGCGACGAGATGCGTACCCGAAACCGGGGGTGGGGGTGGGCGTGGGGTGGGGCGGGGTGGAGCGGGGAGGGAGTGAGGGGTGCCGGCAGGGCCGGTGGCCCCCGGCGGTCAGCGCAGGAAGAGGGACCGCAGCCGGCGCGTGGTGAAGGCGACCCCCACGAGGATCATCACCGCGTAGTACAGCAGGTGCACTCCCGTGGCGGGGCTGAACGAGCCGATGCTGATCTGCCGCATAAGCTCCACGCCGTGCCACAGGGGGAACGCCTGCACGATCCACTGCACCGGCACCGGGTAGACGGACAGCGGGTAGAAGGTCGCCGAGAACAGGAACATGGGCAGCATGACGAACGTGATCAGGTCCATCTGCTGGAACGTCTTCATGTAGCTCGTGATGGCCATGCCGAAGGACGCGAACCCGAACGCGACCATCACAGAGGCGGGCACGAGCAGGAGCGCCCACGGCGTGGTGATGAGGCCCATGACCCCCATGACGCCGGTGAAGCCCAGCGCGTAGAGGAAGCCGCGGAACAGGGCCATGAAGATCTCGCCCATCGCGATGTCGAGGGGACCGAGCGACGTGTAGAGCATGCCCTGGTACAGCTTGCCGAAGTGCATCTTGAAGAACACGTTCCACGTCGAGTCGTAGATCGCCCCGTTCATGGCGGAGACCGCCAGCAGCGCCGGGGCGATGTACGCCGCGTAGGAGATGGGCGTGCCGTCCGGCCCGGCGACCGTGCCGACGAGGCTTCCGAGCCCGATCCCCATCGAGAGCAGGTAGAACACCGGCTCGAAGAACCCCGAGACGAGGATGATCCAGTTCTGGCTCTTGATGACGCGGAAGCCGCGCTCGATCACCGCGCGCGCATTGCCCGCGTACAGCGCCCCGAGGGGACGCCCGCTGGCGGTGATCGCGTAGTCCTCGTCCGTCAGGGCGCTCACTTGCCCATCCTCTTCGTGTAGTTCCTCCGCGCCCACCAGATGCCCACGGCCCCGAGCGCGCCCAGGTACAGCACATGCACCGCCACGAGCCAAGCCGGTTCGCTCAGCCCGTAGGACGCCATCCGGCCGAGCTCGTTGCCGTGCCACAGCGGCGAGATCCAGCCGATCCACTGCATGCCGACCGGCATGGTCGCGAGCGGGTAGAACGTGCCGGAGAACAGGAACAGGGGCATGACGATGAAGCGCTGGATCATGGAGAACTGGAAGTTCTCCGACTCGATGTGCGCCGAGTAGGCCATGAGCGGCGCCCCGAAGGCCATCCCCGCGAACACCCCGATCGGCACGAGCAGCCAGGCCCACGGACCGGGTGCGGCGCCGAACGCGAGCATGATGAGGAAGAACACGAGGCACTGGACGGTCAGGCGCACCCCCACGGCCATGATGTGCCCGGCCGCGAGCTGGCCCGGCACGAGCGGCGTGACGTGCGGGCCGAAGTAGACGCGCCGCCACTTGAAGCCGTCCATGACGGGGAACATCATCTCGTTCGCGCTGGTCATGACGGCGCTCGAGACGAGCAGGGCCGGGGCGGCGAACGCGAGGTACCCCACGCCGTCGAACGCGGCACGCGCCCCGCCGGCGCTCCTGTCCACGATGGAGGCGAGCCCCACCCCCATCGAGAACAGGTACAGCAGCGGGTTCCCGACGCTCGTGACGACGATCGTGACGAGGTACGCCCGCATGCCGCGGAGCATGTGCTCGGCGAAGTAGAACGAGCCCCAGCGGCGTGCCCTCGCCGCCGAGACCTCCGGAGCGTGCGCCGCGAGGCGTGTCGGCGCGGCCTCAGTCAACGAGCGACCGTCCGGTCAGGCGGAGGAACACGTCCTCGAGGGACGAGCGCCGCACGAGCGAGGTGAGGGGGTGCAGCCCGCGGACCCGGATGAGCTCAAGCGCCCGCTCGCCGTCCGCGGCGTAGACGAGCACGCGGTCCGGCAGCACCTCGACGCGCTCGCCGACGCCCTCGAGCTGGCCGGCGACGGCGGCGTTCCGCTCGGCGCCGAAGCGCACCTCGAGGACTTCCCGGCTCGAGTGCTCGCGGATGAGCGCCGCGGGCGATCCCTCGGCCATGATGCGCCCCTTGTCCACGACGATGAGCCGGTCGCACAGCTGCTCGGCCTCGTCCATGTAGTGCGTGGTCAGGACGAGCGTGACGCCCTGCTCCTTGAGGCGGAACAGGCGGTCCCACAGGACGTGGCGGGCCTGCGGGTCGAGGCCCGTGGTCGGCTCGTCGAGGAGCAGGATCTTGGGCTCGTTGACGAGGGAGCGGGCGATGGTGAGGCGGCGCTTCATGCCGCCGGAGAGCGAGTCGACCTTGGCGCCGGCCTTGTCCTCGAGCTGGGCGAAGGCGAGGAGCTCGTCGGCCCGCTGGCGCAGGTAGTCCAGCGGAAGCCCGAAGTAGCGCCCGTAGACGATGAGGTTGTCCCGCACCCGGAGTTCCTCGTCGAGGTTGTCCTGCTGCGGCACGACGCCGAGGTGCGCGCGGACCTCCGGTCCCTGGCGCTCGGGGTCGAGGCCCATGATCTCCAGCCGGCCGCCGGTGCGCTGGGTGACGCCGCCGATCATCCGCATGGTGGTCGACTTCCCGGCCCCGTTGGGTCCGAGGAGGCCGAAGGACTCCCCGGCGGGAACCTCGAAGCTGATCCCGTCGACGGCGCGGAACTCGCCGTAGGCCTTCACGAGGTTCTCGGCGCGGATGACGGTCCGCCTGCCTGCCTCACTCACGGCTGACCCCCCGGCAGTTGCAAGAGCGGAATGTGACACAGGTCGCAGCCTAGTACGCCGGGCCACATTCCGCAACGAATCTTTCACAATGAAGGGGGCGCGCCCGCGGGCGGCTCCCCCGCATGGGGCGCGACGGCGGCGCCGGCCGGGGAACCGCCGTCGTCCGCCTCGGGCCGTCCGTAGGAGCCGAGCTTCTCGACCGCGTAGTCGAGGAGCGCGGCGGCGCGCGCGGTGAGCACCATGTCCTCGGGCCAGATCGCCACGACGTGGGTGCGGGTCGCGGGCGGGTCGAGGGGGCGGACCGCGACGGGAAGCCCCTCGACGCTCGCGGGCCGGACGTTGGGGCGGGACATCAGCAGCCCGTACCCCACTCCGCGGCCCACGAGCGCCTCCACGAGGATGATCTGCGGGACCCTCGCGGCGATCGTGGGCGCGAGTCCGCGGGCGGCGAAGGCCTGGACGGTGTTGACGGTGCTCGGGCTCGCCTCGTAGTGGATCAGCGGCTCGTCCGCGAGGTCCGCGAGGTCCACGGCGTCCCGGGAGGCGAGGGGATGGTCGGGGTGCAGGTGCGCCTCGAGCTCGGTCGCGTAGATCTCGCGCCTGCTGTAGCCCACCGGCAGGAACATGTCATACATGATGGCGACGTCGAGGCGCCCGGAGTCGAGCGCCGGGAGCAGGTCGTCGTTGGTGCCGACCGTGATCTCGAGGTCCACCCCCGGATGCCGCCGGGGGAAGCCGTCGAGGAGCGCCGGCACGATGCTGGTCGCGAAGCTCGCGAAGCATCCCAGCTTCACCGGTCCGCGCAGCTCCTCGCCGCGGCGCGCATCGAGGACGAGCTCGCGGGTGTCCGCGAGGATGCGTCGGGCCTGCACCGCGAAGTGCTGCCCCGCGGGCGTGAGCGCGAGTCCCCGCGCCTTGCGGCGCACGCACAGCTGCTCCCCCACGGTCTTCTCGAGGCTCGTGATGGCCTGGGAGAGCGCCGACTCCGAGATGTGCAGGCGGACCGCGGCCGCGCTGAGGGTGTCGTGGTCCGGCAGCGCGGCGAAGAGCTCGAGCTGCCGCAGCGTCACGTCCGCCATGGACGCTCACCTCCTATATAAGTTGCCTCGAAGTTCATTGGCGATTCTCTGAAGTTTACATTCGGAAGTGGTGTCGGCCACTATGGTCACACCCCCACCTCCGAGCCCGAGCCCGAACGGGCAAGGGCCATCACCGTTCCCCCCGCGGCCCCGGCCGCACCACGAGGCATCAGCGACGATGCCGGCCAGCAAGGACACCAGCCATGACCCATACCGGCACCGGCGCCGTCTCCGCCGCAGCGAACCAGCGACGCGTCGCCTTCGCAACGATCATCGGGACCACCATCGAGTGGTACGACTTCTTCATCTACGCCACCGGCGCGGCCCTCGTCTTCGCGGAGCTGTTCTTCAAGCCCGCGGGCGCGAACATCGCCACGCTGCTCTCCTTCGCGACCGTGGGCATCTCCTTCCTCTTCCGCCCGCTCGGGGCCTTCCTCGCCGGGCACTTCGGCGACGTGATCGGCCGCCGGGCGATGCTCGTGATCACCCTCATCCTCATGGGCGCGTCCACCACCCTCATCGGCGTGCTGCCCACGTTCTCCCAGGTCGGCATGGCGGCGCCCATCCTGCTGCTGCTCCTGCGTATCCTCCAGGGCGTCTCGGCGGGCGGCGAATGGGGCGGCGCGGTGCTCATGGCCGTTGAGCACGCTCCGGCAAAGCGCCGCGGCCTCGCCGGCGCGTTCCCGCAGCTCGGCGTGCCGCTCGGCATGCTCCTCGCCTCCGGCGTCATGGCGATCATGACCGGGATCGTCTCCCCCGGCAAGGCGTTCCTCGAGTGGGGCTGGCGCGTGCCGTTCCTGCTGAGCGTCGTGCTGATCGTCGTCGGCTACTTCGTGCGCCGCTCCGTCGAGGAGAGCCCGGTGTTCGCCGAAATCGCCGAGCGCGGCCGCCAGACCAAGGTGCCGATCGTCGTGCTGTTCCGCAAGCACTGGCACCTCGTGATCCTTGCGGCGCTCGTGTTCGTGGGCAACAACGCGGCCGGCTACATGACCACCGGCGGCTTCATCCAGGGCTACGCGACCGGCAAGCTGAAGATGGACGCGACCGCCGTGCTCCTCGCGGCCACCGTTGCCTCCGCCATGTGGTTCGTGTCCACCCTCGTGGCCGGCGTGCTGGCCGACAGGATCGGCCGGAAGGCCACCTACCTCATCGGCTTCGTGTTCCAGGCCCTGATGGTGTTCCCGCTGTTCTGGTTCGTCAACATGGGCAACCTCGGGGGCCTCTACACCGGGCTGGTGCTGTTCTCGATCGGGCTCGGGCTCACCTACGGCCCCCAGGCCGCGTGGTACGCGGAGATCTTCCCGGCCTCGGTGCGCTTCTCCGGCGTCTCGATCTCCTACGCCATCGGCGCGATCCTCGGCGGCGCCTTCGCCCCGACGATCGCCCAGGCGCTCCTGCAGGCCACGGGCTCCACGGCCGCCGTCTCGGCCTACCTGCTCGTGGCGACGCTCGTCTCGATCGGCGCAGTCCTGTGCCTGCGCGACCGGCGCGGCATCCCGCTCGGGCCGGACCACGAGGCCGAGCAGGCCACCGGCGCCACCGTCTTCGGACCGAACCTCTCTGCGGAGCCGGTCGCCGCGAAGGCCTGACCGCCCTCCCCCCACTGGGAGGCCGCGTGCGAGGGTCAGGTCCTGAAGGTCACCTGGCGTGACCCACAGGACCTGACCCTCAGTCGTAACCCGCAGACGGTGACCCCAGAAGGTGGCCTTCGGGCGGGCGGCGCCGGGTCAGGGCTGGTAGTAGGGCCCCGGCTCGGCTCCGCGGAGGACCTCGAGCCGCTGGCGGTACTCGGTCTCATCGATGTCGCCCCGCGCGTAGCGCTCGCGCAGGATCTCCTCGGCGGCCGCGGGGCCGGCCGGGAAGGGCCCCGGGTACGGGCCCGGGCCGAAGCGGCCGGCACCCGCCGCCTGCCCGCGGCGGCCCCACCAGATGCGGCGGCCGAGGAAGAAGAAGAGGCCCAGAGCGAAGATCCAGAACAGCGGGAAGATCAGGAACCACGGGAACCAGGGTCCGGCCCAGTGGGCGGTCGGGTCGGCGGCTGCCGTGGCATCGAGGACGGCGAACATGGCGGTCTCCTTGGGAATGTGTCGGCTGGACTTCAGCCGCTGACTCCAGTGTTCTCAGGCGGCCCTGCTCCGGCATCGGCCCCGCGGAGTCATCTGGTGGGGGCCGCCTACTCCGGCGGGATCACGCGGCCGTACGCCCGGTGCCGGCCGCCCCCGCTCAGCCGAGCCAGCCCGGCCGCACCAGCCCCGACTCGTAGGCGAGGACCACCAGCTGTGCCCGGTCCCGCAGGCCGAGCTTGGTCATGGCCCGGGAGACGTGGGTCTTCGCGGTGAGGGCGGTGATGAACAGGCGCGCTCCGATCTCCGCATTGTTGAGGCCTTGGCCGACCAGGGAGACGACTTCCCGCTCGCGCTCCGTGAGGCCGCTGATGTCCACCGCTGGCGCCTCGGCAGCGGGAGCGCGCTCGGCCGCAAGGCGCGCGAGCAGCCTGCGGGTGACGGACGGCGAGAGCATGGCGTCGCCGTCGTGCACTGCACGGACGGCCCGCACGAGGTCCGCCGGCTCCGTGTCCTTGACGAGGAAGCCGCTCGCGCCGGCCCGGATCGCGCCGGTGACGTACTCGTCCAGCTCGAACGTGGTCAGGATGATCACCTTCAGGCCGTCCGGGGGTGCGGCGAGGATCGATCGCGTCGCCTCGAGCCCGTCCCCGCCGGGCATGCGGATGTCCATGAGCACGACGTCGGGCGCGAGCCTCGCCGCCGCGGCCACCGCGTCCGCCCCGGTCCCGGCCTCGCCGACCACCTCCATGTCCGGCTCCGCGTCGAGGAGCGCACGGAAGCCGGCGCGCAGGAGCGCCTGGTCGTCGACCACGAGGATGCGGATCATCGCCTCTCCCCCGTCTCCACCTCGGGCAGTTCTGCGTGCACCCTGAGGCCGCCGTCGTCGGTGAGCAGGAGGGTGCCTCCGAGCGACTCGACGCGTTCGCGCATGCCGGTGATCCCCGCGCCGGGGAGGGAACCGCGCAGTCCGGTGCCGTCGTCGTGCACCTCGACGACGACGCGGCCGCCCTCGCGCCCGATCCGCACGTCGGCGCGGTGCGCGCCCGCGTGGCGCACGGAGTTGGTGAGCGCCTCCTGGACCACGCGGTGCACCACGCGCTGGATGGAGGACGACGGCGGCGGGTCGAGCCGCGCGTCGAGGGTCACCTCGAGCCCGGTCCCCCGCGCGTCCTCGATGAGCCCCGGAATGCGGCCGAGCGGGTCCTCGGGGGTGACGGGCGCGTCCTGGCGCAGGACGCCGAGGAGTTCGCGCACCTCTCCGAGGGCCTCGTGGCTCGTGTGCTTGATGGCCTCGAGGGCAGGCACGAGCTCGGCGGGGTTCTTCTCGGCGAGGTGCAGCGCGACGCTCGCTCGGACGTTGATGAGGGAGAGGGAGTGGGCCACGATGTCGTGGATGTCGCGGGCGAGCTCGAGGCGCTCCTGGTCGCGGACCTCGCGGCGGTGGGACTCCCACTCGCGGCGCCGGGCGGCGGCCCGTTCCCGGCGCACGCGGAGGCCTTCGCCAAGCAGCAGCACGATGCCGGTCCAGGCCGCCGCCGCTCCAGCCCCGAGCCAGTTGCCGGCGGGCAGGGTCCAGGCGGCCGCGGCAGCCACGACCGTCAGCCCGGCCGCCCAGGTCCAGCGGCGCGCGCCGGCCGCCGTCGCGAGCGCGAGCCCGAGCGCCGGCGAGGCGAGCACGGGACCCCACGGGTAGCCGAGCCCGAAGTAGACGAGGGTCACCGCGACAATGGCGGCGGCCGCTGGGCCCGGCGTACGGGCAAGCGCGAGCAGGAGTGCGGGTCCGGCCACGAGGAGGATGACTGCGAAGGCATCCACGGGGCGCGCCCCCGGCTGGCGGAACGCCGCTCCGTGCGTGCCGAACACCTGCACGAGCGCGAGCACCGCGACGGCCGCGACCCTGATGGGCCACGGCGCGCGGCGATGCACCCACGCCGGGCGCGGCCGCGCCCCACTCCACCCCTGCATGAGGCGAGCGTACGCGCGGGAGCGGCCCGGCGTCGTCGTACGGGAGGCTCAGATGCACCGCCCGGCTGCTCCCGTGGGAGTACGGGCCGCGCGACGGTGACGCCCCCACCCTGCGGATCTGGGGTGCCCCAGACTCAGGCGGGGCCGGCGGCCCTCTCCGCGGCCTCGACCACGTTGGTCATCAGCAGCGCCACGGTCATGGGGCCCACGCCGCCGGGGTTCGGCGAGACGTAGCCCGCGACCTCGGCGACGTCCGGGTGGACATCGCCGTAGACCTTCGACTTGCCCGTCTCGGGGTCCGTCTCCCGGGTCACGCCGACGTCCAGCACGGCCGCACCAGGCTTGACGTCCTCGGGCCGGACGATGTGCTTGACCCCGGCGCCGGCCACGATCACGTCTGCCCGGCGCAGGTGCTCGGACAGGTCGACGGTGCCCGTGTGGGTGATGGTCACGGTCGCGTTGATCTCGCGGCGCGTGAGCAGCAGCGGGATCGGCCGGCCGATCGTGACGCCGCGGCCCACCACGACCACGTGCTTGCCCCTGAGGTCGTAGCCGTTGCGGGCCAGGAGCTCGATCACGCCGCGGGGCGTGCAGGGCAGCGGCGTGTCGATGGTCCCGCCCACGTTCAGCACGAGCCGGCCGAGGTTGGTCGGGTGCAGGCCGTCGGCGTCCTTGGCCGGGTCGATCCGCTCGAGGATCGCGTCCGTGTCGAGGTGCTTCGGCAGCGGGAGCTGCACGATGTACCCGTGGCACGCGGGATCCGCATTGAGCTCGTCGATGAGGGCCTCGACCTGCTCCTGCGTGGCATCGGCCGGCAGCTCGCGCTGGATCGAGTTCATCCCGATCGCCTCGGACTGCTTGTGCTTCATGCCCACGTAGAGCTGCGAGGCGGGGTCGGCGCCGACGAGCACCGTCGCGATGCCGGGGGTGATTCCGCGGGCCCTGAGGGCCGCGACGCGCTCGGCAAGCTCCTCCTTGATGGCCGACGAGGCGGCCTTGCCGTCGAGGACGACGGCGCGGCCCGCTGCCTGGGACGTCATCGGCCCGCTCACCATTCCTCGTGGCCCGGGTAGAGAGGGAAGTCCTCGGCGAGCTTCTCGACACGGGCGCGGAGGGCGTCGGCGTCTGCGCCGCCCTTGAGCGCGGTCGCGATGATGTCTGCCACCTCGGTGAACTCCGCGGCACCGAAGCCGCGGGTCGCGAGCGCCGGGGTGCCGATGCGCAGGCCCGAGGTGACCATCGGCGGCCGCGGGTCGAACGGGACGGCGTTGCGGTTGACCGTGATGCCGACCTCGTGGAGGAGGTCCTCGGCCTGCTGGCCGTCGAGCTGGGAGTGGCGTAGGTCCACGAGCACCAGGTGCACGTCCGTGCCGCCGGTGAGGACGGACACGCCGGCATCCGCGACGTCCTTCTGCGAGAGGCGCTCGGCCACGATCTTGGCGCCCTCGAGCGTGCGCTGCTGGCGCTCCTTGAACTCCTCGGAGCCGGCCACCTTGAACGCCACGGCCTTGGCGGCGATGACGTGCATGAGCGGGCCGCCCTGCTGGCCGGGGAAGACGTTGGAGTTGATCTTCTTGCCGAACTCCTCCTTGGCCAGGATCACGCCCGAGCGGGGGCCGGCCAGGGTCTTGTGCACGGTCGATGTCACGACGTGGGAGTGCGGCACGGGCGAGGGGTGCAGGCCCGCGGCGACGAGGCCCGCGAAGTGGGCCATGTCGGTCCACAGGAGCGCCCCGACCTCGTCCGCGATCGAGCGGAACGCGGCGAAGTCCAGGTGGCGGGGGTAGGCGGACCAGCCGGCAATGATGACCTGGGGGCGCTCGGCGAGGGCCTGCTCGCGGAGCCGGTCCATGTCCACGCGGAAGGTGTCCTGCTCGACCTGGTAGGCCGCGACCTCGTACAGCTTGCCGGAGAAGTTGAGCTTCATGCCGTGCGTGAGGTGGCCGCCGTGCGCGAGCGAGAGGCCGAGGATCTTGTCGCCGGGGTTGATCATCGCGGACAGCGCCGCGGCGTTGGCCTGCGCCCCCGAGTGGGGCTGGACGTTCGCGTACTCGGCGCCGAAGAGGGCCTTGACGCGGTCGATCGCGAGGTTCTCGGCGACGTCGACGTACTCGCACCCGCCGTAGTAGCGCTTGCCCGGGTAGCCCTCGGCGTACTTGTTGGTCAGGACCGACCCTTGGGCCTCCATGACGGCGCGCGGGGCGAAGTTCTCGCTCGCGATCATCTCGAGGGTGCTGCGCTGGCGGCCGAGCTCCTGCTCGAGGACGGCGGCGATCTCGGGATCGACCTCGCTCAGCGGCAGGTTGCTGACGGCGGACACGGTAGGAGTGGTGGGGCTCACGGGGTCTCCTGGGTTGTCAGGTGGCGGGAGGCTACTGGTCAGGCTACCGGCCTCCGCGCTCCCGGCGGAACTCTCGCTGCGGAGCATGAAGGCACGGCGTCACGACCCCGGCCCAGGCGTACGATCCGCGGTGTCCCATGTGTGCCGCTCCCCGGTGGTGATCCACCCAACGCCAGTCGCGACGCAGCCCAGTCTACCGTGGGCGGCCAGGACGAGGGGGCCCGCCGGGAACATCCCGGCGCCTCCCGCGGTTCCGCAGGTAGTTGACCCGTCAATGAAGGAGGGCATGGTGGAGGCAAGGGCCGCGGTGGTGGTGATCGGCGCCGGACAGGCCGGGCTCAGCGCTGCGTACTGGCTGCAGCGCCGGGGGCTCGTCCCGTGGGAGGACTTCGTGGTCCTGGACGCCAACGGGGGCCCGGGCGGAGCCTGGCGGCACCGGTGGGATTCCCTGACCTTCGATGCCGCCCACCATCTCCACTCCCTCCCCGGCCTCCCCCTCGAGGCGCCCGACCCGCGCGAGCCGGCCTCCGCCGTCGTGCGCCGGTACTACGGCGGCTACGAGCGCGCCTTCGGGCTGCCCGTGCTCCGTCCCGCCCGCGTGGTCTCGGTGGAGCGCGCGGACGACGGCGCCGCCCTCCTCGTGCGCGCGGCCGACGGGCGCGGGTGGCTCGCCGAGAGCGTCATCTCGGCGACCGGGACGTGGGACCAGCCGTACTGGCCCCACTACCCCGGGCGCGAGCAGTTCCGCGGCCGCCAGCTGCACACGCACGACTTCGTCTCGGCCGAGGAGTTCTCTGGGCAGCGCGTCCTCGTCGTGGGGGCCGGGACGAGCGCGCTGCAGTTCCTCCTCCAGCTCGACGCCGCGGGCGCCCGCACCGTCTGGTCCACGCGTCGGCCGCCGCAGTGGACGGACGCGCCCTTCGACGCCGAGTGGGGCGCGGACGTCGAGCGGCGGGTCGGCGAGCGCACCCGCGCCGGCTTGCCGCCGCTGAGCGTCTCCGCCGCGACCGGGCTGCCGCTCACGGAGCAGTACCTGGCCGGCATCCGCTCCGGGGTGCTCGTCTCGCGCGGCCCGCTCTCCCGCCTCACGCCGACCGGCGCCGTGCTCGCCGACGGCACCTCGCTCGAGCTCGACGCGGTCCTCTGGGCCACGGGCTTCCGGGCGGCCCTCGGGCACCTCGCCCCGCTGAGGGTGCGGGAGCCCGGCGGGGGCGTCCTCATGGGCGGCGACGGCGTGAGCGTGGTGCGCGAGCCGCGGCTCTTCCTCGTCGGCTACGGGGCCAGTGCCTCGACCGTCGGGGCGACCCGGGCCGGGCGCGCCGCCGCCCTGGCCGCGACACGGGCGCTGCGGCGCCGGTCCGTGCCCGAGGAGGCGGCCGCCGTCGTGCGCTGAGCCGGCCGCCTCCCCCGGCGGGACGGGTGCGCGCGGCTCGATACGCTAGAGCGCGTGAAGCGCAACAGGTTCATCGTGACCCTCTCCTGCCCCGACCGACCGGGGATCGTGCACGCCGTCTCCGGCGCCCTGCTCGCCGCCGGCTGCAACATCGCCGAGTCCCGCCAGTACGAGAGCCCCCACACGGGCACGTTCTTCATGCGGGTCGAAGTGGAGACGGAATCGGACCGGGAAGCGCTGGACGCCTCGCTCGCGCCCGTTGCCGAGGCGTTCTCGATGCGGCTGGGGCTGTTCACCGGCGGCCAGCCGGTGCGCACGCTCATCATGTGCTCCAAGGACGGCCGGACCCTCAACGACCTCCTCTTCCAGCAGCGGGCCGGCACGCTGCCCATCGAGGTGCCCGTGATCGTGTCGAACCACACCGACCTCGCCCCGATGGCCGACTTCTACGGCGTGCCGTTCGTGCACCTGCCGGTGGGCTCGGGGACGAAGGCCGAGGCCGAGGCGAAGCTGCTGGCCCTCGTCGAGGAGCACCGGATCGAGCTCGTGGTCCTGGCCCGGTACATGCAGATCCTCTCCGACGGGCTCTGCCGGGCCCTCGAGGGGCGGGCCATCAACATCCACCACTCGTTCCTGCCCTCATTCAAGGGCGCCAAGCCGTACCACCAGGCGCACGCGCGCGGGGTGAAGATCATCGGCGCGACCGCGCACTACGTGACCGCCGACCTCGACGAGGGGCCGATCATCGAGCAGGAGGTGATCCGGGTGGACCACTCCAAGACGGCCGAACAGCTCGTGCAGATGGGCCGCGACGTGGAGGGGCGCACGCTCTGCCGCGCGGTGCAGTGGCACGCCGAGCACCGGGTCCTGCTCGACGGGCACCGCACGGTCGTCTTCGCCTGATCCGCCGAGGTCACCCCGTGGGACGCCGAAGTCACCCCGTGGGACGCCCAAGTCACCCCGTGGGACGCCGAGGTCGGGGGGTGTGACGCACGACGCCGGCCGCTCACCTTGCGCGGCCGACCACCCTCGCGCAATCACCGGGTGATCTCGCGCCCCCTCGGGGTGACCTCGCGCCCCCACGGGGTGACCTCGGCGGTCGGGAGGGGTCGGTCAGCGGCTGTTGGCCTGCCGGTGGGCCCGGGCCAGGTCCATGTAGTGCGACGCATTGCGGTAGAGGCCCTGGACCTCCTCGTCCGTGAGCCCCCGGCGCACCTTGGCGGGCACTCCCGCCACGAGCGACCGCGGCGGCACCTCAGTCCCCTCGAGCACCACTGCCCCGGCCGCGACGAGCGACTCCGCCCCGATCACGGCCCCGTTCATGATGGTCGCGCTCATGCCCACGAGCACGTTGTCCCCCACGGTGCAGCCGTGGACCACCGCGTTGTGGCCCACCGACACGCCCGCGCCGACCGTGCACGGGAACCCGGCGTCCGCGTGCAGGACCACGTTGTCCTGCAGGTTGCTCCCGGCCCCCACGGTGATGGTGGCCGTGTCGGCGCGCACCGAGACCCCGTAGAACGCACTTGAGCGGTCGGCCAGGTGTGCGTCTCCGATGATGGAGGCCGTCGGCGCCACGAAGGCGCTCGGGTGGATGTCCGGGGACTTGCCCCCGAAGTCGATCACTGGGCTCATGGCCCCAGACTAGTGGTCCCCTCAAAACCTTGCCGAGGAGCCGCATTGCGTTCATTTCTTGACGACAAGAGGCGCCAGAGCGCAAGCTGTGAGGCATGGTCTCCACCCTGCGCTCGACGACGAGCGGCACCGGCAACCCCGGCTCCCAGTCAGCGCTCAGAAAGCTCAACGAGCAGCGCATCGTGGAGGCGCTGATGGCGGGCCCGGCGACGCAGGCCGAGCTCTCCCGCCAGACAGGCCTCTCGACCGCCACGGTCTCCAACATCGTCAAGGTGCTCTGCGATGCGAGCGTGGTCGCCACCGAACCGACCACGAGTTCGGGCCGGCGCGCCCTCAGCGTCCGGCTCAACAGCAACTCAGCAGTCGCCGTGGGCATCGACTTCGGTCGCCGACACCTGAGGGTGGTGCTCGCGAACCTGGCCTACGAGGTCCTGGCCGAGGAGAGCATGATGCTGCCCCTCGGCCACCAGGCAGACGTGAGCATCACGGCCGCCGTGGACGTGCTCGATCGGCTGCTGGCCGAGTCGGGCGTGCGCCGCGAGCACATCGTGGGCGTGGGCGCGGGCATCCCGGGACCCATCGACCACCGGACGGGCACCGTGGTGCAGGGCGCGATCCTGCCCGAATGGGTCGGCTTCCAGATCCTCGCCCACCTCGAGGAGAGGCTCGGGCTGCCCGTCTTCGTGGACAACGACGCCAACCTCGGCGCACTCAGCGAGGTCACCTGGGGCCCCCACAACGGGGTCGAGAACCTCATGTTCGTGAAGATCGGGTCCGGCATCGGCGCGGGCCTCATCATCAACGGGGCTCCGTTCTACGGGCACGTCGGCGTGACCGGCGAGATCGGGCACTCGACGATCGTGGAGCACGGGCTCGTGTGCCGCTGCGGCAACCGCGGCTGCCTCGAGACGGTGGCCTCGACGACCACCATGTCCGAGCTGCTCAGCAGGGGCCACCCCGAGCCGATGACCCCGGACGAGATCGTCCAGCGCGCCCACGCCGGCTCGGCCGCGGTGCTGCGGGTGCTCGACGACGCCGGGCTGGCGGTGGGCCGGGCACTCGGCGCCGTCGCCAACCTCATCAGCCCCGAGGTGATCGTGATCGGGGGGCCCCTCGCCGGGCTCGGCGAGATCCTCCTCGAGCCCATCCGGCGCGGCCTGCTGCGGCATGCCGTGCCGCTCGTGGGCGAGACGACCGCCCTCGCGATGTCTGCGCTGGGCGCGCGCGCCGAAGCCCTCGGAGCGGCGGCGCTCGTATTCCAGAACGCGGACATCGCCCACCATTCCTGAGGCCCCCGGGACCTCCGGAATCGGAGCCGCACCATCAGATTGCGTTCAAGCCTTGACGACAAGAGCGCAGAGATTGTTTACTTTCTACTCAGACGGCGCCGAACCTTGGCAGCCGGACAATGAAGTTCGACCTGATGACCAGGAGGCAAGGGGCACATGGCGCCGAACGAACCCGTCATCCTCGAAATGCGGTCCATCACCAAGGAGTTCCCGGGCGTGAAAGCGCTCGCGGACGTGAACCTGAAGGTGAAGGCCGGAGAGATCCACGCGATCTGCGGGGAGAACGGAGCTGGCAAGTCCACGCTCATGAAGGTCCTCTCCGGGGTCTACCCGCACGGCAGCTACGCCGGGGAGATCGTCTACCAGGGCCAGGTCCAGGAGTTCAAGGACATCCGGGCCAGCGAGGCCGCGGGGATCGTGATCATCCACCAGGAGCTCGCCCTGATCCCCGAGCTGTCCATCATGGAGAACATCTTCCTGGGCAACGAGCCTTCCCGCCGCGGAGTGATCGACTGGAAGGAAGCCCGCCGGCGGTCCCTGGACCTGCTCGCGCGGGTCGGGCTCTCCGATGATCCCGACACCCAGGTCAAGGAGATCGGCGTCGGCAAGCAGCAGCTCGTCGAGATCGCGAAGGCCCTGAACAAGTCCGTCAAGCTCCTGATCCTCGACGAGCCCACGGCCGCGCTGAACGAGTCCGACTCGCAGCACCTGCTGGACCTCATCGTGGGCCTCAAGGGCCGCGGTGTCACCTCGATCATGATCTCCCACAAGCTCAACGAGATCGAGCAGGTCGCGGACGAGATCACGATCATCCGCGACGGCCGCTCGATCGAGACCCTCAACGTCAAGCGCGACGGCGTCGACGAGGACCGCATCATCAAGGGCATGGTCGGGCGCACCCTCGAGTCCCGTTTCCCGGACCACACCCCGACCGTGGGCGAGGTCCTGTTCGAGGCCAAGGGCTGGACGGTGCAGCACCCGGTGATCGCCGACCGCCTCGTGTGCAAGGGCTCCGACTTCTTCGTCCGCAAGGGCGAGATCGTCGGCTTCGCCGGGCTCATGGGCGCCGGCCGGACCGAGCTGGCCCGGAGCATCTTCGGCCACTCCTACGGCAAGTTCATCTCCGGCCACACCTACATGCATGGCAAGGAGGTCCGCATGAACACCGTCGCCCAGGCGATCGAGGCGGGCCTCGGGTACGTCACCGAGGACCGCAAGTCGCTCGGCCTGAACCTGCTCGACGACATCAAGACGACCACCGTCTCGGCCGCGCTGAAGAAGATCACCCGGGGCCTCGTCGTCGACCGCAACCGCGAGTACCAGGTCGCCGAGGAGTACCGCCGCTCGCTGCGGACCAAGACCCCGAACGTCGACGAGGGCGTCGCCAAGCTCTCCGGCGGGAACCAGCAGAAGGTCGTCCTGGCCAAGTGGATGTTCACCGATCCCGAGCTGCTGATCCTCGACGAGCCCACCCGCGGCATCGACGTCGGCGCGAAGTACGAGATCTACGGGATCATCCAGCGCCTGGCCAGCCAGGGCAAGGGCGTGATCGTGATCTCCTCGGAGCTGCCCGAGCTGCTGGGACTCTCGGACCGCATCTACACGATCTTCGAGGGCGCCATCACCGGCGTCCTGACCAAGGAAGAGGCCACGCAGGAGAGCCTCATGAAGCTCATGACCCAGGCCCGCAAGGCAGCCTGAGAGACGAAGGACCAACCATGGACGCCCTCAAGAAGCTCTTTGGCGGCAACAGCCGCCAGTTCGGGATGATCTTCGCCCTCGTGGCCCTGATCATCCTGTTCCAGATCCTCACCGGCGGGCTCACGCTCACGCCGGACAACGTGATCAACCTCTTCAACGGCAACTCGTACATCCTGATCCTGGCGATCGGCATGGTCCTCGTGATCATCGCCGGGCACATCGACCTCTCCGTCGGCTCGATCGCCGCCGCCGTCGGCATCATCGTCGCCATCGCGATGCGGGACTGGGGCCTTCCCTCCTGGGTCGGGATCATCCTCGGCCTGGTGATCGGCGCGGTCATCGGCGCCTGGCAGGGCTTCTGGGTCGCCTACATCGGCATCCCGGCCTTCATTGTGACCCTCGCCGGCATGCTCATCTTCCGCGGCGTGAACCAGTGGATCGGCCAGTCCAACACCGTCCCGGTTCCCAAGGACTTCCAGTTCATCGGCGCCGGCTACCTGCCCGAGCTCGGCCCCGACACGGGGTACAACAACCTCACGCTCCTCATCGGCATCATCGGCGTCGCCGCTGTGGTCTTCTTCGAGCTGCGCTCCCGCCGCGAGGCCAAGGCGCTCGGCGCCGAGGTCCCGGAACTGTGGGTCACCGTGACGAAGCTCGTGCTCATCAGCGCCGCCATCCTCTACGCGACCTACCTCTTCGCCACCGGCCGCCCCGGGACCTCCTTCCCGGTGCCGGGCATCATCCTCGGCGTCCTCGTGCTCATCTACGGCTTCATCTCCTCCAAGACGGTGATCGGCCGCCACGTCTACGCCGTCGGCGGCAACCGCCACGCGGCCGAGCTCTCCGGCGTCCAGTCCAAGAAGGTCAACTTCCTGGTGATGATGAACATGGCGATCCTCGCCGCCCTCGCCGGCATGGTCTTCGTGGCCCGCTCCACCGCCTCCGGCCCGTTCGACGGCACCGGCTGGGAGCTCGACGCGATCGCGGCCGTGTTCATCGGCGGCGCCGCCGTCACGGGCGGCGTCGGCACCGTGATCGGCTCCATCGTCGGTGGCCTCGTGATGGCTGTGCTCAACAACGGCCTCCAGCTCCTCGGCATCGGCGCGGACCGCACCGCGATCATCAAGGGCCTCGTCCTCCTCGCCGCCGTCGCGTTCGACGTCTACCAGAAGTCCCAGGGACGCCGCTCCATCATCGGCCTGCTCCTCCGCGGCGCCGGCGGCGGCCGGGGCGGCACCGGCACTACCGGGACCCCGCTCCAGCCGGACGAGACGACCAAGACAAGCGAAGTCCTCGCCAAGGACGCCTGACGCACGACGCCGGCCGCGCGCCCGGGCGCGGCCGGCGCCTCCCCTTCCGGGCACCACCAGACCCCCACGATTCCGCAACCGGATCCACAGGAAACCACAGAAAGCAGAAACAATGCGTATGTTCGGTACGGCAGGAAAGGCCGCGGCCGTCGTGGCCATCGCGGCCCTCGCGCTCACAGGCTGCGGACGCTCGGAGTCGAGCAGCTCCGCCAGCGCGAGCGGCGGCACCGGCGGGTTCGCTGCGAACTCGACGATCGGCGTGGCCCTCCCCCAGAAGACGTCGGAGAACTGGGTCCTCGCGGAGGGGCTGTTCAACGATGGGCTCAAGTCGGCGGGCTTCAACCCCGATGTCCAGTTCGCCAACGGTGGCGTCTCTGAGCAGCAGAACCAGATCTCGGCCATGGTCACCAAGGGCGCCAAGGTCATCATCGTGGGTGCCATCGACGGCTCCCAGCTGGGCACCCAGGTGCAGCAGGCCAAGGCCGCGGGCGCCACGGTCATCGCCTACGACCGCCTCCTGAAGAACACGGACGCGGTGGACTACTACGTCGCGTACGACAACTTCAAGGTCGGGCAGCTGCAGGGCCAGGCGCTCCTGGACGGCATGAAGGCGAAGAAGCCGAACGGCCCGTACAACGTCGAGCTGTTCGCCGGGTCCCCCGACGACGCCAACGCCAAGGTCTTCTGGGACGGGGCGATGAACGTCCTCCAGCCCAAGATCGACGACGGCACGCTCAAGGTCGTCTCGGGCCAGAAGTCCTTCGACCAGGCCGTCACCCAGGGCTGGAAGGCGGAGAACGCGCAGAAGCGCATGGACACCATCCTCGCCGCGAGCTACAACTCCGCGTCGCTGGACGGCGTGCTGTCCCCGAATGACACCCTGGCCCGCGCGATCATCACCTCGGTGAAGAGCGCCGGCAAGCCGGTCCCGGTCGTCACCGGCCAGGACTCCGAGGTCGAGTCGGTCAAGTCCATCATGGCGGGCGAGCAGTACTCGACCATCAACAAGGACACCCGCAACCTGGTGAACAAGGCCATCGACATGGTCAAGAAGCTCCAGCAGGGCCAGAAGCCGGACATCAACGACGACAAGTCGTACAACAACGGCGTCAAGACGGTGCCGGCCTTCCTGCTGCCGCCCCAGATCGTGACGAAGGCCAACGCCAAGGAGGCCTACGCGAACGACCCGACGCTGAGCAAGCTCACCCAGTAGTACCCCGAGAGCTCAGCCTCTGACGGCGGCCGTCCCCACTGCGGGGGCGGCCGCCGTCGCCGTCTGCGCACCTCCCCGGATGGCGCGCAGGGCGTTGAGGATGGTGGCCAGGTCCACCGCCTCCTGCAGGAGCGCTCCGACAACAGGGGGCAGCAGCCCGGTGAGGGCGACGGCCATGAGGCCCACGCTCAGGGCGATGCCGAGCCAGATGGACTGCAGTGCGACCCGCACGGTGCGCTGTGAGATCTCGACCGCGTCCGCCGCCCGCGAGATGTCGTCGACGAGCACGACGGCGTCCGCGGACTCGCTGGCCGCGGTGGAGCCGCGGGCGCCCATCGCGATCCCGACGTCGGCGGCGGCGAGGACCGGGGCGTCGTTGACCCCGTCGCCGACCATGAGGACCGGCCGCGGCTGGGCTGCCCGCACGATCTCGACCTTGTCGAGCGGCAGCAGCTCGGGACGCACGTCCGTGACCCCCAGGTGGGAGGCGATGCTGTGGGCCGTCGACGCGCCATCGCCGGTGAGCATGACCGTATGGCGCGCGCCCAGGGCGCCGAGGCGGGCCAGGGTGGCGCGGGCCTCGGGCCGCGGGAGGTCCCTGAGCACGACGACGCCGGCGAACGCGCCGTCGACCGCCACGTAGACGGCCAGCTCCCCCGGTTCGAGCGGGGGCTCGGCGATCTGGCGGCCCGTCTCCGCCGCCACGAAGGCGCGCTTGCCGACGAGGACGCGCTGGCCGGCGATCTCGGCGAGCACGCCGTTGGTCGCGGCCTCCTCCGCGCCCCCGCCCGGGAGGAGGACGACCCCTTGTGCCACGGCGGCCTCGACGACGGAGGCGGCCAGCGCGTGCGTCGAGTACTGCTCGGCCGAGGCTGTGAGCGTCAGGAGCTGCTCGGCGTCGAACCCGCGCTCGGGCCGGACCGCCACGAGCTCGGGACGCCCCCGGGTGAGCGTGCCCGTCTTGTCGAAGGCGGCGGTCTTCACGCGGGAGAGCAGCTCGAGCACCGCGCCGCCCTTGACGATCACGCCATGCTTTGCCGCCCGGCTCATCCCGCCCATGAACGCGACCGGCGCTGCGATGAGCAGCGGGCACGGGGTGGCGACCACGAGCACCTCGGCGAAGCGCCGCGGATCCCCGGAGGCCCACCAGCCGACGCCGGCGAGGGCGAGGGAGAACAGCGTGAAGGGGACGGCATACCGGTCCGCAAGCCGCACTACCGGCGCCCGGCTCGCGGCGGCCTCCCGCACGAGCGCCACGATCTGGGAGAACTGGCTGTCCGCTGCGGTGGCGGTGGCACGGAGCATGGCCGCCCCGGTGCCGTTGACCGAGCCGGAGAGGACGTCCTCCCCGGCCATCCGGTCCACGGGGAGGCTCTCGCCCGTGAGCGAGGACTCGTCGAAGCTCGCAGCGGGAGACTCCAGGACGCCGTCGACCGGGACCACCTCGGCGGGACGCACCACCAGCAGGTCCCCGGGCGCCACCTCCTCGAGCGCCACATCCTCCACCGTCCCGTCCGCCGCCTGCCGGTGCGCGAGCCTGGGCGCGCGGTCGAGCAGGGCGGTGAGCTCGCGCTTGGCGCGCCCGGCCGCGTAGTCCTCGAGGGCCTCGCCGCCGGAGAGCATGAGCACGATGATCACCGCGGCGATGTACTCGCCCACGAGCAGGGTCGCGGCGATGGCCGTGACGGCGAGGATGTCGAGGCCGAAGTGGCCACGGAGGATCTCCCGGACCATCTCGAACAGGGTCCAGGCACCCACGGCAGCGGCGAACGCACTCGCCGTGATGAGCGCGGCCTCCTGCTGGCCGAGCCCGGCGAGGGCGAGAGCGGCCACCAGCACGAGGAGAGCGGCGATGACGATCGGATACCGGCGGGCCAGACGGAGGATCCCCATGGTCCGATCCTCCCGCCCGCGCCGGCAGCCGTCCAGCAAGCCTGGGCTGGCCGGCCGGGATCGCGCCGCGTGGCCGCGGCCGCCGCCCGGGCCGCCGTGGAAGGATGGGCGCATGACACGTCACATCCAGCGGCCGTGGCTGTCGCTGCAGTCCACTGGCGATCCGCTCGAGCCAACCGGCCGCACGGTCCGGTGGGGCGTGGTGGCGACGGGCGGGATCGCCCGGACCGTCGCGCGGGACCTCGCGCTCCTTCCGGACGCGGCGCTGCACGCGGTCAGCTCGCGCGTCCACGATCGGGCGCTCGCCTTCGCGCGAGAGTTCGGAGCCCTGCGCGCGTACTCGGACGAAGGCTCGAGGCCCGGCTACGTCCAGCTGGTCGAGGATCCGGACGTCGACGTCGTGTACGTGGCCACGCCGCACGGACAGCACCACGAGGTGGCCCGCGCCGCCCTCGAAGCCGGGAAGAACGTGCTGGTCGAGAAGGCCTTCACGGTCAACGCCCACGAGGCCCAGGATCTGGTCGGCCTGGCGGAGGCGAAGGGCCTCTTCCTCATGGAGGCCATGTGGAGCCGGTTCGTGCCGGGCATGCTCAGGGCCTTCGACATCATCGAGTCGGGAGAGATCGGTGCGGTGCAGTGGGTCTCGGCCGACCTCGGCTTCCCGGCGCCCAAGGACCCCACGAGCCGTCTCTGGGACGTGCCGGCGGGCGGCGGAGCGCTGCTCGACCTGACCGTCTACCCGCTCCTGTGGGCGGTCGGCGCCCTCGGCTTCCCGGACTCCCTCACGGCGGTCGGGAAGCTCAACGACGCCGGGGTGGACGAGCAGAACGTGCTCACCCTCTCCTACTCCGACGGCCAGCTCGCCTCGCTCATCTCCTCGCTCGTGGCCCACGGGCCGCGGACCGCGACCGTGGCGGGGACCGAGGGCGTCCTCACGAGCGTCGGCAGCGTCAACAACCCCAGCGAGCTTGTGGTGCGGCGCGGGTGGGATCCGGCACGGACCGAGAAGATCGAGGTCGTGGGCCGTGGCTACGTGTACGAGCTGCGCGAGGTGGTCCGGTGTGTACAGCAGGGCGTCTCGGAGAGCCCGACCATGCCGTGGGGGCACAGCGTGGACACGATGCGGCTCTTCGACGGCGTCCGCCGCCAGCTGGGCATCAGCTACCCGAACGACGAACGGGACTGAAAAACCTCGGCCCCACGTCTGGACCTCCGGCACTCCCCGTTCCTAGGATGGCCGCACAGCCCATCCGGGCCGCCGTCTGACTGGGGAGGAGGGCGCGGGATGCGCAACCATGCCGACTGGCGCAGCAGAGCGCGTTCCCTCGTCCGCCATGCGGCGGCTGCTGCGGGCCTCGGCGTCGGCTGGCTGCTCCTCTCGGGCGGCGCCGCGAGCGCCGCCGCACCGCCTCCGGGGGACCTCCTCGGCTCGGTCGTTGCTCCCCCGGTTGCCGCGGCCTCGTCACCGGGGCACTCGACGCCCTCGCTCCTCAGCGCTTCCGTCAGCACGGGAGCCCTCGGCAAGCGCGTGGCCGGCACTCTCCCGCGCACGACGGCGGCGCTCACCTCTGACCCGGTCGGCACCGTCGCTGGACTCGCCGCAGGGGCCACCACGTCCACCGCCTCGGAGCTGCGAGCGCTGCCCGGGGCCGTCGAGCCGCTCACCAATGGCCCTCTCGCGCCGCTCTCCCCCGTCCTCGCACCGGTCGTGTCCGGCACCGCCGGCGCCCTTGGCAGCGCCGTGGACGCCGTGGGCAGCGCAGCCCAGGATGTCGCGCACACCACCACCGCCGTTCTGCCCGCGCCGCGGGTCGAGGTGCCCGTGCCTGTCCCCGCCCCGGTCCCCGCTCACCCCGCACCGGTGGCGGCGCAGGCAGGCGGGACTCCGGATCTGCCTGGCACCGCCGACGCGGTGCCAGCTGCCGAGGCCAGCAGGGCCGCAACCGGCTCGGGGCCGAGAGCATTCGAGGCGGTCCCCGCGGACTCCTCGTTGGATTCCACGACGAGGAGCCTGCTCACCGGACCTTTCGTGTCGGCGGCACTCATGGTCGATGCCGCCGCGTCGGCCGTTCTTCCCGACGACCCGGCACCCAGTTTCCCGACGCTTCCGTGGCTTCCGGCCACCGCGGGCTCCGTGGATGGCGGCCTGCTCGGGCCAGGCGGGTCCGGGCCCAGCCCGGCCGCCCTCGCCGCCGCAGGTTTCGCCCTCGCACTGGCGTGGCGAGCCGGTCCACGGGTTCATCCGCGCGCCGTTCGTGTTCCGGCGCTGCCGGCCTTCGACCCCGGTTCCACTCCCGACTAGGAGGGGACGAGTCTGCCCTCATGCAGGCACATGCGTCCCCGGCGCGCAACGCGCCATCGAATCGTTGTCAGGAGAACTACCGTGAATACCCTGGTGCGCCGAGCAATGCTCGGCACCGTGGTCGCGGGAGGCCTACTCGGCCTCGGCCATGCCGCCGCCAGCGCGGATGCGACCACCGTCACAACAGATCCCAGCGCGGTCGTCACCGCGCCGTCCGCGGTGACAGCCTCGCCGCTCACCGCAGTTACCGACCCTGTGCTGACCCTCAACGCCCCCACCGGTCTCACCACCGGAACCGTCCTCGGCGGCACCGGGACCGGCACCGGAACGGGCCCTGGAACGGGCGCGGCGGCCAGCACCGTCGGCGGGGTCACCGCAGTCACCGACCCTGTGCTCACCCTCAACGCCCCGACCGCCGCCACCACCGGCGCCGTCCTCGGCGGCACCGGGACCGGCACCGTCGGAGGGGTCACCGCAGTCACCAACCCGTCGCTGACCCTCAACGCCCCGACCGCCGCCACCACCGGCACCGCCCTCGGCGGCACCGGGACCGGCACCGGGACGGGCACCGGCGGCGGGGTCACCGCCGTCACCGACCCTGTGCTGAACCTCAACGCCCCGACCGCCGCCACCACCGGCACCGCCCTCGGCGGCACCGGGACCGGCACCGGGACGGGCACCGGGACGGGCACCGTCGGCGGGGTCACCGCCGTCACCAACCCTGTGCTGAACCTCAACGCCCCGACCGCCGCCACCACCGGGACCGTCCTCGGCGGCACCGGGACCGGCACCGGGACGGGCGCGGCGGCCAGCACCGTCGGCGGGGTCACCGCCGTCACCGACCCTGTGCTGACCCTCAACGCCCCGACCGCCGCCACCACCGGAACCGTCCTCGGCCGCACCGGGACCGGCACCGGGACGGGCACGGTCGGCGGGGTCACCGCCGTCACCGACCCTGTGCTGACCCTCAACGCCCCGACCGGCGCCACGACCGGCACGCTGCTTGGCAGCACCGTCCTCGGTGCCTCGGGGCTCGGGGGGATCGGCGCCGCCACTGCGCCCAGGATGTGCCTCGCGCTGCCCCTCGGGATCGGCCTGGGCGCGACCGGTGTAGTGCTGCCGGACGGGGGCTGCGGCATCCCGGGCTCCGTGCCCGGCACGCCTGCCCCCGGCAGCAGCTCCGGCCCGGCGTCCGGTGAGGGCACTGGTACGGACACCGGGGCTGGTCCCGCGACGATGCCGGAGGCCGCCAACGGCTCGGACATGGGCACGATTCCCGGAACCGCCGCGGGTCCTGCGATGCCCGCGGGAATCGGCTCCGCCGCGTGGGGCGGGACCCCGAGCGGACGGAGCGCCACGCACGTGATCGTGCGCATCGCCCCGGTGTGGGGTGCCACCGGAGCGTTCGACAACGGCGCCTCGGGTACGGCGGGGACGGCGACGTCCGCACCGGCCACGAGCTCCGCGCCCGGTCCGTACGCGGCACCTCGGGCCGCCCAGGCGCCGGGGATGTGCCCGGCGTCGCTCGTGCAGGAAGCCGGTGCCAGCCTGAGCCTGACCCTCGCGATGCTGCTCGCGGGACTCGGCCTCCTGCTCGGTGCCGGTGCTGGCCTGGGAACGGGACTGGCGCTGCGCCGGCGCCCCGCGACCGCGGCGGCCTGATACGTCCGCCGGCGCCGGGCCGCGGCTGCCGTTCCGACCGGACCTGGTGAGTTGGGGCATCACGGACCGGTCGGGATTCCGCAGCCGCGGCCCCGGCGCCGGCGGGCAGAGCACGACGGCGCACCGCCCCCGAGGTGTCAGTGCACCTTGGGGCGCGGGCGCCGTTGTCCTTACGGAAGCCTCACGCAGCGATGGTCGCCCAGCGGCCGGACGCGCGACCGAACAGCAGGCCGCTGGCCGAGAAGCGCCCCGGTCCCACGAGGGCCACCGCGGCGGCCCCTGCCGCAAGCACCAGCACGAGCTCCATGCCGCCCTTCTCGACGAACATGCCCGCGGAAGCGTGCACCAGGAACAGCGCGCCGAGCATCTCGAGGGCCAGGAGGATGCCGGCGATCCGGGTCAGCACCCCCAAGATGAGCAGGGCGCCGCCGACGAGCTCGAGGGTGGCGGCCACGGGAGCGGCGATCTCGGCCCCGGGGACGCCCATCTGCGCGAAGGCGCCCTGCGCGCCGGGGATGGTGAACTCGAAGAACTTCTGCCAGCCGTGGGCCAGGAAGACGGTGCCGAGCGCCACGCGCAGGATAGTGCGGGCTGTGTCGGCGAAGACGGGGCTGGTGGCACGTGCCATGGTGGACTCCTTGCTGTCGGGGGCATTGGCTTCGTGATCACCAAGCAGGCGAGCACAATCAATTGAAGCTTCAACCATCATGCCGAGACGGTTAGGCCGTGTCAAAAGCATGACGCCCGATAAGTCCCCCAGCGCACCGACCCCCGGACGGCAACGGCGCCCGCCCGCCGGAGGTGGTCGATCACCTCCGGCGAGGGGCGCCGTCGTCGTGGGCGGGGCTCAGCCCGCCCGGAAGGCTGCTTGCGCTACTTGGCCAGACCGTCCACGATCCCGTTGAGCGTCTTGGAGGGACGCATGACCGCGAACACCTTCTCCTCGTCCGGGCGGTAGTAGCCGCCGAGCTCCACCGGCGAGCCCTGCACCGCGAGCAGCTCCGAGACGATGGCCTCCTCCTGCGAGGCCAGAGCCTCGGCGACGGGAGCGAAGGCGGCGGCGAGGCCGGCGTCGTCCGTCTGCTTCGCCAGCTCCTGCGCCCAGTACAGGGCGAGGAAGAAGTGCGAGCCGCGGTTGTCGATGGTGCCGAGCTTGCGGCCCGGGGACTTGTTCTCGAGGAGGAACGTGCCGGTGGCGCGGTCGAGCGTGTCCGCGAGGACCTTCGCCGCCGGCAGTCCAGCCTGCTCCGCATAGAGCTCGAAGGACGGAACCAGCGCGAAGAACTCGCCGAGACTGTCCCAGCGCAGGTAGTTCTCCTTCACGAGCTGCTGGACGTGCTTCGGGGCGGAGCCGCCCGCGCCTGTCTCGAAGAGGCCGCCGCCGGCGATGAGGGGGACGACCGAGAGCATCTTGGCGCTCGTGCCCAGCTCGAGGATCGGGAACAGGTCGGTGAGGTAGTCGCGCAGGACGTTGCCCGTCACCGAGATGGTGTCCTCGCCCTTGCGGAGCCGCTCCAGCGTGTAGGCGGTGGCCTCCGCGGGCGGGAGGATCTCGATGGTGAGGCCCTCGGTGTTGTGCTCGCCGAGGTACTCGCGGACCTTCGCGATGAGGTTGCGGTCGTGGGCGCGGTCCTCGTCGAGCCAGAACACGGCGGGCGTGTCGGTGGCGCGGGCGCGGTTGACGGCGAGCTTGACCCAGTCGCGGATCGGCACGTCCTTGGTCTGGCAGGCGCGCCAGATGTCGCCGGGCTCGACAGCGTGCTCGATGAGCACGTCGCCGGCCTGGTTGACGAGCTGGACCGTGCCCGCGGCCGGGATCTCGAAGGTCTTGTCGTGGCTGCCGTACTCCTCGGCCGCCTGCGCCATGAGGCCCACGTTCGGCACGGTGCCCATCGTGGTGGGATCGAGGGCGCCGTGCTCGCGGCAGTCGTCGATCACGGTCTGGTACACGCCGGCGTAGGACGAGTCGGGCAGGACCGCGAGCGTGTCATGCTCCTGGCCGTCCGGGCCCCACATGTGGCCGCCGATGCGGATCATGGCCGGCATCGAGGCGTCCACGATCACGTCCGAGGGGACGTGGAGGTTGGTGATGCCCTTGTCCGAATCCACCATCGCCAGGGCGGGTCCCTCGGTGAGCCCCTTCTGGATGAGGTCCTTGACGCCGTCGCGGACGTCCTCCGGAAGCGCGTCCAGACCGTTCAGGATCGCTGCGAGGCCGTTGTTGGGGCTCAGGCCTGCGGCGGCGAGCTGCTTGCCGTACGTCTCGAACAGCTCGGCGAAGTACGCGGTGACGACGTGGCCGAAGATGATCGGGTCGGAGACCTTCATCATGGTCGCCTTGAGGTGGGCCGAGAAGAGGACGCCCTCCTCCTTGGCGCGGGCCACCTGCGCGGCGAGGAAGTCATCGAGGGCGGCGGCCCGCATGACGGTGCCGTCCACGACCTCCCCTGTGAGGACCTTGATGCCCTTCTTCAGCTCCTTGACGGTGCCGTCCGGGAGGGCGAGCTGGATGGTGAGGGAGTCGTCCGAGGGGATGACGACGGACTTCTCGTTCGAACGGAAGTCGTTCTCGCTCATCGTGGCCACGTTCGTCTTGGAGTCGGCGCTCCAGGCACCCATCGAGTGCGGGTTCTTGCGCGCGTAGTTCTTGACGGAGAGCGGAGCGCGGCGGTCCGAGTTGCCCTCGCGGAGCACCGGGTTCACCGCGGAGCCCTTGATCTTGTCGTAGCGCGAGCGGATGTCCGTCTCCTCGTCGGAGGAGGGGTTGTCCGGGTAGTCGGGCAGCGCGTAGCCCTGGGACTGGAGCTCGGCGATCGCGGCCTTGAGCTGCGGGATCGACGCGGAGATGTTCGGCAGCTTGATGATGTTCGCCTCGGGCGTCTTGGCGAGGGCGCCCAGCTCGGCGAGCGCGTCCGACTGCTGCTGCTCGGCCGTCAGATAGTCGCCGAATGCGGCGATGATGCGGCCCGAAAGGGAGATGTCCCGCGTCTCGATCTGCACACCCGCCGCCGAGGAGTAAGCCTGGACGATCGGCAGGAAGGAGTGAGTCGCCAGCATCGGCGCCTCGTCCGTGTGCGTATAGATGATGGTGGCCATGGGTGTGCGCCTCCTGCGGAGCTGGAGCAGACCGCGGCGCGGATGCGCGCATCAGCATGGGCCGCAGTGTGCGTGAGTGCTGCTATGTCAACGTCCTTAACTTACCGGAGACAGAGCCCTGGCCCGATTCGTGACCGCCCGAGGCCCGGATCGGGCGCTCTGCGTGCCTAGACTGGCCCGGGGGGCAGGAGGCGCGGCCCCCTGCCCGCCATCGACCAGCAGCGATCCTCAGGGGAGAGAATGGCACAGCATTCCGCGTCCGTCGGCGACGAGGACCAGGCGCCCGAGCCGGCGATCGAGGAACTGGGGGCGTTGGTCCTGCGCGTCTGGCGGGAGCCCGGCGCCGAGCAGGGCCTGAGGGTGCGCATCCTCGCCTCGGAGGGACAGAGCGAGCCGGCGAGCATGGCGGTGGTCGCCGATCCCGAGTCTGCCCTCGAGGCGGTCCGGAAGTGGCTGGAGGCGCGGCAGGGGCCGCCCGGAGCCCCGCGGGGCTGACCCGCCCCCGCGGAAACCACAGCCGCGCGCCCCGCGTACCCGGAATGCCGATTCGGCGACGAGATGCGTACCCGGAACGGGAAAAGGGCGACGAGATGCGTACCCGAAACGGGAGGAGGGAGGCGGGGTCCGGTGTGACCCCGCCTCCCTCCCGTGCCGCGCTCGGCGTCAGTGGAAGAAGTGGCGCGCGCCCGTGAAGTACATCGAGATGCCCGCGGCCTTGGCGGCCTCGACGACCTCCTCGTCGCGGACGGACCCGCCGGGCTGCACCACGGCCTTGACCCCCGCGTCGATCAGGATCTGCAGCCCGTCGGCGAACGGGAAGAACGCGTCCGACGCCGCGACGGCGCCTCGCGCGCGCTCCGGCGCCGACCCGGAGCCGCCGGTGCCGGACGCGCCGCCGGCGGAGTCGACGTCGGACGTCACCTCCACGCCGAGGGTGTTGGCGCGCTCGACCGCGAGGCGGCACGAGTCGACCCGGTTGACCTGGCCCATGCCGATCCCGACCGAGGCGGTGTCCTTGGCGAGCAGGATCGCGTTGGACTTGGCGGCGCGGGAGGCGCGCCACGCGAAGGCGAGGTCGGCGAGGGTCGCCTCGTCCGCCGCGTCGCCCGCGGCGAGGGTCCAGCGCGCCGGGTCGTCGCCCTCGGCCGAGAACGTGTCGCTGACCTGGGCGAGCACGCCGCCGGAGATCTGCTTGATCTCGGTCGGGTAGCGGCCGTAGCCCTCGGGAAGGGCGAGCAGGCGGATGTTCTTCTTCTTCGAGAGGATCTCGACGGCCTCGGGCTCGAAGTCCGGGGCGATGACGACCTCGGTGAAGATGCCCGCCACGGTCTCGGCCATGGCGCGGGTCACCGGGCGGTTCGCCGCGATGACGCCGCCGAACGCGGAGACCGGGTCGCACGCGTGCGCCTTGCGGTGCGCGTCCGCGATCGGGTCCTGGGCGCCGGGGGTGGCGACGGCGATCCCGCACGGGTTCGCGTGCTTGACCACCGCGACGGCGGGCTCGTCGAAGTCGAAGGCGGCGCGCAGGGCGGCGTCGGCGTCGACGAAGTTGTTGTAGCTCATGGCCTTGCCGTGGAGCTGGTCCGCCTGGGCGATGCCCGCCGGGGCGGCCCGGTCCACGTACAGCGCAGCCGGCTGGTGCGGGTTCTCGCCGTAGCGGAGCACCTCGGAGCGCTCGAGCGCGAGCCCGGCGTACGCCGGCCAGTGCACCGCCCCGTTCTCGTCCTCGTCGGGGAACTGGCTCGCCGTCCACGTCGCCACGGCGGTGTCGTAGGCCGCGGTGTGCGCGAACGCCTTGGCGGCGAGGCGGCGGCGCGCCGCGAGGTCGAAGCCGCCGGCCTTCGCGGCGGCCACGACGTCGCCGTAGGCTCCCGGGTCCACCACGATGGCGACGGCGGCGTGGTTCTTCGCCGCGGAGCGCACCATCGCGGGGCCGCCGATGTCGATCTGCTCGACCACGTCATCCATCGCAGCCCCGGAGGCGACCGTCTCCACGAACGGGTAGAGGTTCACCACGACGAGGTCGAACGGCTCGATCTCCATCCGCTCGAGCGTCTCCATGTGGGCCGGGACGCGCCGGTCGGCGAGGATGCCCCCGTGCACGCGCGGGTGCAGCGTCTTCACCCGGCCGTCGAGCATCTCGGGCGAGCCGGTGACCTCCTCGACCTCCTGGACCGGGACGCCGGCGGCGGCGATCCGCTTCGCGGTCGAACCCGTCGAGACGATGCGCACGCCGGCTTCGTTGAGGCCGACGGCGAGCTCCTCGAGCCCCGACTTGTCGTACACCGAGATCAGGGCTCGGCGGATGGGAACACGGTCCAGCTGGGTCACAGGCACTCGTCTTTCTCGAAGCAGCAGCGGGGAGGGGTCGGCGCCATTCTACCGTCGCCGCCCCGGGCCGCCCGGGTGCGCGGTTGGTTGACGGAGCACCTGGCGGGGAAGGGTCTGGCCAGAGGTGCCCGAAGCATCCCGTCACCCAGCGAGGAGGGAGGTCCGCTGTGCGCGCAATGGTCTACCGGGGCCCGTACAAGGTCAGGGTCGAGGAGAAGGACATCCCCTCGGTCGAACACCCCAACGATGCGATCGTCCGCGTCACCCTCGGCGCCATCTGCGGCTCCGACCTGCACCTCTACCACGGGCTGATCCCGGACACCCGGGTCGGGACCACGTTCGGCCACGAGTTCATCGGCGTGGTCGAGGAGGTCGGCCCGTCGGTGCAGCACCTCAAGCGGGGCGACCGCGTCATGGTCCCCTTCAACGTCTACTGCGGCTCGTGCTACTTCTGCGCGCGCGGCCTGTACTCCAACTGCCACAACGTGAATCCCAACGCCACCGCGATCGGCGGGATCTACGGCTACTCGCACAGCTGCGGAGGGTACGACGGCGGCCAGTCCGAGTTCGTGCGGGTCCCGTTCGCCGACGTCGGGCCCTCCCTCATCCCCGACTGGATGAGCGATGAGGACGCCGTCCTGCTCACCGATGCCCTCCCCACCGGCTACTTCGGGGCGCAGCTCGGGGACATCTCCGAGGGCGACACGGTGATCGTCCTGGGCGCCGGGCCCGTGGGCCTCTTCGCCGCCGCGTCCTCCTGGCTCATGGGAGCCGGGCGCGTGATCGTCGTCGACCATCTGGACTACCGCCTCGACAAGGCCAGGGAGTTCGCGCACGCCGAGACGTACAACTTCGCCGAGCACCGGGACATCATCCTCGAGCTGAAGAGGGCCACCGACTACCTCGGGGCGGACGTGGTGATCGACGCGGTTGGCGCCGAGGCGGACGGGAGCTTCCTCCAGCATGTGGCGGGGGCCAAGCTCAAGCTCCAGGGCGGATCCCCGATCGCGCTGAACTGGGCGCTGGACGCCGTCCGCAAGGGCGGAACAGTGTCCGTCCTCGGCGCCTACGGGCCAGCGCCCACGGGCATCAAGTTCGGCGACGCCATGAACAAGGGGCTCACCATCCGCACCAACCAGTGTCCGGTCAAGAGGCAGTGGCCGCGCCTGTTCGAGCACATCCGCAACGGCTACCTCAAGCCCAGCGAGCTCGTCACCCATCGCATCCCCCTCGAGCACATCGCCGAGGGCTACCACCTGTTCTCGAGCAAGCTCGACGGCATCATCAAGCCCCTCGTGGTCCCCGGGGCGTCCTGAAAGGAGCCAGCCATGCCGTACACCGCCGACATGCGCCGCCAGCCGCCGTCCGCAGACGAGCTCCGCGGCCGGATCCCGGGCTGGGGAGCAGACCTGGACCCCGCGGACCGGCCCTCGGTGCCGCGGGAGAAGCGGGAGCCGACGGGGGCCCACTGGGACTTCCCGGAGCGGCAGCCGGAGAACGCCCCGCGCGAGCGCTCCCTCGAGCACAAGTTCCTCACCCCGGCGTTCGGCACGACCACCCCGCTGCACGGGGCCTCCGGCGCCATCCGCCGGTTCGCATACCGGCGCTACAGCGAGGGGCAGACGCCGCACTGGCTGCTGCTCCTGGCCGGGGACCGCGTCGATGCCTGGGAGTCGCACCTCCGATCTTTCGCGACGCGCCATCCTGACAACCCGATCACCGAGTCGGGCATCCTCGCCGAGGCCGGCCGCCGGCCGCTGTCTTCCCGGCTCGGCCGGAACCGCGCCGACCTCAAGCATGCGTGGATGGACCCGATCATCGTGGGCGGCCCCTGGGCCGCGGCAGTCGTGGTCGCCTGGCTCGGCGTCCGCCGGCTCCTGAAGCCCTCCCCCACCCGCTAACGGCCTACCCTCCACCACCGAAAGGCATACACACCATGGGATTCAAGCCCAGCCACGCAGTCCTGCGCCTCGTCACGGGCGCCTTCTTCCTCAACTCGGGAGTCTCCAAGTTCTCCCTCGACGCCGAGGGCGCCGGGCGGCTGCAGGACATGACCGCCAACGCGATCCCCCAGGCCAAGCAGGTGGCCCCGACGACGTTCGGCAAGCTGGTCGCCGGCGCCGAGGTGGCACTGGGTGCCGCGCTGCTGGCGCCCTTCGTCCCCACCCGGCTCGCGGCGCTCGGGCTCACGGCGTTCTCCGGCGGCCTGCTCGCGGTCTACGCCAAGACCCCGGGCCTGACCCAGTCGGACGGCATCAGGCCCACGCCCGCCGGCGTGCCGATGGCCAAGGACGTCTGGCTTGCCGGGATCGGCGTGGCCCTCCTCCTCGACCGCAAGCACCATCCCGTCAAGGCCCGCCGCAAGGTGGCGCGGGCCAGGGCGGCCCAGGCGAAGACGGCCGTCAAGGCCGCCGTGAAGTAGTCCGCCCCGTGTTTTGATCCCCGCACCTCCGGGTACCTGTAGAGAGTCCCCACAGCGCCAACTTCGCTAGGAGAAACGCATGTCTACCGTCCAGGAAACGATCGATGTTGCCGTCCCCGTCGCGACGGCGTACAACCAGTGGACCCAGTTCGAGTCCTTCCCGCACTTCATGGGCGGCGTCGAGTCCGTGGTCCAGCAGGACGACACCCACCTGCACTGGACCACGAAGGTGGCCGGGCAGACCCGCGAGTTCGACACGGTGATCACCGAGCAGAACCCGGACGAGCGGATCGCCTGGAAGAGCATCGACGGCCCCAACCACGCCGGAGTCGTCACGTTCCACCGGCTCAACGACGCCGAATCCCGCGTGTCGGTGCAGTTCGACTGGGAGCCCGGCTCCGCCACCGAGAAGATCGGTGCAGCGTTCGGCGCCGACAACGCCCAGGTCAAGAGCGACCTGAAGAAGTTCAAGGACTTCGTCGAGTCCCACGGCGCCACCGGCGGATGGCGCGGCTCCGTGGACGCGCCCCCGCAGAGCGGCGGCACCCTCTGACCCGCAGCTTTTCCGCGCACGACGGCGCGTGCCCCGCTCAGGCGGGCACGCGCCGTCGTGCGTCTCCCCCTGCTGGACCGGGACAGGCGGCGCCAGCCCGGGTCAGCCTGGCTCAGGCGGGTGCGGGGACCTCTCCGGCGGCGAGCCGGCGCAGGACGTCGATGAGCAGGCGCCGCTCGATGACCTTGATGCGCTCGTGGAGGGAGTCCTCGTCCTCACCGTCGGCGACCGCGAGCGCCTCCTGGGCGATGATGGGCCCGGTGTCCACGCCGGCGTCGGCCCAGTGGACGGTGCAGCCGGTGACCTTGACGCCGTAGTCGAGGGCGTCGCGGACCCCGTGCGCGCCGGGGAAGGCGGGCAGGAGCGCGGGATGGGTGTTGAGGTAGCGGCCGCCGAAGCGCGCGATGAACGCGGGGCTGACGATCCGCATGAAGCCCGAGGAGACGACCACGTCCGGGCGGTAGGAGGCGACCTTGTCCGCGAGGGCGGCGTCCCACTCGTCACGGGTGGGGAACGAGTTGAAGTTCACCACGAAGGTCTCGATGCCGGCCTCGTCGGATCGCTCGATCCCATAGGTGCCCTCGCGGTCCGCCCCGACGGCCGCGATCTCGACATCGAGATCGCCGGCCCTCACCGCGTCGATGACGGCCTGCAGGTTGGAGCCGGTGCCGGAGACGAGGACCACGATGCGCATGGGAAAACCTTACCGGCGCCGCGCACGCCGGCCGTCCCGCGCGCCGGTAGGGTGGGGAACCGTGACCGCCCCGGCCTCCCTCGCCCGCACCCAGTTCCTGCTCCGCGCCCTCGCGGTGGCCGTCCTCCTGACGTGGATCGCCGCGGCGCACGGCGTCGGCTGGGCCTGGGCCTCGGCACTGCTGTCCGCGGCGGTGCTGGGCGGCGGGATCACGGTGCTCGTGCTCGTCGGGCGCGGGGGCCATCCACGGTCGCTGGCCGTGGGGGCTGTGGCCGGCATGCTCGTCGGGCTCGTGCTGGGGCTCTACTCGGCGGCCGCACTGGCATTCGCCGGGCAGGTGGCCCGCTTCGAGGAGTGCTCCCACCACGCGATCACGATCACCGCCAAGGACATCTGCCAGGCGGACCTCCGTGCTGGCCTGGCCGCGGCCGCACAGCGAGGCTGAGTTCTAGGCGTCCGCCGAGTCGGCGCTGCGGGCGCGGGAGCGCTCGAGCCATGGCCCGAGCCCGTAGCCGATGCAGGCCCCGACCGCGGTCTCGGCCCCGACCCAGACCAGCATCCACAGCGGGCTCACGCCGAGGTCGGTGAGCCGGCCGACGCCGGCGGAGCCGCTCGTGAGCCACGCGAGCCCGGCCGCGAGGGCGCCCGCGACGGCCCCGACGAGTGCGCCGAGGAAGAGCGCCGAGACAGGCGCCGAGAACCAGCGGGCGCGGACCTTGATCGAGAGCCACTCGTCGAAGTGGTCCTCCCCCTCGCGCACGAACCACCAGCCGGCGACGAGGCCGCCGAGGACCGGCACCACCAGGGCCGCCGGGCCGAACACGAGCGGCCCGGTGGGCACGGCGGCGAGCATCGGGACGGGCGGCAGGGGCCCCACCGCGGTGGCGAGCGCACCCGCCGTCGAGCCCGTCCCGAGGGCGACGCCGGCGCCGGACGCCCAGCCGAGCGTCCAGACGACGAGGTGGGGGATGTAGCCGATCTGGGCAACGGTCAGGGCGGCCCCGCCGACGGCGTCTGCGCCGACGCCCTCGAACACGGCGACGGCCTCGGCCCAGTGGCCCAGGAGGTCCACGGCGAGCAGCAGCGCGGCGAGGGCGAGCGAGGTCAGCAGGCCCACGGCCCCGGCGCGGACCGCCGCCCAGACGTAGCTGCCGGCCCAGCGCGAGTACTGGCCGGTGCGGGCGATCCAGTCGACGGCGTCCACGCCGATGAGCCGGGTCCAGGCGCCGGCCTCGCGCCGGGCGCCGGCCACGAGGCCGAGGCCCGCAGGGACCATCGGGATCAGGGTCGCGGCGACCATGCCCACGTCCACCTGGGCCGTGCGGCACACGAACGCGGTCGCGAACGCGAATGCCGCGTAGGCGGCCGCGGCCCCGGCGAGCGCCTGCCACAGCGTGTCCGCGTAGGAGGCGCGGGCGAGCCGCCGGCCCGCGCGCCAGGCCAGGAGCACCGGGATGATCGTGAGCCCGAGCGGGACGAGGGACAGCGTCCCGGTCACCGGCTGGGCGGCCTCCGACGTCCCGGCGGCCAGGCTGAGCTTGAGCGGCACCCCGTGGGCGAGGAGCCACGCTTGGCCCGCCAGGCGGGCGGCGTCCTCGGGCGGCCAGGGCCCGAGGCCGCCGGTCATCCAGACGGCGAACACGGGCACGATCGCCAGGACGGCGGAGATCAGGAGGGCCTGGACGGCTTCCGCGGCCCCCTGGAGCCACAGCGGCATGGGGAGCCCGCGGAGTCCAGACTGGTCGGCGCGGAGTTTCATCGCCCTCCACTGTGCCACGGCGCCGCCGGTGCGCCGCTCAGGCGCACCGGCGCTGCCGGCCGGGCTCAGGAGAGGTGGAGGCGGTCCTCGGCGCTGAACGGGCGGATCTCGTCGGTGCGCCCCTCGCGGACCTTCTCGACCCAGAACGGGTCGGAGAGCAGGACGCGGCCCACCGCGACGAGGTCGAACTCGCCGCGACCGAACTGCGCCAGCAGGGCCTCGAGGCCGCGGACCTGGGAGCGCCCGCCCTCCTGCCACGTGACCTCGAACTCGTTGTCCAGGCCCACCGAGCCGACCGTGATGACCGGAAGGCCGGTGAGCTTCTTGGTCCAGCCGGCGAGGCCGAGGGCGGCGTCGCCGGCGTTCCCGGCCTCGGCCCCGGCCTCGGGGAACGCGGGCTCCCAGTGGCGCCGGGTCGACGGGTGGAAGGCCGAGACGCCCGCCTCGGCGAGGGTGCGCAGGATGGTGCCGAGCTCCTCGGGCGTCTGGGCGATCCGGGCGCCGTAGTCGCCGGACTTCCACTGGGAGAAGCGGAAGATCACCGGGTAGTCGGGGCCGACGGCGGCGCGCACCGCCGAGGCGACCTCCGCGGGGAAGCGCAGCCGGGCCTCGAGCGAGCCGCCGTACTGGTCCTCGCGGCGGTTGGTGCCCTCCCAGAGGAACTGGTCGAGGAGGTAGCCGTGGGCGCCGTGCAGCTCGACGCCGTCGAACCCGGCCTCCTTGGCCGCGGCGGCGGCCCGGGCGAAGTCGTCCCGGATGCGGGCCAGCTCCTCCACGGTCGCGGCGCGGCCGCGCTCGGCGCCGATCGGCGCGATCCCGGAGGGGCTCAGGGACGGCAGCTGCGGGTTGAACTCCGCGTGGTCTCCACGGGCGGCGCCGAGGTGCCAGAGCTGGGGCACGATCGTGCCGCCGGCTGCGTGGACCTCCTCGACGAGGCGGCGCCACGCGGCGAGCTGGGCCTCGCCGAACAGACGCGGCACGCGGGTGCTGGGGCCGGAGTCCTCGGAGACGTACACGCCCTCCGTGATGAGGAGCCCGACGCCGGCCGCGGCGCGGCGCGCGTAGTAGCCCACGACGTCGTCCGTGACGGTCCCCTCGGGCGAGAACTCCCGCGTCATGGGGGCCATGACGAAGCGGTTGGGCACGCGGAGGGTGCCGAGGTCGAACGGCGTGAAGAGGCTCGAGAGCGGAGCCGCCGTGGCGCGGCCGGTTGCGGTGTCCTGGATCGTCATGCTCTGGGCAACCGAGCCCCGCGCCGCACCATTCCCCTGGCCCTGCGAGTGTGGCGCACCTCACGCAGCCGGTCTGCCGGGCGTTCACCCGGGCTTCCCCCGCAGGTCACGCCCCCGCCGCCGCCCGGCCAGAGAAGCGGCGGAGCGTGGAGGCGTGAGGATCGCGATTGTTGCCGAGTCGTTCCTGCCGCAGATGAACGGCGTCACCCATTCCGTCCTGCGGGTGCTCGACCACCTGCGTGAGCGCGGCGACGACGTGCTCGTGCTCGCCCCGTCCGGCGAGGGCGCCGGCGCAGTGTTCCCGCAGCATGAGACCGTCTCCGGTGCGAGGGTCGTGCGGCTGCCGGCCGTGCCGGTGGCCGGGTACCCGAATGTGCGGATCGCGTTCGGGGCCGTGCCGAGGGTGCGGCGCCTCCTGCGGGCGTTCCAGCCGGATGTGGTGCATCTGGCCTCCCCGTTCGAGCTCGGGTGGCGGGCCGTGCGCGCCGCGAGCCAGCTCGGGATCCCCACGGTGGCGGTCTACCAGACCGAGGTGCCCGGGTACGCCGCCCGGTACGGGGTGCCCTTCCTCGAAAACTGGGCCTGGCAGCGGGTCGAGGCGATCCACCTCCTCGCGGACCGGACCCTCGCGCCGTCCACGTTCGCGCTCAACCAGCTGCGCGGGCGCGGGATCCCCGGCGTCGAGCTGTGGCGCCGCGGCGTGGACACGGACCGGTTCACCCCGGCGAAGCGCGACGCCGTGTGGCGGGCCTCGGTGGCCGGGTGCACCCCCGAGGGCTCACCGGTGGCCGTGATCGGCTATGTGGGGCGGCTCGCGGCGGAGAAGCAGGTCGAGGACCTGCGCGTGCTCGCGGACCTGCCCGGCACCCGCCTCGTGGTGGTGGGCGACGGGCCTCTGCGCTCCCAGCTCGAGGCCCAGCTCCCCGGCGCGCTCTTCACCGGCTTCAAGGGCGGCGAGGACCTCGCGCGGATCGTGGCGAGCTTCGATCTGTTCGTCCACCCGGGCGAGTTCGAGACGTTCTGCCAGACGATCCAGGAGGCCATGGCCTCCGGCGTGCCGGTGGTCGCGACCGGCCGGGGCGGCCCGCTCGACCTCGTGCAGAACTCCAAGACCGGCTGGCTGTACTCCCCCGGCGACCTGGCCCAGCTGCGCTCCTACGCCCAGGACCTTCTCGGCGACGACGCGAAGCGGGCCGCGTTCGCGGAGGCCGCCTGGCGGAGCGTGCAGGGCCGGTCCTGGAGCGCCATCTGCGGCGAGCTCATCCGCCACTACGAAGACGTCATCGAAGAGCGCTGGTTGAGCGGAGTCGAAACCACCGCCCGGCGAGTCCGCTGAGTCCGCTCAGTCCGCAAGAGAAGGAAGCGACACCATGAAGATCTCCGTCATCGGCTGCGGCTACCTCGGGGCGGTCCACGCCGCCACCCTCGCCTCGATGGGCCACACCGTCGTGGGCATCGACACCGACGCGGACAAGGCGGCGCGCCTGGCCCGCGCCACCGCACCCTTCTTCGAGCCCGGACTCGAGGAGCTCCTCGCCGACGGCCGGGCCACGGGCAGGCTCGCCTTCTCCACCGACATGGCCCTCGCCGCGGACTGCGACGTGCACTTCCTGTGCGTCGGGACCCCGCAGGCCAAGACGAGCGGCGTCGCCGACCTGGGGTACCTGGAGGCGGCCGCCCGCTCGGTGGGCCGGCACGCGAAGCCGGGGGCCGCCGTCGTCGGCAAGTCCACGGTCCCCGTGGGGACGGTCCACCGCGTGCGCGAGTGGCTCGGCCGCGAGGACCTCGGGCTCGCGTGGAACCCCGAGTTCCTGCGGCAGGGGACCGCGGTGAAGGACTCGCTCGTGCCGGACCGGCTCGTGTACGGGGTGGCGGACGACGACGGCGGGGCGGCCGCCGCGCGGACGCTCGATACGGTCTACGCTCCCCTGCTGCAGGCCGGCGTGCCCCGGATCGTGTGCGGCTTCGCGACCGCCGAGCTCATCAAGTCCGCGGCGAACGCCTACCTCGCCACGAAGCTGTCCTACATCAACGCGATGTCCGAGCTGTGCGACGCCGCCGGGGCCGACGTCACCCAGCTCTCCGCGGCCATGGGCCTGGACCCCCGCATCGGCCAGCGTTACCTCGCCGCCGGCCTCGGCTTCGGCGGCGGGTGCCTGCCCAAGGACATCCGCTCGTTCCGCGCCCAGGCACAGGATCTCGGCGTGGACTCCGTCGACGCGTGGATGGGCCTCGTCGACGCGGTCAACGAGGGCCAGCGCGGGCGCGTCGCGGCCCGCGCCGCGGACCTCTGCGGCGGCGACGTCGCGGGGCGGCGCGTGGCCGTGCTCGGCGCGGCGTTCAAGCCGGACACCGACGACATCCGTGACTCCCCCGCCCTCGATGTGGCGGTGCGGCTCGCCGCAGCCGGGGCGCATGTGGTCGTGACCGACCCGAAGGCGATCAACAACGCCTGGCTGCGCTTCCCACAGCTCGAGTTCGAGCCGTCCCCGGCCGCGGCGCTCGACGGCGCCGAGCTCGTCCTGCTGCTGACCGAGTGGCCGCAGTTCCGGGCCATCGACCCTGCCGAGGCCGCGTGCCGGGTCCGCCGGGCCGTCATGCTCGACGCGCGCAATGTCCTCGACGCTCGGGCCTGGCGGGACGCGGGCTGGGAGCTCCACGGCCTCGGCACCGGTGACGCCCTCCCGGCCCGGGCCCGGTGAGCGGCCCTGTGGATAACTCCCGACAGGTCTAGTCATGAGCTTGTAGACTGCCGGACAAGCGTCGCCATGCACCGGGCGGCGCCCACACCAACGACCTCGGGGGATGTCAATGGCGATTCGCCGCAGCACGCTTCGCTCTGCCCTGCCCGCTCTCGTCCTGGCCTCGGCCCTCGTGCTCTCCGCGTGTTCGGGCGGAGCCGACGCCGAGTCCCAGGTCTCGCCCACCGGCTCGGCGAGCGCCTCCGCGGCGGCCACGCCGACGCCGACCGCCGATCCCCGGCCCACGCCTGCCAGTTCCACCGGGCCGGCCCGGAACCTCCCCAAGCCCGAGCTGCCCGCAGCCGCCAAGGAGAACACCAAGGCGGGTTTCGAGGCCTTCACCCAGTACTGGTTCGACACTGTGACCTACGCGCTCGAGACCGGCGACACGGGGCCGCTCAAGGCGGTTTCAAAGCCTGACTGCAAGATCTGCAACGTCTACGTCGCTAGAGGTGATCAAGTCAAGAACGAGCGGGGATGGAACATTGGTCCGCGCTGGACGGTCTCAGGGTTCTCCAGCGACCTCAAGTTGGATCCCTTCGGTCAGGCGGTTGGCTATTTCACTCTGGAGGAGTCGTCTTCGGCTCAATTCGACAAAGCAGGTACCCGGACCAAGACACTTGACGGAGGAAAAGCGGAGGGAGCAAAGGCGCTGTACGCGAGGTACGCGGACGGCAAGTGGACAACCTCTGAAGCAGGTCGGGCGTGAAAGCCCCTACTCGTTTAGCGCTCGGCCTGCTTCTTGCTGCGATCGTTCCCGCCGCAGCTGCAACGGCCGATACCGGGGTGGACTGGGACGGAGCCGAACTCGAGGCCCATGGCCAAACCGATGGCAAGGTCGAGTTCAAGTTTCCACGGGTGGAAGGAGCGAAGGAGGTCTTCGTCTATTCCTATGCACCCGCCTGCGCCGAAGACACCGACACGTTGGATTCGGGAACGTGTGCGGCGTTAGACAGCCGATGCAGTGCCGAGCCGGACGGAAAGATGGTCGTGTGGGAACGGCAGGACACCCGCAAGCAGGGGGCGCCGTGGGAGCGGCTGGAGCAGGCATGCCTCTACCCAAGCAAGCCGCCTGAGCGGCCGGGCGACGTCGTCATCGCGGTGACGGAGAAGCAGCTGCGCGAGCTGCCGATCAAGGCACCCAAGCTCGGCAGCCAGCCTGGACGCCACACGCTCAAGGGCGCGGAGACCAACATCTACGCAGAGCCGTCCGACCAGTCCTTCTCGATCACCATCGTCGGCAAGAAGGTGGACATCCGGGTCAAGCCGAGCGAGTACCGCTGGTCCTACGGCGACGGGACGAGCTTGGTCACCGCGGTCCCCGGCGGCCCGATCCCCGAGTCGCGGTGGGGCGAGAAGACCGCCACGAGCCACGTCTACGCGGCGACGGGGGACGTGAACGTCGGGCTGACGACCGTCTTCACCGGCGAGTTCTCGGTGGACGGCGGCCCCTATCAGACCATCGCCGGCAGCGCCCCAGTCCCCAGCACGCCGAAGACGCTCAGCGTCTGGCGATCCGAGGTCAAGCTCTACGCCGACGACTGCAACGCGAACCCCACTGGCCAGGGCTGCTCGTAGCCCCGCCCTCCCGGCCCATGACTGTCGGTGGCGCATGGGACGATGAAGGCATGGCACCGCTCTCCCTCCCCGGCCAGCATCCTGGCACCGGAGGCGGAGCCCTGCCCCTCGTGGACGTGGCCGGGATGGTCAACCGGATCGGCGCCGCGGCGATGTCCCGGGCCCATGCCTATGCCAGGGAGGGACGCGTCGAGAACCTCGCCTGGCACCCCGACATCACGGAGATGACGGCCGAGGTCTTCGGCACGGCGGCGGAGCCGTACGAGGTCGGTGTGTACCTCAAACCGCAGCAGGCCACCTTCCGCTACGCCGGCGGCTGGTGCACCTGCCCGATCGCGGCGGACTGCAAGCACGTCGCCGCCGTGGTGCTCGCCGCGAACACGCAGCGGCTGCGCGCCGAGGCCTCCCAGAAGAGCGCAGTGCGAGCCGCTGAGCCAGCGTGGAAGGGCGAGCTGCGGCGCATCATCAACCCCGCGGGCGAGCGCCATCTGCAGGGGCGCTCGGGCCGGCTCGGGCTCCAGTTCGAGCTCCGCGACCTCGAGACCCGTCTGGGCGCCCGCCTTGCCCGGTCCGGGGGCCGCCGCCGGGATGAGCACCGGCTGGGCATGCGGCCGGTCGAGTACAACCCGACCACCGGCCGGTGGCTGCGCAGCGACCTCTCCTGGAGCAGGTTCGGGCGCCCGGACCACGTCGGCGACTTCTACACACCGCACTTCGAGCTGCTCCGCGAACTGCAGGCCCTCCGCCTCGGGACGGGGTCCGGCTACTGGAACGGCAACGATCCCTGGCTGTACCTGGACGAGTTCACGAGCCCGCTGCTGTGGACGCTGCTCGGCGCCGCCGGCCCGCTCGGCCTCGAACTGGTCGCCGCCCGGCGCGGAACCGGGGTCACCCTCGCGGAGGGGACCGCCGTCGTCGGCCTCGAAGCCCTCCCCGGGGAGGACGACCCGGCCGCGCTCCGGCTCGTCCCGACCCTCGCCGTCGAAGGCGTCGCCCTGCCGACGGAACGTGCAGGGACGGTCGGCGACCACGGCACATACGCTGTGGTGCGCACCGGCGCCGACGAGGAGCTGATCATCCTCGCCCAGTCCGAGTCGCGGCTCGGCGAGCGGGAACGCGCGCTCCTGGGCACCCCCGAGGGCGTGGAGATCCCGGCCGCCGACCGGGAGGCGTTCCTCGCGGAGTTCTACCCGGACCTCGCCCGCTCGGTCACGATCACCGCGGACGACGCGGTGGACCTCCCGCCCATCGAGCCTCCCCTCCTCGTGCTTACCGCGAGCTTCGGACCCCGGGACGAGCTGCGGCTCGCCTGGCACTGGGAGTATCCGGCGGGCGACGCCGTCCGGCAGCTTCCGCTCGCGCCGGTCCCGGGCGAGGGCTTCCACCGGGACGAGCCGGCCGAGGAGGGCACGCTGCAGCGCGTCGCGGAGGTCCTCGCCGACAGCCCGCTGCAGGGGGCGCCGATCGGGCCCGCGCGGCTCGAGGACCTTGACACCGCCGACTTCGCCGAGCGGGCCCTCCCGGCCCTGGAACGGCTCGAGGGCGTCGCGGTGCGCATCGAGGGCACCAAACCGGACTACCGGCGGCTCGAGGGCGCCCCGCAGCTGGTGCTCAGCGCGGTCGAGTCCGAGAAGAACGACTGGTTCGACCTCGGCCTCATGGTGAAGGTCGAGGGCCGGACCATCCCCTTCCAGGACATTTTCACCGCTCTGGCGCGCGGCCGGGACAGGGTCCTCATGCCGGACAAGACCTGGTTCCGCATCGATACCCCGGAGATCCGCCGGCTCAAGCGGATCATCGACGAGTCCCACGAGCTGCGCGAGTGGCGCATCGAGGGCCCTCCGGCGAAGAGGCCGCCCAGGCTGAGCGTCTACCAGGCCGGGCTCTGGGACGAGATCGCCGAGCTCGCGGGCGAGACCGTCGAGCCAGCCCGGTGGAGGCAGACCGTCGACGGGCTGCTCGACCCGCATGCCCTCGACCCGGTGCCGGTGCCCGAGGGGCTCAGGGCCACCCTGCGCCCGTACCAGGACGAGGGCTTCCAGTGGCTGGCGTTCCTGCACCGGCACGGCCTCGGCGGGGTGCTCGCGGACGACATGGGGCTCGGCAAGACGCTCCAGACCCTCGCCCTGATCCTGCACGCGCGCAGCACCGCGGACCCGGACCCTGCTGCGAAGCCCCCGTTCCTCGTCCTCGCCCCCACCTCCGTGGTGCCGAACTGGGAGGCCGAGGCCGGGAGGTTCGCCCCGGGCCTGCGCACGGTGGCCCTCACGGACACGCAGGGCAAGTCGGGCACCCCCGTGGCCGCGTCCGCGCACGGGGCGGACATCGTGGTGACGAGCTACGCCCTCTTCCGCCTCGACTTCGAGGCCTACGCGGCCCTGGACTGGTCCGGGCTCATCATGGACGAGGCCCAGTTCCTCAAGAACCGCGCCACGAAGGCCCACCAGTGTGCCCGGGACCTCGAGACCCCCTTCAAGCTCGCCCTGACGGGAACCCCGCTCGAGAACAACCTCATGGAGCTGTGGGCCCTGTTCGCAATCGTCTCGCCGGGGCTGTTCCCGGCCGCGAACCACTTCGCCCAGGACTTCGCCCGACCCATCGAGAAGGGCGGCGACGCCGAGCGGCTGGCAAGGCTCCGCCGTCGGGTGCGTCCGCTCATGCTGCGGCGCACCAAGGAGGCCGTGGCCACCGAACTGCCGGAGAAGCTCGAGCAGCGCCTCGAAGTCGAGCTCTCCCCCAAGCACCGTTCGCTCTACCAGCAGTACCTGCAGCGGGAGCGGGAGAAGGTCCTGGGCCTGGTCGAGGACCTGGACCGCAACCGCTTCATCGTGTTCCGCTCCCTGACCCTCCTGCGGCTCATGGCCCTGGACCCCGCGCTCGTGGACGACTCGCACGAGGGCGTGACGCCCGCGAAGCTCGATGCCCTCCTCGAGCAGCTCGACGACGTGGTGGCCGAGGGCCATCGCGCCCTCGTCTTCAGCCAGTTCACCTCGTTCCTGAAGAAGGCCGCCGAACGCCTCGACGCGGCGGGGATCGCCTACGAGTACCTCGACGGATCCACCCGGCGCCGCGGCGAGGTGGTCTCCCGGTTCAAGGAGGGCGAGGCCCCGGTGTTCCTCATCTCGCTCAAGGCCGGCGGCTTCGGGCTGAATCTGACGGAGGCGGACTACTGCTTCCTCCTGGACCCGTGGTGGAACCCTGCCGCGGAGGCCCAGGCAGTGGATCGCGCGCACCGGATTGGACAGTCCCGGAGGGTCATGACGTATCGTCTGGTGGCCAAGGGCACCATCGAGGAGAAGGTGATGCAGCTCAAGGAGAAGAAGGCCGCGCTGTTCTCCTCCGTGATGGACGACGACGCGATGTTCTCCTCGAGCCTGACCGCCGAGGACGTCCGCGGGCTCCTCGCCTAGCCCACGCCGCCGCAGGCTTCCTCGACCCTTCCCTGGATCACGATTTGGCAACAGAGGATTTGTACCCTACCGTAGGTATCAGTTCGGTAACGGACTCCGCCCGCGATAGCTCTCTGCGAGGCGTCATAAAGCCTGCGGCCGACTGCCGTTGGCCACATATGCCGGGTGCTGCCGTCCACCGTTCGCCGCCGTCTGCGCAGCCACCATTGACCTGACCTTCGAGCTGTCAGGGGCCGGCGGCGCACGACGAATTCCGGGGACGGAAGGAGTGCCGGTGGAGCCCCGAGCATGGTGAGTTTCCTATGAAGAAGATTACCCTTACCGCCGCACGCCGTTCCCTCGCCCTCGTCGCCGCGTCCGGTGCCGCGCTCAGCGCCGCCGCCCTCGGCGCCCCCGCCGCCAACGCGGCCGACGGCTCCACGTGGGACGCCCTCGCCCAGTGTGAGTCGGGTGGCAACTGGTCCATCAACACGGGCAACGGCTTCTCCGGCGGCCTCCAGTTCACCCCGAGCACCTGGGCCGCGTACGGCGGCACGGGCTCGCCGACCACGGCGTCCCGCTCCCAGCAGATCGCCGTTGCCGAGCGCGTGCTCGCCGGCCAGGGCTGGGGCGCGTGGCCCGCGTGCTCGGCCAAGCTGGGTCTCTCCGGCACCGCCGGCGCCAACCCGACCCCGATCCAGGTGCAGTCCGCCCCGGTCGAGCGCGTCGTTCCGGTCCAGCAGGCTCCGGTCCAGCAGGCCGCCCCGGTCCAGCAGGTGCAGCAGGTCCAGCAGGCTCCTGCCCGCCACGCCGCCGAGGTCGCGGTGAGCGGCAAGACCTACACGATCGTCTCGGGCGACACCCTCGGCAAGATCGCCGAGAAGCTCGGCGTCAAGGGCGGCTGGCAGGCCCTGGCCGACGCCAACGCCAAGACCATCGCCAACCCGAACCTGATCTTCCCCGGTCAGGTCCTCCAGCTCCCGGCCTGATCCCGGAGCCCCTCTCCCGCCAGCGGACGCCCCGATCGCAGGGGCGTCCCGCTAGCCGGGTTACCGGGCGCTCTCTGGGCCCGCCCCCCTGGGGCCCAGCCCGCCCGCACGACGCCGCACCGGCGCCTCGCCGCTCCCCCGAAGGAGCCAAGCGGGGCGCGGGTGCGGCGTCGTTGTGCTGTGGCCCCGTTGTGCTGTCGCCCGTTGTGCCGCGGCCCCTGGTGCTGCGGGGGACCGCGGACCCTTGACCCCCGTCCGCGACGTGCCTAGGGTTCGAAGACCGCCACACGACGACGTCAGCGGTAAGCCACGCGGTCCCCCAAGAGCCGCTGCTGACGCCCGAGACGGTCCGCTGAATCAGCACCGCAGGGGCGGGGGCCCCTGCTTCACTGGAGCAGAGAGGTACCAACCAATGGCAGGCAACAAGGCAGTCGCCTACAAGGAGCCCGGCAAGGTCGAGGTCATCGACATCGATTACCCGACGTTCGAGCTCAAGGACGGGCCCGGGGTCAATCCGGCCAACGTGGGGCGCAAGGTCCCGCACGGGGTCATCCTCAAGACCGTCGCCACCAACATCTGCGGTTCGGACCAGCACATGGTCCGCGGCCGCACCACGGCCCCGCCGAACCTGGTGCTCGGACACGAGATCACCGGCGAGGTCGTCGAGACCGGCCCCGACGTCGAATTCCTCAAGGTCGGCGACCTCGTCTCGGTCCCGTTCAACATCGCCTGCGGCCGCTGCAGGAACTGCAAGGAACGCAAGACGGGCATCTGCCTCAACGTCAACCCCGACCGGCCGGGCTCCGCGTACGGCTACGTGGACATGGGCGGCTGGGTCGGCGGCCAGGCGAACTACGTGCTCGTGCCGTACGCCGACTTCAACTGCCTCAAGTTCCCGGACAAGGACCAGGCGCTCGAGAAGATCATGGACCTGACCATGCTCTCGGACATCTTCCCGACCGGGTTCCACGGAGCCGTCACCGCAGGGGTGGGCGTCGGCTCGACCGTCTACGTGGCCGGCGCCGGGCCGGTGGGCCTCGCGGCGGCGACGGGCGCGCTCCTCCTGGGCGCCGCCGTGGTGATCGTGGGCGACATGAACGCGGACCGGCTCAAGCAGGCCGCGAGCTTCGGCTGCGAGACGGTGGACCTCACCAAGGGCGGCCCGGCCGAGCAGATCGAGCAGATCCTCGGCGAGCCGCTCGTGGACTGCGGCATCGACGCCGTGGGCTTCGAGGCCAAGGGCCACGGGGCGGGCGCGAAGGAGGCGCCGGCCACGGTGCTGAACTCGCTCATGGACGTCACGGCGGCGGGCGGCGCCCTCGGCATCCCCGGCCTGTACGTCACCGGCGACCCGGGCGGCATCGACGAGGCCGCGCAGAAGGGCTCGCTGTCGCTGAGCCTGGGCACCGGGTGGGCCAAGTCGCTGTCCTTCACCACGGGCCAGTGCCCGGTCATGAAGTACAACCGGGGCCTGATGATGGCGATCCTGCACGACCGCGTCTCGATCGCGAAGAACGTCAACGCCAAGGCGATCACGCTCGAGGACGCGCCCCGCGGCTACGCGGAGTTCGACGCGGGCGCCGCCACCAAGTACGTCCTCAACCCGAACGGGTACCTCAAGAACTGATCCCCACCCCGCGCGACGCCGCATCAGGACGCGCCGTTCCCGCCCCGGAACCGCGCATGTCCTGATGCGGCGTTTCCGCGCGCGGGGCCGCCGCGTACCCTTGGGCCATGGCTGCACCGGAGAGGACGCGGGTGGCCGTGGTGGGCGGCGGCCCCGCGGGCATGGTCCTGGGACTGCTGCTCGCACGCGGCGGGATCGACACCGTGGTGCTCGAGAAGCACCCGGACTTCCTGCGCGACTTCCGCGGCGACACCGTCCACGCCTCGACCCTGACGCTCCTGGACGAGCTGGGGCTCGGCTCGGCGTTCGCCGCGCTCCCCCACCGCCTCCTCGAGGAGGCCGAGATCCAGCTCGACGCGGGCACCGTGCGCCTTGCGGACCTGGGCCGGTCGCTGCCCGGGCTGCACCGGCACGTGGCGCTCGTGCCGCAGTGGGACTTCCTCGAGATGCTCGCCGACGCGGCGGCCCGCGAGCCGCACTTCACGCTGCTGCGCTCGGCAGAGGTGGTGGGCCTGACGCACGACGCCGGCCGGGTCGCCGGGGTGCGCTGGCGCGACTACCGGCCCCCGGCGGCCGAGGAGCCGAGACCCGCCGACCACACCCTGGCCGCCGACCTCGTCGTGGGGTGCGACGGCCGCTGGTCCGCGGTGCGCGTGGGCGCGGACCTCGCCCCACGGGCGTTCGGGGTCCCGGTGGACGTCGAGTGGTTCCGGCTCCCGCGGCACGCCGGCGACCCGGACGGCGGCGTGGGGCGCCTCTCGGGGAGCGAGTTCATGGTCATGATCGACCGGGGGGACTCCTGGCAGTGCGGCTACCTCATCGCCAAGGGCCAGGACGAGGCCCTGCGCGCGGAGGGCCTCGACGCCTTCCGGGCGCGGCTCGCCCGGCTGCAGCCGTGGCTCGCCGACCGCCTCGACCGTGCGCCCGACCGGCTCGAGGACGTCAAGCTGCTCGACGTGCGCATCGAGCGGCTCGACACCTGGCACCGCGACGGCCTGCTCCTCATCGGCGACGCCGCCCACCCCATGTCCCCCGTGGGCGGCGTGGGGATCAACCTCGCGATCCAGGACGCCGTCGCCGCCTCGCGGATCGTGGGCCAGTGGATGCGCCGCTCCCCCGGGCCCGTCCCCGAGGACGTGCTCGCGGCGGTGCAGCGGCGCCGGCTCCCGCCGACGAGGCTCGTGCAGGCCTTCCAGCGCCTTGCGCACCGGGGCGTGGTGAACCGCGCGCTGCGGGGCGCGCTCGCGACCTCGCCGGACACGCTGCCGCTGCCCCTGAAGCTCGTGGGCCGGTTCCCGCTGCTGCAGCGGATCCCGGCGCGGTTCATCGCGATCGGCCCGCGGCCCGAGCACGCCCCGAGCTGGGCCCGGCGGCTCGAGCGCCTCGGGCCCCGCTGAACGCCGGCTACCAGTTCAGGAGCAGGTCGCGGCGCGCCTCGAGGTAGGCCACCGTGGGCAGGTAGTTGCCGTGGGTCGCCACCTGGGCCATGTAGGAGTCAGGCTCCATCTCCAGGGCCAGCCGGTCCAGGACGTTCGCGTCCCGGGCGTACGAGTAGCCCGGGAACCCGAGGTAGTCGGTGCGCCGCCACAGGTTCAGCCACACGGGCTGCGCCGGGCTGGCCTGCGCGGCGCCCTGCCCGTCAGTGCCGGGGCGCGCGGACCGGACTGATGCCGAGCCGAGCAGCGCGGTGAGCGGTCCGGCGGCGGGCGAGCGGCCGGCGTCGTGCGCGCCGGAGCCCGGGCCGGCGGAGCCGCCCACGCGGGCCAGGACGCGGGCGCGGCTGCGCGGCGGCGTGCCGAGGACGGGCAGGTCCTTGCCCTTCCAGGGGTCCGCGGTCCAGAACGACGGCGCTCCCACCCCCGGGGTGCCCAGCACGTCCGGCCCGAACAGCTCGGGGAAGAACCGGCCGAAGTACGGGCGCAGCTGCATGCCGAAGCTGAGCAGCCGCACCCGCGGGAGCAGGTCCGCGTGGCCGGTCGCCGCGAGGTGGAACAGCGCCGCGACGCCGAGCACCGTGCCGAGGCTGTGGGTGGCGAGCAGGACCCTGCGGCGCGGGTCCGGGACGCCGTCCGGCTCGAGCCAGCGGATCATGCGATCGGCGAGCTCGGGGACGGCCCGCTCGCTGTAGCACGCCGGCCCGAAGGGGTGCGCGGCCCGCGGGAGCCACGCCATGAGGTCCCACAGCAGCCCGAGCGGCCGCGCGGCGTCCGGCGCGGCCGCCTTGGCGACGGCGAGCGCCAGCACCGCCGCGCCCCCGAGCACCACGGAGGTGAGGACGATCAGCTGGCCGGCCTGCCACAGCGCGGCCACGGAGTCCGCCCCGAAGGCACTGGCGAGCACGCCGCGCACCCACGCCCAGCGGCCGCTGCGGTCCCGGTACTGCCACAGGACCGCGAGCGCGAGAGAGGTCGCGACGGCCACGCCGACGGTCCACGCGATGAAGTGCAGCAGCGGCTCCGCGCGCTGCAGGAAGGCGCTGGCGCGGCGCTGCCGGGCGATCTCGGGGCGGTAGCACTCTTCCGTCGGGTCGATGGCCGGATCGTCGATGGTCGTGCTGCGCAGCTTCAGGAGCCCGACCACGATGAGCACGAGCATCACCACGGCGGCCATGAGGCCGAGCACCCCGCCGAAGGCCCAGAAGGCGATCGGCACGGCGATGTCATGCGCTCCTCCGGGCAGGGAGACGGCGCGGAAGAGCGGGTCCCCGGGCACGGCGCTGGTCTGGAACCGGCCCGAGCGGAGGAAGGCGCCGGCCCCGAGGGCGAGGGCGCTCGCGAGGAACGCCCCGACCAGCAGCCCGAGGAACATGAAGACCCCGGGCCCCGCACCGTGCCACGCCTCCTCGCGGGCGCGCGCGTTCCTGCGGCGCAGGGACAGGTACGGCACCACGACGGCCACGCCGCTGAGCACCACGACGGCCAGCGCCGCCGCGTTCGCGCCCGGTCCGAGCGGATCGAGCCAGCCGGCGAGCAGGGCCCAGAGGGCGGCGGTCCCGGTGGAGAGGACGGCCGCCGCGATCCACTCGTTGTAGCCGGCGCGGACCACGCATCCGGCGGTGGCCAGGACGGTGAGGGCCACGAGGATGAGGGTCGGGGTGAGCTGCCCGCCGCCGAACGGGCCGGGGACGTTGGTGCCCGCGCCCCAGATCTCCAGCACGAGGCACAGCACGTAGATGACGGCGGCGAGGACCAGCAGCAGCCCCGCCTGGGCGTCGCGGCTGCCGGCGAGCCGCCGCAGCAGGCTCTCGCAGTCCGGGACCGGGTGCGGGGCGCGCACCGACCTCGCCCAGAACGCGATCATGGCCGCGGAGGCGGCGAGGTGCACGAGGGCGAGGACGAACAGCGTCGGTGCGGCGGCGCCGTCGTGCGGGGCGGCGTCCCACGCGAGCGTCGCCACCACGAGGTCGAGGCTCGCGGCGAGGTGGGTCAGGCCCGTCGGCGAGTTGACGCGCCGCCGCATCCACATTTCGGGGACCGCCAGCGGGAGGGCGTCCGGCGCTCCGCGCGCCGCGCGGACCCGGGCGGCGTCGTGGATCCGGGTGCGGAACCGCACGTCGCTGATGAGCCCGAGGATGGCCATCGCGGCGACGGCGGCGAGGGGTGCGAGCGAGAACAGCGCGAGGCGCTGGCCGCGCGTCCACTGGCCGAGCCCGTCGAGCTGGCCGGGCAGCGCGCTGCAGACGCGCCATGTGCCTGCCCGGTCGGCCGGCAGGAAGCACTGGACGGCCACGAGGTCGAACACGACGGTCGAAACGGCGGACGTGAGCAGGAGCGTGAGCGCGAGGCCGAACAGCCGCGTGATCCCGCCGCCGCTGCCGGTGCGCAGGCCGCCCTCGCGGCCGGGATCGGTCTCGAACGCGCGCGCCCAGTAGCCGGCGTTCGCGAAGCCGAACGGGGCCACGAGGAACCAGACCACGTTGTACGCCGTGCGCCACACGCCCGTGAGGAAGCCGCGGCCCTTCGCGAAGCGGTCCAGGTGCCCCCAGCTGTAGGCCTCGATACGCGTGGGAGCGGCCGGGTCGGGGTCCTTGGCGGTGTAGAAGCCGGCGAGCCTGTCGGCGAGCGGGATGGCGCCGTCGCGGGCGATCTCGATCTGGTCGACGGCGACCCCGAGCATCTCCTGGGGCGGCGTGTTGCGGACGCCGTGGACCCGGAGCTCGAGGATGTCGCGCTCTCCCGCCCGTGGAGTGCTGGGGTCGCCGCGCATGTCAGGCGACGGTCCGGACGGTCCAGAAGTCGCTGGCCAGGCCGGTCGAGAGCAGGTACTGGTACGGCATGGTGAAGTAGCCCGCCTGGCCCCAGCCGGTGCCCCACGAGTTGCGCACGCGGAAGCACTGGGTGGCGTTGTCGTACCCGACCGCGAGGACGGCGTGGCCTCCGAGGACCTGCTCGTTGGGTGCGGGCATGGGGACGACGCCGGTCCGGGCGACCTCCGGGCCCTCGAACGACTCGTACACGGTGAAGCCGTACACGAAGGGGTACCCGGCGGCGAGGCAGCCCTGCATCTGGGCGATGGACCGGGCCACGCGCTGGTAGGCGACGGCGCGGTGCTGCTTGGCGTCGATGTAGCACTGCTCGCCCGGCTTGGCCGCGAACTGGGCGATGTCGTAGGGCCACTCGCTCGCGGGGCAGGCGCCCTGGGCGGCGACCGACTTGATCCCGTCGCGGATCTGGGCGCCGGAGTCGCTCGCCACGGTGTGCTCCTTGGCGCGCTCGTTGTAGTAGATGAACAGTCGCGAGGGTGTCGTGTAGCCTGCGATGCCCTCCTTGTCGGCGTCGAACTCGAGCGCGGCGGCGATCGCGTTGGCGGTGCAGGACCCGAGCTGGCCCTGGTCGTAGACGGGCGGGCAGCCTGCGGTGAGGTCAGCCGAGGGCGGGAGGGCGCCGATCACCTCGCGGGGCGCGGCGTAGAGGTGGTCGCGCTGGTCGGGGACGTCGGGCACCCAGCCGTAGGAGTGGGCGGCGCGCGGGGCTGATGCTGCGGTCATGGCTGGTCCTCGCCTCTCAGAGGTACTTCCAGGAGCGGACGACGCTGAGCGAGCCGCTGGTGTCCCACCACACGTCGACGCGGTTCGCGGCGAAGGCGACCTGGACGAAGCCCTGCTCGTCGCCGGGCTCGGAGACGAGCCCGGCGCGCCAGGCTGCGCCGTCGTAGGCCCAGAGCGCGGCGGGGCCGCCGGCCACGTAGTGGTCCAGGACGAGGTAGTGGGTGGTCGCGTTGCCGCCGGTTCCGGCCGGCGCGGCGCCGGGGGTGGGCTGCTTCGCTGGGGCCGCCCCGGGCTGGGGCGGGGCGGCGGGCTGGGAGGCCGACGACGGTGCGGCGGCCAGGGCGTTCGAGGCGGCGTCGAGCTGGTCGATCACGGCCTGGGAGGGGGTGGGCATGGCTGGCTCCTTAGGGGTCAGGGTGGGTGGGCGGGTGCGAGGGACGTGGGCGGGCGCGAGAAGCGCGGGCGGGTGGGAGGGACGTGGGCGGTCAGTGCGCCGGGGACCAGGCCCGGGCGGTGACGAGCCCGGCGGCGTCCCACCAGACGTCGACCGCGTCCGCGGAGAACAGGTCCTGGGCGACGCCGACGAGCTCGGACTGGCCGATGACCCGGCCGCGCCAGGCGCCGCCGACGTACGCCCAGAGGGCGCCGTCCTGGCTCGGGGTCCAGGTGTCCACCACGAGGTACTCCGCGCGCCCGGATCCGAGGCCCACCGTGACCGCGACCGGCGCGGACGCGATGCCGTTGGCCACGACGCTGAGCTCGTAGGGCCCGAACTCGAGGTCGTTGGGCACGGTGAACTGGGTCGAGACGGCTGCGGTGCCCGTGGCCACGGCCATGGTCGAGTGCTGGGCGGTGCGCAGGTAGCGCACCTTCCCGGAGTACGTCCCGGTGAGCCGGACGAGGGGGTAGTTCGTGGCCATCTGCGCGTCGTCGCCGTAGCCCACGGCCTGGGAGAGCCCGTTGAGCTGGGTCCCGGTGAGGGTGTAGGTGCCGTCGATGCCGAGGCTCGTGGGGACCGAGGTGATCGCTGGCGCCCAGGCCGGGTCTCCCCCGGGGTCCGGCTGGTACGCGTAGAGGGCGGCGGTCTGGGCTCCGTAGAGCACCTCCCCGGTCGGGAGCAGGAGCATGCGGCCCTGGTAGATGACCTGGTCGGCGTTGGGCGGGTCGGCGACGCGCGTGAGGGAGGCTCCGTCGAACTCGAAGAACATCGTCGGGGTGGGCCAGTCCCCCGCCGCGTCCCCGGCGGGTCCGGCCACGCAGAGCACGCGCCCATTCGGCAGGAGCGCGGCTGGCGCGTCCTTCGCCTTGAGCAGGCGGCCCTGAGCGTCCGCCGGGAAGTCCGGCCCAGCGGCCCATGTGCCCGTCCCGGTGGCGTCCCCGGAGGGCGTGTAGAGGGCGGTGTGGCCGGTCGCACCCGCGCAGAACACCCGGCCGTCCGCCATGAGCAGTGCGGGGCCGATCTCGATCGAGGAGGCCTGGACGAGCTCGACCGGCGTGGAGCCGGCGCCGATCCACGCTCCGGTGGATGGGATGTACCGCTCGGCGTGGGGGTGGTTCGCGCAGCTGACGGTCACCACGGACCCGTCGGGGAGCAGCGTCCACGATTCCTCGTTGGAGCGTGCTGCCATGGTGCCCGTGGCGGTCCAGACGTCGGTCCCGGGATCGTAGACGGCCGTGCGGCCGTCGCTGAGGTTGCCCGCGAGGAGGCGCCCGTCGGCGAGCAGGCACGCGGCCGCGTCGCCGAGGTGGCCCCAGCCGGGGTTGCCGATGCTCGTCCAGGTGTCGGCGACGGGGTCGTAGACCTCTGCCGTGTCGGTGTCCGGGCCGGCGTCGCTGTACTCGCCGCCGGCGACGAGGACGCGGCCGTCGCGGAGCACGGCGGAGGCGTAGTAGAGGCGCGAGCTGTGCATGTCGGCGAGCTGCGTCCACGTCCCCGCGACGTAGCTGCCGGATTCATCGGGCGTCAGCCGCCACCAGCTCCGTGAACCGCCCGACTGGCACATGACGGTGCCGTCGGTGAGGAGGAGCATGGTCCCGATCGGGAAGGCCGGCTGGTGCGCGAGAGCTGCCCATGTTCCCATGGATGCCCTTTCGCAGGGGCGGCCGCGGCCGCCCGGCTGATGGGGAACCGCGGTGCGTGCGGCGAAGCCGTGGGACAGGCCTGAAAGGCGCTGCCCCGGGCGGAGCGGCTGGCGCCCGCCCGTCCCGGACTGGGGCGGGCGGGCTGCCGGCTGGGTGCGTCGGCCGCGATGCTGGGGGTTCTTCGGGCCGACCGGTTGATTTGTAACTCGATTTTATTAATTGTCAGCCCTGGCCGTCAAGACCCTTGCTGCCCTACGTCCCGGGCGAGGCCCGCCCCGCGCCGAAGGACCCCAGAGGGGTCAGCGCGGGGGCAGGAGGACAGTCAGCTCCCGCGCGGCCTCGTGCAGGGGCGGGAGGTAGTCGAGGAGCTTCTCCCGGCTCACGCGGTATGCGGGGGCCGCGACGGACAGCGCCGCGACGGTGAGGCCGTCCGGGTTGCGGACGGGGACGCCGATGGCGCGGATTCCGGCCTCGTGCTCCTCGTCGGCGATCGCGTAGCCCTGGGCGGCGACGGACTCGATCTCCTTCCGGAACTGCTCCCTGTCCACCATGGTGTGGGGCGTGTAGGCCGTGAGCTCGAGGGTCTCCACGAGCTCACTGCGCACGGGCTCGGCGGCGAAGGCGATGAGCACCTTCCCCATCGAGGTGCAGTGCAGCGGCCCGCGGCGCCCGGGCTCTCCGCTGACGCTCACCGAGTGGCTGCCCTGGACGTGGTGCACGTAGAGCTGGTGGTGGCCGTCGATGACCGACATGAGCGCGCTCTCGGCCGTCTGGTCGGCGAGCCGGCGGAGCACGGGCAGGGCGGATCCTGCGAACCCGTGCCGGTGGGCGACCCGGCTGGCGAGGGAGAAGGTCTGGAGCCCGAGGCTGTACCGTCGGCTGACCTCGTCGACGCTCGCATAGCCGTCGCGCACGAGGGCGGCCGCGAGGCGGTGGGCCGTGCTCAGGGGGAACCCAGCCTTCCTGGCCACCTCTGAGAGGGACGCCCCGTCAGGGTAGTCGCCGAGCAGGGTGAGGAGCAGCAGGGCCTTCCCGACCATGTCCGGAGGAGTCTGGGTCATGGCCCCCAGTATGCCAGAACCATTCCACCATGTGGGAGCATCTGCCGGTTCGAGGAATTGGTTGCGCCCAAACCCTTGTGCAGTCCGATGGAAGAGAGCACACTTTATTCCAAGTGGCGATAAGCCCTTCCATCATATGGAACATCACAGTGAGGTGATCTCATGTCCGACCAGTCGGCAACACATCCCGGGCTGGCCCGCGCGGCCGCAGCTTCTCCGGGCCGGGCACGCTGGGCCCGTTTGCTCCCCATCGCCTTCGTCACCTACTCGCTGGCGTACCTCGACCGATCGAACTACTCGATCGGCGTCGCCGGCGGCATGAAGGGCGATCTGCATCTGGACGCCGGGGTCTCCGCCCTGCTCGGCGCCCTGTTCTTCCTCGGCTACTTCCTGTTCCAGGTTCCGGCCGGCATCTACGCCGAGCGCCGCAGCGCCCGCAACCTGATCTTCTGGAGCCTGCTCGCCTGGGGCCTGCTGGCCTCCCTGCAGGGCGTCGTCTCCTCCGTCCCGTGGCTCATGGTGGTGCGCTTCCTCCTCGGTGTCGTCGAGGCCGCCGTCCTGCCCGCCATGGTGATCTTCCTGAGCCACTGGTTCACGAAGGCCGAGCGCGGGCGCGCCAACACCTACCTGATCCTCGGCAACCCGGTCACCGTCCTGTGGCTCACCGCCGTGTCCGGCTACCTCATCGAGGCGACCTCGTGGCGCTGGATGTTCATCATCGAGGGCCTGCCCGCGATCGCCTGGGCGTTCGTGTTCCGGGCGCTCGTCTCCGACCACCCGCACCAGGCGCGCTGGCTCAAGCCGGCCGAACGCGCCTCCGTCGAGGACGCCCTCGAGGCCGAGCAGCGCTCGATGGCCCCCGCGGCGTCCCTGTGGATCGCGCTGCGCTCCCGCAACGTGGTCCTGCTCTCGGTGCAGTACTTCCTCTGGAGCCTCGGCGTGTACGGCTTCGTCTTCTGGCTGCCCTCGATTGTGAAGGCCGCGAGCGGCGCGGGCATCGGGATGACGGGCCTCATCTCCGCCATCCCCTACGTCTTCGCTGTCGTGCTCATGGTCGTCAACAGCCGCTTCTCGGACCTCTCCGGCCACCGCAACCGCTACGTCTGGCCGTGGCTGGCCCTCAGCGCGGTGGCCTTCTACGGCTCGTACCTCCTCGGCACCAAGAACTTCTGGGCAGCGTTCGTCCTCCTCGTGATCGCGGGCGCCGCCATGTACGCCCCGTACGGGCCGTTCTTCGCCGCGATCCCGGAGCTGATGCCGCGCGAGGTGGCCGGCCCCGCGGTGGCGCTCGTCAACTCCCTCGGCGCACTGGGCGGCTTCGTCGGCTCCTACTTCGTGGGCTGGCTCGACGGCGCCACCGGCTCGAGCAGCGCATCCTTCCTGCTCATGGCTGTCAGCCTCGCAGGATCCGCCGTGCTCATCCCGTTCGTCCGGCCCCGCGCCGCCGCGCCGTCCGGTTCGACGCTGCGCAGCGCGGAGTCCTGACATGCGCGTGTGCAGGATCGCCCACGCCGGCGGCAAGGACTACGCGAGCTGGGACGGCGAGGAGTTCGCCGTGGTGACCGACCCCTTCGCCGGCCGGCCGCGGAGCACCGGGACCCGCGTCCCCGCCGCCGGCGCCCGGCTGCTCGCCCCGGTCGAGCCCCGCACGGTGGTCGGCATGGCCCACAACACCGGCTCCGCCGACAGGGCCCTCCCTCCGGGTGCGTTCCTGAAGGCCGCACGCACCGTCGTCGGCCCTGGTGCCGCCCTGCGGCTGCCGGACGACGCCGGCCGGACCGTCGCCGAGGGCGAGCTCGCCCTCGTGATCGGACGGGACACCTCGGGGGTGCGGCCCTCGGACCTGCTCTCCTGCGTCCTGGGCCTCACCGTCGCCAATGACGTCACGGACCGGGACGCCCAGGGCGAGGACCCCCTCTGGACCGCCGCCAAGAGCAGGCACACCTTCACCCCGGTCGGGCCCTGGATCGAGACAGACCTCGACCCGGCGGACCTCTCGGTCACCGTCGCCGTCAACGGGACCGAGGCGAGCCGGGCCTCCACTGCGGGCCTGGCCCGCGACCCAGGCGAGATCCTCGCCTATCTGGCCCAGCTCATGCCCCTGGGGCCGGGCGACCTCATCCTCACCGGAGCCCCGGGACGCGACGTCCCGCTCGCGCCCGGGGACTCGGTCTCGGTGCGCATCGACGGGCTGGGAGAGCTTGGCAACCCCGTGGAGGCCTGGTCGCCGCGGCAGGAGGCCGCGGCATGAGCGCGCCCCTGGACGCCGTCACCTTCGGCGAGGCCATGGTGATGTTCATGGCGTGCGAGCCGGGCCCCCTGCACGAGGTGGCCACCTTCGAGCGGGGGCTGGCCGGCGCGGAGACCAACGTCGCCGTCGGGCTCGCCCGGCTCGGGCACCGCTCCGGCTGGATCGGGCGCGTGGGGGCAGACCCCTTCGGCACGTACGCCCTGGAGACGCTCCGGGCCGAGGGCGTGGACACCGGCGAGGTGACCGTCGACGACGCCGCCCCCACCGGCTTCCAGCTCAAGAGTCTGGCCCTTGGCGGCGACCCCGAGGTGCGGTACTTCCGCAAGGGCTCCGCGGGCAGCCGCCTGGCCTCCAGCGAGGCGACGGACGCGTGCATCGCCTCGGCGCGGCACCTGCACCTCACCGGCATCCCGCTCGCGCTCTCGGAGAGCACGCGCGCCTTCGCCCTGCGCGCCCTCGACGTGGCCCGTGCCCACGGCGCGACCGTCTCCTTCGACCCGAACATCAGGCCCACCCTGTGGACCAGCGAGGCCGAGCTGATCGACGCGACGAACGCCATCGCGAGCAGGGCCGACTGGGTGCTGCCGGGACGGGCGGAGGGGCGGCTCCTCACCGGCCGGGACAGCGCCGACGGCATCGCCGACTTCTACCTCGCCCTCGGGGCCACGCGCGTCGCCGTCAAGGACGGCGCAGCGGGCGCGTCCCTCCACACCGCCCGGGGCCGGTGGGACCACGCGGGCTTCCGGGTCAGCGTGGTCGACACCGTCGGTGCGGGCGACGGGTTTGCCGCCGGGCTCATCAGCGCCCTCCTCGACGGGCTCGACGACGCCTCCGCGCTCGAGCGCGCGAGCGCCGTCGGCGCTCTGGCCACCACCCACCGCGGCGACCGCGACGGCCTCCCCACCCGGGAGCAGCTTGCCGCCTTCACCGCCGCCGCCACCCTGGCGCCGGCTCCCTGACCCCGAGGAGGACCCCTCTATGGAGCTCCAGATAGCACTCGACCGCATCCCGCGCCCTCGGGCGCTCGCGCTCGCGCGGGCCCTCGCCCCCGCCGCGGACGTCATCGAGGTGGGCACCTCGCTCATCAAGGCGCACGGCATGGGGGTGGTCGCCGAGATCGCCGCGGCCGCCGGGCCCACGCCGGTCCTCGCGGACCTCAAGACGGCCGACGACGCCGTGACCGAGTTCCAGATGGCGTTCGAGGCCGGCGCGCGGTCGGCGACCGTCCTCGCCGTCGCCCACGACGCGACCCTCGAGAAGGCGATCCGGACCGCGCAGGACCACGGCGCGGAGACCGTCGTCGACCTCATGGCGACGACCGAGGAGCGGCGCGCCCGGCTCGCCGCGGACCTACCCGACGACGTCGTCCTCGCCGCCCACGTGGCCAAGGACGTCCAGGCCGCGCACGCCGGCCCCGCGAGCCTGCTCGGCGCGTGGGCGGCCGGACGCAGGCTCGCGCTCGCAGGCGGCCTCGGCGTGGACGACCTGCCGGCGCTCGCCGCGATCCCGCGCCTCCGCGTGATCGTGGGCGGCGCCGTCACCGGCGCTCCCGACCCCCTTGCCGCCGCGGAACAGCTCCGCGAGCAGCTGGACCGCATCGACGGAAGGACCCGCAGTGGCCGATGATCCCCTGACCACGATTGCCCGCGAACTGGAGCCGGTCCTCGCGCGCGTCGACCGCGACGGGCTCGAGCAGACCGTGCGGGCGCTCGAGGAGGCGCCGCGTGTCTTCGTCACCGGCGAGGGCCGCTCGGGCCTCATGGCCAGGGCCTTCGCGATGCGCCTCATGCACCTGGGCCTGGCCGTCCACGTGGTGGGAGAGACCACGACGCCGGCGGTCGGCCCCGGAGACCTCCTCGTCGCGGTCTCCGGCTCGGGCACCACCGGCCACACCGTGCAGATCGCCCGCTCCGGCTCGTCGGCCGGGGCGCGGGTCCACGCGGTCACCTCGGACCCGGACTCCCCGCTCGGGCAGCTGGCCGCGACGCGCCTCGTCCTCCCGGCCGCCACCAAGTACCGGCGGCCGGGCGAGCCCGCCAGCGTCCAGCCGCTCTCGAGCCTGTTCGACCAGGCGACCCACTTGGCGCTCGATGCGGTCTGCCTGATCCTCGCCGAACGCCGCCGGGTCGACAACGCGGCCGCCAAGGCGGCGCACGCCAACACGGAGTAGGCGGCGGCCGGAGCGGATCAGGCGCCGGTGGCGCGCGAGCCGGCCCACCCGCCGTCGGCCGCCTCGAGCCCCTCGACGAGCTCGAGGCCGCGCCGCGCCCAGGCGATCTCCGAGCGGGCGCGGTCCACGAGGCCCTCGTACGTGAAGCGCTTGAACGCGACGGTCCGCTCGCGGGCCCCGGGCTCCGTCACGGCGAGCCGCCGGGCGAGCATGGGGTTGGCCACCGCGTCGATGCGGCGGAGCTCGCCCTCCCACTGGGCCAGCTCGCCCTCCCACTGGGTGATGTGGGCCCGGAAGAACTCGCGGGCCGCCGCGGGGGTGGCCGCCTCGAGGTAGGCCGCGCGCAGGTGGGCGGGATCGCGGACCCGCGCGTACTCGAGCGGGGTGCCCATCCAGTCGAGGAACGCCCGCTCCCCTGCCGGGGTGACGTGGTAGACGCGCCGCGTGGCACGCTGGCCGCGGGCCTGCTCCTCGCCCTCGATGAGGCCCTCGGCCTCCATCTTGCGCAGCTCGGGGTAGATCTGGGAATCGGGGGCGTGCCACACGTGGCCCACCGAGAGGGAGAACTGCTTCTGCAGGTCATAGCCCGAGAGCGGGCCGACCCTGAGCAGGGCGAGCAGCGCGAACCTCAGGCTCATGGAATCTCCTTGCGACACGGACTCGGCACGGGGCAATGCGCCCCGTGCCGAGTTCCCAACCTAGGCCGTCTGGTAGTTGGTGCGCCAGCCGCCGTGGTACTCCGTGCGGGCCACGGTGGAGTACGGGACGGGGCTCACCACAGCGCGGACCTCGATCTGCTCGTGGGGCTCGACGGCGGCCTTCCGGCTCCCGCCGTCGGGCTCGCCCCAGACCACCTTGATCTCGGCGCCCTCGGGGACGTTGGGGTCCACGGTGGCGAGCGAGAGCGCGCGGCGCTCGTTCGCGCTGTAGCCGGTGAACATCGAGAACCCGACGACGTTGCCGTCGGCGTCCACCACGGAGTCGTAGTTGGCGGAGCCGTAGTTGGCCAGCGGCAGGTCGAAGAACTTGTACTGCGGCCCGTCCACGTCGAAGAGGGAGCCGAAGATCTTCGTCATGTCCTCGGCGTTCCAGGCGAGGGTGACCTTGCGGCGCTGGGTCGCCGGGTCGATCTTCTCGAGGGCGTCCCTGCCGATGAAGTCGTGGTCGAACTTCACGAACGAGCCGTAGCCCAGCTCCCACGGCGTGAGGTAGTAGTCCTCGATGCTGTCCGAGACGAACGAGCCGGCGAGCGTGCCGGTGGCCTCGTAGCCGTCCGCCGGGAGCCACTCGCGGTAGCCACGCTCGGCCTCGCCCGTGTAGATCGCGGGCAGCGGCGAGGGGATCCAGCCGGACTCGAGGGTGTTGGAGGGGTAGGCGCGGGAGCCCACGGGCACGAGCCCGAACTCCGCGCCGGCCTCGATGATCGCGTTCATGATGCGGTCGTGGTCCGCGTAGGGGCCCCACACTTCGAGGCCGGGGGCGCCGGCCATGCCGTGGCGGAGCGTGCGGACCGTGGTGCCGTCGATGGTCATGGTGGACATGTTGAAGAACTTCAGCTGCTCCACCGGGCCGCCGTTGAGCTTCTCGATGACCGCCCAGGCCTTCGGGCCCTGGATCTGGAAGCGGTAGTACTGGCGCGTGACGGCATGCCCGTAGGGGCGGGAGGGCGAGCGGCGGTCGGCCGTGATGTCGAGGTTGGCGTAGCCGCCCGTCTCGCCCTGGTACAGGAGCCAGTTGGTCACGGGGGCCCGGCCCACGTAGACGTACTCGTCCTCGGCCTCGCGGAAGAGGATGCCGTCCCCGATCACGTGGCCCGAGGCCGTGGTGGGCACGTACTGCTTGGCCTTGTCCACCGGGAAGTTGGCGGTGGAGTTGATCGCGGTCGACGTGATCAGCTTGATCGCGTCCGAGCCCTTGAGGAACAGGTTGTCCATGTGGTGCGACTGGTCGTAGAGGACGGCCGTCTCGCGCCACGCCTTCTGCTCCTTGATCCAGTTCTGGAAGTCGGCCGGGACCACCGGGTAGATGTAGGAGCCGATCTGGGAGTTGCGCAGCAGGTCGACGGCGCCCTTGGATGCGTCGAGGACTTCCTGCAGATTCTTCGGTGCCACGGTGAACCTCTTTCTCTTCGGAAGGGTCTTGGGGGTTGGGTCAGAAGACGATGGTCTGGTTGCCGTGCCGGATCACGCGGTCCTCGGCGTGCCACTGCACGGCCCGGGAGAGCACGGCGCGCTCCACGTAGGCTCCGCGGGCCTGGAGGTCGGCAGCCGTGTGGGCGTGCGTGGCGCGGGCGACGTCCTGCTCGATGATGGGCCCCTCGTCGAGGTCCTTGGTCACGTAGTGGGCCGTCGCGCCGATGAGCTTAACGCCGCGTTCCTTGGCCTTGCGGTACGGCGCGGCCCCGATGAACGCCGGCAGGAACGAGTGGTGGATGTTGATCAGCGGGACCCCGACCCGGTCGAGGAAGTCGGCCGAGATGATCTGCATGTACCGGGCGAGGACCACGAAGTCGACGTTGCCGGCCACGAGCTTGAGGATCTCCTCCTCCGCGGCGGCCTTGTCCGGGCCGGCGGAGGGGACATGGAAGAACGGGATGCCGAACGAGCGCACGTCCTCGGCGGTGTTCGTGTGGTTGGAGATCACCATGGGGATCGTCACGGGCAGCTCGCCGCGCCGGTGCCGCCACAGGAGTTCGAGGAGGCAGTGGTCGGAGGTCGAGGCCATGATGGCCATGCGCTTGGGGACGGACAGGCCCGTGAGCTTCCACTGCATGTCCAGCGGGCCCAGGGTCGCGGCGAGGTCCGCCTCGAGGTCCGGCATCGCGACCGCGAGGTCGGGCCGGATGAACTCGACCCGCTGGAAGAAGTCTCCGCCGGTGGGGTCGGTGGAGTACTGGTCGAGCGTGACGATGTTGCCCTGGTTGCGGGTCACGAGCGCCGCCACGGCCGCCACGATGCCTGGCTTGTCGGGGCCGTGCACGATCAGGCAGGCCCTGTCCTTCCGGGCCTCGGTGTGCAGTGCCATGACGCCTAGGACCGTTCGGCGGTGAAGGTGCGCACCCAGTCGGCGGTCGCCTTGAGCCCGCCGAACGTGTAGAAGTGCAGGCCGACCTTGCCCGGGATTCCCGGGTGCGGCCACGCGTCCGTGAGCGCCGAGGCGAGGTCGTCGACGAAGTGCTCCGGGCCTGCCTCACCGAGCAGGTTGGTGAGGGAGAAGCCGTACTTCTTCACGATCATGGCGTTGGCGCCCACCCCGAAGCGCCGCGCGAAGCCCAGGAGGCGCTTGATGCCCGCGGGGCCGGGGGTGCCCACCCGGATCGGGGCCTCGATGCCCTTGGCCCGCACACCCGCGATCCACTCGGCGACCGGCTCGGTGTCGAAGGCGAACTGGGTGAGGATGACGGCGCCGAGGCCCTGGTCCTTCAGGGCCGCGGCCTTGTCCTCGAGGGCCCGGGCGAGCGTCTCCTTCGAGATGTCCGGGTGTCCCTCTGGGTAGCCGCCGATGCCGACCTCGCGCACCCCGTACTGCTGGAGCACGCCGCTGGAGATCACGGCGAGCGAGTCCTCGTATGGGCCCTCCGGGACGGACGGGTCGCCGCCGACGGTGAAGACGTGCTCGGCCGCGCCGACCTCCTGGAGGCGGCCGAGGAACTCCTCGAGCTCGCCCTGGGACTTGAGCCGCCGGGCGGAGATGTGCGGCACGGGCGTGAACCCGTGCTCGCGGACGGCCTTCGCCGCCGCGACCCGCATCTGAAGGTCCTCGTTGCCGAGGAAGGTGATGTTGATCCGCGTCCCGGGCGGGATGTGGTCCTTGGCCTCGAGCAGGCCCGGCACGTCCTTGCCGGTCATCTCGAGCGAGAAGTTGTCGATCAGCTGCAGCGATGCTTCGCGGTTCGCCGCCGGTGCGCTCTTTGCCACGTTCCGGACTCCTTTCGCCTCGGGCGCCACGTTGCGTCCTGTGTCGAATCTAACTATCTCCATAGGGAATGTCCATAGGTATCTGGCACAGAATTCTCCGGGACCGAGGCGGTCTGCCGCACTTCCTCGGGACGGCAGCAGAGAGGACCGGAGGCTGCCCCGCCGCAGTCGGCGACGGCGGCCTCCGGTCCTCTGGTCCACGGTGCCCGTCAGCCGGCCGCGAGGGCGTCCGGGTCGAGGTGGGCCACCGAGCGGGTGTCCTGGAAGGCCCGTACGCCCTCGATCCCCTGCTCGCGGCCCAGCCCCGACTGCTTCATGCCGCCGAACGGGGCGCGCAGGTCGAGCCGGGTGGCGCCGTGGTCGTTGACCCACACATACCCGCACACGAGCTGGCGGGCGATCCGGTCCGCGTGCGCGGGGTCCGCGGACCACACCGAGCCGCACAGGCCTGCCCAGGTGTCGTTGGCGGCCCTGACGGCCTCCTCCTCGGTGTCGAACGGCAGGATCGGGATCACCGGGCCGAACTGCTCGTGGGTGACCACGCGCAGCGCCGGATCCGGGTCGATCACGAGCGCGGGGCGCAGGAAGTTGCCGCCGGCCAGCTCGGGGTCGGTGGGCAGCGTGCCGAACTCCCGCACGTCGGCGCCCGAGGCCTTGGCCTCCTCGATGAGCTCGGCCACGAACGCCTTCTGCACGGGCGAGTGCAGCGGCCCCATGGTGGTGCCCTCGTCGAGGCCGTACCCGATCACGGCCTTCTCGAGGCGCGCGGACAGGCCCGAGACCACCTCGTCCATCCGCGACCGGTGCACATAGACGCGCTTGGCGTTCATGCAGATCTGCCCAGTGGTGTCGAAGATGGCCGCGTACAGGCGGTCCAGCTCGGCGTCGTCCAGGGTCGCGTCCTCGAGGATCACGGCGGGGTCGTTGCCGCCGAGCTCGAGCGTGACCCGGGTGAGGGACCCCGAGGCCATCTCCATGATCTTCTTGCCGCCCGCGACGCTGCCGGTGAAGCAGACCTTCGCGATGTCCGGGCTCGTGATGAGCGCGGACATCTCCGCGTCCTTCCCGGTGACCACATTGAGCACGCCCGGCGGGAGCTTCTCCGCGATGCGCTGGACCACCCGGGTCGTGGCCAGCGGAGTGGTGGGCGGCGGCTTCACGATCGCCGTGTTGCCGGCCAGGAGCGCGTGCGGAAGCGAGGCGCCGAGGATCGCGATAGGCCAGTTGAACGGGACGATCACGGTGACGACCCCGAGCGGCTGGTACCCGACCGTCGTGGTCACCGGGATGCCGGGGGCGGGCGCCAGGACGGTCGCCGCGTCGACCTGGTCGGCGAGCGCGAGGGCGAGGTTCCAGCGGATCTCGAAGACGAGGGAGTCGTCCCACGCCTCGAGCCGGACCTTGCCGTTCTCCTGGGACAGGATCGCGGCGTCCTCGTCCCGGGCCTCGGCGATGCCCTCGATCGCAGTGCGCATGCGCTCGGCCCGCTCGGCCGCCCCGAGCGCGCTCCAGCCCGGGTAGGCGGCCTTGGCTGCGGCGATCGCGTCGTCGACGTCGGCCGCGCTCGCGGCGGCCGCGTGGCCGACGACGGTCCCCGGCTTCCCGGGGTCCGCCACCTCGAGCGTCGCGGCGGCCTGGCGTTCGGCGCCGCCGATGTACAGCCCCGTGGTGACGGGCGCCGCGGGGGCTGCCTGGTCCAGTGTCTCGGTCATGGTCTCCACACTCCTTCGTGCGGTGGTGGTGGGTACTTCTAGGGTGTCACTGCCGGACCACGGGTGTCCCGTGGGTGTGGAACGTCTCGATGGTCTTCATGCCCCAGGCCTGGCCCTTCTTGCGCTCCTCCTGGCTCCACTCGACCACGGGCGAGTCGGGGTCGAGCAGGAGGCGGGCACCGGCGTTGGCGAACTCGATGCGGTTGCCGCCCGGCTCCCAGACGTAGAGGAAGAAGGTCTGGTTGATGGCGTGCTTGTGCGGGCCGGACTCGATGTGGATGCCGTTCTCGAGGAAGATGTCCGCGGCCTTGAGGATGTCCTCGCGGGTGTCCGGGGCGAAGGCGAGGTGGTGGAGCCGGTTGCCGTGCTTGAGCCAGTCGTCGGAGTACACGATGTCGTAGGACTTGTTGTTGAAGTGGAACCACCAGGCCGCGTACCCGCCGTCGTCGAGCCTGATCCGCTCGGACTCGCGCCCGCGCAGCGCCTTCGCGACGAACTCGCCGTTGGCCACGACGTCCTTGGCGAGGTAGTTGATGTGGTCCAGCCGGCGGGCGTTGACGCCGCGGCCGGGGAACCGGGAGGCTTGGTTCTTCAGGGCCGGCCTGTCGTCCGTGGCCTCGTAGCGCTCGGTGTCGTAGTAGATCCCCATCTCGTGCCCGTCCGGGTCCCGGAACGTGAAGGTCCGCCCGGTGCCGACCTCGCCGTCCTCCCACCCCATGCCCATCCCCATCTCCTCGATGGCCTGCACGCGCCGGTCGAGGGCCTCGGCGCTCGTGGTGCGGAACGTGGTGCGGCCCACGCCGGCGTCGTCGGACGCGGTGAGCTTGATCGTGTAGAGCTGGTACTCGTCCCACGTGCGCAGGTAGACGGAGCCCCCGGCCTCGGCGACCACCCGCATGGCGAGCAGGTCCTGGAAGAACCACAGGCTCTTCTCGAACGTCGGGGTGAGGAGCTCGACGTTGCCCAGGTGGGCCACATCGAACGAGGTGTAGTCGGTCATTGCTGTCCTCTTTCGTGCTGCGGGCGCGTGGTGCTGCTACAGGCGGGGGCGCGGGAAGACGCGCCCGTCGAAGATCTTCCGGGCGGTGCGCAGGGCCGCCGAGCGGACGACGGCGAGCCCCCCGGCGGCGCTCCTCCCGCCGGCGGCCGCGTCGGCGGCGCCGGTCCCCGCAGCCCCCGCAGCGCCGGCAGGTGCGAGGGCGACGTCGACGTCGAAGTGCCCGGTGGGATGCTCGATCCGGAACGGGGCGCCCTCCTCGGGCAGGGCCGCGAGGCCGTGGCCCACGGATCCGGGCGCGAGCACGCCGGCCGCGGCGGTGAGCGCCCCGAGCACACCGATCGAGGTGTGCACGCGCACGGGCAGGAAGCTGCGGGTGGAGACCGCTCCCCCGGCGCACGGCGCGGAGAGCAGCACGAGCTTGGGCACGGTCGTGCCGCTCACGTCCCCCATCCCCATGAGCTCGGCCGCGGCGGCCCGGATCTTCGCGAGCCTGGCGGCCAGGCCGGCGTCGGCCTCGAGGTCCGCCGGCGCCTCGTCGCCCCGCACGCCGAGGTCCGCCGCGCGCAGCAGGACGCTGGGCATGCCGTTGTCCACGCAGGTCACCTCGACCCCCTCGACTGTGTCGAGGACGCTGCCGGTCGGGAACAGGGCCCCGGTCGAGGAGCCGGCGGTGTCCTCGAAGTCGAGCGAGATGGCGCCCGCGGTGCCCGGCACGCCGTCGATCGCGAGGTCGCCGTCGTAGTCCACGGCGCTGCCCGGGGTCGCGAAGCGCGCGGTGGCGATGCTGCCGCTGTTGACCATGCGGATACGCACCTCGGTGCGCTCGGGGCCTGCCGGGACGAGGCCGCGCTCCACGGCGAAGGGGCCCACCCCGGCCAGGAGGTTGCCGCAGTTCTGCCGGTCGGTCACGAACGCCTCGTCCACGCCGAGCTGGAGGAAGAGGTAGTCGACCTCCGCCGAGCCGGTGCCGCTGCCTCCGCGGTCGGGCGAGGGCGAGACGACGGCGACCTTGCTCGTGAGCGGGTGGGCACCGCCGAGGCCGTCGATCTGCCGGGGGTCCGGGGTGCCCATGATGCGCAGGAGGAGTTCGTCGCGTTCGGCCGGGTCCGCGGGCAGGTCGGAGGCGAGGAAGTAGGCGCCCTTGGAGGTGCCGCCGCGCATCAGGAGGCAGGGGATCCCCTCAGGCGTTGGCACGGTACACGGTCCTCGCGAACTCGTGGTACGGCGCGGGGGCGACCGTGGCGCGGATGCGGACCTGGCGGTGGTCGGCGTCGACCGCGGCCTTGCGGGAGATGGGGTCCTCGCCCCAGACCACCTCCACCTCGGCGCCGTCGGGGATGTCGGCGTCCAGCGTGGCGAGGGACATGTAGAGCTGGTCGTAGGCGACGTAGCCGGCGTCGGTGGAGATGCCCGCGCGGCGGCCAGCGTGGATGACCTCGTCCATCTGGAACAGGCCGTACCGGGCCTTGGGGAAATCGAGGTACTTGGCCGGGGTGCCGGGCTCCAGCTGGGACCGCACCACGGCGGCGACGTCCTCGGCGTCCCAGATCAGCGTGACCTTGCGGCGGCGCTGGTTCTCCGCGTGCCGCTCGAGGGCCTCGCGCCCGTGGAAGTCGTGGTCGAACCGCACCGACCTGCCCAGTCCGAGGTCGTACGGGGTCATGTAGTAGTCGTGCACGTCCTCGGAGTACAGGGAGCCGCCGATCGAGCCCGCGCGGGCGGCGGGAAGCCACGCGCGGTACTCCGCGAGGTCGTCGTCGAAGATCGCCGGGAACGGGGTGGGCACCCAGCCGGACTCGAGGGGCGAGGCCGAGTAGGCCTTGGCCCCCACGCGGCGGATGCCGAACTCCTCCCCGGCCTCCATGAGGGCGTCCAGCACGGTCTCGTGGTCCTCCCACGGCCCGTAGAACTCGAAGCCGGGCTGGCCGGCCATGCCGTGGCGGAGGGCCCTGACCGGCCGCCCCGCGATCTGGACGTCGCCGATGTGGAAGAACTTGATCTCCGGGATGGGGCCGGCGAAGACCTTCTCCATGACCTCGTTGGCGCGCGGGCCCTGCAGCTCGTAGCGGTAGAACGTGGGCGGGCCCTGGCGCATGTGGGAGTTGGCCTCGAGGCGGTGGTGCACGTCCTTGCCGGCCGCCGCGGCCTTCTCGACGTTGAAGCGGACCCAGTCGATGAGCAGGTGGTGGCCGATCAGCACGAGCCCCTCGGGGGCGTCCTCGTTGTAGAAGAGGATGCCGTCGCCGATGAGGTAGCCGCCCTGGTTGACCGCGATGAGCTGCTTGGCCACGCCCGGACGGAAGCTGCCGAACGTGTTCGGCGAGATCGAGGACAGCAGCGGGATGAGGTCCGCGCCGCCGAGGAAGAGCTGGGTCATGTGGTGCGACTGGTCCATGAGGGCCACGGTCGTGTTCCAGGCCCGCTGCTCGTCGCGCCAGTTCGTGAACTCGGGCGCCACCGGGAACGTGAACGCGGGCCAGTCCTGGTTGCGGAGCAGTTCGACGGGGCTGCCCACGCGGGCGATCGCCTCCGCTAGGGACTCGGTGGCGGCCCGCTGCCCGGTGCCTGCCAGTGATTCTGCGGTCATCGTCGACCCTTCCCTTCGCGCGTGTCCGCCGGGCCCGGACGGGCCCCGGAGGGGGTGTCCTGCCAGACAACCACGGGCCTAGCCTCCGGTCAAGGTATCGAATACATTATTGTCACCAATCGCGTCGTCAGTGCTGCGGCCCCTTCCTGTCGGAAGCACTCGTCGAGACCGAAGGAGAGAACCCATGGCTGAGAAGAACCTCCAAGAAGTGCTCGATGCGGCCGGAGGCACGCCGCAGAGCACGGTCGAACACCTGCGCAACTCCCAGCTCGGCACGTACATCTACCCAGTGGTCCCGGCCGAGTTCACCAACTGGCGCCGCGAGCAGAAGGCCTGGCGCGAGGCCGCGGTGCTCTATGACCAGTCGCACCACATGGTGAACTTCTTCCTCAAGGGCCCCGACGCGCTGCGGCTCCTGTCCGACACCGGCATCAACAGCTTCGCCAGCTTCCCCGTCGACACGGCCAAGCAGTTCGTCCCGGTCGCCTCGAACGGTGGGGTGATCGGGGACGGCATCCTCTTCCATGAGGCCGAGGACGAGTACGTGTTCGTGGGCCGCGCCCCGGTGGCCAACTGGCTCCAGTTCCACGCGGAGACCGGCGGGTACAACGTCGAGTACACCTACGACGACCGCTCCCCGTCGCGCCCCTACGGGCAGGCCGTCTCCCGCGAGTACTACCGGTTCCAGATCCAGGGCCCGAACGCGTGGCAGATCATCGAGAAGCTCGCCGGCGGGCCGGTCGAGAAGGTCAAGTTCTTCCACATGGGCCACATGGAGATCGCCGGGAGCCGGGTCCGGACCCTGCGCCACGGCATGGCCGGCGCACCCGGCCTGGAGATCTGGGGGCCCTACGAGGAGCACGGGCGCATCCGCGACGCCGTCCTGTCCGCCGGGTCCGAGTTCGGGATCGAGCCATGCGGTTCCCGGGCCTACTCCTCCAATACCCTCGAGTCCGGCTGGATCCCGTCGCCGCTGCCGGCGATCTACACCGGCGAGGCCGAGCGCGCCTACCGCGAGTGGCTCCCCGCGGACGGGTACGAGGCGATCAATGCGCTCGCGGGATCCTTCGTCTCGGCGGACATCGCGGACTACTACCTCAACCCGTGGGAGCTCGGCTACGGCTCGTTCGTCAAGTTCGACCACGACTTCATCGGCCGCGAAGCCCTCGAGAAGCTCGACCCGGCCGCCCAGCGCAAGAAGGTCACCCTCGCTTGGAACGACGAGGACCTCGCGGCCATCTGGGCGTCCTTCCTCGACCGCGACCGGCCCGGCTACCAGTTCTTCGACCTGCCGAACGCGAACTACGGCTCGTCCAACTACGACTCGGTCGTGGACGCGGACGGCACCGTGGTGGGGCTGTCGCTGTTCACCGGGGTCACCGCGAACGAGCGGCGCGGCCTCTCGCTCGCCACCGTGGACCCGAACGTCGAGCTCGGCACGGAGCTGCGAGTGGTGTGGGGCGAGCCCGACGGCGGCTCCCGCAAGACCACGGTGGAGCCGCACGAGCAGTTCGCCGTGCGCGCCGTGGTGAGCCCGGCGCCGTACTCCGTCACCGCGCGGACCGAGTACCACGGTGGCTGGCGGACCGCGACGTCCTGACGCGGTCCCGGAGGGTCGGGCTGCAGGGCGGCCCGCGGGGCGATCAGGCAGTCGCCTCGCGGGCCGCGACCTCGCGGAGGGCCTCGATGACACTGAGCAGGTGGGCCCGCACGGCGCGCTCGGCGCCCTCGGGATCGCGCGCCAGGATCGCGTCGATGATGGCGGCGTGCTCGAGCACTGAGACCTTGGCCCGGGCCGGGCGGGACGAGAGCCTGAACTGGTGCCGCACGCTCTGGGCGTGCAGCCGGGCCAGCACGTCGGAGGCCGTGGCGTGGTGGCTGAGCTCGCGCACCCAGACATCGAGCGCCCGGTTCAGGCGCGAGTACTCGACGAGGTCGCCCTCCTCCACGGAGGCCACCATGTCCGCCCGCAGCCGGGAGAACTCCGCCGCCTGCTCGTCGGTGAGGTGCTCGGCGACCTTCGCGGCGCACAGGCCCTCGACGCCGATGCGCACCTCGAGGATCTCGATCGCCTCGTCCACCGAGATGGCCCGCACGCGCGAGCCCTTGTTCGGCAGCCGCTCCACGAGCCCTTCCCCGGCGAGCTCGAGCAGCGCGGTGCGCACCGTGGCACGGCTCGCGGAGAAGGCCGCGCTCAGGTCGGCCTCGATGAGCCGCTGGTTCGGCGCGTACTCGCCGCGGACGATCGCGTCCCGGATCTGGTCCGTTACCCGCGCCTGGGCCCCGCCCTCGGAGGACGCGCCGACGGCGGGCAGCGCGGCCGCCGTCGCCTCGTTCGCCGCTGCTGCCGCCATGGTCCGCTCGCTTCCTGGAGAGCCCTCGCGGCCCGGACGGAGCCGCGATATTGTCTACAATCTTAGAACCAATCGCGGGAGGACCGCATGCGCATCGCCGTCCTGGGCCTCGGTGAGGCCGGAACCATCTATGCGAGCGACCTTGCCGCCCGCGGCGCGCACGTCGCCGCCGCCGACCCCCGCGCCGCCGCCGCGCCGCCCGGCGTCGTGCTCGCCCCGAGCGTGGGCGACGCCGTCCGCGGCGCCGGCCTCGTGCTGAGCCTCGTCGGCGGCCGGGCGGCCTCCGCGGCCCTGGGCGAGGCGCTGCCCGCGATGACGCGGGACGCGCTCTTCGCCGACCTCAACACGGCTGGTCCCGAGGAGAAGCGCCGCCTCGCACAGCAGGCGGCCGAGGCGGGGGTCCGCTTCGCCGACGTCGCGGTACTCGCGCCTGTCCCCCGGGCCCGGATCGCCACGCCGCTGCTCGTCAGCGGCCCCGGCGAGGCCGCGCTCATCCCCCAGCTTGCCGCGCTGGGCATCCCCGCCACCGGGGCCGGCCCCGAGCCGGGCGCCGCCGCGGGCCTCAAGCTCCTGCGCAGCGTGTTCATGAAGGGCCTCGCCGCCACCATCCTCGAGGCGGTGACGGCCGCGGGCGCCGTCGGCGCGGCCGACTGGGTCACCGGCCAGATCGCCGCGGAGCTCGGTCCGGGCGGGCCTGCCCTGGTCCAGCGCCTGCTCGAGGGCACCCGCCGGCATGCGGCGCGGCGCGAGGAGGAGATGCGCGAGGTGCGCTCCTATCTGGACGCGCTCGGGTGCGCCCACCCCATGACGGACGCCACCATCGAGTGGCTCCACGCGGTGTCCGCCGAGGCGCCGCCATCCGGCATCCAAAATCGTTGACAATCTCGTCTCCGATCCGTAGCTTCAATCCCAAGCGGCTGTGACCCACCCCACAGGCCGCGGCAATGACGCACAACGGAGGTACGCCGATGGCAGCACGCCTGAGCCTGAGCGACGTGAACCTGCACTTCGGCGGCGTCAAGGTGCTCCAGGACGTGAGCTTCGACGTGGAGCCCGGCACCATCTTCGGCCTCGTGGGGCCCAACGGAGCCGGGAAGACCTCGCTCTTCAACTGCATCAGCGGCCACTACCGGCCGAGCTCCGGGTCGATCACCATCGACGGCGCCGAGGCCGTGGGGCGCGCCCCCTCGCACCTGGCCCGGATCGGCCTCTCCCGCACGTTCCAGCACCCCGCCCTCCAGCTGCGCGCCACCGTGCTGGAGAACGTGGTCCTCGGCGGCCACACCCGACTGCCTGGCGGCCCGCTCTCCTGGGCCCTCGGGCTGCCGTTCACCGGCAGGGCAGAGCGGGCCATGCGCGCCGAGGCGCTGGCGCTCCTCGACCGCGCGGGCCTCGCGTGGGCCGCAGACCGGCCCGCGGACGAGCTCTCGCACGGGCTGCACAAGGGCATCGAGCTGTGGCGGGCCCTCCTGGCCCGGCCCTCGCTGCTCCTGCTCGACGAGCCGGCGGCCGGGCTCTCCCACGGCGAAGTCGAGCAGCTGATCGCCACCGTGAAGCAGGTGCGCGACGAGCAGGACATCACGATCGTCATCGTCGAGCACCACATGGGCCTCATCTCCGCGCTCACGGACAGGGTGGTGGTGCTGGACCACGGCCGCAAGCTCATGGAGGGCACCGCTGCCGAGGCGCAGGCGGACCCGCGGGTGATCGAGGCCTACATCGGGAAGGACGCGGCCGATGACGCTGCTTGAGCTCGACGGCGTCACCGCCTCCTACGGCCCGGTCCAGGTGCTCGAGGGCGTCTCTCTCTCCGTGCCCGAGGGCGGCGCGGTCGGCGTCCTCGGAGCGAACGGCGCTGGCAAGACCACCACGCTGCGCGCCATCAGCGGCACCGTCCGCACCGGCGGCACCATCCGGTTCGCGGGCCGGGACATCCGCGGACTGCGGCCCGACCAGGTCGCCGCGCTCGGGATCGCGCACGTTCCCGAGGGCCGCGGCACGCTCGCCCAGCTCAGCGTGCGCGAGAACCTCGCCGTGGGCGCGTACCTGCGCAAGGACCGCCGGCAGATCGAGAAGGACATCGACTACTGCCTCGAGCTGTTCCCGAACCTCCGCAACCGCATCGGCTCGCGGGCCGCGGCGCTCTCCGGGGGCGAGCAGCAGATGCTCGCCGTGGGCCGGGCGTTCATGGCCAAGCCCAAGCTCCTCCTGCTCGACGAGGCCTCGCTGGGCCTCGCGCCCAGCACGGCGAAGACGGTCTACGAGGCCATCCGCCGGCTCCGCGTCGAATCGGGCATCGCGATGCTCGTGGTCGAGCAGAATGCCAACCTCGCGTTCTCCCTCGTCGACACCGCGACGGTGCTCGAGACGGGGCGGACAGTGCTGACCGGGACCTCTTCCGAGCTCAAGGGCATGGACGAGATCCGCCGCGCCTACCTGGGGGGCTGAACCCGATGGAGACCTTCATCCAGCTCGTGGTCGACGGCCTCTCGACCGGCTCGATCTACGCGGCCCTCGCCCTCGCGATCGTGCTCGTGAACCAGGCGACCGGCCTGATCAACTTCGCCCAGGGCGGCCTCGCCGTCCTCTCCGCCTACATCGCGTACGCGTTCGTGCAGGCCGGGCTGCCGCTCCTGGCCGCAGTGCTCCTGGCGATCGTCCTCTCGTTCTGCCTCGGCGCCCTCGTCGAGCGGTTCCTGATGCGCCGGTTCGAGCGCGGCGACCCGGACACGGCCGTCGTCGTCACCATCGGCCTGCTCACCCTCGTCACGGGCATCGTCGCGGTGCTGTGGGGCTACAACAACCTCCAGTTCCCCTCGCTGTTCCCGCTCACGAGCGTCAACATCCTCGGTGCGGCGGTCAGCGTCCGCTCGCTCGCCACCACGGTGACGATCGTGGCGATCATGGTCCTCCTGCAGGTGCTGTTCATGCGCACCAAGCTTGGGCTCGCGCTGCGGGCCGTGGCGGACAACCCCGCCTCGTCCGCGCTCTCGGGCCTGCCCGTGGGCCGGCTGCTCATGGTCGGCTGGGGACTCGCGGCCGCGCTCGGCGCGGTGGCCGGCTCGCTCGTCGGGCCGCAGCTGACGCTGACCCCCGGGATGCTCGACGGCGCGCTGGTCTACGCGCTCGCCGCCGTGATCCTCGGCGGGCTGGACAGCCCGATCGGGGCGGTGGCCGCGGCCTGGGGCATCGGGGTGCTCGAGAACCTCGTCGCCGTCTACGTCCCGCTGATCGGCCACGACCTCAAGATCGCCGTGCCGTTCGCGCTGATCTTCGTGATCCTGGTCCTCCGTCCCCAAGGCCTGTTCGGCAGGAAGGTCGTGGTGAGGGTCTGATGGGCGCAGCACTGAAGTCCCGGGGGGCACGGATCGGCGTCGCCGTCCTGGTCGTCGTCCTCCTCGTCGCGGCCCCGCTGTTCCTTCCCCCGATTGCCAACCAGACCCTCGTGCGGATCGGCGTGTACGCCGTGGCCGTGCTCGGGCTGAACATCGTCATGGGCTACACGGGCCAGGTCAACCTCGGGCAGATCTTCTTCGTGGGGCTGGGCGCCTACGTCACCGCCTACGGCGTCACGCACGGCTGGAACATCGTGCTCGTGTTCGTGGCGGCCGCCGTCATCACCGGGATCGTGGGGCTGCTCGTGGCCCTCGCCGCCGCGCGCCTGGGCGGCCTCGCGATCGCGATGGTCACCATCGCCCTGCCGATCGTGGGCGTCCCGCTGGCCAAGCGGCTCGACACCTTCACCGGCGGGTCCCAGGGCACCTCGGCGATCTTCTCGAACGCCCCGGACTTCTCCGGGCTGTTCAACGACCAGTGGCAGTACTACATCGTCCTGCTCGTGGCCGGCGTCGGATTCCTCCTCGCGCGGCGGCTCGTGCGCGGGAAGTACGGGCGCGCGTTCGCCGTGGTGAAGGGCAACGAGTCGGTGGCGGCCTCGATGGGCGTCTCCCCCTACTGGACCAAGGTGCTCGCGTTCACCATCGCCTCGGTGTTCGGCGGGGCGAGCGGCTTCCTCTACATGGCGGCGGTCCAGTACACCTCCCCCGAGACGCTCAGCTTCGGCCACTCCATCAGCCTCCTCGCCGCCATGGTGATCGGCGGGGCGGGCAGCATCATCGGCTCGCTGATCGGCGGGGCCTACTACATCCTCGTGCCGCAGCTGACCAACGCGATCGACCCGAACCTGACCACCGTCAGCCAGGGCGTCATCCTCCTCGCGGTGCTCTTCCTGCTGCCCGATGGGCTCGTGAGCCTGCCCCGCGTCCTGAGGCGGCTCGCCCGCCGCGGCACCGCATCCCGCGCAGGCGGCACCGCCGCCACTGCAGGCGGTACCCCGGCCACGGTGGGAGTCGCCGCACAGGCGGAGACCACCCCCTCCACCGCCAAGCACCGCTCCACGGCAACGGGGACTCCCCCGCAGAACTCTCCCGCGCAGGTTCCGACCCCGGACGCGGCGCCGGAGGCACCCGAGAAAACAGAGAGGCACGGTCGATCATGAACGTTCGGAAAGGGACACGGGGGCTCCTCGGCGCCGTCGCGATGGCGTCGGTCCTTGCGCTCTCGCTGACAGGATGCCGAGGCAGCGCGCAGAGCGGCAGCGGGGGCACCGCGGCATCGCCCGGCATCACCGACACGAGCATCACGCTCGGCATCACCACCCCGCTCAGCGGCGCCACCGCCGGCCCGGGCACCTGCACCGTCGCGGGCGTCAAGGCGTACTTCGGCGCGAAGAACGCCGAGGGCGGCGTCAAGTTCGGCGACGGCAAGACCCGCAAGGTGGACATCAAGACGTACGACGACGCCTACGATCCGCAGAAGTCGCTCTCCAACTTCCAGCAGATGGTCTCGGACAACGTCTTCGCCGAGGGCGTGGGGCTGGGGACGCCGACCAACCGCGCGTTCCGCGAGGCCGCCATCAGCCAGAAGGTGCCCCAGGTCCTCGTCATGACGGGCGATCCGATCTTCAGCGACCAGAAGCAGAGCCCGTGGCAGCTCGGTCTCGTCCCGGCCTATCAGAACGAGGGCGGGGCGTTCGGCAAGCTGCTGGCCTCCTCCGGCGGCACGCACAAGGTCGCGATCCTCTCCCAGAACGACGACTACGGCAAGGGCTACGTCTCCGGCTTCAAGGATGCGATCAAGGGCGCCTCGAACATCAGCGTGGTCGGCGAGCAGACCTATGAGGCCACGGACACGTCGGTGGACGCGCAGATCACCCAGCTGGCCGCGACGGGCGCGGACGTGTTCTTCAACGCCATGTCCATCACCCCGCTGACCATCGCGACCCTGCAGAAGGCCCAGCAGATCGGCTGGAAGCCCAGCTGGTTCCTGCCCTCGAACACCTCGAGCCCCACGGCCATCCTGGCCCCGGGCGGCGCCTCGGCCTACCCCGGCATCTACTCGGTGGCCTTCGCCAAGGCCCCGCAGAGCCCGGAGTTCGCCAAGGACGACGACGTGGTCAAGTTCCTCTCCGACCTCAAGCAGTACGCGAACTACCAGGGCATGCCCGCGTTCCCGCACTGCATGTGGAGCTACATCGCCGGGGCCACACTCGAGCAGGCGTTCGGGAAGATGACCGAACCGACGCGCGACTCCTTCATGAAGGCCCTGCGGGACATCAAGGGCTTCAACGCCCCGCTCATGCTCAAGGGCACCGCGGTGGACACGACCATGGACGGCCAGCCGGCCATCTCCTCGGTGCTCGTCCAGAAGTACAACGGCAAGGGCTACGCTACGGCCTCGAACTTCGGCTGACGGGCACCCGCCGCCGTCGTGGGCGGGCCGGTCCGGCTACTCGAGGTCCGCGATGGCCCGTCCGGTGCGGTCCGGGGCCATCAGGGAGAAGGCGAGCCCGGCGACGGGGCCGATGATGCCGAGCGCCAGGGCGAACGGCACCGTGCCGGCGATCGCGAGGGCGAAGAGCGGGAAGATGCCCGCGCCGAGGCCGCGGCCCACGTAGTAGCTCGCGCTCGAGCCGGTGGAGCGGATGCGGGTGGGGAAGAACTCGGACATCCAGACCCCGAGGACCCCGAAGCCGCCGGCCGCACCGGCGCAGAGCATGAGGGCCCAGAAGGCGGGCCACGCCCAGAAGTCGGCGCCGACGTGCGCGCTCTTGGTGCCCAGGAGCACGAGGAACCAGACGAAGCCGACGGTCCCGACCGCGGAGGCGAGGCTGAATGCGTACTTGCGGCGGATCGTGTCCGAGACGACCCCGGTGAGCGTGTAGGCGACGATCGTGGCGACGTAGCCGATCAGGACGATGAGGCTGACGGTGTCGAGCGGGAGCTTCTGCGTGGCCAGCAGGTAGGTCGAGAGGTAGGCCCCCACGGAGTTCGTGGTGAGGAACATGGCGGTCGAGAGGACCATGAACAGGACGGTGCCGACGACGAACTGGGGCTTGAAGATGTCCACCACCGGGACCTTGGTGCGGCGCAGCTCCTCGGGCAGGGTGCCGGCCTTGAGGTGCTGCTGGTAGGCGAGCCACTGCTTGGACTCGGGCAGGAGCTTCAGCGAGGCGATGCCGATGACCGTGCTGATGATGCCGATGCCGACGTAGCCGGCGCGCCAGCCGAGGTCGTGGCCGAGGACCGTGAGGAAGAGGAAGAGGACGCCCTCGGTGAGGATCTCCCCGACGAAGTACATGGCTTGGATGATGCCGCCCATCGTCCCGCGCCGGGCGGTCTTCCAGCACTCGGTGAACATCGAGAAGGACAGGCCGAAGAGTCCGCCCATGCCGACGCCTGCGAGGACGCGGGTGGCCATGAACATCTCGTAGTTGACGGCGAGGCCTCCGAGGGTCGCGGCGATGCCGAAGGCGACGACGGAGATCGCGAACGTGCGGCGGCGCCCGAGGGTGTCGCCGAGGGTGCCGAACACGAACCCGCCGAGGATCGAGGCGAAGCCCTGCACGGTCGCGACGGTGATCAGGGCGAGCGTCGAGACGTGCAGGCTGCCCGAGATGTACACGAGCGGGTAGCCGATGAGGTTCAGCTCGGCGCCGTCGAAGAGCGTCCCCAGCAGGGCGAAGGCCAGGATGAGGCGGATCTCGCGGCGCGAGTAGAGGGTTGCGGTGCCCACGCTGAGGGCTCCCTTGGTGACGGACATCATGTGTGCTTCCTCGTCGTTGAGGCTCCAGTGAATCCTAGGTGAGCTTTCGCTCGGGTGGGCGCACGACGGCGGGCGGGTGCCCGCCGTCGTGCGTCCAGTGGGGTGTCGGGACGGCTCGGTGCCGGTGCGGCTCAGGCGCGGGCCGGGGCGCCGACGCGGCCCAGTCCGGCCGATGCCAGGGCGAGGGCGATCTCGTCGTGGGCGCCGGGGGCGAGGGGCAGGAGCGGGTGCCGGACCGTGGCGTGCTCGAGGATGCCGCGGGCGACGAGGCCTTCCTTGAGCGCGACCGTCCCCTCCATGTGGGATCCGCGGTGGTAGACGTTCTTGGTCACGGGCAGGAGGCGGTCGTGGACCTCGCGCGCCTTGGCGTAGTCCTTGGCCTTGCCGGCGGCGATGAGCTCGACGAGCGGCTCGGGGGCGAGGCCGCCGTAGCCGACGAGGGCGCCGTCGACGTCGAACATGGTGTGCAGCAGGTACTCGTCGTGGCACGTGAGGATCTGCAGCTCCGGGAAGGCAGCGCGCAGCACGGAGATCTCGGTGTCCCACCGGCGCATGTTCCGCACGCCGTTCTTGGTCGCGAACACGCCCTCCTGGGCGGCGATCTCGAGCTGGGTGTCCAGGTCGTAGGTGGCCTTGGTCGCGTCCGGGTACTGGAAGAGGATCAGCGGCAGCCCGCTGGTCTCGTAGATCTCCTGGTACCGGGTCTGCGGGGCGCCCTTCTGGTAGCCGAAGCGCAGCCAGCCGTGCGAGGGGTAGACGAGGCCGGCGGAGGCGCCGGCCTCCACCGCGCGCTGGGCCTCCTCGGCGGCGACCTTGTTGCCCTCGCCGGTGATGCCGGCGATGATCGGCACCCGGCCCTCCGCCGCGTCGCGGAAGGACGAGATGACGAGGGCCTGCTCCGCCTGGGTCAGGAACGTGCCCTCCCCCGCGTGACCGAGGACGACGAGGCCCTTGACGCCCTCGACGCCCGCGAGCCAGCCGCCGAGGCGGTGGATCGCCTCGACGTCGACGTCGCCGTTGCGCGTGAAGGGGGTGACGGGGGCGGGGACCAGGCCCCGCAGGTCGATGGTGCTCATGTGGCTCTCCTTCGAGTGATCGATCCAAGTTGTGCAATCGATTCCGTTATCGATTGCTTCGACTGTAAGCTTGATCACGAGAGCACGTCAAGGGGTTCAGGAGAGGCGCCATGGAGGTCAGGGAATCGAGCGGGCCGCGGCCCACGATCGCCGATGTCGCGGAGGCGGCGGGCGTTGCGCGGTCAACCGTCTCGCGGGCCATGAACCGCGAGCACCGCTTCTACCGCAGCCCGTCCGCGGCCCGGATCCGCGCTGTCGCCGAGTCCCTCGGCTACGAGCCCAACCCCACCGCGGCGAACCTGAGGCGCCAGCAGACCAACACCGTCGGCGTCCTCGTCTCCCGGCTGACGGACACGGTCATGGCGATGCTCTTCGAGGAGATCGCGGCAGCCAGCGCCGCGCGCGGCTACCACGCCCTCGTGGCCACCACCTACGACGACCCGGCGCTCGAGCGGGAGAACGGGCTGGCCATGCTGGCCTCCCGCGTCGACGGCCTCATCCTCACCACGGCGACGACCGAGGGGGGACTGTGCACCGAGCTCCTCGCGCGCGGCATCCCGCATGTGCTCGCCCTGCGCTCCTACGGAGAGAGCCTGAGCGTGGTCGGCGACGACGTCCTCGGGGGGTACCTCGCCACCCGACACCTCATCGACCTCGGCCACCGGGAGATCGGCCTCGTGGCCGGTCCCGACCATGCGCCGACGGCGCTGTCCCGCCGTGAGGGCCATCGCCAGGCACTCCGCGAAGCCGGCATCGAGGACGCTCCGGAGCTCGTCTACCCGTCGACGTTCAGCATGGAGAGCGGCGAAGCCGCAGCCGAGGCCTTCCTCGCCGGCCGGCGCCGGCCCACGGCGGTGTTCGCCGTCAACGACAACACGGCCTTCGGCTTCACCTCCGTCATCCAGCGCGCGGGGCTGAGCATCCCGAGGGACCTCTCCATCGTCGGCTACAACGACATCCCCCTCGTGGCCCGCCTCCCGGTCCCCCTCACCACCGTTCGCGTGCCCTTCGCGGACATCGCCTCGGCGTCGGTCGACGCGCTCCTGAACTCCATCCAGGGACGGGCGCCCACGGCGGCGCACCGCACACTCGCCCCCACGCTCATTCCCCGCGCCTCCACCGCGCGTCCGTCCACGCCGCCGGATGCGCCCCGCTAGGGCTCCCGGCGGTCACGGAATGACGAGGGAGGCCGCACAGGCGCCGGACGGCGGTACCCTTCGGGCATGACGCAGGACCGTTGGCGCAATCTCACCGAGTGGCCCACGCTCGTTGCCGCCCTCGTGTTCCTTGCCGCCTACTCGGTGCAGGTCATCGGGAACCTGCCGCCGCAGGAGGGCCAGTGGGCGGAGTGGCTGCTGTGGGCGGCGTGGGCCGTGTTCGTGGTGGACTACGCCGGGCAGCTGTGGCTCGCGCCCCGGCGCGGCCGGTGGTTCGTGCGCAACCTGCACGAGCTCGCGATCCTCGCCCTGCCGGCGCTGCGGCCGCTGCGGCTCGTGACCTTCCTGCGGGTGGTGCACAACAAGGCCGGCAACGCCCTGCGCGGCCGCCTCGTGGTCTACGTGATCGCCGCCGCCGGGATGCTCATGTACTGCGGGGCCCTCACCGTCGAGGACGTCGAGCAGAACGTGCCGGGGTCGAACATCCGCAGCTTCGGGGCGGCGATCTGGTGGGCCCTCGAGACCATCACCACGGTGGGCTACGGCGACCACTACCCCGTGACGGTCATCGGCCGGCTCGTCGCGGCGGCGCTCATGGTCTCCGGCATCGCGGTCCTCGGTGTGGTCACCGCCTCCATCGCGGCGTGGCTCGTCGAGACGATGACGTCGCAGACCGCCGCCGAGGTCGAGGCGGGCGTCGAGGCCGTCGAGGCCGAGGTCCAGGGGGTCGAGGCGGAGGTCGAGGCCATCGACCAGACGCTCGAGGCGAAGGTCCAGGCCCTCACCGAGCGGGTCGAGCGGCTCACTGCGGCACTCGAGGCCCGCGAGGCCGAGCGCCGCGGCACCTGGCCCGGCGCCTGAGGCCCCCCCGCCAGGCTCGGCGCTCAGCCGGCCAGCTCGGCCCTGAGGTCGCGCTTGAGGATCTTGCCGGTGGGGCCCTTGGGCAGCGCCTCCACGATCCGCACCTCGCGCGGGTACTTGTAGGCGGCGACCTGGGACTTCACGAACTCGCGCAGCTCCTCCGCGGTCGCGGCGCCGGGGGCGCTGAGGGCAACCACGGCGACCACCTCCTCGCCGAGCTCGGCGTGCGGGGCGCCCACCACGGCGGCCTCGGCCACGGCCGGGTGCTCGTAGAGGACCTCCTCGACCTCGCGCGGGTAGACGTTGTAGCCGCCGCGGATGATGAGGTCCTTCTTCCGGTCCACGATCGAGTAGCAGCCGTCCGCGTCGACCCGGCCCATGTCCCCGGTGAGGAACCAGCCGTCGCGGATGGCCTCCGCCGTGGCGTCCGGGCGCTTCCAGTAGCCCTTCATGATGTTGTGCCCGCGCACCGCGATCTCGCCCACCTCTCCCTGCGGCACGTCCTCGCCGTCGAGTCGCACGACCCGCAGCTCGACCCCTTCCACGGCAGTGCCGATGGAGCCGGGCTTGCGGACGCGGTCCGGGTGGTTGAACGCGGCGACGGGTGAGGTCTCGGACAGGCCGTAGCCCTCGAGGATGATGCAGCCGAACTCGTCCTCGAAGCGGTGCAGGACCTCCACGGGCAGCGCGGCGCCGCCCGAGATGCACACGCGCAGCGAGGACGTGTCGTAGCTGCGGTGGTCGGGGACGCCGAGGAGCGCGCTGTACATGGTGGGGACGCCGGCGAACACGGTGACGCGCTGGGCGTCGATGATCTCGAGCGCGCCCTGCGCGGAGAACCTCGGCAGCAGCGCGATGGTCGCCCCGGCCATGACGGTGGTGTTCAGGGCGCAGGTCTGGCCGAAGGTGTGGAACAGGGGCAGTCCGCCGAACACCACGTCCTCGGACGTCAGCGTCAGGAGCGTGCGTACGGTCAGGTCCGCGTTGCGGATGAGGTTGCTGTGGGTCAGCTCCGCGCCCTTGGGCCGGCCCGTGGTGCCCGAGGTGTAGAGGATGACGGCGGTGTCCCCGTCCGCGCGGTCCACGACCGCCCCGAGCGGCTCCTCGCCTGCGAGCGCCCCGGTGAAAGCCCCGCGGCCGATGGGGAGGACCCGGGCCCCGCCGCCCTGGGCGCCCTCGGCGGCCTCCTCCGCGACGTTCTCCGCCGCGAAGAGGACCTTGGCGCCGGAGTCCTCGAGGTAGTAGGAGATCTCCCGCTGCTTGAGCAGGGGGTTCATCGGCACCACGACGGCCCCCGCCCGCAGGGCCCCGTAGTAGAGTGCCGCGAACTCGGGAACGTTGGGCAGCATGACCGCCACCCGGTCCCCCGGCTCCACGCCCGCCCGGGCGAGCAGCCCGGCGGCGCGCGCGGCAGCAGCGGCGAGGTCCGTGTACGTCCAGGCCTCCTCGCCGCACGTGATGGCCGTGCGCGGCCCGTGGGCGGCGGCGGTGGTCTCGAGGTACGCGGCAAGGTTCATGGGGACTCCTCGGCAGGAAGCTACTGTGGCGTAGGCCACAGATGATTCAACCGTGAAACTCAGTCTCACGTCAACCGGCATTCAGTCCCAGCCGTGCCCGGGGCGGGCTACGGCGTGAGGCGCGCCTCGCGGACGGCTGCCGCGAGGGCCTCCGGGGCGCCCGGCAGCGGCCGCCGCCCCCACAGCCCGAGGTAGACCGCCACCGCCGGGCCCTCGACGGTGCCCAGCAGCGCGTGGCCGCCGTCGCCGCCGGAGACCGCCGGCGTGACGAGCGACGCCGCCGGCCGCCCGTCGTCGTGCGTCACGGCGAAGCGGACGACGCCGGGCAGTCCCCTCGAGCGTCCGAGCCTCACCTGGCGCGGGTAGAAGCCGTCGAGGACCTCGCGGATGCCGTCGAGGGCGAGGTCCTCGGGGAGGTGCCAGCGGTCGGCGCGGCCGAGGGCGTCGAGGAGGTCGAAGGTGTGGACCGCGAGCTCGTGGACCTGCCGGCGGGCCCAGAACGCCGCGACGCGGTCGCCCCAGAGCGTCCATGCGGGCGCGTCGGGGCCTACGGCACGGAGCGCGGCGACCAGGTGGGCTGCGCTCGCGCGGTACCAGTCGACGGGCGCCTGCGTGGCGGGGCGCTCCTCGGGCCGCGGGGCATGCTCGGCACCGAGGGCGGCGGCCGCCCAGCGGTGGATGCCCGCGAGGTGGTCCACCAGCTCGCGCACGGTCCAGTCCGGGCACGCCGCGATGGGCTGGGCGAGGCCCGGATCCTGCGCCGCTGCCTCGCCGGCGCTCTCGGCGAAGCCCTGCGCGAGCGCGGCGACGCGGTCGAGGGCCTCGCCGAAGTCCAGCGCAGGCGGCGCCGTCGTCACGCCGGCGGCTGCTGCGCCGCGAGGAACTCCTTCACGGCCGCGGCGAGGACGGCGGCGTCGACGTTGTGCGTCTGCCCCTCGAGCACGCCCGTGCGCGCCCCGGGGATCGCGGCGGCGGCCTCCTGCGCGGCGGCCGGCATGAAGGCCGGGCTCGCGCCGCCGGAGAGCACGAGGGCCGGGGCCGTGATGCGGCCGAACACCTCCTGCGGGACCACGCCGTCGCGCCCCATCGCGGCGTTGTCGTACGCGAGGGTGGGGGCGAGGCGGACTGCGGTGGCCCACGTGGGCGACTGGCGGGTGCTGTCGATCGCGGCGTCGGGCAGCCCCACGTAGCGCAGGAAGGTGGTGAGGGCGCCGTCAAGGTCGCCGGCCTCGAGCCTCGCATCGAGGGTGGCCGTGTACTCGCGGGCGCGGGCGCGGCCGGCGTCGTCGGTCATGAACGGCGGCTCCCACATCACGAGCGCGCGCACCGGCAGCGCGGCCGCGGCCCGCGCGGCGAGCGCGGCGCCCGAGGAGAGGCCGACCACGGCGGCCGGGGACCCGGCGTCGTGCGCGGCGCGGTCCAGGAGGGCGCCGATGTCCTCGATCTCCCGCTCGGGCGCGAACGGGAGCGTGTCCGTGCTGTCGCCGCGGCCGCGGCGGTCGTAGTTGTAGACCGTGAAGCCCTCGGCGAGGGCGTCCGCGATGTGGGCGTCCCCGAGGCGGTCCACGGAGGCCCCCGAGACGAGGATGAGCGGGGCCCCGGTTCCGAGGCGGTCGTAGGCGAGGGTGGTGCCGTCAGCTGAGGTGAGACGTTCCATGGGCCCACGCTACCCGGTGAAGCGGGCCAGTTCACGGTCCAGGAGCACCGTGAGCCGATCCTGCTCGGGGACCACCTCCGGATCGCCCAGCACGGCGACGACGAGCTGGCCGGCATACGAGAGGACCGTGAAGCACACGCCGACGTTCCCGGGGGTCAGGCTCGCCGGCACGATCTGCGTGATCCGGTGACCAGCGAGGAAGAGCGGCTCGGCGGGCCCGCGCATGTTCGAGAGGAACGTGTTCACGAGGCGCTGATGGTCGATGAAGTGCTGGAATACGCCGGCGCGGGCCAGCACCCGGAAGGCGACGCCCAGCGGGCCGGCGGAGGTCCCGCGGGGCGCGTTGCGGCGCGCGTCGGACTGCTCGGCGACCCGGGCGAGCCGCACGGCGGGGTCGGGGTCGGCAGGGACCTCCACGGGAACCACGCCGTTGGCATTGCCGAGTGTGCCTGCCTCCGTTCTCCCGCGGGACGAGATCGGGACCGAAACGACGAATCGCTCGGGCGATTCGCCGTGGACCTGCAAGGCGGAGCCGAGTGCGCCCGCGACGGCCACGAGGAGCACATCGTTGACGGTGCAGCGGCGGGCGTGGGCGGCCTCGGTGACGCCCTCGAGCGGGACGGAGAGGGCGGTGATACGGCGCCGGCTCCCCGTGGGTCGGTTGAACGCCGTGCGCGGCGCGCGGAGGCGTGCCCGATGGCCGTCTTTCCCGCGGCGCCGGCCCAGCAGTCCGAGCTCGCGCAGTCCGGCGGCGGCCGCCGCGAGCGCGCGCGGGGTGGCTGCCAGGGCGCCGAGACGCTCGGTCCAGGCGTCGGTGAAGAGTTCGTGCCGCCGGGGTGGACGCTGCGGGAAAGCCGGTGGGGGCGGGTTGGCATCGGCCGGGGGCGGCGCGACGCCTGGCGGGGGATCCGCGAGGGCGGCGAGGACCGCGAGGCCGCCGAGCCCGTCCGCCAGGACGTGGTGGGCCACGAATACGAGGGCCGCCGGCCGGTCCGGTCCGCCGTGCAGCCAGTGCGCCGCCCACGGCGGGCGGTCGCGCGGGAGCCGCTGGCACGCGATCCGGGCCGCGGCGTCCAGCAGCCGCTCGTCGGCCGCGAGCGGGCCGGCCTCGGCGAGGTGGCGGGACAGGGCGAATCCCGGGTCGTCGACCCACACCGGCCGTCCGCAGCCAGGCGGAGGCGCCAGGAGCCGGCGGCGCAGGCGGGGGACCGTGGAAATCCGCTCCTGAAGGGCGGCGGCGACCTCGCTGAAGGTGGGCGCGGCCCCCGGGCCGAATTCGAGGACCGCGGCAATGTGCATGGGGGCGGGGCCCCGGTCGGTCGCGAGCACGGTGAGGTCGTTGCTGCTGATGCGCTCGATCGGTGTCCGCCTCACCGCTGCTCCTCCGTTCGATTCGCGCCGAGTGCCCGGCGTGCAGGCCAGCGTAGGTGCCGGCGTTCTCGGGGAGTAGGTGCATCGGGCCCGGTCACCTCGTCACGGCCCGGGGACGCCTGTTCTGTCGGAGGGGTTGGCTAGGGTGAGTGGATGATCGTCGAGTTCGGGTGGTTCCTCGATCGCGCGCCGTGGGCGTACGCGGACCCGGGGCTGAACCGCGTGCGGGTGGGCCGGAAGAACCTCATCGGCCTCCTGCAGACGCGCCTCGGGCTCACCCGCCCCGACGTGCCCAACGCCGAGCGCGTGAGCCAGTACCTGCGCCGGCTCGAGCATCTGGATGCGCCGGATGCGTGGTTCCACCGCTCCCTGGCAGCCGATCCCTGGTCCACCGCCCACGAGCTCCTCGCCGCCCGCGACGACGCGGTCGCCAACGGGTGGGACGGAACGCTTCCTACCAGCACGGCCGACGGCGGGGCCTCGCCCCTGCTGCAGACCCTCGCCGCCGCGGAGCGCCTCGGCAGGGAAGCCGGCGGTCCGCAGGCTGCGGACCTGGGGCTCGCGCCCTCGCTCGCGGACGACGTGGTGGAGCTGCTCGCCGAACTCGGGTCCTCTCCCCTGCCGCTCGGCATCGACGAGCTGGTCCTCCAGCATCCCGAGGACACCTTCCCGGCCGTGTGGCGCCGGGTCGTCGGGGCCCTGCGCCACCGGGGAATCAGGATCAGCGAGGCTCCGGAGCCCGCGGGCGCTCCCGAGCTCACGGTCTTGGCCGCGGAGACCGAGTGGGAGGCGGCCGAGCATGCCGCGCGCTGGCTCGCGGCCGGGGCGAACGGGCGGACCGCCGTCGTGTGCTCGGACCCCACCGCCGTCCTGGACCAGTATCTGGCCCAGCGCGGCCAGCCCCGGCTCGGGGTGGGCGCCCGGTCGCCCTGGCGGGCCCAGGACCAGCTCATCCCCCTCTTCTTCGAGCTCGTGTGGGAGCCGGTCAACGTGCACCTGCTCGCGGAGTTCCTCACGCTCGAGGACTCCCCGGTCAAGCGCCGCGCGGCCCGGCACCTGCTGCGCGCGCTCAGCCGCGAGCCCGGAACCCGCGGGCCCGTGTGGGACCTCGCGATCCGCGCGATCGGCGAAGACGAGACCCTCGGCCCCGAGCTCGCGGCCACCCTGGACCGGCTGTTCAGCACGGGCCTGCTCCCCGACATGGAGCACCGCCTGCCGAGCGGGGCGCAGCTCGTCGAGGCCACGGCCTGGTTCGCGGCGGCGCTCACGGCGAGGGCCGCCGTCGTGCCGCGTCTGCAGGCCACGGCTGCGCAGCTGCGCCGCGTCCTGGCACTCGTGGCCCCGCTGCGGCGCGTGGACCGCAAGGAGCTCCGCCGGATCATCGCCTCCGTCGTCACGCCCGGCGCCGAGCCGCTCGCCCCGGCCGAGGCCGCACCCTGGCTGCGCCTGAACCACCTCGCGGAGCTCGGCGAGGACGTCGAGGACGCCCTCTGGTGGGGGTTCCAGTCCGCCTCAGCGCCGACCGTGCGGCGCTGGGACCCGCAGGACGCCGCCTCGCTCGCCCGGGTGGGCGTCCAGCTGCCCACCCCGCAGGACCTCACGGCGCTGGCGGTGCGCGAGACGCTCGCGGCGGCCGGCCGGTGCCGGCGGCTCGTGCTCGTGCAGGCCGCGCAGCGCAACGGCGAACGGGTGGGCCCGAACCCACTGCTCGAATCCCTCGTGGAACGCTATGGGCCGCCGGCCGAGCCGGGGGCCGGCCTCAGCGGGCGGATCGGGCGCGCCACGCGTACGCCGCGGGACCTCACCGATGAGGATGGCGTGTGGCGCCTCGCGGGCCGGACCGCGCGGCTCGCCCGGGCCGCCGCGCACCGGCCGGCGCCGCCCGACCCGGTCCAGGAGGTCGGGGCGAACCCCGCGCTGGCCCCGGAGACCATGTCCTACTCGCAGCTCGACGTGCTGCTGGGCTGCTCGATGCGGTGGGCGCTCGAGCGCAAGGGCGGCCTGCGGGTGCCGGACGCGGCGGACATCCCCGAGGGCAGCCGCATGATCGGCTCGTTCGCCCACCGGGTCATCGAGGTCCTGCACGGTCGGCTGCGGGCGGCGCACCGGGCCGTGCCCGAGGCCGCGGAGATCGCCGAGGTCATCGAGGCCCTCCTCCCCGAGCTCGCCTCCGAGCTGCTCCTGCCGGGGCAGAAGGCGCGCCGGCTCACCGTGGTGGAGGCTGTCACGGTGGCGGCGCGGGAGTTCTTCCGCGGGCTCGAGAAAGGGGGCGTGGTGCTGCAGGAGGTCGAGAAGCCGATCGAGAAGGACCTGCAGCTCGTCACCCCGGAGGGCGTCCTCACCGTCCCGGTGCGTGGCAGCGCCGACGCCGTGGGGATCGACGAGCAGGGCCGCACCGTGGTGGTGGACCTCAAGTGGTACAGCTCCGCCAAGCACCTACGCCAGAAGATCAAGGAGGGCACCGCGCTGCAGCTGGCCCTGTACCAGTGGGCGCTGCACGAGGGCGAGGCACCGCCGGACGATCCGACCGCGTACTTCCTCCTCAAGCAGCACGCGTTCGCCTCCGCGCACGCGCACTTCGGGGCGGCCATCCCGCGGGACGAGGACCCGGGGCAGCTGTGGGGGCGGGCGGTGCGCTCGGCCGAGTTCACGGTCGAGCAGGTCCTCGCGGGCAGGGTCACGGCGACCAAGCCCGTGGAGGACGCGTTCGCCGCCGCGCAGGCCGAGGCTGCGGCCGCCGAGGACGGGGAGCCCACCACCGTCAAGGACGTCGAGACCGCGGTGGGCCGCCTGTACGTCGAGCCGGGCTGCCGGTTCTGCCGGTTCGGGGCCCTGTGCGGGCTGAAGGGGGACTACTCGTGAGCGCGCGCCTGCTGCGGAACGTGACCATGGTCTCGGCCAGCGCCGGGACGGGGAAGACGTACACCCTCACGGAGAAGATCGTCCAGGAGATCGCCACCGGCACCCCGGCGGAGCGGATCATGGCCACGACCTTCACCAAGAAGGCCGCCGGGGAGCTGCGGGAGCGGATCGCGGCCCGGCTCCTCGACGCCGAGGGCGCGGCACCGTCGCCGGTCCTCGCCGCGGCGTCCCAGCAGCTCGGGGCGAGCCTCATCGGCACGGTCAACAGCGTGTGCGGGCAGCTGCTCGCGGAGTACGCGATCGACGCCGGCCTCTCGCCCGCGCTCGAGGTGATCGGCGAGGACCAGCTCGAGGCCATGTTCCGGCTCGCCACGGACGAGATCCGCGCCCGGCACGCCGAGGAGCTGAACCCGATCGCCGTGCGCCTGGGCACCCACCCCGACCTCGCCCAGGGGTACGGGGTGGAGTCGTGGGAGGAGACGCTCCAGCGGATCGTGAACCTGGCCCGCGCCAACCAGCTCGACGCCAACGCGGTGCGCGGCTGCGCCGACCCCTCGTGGGCCGGATTCCGGGGCTTCCTCGATCCCCCGGGAGAGGACCACCGCGCCGACTGGTTCCACGAGCTGCACACGCTGCGGGCCGAGCTGGACCGCACGGTGGCCCGCGGCGTGCACGAGGACGGCAGCGCCGCGAACCTCACCACGAAGTCCTTCCAGGAGAACCACCCCAAGGTCCTGGACCGGATCGCCCGGGCCCAGAGCGTCGAGGCGACCCCGTGGGAGGTGTGGCGCGGCTTCCTCGGCTCGGGCGCACCGGCGCCGCTGAAGAAGATCTTCGGCCCCCTGCGCGACCGCATCGCCGCCGAGCTGCTCTCCAACCCGGCCCTCCACGCCGACCTCGAGGGCTACGTCCGCGGCCTGTTCCACTGCGCGGCGGACTCCCTCGAGGCGTACGAGCAGTTCAAGCGGGACAACGCCCTCATGGACTTCGTGGACCAGGAGGCCAAGGTCCTCGACCTCGCCCGGCACAACCGCGCCTTCCGGGAGTCGTTCCGCGGCCGGATCGACGTGCTCGTGGTGGACGAGTTCCAGGACACGAGCCCGCTGCAGCTGGCACTGTTCCTCGAACTCGGCGCCCTCGTGCGCCGGGCCGTGTGGGTGGGCGATCCGAAGCAGGCGATCTACGAGTTCCGCGGCACGGACCCGGAGCTCATGGAGGCCGTCATGGCGCAGGTCCCGCCCGAGCGGCGCGAGCAGCTCTCGCACACGTGGCGGTCGCGGCAGGCCGTGGTGGACCTCTCCAACGCCGTGTTCGAGCGCGTCTTCGCCGACCACGGCATGGCACGGGAGTCCGTGCACCTCGAGCTGCCGCCGGCCAGGGCCGCCGCCTTCGGTGCCGACCCGGGCGGGGTCGAGGCGTGGACAAGGCCGGCGAGCCGAGCCGAGGACCGGCTCCGCGCCACCGCCGCCGGGGTGAAGGACCTGCTCGGGCGGCGGCCGGAGCTCAAGCCCTGCGACGTGGCCGTCCTGGCCCGCACCAACGGCGAGGTCCGCGCGGTCGCGGCCGCGCTCGACGCGCTGGGCCTGAGGGCGAGCCTGGACCCCCGCGCCCTCGGCGGCGCCCGCGAGGTGCAGCTGACCCGCGCCGGCATGGCGTACGTCGCCGACCGGTACGACACCGTGGCCCTCGCAGAGCTCGTGGCCCTCCACCCGGAACACCCCTCGCACCTGACGTGGCAGCGGGAGCTGCTCGGCTCCGTCGTGCCCCGCGAGCAGGTCCGCAACGACGAGGGCCAGATGATCGCCGGGCCCCGCCTCGTGCATGATGCCTGGCGGGACGCGCCCCTCGTCGCGGCCCTCGACACCCTGCGCGAGCAGGCCGTGGCCGCCACCCCGACCGAGGTCCTCGAGGCCGTGACCGGCGTGCTGGGCCTGCCGGGGCTCATCGCGGGCTGGTCCGCCCCCGAGCGGCGGCTGCGGAACCTGGACGCCTTCCGCGGCGCCGTGGAGCTGTACTACGAGCGGTGCCGGGCGCTGCGGGAACCGGCGACCCTGCGCGGATTCCTGGACTTCTTCGCCTCGGACGAGCACGAGTCGGCGGAGAACTCGGGCCCGGACGTGGTCAATGTGCTCACGTACCACCGGGCCAAGGGGCTCGAATGGCCCGTGGTGGTGATGGAGAGCCTCGACAGGGAGGCCAAGGCGCGGCCGTTCGGCACGGGCGTGGAGCAGACGCGCGAGCTGGACCTCGCCGACCCGCTCGCGGGGCGCTGGATCCGGCTGTGGCCCAGCCCGTTCCCCTATGGCGGGTCGGCGCTGGACCAGCGGGCCCAGCAGTCCGAGGCCGCCGCACGGTTCCTCGCCCGCGAGCAGCGCAACCAGGCCCGGCTCATGTACGTGGGCATGACCCGCGCCGCTCACACCACGGTGCTCACGGCGAAGAACGGCTCCCCCGGCCTGCTCAACGACCTCGGGATCGAGGGCCTCGTCACGTGGAAGGCCGGCGAGCACCCCGCAGACGGGCCGGTGACCGTCTGCCGCGAGACGGCGGTCCCGGCCCGGCTCGCCTGCCTGCAGCCAGCGGAGCCCGAGGCGGACGACGGCGAGTGGTCGCCGAGGTTCCTCGACCCGCCCGCGGCGGGTGCCGGCGCCGTGCGCCTCCCGGCCCGGCTGAAGGCGAGCGAGGTGCCCGTCGAGGGACTCAAGGCCGAGATCCGCGAGGCCGCGGTGCTCGGCTCGCCCCTGGCCGCGCACGGCTCCGAGGACTGGGGCGCCGTGGGCAGCGCGGTGCACGCGTACCTCGGCACCGAATTCCGCACCCTCGACCCGGCCGGCCGCGCCCGGCTCGCCGAGCGCCTCGTGGAGCGCTGGGGCGTCGCGCGGACCATCGACGCGTCGCTGCTCACCTCGGCCGGCGAGCGCTTCGAGGCGTGGCTCGACGCCGAGTTCCCCGGCTGGGCGCGGCACCGTGAGGCGGCCATCGGCTGGCGGCCGGACGGGCAGACGATGGAGGGCTGGATCGACCTGCTGCTCGAAGGCCCGGCCGGGTTCGTCCTCGTGGACCACAAGACGTACCCCGGCCACGACCCGGCGGGTCACATCCGCGCCCACTACCTCGGGCAGATGGATACCTACCGGCGCGCGGTCGAGGCGGCCACCGGGCGGCCCGTCGTGCGGGTGCTCATGCACCTGCCGGCGCTCGGGAGGGTGTACGAGGTGGCGTGACGGCCCGGCTCGCCCCCCACTGGCCTTGAAAGCCTACGGGCCTACGGGGCCACGCTGTCCCCGGCGGCGCTGTCCCGCAGTCCTGTGAGGGGCGGGCCTGCGTACCCGTACTGGTCGAGGTCCTTGCCGTCCGTGATCACGGTGCGCGCGGGGACGTCGGCGAACACGATCGGCCAGTCGTTGGCTGCGTCGTCGTCCCGCATCGCGTGCTGGCGTGCGTAGTCCTGGGACAGCGTGACCCAGTCCCCCGGGTTGATCTGGCCGAGGCCCGAGGGAAGTGCCCGGTAGATCCGGACCAAGGCCTCGGGCGCGTGGCGCACTTTCTGCAGCTGCCGCCTCGTCTCCTCGTCGCACTCGCCGTACCCGTGGTAGCGCGGGTTGCTGAAGGCGTCGGCGCCGAGGACATCGGCCAGTTCGGGGATGGTCAGCGCCCGCTCGCCGCCCCTCGGGGCCAAGGGCGACATAGTGTAGGGCATCCCTCCACGGTACCGCACCCTCCACGGCCATACCGCTTTCCCAGCCGCCGCTTTCACCTGGCGACGAAGTAGAGAATACTGAGTAGTTACGGCCGTTGGCCGTCCGCGGCGCCTGGCTTGCCCGTGCCCCTTCGACATCACTCAGAGTATGAGTCACCGGCCTCGGCTGCATCCTCTTGACAGCAACGGACGGATGACATGGAAGACTACGACCGCCGGATGTACCGCACGATGATCGCGGACGCCGCCTCCGGCCTCCTTACGGGGACAACGCTCTCGCTGGCGGTCCGCCGCCTGGGCGGCTGGACCGAGAACGGGTGGTGGGAGGCGGTGATCTCCCGCCCAGAAGACATCGAAGATCTCATCGCCGGCGTCCTCATCGATGGGGCGCATCTGACCTTCGACGACAGAGCTGAACTCACGGCCTGGCTCTCGTCGATCGGCGCGACGCCCGCCGAACCCATACCGCTGCACTGGGAGGACCTCGCGGGCTTCACCTGCGCCGTCGCCCTGCAGCGCGACCACGGCCCGGATCTACAGCTTCCCTGAGGACGTATGGCATGAATGAACTTGAGGCGTCCCTGGTGGTGCGGGCCGGAGCAGACCTGCTCTTCGCAGCGTCTTCTGATCCCCGTTCCAACGAGGGCTACGACGCGGTGAAGGCGAACATCTCGGCCGCGCTGGACAGCATCGCGCAAGCGCTGCAGAACTTCGAAGGCGCCGCCCGGGAGCCGAACCGGTCGAAGGGCTGGATGGAAGACCTCCGGCGCGTGGCCGACGACCTCGCCGGCCGGTAGGTGATGGTCCGCACTGACTTCGGGGCGCCGTCCGTTGACCGGGGCAAGAGACACCGGGAACAATGGCCCTACTGAGGGAACCTGTCTCCTGGTCTCGGGGTCTCGACGGGATCGACCATGAAGATGAAGAAGTTCAGGGGCACGGTGGCGGTTGCCGCCTCGCTGCTCCTGATGGGACCGGCAGTGGAAGCTGCCGCGGCCCCGCCGCCTCCGCCTGCGTGCGGCTACAACTGCCCGGGCCTCGTCGTGGTGGGCAACTGGCTGTGGCTGCCGAGCATCGGCGTCGACCAGTACCAGTGGGCCTACGTCACTCCAGGCTCGCCCTACTGGCACCTGCTGCGGTTCCCTGCGTGACCCCGCGCTCACGCGGCCGCTCTGACCCCGGCCGCTAGCCGAGGGCGGCGTCGAGCGTCACGAACCCGTAGCCCGCGGCGCGCAGCTGAGCGATGACGGCGGGCAGGGCGGCCGCGTCCAGGGTCGAGCCGTCGTCCGGGTTCGAGCCGAGGTGCATGAGCACGATCTCGCCCGGCTGCGCCGCAGCCATGACCCGCTGGAGGACGAAGTCCGGCCCTCGGGTGCCGCCCACGGTCCCCTCCCAGCCGAGGGTGTCCACGGTCCAGCGGATGGCGGCGTACCCTGCGGCGTTGACGTCCGCGATGGTGCGGGCGTTCCGGTCCCCGTAGGGGAACCGGAAGAACGGGCGGGGGTCGGCGCCGGCGCCGACGATGGCGGACTGCGCGTTGCCTACCTCGGCGGCGATCTGGGCGTCCGTGAGCGCCGTGAAGTACGGGTGCGTCATGGAATGGTTGCCCACGGTGTGGCCGGCGGCGACGATGGCGGACACGTCGGAGCGGAACAGGTTCGCCCAGGCCCCCGTCAGGAAGAACGTGGCCGGGACGCCGTTGGCCGCGAGCGTGTTCAGGATGGAGCGGACGGCGGCGTTGTTGGCGCCGGCGTCGAAGGTCAGGGCGACGACCCTGCGGCTAGTCGGGATGCGCTCCAGGTCCACGCCCATCAGCGCGGACGGGAGGGCCGCGTAGACCACCTGGGTCGTGGAGGTGGTCGAGTTCCACAGGATCGCGCCGTGCTGGAAGTCGCTGCGGCGTCCGCCGGTGATGCTGTACTCGCCGCTGATCGGGTACCCGAGCCGGCCATGCTCCCAGCCGAGGGACGACCACCGGGACCGGATCCCACCGAGGACCTCGTGGGGACCCCACAGCGGGTCCCAGTAGATCGAGGAGCCGTTCGCGCCGCTGAAGTGGTTGTAGCGGCCGATGCCGTCGGGCGCCCCCGCCTCGTCCGTCACCGGGAAGCCGAGGATGCTGGCCGTGCCGCCCAGCCCGACATACCTCGCGCGGATGGCCCCATGGACCTCGTGCGCTCCCGTGGCCGGGCTCCAGTAGACGGACCCGCCGGTGAAGTCGCTGTACCGCCCCGTCGGGGCCTGGGTCGGGCTCTCGTCCCGGACCGGGAAGCCGAGGAAGCCGGCCGGGCCGCCGCGCCCGAGGTACTCGGCGCGGATCCCGCCGTGGACCTCGTGCGCTCCCGTGGCCGCGCTCCAGTACACCGAACCGCCGGCGAAGTCGTTGTACCGCCCGGCCGCGCCCGGGGTGGTGGTCTCGTCGGTGCGCGGGAAGCCGAGGAACCCGCCCGGACCGCCCCGGCCCAGGTACTCGGTACGGATGCCGCCGTGGACCTCCCAGGCCCCGGTGGCGGCGCTCCAGTAGATGCTGCCGCCCTGGTAGTCCCGGGCTGCACCGCCGGCCACGGGGTACTCGGCGGCCAGGGGCGCGCCGAGGAAGGAGGCCGCGCCGCCGAGCTGCTCGTAGTGCAGGTCGATCGCGTTGAGGGCGGGAACCATCGCAGGACGCGGGCCGCCGGCGGCCGTCCAGCCGGTGAGGACCAGCAGCGCGATCATCGCGAGGACGGCTGGGAAGCGGCGCATCATGACCCCTCGGGCCTGCCCAGGAAGGTCCCGGGCTGTGGTGCCCATGATCCTCCTGGGAGGCCCGCTGCCGCGTGAGGCTTTGGTCCCCGGTCAGAATCCCCTGATGCCGTTCGGGGTGCCGAGCCCGGTCGGGCCGTCCCAGCCCGGGCCTGCGGTGCACCACAGGGCGGGGTCGCAGGTGCCATTGGAGCCGGACTCCACGTCGAACAGCGCCTCCGAGTGGGCGTACGGGATGCTGTTCGCGTAGGTGCCCTTGGCCTTCGAGCCCGTGTGGCCGGCGAGGGCGTAGACCGAGGCGATGATCGGGGAGGCCTCGCTCGTGCCGCCGAACTGGCCCCAGCTGGCGCTCGTCGCCGAGGTCGGGTAGTAGACCGCGAGGCCGCCGTGGGCCGGGTCAGAGGCCGCCGAGACGTCGTTCATCGCCCGGTTGTCGCACCCGGTGCCGTACTCGTCGGCCGCGCCCAGAGGGTCGTTGAACGAGGAGCAGCCGGAGCCGGTGCCGGCCCAGGCGCTCTCGGCCCAGCCCCGCTTGGTCCCGGGCGCCGGGCTCAGGCTCGTGCCGCCCACCGCGGTGACGTAGGAGGACGTCGCGGGGTAGGACCCGCCCTGGTACCCGGAGTCCCCGGCGCTGGCCGTCACGGCGATGCCGGGCACGTTGTAGTACTTCCCGTAGGCATCGTCGGAGGCGTCGGATCCGCCGTAGCTGTTGGAGATGGCCACGACGCCGCGCATCTTCGCCGCGGTCTGGACGGCGGTGCCCACGCTCGTGAGCTCGGTCGTGCTGGCCTGCAGGACCACGATCTTGCAGTCCGGGCAGGCGGCGGAGACGGCGTCGACATCGAGTGCCTGCTCCTGTGCCCAGCCGAGGTCGAACCTGGGCAGGGCCTTGCCGCCGTTCTCGTTGACGATCTTCAGGCAGCCGCTCGCCGTAGTGCAGGGCGGCAGGCCGAACTGCTTCCGGTACGCCGCGAGGTCCCGCTCGAGGTTCGGGTAGCCGAACGCGTCCACGATCGCGACCGTCCTGCCGCCCGAGGCGGTGCCCTTGAGGTTGTAGGCAGCGCGCACCTGGGCGGGCGTGAGGGCTCCGGCCGGCGGAGCGGCCGCCCCGCCGGCGGCCCGTCCCACGGCGTCGATCGCCTGGCGGGCGGCGCACGCCACCTGCCCGGGCCCCGGGGGCGGGCAGATCTGGATCGACGGGTCGGCGGCGCCCCGCACCACGAGGGGGACGGCGTGGGCCGCGGACGACGGCGCCGCGCTGGCTGCGGGGGCGCCGGCGGTGAGCGCCGCCGCCACGAGCAGTCCGGCCCCGGCGGCGGACAGTAGCTTGCTGATCATGGGGGGCTCCTCCTGGCGTCCGGACGCCGCAGGCGGACAACCTGCCTGCCGCATCTGCCCTAGTCGCTGGCGACGGCCAGCCCTTGCTACGAGGGTAGGTGCCCTCGGCCCTGCGCAGTAGGGCAACTGGGCAGTAGCTGGAAGAAACCTCGCCGTGGCAGGGCGCCTTTACACGTGGTCGGGCAGATGATCGCGCGGCGGGGTCCGGCTCGTAGGAGTGCGCCTTTCGTGGGTGATGACGGTGGCGGCCAGGGCGATGGTGAGACCGATGGCGGTCTCGAGGGCGCGCTGGGTCAGGAGAGTGCCGATCGAGGCTGGCAGCATGAGGTCGCCGAGCAGGAGGGCCATCGGGGTGAAGAAGACCAGGCCGAGGCTGTAGTTGCGCCCGGTCGTCAGCTCGGTGCACGCCTGGAGCACGGCGATCACGATGATCGCGGCATAGCTGCTGGTGTGGGCGGCCAGGACGAGGGCTGCGACGCCGAGGCCGGCGGCGGTGCCGATCACCCGCTGGGCGGCGCGCGTGAGGCGGGCGTGCAGGTCGGGTGCCGACATGGGGACGGATGCCGTGACGAAGGTCCAGTAGGGGTGGCCGATGCCGCTGGTCGCGACGGCGAGGCCGGCGGCGGCGATACCGAGCAGATAGCGGGCGGCATGGCGGCCCACCGGGGCGGACGGGTGTAGGCCGCGCCACGACAGCCGATGCCGCACCGGGTCGCCGCCGTCGCGGGTGGTGCGACCCGGGAGGGCGAGCAGCAGCGCGAAGGCGACCGCGCCGGCCGCAGCGAGGGCGGCTGCGGGCACCGTGCCCAGCGCGGTCGGGACCGTGGCCGAGGCTGTGAGGGCGAAGACCGGGTTGAGAGCTCCGGCCGGATGCCATCGGCCCAGCTCGGCCAGCACTACCGCGACGGCGGCCCAGGCGGCCGCGGCCGGGACGAGCAGCCAGAGCCGGAACGGGACGGTCGCCACTGTCGCGCCGACGACGACGCCGACCACCAGCACCACGCCCGCCTGCGCCTGCATGGCCAGGCGTGCCCGAGCCGGCTCGTGTCGCCCGTACAGGGCGGTGAAGGCACCGATCGCCGCATACAGCAGTAGGTCGCCGCGACCGGAAGCCATGCAGGCCACCAAGGGCACGAAGATCGCCAGGCTTGCGCGCAGCGCGGTCCAGTGGGCGCCGGCATGCGGGCCCAGGTCGAAGACTGCCGCCCACCAAGACCGCGTGGGGGTGGCCTGGATCATTTTGTCCTTCAGGGGTGGTTCAGGAATGAAGTACTTCGAGGTTACTACAGCTATGAACTACTGTTGGGTTGACCGAGGCGACGGCCACGGGGGCGCGGAGGAGCCGGATGGACCAGGACGCGGACGGCCTGCCCGCTCATGGCGACGTCGTGGACCGGATGCAGCGTGAGTGGGCCCGGCTGCGCCCGGACCTGAGCTTCGCCAGCCTCGGGGTGATCCACCGCGTACTGCGCGCTTCCCGCCTCATCCTCGAAGCCAGCGACGCCTTCCTCGCCGACTACGGGCTCACCCGCGGCGAGCTGGACGTGCTCTCCGCGCTGCGCCGTACGCGCGAACCTCTGAGCCCGACGACGCTGGCCCACACGCTGCTTGCCCCTCGCTCCGCGATCACCATGCGGCTGAACGCCCTCCAGGGTCGCGGACTGCTGAGCCGGACGGCCAACCCGGCCGACGGCCGCTCGTCCCTGCTCGTCCTCACCGACACGGGCGCCGCGCTCGTGGACGAGGTGATTCCCGCCCAGCTCGCCCTCGAAGATGCCCTACTCGCCCAAGCCCCGGCCTGGGCCGTCGAGGGCTTGGCCGATCCCCTGCGGGCACTGACCTCCGTATGGGAGCAAGAACGCGGCCACCAAGCCGGGTCCAGCAAGGACCGACGGTAGCGCCTGTGGCAGGTGATGACGATCGCCGCGGCTATGGAGAGTGCGAGGCAGCGTAGAGGGCGGCAAGCAGTTCGCTGCGGACCGGACGTGGAACGCGGTGCGCCACGGCCGGCCCAGAGGGTCCGTCCCGGCTGGAACACCGACGGAATCCAGTGCCGCCCGTTCAGGTAGCGGGTCAGCTTGATCCATGAGGCTTCCGCCAGCACGCTCGCCCTGCTGCCGGGCGCACGTCGCACGCCTCGGGCAAAAGGGACGACGCGCTACTCATGACCCCTGCTCCACTTCATTGATCCCCTCGATCCCTCGCCCTCCAGCACGGCCTTGATGTCTGCAAGCCGCTCTTCCACGTGCTGGCGACGACTGCGCCCTAGAACCGCGCAGAGCACGGCCAGAGGCGGAATCGGCCGGATCCCCTCACGATGGCGCAACACACACCCACCGAAGGTCGGCGTCAGCTCGTAGACGGTGTGGCCGGCGAACCAGGGGCTTCTGAAATCCATGCCGAGCCGAATCGGCTCATCGGCCTCGGTCACCACGCTCTCCACACGCATCCACACGCCGGGTAGCACGCCCACGCGCTCATGCCACCGGGTTCCAGCGCCGGTCGGGCCGTCCGGTTCCTTCACCATCCACACCCTAGGCCGCCGCGGAAGGGGCTTGGCATCCTGCACGTCGGCCAGGAAGGCATAGACTTCCGTCGCCGGCCGTCCGATCGCGACCGACGCCACGAACTCGTAGCAGCCGAAGCCCACAACCCTCCTCACCCTCGTCATGGGGTAAGTGTGTGTCCCAGGACGGTGCGGCACGAGGGCCGAAAGGCGCCACGCCGCCGTGCCCGACCGCTACCGACCGTATCGCATTGAGCCTGCGGGAAACCGCCTGATTAACGCTGCGAACGGCGTGTGAGCATGTCAACCCTTACCCGGCTCGCCGATCGGCACCTCTCCCCTGCGGCAGCACCGATCCAGTAGGCTGCGCAGCACCATGAAGCCGATCTCCGAGAAGACCTTCTTCAGCTACGCGACCGTCGCCCCGATGAGCCGGACCGCCTACGAGGCCGCCCGGGACTTCATGGCGGACTTCTACCAGTACGGCCCGCCCGAGGTGCTCTACCGCTATGACCGGCTCGCCGAGGAGATGGCCGACGAGGCCGCGCGGCTGCTCCACTGCGCGCCCGAGGAGATCACGTACCTGAAGAACACGACCGAGGGCATCATCATCGCCAGCGAGGTGCTGCCGCTCGATCCCGGCGACGAGGTGCTGGTCCTCGGCAACGAGTACCCGGCCAACCTGCTGCCCTGGCTGCGCAAGCGGCACGACGGCGTGACGGTCAGGGTCGTGACGGGCCGCGACAACGAGGCCGCCTTCCACCGCCTGCTCGAGGCCATCGGCCCCAGGACCAGGGCCATCAGCATGTCCTCGGCCCAGCGCTACGACGGGTTCATGCCGGACCTGGCCCTGCTCTCGCGCCTGTGCCGCGAGCGGGGCATCTTCCTCGTCATCGACGCCGTCCAGCACATCGGCGTGCGCTCGATCGACCTGGCGGAGACGCCCGTGGACCTCCTCGTGTGCGGCGGCCAGAAGTACCTGCGCGCCGGCATGGGCATCGGGTTCATGTACGTGCGGCGGGGTCTCATGCCGACCCTGCGCCACAGCCGGGTGGGCATCCGGAGCATGGCGAGCTTCGACGAGGAGTCCTACGTCCTCAAGGACACGGCAGCGCGCTTCCAGGACGGCACCCAGAACGTCACCGGTCTCGCGGCGCTGCACGCCTCGCTGCGCGAGCTCAACGCCCTCGGCATGGACGCCGTCCAGGAGAAGAACCTCGCGCTGCTGGAGGGGATCAAGGCGATCCTGCGCGAGCACGGGATCGACTTCATCGACCACGGCACGCGCCAGAGCAACATCGTCTCCATGCGCGCCGATGATCCGGCCGCCCTGGCCGAATACCTCCAGGACCGGAACGTCTACATCAAGGTCGTCGAGGACGTGGCGCGGATGTCCTTCATCCACGAGTCCACCCTCGAGGACGTCGAGGTCCTCGCCCGGCACACCCGCGAGTTCCTGGACGGGGCGCGGAACTAACCCTCAGCGACCTCGCGGTAGAAGGCCGGCGCCGGCCGGACGCCCGGCTCCCGGCGCGCGGGGGCGGGGGCCTCGGCCTCCTCCACCGACCAGTCCACCGTGGGCAGGATGATCGAGGGATCGATGTTGTCCCGGTAGCGGCAGGTGAACTCGAGCATGGCCGCCATGTCCGCCTGGAGCCTGGCCTCCTTGTCGGCGTGCCGGGCAGCGATCGCGCCGTGCACCTCGACGTGGGGGTCCAGCCTTCCCACCGGCTCCTGCCGGGGGTTTGCGAGGTGCCTGATCTGGGTGGACGGGTCGATGGCCGCGAGCCGCTGGGCGATCTCGCTGATGCTCAGCCGGTGCGTGTAGTTGTGCAGGACCTGGTGCTCGCCCGGGGCGACGTCGAGGTCGGTGAACTCGAGGAAGTTCTCGACCGTGTCGTTGAGGCTGATCAGGCCCGTCTTCTGGCTCCCGTCCCCGTACACGGTGAGGGGGTGGCCGATCACCATCTGGCAGATGAAGCGGTTGAAGACGGTGCCGAAGACCGAGTCGTAGTTGAACCGGGCCGCGAGGCCGGCGCACTCCTCGGGGTGGTTTTCCGGGATCGTCGCGCCGAAGATCGTGGCCTGCTGGACGGTGATCACCTTCAGGCCCCAGATCTTGGAGCAGAGGTCGTCGATCAGCAGGTCGGTGATCTTGGACTGGTGGTAGAAGTCGGTGGCCTGCATGGGCAGGAAGCCCTGCAGGACCTGGTGCTGCGCGCCGTGGTCCTCGAAGGTGAAGTCCTTCTTCTCGAGCGGGATGTAGTCGGTGTCGGTGCCCATGTAGCAGCCGGCCGAGCCGAGCTTGATGTAGGTGGTCGCCTTGCTCAGGCCGGCGATGGCCCAGAGGACGTTGAGGTGGCCAACGATGTTGTTCGAGAAGGTGGCTGCGGCGTTCTTGGCGCTGCTCATGGAGAACGGGGCCGAGGGCTGCTGGGCGGCGTTGATGACGACGGCGGGCCGGTACTTCGCGATGACCCGCTCCACGGCCCCGGGGTCCAGGAGCTCGACCTTCTCGAAGGAGAGGTTCTGGCCGCCGTAGAGCCGCTCGTACTCGGCGATGCGCGCCTTGGGGGTCTTGAGGGGCACGAGGACCTTCGCCCCGGCCTCCTTCTCCCACCGGCGTTTGATGAGGTTGTCCACGAGGACTACTGGGCGGCCGGTGCGGCTGGCCAGGGCCAGTCCCAGCGTCCAGCCGAGGTAGCCGTCGCCGCCGAGGACCATGATCGTGCCCGCTGGGGAGGAGGAGCTCTGGGGGTGCATGAGGGTGCCTTCCGCTCTTCGCCATGGCCGGACAGAGTCCGACCCTGTGATGCGGGGCCCCAGATTCCTCGCCGACCCATGGTGGAACGCACAGGTTGCCCGGAGCAAACACCGATAACGCTGCAGCAACACGCGACACCGGAAGCACCGCAGCAACACCGCGCACAACGCCGGCGGCCCGGTCCCGCGTCCCCCCATGAGAAACGCGGGCCCGGGCCGCCAGAGCCTGTGGGCGGTTGCCTTGCGACTGCGCCGAGCGGTCAGAAGCCGCCGGTGCCGTTCGGGGTGCCGAGCCCGGTGGGCCCGTCCCAGCCGGTGCGGGCAGTGCACCACTGCGTGGTGGTGCAGGTGCCGTTGGCCCCGGAGGCGACGTCGAACAGGGACGCGGTGTGGGCGTACGGGATGCTGTTGGCGTAGGTGCCGGTGGTCTTCGAGCCGGTGTTGCCGGAGAGGGCGTAGACCGAGGCGATGATCGGGGACGCCTCGCTCGTGCCGCCGAACTGGCCCCACGTGGAGCTGGTGCTCGAGGTCGGGTAGTAGACCGCGAGGCCGCCGTTGGACGGGTCGGAGGCTGCGGCGACGTCGTTCATCGCCCGCTTCGCGCAGCCCGTGCCGGAGTTTGCCGCCGCGGCGAGCGGCGCGTTGTAGGCCGAGCAGCCCGAGCCGGTGCCGGACCAGACGGACTCGGTCCAGCCGCGCGCGTTGGAGGCCTGGTTGAGGCTCGTGCCGCCCACCGCCGTGACGTAGGAGGAGGCCGCCGGGTAGGAGGCGCCCTGGTAGCCGTTGTCGCCGGCACTGGCCGTGACCGCGATACCCGGGAAGTTGTAGTACTTCCCGTAGCTGGCGTCCGAGGCGTCGGAGCCGCCGTAGCTGTTGGAGATGGCGACGACGCCGGGGAGCTTGGCCGCGGTCTGGACGGCGGTGCCGAGGTCCGTGAAGCTCGCCGACTTGGCCTGCAGGACCACGATCTTGCAGTCGGGGCAGGCGGCGGAGACGGCGTCGACGTCGAGGGCCTGCTCCTGCGCCCAGCCGAGGTTGAATGTGGGCAGGCTCGTGCCGCCGGTCTGGTTCAGGACCTTGAGGCAGCCGCTCGCCGAGGTGCAGGCGGTCAGGCCGAACTGCTTCCGGTAGGCGGCGAGGTCCCGCTCGAGGTTCGGGTAGCCGTACGCGTCCACGATCGCCACAGTCCTGCCGCCGGACGCGGTCCCGGTGAGCCTGTAGGCCGAGCGCAGCTGGGCGGGCGTGAGGGCGCTGGCCGGGGGCAGGGCGTTGCTGGTGATGCGCTTGCCGGCCGGGTCGGTGGCGGCACGGGCGGCGCATGCGGCCTCGCCGGGACGCGCGTCGGAGCAGACCTTGACCGAGTGGCTGGCTGCCTTGGCGGCCGGTGGTGCCGCGGTCGCGGCCGTGGCGCCGGTGGCGAGCGCTGCCGCGACGAGCAGCACCGTTCCTGCGGCGGAGAGTAGCTTCCTGATGAGGACCGCCCCCTTTGGACGTGGTGCGCGGCAGGGGGTCCAGGGCCTGCCGCGGGTGCGTTGACGCTGGCCGACGGCCAGCTCCGCACACCACGCTACGGACGGGTAGGGGCCGGGCAGGGCGATCTTGGGGGAAACTCGCACAAGCCTTGCAGAGGGCGCGTCCGGCTACCCGAGCGGCGGGATCGCGCGGCCCGGGTTGAGGATCCCGTGCGGGTCAAGGGCGTGCTTGACCGCGTGGTGGAGGGCCAGGCTCGCGGGCGGGAGCTCCTTGGCGAGACCGTCCAGCTTGAGGGTGCCGACGCCGTGCTCGCCGCTGACGGTGCCGCCGGCGGCGAGGGCGGCGTCGATGATCTCGGTGAACGCCGCGTGGGCGCGGGCCTTCCCGGCCTCGTCCCCGGGCCGGGTGATGATGAGCGGGTGGAGGTTGCCGTCGCCGGCGTGGGCGATGTTGGCGATCAGCACCTCGTGCGCGGCGGCAATCTCTTCGATGCGGGCGAGCACCTCGGGGACCTTGGACTTGGGGACGCAGACGTCCTCGGTGAGGACCGGGCCGAGCCGCTCGAGCGCGGGGTAGGCGAGCCGGCGGGCGGCGTAGAGCGCCTCGGACTCCTGCTCGTCGGCCGAGACGGCGGCGAAGCTCGCCCCGGCCTCCTCGAAGCAGCGTTCGAGCTCGGCGGCCTCGAACTGGCCCTGCTCCCCGCGCGCGTCCGTGCGGCCGATCAGCACGGCGTTCGCGTCCGTGGACAGGCCCATGTGCTTCCAGTCGTCCACGGCCTTGAGGCAGTGGCGGTCCACGAGCTCGAGGGTCGAGGGGCTGATCCCGGACTCGGCCACGAGCGCCACGGCCCGGCCGGCGTCCACGAGGGAGTCGAACATGCCGGCCACCGTGATCGGCGCTGGCGGCAGGGGCCGCAGCCGCACCACCACCTCGGTGACGACGGCGAGCGTGCCCTCCGAGCCGACGATGAGGCCAACGAGGTTGTAGCCGGCCACGCCCTTCGCGGTCCGGGTGCCCAGCCGCGTGACCTCGCCCGTGCCGGTGACCACCTCGAGCTCGAGGACGTAGTCCCGGGTCACGCCGTACTTGACGCAGCACATGCCGCCGGCGTTGGTGGCGACGTTGCCGCCGATCGTGGACCACGGCGACGAGGCCGGGTCCGGCGGGTACCAGAGGTCGTGCCGGGCCACGTGGGCGCGCAGGTGGTCGTTGACCACCCCGGGCTGGACGCGGGCCCAGCGCTCGGCTTCGTTGACCTCGAGGACCTGGTTCATCCGCTCGAACGAGACCACCACGCAGCCCTCGATCGCGTTCGCCGCTCCCGAGAGCCCCGTCCCGGCCCCGCGCGCCACGAGCGGCGTGCCCGTCCGCGCGCACCAGCGCACCACCTCGGCCACCTCCTCGGCGGTCTCGGGACGCACGACGGCGCGTGGGGTGCCGTAGACGGCCCACTCCCCTTCGTCGTGGAGGTAGCCGGCGAAGGACGCCTCCGAGGTCAGGACTCGGCCCTCCGGGAGGAGGGCTTCGAGGGTCGCGGTGGATTCGGAGGTGGGCATGGGTGGACTCTACCGGGGCCGGCGGTAGTGGAGGTTGACTGTCCCGTTCGCGTAGGGGGTGCTGCCCACGAGCTCGAGGGCGTAGTTAGCAGGGTCGCCGTCGAACAGGCGCGTGCCCTTCCCGGAGACGTAGGGGTGGAGGTCCACGTGGAGCTCGTCGATGAGGTCCAGCTCCAGGAGCGAGCGCCACAGCCGCACGCCGCCCCAGACGATGACGTGCCCGTCGCCGCCCTCCCGCAGCCGCCGGACCTCCTCTGCCGTGTCGCCGGAGACGACCGTGGTGTTGGCCCAGCCGGCGCCGGCCATGGTCCGCGAGAAGACGACCTTGGGCGCCGCGTCCATGAACCGGGCGAAGGGGTGGTCGGAGCCGGGGAGGTTCGCGGACATGCCCTCGTAGGCGGAGCGGCCCATGAGGTGGAGGTCGGCGCTGCTGTAGAGGTCGATCTGCTCCTGGAGGTGGTCCGGCTCGAAGGGCAGCGGGAAGCGGACGTCCCAGAAGTCGGTGCCCTCCTCGGCCAGGAGCCCGTCGAGGGAGTAGAAGAAGACCCAGGCGATGAGTGTGCGCATGGGCGCCAGTATGGCCCAGGCGCTTCAGGTCCTGGGAGGGGCGGTGCTGGCGCGCTCGATCAGGTGGACCGGGGCGACGACGCCAGCTCCGGGGTCCGCGCCGGGCTCGTCCTGCTCGCGTCCGAGGGCCTGGAGCACGAGGCGCGCGGCCGCGGCCCCCTGCCCCCCGACGTCCTGCGCGACCGTGGTCAGGTCGAGCAGCTCCGACAAGGGGTGGTTGTCGATGCCGACCACGGAGATGTCCTCGGGGACCCGGTAGCCGCGGTGCCGGAGCGTGTGGAGGACGCCGAAGGCGAGCTCGTCGCCGTGGGCGTACACCGCCGTCGGGGGCTCCCCCGCCGCATCGAGGATGTCCGCCATGGCCTTGGCTGCGTTGACCGGGTTCCAGTCGACGTCCCGGACGAGGGCGGGATCGACGTCGACCCCTAGGGCCCCGAGTGCGCTCTCGTAGGCCCTCGACCGGCCGGGGATCGCCGGCCAGCCGGGCTGGTCGGGGTCGCTCCCGGCGATCATCGCGATCCTGCGGTGGCCGAGGGACGTCAGGTGGTCCAGGGCGAGGCGGCCCGCCTGGAAGTCGTCGATGCAGACGTAGGGGTAGGCCGCCGACTGGCCGCCCGCGGCGACGATCTTGGCCCCGATAAGCTCGAGCCTCTCGCGCTCGGCCTCGCCGACTGGGAACGCCACGACGACGACGGCGTCCACCTTGCGGCGCGCGGGCAGCCTGGCCAGGAACTCGCGGCGGTCCTCGGCGTCGTCGACGTGGTACAGGAGGATGTCGAAGTCCGCCTCGGAGAGCACACGCTCGATCCCGCTGACCATCTGGCCGAAGAACCATCGCTCGATGTGGGGCACCACCACCGCGACCCGTCCGGTGGTCCCGATGGCCAGCCGGCGCGCGTCGGGCGAGACTACGAAGTCGAGCGCTGCGGCCGAGTCCAGGACCCGGGCACGCGTGGCGGCGGAGACCCCGTAGGCGTCATTGAGGGCCCGCGACGCCGTGGAGAGCGAGACCCCGGCACGGCGGGCGACATCGGCGAGGCTCGGCGCCGTCTGGGACTTCACAGGGCGATCCTACCCCGGAGACCCCTTGACTTCGGAAGCGCTTCCGACAACACTTTCGGAAGCGCTTCCGAAGGTGGAGCGCCAGTCCCCCCAATGGAGGAAATTACCCATGGGCCTGTCCCGTCCCCGTCCCGCCCGCACCCGCGCCGCGGCCGCCGCACTCGCCACGACTGCCGCCCTCGCCGCCGGCCTCCTGTCCGCCTGCAGCCCGCCGGGGAGCAGCTCCGCCGCGGCCGCCGCGCCCTCGACAGCCAGCACGGACCTCGGCTCGCAGCCCGTGACGCTCACGCTCTATGACGGGGCCGGGCTCAAGCCGATCGACGATGCGCTCATCGGGGCGTTCACTAAGCAGCACCCGAACGTGAAGATCACCACGCGGTTCGACCCGGACAATGTCCAGGCGGTCAACGCCCCGCGGGTGCTCTCCTCGGACACCCCGCCCGACATCGCCCGCATCGGCGCTCTGGGCGACACGGCGAAGAACGGACTGCTCACCGATCTGGGCCCGTGGGCGTCGGCGTACCACTGGGACAAGCTGCCCGGCGGTCAGCTCGCGCAGTACACCTCGACGCCGGAGGGCGTTCGCGGCACCGGAGCGCAGTACACCGTGGCCTCCGGCTTCACCGTGACCGGCCTGTACTACAACAAGGGCCTGCTCTCCCGCCTGGGCATCGCCCAGCCGCCCGCCACGACCTCGGAGCTCGAGGCGGACCTGCAGAAGGCCAAGGCCGCCGGGATCACCGGCATCATGGCCGGGAACCAGAACGGCCAGGTCGCCACGGCCCTGCAGTTCGCGCTCAACAACAGCGTGGGCCAGAAGCAGCTCAACGCGTGGATCTTCGACCAGCCGGGCGCCAGCATCGCCACCCCGGAGGCCACCGCCGCGGCGCAGAGCGTCGCCGACTGGGCCGCGAACGGCTACTTCAATGCCGACACCAACGGCACCCAGGCCAGCGACGCGCTCGGGCGGTTCGCCCGCGGCGAGGCGCTCTTCTACGCCTCGGGCAACTGGGACTCCTCCTCGCTCGAGAAGCAGATGGGGGACAACGTCGGGTTCGTGCTCCCGCCGGTGGCCCAGGCCGGCGGGAAGGTCCTGGCCATGTCCGATCCGGCGTCGAACTTCGGCGTCCCCGCCAAGTCCAAGAACAAGGACGCCGCTGCGGCCTTCCTGAACTTCCTCACCTCGCCCGAGGCGCGTCAGATCGCGGTGGACAACGGCTTCGCGCCCAGCGGCTCCGGGGACGTCCCCGCCACGAAGAACGCCCTCTCCGGCCAGATCCAGAAGGCCTTCTCCGCCCTCGTCGCCGCCGACGGGCAGGTCCAGTACGTCCAGAACGCCAGCAGCGGCGCCAACAGCGTCTGGACCGCCCAGATCCAGCTGCTCGCGGCGGGGAAGACCTCGCCCGCCGAGGCGCTCAAGGCCGTCCAGACCCAGTACCAGCAGGACCTGAACAAGTGACCGCCCTCCGCACTGCGGCCCCCGAGACCCGCTCGGGGGCCGCGGCGGCTGCGTCCCGCCGGCCGCGGCGCTCGCTCAGGAGCTGGGGCGGATGGCTGTTCGTCCTCCCCGCCCTCGTCTTCTACAGCGTGTTCGTGCTCAAGCCGCTCACCGCGGCGATCCAGTACTCGTTCTACCGGTGGAACGGGATCACGGTGGCGACCTTCGTCGGCTCCGCCAATTACGTCCGCGTCCTCACTGACCCGCAGCTGCTCTCCGGCATTGCACACGCCTTCTTCCTCATCATCTTCTTCACCGTCCTGCCCGTGGCCGGCGGCCTGCTCATGGCGGCGCTCCTGCGCGAGATCCGGGCCAAGGCCTTCGGGACCGTGGCCCGGACGGTCCTCTTCCTGCCGCAGATCATCCCCGGTGCGGCCGCGGCCATCGCCTGGGTCTGGATGTTCTCCTCGAGCGGGACCGCCAATCAGGTCCTCTCCGCGGTAGGCCTCGGCGGCATCGCCCGCGCGTGGCTCGGAGACTTCACCTGGTCCCTGCCGGCCGTGGGGCTCATCGGCACCTGGATCAACCTCGGCTTCTGCATGATCCTGCTCCTGTCCGGGATTGGGAAGATCGACGCCTCCATCTACGAGGCCGCGCGCCTTGACGGGGCCGGGTTCGGGCGGACCCTCGCCTCGGTGACCCTCCCCGGGCTCAAGCAGGAACTCGGGGTGTGCATCACCGTGACGATCATCTCCGCGCTGGCAAGCTTCGACATCATCTTCATGTCCACCCAGGGCGGCCCCGGCTACGCCACGATGGTGCCGGGGGTGCTCGTGTACCAGCTCGGCTTCACCGAGTCACAGGTCGGCCTGGCCTCGGCGCTCGCGCTCGTGCTGACGGTCCTGATCCTGGCCGTGGTCCTGCCCCTCCAGCGGCTCTTCAGGACGGAGGACTGACCATGAGGGCACCACTGAAGGAACGGCTTCCCGGCCTGGTCCTGCTCTTGGCCGCCATGCTCTTCTCCGTCATCCCGCTCGCGAGCATGCTCACCGCGGCGCTGCACCCACAGGGAACGGTGCCGGTGGGGATCGAATGGCCCGCGGATCCCCAGTGGCACAACTTCGTGGACGCCTGGAACGTCGCGAACGTCACGCCGCTGCTCCTCTCGAGCCTCCTCCTGGTCGCGGCAGTCGTCCCCGCCGCGGCCCTGATCGCGACCATGGCAGGCTACGGCCTCGGCCAGCTCAGGGTCCCCGGCGGCGCGGTCTTCTTCGTCCTGCTCCTGCTCGGGCTGACCCTCCCGCGCGAGGCGACGATCGTCCCGCTCTACTACCAGATGCGGGACATGGGGCTGCTCAACAGCCGGCTGGGCCTTGCCCTCGTGCTGATCGGCGAGTTCATGCCGTTCGCCGTCTTCTGGATGCGCGCCCACTTCCTCACCATGCCGAAGGAGCTGGGCGAAGCCGCCGCGATTGACGGAGCGGGGGCCTGGCAGAGCTTCCTGCGCATCCAGGCGCCGCTCGCCGTCCCGGCCGTGTCCTCGCTGTGCCTGCTGCTGTTCCTCTGGACCTGGAACACCTTCCTCGAGGCGATCGTGCTGGTCGACGACCCCAGCCAGCGCACCATGGCCGGGGCGCTGCAGAACTTCGTCGGCCTCCACTCCACCGACGTCGTGCTCCTGAACGCCGGGTCCCTGCTGATCATGGCGCCGACGATCCTCGTGTTCCTCCTCTTCCAGCGCCACTTCATCAAGGCCATGATTGCTGGCACCGTCAAGGGCTGACCTCCAGCCCGCCCGCCCACACACACAGACACACACACTGAAGGACCCATGACAGAGACCCAGCCCTTCGACGCCGGGCTGCTCGCCGGCGCAGACCCCAACTGGTGGCGCCAGGCCGCCGTCTACCAGATCTACCCGCGCAGCTTCGCCGACTCCAACGGCGACGGGATCGGCGACCTCAACGGCATCACCTCCAGGATCCCCTACCTGGCCGCGCTCGGGATCGACGCCGTCTGGCTCAGCCCCTTCTACCCCTCGGCCCTCGCCGACGGCGGCTACGACGTCGACGACTACCGCGACGTGGACCGGCGCATCGGCACGCTGGCCGACTTCGACCAGATGGCCGCAGCCCTCCACGCCGCGGGGATCAGGGTCATCGCCGACATCGTGCCCAACCACACCTCGAACCGTCACGTGTGGTTCGCGGAGGCGCTCGCGTCCCCCAAGGACTCCCCCGCCCGCGGCCGGTACATCTTCCGGGACGGGCGCGGTCCGGACGGCGCACTCCCGCCGGACGGGCTGCAGTCCCTCTTCGGCGGCAGCGCCTGGGAGCGCGTCACGGAGCCGGATGGGACGCCCGGCCAGTGGTACTTCCACCTCTTCGCCAAGGAGCAGCCGGACCTGAACTGGGACAACCCCGAGGTGCACGAGGACTTCCTGGCCACCCTGCGCTTCTGGTCCGACCGCGGCGTCGACGGCTTCCGCGTGGACGTCGCGCACGGGCTGAAGAAGGACATGGCCGCGGCGCAGAACGGGCTGTGGACCACGGACCCCGACGAGGTCCTGCGCGGGGGCCAGCACCCGCTCTGGGACCGGGACGAGGTCCACACGGTCTACGCCGAGTGGCGCAAGGTGTTCAACGAGTACACCCCGCCCCGCATGGCGGTGGCCGAGGTCTGGGTCGCGCCGCACCGGGTCCCCCGATACGCGTCCGCGGAAGGCCTGGGGCAGGCATTCAACTTCGACCTGCTCAAGGCGGACTTCGACCCGGCCCAGTTCCGCGCCGTGATCGAGAACAACCTGGCGCTGGCGGCCGCGTCGGGCGCCTCCTCCACCTGGGTGTTCTCCAACCACGACGTGGTGCGGCACGCCACCCGCTACGGCCTGCCCAACGGGACCGGGCGCCGCGGGCAGGGCACCGATGGCCTCGACTGGCTCCTCGCCGGCGGCGACCCTGGACAGGTGGACGCCGAGCGGGGCCTGCGCCGGGCCAAGGCAGCGACGCTGCTCATGCTCGCACTGCCCGGCTCGGCCTACATGTACCAGGGCGAGGAGCTGGGCCTGCCGGAGGTGGGCCAGCTCCCGGCCGCGGACCGCCAGGACCCCATCTACTTCCGCAACGGGGCCAACGAGGTGGGCCGAGACGGCTGCCGCGTCCCGCTTCCGTGGGAGCCCACCGGCACGTCGTTCGGCTTCGGCGCCGGCGGGTCCCATCTCCCCCAGCCCGCCTGGTTCCGGGACTACGCGGCGAGCGTCCAGGCCGCCGACGCCGGCTCGACCCTGTCCTTCTACCGGACGGCGCTCGAGCTGCGCCGGGCGCTCCAGGGGGCCGAGGAGCTCGAGTGGCAGGCCTCGTCCGGCGACGTCCTGCACTTCGCGCGCCCGGGCGGCTGGCACGTCGTGGCCAACTTCGGCGAGGCGCCCGTCGCGCTGCCCGAGGGCGAGGTGCTCCTGGCCAGCGCCCCGGTCGAGGGCGGCAGGCTCCCCGGCGAGGCGACCGCGTGGGTCCGCGCCTAATGCGAGACTGAGGCGACACCGACGACGGCGGGCCGGCCCGCCGTCGTCGGCCTGCTCCATCGAGGTGCTGCGCAGTTCCGAAAGCTGCTCGGGGACCTTCCCGTCGGCTCGGGGCAGTTGTCCGAGGCGCATCAAAGCCGCCGGACCTCCTCGGCGGTGAACTGAGGGCTTTCAGCACTAAGCCGCTGTGGTCGGGAAGGGCACACTTTTTCCACGGTCCTATCGGCCGGGATCGGACCAGGTGTGTGGGAGGGGATCTCATGGATGTTCGGGTCGTGGAGTCGCTGGTCATGGCGGAGATCGGGGACGGGGTGCTGACCGCGTTGTTCCCTGTAGAGCATTGCGCACGGTGGGAGTTCGGGCCGTGGGCTCCGCTCATGGGCTGGTTCAAGGAGCGTCCGGGCCTGACACGGCTCATTGGGGTGGCTCAGGTGGCCGTTGCGGTGGCTGTGGCCGCCGGCCTGTCCAAGACCCCGGGGCCGGCCTGGAAGAAATGAACCCTGGCGCCATCTGGCGCTGCGGTCCGCCAGATCCGCCAGTATGGCCCAGGCACTTCCGGGGCACACTGGTGGGATGAGCGGAAGCCGGTGGGTGCTGCACGTGGACCTCGACCAGTTCCTCGCGGCCGTCGAGGTGCTGCGCAGGCCCGAGCTCGCCGGCCGGCCGGTCATCGTCGGCGGCCGGGGCGACCCCACCGAGCGGGCCGTGGTCTCGACCGCCTCCTACGAGGCCCGGGCCTACGGCGTGCGCTCCGGGATGCCGCTGCGGATCGCCGCCCGGAAGGTGCCGGACGCCGTCATCCTCCCCGTGGACCGGGAGGCCTACCTCGAGGCGTCCGACGCCGTGATGGCCGCCCTGCGCGCCCAGCCCGGCGCGACCGTGCAGGTGCTCGGCTGGGACGAGGCCTTCGTGGGCGTAGAGAGCGAGGACCCGGAGGCCTACGCGCGGCGGCTGCAGGCCGCGGTCCTGGAGCGGACGCGGCTGCACTGCAGCGTGGGCATCGGCGACACCCTGGTCCGGGCCAAGGTGGCCACGGGCTTCGGCAAGCCGGCCGGCGTCTTCCGCCTCACCGCCGGGAACTGGCTCGAGGTCATGGGCGGCCGGCCCACCAAGGAGCTGTGGGGCGTCGGCTCCAGGGTGTCGGCCCGGCTGGCCACGCTCGGCATCCGCACGGTCGCCGAGCTGGCCGCGGCCGACCCCCAGGACCTGGTCCCGGAGTTCGGCCCCAAGATGGGTCCCTGGTATGCCCAGCTCGGGCGCGGTGACGGCAGCAGCACGGTGGACAGCACCCCGTGGGTGGCGCGCGGACACAGCCGCGAGACCACCTTCCAGCGCGACCTGACCGACCCCGCCCAGGTGGACGGTGCCGTGCGGGAGCTCGCGGCGCGCGTCCTCGAGGACGTCGCCGCCGAGGGGCGGCCCGTGGTGGGGCTGACCCTCAAGGTCCGGTATGCCCCGTTCGACACCACGACGCACGGGAAGAAGATCCCCGAGACCTCCGACCAGGGCGAGGTCCTCGCCCGCGCCCTCGAGCTCACCGCCTCGATCGAGCCCGGCCGGCCGATCCGGCTCCTCGGGCTGCGGGCGGAGCTGGCCATGCCCGCCGAGGCCAGAGAGGGGCACACGCCCACGCGCAGCGGCTGGTGACGGCCGGCTCTATGGCTCACGGCCGTCCAGTCCTACCATGTCCACACAAAGGCGCGGCTGGGGCGCAGCAGTCGAGGAAGAAGCCCGCCGTGGTCGCCATCAAGCTCCGCTCCATCAGGACCGCAGACGGCGGCTCCCTCCGCGTCTACAGCTTCGGCACCGGGCCGGGCGCGGTGCTCGCCGCGGGCAGTCTGACCCGCACCGCCGCCTACGGTAGATTCGCCAGCAGCCTCTCGGCCACCATCCCGGTCCACCTGTACGACCGCCGGGGCCGCGGCGGCTCGGGCCCGCAGCCGGCCGGCTACTCGATGGAGACCGAGCTCGAGGACCTCGAGGCGGTCCTCGAGGCGACGGGCAGCTCGGTGGTCCTCGGGCACAGCTTCGGCGGGGGCATTGCGCTGGAGGCCGCGCTCCGCCTGGCGGTGAGCCGGGTGGCCGTCTACGATCCCGCCGTCAACATCGACGGCTGCCTCCCCACGCGCACGCTCCCCGCGCTGGCGGCCGCGGCCGACAGGGGCGACCACGTCGGCGCGGTCACGGTCTTCTCACGGGAGATGGACCCGCTGCTGGCGAGGGTGCCGCTGCCGGATGCGGCCGCCCGGGCACTCGTGTGGGCGGCGGCCCACCTGACGAAGGACGGGCACGCGTGGGAGGAGCTGGTCCCCTCCCTGGCGCACGAGCTCGCGCTGCTGGACAGCAGGCGGGCCCTCGCCGAGTACGCCGGCATCGCGATCCCCCTCCTGCTCCTCGCGGGGGCGCACAGCCCCGCGTACTTCCGGAGCATCGCCGCGGGGCTCGCGGCGTCGCTCCCGGGCAGCACGAGCATGGTCGTCCCGCACGCGGGCCACGGCGCCCTGCACCACCCGTCCGCGGCCATCCTCTCCGCGTTCCAGGGGTTCCTCCGGCAGGCGGCGTGAGCCGGGGAGGGCGGTCACGCCCGGTCGCGGAGACCGGCGGCGATCTCGGCGGCCAGCTCCTCCGGCGTCCCGGTCCGCGCGTCGATCCGGAGGCTCGCCACCTCCTCGTAGAGGGGCCGGCGGCGGTCGTAGTTGCGCTGCCAGGCCTCGGCGACGTCGCCGCCGAAGAGCGGCCGCCCTCCCTCGATCCGCGGCAGGACGGTCGCCAGATCGGTGTCGAGCCACACCACCGTCCCGGCTGCGAGCAGGCGGCGCGTACCGCCGTCGAGCACGGCACCGCCCCCGAGCGAGAGCACCGCGCGGCCCGGGTCCGCGAGCAGGGAGGCGACCGTGGACGCCTCGGCCCGGCGGAAGGCCTCCTCCCCCAGTGACCTGTAGAGCTCCGGGACGGGGCCCAGCGCGGCGGCCAGCGCTTGGTCGCTGTCTAAGAAGCGCACGCCGAGGACCCGCGCGAGGGCGGCCCCGACGGCGGACTTCCCGGCCCCGGTGGGGCCGACGAGCACGATCGTGCGCTCAGCCACGGCTGCCCAGCCCTTCCGCCCGGAGCAGCTCGATGAACCGCTGCACATAGGGGTGGCCGCCGCTGCTCGTGGCGGCCCACGTCTCGACGGTCAACGGGTGCCCCTCGGCATCGACTTCCTTCACCTCGACCCAGCGCCAGCTGGGCATGTTGTGGGTCGCGGACGCCTCGGTCATGAGCGCGGCGTCCGCCCGCGAGCTCATCGCGATGAGCTCGCTGTGCTGGGAGAACCTCCGGAAGATCCAGTCGGTCGTGACGCCGGCGGCCTTGGAGGCGGCACGGAGGCGCGTCTCCTCCCCCGCGACCTCGCCGTTGGCGTGGGCCATGACCCGCAGCCCAGCAAGGTCGGCAAACCGGACGGAACGCCGGGAGGCGAGCGGGGAGCCGGGCGGGAGCGCCACGCCGATCCTCTGGATGAGCACCCGCTCCGAGGGGTGCTCCGGGGGCGCGAGGTGGAGCAGCCCGACCTCGAGGCGGCCGTCCTTGAGCATGAGCCGCTGCTCGTCGCTGCTCGCCTCGTGCAGGGAGATGTCCGCCTGCGGGATGGCGTCCTGCGCCCGCCGGACCACGGCGGAGAGCCAGCCGTGCGGCACCCCCGGCGGCAGCCCGACCCGGACCAGCTCCTTGCTCTCGCTCGCCGTGCGGAGCACCTCGGGGATCCTGTCCACCTCGGCAAACACCACCCGGAGGTGGGTGTGCAGGCCGCGCCCGGCCGGGGTGAGCTGCGCGCCGCGCGAGGTGCGGGTGAACAGCTCGTGCCCGAGCTCCCGCTCGAGGGCCGCCAGCTGGCGGCTGAGCGAGGGCTGGGTCAGGTGGAGGGCGACGGCGGCCCTGCTGATGGAGCCGAGCTCGGCGACCGTCGAGAAGTAGTGCAGGCTCCTGAGCTCCATGGGGCCATGGTATGCCCGGCAAGCATGGGACCCGAGCCCAAGGGGCAATTGTGACATGCCGTGATCCGGGTCACGATGAGGGGGATGACACAAGTATCGAAAGACCTCAATGCCGATGAAGGCCTCCACGTCGATGTCGCCGTGGTCGGTGGAGGCGCGGCGGGGGTGGCCGCAGCCGTCGGCGCCGCCCAGTCCGGAGCCTCGGTCTGCCTCATCGAGCAGTACGGCTTCCTCGGCGGAGCCGCGACCGTGAGCTCTGTGCTGACCCACTGCGGCTTCTTCGACCAGACGCGCGAGCAGGTGGTGGCCGGCGTCGGCCAGCAGTTCCTGGACGCGCTGCAGAAGCGGGACATCTACCGCACCGAGACCTTCCAGGCATCGGGCAACACCGTGGTGCTGCTCGACCTCGAGACCACCAAGACCGTCTTCGACGAGCTCGTCGCCGAGGCCGGCATCACCCTGCTGCTCCACAGCCACCTCGTCGGCGCGGCCACGCGGGACGGTCGCCTCGACGCGGTCGACGTCTCCCACCGCGGCGGCCGCGTGCGCGTCCACGCCCGGGCCTTCGTCGACGCCAGCGGAGACGGCGCGCTCATCGCCGCGTCCGACGCCGAGGCGCTCGTCTCCGCGGTGGACGAGCGGCAGGCCAGCACCCTCGTCATGCGCGTCGGCGGCGTTCCCCCCGAGGCGGACCTCTCGGCGGGCGGGATGGCGGAGGCCGTCCGGCGGTACGAGTCCCTGACCGGCACGGCCCTGACCCGCGACCACGGCATCGCCGTCCGCATGCCGATCTCGGGCGAGGTCATGCTGCTGCTCGCCGACCAGCACCGCGACGTCTTCGACGTGCAGGACCTCTCTGCGGCCGAGGTCGAGGGGCGCCGCCTCGCCTGGCACTACCTCGAGGCGTTCCGGCTCTTCCTCCCCGGCTGGGAGGCGTCCGTCCTGGCCGCCACGGGCCCACAGCTGGGCATCCGCGAGGGGCGGCGCCTCAAGGGCCGCGAGACCGTGGCGGCGGAGGACGTCGCGGCCGGACGCAAGCGCGGCGCCGAGGGGATCGCCCGGTGCGGCTGGCCCATGGAGGACCACGCTGTTCCGGGCGTCACCGAGTACAACGGCATCCGGGACAAGGGCTGGTACCACATCCCCTACGGGAGCATCTGCTCCGCCTCCCTCGAGAACCTGTGGGCCGCTGGCAGACTGGTCAGCGCCGACCGGCGCGCCTTCGCGTCCCTGCGCGTCATGGGCACGGCCTTCGCGACGGGGCACGCGGCCGGCGTCGCCGCGGCCGTATACGCGAACTCGGGACGGCACGACCTCCCCGCCGTCCGCGACCTGCTTTCCCAGCAAGGAGCCCTGATCTGATGACTGCACGAACACCCGCCCGCCGCGGCCGCATCGCCCTCACCGGCGCCGCCGGCAGCCTCGCGCGGGACATCATCCCCCACCTGATCCGCTGCGGCTACGAGGTGGTGTGCCTCGACCGGGCCGAGCCTGCGGACCCGATGGGCTGCGAGTGGGTCATCGGCTCGATCCACGACGCCGACCGTCTCCGGGAAGCGTTCGCCGGCTGCACCGCCGTCGTGCATCTCGCCGGCATCCCCCTCGAGGCGAGCTGGGAGGAGATCTCCCGGACGAACATCGACGGGACCCAGTCGGTGCTCGAGGCGGCGCGCGCCGCGGGCGTGCCCAAGGCGGTGCTCGCGAGCTCGATCCACGCCACCGGCTACACCCCGGTGCCCGCGGACGGGGACCTCCTCCCCGACGACGTCCCCGTCCGCCCGAACACCTTCTACGGGGTCTCCAAAGCCGCGGTAGAGGCGCTCGGCAGCCTCTACGCCGACCGGCACGGACTGGACGTGATCTGCCTGCGGATCGCCTCGCGGTTCGCCAGGCCCGAGAACGAGCGCATGCTCAGCACCTGGCTCTCCCCCGCCGACGCCGGCCGCCTGTTCGAGGCCGCCCTCTCCGAGGCGGCCAAGGGCTTCCGGATCGTGTGGGGCGTCTCCCGCAACACGCGCGGCTATCTCTCCCCCGACGGGGGCCGGGCGATCGGCTTCTTCCCCGAGGACGACGCCGAGGCCTACGCCGGCGAGCTCCCCACCGACGCGTCCGGGGCAGCCCAGGGATCCGAGTGGGACCGGCGCTGCATCGGCGGCGTCTTCTCCTCCCCCGAGCCGCCGATGTTCTCGCCTCCCGTCACGCATGTGACGACAGGCTGACATATGGGCCGAGAGCCCAGTGAACCCGCCAGTAGGATCGCGACGTGGCGTTGACCGCCATTGGGGAAAAGGAAGTTCATGTGACCACATCCGCACTGCCCGTGAATACCGGGACCAATGCCTTCGAAATCAACGATGTTTCGAAGGTGTTCGTCGGCAAGACCCCGGTCCAAGCACTGGCGAATATCAATCTCGACCTGAAGACGGGCTCGTTCACCTGCATTGTCGGGCCCTCGGGCTGCGGCAAGTCGACGCTGCTGCGCATCCTCGGCGATCTCGAGACCGCGACCTCGGGGCACGTCACCAACCATCTCGCCGCCTCCGCCGTGCCGAAGTCCGCCTTCGTGTTCCAGGAGCACGGCGTCTTCCCCTGGTTCAATGTCCTGCAGAACGTCGCCTTCGGCGAGCAGATGGCCGCGGTCGGGAAGAAGGAGCGCGAGGAGCACGCCCGGCACTGGATCGCCGAGGTGGGGCTCACCGGCTTCGAGCAGGCCTACCCCCACCAGCTCTCCGGCGGCATGCGCCAGCGCATCGCCATCGCGCGGGCGTTCGCCACGGGGTCGCCGTCGCTCCTCATGGACGAGCCCCTCGGGGCGCTCGATGCCCAGACCCGCATGCTCATGCAGGAGCAGCTCGTGCGGCTCTGGGAGGCCGAGCGCAAGACCGTGGTCCTCGTGACGCACGCGATCGAGGAGGCGCTGCTCCTCGGCGACCAGATCGTCGTCATGTCCGCCCGCCCGGGCCGCATCAAGGAAGTCATCGACGTCCCGTTCCCCCGGCCGCGCAAGGTCGAGATCGAGGGCACGGAGGAGTTCGCGCACATGCGGCAGGCCATCTGGGAGTCGCTCCGCGACGAAGTCCAAGCATCTCTGAGGTATTCATGAGCACCCCCACCACCACCCCGGCCGCGCGCACCGACGCCTTCCAGCCCTCGGCCGAGCTCGAGGCCGCCATCGCCGCCGAGTACCGCCGCGAGCGCCGGCTGCGCACCCGCGACCTGCTCCTGTCCATCCTGACGCCGATCGTCCTCCTGGCGTGCTGGGAGGCCGCGGCCCGCGGCGGCCTGCTCGATGCGCGTCTGTTCACTCCGCCGACGAAGATCGTGGAGCGCGGGGCGCAGATGATCGCCGACGGCGAGCTGTGGGGGCACATCGCGTCCACCACGGCGCGCCTGCTGGCCGGGTTCGTGATCGGCTCCGCGCTCGGCGTCGTCGCCGGGCTCGCGATGGGCGTCTGGCGCCCGGTCCGGGCGGCGCTCGGGCCCACGTTCACCGCCCTCTACGCGCTGCCGAAGATCGCCATCCTGCCGCTCCTGCTGCTCATCTTCGGGCTAACCGAGACGCCGAAGGTCCTCGCCGTCGTCATCTCGGTCTTCTTCGTGGTGCAGATCAACACGCTGGCCGGCATCGTGCAGATCGACGCGCGCATCCTCGAGGCGGCGCGGGCCTACAAGGCCACGGGCTGGCGGCTCTTCCGCTACATCCTGTTTCCGGGCGCCATCCCGGCCATCATGACGGGCCTGCGGGTTTCCGCGGGCATGTCCGTCATTGTGATCACGGCGGTCGAATTCGTCGCCTCCAATGACGGCCTCGGCTATCTCATCTGGAATTCGTGGCAGCTCTTCCAGCCCCAGGACATGTACGTGGGGCTCATTACCGTCTCGCTCCTCGGTGCGCTGCTCACCGGTCTCATCATCGTGCTCGAACGGGCGCTGCTTCCGTGGCGGCCCGGCGGATCCACCAGGAAGGTCAAGAAATGATCAGGGCAAGGCTAGGGGCCCTCGCGGCTGTTGTAGGACTCGCGCTGACCGGATGCGGCGCATCCTCGGCAGCCGATCAGAAGGCCACCGATGCTTCGGGGCTGCAGACCGTCAACGTGGGCCAGGTGCAGCTGCCGATCTTCGCGCCGATGTACGTCGCGGACGCGAAAGGCTACTTCAAGGACGCGGGCATCAAGCTGAACCTGCAGAACGTGAAGTCCGGCCAGGACGCCGTTCCGCTCGCCTCGAGCGGGAAGCTCGACGTCGTGGTCGCCGGCTTCTCCGCCGGGATGTTCAGCGCCATGGAGGCCGGGCTCGACATCAAGGTGGTCGGCTCCATGGGCGTCTCCGACGGGACGAAGAACTCCCCCACCGACCTCGTGGTCGCCAAGAAGCTGGTCGACGCCGGCACCGTCAAGGGCATCGGCGACCTCAAGGGCAAGAAGATCGCCGTGGCCGGCGGCGCGGGCGGCACCGGCGCGTACCTGACGGCGCTCGCGCTCAAGGGCGCGGGGCTGACTCTCAAGGACGTCACCCTGGTCAACCTCGGCAACCCGGACATGCCGACGGCGCTCAAGAACGGCAGCGTCGACGCCGCCCTCGAGAGCGCGCCCTTCTCCTCGCAGTCGATCAAGGACGGCACGGGCGTCTCCTTCGCCGTCCCGCCCAAGGGCGTCTCCGGGACCGGCGTGGTCTACGGCGGCAAGTTCGCCTCCTCGCCGCTGGCCCAGAAGTTCTTCGACGCGCTCGCCAAGGGCGCCAAGGACCTCCAGGGCGACGCGCGGTACTCGGACGCGAACGTCGCGACCATCGCGAAGGCGACCAACCAGACGCCGGCACAGGTCAAGGCCGTCCCGCTCTACACCTGGCTGCCCAACCTCGCCCCTATGCCCGACCAGCTGGCGGACATGGAGAAGGTCTGGATGGACGCCGGGGCGATCAAGTACACGAAGCCGCTCGACCTCACCAAGTACGTGGACGCGAGCTTCTCGAAGAACGTGAAGTAGCTTCTTCCCGAACGAGGGGGCCGCACGGTTGTCCGTGCGGCCCCCTCGTCTTGCGCCCGCGTTCCGGCGCCCCGCCCTACTGCCGCCAGCGCAGCCGCGTGTCCGTGGCCGAGGTCTTGCACGTGTAGGGGACTCCCGTGGAGCTCACGCCCTGGGCGCCCGCGGTGCTGCAGTACGCGCCGGGGGTGACGGTGGGCAGCGCGGGCGCCGGGGCCGGGGCCTGCGGCGCCAACGGGTCGGACTGGTCCGTGGGGGCCAGCTGCCCCGGACACTGGGCGAGGATCCCGGCGATGGCGTCGTGCTCGGCCTGCGTGACCCACAGGCTGTAGGTGGCCTTCACCGAGACCTGGCGGGCGACGTACGCGCAGCGGAAGGCGGTGTTCGGCGGCAGCCAGGTGGCGGCGTCGCCGTCGCCCTTCTGCTCGTTGGTGGGCCCGTCGGTGGACTGGAGGTTGAGCGGGTCGTTGGCGAGGGCCACACGCTGGGAGTAGGTGAGCTGCTGGGCGCCCTTCTGCCAGGCGTCGGAGAGGGCGACCATGTGGTCGATCTGCACCGCGTCGCTCGTGCCCACCCCGCGGAGGAACGCGATGGTGGCGGCGGTGTAGGGGTCGGCGAGGGTGCCGGAGGCGACCGTGCAGGGGACGGACGTGACGTAGGTGATGTCCGTCAGGTCGCGGTTGAGCATGTCGTTGCGGGTGTCGCAGCCGTTCCCGTCCACGTCCAGCCAGGCCGGTCCGAACTGGGAGCGGTCGTAGCCGGTCTTCGGGGCGCGGCCCTTGACCGGGATCGTCTCGAGGAGGGCCGCGGCCTCGGCGCCGTAGGCCGGCTCCGGGTTCGGGGCGGTGTAGGTGGTCGTGGTGGTCTGAGGCACCACGCCGGCCGCCTGGGCGGGCGCGGCCGTCGCCGCTGCGAGGCCCGCCACGGCGAGGGAGGCAGCCAGGAAGGCGGAGAGCGCGAGCGGGCGCTTCGCGGTGGTTGAGCGCGGGCGGTGCAGGTGCGGCATGTCTTGGTCCCCCGGGTGGTGACTGAGTGGTCGGCCCCATTCTGCTCGCGCGTGCGCCCCCAGATCCCGTTTTCTGACGCTTTCCTGAGCGAATGCTGAGCCCGAGCGAGGCAATTGCGGCCTCGACCACGTAGGTCGCGGAGCTACTTGTACCAGACAGCGACTCCATGATGGTGCGAACACGTTCCGCTGTGGTGCGCCGAATACGAGTACGTGCCGTCTACGCACAGTGCCGTGGCTCCCGCCGGCCCTCCAGCTGGGGCCGGAGCCGGAGCCGCTGGAGCGGGTGCAGCCGGGGCCGGAGCGGCTGGAGCTGGTGCTGCCGGAGCCGGCGCCACAACGTAGGTGTTGTAAGCCGCCCACCAGTCCGAGGCGATTGCCTGTTGGGCCGTCCCGAGCCCCAGAGTCCCGGCACACACCAGTTCGTGGAGCTTGTTCTCAAGCTCGTCCTTCGACTTCGCCCCTCCTGGGACGAGGTTGGAGGGCTCTGGCCAGAGATTGTGGACGTCGGATGGAGCGCCGCCCAATTCGAGGGGAATCAGGTGGTCTTCTTCGTAGTCAGCTGGATTCGTGTCGCCGTTATACGTGTACCCCCCGGCGAGCTGGGAGACCTTGAGGCTCGAGGTGTAGTCCTCAGGTGGGCGGACCTGCGTCGTCCAGCCCGTCACGCAGATGGTTGTGCCGATGGCGGATTGGGTGACCGCTGGGTTTGTGGCGCCAGGAGTGGTGGCCTTGTCCGGAAGAACTGCACCGCCAGCAGCTCGCACAGCGGCTGAATAGGCCATCTGCGGCACCGAGGAAGGCGATGCGGTCACTGCCGAAGGCGCGGTCGTGGTGGGCTCGATCGTCGAAGACTGAGGCGTGGCCGTCGGCGAGGGCAACGGTTGCATCGTCTGTGAGGGCGCGGGTGCCGCGGCTGCGCTGGCAGTGGGTTGGGGGCTGGCATCGCTGCTAGAGGCCTTGACTGCGGCCGGTACAGGCATGGTGGCAGCGGCCGCGGCCATCGACGTGAAGCCGAGGACGATGGACGCGGCGACCCCAATCGCCGCCACTTTGCGGCCACCGAATCGCAGCCAGGAATGTCGTCCCGTGATGAGCGCGTAGAGAGCCGTCACCAACGTGGTGCCGAAAAGGAAGAAGACCCATACAAGCGGTACCGGGGTGAAGAAGGTCAGCAGGAGGAGCAGTGCGGCTATCGAAGCACCCACCCACGTTGACGGACCCCAATTGCGCGTTACGTTCATCGCTCCCCCCAATGGATGCAGTCTTGGCTATTTGCAGACTCACGCCGCCGAAGACCTTGCACGGGGATCACCATTGAGCTTGAGCAAAGTCAACAGTGAACCCGCACCCGACGGCCGTCAAGTGTTTTCGTCTTCCAGATAAGGCGCCTGCGCGCTGGCTCGCCCAGTACAGCCGCAGAGGGGCCTTTCAGCCCTAAGCCGCGAGGAATTGTGCACGTACAATCAACGTGTCCTACCGGCAGCGATTCGCACCCGCGCCCGGTCGAGAAGTGATATTTAGGGGATTCACTTTGCAGCACGCCTTGGCGCATCGTCGCGTCTTCCTGCCACTGGCCGTCGTCGGCCTTCTCGCCGCGACCGGGCTGGCGGCCTGTTCTTCTGATGGTTCCGTCGACGCTAAAGTGGTCCGCGTCGTCGACGGCGACACCTTCGAGGCCGAGTACGGCGGCCAGACGAAGACCGTCCGACTCCTGAACGTCGATACGCCGGAGACGAAGCATCCGAACAAGGTCGTCGAATGCCAGGGGCCCGAGGCGACCCGCTTCCTCGAGGAGAAGCTGCCCGCGGGGAAGACGGTCAAGCTGCGGTTCGACCAGGAGACCACGGACAAGTACAACCGCGTCCTCGCCGCCACCTTCCTCGGCGACGAGCTCGTGAACGCCTCGATCGCCCGCGCCGGGCTCGGCGTCGCGATCTCGATCGCTCCGAACACGAAGTACTACGAGCAGGTGAAGGCCGCGCAGGACGAGGCCCGCGCGCGGAAGGCCGGATTGTTCCAGGACAATCTCGCGTGCAGCCCGGCCGCCGTCGCCGAGGACCAGCTCGCCACGCTCGACGCCGCCGCCGCCGCGGATCCCGGGGCGTCGGCCGCCTCCAAGGACATCTCAGCTGCTGCCGGCGCGCTGCTCACCGCGGTGACGGCGGCGCGCTCCGGAGAGAGTCTGCTGAAGGACGCGAGGGACGCGGTCATCGTCGCAGCGGTCGGAGCGGACAGGCTCAATGACGCCACGGGACGGTTGACGCGGGCACTGGCCACGGCAGACGGCCGGCACGAGGACCTCGTCAAGCGCGCATCGTCGGTGAAGGCGGATGAGGACAAGCGCGCCGCACAGGCGGGCGCCGAGGCGAAGCGCAAGGCCGAGGAGGCCAAGGCCAAAGCCGCTGCGGAGGCGAAGCGCAAGGCCGAGGAGGCCAAGGCCAAAGCCGCTGCGGAGGCGAAGCGCAAGGCCGAGGAGGCGGCTGCCAAGGCTGCGGCTGAGGCGGCCAAGCGGGCCCAGGAACAAGCCCAGGCCCGTGCCGAGACGGAGGCCCCGACATATTCGGTGCCGGGCAATGTTGCACCGCCCGCCCAGAATTCGTACCCCGGGTACTACGGCCCGCGCTGTTACGCCCCCGGCGGCCAGACTTGGACGCCGTGCCCCGAAAAAGCCCCGGGTTACGGGCAGACACCGACCCAGGCCAACCCCTACCCCGGCTACGTCGGGCCGCGCTGCTACGCCCCCGGCGGGAAGTCCTGGACGCCATGCCCGAAGAAGTAGACGAGCTCAACCGATGATTCTGGATCCGGTGCACGCACAGTGGGTTGCTGAGACGTGGCTGAGGAACCTCGGCGTGCGCTGGTCCTTCGATATCAAGGAGATCGGCGCAGGCAAGGTGGCGACGCCGGTTGTTCCTGCTATTGTGCTGCCCGATTCATCCGCCGCCTCTGTTGGCCTGCTCGGCTCCCTGCCTCTCCGTGGCGAGGCTCCCCGCGCGGTGGCCTTTGTCCGGGACAGCGCTGCTCACGAACTCGCGTCGCGTGCCTCGGCCGACTCCGTTGCGCTCTTCGTCTTGGATGACGATGGTGACGCGCGGGCCCTATCGCCAGAGGCGAGGTGGCTTTGGGCGGCCGCATTCGGCTCTCCGAACAGCGGAACGAGACTCGGCCGCGTGCGGCGCAACGCGATGCGCCTGGCTGCCGGCTCGACGGCATGGATGGCGTGGAAAACGCTCCTGGCAGCACTCACCGCACTGCTGGCGTGCGGAGCGACTGCGGCAGGGTGCGGGCAGCATCTTCCGCGGCCCAGACGGCACAGCGCTGATCGCCTTCGCGCTCATGTGCCTGGTTTCAGCAGGTCTGCTGAAGCTGTGCCTGACGCTGTCTGCCCGGACCCGCCACTTCCTTCTCCACAACCACCCACACGGTCCCATGCGCCTCACCGGCTACTGGACCATAACGGCCGCTGTGGCGGCCGGAACGCTGGTCATCGGCGGCACGATCGCACTTGTGCCTACCATTGGGGCCGCACAGGCCTCGCCAGCTCGCACCACGTGCTCGTACGCCGCCCCGGCCGCCGCCGATGCGGCGTCGAGTGTCGCGCTGGGCCTCAAGAACGCGGTGTACTCGGCGAGGGAAGTCGTCCGAGTCGATCCCGAGCCGCGCCCGGTCGAACCCCGCCTCATCCCCTCCTCCGCGGCCGGAATCACCGATCTGCGCACCGGCGGTGACCCGGAGTCGCCCGCAGCGGTCGTTGAAGTGTTTGCCACGTCGGAGGACGCCGAGGACCGCTCAGCCAGTCTCCTTGCCGGGGCGGCGGGCAGGCCGAGCACCACTGCGGAGCATCATCTGGCAGGCGCCGTCCTCCTACGTCTGAGCGACCGGCTCACGGAAGCCGCCCGCATGGACTATGTCTCAGCTCTCGGGTGCAACTAGAGTCGCTGCGTCTGGTCGGAGTGAAGAAATTCAGGAAGATAAAGACAAACCCTTGATCCACTGAAGATCTTCACTATAGTTGTGTGAGTCAGGTCACCACAGGAGAGGCAGAGATGACTACCGAGAGCATCCCCGGCACCCCTGCGGCGACGAGCGCACTGCTGGCATCCGTCGGCACCAAGGTCCGCTCCCGCCGCAAGGAGCTCGGCATGACCCTCGCGCAGCTCTCCGACGCCACCGGCCTCAGCCAGGCGATCGTCAGCCAGATCGAGCGCGGTCTGGCCAACCCCTCCTTCACCACCCTGGCGCAGCTGGCGCACGGGCTGGACATCCCCGTCGGGCGGTTCTTCGCAGGACAGGCCGACGGCGCGTCCCCCGTGGTCAGGAAGTCAGAACGGCGCAACCTCAAGGGCGTCACCCGCGAGTCCGTGGGCGAGGCAGTGCACGAGCTGCTCACCCCGAGCCTCAACGGCGCCCTCGAGGTGCAGTGGATCGTCACCCCGCCGGGCCACGATACGAGCGCCACCCCCTTCCACCACAGCGGCGAGGAGTTCTGCCTCGTCATCTCGGGCCGGAAGGACGTCTACCTGGACGGAGTCCGCTACAGCCTCAGTGAGGGCGACTCCATCACCTACAACTCCGAGATCCCCCACTGGTACGCCAACAGCTACGAAGAGCCCTGCGTAGCGATCTGGGTCAGCGCCCCTCGCGCGTGGTAGCCCCTAGGCGCCCTCGGCACAGCCGGGCACGCCGCCGGCAGGCTGACCCCCTTCCACACCTGTCTTTCGCACCGCCCCGCGATGCGTCATACCCTCGCGCGCCCTGTAGCGGCGCAGCAAAGGACCCCCCATGATCGACAATGTGGTCACCGCCGACCCCTCGACCTCCCGCCGCTTCACCCCAGAAGTCCGCCGAGGACTCCTCGGACTCGGCCTCGGCAACGCCCTGGAATGGTACGACTGGATGGTCTTCGGCCTCCTCTCGGCCTACATCGGGCCCAGCTTCTTCCCCTCCCACGATCCGCTCTCGGCGACGCTGAACACCCTCGCCGTCTTCGCCGTCGGCTTCGCGTTCCGGCCCCTCGGCGGCGTGCTCCTGGGCACGTTCGCGGACCGGATCGGGCGCCGCCGGATCATGCTCCTCTCCATCATGCTCATGGCCGCCACGACGCTGCTCGTCGCGGTCACCCCGAGCTACGCGGTGATCGGCCAGTGGTCCGGCATCATCCTCGTCGCCTCCCGCATCATCCAGGGCATCTCCACCGGCATCGAGGCCCCGCTGTCCACCTCGCACGCGGTGGAGCTGGCCCCCGAGGGCCGCGAGGGCATGGTCGCCGGCCTCATGAGCTTCTACGTCAACCTCGGCATCCTCATGGCCTCCCTCGTGAGCTTCCTGTGCAGCCTCACGATCGGCGGCGCCGCGATGAGCACCTGGGGCTGGCGCGTCCCGTTCGTCATCGGCGCGCTGTTCGGCCTCGTGGTCCTCTACCTCCGCCGCTCCCTGCCCGAGACCCTGCAGCCCGAGGAGATCGCCGGCAGCTCCACCGCCGGCGTCTGGACCGGAATCCGCAAGCACTGGCTCGCCGTCCTCGCGATCATCTTCGTGGTCGGCGCCGCCCAGGCCTACAACTACGCCTGGAACACCGGCCTGCCCACCGCCGCCCGCAGCAACTTCAAGGAGGACCCCACCGCGGTCTTCGCGCTCACGACGGCGCTCGGCGCCATCCTCGTTCTCGGCAGCTGGGTCGTGGGCAAGCTGACGGACGGCAAGGCGATGTCCCGCTGGTTCGTGGTCACCCGCCTGCTCGCGATCCCCTCGGTCTTCCTCATGCTGCTCTACGTCCAGCCGGGCCTCGGCGGCTTCGCGGCCGTGCTCCTGGGCGGCTCGATCGTCCTCGTGCTGAACATGACCATCTACAACGTGGTCAGCACCTCCCTGATGCCCAAGGGCATCCGCGGCACGGGCGTGGCCCTCGGCTACGGCATCGGCGTGGCCCTCTTCGGCGGCACCGCCTCCTACCTGCTCGTCTGGTTCCAGTCCCTGCACGCCGACTGGATCTTCCCCACCTACGTGGCCGTCCTCTCGGCCCTCAGCGTCCTGTTCTACGTCCTCGCCCGCCGCTCGTCCGGCCTCTACGTCGGCAAGTAAGGAACCCCATGCACCCCCACGATCTGCGCGTCCATCCCTCCGAGCTCACGGCCCCCGTGGTCAACCGCTCCCAGGCCCTCGTGGTCGGCGGCGGCCCCGCCGGCGTCGCCGCGGCCGTCACCGCCGCCCGCTCCGGCGCCTCCGTCACCCTCCTCGAGCGCTACTCCTACCTCGGCGGCCTGGCCTCCGGCGGCATGGTCCTCGTCCTGGACGACATGATCAACGGCTCCGAGATCACCGTCACCGGGATCGTCTCCGAGTACGTCGAGCGGCTGCAGGCCCTGGGCCTCGCCGTGGTCCCGCCGGCCGAGGACCGGAAGGCCTCCCAGGAGCTGTGGAACCGGTGGGGCCGCTTCGGCACCTTCGACTTCCACTCCCACGCGACCCCCAAGCCCATCTGCTACGCCGCCGCGTTCGACCCGGACGGCTGGAAGCGCGTCTCCAACGACCTGGTCCGCGAGGCCGGCGTGACCCTGCGCCTGCACTCCTGGTTCTCCCGCCCCATCGTCGAGGACGGCGTCATGAAGGGCGTGGTCGCCGAGACCAAGTCCGGCCCGCAGGCCTACCTCGCCGACATCGTCATCGACACGACCGGGGACATCGACGTGGCCTCCCGCGCCGGCGCGAGCCACGCCCACGACTCCTACATCACCACGCTCGTGTTCCGTCTCGGCGGCGTGGACACCGCGGAGGCCGAGCGCTTCGAGCAGGAGAACCCCAAGGAGGCCCGCGCCATCAACCGCAAGATCAAGCGCCTCCTCGGCGGCGCCTGGGAGCTGTGGTGGCTCAAGACCCCGCTCGAGGGCGTGGTGTGGTGCAACGCCCCGCACATGTCCGGCTACGACGGCGTCAACCCGGCCGACCTCACCGAGGCCGAGTTCGCCGCCCGCGACCGCATCACCGAGGCCGTCGCCTACGTCAAGGAGCACCTCCCCGGCTTCGCCGGCGCCTACATCCTGGACGCGGCCCCGCAGATGGGCGTCCGCCAGACCCGCCTGCTCCAGGGCGAGTACGTCATGACCAAGGAGGACGTGGTCTCCCGCCGCCACTTCCAGGACTCCGTGGCCCGCGGCCGCGACTACTACTACCCCTACCGCTCCCTCCTCCCCCGCGAGGTGGACCAGCTCCTCGTCGCCGGCCGGCACTACTCGGCCACCCCTGAGGCGCAGAAGATGTCCCGCGAGATCCCGCCGTGCATGGCCATGGGCCAGGCCGTGGGCGTCGCCGCGGCCCTCGCCGCCGAGAACGGCCTCCTCGTCCGCGACGTGGACTCCCGCGACATCCAGGCCGGGATGCGCCGCCACGGCGCCGACCCGGGGGACGTCCCCGCCGCGAACGCGACGGTCGACGCCGGCTCCCTCACCCCCGCGTCCGCCGCGGCTCTCGCGGGGGTCGGGGCATGAGCGCCGTGGCCGAGAAGCTCGCCGCAGCCGAGGCGCCCGAGGCGGGCACCGGCGTCGTGCCTCCCCTGCACGGGATCAAGGTGGTGGACTTCACCCAGGTGTTCATGGGCCCCAGCGCCACCCAGCTGTTGGGCGACTACGGGGCGGACGTGATCAAGATCGAGCGGCCGGGCGCCGGGGACATCTCCCGCAACTCGTTCCCGGACCCGGACGGCCAGGACAACCCGATCTTCCTGGCGATCAACCGCAACAAGCGCAGCATCAGCGTGGACACCCGCACCGAGGAGGGCCGGGCGGTGATCGGCCGGCTGATCGCGGACGCGGACGTGGTGGTGAGCAACTTCCGCGCCGGCGTGATGGAGCGCATGGGCTTCGGCTACGAGGAGCTGCGCCGCACCAACCCGGGCCTGATCTGGGCCTCCGGCACGGGCTTCGGCACCGAGGGCCCGTACTCGCACAAGGGCGGCCAGGACGCGATCGCGCAGGCCTACTCGGGCGTAATGTGGCGGCGCGACCGCGAGGACCTGCCGCCCTCGATCTACCCGACCACGCTGTGCGACTACATCACCGGCATGCACCTGCTCCAGGGCATCCTGCTCGCCCTGCGCACCCGCGAGGCCACCGGCACCGGGCAGAAGGTCGAGGTGACGATGTACGACTCGATGCTGCACCTGCAGATGCAGGAGGCATGCATGCAGCTCAACCGCGGCTACGAGGTCAACTGGGGCGCGATGCCGCTCAGCGGGGTCTTCGAGACCACGGACGGGGCGGTGTGCCTCGTGGGCGGCTTCACGAAGGACCCGCTCCTGCACATCTCCCGCGCCCTGGGCCTGGACGAGGACCTCACGCAGCGGCCCGAGTTCGCGGACCTGCCGCACCAGTTCGAGAACAAGCCCGCGCTGCAGGCCATCTTCCGCGAGCGCTTCGCGACCCGGTCCACCGCGTACTGGACGGACCGGCTCGAGGAGGAGGGGCTGCTCAACGCCCCCGTGTTCACGCTCGAGCAGACCCTCGCGGACGAGCAGACCCGGGTCAACGGCATGATCGTCGAGGCCGAGCACCCCACCGCCGGCACCGTGCGCATGCTCAACGCCCCCATCCGCCTCTCGGAGACCCCGGCGACCGTGCGCCGCGCCGCCCCGCGGCTGGGCGAGCACAACGCGGAGGTGCTGCGCGAGAACGGCTTCGACGAGGAGACCATCGCGCGCCTGGGCGAGCTGGGGGTCCTGCGATGAGCGAGGCTCCGGCTCCCGAGGTCAGCGGGGCGGCGCACGACGGCGCGCGGCTGGCTGTGCGCGACGGCGTCGCCTGGGTGGTGATCGACCGCCCGCACGTGCTCAACGCCGTGGACGGCCCCACCACCGCGAGGCTCAATGAGATATGGGCGCAGATCGAGGCCGACCGGTCGCTGCGCGCCGTGGTCATCACCGGCGCCGGCGAGCGCGCGTTCTGCGTCGGTGCGGACATGTCCGCCGCCGGGGTGGACAAGACCGGGCTCGAGTACTGGGCGGACCTGGACCCGAACGGGTTCGGCGGCCTGAGCCTGCGCGCCACGCTGGACATCCCGGTGATCGCCCGCGTGAACGGGTACGCGCTCGGCGGCGGGATGGAGATGGTCCTGGGCGCGGACATCGTCGTCGCGGCGGAGAGCGCTCAGTTCGGGCTCCCCGAGCCGCGCGTGGGCCGGCTCGCCCTCGACGGCGGCATCCACCAGCTCGTGCGCCGCGTCCCGTACACGCAGGCCATGTCCCTCCTGCTCACCGGCCGCAAGGCCAAGGCAGCGGAGATGGCCGCGATGGGCCTCGTGAACGAGGTGGTCCCCGCCGCCGAGCTGGACGCCGCCGTGGAGCGGTGGCTGGACATGATCCGCAGCTGCGCCCCCACCTCGGTGCGGGCCGTGAAGCAGATGGTCTCCCGCACCGCGCACCTGAGCGCGGCCGAGGCCCGGGCCATGCGCCTGCCGGCCCTCATGGAGGCCCTGGACAGCAAGGATTCGGCCGAGGGGGTGCTCGCCTTCCAGGAGAAGCGCGCGCCCGTGTGGCCGGGGAACTAGGAGAAGGACATGACGCAGCATCTGGACCGCGGCGTGTGGGGCGTGGTCCCCACGCCGTTCGCCGGCAGCGCCCTGGACGTGGACGCGGACAGCCTCGCCCAGCTCGCGGAGCACTACGAGGCCGTGGGCGCCGTGGGCCTGACCCTGCTCGGCGTCTTCGGCGAGGCCGCCTCCCTCGGCATCGCGGAGAAGGCCCTCGTCCTCGAGACGGCGGCGGAGGTGACGTCCCTGCCGATCGTCGCCGGCGTCACGGCCCTGGGCACCCGCCCGGCGATCGACGAGGTCCTCGCCGCCCGGGCGGCCCTCGGCGGCCGGCTCGCGGCGGTCATGGTGCAGGCGAACACGGCCAGCCCGGGCGTCCTCGCCGCACACCTCGAGGGCATCCACCGGGCCACCGGCGCCGCGATCGTGCTGCAGGACTACCCGGCCGCCAGCGGGGTGAGCGTGCCCGCGGCGGCGATCGCCGACGTCGTGCGCCGGTGCCCGTTCATCGCCGCGGTGAAGGCGGAGGCGCCGCCCACTGCGCTGAACATCGCCCGGCTCTCCGGTGCCGCGGTACCCGTGTTCGGCGGGCTGGGCGGGCAGGGGCTGCTGGACGAGCTCGCCGCCGGCGCCGCCGGGGCCATGACCGGGTTCTCGGTGCCGGAGGCGCTCGTCGCCACCGTGCGGGCCGCGGCCGACGGCGGGCCGGAGGCGGCCCGCGCCGTCTTCGCGCCGTTCCTGCCGCTCGTGAACTTCGAGCAGCAGCCGCGCATCGCGCTCGCGCTGCGCAAGGAGCTGTTCCGCCGGCGCGGCCTCATCGCGGACGCCTCGGTGCGCCCGCCCGCCGCTACCTTCCCGGAGGAGCTCGCCGGCATCCTGCAGGACGAGCTCGCCGCCGCGCTCGGGGAGCTGGGCCGCCTGATGGCCACGGTTTCGGCTGCCGCTGCCGGCTCGACGGAAGGACGCTGATGGACCTCGGAATCTCGGGCAAGGCCGCGTTCGTCGCGGCCTCCACGGGCGGGCTCGGCCTCGCCGTCGCGCGGGCCCTCGCCGCGGAGGGGGTGCGGGTGGCCATCACGGGCCGGCGCAAGGAGCAGGCCGCGCGGATCGCCGCGGAGCTGCCCGGCGCCGTCGCCGTCCCCGCGGACTTCACGTGCCCCGAGGGCGCGGCCGCGGCCGTGGACCGGGCCGAGGAGGCGCTCGCGGCGCCCGTGGACATCGCCGTGCTCAACGGCCCCGGGCCCCGGCCCGGCGCGGCGGCGGCGACGGGCGCGGACGAGCTCGCGAGCGCGTTCGACCTCCTGGTCCGCCCGCAGCACGCCCTCGTCTCCCGGGTGCTGCCCGGCATGCGCGAGCGCCGCTGGGGCCGGATCCTCGCGGTCGGGTCCAGCGGCGTGGTCGCTCCCCTGCCCAACCTCGCCGTCTCCAACACGGGCCGGGCAGCCCTGGCCGGATACCTCAAGACCCTCGCAGCCGAGGTGGCGCTGGACGCCGTGACAGTGAACCTCCTGCTGCCCGGGCGCATCGCCACGGACCGGGTGGCCGAGCTCGACGCCGCGGCCGCCAAGCGCCGCGGCGTGGCCGTCGAGGACGTGCAGCTCGAGTCCCGCAAGACCATCCCCGCGCGCCGCTACGGCACGCCCGAGGAGTTCGGCGCCGCCGCCGCGTTCCTGTGCGGCGCGCCCGCCTCGTACATCACCGGCGTCGCGCTGCGGTGCGACGGCGGCCTCATCCGCAGCCTCTGACCTGACGTCCCTCTCTGAAGGAGCACCATGACCACCCTCGCCACTGACCACAGCGCCACCGCAGCCGAGAGCGCGGGCCGCGAGCCCGCCGTCGCCCGCCACCTCATCGATGGCGTCTGGACCGGCACCCCGACCACGGAGCGCACCAACCCCGCCCGCCCCGACCAGGTGGTGGCCCTCTCCCCTGCCGGCACCGCCGAGGACGCGGACGCCGCCGTCGCCGCGGCCGTGCGCGCCCAGCCCGCCTGGGCCGCGCTGCCCGCCCCGGCCCGCGGCGCGATCCTGCTCAAGGCCGCGACCCTGCTCGAGGAGCGCGCCGGGCAGGTCGCCGCGGACCTCGTGCGCGAGGAGGGCAAGACCCTGGCCGAGGCCGGCGGCGAGGTCAAGCGCGCCGCGGACGTGCTGCGCTTCTTCGGCTCGCTCGGCTGGGCCCCGTCCGGGGACGTGCTGCCCTCCGGTACCCCGGGCACCACGATCACCACGCGGCGGGAGCCGCTGGGCGTGTTCGCGCTCATCACGCCGTGGAACTTCCCCATCGCCATCCCGGCGTGGAAGGCCGCGCCCGCGCTCATCTCCGGCAACGCCGTGGTGCTCAAGCCGGCCGAGCTGACCCCGCTGTCCGCGACGCACCTGGTCCGGGCCCTCAAGGACGCCGGCCTGCCGGATGGGGTGTTCAACGTGGTCCACGGCCGCGGGCGCGTGGTGGGCGAGGCGCTGGCCCACGACGAGCGGGTGGCCGGGCTGTCCTTCACCGGGTCCACGGCCGTGGGCCTGCACCTCAAGGGCATCCTGGACGGGCGCCGGGCCCGGGTGCAGCTCGAGATGGGCGGGAAGAACGCCGTGCTCGTGCTCGACGACGCCGACCCGGAGGCGGCCGCCGCGGTGGTCGCGGCCGGCGCGTTCGGGCTCACCGGGCAGGCGTGCACGGCGACCTCGCGCGTGTACGTCACCCCGGGCGTGCGGGAGGCGTTCACGGCCGCGCTCGTGCGGCTCGCCGGCGGGTACGCGCCCGGGGGCGGGCTCGACGGGGCGCGGATGGGCGCCGTGGTGAGCGAGGCGCAGTTCGCGCAGGACTCCGACGCGGTGCGCGGCGCCGTCTCGCGGGGCGCGGAGCTGCTCGCCGGGACGCACGACGCCGACCCCTCCGGTGGGCTCTTCTTCCCGCCGGCCGTGCTGGCTGGCATGGCGGAGGACGACCCGATCGTGACCGAGGAGGTCTTCGGGCCGGTGGTCGCCGTGCTCGGCGTGGACGACTACGAGGCGGGGCTGGCCGCCGTGAACGCGTCCCGGTACGGGCTCACGGCCGGGATCTGCACCGACTCGCTGGCGCTGGCGACGGACTTCGCGGCCCGCGCCCAGGCCGGCGTGGTGAAGGTCAACCGCCCCACGTCCGGGCTGGACCTCAATGTGCCGTTCGGCGGGGTGAAGGACTCCTCGACCAACACGTTCCGGGAGCAGGGGCGCAGTGCGGTGGAGTTCTACACGTGGGGAAAGACGGTTTATCTGGGGGTTTGAGCGGGGCTCTTGCCTCCGCCAAGGCTGCGCCCCTTTCGGCGCGCAGCGGGCCGCCCCTTGGAGGGGCGGCCCGCTGCGCGTCTGGGCGGGTTTGGGGTCGGACTCGGTCCCCAGTGGGGCCGCAGGAGGGGTCTTTCAGCCCTAAGGGCTGTCGGATTGTGCACGTACAATCGAACCTGTCATGTCGGCTGCGCTTCGCACCCGCGGCCGATCGAAGTGTCACTTAGGGGATCCACTTTGCTACGCACTCTGGCGCATCGTCGCGCCCTCCTGCCGCTCGCCCTCGTCGGCCTTCTCGCCGCGACCGGGCTGGCCGCCTGTTCGTCTGACGGTTCCGTCGATGCGAAGGTGGTCCGCGTCGTCGACGGCGACACCTTCGAGGCCGAGTACGGCGGCCAGACGAAGACCGTCCGCCTCCTGAACGTAGACACGCCGGAGACGAAGCACCCGAACAAGATTGTCGAATGCCAAGGGCCCGAGGCGACCCGCTTCCTAGAAGAGAAGCTGCCCCCGGGGAAGACGGTCAAGCTGCGATTCGACCAGGAGGGCACTGACAAGTACAACAGGGTGCTTGCGGCCACGTTCCTCGGCGACGAGCTCGTGAATGCCTCGATCGCCCGTGCCGGCCTGGGGGTCGCGATCTCGATCGCGCCCAACACGAAGTACTACGAGCAGGTGAAGGCCGCGCAGGACGAGGCTCGGGCACGCAAGGTTGGCCTGTTCCAGGATAACCTCGCGTGCAGCCCGGCGGCCGTGGCCGAGGAACAGCTCGCGACCCTCAGCGCCGCCCCCACCGATCCCGAGGCATCTGCATCCTCGAAGGACATCACGGCTGCTGCCGGCGCGCTGCTCACCGCGGTGACTGCGGCGCGCTCCGGAGAGAGCGCGTTGAAGGATGCGAGGGATGCGGTCATCATCGCTGCGATCGGAGCTGACGGGCTCAATGACGCCACGGGGCGGCTGACGCGGGCACTCGCCGCCGCAGACGACCGGCACGACGCCCTCGTCAAGCGTGCATCGTCCGTGAAGGCGGATGAGGACAAGCGTGCCGCACAGGCCGCCGCCGAGGCGAAGCGCAGGGCCGAGGAAGCCAAGGCAAAGGCGGCCGCGGAGGCCAAGCGCAAGGCGGAGGAGGCGGCTGCCAAGGCCGCGACTGAGGCGGCCAGGAGGGCCCAAGAGGAAGCCCGGGCCCGTGCCGAGGCTGCACCGACGTATTCGGCACCAGGCAATGTTGCGCCGCCAGCCCAAAATTCGTACCCCGGGTACTACGGTCCGCGCTGTTACGCCCCCGGCGGCCGGACTTGGACGCCTTGCCCCGAGAAGGCCCCGGGCTATGGGCAGGCACCGACTGCGACCAACCCATATCCCGGCTATGTCGGGCCGCGCTGCTACGCCCCCGGCGGAAAGTCCTGGACGCCATGTCCCGAGAAGGGGCGGCGATGATTCGGGATCCGGTGCACGCACCGTGGGTTCCCGAGAAGTGACTGAAAGGCGGCATGAGAGAAGAATGAATAGTAGGGCGACACTATGATGCTTGGAATCCGAACTCTCGCATCAGGTCAAATTCCGGGTTCTCGCATCAGGTCAAATGAAGTCGGAATCCACACTCTTGGAACGGAGCTTTGACAGTGTCCGACGCTGACGGCAGCATTGTCCTGCCAGTGGGCCAGAAAGATGGCGAAAGCAAGAGGGGCGAAGAGAGCAGCTGGGCAAGGCGAGCACTGACGATCTGCGCTATGTCAGTGTTGCTGCCGCTCATGGCGAATTGCTCCGGCGCTGTTACGACCGCACCGGCCGGCGCTGGGACTTCGACCTCGTCTTCGACGCCACCGAGCTCGACCGCGAGTCCGACGGTTCAGCCCGAGAATGCGAGCGCGAGCAGCCCCTCTCCGCGAATCACAACCGCTGCCACAGCCAACACAGCATCGGCCGACTGGGTCGAGTATGTTCGAAGTCGCACAAGCACCGTGGCGCGAGAGACCGACGACGAGGTCATTTCAACCGCGAAGAAAATGTGCGACCGAATGAAGGACGGAGAGCTTTTCGAAGAGGTGGCCTACGATATTGCCGCCAAGGGCTTGCCCAAGGCGTACCAATCGGACCTGCAGCTCATCTTCGGTACAGGGACCGTCGAGTTTTGTCCCGAATTTATGGCCGATTCAAGCACCGGTGACGACGCGATTCTCGACAGGCTGCGAACTGTGGCTCCGACCATTGCCGGCAATCCCGACTCTGCCATCTTGAGTCAAGCGCGATCCGCATGCCCGGCCGTTTCCAAAGGTCCTGCTGGCGGGGCGGCGACGGTCCAGGAAGCACGACGCGCCTGGGGTCGCGACCAAGGATACAAATTCATATTCATGTCCGTTCTGAGCTACTGTTCCACCTACTTGAACAACGTCGTCGTGAACAAGTAGCCCCTGACAAGCCCCTTCATCCCGCGCGGCACGTGATGGCGGAGCCCGGCCCCCGAGCCGAGCATCCATCGTCGTCCGCGACTCCGACTTCCGCTCACCAATGGGCCGGCGGCAGCAGCGAACTGGACTGTCTCGCCCCGCTGGCGAGCACCGTCAGATGCGAGCCGGCGACGATGTAGCGGTAGCCGCGCGCCACGGTGTCGGCCCCGGCCTCCGCCGAGCTGGCGAAGACACCCGTCGGCACCTCGCGCGCGGCGACGGCCGCCTCGGTCACTTCCTCCGCGGCGCGCGTGGCGCGGGATGCAGCTCGCGCGGCGTGCCGAGGTGCACGCTGATGAAGCTTACGTCTAGTGCGCCTATGGCGGCGTCGATGCCGTCGGCGTAGTCGGCGGCCTCGAACTGCCGACCCGGCCACGAGAAGCGAGGTTGGGAGGACCATCAGATCCCCAGCAGGTCGGCTGGGTTGTCCGCGATGAGCCGGCGCACGTCCTCCTTGGGCACGCGCGTCCAGCAGCTCGCGGACCATGCGCGCACAGGCATCGACCGGCAGCGGGTTGTTCAGCTAGCCCAAGTCGGCACCGACGTGTTCCAACTGGCCTGAAATGTCGCACGCCGTTGGTAGCGTGGACTCTGTGAGTCAAGATCGAATTGAACGCATTATAGGGGAGCTCCGCGAGTTTGTCGCGAGCGAGAGTGGGAGCAGTTTCATTCACCGGAGAACCTCGCGAAGAGCATTTCCATCGAGGCTGGGGAACTCCTCGAGTGCTTTCAGTGGGGCTCACCGCAAGAGATCACCTCCGTGCGTCACGAGCTCGCCGACGTACTGACCTACTGCTTGCTCCTAGCTGACAGGCTCGGTCTCGACCCTCAGGCCCTCGTGCTTGAGAAGCTCGAGATCACTCGAGCCAGATATCCAGTCGAGCTTTCCCGGGGGCGGAGTACCAAGCATGACCAGCTTTAGGATCGAACGCCTTACGCTCGAAAACGAGTCCGTCAAGGTTTGGGCGGCCGGGGACCCGCGCCACCGCAACTGGCCCGTGGTCTACACCCTCAGCAACGACAGCAGCATTTACGTCGGCGAGTCCTTGAACGCGGCAACACGCATGAACCAACACATCGCGAACGGTCGTGGCGCCCTCAATGCGGTTCGAGTCATCGTGGACGACCGCTTCAACAAGTCAGCGTGCCTCGATCTCGAGTCCTACCTCATTCGGTTCTTCGCCGGCGACGGCAAGTTCACGGTGGAGAACCGCAACGAGGGCATCACCGATGCCGATTACTACGACCGGGGACACTACCAGCAGACATTCGACCGGGTCTTCGAGGCCCTCCGCAGGGAGGGCATGTTCAGCCAGACGATCCCTCAGATCGTCAACAGCGACCTCTTTAAGCTGTCGCCGTTCAAGGCGCTGACGCAAGACCAGGCCGGCGCAGTCAACGACATCCTCGAGGGCCTCTTCGAGGACCTCGAGAATGGTCGGCCGAGCACTACCGTCATCCAAGGTGACCCCGGCACGGGCAAGACAATCGTCGCGATCTACCTCATGAAGCTGCTCAGTGACATCCGGTCTCATCACAACGAAGACGTCGTGGAGAGCGACTCGATCTTCGCCGAGTATTTTCTGGAAGGGTACCCCGACCTTCTCCGCGACTTCCGCGTGGGACTCGTGGTACCTCAGCAATCACTACGCCAGTCAATCCAGAACGTCTTCGCCAAGACACCTGGGCTGACAAAGGACATGGTCCTCTCACAGTTCGAAGTCGGCTCCAGCAAGACACCATACGATCTGCTCATTGTTGACGAAGCCCACCGACTGTCGCAGCGCGCGAATCAGTCCTCGGGCGTCCGCAACAAGGAGTTCCAGACGATCAACGAGCATCTGTTCGGGTCGGACGACGACGCACTCACCCAGCTCGATTGGATCGGGAAGCAGAGCACTCACCAGATCTTCCTGGTCGACGCCGCCCAAAGTGTTCGTCCCGCCGACCTGCCTAGAGCGAGGATGACATCGCTGCTCTCAGAGGCGAAGGACGACCACCGTCTGTACCGCCTGATGACCCAGATGCGCCTCAACACGGGTGAGGACTACGTAGCCTACGTCAGGTCGATGCTCACTGATTCTGCGCCGCAGCCGCGGCGGTTCGGCGAGTATGAGTTTGCGCTCTACGACGATCTGACAGACATGCTCGGGAAGATCCGCGAGAAGGAGCGTGAGTTCAATCTGGCGCGCCTAGTAGCTGGGTATGCCTGGCCATGGGTGAGCAAGAAGAACCCGAAAGCCTACGACATCGAGATTGACGGCTGCCAGCTCCGCTGGAATTCGACGGACCGCGACTGGATCAACTCGCCGAAGTCGGTCAACGAAGTCGGATCAATCCACACGGTGCAGGGGTACGACCTCAACTATGCGGGTGTGATCATTGGGCCCGAACTGACGTATGACCCTGCAATGCAGCGCTTCGTGGTCGACCGCAGCAACTATCACGACAAGAAAGGCAAGGAAAACAACCCTCGTCTCGGCATCGTGTATTCAGACGAGCAACTACTGGAATACATCGTCAATATCTACGGCGTTCTGCTCACCCGTGGAATGCGGGGCACATACGTCTACGTCTGCGATCCCGCCCTTCGCAGCTATCTGCGTCGGTTTATCCCTCCCGCCATATAACTGCCGAGCCCGGCCCACGCGAGCCGGGCACCCGCCGTCGTCCGCGGTTCCGACTTCGCTCAACCGACAGCCTCCAGCAGCGAGCTGAGCTGCCTCGCCCCGCCCGCGACCATGGTCAGGTCCGACCCCGCCACGATATAGCGGTAGCCGCGCGCCACGGCGTCGGCCGCGGCCTCCGCCGAGCCCGCGAAGATTCCCATCGGCACCCCGCGGCCCGAAGCAGCCGCCTCGATCGCCTCGGCGGCGGCCCGCATGGGCGCGGAGTCCAGCTCCCCCGGCGTGCCCAGGTCCACGGACAGGTCCACCGGCCCGATGAACGCCACGTCCAGGGCCGCCATCGCGGCGTCGATCCCGTCGGCGTAGTCGGCGGTCTCGAACTGCCCCACGGCCAGAACGGTCGAGTTGGACCGCTCGAAGTGCCCGGCCAGGGTCACGCCCATCCCGTAGTCCGCCGCCGGCTGCGCCAGCGACACCGACCGGGTGCCCAGCGGCGGATAGGACACCAGCTTCCGCAGCTCCCCTGCCGCGGCGCCGGAGCCGCGGGCGAGCTGGATCCCGGCGGCACCGGCCTCGAGCAGGCGGTTGATGTCGCCCCGGTCCAGGGCGGGGACCCGGACCAGGACCGGCAGGCCGCGCGCTCGGCCGGCACGGACGACGTCGCACGCCTCCCCCACCGACATCTGCGAGTGCTCGTAGTCGCAGACCACGAAGTCGAAGCCGGAGAGGGCCAGGATGTCCACGATCTCGAACCGCGGGATCTTCAGGAACGTGCCGAGGACGGGGCGCTCGGCCATGACCGCGCGCAGGGAGGTAGGGAGGGCCATCAGATCCCCAGCAGGTCGGCGGGGTTGTCCGCGATGAGCCGGCGCACGTCCTCCTTGGACACGCCCGCGTCCAGCAGGCCGCGGACCATGCGCGCGTAGGCGTCCACCGGCAGCGGGTTGTTCGCCTGGCCCAGGTCCGAGCCCAGGAGCGTGTTCTCCACGCCGGCGGCCTTCACGAAGCCGAGCAGGGTGTCGAGGCCCCACTGGTAGAACGAGGTGCGGTCGTCGTACTGGCAGATCGAGTGCTCGATCCGCGCCCCGAGGCCCACCCAGCGCCGCACCCGCTCGGGCTCGGCGCCGATCACGAAGTTCGGATGGTTCACGAGGATCCGCTTGATCCCCATGGACGAGGCCTGCTCGATGAGCCGCTCCGTCTGGTCGGCGTCGAGGTGGCCGCAGGACATGATCGCGTCGTGCGCCTTGATGACTTCGAGGATGTCCAGAACCTCGGGCTTGAGCGCGCCCTCGGCGTCGAGGATGCCGATCTCGGTGGTGTGGCGCAGACCCAGGTTGTTGGTGGGGAAGCGCATGTTCTGGCCCTCGGCCTCGTGCACGCAGATGTGGGCGTGCGAGGAGATGGTGGGGAACCAGACCATCCGGCCGCCCTGGGCGAGGGCGAGCTCGGCCGCGTACGGGTTGAGGCCGCCCACGTAGTTGTTCAGCGCCACCCCGGAAAGCACCGGGATCGGCAGGCCGCCGAGCGCCTCGGAGGCGGCGCGGATGTCCGTGACCATCGAGTGGTGGTGGCTCTTGACCAGGATCGCCCGGAAGCCGGCCTCGTGCGCCTGCCATGCGGCCTCGGCGATGGGCAGCCGGCGCGGGAACGGCGAGGGGCTCGGGTGGACGTGCAGGTCGACGGCGCCGTCCAGAATCGCGGCGACCTCCGGGTCGTCGATGGTGACGGGCTCGTGGCCTTCGGGCTTCAGCATCGTTGCTGTCCTTCCGTGGAGTTCTGCCCCTCGAGGGGCATTGACAGTGACCGTGATCACGATGCTACGCTCGTTCCACATTGCGCACAAGCTGTTCCGAAAATCGGAACACAAGGTCAAAGGAGATCACGGTGTCCCTCAACGAATCGCTCTACTCGGAAGTCGTCAGCTTCGACGACATCCCGCTCGAGGTCGCCCGCCCGGGCATCACCCGCAAGGCCTACGCCACGGACGAGGTCATGATCGTGTGGAACACCGTGGAGAAGGGCCTCGAGCTCCGCCCCCACTCGCACGAGGACTTCGACCAGCTTGTGTTCATCCTCGAGGGCGAGGCCGACTACTACGTCGACGGCGTGGCGCACCGCATGGGCCCGCACGACCTCATGCTGGTGGAGCGCGGCAAGGAGCACTACATCGACGTGACCTCCGGCCCCTGCGTGAACATCGACATCTTCGTCCCGCCGCGGGCCGACTACGCCCACCTCACCTCGTGGGTGGCCAACCTGGGCGCCAAGGAGCCCCTCACCCTGGGCGGCCAGCGGTGACCGCGCACGCGATGGACCGCCACACTGGTGCCGTGGGCACTGCGGCATCCGGGCACGAGCGCCGCGCGGTGGTCGGCGCGAGCGCCGGCTTCTTCATCGACATGTTCGACATCTACCTGCCGGTGATCGCGCTCGCCCCGGCGATGGCCTTCTTCACCCCCGCCTCGATCGGGCCGGCCACGACGGCGATCCTCGGCGGCCTCGTCTTCGCCTCCACCCTCGTGGCCCGCCCCCTCGGGTCGGTGATCTTCGGCTGGCTCGGGGACAAGGTGGGGCGCAAGAAGGCGACCGTCGTCGCCGTCGCCGGCGCCGGGGTGGCCACCGGGCTCATCGCGGCGCTGCCGGGGTACCAGAGCGTGGGGATCGCCGGGGTGGTCGCGCTGATCGTGCTGCGATTCATCGGCGGGGTGTTCCTCGGCGGCGAGTACACCGGCGCGGTGCCGCTCGCGATGGAGCACTCCGCGAAGCGGAACCGGGGCCGCAACGCGGGCCTGATCGCGCTCGGGTTCCCGTCCTCCTACGTGGTCATCTCCGCGCTGACCCTGCTCGTGCTCACGTTCGCGCCGGCCGGCAGCCCGGCGTCGGCCTACTCGCAGTGGGGCTGGCGGATCGCGTTCATCGTCGGCGCCGTCATCTCGATCGGCTTCGCGATCGCCTACGCCCGCGGCGTCGAGGAGAGCCCGGCCTGGGAGAACACCTCCACGAAGCGGGTCAACCCGTTCAAGGAGCTCCTCGCCGGGCCCAACCGCAAGCCGCTCGCGCAGGCGTTCCTGCTCATGACCGGCGTGTGGTTCTCCTCCAACGCTTCGATCGTGATCCTGCCGCCCACCATCGCCCCGACCACCGGCCTCAGCGCGGTGCAGACCTCGACGCTGATGATCATCGCGTTCGCCGTGGTGTCCGTGGCGTACCCGCTGTTCGGGATGCTCTCGCAGCGGATCGGACGCCGGGCGTTCTTCGTCCTCTGCGGCGTCGGCTCCCTGCTCGCGATCCCGCTGTTCGTGCTCTTCGCCTCCGGGGCGGTCAAGGGCTTCTGGGCCGCGACCGTGGCCGTCACCGCGATCGCGCTCCTCGGCATCCCGGCCTTCGGGGCCATCGGCGCCTACATGTCCGAGCGGTTCCCCGTGGAGATCCGGGCCACCGGCTACGGCGTCGGCTACTCCCTGGCGCTCATCATCCCCTCGTTCTACGCCTTCTACATGGCCGCCCTCGCCGGGATCATGCCGCTGAAGCTCACCCCGGCGGTGCTGCTCGCCGTCGGCGGCGTCTGCCTCATCGTCGGCGCGCTGTGGGGACCCGAGACGAAGGACCGCGACCTCGCCGAGCACACGGTCGCCGTCGAGCGTCAGCCGTGACGGCCGCGCCGGTGCGGGGCGGGGCACGGGCTAGAGTGTGGGCTATGCCAACGGAGAGGGACGACGCCGCGCCGGCCGGCGGCCTGCAGGTGGTGAGCAGGAGCGCGCAGATCCTGCGGATGTTCGGCTCGGACCGCAACGAGGTGCGCATCAACGACGTCGCCGAGGAGCTGGGGATCGGGCGGACCTCCGCCCACCGCTACCTCCAGTCCCTCGCCTCCGAGGGCTTCCTGCAGCGGATCAACGACAACGACTACCGGCCCGGCCCCCTCATCATGGGCATCGCCGCCTCGATGCTGACCGGGCCCAAGATCGTCGATGTGGCCGAGCCCCTCCTCGCCTCCCTCGCCGAGCGCACGGGCCAGACCGCGGTGCTCGGGCTGTGGACCGGTTCCAGCGCCGTCGCCGTCGCATCCAAGGAGCCGGCCGGGAAGTCGGTGAACATGACCGTGCGGATCGGGGCGCCGCTCGGGCCGCAGTCCGCGCAGGGGCTCGCGTTCCTCGCGTGGGGCTCACCGGCGGCGCGGGAGCGGGCGCTGGCGAAGCTCGGCGCCGGGCGGGGTGACGTTGAGCGGAAGCTCGCCGAGGCGCTTGGCGCAGGCTTTGCAGTGAGCGAGGCCGTGATCGACGGGGTCGCCGCCGTTGCCGCCCCCGTGTTCGACGCCGGCGGGAACGTCATCGCGACGCTGGCCCTCGTCGCGCCGGTCGGCGTCCTCGACACCTCGGCTGACGGGCGGCACGTCACCGATCTGAAGGCCTCCGCGGCCGCGCTCTCGGGGCTGCTCGGGGCGTCGACGGCGGCGTAATTCTCCTGCTTCACGCACGACGTCGGCGACTCGCCCACGCGGGCGGGTCACCGGCGTCGCGGTTGCGTCGTATCTAGTTCGCGATGCCCTTATGCCCATGGCAGGCGCCTTGGCGTGTTGTCCCTGGCCAGACGTAGCCGTCCTTGCAGATGATGGTGCCGGCTTTCGGAACAGTTGGTGCAACGTATGGATCAGTGTTGGTCTGGTTGCTGCCCCCGGACGTTCCGGTCCCCTCAGCAGATCCGCCACCGGTGTTCGCTACCGAACCGTTGCCGGCTCCGACGTCCGCGCCCGTGCCAACGCCCACCACGACGTCGGGGGTAGGGGTGGGTGTGGGGGTCGGCGTCGGCGACGGAGTAGCACTGAGATGCTTGACTCCGAGGTTGACCGTCGAGGCCTCAGGCGCGGAAGCCCCCGCTGCGGGGTCCTGCGAGATGACTTCCCAGTTGGACTTGACGATGATCGCCTTGCCTTCGACCGTGTCTGTCGCCTTCACCCTGTAGCCCAGCCCTTCAAGCTCCTTCTTCGCCTTATCGAGAGTCTTCCCGACCTCATTAGGAAGTGGAGCGTTGCTCGGAGCAGACGTGGCCGCCGCCGGCTCGGCGGAAGGCTTCGCGCTCTGGTTCGTGGCTGAGCATCCAGTCACCATGATCGCCAGCAAGGCAAGAACCGAAAGCGATTTCTTCAATGTGTTCCCCCAACTCGGTTGCTCCCTCTTCCAAGAGGGAGGTCTGTGCACCGGCCCTGGGTAGGGACGGAACGTGTGATCAGCCGGTGTTGCGCCGCCACGCGCGACTCGTCCCCAGCCGGGCGCTCAAGTCCTGAAGTTCGCGCCGCTGCAGGAAGCCAGCCATCTCTACCGAACCATCCGGGGCAATCCGCATTTCCAGACGGTTAGGCGTATGCACGGGATCGAAGTCTGCGTATCGCGACGTGAAATGGATGAAGCGCTGGTTCGTCGAGCCGACCAAAGCCCGGTTCGCTTCTGGCTCGTCGGCCCGGTAGGGCCCATCGACGAGGAGATCCGTGCAGTTCAGCAGTTCGTCCGCATCAGGGCGGGATGCCAAGTCCTCATGGAGGTAGCCCGAAAAGCAGACGACTCCCAGACCCGCCTGCTGCGCCAACCGCGCCAGATTTCCCGCAGCGGGCGCCTGGTCGAAAGGCTCGCCGCCGAGGAATGTGAGGCCCTCTACCCTGTGGCCTACGGCTTCTCTCACGACTTTCTCAGGATCCATGTCAAAGCCACCGAGTTCGGAGAACAAGTGCGGGTTGATGCACCCCTTGCAGCGGATGCTGCAGCCCTGGAACCAAACTGCAGTCCTGAGCCCGGGCCCCTCCGCCGTGGTTGCGTGGAGGATACGGGAGACCCTAATTACTGCCATCGTCAGTCGAACAGGCGACGGCTGGGCTCGGATGCAGCGGGACGTGCACCGAAGGCGAGCTGCTCACGGACAGCCAGGAGTTGGTGCGGCGGAACGCCGACGGCAGCGACCATTTGTTCAAAGTTGGGAAAGCCCTGGTTCTGGTCCCGCGTGAGAATGATGCGGTCCGCGGTCGGTGCATCCAGGCCAAGCCGCTGGAGGTCTCCGGATGAGGCTACGTTGACGTCGACAGGGCCTGGACGTCCGACTTCGACAGGAGCGGGACCCCCGGAAACAGTCGGAGTGTCAAAGGCTTTGGCCAGACCGCCCGCGTTGACGGCCGACGTAGTCCGGACGGCTGGTGCAGCGGGAGTGCCCGCATACCACGGCTGACCGTGACGGGCCTTCCACAGAAGCCACTTCTTGTTGATCACGAAGGCCATCACCATGCTCGCCACCCAGTTCACGAACACCACGGTGGACATGACGCTCGCGGCGGGTGTCTTGGCCGGGTTGCTCTTGGTCCCCATATCGACGAACTGCATCCCGACCATGATGCCGAGATCGATCAGCCCGAAGACGGCGCCCATGATGATCCACGATGTTGTCTTTGACTTGATGCCGCGGAACAGGAAGACCACACAGCCGAGGACCCCGGCGGTCAGGATGGGCCAGAGAACCCCGGCAGAATTCCTGATGCGCCACCAGCGCGAGCAGAGCTTCTCTTCGGGAGTCATGACAGCCTTTCGTTCTCAGTTATGCGATTCTGGACCGCTGGGGAGTCCATCGATGTCGCGTGGTACTCATTCGTGAGCTTGGAGTCGACGACTGTGGCGCCAGGAACGAGTTTGCCGATCGTGTCGTAAGACGAAAGACACGCAGGCCCTGGCACTCCCGAAACCTCGGCGCTAATCGTTCCGTCTGGACCGATGCTTACTGTGATGCGACGGCTCACCGCTGCTCCTCGAAGACCAGTTGGACAGTTCCGTCTTGGGCAGTCTGAGTAATCAGGGTCAGTCCCATTGACGCGGCCTGTTCCCTCACAGATTCGACTGTGCGGAACTGGAGAATCGAACCGACCGCAGAATCGAGTTCCGCCAGCATGGACGGCGTCGCACTCTCGGCTCCATCCACCCGCCCCAGAAAAGCCTTGCCCACGCGGGCAAAAGTGAGCTGCCCGAACCGGCTCTTGGCTGTCAGTCTGCCGTTGGTTTGCTGGATGTCCGTCGCGCCGAGTGCTTGGAGCGCTTCCACTAGGAGTGACTGGTCTTCGATCCGGGTTGCCTTGCACTTCTCGCACAGATCGCTGCTGCGTGCTTCCTTGATGGCCGCGATAGCGGCAATCCCCAGTGGGATGAGGAGGACTTCGAGGCTCATCGTCAGTACTCGATCTGCCGGCCGCTGCGGTATGAGGTCACGTCACGTCCGGCCGAGGCACCGACGAGCGCGAGTTCCCCGGAATCTTCCCGGGAAGTCGCTGCAACCGCACGTGCGCTTGCCCACTCCCGAATTTGTCGAATCTGTTCCTCTTGGGTCTTGGACAAAGGCGTCGTATTGCGGATGCTGCGGAAGAGGTCCGCCTCCTGCACGGCGCGCCTTTGTGAGTAGGCGTCGAAACACGCGCTCACCACAGCTTCAGCCACCTCTGCACCCGAGAAACCGTTGCTCTCCTCGGCCAGCCGTTGGAGGAGGCCGTCGCTCAACACAAGGCCGCCAGAGGCGCGCGAGGAATCAGTCAAGCGCTGGCTGAGCTGGAGCCGCCAGATCTCCTTGAGCTCTTTGGGGGTGGGGAGGTCCACGAAGAAGATCTCGTCAAACCGCCCCTTCCGCAGGAACTCGGGGGGCAGACCGTCGATCTTATTCGCGGTGGCGATAACGAAGACGGGCTTGGACTTCTCCTGCATCCAGGTGAGGAAGGTGCCGAAGACCCGCTGGCTGGTCCCGGAGTCGCCAGATGACGATGAGCCAAAGCCCTTCTCGATTTCATCAATCCACAAAATTGACGGGGCAACAGCCTCCGCAAGCTTCAGAACAGCACGCATGTTCTGCTCGCTGGAACCGACGAGACCCGAGAAGACCCGGCCCACATCCATCCGGAGTAGCGGCAATCCCCAGAGCGTAGACATGCACTTGGCAGTCAGGCTCTTGCCGCAACCCGGCACACCGGTGATGAGAACGCCCTTCGGAGCAGGGATCGACCATTCGCTTGCAGCCGGCAGCCAGGAGTCCTTGCGCTTCCCCAACCACGACTTGAGATTCTCAAGCCCACCAATGTCTTCCATCGAGCCCGCGGGTTCGATGAATTCGAGGAGTCCAGACTTCTTGATCGTCTGCCGCTTTTCATCGAGGACCAAGTCGATGTCATCGGCATCGAGCCGCCGGTCCGAGGCGATCGCCCGCGCGAAGGCATTCTCCGCCTCGCCGAGGGTCAACCCCTGGGCCGCTTGGAGGAGTCTCTCACGGTCCTCAGCAGAGAGGTCCACGACGATGTTGGCCGCGTTGGTCGTGATGATTTCATCGAGCACCGCCTCGATCTCCGCCTTGCCGGGAAGCGGAAGTTCGACGACGCTCACTTCCTTCTCGAGATCTGCGGGCAGGGGCAGTGCAGGCGCAACGATCAACAGCGTGTGTGGCACCCGGCCGGCGCGGAACTCGCGCGCCGCGTCCAGTACGGAGCGGATGACGCCGGGCTCCGCCGGACGGCCGCCAGCACCGAGATAGTGATGAAGGTCGAAGAAGACAAAGATCGTCGGCTCGGTGACTTTCGCTGCTTCCGAAAGGGCTGCGTCGGGCGCCATAGGACGACCCGGCGCTACACCATCCTGAAGCCCGTTCGTGAGCGTGTAGGTGGCGACTCTCCGGGAGCGGCGGATTTCAGAGTTCTGAGCTACCGACCGGACCAGCTTCAGCACTCGTTCGGCCTCATGCGTCTCCACGAGAAGAACGGGGTTCCTGGCTTTGATGAGATCGATGAGGGTCTCTTCGAAACCCAGACGCGCTGAGGCCACTCCTGCTGCCACCTTCTTCTGTGAAGGGCCCCCCAATGCAAGGCCACCACAGGCAGATTACTCGATTCTTCGAGCAGCACTGCGCGCGCATTCCTGCGACACGCTGCCCGGCTCGACAGCATCGGCGCTGGCGTCGGCATCCTCTGATAGACATGTACAACTGAGACCGGCGCAGGTTGGCACCCAACCAGATCACCCAGCCCAGGCCGGACTTCGGCCGCGAGCGGGACATGCTCCTCATCCGGCGCCTCGGTTCTGGCCGGCTCGCCGCAGCACCCGCACTCGGCCTGACTGAACAGGCCCCCACCCAGAAGGGCAACCTTGAAGACCAAAGACATCGTCAGGAACCACCACCTCAACGGCGCCTCGTTTGAAACCTGGATTAAACAGTCCGAATACAAGTACAGGATCGGGCTGATGGGCGGCATTGAGGTCGATGACACCCAGAGCATCGAAGAAATGGTGGGCGCTTTCAAGCAGTTCGAGTTGCAGAACCAAGAGCGCGCTGCACGCGAGGACGCGGAGCGGGACCGAGCTGCGCAATTGAAGCAGCAGTCGCTGGACAGCATGCTTGTGACCTCGGGGTTCGGCTTCGAGGGCTACGCGATCACGAAGTATTCGGGTTACATCTCAGGTGATGGGGTGGTGCAGATCGATCGCGGGCGGGACGGCGTGTTTGGGCGACCGACGAACACGGGCAAGAGCCTGATGGCCTCTTTGGACCAGATTAGGCGGAAGGCGCTAACCGAACTCAAAGAGGCGGCATACGAGTTGGGGTGCAATGCGGTGATCGGTGTGGACTTCGACTACTTAACCCTCGATCCTCAAACCGCCAACTCCAGCGGGGGAACCACTTACCTACCGTACGTATTCGGCGTGACCGCAAACGGAAACGCGGTCACGATCGAGAAGAACGCTCTCGCCGCGCTCCCCTAGCACACTGGCCGACGGGGCGATGCAGTCTGCAAGATCCTCCGCAAAGGTTGTATTTTACATGTCCAATTGACATCATGCTCTCAGTCGAGGGCTCGCGAACCAAGATGCGAGTCGTCCGCGCACCACGATCGAACTCAGGGAACCGAAGATGACCCAGCTCCACGAAGAGAACCCAGGGGAAAGCGCACGCCTGCCCGAACCCGATCCGGCTCTTGAAATTCCCCCTGCGGCTGACGACCCCGATCTACTCGGTTACAACGCGGCTGATATCGGCAATGCGGTGGCCACTAAACACCGCCTCGGAGCGCGAACTCTCATGGCACTTGTCGGTGCCCTTATCGTGGGCGGGGCGATCGGCGGGGCCATTACAGCGGCTGTGCAGCCGGATCCCACGACTACAACGCCGTATGTTGCACTGAGGGACACCAGCTCAAGCCAGAGCGCAACGATCGCGTCGCAGAGCGCAAGCATCGGTTCGCTGGAATCGCAGCAGAACAGCCTGCAGCTGCAAGTGGACGCTGCCGCTTCCCAGAGCGCCGCCATTGCCTCTGCGCAAGCTTCGATTCAGGCGCGAGAATCAGCGGTCGCGCAAGGCGAACAAGAGCTGAAGTCGGCTCAAGCGGTGGTCTCTCAGAACCAGATGACCGGCGGCGTCTACGTCGTGGGCCGGGACGTCCAGCCCGGGGTCTATAGGACTACCGGACCAGACGGCTCGAACGGGGCAGGGTGCTACTACGCTTGGAAGACTGGGACGGACTCTAAAGCCGACATAGTCGACAACAACATCACGTCTGGTGTTGCCACGGCAACCCTCGAAAATGGCCAGGTCTTCGAAGTTACCGGCTGTGCGTCATGGACAAAGGTCGGCTAATGACTGCGAGTTGCTCCTTCACCCACGAGCCGCCACCACCTGAGCATCATTTGCATGAGATGCTTTTTTCATCTGCGGAAGCCTTCTACGCTTCCTCTTATTCTGCGAGGAGTGCTTTGAAGGCTACTGCGGCCTGCCTGACAGCCCTAGGCGTTGCCGCCGCCCTGAGTTCCTGCGCGAGCGCCACCGCCACCTCGGCCGCCTCACCGACGTCTTCGGTGACAAGCGCGCCACCGTCGCCGACTATGACCCCAACGCCCGCGCCGAGTGCATTTACCGTATCGACGTTCGCAACATGCGCCCAGCTAGCGGGGACGAAGCAGGATGGGCCGCTCTACCAATACATCAGCACGATTACCTCGAGTCACGCCACCGACGCCGCCAACATCGATAAGCTCCGCACGTTGCAGACTCAGCTCATGGGTGTCGCTGATCATGCCGACCCGAAAATGAAGCAGCTCATCGAGAATTTGTGGTCAACCAATGTGAGCGACTTCAAAGCGGCAGGCGTCGAGCTCGTCAGCGAATGCCATTAGCCGGCAGGACATCCCCCAAATCGCACAGGTGTTGGCGTCCTGGGAGTCCCCGGCGTGGACGCTGAACCGCTAGAGCGAAGAGGCGCCCTGTGAGCGGAGAGCTTTCGCGACCGCGAGGCAAGCATGAACATCGCCACGACCGAGGTCCTCAGAGCAGTGCCGTCAGCCATTCGGACTTCTTGAACCGCCAGGGTCACCCCGCTTACTAGCGCAGGTCTTGCACCTATCGTCGGCACGTATCAATAGCCCGCAAACGGGTATTTCTCTCCGCCCCGACCCCCGCCATAGCCTCACACAGCAGGCCAAACCCGGGGGACGCCGTCGTCCTCCGCGCACCCCGCTGTGAGGAGTCAACGATGACAAGACAGACCTTGAGCGTCCAGGACGCTATGGACCATCCCCGCATGGGGCCCTGGCGCTGGGCTGCGGTGGCCCTGTGCTTCCTGGTCGCGCTGCTGGATGGGTTCGACACGCAGTCGATCGCGTTCATCGGCACCGCCATCGCCGCCGAGTTCAAGCTCTCCGCCACCGACATGACCTGGGTCATCACCGCGAGCACGATCGGCATGGCCGTCGGAGCGATGACGCTGGGCACGTTCGGGGACCGGATCGGCCGCAAGCGCACCATCCTCGTGGCGCTCGCGCTCTTCGGCGCCTTCTCGCTGGCCGGCGCATTCGCCGCCACCGCGTGGCAGGTGGTGGCGCTGCGCTTCCTCATCGGCCTCGGCATGGGCGGCGCCACCCCGGCCCTGCTCGCCTTGACCGCCGAGTTCAGCCCGCGCAGGCGCCGCGGGTTCCTCATGACGCTCGTGCTCCTCGGCCTGCCCGGCGGGGCGATGATCGGCGGCCTCGTCGCCGCGGCGTGGCTTCCGGCGGTCGGCTGGCGGGGCATCTTCCTCATCGGCGGCGCGCTCCCGGTGGTGCTCCTGGCCGCCGTGATCGCCCTCCTGCCCGAATCGCAGGCCTTCCTCGTCGCCAAGGGCGCGCCTGAGGGCGACCGGCGCGCCCGCACGCTCATCGCCCGCACCACCGGACAGGCCGTCCCCGACGCCACCGTGCTCATGGTCGAGGACGCCGGCGAGAAGCGCGGCTCCGTCGCGGCCCTCCTCTCCCCCGCGTACCGCACCGCGACCGTCGCGGTCTGGGCGATCTACCTCTTCAACTGGATCGCCTGGTACCTGCTGCTCCTGTGGATGCCGACGGCACTCAAGGGCCTCGGGCTCGACGCAGGAACCGCCGCTCTGGGCACGGTGACCGTCAACGGCGCCTTCATCCTTTTCGCCGTCCCGCTCTCCGCCGTCCTCCCGCGGGTCAACGCGCGCACCCTGCTGCTGGGCATGTTCGGCGCGGGCATCCTCATCGCCCTCGGTCTCGGCGCCGCAGGGACGAACTTCGGGCTCGTGTTCACGCTCATGGGCCTCGCGGGCTTCGGCGTCGGCGGCCAGCAGCTGGCCCTGAACTACCTCATCGCCAACGCCTACCCCACCCAGCTCCGTGCCACCGCGACCGGCTGGGGCATCGGGATCGGCCGGCTCGGCTCGATCGTCGGCTCCGCGCTCGGCGGCCTGCTGCTCACCGGCCTCGGGCCGTCCGGGTATTTCGCCTCGCTCGCGGTGCCGCTCGTCGTGGCGGCCCTCGCGACGCTCCTCGTCAGGAGCGCCCGCGCCGAGAGGCCGGAGGGCGAGCTCGAGACGGCACCGGCCGCCGCCTGAAACCCTTCCGCGGCGGGGGGGGGGGGCGGGGGGGCCCGGCCCCCCCCCCCCCCCCCCCCCCCCCCCCCACCCCCACACAACCCCACCCAGAGCCCAGGGCCAGGCACAGAACACCGCCACGGCACCCG
>NZ_JAUSRH010000001.1 GCF_030811715.1 Sinomonas atrocyanea | reverse complement strand
GGGGTCTCGCCCCCCTGCGCCCCCCGAGCGGGGGCGGGGGGGGGTGCTCCGGGGCGCCCACATCAAAGGTTCGGTACCCCCCCCCGCGGGCGGGGGGGCCCCCCCCCCCCCCCCCCCCCTCTCTGCGACCCTCGTCCTGGATCCCGGCTGGCTAGCCGGGCCGGGGCGCCGCCCGCCGCTAGCGCTTCACGCGCGCCGGTGCGACAGCTTCATCGTCCCGATGGTCATCAGCACGAGTGCGGCCCACAGGAACATGTAGACGCCGCCGCCGATGTCGACCAGCAGGCCCAGAACGAAGATGGCCAGCATCACGATGCCCCAGATGAACAGCTTCATCGACAACTCCCTTTGATCGCCCAGCATTCAGTTCCGAATGCCTCCATTATGGCGGGAGAGGGGGCACCCAACGCGGGCTGCGCCGGTCAGACCGCCTTGCGGCGCGTGACGAAGTGCACGATCAGGGCGATGACGGCGAGCACGATGAGGATGTGGACGATGCCTCCGAGGCTCGGAAGCGCGATGAATCCGAGGAGCCAGAGGACGAACAGAATGAGTGCAATCCAGAGCAGCACGGTGATCTCCTAAGGTCGGTGTACAACGTCTGGTTGTACAGCAGTCCATCTGTTTCCCTGCACGTGCGTGATCCAAACAAGCTTCTTCGCTCGGCCTTCCGACGCGCCCCGTTCGCCCCGCGCGATACCCGGCATGCGCGGGCCCTCTGCGGCGTTGGGGGAGCATGAGCGAGAACAGCGACGCCGGCCGCCTCGCCGAGGGGCCGGCCATGGACGCCTACTCCCAGGTCGTCACCGGCGTGGCCCGGCACCTGACCCCGCGTGTCGCCTCGGTGCGGACCGAGCGGGGGTCCGGGAGCGCCGTCGTGCTCACCGCGGAGCGGCACCTCGTGACGAACGCGCATGTGGTCGGGCGCCTCAACCACGGCGAGGTGGCGTTCGCGGACGGCACGGTCGGGCCGTTCGCCGTGGTGGGCCGCGACCCCCTCTCCGACCTCGCCGTCCTGCGCAGCGGCATCGACGTGCCCGAGCCGCCCGAGCTCGGCGACGCGGACACGCTGCTGGTCGGATCGCTCGTGGTTGCGGTGGGCAGCCCGCTCGGCCTCGAGGGCAGCGTCACGGCCGGAGTCGTGAGCGCGCTCGGGCGCTCGATCCCGGCCCGGGGGCGGACGGCGTCGCGCCTCATCGAGGACGTCATCCAGACCGACGCCGCACTCAACCCCGGCAACTCGGGCGGCGCCCTCGCGGACTCGCGGGGCCGCGTGGTGGGGATCAACACCGCCGTGGCCGGATTCGGGCTCGGCCTCGCCGTGCCGATCAACGCCACGACCCGGCGGATCCTCGACTCCCTCCGCCTCGACGGGCGCGTCCGCCGCGCCTATCTGGGACTCGTGAGCGTGCCGACGCCGCTGGAGGCGCGCTGGGCGGCCCGCACCGGGTCCCGGCGGGCGCTGCGCGTCGCCGAGGTGGTGGGCGGGAGCCCGGCGGAGTCCAGCGGCATCCGGCGCGGCGACCTCCTGCTCGCGATCAACGGCGAGCCCCTCAAGGACGCCCAGTCCCTCCAGCGGCACATGTTTGCCGAGGCCATCGGGCGGCGCACGGAGATCACCGTCCTCCGCGGGGAGGCCATGGTGGACGTCGTGACCGAACCCACAGAGCTCGCGGACTGAATGCGCTCGCGGACCGGCTAGAGGACCTCGACGCCGTCCTCGAGCTCGAGCGTGCGGGCCTCCGCGAGCCCGGTGAGCGCCGCCTCGATGTGCCGGGCACCGTGGTCGCCGAAGTACTCCCCGAACTCCTCCTCGCCCACGAACCGCCACTCGATGAGCTCCTCCTCCTGGAGGGTGACGGAGGCGCCCGCGGGGAGCGATCCGCCGTCGTACAGGAAGCTCAGCCCGTCCCCGACCGGGTCCGGGAAGGCCGAGTGGGCGATCAGCAGGAGGGCCCCTGGCTCGATGTCGAGCCCGAGCTCCTCGCGGCCCTCGCGGCGGGCGGCCTTGCGCGGGGCCTCGCCCGGATCCACGGTGCCGCCGGGCAGCAGCCAGCCGTCCCGGTAGTTGGGCTTGACGGCCAGGACGCGGCCGCCGCCGTCGCGGATCACCAGGCCCGCGGCGACCCGCCGTCGCGGAAGCGTGCGGAAGTATTCGCGGCTCGCGGCGCTCAGCTCCATGCCGCCAGCCTACTCGGGTGGAGGTAGCGTGGGGCCGTGCCGTTCTTCCACCCGGCCCCCATGGCCTTCGCGCACCGCGGCTTCTCCCCCGAAGGGCTCGAGAACACGCTCACCGCGTTCCGCGCCGCGTGGGACCTCGGATTCACCCACCTCGAGACGGACGTCCGGGCCACGCACGACGGCGCACTGGTCGCCTTCCACGACGAGCGTCTGGACCGCGTCACGGACCGGACCGGGGCCCTGGCCGAGCTGGACTGGTCCGCCGTGGCGGCCGCGAGGATCGGTGCCTCCGAGCGCGTGCCGCTGTTCGCAGAGCTCGTCGAGGAGCTGCCGGGGGCGTACGTCAACGTGGACGTGAAGTCGGCCGCCGCCGTGGCTCCCCTCGCCGGGCTCATCGAGCGGATGCGCCTGCACGACCGGGTGCTCGTCACCTCGTTCTCCGACGCGCGCCGCCGCGCCGTGCTGTCCCGGCTCTCCCGGCCGGTGGCGTCCTCGTCCGGCATCGAGTCCGCGGCCGTGATGCGGCTCCTCGGGGCGCCCCTTCCCGAGGCGCTGCTGCGCCGCGCGCTCAGGGGCATCGGCGCGCTCCAGGTGCCTGAGCACTTCCGGGGCCTCCGCGTCCCCACCCGCGGGTTCGTGGACCGCGCCCACCGCCTCGGCCTGCAGGTGCACGTGTGGACGGTCAACGAGGCCGCGGACATGCACCGGCTCCTCGACGCCGGCGTGGACGGGCTCCTCACCGACCGGGCCGACGTGCTGCGTTCGGTGCTCCAGGCGCGCGGGGCCTGGCCCCCGCGCTGATGGGGCGCTCTCTGCCGGAGCCAGCCCGATACGGAGAAGGTCCCCTGAGTTCCCGGTGAATCCTCTGGGAGCTGGGCGACGCCCAGCCGAACTCCGAGGGAACTCTCGCCTTGTGGCCGCCCAACCACCCCGGGCCCCCCGCCCGCGGTGGAAGCATCGCCTGCGGGCCGCCTGCCGGCGGCCGGATGCTGGGCGCCCAGGCGCCGGAAGGGAACCACCATGAAGACCACCACGAAACGGGCGGCCGCGGCCGTGCTCGGTGCGGCGCTGGCTACGGCAGGCGCGGCCGGCGCCGCCGTGGCCGCTCCGGCGACGTCCCACAGGGCGGCCTCGGACAAGCACGTCCTCCTGCTCTCTGTGGACGGCCTGCACCAGTCAGACCTCGACTGGTACGTCCGGAACCACCCGGGCTCGGCGCTCGCCCGCCTCGTCGGCCACGGCACGAGCTACACGAACGCCCAGACCCCCGTGCCCTCGGACTCGTTCCCCGGCATGGTCGGCCAGCTGACCGGCGGCAACCCCGGCACCACGGGCATCTACTACGACGACACGTGGAACCGTGCCCTCCTTCCCGCCGGCACCACGGACTGCGCCACGGCGAAGCCCGGCGCAGAAGTGGCGATGACAGAGGCGGCCGACAAGGACCAGAACGCGCTCGACGCCGGCCAGGGCCTGAAGGGGCTGCCGGACAGCATCCTGCAGATGACGGGCCAGCCCCGCTCGCTGCTGAACCCGGCGAGCCTGCCCGTGGACCCGACCACGTGCAAGCCGGTCTACCCCAACCAGTACCTCAAGGTGAACACGGTCTTCGAGGTCGCCAAGAAGGCCGGCCTGCGCACCGCCTGGTCGGACAAGCACATCGCCTACGACATCCTCAGCGGCCCCTCCGGCACCGGCATCGATGACCTGTTCGCACCCGAGATCAACTCGGATGCCTCCGCCGCGGGCTACCCCGCCGGCAGCGACTGGACGAAGGACAACGCCGCCACCCAGCAGTACGACACCTACAAGGTCCAGGCCGTCCTCAACGAGATCGGCGGCAAGGACCACTCCGGCACCCAGAACGCGGGTGAGCCCGGGGTCTTCGGCATGAACTTCCAGACCGTCTCGACGGCGCAGAAGCTCCCGACCTCGGACGGCATGGCCGGCGGCTACCTCGCCGACGGCGTGACCCCCGGGCCGCTCCTGACAAAGGCCCTGGACTACATCAACACCGAGGTCGGCAGGATGACCGACGCCATCGCCAAGACCCCGGACGCCAAGAAGACCACGGTGATCCTCTCCGCGAAGCACGGACAGTCCCCCACGGACCCTGCCGTGCTCAAGCGCGTCGACGACGGCCCCATCGTCGACGGCCTCAACGCCGCGTGGAAGGCCGCCGGCCACGCCGGCGACCTCGTCGCCTTCTCCACGGACGACGACATCATGCAGCTCTGGCTCACCGAGCACACCCAGAAGGCTGCCGACTTCGCCAAGCAGTACCTGCTCGCGCACTCCGCGGCCGGCAACGACATCAACAAGGCCCCCCTCACGGTCCAGGACTCCGGCCTGTCCGCCGTCTACGCCGGATCGCAGGTGGCCGACTTCTTCCACACGGCCGCCAACGACGCCCGCATCCCGGACATCTTCGGCATCGTCCAGCACGGCGTGGTCTACACGGGCGGCAAGGGCAAGATCGCGGAGCACGGCGGCGCCGACCCGCAGGACCGCCACGTCCCGCTCGTCGTCTCGCAGGGCGCGGATGCGACCGCATCGGCGGTCGCCGGCCCGGTCGAGACCACCCAGATCGCCCCGACGATCCTGCGCGAGCTCGGCCTCAACGCCCACGACCTCCAGGCCGTGCAGATCGAGGGCACCCGGGCGCTCCCGCAGCGCTGACTCCACGCGCGGCGGCGAGGGACGCGCCGCCCTCAGCTGCCGCCGTCGTCCGCGGAGGTGCCCTCGGCGACGGCCCGCTCGATCCGCCGGTCGGGGACGACCCACAGCGCCGCCACGGCCACGTAGGCGGCGGCGCTGATCCACACCGAAACGAAGGCCCCAGCGCACCCGGCCACGTACAGGGCCATGGACCACTTGCCCTTGGCGTCGTTGCGGATGGCCCGCGCGAGCCGGCTGCCGGCGCCCTGGAGGCGGATGAGGCGGGTCTGCAGGATCGTGTAGGAGACCGCGGCGGCCAGCAGGTTGATCCCGTACACGAGCACGGGCAGCTCCGCGAGGCTGCTCTCGTCCATCCAGCGCGTGGTGAACGGGACCACCGACAGCCAGAACAGCAGGTTCAGGTTGGCCCACAGTGCACCCCCGTCGATCCTGGCGGTGAGGTGCATGAGGTGGTGGTGGTTGGTCCAGTAGATCCCGATGTACACGAAGCTGAGCACATAGGTGAGCAGCGTCGGCAGGACCGCGGCGAGGCCGTGCAGGTCCGGGGTCTCGGGGGTCTTGAGCTCGAGCACCATGATCGTGATGGCGATGGCGAGGACGCCGTCACTGAACGCCTCGACGCGGTTGGTCTCCACGCGGACATTGTGTCAGCGGGTACTGGCAGGATGGTGCAATGCGCATCCTCATCGCCCCGGACAAGTTCAAAGGCTCGCTCACGGCCGCCGAGGCCGCCGACGCCATGGCCGAGGGTGCGCTGGCCGTGTACCCGGACGCCGAGATCGTCCGCGTCCCGGTGGCCGACGGCGGCGAGGGCACCCTCGAGGCGGCCGTCGCCGCGGGGTTCGAGGAACGCATCCGCGCCGTGACCGGGCCGCTCATCAAGCCCGTGGGTGCCGCGTGGGCGCTGCGCGGGGCCACCGCCGTGATCGAGACCGCGCAGGCGTCCGGCCTCGCGGCGCTCGGTGCCGATCCGGATCCCGAGACCGCCGGACGGGCCCACTCCTACGGTGCCGGGCAGCTGATCGCGGCGGCGCTGGACGCCGGGGCCACGGAGATCGTGATCGGGGTCGGCGGCTCCGCGATGACCGACGGCGGATCCGGCGCCCTGCGCGCCCTCGGGCTCCGGCCGCTCGACGCTGCCGGCAACGTCGTTCCGCTCGGCGGGGCCGCGCTCGCGGACATCGCCTCCCTTGACGCGTCCGCCCTCGACCCCCGGCTCGCCGCGGCCACGCTGCGCATCGCCGTCGACGTCCGCAACCCACTCGTCGGGCCGGACGGGGCGGCCCACGTCTTCGGCCCGCAGAAGGGCGCGGACCCCGAGACGGTGGAGGCGCTCGACGCCGGCCTGCGCACTTGGGCGAAGGTCCTCGCCGAGGCGACGGGGCGGGACGTCGACGTCCCCGGCGCGGGGGCGGCCGGCGGCTTCCCCTCGGCGTTCCTGGCCTTCACCGGGGCGCGGCTCGAGAGCGGGTTCGACCTCGTGGCCGAGCTCGTGGGGATCGATGCCCGCCTTGCCGGTGCGGACCTCGTGATCACGGGGGAGGGCTCGCTCGACGGGCAGTCGCTCACGGGCAAGGCCCCGATCGCGCTCGCCGACCGGGCGCGGGACCGGGGCATCCCCGTCATCGCGGTGGCCGGCCGCATCCTCGCCGAGCCGGGCCAGCTCGCCGAGCACGGCATCGAGGCGGCCGGCGCCCTGGTGGACCTCGCCCCGAGCCCCGCCGACGCGATCGCCCATGCCGCCCAGTACGTCCGCCGTGCGGTCGCGGAGCTCCTCGCCGGCGCCTGACGCGGCTCCTCGGCAGATTCTGCCCTGGCTTTCGGTCAAAGCCCCGTGCTGAAGCGCAGGGTTCTGTCCGAAGGCGAGGGTCAGCCCCGCCGGGGGACTCCTAGTCGCCCTGCGCGGCGAGGGCGTCGAGCTGCATGACGAGCCACGGGCTGAACGCGTAGGGCGCGGCGGCGACGGCGGCGCGGAAGTCGATCGGGTCGGACCACGCCCACTCGGCGACCTCGTCCGGGTTCTCCCGGGGGTCTGCCGCGGCGACGGCCCGGAAGACCGGGCAGACCTCGTACTCGACGATCCCGGACGCGTCCACCGCCCGGTAGCGGAAATCGGGCAGGACCGGCTCGATCGAGTGGACCTCGAGCCCGAGCTCCTGCTCGGCCCTCCGCCGGATCGCGTCCTCGAAGGTCTCGCCCGGGGCCGGGTGGCCGCAGAACGCGTTCGTCCAGACCCCCGGCCAGGTCTTCTTGGCGAGGGCCCGGCGGGTCACGAGCACCCGGCCATCGGGTCCGAACACGTGGCACGAGAACGCGAGGTGCAGCGGGGTGCTCTCGGTGTGGACGGTCGCCTTCGGGGCGGTGCCCAGGAGGGTGCCGTCCTCGTCGACGAGTTGGACCAGCTCTTCCGTGGGGGTGTCAGCCATGGGCCCATTCTTCCAGCAGCGGCGCGGGCCCGCGGCCGTGCGCCGCTGCTGGCGGCCACGGCTTACCGGCCGCCCGCCCGCCGGCCGCGGATCACTCGCCGCCCGCTCGCCGCCCGCGGTTCACCTGCTGCGGACGGCGGGCTCGGTGGCGTCGTCGGTCGCGGTGCCGCGCCAGCGGGCGAGCGCGCTCATGCCGTGGAAGACGATGAGTGCGGCGGCGGAGCCGAGCGCGATCCCCGCGAAGGCCAGGTCGCCGACCTTCCAGGTGTAGTCCGCGATGCCGACGATGAGCGCGACCGCGGCCGTGGTGATGTTCACGGGGTTCGAGAAGTTGACCCGGTTCTGCACCCAGATCTTCACACCGAGCACGCCGATCATGCCGTAGAGCATGGTCGCCGCGCCGCCGAGCACTCCCGCGGGGACGGTGGCGATGAGCTCGCCGAACTTGGGGGAGAAGCTCAGCAGCAGGGCCGTGACGCCGGCAACCCAGTAGGCCGCCGTCGAGTACACCTTGGTCGCGGCCATGACGCCGATGTTCTCGGCGTAGGTCGTGGTGCCCGAGCCGCCGCCGAGGCCGGCGAGGACGGTCGCGGCGCCGTCGGCCATGAGGGCGCGTCCGGCCATGTCGTCCAGATTCGCCCCGGTCATGGCCGCGACGCTCTTCACGTGCCCCACGTTCTCGGCGACGAGTACGAGGACCACCGGCACGAATAGGCCGAGCACGCCGAGGTGGAAGGCGGGGGTCTGGAAGTGCGGGAGCCCGATCCACGCGGCGGCGTCGATCTTCGAGAAGTTCACCTCGCCGCGCCACACGGCGACGATGTATCCGGCCACCACGCCGATGAGGATGCTCAGCCGGCCCAGGATCCCGCGGAAGAGCACGGAGACCAAGATGATCGCCAGCAGCGTGACGAGTGCCGTGACGGGGGCGGCGTCGAAGTTCTGCTTCGCCGCGGGAGCGAGGTTCAGCCCGATCAGCGCCACGATCGTGCCGGTGACCACCGGGGGCATGATCGCGTTGATCCAGTGCGCCCCGAACGCCTGGACCACGGCACCCACGGCGGCGAGCACCACGCCGGCCACCACGACGCCGCCGAGCGCCCCAGCGACGCCGAACTGCTGCTGCGAGGCGAGGATCGGGGCGATGAACGCGAACGAGGACCCCAGGTAGCTCGGCACCCGCCCACGCGTGACCACGAGGAACAGCAGCGTGCCGATGCCCGAGAAGAACAGGGTCGTGGCCGGCGGCATGTGCGTCAGGATCGGCACGAGGAATGTTGCGCCGAACATCGCCACGACGTGCTGCAGCCCGACGCCGATCGTGATCGGCCACGCGAGCCGCTCGCCGGGGGCCACCACCTCGCCGGGACGGACGGAGCGGCCGTCGCCGTGGAGCTTCCATCTGGTTCCGAGCAGGCTCATGGGGCGCCTTCCAAGCGTGGGGGAGCGGGGATGCCGCAGGACATCCTACTCGCTGGTCGGGAACGGTCCCGGGGTGTGGGCAACGTCACGCCTCCGGAAGGGATGCCCGGGGCGGGGGCGGCGGTTGTCAGGTTGATGAGGGCGGCCGCCGGGCCGCCGTGAGGAGACACGCATGAGCATCGCCCATCAGGAAGCTGCGCTCGACGCCGAAGCCGTCAACGCCCTCTTCGTCGAGGCCCGCACCGCCAACACCTTCACCGGGGAGGTGACCGACGAGCAGGCGCAGGCGATCTACGAGCTCGCGAAGTTCGGACCGACCGCCTTCAACAACCAGCCGATGCGCGTCACGTACGTCCGCACGCCCGAGGCGCGGGAGCGCCTCGTGTCCCACATGAGCCGCGGCAACCAGGCCAAGACCCTCGCAGCGCCGCTCGTGGCCGTCCTCTCCTTCGACACCGAGTGGCACGAGCGCTTCGAGACGTTCCTTCCGCAGGCCGCCGGGCTGAAGTCGATGTTCGACGACGACGTGGTCCGCTACGGCACCGGCCGCGACAATGCACACCTGCAGGCCGGGTACTTCATCCTCGCCGTGCGCTCGCTGGGGCTCGCCGCCGGCCCGATGACCGGCGCCGACTTCTCCGCGATCGACGCGGACTTCTTCGCCGAGGGCGGCCGCAAGAGCTTCCTCGTGGTCAACATCGGCCAGCCCGGCCCCGACGCCTGGGGCCCCGCGAAGACCAAGTTCGCCTACGAGGACGTCGTCGAGACCGTCTGAGCCCGCAGCACCCGAGAGGATCTGGCCGCCTGACCCGTAATGGGCCGGCGGCCAGATCCTCTTCCTGTTTCCCCGCGAGGTAACGCGGGGTCCCGTCCTCCCCGGTTTCCTCCCTGCTGGGGGCAGCTAGTTCCTCGGCGCGACCGCGGGCAGCGAGCCGGTCGTCGTGGCCGGCGGGTGTCGCGGGAGGCGGAGCGACGACCCGCGCTGCGGTGCGGGGGGCAGGGCTTCGGCGGCCGAGTTGCGGGCGGGTGCCGTCGGCTGCTGAGGTGCGGGCTCGCCGTCGTGCGCGGAAGGCGACCCCGGGACGGTGGAAGGCGACCCCGTGTCCTGGGCCCCGGCGGAGGCGAGGGCGGCGGCTGCGCGGGCCGCGCGCCGCTCGACCCAGACGGCGCGGACCTGGTCGCGGAGGGTCCCCTCGCCCCAGCGCGCGAGCGCCCAGATGCCGACGGCCCCGGCTACGAGCGCGGCGAGGCCGCCAGCCAGAACCGCCCAGCGGGTGCCGACCGCGTTCGCGAGCCAGCCGACGAGCGGAGCGCCGATTGGCGTGCCGCCCTGGATGACCGCCATGTACAGGGCGAGGACCCGCCCCCGGTACTGGGGCTCGGTGGTGAGCTGGACGATCGTGTTGGCGCTGTTGAGGAACGTCAGCGCCGTGACGCCGACGAACACGAGGACCACGGCATAGGAGAGGTAGCTGGGCATCGCGGCCGCGACGATCGTGGCGACGCCGAGCCCCACCGCGGCAGCCACGAGCAGCGTGAGCCGGGGCTGCTTCCGGCGCGCCGCCAGAAGCGCGCCCCCGAGCGTGCCGATGGCCTGGATGGATCCGAGGAGGCCGTAGGCGTCCGCGCCGGTGTGGAAGACGTCGGCCGCCATGAGCGCGTTGGTGACCTGGAAGTTGAGCGTGAACGTGCCCACGAGCCCGGCCATCACCAGGATGAGCAGGATCCTCGGCTCGGTGCGCACGTACCGCACGCCCGCCATGATCTGGCCCTTGCCCCGCGGCAGCGGCGGCGTGCGGTGCAGGAGGTCTACCCGCAGGCGAGTGAGCGAGAACAGGACGCCGAGGAAGGTCGCGGCGTTGAGCATGAACACCCAGCCCGTGCCGATGAGGCCGATCAGCACGCCCGCGACGCCGGGTCCCGCGAGCCGCGCGAGGTTGAAGGAGGCCGAGTTGAGTGCCACGGCGTTGGGCACGTCGGCGCGTCCCACGAGCTCCGAGACGAAGGCCTGGCGCGGCGGGGCGTCGAAGGCGCTGGCCACGCCGAGCAGCAGCGCGATCGCGTAGATGTGCCACAGCTGCGCCACGCCGGTGAGCACGAGGACGCCCTGCACGAGCGCGAGCAGCCCCATCGCGGTCTGCGTGGCGAGGAGGAGCTTGCGCTTGTCGAGGCGGTCCCCGAGGAGGCCGGCGTAGGGGCCGAGGAGCAGGATCGGCAGGAACTGCAGGCCGGTGGTGATGCCCACGGCCGCGCCGTCATGGTTGGTGAGCTGGGTCAGGACGAGCCAGTCCTGGGCCACGCGCTGCATCCAGGTCCCCACATTGGAGACGAGGGCGCCGGCGGCCCAGAGGCGGTAGTTGGGGTGCTGGAGTGCGCGGAACATGCTGCTCATCGGGCCGTCATCTCCAGCAGCAGCTCGGCGGCGCGGTGCAGGGCGGCCTGGTCTCCGGGCGGGAGCGCATCGAGGCGGCTCGCGAGCCACGCGGAGCGCAGCCGCCGGGACTCCTCGAGGACCGCGCGGCCGGCGTCGGTGAGTCCGACGACGACGAGCCGTCCGTCCGTCGGGTGCTCCGCCCTCGCGACGAGCCCGCCCTCGCACAGGTGGTTCACGGTGCGCGTCATGCTGGGTGCCTGGACGTGCTCGATGTCCGCGAGCTGGCGCATCGTGAGCGGGCCGCGCTTTCCGAGGACGGACAGGACTGAGTTCTGGCCGGGGCTGACGACGTCGCTCGTCGCCTGCGTCCGCAGGACGCGGGACGTGCGCATGATGGCGACACGCAGTTCGGCGGCGAGCTCGAGGATGTCGGGGGAGGCAGAGGTGTGGGATTCGACGTCAGTGAGGTTCGGGGGAGTCATCGGTCCTTAGCATAGCTCATTACCCGCGCTAAGGATATGACCGCGGTCACCCCACAGCCAGCTGGGGGTCACCTTCTGGAGGCCACACGTGGTGACTCCCAGGAGGCGACCCCCAGAAGGTGACTTTCAGGTGGTCAGGCGATGACGGAGTCGACGAGCGCCTTCGCCTCGGCCTGCACCTGCTTGAGGTGGTCGTCGCCCTTGAAGGACTCGGCGTAGATCTTGTAGACGTCCTCGGTCCCGGACGGGCGGGCGGCGAACCACGCGTGCTCGGTCGTGACCTTCAGGCCGCCGATCTTCGCCCCGTTCCCCGGGGCCTCCGTCAGCTTGGCGGTGATCGGCTCGCCGGCGAGCTCGGTGGCGGTGACGTCGCTCGCGGACAGCTTGCCGAGCTTGGCCTTCTGCTCCCGCGTCGCCCCGGCGTCGATCCGCGCGTACGACGGCGACCCGTACTTCGCGGTCAGCTCGCCGTAGAGCTCGCTCGGCGACTTCCCCGTCACGGCCCTGATCTCGGAGGCGAGGAGGTTCAGGAGGATGCCGTCCTTGTCCGTGGTCCAGACGCCGCCGTCCCGCTTGACGAAGCTCGCCCCCGCGGACTCCTCGCCGCCGAACGCGCCCTGGCCCGAGAGCAGGCCGGGCACGAACCACTTGAAGCCGACCGGCACCTCGACGAGCTTCTTGCCGAGGCCCTCGGCCACGCGGTCGATCATGGACGAGCTCACGAGCGTCTTGCCGACCACGGTGTCCGGCCGCCAGCCGGTGCGGTGGCGGTAGAGGTAGTCGATGGCCACCGAGAGGTAATGGTTGGGGTTCATGAGCCCGCCGTCGGGGGTGACGATGCCGTGCCGGTCGGCGTCGGCGTCGTTGCCCGTGGCGATGTCGTAGCCCGCGCCCTGCGAGACCTTCTGGATGAGCGAGGCCATGGCGAACGGCGACGAGCAGTCCATGCGGATCTTCTCGTCCCAGTCCAGGGTCATGAACGCCCACTGGGGGTCCACCGTCGGATTCACCACGGTCAGGTCGAGGTGATGGCGCTCGCCGATCTCGCCCCAGTAGTCCACGGAGGCCCCGCCCATCGGGTCGGCCCCGATGCGCACGCCGGCGTTGCGGATCGCCTCGATGTCCAGCACGAGGGGCAGGTCGTCGACGTAGGAGGAGAGGAAGTCGAACTGGCCCGTGGAGTCCGCGGCCAGCGCGTCGGCGAGCTGGACGCGGTGCACGCCCGCGAGGTCCGCCTCGAGGAGCTCGTTGGCCCGGTTGGCGATCCACCCGGTCGCGTCGGTGTCGGCGGGGCCGCCGTGCGGCGGGTTGTACTTGAAGCCGCCGTCGGAGGGCGGGTTGTGGCTCGGGGTCACGACGATCCCGTCCGCCCGGCCCGGGTCGTCCTCGGCGCGGCCGGCGTTGTACTTCAGGATCGCGTGGCTCGCCGATGGGGTCGGCGTGTAACCGTGGCGGGCGTCGACGAGGACCTGCACGCCGTTCGCGGCGAGGACCTCGAGCGCGGTGTTGGTGGCCGGCTCGGAGAGGGCGTGGGTGTCCTTCGCGAGGAACAGGGGGCCCCGGATGCCCTGCCCGGCGCGGTACTCCACGATCGCCTGGGTAATGGCGGCGATGTGCTTCTCGTTGAAGGAGGCCTTGAGGCTCGAGCCGCGGTGGCCGGACGTCCCAAAGGCCACGCGCTGGCCGGGGTCGCTCAGGTCCGGGGACACGTCGTAGTACGCGTCGAGGAGCGCGGTGATGTCCACGAGGTCGCTGGGAAGGGCTACGGTGCCTGCTCGGTTCGCCATGTGCCTAGCTTTGCAGAGAAGGCCAACAAAGGGTGGCGACTCGGTGAAGATTTCGCCCTGTCTCCCGCCCGGCGGCCGGCTACTTGCCTTCGGCAAGGACCTTCTCGGCCAGCTGGCGCAGGGCGCCCCGCAGCGTGGCGTCGGGGACGTCGAAGCGTTCGCGTCCGAACCTCAGGGTCCACTGGAAGGCGTCCCGGACGCGCGGGGGAGCCTGCGGGGCCGGAGCCGCGGGCAGCCGCCCCCGCTCGCTGCGCGCCGCCCTGTAGAGGGAGGCCCACTCGTCGTCGGCGGGCTCCCGGGCCCCACGCACCCGAAACTCGACCCGGCCGCGCCGCGGGATGCCGGCGACGCCGCCGGAGCGGATGACCTCGACCCTCATCGCCCCTCCTGGCGTCCTGGTGCCTTCCTCGGCGCCCGGGCGCCGTTCTCGCCGAGCCGCACCGTGATCCCGACCCCGCGCCATCCGGCGCGCACGGCCTTCTCCTCGGCCGACTCCCGCCCGAACAGCGTCCGGGCCACACGCACAGTCTCGCGCGCGAATCCGCGGAAGTCGACGTCGAGGGGGAGCCTGCCCAGCACGATGGTCTCGAACCAGACGCGGCCGGCCCGCTCCCACGCGTGGCCGCCGAGTGCCTCGGCCGCGAGGTAGAACGCACGGTTGGGGATGCCGGAGTTCAGGTGCACGCCGCCGTTGTCCTCGCGGGTGCGCACGTAGCCGTCCATGTGGGCCGGCTGCGGGTCCCGGCCGAGGGCGGGATCGTCGTAGGCGGTGCCAGGTGCCTTCAGGGAGCGCACCCCGACTCCCTTGATGCCGGACAGGAAGATTCCGTCCCCCACGATCCAGGTGGCCGTCTCCGCGGTGTCGCCGCGCGCGTACTGGTCCACGAGCACGCCGAACACGTCCGCGAAGGACTCGTTGAGGGCCCCGGCCTGGCCCTCGTAGGCCAGGTCGGTGGTGTGCTGAAGCAGCCCGTGGCCGAGCTCGTGGGCAATGATGCTCAGCGATCCCGTGAAGGGCCCGAACACCCTCCCGTCGCCGTCCCCGAAGACCATCCGGGACCCGTCCCAGAACGCGTTGTCGTAGCCCACGCCGTAGTGCACTGTTCCTTCGAGTGCAAGCCCGGCGCCGTCGACGCTCGAGCGGTGGAGGATCTGCTCGAGGAACCGATGGGTCTCTCCGAGCCCGTCATAGGCCCGGTTGACGTCTGCATCCGCCACCGGATCCTGTCCCTCCTTGCGCACGAGCCGGCCGGGGAGGTCCTCGGTGGTCTCCGCGTCGCTGATCTCGCGATGGAGCGCCCCGGCTGCTACGCGGATGCTGCGCTGGTCCTCGCGCGGCTGGCCGCGGCGCCGCTCGCGGAGCCGGGCGTCCTCGAGCAGCGTGCGGCGCGCGAGCTCGGCGACGGCCTCGAGCCCGCGCGTGTCTGCCGCGAATCCGTTGGCGGGCCCCTCCCCCGAGAGCGCCCGCGCTCGCCGTTCGCCGAAACCCGCGAGGCGCTCGAGCAGGTACGGCGGGACCGCGCCCTGGTGCCGGCGCGGACGGCCGCCCCTTGCTGGGTACGTGCTGGACATCGTCGTTCCCCTTCCGCTGCGAGATGGGCCCAGCATGGCACCGGGCACCGACAGTTTTCAGGCGCCCGAGACCGGCCCCGGCGGGTAGGCTGGGACCACGTCGCAGGCATGGAGTCGGGGGAGGGGCATCTGATGTCGGAGCAGCCGGAGCGCCGGGACGAGGGCGCACCGCAGGAGGGCCAGCCGGAGGTGGCCGCCACGGAGGCGGGACGCGCCGAGCGGCCCCGCTACACCCCGCCGTCGTACGTCCCTCCGGTCACCCTGGACAAGGACCGCGGCAACCCCACCGAGCCGATTCCCTCCAACCCCACCGAGCCGCTGCCGCCGGGAGCCCCGCCCCGCCCGGCGACGCACCAGCCGCCTGCCGCCGGGCAGCCCCGGGGAGGCGCGCCCCAGCCTTCCTACCCGCCGTCCCCCGCATTCGGCCAGCAGCGTCCCGGCCCCGCCTACCCCGGCACCGCGTATCCGGTGCAGGGGTACCCCACCCAGCAGCCTTACGCCGCCCAGCAGCCCTACCAGGTCCAGCCGCCCTACCCGAACTCGCCGGGCCAGCCGTTCTACGTGGCCCAGGCACCGCGCGGACTGAGCATCGCCGCGATGGTGTGCGGCATCTCCGTGTTCGTGGGCTTCGGGTTCCTCGTGCTCCCGCAGATCGCCGCCGTGATCCTCGGCCACCTCGGCCTCGCCCGGGAGCCCGCCGGCCGCGGCATGGCGCTCGCCGGCCTCATCATGGGCTACGTCGGCATCGCGCTGACCGTCGCGTTCCTCGCCTTCTTCATCTTCGTGCTCAGCATGGCCCCGGCCCGCTCCAACTACTGACGAAGCCCCGGCGCGGGCACGTGGAGCATCCGCGCCACCTGCAGCAGCAGCCCCTCTGAGCCGGGCCTCCCCACGGCCTGGACGCCCATCGGCAGCCCTTCCTCGGTCCAATGCGTCGTGGCCACCACGGCCGGCAGCCCGCACACATTCACCCAGGAGGACCAGGGGGCGAACTCGCACTGCCGGCGGTAGTCGTCGTCGGCCGTCCCGCGCCACTCGGGGCCGGCGAACCAGCCGACCGGCCGCGGCGTCTGGGCCAGCGCGGGGGAGAGGAGCACGTCCCACTCGGAAAGCTGCGCCAGCATGTCGCGCTCGAACTGGCGCAGGAACGCGAGCGCCTCGTCGAGCTTGGCGGCGGAGCGCTGCTGCGCCCGGCGGCGGAAGGAGCGCGTGAGCGGGGTCAGGAGCGGCTCCCGTTCGGGGCGGATCCTCGCGGTTCCGACCCCCGCAGTCCACGCTGCGGTGAACGCGTCCGGGTAGCGGTTGTCGAACCGGGGGTCGGCCTCGACCACGAGGTGCCCGGCATCGGCCAGCGCCTCCGCGCCCCGGCGCAGCGCCTCGAGCGCTTCCGGCTCCGGCTCGATGCGGTAGCGCGCGTCCCACGGGCTCGACAGCCCCACGGCGACCCTCAGCCGCCCCGGTTCGCGCACGACGGCGTCGGCGTACGTCCCGGCGTGCCTTCCGTGATGCGGGTGGTCGCCCGCCGCTCGCCCCGAGGGGTCGGTGCCGGCGACGAGCGCGTCGAGGAGCAGCGCCGCGTCCTCCGCGGAGCGCGCGAGCGGACCGGCGACGACGAGGCGCGCGGCATCCCCCGCGCTCTGCCCCGAGGGGATGAGCCCGCGGCCGGCCTTGAGTCCCACGATCCCGCACGCGGCGGCCGGGATGCGCACGGACCCTCCGCCGTCGGAGCCGGGCGCGAAGGGCACGAGGCCCGCCGCGACGGCCGCGGCCGAGCCGCCCGAGGACCCGCCGGAGCTGAGCGCGGGCCCGTGCGGGTTGCGCGACGGGGGCGCGATCCGGTTCTCCGAATAGGCCGTCAGCCCGAACTCGGGCACCTGCGTCTTGCCCAGGGACACCACGCCGGCGGAGCGCAGGAGTGCAACGAGGGGGGAATCCTCGGGCGCGGGCCGGGCGTCGAGGGCCGCCGACCCGTGGGTCGTCGGCACGCCGGCGACGTCGGTGAGGTCCTTGAACGCGGTGGGCATCCCGTGCAGCGGCCGCAGCTCGCCGAGGCGGCCCGAGCGGGCGAGGCGCGCGCGCAGCGCGTCGGCGGCAGCAGCGGCGTCGTGCGCCTGCTCCGCGGTGACGGTGAGGAAGGCGCCGAGCAGGCGGTTCTCCGCCTCGATGCGGGACAGGAAGTGCGCCGCGGCCTCCCGCGCCGAGAGCGCGCCCGAGCGGAGCGCGTCGCGGAGGCCCACCGCCCCGAGGGCCGCGATCCCGGCGTCGACTGTCACCGGCCCACTATAGGCTGGAGGGACAAGCATCTCCGGAGGCGAAAATGTCTGATTTCGAGACCGTCCGCGTCGAGGCCCTGCCCGCTGGCGGCACCCTGCTCGACGTACGCGAGGACTACGAGTGGGAGGCCGGCCACGCCGCGGGCGCCGTGCACATCCCGCTCGAGCAGCTGCCGGCCCGGCTCGACGAGCTCGACCCGGACGACGACCTGCTCGTCATCTGCCGCACCGGCGGCCGCTCGGCCCGGGCCACCCAGTGGCTCGTGGCGAACGGCTACTCGGCCTTCAATGTCGCCGGGGGCATGGACGCGTGGCTCACCGCGGGCCGGCCCCTCGTGGCCGAGAACGGCCAGCCCCCCACGGTGCTCTGAGCTGTGCGGTACACCTTCCTGGGTCCCGAGGGGACCTTTACCGAGGCCGCCCTCCTCAAGGTCCCCGGCGCCCGCGACGCCGCGCGCGTGGCCGCCACGAACGTCAACGCGGCCCTCGACGCCGTCCGCGCCGGCACCGCCGACGCCGCCATGGTCCCCATCGAGAACTCGGTCGAGGGCGGCGTCACCGCGACCCTCGACGCGATCGCCACCGGGCCCGAGCTGCGCATCGTGCGCGAGGAGGTCGTGCCCATCACGTTCGTGCTCGTCGCCCGGCCGGGCACGCGGGCGGCGGACCTGCGGCGCATCTCCACGCACGGCCATGCGTGGGCGCAGTGCCGCGGCTGGGCCGCCGCGAACGCGCCCGACGCCGTCCACCTCGCCTCGAGCTCGACCGCTGCGGGGGCGCTGGCCCTCCTCGACCCGGCCTCCCGCCCGGGGGATGCCGCGATCTGCGCGCCCATCGTGGCCGAGGAGCATCCCGAGCTCGAGGTCCTCGCGTCCGACATCGGCGACAACCCCGGAGCGGTCACTCGCTTCGTCCTCGTGTGCCGGCCGGGATCCCTCCCGCCGCGCACGGGAGCGGACAAGACGTCCGTAGCCGTGCCGCTGCCCGAGGACCGGGCCGGAGCGCTCATGGAGATTCTCGAGCAGTTCGCCGCCCGCGGCGTCAACCTCTCCCGCATCGAGTCCCGGCCCACGGGCCAGTACCTCGGGCACTACTTCTTCTCGATCGACGTGGATGGGCACATCCAGGACGCCCGGATCGCCGACGCGCTCGCAGGCCTGCACCGCATCAGCCCGCAGATCCGCTTCCTCGGCTCCTACCCGCGGGCAGACGGCGCGCGGCCGGTCGTCAGGGACCATGTCACCGACCACGCCTTCGCATCCGCGCGGGGCTGGGTCGACGGGATCCTCGGCGGCGGCCACGATGGCTGAGGGCCGCGGGCGGACGAGCGCGGGGGAGGCGCGCTTCCTGTCGGCGTACTTCGCGCGCATCGGCTACACCGGGGACGCCGCCCCGGCGCTCGCGAACATCGCCGCGGTCCATGCCCACCACACCCGCGCCATCCCGTTCGAGAATCTGGCCCCCGCCACCGGGGCGCCGGTCGACATCACGGACGAGGGGATCGAGTCCGCGCTCGTGGCGAGCAGCCGCGGCGGGTACTGCTTCCAGCACGCGGGGCTGCTCTCCCGCGCCCTCGGCGCGATGGGCGTGGACGGCGTCGAGAACCACCTGTGCCGGGTCTACTGGGGGCACGAGCCCGGCACGGGCGCCCCCGCCCGCACCCACCAGGCCACCCTCGTCGAGGCCGAGGGCAGCCGCCACCTCGTCGACGCCGGCTTCGGCGGGTTCAACCCCTCGGGCCTCCTCCCGCTCGGGCTCGCCGCGGAGGAATCCGCGGTCGCGACGCCGCTCGGGACGTTCCGCGTGGTCGACGTCGCCGTGGCCGGCCTGCCCGCGGGCGACACCGCCGGCGTCGACCTCATGGTCCAGGCGCGGCTGGGGGAGCGCTGGGCCAACCTGTACGGGGTGGGCCTCGGCGCCCACGCCCCGGCCGACTTCCAGGTCGCCAACTGGTACGTCTCGACCTCCGCCGTCCCGCCGTTCACGCGTTCGCTCATGTTCTCGATCCGCACCGAGACCGAGCGGATCACCCTCGCCAACCTCGAGCTCGCGGTACGCACGTACACCCCGGACGGCGCGTCCACCGTCGCCAGACACACGCTCGGCAGCGCCGGAGAGCTCCGTGAGGCAGCCCGCGAGCTGTTCCGCATCGACGACCCCGGGCTGGACTGGGACCGGGCCTACCGGGTGGCGGCACAGGCGTAGGCGGGCGGGCCGCACGAGGCGGCAGGGCGGCGTCGTGCGTCAGGCCACCCGGACGAGCAGGCTCGCGGGGTGCACCTCGACATCGACCCGCGTCGCGGAGCCGACCACGTCGCCGTCCACCTGCGCCTGGATCGGCTCGGGGACACGGATGGCCACCTTGTGCGCGCCGTAGAACTGCATGACCGGCAGCTGCCGCTTGTGCTGGACCATGATCTTCACGTACATCGCGATCCAGCCGATGAGGCTGCGGGGGCTCATGACGGCGACGTCGAGCACGCCGTCGTCGATGAACGCGTCCGGGATGAAGTCCACCCCGCCGGGCAGCTTCGAGCAGTTCGCGAAGAGGACGCTGCGCACTCGGCGGGTCTGGAAGTCGCCGCCGTTGAGCGAGATCTCGACGCGGCGGCGGCGCTGGCCCGGCATGTGCCGGATGCCCGCCTCGGTGTACGCCATCCAGCCGACCACGCGCTTGAGGTCCTCGCTCGTGTCGTTGAGGATCTCGGCGTCCATGCCCACGCCCGCGATCACCAGGAACAGGTGCGTGGAACGCGTGCCGTCGGGGGCCGTGAGGACCAGGGAGGCCGTGTCGATGTGCCGCTGCCGGCCGAAGACCGCGGTGTGGACGCACTGCGCGAGCCGGGTGACGTCCAGATCGAGGTTGCGCGCCAGGAGGTTGCCGGTCCCGAGGGGGACGAGCCCGAGGGCCGTGTCCGTGCCTGCCAGCACCTCTGCGACCGCCCGCACCGTCCCGTCGCCGCCGCAGGGGATCACGACGTCGGCCCCCGCCTCGAGCGCCCGGCGCGCCGCGGTGTAGCCCGGGTCGGCCTTGGTGGTGTGGAAGACGAGCGGCTCCGCCCATCCGGCGCCCCGGCACGCGGCCTCGATGAGCATCCGCGCCTCGTCGGCGCGCTCCTTGATGGGGTTGAGCACCACCGCGACCTGCTGGGGCCCCGCCGGCGGCGGCCCTGCGGGCTCGGCCATGGCGCTGCGGGCGTGCTGCTCCTTGAGCCGGCGTACGCCCCACCAGCTGGCGACCGCGACGCCGCCAGCGGCGGCTACAGCACCCGCAATGATCCACCCGCGCATGATGCTCTCACTCTAACCCGGCCCGCATGCGCCCCCGTCCGCGCGCAGTGCCGTCGGCCGAGGGCCTCGGCCCCGGGCGCCAGGTCCCCCCTCGGTGCCGCGGCGGTTCCGCCTGCGGCTAGTCTTGGACTCGTGATCGACGTCAAGGACCTTACTGAGAATCCGGACAAGTACCGTGCGAGCCAGCGCGCCCGCGGGGCGGACGAGGCGCTCGTCGACTCGATCATCGCTGCCGATGTGCGTCGCCGCGGATCGCTGACCGAGTACGAGACGCTGCGCGCCCAGCAGAACGCGTTCGGCAAGAAGGTCGCCGCCGCCAAGGGCGAGGAGAAGCAGGCGCTGCTCGCCGAGGTCAAGGACCTCGCGCAGAAGGTCAAGGCCGCGCAGGCCTCCGCCGAGGAGGCGCAGGGCGAGATGGACCAGCTCATGCGTGTCGTGCCCAACCTCATCGTGGAGGGCATCCCGGCCGGCGGCGAGGACGACTACACGGTGGTCAAGACCGTCGGAACGCCCCGCGACTTCGCGGCTGAGGGCTTCGAACCACGCGACCACCTCGAGATCGGCGAGCTCCTCGGCGCGATCGACATCGAGCGGGGCGCCAAGGTCTCCGGCTCGCGCTTCTACTTCCTGCGCGGCGTCGGCGCGCGGCTCGAGATCGCCCTCCTGCAGATGGCGATGGACCAGGCCGTGCAGAACGGCTTCATCCCGATGATCACCCCGACCCTCGTGCGCCCGGAGACGATGCAGGGCACCGGCTTCGACGTCGCGCACGACGCCGAGATCTACCGCCTCGCCGAGGACGACCTCTACCTCGTGGGCACCTCCGAGGTCCCGCTCGCCGGCTACCACGCCGATGAGATCCTCGACCTCGCCGGCGGCCCGATCCGCTACGCCGGCTGGTCCTCGTGCTACCGGCGCGAGGCCGGCTCGCACGGCAAGGACACCCGCGGGATCATCCGGGTGCACCAGTTCAACAAGGTCGAGATGTTCGTCTACTGCCCGCAGGAGGAGGCCGAGGCCGAGCACGCCCGGCTCCTCGCGTGGGAAGAGGAGATGCTCGCCAAGGTCGAGCTGCCCTACCGCGTCATCGACACCGCGGCCGGGGACCTCGGCATGAGCGCGGCCCGGAAGTTCGACTGCGAGGCCTGGGTCCCCACCCAGGGCCGGTACCGCGAGCTGACCTCGACCTCGAACTGCACGGGCTTCCAGGCCCGCCGGCTCAACATCCGGGAGCGGGTGCTCGATGCCGAGGGCTCGTCCCGTGGCACCCGCGCGGTCGCGACGCTCAACGGCACCCTTGCCACGACACGCTGGATCGTGGCCATCCTCGAGCACCACCAGAACGCCGACGGGTCGGTGAACGTGCCCGCGGCGCTGCGCCCCTACCTCGGCGGCCTCGAGGTCCTCCCGGTCCTGTAGCGCGTCCGCTGCTGCCCTCGGCGGACGACGGCGGGTGCTCGCCCGCCGTCGTGCGCTGTCACCCGCCGCGGTCCCCGCCTCCTGGCACCAGCGCCCTGCGGTTCGGTCAACGCCCCGGTCTCTTTCCCGGGGTATTGACCGAACCGCAGGGTCCTTCGGCGCCGCGGCGAGGCCGGGGTTGTCCACATAGGCTCCCGAGCGGCTCCCAGGCGCGGCTGGAGACGCTGTGCTGGTACCGTGAGATTCCCCCAGGCCGACTTCGCCAGCTCCCTCACAGCCCTCACGGGCCGCACCCCACGTCGACTCGCACGCGCGTATTCCGCGGGCGCCCTCGTTCGGCTACGTCGAGGCGTCTACGTCGCTATCGACGAGTGGTTCGCTGGGACGGCGGCGGACCGCTATGCGATGACGACGGCGTCGCTTGCCGTCGGCGGCAACGCACCGGTGCTGTGCCGCGAGACCGCACTGCTCGCATGGGGCCTCGAGCTCCCGGGCATGCCCAGCCACATCCGCTACCGCACAGACCGGCGCGCGGCCGTGGGCCGAGGTCCTCTGCCCACGCTCTACGGGAACCCCGAGTCAGCGAAGCGCCTGTGGGAGGAACGGGCGCGTGAGCGGCCCTGGCCCCTTCCGCTGGGGTTTCCCGATGCGAAGCACCTGGGCTTCCCCGCAGCAGCCGCGGTCCCCCTCTATCTGCCCCACCTCGACCTCACGCTGCCCCTCGAGCCGTTCGACGAGGCCTTCGTGGACACGGTGCCGAGGCTCAGCTTCGCCGAGGGCCTGGTCTTCGCGGATGCGGTGCTCGCCCGTCGTCCCGGCCTGAAGGTCACCCGGACGCTCGATGACCTCCGGCGGCTGTGCGCCGCGATGGACAACCGCGCCGCGCAGGCGCGCCTGAATCAGGTCCTGGACCTCGCATCAGGGGCGTCGGAATCCGTGGGCGAGTCCCTCAGCCGCGCGCTCATGTGGGAACTGGGATTTGAGATGCCGAGGCTCCAGGTCTGGATCACCAAGGACGGGCGGCGCATCGCCCGTGTCGACTACTACTGGGACCAGATCCGGCTCGTGGGAGAGTTCGACGGCCTGCAGAAGTACCTTCGGTCCCAGAAGCTCAGCGGGAAGTCAGCCTCGCAGGTGGTCGTCGAGGAAAAGCGGCGCGAGGACGAGATCCGCTCGACGGGGGAACGTGTGGCGCGCTGGGTGTGGGCCGACCTTCTGGAACCGGCACGGTTCGCTGCGATCCTGCATCGCGCCGGTGTGCCGCGGCGCACGACGGGGCGGGCGGTCTGGCGTTGAGCGCGGCGCCGCAAGATGCCCTGCGTTTCGGTCAGAGCCGCGGTCCCTTTCCCGTGGCGTTGACCGAACGGGAGGGTCCTTCAGGACCGAAGGGCGGGCACCCGCCGTCGTGAGTTCACCCGGATTTCATGCCGCGTGTGTCATGAGTCCTACGGCATCCACAGGCAGGAGTGCTTCACTAGTACGCATGACTACAACGCTGAATGCTGGCATCGATGACCAGCGCACTGCCTTCAACCGCAAGCTCATCGGGCTCGATGTGGACGGGACCCTCGTCGACCACTACGGGCACATGTCCCCAGCCATCCGCGAGCTCGGTGCTGCGGTCGTCCAAGCCGGCCACGAGGTCGTGGTCGCCACCGGCCGATCCCTCGGTGCCACGCTCCCTGTCGTCGAGCTGCTCGGCGTCGACCACGGGTACGCCATCTGCAGCAACGGCGGCGTGACGGTGCAGATCCACGCCGGCGCCAACGGCGGGTACACGGTGATCGATCGCCGCTCCTTCGACCCGGCCCCGGCGCTCAAGGCGCTGCGCCACCGCCTCCCGAACGCGAAGTACGCCCTCGAGGACATCGAGGGCAACTTCCTCTCCACGGAGCGCTTCCAGGATGCGAGCTTCGGCGTCGAGGCCACCGGTGTGACGTTCGAGGAGCTCCTCGAGGCCGAGGCCGTCAGGCTCGTGGTGTTCTCCACCGACTCGACCGCCGAGGAATTCGGCACCGCGGTGCAGTCGATCGGCCTGCACGGCGTCACCTACTCGGTGGGCTGGACTGCGTGGCTGGACATCGCGGCGCAGGGTGTGACGAAGGCCAGCGGGCTCGAGAATGTGCGCGAGCTGCTCGGCGTCGACCGTGCCCACACGGTCGCGATCGGCGACGGCCGCAACGACATCGAGATGCTCCAGTGGGCCGGCCGCGGCGTCGCCATGGGCCAGGCCCCGGCCGAGGTGAAGTCCGCCGCGGACGAGGTCACGGCGACCGTCGAGGAGGATGGCGCCGCCGCTGTCCTCCGCTCGCTCCTCTAGAGCGCCCCTTCGCGCGCGGCGTCCGCGAGCCCCAGGAGCCGGGCGGCCGCGGGGCGGGCTGCCCACTCCTCGGGCCAGTGCGCCCGGGCGATCGCCTTGGACACGGCCTGCGTCGTGATGCCGAGGGCCTCGGCCACCGCCTTCTGCTGCCCCCGCACCCCAGGCGTGAGGAGGTCGAGCACCCGCCATTCGGCCGCGGTGCGCTTCGCGACGGCGAGGGCGATCAGGCGCAGGATCCCTTCGGCGTCGCGCGCGAGGTCCAGGTTCGGCCCCTCCACGGCGATCGCAGGCCCGTCGCCGCTCGCCTGCGCGCGCTCGACGGCGCGCCGCGAGTGCACGAGCGCCTCGCCGCGCACGTCGGCCACCCCGAGCGGCAGCGGCTCGTCGAGACGCCCGACGCCGATCCCCACGTTCCAGCGCACGTCGCCGCACGCATCGGGCCGGAGGGCGGTGAGGGCGGCGTCCACCACCGGGCCGGGCTCGGCGAAGACGGCCTGGGCCTCGTCGCCGACGGTCCGGTCGAAGGGCACCTCGGGCTGCAGCCGGGCGAGGGCCTTGAGCAGCTCCGGGACACGGTCGCCTGGGCCGCGGTCGCGCTGGTTGATCGTGACCGTGTACATGCACAGAGCGTAGCGGCGGCGCGGTCCTGGGCCGCGGAAGGCGCGGACGCCCGCGGAGGTGGCCCCTCAGCGGTGCGGAGGTGGCCCCTCAACGGCGCGGAGGTGCCCCCTCGACGGTGCGGAGGTGCCCCCTCGACGGTGCGGAGGTGGCCCCTCAACGTGGTTGAGGAGCCACCTCCGCAGGCTTGAGGAGTCACGTACGCGACCTCAAGGAGTCACGTACGCGAGGAGCCCTAGTGGCCCTGGGCCTCGAAGCGCTTGATCGAGGCCTCGAGCTCGGCCTCGGCGGCCGCGCGGTCTGCCCAGCCTGCCGGCTTGACCCACTTGCCCGGCTCGAGGTCCTTGTAGCGGGTGAAGAAGTGCTCGATCTCCTTGATGAGGAACTCGTCGAGGTCAGAGGCCTCCTGGATGTGGTCGAAGCGCTTGTCCGCCGGGACGCACACGAGCTTGGCGTCGCCGCCCGACTCGTCCTCCATGTTGAAGATGGCGATCGGGCGCGCCTCCATGACGATCCCGGGGAACAGGTCCACGTCCGGGTACCAGACGAGCGCGTCGAGCGGGTCCCCGTCCTCGCCGAGGGTGTCCTCGAAGTAGCCGTAGTGCGTCGGGTACTGCATCGAGGTGAAGAGGACGCGGTCCAGGCGGACGCGGCCGGTCTCGTGGTCCACCTCGTACTTCACGCGCGAGCCGCGCGGGATCTCGATCGTGACATCGTGCTTCATGGGTGCTCCTTGCATGGCCCGGGGGCCGGACGGCATCGTTCACGGCGGCCGCCGGGGCCCGGCGCGTGAGGGCCCGGCCACGGCGGCGACTACGATGAAGGATATCTGCCTTGGGGCCCTCGCTCCCCGTATCGAGGCCACACCTGCACCCGAGGACGGAGCCCTCCATGACTTCCGAGCGCGGCCGCCGCACGCCCTGGGGCGGTACGTGGGCGCTCGTGGCCTGTGCCGTCGTCCTGGCGGTCGCGGTCGCCGCCGCGCTGCTGGCCACGGGTACGGCGACCCGGGCGCGCGGGGCGCTGTTCCCGGCCAAGACGCCCGCCGCGACGGCCCCGGCGTGGCTCGCCCCGCCGTCGGCCGCCCCCGCGCTCGAGGGGGCCGCGACGCTCTCGCCGGCCGCCGCGCAGCCCACGGCCGCCGTCCTCGCCAAGGCGCTGGAGGACAAGTTCAAGCCCGCCGGGGGCACGATCAGCGCCACCGTGCTCGACGGCCTCACCGGCCAGACGCTCTACTCGCGCTCCGGCACGGAGGGCCACGTGCCGGCGTCGAACCTCAAGCTCCTCACGGCCGCCGCGGCCCTGACGACCCTCGGACCGGACGCGACGCTCACCACGAAGGCGGTGCGCGGGCAGGACCCGGGCAGCGTGGTGCTCGTGGGCGGCGGCGACGTCATGCTCGGCTCCGGGGCCTCCCAGCCGGACGCCGTGATGGGCCGGGCCGGGATGGCCACCCTCGCGGACCAGGCCGCCGCCGCCCTCCTCCAGGCTGGCGCGCCTTCCGCGCACGACGCCGGCGGGCCGCCCCGTGCGTCCGCCTCACCGACGGTGCCGCTCCCCGGAACGGTCACGGTCCGCCTCGACGACACCCTGTTCACGGGCCCCTCCCTCAACCCTGCGTGGGACCCCGAGGACGTTGCGGCCGGGGAGATGGCCCCCCTCTACGCCCTCGCCCTCAACGCCGGGCGCAGCGCGCCGGGCGCCGCCGGGCCGCGGCCCCAGGACTCCGCGATGGGCGCAGCCACGGCCTTCCGGGCCGAGCTCGCCAAGGACCTCGGGGCCTCGGGGGTGAAGGTCGCCGACGGAGTCGAGCGCGGCCCCGCCCCAGCCGGTGCGCCCCAGCTCGCCGCCGTCCAGAGCGCCACGATCGCCGACCAGCTGGGCTACGCCCTGCGCGAGTCGGACAACTACGCCGCCGAGGCCCTCGGCCGCCTCGCCTCCCACGCCGCGGGCGGCCCGGCCAGCAACGACGGCGCGGTGGCCGCGCTCAAGGCCGCCGCCACCCGGGTCCTGGGCAGCGCGGACGGCTTCCAGCTCTCCGACGCGTGCGGGCTCGCCACCGCGGACCGGGCCACGCCGGCAGCCCTCGCGGGCCTCGTCCGCGCCATGGCCCTCGGCCCGGACCCGCGCCTGCGGGCGGCCCTCGACGGCCTGCCCGTCGCCGCCCTCGACGGCACGCTCGCCGGGCGGTTCGGCGGAGCGGCGGCGGGCGGGGCCGGCGTCGTGCGGGCCAAGACGGGGACCCTGAACACCGTGGCGGCGCTGAGCGGCTACGTCGTCGACGCCGACGGGCGCCTGCTCGTGTTCTCGGTCCTCGCCAACGGGCTCGACCCCGCCAAGCGCCCGCCGGTCCTGGCCGCCATCGACGACGGGGTCGCCGCGCTGGCCGGCTGCGGCTGCAGGGGCTGATCGCCTGCCGCGAACCTCGGGCGCCCCCGGGCCGAATGTCAGCTGCGTGTGGTCGAATGGTGCCATGGATGCCCCGCAGATGGCCGGCCAACTCATCAACTGGGACCTCGCCGCCTCGACGGCGGCCCGGCTCACGCCGCCTGGCCCGGCGCTGAGCGCGGCAGAGGCCAGGGACACGGTGGAGAGCCTGCGCCGCCTGGCGGACGCGTCCGTGCCCCATGTCCACCGCATCACGGGCCTCGCCGTGGCCGAGGACCTCCGCGACTCGCAGCTGCTGATCGTGGACCGCGCCTCATGGGCCAAGGCGAACGCCCAGGGCTTCGAGGTCATGATGGCCCCAGTCCTCGCCCGCCTCGTGGAGAAGAAGGCCAGCGAGCTTACGCCCGCCGCGGCCCGGGTGGGCGGCGCGATCACGGGTGCGCAGCTGGGCGCGATCCTCGCCTACCTCGCAAGCCGGGTCCTCGGCCAGTACGAGCCGTTCGCGGCCCTCGCCCCCGGGTCCACCGTGCCGCCCGCGGGCCGCCTGCTGCTCGTGGCACCGAACATCGTCCACGTTGAGCGCGAGCTCGCGGTCGACCCGGAGGACTTCCGGATGTGGGTGTGCCTCCACGAGCAGACCCACCGGGTCCAGTTCGCGGCGGCGCGGTGGCTGCGCGGGCACATGACCGAGCAGATCGGCAAGCTCAGCGAGAGCCTTGTGGGCAACGTGGACAGCATCATGGAGCGGGCGACGGCGGCGGCGAAGTCCCTGCGCGACCGCACCGGCGCCTCGGCGAACCTCCCGAGCAAGGGCGCGATCCTGGACCTGCTCCAGGATCCCGAGGAGCGCGCGGCGATCTCCCACCTCACGGCGGTCATGAGCCTCCTCGAGGGACACGCCAATGTCGTGATGGACGCGGTGGACGCCTCAGTGGTGCCGAGCGTGCGCACCATCCGCCAGCGCTTCCAGGCCCGCAACGAGAACCGGGGCCCGATCGAGACGTTCGTGCGCCGCTTCCTGGGGCTCGAGGCGAAGATGCGCCAGTACACGGACGGCCAGGAGTTCGTCCGCCACGTCGTGGAGACCGTCGGGATGTCCGGGTTCAACCGGGTGTGGGAGGCCGCCGAGCACCTGCCGACCGAGGAGGAGATCCACGACCCCGCGGCGTGGATCGCGCGGATGGGGCTGTGAACCCGGGGGACTCCGGCGGAGACGGTCCGGCCTGGGACCCCGCCCGCGATGCGGCCTCCCCGGCGCGCCGCCGGCTGCACCCCGCGGTCGGGGCCGCCCGCAACGCGGTGAAGGCCGCCCTCGAGGAGGCCGGCTGGCCGTCGGTCGTCCTCGTGGCCTGTTCCGGAGGCCCCGACTCGCTCGCGCTCGCGGCCGCGGTGGCGCACTTCGCGCGCCGGGGCAGCGTCCGCGCACCCGGCGGCGGGCGCCACCCGCTGCGCGCCGGCGCCGTCGTCGTCGACCACCAGCTGCAGGAGGGCTCCGGCGACGTCGCGCGCACGACGGCGGCCGTGCTGGCCGGGCTGGGCCTGGCACCTGTCCGGGTGGTCGCCGTCGAGGTGCGCGCCGAGGGGGAGGGGCCGGAGGCGGCCGCGAGGGCCGCGCGGCACGCGGCGCTGACCCAGGAGGCACAGGCGCTCGGGGCCGGGGCCGTGCTGCTCGGCCACACCCTCGACGACCAGGCCGAGCAGGTGCTCCTGGGCCTGGCCCGCGGCTCCGGGCCGCGCGCCCTCGGTGCCATGCGGAGGGTCCGGGGCCTGTTCCTCCGGCCGTTCCTCGGTCTCCGCCGAGCCGAGACCCTTGAGATCTGCGCGGCGGAGGGCCTGGCGCCCTGGTTCGACCCCACCAACGAGGACCCCCGGTTCATGCGCTCGCGCGTGCGCTCGTCCGTCATGCCGTTCCTCGAGGCAGAGCTCGGGCCGGGCGTGGCCGAGGCGCTCGCCCGGACGGCCGCCCTCTTGGGCGCCGACGCAGACCTCCTCGACACCCACGCCCAGCGCGCCTACGAGTCCCTCGCGGAGGTGGTCCCCGCCGAACCTGTGTCCGCCGCGGCGGCGCCCGCAGAGGCGACGGCGCGCGCCGGAACCGGTCCGCGCGCCGTCGTGCTCCCCGGGGACGCGCTCCGCGAGCTGCCGTCGGCGCTCCGCGGCCGCGTCATCGCCCTCGCGGTGGCCGAGCTGGGCGGCGAGGCGACGTACGAGCGGCTCCGCGCGGTCGAGCGGCTCCTCGACCGGCGCGGCTCGGCCGGCCCGGTCGAGGTGCCCGGACACGTGAGCGCCTACCGGCAGACCGCGTCGGCCCATGCGGCGGGGACCCGCGGAATCAGTCCCGGCGCACCCGGGGCGCTAGTCTTGGTATCGCACCGCTGAACCCAGCGGCCTCGCGCCCCAGCAGTCACGCTCGCAATCTCAGGAGCCGCAGGTGGAATCGACCGACGTCCAGGCAGATCTCAAGCACGTCCTCAAGTCGAAAGACGAGATCCAGAACCGCATCGCCGAGCTTGCCGCGGAGATCGACCGCGACTACGAGGGCCGCGACCTGCTGATCGTGGGCGTCCTGAAGGGCGCCGTCATGGTCATGGCCGATCTGGCGCGTGCGCTCCACTCGCACGTGACCATGGACTGGATGGCAGTCTCCTCCTACGGCTCCGGCACCCAGTCCTCCGGGGTGGTCCGCATCCTCAAGGACCTCGACTCGGACCTCATGGGCAAGCACGTCCTCATCGTCGAGGACATCATCGACTCGGGCCTGACGCTCTCGTGGCTCAAGACCAACCTCGAGTCGCGCGGGACGGCCTCGGTCGAGATCTGCACGGCCTTCCGCAAGCCGGACGCCGCCAAGGTCTCGATCGACGTCAAGTACGTGGGCTTCGACATCCCCAACGAGTTCGTCGTGGGCTACGGCCTCGACTACGCCGAGAAGTACCGCAACCTCGACTTCGTGGGCACGCTCGCGCCGCACGTCTACGAGTGAGCATTTCGCCCTGAGCGCACCGGCGGGAACTTCCCCGCCTCGGGGGGAACTTTTGCCCGTCTCCATGCGTGAACGCTTCCGAACGGTGTCATGCTGGTGGCCACACTCTGGTGCATGACGGTACCGGTGCATGAGAAGAAGGGACGGGGCCCAGCCCCGATTTCATGAACGTCAAGAGCTTCGTCAAGGGTCCGGGAATCTGGATCATCGTTGTGATCGTCCTGCTGCTGCTGGCCTTCGGGACCCTCGCACCGGGCGGCAGCACGCGCGTGGACACCTCGGTGGGGCTCCAGCTCATCAAGGACGGCAAGGTCTCCCAGGCGAAGATCTTCAACGGTGACGAGCGCGTCGACATGGTCCTCAAGGACGACTATGTCGTGGACGGGCAGGACAAGGGCAAGAACGTCCAGTTCTACTACGTCACCCCGCGCGGCACCGACGTCGTCAACACGATCGACGCCGCCAACCTGCCGCAGGGCTTCTCCGACCAGCCGGTCGAGAACAACTGGTTCAGCTCCATGCTGTCCCTCCTCATCCCCGTCGTGCTCCTCGGGGCGCTCTTCTGGTTCCTGCTCTCGCGCATGCAGGGCGGCGGCAGCCAGGTCATGAAGTTCGGCAAGTCCCGGGCCAAGATGATCACCAAGGACATGCCCCAGGTGACCTTCTCCGACGTCGCGGGCGCGGACGAGGCCGTCGAGGAGCTCCACGAGATCAAGGAGTTCCTCCAGGACCCGGGCAAGTTCCAGGCCGTCGGCGCCAAGATCCCCAAGGGCGTGCTCCTCTACGGCCCTCCCGGAACCGGCAAGACCCTCCTCGCCCGCGCCGTGGCCGGCGAGGCCGGGGTGCCGTTCTTCTCGATCTCCGGCTCCGAGTTCGTCGAGATGTTCGTCGGCGTCGGCGCGTCCCGCGTGCGCGACCTGTTCGAGCAGGCCAAGGCCAACGCCCCCGCGATCGTGTTCGTCGACGAGATCGACGCGGTGGGCCGCCACCGCGGCGCCGGGATCGGCGGCGGCAACGACGAGCGTGAGCAGACCCTCAACCAGCTCCTCGTCGAGATGGACGGGTTCGACCCGAAGGCCAACGTCATCATCATCGCGGCCACCAACCGGCCCGACGTCCTCGATCCGGCCCTCCTGCGCCCGGGCCGCTTCGACCGGCAGATCCCGGTCGAGGCGCCGGACCTCCTGGGCCGCGAGCACATCCTCTCGGTCCACGCCAAGGGCAAGCCGCTCGCGCAGAACGTGGACCTCAAGGCCGTGGCGAAGAAGACCCCGGGCTACACGGGCGCGGACCTCGCGAACGTCCTGAACGAGGCCGCGCTCCTCACCGCGCGGTCCAACGCCCAGCTGATCGACGACCGTGCCCTCGACGAGGCCATCGACCGCGTCATGGCCGGCCCGCAGAAGCGCTCCCGCGTCATGAAGGACCTCGAGCGCAAGATCACGGCCTACCACGAGGGCGGCCACGCGCTCGTCGCCGCGGCGCTGCGCAACTCCGCCCCGGTCACCAAGATCACGATCCTCCCGCGTGGCCGCGCCCTCGGCTACACGATGGTCGTGCCCGAGGAGGACAAGTACTCGGTCACGCGCAACGAGCTCCTCGACCAGCTCGCGTACGCCATGGGCGGCCGCGTCGCCGAGGAGATCGTCTTCCATGACCCGTCCACGGGCGCCTCGAACGACATCGAGAAGGCCACGGGCACCGCCCGCAAGATGGTCACCCAGTACGGCATGAGCGAGCGCGTCGGCGCGGTGAAGCTCGGCCAGGGCGGCGGCGAGCCGTTCCTGGGCCGGGACGCCGCCCACGAGCGCAACTACTCCGACCAGGTCGCCTACGTCGTGGACGAGGAGGTGCGCCGCCTCATGGACCAGGCCCATGACGAGGCGTACGAGATCCTCACGGACAACCGCCACGTCCTCGACCGCCTCGCCTCCGCGCTGCTCGAGCACGAGACGCTCAACCAGCGCGAGATCGCCGAGATCTTCACCGACGTGCGCAAGCGCGACTTCCGCGAGGTCTGGCTCTCGAAGGGGACCCGCCCGGTGCAGGACATCCCGCCGGTCGAGACCGAGTCCGAGCGCAGGGCCCGCGAGGAGGCCGCGAAGGCCCGCCACGAGGAGCCCCTCGACGTTGGCCAGGCCCATCATCCGCACGGGGAGCAGGAGTACGTCAAGGACCGTCACGACGGGGTGTGACGGCCTCGAAAGGGACCTGTACGCCACGCACCGATAGGATCATTGACGTGACCCACTTCGATGACGACGACGTGTCCGCGCTGCCCGCCGAGGCCGAGAAGATGGATCTGCCGCGCATCGAGGCGGCCGTGCGCGAGATCCTCCTCGCGGTCGGCGAGGACCCGGACCGGAGCGGCCTGAAGGACACCCCCAAGCGCGTGGCGAAGGCCTACGCCGAGACGTTCGCCGGGCTGCACCACAACGCCGAGGAAATCCTCGGGGTGACGTTCGACATGGACCACGAGGAGCTCGTTCTCGTGAAGGACATCCCGTTCTACTCGACGTGCGAGCACCACCTCGTGCCGTTCCACGGCGTCGCGCACGTCGGCTACATTCCCTCCCATGACGGCCGGGTCACGGGACTGAGCAAGCTCGCCCGCCTGGTCGACGTCTACGCGCGCCGGCCCCAGGTGCAGGAGCGCCTCACGACCCAGGTGGCGGACGCCATCGTCAGCCACCTCAAGCCCCGCGGAGTGATCGTGGTCGTCGACTGCGAGCACATGTGCATGTCCATGCGGGGCGTCCGCAAGCCGGGCGCCCACACGGTCACGAGCGCCGTCCGCGGCCAGCTGCACGATCCGGCCACCCGCGCCGAAGCCATGAGCCTCATCCTCGGAAAGTGAGCACACGATAGTGGACTCTCTCGCAGCAGCGCCCGGAACCGGGCCGAACACCTCCCCCCTCCCCGTACTCCGCAAGCCGCGTCCCAAGGCCACCTTCGCGGACCTGCCCCGGGACCGCGCCGTCGTCATGGGGATCCTCAACGTCACCCCCGACTCGTTCTCCGACGGCGGCGCTCACGCGCAGGCCGATACCGCGATCGCCGCCGGCCTGCGCATGTTCTACGCGGGCGCCGACATCATCGACGTCGGCGGCGAGTCGACCCGCCCCGGCGCCGATGAGGTGCCCGAGGACGTCGAGCAGGAGCGCGTGCTCCCGGTCATCGAGGCACTGGCCAAGGCCGGGGCCCTCGTGTCCGTGGACACCCGCCGCGCGAGCACGGCCGCCAAGGCCCTCGACGCAGGCGCCACGATCGTCAACGATGTCTCCGGGCTCGCCGTCACGGACGAGATGATCCGGCTCGTGGCCGAGCGGGACGCCTACTACGTCCTCATGCACAACCGCGGCGACTCGAAGTCCATGGACGGGCTCGCCTCCTACGGCGACGTGGTCGAGGACGTCATCGCCGAGACCCTGAAGGTCCGCGACCGGCTGCGTGCCGGCGGGGTGAGCGACGCCCGGATCATCCTCGATCCCGGCCTCGGCTTCGCCAAGCACGGCGAGCAGAACTGGGAGCTCGTCAAGCACGTCGGCCGGTTCACCGCGCTCGGCTACCCGGTCCTCGTCGCCGCCTCCCGCAAGCGGTTCCTCGGTGAGCTGCTCACGAGCGCCGGCAAGGCCGCCGAGCCGAAGCAGAGGGACGCTGCCACCGCCGCGATCACCGCCCTCGCGGCCGCGGCGGGCGCATGGGGCGTTCGCGTGCACGACGTCGCGGCGAACCTCGACGCCGTCAAGGTCGCCGCCCGGGCGAAGGCCTAGGGCACGGTGGGCAACCCCCCGGGCGCCGGCGTGGCCAGGACCCGCAGGCCCGACCTGATCACCCTCACCGGGGTCACGGCCGTCGGGCACCACGGGGTGCTGGACTTCGAGCGGCGCGACGGGCAGCCCTTCGTGGTGGACGCCGTCCTGCACGCCGACTTCGGTGCCGCGGCCTCGTCGGACGATCTCTCCCGCACGGCCAGCTACGCCGAGGTTGCCGAGCGCATCGTCGCCCTGGTCGAGGGCGACCCGGTCGACCTGATCGAGACGCTCGCCGTGCGCCTCGCCGAGACGATCCTGGCCGAGTTCCCGGTCGACGCCGTGGAGCTGACGGTCCACAAGCCGCAGGCCCCGATCACCGTGCCGTTCGGCGACGTGTCCGTGACCGTGTTCAGGGAGCGCTGAGATGGAGACGGGGCACCACGGCTGGGTCCGATCGGTCCTGGCGCTCGGCAGCAACCTCGGGGCGAGGGCGGAGACCCTGGCCGAGGCCGTCGCCGACCTCGTCGACCGGCCCGAGGTGCGCCTCGTCGACGTCTCGCCCGTGGTCCAGACCAAGCCCGTCGGAGGCCCCGAGGGACAGCCCGACTTCCTGAACATGGTCGTGATCATCGAGACCACACTGGGCCCGTACGAGCTGCTCGAGCACTGCCATGCGGTGGAGGCCAAGCACCACCGCACGCGCGAGGTGCGGTGGGGCCCGCGCACCCTCGACGTCGACATCATCACCTACGGCGACCTGCAGCTCGACGATCCGGACCTCACGATCCCGCACCCGCGGGCAGCCGAGCGGGCCTTCGTCCTCTTCCCGTGGCTCGTCATCGAGCCGCTCGCCGTCCTCGAGGGCCATCCGATCGTCGAGCTGCTCGAGTTCTGCGCCGATGCCGACGGCGTCGAGGGCTATGACATGCTGACCGATGGAGGAAGCCCGACCGGAGGGGGAAACCAGTGAAGCCGCTCAAGCCGTGGGTCCTCGTGCTGGTGGCCATCATCGTGGGCCTCCTGGGTGTCGCCGCGAACGCGTTCGCTATGCGCAGTTCCGCGCCCACGCCCGTGCTCCCCGTCAGCGCCCTCGGCTCGATGGCCGTGATCGCGGTCGTGACGCTGGGCCTCGGCATCAGGGTGCTCCGCTGGCGCACCGGCCACCGCGCCCGCATGCTCGACCCGATCTTCGCCGCGCGGACCCTCGTCCTCGCCCACGCGTGCGCCTACGCGGGCGCCGTCCTCCTGGGCTGGCACGGGGGTGTGATCGCGGACCAGATCCCGCTGCTCGCCTCGCGTGCAGGGACGCCCGCCGTCGAGACCGCCCTCCTGTTGATCGGGGGCAGCGTGATCATGGTCGCCATCGGCTTCATCGTCGAGCGCTTCTGCCGCATCCCGCCCGAGGAGGGCGACGACGAAGGCCTCTCCGAGGGCGGCCGTACCCCGGACACCGAGGGCGGCCTTGCCTAGCTCCGCGCCCCAGCAGCCGTCCCGCCCCGGCCGGCTCGGCGTCGGCGTGATCGGCGCCGGCAAGGTGGGCGCGGTCCTCGGGGCCGCGCTCCGCTCAGCCCAGCATGCCCTTGTCGGCGTCTCGGCGGTGTCCGAGGAGAGCCGCGAGCGGGCCGAGCTGCTCCTGCCGGGCGTCCCCGTCCTCGAGGTCCCTGACATCGTCGAGCGCTCCGAGCTCGTGCTGCTGGCCGTGCCCGACGACGCGCTGGGGCCGCTCGTGGAAGGCCTCGCCAAGCTCGGGGCCTGGCAGCCCGGCCAGCTCGTGGCCCACACGTCCGGCCGCCACGGCGTGGGCATCCTCGCCCCGGTGCGCACGGCCGGGGCGATCCCGCTCGCCATCCATCCCGCGATGACCTTCACCGGGATGTCCCTCGACCTTGCTCGCCTGACGGACTGCTGCTTCGGCGTCACCGCGGACCCGGCGATGCTGCCCATCGCGCAGGCGCTCGTGGTCGAGATGGGGGCCGAGCCTGTGGTGGTCGCGGAAGGAGACCGGGCCGCCTACCACGCCGCGCTCGCGCACGGATCGAACCACCTCGTCACCCTCGCCTCCCAGGCGGCGGAGATCCTGGGCAGGATCGGCGTGCCGGACCCCGGAGCAGTCCTCGGCCCCCTCCTGCGCGCCTCGCTCGACAACGCGCTCTCGGCCGGCGAGTCCGCCCTGACCGGGCCCGTGGCCCGCGGGGACGTGGGCACCGTCGCCGCCCACATCGGCGCCCTGAGCGAGCTCGCGTCCGATTCCGACGGCGGTGGCGGGGGCGCCGATATCCTTGAGGCGTACCGGGCCATGGCCCACGCGACCGCCGTCCGCGCGGAGCGCAGGGGCCGGCTCGCCGCCTCGGCCCGCGCGGCCATCGAGAAGGCGCTGGAGGGCACGGAGCCCGACGACGAGACACGAGAGGACCTCTGATGCCCGCTGAGCCCGTTCCGGCGATCGAGATCGTCCGCACCCGCGCAGAGCTCCAGCCGGCCATTGCACGCCACCTCGCGGCGAAGCGCGGGCCCGGCACCCCGGCCCTCGGGCTCGTGCCGACCATGGGCGCCCTGCATGCGGGCCACCGGGCCCTCGCGGAAGCCGCAGCCGCCGAGAACGATGTCGTGGTCGCGAGCGTGTTCGTCAATCCCCTCCAGTTCGGCGACGCCACGGACCTGGAACGCTATCCCCGCACCCTCGATGCCGACGCCGCGCTGCTGGCAGAGGCCGGGGTGGACCTCGTCTTCGCCCCGGATGTCGAGGAGATGTACCCGGGTGGGGAGCCCGAGGTGCGGGTCGTCGCGGGCCCGCTCGCGCAGAAGTGGGAGGGAGCCTCCCGCCCGGGACACTTCGACGGGGTGTGCACCGTGGTGTCGAAGCTCCTCCACCTGGCGATGCCGGGCGGGTTCGACGGCGCACGGGCCGCCTACCGCGCCTACTTCGGACAGAAGGACGCCCAGCAGGTCGCCGTCGTGCGGCGCATGGTCCGGGACCTGGACTTCCCTGTGGAGGTCGTCGCGGTGCCGATCGTGCGCGACGCGGACGGCCTGGCCCTCTCGAGCCGCAACCGCTTCCTGTCAGAGGAGGAGCGCGACGCCGCGCTCGTCCTCTCGCGGGCCCTGAAGCTCCTCGAGGACCGGGCAAGCGCGCACGAGCCGCTCAATCCCGACGACGCCGAGGCACTCGTCCGGTCCCAGCCCCTCGTGGAGCTGGACTACCTCGACGTCGTGGATCCCAACACGCTCGAACCGCTCGCGTTCGCCTGCCGGGAGACCCCGTTCACGGGCGAGGCGCTCGCGATCGTCGCGGCCGCCGTCGGCCCCGTGCGCCTCATCGACAATATGCCACTGCGCGCCCGCTGACGCGCCGGCTCAGCTGGCGAAGAACTCCGCGAGCCGATCGACGAGCGGCTTCGCGGCGCGGGTCGGGGCGTCGTGCGCGAGCTTGGGCAGGATCGCGATGTCCGAGGCCGGCAGCACGCCGTCGAGCTTCTGGGCCGCTTCGGCGAAGTACTCGGGGCTCGCGCCGCCCACGAGGAAGAGCGTCTCGAGGGGCAGCTCGTCGAAGCCCTTGGCCTCGGCGTCGGCTGCGACGACCGCCCGGATCTCGGCGGGACCGGTCGGAAGGAGCCTCGAGAGCTCCTTCCCGAGCGGTGTCCGGCTGCCGATCCGGTTGAGCACGGTGAGGATCGGCAGGGGGAGCTTGGAGATCGGCCCGGCCGTCTGCAGCCCGCGCAGGAGCACGGCGAGGGCCTTCTCCTCGTCCTTGGCCCGCAGCGCCTCCTCGAACTCCGGCATCCAGGCGGCCTTGATGCTGCCCTCGAAGGAGATGATGGGGTCGTAGACGGCGATCTGCCCGATCTGCAGCTCGCGTCCGGCGTGCAGCGCGATGCACCCGCCGTAGTTGTGGCCGAACACGGCGTCGCTGCCGGTGTGGGCGAGGACGGCGGCCAGGTCCGAGATCTCGGTGGCCAGCGAGTAGTCCGCCGGCTGCGGGGAGGAGGCGCCGCGGCCCCGGCGGTTGTACACGTGGACGGGCACGTGGAGCTCCTCGGCGAGGCGGACCGCGAGGTCCTTGTACAGCTCGGCGGTCACCATCGATCCGTGGACGACGACGACGCCTCCCCGTGCGGTCATCCCGCCTTCGGGGGCGGTGAAGAGCTCGAGGGAAGCGCCGTCCTTGGTGGCCACGGTGGACGAGGTCAGCTGCAGTACACCCATGCACAGAGCCTAGCCGCTATCGCCGCAGCAGCCCCATCCACCACAGGGCGTGCGCGCCCGCCCGAGGGCCCCGCCGGAGCTCACAGGCGGCTGGCCTAGAATTGAATGCTGTGACTGCACAGAACCCCGCACCCGAGGCCCGGCCCGCCGACACCAGCGAGCAGATGCACATCCGCCGGGACAAGCGGGAGAAGCTCCTCGCGAACGGTGAGGCGCCCTACCCGGTCAAGCTGCCGCGCACGCATTCGCTCGCCGAGGTCCGCACGAAGTACCCGGAGCTCGAGCCGGACACCGCCACGGGGGAGACGGTCGGCGTCGCCGGCCGCGTCGTGTTCATCCGGAACACGGGCAAGCTGTGCTTCGCCACCCTGCAGGAAGGCGACGGCACGCGCCTGCAGGCCATGCTCAGCCTCGCGAACGTGGGCGAGCAGCGACTCGCGGACTGGAAGGCCCTCGTCGACCTCGGCGACCACGTCTTCGTCCGCGGCGAGGTCATCTCCTCCCGGCGCGGCGAGCTCTCCGTCATGGTCGAGTCCTGGCAGATGGCCTCGAAGGCCCTGCGCCCGCTGCCGACCCTGCACGCCGGCCTGAACGAGGAGACGCGCGTCCGCCAGCGCTACGTGGACCTCCTGGTCCGCGAGGAGGCGCGCCAGATGGTGTACACGCGCTCCAGGATCACCAAGAGCGTGCGCGACACCCTCGACTCCCACGGCTACGTCGAGGTCGAGACGCCCATGCTCAACCTCGTCCACGGCGGCGCGACGGCCCGCCCGTTCGCGACCCACCTGAACGCCTTCGACCAGGACATGACCCTGCGCATCGCCACCGAGCTGTACCTCAAGCGGGCTGTGGTCGGGGGGATCGAGCGCGTCTACGAGATCGGGCGCGTGTTCCGCAACGAGGGCGTCGACTCGACCCACAGCCCCGAGTTCACCACGCTCGAGTGCTACGAGGCGTACGCCGACCAGTTCACGATGGCGGAGCGCATGAAGGAGATCATCCTCAACGTCGCCGACGTCATGGGCACGCGCCGGATCGAGACGCCGGAGGGCACGATCGACCTGGACGGCGAGTGGAAGTGGATCGGCGTGTACCCGGGCCTGTCCGAGGCCGTCGGCGAGGAGATCACCCCTGACACCCCGCTCGAGCGGCTCCTCGAGATCGGCGACGCGCACGGCGTCAAGACGGACCCGCTGTGGACCCAGGAGAAGGCCGTGATCGAGCTGTTCGGCGAGATCGTCGAGCCGACCCTGCTGAACCCGACGTTCGTCTACGACTACCCGCCCTCCGCCCAGCCGCTGGCCCGGCCCCACCGGGAGGACCCGCGCCTCATCGAGGCGTGGGACCTCATCATCGGCGGAATGGAGCGTGGCACCGCGTTCTCCGAGCTCATCGACCCCGTGGTCCAGCGCGAGCGGCTCACCGAGCAGTCACGGCTGGCCGCCGAGGGCGACGACGAGGCCATGGCCCTCGACGAGGACTTCCTCCGCGCCCTCGAGTACGGTGCCCCGCCCATGGGCGGGATCGGGCTCGGGATCGACCGCCTGGTCATGCTGTTCACCCAGGCGGGTATTCGCGAAACAATCCTCTTCCCCCTTCTGAAGCCAGAGGCCAACTGATGGATTACGTCCTTGCCCTGCTCCCGCCGGTGGTGGTCGGGCTCATTTTCTGGTTCGCCATGCGCGCAATCTTCAATGCGGACAAGTCTGAGCGCGAGGCGCTCGCCCGTGCCGAACGCGAATCGCAGGAGCGTGCCGAGAATTGACGCACGCGAGTCCTTTTGACTCGCAGCCTTTTGTGCCTTCATACTGTAATTGCTCAGCCGATCCGGCGCCTCAGGGGCCCCCGACGCTGATTGCTTGAACTCACATTTGCTGAGTCCCCCCGGCGATGACAGAGAAGAGAGCCCAAGATGGCACAGAAGGTCCAGATCATCCTCGAGGATGACATCGACGGCGGCAAGGCTGACGAGACCGTCCGCTTCAGCCTCGATGGGTCGAATTACGAAATCGACCTCTCCTCGGCCAACGCCGAGAAGCTGCGCAGCGCGCTGGCACAGTACATCTCGGCAGGCCGCAAGGCGGCGGCACGCACTGGCGCCGCCCCGAAGGCCCGTGCGGCCTCCTCGGGGTCCCGCAATTCGGACTCCGCGAAGATCCGGCAGTGGGCCCGTGACAACGGGTACAACGTGAATGCCCGCGGGCGGATTCAGCAGGAGATCCAGGAGGCCTATCGCCAGGCCAACGGCTGATCCCTTCCGGATATTCAGAGAAGGCCCATGAAGAGGGCCAACGGGAATTCCCGGTGCATCGCACCGGGAATTCCTGTTTTCGGGCGCATAACCACCATTTGGAATGCCTATTCCAATGCTCGTGCCGCGGTCCGAGAAGGACGGGGTTCACGACGAGCGCGGCGGATCAGGATGTCGGCAGTGACTGCGCTCCTGGCAGGGGCCATGCTAGGAGCGCCTGCTCATGGGCCCACCCGGCAGTGGGACGTTCACCCTGTGGCGAACAGCCCTACCGGCAGGGCCACCGGCACGTAGCATCGAACTACGCAGTGCACCCAAGCTAAACCGGGGAGTCCGAGCAATGTTCGAGAGATTCACAGACCGCGCCCGCCGCGTGGTGGTGCTGGCCCAAGAAGAGGCCCGCATGCTCAACCACAACTACATCGGGACCGAGCACATCCTCCTGGGGCTGATCCACGAGGGCGAAGGGGTCGCGGCCAAGGCTCTCGAGTCCCTCAGCATCTCGCTCGACGGCGTCCGCGAGCAGGTGCAGGAGATCATCGGCCAGGGCCAGCAGGCCCCGAGCGGGCACATCCCGTTCACGCCGCGTGCCAAGAAGGTCCTCGAGCTGTCGCTCCGCGAGGCGCTCCAGCTCGGCCACAACTACATCGGCACCGAGCACATCCTCCTCGGCCTCATCCGCGAGGGCGAGGGCGTCGCCGCCCAGGTGCTGGTCAAGCTCGGCGCCGACCTCAACCGCGTGCGCCAGCAGGTGATCCAGCTCCTGTCCGGTTACCAGGGCAAGGAGACGGCTGCCACCGGCTCGAGCTCGGGCCAGCCCGAGGGCACACCCGCTGGCTCTGTGGTCCTGGACCAGTTCGGCCGCAACCTGACCCAGGCCGCGCGCGAGAACAAGCTGGACCCGGTGATCGGGCGCGAGCACGAGATGGAACGCGTCATGCAGGTCCTCTCGCGCCGCACCAAGAACAACCCCGTCCTCATCGGCGAGCCCGGCGTCGGCAAGACCGCCGTCGTCGAGGGCCTTGCCCAGGCGATCGTGCGCGGCGACGTGCCGGAGACGATCAAGGACAAGCAGCTCTACACCCTCGACCTCGGCTCCCTCGTGGCCGGCTCCCGCTACCGCGGCGACTTCGAGGAGCGCCTGAAGAAGGTCCTCAAGGAGATCCGCACCCGCGGCGACATCATCCTGTTCATCGACGAGATCCACACCCTCGTCGGGGCGGGCGCCGCGGAGGGCGCGATCGACGCCGCGAGCATCCTCAAGCCGATGCTCGCGCGCGGCGAGCTGCAGACCATCGGTGCGACCACGCTGGACGAGTACCGCAAGCACATCGAGAAGGACGCAGCGCTCGAGCGCCGCTTCCAGCCGATCCAGGTCTCCGAGCCGTCCGTCGCGCTTGCGATCGAGATCCTCAAGGGCCTTCGGGACCGCTACGAGGCGCACCACCGGGTGACCATCACCGACGGGGCCCTCGCCGCGGCGGCCAACCTCGCCGAGCGCTACATCTCCGACCGGTTCCTGCCGGACAAGGCGATCGACCTGATCGACGAGGCCGGCGCGCGCCTGCGCATCCGCCGGATGACGGCGCCGCCGGAGCTCAAGGCCCTGGACGAGCGCATCGCCGGGCTCAAGCTCGAGAAGGAGTCCGCGATCGACGCGCAGGACTTCGAGGGCGCCGCGTCGCTGCGCGACAAGGAGCAGAAGCTCATCGCCGAGCGGGCCGAGCGTGAGCGCGCCTGGAAGTCGGGCGACATGGACGGCGTGGCTGAGGTGGACGAGGACCTGATCGCCGAGGTCCTCGCGAACTCGACGGGCATCCCGGTGTTCAAGCTCACCGAGGAGGAGTCGACCCGCCTGCTCCACATGGAGGAGGAGCTGCACCGGCGCGTGGTGGGCCAGGACGACGCCATCAAGGCGCTCTCCCGCTCGATCCGACGCACGCGTGCGGGCCTGAAGGATCCGAAGCGTCCCGGCGGGTCGTTCATCTTCGCCGGCCCGACCGGCGTCGGCAAGACCGAGCTCGCCAAGGCGCTCGCCGAGTTCCTCTTCGGCGAGGAGGACGCGCTCATCACGCTGGACATGTCCGAGTTCTCCGAGAAGCACACCGTCTCGCGGCTCTTCGGTGCCCCTCCCGGGTACGTGGGCTACGAGGAGGGCGGCCAGCTCACCGAGAAGGTCCGCCGCCGCCCGTTCTCCGTGGTGCTGTTCGACGAGGTGGAGAAGGCCCACGCGGACCTGTTCAACTCGCTCCTGCAGATCCTCGAGGACGGCCGCCTCACGGACTCCCAGGGCCGCGTGGTGGACTTCAAGAACACTGTGATCATCATGACCACGAACCTCGGCTCGCGGGACATCTCCAAGGGCGTCATGACGGGCTTCCAGTCCGGCACGGACACCAAGACCGGGTACGAGCGGATGAAGGCCCGCGTGACGGAGGAGCTCAAGCAGCACTTCCGGCCCGAGTTCCTCAACCGCGTCGACGACGTCGTGGTGTTCCCGCAGCTGACGCAGGAGGAGATCATCGAGATCGTCGACCTCATGGTCGTCCGCCTCGAGAAGCGCCTCAAGGACAAGGACATGGGCATCGAGCTCACCCAGGCCGCCAAGGTCCTGCTCGCCACGCGCGGCTACGACCCGGCGATGGGTGCCCGCCCGCTGCGCCGCACGATCCAGTCCGAGATCGAGGACCAGCTGTCGGAGAAGATCCTCTTCGGCGACCTCTCCGCGGGTGACATCGTGGTGGTCGACGTCGAGGGCGAGGGTGACGCGGCGAAGTTCACCTTCACCGGCACCCCGCGCCCGGAGGTCCCCGAGGTCGTCTCCCTGGGCAAGGGCGGCGGCAAGGAGCTCGGCGCCTAGCGACCGGTCCTGACGGTCGGCCCGCGAGGCCGGATCCGATGGACGACGGCGGCCCCCCACCTCCTCGAGGTGGGGGGCCGTTCCGCGTCTCCGGGCAAGCCGGGCAGGGTCCCGGCGATCGAATAAATCCAATCGCTAGACAAACCCTCATCCCGCGCGTAACGTCTTTCGTGGTCTCGGAAACCATCGCCCCCGATTTCCACCAGAGAGACACCATGACCATCCAGCTCGACTTCATCACCCTGCAGGACCTCGTGCGCGGTGAGGTGCTCGACCCGCGCGATCCGCGCTTCGCCGACGAGGCCGAGGCCTTCAACGCGGCCGTGACGCACCGGCCCGACGTCGTGGTCGCGGCCGCCGACGCCGCGGATGTGGTCGCCACCGTGCGCTGGGCATCGCTGAACTCGGTGAAGGTGGCCGTCCAGGCCACCGGCCACGGCGCAGAGCGAGGAATCCCGGGCGGTGTGCTGGTCAGCACCAAGCACCTGCGCTCGGTCTCGGTCGATCCCGCGGCGCGGACGGCCACCGTGGGAGCCGGCGCCCGCTGGCGCGAGGTCATCGACGCCGCCGCGGAGCACGGCCTCGCGCCGCTCAACGGCTCGAGCTCGGACGTGGGCGTCGTCGGCTACACGCTAGGCGGCGGCCTCCCGGTCCTGGGCCGCACCTACGGCTTCGCGGCCGATTCGGTCCTCAGCCTCGACATCGTGACGCTCGACGGCGATGCGCGCACGGTGAGCCGCACCCAGGAGCCCGAGCTGTTCGATCTCCTGTGCGGCGGCGGCCCCGGCCTCGCCGTCGTCACCGGCATGACCTTCCGCCTGTACCCCGTGGCCCTCGTCTACGGCGGCGCGCTCGTGTTCGAGGGCCGCCACGCGGAGGACGTGCTGCGGGCCTTCGCGGCCTGGGCGCCCACGCTTTCCGACGCCTCCAACTCGGCCATCCGCTTCCTCCGCGCCCCGGATTCGCCGGAGGTGCCGCGGGAGCTGGCGGGCAGGCTCACCGTCCACGTGAACTTCGCCCATGTGGGCCGCGGCGGTGAGCGTGCGCTCGCACCCATGCGGGCTGCGGCCCCGGTGCTGCTGGACCTCGTCGACGACCTGCCCTACGCCGAGGTCGACCGGGTCTACTCCGACCCCGACCAGCCGATGCCGTTCCTCGCCGGCGGTGCGGGTGTCGTGGACCTCGACGAGGCAGCCATCCGGGCCGTCCTCGCCGTCGCCGGGCCGGACGCCGAGTGCATCCTTCCGCTCGTCGACTTCCGGCTCCTCGGCGGCGCCATGACGTCCGACGACGCGCGCACGGCGTCGGCGCACGGCCTCGCCTACGCGCTGCACGTGGTGGGGGTCCTCGCGCCCCCGATCGCCGAGGCGGTCCCGGGCGCCATCGCGGACATCCTGGCCGCCATGGCACCCTTCGGCAACGGCCGCTGCCCGAGGAACTTCCTCGGCGACCGCAGCGACCTCACGCCGGCATGGTCCGCCACGGTCGCGGCGCGGCTCGCGGCCGCCCGCGCAGAGCTCGACCCCGAGGGCCTGCTCGTCCGCTGAGCCGGGGCGGAGGCACCCACGGGTCTGTTTCGCCGCGGCCGGCAGGGGGCAGTGTCCCGGCGACCGGAAGACACGCACCAGGGCAAGAGGAGGACTCGATGAGCAGCCAGAACCCGGAGAAGCCGGAGACCACAGAGACCGGCGGGGGCGGCGGATACGGCGAGCCGAGCCCGGAGCAGGAGCTGGGCCAGAAGCCGGGCGAGCAGGCCAGCCACGCCCAGCAGGGAAAGCCGTCCCAGGGCGGCGAGGAAGGGCAGGAGGGCAGGCCGGATCAGGCGACGGCCTCGGAGGAACGCGCCGGAGAGCAGCAGGATCCCGTCACCGGCGAGAGCCTCCGTCCCGGCCAGGCCGAAAGCCCCGGCTGATCCTTCCCCTCCCCGAGTGGCACGCAGGGACGGCGCCCCCCGCACGGAAGGTGCGCAGGGCGCCGTCGTGCGCACTGTCCAAAGCACGCCAGCGGGCGGTACGCTCCGAAGCACACCCGGGACACCGTGCGAAAACCGTGCGAAGGAGCGCGCCATGAAGAAGCTCATCAACGATCCGCAGAAGGTGGTCGACGAATCGGTGGAGGGCTTCGGCCTGGCCCACGCGGACCTCGTCGCCGTCCACACCGATCCGATCTTCATCAGCCGGGCAGGCGGTGCCGTGCAGGGCAAGGTCGGGCTCGTCTCCGGTGGCGGCAGCGGCCACGAGCCGCTCCACGGCGGCTACGTGGGCCGCGGGATGCTCGATGCCGCGGTCCCCGGTGCGGTCTTCACGTCGCCCACCCCCGATGCGATCATCCCGGCGACCCAGGCCGCGGACGGCGGGGCCGGCGTCGTGCACATCGTGAAGAACTACACGGGTGACGTCCTCAACTTCGAGACCGCGGGCGAGATGTGCGCCGCCGAGGGCATCGAGGTCCGCACCGTGCTCGTCAACGACGACGTGGCGGTCGAGGACTCCCTCTACACGGCAGGGCGGCGCGGCGTGGCCGGCACGGTCCTGGTGGAGAAGATCGCCGGTGCGGCGGCGGAGCGCGGGGACTCGCTCGACGCCGTTGAGGCCGTGGGCAACCGGGTCGTGGCCAACGTGCGCTCGATGGGGCTCGCCCTCACCCCGTGCACCGTCCCCCACGCGGGCAAGCCGAGCTTCGAGCTGGCCGAGGACGAGATCGAGATCGGGATCGGCATCCACGGCGAGCCGGGACGCCACCGCGTGGGCCTCGAACCCGCCGACGCGCTCACCGAGCACCTGCTCACCCCCGTGGTCGAGGACCTCGGGATCGGCTCGGGCGAGAAGGCGCTCCTGTTCGTCAACGGCATGGGCGGCACCCCGCTGTCCGAGCTGTACATCGTGTACCGCCGGGCCGCGCAGCTGCTGGCCGACCGGGGCATCACGATCGAGCGGAGCCTCGTGGGCAACTACATCACCTCGCTCGAGATGCAGGGCTGCTCCGTCACCGTCCTGCGGCTCGACGACGAGCTCACGGAGCTCTGGGACGCTCCGGTGCACACACCCGCCCTGCGGTGGGGGGCCTGATGCCGGCACTGGACGCGGCCTGGGCCGAGCGGTGGCTGCGCGAGAGCGCGCGGGTCGTCGCCGAGCACCGCGAGGAGCTGATCGACCTCGACCGCGCGATCGGGGACGGCGACCACGGCGAGAACATGGACCGGGGCTTCAGGGCCATCGTCGCCAAGCTCGACGAGGAGACGCCGGACTCCGTCGCTGCCGCGCTCAAGCTGGCGGCGATGATGCTCATGAGCAAGGTGGGCGGGGCCGCCGGGCCGCTCTACGGCACGGCCTACCTGCGCGCCTCGACGGCGGTCAGCGGGGCGGACGCCCTCGACGGGCCCGCCGTCGCCGCCATGCTCACGGCCGGCAGGGACGGGATCGTGGCCCGCGGCAAGGCCGAGTCCGGGGACAAGACCATGGTGGACGCCTGGACCCCGGCCGCCGAGGCCGCCCAGGACGCAGGGGACGGCGTGGCCGCCCTGTCCGCCGCCGCGGACGCCGCCGAGGCCGGTGCCCAGGCCACCAAGCCCCTCGTGGCCCGGAAGGGCCGGGCCAGCTATCTGGGCGAGCGCAGCGCTGGCCATCTCGACCCGGGGGCCGTCTCGAGCGCCTACATCCTGCGCGCCGCGGTCACGGCCGCCACGAGCGGGGACATGGCGTGACGCCGGTCGGACTGCTCATCGTCTCCCACAGCGCGCGCCTGGCCGAGGGCGTGGTCGAGGTCGCCGCCCAGATGGCCGCCGGGGTTCCCCTCGTCGCGGCAGGCGGGACGGACGACGGCGGGGTGGGCACCTCGTTCGAGAAGGTGATGGACGGCATCGGGGCCGCCGACACGGGGGAGGGGGTCGTGGTCCTGACCGACCTCGGCTCCGCCGTGATGACGGCCGAGTCCGTGCTCGAATTCCTCGACGAGGAGCAGCGCGCCAAGGTCCGGATCGCCGACGCGGCCCTCGTGGAGGGCGCGGTCGCCGCCGCTGTGGCGTCGAAGGCGGGCGCGGGCCTGGACGGCGTGACCCGCGCGGCGGAGGAGGCCGTCCGCGGCGCCGAGGCCGAGGAGGCACCCGAGCTCGCGGAGCCCACCGAATCGGCCGTCCTCACGCTGAAGAATCGGCTGGGCCTGCACGCCCGGCCCGCCGCGGTCCTCGCGGGTCGGCTGTCCGCGTTCGACGCGGCGGTGACCGTCAACGGCGTCGACGGCCAGTCCGTCATGGCGCTCATGGCGCTCGGGGCGGGTCAGGGCGAGCAGCTCGTCGTCGAGACGTCCGGGCCCGAGGCCGCGCAGGCGCTCGCGTTCGTCCGAGAGCAGGTCGAGGCCGGGTTCGGCGAGCACTGAGGTGTGAAAGGACTGTTTCACCAAGAGTGAACGGCCCTGTGCTTCACGCCACATCCCGGGTTGAATCGGAGGCATGACTGCCGAGACCGCCGCCGCCACCATGGCCGGCACCACGCCCGCGTCCGCAGAGCCCGCCACCCGGCCCGAGACGCCGTTCCACGACCTCGACCACTACGTGGCCATGCCCCGCCTCTCGGGGCTGGCCCTCAGCCCCGACGGCGCCCGCCTCGTCACCACCGTGGCGACGCTCAACGGCAAGGGCACCGAGTACGGCTCCGCCCTGTGGGAGATCGACCCCGCCGGCCAGGCACCCGCGCGCCGCATCACCCGCAGCGCCAAGGGGGAGGCCGGGGCCGCGTTCGCCGCGAACGGGGACCTCTACTTCACCTCGGCCCGGCCGGACCCTGACAAGCCCGACGAGGAGCCGGTCAACGCGCTCTGGCTGCTGCCGCACGCCGGCGGGGAGGCGAGGGTCGCGCTCAGCCGCGCGGGCGGCGTCGAGCGCGTCATCACGGCCCAGAAGGCCGACGCCACCTTCGTCCAGGCGTCCGTCCTGGCGGGGAGCACCGACGAGGCTGACGACGAGGCGCGCCGCAAGGGCCGCAAGGAGGCCAAGGTCGCGGCGATCCTGCACTCCTCCTACCCGGTGCGCTTCTGGGACTCCGACCTCGGGCCCGCCCAGCCGCGGCTGTTCGCCGTCGAGCGCTCGGCGGCCGAGCCCGAGCCCGGCAAGCCCACGACGGTGGACGCGGAGCCCGCGCTCGAGCTCCGCAACCTCACGGCCGACATCGGCCCGGCGCTCCGCTTCGGCGAGGCGCACGCGAGCCCCGACGGCCGCACCATCTACGCCTCCGTCTCCAAGCCCCTCGCGAAGGGCGACCTCCGCAGCGAACTCGTCGCGATCGACGTCGCCTCCGGCACGCGCCGCACCCTCCTGTCCGAGGACCGCATGGACTACACCGCCGGCCCGGTGAGCCCGGACGGGCGGACCGTCGCCGTGGTCGTCGAGCCGCACACGACGCCGACCAGCGCCTACCGCTGCGAAGTGCACCTCCTCGACGTCGAGACCGGGCAGCTCCGCCGGCTCGCACCCGCGTGGGACCGCATGCCGCACCCCGAGGCGTGGCTTCCGGACGGCTCCGCGCTGCTCGTCACCGCCGACGACGCCGGCCGCTCGCCCGTGTTCCGCCTCGACCCCGCGAGCGGGGAGGCCACCGCGGTGACGCAGGACGACGCGGCCTACACCGACGTCCTCGTCTCCCCGGACGGGGCGGCCGCGTACGCCCTGCGCAGTTCCTACCTCTTCCCGCCCGAGGCCGTGCGGATCGACCTCGCCACCGGCGAGACCACGCGGCTGGGCAACCCGGTGGAACGGCCGGAGGTCCCCGGCCGCCTCGAGGAGGTCACCGCGACCGCCGAGGACGGGACCCCGCTGCGCGCGTGGCTCGCCCTGCCGGCCGCGCCGGAGGGGAAGCAGTCCCCCGAGGGCGGGAAGCACCCCCTCCTCCTGTGGATCCACGGCGGCCCGATCGGCTCGTGGAATGCCTGGACGTGGCGGTGGAACCCGTGGCTCCTCGCGGCCCAGGGCTACGCCGTGCTGCTGCCGGACCCGGCCCTCTCCACCGGCTACGGCCAGCACTTCATCGACCGCGGCTGGGGCCGGTGGGGCGCCGAGCCCTACACCGACCTCATGGCCGTCACTGACGCGGCCCTCCAGCGCGGCGACCTCGACCCCGAGCGCACGGCGGCGATGGGCGGCTCCTTCGGCGGGTACATGGCCAACTGGGTGGCCGGCCACACGGACCGCTTCCGGGCGATCGTGACGCACGCGAGCCTGTGGGCCCTCGACGCCTTCGGCCCGACCACCGACATGGCCCTGTACTGGGCCAAGGAGATGGACGAGGCCATGATGCAGGCCAACTCCCCGCACCACTCGGTCGGCGAGATCCGCACCCCCATGCTCGTGATCCACGGTGACAAGGACTACCGCGTGCCGATCGGCGAGGGCCTGCGCCTGTGGTGGGAGCTCCTCTCCGCCTCGCAGCTCGCGGCCGACGACGAGGGCAGGACCCCGCACCGGTTCCTGTACTTCCCCGACGAGAACCACTGGATCCTGCAGCCCCAGCACGCCAAGGTCTGGTACGGCGTGGTGTCCGCCTTCCTCGCCGAGCACCTCCTGGGCGAGGAGCGCCAGCTGCCGAAGGAGCTCGGCCTCTAGCAGCGGTCCCGCCCGGCCGGCGAGGGGCCATCCCGCGCCGGCCGGGCTCGGCCATGTGCCCGAACTAGGATGGAGCGCATGACCGAGACCGCCCACGCCCCCGCCCTGCCCTTCACCCTCCGGCGGGCGCGGACGGGCGACGTCGCGGCGATCAAGCGCCTCGTCGCCCCGCTGGCCGAGCGGCGGATCCTCATCTCGAAGGAGTCCGTGGCGTACTACGAGGCCATCCAGGAGTTCCGCGTCGCCGAGGCGCCGGACGGCGAGCTGGTGGGCTGCGGCGCCCTCCACGTCATGTGGGAGGACCTCGCCGAGATCCGCACCCTCGCGGCCGCGGACTCGTGGCGCGGGCGCGGAGTGGGGCACGCGCTCGTGGAGCAGCTGCTGCAGGAGGCGCGCGATGTCGGGGTGCAGCGGGTCTTCTGCCTCACCTTCGAGGTGGGCTTCTTCGAGCGGCACGGCTTCGAGGTCATGGCCGACCAGTCCGGCGTGGACCCCGAGGTGTACTCCGAGCTGCTGCGCTCGCACGATGAGGGCGTCGCCGAGTTCCTGGACCTCGCCCGGGTCAAGCCCAACACCCTCGGGAACACGCGCATGATCCGCTGGCTGCCCGGGCGCGCCCGCGAGTAGGAGGCGGGCATATCGACACAACTCGCGGCCGATACTCGGCCGGATGCGGCTCTGAGGCCGGTGGGTTGTGTCGAAATGCCCCGCAGGGTCAGGGCAGCCGCAGCCGGCCGTCGTCCTCCACGGCGAGGCCGTCGGCGAGCAGCCCCGCAACGGCCCGCGCGAGCTGGTCCGGCCCGCTTCCCAGGGCGTGAAGCCTGCCCAGCGCGGCCGTCACGGCACCGCCCTCGGACGGCCACGGGGGAGCGCCGGGCACGGGCGGCTCGAACAGGGCGCGGTGCACCGGGTGCTCGGCGGCCCTGAGCACCGCCATGACGGCACCGCGCACCTGCCGGTCCGTGCCGTGCCACGCCTGCCCGCGCGGCGTGTACGTGGGCGGCGGCTCGCCCGCGGCCCGCCAGGCGCACGCGGCGGCCACGGGGCAGGCGGGGCACCGGGGCGCGCGGGCCGTGCACACCACCGCGCCGAGCTCCATCGCCGCCGCGTTCCACGCGACGGAGAGGGCCGTGTCCTGGGGCAGCAGCGCGGCCGCCCGCCGCTGCTCGGCCGCCGTGAGCGCCGGGGCGGGCAGCGCCTCGCCGCCCAGGAGCCGGGCATGCACGCGGCGGATGTTCGTGTCCACCACGGTGGCCCGCCGCCCGAAGGCGAACGCAGCGACCGCGGCCGCCGTGTAGGAGCCCACGCCGGGCAGCGTGCGCAGCGCCTCCTCGGTGTCCGGCAGCGTCCCGCCGTGCTCGGCCGCGATCACGGCCGCGGCCGCGTGCAGCCGCAGCGCGCGGCGCGGATAGCCCAGGCGGCCCCAGGCGCGGACCGCCTCGCCGGCCGGCTCGGCCGCGAGGTCCGCCGGGCTCGGCCATCGCTCCATCCACTCGCGCCACACCGGCAGGACCCGCCCCACCGGGGTCTGCTGGAGCATGACCTCGCTCACGAGCACGCCCCACGGCGTGCGGTCCTCGGCACGCCACGGCAGGTCCCGGGCCTCGCGGGCGAACCAGTCGGCGAGCTCGGTGTGGAGGCGCGCGAGCGCACCGGTCTCACCGGATGCGGCCTCGTCGGGCCCGGCCTCGTCGGACCCGGGCGCGTCAGGCCCGGGCGCACGACGGCGAGTCGCAGCTGGAGCGGTCACGGGGGCCTTTCAGGACGCGGACGCCTCGCGGCGGTCCGGACGGTGAGGGGTTCGTCCCACTGTAGCGGCCCGCGGCGCGCCGGGCGGGGCAGGCCGCCCACCTCTTACGTAACCTAGGAGCATGGCAGGGCAGGGCAACGACAGGGCGCGTACGCGCACACCGCAGGGGACGCGGCGTCAGAGCCCCGAGGTGTACCGGCGCCGGCGCATCGCTGTGGGCGTCCTCGTGGTCCTCATCCTGGGCGTGCTCGGCATCGGCGTCTGGGCCGCCGTCGCTGCCGTGAGCTCGACCGCGGGGGGACCCGGACCAGAGGCTCAGCAGTCCTTGGCCGCCGCTGCCAGCCCGAGCGCTTCGGCGACCGGCACCGCCGGAGCCAGCCAGCCGGCGTCGTCCGCGGCCAGCCCATCCGCCTCGTCGGACCAGGGTTCCGCGAGCCCGAGCCCGAGCGCCACGCCGGCCTGCGACCCCCACCTCATCACCGTCTCCGCAGCGACGGACAAGGCGAGCTACGCGCCCGCCGACAAGCCCGTGTTCACCCTCAAGGTGACCAACGGGAACACCGTCCCGTGCGGGGTCAACGTCGGCACCACGCAGATGGAGTTCCTCGTGGTCAGCGGCGCCGACCGCATCTTCTCGTCGAAGGACTGCCAGGCGGACGCGCAGGACCTGATCAAGACGATCCCGGCCGGCGGCTCAGAGACGGCGAACTTCCCGTGGCAGCGCGTGCGCAGCACGGAGGGCTGCAAGGCCGTGACCGGCGAGCCGAAGCCGGGCGTCTATGTGCTGACGGCCTCGCTGGGCCCCGTCACGAGCTCCAAGGCCGTGTTCGAGCTCAAGTAGCGCTGGGCACCCGGCTCAGAGGAAGCGGTCGAGCAGGCTGGCCTCGGCCATGCGCGAGAGGCCCTCGCGGACCGTGCGGGCGCGCTGCTCGCCGATGCCGTCCACCGTCATGAGGTCCTCGATGGTCGCGGCCATGAGGTTCTGCAGTCCGCCGAAGTGGTCCACGAGACGGTCCGAGACCGCGCGGGGCACGGACTTGAGCCCCGAGATGAGGCGGTAGCCGCGCGGCTGGACCACGGCGTCGAGGGTCTCGGTGCCGCCGGCGTAGCCGAGGATCCCCGCGATCTTGTTGAGGTCGATGAGGTCCACGCTCGAAAGCTGGGTCAGGGCCGTGGCCGCGGCGTCGATCGTCTCGAGGGGGACGCCGTCCCCGGCGTAGTCGCGGATCACGACGTCGGCACCCGGCCCGAGCCCCGTGGTGAGCTCCTCGAGCTGGAGCGCCAGGAGACGGCCGTCGTCGCCGAGCTCGAGGACGTACTGGGCGATCTCCTCCGAGATGCGCTGGACCATGACCTGGCGCTGGAGGGTCTGGGCGACGTCGCGCACCGTGACCATGGCCTCGATCTCCAGGGCGGACAGGGAGTGGGTGACCTGGTCGAGGCGCGCGCGGTAGCGCTCGAGGGTCGCGAGGGCCTGGTTGGCGCGCGCGAGGACCCGCTCGGAGTTCTCGATCACGTGCCGGATGCCCTGCACGTACAGGGCGATGATCTGCATGGACTGGCTCACCGAGATGACCGGCAGCCCGGTCTGCTTCGCGACGCGCTCCGCGGTGCGGTGGCGGGTGCCCGACTCGTGGGTCTCGATCGAGGAGTCGGGGACGAGGTGCACGGCGGCCTTGACGATGGTGCGGGCGTCGCGGTCGCACACGATCGCGCCGTCCATCTTGGCCAGCTCGCGCAGCCGGGTGGGGGAGAACTCGATCCCGATCTCGAAGCCGCCCGAGCACAGCGACTCGACGGTCCGGTCATAGCCGAGGACGATCAGGGCGCCCGTCCGGCCCCTCAGGATGCGCTCGAGGCCGTCGCGGAGGCCGGTTCCGGGTGCGACCCGGGCCAAGGTGGCTTTGAGCACGTCCTCGGGGGTCCGAGCCATGAGTGTTTCCCTTTCCTGCGCCGCGCGTGGCGCGGGGCACGGTTCCCATGGTATCCGCGCGTGTCGCAGGCGGAGCCGGTTGTCAGGGCACGGAAGGCAACGATTCGGGCACGACCGGGCCCCTACTCCGCGCCGGGGATGAGGAGCTCGAGGGCCTCGGCGACGTGGCTGACCTCCTTGACCCGGAAGCCGGGGGGCACCTCACCGGGTCCGTTCGGGCTCGCGGGCACCACCGCGTGGGTGAAGCCGAGGCGGTGCGCCTCCTGGATGCGCCGCCCGATCCCCGGGACGGGCCGGACCTCGCCGGCGAGGCCCACCTCGCCGAAGGCGATGAGCCGCTGGGGGAGGGCCGTGCGGGTCTTCGCGGAGGCGACGGCGAGCGCGATGGCGAGGTCGGTGGCCGGCTCGCTCAGCCGCACGCCCCCCACCGTGGCCACGTAGGTGTCGTCCTTGTGCAGGAGGCAGCCCGCGCGCTGCTGGAGTACCGCGAGCAGCATCGAGACCCGCGAGGAGTCAAGGCCGCTCGTGGCGCGCCGCGGCTGGGAGGTGGCCGATTCCGCGAGCAGCGACTGCACCTCCGCGAGCAGCGGCCGGCGGCCCTCGAGGGTGACGGTGATGCAGGTGCCGGAGACGGGATCCTTGGTGCGGGAGACGAACAGCCCGGACGGGTCCGCCACGCTCATGATCCCGGTCTCGGCCAGGTCGAAGCAGCCCACCTCGTCGGTGGGACCGTACCGGTTCTTGACCGCGCGCAGGAGCCTGAGGCGCGAGTGGCGCTCGCCCTCGAACTGGCAGACCACGTCGACGAGGTGCTCGAGCAGCCGCGGGCCGGCGATCGAGCCGTCCTTCGTGACGTGCCCGACGAGGAGGGTGGTCATGTTGCGCCGCTTCGCCGCCGCGATGATCGAGGCGGCGACCTCGCGCACCTGCGAGACGCCGCCCGCGCTCCCGTCCACTTCGGGGCTCGAAAGCGTCTGCACCGAGTCCACGACGAGCAGCTGGGGTGAGACCTTCTCGACGTGGCCGAGCGCCTGGGAGAGGTCCGTCTCCGCGGCGAGGAACAGCCGCGGCGCGACGGCGTCGATCCGCTCGGCCCGCAGCTTGACCTGGGCGGCGGACTCCTCGCCCGTGACGTAGAGGACGTCCTTTCCGCCCCCGGCGACCTTGGCCGCGACGTCGAGCAGGAGCGTGGACTTGCCGACCCCGGGCTCGCCGGCGAGCAGGATCACCGCACCGGGGACGAGGCCCCCGCCGAGGACGCGGTCGAGCTCGCCGACCCCGGTCGGCAGGAACGCGGCGTCGGTCGCGTCGACCTCGGCGATCGGGCGCGCCGCCTCGAGGACGGTCGCGGCCGCCGTCGTGCGCGCCACGACCCCGCCGACCTCCTCCACGGTGCCCCACGCCTGACACTCGCCGCAGCGGCCAACCCACTTGGCGGTGGTCCATCCGCACTCCGCGCAGCGGTAGCCCGGCGCCTTCCCGGAGCGTGCCGCCGTGCGCGTAGAGGTCTTCGTCGCCATGCGCCAAGGCTATTCCAGGCCGCCGACACTTCTCGCGCCGGCCCGGCGGACGCGAGCCCCCAGCCTAGAGCCGGGGCAGGAGCGCGACCGCCTCCTGCCGGTCGTAGCCGGTGGCCTCGAGCAGGTCGATGACCATGGGCCGCAGCAGGATCACGAGGGCCTCGCCCTCGAGCCGCTCGACCCGAAGCTGGCGGGGGTGCGTGCGGGCCGCGATCTCGGACAGGGCCAGCCGGGCCGAGCGCATCTGCGCGCTGCGCTCCTCGTGGCGCTCGGCGATGAGGCCCCGGGCCATGTCCTCGAGGGCGTCGGCGGTGTCCTCGAGGAGCTGGGCGATGCTCTCGGCCGCGGCCTGGGCCAGGGCCGCGTTGTTGATGACGGAGGCGAGCCGGCGCGCCACGACCCGGCCGTTGCGCAGCGCCAGGTCGAGGTACTCGACCGCCGTCTCGATCTCCTCGAGCTCTGCCCGGTGGCGGCGGTAGGCCGGGGCGAGCCGGGTCACCTCCGAAGACGTCACGAGGCTCGCCCGGATCGCGTCGACCTTTCCCTGCGAGCCGCGGCCGCGGACGAGGGCGTGCCAGGCCTGGGTCGAGTCGGCCTCGGCGAGGGCGCCGGCGCACTCGCGCAGCATCGTGGAGAACGTGTCCACGAGCTCCCGCAGGTCCCGCCGGGGCTGGACCCGCGGATCCCGGGGGAAGAGGGCGGTGATGGCCAGGGCCATGAGGCCGCCCACGATCGCGTCGAGGCTGCGCGTGAACGGGCCGCCGCTCGCCGGCGGCAGCAGCACGACGAACAGCGACTGGACGCCGAGCTGGGTCGCCAGGATGACCCCGCGGTCGATGAACCGGGCGAGCAGGATGGAGATGAACAGGATGATCCCGGCCTGCCAGAGCCCCGCGCCGAGCAGGTGCATGAGCAGGTCGCCCACCGCGATGCCGAGGGTGCAGCCGACGGCCACCTCGAGCACCTTGCGCACCGTGAGGTCCCGCCCGAATCCGAGCGAGACGAGCGCGGAGGTGGCGGCGAAGATCGGGGCCGTGTGCCCGAGCCCGTACTCGGCGATGAAGTACGCGGACACGGCGCCGAGCGTCATCGCGACGGCGGGCATGAGGGACCGGCGCACGCGCACGATGCCCGAGGACCTGAGGTCCTTGAGGTAGTCGCGCGCGAGCGACCACGCTCCCGCGACGGCCGGCGCGCCCTTCGTGTCCATAGAGGCCAAGTCTAGGGACGGCCCCTGCCCGCGAGGGCCGCAGGGGAGGCTGCATTAGTGCGGTGTGATGAAGATGGCAAGCCTGCGGCGCCCCCGTCACGCGGAATCCGTGCGCAGTTCATCTTTCGTTAACCATGCGCGAGCAGACTCGTTACCTGTCGGCCCTAGCTTCGACAACAGTACGGCTCGTACGCACCCAAACCACCCAAGAAGGGGCATCATTCGTGAAGGCACTCCGTTTCGGCCGCCTCTCGGCCGTCGCTGTCGTCGCTGCCGGGGCTCTCGCGCTCTCCGCCTGCGGCTCTGACAACGCGACCGGCACCCAGAACACCGCAGCCGCATCCGGCTCCAAGGTCACCGGCACGCTCACCGGCACCGGCTCGAGCGCCCAGGCCTCCGCCATCGACGCCTGGAAGCAGGGCTTCACCCAGGCCAACCCCGGCGTGACCGTCCAGTACTCCCCGGACGGCTCCGGCGCAGGCCGCAAGACCTTCATCTCCGGCGCGAGCCAGTTCGCCGGCTCCGACGCGGCCATGAAGGCCGAGGAGCTCACCTCCGCCAAGCAGGTCTGCGGCCCGGACGGCGCGCTGGACATCCCCGTCTACATCTCCCCGATCGCCGTGACGTTCAACGTCCCGGGCGTGAAGGAGCTCAACCTCACCCCGGACACGATCGCCAAGATCTTCCGCGGCACGGTCACCAAGTGGAACGACCCGGCGATCGCCGCGGACAACTCGGGTGTCAGCCTCCCGGACCTGAAGATCACCCCGGTGCACCGCTCCGATGACTCGGGCACCACCCAGAACTTCACGGAGTACCTGGCCGCGGCCGCCCCGTCCGTGTGGACCGACAAGGGCGCCCAGACCTGGCCGTCCTCGCTCCCGGGCGAGAACGCCAAGGGCACCTCCGGCGTGGTCAAGACCGTCACCGACACCCCCGGTGCCTTCGCCTACGCCGACGACTCCGCCGTGACCAGCAGCCTGGGCAAGGCCAAGGTCAAGGTAGGCAACACGTTCGTCGCCCTCTCCGCCGAGGGCGCCGCGAAGGCCGTGGCCCTTTCCAAGCCGGCTGCCGGCCGCGCCGCGAACGATCTGGCGCTGAACCTGGACCGCACGCCCACGGACTCCTCGGCCTACCCGATCGTGCTCGTGTCCTACCACGTGGTCTGCACGACCTACAAGGACCAGGCCACGGCCGACCTCGTGAAGGCCTGGGAGACCTACGTGGTCTCCGACGCCGGCCAGAAGGCCGCCGCCTCGGCCGCGAAGAGCGCCCCGCTCTCCTCGGACCTCGCCGCCAAGGCCAAGACCGCGATCGAGTCGATCAAGGCCAAGTCCTGACCTTCCGCGCCGTGACCGCCCGCCCCGGCCGATTCCGGCTGGGGCGGGCATTGCACTGGGTACCAGAGGACGTGACAAGATGACGAGAACTGACGGCGGGCATCTCGATGCCGCACTCGAGGGACCGGACGTGACAACCACCCAGACCGATACGAACTCCGAGCAGTCCGGCGGCCGCAGCCCCTTCGGGTCCCGCGGCGGGGCCTCGGGGGACAGGATCTTCTCCGGCGCTGCCCTCGCGGCGGGCGTGATCATCCTCGTCGTCCTGTTCGCTGTCGCCGCATTCCTCGTCGCCCAGGCCGTGCCCGCGCTCGTCGCGCCGCAGGACCAGGTGGCCGGCGGCCAGGGCTTCTGGGCGTACATCCTCCCGCTCGTCATCGGCACCGTGATCGCCGCGGCCATCGCGCTCGTCATCGCGACGCCGATCTCGATCGGCGTGGCGCTCTTCATCTCGCACTACGCCCCGCGGAAGCTCGCGCAGGTCCTCGGCTACGTCATCGACCTCCTCGCGGCCATCCCGTCGGTCATCTTCGGGGCGTGGGGCATCCTGTTCCTCGCGCCCGCCGTCGTCCCCGGCTACACGTGGCTCGCCTCCACCCTCGGGTGGCTCCCGATCTTCGCCGGCCCGGCCTCCGCGACCGGCAAGACGATCCTCACCGCGGCGATCGTCCTCGCCGTCATGGTCATCCCGATCATCACCTCGATCTCCCGCGAGATCTTCCTCCAGACGCCCAAGCTCCACGAGGAGGCCGCGCTCGCGCTCGGCGCGACCCGCTGGGAGATGGTCCGCATGGCCGTCTTCCCGTTCGCCCGGCCCGGAGTCATCAGCGCGATCATGCTCGGACTCGGCCGCGCGCTCGGCGAGACGATGGCCGTGGCGCTCGTGCTCTCCTCGGGGCCCCTCATCGCGAGCCTCATCCGGTCCGGCAACCAGACGATCGCCGCCGAGATCGCCCTCAACTTCCCGGAGGCCTCGGGCCTCAGCCTCAGCACGCTCATCGCGGCTGGCCTCGTGCTGTTCGTGATCACCCTCCTGGTCAACGTCATCGCGCGCTGGGTCATCAGCCGCCACAAGGAATTCTCGGGAGCCAACTGACATGGCCACGACCGTCCTGCAGCGGCGCAGCTCCGCGCTGACCCGCAACCGCCTGCCCCGCTTCGCGCCCTGGGCCGCGCTCGCCGTCGCCCTCGTCCTCGGCGCGGCCGCCGCCTCCCTCGTGGGCTTCACCCTCTTCGGGTGGGGCATCTTCGCCGCGATCGCCTTCACGGTGGTCTACGCGGGCTGGAGCGCCGTCGTCGAGGGCCCGCGCAAGGCCAAGGACAAGCTCGCCACGTGCCTCGTGGTCGGCGCGTTCCTCATCGCGCTCCTGCCCCTCGTCTCCGTCCTGTGGACCGTCGTGGTGGAGGGCCTCAAGGGCCTCACGACGCCGGGCTTCCTCGGCACGTCCATGAACGGCGTCAGCGGCATCCAGGACAACGAGTCCGTCAACAACGGCACCCGCGTGCTCGGCGGCATCTACCACGCCCTCATGGGCACGCTGCTCATCACCCTCTGGGCGACGATCATCTCCGTGCCGATCGGCCTGCTCACCTCGGTCTACCTCGTCGAGTACGGCAACGGCCGCCCCCTGTCGCGGGCCATCACCTTCTTCGTCGACGTGATGACCGGCATCCCCTCGATCGTCGCGGGCCTGTTCGCCGCGGCCTTCTTCGCCACGCTCCTGGGCCCCGGGACCAAGACCGGCTTCGTGGCGGCCGTCGCGCTGTCCGTGCTCATGATCCCCGTGGTGGTCCGCTCGAGCGAGGAGATGCTGCGCATCGTCCCCAACGAGCTGCGCGAGGCCTCCTACGCCCTGGGCGTGCGGAAGTGGCGCACCATCCTGAAGGTGGTGATCCCGACGGCGATCTCCGGCATCGCCTCCGGCGTCACCCTCGCGATCGCCCGCGTCATCGGCGAGACGGCACCGATCCTCGTGACCGCCGGGTTCGCCACGAAGATCAACCTCAACGTGTTCTCCGACTGGATGTCCTCGCTGCCGACGTTCATCTACACGCAGATCCTCAACCCGACCTCGCCGTCCAACCCGGATCCGAGCACGCAGCGCGCGTGGGGCGCGGCCCTCGTGCTCATCATCTTCGTGATGCTCCTGAACCTCATCGCCCGGCTGATCGCCCGAGTCTTCGCCCCGAAGACCGGCCGCTGACGGCACGCACCGAACTACGAAGGAAACCATGTCCAAGCGAATCGACGTCAAGGACCTGAACGTCTACTACGGCGACTTCCGCGCCGTCGAGGGCGTCAGCATGAACATCGAGCCCAAGTCGGTGACCGCGTTCATCGGGCCCTCCGGCTGCGGCAAGTCGACGTTCCTGCGCACGCTCAACCGCATGCACGAGGTCATCCCGGGCGCCCGCGTGGAGGGCGAGGTCCTCCTGGACGGCGACGACCTCTACGGCCCCGGCGTGGACCCCGTCGCGGTGCGCACCCACGTGGGCATGGTCTTCCAGCGCCCCAACCCGTTCCCCACGATGTCCATCCGCGACAACGTGCTGGCCGGGGTCAAGCTCAACGGGCGCAAGCTCTCCAAGGCGGACGCGGACTCCCTCGTGGAGCAGTCGCTGCGCGGCGCGAACCTGTGGAACGAGGTCAAGGACCGCCTGGGCAAGCCCGGCTCCGGCCTCTCCGGCGGCCAGCAGCAGCGCCTGTGCATCGCCCGCGCCATCGCGGTGAAGCCGGACGTGATCCTCATGGACGAGCCGTGCTCGGCTCTGGACCCGATCTCCACGCTCGCGATCGAGGACCTCATCGAGGAGCTCAAGGAGAACTACACGGTCGTCATCGTCACGCACAACATGCAGCAGGCGGCCCGCGTCTCGGACAAGACCGCGTTCTTCAACATCGCGGGCACGGGAAAGCCGGGCAAGCTCATCGAGTACGCGGACACGACCACGATCTTCAACAACCCCGCCCAGAAGTCCACCGAGGACTACGTCTCCGGCCGCTTCGGCTGATCCGCGCACCTGCAGCGCACGACGGCGGGCTGCCGCGCCTCGGGCGCGGCAGCCCGCCTCCTCGGTGGCTGCCGCCTCAGCCGAGGCCGGCGAGCGGCGCGAAGGCAAGCGCGAAGACCAGGCCGAGGGCCGCCGTCGTCAGCGGGGTCACGAGCCAGAAGCGGATGAGGCGGACCACGAGCGGCCCGTTCACGGACGCGTAGTCCTGGTTCGCGCCGGCGCCCAGCACGGAGGCGACCACGGTGTGCGTGGTCGAGAGCGGCATGTGCAGCCCGAGGGATCCGAAGACGAGCGTCGCGCTCGTGACGAGCTGGGACACGAAGGCCCGCAGCGGGTCCATGCGGATGAGCCGGTGGCTGAGCGTGTAGGTGATGCGCCACCCGCCGGCGAGCGTGCCCGCGCCGAGCACCAGCGCGCCCAGCACCGCCGCCCACACGGGGACGTGGTCGAAGCTCGCGCCGGAGCCGAGCGCGGAGATCACGAGGAGCGCCACGAGCCGCTGGCCGTCCTGGAGCCCATGCCCGAACGCCACGATGGCGGCGCCCACCGACTGCGCTGCGCGCAGGCCCGCGTGCGCCTGGCTCGGCTGGGTGTAGCGGACCATCCACGTCACCGCGGGCGTGAGGACGAACGCGGCACCGAAGGCGAGCAGCGGCGAGAGGATGAGCGGCAGCCCGATCGCGAGCCAGAACACGTGGTCGAGGCCGCCCGGCAGGCCCCCGCCGAGGACCGCGGAGGCGACGCTCGCGCCGATGAGGCCGCCCACGAGCGCGTGGGTGGACGAGGACGGGTAGCCCTTCCACCAGCCCCAGACGCCCCACAGGATCGCCGCGACGAGGGTCGCCGCGAGCACCGTGAGCCCCCCGCTGCCGGCCGGGACCGTCACGAACACCGTGCCGAGCGCCCGGAGCAGCCAGGCGCCGGCGAGGGTGCCGAGCACGTTGAACGCCGCGGTGAGGACGACGGCGATGCCCGGCGTGAGCGCGCGGGTGCGGACCGTGAGGGCCACGGCGTTGGAGGCGTCGCGGAAGCCGTTGAGGAAGCCGAAGGCGCAGACCAGCACGATCGATGCGCCGACGAGCGCAGCGGCCACGTCAGGACTCCCTGACGATGATGCGCCCCACCTGGACAGCCACGGACTGGAACGCGTGGACGGCCTCGAGCAGCGCCCTGGCGACCTCGACGGTGCGGGCGAACTGGGTGATCGACAGCTCGCGGAGGGCGTTCGCGCTCCACACCCGGTAGGTGTGCTCGGCGCGCTTGGAGAGCCGGACCGTGTCCGCCCAGTAGTCCTCGAGGTCCTCGAGCCGGGTGAGGCCGCGCATGGCCGCGGTGGTGAGCTCGGCCTGCCGGTTGACGATGTCGAGCATGTCCGCCGCCTCGGAGGGGAGCCTGTCGATGGCGTGGAGCTGGATGAGCTCGCCGACGGCCACGAGGTGCCCCACCGCCTGGGAGAGCCATTCGGAGAGGATGAGCAGGTCCTCGCGGGGGAGCGGGTTGACGAAGCTCGTGCGGAGGCGCGTGAGGAGGGTGCGGCGGAACTCTGTGGTGCGCGCGTCGTTCGCGATGAGGGTGTCCACGAGCTGGTCGTAGTCGGCGCGGCCGGCGCCGAACATCTCCGAGAGCGTCTGCACCCCGAGCATGGACTGCTGCGCCATGGAGGCGAGCAGCTCGAGGCCTGCCGTCTCCTGGGGGAACAGCCTGAACTTCATGGGTCTCCGAGCGGGGGCGGTGCGGCCTTCCGGCCGCCGCTGTCCCCGGCGCGATGGCCTCGTGCCGGCGGGATGCCGGCCCTCGCATCTTACGTGACCGGGGTGAACGCCCTGACTGGGGCTGGTCCTCGCCGGGCCCGCTCCAGCGCGGGCCCCCGACGAGGGAAGCAAAGGCGCCGAACCGGGACCGCCTCTCGGCGGAAGGCCGCTCGAAGCGGCTGAGAGTTGGAGCCCGGGGGTGCCGCGGTCCGACGCCACAACCAGTGTTCTACGGCCGTTGGGGGAGAGTCAACCCGGTCGCAAGCTTCGGTTGCCCCTGGCGGCGTGCTGGGCGGGCGCGCTCAGTCCAGCTGCCCGCGGCGCCACGCCTTGGCGGACGCCTCGAGGTCCTCCGCCGTCTTCACGAGCTGGTTGGCGCTGCGCGTGAGCTTGCTCGCATGCTGCGAATTGGCCCACTCGGCGCTGTCGGCAACGGTGGCCTGGCCCAGCGCCACGACCCGGCAGAACGCCGCCGAGCGCTCGAGCGCGACGTCGAACTCGCCGTCGAACGCGCCGGAGAGGATCGCGTCTGCCATCGCGGTGAGCTCCTCGGCGCCGGGAGGCTCGGCCACGCCGGCCACGGCGTGCGAGACCTGGGCGGTGTCCTTGCCCGCCTTGAAGTAGACCGAGATGCGCTCCGGGTCCTGCTTCGTCGCCGCGCGCAGCGCGTACAGGCGCCACAGGGCGCCCGGGAGGGACCGCGCGGGGCTCTCGGACCACATCTCGGCGATGGCGTCGAGGCCCTGCTCGTCGGCCAGCCGGACGAGCCTGCGGGTCACCTCCGGGTCGTCGCTCTCGCGCCCGCGACGCACCAGCGCCTGCGCGGCGAGGTGCGCCGCCTCGGACACGCGGGCGGGGTCGGCGCCCCCGGCGAAGGGCTCGAAGTCGATCGGCGCGAACGGCTTCGGCTTGTGGTGCCTGACCGGTCCCGATCCGCTGGATGCTGGGTTCTCGCTCATGCGGCTGCCTCGTCCATGCCCAGTACGGTACTCCTCTCGCCGGGGCGTGCCCATGAGGGCTCCCGGACCGGGCCGCGGGCGCACGGCGACGCACGGTTGCCCTGCGCTAGAGTTGTGCCGTCCGGCGCATGCCGGGCACCGGGCCTCTAGCTCAGTTGGTAGAGCAGCGGACTTTTAATCCGCGGGTCGTGGGTTCGAGACCCACGGGGCCCACCACCACACCCCCTGACGACCGAGGCGCCCGGGCCCGTTGACCACGGTGCCCGGGCGCCTTGGCGCGACAACGACTTCCGCACCACTCCCCAGCAGTGGCGGCATGCCGCGCGGGGACGAGGCTATCAGCGCGCCCTGTCCCGAGTGAAGGCTGTGGACTGTGTGAACCCGTGGGAAGGGCGGGACATCCCGTGGCTCCTGTGAGAGCGGTCACCCGGTTCGGTCCCGTCCGCCTATGATGGACGGGATCATTTTGGCGCGCGGACGGCGGGGCGGCACCCCGCGGGGCTTCCGTGCGCCCGACAACCGAAGCGGACCAGGGGGGTGGTGGGAGGAGTGCAGGAATGGGACGCAGGGTCGCAGGCCGGGTCAGGACGAAGGGCAGCTGGCGGGCGAGGCGCCGGAGGAGCCGGCTTGCCCTGCTGGGCATCGTGGCCGCCTCCGCGCTCGTGGTCGTGGGCCTCGCCGCCTGGGCGCTCGTCCCGCGCCTGACCCAGGCCGCGGCGGCGAACTGCGCCACGACCCAGACCTACACTCTCCTCGCTGACTCGACCACGCTTCCCGCGGTCAACGACGCCCTCGGCCGGGTCAGCCCGTCCGCCTGCGCGAAGTTCACGGTCGACGTCGCCGACCAGCCCGCCATCGCCGCGAAGGTCGCCGCCGGCACGCAGGCCCCCGACCTCTGGCTGGCGGACACCTCCGCGCGCGTCTCCGCGGTCAGCGCCGCCCCCAAGCCCGAGATCGCGGTGCCGTCCGTGGCCTCCTCGCCCGCCGTCGTCGCCCAGGCCAAGGGGGCGAAGGCCCCCGCGACGTGGTCAGACGTCCTGGCCGCCCCCGGGGTGCTCCTCGGCGACCCGCTCTCGAGCGCGAGCGCGGCCACCGCGCTCGCGGGCGCCGTGGCCGAGGGCCAGTCCGGGGCGTCCGACCCGAAGGCGCTCGCGGGCTCGCTCGGGCGGCTCGCGCAGACCGCCGCGCAGAAGCCGTCCGGGACGCAGTCGGACTCGGCCCTCCTCGACAGCGCCGAGCGCTCGGACTCGATGGCCGTGGTGACCGAGAGCTCGTGGATCGACTACGCCTCGTCGCGGCCGTCCACCAAGCTCGCCGCGTCCCCGCCCGCCAGCGGCTCGGCCCTCGCCGACTACCCGATCGCGGTCACGTCCCCTGACCAAGCGCGCAGGGCCGGAGCCGCGGATGCCGCGAAGGCGCTCGCTGCGGCCCTGACCGACAGCACCGGCCGCGCCGCCCTCGCCGCCCGCGGACTGAGGGGCCCCGGCAGCAGCGTCCCCGACGGCGCAGCCGGGTTCGTCGGCGCCGTCAGGGCCCTCGCCCCGTCCGCCGACGCCCTCACCCGCGCGACCAAGATGTGGGCGCTCCAGGCGGTGCCGTTCCGCTCGCTCGTGGTCATGGACGTCTCCGGCTCGATGGGCCTCGACGCCGGCGGGAAGACCCGCATGCAGCTCACCCAGGAGGCGGCGTTGAAGGGCGCCGCACTGTTCCCGGACACGGCCCAGCTCGGGATGTGGGCGTTCTCCGTCGGCCTCGGCGGCCCGGGGCAGGACTACCAGGAGCTGGACCCGATCCGCCGGATGGACGCGGTGACCGACGGCAGGACCCAGCGCGAGCGGATCCAGGGCGACATCGGCTCGCTGGGTGGCCTCGTGGGCGGCGGCACTGGCCTCTATGACACCGCGCTCGCGGCGTTCCGCACCGTCAAGGCGAACTACGATCCCCGAGCCGTGAACTCGGTGATCCTGTTCACGGACGGCTCCAACGAGAAGCCCAACTCGATGACGCTCGATCAGCTCCTCGCGGCGTTCGCCCGGGAGAAGGACCCGGCCAAGCCTGTCATCTTCGTGACCATCGGCATCACGGCCGACGCCGACGAGCCCGTGCTCAAGCAGATCGCCGCGGCCACCGGCGGCTCCAGCTACGTGGCGAAGGACCCCGCCGACATTTCGAAGGTGTTCAGCGAGGCCCTCCTGGCCCGGACGCAGTAGGGGGTCAGCGCTCGAGGCGGAAGCCGATCTTGAGGGTGACCTGCCAGTCCTTGATCTCGCCCTCCTCGAGGTGGCCGCGCACCGACTGGACCTCGAACCAGTCGAGGTTGCGCAGCGTCTGCGACGCCGCGGCCACGCCGTTGCGGATGGCCGCATCGATCCCGTCCGGGCTCGTACCGACGATCTCCGAGATGCTGTAGGTGTTGCCTGCCATGGCTCCTCCTCGGCTGGGGGTGGGATCAGTGCTGGCAGACTAACCCCGTGACCAGTGCTTGGCCAGAGTCGGCGGGGCCGCTCCTCGCGGACGTCGCGGAGCGGCTGCGGGCCGCCGGCTGCGTGTTCGCCGAGGACGAGGCCGCCCTCCTCCTCGAGGCCGCGGAAGACCGTGCGGGCCTCGAGCGGCTCGTCGCCCTGCGCGCGGCGGGGGAGCCGCTCGAATACCTCGTGGGCTGGGCCGAGTTCGCCGGGCTCCGGATCGCCGTCGGCCCCGGCGTCTTCGTCCCGCGGCGCCGCTCCGAGCTGCTCGTCCGGCTCGCTGTGGCGGCCCTGGCGCACGACGGCGGCCCCGCGCCGGCCGTCGTCGTCGACCTCTGCTGCGGCTCGGCCGCGCTCGGGGCCGGGGTGGCTGCGGCGCTCGCGGCGCGCGGCTGGGCGCCCGGACGGCTCGAGCTCCACGCCGCCGACCTCGACCCGGCGGCCGCCCCGTACGCGCGCCGCAACCTGGCTCCGTGGGGCGGCCGCGTGCACACCGGGGACCTCTTCGCGGCGCTCCCCGGCGCACTGCGCGGGCGCGTTAAGGCCATCGTCGCGAACGCCCCGTATGTCCCGACCGCGGCCATCGCGCTCATGCCGCCGGAGGCCCGTGACCACGAGCCGCGCGCCTCGCTCGATGGCGGGGCCGACGGCCTGGCCCTGCACCGCCGCATCGCCGCCGGGGCCGGCGAGTGGCTGGCGCCCGGCGGCTCGCTCGTGATCGAGGTGGGCCGGAGGCAGGTCGCCCCGGCGCTCGGGATCCTGGCGGAGGCCGGCCTCGCCGCGCTCCCGGAGGAGGACGAGGACCTCGGCGCCACGGCGGTGGTGGCCGTCAGCGGTTGAGGACGTAGGTCCTCAGGTCGTCGAGGGTCTGCTGCATGTGCGCGTCCATGGCCGCCCGGGCCGCCTCGGGGTCACGCCGGTGCAGCGCCTCGCTCACCGCCACGTGCATGGCGATCGCGTGCTCCTGGATCTCGGGCACGGCCGAGGTCTCCGACCGGCGTTCGGCGAGGACTCGGCTGAGCGGCTCGAACAGCACCGCGACGAACGGGTTGCCGGAGGCGTGCAGGATCACGTCGTGGAAGGCGAGGTCCGCCTCGACGAAGCGCTCGAGGTCTTGGGCCCCCCGCGCCTCGCGCATCCGGGCCACGGACGCGTCGAGCGCGGCGAGGTCCCGGTCTGAGATCCGCTCTGCGGCGAGCCCGCAGGCGCCCGCCTCGAGCATCCGCCGCAGTTCGATGAGCTGCACGGCGGCGTCCCCCGCGTCCGCTCCCTCGCTCGTCGCGCGGAGCACGGCGTGCAGCGAGCTCCAGCGGTTCACCGGGTTGACGAAGGTGCCCCGCCCGCGCTCGATCCGCAGGATGTTCTGGGCCGTGAGGGTCCGGATGGCCTCGCGGACGGTCATCCGGCTCACGTCGTACCGGGAGCTCAGCTCGAGTTCGCCGGGCACCGCGGAGCCGGGAGGGAACTCGCCCGCCACGATCCGGTCCAGCAACCCGTCGGCCACCTCGCCCACGAGGGATTTGCGCGCCACGGGGTCCCTTTCTCACAGCCGCCGGGCCGGCGCTGCGGCGGCCGCCCGGATTCCCGTCCAGTCTCCGCGCGGCTTGCACCGGCACGGAGTGTGTGCAACTCTAGCATCGACATTAGATGTCAGACATCTTACAGATCGCCGGCCCCGCACAAGGAAGTGTCCGATGCTCCTCGAAGCAGATGCCCTCGCCGCCTACCCCGCCGAGCGGGAGATCGCCGCAGGGGAGGTCGCGGCCGCCGTCGCCCGCTCGGGCCGGGTCCTCGTGGTCCTCGACGACGACCCCACCGGCACGCAGTCCGTGGCCGACCTGCCCGTCCTCACCCGCTGGGACGCCGAGGACTTCCGCTGGGCGTTCGCCGCCGGGGTCGGCGGCAGCCGCCCCGCCGCCGTCTACGTCCTCACCAACACGCGCAGCCTGGGCCCCGCCGAGGCCGCCGAGCGCAACCGCGAGGTCGTCGCCGCCGCCACCGAGGCGGCCGAGGAGGCGGGGATCCCGCTCGCCTTCGTCAGCCGCAGCGACTCCACCCTCCGCGGCCACTTCCCGCTCGAGACGGACGTGCTCGCCGAGGCCATCGCGGCGCAGGGCGGGAAGCCAGTGGACGGCGTCGTCATGGTCCCGGCCTTCCCCGACGCCGGACGCGTCACGATCGGCGGCGAGCACTACGTCCGCAGCGGGGACGGCACGCTCACCCCCGTGAGCGAGACGGAGTTCGCGGGGGACGCGACGTTCGGCTTCTCCACCTCGTACCTCCCCGCCTACGTCGAGGAGAAGACCGCCGGCCGAGTGCGCGCCGAGGACGTGATCGTGCTCGACCTCGGGACCATCCGCGCGGGTGCGGAGGCCATCGCCGACGCGATCGCCCCGGCCCGCGGCTCGACCCCCATCGTGGCGGACGTCACCGGCGAGAACGACCTGCGCGCGCTGGCCCTGGGCCTGGACGAGGCAGAGCGCCGCGGCGCATCGCTCCTCTACCGCGTCGGGCCGCCGTTCGTCCGCGGCCGCATCGGCCAGGAGGTCCGCGCTCCCCTCACCGCCGAGGACGTGTACGGGGGTCCTGCGTCAGGGGCCCAGCGCGAGGACCTCGCCGCGGGGGGCCTGATCGTGGTCGGATCCCATGTGGGCCTCACCACCCGCCAGCTCGACCGGCTGACCGCGCAGCATTCCTCCGCGCGCACCGTCGAGCTCGACGTGAACGAACTCCTCGAGCCCGTCGGGGCGGCTGGGCACCTCGAGGCGACCGTCGACGCCGTCGTCCGCGCCCTCGCCGACGGGGACGTGATCCTCCACACCTCGCGGGCCCTCGTCAAGGCGGACGACCCCGCGAAGAGCCTCGAGATCGCCCGCACGGTGAGCGCCGCCGTCGTGAGCGTCGTGAACCGCGTCCTGACGGCCGCACCCCCGCGGTTCGTCATCGCCAAGGGCGGCATCACGTCCTCCGACGTGGCCGCGCACGGCCTCGAGATCCGCCACGCGATCGTGCGCGGGCCCATGCTCCCCGGGATCGTCTCGCTGTGGGAGCCCGTCGACGGGCCCGCACGCGGCATCCCCTACATCGTCTTCGCCGGGAACGTGGGCGACGACGAGTCCCTCGCCCAGGTCACCCGGACCCTCAGCGCGACGCTCTGACAGGAGAGACCCATGACTGACACCTCCGCCACCACCGTGGCCGTCCTCGGGCTGGGCGCGATGGGGCTGCCCATGGCCACCCGCCTCGCCAGCGGCCTCACCGTCCACGGCTTCGACATCGCCCAGCCCCGGCTCGACCTCGCCGCCGCGGCCGGCATCCGGACCTTCAGCTCTGCGGAAGAAGCCGTCAGGGGAGCCGACGCGCTCCTGCTCGCCGTCCGCAACGGCGACCAGCTCGACGAGGTCCTGTTCGGTGAGGGCGGCGTCGCCGCCGCGCTGAGCCCCGGCGCCGTCGTGATCCTCACGAGCACGGTCGGGACCGACGCCATCCCCGGCACCGCCGCCCGCCTCGCCGAACGCGGAGTCGGCCTCGTCGACGCCCCGCTCTCCGGCGGCCCCGTGCGCGCCGGCGAGGGCGACCTCCTGATCGTGGTGGGCGCCGCGCCGGCCGACCTCGAGAAGGCCCGCCCGATCCTCGAGCTCCTCGCCTCGACCCTGACCGTGGTGGGGGACAGGCCCGGCGACGGCCAGGCCCTCAAGACGGTGAACCAGCTCCTGTGCGGTGTCCACATCGCTGCCGCCGCCGAGGCGCTCGCGCTCGCCGACGCGCTCGGCCTCGACACCGCCAAGACGCTCGAGGCCCTGGGCGCCGGCGCGGCGGGATCGTTCATGCTCTCCAACCGCGGCCCCCGCATGCTCGAGGCCTACACCGAGGACGGCGCCGAGGTCCTCTCGCGCCTGGACATCTTCGTCAAGGACATGGGGATCGTCGGCAAGGCGGCCCGCTCGGTGGGGCTCCCGGCGCCCGTCGCCGCGGCCGCGGAGCAGCTCTACCTGCTCGGCGCGGCCCAGGGCCTCGCGGCCGCGGACGACTCCGCCGTCATCAAGGTCGTTGCACCCTCCCCGCGGAGCGCTGAGCAGGCAGGCTGAGGGGCAGCCTGAGCCGGGTCGGTAGGCTGGTGCGCATGACGACGGCGCTCATCACCGGCGCGAGCAGCGGCCTCGGGGCCGAGTTCGCGCGGCAGCTCGCGGCCCAGGGACACGATCTCGTCCTCGTGGCGCGCGGCCAGGACCGCCTCGACGCCCTGGCACGGGAGCTCGGCAGCCGGCACGGGGTCGCGACCGAGGTGATCGCTGCGGACCTCACAGATCCCGTGGATCTGGGCACCGTAACCACGCGGCTGGCCGACCCCTCGCGGCCCATCGGCATCCTGGTCAACAACGCCGGCCTCGGACTCCTCCACGACTTCCACCACACCCCGGTGGAGGAAGAGGTGCACCACCTCCGGCTCCATGTCGAGGCCGCACTGAAGACCGCCAGGGCCGTACTCCCGGGCATGCTCGCACGGGGGGAGGGGCGGATCGTCAACGTGGCCAGCGTTGCCGCCTTCCTGCCGCGCGGGACCTACTCCGCGGCCAAGGCATGGCTGCTGGCCTTCAGCCGCTGGGCCAACGTGCACTACCGGCGCTCCGGGGTGCTCGTCACGGCCCTGTGCCCGGGACTCGTGCGCACCGAGTTCCATGCCCGCATGGGCATGGAGACGCGCTGGATCCCCGGCTGGGCCTGGCTGCGCGCCGAGCGGGTGGTCCGCGACGGGCTCCGCGACAACCTGGCCGGCCGGTCCGTGTCCGTCCCGTCTCTGCGGTACAAGGCCGTCCGCGCGGCCGCGGCCGTGCTGCCGGACCGCGTCCTCGGCGGGCCGGCGCGGCGCCCCAAGCGCTGAGGGTCCTGCTCCGCGGCGGCCTACCCGCTCAGAACGGCGGGGGCTCGGGAGGCCGGTCAAGCGGCTGAGCAGCCCCGTCCGGTAGAGGCTCTGGCCCAGACGGTTCCGGCGGCTGGGCCGATGGGTGGGCCCCGACCATCAGATCCACGGCGCGCGGCCCGAGGATGTGGTCGCGGTCGAGGGGTTCAGCCGGGTGGTCGAAGCCGAGGAGTGTTGTCCACACGAGCCCGTCGTCCGGGCCCTCGCGCCGGAGCGCGAACAGCGCGAGCGACTTGAGCGCGTGGTGCTTGCAGCACAGGAGGGCGAGGTTCTCGGCATCGGTCGTGCCGCCGTCCTGCCACTCGACCGTGTGGTCGACTTCCGAACGCCGGGCAGCGCGCATGCATCCCGGCACACGGCAGGCTCCATCCCGGTAGCGGATGAAGCGTCGGAGCGAGTCAGGAGGCCGGTAGGCCGTTCTTCCTAGGGTGAGCGGCGCCCCTCCTGCATCGGTGAAGAGGCGCTGCCACGTCGGCGCGGCGGCCGCCAGCTCGCGCGCGGTGTGCGCGTCGATCACGCCATAGCCCTCGAGCTCGGCCACATCGTCCGAGGATCCCAGGAGCACCGCGGCAGGGACATGCACCACCACCTCGGGCCGTACGAGGTCAGCGAGGTCATCGGCGGGCAGTACAGCCGCCGGCGAGGAGCCGGCGTCGTCCGTCACGAGTGCGCGATCCCCCGGCGCGGCGCCCGCTTCGAGCAGGGCCTGGGCGAACGCGTCTGCCCGGAGTTGCGGCATCGTACGGTGCTCGCCATCGGCGGCGTGGGCGGCGCGGGTGATCGCATCGATGCGTTCGTAGGCCGCCATGCCGACCTCGGCTGACAGGAGGGCGGCCACGGTGCACATGCCGTCGTCCTCGGGACGTAGCCAGACTCCACGATCGGCTGCGGCCCGGGCCCGCCGCCGGGCGATCGACTCCGGGTGCAGCCGCTCCCGCAGCGCGAGCACCACCCGCCGCAGCTCGCCCGGCGTCCGAGGATGGCCCTTGCGCGTCCGGGTGCGCCTCAGGGCTTCGATTCCGAACTGCTCGGCGGCGCCCTCCGGCAGCGTCGTCGCCTGCTCGACGATCACTCTCGCATGCGCCTCGGTCAGATCACCTGAAAGGAGGGCCTCGTGGACCGCGGGGTGCCTGCCCACGAGCGCTCGGGAGAAGTTCACCGCGCGTGCAGCGGCAGCCTCGGAGGTTCCCTAGAGGAGGGCGACCTCGGACACCGCGGCGGCGTGGGCGACCTCTCCGTTGAGCCGGGCGGGCTGGCCGCCACGCCCCTCGAGCGGCTCCTCGGCGATCAGCTGCGCACATCGGTCCACGAGGAAGGCGCGCATCGCGGCGCTGTAGGCATCGAAGTCCGCAAAGGCGCGAAGCGCGTCTGCGACCCCTCGCGCGCAGTGGAGGGCCGCTGGATCCAGATGGAGGGCGCCCGCGAGCACGCCCGGGTTCCGTGAGGCGAACGAGAGCTCGTCCGGCGGGGCGCCCTTCGTCGCCGACTGCACTGCGCTCGCCATGCGCTCCACCCCCTTCGCGTCTCCCCATTCTATTCGAACATGCATTCGAATAGAATGGGTTCGAGAAGCAGATTCCGGGATTTCCGGCCCCTTCTGGCTGACGGTGCGGCGGCCCAGCCTACTTGGGCGGAAGCTCCATGAGCCGCACCGGGGCCCCGCTGGCCCAGGCCTCGATGTCCTCCACAGCGTCCCGGTAGAACACCCCATACTGCTCGCGCGTGACGTAGCCGATGTGCGGGGTCAGGAAGGTGCGCGGCGCACGGCGCAGGGGGTGGTCAGCCGGCAGCGGCTCGACGTCGTACACGTCGAGGGCCGCCCCGCCGATCCGCCCCGCCTCGAGGGCGTCCACGAGCGCCGCCTCGTCCACGATCGGGCCTCGCGAGGTGTTCACGAGCAGCGCATCGGGCTTCATCAGCGCCAGCTCCGCTGCGCCGACAAGTCCGCGCGTGCGCTTCGACAGCACCAGATGGACCGAGAGGATGTCCGCCTCGGCGAAGAGCTCCTCCTTGTCGACGCGCCGCACGCCGACCTCCGCGGCGTGCTCGTCGGTGAGGTTCTCGCTCCACGCGATGACGTCCATCCCGAACGCGAGGCCCACGCGCGCCACCCGACTGCCGAGGTTCCCCAGGCCGAGCAGGCCCAGCCGCGCGCCCTCGAGTCCGCGGCCCACGGTGCTCTGCCAGCCTCCGTCCTCGGTCCAGCCTGATCCGCCCGAGCCGAGCTCGGCGTCGAGCCGGCGCGTGGCCGCATGGATGAGCGCCCAGGTGTGCTCGGCGGCGGGAGAGGGGAGATAGCCGGTGCCGCAGACTGGGATGCCGCGGGCGGCCGTCGCCTTGAGGTCGATCGACGCGTTGCGCCGGCCCGTCGAGACGATGAGCTTCACGTTCGGCAGCCGCTCGAGCCGCGCCGCCGTCAGGGGCGTGCGCTCGCGCATGGCCACGAGCACGTCGAACGGGGCGAGCGCGGCGGTCACGGCGTCGTCGTCGTGCCCCAGATGCTCGCGGAACACGGTGACGTTGGCGCCCGCGTCCTCGAGCCGGGCGAACCCGCCCATCTCCCGGGCCACGCCCTGGTAGTCGTCGAGGACCGCGATCCTCAGTCCCTGGATGCCTGTGGGGGAAGCCATGCGCCCAGCCTAGTTCCGCCCAGCCCAGTTCAGGCGCGTGCGGAAGGGCCCTGCCGGGTTCGCCGCGGCACCGCTACCCTCAACCCATGGCAGACTCGACCCGTTCCCCCCGCACCGCCCGGAACGCCGGCCCGCGCGCCGCCCGGGACCAGAGCGCCCCACGCCTCGAACCGCTCGTCCTCGAGGGGCTCGAACCCGGTCTTGCGGGCGACCCGGAGGCCGGGCACCGCACCGAGGGGCTCGCGTTCGACGGCGTGGACTTCACGGGCCTCGAGCTCGGCGCCGCAACCTTCTCCGAGTGCGCCTTCCGCGACGTCACGGCGCACGACGCCGACCTCCGCTCGGTCTCGTTCCTCGACTGCCGCTTCGAGCGGCTCAGCGCCCCGAGCCTGCCGGCACCGCGGAGCCGCTGGCGCGGCGTGGAGATCGAGGCCTCCCGGATCGGCTCGGCAGAGCTCTACGACGCCGAGCTGAATGGCGTCCTCGTGCGCGGCTGCAAGCTCGGCTACGTCAACCTGCGCGGCGCGCGCCTCCGAGACGTGAAGTTCGAGGACTGCGCGATCGAGGAGCTGGACCTCGGCCACGCCTCGGCCCTGCGCGTCGCCTTCGAGGGCACCCAGGTCGACGCGCTTGACGTCAGGGGCGCGTCCCTCGAGCACGTGGACATGCGCGGAGCCCGCCTCTCCCGGGTGTCCGGGATCGACGGGCTGCGTGGGGCGACCCTGAGCAGCCTTCAGGCCGCCGAGCTCGCGGAGCTCATGGCCGCGCGGCTCGGGATCGCCGTGGAGGGCTGAGGCCCTCTGGCCGTTGACCGGCCTAGTTCTTGACCGGGGTCGGCGGCAGCGGGACCTCGGGCACCGGGCCGGAGATCGGGCCGGACGCGACGGGGGCCTCGCCGGAGACCTGCGCCTCGAGCGCGGTGGCCTCCAGGTCCACGCCGGCCTCCTCGGCGGCCTCGACGGCAGCCGGGTGGTCGAGCGGGAGCTGCAGCGCCACGCCGTCGTCCGCCACCGCGACGGGGACCTCCGGCAGCGGCATGTGCTCGAGGTCGATGCGCGGGTCATCCTCCTGGTGTGCGACCACCTCGCGCGCCTCGGCCTCGGTGTCCACGCTGGGCAGGGAGCCCGGGAGCGGGCGCTGCGACGACTCGCGCAGGAACCAGATCGCCACCGCGCCGACCACCGAGGTGGCCATCAGGTAGTACGCCGGCATCATGTCGTTGCCGGTGGACTGGATGAGGGCGTCGATGATGAACGGCGTGGTGCCGCCGAAGATCGCCACCGCGAAGTTGTACGCGATGCCCATGGCGCCGTAGCGGCTCGCCGTCGGGAACTGCGCCGGCAGGGCCGAGGCGAGGTTGGCCACGTAGAACGTGACGGGGAACGCGATGAGCGCGAGGCCCGCGAGGGTCGCGGGGATGGAGCCCACGCCGATGAGCAGGAACGCCGGGATCGAGAGCACGATCGTGCTCACGGCGCCGATCCAGAGCACCGGGCGGCGGCCGATCTTGTCGGAGAGCTTGCCGGTGAGCGGGATGCACAGGCTCATGACCACCAGTACCGGGATGGTGAGGATGGTGCCGTGCAGCTCGTCATAGCCCTTGGACTCGGTCAGGTAGGTCGGCATGTAGGAGGTGAGCGCGTAGCCCACCGTGTTCGCCGCGGCAACGAGGACCATGGCCACGACGATCTGGCGCCAGTAGCTGCGCACGATCTGCAGCGGGCCCTTCGTGGCGATCTCGTCTTGCGAGGCGAGCTCACGGCTCATGTTCTCCTGGGCGTCCAGGGCCGCCTGGAAGGCGGGGCTCTCCTCGATGCGGAGGCGGAACCAGATCGCGACGGCGCCGAGCGGGCCCGCGATCAGGAACGGGATGCGCCAGCCGTAGGCGACCATGGCGTCCTGGCCCAGGGTGAGCTGGAGGACGGAGACGATCGCGGCGCCGAGGGCGAACCCGATGTAGGAGCCCATGTCGAGGAAGCTCGCGAGGAAGCCGCGGCGCTTGTCCGCCGCGTACTCGCTCACGAAGGTCGTGGCACCGGCGTACTCGCCGCCGGTCGAGAAGCCCTGGATGAGCTTGATGGCGACGAGGAGGATCGCCGCCCAGATGCCGATCTGCGCATAGCCGGGCAGGAGGCCCAGGGCGAACGTCGCGGACGCCATCGTGATCAGGGTCATCGCGAGCACGCGCTGGCGCCCGATCTTGTCGCCGAGCCAGCCGAAGAACACGCCGCCGGCCGGACGGGCGATGAACGTCGCTGCGAACGTCCCGAGGAGGAAGAGGGTCTGGACAGTGCGGTCGGCCTCGGGCAGGAACACCGGTCCCATGGTGGTGATGAGGTATCCGAAGACACCCACGTCGAACCACTCCATCGTGTTGCCCACGATGGTCCCGCCGATGGCCCTCTTGAGCATCGGCTGGTCGACGACGTTGACGTCGTCGACCCTCAGCTTGCGTTTGCGGAACACCACGCGCCGGGGGCGCTGTGGCTCGGTCATCTGACGCTGGTCTCGTGACATGGCATTCAAGTCTAGTGCAGGGTCTTTCGATCTGAGAGTTGAAGATCGGTTTTCACCGTGGTCTGACTCACGCCCGCGCGTGCGCCCGGGCACTATCCTGACCTCCGCGCGAGGGGGTTGCGGGGCGCCACAATCCGCATGAAGTCGCGGGTTTCCGGCCGTACGACGCCGGCCGGCCACCTGCCGCCTGCACCGCACCACGGCGTGGTGAACATCACCGACTGATGGTTATTGAGTTGTGACCTTCGATGGGGTAGGGGCATGCACTGACGATGCCCTTGCGCTAAGACATAGAAACATGTGAATATTTCGATATGTCAGCTCTCGACGCCACGCCAGCACCCGCCGCGGCATGCTGCTCTCCTGTCTCCGGCATGCCGCTCTCCCAGACTGAGGCCGAGAAGGCCGCGCCCGTGCTCAAGGCCCTGGGCGACCCGGTACGCCTCCGGCTCCTGTCCCTCATCGCCGCGCACGAGGGAGGGGAGGCCTGCGTGTGCGACCTCAACGAGAGCTTCGACCTCTCCCAGCCCACCATCAGCCGCCACCTGAAGATCCTCCACGACGCAGAACTCCTCGAACGCCAGAAGCGCGGAGTCTGGGTGTACTACCGGGCCCGGACCGAGGCGCTGGGAAGCCTCGCGGCCCTCCTGAAAGGGGTGCCAGCATGAGCGAGAGGCCTTCGGTCCTGTTCGTCTGCGTCCACAACGCCGGCCGGTCCCAGATGGCCGCCGCCTACCTCAATCACCTCTCCGGGGGCCGAGTCGAGGTCCGCTCCGCGGGGTCCGAGCCCGCCGAGGCGGTCAACCCGGCCGCCGTCGAGGCGATGCTCGAGGAGGGCATCGACATCCACGCTGAGAAGCCGAAAGTGCTCACGACCGAGGCCGTGAAGGACTCGGACGTGGTCATCACCATGGGCTGTGGGGACACCTGCCCTGTCTTCCCCGGCAAGCGCTACGAGGACTGGCAGCTCGAGGACCCGGCAGGCAAGGGCGTCGACTCCGTCCGCCCCATCCGTGACGAGATCAAGTCCCGCATCGAGGCCCTCATCGCCGAGCTGCTCCCGGCCGGAGGCGCTGACCGGTGACCGCCATCCGCACCGACCACCCCGTCGCCGTCATCGGAGCAGGACCGGTCGGCCTCGCCGCCGCGGCGCACCTCCTCGAGCGCGGCCTCGAACCGCTCGTCCTCGAGGCAGGCCCCTCCGTCGGGGCCGCCGTGCGCAAGTGGGGGCACGTGCGGCTCTTCTCGACGTGGCGCTACAACCTCGACCCCGCCTCGGTGCGCCTGCTCGAGCGGCACGGCTGGGAAGCACCACGGCCCACGGCACTCCCGTACGGCGCCCAGATCGTGGAGGACTACCTCGAGCCCCTCGCCGCGACCCCCGAGCTCGCGGGCCGCATCCGCACCGGCCACCGCGTCCTCGCCGTCACCCGGAAGGACCGGGACAGGGGCAGCAGCCTCGGCCGCGACCAGGCGCCCTTCCTCCTGCGGGTGCAGCGCCCGGACGGGGCCGTAGCGGAGGTCCTCGCCCGGGCCGTGATCGATGCTTCCGGCACCTGGGAGCACCGCGCGCCGCTCGGGACCTCGGGGCTGCCAGCGCTCGGGGAGGAGGACGCCACGGCGGCGGCCCTCGTCACGGCGCCGCTGGCCGACGTCACCGCCGGCGGCTTCGGCGGCCGCCGGACCCTCGTGGTGGGCGGCGGCCACTCCGCCGCGAACAGCGTCCTCGCGCTCACCCAGCTCTCCCGGACGCACCCCGGGACGGAGGTCGTGTGGGCCGTCCGCGCTGCGGCTCCCGCCCGCGCCTACGGCGGCGGGAGTGCTGACGAGCTCCCCGCGCGCGGCCAGCTCGGCACGCGCCTGCAGACCATGGTGGAATCCGGCGCCGTCCGGCTCGTCACCGGCTTCCGCACCGAACGGCTCGAGACGATCGACGGACAGCGTCTGCGGGTCCACGCCGCGGACGGGCGCACCCTGGAGGTCGACCGGCTCATCCCCGCCACCGGATTCCGTCCCGACCTCTCGATCCTGTCAGAGGTTCGCCTCGACCTCGATCCGGCGGTGGACGCGCCCCGGCGTCTCGGGCCGCTCATCGACCCAGACTTCCACTCCTGCGGAACCGTCGAGCCCCATGGCGCAGCAGTCCTAGCCCACCCTGAGAAGGACTTCTACGTCGCCGGCATGAAGTCCTACGGCAGGGCGCCGACCTTCCTCATGGCCACCGGCTACGAGCAGGTCCGTTCCATTGCCGCCGCGCTCGCGGGCGATGCTCCGGCCGCCGAGGCGGTCGAGCTGGAGCTCCCGGCAACGGGCGTGTGCTCGGGGATCGGATCGGACGGCAGCGCCGACGAGGCCGCTCTGGCCGGAGCCTGCTGCAGTACCCCTGAGCCGACGCCCGTCTCGATCGGCTTCCCGACGGGGCTGCGGCACGGCCGTGCCACCGAGGGCGCCGGCACCTGATCAGACACGAGTGCGGCCGGCCCCCGCAGGGATCCGGCCGCACTCGTGTCCCCGTCCAGGCGGGGAGCGGTGGCGTTACTCGGCGTCGTGGTCCGTCTCGAGGACCGTCACGAGCTTCGCGAGAGCCTCGTCGGCGCCCGGGCCCTCGGCCCGCAGCACAACCTGCTGGCCGTACTCGGCGCCCAGGCTCATGAGCGAGAGGATGCTCGAGGCGTCCATGGCCTCGTCGGCAGGCTCCCCGACCTTGGCGATCGTGACGTCGAGGCCGGCCTCGCCTGCGGCCTCGGCGAAGATGGCCGCCGGCCGGGCGTGCAGGCCCACGCGCGAGCCGATCGTTGCGGTGCGTTCTGCCATGTGGTTCTCCTTGTTCTTGGGGGGGGTCGGGCTGGTGGGGGAAGCGTACTGCGTCGGCGCGGCGGGCCGGTACCGGCGGCTAGAGTCCTAGCTCGTCGAGGATGGGCAGGCTCGCGCGTACGGCGTCCCGGGCGGCCTCGGCCGTCGGCGCGGCGAGGGCCGCCGCGGCGAGCTGCCTGGCCTCGTCCACGGTGATGGTGGCCAGGACCCGGTTGACGGCGGGCAGGGCGCGCGGCGACATCGACAGGGTCGTGACGCCGAGGCCCACGAGCACTGCCGCGAGGGCGGGGTCCGCCGCGGCCTCGCCGCAGACCCCTACAGGTTTGGCGGTGCCGGTCGCCGCGGAAGCCGCGGAGGCGCCGTCGCACGTGGCCTTGATGAGGTGCAGCACGGCCGGCTGCCACGGGTCGTTGAGGTGCGCGAGCGGGCCGAGCATGCGGTCCGCTGCCATGGCGTACTGCGTGAGGTCGTTCGTGCCGAGCGAGGCGAAGTCCGCGTTCTGCAGGATGTGCGCGGACGTGAGGGCCGCGGACGGGACCTCGACCATGACGCCGGCGGTCTTCAGGCCGGCGTCCTTCGCCAAACGCGTGAAGTGGGCGGCCTCGTCCGTCGTGGCGATCATCGGGGCCATGACCCAGATCTCGGCCTCGTTCTCCTGCGCCGCCTGCGCGATGGCGGCGAGCTGGCGGGCGAGGACGCCCGGGCTGGTCCAGTCCGTGCGGTAGCCGCGCACGCCGAGGGCGGGGTTGGGCTCGTCCGCGTTGGTCAGGAACGGCAGGGGCTTGTCCGCTCCGGCGTCGAGGGTGCGGATCACGACCTTCTTGCCGCCGAACTCCTTGAACACGGCCGTGTAGGCGGCCACCTGCTCCTCATGGGTGGGCTCGGTGTCCCGGTCGAGGAAGCAGAACTCGGTGCGGAGCAGGCCCACGCCCTCGGCGCCGGCGGCGGCAGCCTTGGCCGCGTCCTTGCCGGTGGCGACGTTGGCGAGCAGCGGCACGGCGTGCCCGTCGGCGAGCCTGTTGTCTCCGGCGAACCCCGCGGCCAGGGCGGCCGCCTGCGTGGTCCAGGCTGCGGCCGCGTCCCGCTCGTGCTGGCCGGGCTCGGTCTGGACGGTGCCCGCGGCCCCGTCGACGTAGACCTCGGCGCCGTCCGCGATCGCCTCGACGCCGGCCGCTGCGACGACGGCCGGGAGGCCGAGGGCCCGGGCCAGGATCGCGGTGTGGGACTGCGGGCCGCCGCCGCTCGTGATGAGGGCGGTGACCTTGGCGGGGTCGAGGGTCGCGGTGTCCGCGGGGGCGAGGTCCTCGGCGGCGAGGACGAACGGCTCGTCCGAGGCCGGGATGCCCGGCGCCGGGAGCCCGCGCAGTTCTGCGACGATCCGGGCGCGGACGTCCAGGACATCGGTGGCCCGTTCGGCCATGTAGCCGCCGAGGGACTTGAGCTTGTCCGCGACGGCGGCGCCGGACTCCCACACGGCCCGCTCGGCGGAGCGGGCCCCGCCGTCCGCGGACGCATCGAGCAACTTCACGGCGCCCTTGACGAGCATCGGGTCCGCCGCCATGAGGGCGGTCGCCTCGAGGACGCCCTTCGCGTCCCCCGAGGCCGACGCCGCGCGGGCCTTCAGCGCCGCCTGGACCGCCTTGGACGCCGAGCGGATCCGCTCGCCCTCCGCGGCGGCGTCCACGCCGCCGGAGACGGGCCCCGCCGCGGGCTCGGCGACCGGTGCGGGCATCTGCCGCACCCGCCCGATCACACGCCCCGGGGTGACACCGACACCGTGAAACTGCTCCATCATCAAGACCTCGAACTCTCTCTCGCTAGGCGGCGACGGGGACTGGCTCCGCGGCCTCGGGCGCCTTCTTGCCAACGTATCGCTTGAGGGCGATGGTGGCCAGAGCGGTCACCACGACGCCTGCGGCGATCGAGACGACCCACAGGAAGAAGTTGTCGATCGCGAAGAAGACGAAGATTCCGCCGTGCGGTGCCTTCGAGGAGACGTTGAACGCCATCGACAGCGCCCCGGTCAGCGCGCCGCCGAGCATCGACGCCGGGATGACCCGCAGCGGGTCCGCGGCGGCGAACGGGATCGCGCCCTCGGAGATGAAGGAGGCACCCAGGAGCCACGCCGCCTTGCCGTTCTCGTGCTCGGTCGCGTTGAAGTTCCTGTGGTCGAGCACCGTCGCGAGCGCCATGGCGAGCGGCGGGACCATGCCCGCAGCCATGACCGCGGCCATGATGTGGTACGGCGCCGGGTTCGCCTCGCTCGCGGCGCTCAGGCCGGCGACGGCGAAAGCGTACGCGACCTTGTTCACCGGGCCGCCGAGGTCGAAGCACATCATGAGGCCGAGGATGATGCCGAGGATCACTGCTGCCGCGCCGCTCATGCCCGTCAGCCAGTCGTTGAGCGCCTTGGTGACGAACGCGATCGGGCCGCCGAGCACCACGAACATCAGCCCCGAGGCGATGATGGAGGCGATGAGCGGGATGATGGCCACCGGCATGAGGCCCCGCAGCCAGCGCGGTGCCGGCAGCGTCGCGAGCCAGTGCGCGGTGTAGCCGGCGAGGAGGCCGCCCACGATGCCGCCGAGGAACCCTGCGCCCATGAAGCTGGCCACGGCGCCGGCCACGAAGCCGGGGGCGATGCCCGGGCGGTCCGCCAGCGCGTAGCCGATGTAGCCGGCCAGCGCGGGGACCAGGAAGCCCATCGAGAGCGCGCCGATCTTGAACAGCACCGCGCCCAGGTAGGCGCCCAGCGGGCCGAGGGCCTGCGGGCCGAACTCGGTCGGCAGGCTGAAGAGGTTGTTCTTCACCACGATGGTGTCCGCGTACTTCGTGATGTCGAAGCCGCCGAGGAGGAAGCCGAGGGCGATGAGCAGGCCGCCGCCCGCGACGAACGGGATCATGTAGCTCACGCCGGTGAGCAGCACCCGCTTGAGTTTCGCCCCGCCGGATTCGCGGCCCTCCGCGCCCGACGCGGACGACGCCGCACCGGCGGTTCCGCGGGCAATCCGCCGCCCGCTCGGGTCGGCAGCGACAGCCAGGGCCTCGTCGAGCATGACGCCCGGCTCGTCGATGCCGCGCTTGACCGGCGACTGCACGTACGCCTTCCCGGCGAAGCGCTCCTTGTCGCGCACGTCCACGTCCACCGCGAAGACCACGGCGTCCGCTGCGTCGATCACGGATTGCGGGAGCGGGGTCGAGCCCGCGGAGCCCTGGGTCTCGACCTGCACGTCGATCCCCTTCTCCTTTCCGGCGGCGACGAGGGAGTCGGCGGCCATGTAGGTGTGGGCGATCCCGGTGGGGCACGCGGTGACGGCGACGATGCGCTTCTGGTTGCCTCCGGCGCTTCCGCCGACGGCGGGGCTGCCGCCCGCTTCGCGGACGCCCGAAGCCACACCCGCTGCCCCGCCGTCGGCTCCAGCCGCTGCGCCCGCGTGGGCCGGGGCGGTGGTGGTGAGTCCGAGGGCGTCGTTGACGAGCGCCACGACGTCTTCGCGGGTCGCCGCCGCGCGCAGGGCTGCGGTGAAGTCCTTCTTGATGAGGCTCCGGGCGAGCTTCGCGAGGAGCTTGAGGTGCTCCTGGTCGGCGCCCTCCGGGGCGGCGATGAAGAAGACGAGGTCGGCGTCGCCGTCCTTGGCGCCGAACCCGACCTTCTGGGACAGGCGGGCCATCGCCAGCGACGGCTCGGTCACGGCGGCGGAGCGGCAATGGGGGATGGCGATGCCTCCGGGGACGCCGGTGGCGGTCTTCTGCTCGCGCGCCCAGGCGTCCGCGAACAGCCCGTCCACCTCGGTGGCGCGCCCGGTGTCGGCAACGAGGCCGGCCAGGTGCCTGATCACATCGGCGGGGGAAGAGCCCAGCGACGCATCGAGCACCACGAGCTCGGGGGCGATGAGTTCGGTCATGGTGAGTCCTTCTCAGAGGGCCGTGACGGTCACGGCAGAGGGGGTGGTCTGGTTCGCTGCCGGGACGGTGGATCCCGGCAGGGACGCGGCGGCGGCCCCGTGGGCCACTGCCTGGCGCAGGCGGCCCTCGGCGTCCGCCCCAGTCGAGTCGGCCAGGAGGTATCCGGCCAGAGAGGAGTCGCCGGCACCGACGGTGCTGACGGCCTTGATGGGAAGGTGCGTGGCGTGCCAGGCACCGTCCCGGGTGACGAGCACGGCGCCCTTCGACCCCAGGGTCGCGAGCACCGCTCCGACCCCGGCATCCACGAGCGCCCGTGCGGCCTTCGCGGCGAGGGCCGGGGAGGCCTCGAGCTCGGCCGGCGTGCCGGTGTCCTGCAGGCCCACGAGGCCGGCGAGCTCCGCGAGCTCGTCAGCGTTGGGCTTGAGGAGCTCGGGCCTGCCCGCGAGGGAGGCCGCGAGCGGCGCGCCGGAGGAGTCGACGGCGATCTTCGGCGCGCTTCCGTCGGCGGCCGAGCGCAGGCGCTCGGCCGCCGTGGCATAGAAGTCCTCGGGCACACCCGGGGGCAGCGATCCCGCCAGGACCACCCAGGACGCCCCGCGGGCGCGGTCGACGAGGAGGGCGAGCAGGGCCTCCTGGAGGGCCTGGGAGAGCTCCGGCCCGGGCTCGTTGACCTTGGTGGTGACCCCGTCCGGCTCCGTGAGGGCCACGTTCGAGCGCAGCGGCGCCCCGATGGGCAGCGCCGCGTACGGCACGCCGGTGGCGGCGAGGCCGGCGAGGACGGGGTCGGCGGAATCGCCCGGGAGGACGGCGAGCGTGTCGAGTCCGGAGGCCCGCAGCGCGCGGGCCACGTTCACGCCCTTGCCCCCGGACTCCTGCCGCACCGACACGGCGCGCTGCACCTCGCCCCGCAGCAGGGGCGCGCCGAGCTCGACCGTGCGGTCCAGGCTCGGGTTCGCGGTGAGGGTCACGATCATGGCTTGCCTGCCTCAATTACGTCGACTCCGGCCTCCGCGAGGGCGTCGGCGACGTCCCCCTCGGGTGCCCGATCGGTCACGATGGTGTCCAGCTGGTCCAGGCGCGCGAACTGCACGAGCGTCTCGACGCCGAACTTGGTGTGGTCCACGAGGGCCACGACGCGGCGCGCGCAGCGCACGAAGGCGGCCTTGACGGCGGCCTCCTCGGCGTCCGGCGTGCTGAGCCCGAACTGGGCGTGCAGGCCGTTCGTCCCGACGAACGCGAGGTCGGGGCGGAGGCGCTCGACGGCGTCGACCGTCGCGGGCCCCACCGCCGCCCGGGTGAGCGGGCGGACCCGGCCGCCGAGCAGCTGGACGTTGAGGTTCGCGTCCGCCGCGAGCTTGTCCGCGATGGGCAGGGCGTTGGTCACGACCACGAGGGCCTGGCCGTCCAGCGGGGCGCCCATGAGGCGCTCCGCGAGTGCTTCGGTGGAGCTGCCGGCGTCCAGGAGGATGCTGCCGGCCCGGGAGGACTCGATGAGGTCCGCCGCGGCGTCCGCGATGGCCCGCTTCTCGAGGAGGTTCTGGATCTGCCGCTCGAGGAGGCTCGCCTCCGCGGTGGCCCCGCGCTCGGCGGGGACGGCGCCACCGTGGACGCGGCGGAGCACGCCGGCGGACTCGAGCGCGGCGAGGTCGCGGCGCACGGTCTCGGTGGTGACGGAGAAGCGCTCGGCGAGTTCGGTGACGCTGACCCGGCCTGCCTCGGCGACGCGGTCTGCGACGAGCCGCTGACGCTCTTCGGCGAACATCGACATGCCCGGCACCTCTCCTCTCTGAGCCCTGATCCAGCCTGTGGTCCCCATCACACGTATGTGGGATTGATTGACTGTATCTGCGTTTATGTTGGAAAGTCAAGAGGTTCCACATAAACGCAGATGGGCCCGGCGGAGCGCCTGCTCCGCCGGGCCCAGAGGGTTCTGGGACTGCTGCTAGATCTCGCGGCTGTCGCGCCGGGTGACGGCCTCCCCGGTGTCCGGGTCCACGAGCTGCCGCGACTCCGTCACGCGCCGCCTCGGGCGGGTTCCGCTCATCATCACGAGCGAGACGATCAGTCCCAGCACGCCGACGCCGATCAGGATGTAGCCGACGAGCGTCTGGTCGATGAAGGGGATGAGGCCAGGCGTCACCGCGAATGCGAGGATCGCGCCGATGGCGATGAGGAAGATTGACGCACCGATGCCCATAATGAGCTCCTTCCGCCGCTGCCGGTGCACTGGCAGCGCTCCAAGCCCGCGGGGCGCGGGTCGCCGGTCCTTTTCCCCGCCTGCCGTCTTCTGAAACAGCGCGCGCCGTCCCGGCGGCCCAGGGGCCCTTGGGGCTACGCCGAGCGCGAAGGGCGCGGGACATGGCCTGCGTCCGGGGCTAGCCTTGCCAGATGGCGAAGAAGAACATGGCCCTGCGGATCGCGCAGGACACAGCGCACCAGACGATGTTCGACGCCCAGGGCCAGGCGACCCCGCGCGTCCACCGGGCCCTCCTGGCGGCGGTGGACGTGCAGCGCCCCCTCGTGCTGGCCAACCTGCGCCGGCTTCACCGCCAGTACCCCAACGACTCGCCCGCCCAGCTCGCGCGCCGCCTCGAGCGCCGCTACCTCACGGCGGTGGGGGGCACGGGCGCCGCGGTGGGCGGGACCGCGGCGATGCCGGGCCTCGGGACCATGACCTCGCTGGGCCTCTCCGCCGCCGCCACCGTGGGCTTCCTCGAGGCGACGGCCCTGTACGCCGCCTCGATCGCGGAGCTCCACGGGGTGCACCTCGAGGACCCGGATCGGGCCCGCACCACCATCATGGCCCTCATGCTGGGGGAGGAGGGCACGGCCCTGCTCTCTGCGCTGGGCGGCCAGGCCCTCGGCCGCGGGGGCCACCCGTCCAGCGCGTGGGGCGTGGCGCTGAACCGCTCCATGCCGTCGCAGGCCGTCAAGGCGATCCAGGGCACCGTGCAGCGGCGCTTCCTCAGGTGGCTGCTCAAGCGGCAGGGCGGCGCGCTCGTGGGCCGAGCCCTTCCCTTTGGGGTCGGCGCGGTGGTCGGGGGCGCCGGCAACTTCCTGATGGGCCGCGCCGTGGTGCGCGCCGCCAAAGAGGCCTTCGGGCCCGCGCCCGACGTGCTGTCCGTCGAGTCGCCCCAGCAGGCCGTCGAACGCGAGATCGAAGAGCGCCGCGCGAGGCTGCTCGGGGGACGCGTCGGCATCGAGCCGCTCGCGGACTGAACCGCGGACTGAACCGCGAACTGAACCGGCCGCCCGGGCCCGCGCCGCGCGCCCGAGGCGGCCGCGCGGCGTCGTCCGCCTAGCCCCCGAACACGGCGTGCGCCACGGCGAAGATCAGCAGTCCCGCCAGCGCGCCCACCACCGTGCCGTTGATGCGGATGAACTGGAGGTCCTTGCCGACCTGGAGCTCGATCTTCTCCGACGTCTCCTGGGCGTCCCACCGTGCGACGGTATCCTCGATGACGCCCGCGATGTCGTCGCGGTAGGTCGCCACGACGTACGACGCCGCATCCGCCACCCAGGCATTGACCTTCCCGGCCAGCTCCTCGTCCTCGACGAGCCGCGCGCCGAAGTCCCGCACCGCCGTCGTGAACCGCTGGTGCAGCTCGCTGCGCGGGTCTGAGACGGCCTCGAGCAGCACCCGCTTCAGGGTGGCCCAGGTCCGGCCGGCGAGGCTGCGGACCTGTGGGTCGCCGAGCACCTGCGCCTTGATCCCCTCCACCCGGGCGATCATGGTCGGCTCGTGCTGGAGGTCCTGGGCCAGCTCCCGGAGGTAGGCATCGATCGAGCGGCGCACCTGGTGGTCGGGGTCGGACTGCACGGCGGCGACGAACTTGGAGAGCTCGATATAGATCTTGTCGCCGACGAGGTCGTTCGCGAAGCTCGGCACCCACGAGGGCGAGCGGTCGGAGACGACGCGCGTCACCGCCTCGTAGTTCGCTGCAACCCAGTCCGCCGCGCGGTCCACGAGCAGGTCCACGAGCTGGTGGTGGTGGCCGGCCGCGAGGACCTGGTCGGCCACCCGGCCGAGCGGCGGCCCCCACGGCGGCGCGAGCAGGTGGCGCCGGACCATGCCCTCGATCACGGCCTGCACGTCGTCGTCGTTGAGCACGGTGAAGGCCCCGCGCACGACGGCGGCCCCCTCCTTCGCGACCCGCTCGGCGCCCGCGGGGCTCGCCAGCCAGGTGCCCGCCTTCCGCGCGACGTCAAGGCTGTCGAGCTTGGTGCGCACCACCGCGGAGGAGAGGAAGTTGTCCCGGACGAACCCGCTCAGGGATGCCCCGATCGCGTCCTTGCGCGTGGGGATGATCGCCGTGTGGGGGATGGGCAGCCCCATCGGGTGCTTGAACAGCGCGGTGACGGCGAACCAGTCCGCGAGCGCTCCCACCATGCCGCCCTCGGAGGCGGCCCGCACGTACTGGAGCCAGGCGTAGCGGTCCTGGAGCGCGAACGAGACCGCGAAGATGACGGCCATCCCGATCAGGAGGGACAGGGCAAGGGCCTTCATCCGGCTCAGGGCGGCGGCCCGCTCGAGATCGGTCGGGCCAGGGCCGGACTCCGCTCCCGCGTGCGGGCGGGGGGTGCGGTTGAGCGTCACCATGCCTCAACCCTACCGGCGGGGGCCGACAGCCGGATGCCCCGCCTGCGGGGGGCAGGCGGGGCATCCGGGGGCTGAGGGGCGGGGCGGCGCGCGGCTCAGCGGGCCGCGGCGGCCTCCTGGGCGTCGGAGAAGGCCTTCCACCCGAGGTAGCTGCCCTCGAGCTCGACGACATCGTGCCCCGCGCGCCGCAGGGCGCTCGCGGCGACGGAGTTGCGGACGCCGCTCTGGCAGTAGCTCACGATCACGCCCTCGGAAGGGAGCTGGTCCGTGTGCCACAGGACGCGGCCGGCGCTGAGCTGGGCGGAGCCGGGAATGTGGCCCGCGGCGTGCTCGGTCTTGTTGCGCACGTCCAGCACAAGGGCGGCGTCGAAGTCCTCGAGGTCAGCAGGGTCCACCCTCTGGGGGGTCGTCAGGGGCAGGCCCTCGAGGGTGGGCGTGAAGCCGGCCACGTTGTCGATCCCCACCCGCACGAGCGAGTCCCACATGCGGCCCGCGGCCTCCTCGTTCGGGGCGAGGAGCACGAGCGGCCGGGCGTCGGTCTCGGGGTCGTAGGCCCACCCGCCGTAGGTGGCCATCTTGCCGCCCGCGGGGATGTTGAGGGAGCGAGCCACGGTGCCCCGGTGGACATCGGTGTGGTGGCGGGTGTCCACGAAGGTGATCAGGTCCGCGGCCAGGTCCTCGGCGACGGCCTCGGCGGCGAGCTCGGGGAGCGCCCCGCGGCCGCCCACGACCTCAGGTCCGAGGCGGTTCTGGCGCTTCATCCGGCCGAAGTAGGCGTGCGCGTCGGGCTGCCCGTCGAGGAGCTCGCGGACAAAGCCGTCCTCGTCGTTCGCGGCGAGGTAGGGGGCCCACCATGCGAACAGCCGTTCGTAGCCCACCGTGGTGGACGGGATGGCGCCGAGGGCCTTGCCGCAGGCGCTGCCGGACCCGTGGCCGGGATGGACCTGGATGTGGTCCGGGAGGGTCAGGAACTTCTCCTTGAGGCTCGTGAAGAGCTGGCGCGCACCCTCGAAGCGGGTGTTCACGCCGCCGGCTGCCTCGTCGAGCAGGTCGGGGCGCCCGAGGTCGCCCGAGAAGACGAAGTCGCCCGAGAGGAGGTAGCCGGGCTGGTCGCTGAAGGCGCCGTCCTTGATGAGGAACGAGAGGTGCTCGGGGGTGTGGCCCGGGGTGTGCACGGCGGTGACGGTGATGTTGCCCAGCTGGATGGTGCTGCCGTCCAGGAGCCGCTCGGCCTCGAAGCCGTACTGCCAGTCCTCGCCGCCCTCGCCGGAGACGTAGAGCTCGGCGCCGGTGGCCGCGGCGAGCTCGCGGGAGCCGGAGAGGTAGTCCGCGTGGATGTGGGTCTCGGTGACCGCGACGATCTTCATCCCATTCGCGGCGGCGAGTTCGAGGTAGGGGGCGATGTCGCGCCGGGCGTCGACGACGACGGCCTCGCCCTTGGCCTGGCAGCCGATCATGTAGCTGGCCTGCGCCAGATCCTGGTCGTAGATGCGCTCGAGCAGCATGGCTGTCCTTCCGTCTGGGATACCCCTAGGGGTATTGTTGGTTCCAGCGTAGTACCCCTCGGGGTATGGCGCAATCTAGGCGTCGGATGGGTCCGATACCCTTGCGCCATGACCACCCGCCCCCTTGTCTATGCCCATCGAGGTGCGAGCGCGCGCTTCGCCGAGCACACGCGCGCGGCCTACCTCCAGGCGCTCGCCGACGGCGCGGACGGCGTCGAATGCGATGTCCACCTGACCCGGGACCAGCACCTCGTCCTCCTGCACGATCCGAATCTGGACCGCACCTCCAGCGGCACGGGGCCCGTGGCGGAGCGGACCCTCGCCCAGCTCCGCGAGCTCGACTTCTCCTCCTGGAAGGGCGTCCGCGTCCCGGACGAGTTCGGAGCCCAGAGCCAGCAGCTGCTGACGCTGCCCGAACTCCTGGACCTGCTGGCGGCCTCCGGGCGCGAGGTGGGGCTCGCGATCGAGCTCAAGCACCCCAGCCCCTACCGCCGGGCGCTCGAGGACCGCGTGCTCGAGGCGCTGCGCTCGCGCGGCTGGGAGCCCGAGTCCTCGCGAGTCGGCAGCATCCAGATCAGCTTCATGAGCTTCGACGCCGAGGCCATCGAGTACCTCCTCGCCTCGGTCCCCGCGCGCCACGTCTGCATGCTCGTCGACGACGTCTCGGTCGAGGAGCTGCGGCAGTCGGCCGCGCTCGGGGCCCTCACTGGCGGGGCGGTCGCCAACGTGCTCAAGGCGGCCCAGCTCGACGCCGAGGCGATCCTCGACGAGGGCCGCGCCGGCATCGCCGGCCCCGGGATCCGCTACGTGCGGGACCACCCGAACCGCGTGCGGGCCTGGCTCGAGGCCGGACTCACCTTCCGCGTCTGGACCGTGGACGCGCCCGAGGACGTGGAGCACTGCCTCGCCGTCGGCATCCAGCAGATCACCACGAACCGCCCCGCCGAGGTGCTCGCCCAGCTGGGGGCGGCCCTTGGCTGAGGCGGATCCTCGGCAGGACCCCGCGCACGACGGCGGCGGGCCGGTGCCGCTGCGGCACTCGCCGGCGGCGCGGATCGGCCTCTCGATCGCCGTGGCGACCGGCCTCTACGGCATCTCGTTCGGCGCGCTCGGGGTCGCCTCGGGGCTCGATGTCCCCCAGACCGTGGCGCTGAGCCTGCTCATGTTCACGGGCGGCTCGCAGTTCGCCTTCATCGGGGTGGTCGCCGGCGGCGGATCGGGTGCCGCGGCGACCGCGGCCGCGACCCTGCTCGGCGTGCGCAACGCGGTGTACGGCATGCAGCTCAACGCGATGTTCGCGCCCGCCGGCTGGCGCCGCTTCGTGGCTCCCCAGTTCACGATCGACGAGTCCACCGCCACGGCTGTGGGCCAGGAGGCGCCGGCCGAGCAGCGGCGAGGATTCTGGGTGGCCGGCGTCGGGGTGTTCGTGCTCTGGAACGTCTTCACCGCGATCGGTGCCCTGGCGGGCAACGCGCTCGGCGACCCCAAGCAGTGGGGGCTCGACGGCGCCGCCGTGGCCGCCTTCCTCGGGCTCCTGTGGCCGCGGCTCAAGGGCCGCGAGCCGTGGGCCATCGCCGTGGTCTGCGCCCTCGCGACCGTGCTCGCCGTGCCGTTCGTGCCGCCCGGCGTCCCGATCCTCATCGCCGCGCTCGTCGCCGCCGTGCTCGGGTGGCTGAGCCATGCGAGGGCGGCCGCGGGACGGCCCGCCGCGGGCGCGGGGGTCGAGGGTCTGGGGCCGGACCTGGACCCCTACTCCCGCCGCGATCCCCACGGGGACGACCGGGACAGCGGGGATGACGGCCGGAACGCGGACGACGGCCGGAACGGGGGCCGGGCGTGAGCCTGTGGGCGTGGATCATTCTCGCGTGCGCCGCCGCCTACGCGCTCAAGCTGCTCGGCTACCTGCTGCCGCGCCGGTGGATGGACAACGAGCGCATGCTGCGCGTCGCGGGCACCGTCACGATCGGCCTGCTGGCGTCCCTGACCGCCGTCAACACGTTCGCGAGCGGGCAGTCCCTCGTGCTCGACGCCAGGCTCGGCTCCCTCGCCGCAGCCGCCGTCGCACTGCTGCTGCGGGCCCCGTTCCTCGTCGTCGTGGTCGCCGGCGCCGCCGCTGCGGCGCTCCTGCGCCTGGCCGGCTGGGGCTGACCGCCAGCGCCGCGCTTCCGGAGGGACCGGTTCAGGTCAGCGGCGCTGCTCGTCCCCGTCGGGCTGCTGGCCATACGGGCTGGCCTGCTGGCCGTACCCCTGCTGCGGCTGGCCGTACGGTCCGGGCTGCTGCTGGCCGTACGGTCCGGGCTGCTGCTGGCCGTACCCCTGCTGCCCGTAGCCCTGCTGCCCGTAGCCCTGGTGGGGCTGGCCGTACTGCTGGGGCTGCTGGCCGTAGCCGCCGGGGGCCATGAGGGCTCCCTTGCCGAGGTAGCGCGCCTGCCCGTAACCGAGCATGGGCAGGAAGACCACAGGGAGCAGCACCAGGCCCACGGTGTAGGCGGAGTCCTTGCCGAACGACTTGGACAGGTCGTTCATGATGAGGATGCCGAAAACGAGGGCCGCGATCCACGTGATGAAGTTCAGGACCGGGATCACGCTCGAGGCGAGGATGACCCAGAACCACCAGGCCGGGCGGCCCACGATCTTGGTGATCAGCACGTAGAAGTTGTAGAAGGGGACGTAGGCCTCCCAGGCCGGGCGGCCGGCCTTGGTGAAGACTCCCATGTACAGGAGCCCGGCGACGGCGAGGCCGATGACGGCGCCGAGGAGCGCGCCGATGAGGCCGACGGCGGCGCTGGCCCCTGAAGAGGAGGCCCCGTAGCCCGTGGATGCGAGGACAGAAAGCATGGTCATGCCCCCGACGCTAGCGGGCGTGCCCCGGCTCCGCCATGGGGAGAGCTCCCCGCGGTCAGAGGGGGAGTTCGACGCCCGGAATCGGGCCGAGCGGCGGCAGCGGCCGGTTCTCCCGGTGGGTGCGGATGGCGTCCTCGACGAGGGCCACGTAGCGCTGCCACGCGAAGGACCCCGGCTCCAAGGTGTCGCCAGCGCCGATGAGCATGGCCACGAGCCGCACCATGTCGATCAGCTGGAGCTCCTCGCGCAGGGTGCCCTCCCGCTGGCCCCGCTGGAGCAGGACCCCGAGGGACTCGATGAGCTTGCCGGCGAGTCCCACGAGCAGGCTCCGCCGGCCCGCGACGGCGGAGAGCAGGTTGTGCTCGTCGTTGGCCACCTGCATGACGGCGCTGAGGACCTCGACGAGGCCTGCGGCGGCATCGGGGTTGTCGAGCGCCATCTCGGCCACGGGCTCGACCTTGACCTTGATCTGCCGCTCGACGGCGGCGAGGACCAGCTCGTCCTTGTCGGCAAAGTTGCGGAACAGCGTGGCAGGGCCCACCCCAGCCCGGTCCGCCACGGTCTTGAGGGACACATTCGGGCCCTCTTCGCGGAAGCAGTCCAGGGCCGCCGTGATGATCTTCTCGATGTTGCGTGCCGCGTCGGCGCGCATCGGCTTGCGCCACGCCCGTTCCTGCTGCATACCCCAACAGTACCCATCCGAGAGTGCGGGTGTCGCCTATATGACGGCGCGCTCTCAACCTTGTCCGGCGGGGCGAGGTGGCACACTGATGCGCATGATCGTCGCGTTCTCCGTGTCCCCTTCCGGCCCCGCGCCCGACGCCGGCCGCGCGGCTGAGGTGCCCAACCCGCCGTCGTCCGCTCCCTCCGACTCCGTCCACGAAGCGGTCGCGGCAGCGGTCCGGATTGTGCGGGAGTCCGGCCTGCCCAACCGCACGAGCTCGATGTTCACCGAGATCGAGGGTGAGTGGGACGAGGTCATGGACGTCGTGAAGCGCGCCACCGAGGCGGTAGGCCGCTACGGATCGCGGGTCTCGCTCGTGCTCAAGGCCGACATCCGACCCGGCCACACCGGCGAGATCACCGGCAAGGTCGACCGGCTCGAGCGGGCCATCGCGGGCCAGGGCGCGGGGCCCACGGAGCGGCCGGGCGGCTGACGCGCCGCTCGGCCGCGGGCGCTGTCGCGGCCTCGGCACAAGGTGCCAGACTGGCGGCATGGTCGAACATGTCGCGCAGCCCGAATGGACCGAGGTCGAACGCTGGCTCACGCGGACCGTCGTGAAGCCCGGCCCGGAGCACGAGCGGGCCCTCGAGACCGCCGGCGCGCGGGGCATGCCGCCGATCGAAGTCCAGCCCACGTCCGGCAAACTCCTGAACCTCCTCGTCCGGATCTCCGGCGCGAGGCGGGTGCTCGAGATCGGTACCCTCGCGGGGTTCAGCACCATCTGGATGGGACAGGCCCTGCCTGAAGGCGGCCACCTCGACACGCTCGAGTACCTGCCGGAGCACGCTGCCGTGGCGCGGGAGAACCTCGCCGCCGCCGGGCTCGCCGAGAAGGTGACCGTGCACGTGGGCCGCGCGCTCGAGACGCTCGACGGCCTGTCCGGACCGTACGACCTCGTCTTCATCGACGCCGACAAGCAGAACAACTCCCGCTACCTCGAGTGGGCCGTCAGACTCGGGCGCCCGGGCACCGTGGTGGTGCTCGACAACGCCGTGTGGGAGGGCACCCTCCTCCACCCGGAACGCGGGGACGCCGATGCGCCGTCCATCGTGGAGTCGCTCGAGCTCCTCGGCGGCCCCCTCTTCGACGCAACCGTCGTGCAGACGGCCGGGTCCAAGGGCTGGGACGGCTTCGCCCTGGCCGTGGTGAAGTAGCGCGCGATGGTCCAGCACAGCGGTGCCGCGCGGGAGCCTGCCTTCGAGATCACCGGGGCCACGCCTGACGATGCCGAGGCGGTGCTCGCGGTCAAGGACGCCTCGTGGCGCGAGGCCTACGCCCACCTGCTCCCGGCGGCGTTCCTCGCGGGCAGCCTCGGCGACTCGCCGGCACGCACCGAGGGCTGGAGCCGGGCCCTCGCCCCGGAATCGCCCGCACGGTTCGCGCTCGTCCGCTCGCGCGGGCGCGTCGTCGGGTTCGCCGGGGCCGGCCCTGCCCGCGACGAGGATGCCCCCACGCCCGAGGAGCTCTACACCGTCTACGTCCTGGCCGAGATGCACGGCACGGGCGCCGGGCTGGCGGTGGTCGAGCGGGTCCTCGCCGACCGGCCGGCGTCCCTGTGGGTCTTCGAGGCCAACCCGCGGGCCCGGGCGTTCTACGGCAAGCTCGGCTTCGCGCCCGACGGCGCCCGCCACCTCGAGGCCGTCGGAGGGACGTCCCTGTACGAGATGCGCATGGTCCGCGGCGCAGGCGGGGCCGCCTGATGGCCGCCCAGCAGGGCCCGGCGGCCGGCCTCTACCCGATCAGCACCGGCAGCGCCGAGCTCGTGCCCGACGGTGACTCGCGCGATGGCTGGCTCCTGAAGATCAACGGGGTCCAGAGCTCGCACATCGTGCTGTCCGACCCGCTCCGGCTCGACTTCGAGTACATGCGCTGGATCGTGGCCCTCATCGAGGACCGCTTCGACCCCGAGCGCACCGACCGCCTCCGCGTCCTCCACCAGGGCGGTGGCGGCTGCTCCATCCCGCGGTATCTGGCTGCGCGCTACCCGGACGCACGGCAGGTCGTCGTCGAACTCGACGCGAAGCTCGCCGAGTACGTGCGCGGATGGTTCGACCTGCCCCGGGCACCGCTGCTGCGCATCCGCGTGGGCGACGCGCGGCAGGTCACCGAGTCCCTCACCCCGGCCACGCGCGACGTCGTGGTCCGCGACGTCTTCGCCGGGTCCACCACGCCGGACGCCCTGACCACCGTCGAATTCATCGAGGCCTCGGCCCGCCTTCTCGACGCGGGCGGGCTGTTCCTGGCGAACATCGGCAGCGCCCCGGACCATGTCTCCGCGAGGACGGAGGCGGCCGCGATCGCCGCGGTCTTCCCGCACACATCGATCGTCGCGGACTCGGCCATGCTCAAGGGCCGCCGGTACGGCAACTTCGTGATCGCCGGAAGCACGACGCCGATCCCCGCCTCGCCCGCACTCCGTCGCCGCCTGCTCGGCGGCGGGCTGCCGGCCCAGGTCTGGGATGACGGACAGGTCCGGGCGTGGATCGGGGCGAGCGAGCCGCGCCGGGACCCTTCCCCGGACCCTGCCGGCCCGACGGGTGCGTGAACGGCCGCTCTCGCGTGTTCCGCCAGCTACGCCGCGCCGGCCACTACGGCGCGTGGGGCCGGGTCACCCGGCGCTCTCGCCCAGGAGCATGGGACGGGCACGTTCCATCTGGGCACGCAGCGCCTCTGCGACGGCCGCGACGGCGGGCTGGCGGTAGGAGTCCGGCCGAAGCACCATCCAGTAGGGGAGCTGTTCGCGGAAGTAGTCGGGGAGCAGCCGCACGAGGTCCTCGTGGCGGTCGGCCATGAAGCACGGCAGGAAGCCGATGCCGGCGCCGGCCCGGGTCGCCTCGACATGCACGAACACGTTGGTCGACGTCAGGCCGTCCCGCATCTCGGGTGCGAGGCGCCGGGGGGCGTCGAGGTCGTCGATCTGGAGCATCGAGTCGACGAAGTAGACGAGCCCGTGGCGGGCCAACTCCTCGGGCGTCTGCGGAGCGCCGTGGCGGGCGAGGTACCCGCGGGAGGCGTACATCCCCAGCGTGTACTCGCCGAGCCGCACGGCCTGGGCGCGGTGGACCTGCGGTTCGCCCTCCACGACGACCTCGATGTCCACCCCGGAACGCTGCTGGAGCGCGCGCCGGGTCACCGTGACCAGCTCGACCGTGAGTCCCGGGTGCTCGGCCCGCAGCCGGGCCACCGCCGGTGAAGCGATGTAGGCGCTGAAGCCGTCCGTCGCCGTCATGCGCACCACCCCGGTGATCGGGTCCTCCCCGCCCGGCCCCAGCCGCCCCACGGCGTCCGCGACCTGGGCCGCAACGCCCACGGCCCGCTCGCCGAGCGGCGTGAGCTCCCAGCCGCCCGCGGCACGGGCCAGCACCCGGCCGCCGAGCGACTTCTCGAGGGCCGCGATCTTGCGCGCCACGGTGGTGTGGTTCAGTCCCAGGCCCTCGCCCGCCGTCGTGAACTTCCCAGAACGGGACACCTCCAGGAGCACGAGGAGGAGATCGGGTGAGGGCTGCGCCGACGTCATGGGGAAACCCTACGGCGCAATCTGCATATCTGCACACAATCGGTGCCGGATTGCCCATTGAAGGCGCAGACCTGTGCAGGGAATACTCAACGGGACATGTGATGGGCGTCATACCGTGAAGACGCCCGCGAGGCCCCGATTGTGAGCCGTGTCAGCGACGACACCCAGGAGGCACACCCATGAGCGTGAACCAGCGCTCCGCCGGCAGCACCGAGCAGCCACTGCTCAAGAAGATCGTCTCCGCCTCGATGGCGGGCACGGTCGTCGAGTGGTACGACTTCTTCCTCTACGCGACCGCGTCCACGATCGTGTTCAACAAGATCCTCCTGCCCAAGATGGGCAACGAGTACGACGCGATCATCGCGGCGTTCCTCACCTACGCCGTCGGGTTCATCGCGCGCCCGCTCGGCGGGATCGTGTTCGGCCAGATGGGCGACAGGATCGGCCGCAAGCGGACCCTGCAGATCACGATCGTGCTCATCGGCGTGGCGACCGTGCTCATGGGCTGCCTCCCGACCTACCAGCAGATCGGCGTCTGGGCCCCGATCCTCCTCGTCGTCCTCCGCTTCATCCAGGGCCTCGCGCTCGGCGGCGAGTGGGGCGGCGCCGTGCTGCTCGTGGCCGAGCAGGCCCCGGACGGGAAGCGGGCCTTCTGGGCCTCGTGGCCGCAGGCCGCAGTCCCGCTGGGCAACGTCCTCGCGACCGTCGTGCTGTGGGTCCTGACCTCGGCGCTCTCCGGCGACGCCTTCCTCGTGTGGGGCTGGCGCATTGCCTTCTGGCTCTCCGCGGTCGTTGTCCTCGTGGGCTACATGATCCGCACCAAGGTGACGGAAGCCCCGATCTTCGAGGCCGCCAAGGCCGAGCTCGAGGCCGAGAAGGCCGCCGGCTACGGCGTCTTCGAGGTCCTGCGCCGCTACCCCAAGGGCATCCTCGTCGGCATGGGCCTGCGGTTCGCCGAGAACATCATGTACTACCTCGTGGTCACGTTCTCGATCGTCTACCTCGGCACCGGCCTGAAGATGAACACCGCCTCGATCCTCGGCGTCATCGCGATCGCGCACATCTGCCACTTCTCGATCATTCCGGTGATCGGCCGCCTCGCGGACCGGATCGGCCGCAAGCCCGTCTACCTCACCGGTGCGATCCTCACCGCCACCTGGGGCTTCTGGGCCTTCACGGCCTTCGGCACCAAGAACACCTGGATCATCCTCGTGACGATCATCGTGGGCCTGATCTTCCACGCCCTGATGTACGCCGGCCAGCCGGCCATCATGGCCGAGATGTTCCCGACCCGCATGCGCTACTCGGGCGTCTCGATCGCCTATCAGGTCACCTCGATCGTCGCGGGCTCGCTCGCCCCGGTCTTCGCGACGGAGTGGCTCAAGGCCACGGGCTCGTGGTGGCCGACCGCGGTCTACCTCGCGGCTGCGTCCGTCATCACCGCCATCGCCGTGCTCACCATGCGGGAGACCAAGGGCGCCTCGCTGCACGCGCTCGATGCCGCTGACGCCGCCCGCGTCCAGGGCAAGGTGTCCGAGGCCGGAGCCCGCGCATGAGCCTCGACGGCCGCAAGGCACTCGTCACCGGCGGCGCGGCGGGGATCGGCGCCGCAGTCGCCCGCGGGCTCGCGGACCGGGGCGCGCACGTGGTGGTCGCCGATCTCGACGGCGGCACCGCCGAGAAGCTCGCCGCGGACCTCGGCGGCAGCGCGTGGGCCGTGGACCTGCTCGACACCTCCGCGCTCGAGGACCTGCAGCTCGACTGCGACATCCTCGTGAACAACGCCGGGATCCAGAAGGTCGCCCCCATCCACGAGTACGACCCGGAGGCGTTCCGGCGGATCCAGCGGCTCATGGTGGAGGCGCCGTTCCTCCTGGTCCGCGCCGCGCTGCCGCACATGTACGAGCGCGGCTGGGGCCGGGTGATCAACCTCAGCTCGGTCCACGGCCTGCGCGCCTCGGCCTTCAAGAGCGCGTACGTGACGGCGAAGCACGCCCTCGAGGGCCTGTCGAAGGTCACCGCGCTCGAGGGCGCGGAGCACGGGGTGACGTCCAACTGCATCAACCCCGGCTACGTCCGCACCGCCCTGGTGGAGTCCCAGATCAAGGACCAGGCCCAGACGCACGGCATCCCCGAGTCCGAGGTCCTCGAGAAGGTCATGCTGACCGAGATGGCGATCAAGCGGCTCGTCGAGCCGTCCGAGGTGGCCTCCCTCGCGTGCTGGCTCGCCTCGGACGATGCGGGCATGGTCACCGGCGCGTCCTACACGATGGACGGCGGCTGGTCGGCCCGCTAGGCCCGGCACCCTGGGTCCGCACCCCGAGCACAACGACACAACTCAGCGCCGTTTCCGCCCTGAAAGGGGCTGGAACGGCGCTGAGTTGTGGTGATATGCCCGCGGGCTGCCGAGAACTACGCCCGCACCCGCTCGCCATCGCCCGAGACGACGGGCAGGGCCGCGGTCTCGTCCCGCAGCCCGGGGCGGCGGCGCCCGTCGCCCCGGACCCACAGGGCATACGCGCCGGCGAGCAGGGCGATCCACACGCCGCCCACGACGAGGGCCACGCGCGTGTCCTCGAACCAGCCCAGGAGCACGGTCACGAACGCCATGAACGCGATCGCGAGGACCGAGGCCGCGGGCCACAGCGGCGACGGGAACTCGCTCGGTGCGAGAGCGTACCGGCGGATCTCGCGCTTCATGGCCACGTGGCTCGCGAGGATCATGGCCCACACGAACACGGTCGCGAACGTCGCGATGGAGGCGATGACCGTGAACACGTCCTCCGGGATCATGGCATTGAGCACCACCCCGACGGCGAGCACGCCCGTCATGACCACCACCGTCATCCACGGCACCCCGCGCACCGACACCTTCCCGAAGGAGGCCGGAGCGTGGCCGTGCTGCGCGAGGCCGAACAGGACGCGCCCCGCACCGAAGATGTCCGAGTTGATCGCGGACAGCGCGGCGGTGATGACGATCGCGTTGAGGACGTTCGCCGCCCCGGGGATGCCGAGGCCGCTGAAGATCTGCACGAACGGGCTGCCCTGGGCGCCCACCTGGTTCCACGGGAACAGGCTCATGAGCACCCCGAGCGTGAGCACGTAGAAGAGCAGGATCCGCACGGGCACCGTGTTCACGGCCTGCGGGATGGCCTTCTTGGGGTCTGCCGCCTCGCCAGCCGTCACGCCGACCGTCTCGACGCCTCCGAAAGCGAACACGACCACCGAGAAGCACGCGAGCAGGCCGCCGAAGCCGTTCGGGAGCAGCCCGCCGTTCGCCACGAGCTGGTGAACGCCCGCCTGGCCGCCGGAGGGCGACGAGAAGCCGAACGCGATGAGGGCGGCGCCGCCGGCGATCATGGCGATGATCGCGGCGACCTTCACGAGCGAGAACCAGAACTCGAGCTCGCCGAAGACCTTGACGCTGAGCAGGTTGATCGCCGTGAGGACGAGGATCACGGCGGCGATCCACACCCATCGGTCCACCTGCGGGAACCAGAAGCCCATGTAGATGCCGAACGCGGTGATGTCCGCGAGGGCCACGATGGCCATCTCGAACACGTAGGTCCAGCCCGTCGCGAAGCCCCAGAACGGGCCCAGATACCGGCCGGCGTACTGGCTGAACGAGCCGGACACGGGGTGCCGCACGGCCATCTCGCCGAGCGAGCGCATGACCATGAACACGGCCGCGCCGGCGATCATGTAGGCGATCAGGACTGCGGGCCCCGCGGCCTGGATGGCCTCGGCGGAGCCGTAGAACAGCCCGGTGCCGATGGCCGACCCCAAGGCCATGAACCGGATGTGCCGGACGTTGAGGCCGCGGCTGAGCGCGGCCGGCTGAGTGGTCTGCATGGGATCCTCACGTCGTCGGGAAGGGCCTTCGGGCCAGGCTCCTCCCACTGTGCCGGGCCGGCCGGGTGCTGTGAGTGGCGTCACCAGCAGACTGTGTCTCGCATCCCAGATGGGCGCCATCGGGACTGGTGTCCGGGATTCCGGACGGTGCGCGGACGACGGCGGGTGCGCACCCGCCGTCGTCCGCCCCACACTGGAGGTGGTCCGGGATTGCAGACAGCCAGACAGGCCCGGCGGAGAGCGGAAGGAGTCGCCATGCCCCCCACCCCGGCGCGGGAGAAGTCGAAGGTGCCCGCGGCCGAGAGCACGCTGCGCATCCTGCGCCTGCTGGCCTCGCGGCGCGGGCCGCAGCCGGCCTCGGCGATCGCGGCGCAGCTGGGCCTGCCGCGCTCCACCGTCTACCACCTGCTCGCCGTGATGGAGGAGAACGGGTTTGTCCTCCACCTTCCCGAGGAGCAGCGGTACGGGCTCGGGATCGGCGCGTTCGAGCTCTCGAGCGCCTACTCCCGGCAGGAGCCGCTCTCGCGCCTGGGCCGGCCCCTGCTCGCGGCGCTCGTGGACGCGATCGGGGAGAGCACCCACCTCGCGGTGCTGCACGGCCGGGACGTGCTCTACATCGTCGAGGAACGGGCCAAGAACCGGCCCTCGCTCGTGACCGACGTGGGGGTGCGCCTGCCGAGCCACCTCACCGCGAGCGGGCGTGCGATCCTCGCGGCGCTGCCCAAGTCCCAGGTGCGCGCGCTGTACCCGAACGCGGCCGCCTTCACGTCCCGCACCGAGGAGGGCGAGCAGATCCGCTCGTACTCGGCGCTCCAGTCGGAGCTGGACCAGGTCCGACAGCGCGGCTACGCGACCGAGGGCGGCGAGGTCACCCCGGGTCTGGCCTCGGTCGCGGCCGTGGTCAGGGACCACACCGGCTGGCCCACCGCGGCGGTGGCGGTGACGTTCGAATCCGAACGCGTGCCCGCAGAACGCCGCGAGGAACTCGCCGCCCGCGCCCAGAAGGCCGCCGGGGAGCTCGCCGCGCGGATCTACGGCCGCGGCTGAACCGCGGCCGGGCCCAGCCGCGGCGCGGACGAGCTCACACGCGGACGAGCATCTTTCCGGTGTTCGCCCCGCGCATCATGTCCAGGAACGCATCGACCGTGTGCTCGATCCCGTCCACGATGGTCTCGTCGTAGGCGATGCTGCCCGCGGCGAACCACGCGGTCATCCGCTCGGTGAACTCGGGCGCGAGGTGCAGGTAGTGGCCGAGGGTGAAGCCGCGCAGGGTCAGCCCGCGGGTGATCAGGTTGGCCATGTTGTCCGGCCCGGCGGGGCGCTCGGTGGCGTTGTAGGCCGAGATCGCCCCGCACAGGGCCGCCCGGCCGCCGTCGTTGAAGGCCTCGAGCGCGGCCTCGAGGTGCTCGCCGCCGACGTTGTCGAAGAACACGTCGATGCCCTCGGGGGCCGCGGCTGCGAGCTGGCCACGCACGTCGCCGTCCTTGTAGTTGAACGCCGCGTCGTAGCCGTACTTCTCCGTCAGGAGCGCGACCTTCTCCGCCGAGCCAGCGGAGCCGATGACGCGCTTGGCCCCGAGCAGCTTGGCGATCTGCCCCGCGGCGGTCCCCACGGCGCCGGCCGCGCCCGAGACGAACACCGTCTCCCCGGCCTTGAGGCCCGCGATCGCGGTGAGGCCCACGTACGCCGTCATCCCGGTCATGCCCAGGATGTGCAGGCGGGCCGAGAGGGGCACGCCCGGGACGTCGGGGAGCACCCGGAAGGTCCCGGAGTCGGCCTGGATGATGTCCGTCCAGCCGTGCTGGTGGAGGACGATCGCGCCGACCGGAACCTCGTCGGAGGCGGACTCGACGACGCGGCCCACGGCGCCTCCGGTGATGGTCTCGCCGAGCGCGTAGGGCGCCACGTAGCTGCGGGAGTCGTTCATCCGGCCGCGCATGTACGGGTCGACCGAGACGAACTCGTTGCGCACGCGGACCTGCCCGGGCTCGAGGTCGCCGTAGGGCACGGTGACGGTCCGGAAGTCCTCGTGCGTCGGCCACCCCGAGGGGCGTCGGACAAGCTGGATCTGGGTGCTGGAGGTCTGCGACATGCTGGGGGTACCTTTCGCCGGAACTGACGTCCACCGATATTCTGTAACGACCGGTCCACTATATACTGGACCAGTCGTTACAGAAAGTGGGGTGTCCGTGGGCAGGACGCAGGCCTTCGACAGGGACACGGCGGTGCGCGCCGCGCGCGCCGTGTTCTGGCAGTCGGGCTACGAGGACGCCTCGGTCCCGGACCTCGAGCGGGCCACCGGGCTGAGCCGCTCGAGCATCTACAACGCCTTCGGGTCCAAGCGGGGGCTCTTCGACGAGGCCGTGCAGAGCTACCTCGACGAGGTGGTCCGCCCGCGCCTGCGCCCGCTCGAGGGGGCCCAGGTCGAGCCGGGCGCCATCATCGGGTACCTTGACGGGCTGCGGGAGGCGCTGGCCGGCGCCGGCTCTGCGCCGGCCGCCAACGGCTGCCTGCTCATCAACGCCGCCGGGGCGCCGATCGCCCACGACGCCGAGGTGGCCCGCGTGATCGCCGCCTACCGGGACGAGCTGCGCGCCGCCGTCGGCCGCGGGATCGGGGCCCACCTGCCGGCCGCCCCGGAGGCCGAGCGGGACCGGCTCGCAGACGCCGTGACGGGGCTCGTGGTCGCGGCGTTCGCGCTCGTCCGGATTGCGCCGGAGGAGGCCTCCCGCGGCCTGCTCACCGCGCGCGGCCTCATCGACTCGTTCCGGCCGCAGGCCAGGTAGGCCCGCCGATCCGCTGATGCGCGCCGGACGGCGGCGGGAGTATGGTGTGCATCACATGGACGCCCGCCGGCCGCAGGCGCAGCCGGGCGCGTCCTGCCGAGGGGGCTGCGCATGGCGGAGCAGGGAAGCCGGGCGGGCGCGCGGCCTGCGCGCCGGCGAACGTGGATGCGCGCGGTCCTCATCGTCGCGACCGTGCTGGCGCTCGCAGGTGCGGGAGCGGTCGTCTACGTCGTGCAGCTGGCCGGACGGTTCAACGCGAACGTGCACCGCTCCGACGCCCTCTCCGAGGCCTTCTCCGAGGCGGCAAGCCCCTCGCCGTCGGCCTCCTCGGTCTCGGTGCCCAAGCTGTCCAAGGACACCAACATCCTCATCATGGGCCTCGACTCCCGCCTCGACGAGAACGGCAGGGCGCTGCCCCAGGACATCCAGAACGCGCTCCACGCGGGGGACGACAGCGGCGGCTTCTACAACGCCAACGTGCTCATGCTCGTGCACATCCCGGCGGACGGCTCGCGGTCCACAGAGATCTCCATCCCCCGCGACGACTACGTCCAGACCGTCGGCTTCCCGGGCGCGGGATTCAAGGCCAAGGTCAAGGAGGCCTACAGCTACGGCTTCGCGGCCAAGCAGGCGGCGCTCCTGGGCAGCGGCAGGGCGAACGACGACGCGACCTACCAGGCGGCCCGGGACGCCGGCCGCGCCGCCGAGCTCGCCACCGTGTCGAAGTTCCTCGGTGGAGTCCGCATCGACCACTTCGTCGAGATCACGATGGTGGCGTTCTACCAGGTGGCCCTCGCGATCCAGCCGATCACGGTGTGCGTCAACCGGACCACCCGGGACACGTTCTCAGGGGCCGACTTCCGGGCCGGGACGCAGCAGATCAACGCCCAGCAGGCCATGGCCTTCGTCCGCCAGCGCCGCGACACGTCCGACCCCACCTACGACTTCACCGACCTCGACCGTACCCGCCGCCAGCAGGCCTTCATCGTCTCGGTGCTCCACCAGCTCAAACAGGCGGGCACGCTCACCAACCTGCCGAAGATGGAGGCCGTGCTCGATGCCGTGAGCAAGAACATGGCGGTGGACCGGGGTCTCGACCTCCTCCAGCTTGCACAGCAGGCCACCTCCCTCACCAACGGCAACATCTCGTTCAGCACCCTGCCCATCCTCGGTTTCGGCACCGCGCCGGACGGCGCCTCCGTCAACCTCGTGGACGTGGCGCAGATCCAGTCCACCGTCCGCGCCCTGCTCGCGCCGCCCGTGCCGCCCGCGCCGAAGACCACGCGGACGACGCCGGCCCCCACGGCCGCGGAGACCTCGCCGGGGGCGGCGCCCGCCTCGCCGTCCTCCGCTGCGAGTCCGACCGCGACACCCTCGCCGACGCCCACCACCACGACCTACGCGGACTGGCAGGGCCAGCTCCAGGGCGGCGCCGTGCCCTGCGTCAAGTAGCGCCGCAGGGCCGCGCGGCGGCTGCCCTCTAGAGGTGGTTGAAGAAGAACAGGCCCCAGGCGTTGATCGTCGCCGCGAGGGCTGCCACCGAGAGCGTGAGCCCGACGACCGTCAGGCCGAGGGACCAGCGCGCCGCGAGCGAGGCGATGCCCGAGCCGAGCCCCGCGACCGCCGTCCCGGCACAGAGCCAGACGACCATCAGGGAGTCCCACTGGAGGAGCAGCCAGGCGCCGACCTCGGGGGCGCCGCGGGGGCCGTACCAGCCGAGCTCGGAGGTCAGGACCATGGACACCGTCACGGCGCCCGCGAGGGACAGTGCGCCGCATACGGTCGAGGCGATGCCCAGCACGTGCCGGCCGCGCGGATTGCCTCGGCGCGCCGACCTGCCCCAGCCGCCGCTGAGCAGCAGCCCGCGCCACGACCTCGGATCCCTGTAGTCCACCGTTCCCCCTTACAGGGGGTAGTCAACACGGTCGGCGGCCCCGCACGGTAGTGGCCTCCGGCACGGCGGCCCCTCCCGGGCCGAGCGGCCGCCGGGCATGTCTGGGATGCCGGACGGCGCCCCGCGCGAGCCCCTGTTCCGATGCGGCGCGGCGCGGTGTGATGGATGCAGAGGATCGAACGGTCCAGCAGACACCCACCCATCACGACGCAGGAGTCACGATGACGGAGACCACCAGCCCCGCCCCCAAGGCCGACTTCACCACCGGTGCCCGCCCGGTCCGTGCTCCCCGCGGCACCGAGATCACGGCCAAGTCGTGGCAGACCGAGGCGCCGATGCGCATGCTCATGAACAACCTCGACCCCGAGGTGGCCGAGCGCCCCGACGAGCTCGTCGTGTACGGCGGCACCGGCCGTGCGGCCCGCTCCTGGAAGGCCTTCGACGCGATCGTCGAGACCCTCAAGGGCATGGACGACGACGAGACCCTGCTCGTGCAGTCCGGCAAGCCGGTGGGCGTCTTCCGCACCAATGTCTGGGCCCCGCGCGTGCTCATCGCCAACTCGAACCTCGTGGGCGACTGGGCGACCTGGCCCGAGTTCCGCCGCCTCGAGGCCGAGGGCCTGACCATGTACGGGCAGATGACCGCCGGCTCGTGGATCTACATCGGCACCCAGGGCATCCTGCAGGGCACGTACGAGACGTTCGCGGCCGTGGGCCGGAAGCTCATCGCCGAGGGGCGCCACCCTGCGGCCCCCGCCCAGGACTCCACGGAGGGCCCCCTCGCCGGCACCCTGACCCTCACTGGCGGCTGCGGCGGCATGGGTGGCGCCCAGCCCCTCGCCGTCACCCTGAACGACGGTGCGTGCCTCATCGTCGACGTCGACGAGACCCGCCTCCGCCGCCGCGTCGGCAAGCGCTACCTCGACGAGGTCGAGACGGACCTCGACACCGCGATCGCCAAGGTCCTCGCCGCCAAGGAGGAGCGCCGCGGCTGGTCCGTGGGCTACGTCGGCAACGCCGCCGAGGTGTTCCCCGAGATCCTCCGCCGCCACAGGGCCGGAGAGCTGACCGTCGACGTCGTCACTGACCAGACCTCCGCCCACGACCCCCTCAGCTACCTGCCCACCGAGTACACCGTGGAGCAGTGGAAGGCCGAGGCCGAGGCCGATCCGGAGGGCTTCACCAAGAAGGCCGAGAACGCGATGGCCCGCCACGTCCAGGCCATGGTCGAGTTCCAGGACACCGGCGCCGAGGTCTTCGACTACGGCAACTCGATCCGCGACGAGGCCCGCAAGGGCGGCTATGAGCGCGCGTTCGCCTTCCCCGGCTTCGTCCCGGCCTACATCCGCCCGCTCTTCTGCGAAGGCCTCGGCCCGTTCCGCTGGGTGGCCCTCTCCGGCGACCCCGAGGACATCAAGGTCACCGATGCGGCCATCAAGGAGCTCTTCCCCGAAAACAAGCACCTGCACAAGTGGCTCGACGCCGCCGAGGAGCGCGTGGAGTTCGAAGGCCTCCCGGCCCGCATCTGCTGGCTCGGCTACGGCGAGCGCCACCAGGCCGGCCTCCTGTTCAACAGGCTCGTCGCCGAGGGCAAGGTCAAGGCCCCGATCGTGATCGGCCGCGACCACCTCGACTCCGGCTCGGTCGCCTCCCCGTACCGCGAGACCGAGGCCATGAAGGACGGCTCCGACGCGATCGCCGACTGGCCGCTCCTGAACGCCCTCACCGCGGCGTCCTCCGGCGCCACCTGGGTCTCGATCCACCACGGCGGCGGCGTCGGGATCGGCCGCTCGATCCACGCCGGCCAGGTCTCCGTCGCCGACGGCACCGAGCTCGCCGCCGCCAAGCTCACCGCCCTCCTGACCAACGACCCGGGCATGGGCGTGATCCGCCACGTCGACGCCGGCTACGGGCGCGCCGCCGAGGTCGCCGCCGAGCGCGGCGTCAAGATCCCCATGACCCCGGCCCCCCGCCCGGCCAAGTAAAGGACCTCACGGACATGACCCTCACCGCCCCCGAAACCCACCTCCCCACGCAGGTGACCCTCTCCACCCACGGCCTCACGGCAGAGGACGTCGTCGCCGTCGCCCGCCACAACGCCACCGTGACGCTCGCGCCCGAGGCGCTCGACGCCGTCGCCCGCGTCCGTGCCCACGTCGAGGAGCTCGCCGCGTCCGAGGTCCCCGCCTACGGCATCTCGACCGGGTTCGGCGCCCTCGCGAACCTGCACATCCCCCAGGAGAAGCGCACCCAGCTGCAGAAGTCGCTCATCCGCTCGCATGCCGCCGGCATGGGCCCGGCTGTGGAGCGCGAGGTGGCGCGCGCCCTCATGTTCCTGCGGGCCAAGACCCTCGCCTCGGGCCGCACCGGCGTGCGCCCCGTGGTCCTCGAGACGTTCGTCGCGCTGCTCAACGCCGGCATCACGCCCGTCATCCGCGAGTTCGGCTCGCTGGGCTGCTCGGGCGACCTCGCCCCGCTGTCCCACGTGGCCCTCGTGCTCATGGGCGAGGGCGAGGCTTTCGGGCCCGACGGCGAGCGGTGCGGCGGGGCGGGCGAGCGCACCGTCGCGCAGCTGCTCGCCGAGCACGGCATCGAGCCGATCGTGCTGGCCGAGAAGGAGGGCCTGGCCCTCGTCAACGGCACCGAGGGCATGCTCGGCATGCTCCTCATGGCCCTCGCGGACCTCCGCCAGCTCGTCACGACCGCGGACGTCACCGCCGCGCTGTCGGTCGACGGCCTCATGGGCACCGACCAGGTGTTCCTCCCCGAGCTGCACGCCCCGCTGCGCCCGCACCCGGGCCAGGCCGACTCGGCAGCCAACATGCTCGCCGTGCTGCGGGACTCTGCGATCGTCGCCTCCCACCGCGAGGGCGACTCCCGCGTCCAGGACGCGTACTCGCTGCGCTGCGCCCCCCAGGTGGCCGGCGCCGTGCGGGACACGATCGCCCACGCGCAGGCCGTGGCCGAGCGCGAGCTCGCCGCCGCGATCGACAACCCGGTGGTCCTCCCGGACGGCCGCGTGTCCAGCAACGGCAACTTCCACGGCGCCCCGGTCGCCTACGTCCTGGACTTCCTCGCGATCGCCGTCGCGGATCTCGCCTCGATGGCGGAGCGGCGCACGGACCGGATGCTCGACCCCGCGCGCTCGCACGGCCTGCCGGCCTTCCTCGCCCACGACCCGGGCGTGGACTCGGGCCTCATGATCGCCCAGTACACCCAGGCGGGGCTCGTCTCGGACTGCAAGCGCCTCGCCGTCCCGGCGTCTGTGGACTCGATCCCCAGCTCCGCGATGCAGGAGGACCACGTGTCCATGGGGTGGCACGCCGCGCGCAAGCTCCGCAAGGCCGTGGAGAACCTGCGCCGCGTCCTCGCGATCGAGCTCGTCACGGCGGCCCGCGCGATCGATCTCCGCACCGAGGCCTCGGGCGGCGCGCTCGTGCCGGGCCCCGGCGGCGCGGCTGCGCTCGAGGTCCTCCGCCGCACGGTGGCCGGCCCCGGGTCGGACCGGTTCATGTCCCCCGAGCTGGAGGAGGCGGACCGGGTGCTCGCCGAAGGCGAGCTGCTCGCGGCGGTGAGCGCCGCCGTCGGCGGCCTGCACTGAGCGGCCCCTCGGGCTCGCTATGGAGGGTTGCACAACGATTCCTGCGAATCGTGGTCAGACCCTCCATGGCGACGCGCCGGGGAAGCCGATAGAAAGAGGTATCCGCGATGACGCGGACCACACTGGGGCCATGGAGACGTGGCCTGCATCACAGCACATCAACGGGCAGCAGGTTTCTGCACAAGGGAGTGAAGAGGCAATGAAGGCACGTGGAGCGGTACTTTCCCGGCGCGGCGCGTATCAGGCACCGGTGGAGAACTGGGCCGAACTCGCAGTGGGAGAGGTCGTCGAAGTGGTCCGGCACGCGCAGGTCGTGGGCCGCGGCACGGTCGAGGAGGTCTCCCTCAGTGGGAACGTCCTGTGGATCCTCCCGCAGGGCCCGCAGGACCGCCAGCTGTGCCTCAAGTCGGACGGAGTGATCGTCCGCCGCGGCTGAGCCACCGCTCGCCGCTGCGGCTGCCTCGCAGAGGCTCGCAACGAAAGGGGCCCGCACCTACCGGTGCGGGCCCCTCTGCGTGCCGGGCGGAGCCCGTCCGTCAGAGCCCCATCGTGAGCAGCGTCTCGGGCGAGGGCTCGCCGGCCGCCGCCGAGAAGGTGTCCAGTGCCGCGACGAGCGCGGCGCGCTCCGACGGCCCGAGCCGGCCGAGGATCTCCGCTGTCGACTCCCGGCGGCGCTGCGTGGCCTCGTGGACGATCCGGGCGCCCTTGTCCGCCAGCTGCACGAGGATCTCGCGCCGGCTCCCGGGGCTGGGGCTGCGCGCGACGAGGCCCGCATCCTCCATCCGGTCCAGGAAGCGGCTGAACGTGGACGGCACGGCGTTCAGGCGGGCGGCGACGGCGCCGATGGGCAGCGGCCCCGAGCTCGCGAGCACCACGAGCACCCGGAACTGCGGGAGCGTGACGGTCTCGAGCGCCTCGGTGACCGAGGTGGCGATGACTCCCAGGAGGGCCCTGGACGCCCTGATGACCGCCTCGACGTCGGCGTCGGCGCCCTCCGGAGCTCCTCCGGCCGTCTCCCGGCCCGCCTCATGCCTCTCGTCTTCCACGGCTCCCATGCTAACCTCTTCGGAAAGAAACATGCATTCATGCAATTGTTGTTGTCTTGCACATGAGGAGAGGTGTCCATGCCGTCTGCATCCGTCCGCGGCGCCCGCTGGAGGTCGGCCGCGAGCGCGGTGGGAGACCGGATCGGGGTCGGCTCGCTGTACCTCGTAGGCCTCGCCGTGCTGGTCGGCCTCGGCGCGGGCCTCGCGGCCGTCGGCTTCCGCTGGCTCATCGTCGGTGCCACGCAGCTCTTCTCCGGCACGGCCGACTACGCGGCGACCACCGGGCACCCGGTGAACCCCTGGGTCCCGTGGCTCGGGCCGGCGTTCATCGTCCTCGCCCCGGCCGTCGGCGGCCTCGTCTACGGCCCCCTCGTGCACCGGTTCGCCCGCGAGGCGCGCGGCCACGGTGTTCCCGAGGTCATGTACGCCGTCGCGCGCAAGGGCGGGCGCATCAAGGGCCGCGTCGCCGTGGTCAAGGCCCTCGCCTCCGCACTCACCATCGGCTCGGGAGGCTCGGTGGGGCGCGAGGGGCCGATCGTCCAGATCGGCTCGGCGCTCGGCTCGCGCTTGGGGACGCTCGCGGGATCCTCGGAGTCGCAGCTGCGGACCCTCGTGGCGTGCGGGGCCGCAGGCGGCATCGCCGCGACGTTCAACGCGCCCCTCGCCGGCGTCTTCTTCGCCCTCGAGCTCATCCTGCGCGACTTCGCCGCCCGGTCCTTCGCCGCCGTCATGCTCTCCTCGATCGCCGCCTCGGTGGTCGGGCGCGCCCTGCTCGGCAACTACCCGTTCCTGCCCCTGCCCGCCTTCACCGTCTCGGACCCCGGCGAGATGCTCGTCTTCGCGGTCCTCGGCCTCGTGGCGGGCGGGGTCGGCGTGCTCTTCTCCAAGGTCCTGTATGCGATCGAGGACGCCTGCGACTGGCTCTGGCGCGGGCCCGAGTGGCTGCGCCCGGCCGTCGGCGGACTCCTGCTCGGCTGCCTGCTCCTTGCGATCCCGCAGATGTACGGCGTGGGCTATCCCGTGCTCCAGAACAGCATCCTCGGCCGCTACGCCCTCCCGTTCCTGCTGCTTCTCACAGTGGCGAAGGTCGTGGCCACGAGCCTCACCATCGGCATCGGCGGCTCGGGCGGCGTCTTCGCGCCCTCCCTCTTCATCGGCGCCACGACGGGGGCCGCCTTCGGCCAGATCGCCGCAGCGGCCATGCCGTCCCTCGCCGGGCAGACGGGGGCGTTCGCGCTCGTGGGCATGGGCGCCGTGTTCGCGGGCTCGACGCGGGCCGCGATCACGGCGGGCCTCATCATCTTCGAGCTCACCGGGGAGTACACGCTCATCCTGCCGCTCCTGCTCGCCGTCATCGTCGCCACCGCGGTGTCCGCCCTCGCCAGCCGCGACACGATCTACACGCGCAAGCTCCTCCGCCGAGGCATCGATCTCTCGGCGCCGCAGCAGAGGGACGCGCTCCACGGGCTCACGGTCGCCCAGGCGATGACCGCGCCCCCGCAGCCGCTCGCAGCGGCCCTGCCGGCCCGCGAGGCCGCCGCCGCGCTGGCCGAGTCGGCCTCGCGGGCGGCCCCGGTCGTCGACGGCGCGGGGAGGCTCGCCGGCGTCGCCACCGCGGCGGTGCTCGCCGAGGGCCTCGAGGACGACGACGTCGCCGGGCTCACCGTGGGGGACCTCGCCCAGTCCGCGGGCGCCCTGCGGGAGGCCGACGGGCTCTCAGCCGGGGTGGACCTCGTGCTGGCGGCCGCTGACACCGATGGCCTCCCGGTCGTCGACGGTCAAGGGGTCCTCACCGGCTGGCTCGACACGAAGCACGTTCTGCGCTGGCTCGTGGCCTCGACCTGAGCGCCACCGTCCCCGCGGGCAAAGGAGCATCATGGCACCGATCTGGCTGACCTCCCTGGCGTGGGCGGCCCTCGCGGCGGCGGGGCTGAGCGCCGCCGCCATCCTCGTCGACATCTACGCGCGGGGCCACCGCTTGAGGATGCGCGTGATGGAGGCCGTCTGGCCCGTCACAGCCCTCTACCTCGGGCCCGTCGCGGTGTGGGGACACTGGCGCTACGGGCGCACCACGAGCCCGCGGTGGCTCGAGGACCGCGGCCTCGACGAGCCGCCGGAGAAGCCGTTCTGGGCTCAGGTCGCGGTCGGCGTGAGCCACTGCGGCGCGGGCTGCACGCTGGGCGACATCATCGCCGAGACCGGCATCTTCCTGCTGGGGCTCCAGATCGCCGGCACCGCACTGTGGGCCGAGTACCTCGGCGACTACGTCCTGGCCGTCCTCCTCGGGCTTGCGTTCCAGTACTTCGCGATCGCCCCGATGCGCGGTCTCGGCTTCAGGAAGGGCATCGCCGCGGCCGCGAAGGCGGACGTGCTCTCGCTGACGGCCTTCGAGGTCGGGCTCTTCGGCTGGATGGCCCTCATGGCCTTCGTGTTCTTCCCCTCACCGCACCTCCACCCCGACTCGCCGGTCTACTGGTTCCTCATGCAGGTCGGCATGGTCGTGGGCTTCGCGACGGCCTGGCCGGCCAACGTCTGGCTCATCCGCAAGGGCATCAAGGAGGCGATGTAGCCACTCGCGCATCAGCCGAGGAGGGTGTCCACGAGCCGCGCCGCGACCCGCGCGGTGCGCCCGTCGAGATCGAAGGCGGGGTTCAGCTCGGCGATGTCGGCGTGGAGCAGCTTCCCGCTCGCAGCGATCCGGCGCACGACGGCGATGATCACCTCGAGCGGCACTCCCACGGCAGCGGGCGCGGACACCCCCGGGGCCACCGCGGCCGGCAGCACATCGAGGTCGATCGTGAGGTAGACCGCGTCCAGATCGGCGAGGAAGTCCTCGACGAACGACTCGGCGGTCTCGCGCGTCGTGTACTCGTCCAGCAGGTAGCGCACGCGCAGCTCGTCGGCCCGCTCGAACAGGGCGCGCGTGTTGTTCGGCTTCGAGATCCCCAGCACCGCGTACTGCAGCTCGCGGCCCTCGGCCGCCTCGGCCCGGGCCATCTGGAGGAACGGCGTCCCGGAGGTCGCCCGCTCCTCGTTGCGCAGGTCGAAGTGGGCGTCGAGATTGAGCACTCCGACCCGAGCCCCGCCGGTGCGCTCCGACTCCGCTAGCCCGAGGTAGCTCGCGTACGCCGTCTCGTGGCCCCCGCCGAGCCCCACCGTGAGCGCCCCGGCGTCGAGGGCCGCGGCGAGCGCGGCGCCGAAGCGCTCCTGGCCACCTTCGAGGTCTCCGGGGAGCCCTTCACCGCCGGTGGCCACGGCGACGTCCCCCGCGTCGAACACCTCGCGCTCGAGATGGAAGGCGAGCGGGCCGAGGGCCGCGCGGATCGCCGCGGGCCCCCCGGCGGCGCCGAGCCGGCCCTTGTTGCGCCGCACGCCCTCCTCCGAGCGGAAGCCGAGCAGCACCGCGGGACGGGACCGGGCGCCGTCGTGCGCCGCCGCCGCGAGCGCCTCGGGCTCATAGGGCCGCACGGCCTGCCACCAGCGGCGGTGCTCCGCGGAGTCTCCGTCGTTGCGGCCGAGCCACGGCTCGCACGGGATGTCTAGGGGCTCGTTCATCCCCCCAGCACACAGCATCGGACCGAGCGTGCGCCAGTGCCCGCGGCCCTTGATGTCCGGGCCCCCGGATTCGGTGCCAGCGCCCCCTCGCCTCAGGGCCGAGCCGGGGGCAGGATAGGGGACACGACACGGCCGGCTGGGGAGCAGGAGCAGGAGGAACTCATGTCGGGCAAAGGGACCAACGGGTCCACGAAGGCTCCCACGGCGGCGGACCGTTCGGAGCTGATCCGGAACGTGGTGCTCGTGGGCCACTCCGGCGCGGGGAAGACCACGCTCCTCGAGGCGATCCTCGCCTCGACCGGGGCGATCGCGCGCAGGGGATCGATCGCGGACGGCACCACCGTGGGCGACTCGGACCCGGCCGCGGTGCACCAGCAGCGCTCGGTGGCGCTGTCTGTGGCGCCGGTGATGGCGGGGGAGACCAAGGTCAACCTCCTGGACACTCCCGGGTACGCCGACTTCGTGGGCGAGCTCCGCGCGGGGCTCAGGGCGGCCGACGCCGCCCTGTTCGTGGTCTCGGCCGCCGAGGAGGTCGACGCCGCGACCGTGGCCCTGTGGGACGAGTGCGAGCGCGTCCGGATGCCGCGCGCGGTCGTGGTCAGCAAGCTCGACCACCCCCGTGCGGACTTCGACGCCGCGCTCGCCCGCTGCCAGGCGGCATTCGGCGAGTCCGTGCTCCCGCTCTACGTCCCCATGGCGTCCGGCGGCGCGCCGACCGGCCTGCTCGGCCTGCTCACCCGGACGGTCTCGGACTACCCGGGCGAGGCGGCGCTGCCGGGCACGCCGCCCGAGATGCGCCCGGGCACCGCCGAGGAGATCGGCGGCTGGGACGGTGCGCGCGGGGCCCTGATCGAGGGCATCATCGCCGAGAGCGAGGACGAGACCCTCATGGACCGCTATCTGGGCGGCGAGGACATCGGCCTGGACACGATCATCGGCGACCTCGAGAAGGCCGTGGCCCGCGGCTCGTTCTTCCCGGTCGTGCCCACCTCTGCGCTCGCCGGCATCGGGACCGCGGAGGTCCTCGAGGTCATCGGGCGCGGCTTCCCGTCCCCCGTCGAGCACGCCGTGCCCCCGGTCACGGACCTCGAGGGCGCGCCGGTCAAGGGGCTGCGCTGCGATCCGGACGGCCCCCTCGTGGGCGAGGTCGTGCGGACCACCGTGGACCCGTTCCTGGGCCGGGTCTGCCTCGTGCGGCTCTTCTCCGGCACCCTGCGCGAGGACACGCCCGTCCACGTCGCGGGCCACGGTCTGGCCGAGCGCGGCCACCCGGACCACGATTCCGACGAGCGGCTCGGGCACCTCTACACCCCGTTCGGCGCGGCACTGCAGGCCGCGCCGTACGCCGTGGCCGGGGACCTCTGCGCCGTCGCGCGCCTGGGAGCGGAGACGGGGGACACGGTCTCCGCCCGCGAGAGGCCCCTCCTGGTCGCGCCGTGGGAGATGCCGGAGCCGCTCATGCCCGTCGCCGTCGAGGCCGCCTCCCACGGCGACGAGGACGCGCTCGCCAAGAGCCTCGCGAAGGTTGCCGCCGGAGACCCGACCCTGCGGGTGGAGCGCAACCCGGAGACCCATCAGCTGGTGCTGTGGTGCATGGGCGAGGCGCACGCGGAGGTGGTGCTCGACCGGCTGCGCGATCAGGGGGTCAAGCTGCAGACGGTCGACGTCGTCACCCCCCTGCGCGAGACGTTCGCCGCTGCGGCGGCCGGGCATGGGCGGCACGTCAAACAGTCCGGCGGCCACGGCCAGTATGCGATCTGCGACATCGAGGTCGAGCCACTCGGGCGCGGCGCCGGCTTCGAGTTCATCGACCGGATCGTGGGCGGCGCCATCCCCAGGCCGTTCGTGGAGTCCGTCGAGAAGGGCGTCCGCGCGCAGATGGCCAAAGGCGTGGCGGAGGGCTTCCCCGTGGTGGACATCCGGGTGACGCTCGTGGGCGGCAAGACGCACAGCGTCGACTCGTCCGACGCCGCGTTCCAGGCCGCCGGGGCCCTCGCGCTGCGCGAGGCGGCGGCCTCCGCAAGGATCCAGCTGCTCGAGCCGGTCTCGGCGGTGACCATCAGCGTCCCTGCCGACTACGTGGGCGCGGTCATGAGCGACCTCTCCTCCCGGCGGGGGCGCCTCACCGGGACCACGTCCGCCGGCGAGACGACCGAGATCAGCGCCGAGGTGCCCGACGCCGAGCTGCTGCGCTACGCCGTCGAGCTGCGCGGGCTGACCGCCGGCACCGGGACGTTCCGGCGCGAGTACCTCCGCCACGACCCGGCGCCGCGCTGACCCTTGCAGGGCCAGAGCAGGTAAGCCTAGATTGTCTAGGTATGGGACGCAGCAGCGTGAATGGACAGCTTGACCTCCTCCTCCTTGCTTCGCTCGGCGTGGGAGAAGCGCACGGGTACGCGCTCATCGCGCGCATCCACCAGCGCAGCGGCGCGCAGTTCGAGCTCCAGGAGGGTTCGGTCTACCCTGCACTCCACAAGCTCGAGGCGGCCGGATGGGTCGCGAGCCGCTGGGCCGACGCCACTCCGGCGCGCCGCCGGGTCTACGCCCTCACCGCCGCGGGCCGTGCGGAACTCGAACGCAGGACACGGGAGTGGGACGGATTCTCCTCGGCCGTGCGCGGCGTCCTCGGAGCGGCGCAGTGAACCCGCGGCCAGAAGATGCGGGCGCGATCGACGGCTACCTCGATGAACTCTTCGCCGCGGCACGGGACTCCGAGCCCGCGGCCGCCCGCCGCCTGCTCGCCGAGGCGGAGTCGCACCTGCGCGAGTCGGCCGGCCACCTCATGGCCCAAGGCCTGAGCCCCGAGGACGCCGAGGCGGAGGCCGTGCGCCGCTTCGGGCCGGTGGGGTCCGCGACCTCGGCGCTCCGGACGCCGCTGCGCTCCCTCGGCTGCCTGCCGCTGCGCGCCCTCGTGCGGCCCGCTGTGGGACTGGCCGCCATGGGAGCGATCGCCGTGGGCCTCAGCGGCGTGCTCTCCGAGGTTTTCGGACGGCTGTGGGGCGCCGGGTTCGTCTCCGGCGACCTGCCAGGAGTCGCCTACACAGCCGCGCGCTGCGCCGTCCTGCAGGCACCGTATCCGGGGCTCGACTGCGCCCAGGCAGCCGCCGAACACCATTGGGGCGAGGTCGTCGAGGGCCGGGTGTTCCTCGGTGCGGTCGGCCTCGTGCTCCTGGCCTTGTGGAGGATCCTGCCCAAGGACGTCCCCCTCCCAGCGGGTCTCGTCCCTGCGCTCGGCGCTGCGGCCTTCCTGCTGGCTTCTGCGGCGACCGGAGTGGCCGCTGGAACCGCTGCCGTCCACGGCGGACAAGGGGTCGGGGCGTGGCTCAGCGCGACGAGCGTCGCTCTTCCCCTTGGGCTTGCCCTGGGGGTCCTGGCCCTCCTCGGCGTGCGCCGGCAGGGCGGCCTCAGGCCCGGGGCAGCACGGTGAGCACCCGCTCGACGAACAGCGCGAACTCTTCCATGTAGTGGCGGAGGAACTCCTCCGTGCTCGCGTCCCCCACCTCGCCGTCCTCGCTGAAGACGCCGGGCAGGAACTGGATGTACGCCTCCGGGGCGCTCATCTGCGGCGAGTTGCAGAACGAGAGGACGGCCCGCAGGCTTTGCTGGGCGAGGGCCGTCCCGATCTTGCCCGGCGACGCTCCGATGACGGCTGAGGGCTTCTGGTTGAACGAATTGGTGCCCCACGGGCGTGAGGCCCAGTCGATGGCGTTCTTCAGTGAGCCCGGCATGTCCCGGTTGTACTCGGGCGTGATGAACAGGACGGCATCCACGCGCTCGATCGCCTCCTTGAGGGCGCGGGCCTCGGGCGGGTAGTCGGCGTCGAGATCCCGGTTGTAGAGCGGGAGGTCCCTGATGGGGATCTCCTCGAAGGCGAGCGAGTCGGGTGCCAGGCGGATGAGCGCCTTGGACAGCGTGCGGTTGATCGACTTCTGGGACAGGCTGCCGATGAAGTAGCCGACGGTATAGGCCATTCGCGTGGTCCTTCCGGTGCCGGCGCCGAAGGTGGGGGTGCAAGCGGTACGGCCGCGGCGCCGTCGTCAGCGTACGGCCGCGGCCCTGCCTGCCGAAAGGCTTCAGCCCCGGGCCGAAAGAAGCCCTCCCCTTCGGTCAAAGCCCCGGGGTGTAGACCGGGGCTCTGACCGAAGGAGAGGGCGAAACGAACACTGCGGGCCGGCCCCGAGGAGCCGGCCCGCCGCCGTCGTGCGAGGTGACCGCTAGAAGCCGAGGACCTTCTCGACCGGGCCGATCCCGAAGAAGATGAGGAACGCCGCGGCGACGGCCCACATGAGCGGGTGGATCTCCTTGGCGCGGCCCTGGAAGAGGCGCACGAGCACGTAGGAGATGAAGCCGGCGCCGAGGCCGTTGGCGATCGAGTAGGTGAAGGGCATGAGGCCGATCGTGAGGAACGCCGGGATGGCGATCCCCAGGTCGTGCCAGTCGATCCGCGCGACCTGCTGGAACATGAGGAAGCCCACGATCACGAGCGCGGGGGCCACGGCCTCGAACGGGACGAGGTTGATCAGCGGGGTCAGGAACATCGCGAGCAGGAGCAGCGCCCCGGTGACCACGGAGGCGAGGCCGGTCCGGGCGCCCTCGCCGATGCCCGCGCCGGACTCGACGAAGATCTGGTTGGAGGAGATCGAGGTGCCGCCGCCGGCGATCGCGCCGAACGCGTCGACGAGGAGCACGCGGTCCACGTTCGGGATCTGGCCGTTCTCATCCATGGTGCCGGCCTCGCGGGCCAGGCCCACCATGGTGCCCATGGCGTCGAAGAAGATGCTCAGCAGGATCACGAACGCCATGAGGAGGGCGCCGAGGGTGCCCAGGTGCGCGAACGCCCCGAGCGGGTTGGCCTGGCCGAACAGGCTGAGGTCCACAGGCGCGACGTTGCCGAGGCCGGGGACCACGAGGGACCAGCCCGCGGGGTTGGGGGCCTGTCCCGGGGCGACGGACGGGCCGACGTGGAAGACGAGCTCGACGACGTTCGCGAGGACGGTCGCGGCGATGATGCCGATCAGGAGCGCGCCGCGCACCTTGCGGACCATGAGGGCGATCGTGAGGACGAGGCCCACCACGAACACGAGCGTGGGCCAGCCCACGAGCCGCCCGGCGTCGCCCAGGCCCAGCGGCACGGTGGTGCCGGCCGCGTCGGGGATGCGGCGCACGAACCCCGCGTTGACGAGCCCGATGAGGGCGATGAAGACGCCGATGCCCACCACGATCGCCGTCTTGAGCCCCTCCGGCACCGCCTTGAACACGGCCGTGCGGAAGCCCGTGAGCACGAGCACGAACATGACCACGCCGGCCACGAGCACGAGGCCCATCATGTCCGGCCACGTGACGTTCGGGTGGGTCGCCACGGTCACGGCCACGAACGCGTTCACGCCCAGGCCCGTCGCGAGCGCGAACGGGTGCTTGGCCCACACGCCCATGAGGATCGTCAGGATGCCGGCCACGAGGGCGGTCATCGCCGCGACCCGCGGGATGCCCAGGTGGTTTCCGGCCGCGTCGGCGCCCGAGAGGATCAGGGGGTTGAGGACCACGATGTAGCTGAGCGCGAAGAACGTCGCGAGGCCGCCGCGGATCTCGCGGGCCACCGTCGAGCCGCGCTCGCTGATCTTGAAGTACCGGTCCACTGCCGATGCCATGGGCGCTCCTGGTGAAGGGGGATGAGGGGTTCGTGGGTGGGGCATGACATCCCGGGCACCCGGAAGGCCGGGTCAATACTACTCGCCAGTTGTGGTGCCTTCGGCCCAAAAATAGGCTGGTGTGATGCAGATCCTCCGCCGTCTCCGCGCGTCCTCGGCCCGAGCCGCCGCGGCGGCGTCCGCGGGCCTGGCCGCGCTCGCGCTCGTCCTCCTGGCCCCGGCCCCGGCGTTCGCCCACGATGCGCTGGAAGGTTCCGCGCCGGCGTCGGGCGCCACGGTGGCCACGGCGCCGGCGGAGGTGCGGCTCGATTTCAGCGAGACGCCCCTCGGCGTCGGCGCGCAGGTCAAGGTGACGGACCCCGCCGGGACGGACGTCTCCGACGGCGCCCCCGAGGTCGTCGACCGCAGCGTCCACCAGAAGCTCCGCGCCGGGGGCCAAGCCGGCGCCTACACCGTGGTCTGGCGCGTGGTGAGCTCGGACTCGCACCCGATCGAGGGCACGTTCACCTTCACGGTCACCGCGGGAAGCACGACGCCGGCCTCCGGCGCCGGAGCGTCCGCCGCGCCGGGCACGCCGCCCGGGATCCAGGCCTCCCAGCCGGGCACGGCGCAGACGGCCCCGCCTGCCCCGGCTGCGCAGTCGGAGCCGTTCCCGTGGATGGTCGCGGTGTTCGCCGTGGTCGCCGTCGGGCTCCTCGCGGCGCTCGGCGTGGGCGCGCGGCGCCGGCTCTCCCGAGGGGAGGAGGCCCCGGAGGACCGGACGGGGGAGTGAGGACGCGGGCGGTGGGGCCTGAGCAGCCGGCTGCGGTTCAGGCCGGTTGGAGGCCGGCGCGGACGCGCGCGGCCACCTCGGCGCCCACGTGCTTGGCCTGCAGCAGCGCCTCGCGCGTGCTCGGCGCGGCGAGCCCGGTCACGCCCACGAGGTAGAGGCCGATCTGCCCGAGGGCCTCGAGCAGATGCTCGCCGAGTGAGTAGCCGAGGTCGGCGAGGAAGCGCCGCAGCTGGTTGTGCGCGCAGCGGGTGAGGACCACGGCGTCCGCGTACAGGACTCCTGTGTCCGTCCGCACGGCCCATCGCGCCGGGGCCTCCGGGTCCGCCGATTCGACGAGGGCGAGGTGGCGGGCGGTGAGCTGATGGCGCACGTCGAGGCCGTGGCTCACGGCATGCTTGCGGAGGTGCCGAAGCACTTCGAGGTACTCCATGGACTCGGCGCTCGAGAGGTCCGCGACCCGGAGCGCACACGTGGCAGTGGTGGGGGCGGAGCTCTCGAGCCCGTCCACGGTGACGGCGGCCACGGCATGCCGGGCGAGTTCGGCGGCGACGGCGAGGCCCGAGAGGCCTGTCCCGATCACGACCGCACTCGTCGACTCGGCGCCGGGGTCCTCGCCCTGGAGCGCCCGGGCCTGCGGGGTCGGCGCATCCTCGTGGCGAGATGGCGTAGGCACGGGCACGGGGCTGGTCCTCCTGCGGAATGGCACGGTCGGTTGCTGCTCGCGCGGTTCCCCCGACATTGCTTGCAGAACACCACCCCGCATCCGAAAGGATCGTTCCAGAACGGGGTGACGCACTCGACCCTACAGAAAATCGGGGCGCTTCGGTAGACCGTTCCGTGACCTTGTGGACGGTTCTCGAAGCGGCCTTGACCGCCCCTGTGTGACGGGGGACATTGGCCATGTGGGGGCCGTGTTAGGCTCCCAGCGAGTCGAGGAGGAAGCCATGGACGCCCAGCTCCACCCCCAGGACGATGCGGCCGGCGGCGAGCCGGCTGAAGCCGATCTCCCCCCCGGGATCGTGGTCGGCGTCGACGGCTCCGAGCACGGCCGGTGCGCCCTCGCGTGGGCTGCCCAGGAGGCCCGGCGGCGCCGGCGTCCCCTCCACGTGGTCACCGCCTACAGCGTCCCCCTCTTCGCGGCATCCGGCCTGGACGGCGGTTACGCGACGTTCGACGACACGGTGATCCGCGACGGCGCCGAGGCCGTCCTCAAGGAGGCGATCGAGCAGCTCGGCGAGGCCGAGGGGCTTGAGGTCACCTCCTCCGTCGAGTCCGGCGACGCGGCCGGAGTGCTCCTCGAGTTCTCCAAGGCGGCGGAGCTCCTCGTCTTCGGCTCCCGTGGCCGCGGCGGGTTCGTCGGCAGGCTGCTCGGATCCGTCTCGAGCGCCCTCCCCGCCCACGCGCACTGCGCCACGGTGACGGTTCCGCTGCGCTTCGCCGAGCGGATTGGCGGCGTCATCGAGGACCGGCACGTCCGCGAGGAGCAGTCCAAGGAAGGTCCGGTGCACGTCGAGGACGTGGTGGCAGTCGGCGTCGACGGCTCCGACCAGGCCCGCGTTGCGGTGCTCGTGGCGGCCGAGGAGGCCATGATGCGGGGGGTGCCGCTGCGGGTTGTCTGCGCGGTGCCGCAGTTCAGCGGAAGCCTTGCGTGGGTGCCCGCGCCGGTGGACCGGGAGCAGCTGTTCCAGGACATCCGCGCCCAGCTCAAGGCCGGGACGGCCTGGCTCCAGAGCCACTTCCCGGACCTCGAGGTGCAGACGAGCCTGCTCGACGGCGCGCCGGTGGACGTACTCGTGGACGTCTCGCACACCGTGGACCTCCTCGTGCTCGGCACGCGCGGCCGCGGCGGCTTCACGGGCATGCTCCTGGGCTCGACGACGGACGGCGTCCTCCACCACGCGAAGGGCCCGGTCATGGTGGTCCCGGACCGCGCCGACGAGCGCCTCTCCGACCGGCCGTCCTTCGGCCCGATGCTCGCGCCCTAGCTCGCACCCCTCCCCGCGCCCACCCCCGTTTCGGGTACGCATCTCGTCGCCCTTTCCCCGTCTCGGGTACGCATCTCGGCAGCCATTCGGCGTTTCGGGTACGAGCTGGCACTGAGACGTGGGCGGCGAGTTCCCCGCCCACCGCGCGCTGCTGTGCGCACGACGCCGGTCGCTCGCCTCGGTGCTGCTCCGAGCGGCGGCCGGGTGGTCGCCGCCGTACCCGGAATGCCGCAATCGCGACGAGATGCGTACCCGAAACGGATGGAGGCGGGGGAGAAGGGAGGGGAGGGTCAGCCCCAGCCCAGTTCGTGGAGGCGGGCGTCGTCGATCCCGAAGTGGTGCGCGAACTCGTGCACCACGGTCACGAGGATCTCCTGGACGACCTCCTCACGGGTGGAGCACATCTGCAGGATCGGCTCGCGGAAGATCGTGATGCGGTCTGGAAGGGAACCGGCGGCGTACCACTCGCCCCGCTCGGTGAGAGGGGTCCCTTCGTAGAGGCCCAGCAGGACCGTGTCGGGGTCCTCGTGGGCCGCCGGGACGTACGTGTCCTCGATGAAGACGGCCACGTTGTCCATGTGCTTCGCGACGCGCCGGGGGATCTGGGCGAGGGCGGCGTCGACAGCCGCCTCGAACTCGTCCTCGCCCATCCACGCCGCGCCCATGCGGCCAACTCTACTGATTTGTCTGGCCAGAGAGCCGGGCCCTATAGTTTGATGGTCTGGCTGGCCCCCATCGTCTAGTGGCCTAGGACACCGCCCTTTCACGGCGGCGACACGGGTTCGAATCCCGTTGGGGGTACGCAGGGCGAGGATTTGGGAAGGCCCCGAAGGGTCTGCTAGGATCTAAGTCTTGTGAGCGGGGATCAACCCGCGAAATACGAGGCCCTGTAGCGCAGTTGGTTAGCGCGCCGCCCTGTCACGGCGGAGGTCGCGGGTTCAAGTCCCGTCAGGGTCGCTTCGGCGACATGGCCCACGGTCAGTTGCCTTTCGGTGAGAGATCATCGAGGCTCTGTAGCTCAGTTGGTAGAGCGTTCGACTGAAAATCGAAAGGTCACCGGATCGACGCCGGTCGGAGCCACTTCAGGCAGAGGCCCCCGCAGCAGCGGGGGCCTCTGCTGTTGTCTCCTCCGCTCCCCGCCCCCGGACGGGGATCTTGTGCCGGGCCTTTGGGCCGTGGCCGGGCACCGGGCGCCGCTCTAGCGTCATTCCATGGGACACATCAAGGTGGACATTTCCATTGACGCGCCGGTCGAGCGGGTGGTCGAGGTGGCGGCGGATCCGAAGCACTGGGCCTCGTGGTGGGTGAACCTGGGCGAAGCCGAGAAGATCGAGGGCGACGGCGGCCCGGGCACGGTCGTGGAGCACAAGTACCTCATGGCCGGGGTCCCCTTCCACGTCACGACGCGCGTCACCGAGAGCAGCGCGACCCCGTCCGGCGGCCAGCGCATCCGCATCGAGTTCGAGGGCCCCCTCCGCGGATGGCAGGTGTGGGACTACGAGCCGAACGGGAGCGGCACCGAGGTGACGGCGGAGTTCGACTACAACGTGCCCGGAAGCGCCATCGGGAAGTTCGCGGACGAGCTCATCATCGAGAGGATGCAGGAGCGGGCGCGCCAGCAGACGCTCGAGAACCTCAAGCTCCTGGTCGAGGCCGGCTGAGCGCGACCGCGGCAGCGCTCATGGGCGCCGGGCCCTGAGCGACAGCCCCACTGCGGCCACGAGCGCGAGGCCCGAGAGCACCGTGGCGGAGACGAACCCCGCCCGGCCGCCGGCAAGGACATCGCCGGGGACCGCGAAGGCGGCGTAGGTCGACGCAACGATGGCAAGGCCCACCGCGCCGCCAAGCTGCTGCATGGTCTGGAACAGGCCCGAGGCCGCCCCGGCGTGCTCTGGCTCGACGTTCCGGAGCGCGAGGGTGGTGAGCGGCATGAAGGTCATGCCCGCGGAGATCCCGGTGGCGACCAGTGCGCCCACGACGACGGGGAACGGAGTGTGGGCTCCAATCTGGGTGAGCGGGACGAACCCGACGACACGGAGCAGGGCGCCGGAGATCACGAGCCGCTCGGCGCCGAAGCGCTCGACCAGGCGAGGGATGACCCGCGACATGGCGAACACGCTCAGCGGCATGGGCAGGAAGGCCAGCCCGGTCACGAGCGGGGAGAGGCCCAGGACGTCCTCAAGGTACTGGACCATGAGGAAGAACATCGCAAGCATGCCGCCGTATGTCGCCGCCATCGCGGCGAGGGCGCCGACCCGGCTTGGGCTGCGGAGCAGCTCGGGGCGCAGCAGCGGGTGCGCCACGCGGCGCTCGGTGATGGCGAGTCCAACCAGCAGCGCTGCACCCACGGCCAGGCCGCCGAGCGTCCGGGCATCCGTCCAGCCGTGGTCGGCCGCCTGGAGGAGCGCCCAGACGATGGCGACGGCGCCGCCCGTCGCCGTGACAGCGCCGAGCACATCGAAGCGGCCGGACCGGCGCGGGGTTTCGGGGACGAGCCGCGGCACGGCCACGAGGATCACGGCTCCGATGGGCACATTGATGAAGAGGGTCCACCTCCAGCTGGCCGCGTCGGTGAGGACGCCACCGAGGATGAGTCCCAGCGCGCCGCCCATGGATGCGATGGCGGAGAAGAGGGCGAGCGCGCGGTGGCGCGCGCCGTCGTCCTTCGCGGAGGTCGTCACGAGGGCGAGCACGCTCGGTGCGGCGAAGGCGGCGCCGAGGCCCTGGAGGGCTCGGGATAGGACGAGGAGGAGGGGTGATGTCGCCATGCCCCCGAGAAGGGAGAAGGCGGTGAAGGCCGCGACTCCGATGAGGAAGGTGCGGCGGCGCCCGAACACGTCTCCGACCCGTCCTCCCAGCAGGAGGACGCCGCCGAAGGCGAGCGCGTAGGCGTTGAGCACCCAGCTGAGCTGGGCAGGGGAGAAGCGGAGGTCGGTGGCGATGTGCGGAAGGGCGACATTCACCACGGTCGCGTCGAGGACGAGCATGAGCTGGGCGAGCATGACGAGCCAGAGGCCGATGTTGGCGGCGCGGCGGGGAGGTGCTGCGCCCGCGGACGTGGTCGCTGCGGGCGCGCGGAGGGCGGTGGATTGCGGCATGGGGAAGTGTCCTGTTCTGGCCGAGGGGCTGACGTACACTAAAAGGGAGAGATCCTCCGGTTAGAACTATACGGAGACGCTCTCCGTTTGGCAACCGTGTCCGAGGAAAGGTGTGTGGTCCGTGCGCGCTGACGCCCGCCGCAACCGCGATCGCATCGTCGAGATCGCTCGCGCCCTGTTCAAGGACAAGGGCTTCACCGGGGTTTCGATGGACGAGGTGGCCAAGGCCGCAGGAGTCGGGGCCGGCACCCTGTACCGGCACTTCCCCACCAAGGAGGCCCTGTACGATGCCGTGCTCGAGGCCTGGACGGACAAGGTCAAGGCCGCGGTGGACCGGGCTCTCGGGCTCGACGGCTCCGCGAGGGAGAAGCTCGTGAGCTGGTTCGGCGACTACGTCGACCTGCTCAACGGACACAAGGGCGCGGCCGCGCGCATCACCCTCGCGCTCGGCGACCCCGACTCTCCGTTCGTGGCGAAGTGCACGCGGTACCTCGGTGCCAATCAGCGCGTCATCGACGAGCTGGGACCCGCCCTGCGTCCCGGCGTGAGCGCCATGGAGATCTCGCGCCTCGTCGGCGCCGTGGCCGCCGTCGCGGACGCGAGCGCGCTCGGTCCGGACGAGGTCGCCTCGATGCTCGGCGTCGTCGCGGACGGCCTCGTCGCCGCCTGAAAGCCGTCCCGCGCGGAGCCTCAGGTCCAGTGTCGGCGGTGCGTACTAAGGTAGTGCGCAGAGGCGACGAGGGGAGGCCGGATGACCCAGGAACCAGGCGCGCTCGGTGACGAGTACAGCGCTGCTGTCGCCGCCACGGGACGGACGGTGGTCCACGAGAACGCGGTCGCCAAGGTCGCCGCTGCAGCTGCCCGGGCCGTCCCGGGTGTCCATTCCCTCGGATCCGCGCCCTCCCGCGCCCTCGGGGCGATCCGCGAGGCCGTCGGGCCCGTGCTGAGCGACCATGCGACGGGCGTCCGGGCGGAGGTCGGCCAGGCGCAGGCCGCCGTGGACGTGACGCTCGTGGCCCAGTACGGCGTCCCGCTCCAGCAGCTCGCAGACCAGGTCCGCGCGGCGGTGTACCGCGCTGTCGAGGACCTCACGGGGCTGCAGGTCATCGAGGTCAACGTCGAGATCGCCGACGTCTTCATCGGCGAGCCGCGCCAGGGCGTCAAGCCCGGAATCGAGGTGCAGTGAGTCTGGTCGTCGTGGGCATCGGTGCAGGGGCGTTCCTGGCCTTCATGTCCTTCCAGTTCGGTGTGTGGGGCTTCCTCGTCTCGCTCCTCTTCATGGCCATCGGCGCTGCGCTGGGCCGCGCCGCCGAAGGCCGGCTCGATCTGCGGCGCGTCTGGGAGGCTCTGCTGGGGCGGCGATCCTCCTCGTGAGCCAGATGCCTCCTCCAGCCGGCACGGTGCCCGCGCCGCCCTCGCGGCCTCCCGGCGGCGCCCATGCGGGTCTGAACCGGGTGAGCACGCAGGCCCTCACGAGCCTTGCGCAGGCCGCCGCCGCGGCCGAGCTCGGCATCCGCCCCGCCGAGGTCCGGGCGGACTGGTCAGACGACGCCGGCCTGCTGGCTCTGCGGATCGTCGCGCCGATCGCGATTCCGGACCTGTCGGACGCCGGGTCGCCGGCGGACCCCTCGGTCTGGGGCGGCAGCGTGTGGGAGCGCTGTGCGGTGGCGAAGGGCCGCATCCTCGATTCCGTTGCCCGCCTCAGCGGGGCAACACTCTCCCGCGTGGACATCCGGATCTCCGGCATGCGGATGGAACGGCGCCCGGCCGTCCTCAGCCCCTTGATGGGGGCCCTGCATGGCTGAGCGCGGCGTCACCCGGGCCCAGCGCGTCCCGGCAGCGTCGGAGGACGGCGGCCACGGGCTCGACTCGGCGGTCCGCCGGGAGACCAGCTCGTCGCGGGCGTATGTGGCGGGAGTGGTGGCCCTCGTCGTGGCCGTCGTCTGCGCGTACGGGCTCCTGGAATCGACGCTGCAGGCTCTGGGGCAGCCCGCATGGCTCATCGATCCGGAGTCGGCAGCCCGCGCCGTGGCGGGGCTTCCCGCAGGGGTCAACCGCGGGCTCCTCGGGCTCGTCGGCGCGGTCCTCGCGATGATCGGACTCATCCTCGCCGTCGTCGCCGTGCGGCCGGGGCGCAGAGGGCGCCGCTCGCTGCCCGGCGGGAGGATCGCCGTCGTGGTCGACGACGAGGTGCTTGCTTCCGCGCTGGCGCGCCGCGCGCGGGCCGCCGCGGTGGTCCGCCCCGAGCAGGTGAATGTGGTCATGACCGAGCGGGAGGCGATCGTCCATGTCCGCCCCACCTCGGGGATCCCAGTGCGGGCCGAGGATGTGCTCGCCGCGGCCGAGGACGAGCTCGCACGGCTGCGGCCGGCGCCGTACCTCCAGCTGCGGGTCCGGGTCGAGGGGACCGGGGTGGTCGGCGCATGAACGGCACGCCCCGGGCCCTCAACCGCGTCCTCGTCTTCCTGTTCGGACTCGGGCTCCTCGCGGTCGGCGCCCTGCTCGTGCTGCTGGCAGCCGTGCCCGCGGCGGCGTCGTGGTGGCACGGCTGGGCGCCGTCCGCCGCGGAGTCCGTGGGCACCGTCTTCGAGGGCTCCCGCGTGCCGGGGACCAGGGTCTCCTGGCTGTGGCTCCTGCTCACTGTGGCGGCCATCGTCGTCATCCTCCTCATGGTGTGGTGGGTCGCACAGCAGGGGAAGGGGCGCAGCGACCTGGTCGCAGCGACGGGTCCCGACGGGGGCGCAGGGCCGGACGGGGGCTTCGCGCCGGGGGAGGTGCGGGGCCGGGTGACCATCGCTGCCGCTGCAGTGGAGCAGGCGGTACGGGGAGCCCTCGCACCGCGCAAGGACGTCCTGGGCAGCAGCGTCGTCGCCGTGGACTTCGAGGGCCGCATTGCCCTGCGGATCCGGCTGGTCGCCCGCCAGGGTGCGGATCCGGCCGCGATCGCCCAGGACGTCGAGAGGCTCGTGGGCAGACTCGGGCGCGTGGTGGGCGTCTCGGTCCCCGTCCTCCTGCACATCACCTCGGGTGCCCGTACCCGATTCAGCCGCGCCGAACGCGTTCGCTAGCGCCCTGCGCGGTGCCGGGGCCGCTTGAATCCCCGTGGCGCGTCCGCCTAGCGTGAGGCGCGGGGGCAGCCCCGCCCACACCGAAGCGGCCACCACGGCCCCGACAGGAGGAACCACATGAGCGGGAACGGAACCGAGGGAGCAAAGGACGGCCTTGAGGCCGCCGTCGAGAAGGGCAAGGAGTTCGCGGCGGACGCGGTCGAGAAGGGCAAGGAGTTCGCGGCTGACACGACCGAGAACGTGAAGGAATTCTTCTCCGGCGACGTAGGCCAGCACGCCAAGGACTTGGCTGAGGGCGTCACCGAGAACGTGAAGGAGTTCGGCTCGAAGATCACCGGCATCTTCAAGGGAGACAAGGCCGACTAGGCCCGTCCCTGCAGCCTGGCCCCGATGCGGGGGCGCACTGACGCCCAGGGCGCCCCCGCCGTCTTTCCCAGCAGTCCCACCCGTCCCGCGGGCCAGACAGGTCACGGGGAGGAAACGATCTGCGTAAGCGCTTGCACAAGTCCTTGCATGCGCCCTAGTGTGAGGCCCACCACAAATCACTGGGGCGGCGGAGCGTGAGCGCTGCCTCGACCGACACAGGAGTCGAGCATGAGAAACCGAACCTTCTCCAGATATGCCTCTCCTCTGGCCGCGGCAAGCGTACTCGTGCTGGCCCTCTCGGCCTGCAGCGGAGGATCCAGCGGGGGCGGGGGAAGCAACGGCGGCGGGGATGCGGCCAACAACCTCGACGGGCGCGGCCCGATCACCTACGTCCAGGGCAAGGACAACTCGAACGTGGTCCGCCCGCTCGTGGACAAGTGGAACGCGGCCCACCCGGACCAGAAGGTCACGTTCAAGGAGCAGTCGGACCAGGCCGACCAGCAGCACGACGACCTCGTGCAGCACTTCCAGGCCAAGGATGCCAACTACGACGTCGTGGACGTCGACGTGGTCTGGACGGCGGAGTTCGCCGCGAAGGGCTGGCTGCAGCCGCTCAAGGACAAGACGGCCATCGACACCTCGGCCATGCTGCCCGCCACGGTCAAGACGGCCACGTATGGCGGCACCCTCTACGCGGCGCCGCAGACCTCGGACGGCGGCCTGCTCTACTACCGCAAGGACCTCGTGCCGAACCCGCCGAAGACGTGGGACGAGATGATGAGCATGTGCTCCATCGCGAAGCAGAACAACATCGGCTGCTACGCGGGCCAGTTCCAGAAGTACGAGGGCCTGACCGTGAACGCGGCGGAGGCCATCAACTCGTTCGGCGGCAAGATCGTGGACGATTCGGGCAAGGCCTCGGTGAACTCGCCTGAGGCGAAGACAGGCCTGAGCAAGCTCGTCGATGCCTTCAAGAACGGCAACATCCCGGCGGAGGCCATCACGTACAAGGAAGAGGACAGCCGTACGGCCTTCCAGGACGGCAAGCTCATGTTCCTGCGGAACTGGCCCTACGTGTACAACATCGTGAACAAGACCGACGGCTCCTCGAAGGTGGCCGACAAGTTCGGCATCGCTCCGCTTCCGGGCCAGAACGGTCCCGGCGCCTCGTCGCTGGGCGGCCACAACGTCGCGATGAGCGTCTACTCCAAGAACAAGGCAACGGCGCTCGACTTCATGAAGTTCCTCACGAGCGAGGAGACCGAAAAGTTCTACGCGACGCAGGGCTCGCTCGCGCCGGTGCTCGGAAGCCTGTACACCGATCCGAGCCTGACCTCCAAGCTCGCCTACCTGCCGGTGCTCAAGACCTCGATCGAGAACGCCGTCCCGCGCCCGGTCACGCCGTTCTACCCGGCCGTGACCAAGGCCGTGCAGGACAACGCCTACGCCGCCCTCAAGGGGGAGAAGACGGTGGACCAGGCATTGACTGACATGCAGTCGGCCATCGAGGCCGCCAAGTAGCCACGTTCTCCGGCTGGCGGCCCGGGAGTCATCCGACCCCCGGGCCGCCGGCCCCCGGAACAGGAGACATCCAATGTCCACGAAACTCCCAGAGCGCACCGAGGCGCGGTCCTCCAAGGCCCACCACATGCCTGGCCGCGAGAGCGCCGACAGGAAGCAGGTGACGCAGGGCCGCTGGGCTTCCGTCCTGCTCATCCCGACCCTGGTCCTGCTGGCGGTCGTGATCATCTACCCGGTGGTCAACGCCATCATCATGTCCTTCCAGAAGGACGCCGGCCTGAACCCCGCCACGGGCTTCTTCGAGCAGGGCGGCCCGGCCGGATTCGACAACTACGCCCACTGGCTCTTCCAGCAGTGCAACGGGCAGGCCTGCCCGCCCGGGACCCTCGGCTCCCAGTTCTGGAACTCGTTCGGGACCACGTTCTTCTTCACGGTGGTGACCGTGGCCCTCGAGACGGTCCTCGGCTTCTGGATGGCCATCATCATGGCGCGGACGTTCCGCGGGCGCAGCGCCGTCCGGGCCGCGGTCCTCGTCCCGTGGGCCATCCCCACGGCCGTCACGGCCAAGCTGTGGTTCTTCATCTTCGCGTTCGACGGGATTGCCAACAAGCTGCTCGGCACCCAGATCCTCTGGACGGGCTCGGAGTGGCCCGCCAAGTGGGCCATCATCATCTCCGACGTCTGGAAGACCACCCCGTTCATGGCGCTCCTGATCCTCGCCGGCCTGCAGCTGATCCCGGACGAGGTCTACGAGGCGGCCAAGGTCGACGGCGCCTCCTCCTGGCAGCGCTTCACCCAGATCACCCTGCCGCTCGTCAAGCCGGCCCTCATGGTCGCGATCCTGTTCCGCGTGTTGGACGCCCTGCGCATGTTCGACCTGCCGTACATCATGACGCAGGGCGCCAACAACACCTCGACCCTCTCGATCCTCGTGGTCGACCAGATCCGCGAGGGATTCAATAGTGCTGCGGCGCTCTCGACGATCACCTTCCTCGTGATCTTCATCGTCGCCTTCATCTTCGTCCGCTTCCTCGGCGCCAATGCCGTCGGCGCGGCGACGTCCTCGGGGAGGAAGTGACATGGCAGCCACGGCAACCCTGCCCCGGACCGCAGCCGTCCCGGCGCGCCGCAAGGGCTTCGACTGGGCCGCGCTGCGGACCTACATCTCGGCCGCTGTCATCCTGATCTGGTGCCTCGCACCGGCCTACTGGATGATTGTCACGGCCTTCCGCGACACGGCGTTCACCTTTGATCCGACGTTCTTCTTCACGCACGTCACGTGGGACAACTTCGCCACGGTGTTCGATGAGAACCTGGGCAACCACTTCGGCCGGAACCTGCTCAACAGCCTCATCGTGGCGGGGGTGACCACCGTGGTGGCCCTCGTGGTCGGCGTCTTCGCCGCCTACGCCCTCGCCCGGCTGAACTTCCGGTTCAAGTTCGCCGTCATGGGCTTCATCCTCGGGGCCTCGATGTTCCCGGGCGTGGCGCTCGTGACCCCGCTGTTCCAGCTGTTCACGAACATCGGCTGGATGGGCACCTACCAGGCGCTCATCGTCCCGAACATCTCCTTCACGCTCCCACTGACGGTGTACACGCTGACCTCGTTCTTCCGCGAGATGCCGTGGGAGCTGGAAGAGTCGGCGCGCATCGACGGGTGCACCCAGGGCCAGGCCTTCCGGAAGGTCATCCTCCCGCTGGCGGCTCCCGCGACGTTCACGACGGCGATCCTCGCCTTCATCTCGGCCTGGAACGAGTTCCTCATCGCGAGCCAGCTGTCCTCGGACTCGACCCGCACCGTCACCGTGGCGATCGCGTACTTCGCGGGCTCGCAGCCGCACCAGGAGCCCTACACGGCCGTCATGGCCGCGGGCACCATCGTCACGGTCCCGCTCGTGATCCTCGTGCTCGTCTTCCAGCGCAAGATCGTGGCCGGCCTCACCGCCGGCGCCGTCAAGTGAGCAGGCCAGACGCCCACGATCCCCTGTCCGTCGGAGGGGCGGCCTACCGCCGTTCCTCCGACCACAGGAGGGCCGTGGTCGACCAGTTCGAGATCTTCATCGGCTTCCTGGCCTTCTGGGGCCTCATCCTCCTCGCCATCACGGTCTGGCTCGAAGTCACGGGCCAGTCCGCGCTCGGCTGGGCGCTCGGCCTGTTCGCCGTCCTGCTCGCGATGGCGGGCCTGTGGAAGCTGCGGCGCAGGGTGCTCCGCGGCGAGAAGGACGAGTTCAAGGGCTGATTCACGGGCCGCCGCGGCGGCCTTCCCCGGGGAGGGAACATGGTAGGGATCGACGACGTCGCTGCCGCCGCGGGGGTGTCGACGGCGACGGTCTCACGGGCCATCCGGGGCCTGCCGCGGGTCTCTCCGGAGACCCGCGCCAAGATTCTGGCGACGGCCAAGGAACTGGGCTACGTGCCGTCCTCGGCCGCCTCGCGGCTCGCGAGCGGCAAGACGCGCACCATTGGGGTCCTGGCCCCGTACGTCGATCGGTGGTTCTTCGGCAAGGCGATCGCCGGCGTCGACCAGGAACTGCACGGACACGGGTACAACCTCTCCCTGTTCAACCTCGGCGGGCGTTCCTCCCCGCGCGAGCGGCTCTTCAGCAAGGCCATGGTGCACAAGCAGATCGACGCGCTCCTGCTCCTGTGCATGTTCCTGCGCCCGGAGGAGATCGAGGACCTGCATGCGATCGACATGCCCCTCGTCGTGGTCGGCGGCCCGGTGCCGGGGTGCCCGAACGTCGGGATCGACGACTACCTCGCCGCGCGCTCCATCACCGAGCACCTCATCGGCCTCGGCCACCGGCACATCGCGCTCCTGCACGGGCAGGACGACTCGGACCTGAACTTCTCCGTGCCCCAGATCCGCGTGGAGGGGTTCAACGATGCCGTCCACGCCGCCGGGCTCGAGCTCCATCCGGACGCCTCCTTCTTCGGCAACTTCACCGTCGCGAGCGGCGTCGAGGCCCTGCACCGGTTCGTCGCGCTGCCCGAGCCGCGGCCCACGGCGATCGTCTGTGCCTCGGATGAGATGGCCCTCGGCGTGCTCTTCGAGGCGCGGCGCCTGGGCCTGCGCGTGCCGGAGGACCTCTCGGTGGTGGGGATCGACGGCCACGAGATGGGAGCCTCGGCCGGGCTCACCACCGTATGGCAGGATCCGCGGGCGCAGGCTCGCCGCGGGACCCAGATGCTGCTCGCCGAACTCAGCGGCACGGCGGGAGCAGTCCACAGCGAGGTTGCCGAGCAGCGGCTCATCGTCCGGGAGTCCACCGCGCCGCCTTCGTCCACGCCTTTCGTGTGAATTTCCCGGGATCGGGTATCCGACCATGCGTCAGGTACTCGACCGAGTGACGATCGCGAAAGGAAAAGACCATGAGCGAATCTCTGTCTGGATATCCCGGAGGGCCGCAGCAGTCCCCATCGACGACGGACGCGGTGAAGGGCGAGGCCCAAGGGGTCGCGGGCGACGCGGCCTCGTCCGCCGGAGCCGTGGGAGGGGTGGCCAAGCAGGAGGCCACCAACGTTGCCCACGAAGCGAAGTACCAGGCCAAGGACCTGTACCACCAGAGCCGCCAGGAACTCATGGAGCAGGCCGCCCACCAGCAGTCGAGGGCTGCCGAGGGGCTCCGCTCCATCCACCACGAGCTCCACTCGATGGCTTCCAACAGCGAAGGATCCGGGGTCGCGACCGACCTCGTGCGCCAGGCGGCCTCGCGCGCAGGATCCTTCGCCGACTGGCTCGACGCCAGGGACCCTGGTTCCCTCCTCGAGGAGGTCAAGGGCTACGCGAGGCGCAGGCCCGGCGCGTTCCTCGCGATTGCCGCGGGAGCCGGCCTGCTCGCCGGCCGCCTATCGCGGTCGCTTGCGGCCAACGCGTCCGACGGCGGGGGCCAGGCGCCGTCCCCGTCCGCCCAGGTCCCGGCCAGGCCCACTCAGGCGCCGGCCCAGCCCAGCGCCCCCACCGCCGCATACCCGACGGGCGAGGGCTTCCCCACCGACGGCAGCTACATGGCCGGAGCGGGCGCCGGAACGGGTGCCGGAGCAGGCACCGGACCGGTGTACCCACCCGTTGGCGCGTACCCCGAGGAGACGGGCTACGGCACGGCAGCGGGGTACGGTCAGGGCCTCGAGAACGCCCGGGAAGGGTACCCGGAGGAGACCGGCTACGCCGAGCACGCCGCCGGAACGGTGGGCAACCCGGACTACGCCGCCGGGCCCGAAGAGGTCGACGAGTACACGGGCCGGCACGCCTCCGGCCTCGTGGAGCCGCGCGAGGCGGAGCGGGGTGAGCTGCCGTGAGCCACAGTCCCGGGTACGAATCCTCCGGGGCCGCCGGCGGTCCCGGCTACGCCCCCGGACCCGGTGCAACACCGCCGGCCGAGGAGAAGGCCGCGACGAACTCGCTGGGCAATCTCGTCAAGGACGTCGCGAGCGACCTCTCGACCCTGGTGCGCCAGGAGCTCGAGCTGGCCAAGGCCGAGGCGCGGGAGACCGCGACCCGCGCGGGCAAGGGTGCAGGGATGTACGGCGGCGCCGGAATCGCCGGCCACTTCGTCCTGCTCTTCCTCTCCCTCGCCCTCTGGTGGGCCCTCGGGTACTACCTCGTGGGCCTGGGCTGGTCGGCCGTGATCGTCGCAGTCCTCTGGGGCATCGTGGCCGCCATCCTGGCGGTCCGGGCCAAGAAGGAGCTGCAGGCAGCCAAGGGCCTTCCGCGCACCGCGGAGACCGTCAAGAAGATTCCTGAGTCGCTCAAGCCGAGTGAGGAGCCACGATGAGCCAGAACCCCGAAGAAGTCAGGGAGAACATCGAGCAGACGCGGGCGCGCCTGGGCTATGACGTGGACGCGGTGGCCGACAAGGTCACCCCGTCCCACATAGCGCACCGCCAGACGGAGAAGATCAAGGGGGCGATGTCGGACATGAAGGACAAGGTCATGGGAACTGCCGAGGACGCACGGGGCTCGGCCAGGGACACCGTCCACGGCGCGGGCGACACCATGGGGCACGCGCAGCAGGGCGTGGTCCGCAAGACCCGCGGGAACCCTCTAGCCGCGGGCCTGATCGCCTTCGGCGCGGGCCTGCTCGTCTCTTCGCTCATTCCGCCGAGCGAGAAGGAGCAGGAGCTGGCCGACACCCTCAAGGACAAGGCGCAGCCTCTCACGCAGGAGGTCGCCGGCGCTGCCCGTCAGGTGGCCGACCACCTCAAGGAGCCGGCCCAGGAAGCCGTCGCCTCGGTGAAGGACACCGCTTCCTCCGGAGCCCAGAACATGAAGGACGAGGCGCAGACCCAGGGCGATGCCGTGCAGGGCCGCGTCCAGGAAGCCCGTCAGAACGTCAGCGACGCCAGCGGGAGCTGACGCAGGACCGCACCGGTCCTCCGGCTGGCCTCAAGACGCACGGGCCAGCTGGCGGATCGGGATCCACCGGGAGGCGAGGCGCCGGTAGGCGGCAGCGGCGCCCGTCATGTCGCCCTCGGCGAGGCACTCGATGCCGAGGAGCACATCGGTCGGAGAATCGTCGGGGAAGACCCTGTCCGCCACGCTGCCGTAGTCGAGCTCGACCATTGAATCGGGGCTGAACTCCTCGAGCCACTCCGTGAGGGTCGTCAGCTCATCGAGCAGATTCATCTCGGGCGCGGCGAGGGCGAGATTGGCCACCGCGAACCGGGCGCGACTGATCGCCTTGGCCCAGGTGGCGGTGATGCGGACCGTCGCCACATGGTCGTCCTCCTCGACGACGTCCGTCGGATCACCCTCATGGAACAGCACGAACCAGCTGAAGGGGATGCCCCAGAGCGACTCGCGCGTGTTGATCCGCGGCGTCCCGGACTCTTCGGCGAGCCGGTCCACCCGCTCCTGGTGCCGCGCCCGTGCCGCCTCCGGAAGGAGGACGGACGCGAGGGGAGCGGGCGCCGTCGTGAGTACCGACTCGGCGGCAAGCCCGGAGCGGAGGACGAGCTGGGACGGGCAGTAGACCGTCTTGCCGTCCGCTGTGATGCTCCGGGTGAACTCGGCGCGTCCGTCGGGGAAGGGGTCGCCCGAATGGCGGGCGATGCGGCGCAGCGCGTCCTCGGCCTCGGCCCGGTCGAGCTCGTTCCGCCCCTGCTCCGAGAGCCCGCGCCGGATCCTCTCCTGCTCCTCGGCAGTGAAGGAGGAGAGGGGCTCGTACACGCGCAGCTGGGAGGCGAGCGGACGTCCCGCACGGACGCGCCGCGCGCTCATCCCGTCCCGCTCCTGGCGCGGGCGGCCGCAGACGGCGAGGTCATGAGGGGTCCGCCACGTCTACGACGACGGGCGCGTGGTCGGAGGCGCCCTTCCCCTTGCGCTCCTCGCGGTCGATCATGGCGCCCGTGACCCTGGAGGCGAAGGCCGGCGAGCCGAGGACGAAGTCGATCCGCATGCCCTCCTTCCGCGGGAAGCGCAGCTGGGTGTAGTCCCAGTACGTGTACACCCCGGGGCCGGGAGTGAACGGGCGCACCACGTCGGTGTACCCCGAAGTCTCGAACGCCCGGAAGGCCTCCCGCTCGGGCTCGCTGACGTGCGTGAACCCCTGCGTGCGGAACAGGTCGATGTCCCACACATCCTCGTCCTTGGGGGCGATGTTCCAGTCTCCGACGAGGGCGATCTGTGCCCCGGGGTCCTGCGCGAGCCACTCGGCGGCGTGGCCATTGAGCACTTTGAGCCACTCGAGCTTGTACGGCATGTGCTCATCGTCGAGGGCACGGCCGTTGGGGATGTAGAGGCTCCAGACCCGCACCCCGCCGCACGTGGCCGCGATGGCCCGCGCCTCCTGGGCTGCGTTCTCGCCGTTCTTCCCGAACGAGGGCTGATCAGGGAACGTCCGCTCGACGTCGGCGAGCCCCACCCGGGAGGCGATCGCCACGCCGTTCCACTGGCTCACCCCGAAGTGCGCGACCTCGTACCCGTTGCGCTCGAAGAGCTCCCAGGGGAAGTTCTCGTCCTTGCACTTGGTCTCCTGGATCGCGAGCACGTCGACGCCGCTGCGCAGGAGCCAGTTCTCGACGCGGTCGGCGCGGGCACGGAGGGAGTTGACGTTCCAGGTAGCAAGCTTCACGCCGCCCACGCTATCAACCGCACAGCGAGTCGGCACCGTGGGCAGCCGACTCGCTGCCATCTGACGGTCGACGCGCTACTTCGACCAGCTCGTGGCCCCTTCGCGCCACCACGAATCGAACAGCGTCACCGGGGTGGCGCGCTTGTGTCGCGTCATGAGGTACCGGCGCTCGATGGACTCGGCGACCTCGTCGGAGACCTCGTGCCCCTCGAGGTAGTTGTCGATGTCCTCGTAGGTGATCCCCAGCTCGTGCTCGTCGGTGCGGCCAGGCTGCAGGTCGAGCAGGTCGGCGGTAGGGATCTTCTGCCACACCTGCTCGGGGGCGCCGAGATGCTGCAGCAGGGCGCGGTTCTGGCGCTTGTCGAGCCCGAAGAGCGGGAGGATGTCTGCGCCGCCGTCGCCGTACTTGGTGAAGAATCCCGTCACCGACTCGGCGCCGTGGTCGGTGCCGATGACCAGGAGATGGCGCTCGCCGGCGATCATGTACTGGGCGATCATGCGGGCACGTGCCTTGGTGTTGCCGCGGACGAAGTCGCTCAGCTGGTCCGGGCCGGAACGCTCGTACTCGGACTCGAACCCCTCCACAGCGGCCTTGATGTTGAAGGTCCGCTGGGACTTGGGGCGGATGAAGTCGAGGGCGGCCTGCGCGTCCTCCTCGTCGTGCTGGACACCATGGGGCAGGCGCACGGCCACGAAGTCCGCCTCGATGCCCTCGTCCGCGAGCGACTCGACGGCCAGCTGGGCCAACCGGCCCGCGAGCGAGGAGTCGAGGCCCCCGCTGATGCCGAGCACGAAGCCCTTGGAACCGGTCGCCCGCAGATAGTCCTTGAGGAAGGCGACTCGCGCCTCGACCTCCGCCGCGGGGTCGATCTCGGGCTTGACGCCCATCTCCTCGATGATCTTCGCCTGGAGTTCGCGCATGGGGCTAGCGTACTTGCCATGGAGATCGCCCGCATTGAGACATTCCTCGTGCCGCCGCGCTGGCTGTTCGTCCGGATCGAGACCGACACCGGGATCGTGGGCTGGGGCGAGGCGACCTGCGAGGGCCGGTCAGAGACAGTCCGCACTGCCGTGGACCAGCTCTCGGAGCTCCTGCTCGGGCAGGACCCGCTGCGGATCGAGGACCACTGGCAGGTGCTCACGAAGGGCTCCTTCTATCGCGGCGGTCCGATCCTCGCCAGCGCCGTGGCAGGCCTGGACCAGGCGCTCTGGGACATTGCCGGAAAGCACTTCGGCGCCCCCGTCCACCAGCTGCTCGGCGGCCCGGTGCGGGACCGGGTCCGCGTCTACGGGTGGGTCGGCGGGGACGAGCCGAATGAGGTGGCCGAGGCGATCGCCGCGCAGGTCGAGGCAGGGCTCACCGCCGTGAAGATGAACGCGTCCGGGCGCATGTCCGCGAACGGCAGCGTCGGCGAGCTCGACGGCGTCGTGCGCCGCGTCGCCGCCGCCCGCGAGGTCCTCGGCCCGGACCGCGACGTCGCGGTGGACTTCCACGGCCGGTTCACCCTCGCGACGGCGCGCCGCGCCGCCTCGCTCCTGGGTGACCTGCACCCGTTCTTCCTCGAGGAGCCGGTGGTGCCGGAGAACTCCCACCTGATCGGGCGGATGGTCGAGTCGACGACGATCCCGATCGCCACGGGCGAGCGGCTCTACTCCCGCCAGGAGTTCCTCCCCGTGCTGCAGGCCGGCATCGCCGTCGCCCAGCCGGACCTGAGCCACGCGGGCGGCATCACCGAGGTGCGCAAGATCGCCGCGCTCGCCGAGACCTTCGACGTCCAGCTTGCCCCGCACTGCCCCCTCGGCCCGATCGCGCTCGCGGCGTGCCTGCAGGTGGGCTTCTCGACCCCGAACTATCTGATCCAGGAGCAGAGCATCGGCATCCACTACAACCGGGGCGCCGAGGTGTTGGACTATGTGGTGGACACCGGGCCCTTGGCGTTCGTGGACGGCTGCATCGAGCGGCTCACCGGCCCGGGCCTCGGCATCGAGGTCGACGAGGCGGCGGTCCGCGACGCCGACAGGCTCGGCCACGCGTGGCGCGGGCCGGTGTGGCGGCACGCGGACGGATCGTTCGCGGAATGGTGACCGGGCCCGGGAAGGAAAGGAAGGCATGAGCGCTCTCGACAGCCCCACCCTCGCGCCGGACGTCCCCGGAGGCGCCGCGTGAGCGGGTCCGGCCGCGGTGCCGTCGTCACCCTGGGGGAGGCCCTCGTCTCGCTGAGGTCGGTCGGTCCGCTCGCGATCGGCGGGCCCCTGACGATGCACGCCGCGGGGGCGGAGCTCAACGTCGCCGTGGCCCTCGCCCGGCTGGGCCACGAGTCCTCGTGGGGCGGCGTGCTGGGCGACGACGAGCTGGGCGAGTTCATCCTCCGCAGCCTCGCGGCCGAGCGCGTCGACGCCTCCCGCGTGCGCCGCGACTCCCGGCCCACCGGCATCATGTTCCTCGAGGCGCGCACCCCCGAGGTCTCGCGGGTGTTCTACAACCGGCGCGGCTCCGCCGGCGCCCGGCTCTCGCCGCACGACGTGGACCACATCCTCGACCGGGACCTCGCGTGGCTGCACCTCACCGGCATCACCCCTGCGCTCTCGGACGTGGCCCGGGCCGCGGTGCTCCACGCGGCCGAGAGGTGCCGCCGGCGCGCGGTCCCGTTCTCCGTGGACATCAACTTCCGCTCGAAGCTGTGGAGCACCGACGAGGCGGCCGAGGTCCTGCCCTGGCTCATCGAGGGGGCCGAGGTGGTCATCGGCTCCCCGGCCGAGCTCGCGCTCGCCGCCCCCGACGGCGCCACGCTCGAGGCCGCCGCCGAGGAGCTCCTCGGCACGGGCGTGGGCGAGGTGGTGGCCAAGCTCGGCGCGGACGGCGCGCAGGCGTTCACGCCCCACGGCGCGCTCCACGCCCCCGCGTTCCCGGTCAGGGCCGTGGACACGGTCGGGGCGGGGGACGCATTCACCGCCGGCTACCTCTCGGCGAGGCTCGACGGCGAGGACGTGGCGGGGCGGCTCCGCCGCGGCTGCCTGCTGGGGGCCTTCGCCGTGGGGCACCTCGGCGACTGGGAGGGCCTCCCGCGCCGCGACGAGCTCGCCCTCCTCGATCTGGGCGACGGGGAGACGCACCGCTAGGACCGACCCGAGGGCTGGCACATGGTGGCAACCGATTGCGGCTCCGCGGGCGGCTCACTAGCGTGGAGGGATGCAGCCTGAGGAACCGCCCGTGCTCCGCGCCGCCGTGATCGGCTGCGGCGACATCTCGGCCCAGCACCTCGCAGCGATCGGCGCGCTCGCAGCCCACGGGGCGGTGCGGCTCGTCGGCGTCGTCGACCCGGACCCGGCGCGGCGCGAGGCCGCCTCCGCTGCCCACGGCGTGCCCGGCCACGCGAGCGTCGGTGAGCTGCTCGCCGGAGGAGGCGCCGACGTCGTCCACGTCTGCACCCCCCACAGCCAGCACGTCCCGGAGGCGCTCGAGGCGCTCGCCGCGGGCGTGCACGTCCTGACGGAGAAGCCGCTCGCGCACACCCTCGCAGACGCGGAGCGCCTCATCGAGGCGGCCGACGCCGCGTGGCTGGCCGGGCGGACCCAGCTCGGCGTGTGCTTCCAGAACCGCTACAACGCGCCGGTCACCGCGATGCGCGACCTCCTGGCCGGCGGCACCCTGGGCGCCGTGCTCGGCGCCCAGGCCACGGTCATGTGGCACCGGCCGGCCGAGTACTACGCTGCCCGACCCTGGCGCGGCACCTGGGCCGGCAGCGGCGGCGGCCTTCTCATGAACCAGGCGATCCACACGCTCGACCTGCTCCAGTGGCTCGTCGGGCCCGCGAGGGTGGTCGACGGCCGGGCCTCGGCCCGGCTGCTGGGCGGGGTGATCGAGGTTGAGGACACCGCGGACCTGGTGCTGGAGCATGCCGGCGGCCCGCGCAGCGTCTTCTTCGCGACGAACGCGAACGGCCTGAACGCCCCCGTGACCCTGGACATCCAGACCGAGTCCGCGGAGCTGAGCCTGCGCGGGACCCTCACCGTCCGGTACGCCGATGGGCGCATCGAGACGGTCGAGGAGGCCGGCGTCCTTCCGGGGGAGCGCAGCTACTGGGGCGCGTCCCACCAGCTGCTCATCGCAGACTTCTACCGCTCGGTCGCTGCGGGGGAGCGGTTCTGGATCGGAGCGCGCGAGGCGTCCGAGTCCCTGCGGCTCATCAAGGACGTGTACGCGCGCTCCTACCCGCCGGGCGCGTGGGTCTGAAAAGCGGCAACTTCTGGCAAACGTTTACCATCAGTCATTCCCCCTGCCTAGAGTGAGAGCACTCTGTGACGGCCGCCACTGGATGGCGGCCGCGAGGAACGATTGAGGAGAGCCATGGCCAAGATCGGCGTGCAGGCAATGATGCTCAGGGAGAGCTTCGCGGACACCGGGCCGTTCGAGACGCTCCGCAAGGTCGCGGAGATCGGCTACCGCGCCGTCGAGGTCTCCCAGATCCCCATGGACGAGGCGAACATCGCCGAACTCGAGCGCTCCCGCGGCGAGCTGGGCATCGAGTTCGCCGCCCTGTCCGCCCAGCTTGACGGCGAAGCCGGCGCCACGCCGTATCCGCTTGCCGTCGACGTCGAGCGCGCAGCCTCCCACTGCGGCCGCCTCGGCACCGACATGCTCCGCATCGGCATGCTCCCCATGTCCGAGCTGCGCAGCGAGGACCGCGTGGTCGACTACGCCCGCCGGGTCGAGAAGGCCGCCCAGGCCCTCGCCGACCACGGCATCACCCTCTACTACCACAACCACCACGTGGACTTCGCGAAGATGGGCGGCCGCTACGTGATGGACATCCTCGCCGAGGAGGCGCCGAGCATCGGCCTCGAAGTGGACGTCCACTGGGTCCAGCGCGGCGGCCTCGACCCCGTGCGCACGCTCGCGAAGTACGCGGGCCGCACCGCCATGGTCCACCTCAAGGACTACCGCATCGGCGCCCTGCCCGAGGAGGGCATCGCGGCCTACGAGTCCGGCGACTCGGCCACCTTCCAGAGCTGCTTCAAGGACGTGGTCCAGTTCGCCGAGGTCGGCGAGGGAAACCTCGACTTCGCCGCGATCGTGCCCGCCGCGATCGACGCCGGCGCGCGCTACCTCCTCGTCGAGCAGGACCTGCTCTACGGCCGGACGGTGTTCGAGGCCCTCACCACCTCCCACGACAACCTCGTCGCCCTCGGCTTCGGCGACCTCTTCTAGGAAGGCAGCAGCATGAGCAGGAAAGTCCGCCTCGGCATCGTCGGGTTCGGCAACCAGGGCAGCCAGTACGCAGCGCTCGTCGCGGACGGCCGGGTGCCGAACATCGAGGTCGCGGCCATCGCCGACACGGATCCCGCGCGCCGCGAGCTCGCGGCCGAGCGGCACCCGGGGGTCGCGCTGTTCGACGACTACGCGGCCATGCTCGAGTCCGGGGAGGTCGAGGCCGTCGTGACGACCGTGCCCCACTACCTCCACCCGCAGATGGGCATCCAGGCGCTCGGGCGCGGCATTCACGTGCTCGTCGAGAAGCCGGCGGGCGTCTACACCAAGCAGGTCCGCGAGCTCAACGAGTTCGCCGCGACCAAGCCCGAGCTGACGTTCGCGATCATGTTCAACCAGCGCACCAACCCGCTCTACCGCCGGCTCAAGGAGATCGTCGAGGCGGGGGAGATCGGCGCGATCCGCCGCACCAACTGGATCATCACCACGTGGTACCGCCCGCAGGCGTACTACGACCAGAGCGACTGGCGGGCCACATGGGGCGGAGAGGGCGGCGGCGTGCTGGTCAACCAGGCTCCCCACCAGCTCGATCTGTGGCAGTGGATCTGCGGCGTGCCCGAGCGCGTCTTCGCGAAGGCCGGCTTCGGCTTCCGGAGGAAGATCAACGTCGAGGACGAGGTCGTCGCCGTCGTCGACTACGGCGGCGGGGCCACCGGCACGTTCACGACCGCGACCCACGAGCTGGTCGGCACGGACCGCTTCGAGATCACGGGCGATGCGGGCAAGATCGTCGTCACCGACTCGAAGACCGCCGTCGTGACCCGCTACCGCCGCTCCGAGCAGGAGATCAACGCGAGCATCCCCACCGAGGACATCTGGAAGATGACGAGCGACCAGTTCGATCCCAACGAGTACTACACGCACGAGACGCTCGAGTTCGACACCGCGTGGGGCGGCCAGCACGCGACCGTCCTCGAGAACTTCGCCGCGAACATCCTCGACGGCACCCCGCTCATCGCCCCCGGAAGCGACGGGATCCTCGGGGTCCGGCTCGCCAACGCGATCCATCTCTCGGCCTGGACCGGCAAGGAGGTCCCGATGGACTTCGACGAGGGCGAGTTCCTGGCGGAGCTCAACAAGCGGATCGCCGAGGAGGGCAAGTTCCCCCAGCGCTCCTGAGGGGCGAGCAAGGACAGGACGGCGGCCCGGACGCATCAGCGCCGGGCCGCCGTCGTGTCCTCGTCAGGCCTTCTTCGCCGGACCCGTCGAGGCGCGCACCTGGAGGTAGGTGGGCATGACGGCGAGCTTGCGCGGCGTTCCGCCGTGGAGCGGGTCGAGCTGGGCCAACAGCATCGACACGGCGGTGCGCCCGGCCTGCTCGATGGGCGAGGAGATCGTGGTAAGCGGCGGGTTGCAGAAGTCGGCCCCGAAGATGTCGTCGCACCCGACGATGCTCACGTCCTCGGGGACGCGGACGCCGCGCTCACGGAAGCGCTGCAGCATGCCGATCGCGATCAGGTCGTTGAAGGCGATGAACGCCGTGGCGCCCGTGCCCAGGGCGGCGTCGGCGGCGGCCGCGCCGGAGAGCGTCTTGGGGGCGTAGGGGCCGATCCGGGTGACCTCGATGTTCCGCCGGGACGCGGCCTCCTGAATGGCCTGCCAGCGGCGGTGCGTGGACCAGGAACTGGTCGGGCCGCCCACATAGGTGACCTTGGTGTGGCCGAGGGAGGCCAGGTGCTCGAGGGCCTGCACCATGGCACCCGGGGTGTCGATGAGCACGGTGGGCGCGTCCGCCGTCGCCCGGTTGATGGTGACGAGCGGCTGCCTGCCCGCCACCTCCGCGAGCTGAGCGTCGGTGAGGCGGGAGGCTGCGAGGATGATGCCGTCCGACGTGCGGCGCAGCCGGCGGAGCGCGTCGAGCTCGACGTCGGTCGCCTCCTCCGTGTCGACGAGGAGCTGGGTGTAGCCGGCTGCCTTCAGCTGGTTCTGCGTGCCGCGGATGATGTCGAAGTAGAACGGGTTCGTCACGTCCGGCACGAGCACGGCGATGGCCCCGGTGCGCCCGGAACTGAGCCCCCGCGCCTGGGTCGAGGGCACGTAGTTGAGCTCCGCGGCGATCTTCTCGATCCGCTCGCGGGTGCGGGCGTTCACCCGCTGGGGATTCGACAGGGCGCGCGAGACCGTCGATGTCGCGACGCCGGCACGCTCGGCGATGTCGCGGATCGTCGGCATGCGGTGGTCCACCCCGTCGGCGGCGGCCGACGGGGCGCTCGTGTCACTCATGTCTCCATTCCAGCAGCACTGGCAACTTTTGGCAATCGCTTGCCGGTGTGTTCTCCTCTTCCTAGGCTGGGGGTCGTGGGGAAGAGCAGTGAGCTGGATCACAGTGCGTCCTGGCTCGCAACGTACTCAAGGAGGAGACATATGCGAATCCGCAGCACGGCCAAAGTGGCCTCCCTCGCTGTTGTGGCATCCCTCGCCCTGGCCGCGTGCGGCTCGGGGTCGGGCGGAGGATCGTCGTCCGGCGGGGCGGTGAACGGGGCGGGCAAGACGCTCGACGTCCTGGTCAACGTCAACACGAACTACCCAGAGCAGCAGAAGCAGTGGTTCGCGGACACCGCGAAGAAGTTCAAGGACCAGACCGGGGCCGACCTCAAGTTCGAGACGTTCACGTCGGCGAACGACGAGCTGACCCGGATCCAGACGTCCGTCGTGTCGGGGCAGGGCCCCGACGTGTACTCGCTGGGCACGACCTTCACTCCCACGGCCTATGCCACGAAGGCCTTCGTCACGCTCTCGGACGACGACTGGAAGAAGGTGGGCGGGAAGGACCGCTTCAACCCGGCCGCGCTCGGGATCTCCGGCCCGGACAAGGACCACCTCGCGGGCATCCCGTTCGTGAGCCGCCCGTTCGTCATGGCGTACAACAAGGACCTCCTCAAGGCGGCCGGCATCGACAAGCCGGCCACCACGTGGGACGGCCTCCTCGACCAGGCCAAGAAGCTCACCGACCCGTCCAAGGGCCAGTACGGGATGGGCGTCGCCTACAAGGACAACTTCGACCCCTGGAAGTACATCTGGGCGATGTCGGTGCAGGCGGGCAACCCCCTCGTGGACGGCAAGACCGCCAAGCTCGACGACCCGGCCGTCCAGAAGGCCTACCAGACCTACTTCGGCTGGCTCACCAAGGACAAGGTGGTCAATCCGGCCGCCGTGGGCTGGAGCAACAGCCAGGCGCTCGCGGACTTCGCGTCAGGCAAGTCCGCCTACTTCCTCATGACGACCACGACCTCGCTCCCGACGCTGCAGAAGTCCGCCATCAAGGACAAGTTCGAGTACTCGCTCATGCCGACCGTGGCTCCCGGTGAGACCTCCTCGAAGTCCGATCAGCCGGCGGCCTCGATCCTGTCCGGCGACAACCTCGTGGTCGCCGACTACTCGAAGAACAAGGACCTCGCCTTCGCGTACGTCAACCTCGTCACGAGCAAGGACGAGCAGCTGAACTACCAGAAGACCTTCGGCGACCTGCCCGCGAACGCGGACGCCCTCGCGTCCCTGGCCAGCGCACCCCACATGGCTGCGAGCACCGAGTCCGCCAAGGAGTCCAAGGCAACGCCGTTCACGGGGGCATGGGGCGACATCCAGCTCGCCCTGCTCAACGTGACGGTGCAGTCCCTGCCCGATCTCGCCTCCGGCAACGTCTCGGATGCCGCTCTGAGCCAGCGCATCAAGGACGCCCAGACCAAGTCCCAGCAGTCCCTCGACAGGGCCAAGTGAGAGAGCGGGACCTCCCGCGTGACTGACATGAGCACTGCAAGCACCCCGAAGCCGGAGACCCGGCCCGCCGCACCCGCGGCAGGCCGGGCCCCCCGGCACCGTCCCGCCGATCTCGGCGGCACTCCAGGGGCCCGCACCCCGCGCACTCCGCGCCGCCGCGGCCTCTCCGAGCGGAACCGTCCCCTGTGGATGCTCCTGCCCGGCGGGATCCTGATGACGATCGTCATCCTCGTCCCCCTCGTCCTGGGCATCTTCATGTCCACGCTCGACCTCGACCAGTACACGCTGCGCAAGTGGGTGTCGGCGCCGTTCATCGGCCTCGCCAACTACATCGAGGCCGTCACCCAGACCGAGCTGTTCCACGCCGTCTGGCTCAGCGTGTCCTACTCCTTCATCGCCACCGTCCTCGCGCTGCCGATCGGCATCGCGGCCGCGGTGGCGACGCAGAATGCCTTCAGGGGCCGCGCGGTCGTGCGCTCCGTCTTCCTCATCCCGTACGTGCTGCCCTCGTTCGTCGTGGCGACGGTCTGGCGCACGATGTTCCAGCCGCAGGGCGTGGTGGACCACTCCTTCGGTGCCTTCGGCGTCGATCCGGGCCTGTGGCTGAACGGCCCCAACACGTACTGGGCCCTCATCTTCGTCCAGCTCTGGGCGTCGTGGCCGTTCGTGTACCTGCTCGCCCTCGCGGGCCTGCAGTCCGTTGACCACGAGGTGCACGAGGCCGCCGCCCTGGACGGCGCGCTGTGGTGGACCAAGCTGCGGTACGTGGTCTTCCCCTACCTCAAGGGCCCGGTCTCGCTTGCCTTCATCATCGGGATGCTGAACCACATCAACAACTTCACGCTCCCGTTCGTCCTGTTCGGCATCCCGGCCCCGCACGACGTGGAGCTCCTGCCCGTCCTGACCTACGTGACGAGCTTCCAGAGCTTCCGCTTCGGGCTCAGCGCCGCCATGGCGGTCGTCTCGCTGATCCTCATCCTCATCCCGCTGTTCATCTACCTGCGCGCCGTCAAGCTCGACGACGCCGAAGCCCCGGGAGGCCGCGAGTGACCCTCTCACAGTCCGCCACCCAGGCCGTCACCCCCGGCGCCCTTGTCGACAGACCGGGTTCGCGCCAGCAGGGCGAGGTCACCCGACTCCTGCCGGTGTGGCTCATCGGGCTCGTCATCGCGGCCCTCGGCCTGTTCGTCCTGGCCCCGCTGCTGTACATCTTCCTCGCGAGCATCAACTCGGACATCTCGGTGGCCCGCGGCGACTTCTGGCCAGCCGAGTTCACCCTCGCCAACTACTCGAAGATCTGGTCCAGCGTCGGCCTCGCCAACGCCCTCACGAACTCGATCATCGCCGCAGGCGCGACCGCCGTCATCTCCGCGGTCCTCGCGATCGGGACGGCCTACGTGCTCGTGCGGTACCAGTTCTTCGGCCGGCTCACCATCCTGCGCGCCCTCCTGGGCCTCCAGTCCGTGCCGGGCACGCTGCTGGTCCTGCCGGTGTTCGTGCTGTTCTCCTCGGCCGCCACCACGTTGGGCATCACCGTGATCGGCACACGCTGGGGCCTCATCGTCACGTACCTGACGTTCGCGCTGCCGTTCTCCACCTGGGTCATGGTCACCTACCTGCGCGGCCTGCCCAAGGAGCTCGAGGAGGCGGCGAGGATCGACGGCGCGAGCAATATGGGCATCCTCACCAGGATCATCCTGCCGCTGAGCTGGCCCGGCATCATCGTCTCCGCCATCTTCGCCTTCCTGCTCGGCTGGAACGATGTGCTCTTCGCCTCCGTCATGACCCGGCCGGACACCCAGACCGCAGCCGTGGCGCTGCAGATCTTCGCGACCGGCAGCGAGGGCGGTGCGATCCCGTTCTACGGCCAGATGATGGCGGCCTCGCTCGTCTGCGCGGCGCCGGTCGTGATCCTCTACCTGTTCTTCCAGAAGTACCTAGTGGGCGGCCTGACCGCCGGAGGAGTGAAGTGAGCATCCAGGGAAGCCAAGCAGCGGCACTGCGCTGGGACCTGTCCGGGTTCGGCGACGAGATCGACGACGACCCGCGCGTCCAGGCGGCGGTCATGCGCGCCCTCGGCGCGAGCCACATCGAGGTCCGCAGCGCGTGGGGCACCAACATCGTGGACCTGTCCGAGGAACAGCTCGCTGCCCTCAAAGGCGTGCTCGACGAGGCCGGCCTGAACGTCTCCGCCATCGCCTCCCCGATCGGGAAGGTGGATGTGGAGCTCCCGGTCGAGCACGAGGTCGAGCGGCTGGGCCGGGCCCTCCGCGCCGCGGAAGTCCTCGGTGCCCCGTACATCCGCATCTTCTCCTTCTTCTACGAGGGGAAGGCGCCCGAGCAGGTCCGCGACGCCGTGATCGAGCGCATGACGGCGCTCGCCCGGCGGGCCGAGGGCACGGGCGTCACGCTCGTGCACGAGAACGAGAAGGACATCTTCGGCGACATCCCGTCCCGTGTGGCGGACATCGTCACGAGCGTGGACTCCCCGGCGCTCAAGCTCGCGTGGGACCCCGCGAACTTCGTGCAGGTCGGCGTCAAGCCGTTCACCGACGGCTACGAGCTCCTGCGCCCCCACGTGGTCTACCTCCAGGTCAAGGACGCGCTCTTCGCGGACGGCAGCGTGGTCCCCGCCGGCGAGGGCGACGGTGAGGTGCTCCGCACTGTCGAGGCCCTGCGCGACAGCGGGTACACGGGTTTCGCCTCGCTCGAGCCGCACCTGGCCGAGGCGTTCTCCCTGGGCGGGTTCAGCGGGCCCTACGCCTTCGGGGTGGCGGCCCGGGCGTTCGCGAAGGTCCTCGAGGCCGCCGGCGTCGAGGCGGGCTGACCGCCCTGCGAGAGACCGACAGACCTGAGCACGAGAGAAGAGAAGCACCCATGAGCCAGTCCATCGCGGCCAACCCGGACCGCCTCCTGCCGGCGGACCCCGGAACCCGGGCGATCGCGCGCGAGCTGCTTGCCGAGGTCGAGCACCTCCCGCTCATCTCCCCGCACGGCCACGTGCCCGCGGAGATGCTCGCGGAGGACACCCCGTTCCCCGACCCCACGGCCCTCCTGGTGAGCCCCGACCACTACGTCACCCGGCTCATCCACGCGGGCGGTGTGGGGCTGGACCAGCTCCGGGTGGGCCCGGGTCCCCACGGTGTGGACTCGCGCACGGCGTGGCGGCACTTCGCCGCCGCGTGGCCGCTCTTCGACGGGACCGCCTCGGGCTACTGGATCCGCAGCGAGTTCGAGCACGTCTTCGGCCTCTCTGCCGAGACCGTGGACTCCTTCGGCGCCGAGACGGCCGACGCCGTGTACGACGCGATCGCGGCGAAGCTCGCCGAGCCGTCCTTCCGCCCGCGCCAGCTGTTCAAGGACTTCCGCCTCGAGGTGCTCGCCACCACCGACGATCCGCTCGACACGCTCGAGGCGCACCGCCTCCTGGCCAAGGACGAATCGTTTGCCGGCCGCGTCCTGCCCACGTTCCGCCCCGATCCCTACCTCAACGTAGCGCACCCCGAGTGGGCCGAGCGGGTGGACAGGCTCACGGCAGAGGCGGGCGACGGCGTCGGCGGCTACGCGGGCTACCTGAGGGCGCTGGAGAACCGGCGCCGCTACTTCGTGGAGAATGGCGCTGTCTCCGCCGACCACGGCGTCCGGACGCCGCTCACGCTCAAGCTCGACGCCGCGGAGGCCGAGGCACTGTTCGCCAAGGCCCGCCGGGGCGAGGCGACCGCGGCCGACCGCGACGTGTTCGAGGGCCACATGATGTACGAGATGGCCCGCATGAGCGTCGACGACGGCCTCGTGATGACCCTCCACCCCGGCTCCTTCCGCAACCACCACACCGCGACGTTCGAGAGGTTCGGCGCGGACACCGGCCACGACATCCCGTTCGCGGTGCACTACACCGAGGGCATCCGCCCGCTCCTGGAGGACTTCGGCACCGCCAAGGGCTTCCACCTCGTCCTCTTCACCCTCGACGAGACGGTCTTCAGCCGGGAGCTCGCGCCGCTGGCCGGCTTCTACCCGTCCGTGTACGTGGGCGCCCCCTGGTGGTTCCTCGACGCGCCGGACTCGATCCTGCGCTTCCGCTCGGCCGTCACCGAGACCACCGGCTTCACGCGGACCTCCGGCTTCATCGACGACACCCGCGCGTTCTGCTCCATTCCTGCCCGGCACAACATGAGCCGCCGCATGGACGCGGGCTTCCTCGCGAAGCTCGTCGCGGAGCACCGCATCACCGAGTCCCGGGCCCACGAGATCATCGTGGACCTCGTCGACGGCTCGCCGCGGCGCGTCTTCAAGCTCTAGCTCCCAGTCCCGAAAGGGGAATCCCCATGCATGCCACCGTCTCCACCGAGGTGCTTCCCCTCCTGGGCAGGTCTGGCGCCCCCGCGCCGCCGGTGCGGATCGTGCACCTCGGCCTCGGCGCGTTCCACCGATCCCATCAGGCCTGGTTCACCGCCCACGCCTCCGATGCCGCCGAGTGGGGGATCGCCTCCTTCACCGGTCGCCGGCCGGACGCCGCCCGCGTCCTCGCGGCCCAGGACGGGCTCTTCACGCTGATCGAGCGCGGCGGCGACGGCGACCGCTTCGAGGTGGTCGGCTCGATCGCCGAGGCGGTCGACGGCGCGGACACCGGCCGCCTCGACGCCCTGCTCGCCGCGCCGGCCACCGTGATCGTCACGCTGACCGTCACCGAGGCGGTCTACGAGAAGCACGACGCCGACTCGCCCCTCGCGCGGCTGTGCCGCGGGCTCGCGGCGAGGCGGGAGGCGGGAGCCGGCCCGATCGCCGTCGTGAGCTGCGACAACGTGGCGGGCAACGCCGAGGTGGCCGAGAAGGCGCTGCTCTCCATCGCCGAGGGCCACGACCCCGGCCTCGCCTCGTGGATGCGGGAGAACGTGAGCTTCGTGGGCACCTCGGTGGACCGCATCACACCCCGGACGACGCCGGACGACGTCGCCCTGGTCGCGGCGCGGTGCGGCTACCGCGACGAGGCGCCCGTGGTGGCCGAGCCGTTCGCGAACTGGATCCTCGCCGGCGACTTCCCCGCGGGGCGCCCGCGCTGGGAGGACGCGGGCGCGCAGTTCGTCACGGACATCGAGCCGTTCGAGAACCGCAAGCTCTGGCTCCTCAACGGCGCCCACTCGATCCTCGCGTACGCCGGGCAGCTGCGCGGCCACACGACGGTGGCCCAGGCCGTGGCCGACCCCGCGTGCCGCGAGGCGGTGGAGGCCTTCTGGGACGAGGCCGCCCGGCACCTGACGCTGCCCGAGCTCGCCGTCCCGGAGTACCGCCGGGCGCTGATCGAGCGGTTCTCGAATCCGAGGATCGCCCACCACCTCGCCCAGATCGCCGCGGACGGGACCACCAAGCTGCGCATGCGCGCGGTCCCGGTGCTCTCCGCCGAGATCGCGCGGGGCCGCACGGGGGTCGGAGCGGCCCGGATGGTCGCGGTGTGGATGGACTTCGTCTCCGCCGCGGCCTCGGGCGACTTCCAGGACCCGCTCAAGGACCAGGTCCTCGGCGCGGCGTCCCTCGAGGGCAGGGAGCGGACCCAGGCACTCGCCGAGCTCGTGTCGCCGACGCTCGCCGGCGATCCGGTCGTGGTGGACCGCATCCACTCCCTGCGGGGCACCCTCACCGGGGAGTGACCGCCCCTGGCAATGTGCGGCAAACGTTTGCCATCACCCCGGCCCGTCAGTATGCTGAACGCGAGCCCCCGGCCCCAGTGAAAGGAAGCGACGATGAAGATCGTCTCCGCTGAAGTCTTCGTGACGAGCCCGACGCGCAACTTCGTGACCCTGAAGGTCACCACGGACGAGGGGATCACCGGGATCGGCGATGCGACCCTCAATGGGCGCGAGCTCGCCGTGGCGGCGTACCTCAAGGAGCACGTGGCCCAGCTGCTCGTGGGCCGGGACCCGCACATGATCGAGGACACCTGGCAGTTCCTCTACCGCTCCTCCTACTGGCGGCGGGGGCCGGTGACGATGGCTGCGATCGCCGCCGTGGACATGGCCCTGTGGGACATCAAGGGCAAGGTGGCGGGCCTGCCGGTCTACCAGCTCCTCGGCGGCGCGTCCCGCCGCGGACTGCGCGCCTACGGGCATGCCTCGGGCACGGACCTTCCCTCGCTGTTCGACTCGATCCGCGAGCACCTCGAGCTCGGCTACAAGTCCATCCGCGTCCAGACCGCCATCCCGGGCATCAAGGCCGTCTACGGGGTGGCCGCCCAGTCCCAGGCCTCGGGGGAGCGCTACGACTACGAGCCCGCGGGCCGCGGCGCGTACCCGCAGGAGGAGGACTGGGACACCCGGGCCTACCTGCGCCACCTCCCCACGGTCTTCGAGGCCGTGCGCAACGAGTTCGGCCCCGAGATCCCGCTCCTGCACGACGGCCACCACCGCATGACCCCCATGCAGGCCGCCAAGCTCGGCAAGGCGCTCGAGCCCTACGACCTGTTCTGGCTCGAGGACTGCACTCCGGCCGAGAACCAGGAGGGCCTGCGCCTGGTCCGCCAGCACACCACCACCCCGCTCGCGATCGGCGAGATCTTCAACACCGTCTGGGACTTCCAGCTGCTCATCCGCGAGCAGCTCATCGACTACGTCCGGGCTGCCTCCACCCACTTCGGCGGCATCTCGCCGCTGAAGAAGGTCATGGACTACGCGGCCCAGTACCAGATCAAGTCCGGCTTCCATGGCCCCACGGACATCTCCCCGGTGGGCTTCGCCGCCCAGCTGCACGTGGGCCTTGCGATCCACAACTACGGGATCCAGGAGTACATGCAGCACTCCGAGAAGACCAACACCGTCTTCGAGCAGTCGATGACCTTCAAGGACGGCTACCTCCACCCGGGCGACAAGCCCGGCCTCGGCGTCGAGTTCAACGAGGAGGCCGCGAACTCCTTCCCCTACCAGCAGGCCTACCTGCCGTACAACCGCCTCATCGACGGCACGGTGCACGACTGGTGACCGACGCAGCGGACGGCGGGACGTTCCACGTCATCGCGATGGGCGTCTCCGGATGCGGCAAGAGCACCGTGGGCCGGCTCCTCGCCCAGGAGCTGGGCGGGGAGTTCCTCGACGGAGACGACCTGCATCCGGAGGCCAATGTCGCCAAGATGGCGGCGGGCATCCCGCTCGACGACGCCGACCGGGAGCCCTGGCTGCGCCTGATCGGGGAGAAGATGGCCGGGGCCTCGGGGACCATGGTGATCGGCTGCAGCGCGCTCAAGCGCGCCTACCGGGACATCATCCGCGAGGCGGCCCCGGACACGGTGTTCGTGCACCTGCACGGCGCGCGCGAGCTCCTCGCCGCCCGCATGGCCGCGCGCCCGGGGCACTTCATGCCCGTCTCCCTCCTGGACTCGCAGCTCGCCACGCTCGAGCCCCTCCAGGACGACGAGCGCGGCCGCGTCTTCGACATTGCCGAGCAGCCCGAGCAGATCGCCGACGAGGCCGCGGAGTGGCTCCGGGCCTGAGCACACAGTTGAAGTGGCAACTTTTGGCAAACGATTGCCGCACGTTGCACTGATTCCTAGGCTGGAACGGAAGCCGATTCCTCCAGCCCCAGGATGTGCACCATGCTCAAGCCGCAAGACGGACCCACACGCGAACTCGTGAGCCTCGACGGGCTGTACGCCTTCAGGGTCGACTCCGGGAATGCGGGGCTCCGCGAGCGGTGGCAGGACGCCCCGCTGGCCACGCCGCTCGAGATGGCCGTCCCGGCGAGCTACAACGACGTCTTCGCCGATCCGGCCGTCCGCGGCCACGTCGGCTGGGTCTGGTACCAGCGCGACATCCGCGTCCCGCGCGGCTGGGCCGGCGAGCGGATCGTCCTCCGCTTCGCCTCCGTCACGCACGGGGCGAAGGTCTTCGTCGACAGCGCCCTCGTGGCCGAGCACCAGGGCGGCTACACGCCGTTCGAGGCGGACATCACCGGCCACGTCGCGCCCGGTGGTACGTTCCGGCTCACGGTCGCCGTGAACAACGAGCTCACCCAGGCCACCATCCCGCCCGGCAGCATCGCCGAGGACGCCTCGGGCCGGCGCACGCAGACGTACATGCACGACTTCTACAACTACGCCGGCATCCACCGCAGCATCGCGCTCTACAGCACCCCCGTCGTCCACGTCGAGGACATCACGGTGGTCACCGGCTTCGACGGCGACGGCACCACCGGCACGGTCGACTACGCCGTGCTCGTCGCGGGGGAGGGCGCCGACATCCACCCCGTGCGCGTCCGCGTCCTGGACGCCGAGGGCACCGAGGTGGGCACCGCGGAGGGGATCTCCGGCACCGTGGCGATCCCCGGCGTCGTCCGCTGGCAGCCCGGGAAGGGCTACCTCTACCGCCTCGTCGTCGAGGTCCTCGCGCACGACGGCGAGTCCCCGGCGGGCGCCGCGGCCGGCGGGGCCGCGGTGGTCGACTCCTACACCCAGACCTTCGGCGTCCGCACGGTCGAGGTCCGCGGCACCGACTTCCTCATCAACGGCGAGCCGTTCTACTTCACCGGCTTCGGCATGCACGAGGACCACGCGACGATCGGCAAGGGCCACTCGGGCGCCCACATGGTCAACGACTTCTCCCTCCTCGAGTGGATCGGGGCGAACTCCTTCCGGACCTCGCACTACCCGTACTCCGAGGAGATCATGGACTACGCCGACCGGCACGGGATCGTGGTGATCGACGAGACCCCGGCCGTGGGCCTCAACGCAGACTTCGCCGGGTTCTTCGGCACCGGCGCGAAGACGACCTACGGCCCCGACTTCGTCAACGGCGAGACCGCCGCCGCCCACCGGCAGGTCATCGAGGAGCTCATCGCACGGGACAAGAACCACCCGTCCGTGGTGATCTGGTCCATCGCGAACGAGCCGCAGTCCTCCGAGGAGGGCGCGCGCGGGTACTTCGAGCCCCTCGCCGCGCTCGCCCGCGAGCTGGACCCCACGCGTCCCGTGGGCTTCGTCAACGTCATGTTCGACGGGCCGGACAAGGACACCATCACGGACCTGTTCGACGTCATCATGCTCAACCGCTACTACGGCTGGTACGTCAACACCGGCGACCTCGTCGCTGCGGAGGCCGCACTCGAGGCCGAGCTGCGCGCGTGGGACGCCAAGCTCGGCAAGCCGATCATCATGACGGAGTACGGGGCGGACACGCTCGCCGGCTTCCACTCCCTCTACGACCAGCCGTGGAGCGAGGAGTACCAGGCCGACCTGCTGGAGATGTTCCACCGCGTGTTCGACCGCGTCGATGCCATGGCCGGCGAGCACGTGTGGAACTTCGCCGACTTTGCCACCTCCAACGGCATCATGCGCGTGGACGGCAACAAGAAGGGCGCCTTCACCCGCGACCGCCGGCCCAAGGCCGCCGCCTTCGCACTGCGCCGGCGCTGGACCCAGAACAAGGCCACGCCCCAGGGCTGAGGCCCGGGCCAGCAGCAACCACAGCACCAGGACCAAGGACCACGACAATGACGTCTTCACCCACTTCCGCCCCGGCGACGGCCAGCAAGCTCGGCCTGAGGAGCATCATCGGCTACGGCGCGGGCGACGCCGCGAACAACCTCGCGTTCACGACCACCACGATGTTCCTGCTCGTCTACTACACCGACGTGGCAGGGATCTCCGCGGCGGCCGCGGGGACGCTGTTCCTCGTGGTGCGCATCTTCGACGCCTTCTCCGACCTCCTGGCCGGGCGCCTGGTGGACCGCACGTACACCAAGCGCTGGGGCAAGTTCCGCCCGTTCATCCTGTTCGGTGCCGTGCCGCTCATGGTGCTCACGTTCCTGAACTTCCACATTCCCCAGATCGGGGCGGGCGGCAAGCTCGCCTACGCGTACATCGTCTACGTTGCCCTGGGCCTCGCGTACTCGCTCGTGAATATCCCCTACGGCTCCATGGCCGGCGCCATGACCCCCCGGCCCAAGGAGCGGGCCAAGCTCGCGTCCTCCCGGACCATCGGTGCGCTGCTCGTCGGATCGGCGCTCGGCATCTTCGTGGCCCCGCTGCTCAAGTCTGGCGCCGACCTCCAGCCGATCTTCACGACCGTGACGATCATCGGCATGGTCCTCGGCGTCGCCCTGTACCTGTTCACGTTCTTCACGACCCGTGAGCGGGTGGTCCGCGACGTCCCGAAGGTCTCCTTCAGGCAGAGCATGCAGACCCTCAAGGGGAACAAGCCGCTGCTGATGCTGTGCCTGTCCTCGGTGCTCTTCCTCTCCGGCTACCTCTCGCTGACGACCGTGCAGGTCTACTACTTCCGCGACGTGCTGCACAGCCTCGCCCTCATCCCCGCGCTCTCCATCGTCCAGCTCGTCGTGACGCTCGCCCTCGGCGCCGTCATGCCGGCGATCGTGGCGAGGGCCGGCAAGCGCGCCGTCTACATCGCGTTCGTCGGCGTCCTCGTGGTGGGCGGAGCGATCGTGCTGTTCTCTCCCGCAGCCCTCGTGTGGCTCGGCTTCCTCGGCTTCGTGATCGCGATGGCCGGCGTGGTCGGCGTCAACATCGTCGTGTGGGCCCTCGAGGCCGACACGGTCGAGTACGGCGAGTGGAAGACCGGCGTGCGCTCGGAGGGCATCATCTACTCGCTGTTCTCCTTCACCCGCAAGACGGGCCAGGCGATCGGCGGCGCGCTCGCCGGCTACGCGATCGCCTGGGGCGGGTACGACGGCCACGCGGCCCAGCAGTCCTCCCAGGCGGTGCTCGGGATCCAGATCGCCGCGGGCCTCATCCCCGCGGTCCTCGCCATCGCCGCGGGCGTGATCATGTTCTTCTACGACCTCACCGACGAGCGGCACGCCAAGATCGTCGCCGAGATCCGCGAGCGGCACACCCAGGCCGGGGCAGGCCTCGGTGCGGACGCGGAGACCGTCGCGCTGCACTCCCAGCCGGAGGCCTGAGCTGGCCGGGCCACAGCGGAAGGGCGGACGGCGGCGGAACCCCCGTTCCGCCGTCGGCCGCCTGCGTGTTCCCTCTGTATCCGGCGGTTTGTGGCGCGTTAACTGGACATTCACCCACGCGATGTCTTGGATGTGTGCACTGGGGAAACTGACTCCGAGACGATAGAAGGGTCCCGATGGGCACCATCCAGGCCGAGCATCCGCGGCCGCGCCACTTCCTCCTCCACGTCAGCGACACGCACCTGCTCGGCGACGGACTCCTCGCGGGCTCCCTCGACTCCGAGGCCAGGCTGCGCCGCCTGTTCGCCCAGATGCACGACGCCGGCGGCTCGCCCGAGGCGATCGTCGTCACCGGTGACCTCGCAGACCGGGGCGAGCCCGAGGCGTACACGCGGCTGCGCGAGATCGCGGAGCCCGCCGCCGAGGCCCTCGGTGCGCGCCTGATCTGGGCCATGGGCAACCATGATTCGCGGCCCGCGCTCCGGGAGCACCTGCTTGGGGAGGAGCCCTCCGCGGAGCCGTTCGACCGTGTGCACTGGGTCAACGGGCTGCGCGTCGTCGTGATCGACACGAGCGTTCCGGGCGCGCACCACGGCGAGCTCTCGCCCGCGCAGCTCGGCTGGCTCGCCGAGGAGCTGAGCTTCCCGGCGCCCGACGGCACGATCCTCGCCATGCACCACCCGCCCGTGCCGTCCGTGCAGGAGCTCGCGGTGCTCGTGGAGCTGCGCGGGCAGGCCGCGCTCGCGGACGTGCTGCGCGGCTCGGACGTGCGGGCGATCCTCGCCGGGCACCTGCACTACTCGACCTCCGGCACCTTCGCCGGCGTCCCCGTCTCCGTCGCCTCCGCCACGTGCTACACGCAGGACCTCGCCGCCGCCGTCGACCCGGCCACGGGCCTGAGGGCCACGCGCGGCCGCGACGGCGCCCAGGCGTACAACCTGGTCCACGTGTACGCGGACTCCGTGGTGCACTCGGTGGTGCCGGCCGCGGGCGGCGACACCGTGGGCCGGTTCGTGCCCGCGGAGGACGTCGAGCGGGTCCTCGTCGAGCACGGGGTCACCTTCCCCGCCGACGACGGGGCGGGCCGGCGCACGCGCCGGGACACGTCCGAGAGGATCGGCCCGGCCACCGGCATGCTGCCCACCGTCTGAGGCGGCGCGGGGCTACCCTGCGGCCGGCCGCTCCCAGGGCGCGGGGATGGGGAAGTACTTCTCGAGGAAGTCCGTCACCCGTTCCTGTCGCTCCTCGCCCGAGACCTCGGGGAACGAGCCGTCGTTGAGGCAGAAGAAGTCCTGGTTGCGCTTCTTGAGCAGCTTGGGCAGCGCCTCGAGTCCCGCCCGGACCGTCGTGTCGATGTACTGGACCTTGGCGCCCACCTTCGTCACCGCGCGGCCCGTGAGCAGCGCGTAGTAGTGGTAGAAGGAATTGGTGACCGAGATGCTGTCCCACGAGCGGAACCGGGCGGCCGCCGTGCGCGCGAACTCCTCGGGGAACTCCGCCTCCATCTCGAGCAGCACGGACTTCCGCAGGGGCGCCGCCGTGTGCTCGAGGTGTCGTGTGGTGATGCGGCCGAACCGCTCATAGAGGAGCCGCCGGTTCACCCGGGCGGCGTTCTCGTGGCCCGAGCGGTCGAGGTGGTTGTCGCCGAGCCCGATCCGGGTCGACGCCTCGATGAACTTGGTGATGCCGCCGGGGGAGAAGAACATGTCCGGGCCAAGGGGCCGGCCGAAGAACATGTCGTCGTTCGAGTAGAGGAAGTACTCGGAGAGGCCCTCGATGTGCTGCAGCTGGGACTCGATGGCCTGCGAGTTGAAGACCGGCAGCACCGAGGGGTCCTTGTAGTGCTCCGCGGCCGGGACGACCGTGATCCGCTCGTGGGCGGTGTCGAGCCACGCCGGCGGCTTCGAGTCCGTGCAGATGAAGATCCGCCCGATCCAGGGCGCGAACATGTGCACGCTGCGCAGGGCGTACTTGAGCTCGTTGATCTGGCGCACGCGGGCATCGGCGTCGTCGCCCTCGCCGTGGACCACGCCGGGCAGGAACGACTCGCGGTAGCGCCGCAGCTCCGGGTCGGCGCCGTCCACCCACGAGAACACGATGTCGATCGTGAAGTCGATGTCCGTCGCGTGGTCCGCGAACATGTTCTCGATGGTCGGCCAGGTCCGGCCGAAGCGCTCGACGGTCCCGCGGACGGCCTCGTTGCGCGGGAGCGTCCGCCTGGTGAGGGAGTTCTCGATGGGCAGCTGGAGGGTCTCGCCCTCCCACTTCCACAGCTCCACCTGCACGCCCGTCTCGTGGCCGTAGCGCAGCCCGCCGGCGGGCTCGATCCGCGGCCGGTAGAGCCGGAACATGCGGGCCTGCCCGGACTCCGCAAGCCTGCCGTCCGCCACGAGCAGTGCCCGGTCCTTCCGCGCGTCCACGGTCAGGGAGTAGAACGGCTCGTCGCGGCACGCCTCGACGAGGGCGCGGCGGAGGTCCTTGCGCCGGGTCCAGTCCACCGCGATCACCGGGCGCGCGTCGTTGCCGCGCACCAGGAGATAGGGGATGTCCGCGCGGTCCAGCACGTCGCGGACGAACAGGAGGTCCTCGACCATGGCCTCGTGAGGGGTCTGCGTCCGGTTGACGAGCGCGTAGCCGCGCTTCTTGTGCCGCAGGACGTCGTCCCTGTCCGCGAGCCGCCGCCCTGCTTCGGCGGACGTGACCTCGAGCGCAGCGGGGACCGGTTCCGCGGTGTCTGGGGTCGCATGGTAGACCTCGGCGGGCGTCGGGGACGTGTTCACTGGCCTCCTCTGGGAAACATTGGGGTTCTCGGCACATGATAGGCCCCGTGGGCCGTCGCCGTGGGCCGCCTCCTCGCTAGGCTGGGCCCACGCAGCGTGGGTCCGGCGGGGCCACGGGGGTCCGGCGGGGGAGAGGAGCACCGTGGGCGCAGGAGAGTCTTTCGCCGTGGTGGGTGCGGGGATCATCGGCGCGGCCGTGGCGCGGGAGCTCACGCGCCGGTTCCCCGGTGCCGCCGTCACCGTGTTCGAGAAGGAGCAGCGCCCCGCCGCGCACCAGACGGGGCACAACTCCGGGGTGGTGCACGCGGGCCTCTACTACGAGCCGGGCGGACTCAAGGCGCGGCTGTGCCGCCGCGGCGTCGGGCTCCTGCGGGACCTCTGCGCCGAGCGCGGCCTCCCCTACGAGGCGTGCGGGAAGGTCGTCGTTGCCCTCGACTCCGACGAGGAGGCCAGGCTCGAGCGGATCTTCGAGCGGGCGGTCGCCAACAGGGTGCCCGGCGTGCACATGGTGGGCCCCGGCGAGCTGCGCGAGATCGAGCCCCATGCCGTGGGCCGGCGCGCGCTCCACTCGCCCGAGACCGCCATCGTGGACTACGCCCGCGTCACCGAGGCCCTCCTCGACGACGCGTGCGCCGCGGGCGGTACCGTCCGGTTCGGCGCCGAGGTGCGGGCCGTGACAGAGGCCGGTGCGTCGGCGACGGTGGAGACGGCCGAGGGGCAGGAGAGCTTCGACGCGGTCATCGCCTGCGCGGGGCTGCAGTCGGACCGTTTGGCCGCCCGGTCCGGCGAGGAGGCGGGGCCGGCCATCGTGCCGTTCCTCGGCCAGTACTTCGTCCTCGAGCCCGACTACCGAGACGTGGTCCGGGGCCTCGTCTACCCCGTCCCGGACCCGCGCTACCCGTTCCTCGGCGTGCACCTGACCAAACGGGTCGACGGCGAGATGACCGTGGGGCCCAACGCCTTCCTGTCCCTCTCCCGCGAGGGATACGCGGGGCTCGGCCTCGACGTGCGGGACGTCGCGTCCACGCTGTCCTTCGGCGGCTTCTGGCGGTTCTCGGGCCACAACCTCGCCACGGCGGCGCGGGAGATCCGCACGCTCGCCTCGCCCGCGCGCTTCATCGCCGAGGCCGGCCGGTACGTCCCCGCGCTCGAGGGGGCACGGGCCGTGGGCGCCTCGCGCGGCATCCGGGCCCAGGCCATGAACCGGGACGGCAGCCTCGTGGACGACTTCGCGATCCAGCGCCGCGGCCGCATCACCCACATCCGCAATGCGCCCTCGCCCGGGGCGACCTCGTCGATGGCCATCGCCGAGCACATCGTCGAGAACCTCTCCCTCCCCGCCTGACCGCGAAGTCACCCCGTAGAACCCCGAGGTCACCCGGTGTGGGCCCGAGGTCACCCCGTAGAACCCCGAGGTCACCCGGTGTGGGCCCGAGGTCACCCCGTGGGTGCGCGAGGTCGGGTCTGGCGTGGTGACGCCCGACGCCGGTGGCCTCCGAATGCTCTCAGGTCACCCGTGGCTGTCGTCCCCGACTTTCCCTGCAGTCCTCCCCAACATTCGCTGCTGTGCTCCCCGACTTTGGCGCGCGTGAGGCCAGCGTCATCTGTCTGATCCCCCGCCTCAGCTGAGTGCGGAGCCTGAAAGCTGGGGACGAGTGCAGGAAAGCTGGGGAGGAAGGCCGCGGGGTGATGACTCGCGCGCTACGGGGTGACTTCGCGGTTCCAGGGGGTGACTTCGCGGGGCGGGGGAGGGAGAGGCCGGGGCGACCACGCGCCGTCGTGCGTCGCCACTAGAATCGGTGCCATGACTGACGCCGCACCCGTTGACATCGCCGCCGCCCGCGCCCGCCTGCTGGAGCTCATCAAGGAGCTCGCCGTGGTGCGGGGCACGGTGATCCTCTCGAGTGGCAAGGAAGCGGACTACTACGTGGACCTCCGCCGCATCACGCTGCACCACGAGGCGAGCCAGCTCGTGGGCCAGGTCATGCTGGACCTCATCGACAGCGCCGGGGTCCAGATGGACACCGCGGGCGGCCTCACGATGGGCGCCGACCCGGTGGGCACCGCCGTCATGCACGCCGCCCGCGAGGCCGGCCGCGCCGTCGACGCGTTCGTGGTGCGCAAGGCGCAGAAGTCCTACGGCATGGGCCGGCAGGTCGAAGGCCCGGGCGTGGAGGGCCGCAAGGTCGTGGTGCTCGAGGACACCTCGACCACGGGCGGCTCGGCGCTCGCGGCCGTCGAGGGCGTGCGCAACGCGGGCGGGGAGGTGACCGCGGTGGCCGTCATCGTGGACCGCGCCACGGGCGCGAAGGAGCGCATCGAGGCCGAGGCCGGGGTGCCGTACCTCTACGCCTTCGGGAAGGACGAGCTCGGTCTCGACTGAGGGACCTGGCCCGGGCAGTGACGTGGGGGGACCATCCGTAGACCCGGCTCTGCTCCGGGCGGCCCTGCGGGTCAAGGCGTTCTCGCGCCGTGCCTTCCTCGGCGGGGCGACGGCCTCGGCGCTGCTCGCCGCGGACATGTTCGTCACCCGCGAGGTGCAGAGCCGCCGGCGCCAGACGGTCCTGCTCGACCTCGCGGACGACGCCGCGCGGCAGCGCTTCCCCGGCACCTCCTGGATCCTGTTCCCCGGCTACAAGACGAGCTGGGAGGAGGCGAGGATCATCCTCGCCTCCCTGCGGTCCTCGTTGTCGCAGCGGGGGCAGCTCGCCGCCGTGGGCTACTCCAATCTGGGCCTCGACCTGGACGAGATCCTGGACACCCTGCGGGTCTACATCCGCCAGCGGCGCCTGCGCACCCTGTACTTCTACGGGCACTCGTTCGGTGGGATGGTGGCCGTCGAGGCCGCTGCGAGGCTGCTCTCCGAGGACGGCCTCCAGGTCGAGGTGATCCTCCTCGACTCGACACCCGCCTCGAAGTTCGACGTCCTCGACCAGACCTGGTTCGACTCGGTCGTGTACCTGTACGACCTCGGGGTCCGGATCCCCTCCGTGGTGCGCGGCGGGTACGAGTTCGGCGAGCGGGTGGTGCACAAGAACGAGCGGACATGGGGCCAGGTCGTGAACCAGACCCTCGAGCAGCTCTCGCCGCTCGCGCCCTCCAGCGTGCTCATCCAGAGCGAGTCGGAGTACATCTACCAGTGGGACGCCACCCGGTTCACCGACTCGCTCGGCACCGTGCAGATGGCGTTCATCGGCAACCCGGGCGACCAGACCGTGGACTACGCCTCCGCCCGGTCGCGGTGGGAGCGGCTGTTCGCGAAGAACCTGGTCAGCTCGGATGCGCAGACCATCGGGGCGTTCCCGGCGCACGCGAGCCCGCAGTGGAGCGGCATCGTCTACAACCAGGTCCTCAACCGGCTCCTGCCCCAGCTGCTCCCGCTGCCCCTGACGGTGGGAGCGGCCGGCGGCGGGGCCGGGTAGGGGGCCGAGACAAAGCGGCCGGCCACCCGCGTGGGTGACCGGCCGCCGTCGTGCGCGCGTGGCTCAGACGGCGGTGTAGCCGCCGTCGATGAGGTAGTAGCCGCCGGTGACGAACGAGGCGTCCTCGGAGAGGAGGAACGTCACGACGTGTGCGACCTCCTCGGGGCGCCCGAGCCGCCCGAGCGGGTGCTTGCCCTTGAGGAGCTCCATCACCTCGGGGGTGAGGTTGTTCTCCAGCAGCGGCGTCTGGATGTAGCCGGGGCCCACGGCGTTGATGCGCAGCCCCTGGGGGCCGTACTCGGCGGCGGCGTTCTTGGTCACGCCGACCACGCCGTGCTTGGCTGCGGTGTACGCACTGTTGCCCAGCGCCGCGACCATCCCGTGGATCGAGGCCATGTTGACGATCGCGCTCTCTGCGGCGCCGGCCTTGAGCATCTCGGGGATCTGGTACCGCATGCCGTACAGCACGCCGTTGAGGTTGATGTCGATGACCTTGTCCCAGTCGTCGAGGTCGATCTCCCCCGTCGGGGCGTTCCTGCCGCCGATCCCGGCGTTGTTCACCGCGTAGTTGAGCTTGCCGTACGTCTCCACGGCGAACCGGACCGCCTTCTCGGAGTCCTCCTTCTTCGCGGTGTCCTGCTGGAAGGCCGACGCCGTCCCGCCGGCGTCCGTGATCTCCTTCGCCACGCGCTGGGCTGCGTCGAGGTTGATGTCGGTCAGGACGACGCTCGCCCCCTTGGCCGCGAGCTCCTTGCCGATCGCCTCGCCGAGGCCCGAGCCGCCGCCCGTGACGAGGGCTACCCTGCCGGTGAACTGTGCCATGTCGATCTCCTTTGTCTTCGCTGGACTATCAACTGTTCAGTGCAGCGCACCGCGGTGCAGGCGCATTCCGTCTGAGGGTGTCTCGTTGCGGACACCCAGGGGTGACCGGCCACACACTAGAGCTGCTGCAGGAGGTCCTTCACGGAAGCGAGGATCTGGTTGGGCCGGAAGGGGTAGGCGGCGATGTCCTCGCGCTGCGTGATGCCAGAGAGGACGAGCACCGTGTGCAGCCCGGCCTCCATGCCCGCGATGATGTCCGTGTCCATCCGGTCTCCGATCATCGCCGTGGTCTCGGAATGTGCGTCGATCTGGTTCATCGCGGAGCGGAACATCATGGGGTTCGGCTTGCCGATGGTGTACGGCACCCGGCCCGTCGCCTTGCTGATGAGCGCGGCGATCGCGCCGGTCGCGGGCAGCACGCCGTCCCGCGAGGGCCCCGTCGCGTCCGGATTGGTGGCGATGAACCGGGCGCCGTCGAGGATCAGGCGGATGGCCGTGGTGATCGCGTTGAAGGAGTACGTGCGGGTCTCGCCGAGCACCACATAGTCGGGGTCCTGGTCGGTGAGGATCATGCCAGCCTCGTGCAGGGCCGTGGTGAGGCCGGCCTCGCCGATCACGTAGATCCGGGCGCCCGGCATCTGGTCCTTGAGGAACACCGCCGTGGCCAGCGCCGAGGTCCAGATGTTCTCCTCGGGGATGCTCAGGCCCGAGGAGGCGAGGCGGGCGGCGAGGTCCCGCGGGGTGTAGATCGAGTTGTTCGTCAGGACCAGGAAGCGGCGGGAGGTGTCCACCCACCGCTGGATGAGCTCGGCGGCGCCGGGGATCGGGTGGTTCTCGTGGACGAGCACGCCGTCCATGTCCGTGAGCCAGCATTCGATCTCCTGGCCGCTGCGGTAGACCACGGGGCCGGCGGGCTGCGTCGGCTCGACGTCGGGGGACTCGCTCATGAAACGCTCCTCGGGTCGGGGGGAGGGTGCGCGCACGACGGCGGACGCACCCTCAGTCTTCCATCCCACCGATCGTTTGCGGCCGATTTCCGCAACTGCGACCGTTCGGACCTATTTTCGCCGCAGGTGCGGAGATTGCCCCTAGACTGTCGGCATGGGACTGCTCCGCATTGCCGACGCCGCCCGGCTCACCGGCGTCTCCGACGACACCGTGCGCCGCTGGGTGGATGCCGGCACGCTGACCGCCCACATGGACGAGTCCGGCCGTGCGGCGGTGGACGGCGCCGAGCTCGCCGCGCACGCGCGCGCGACCGCGGCGGCCCCCACGGACTCGTCGGGGGTGGGGCGCTCGGCCCGGAACCAGTTCGTGGGCCTCGTGACCGCGGTGACGATGGACAAGGTCATGGCGCAGGTGGAGCTCCAGTGCGGCCCGCACCGCGTCGTCTCGCTCATGAGCTCCGAGGCGGTGCGCGAGCTGGGCCTCGAGCCGGGGTCCGTGGCCACGGCGGTGGTCAAGGCCACGACCGTGATCGTCGAGACCCCGGGCGGGAGGGCCTTGTGAGGCGCCCAGTGGGGGCGCTGGCCGGGCTCGGGCTCGGGTCCCTCGCGTTCGCCGCGCTGCTCACGGCGTGCGGCGGGGCGACGGCGGCGGGCGGCCCCGCGGCGTCGTCCGGCGGCGGAGGCCGCACCGTCACGGTGTTCGCCGCGGCCTCCCTCCAGAAGAGCTTCACCGCGATCGGGCGGCAGTTCCAGGCCGCGCACCCCGGCACCACGGTCGCGTTCAGCTTCGCCGGCTCCTCCGACCTCGCGGCTCAGATCGCCAACGGCGCCCCGGCGGACGTCTTCGCGTCCGCGGACGCCAGGACCATGGGCAAGGTCACCGGGGCCGGGCTCGCGGACGGCGAGCCCGCGGACTTCGCGACCAATGTGCTCACGATTGCCGTGCGGCCCGGCAATCCCGCGGGGATCAAGGGCCTGGCGGACCTTGCCCGCCCCGGGCTCAGGCTCGTCGACTGCGCGCCGCAGGTGCCGTGCGGGGCCGCCGCGCAGGCGGCGGCGGGGGCGGCCCACGTGGCCCTGGCCCCGGTGTCGCAGGAGTCGAACGTGACCGACGTTCTCGGGAAGGTCGTCTCCGGGGAGGCGGACGCCGGGCTCGTGTACGCCACGGACGCGCGCGGTGCGGGCGGGAAGGTCGCCGCGGTGCCGTTCCCCGAGGCCGCCTCCGCGGTGAACCGCTACCCGGTCGCCGTGCTGCGCGACGCGAAGGACAAGGCCTTCGCCCACGAGTTCGCGGACTACGTCGCGGGCCCAGAGGGACGGAAGGTGCTCGCGGATGCCGGCTTCGGCGCGCCATGACCCCCTCAGCGCAGGGACATGACCCCTCAGCGCAGGGATATGACCCCTCAATGCAGGGACATGACCCCTCAGCGCGGCAACGGCCTGGGGACCACCTCCTGAGAGTCACCTCCCGGGGGTTCACGGGGCTCCCGGCCTGGCTCTGGGCGCCCGCGGCGGTCGGGGCCCTGTTCGTCGTCGTTCCCCTCGTGGGGATCCTCGCCCGCGTGGACTGGCCGCACTTCGTCCCGCTCGTCACCTCGGACGCGTCCCTCGCCGCGCTCCGGCTGAGCCTGACGACGGCGGCGGCGAGCACCGCGCTCGTGTTCCTGCTCGGGGTGCCGATGGCGATGGCCCTGGCCCGGGGCAGCGTGCCCGGCCTGCGCTGGCTCCGCGCCCTCGTGCTCCTGCCGCTCGTGCTGCCCCCCGTGGTGGGCGGCCTCGCGCTCCTCTACACGTTCGGCCGGCTGGGACTCGTGGGGCGCTGGCTCGACGTGCTCGGCGTGCAGGTCGCGTTCACCACTGCCGCCGTGGTCATGGCGCAGGCCTTCGTGTCGCTGCCCTTCCTCGTGGTTTCCCTCGAGGGTGCGCTGCGCACCGCAGGCGGCCGCTACGAGGCCGTCGCCGCGACCCTCGGCGCCTCCCCGACCCATGCGTTCCGCCGCGTCACACTCCCGCTCGTGCTGCCCGGCCTCGCCTCCGGCCTCGTGCTCGCCTTCGCCCGCTCACTCGGAGAGTTCGGCGCAACCCTCACGTTCGCCGGAAGCCTCCAGGGGGTCACCCGCACCCTGCCGCTCGAGGTGTACCTGCAGCGCGAGACCGATCCCGACGCCGCCGTGGCCCTCGCGCTCCTGCTCGTCGCCGTCGCCGCCGCCGTGGTGGGCGTCGCCTACGGGCGCCGGGCGGGGGGAGCGCGGTGACCGCCGCGCCGGCGGGCCTCCTGACGGTCGACGCCGGCCTCGCCGCCCGCGGCGTCCGGCTCGCCCTCACCGTCGGGGACGGCGAGACGGTGGCGGTGATGGGACCGAACGGCGCCGGGAAGTCGACCCTGTTCGGGCTCTGCGCCGGGCTGATCCGGCCGGACGCCGGCAGCGTCGCGCTCGCCGGCCGGGTCCTCGCCGACGCCCGCGGCACGTGGGTCCCCCCGCACCGGCGCGGGGTCGCACTGCTGGCCCAGGAGCCGCTCCTCTTCCCGCACCTGAGCGTGCTCGAGAACGTCGCGTTCGCCCCGCGGGCCGCCGGCGCCCCGCGGGACGAGGCCCGTGCCGCTGCCGGCCGATGGCTGCGCGAGGTCGACGCCGAGGAGCTGGCCGGGCGGCGCCCCGCCGAGCTCTCGGGCGGCCAGGCGCAGCGCGTCGCGATCGCCCGGGCGCTCGCGGCCGAGCCCCGGGTCCTCCTGCTCGACGAGCCGTTCGCGGCACTCGACGTCGCCGCCGCCCCCGCCCTGCGCCGGCTCCTGCGGCGCGTCCTCGAGGGCCGCACGGCGCTCGTCATCACGCACGAGCCGCTCGACGCCCACCTGCTCGCCGACCGCGTCGTGGTCCTCGAGTCCGGCCGCGTCGCCGAGTCCGGACCCACCGCCGACCTCCTGGACCGCCCTCGAAGCCGCTTCGCCGCCGGCCTGGCAGGGCTCAACTTCATCGAGGGGCGGGCCATGTCCGAACGAGGGGCGGGGCCCGGGCGCCTGCGCGTCGACGGCCTCGGCGAGGTCTCGGGCACGGTCCCGGACGGGGTGGAGCCGCCGCAGGCGGGCGAGGCCGCCATCGCCGTGTTCCGCCCCGCGGACGTGGCCCTCTATCCGGCCCCCACGGCTCTCGGCGGCGAGTCCGGCGTGCCGCGCGGGTCACCGCGGAACGCGTGGGACGGCGTCGTCCGCGAGCTCGAGCCGCGCGGCGCCCAGGTGCGGGTGCACTGCGACGCCGCGGGCCACGCCCTCGTCGCGGACCTGACCCCGGCGTCGGCCGCCGAGCTCGACCTGGCCCAGGGGGCCGCCGTCGTGCTCGTCGCGAAGGCCGCGGCGGTGACGGTCTACGGCGCCTAGTAGCCGCCGGTTCCCGAGCTCCCGGAGGCCAGCGGCGTCTGGATCATGCTCCCGTCCGCGCCGATGACGTACCACACGTTCGCGACGCCCTGCCCGTTGACCTGACCGGGAGCGGTGTCCTTCGCGTAGTAGTAGATGGGCATCCCGTTGACCGTGATCTGCTGCTTGCCGTCGACGCCGGTGATGCTGCCGATCTTCCCGGTCACGCCCTGGAGGGTGGGTGCGCCGGCGCTGGTCACGGCAGGCCACAGGGAGGCGCATCCGCCGGTGCAGGCGCTCGTCGTGGCGCCGGGGTTGTCGCGGGTGTACACGTAGACGGCTTTGCCGTCCCCGTCGACGACGATGGTGTGGCCCGCGACGCTCGCGGTCTTGAGCGTTTCGACCTCGGCCGAGGCGGTGGAGGACGGTGCGGCGGACGACGGTGCCGCGGACGACGGCGAGGCGGGCGCCGCTGCAGGGGCGCTCGAAGAGGCCGGACTGCTCCCGCCCCCACCGCCGCAGCCGGCGAGGGCGAGGGCGGAGGCCGCCGATGCAGCGGCCAAGAAGAGTGCTGCTCGCTTGTTCATGGTGTCGCCTTCCCTGATCCGGCGGCTGTCTGCCGCTGCCCATGAGACGCCGTGCACGACGATCCGGTTCATCGCCAGTCCGCGTGGTGGGCCGGCTCCGAAGGATGGACCAGAAGCTACCGTGGTGCCGAGGTCGCCAGGCGACGCCGGCGGAGGGAAAGGACACGACGATGGGCGCACGCCTCGTTCGCCGCCTCGTCGCGCTCAGTTGCGCGGCCCTGATGATGAGCGGCTGCGCGGCCGTCCAGAGCGCGCCGGCGCCGCCGGAGGCAGCGCAGCAGTCCGCTGCGGCACCCTCCCCTTCCGCAGCGTCTTCGGCCCCGGCGACGGGACCATCGTCGGCGGCGGCGATGGTGTGCGGGCAGGAGATCAGGGAGAAGGTCGCCCAGATCCTGGCGCTGCCCGCTGCCCCGTCGCCGTCCTCGACATGGGCGGGCGGCCGCTACACCTGCACCTACCGGCTCCCCTCCGGCGCGCTCGTGCTCGCCGTCCAGGAATCCTCGGATCCGGCGGCGGCCCGCGCTTCCGCCCACGGTGCGGTCGCGGCGCTGCCCGGCGCTGCCCCCATCGAAGGGCTGGCGAACCTCGGCCTGCCCGGCTACCAGAGTCCCGCCGGCACCGTGGCGTTCGCCAAGGACAGCTTCGCCCTCACCGTGGACGCCACAGGCCTGAAGGAGCCGGTGGGCCCCCACGGCGTCTCCCGGAGCTCCCTCGCCTACCAGATCGCCACCGACGTGCTGGCGTGCTGGAGCGAATGAGCCGGCGCACCCATCCAATCCGTGATGCCGACCACTCCGAACGGTATCTGTCGGACAGTTCCTGAGCCCGGCGACCGGCGCCACCCGGAGCCGGCGACGCGACAAAGAGCATGGAGGAATCACCATCATGAAGAAATCTGCCTTCCTGATCGCCCCGGCCCTCGCCCTCGGGGCCATGGCCCTCTCCACGAGCCCGGCACTGGCGGCGGACAACACCACCTACCAGGCGAACCTGGGGGCCATCAACGGCTCCAACGCCTCGGGCACGGCCATGATCACGCTGAACGGAAACCAGGCCACCGTGACCGAGAAGGTCTCGGGCCTCGCCGCGACCTTCAGCGGCAAGCCCTACCCGCACGTCCAGCACATCCACATCGGCGCCAAGGGCACCTGTCCGGGGCCGTCGGCCGACACCAGCGGCGACGGGGTGGTCAGCACCACCGAGGGCGCCCCGTTCTACGGGGGCATCGGCGCCACCCTCTCCACGAGTGGGGACACCAGCCCCGCGGCGGGCACCGACCTCGCCGTCGCAGGGATGGGCTCCTCCTTCACCTATCAGCGGACCATCACGCTGGATGCGAAGACGCTGGCATCGCTGCAGTCCGGCACGGCGGTCGTCGTCGTGCACGGCCTGGACCCGGCGACCCTGCCGGCCGGAGCCCAGAAGGAGCCCAGCGACCTGGTGCCCTCGCTGCCGCTGGCGGCGACCTCGCCCGCCCTCTGCGGCACCCTCACCGCGATGCCCGCCGGCGCCCCCGGCACGGGCATCGCTGCCCCGACACAGCAGCAGGGGGTGGACCTGGGCCTCATCGCGACCGGTGCAGGCCTGATCGCCGCAGCAGGCGGGGTCTACGGCATCCGCCGCCGTCGGGCCGCCAAGGCCTGATTCCGCCGTGCGAGCAGGAGGGTCACACCCGATGAGAGAAGGTACCGGCAACGGTGGCCGCGGGCGCAGGCTCGCCTCTGCAGGTGCCACGCTCCTGCTCGCCGGAGGCCTCGCGGGGATCGGCCTCGGTCTGGCCCACGGGAGCGACCCCGTGGGGCAGACCGGAGCCCCCACGGGGGTTCCCGCGACGGCCCCAGCCTCCCCGCCCGCGCAGTCCCCCGCGGGCGGGGAGAGCACGCCATCACCGGCTGCGCCGAGGTCGGCGCAGGCGGCCCCGCTCCCCGCCCACTCCGGCCCGGTGCTGCCCGCCTCCGCCCCCACCCGCTTCCAGGCGCCCTCCATCGGGGTGGACACGCCCCTGCTCCAGCTGGGCAAGCAGCCCGACGGCGAGGTCGCCGTTCCGCCGGGCGCACCCGGATCACCGGCCGGCTGGTACACCGGGTCAGTCGCGCCCGGCCTCTCCGGGTCCGCCGTCATCCTCGGGCACGTCAACGCCATCGGCACACCTGTCGGAGTGTTCTACCGACTCCACGAGCTCGCGCCCGGCGCTCAGGTGACCGTGGTCCGGGCCGACCACACCGCAGCCGTGTTCGTCGTGGACCGGACCGACGTCTACCACAAGTCCCAGTTCCCCACCGTCGAGGTCTACCGCAACGCGGACCGGGCTGAACTGCGTCTGATCACCTGTGGCGGCTTCGATCCGGCGTCGGGCCAGTACCTGGACAACACCGTCGTCTACGCCCACCTCGTCTCGAGCCACCCGGCATGAACCGGCCCGACCTTCCCGAAGGACCCTGACCATGGAACTGTCCCCACGCTCTCGCCGGCGCCTGGCTGGCCTGGCCCTCCTCTTCAGCGCGGTATCGCTGGGGACCACTGCCTGCTCCGGGGCGGCCATGGGCAGCGCCGGCAGCGGCACGGCCCAGTCCGCGCCTGCCGCGACTGCATCGATGGAGCCGGGCATGGCCATGGGCCCCTCGCAGGCCACCTCCGCGGAGGCGGTGACCATCCACATCAGCTCCTCGGCCTACTCTGATCCCGGCCCTGTCGCCCCCGGCGCCACGGTCACGGTCATGAACATGGACGCCCAGGCCCACACCGTCACCGCGGACGGAGGCGCGTTCAAGGCCACGGCCCCGGCCGGCCGCAGTGTCGCCTTCACCGCCCCGGCCACCCCCGGCACCTACCCCTTCCACTGCGAGTACCACGCGGACATGCACGGCACCCTCACCGTGCGATGAGGCGGACGCGCCGCGCGCAGCTTCCGCGTTTGAACGTGGCGCGCGCGGGGTAAAGTTCCGGATGGCCCATGTGGCTGGGCCCTACCCGGGGCCGACTGAGCCCAGGAGCGCTAGGAGCATTGATACGGTGACCATCCCGAGGCGACCGGGCAGGCCCCCTGCCGCAGACCCGGTCCCGGCCGTCGGAGTCGAGGCGATCGCGGCCAGCCCGGGCGCGCCCGAGAAGCCCCTGAACGACCCGGCGGGAGAGCGCCGTCCGGCCCGACACCCGCTCCGCACCGCAGCCATCGCCATGGGTGTCGTGCTCGCCCTCACCGTGGCAGGCTCCGTTCTGCTCGGGCTCGGACTGCGCACGGCCCTGAAGATGGACAAGGTCACGGACTACCCCGGCCCCGGCACCGGACAGGTCCAGGTGACCGTCCAGACCGGCGCCGGGCCCCTGGCCGTGGCGCAGGAGCTCCAGCAGGACGGAGTGATTGCCGACGCCGAGACCTTCGTGCGGGCCCTCGCCGGGACCGGCGGAAAGATCAGCCCCGGTGACTACACGTTCAAGAAGGAGATGAAGGCCTCCGATGCGGCGGCGATCCTGGCGGGCTCGGACAGTGCGAAGGTGATCTACTTCGCCCTGAGCGCCGGGATGCGGGTGGGGGACTCCCTCGACGCGATCGCGAAGGCGGCCTCGGTGGACCGCAAGGACCTCGATGCGCTCAACGCCAGGCCCGGGGACTTCGGGCTCCCGGCGAAGGCCAAGAGCCTGGAGGGGTACCTGGCGCCGGGGGAGTACCGGTTCCCGGTGGGGACCTCGGCCAAGGACATCCTGGCCAAGCTGGTCTCGACCACGGTGGACGAGCTGAAGCAGGACGGGATCACCGACCCGAACCAGCAGTACCAGGTCCTGACGGTGGCCAGCATCGTGCAGGCCGAGGGCGGACGGGCGGACTACGGGAACGTGGCCGGGGCGATCGAGAACCGGCTCAAGCCCAACGACCAGACCAACGGGCTGATCCAGTCGGACGCGACGGTCACGTACGGGCTGGGCACGAAGACGGTGCAGCTGACGGATGCGCAGAAGCAGGACGCGTCCAACCCGTACAACACGTACGTGCACACGGGGCTGCCGCCCGGGCCGATCGGCTCGCCGGGATCGAAGGCCGTGGCCGCGGCGGCGCACCCGACCGCGAACGACTACCTGTACTGGGTGACGGTCAACCTCGACACGGGGGAGACGAAGTTCGCCAAGACCTACGCCGAGCACCAGGGCTACGTGGCCCAGTACCAGCAGTGGTGCACCGCCAACCCGGGCAAGTGCCAGTGACCACCCGTCATCGTCCTGCGTCCCCGAAGGTCAGTGCCTCTCAAACGGCTTCTTCCGGCCAGTAGAGGCGCATCGGGTTGGCGACGAGCAGCCGGTGCTGCTGCTCGGCCGTCACAGCGAGGTGCGGGATGAAGTCCACGAGGAGCCCGTCGTCGGGCATGTGGTCGGTGAGGTTGGGGTGCGGCCAGTCGGTGCCCCAGACGACGGCGTCAGCGAACTCCTCGATGACCCGCCGGCCGAAGGGGACGACGTCGCGGTAGGCGTCCCGCTCGCCGTCGAGCGCGGGCGGTCCGGCGAGGCTGAGCCGCTCGGGGCAGGAGACCTTGACCCAGACGTCGTTGCGCTCCACGAAGCGGAGGAATCGGCTGAATTCGGGCCCGTCCACCGGCTGGGAGACGTCCGGCCGGCCCATGTGGTCCACGACGAGCGGCGCCGGGAGCGAGGCGAAGAAGTCCTCGAGCTCGGGGAGGTCTGCCGCCTCGAAGTAGATGACGATGTGCCAGCCCAGTGGGGCGACCTTCCGCGCGATCTCGGCGAGCTCGTCCTGGGGCGCCGCGCTGACGAGGCGCTTGAGGAAGTTGAACCGGACCCCGCGCACGCCGGCCTCGTGCAGCCGGGCGAGTTCGGCCGCCGACACATCGGGACGGACGGTCGCGACGCCTCGTGCCCGGCCCCCGGCGGAGCGGACGGCGTCCACCATCGCGCTGTTGTCGGCGCCGTGGCACGTGGCCTGGACGATCACGTTTCGGCTCACGCCGAGGCGGTCGCGGAGGGCGAAGAGCTGGTCCTTGCCGGCGTCGCACGGGGTGTACTTGCGCTCCGGGGCGAAAGGGAACTCGCTGGCGGGCCCGAAGACGTGGCAGTGGGCGTCCACGGCGCCTGGCGGGAGCGTGAAGGCCGGCGTGGAGGGCGAGGCGTACCAGTCGAGCCAGCCGGGGGTCTTCTCGAAGACGGGAGTCATGGTCTTTCGCGTCAGTCGAGGTAGCGGAGGCCGGCGGCGTCGAGCTTCTCGCGCATGCCGTAGATGTCGAGGCCGAGCTCCCCGGCGGCGAAGCGGGCGCGCTTGCCCTCCTCGTTCTCCTCGCGCCGCGCTGCGGCCTCGGCCACCTCGGCGGCGCGGCCGGCGGGGACCACGACGACGCCGTCGGCGTCGGCGACCACCACGTCGCCCGGGTTCACGGGGGCGTTCGCGCACACCACGGGGACGTTGACGGAGCCGAGGGTGGCCTTGACGGTGCCCCTGGCGTTGACGGCGCGGCTGAAGACGGGGAAGTCCATGCCGCGCAGGGCGTCGACGTCGCGGCAGCCACCGTCGATCACGAGCCCAGCGCAGCCGTGGGCGCGGGCGGAGGTGGCCAACAGCTCGCCGAAGAAGCCGTCCTCGCACTCCGTGGTGCACGCCGCGACGAGCACGTCCCCGGGACTCAGCTGTTCGACGGCCACGTGGAACATCCAGTTGTCCCCGGGCTGGAGCAGGACGGTGACGGCGGTCCCGCACAGGGCTGCGCCCTCGTAGACGGGCCGGATGTAGGGGCGCATCAGCCCGGTGCGGCCCATCGCCTCGTGGACAGTGGCGACGCCGAACGGCGCGAGCGACTTCACCGCGGTGGGCTCGGCCCGGGTGATCGTGCGGTGCACGACTCCGATCTCGTACATGGCTCTGAAGTCCTCCTAAGGGCGGGCGGGACAGCGGGGTGGGCTGGCAGTGCCGGGCCGGGCTAGCGGCCCTGGGCGGTGAGGCGGGCGTCGAGGCGCGGGTAGACGCGGCGGGCGTTGCCCTCCTCGACAGCGACGAGGTCCTCAGAGGAGAGCCCGGCGGCCTCGACATAGCGGCGGGTGTCGTCGAAGTGGTGCCCGGTGCGGGGGTCGATGCCGCGCACGGCGCCGATCATCTCGGAGGCGAAAAGGACGTTCCGGTGGGGGATCACCCCGAGCAGGAGGTCGATGCCCGGCTGGTGGTAGACGCACGTGTCGAAGAAGACGTTGCCCAGAAGGTGGTCCTCCGGCTCGGGCCTGCCGAGCGCCTGGGCGAGGCCGCGGAAGCGCCCCCAGTGGTACGGGACCGCGCCGCCGCCGTGCGGGATGACGAGCCTGAGCTCGGGGAAGTCCGCGAAGAGATCGCCCTGGAGCAGCTGCATGAACGCGGTCGTGTCCGCGTTGAGGTAGTGCGAGCCGGTGGTGTGGAAGCACGGGTTCACGCTCGTGCTCACATGCACCATGGCGGGCAGCCCGTGCTCCACGAGTGCCTCGTAGACCGGGTACCACGATCGGTCGGTGAGCGGCGGGGCGCTCCAGTGTCCGCCGGAAGGGTCCGGGTTGAGGTTCACGGCGACGGCCCCGAGCTCGGTCGCCGCACGCTTGATCTCGTCCACGCACGTGGCCGGGTCCACGCCGGGGGACTGGGGAAGCATGACGGCGGGGGCGAACCGTTCGGGGAACAGCTCGCTGACGCGGTGGCACAGGTCGTTGCAGATCCGCGCCCACGCCGCCGACGTCTCGAACCCGCCGATGTGGTGCGCCATGAACGAGGCCCGCGGCGAGAAGACTGTGACGTCGATCCCGCGCTCGTCCATGACCTTGAGCTGGTTCGCCTCGATGCTCTCGCGCAGCTCATCGTCGCTGATGCGCAGCTCGGCCGGGTCCGGCTCCGCGGCTCCGCGGTCGACGGTGTGGACCTGACGGTCGCGCCACTGCCCGAGGGCGGGCGGCGCGGTCGTGTAGTGGCCGTGGATGTCGATGATCATGAGGACGAGCATAGATTCACACAAAATTGTTGACAATATCTCATGGGTATTTCGTCCTACCCTTGTCCGGTGGCAGAACAGGTGGCCGAGGGGCGCGACGCGGAGCACGAGGTGGGGGTGGGCCCCTGGGAGGGCCCCTGGCCCGAAGGCGAGCAGTGGGACCCCGAGCTCCTCGAGCACGGCGACCGCCGCAACGTCCTGGACCGGTACCGGTACTGGCGGCACGAGGCGATCGTGGCCGAGCTGGACACCCGCCGGCATGAGTTCCACGTGGCTATCGAGAACTGGCAGCACGACCTCAACATCGGCACGGTGGTGCGCACCGCGAACGCGTTCCTCGCCAAGGAGGTGCACATCATCGGCCGACGGCGGTGGAACCGTCGCGGGGCGATGGTCACCGACCGCTATCAGCACGTCCGCCACCACGCGACCGTCGAGGACTTCGTCCAGTGGGCGCGCACCGAGGACCTGCCGATCCTCGGCGTGGACATCTTCCCCGACTCCGTGCCGCTGGAGACCTACGAGCTGCCCCGCCGTTGCGTGCTCGTGTTCGGGCAGGAGGGCCCCGGCCTCACCGCCGAGGTGCACGCCGCGGCGGAGGCCACGCTCTCCATCGAGCAGTTCGGCTCGACGCGGTCCATCAACGCCGCCTCGGCGGCCGCCATCGCGATGCACGCGTGGGTGCGGCGCTGGGTCTTCGGGCAGGTCGCCGCGCACGCGGCCGGTAGGCCCTAGCCGTCGTCGCGGCGGGCCACCACCGTGAACGTGCACGGCACCAGGTCCCGCTCGGGCTCCGGCCACGCATAGCCGCCTGGGACCTCGACCATCCGCCGGCTGAAGAGCCACGGCAGGGTCCGGCCCTCGTCCACCCTCTCGATCCGCAGGCCTGCGCCGAGGAGGGCGTTGAGGATCTCGGAGACGGGGTGCGGCCACTCGTAGGTGCGGGGATGGGCCACGGTGCCGCTGCCCGCGTAGGTGGAGGAGTCGTCCCACTGCTGGGCTGTGCCGTCGCCGAAGTACCGGTACCGGATGGCCAGGCCGTCCGCCTCCTCGTCGAGCGCGTACAGGGCCGGGTGCGCGTCGCGGAAGTAGAACGTGCGCCCGGGCGCAGGAGGGCGGCGACCTGCTCGGCCCAGCGCTCGAGGTCCGGCAGCCAGCAGATCGTGCCGATGCTCGTGTAGACGAGGTCGAAGTCGCCCGCGACGGCGGACCGGGCCTCGAGCACGTCGGACTCGACCCAGGTCGCCTCGAGGCCGAGCCTGGCCGCGAGCCGCCGGGCGGCGTCGAGCGCGGAGGCCGAGAAGTCGACGCCCGTCACCCTGGCTCCCGAACGCGCCAGCGAAAGGGTGTCGGTGCCGATGTGGCACTGCAGGTGGCACACATCCAGTCCCGCGACGGTCCCACCGGGCAGGTGCGGGGCGAGGGCCGCGAGGTCGTGGGCGACGACGCCGCTCACGTGCCCGGGGCGATCGTAGGCAGCGAGGTCGTAGGCGTCCTCGTGCAGCGGGACTCGGTCGTCCCAGTTGTCCCGGTTCGCGGACCGCGCGGCCGCCCACTCGATGCTGACCCCGTCCACATTCCCCATGGGCGGGAGTCTACGGGGCGCCGAGTTCCTGGACGCCCGCGGGCGTGCGCCTAACCGCCGGGGACATACGAGCCGAAGCTCCACTCGCGTCCGCCCGGGTCGAGCACCCGAGCCCGGCGCGATCCCCACGGAGTGTCCTCCGGCTCGATGACGGGAGTGCCGCCCGAGGTGACTGCGCGCTGGAACATCCCGTCGACGTCGTCCGCGACGAGGTAGACGCCCGCTCCGGTGGACTGCCCGCTCAGGGCCGGAACGGTGTAGGCCGAGTCGTCGCTGCCGGCCATGATGACGACTTCGCCGAGGCGCAGCTCGCAGTGGGCCACGCTGCCGTCCTCACCGTCTTGGCGGGCCACGACCGAGAACCCGAGCTGCACGAGCCAGTCGATGGCCCGGGGTGCGTCCGCGTAGCTGAGATAGGGCACCGCGCCTGCCATGGTCCTAGGCTACGTCAGCCGCCGAGGCTGAGGGTGACCGGGACGACGTCGTCGACCTCGATCCCCTCGGCCTCGCGGAAGGCCTTGCGCAGCGGCACGAGGTAGGCGCCGTCCTTCGGCATGAGCGCCGTGGTCCACTCCGAGCCGCCCACCCGCACGCCCACGGGAATGCAGCCCCACCCATAGGTCAGCTCGTTCGCGACGGCGTGGATCTCCTCGGACTCCTCGTCAGGGACACGGACGAACACGAACGGCGCCGGCCCACGCCACTCGATCACGGTGCCGTCGAAGGTCAGCTCCATGCGCGTCTCACACGCCAGAGTCTAGGCAGGGTCACCTCCGTCGTGTAGGCACGGACCCCGAGCCGGCGCCCGCGGCCCGGCGTACGCTGGGAACGGGGCGGGGACCGGGAAGGGCGGCTGTGACGAGGACCGACTATGAGTTCGTCACGTGGTGGCGCGTTGCGGGAACGCGCGAGGAGGTCGTGGCCGTCCTCGCCGACGCCTCCGCGCTGCCCTACTGGTGGCCCGCCGTCTATCTCGCGGTCGAGCCGCTTCATCCCGGGGGCGCGGGCGGGGTGGGCAGCCGCTCCCTGCTCCATACCAAGGGGTGGCTCCCGTACACGCTGCGGTGGGAGCTCACGCTCACCTCCCCCGTGCGGCCGGAGGGGTTCACCGTGGGCGCGCGGGGCGACCTCAACGGGGTGGGCCGGTGGACGCTGACCCAGGACGGGCCCGAGACGGTGATCCGCTACGACTGGCAGGTCAGCGCAGAGAAGCCGCTCCTCCGCCGCCTCAGCTGGCTCCTGAAGCCGGCCTTCGCAGCGAACCACCGCTGGGCGATGGCTCGCGGGCAGGAGAGCCTCGCGCTCGAGCTCCGCAGGCGCCGTGCCGTCGACGACGCCGCGCGCGCGGCCGTCCCCTCCCCGCCGGGCCCCACGTTCAGCAGGCGCCGCGTGGCGCACGACGGCGGCCCGGTCACCTGAGGCGACCGGCCCGCCGTCGTGCGCAGGGTTGCGACGTCCTGCCCCAGTGGGGCCCCCAGGGTTTCAGCGCGCGGTGAACTCCGCGTGCCGTTCGTGCGCCTCGGCGACCTTGGCCCGGATCGCCTCGATGTCCTTGACCTTGTCGCGGTACCTCTTGTCCATCTGGAGGATGTCCTGCTCCTCCTCCAGGAGGGCGCGGTACACGCGCTCGCGCTCGGCGAGATCCGCGGTGTAGCCGAGGTCGAGGTAGCTCTCCGCGTGGCGCCGTGCGTTGTTGACGGCCGCGTGCGCCTTGCCCGCCCTGCTGTAGAGCGAGGCGACGACCGTGACGACGAGGACGCCGATGATGACGCTGAGGGACAGTGCCGTGGTGATCTCGAAGACCGCCACGTGCTCGCCGCCGTTGATGAAGGGCAGCGTGTTCTCGTGGAGAGCGTGCAGGATGAGCTTCACCCCGATGAACGCGAGGATGGCCGCAAGCCCGTAGGAGAGGTAGATGAGCCGGTCCAGCAGGCCGTCGAGGAGGAAGAACAGCTGGCGCAGCCCCATGAGGGAGAACGCGGTGGCCGTGAACACGACGTACGGGTTCTGGGTGAGGCCGAAGATCGCGGGGATCGAGTCGAGCGCGAACAGCAGGTCGGTGCCGCCGATCGCCACCATGACCAGGAGCATCGGGGTCAGGACGCGCTTGCCGTCCTCCACAGTGAAGAGCTTGTCGCCGTCATAGTTCTCGGAGGTCCGCAGGAACTTCCGCGCCAGGCGGATCACAAGGTTGTCCGCCTCGTCCTCGCCGGAGTCCTCGCCCTTGAGGAGGTTGCCGGCGGTGACGAGGAGGATGATGCCGAAGACGTAGAACACCCACGCGAACGCGTTGATGAGGGCGACCCCGGCGAAGATGAACGCCGAGCGGGCGATCAGGGCGAAGACGATGCCGAACAGGAGCACCTTCTGCTGGTCCTCGCGGGGCACCCGGAAGCTGGCCATGATCACGAGGAACACGAACAGGTTGTCGACGGAGAGGGCCTTCTCGGTGATGAAGCCGGCGAAGTACTCGCCGCCCATCGTGGGGCCGCCGAACACCAGCACGAGCAGGCCGAACACGATCGCGGCCCCCACGTAGATCGAGGACCACACGGCCGCTTCCTTGAGCGTGGGAACGTGCGCCTTGCGGATGTGGAAGAAGTAGTCGAAGGCAAGAAGGGCCAGGATCACCACGATGGTGATGCCCCAGACAAGGGGAGATGCGGACATCGAAAGTCCCTTTCGCAGGTAGGCGTAACCGCCACAAGTCTCTCCACCGCCCGAATCCTCGGACGGCCGCTGCACCCGGCCGGGCTCCGGCGCCCGACGTGCTGACGTGTGCAGCGCTTGGGATACTCCCCTGCGCAGGATCAAGCCTACCGGGCGGCGGGCGGCGCGCCAACTCATGGCGAACTCCCAGCTTCTGGACACTCCCTGTAAGGCATTCGGTGCAACTAGTGTCGCTCGAAGCCGGGCGCATTGGGGTGCCCGGCCGAACGGGAGATGAAGCATGGCACCAGATCACGGTTCCCACCGGCTTTCCCTGCGCGTCCTGGCCGTCACCGCGGCCGTGGCCAGCGCAGTGGGGCTCGCCGCCACGAGCGCGGCAGCCGCCCCGCCCAACCCGCCGCCCAAGAGCTCGAAGTCGTTCCCAGGCTCGGTCCCCCCATGGGCAGGATCACGGGCCAAGACCGGCAACCCGCTCAGCAACACGACCGTCGAGGGCGAGATCTACTTCAAGCTCCCGGACCTGGCCGGCGCCAAGGCGGCGGCGGATGCAGTGTCCACGCCCGGCAATGCGGCCTACGGCCAGTACCTCAAGCCTGCGGACTGGATCTCGAAGTACGCCCCGACGCAGGACACGGTGGATGCGACCGTCAACTGGCTCAAGTCGCAGGGCCTCGTGATCGTGGGTGTCCCGCAGAGCCGCCTGTACGTGGTCTTCCGCGGCACCGTCGCCCAGATCAACCAGGTGTTCAGCACCACCGAGCAGAACTACTCGTTCGGCGGCCAGACCCTCATCGGCCCGGCGACGGCACCCTCGGTCCCCGCGGACATCGCGGCCTCGATCCAGTCGGTCTCGGTCGACCAGGGGCGGCTGCTGACCCGCCCGGCCCTGGCCTCGCCCACCGCCGGCGAGGCATCGCCGTCGTCCCCCAACGGCAGCAAGCCGATCCAGCCGCCGGTGACGGCGCCGTGCTCCACCTCGTGGGGCGAGAAGAGCATTACCCTGCCGGAGGCCTACGGCACCACGAGCTTCCCGACATTCATCTGCGGGTACACCCCGAAGCAGCTCCAGGGCGCGTACGGCGTGTCCGCCCCGGGAACGGTGAGCAGCACGGCCGGCGCTGGCCAGACGGTCGCGATCATCGACGCGTACGCGTCGCCGACCATCGAGTCGGACACCAACACGTGGGCCGCCGCCAGCGGCGTCCCCGCGCTCGCACAGGGCCAGTACAGCCAGATCGTCCCGGACTCGCGGATGTTCCTCGACCAGGCCCTCTGCGCGCAGCCGAGCGGCTGGCAGGGTGAGCAGACCCTGGACGTCCAGGCCGTCCACGGCCTCGCCCCCGGCGCCAACATCCTCTATGTGGGCGGGTTCAACTGCGGCGCAGGCCTCGACATCGCCATGTCCCAGATCCTCGACGGGCACCTCGCGAACATCGTCTCCAACAGCTACGGCAACGTGGGCGAGGCGCTCCCGCCGGACGCGCTCCAGGGGGCGCAGAACATCCACCTGCAGGCGACCGCCGAAGGCATCGGCCTGTACTTCTCCAGCGGTGACTCCGGCGACGAGAAGGCCGCCCTCGGGTACGCGTCGCCGGACTTCCCCGCGAGCTCGCCGTACGTGACCGCCGTGGGCGGCACGAGCCTCGCAGTGGGCGCAGACGACACCTACAAGTTTGAGACCGGCTGGGGCACCGCCCGCCAGCGCGTGGTGCCGGACGCCGCGGGCAACCTCACCTACGCCGGCTCCCTGCCAGGAGCGTTCCGGGCGGGAGCGGGCGGCGGCACCAGCGCCGTCTTCGGCCAGCCCGCGTACCAGGCGGCCCTCGTGCCCGGCGCCCTCGCCAACGGGCACCGCGTCTCGCCGGACGTCGCGTCCCTCGCCGACCCGTACACCGGCTACCGCATCGGCCTGAGTCCCATCACGAACGACAACGTCCTCAAGACGGGCGGCTTCGGGTTCGAGACCTACGGCGGCACCTCGCTCGCCAGCCCCTTGACGGCGGCGCAGATGGCCGTCGCCCAGGCCGCCGGCAACAAGGTCATCGGCTTCGCCAACCCGGCGATCTACGCCGCAGCGGCTGCCGGTGGGGCGCAGCACGACGTCGCCCCGCCGGCCAGCCCGGTCGCCGTCGCCTTCTCGAGCACGGTGAGTGGCAACAGCTACCTCGTGGGCATGGACCACGACTCGTCCCTTGCGACGGCGCCCGGCTATGACGACGTCACCGGGGTCGGCAGCATGACCGAGGCCTTCGCGCAGCAGGTGGCAGCGGCGCACTGATCCGCTCTGCGAAGGAGCGGCGCCCGGAAGGCGGGGCGCACGACGGCGGGTGGGAACCGGCGTCGTGCGCCCCGCCTCTGTGTGTGCCCGCCTTCTTCTGTGCCCGCCCTCTTCTGCGCCCGCCTCTGCCGGGGGCGGCGACCCTAGGATGAGTCGCATGGACTCCACCGTGGTCGTGGTCGGATCACTCAACGCGGACCTCGTCTTCTCCGCGGAGCGGATGCCGGCCCCCGGCGAGACCGTCGCGGGGACCGGCTTCGCTGTCCATCCCGGCGGCAAGAGCGCGAACCAGGCCGTCGCCGCGGCACGGCTCGGCGCCGCCGTGCGGCTCGTGGGGAGCGTCGGCGATGATGCCCACGGGCGGCTGCTCCTCGCCTCTGCCACGGCCGCGGGGGTCGACGTCTCCTTGGTCCGGACCGTTGGCGGCGTGCCGACGGGGGTCGCCGGCATCACCGTCGACGCGGGTGGCGAGAACAGCATCGTGATCGTGCCTGGGGCGAACGCCCTCCTGGGCCCGGACGAGGTCGCCGAGGCAGCGGGGCCGCCCTCCGCCGCCTTCGAGGGAGCCGCTGCCGTGTGCCTCTGCCTCGAGGTTCCCCAGGCCGCTGTGCTCGCTGCGGCACGGGCGGGCCGCGCGGCGGGCGCCGCAGTGATCCTCAATCTCTCTCCCTACGCCACCGTCCCCGCGGAGCTCGCGGCCTGCGTCGACGTGCTGCTGGTGAATGCGCACGAGGCCGGGCAGCTGCTCGGGCAGGACGACCTCCATGCCGAGGTGCAGGACTGGGGCCTGGCGTGGGCCGGGCTGGCGGATCTCGGATTCGAACGGGCGATCGTGACCCTCGGTGCACGCGGCGGGATGGTGCTCGGACCGGAGGGAATCGCGCAGATCGAATCGATCAGGGTGGACGCCGTGGACACGACGGGCGCCGGCGACGGGTTCGCAGGAGCCCTCGCGGCCCGGCTCGCCGCCGGTGACGGCCTCGAGGACGCCGCACGCTACGCCTGCGTTGCCGCCGCGCTCGCGACCACCCGCCGGGGCGCGCAGCCCTCGTACCCGGACGCCGACGAGGTCCGGGCAAGGCTCGTGCGGGAGACGGGCGCGTAGCCGCCGCGCACCGGGAACCGGGGACGAACCACAGCCCAGGCTCCTAGAACGGTGGAGGTACCTCGGGCTCACGTTCGCGCGGCCCCTGCTGCTGACCGTGCCGTGGGTGCTGGGTGTTCCCTGGCGGCTCCGGCGGTCGGGGTGGTGGGTGGTCGGTGGTTCTGGGGGCGAGGACGTGGTCGCGGTCGAGGGGTTCGGCGGGGAGTGCCTGGCCGAGGAGGGTGGTCCAGATCAGGGCAGGGGAGGGCGTGTCCGTGCCTTCTGTGCCGTCGGCGTCCTCGGTGGTGTGGGTGAGGTGGTGGAGGGCGAGGGATTTGAGGGCGTGGTGTCTGGGGCAGAGGAGGGCGAGGTTGGCGGCGTCGGTGGTGCCGCCGTCCTGCCATTCGGTGGCGTGGTCGGCTTCGGTGGTGTGGGCGGGGCGGGTGCATCCGGGGACGCGGCAGGTGCCGTCGCGGTAGTTGAGGAAGCGTCGGAGGCCGGCTGGGGGCCGGTAGGCGGTGCGGCCGAGGGCGAGGGGGGTGCCCTCGGTGTCGGTGAAGAGGCGCTGCCAGGTGGGCGCGGCGGCGGCGAGGGCGCGGGCGGTGGCGGGGTCGATGGGGCCGTGGCCGTCCAGGAGGGCGGGGGCGTCGGAGGCTCCGAGGGCGACGGCGGCGGGGATGTGGACGACGATCTCGGCCTTGACGCCGGCGAGCAGGTCCTCGGGGGTGGGGACGGCCGCTGCGGGGGCCGCCGCGGTGCCTTCCGGGGCTCTGAGGACCGCGTGGGCGAGGGCGTCGGCGCGGAGCTGGGGGAGGGTGCGTGCCTCGCCGTCGGCGCGGTGGGCGGCGCGGGCGAGGGCGTCGATGCGCTGGTAGGCGGCGTGCCCGGCCTCGGCGGGCAGGAGTGCTGTGAGGGTGCACATGCCGTCGTCCTCGGGCTGCAGCCAGACGCGGCGGTCCTCGCGGGCGGCGGCGCGGCGGTGGGTGATGGAGTCGGGGTGGAGGCGCTCGCGCAGGTCGCGGGCGAGGGTGCGGAACTCGCCGGGGGTGCGCAGGCGGCCCTTGCGGGCGCGGGCGAGGGCCTCGAGGGCGTAGGGCTCGGCGGCGTGCTCGGGGAGGGTGGCGGCCTGGTCGACGAGGGCGCGGGCGTGGGCCTCGGTGATGTCTCCGGAGGCGAGGGCCTCGTGCACGGCGGGGTGGGTGTTGACCAGGGCGGTGGAGAAGTTCAGGGCCCGGGCGGCGGCGTGCTCGGAGGTGCCCTGCAGGGCGGCGAGCTCGGAGACGGCGACGGCGTGGGCGATGTGGCCGCCGAGGCGGGTGGGCTGGCCGTGGCGGCCCTCGAGGGGCTCCTCGGCGATCTCGGCGGCGAGCCGGTCGACCAGGACCGCGCGGAGGGCGGCGCTGTAGGCGTCGAAGTCGGCCAGGGCCCGCAGCGCCCGGGCGGTCCCGCCCGGGGCGGTCAGGGCCTCCGCGGCCAGCTCGAGGCCCCCGGCCAGCACGTCGGGGAACCGCGACGCGAAGCCCAGCTCCACCACCGCACCCACACCGCCGCCCCCAGTGCAATAGAAAGTATGTTCCCATGATATCTGAGATATGGGTGAGATTTCATCATTATATTCGATCAATAGTTCGAGGGGGAGGGCGCACGCTGTGCCGGCGGAAGCCGCACCCCCGGCACCTGCGGGGCGCCGTCGTCATCTGCCGCGACCGAGAGGGACCACCCGTGGGGCCCGTCGCTAGGATGGGCAGTGGCCCATAACACGCGGTTCGCGTGGACCCACCGTCGAGGAGCACTCAATGCCTATCGCCACCCCTGAGAAGTACGCAGAGATGATCGACTCCGCCAAGGCCGGCGGCTACGCATTCCCTGCGGTGAACGTCACCTCGTCGCAGACCCTCAATGCCGCCATCCGCGGCTTCGCCGAGGCCGGCTCCGACGGCATCATCCAGGTCTCCACCGGCGGCGCGGCCTACTGGTCCGGCGCCTCGGTCAAGGACATGGTGGTCGGCTCCCTCGGCTTCGCCGCCTTCGCCCGCGAGGTCGCCAAGAGCTACGACGTCAACATCGCGCTCCACACGGACCACTGCCCCAAGGACAAGCTGGACGGCTTCGTCCTCCCGCTCCTCGCCGCGTCGGAGGCCGAGGTCAAGGCCGGCCGCGACCCGCTGTTCAACTCGCACATGTGGGACGGCTCCGCCGAGACCCTCGAGGAGAACCTGCGCATCGCCAAGGAGCTCCTGCCCCGCACCGCCGCCGCCAAGATGATCCTCGAGGTCGAGATCGGCGCTGTGGGCGGCGAGGAGGACGGCGTCGAGAACGCCATCAACGAGAAGCTCTACAGCACGGTGGCCGACGGCCTCGCGACGGTCGAGGCCCTGGGTGCCGGCGAGAACGGCCGCTACATCACCGCCCTGACGTTCGGCAACGTCCACGGCGTCTACAAGCCGGGCAACGTCAAGCTCCGCCCGGAGATCCTCAAGGACATCCAGGCCCAGGTCGGCGCCAAGATCGGCAAGGACAACCCGTTCGACCTCGTCTTCCACGGCGGCTCCGGCTCGAGCGAGCAGGAGATCGCGGACGCCGTCTCCTACGGCGTGATCAAGATGAACATCGACACCGACACCCAGTACGCGTTCACCCGTCCGGTGGCCGGCCACATGTTCGCCAACTACGACGGCGTGCTCAAGGTCGACGGCGAGGTCGGCAACAAGAAGACCTACGACCCGCGCGTCTGGGGCGCCGCCGCCGAGGCCGGGATGGCCGCCCGCGTGGTCGAGGCCGCCCAGCAGCTCGGCTCCGCCGGCAAGTCCATCAAGTAATGGCGGGGGAGCACCGCACCAACCTCCTCGGCCCGGAGCCCACGCGCCTCCCGGCCGAGACCGAGGTCTACCGTGGCCTCGCCCTCGGGGAGTCCGCCGAGGAGCTCGTCGCCGACTACCCGGCGTCGTCACTCCTGTGGGCGATCCTCGCTGACGAGGCCTGGGCGAAGGGCCGCACCATGGAGTCCTACGCCTACGCCCGGGTCGGGTACCACCGAGGCCTCGACGCCCTCCGCAAGAGCGGCTGGCGGGGCGCCGGGCCGGTGCCGTGGGAGCACGAGCCCAACCGGGGCTTCCTCCGCTCGCTGCACGCCCTCGGTCGCGCCGCCTCCGCCATCGGCGAGGCCGGCGAGCCCGAGCGCATCGACGAGTTCCTCGCCGGCGCCGACCCGACCGCCAAGGCTGCGATCGAGGCACTCGGCGCCGAGGCGTAGCGCTCGGCGCCCCCAACGCACGACGGCGCGTGGCCGGCTTCCGCACGGAGGCCGGCCACGCGCCTCTTTCGTCTGGGGCCTAGGATGGCCGCGTGGCGATCATCCATCACGCGACCCTCGAACCCGGCAAGCTCGACCTCATCGGCTCGTGGCTCGAGCGCCAGCCGTGGAACCCCGGCGTTCCGGCGGGCGGCCGCCTCGAGCGCGTGGGCACCTACCGCTTCGACGACCCGCAGGGCGAGGTCGGCATCGAGGGCTTCCTCCTGCGCAGCGGGAACGCGCTCATCCACGCCGTCCTCACCTACCGGGGTGCGCCGCTCGAAGGCGGCGAGGAGGCCCTGATCGGCACCATGGAGCACTCGGTGCTCGGCACCCGCTGGGTCTACGACGCCGCCAGCGACCCCGTGGGCCGCGCTGCGCTCCTGGCCGGCGCCCGCGGCGAGCAGCACCAGGCCGTGCTCGAGGAGCACGGGCCAGAGGGCGTCACGGTCCGCGAATCGGACGTCCGCGTCCGGGCCGCGGCCGGTGCCGCGGCCGGTGTCCCGACCGGGGCAGGGGCGCCGCTCAGGGTCGCCAGAGTGCTCGGGACCCCCGGCCGCGCCGGGGACCCGGTCACCGGCCGCTGGCTCCTGGTCACCACGCTGGACGGGGCCGACGTCGTCCTCGTGGCCGCCGACTGAGCTTGATCTGCCCGAAATCGGGCAGATTTTTGGCATTCGTGGCTCCGCGGGGGCACACTCGGTGGCGTGCCTGATGAGGAAATCGTTCGACGCATCGCCGGAAGCACCGGTCTGACCGCTTCAGAAGCGGCGCGCGTGATCGAGGACGTCATCGCCTGGTACGGCGAGTCGGTGGAGGAGTACGTGCGCCGCCGGCATGGCCACCTCCAGACCCATGGCACCCGCAACGCCGAGGCCTTCGCCATCATCGCCGACGAGCTCAGCAGCAGGCCGGTGAAGGCGCCGCCGCTCACGGAACGCCAGCTGCGCCGCATCGTCTACGGCTGAGGGCAGGCCGGCACCGACCATCCGCACACCCGGATCCCTGGGGTGCGACGACCAGAGGGAGAAGCACCATGTGTGGAATCGTCGGCTACATCGGCACGGAGGCCGCCGCGCCCTTCCTCATCGAAGGACTGGCCCGGCTCGAGTACCGCGGCTACGACTCGGCGGGCGTCGCCGTCCTCGGCACGAACGGCACGACGCTCGTGCGGACCGTGGGCCGGGTCCGCGCCCTCGAGGCGGCCCTGCCCAAGCGACTCTCGGGCAAGGTCGGCATCGGCCACACCCGCTGGGCGACCCACGGCCCCGTCGCCGAGCGGAACGCCCACCCGCACAGCAGTGCCGACGGGCGGATCAGCGTGGTGCACAACGGCATCATCGACAACGCCGCGAACCTCCGCACCTCCCTGCGGGCCGCCGGCGTCACGCTCGCCAGCGACACCGACACCGAGGTGATCGCCCACCTCATCGCCCGCTCCGAGGCCGAGACCCTCGAGGCCGCGGTCCTCGAGACCCTCGGCAGGATCACCGGCACCTACGCCCTTGCCGTGGTCGACAGCCGCCAGCCGGACCGGATCGTCGTGGCCCGCAGCGGCTCCCCGCTCATCATCGGCGTCGGGGAGAAGGAGATGTTCGTCGCGAGCGACGTCGCGGCCCTCGTCCGCCACACCAACCGCGTGGTCCACCTCGAGGACGGCGAGCTGGCCACGGTCACCGCCTCGGGCTTCCGCACCTTCGACCGCGCCGCCAACGACACGGACCGGGTCCCGGTCGAGATCGCGGTCGCCGCCGAGGACCTCGAACTGTCCGGGCACGAGCACTACATGCTCAAGGAGATGCAGGAGCAGCCCGCCGCCGCCGAGACGTGCCTGCGGGGCCGGCTCGACGAGCGCTTCGCCACCGCCCGCCTCGACGGGCTCGGACTCGAGCCACGCGAGCTCCGCAGCTTCCGGCGCGTCAAGATCCTCGGCTGCGGCTCCGCCTACTACGTCGGCCAGCTCGGCGCCCAGCTCATCGAGGAGCTCGCCCGGATCCCCGCGGACGCCGAACCGGCCTCCGAGTTCCGCTACCGCCAGCCGATCATCGAGCACGACACGCTCTACGTCGCCGTCAGCCAGAGCGGGGAGACCGCCGACACGGCCTTCGCGGTCAACGAGATCCGCCGCAAGGGCGGGCGCGTGATCGGCCTCGTCAACGTCGTCGGGTCGACGATCGCCCGCGAGGTCGACGGCGGGATCTACCTCCACGCAGGCCCGGAGGTCGCCGTCGCCTCGACCAAGGCCCTGACGAACATGGGCCTGGCGTTCGCGCTCCTCGCGCTGCACCTGGGGCGCCTGCACGACCTCTCGCACGCCGACGGCCAGCGCATCCTCCGGGGCCTGAAGGCCATCCCGGCCCAGATCCGGCAGATCCTGGACACGGAGGGCGAGGTCGCCGCCGTCGCCCGCCGGATCGCCTCTGCCCAGAGCGCGTTCTACATCGGGCGCGTGCGCGGTTTCCCGGTGGCCCGCGAGGGCGCGCAGAAGCTCAAGGAGATCAGCTACATCCACGCCGAGGCCTACCAGACGAGCGAGCTCAAGCACGGTCCGCTGGCCCTGATCGACGAGGCCATGCCCACCATCGCGATCATCCCCGACGACGAGCTGACGGAGCGCAACATCGCCGCCGCCGAGCAGGTGCTCGCCCGCAAGGGCCACGTCCTCGCCATCACCCATGAGGGCGTCGGGCTGGACCTCGCGGGGGTCGAGAGCATCGTGGTCCCCAAGAACGAGCCGGAGCTGGACCCGATCCTGCTCACCATCCCGACCCAGCTCCTCGCCTACCACGCGGCCCTCGCGCTCGGCCACGACATCGACAAGCCGCGCAACCTCGCCAAGTCAGTCACCGTCGAGTGACGGCGCGGCTAGCGGGCGAGCCTGCGAGGGTCCACTGAGGGGTCCGCGAGCCGCTCCGGGTCGGGGACGAGGCCGCGGTCGATGATCCGCCGCGCCGCCCGCACCACGAGCGGCCCGTCGATCGCGGCGGCGCCGAGCAGGTGCCCGTCCTCGGCGAGTAGGAACGCCGCGGCGGGCACCCCGTCCGCCCCCCGCAGCACGGTCCGGGCCCCGGGGGCCTGCCGAGGGTCCATCGTCCCCACCGCCTCGACGTGCACTCCGTGCCGGTCCGACCAGAACCACGGCGCGCCGAACTCGGGCGGGGCCTCGCCGAGGATCCCCGCCGCCGCGGCCTGGCCGGAGCGGACGGCGGCCTCCCAGTGCTCGGCGCGCCGCTGCAGGCGCACGACGCCGTCCTGCCGCCGCACGCGGGTGGCGTCGCCGGCCGCGTAGACCGCTGGATGGGACGTCGAGCCGTCCGGGCCGACCACGATCCCGTCATCCGTCTCGAGGCCCGCGGCCGCCGCAACGGCGGTGTCGGGCGTGACGCCGATGCCGGCCACCACTGCGTCGGCGGGCACGGCGCGGCCGTCGGCGAGACGCACGAGGTGCGGGCCGGCGTCGTGCGCCCCGTCCTCGATCGCGACGGGGGTGCCGGCGAGCGCGGCGACTCCGCGCTCGCCGTGCATCGCGTGCAGCCGCAGGGCGAGGTCTTCGCCGACGGCTGGCACGAGCGGGGGTGCGACTGGGTCGATGAGCGTGGCCTCGGCGCCGAGGGCCGCCGCGGCGGACGCGACCTCGGCGCCGATGAGGCCCGCGCCCACCACCGCGATGCGGGCGCCGGGCACGAGGACGCGGCGGAGCGCGTCGGCGTCGGCGCGGGAGCGCAGCGTGAGGGCGCGGTCGCCGCCCGGGATGCCGAGGTGGCGGGGGAGGGCGCCGGTGGCCAGGAGGATGCGGTCGGCGCCCAGCCGGGTCCCGTCCGCCAGGGCCACCACGGGGCGATCAGCGGAGAGGTCCAGCGCCGTGGCGCGCGCGGTGACGACCTCGACGCCGTGCTCGGCGTACCAGGCCTCGGGCGCGAGCAGGATCCTGGCGGCGTCCTCGGTGCCGAGGAGGTAGCCCTTGCTCAGCGGCGGCCGGTCGTAGGGCAGGCCCTCGGCGGAGACCAGGATGATCGGGCCGGCGTGGCCGCGGGCGCGGAGCTCCTGCGCCGCGCTGAAGCCGGCGACGCCGCCGCCCACGATGGCGATGCGGTTCGGCGTGCCCACGGAGCTACTGGGCGCAGGCGTCGGGATCGGCGCCGGTGCCCGGGTACAGGACTACCTGGCCGTCGCGGACCTCGACCCGGTGGGTGCGGGTGTCCTCTGTGGCGGGCAGGCACAGGACCTTCCCGGTGCGCAGGCTGAAGCTCGAGGAGTGGAGGGGGCACTCGACGGTCTCGCCCTCGATCCAGCCCTCGGCGAGGGAGGCGTCCTCGTGGGTGCATGTGTCGTTGAGGGCGAAGAAGCAGCCGGTCTCGGCATGGAAGACGGCGATCGGTTCGTCGAAGCCGGACTCCTCGGGCTCCACGACCTTCGCCGTGCCCTCCTCGATCTCGCCCGTGCTGCCGACCACGATTCCTTCGCTCATGGGCTCCACTCTAGTCCGGGGACCACGGCCGCCCGGGGCCGCTCAGCCCTCGTACGAGCCGCCGTACTCCACCGGGACGAGGTCGGCCCGCTCCGCGCCGGAGCGCACGAGCCCGAGGATCACCTCGGCGACCTGCTCGGGGCGCTGCGCTCGGGGGCCGGAGCCGCCGGGCCGGCCGGGCCGGCCCGCGGCGCCCGCTGGGCCCGAGCCCGCGCGCAGGGCGGAATGGAACTCGGTGGCCGTGATGAAGGGGTAGACCGTGGAGACCACGACGCCGGCCTCGGCGAACTCCGCGCGCGCGATCGCCGAGAGCATGCTCAGCGCCGCCTTCGACGCGGCGTACGCACCCGCCCCCGGAAGGACGCGGAGGATGCTGCCCGAGCTGACATTGACGATGCTCCCCGCCCCCTGCGAGCGCATCGCCGGAAGCACGGCCTGCATCGCGACGAGCGGGGCGACGACGTTGAGGTCGAGGATCGCGCGGAAGTCCTCGGGGTCCACGTCCTCGAGCGGCGTGTGCAGCCCCTGGCCGGCGTTGTTCACGAGGACGTCGATGCGCCCGTACGCCTCGAGCGCGGTGCTCGCGAGGCCACGGAGCTGGGCATGGTCGGTGACGTCGCAGCGGACCGCGATCGCGTCCGGGAGCTGCGCGGCGAGCTCGCGGAGGCGCTCGGCCCTCCGCGCTGCGAGGACGAGCCGGGCACCTGCCGCCGCTGCCGCGCGCGCGGTGGCCGCGCCAATCCCGGAGGAGGCGCCCGTGACGATCATGACCGAGTGGTTGACGTCCACGCGGCGATCCTCTCCCCGGCCCGTGCGCCTCGGCAAGGGCCGGGGACGGGCGGCGGGCGGCGCCCCCCACGGAAGCCGCCGCCCGCCGTCGGCCGCGCCAGGCCTAGTCCTTCTCGGTCAGCTTGCCCCCGGCGATCCGGAGGCGGCGCTCGGCCCTGCGGGCCACCGACGAGTCGTGCGTGACGAGCACGATCGTGAGCCCCTGGCGCCAGAGTGTCTCGAAGAGGTCCATGATCTCGTCCCTGGTGCCCTCGTCGAGGTTGCCAGTGGGCTCGTCCGCGAGGAGGACCTTGGGGCGCTTCGCGAGCGCCCGGGCGATCGCGACGCGCTGCTGCTGGCCCCCGGAGAGCTCGCCGGGCAGGTGGCCCGCGCGCTCGCCGAGCCCCACCGAGGCGAGGGCCTGGGTGGCGCGCTCGGCCCGCTCCCTGGCCGGCAGCCCGAGCGGTGCGAGGCCCATCTCGACGTTCTCCTGCGCGGTGAGGGTCGGGATGAGGTTGAAGGACTGGAACACGAACCCGATCTCGCGGGCGCGGATGTCCGCGAGCTGCCGGTCCCGCAGCCGGGAGATCTCCCGGCCGGCGAGCGTGACCGTTCCGGAGGTCGGCCGGTCCAGCGCGCCGAGCATCTGCAGGAGCGTGGACTTGCCGCCGCCGGTCGGGCCCTGGATCGCCACGAGCTGCCCGGCGGGAATGCTCACGCTCACGCCGTCGAGCGCCCTGACCTCGCGCTTGGACTGCTTGTAGGCCTTGGCCACGTCGGCCAGCTCGAACATCGGCGCGGAGCCGCTCTCGGGGTCCTGGACGGGGCGCTGTTCCTCGTCGGGAGTGGTGGTGCGCTGCATGCTGGGTTCCTCTGTTCCGAGTTGCTTCTCGTCCTGGACGCTCATCAGGCCACGCTCCGCAGGGCCGCGGCCGGCTGCAGACGGGCCGCGCGCCATCCGCCCACCATGCCCGCGATGAGCCCGCCGGCGATCGCGATGGCCACCGCGATGAGGATGACGGAGGGGGTCACCGGCGCACCCAGGACCACCTGGGTTGCGGCCGCCCCGGCGCGGCCGAAGCCGCCTCCCCCGAAGCCCCCGCCCTGCCCCGCACCGCCCTGGGCTGCCTGCCCTGCGGCCTGCCGGGCCGCCTGGCCGGCGCCTCCGAACCCGCGGCCCACGCCGGCCGAGGCGCTCAAGGTCGGGGAGAAGATGTTCAGGGCGAGGACCGCGAGGAGGCCGATCGCGATGCCGCCGACGGCGCCGATGGCCGACTGCACGAACGATTCGCCCGCCACCTGGCGGACGATCCGCGAGTTCCGCCAGCCGATCGCCTTGAGGGTGCCGAACTCCCGCGTGCGGCGGGAGACGCCCGAGAGTGTCAGGAGTGCGGCGAGCAGGAACGCGGCGGCGAGGACGGCGATGGAGAGCCACAGCCCGAGCCCGGAGATGAGGCTCGAGGCGTTCGCGAGGGACCCCGAGACGTTCGAGGCGAGGTCGTCCTGGGTGTTGACGGCCTCGTCAGGAAGCGCCTTCTGGAGCGAGGACTTGACGGTGGACAGCTGGTCCGAGGACGCGGCCTTGACGTAGACCGTGCTGACCACGTTGGGCTGGGTCGAGAGGGCCTGGGCGACGTCGAGCGGGATGTAGACGTTCGCGGCGGTCTCCGACTCGGACCCGGTCGCGGAGACGATGCCCACGATCGTGAAGTCGGTGCCGCCCACGTTCACGGTGCCTCCGAGCTTCAGGCTCGCAGTCGTCGCGTAGGAGGAGTCGACGACGGCGTTGTGCTTGCCGACGTCCTGGGACCCGAGGGCGCGGCCCTGGGAGACCGTCGCGGCAGCGAGGGGGCCGACGGTCGAGGCATCTGAGTCGATCCCGAGGACGCTGAAGGAGTTGACGCCGAACGAGCCGCCCGGGCCGCGGCGGTACTCGCCCTGACGGGAGCCGGTGCCGGACTGCGCCGGAGCAGTCGGGGCGGCGGTGGCGCTGCCGTTCTGGTTGACCTGGCCGCTGAGGGTGAGGTTCATGAGCGAGAGCGCGGACGAGGCCGCCTGGACCCCGCTGGTGCCCCTGACCGTGGCAAGCGAGGTCGAGGCGAAGGTCGAGGCTCCGCGGCCCGAGACGAGCCGCGACTGGTTCACCGAGGTCGACGAGCCCGCGGTTCCGCCGGTGCCCCCGTTGAAGTCGAACCGCTGGCCGGGCTGCGCGCCGGCCGTCGGAGCAGCCGGGGCCTTGGTCACGGTGATGTCGGTGCCCACGCCGTACACGGACGCGAGGGCAGCCTTCTGGGCATCGCGGACGCCCGCCGAGAGCGCATTGACGACGATGACGAGTGCGATGGCCAGGGCCAGGGCGATGGCGATGATGGCGGTCTGCTTCCGCCGCCCTGACAGCTCCCGCCGCAGGTACCGAGCAAACATGGGGTGTCCCTTCGATGCGCGGACCTTCGCCGCGCCTGCCCGAAGGCTATGGGGGGAAACTATGGGATCCGTAGGGCGAACCTGTGGTGCTGCTGTGTCGCGATGCTGCTGCTGGGACGGCGGATCAGGCCAGCGGCGCCGTGGACTCCCGGACCACGAGCTGCGTTGCCAGCTCGACGCGGTGCGAGTCGAGCTGCTCACCGCGGGACTGCCGCAGGAGGGTGCGCAGGGCGATGCGCCCCATGTCGTGGAGCGGTTGGGCGACGGACGTGAGGGCGGGGACGGAGTCCTCGGCCAGAGCGGTCCCATCGAAGCCCACGAGGCTGAGGTCCTCGGGCACGCGGATGCCGCGGCGCCGGGCCTCCCGCAGCACGCCCACCGCGATGGCGTCGCTGCCGGCGAAGATCGCCGTGGGGGCCTGCTCCAGACCGAGCAGTGCCGTGAGGCCGCTGATGCCGCACTCGGTGCGGAAGCCGCCGTGGATCACATAGCCCGGCTCGACCGAGATGCCCCGGGACATGAGGGCGGAGAGGTAGCCGTGCAGGCGGGCCTGGTTGCACTCGGCGGACTCCGGACCGCCGAGGTAGGCGATCCGCTCGTGCCCTAGGTCGAGCAGGTGCTCCGCGGCGGCGCGGCCGCCCGACCAGTTTGTCGCACCGACGCTGACGACGCCGGCGGGCGGTGGATTGAGCGGGTCGACGACCACCACCGGGACGCGCCGGCGACGGAAGGCCGCGAGGTGCGAGGGCGTGAAGGCGGACGTCACGACGATCAGGCCGGCTCTGGCCTCATCGACCATCCGCTGGGCCTTGCGGTCCAGGTCGGCGCCCGGCCCCCGGCTGCTGCCGCTGATGCCCACGACGATCTCGGCCCCCGCCTCTGCGGCCCCGTCCAGGATGCCGTTGAGCAGGGCAGAGGAATAGTTGGACGTGACCGAGTCGAAGGCGACCTCCACGATCTGGGGGGCATCGCTGCTCCGTCGATGGCCCGGAGACTCGTAGCCGGCCTCCTCGAGCGCCGCGAGCACCTTGGCCCGGGTCCCCTCGGCCACGTCGCCGCGCCCGTTGACCACCTTCGACACGGTCGGGGTGGAGACGCCGGTGAGGCGGGCGATGGCAGCCAGTGTGGGCTTTCTGGCGGGGGAGGCGAGGCTCACGGCGGTCCTAGTGTCGAAAAGTTTCGTCGTGATCAGCTTGCTGCCAGAAGCGGGCTGCCGTCAAGGATCCCCCGATGCTGGCCTCATCTGAGGCATTTCGTGAAGGATCTGAACTTTTTCACTGCAGCCCTTGACCGTGATGTGCGTCACCTCCTACGGTTGCCGTGCACGCTGATTCTTTCCGAAATGTTTCGAGTTTCGGCGACTGCCGGAAAACAAACACCCGCCCCGCAGCGAAGGCCATGCTCCCGCCGTCGAGAGCGCAGGCCTCCACCCGGACAGGCAGCCACGACCTTGGAGGATGAACTCAACACCATGAAGATGCACACTCTGCGCAAGGGCTCCGCGGCGCTCGCCGCCGGCGCGCTGGCCGTGACCCTGGCTGCCTGCGGTTCCGGTGGCCCCGGTGCCTCCGTGAGCGCGGATTCCGCGACGATGTGGGGCCTCACGGGAGGCAACCAGCCGGTGCTCCAGAAGTCGATCGACTCCTGGAACTCCGCGCACTCGAGCGAGTCCATCAAGCTCGACTTCTTCGCGAACGATGCCTACAAGACCAAGGTCCGCACCGCCGTCGGCGCCGGGCAGGGGCCCACCTTCATCTACGGCTGGGGCGGGGGCGTGCTCAAGTCCTACGTCGATGCCGGCCAGGTCGAGGACCTCACCTCCTTCCTGGAGAAGAACCCCGAGGTGAAGGACCGCTACCTGCCGTCGGTCCTGAAGAACGGACAGGTGAACGGGAAGCAGTTCGCCGTCCCGAACAACAACGCCCAGCCGGTGGTGCTGTACTACAACAAGGAACTCTTCGACAAGGTCGGCGCCCAGGCGCCCAAGACCTGGGACGACCTGATGGCGCTCGTGCCGAAGTTCAAGGAGGCCGGCATCGCCCCGTTCTCCCTGGGCGGCCAGTCGAAGTGGCCCGACCTCATGTGGCTCGAGTACCTCACCGAGCGCATCGGCGGACCACAGGTCTTCGCCGACATCGCCGCGAACAAGCCGAACGCGTGGTCCAACCCCGCCGTGACCGAGGCGCTGACCAAGATCCAGCAGCTCGTCGACGCGGGGGGCTTCGTCAACGGCTTCTCCTCGATCGCGGCGGACAGCAACGCAGACCAGGCACTCCTGTACACCGGGAAGGCGGCGATGATCCTCCAGGGCGGCTGGATCTACCAGACGATGAAGAAGAACGCCGCGGACTCGATCAAGAACGGCAAGATCGGCTGGACCACCTTCCCGACCGTCGACGGCGGCAAGGGCGACCCCGCGGACGTCGTCGGCAACCCCTCCAACTTCTGGTCGGTCTCGTCGAAGGCGACCGATGCGCAGAAGAAGACGGCCGAGGACTACATCAAGAACGGCATGTTCACCGACGCGGACACGCAGGCACTCATCGACTCGGGTGCGGTGCCCGTGGTCAAGGGCATCGAGGGCAAGCTCCAGGCCTCGCCCGACAAGGACTTCCTGACCTTCGTCTACGGCATGGTCAAGGACGCGCCGAGCTTCACCCTCTCGTGGGACCAGGCGCTCAGCCCGGCTCAGGGCGACGCGATGCTGTCCAACCTCGACCAGATCTTCCTCAAGAAGATCACCCCGGAGCAGTTCGTCAGCACGATGAACGCGACGGTCGGCAAGTAGCCATGGCGTTCACCGACGCTCGGTCCCGACGGGCCCGCGAGGCGGGCCCGTCGGGGTGGCTCGCCGTCCCGGCCCTGGTGTTCTTCCTCGTCTTCGCGATCATCCCGCTCGGAGGCGTCGTCGCCCTGAGCTTCACCTCGTGGGACGGGCTCGGCGACATCCGCTTCGACGGCCTCTCCAGCTGGGTCCGCGCCCTCACGGACCCGGTGACGGCCAACGCGATCTGGGTGACCGTGAAGGTCATGATCTTCAGCTACGTGGTCCAGACACCGATCAGCCTCCTGCTCGGCGTCTTCACGGCCGGCCGCCAGCGCTACCGGGCCGTCCTGGCCGTCCTGTACTTCCTGCCGCTCCTGCTCTCCTCGGCGGCCATCGCGATCGCCTTCAAAGCCCTCCTCGACCCCAACTTCGGAATGGGGCCCGGCCTGGGCCTGCCGTTCCTCGCGCAGGACTGGCTCGGCAACTCGGACCTCGTCCTGTTCGTCGTCGTCTTCGTCATTGCGTGGCAGTTCGTCCCGTTCCACACCCTCATCTACCAGGGCGGCGTGCGGCAGATCCCGACGTCGTTCTACGAGGCCGCGCAGATCGACGGCGCGGGCCGCGTCCAGCAGTTCTTCAGCATCACGCTCCCGCAGCTGAAGTACACGGTCATCACGTCCTCGACCCTCATGGCGGTCGGCTCCCTCGCGTACTTCGACCTCGTCTTCGTCCTCACGGGCGGCGGACCCGGCTACTCGACCCGCCTCCTGCCCCTGCACATGTACCTCACCGGGTTCAAGGCCAACGACATGGGCGCGGCCAGCGCGCTCGGCGTCGTCCTCGTCGTCGTCGGCCTCGCCCTCGCGCTGCTCCTGCAGCGCCTCGGCGGCAAGAACCGCGGCGCGAGCCAACTGGAAGGCGCCTGAGATGGCCTCCACGACCCAAGCACCTGCAACCCAGACGGCAGCCGCCCGCCGCCGGACGGAAGAGCACCGGCGCCCCCGGCTCGGGCGCGCCCGCCCCAACCTCCTCGGCGGCCTCGGAGGCTGGGCCTGGCTCGCCGTCATCATCCTGCCGATCTACTACGTGGTGATCACGAGCCTCAAGGGCCAGGAAGGATTCTTCTCCTCGAACCCGCTGCTGCCGCCCGCGAGCCCGACCTTCGAGAACTACAGCCTCGTCCTCGAGAGCGACTTCGCCCAGTACTTCGCCAACAGCCTGATCGTGACGGTGGGCAGCGTCATCCCGACCCTCCTCGTCTCGTTCATGGCCGCGTACGCGATCGTGCGGGGGAGGGGGCGGTTCCTCAGCTGGACGAACCGGCTGTTCCTGCTGGGCCTCGCGATCCCGCTGCACGCGACGATCATTCCGATCTACTGGATGATCACCCGCGCCCACATGTACGACACCCTGCTGGCGCTCATCCTGCCCTCGATCGCCTTCGCCATCCCCATCTCCGTCCTCATCCTCGGCAACTTCCTCAGGGACGTCCCGAACGAGCTGTTCGAGTCGATGCGCCTGGACGGTGCCTCCGACTGGGCCATGATGTGGCAGCTGGCACTGCCGCTCGTGCGGCCCGCGGTGGTCACGGTCGGCATCTACGACGCGCTCACCGTGTGGAACGGGTTCCTCTTCCCGCTCATCCTCACGCAGAGCCCCGCGACGCGCGTCCTGCCCCTCTCGCTGTGGACCTTCCAGGGCGAGTTCAGCGTCAACATCCCCGCGGTGCTGGCCTCCGTCGTCCTGGCCACGCTGCCCCTTCTGGTCGTGTACGTCGTGGCCCGCCGCCAGCTCGTGAGCGGCCTGACCGCCGGCTTCAGCAAGTAGAGAGGTGCACATGGCAGAGACCAAGCCCCTGAGGGTCGGCATGGTGGGATACGCCTTCATGGGCGCCGCCCACTCGCAGGCCTGGCGCACGGCGCCCCGGTTCTTCGACCTCCCGCTGTCCCCGCAGCTCGCCGCCGTTGCCGGCCGCGACGCCCGGCGCGTCGCGGCGGCGGCCGCCAAGCTCGGGTGGGAATCAGCAGAGACCGACTGGCGCCGGCTCATCGAGCGGGACGACATCGACCTCATCGACATCTGCACGCCCGGCAGCACGCACGCGGAGATCGCGATCGCCGCCCTCGAGGCGGGCAAGCACGTGCTGTGCGAGAAGCCGCTCGCGAACTCGGTGGCCGAGGCCGAACGGATGACGGCGGCGGCGGACTCCGCGGCGGCCCGCGGGGTGTTCTCGATGTGCGGGTTCTCCTACCGCCGCACGCCGGCGCTGTCCCTCGCGAAGCGGCTCGTCGATTCCGGCGCGCTCGGGCAGCTGCGGCACGTGCGCGCCCAGTACCTCCAGGACTGGCTCGCGGATGAGAACGCGCCGCTGACCTGGCGGCTCGACAAGACGATGTCGGGCTCCGGATCGCTCGGCGACATCGGCGCGCACATCATCGACGCCGCCCAGTGGACCACCGGCCAGCACATCTCGGGCGTCTCGGCGCTGCTGGAGACGTTCGTGACGGAACGCCCCGTGGGCGGGGACTTCGTGGGCCTGGGCGGGCGCGGCGGCCCGGAAGCGCCGAAGGGGCCGGTGACGGTCGACGACGCCGCGATCTTCAGCGCCCGGTTCGAGGGCAGCGCCGGGTCCGCCGGCCCCCTCGGCGTCTTCGAGGCGACGCGGTTCGCCCTCGGACGGAAGAACGCCATGCGGCTCGAGCTCAACGGATCGAAGGCCTCGCTCGCGTTCGACTTCGAGGACATGAACTCGCTGTGGCTCTACGACGCGGCGGACGAGCCGAACGCCGGCTTCCGGAAGATCCAGGTGACCGAACCGGAACACCCCTACACGGCGCACTGGTGGCCTGTGGGGCACGGGCTCGGGTACGAGCACGCGTTCACCCACCAGGTGGTGGACCTGGTCGAGGCCATCGCGGCAGGGAAGCAGCCCACGCCGTCGTTCGCCGACGCACTCCAGGTGCAGCGCGTCCTCGACGCCGTCGAGGCGAGCGCCGCGGACGAATCACGCTGGACGAAAGTGGAGGGAGCCTGACATGCCCCGACGACCTATTACCCTCTTCACCGGCCAGTGGGCCGACCTGCCCTTCGAGGAGGTCGCGCGGCTGGCGGGGGAGTGGGGCTTCGACGGCCTCGAGATCGCCTGCTGGGGCGACCACCTCGACCCGGTGCGGGCCGCGGAGGACGACGCGTACCTCCAGACCCGCCTGGACATCCTCGCCAAGCACGGCCTGAAGGTCTACGCCATCGCGAACCACCTCACCGGCCAGGCCGTGTGCGACGACCCGATCGATGCCCGGCACCGGGGCATCCTCTCGGACGAGGTGTGGGGCGACGGCGACGTCGAGGGCGTGCGCACCCGGGCCGCCGAGGTCATGAAGGCCACCGCCCGGACCGCGGCCAGGCTCGGCGTCACGACCGTCACGGGCTTCACCGGGTCCTCGATCTGGAAGGCGGTGGCGATGTTCCCGCCCGTGCCCGAGGGGATGATCGAGGCCGGGTACCAGGACTTCGCCGACCGGTGGAACCCGATCCTGGACGTCTTCGACGAGGTCGGGGTCCGGTTCGCCCTCGAGGTCCACCCGTCCGAGATCGCCTACGACTACTGGACGGCGAAGCGCACGCTCGAGGCGATCGGCCACCGGGAGTCCTTCGGGCTCAACTTCGATCCCTCGCACTTCATCTGGCAGGACCTCGACCCCGTCATGTTCCTCCAGGACTTCGCGGAGAAGGTCTTCCACGTCCACGTCAAGGAGTCCGTCCGCCAGCTCAACGGCCGCAACGGCCGGCTCGGCTCCCACCTCGCGTGGGCGGACCCGCGCCGCGGCTGGGACTTCGTCACCGCCGGGCACGGCCACGTGCAGTGGGAACCCATCTTCCGGACCCTGAACGCGATCGGGTACGAGGGTCCCACGAGCATCGAATGGGAGGACGCCGGCATGGACCGGCTCATCGGGGCGCCGCAGGCCCTCGCCCTCGTACGCGGCCTCGCCGAGATCGCGCCCCCCGCCGCGGCGTTCGACGCCGCCTTCAGCAGCAGAGGAGTCTCATGACCACCAAGAACGCGCTCGTGGTGCGCGGGGGCTGGGACGGGCACCAGCCCATCCAGGCCACGGACCTGTTCATCCCCCACCTCGAGGCCCACGGCTACGAGGTGCGGATCGAGGAATCGCCCAAGGTCTACGCCGACCCGGAGTACATGGCCACCGTGGACCTCGTGATGCAGTGCATGACGATGTCCACGATCGAGAAGGACGAGTTCGAGGGGCTCCGCACCGCCGTCGAGAACGGCACCGGCCTCGCGGGCTGGCACGGCGGCATCGCCGACTCGTACCGGAACACCTCCGACTACCTCCACCTCATCGGCGGCCAGTTCGCGTGCCACCCCGGCAAGCACCCCGACGAGCGGACCGGAGAGCAGTCGGACAACTACGTCCCGTACACCGTGACCATGCTCCCGGCCGCCGCGAACCACCCCATCACGGAGGGCCTGAAGGACTTCGACCTCGTGACCGAGCAGTACTGGGTCCTGGCGGACGACTACATCGACGTCCTCGCCACGACCACCCAGAAGGTGCGCCCCTGGGACCCCTGGCACCGCGAGGTCACCTCCCCCGTCCTCTGGACCCGGGAGTGGGGCGCCGGGCGCATCTTCGTCTGCACCCCCGGCCACCGCGTGGAGGTCCTCGAGGACCAGAACGTCCGCACCATCATCGAAAGGGGCCTGCTGTGGGCAAGCCGGTAGGAACTCAAGGGCCGCTGAAGATCGGGATCATCGGCTGCGGCAAGATCGTGGGCCAGTACCTCGACAGCTTCCGGCGGCTCGGGGGCGTGCGGCTCGTGGCCGTTGCGGACCTCGACGCGACGCGGGCGCAGGACGTGGCCGACGAGTACGGCGAGGGCGTGCGCGCCATCGGCGTGGACGAGCTCCTCGCGGCCGGCGACGTGGACCTCGTCCTGAACCTGACCATCCCGGCCGCCCACGCCGAGGTCGCCCTCGCGGCGATCGCCGCCGGCAAGCACGTCTACGGCGAGAAGCCCCTCGCCGCGACCACCGATGAGGCACGCAGAGTGCTCGACGCCGCGCGGGCCGCCGGGGTCGTGGTGGGCTGCGCGCCGGACACCGTGCTCGGCACGGGCATCCAGACCGCGCGCAAGGCGATCGACGACGGCCTCATCGGCGCGCCCGTCGCCGCCACCGCGACCATGGTGACCCCCGGGCACGAGCGCTGGCACCCGAACCCGGACTTCTACTACGTCCCCGGCGGCGGCCCGCTGCTGGACATGGGGCCCTACTACGTCACCGCGCTCGTGACGCTCCTGGGGCCCGTGGCCTCGGTGGTCGGGGCCGCGAGCCACACGCGGTCCGAGCGGACCATCGGCTCCGGGCCCCGCACCGGCGAGACCATCCCGGTGACCACGGACACGCACGTCACCGGCGTGCTCACCCATGCCTCCGGCGCGCTGTCCACGCTCGTGATGAGCTTCGACGCCGTCGCGACCCACGCGGCGAACATCGAGGTGCACGGTCCGCTCGGCACCCTCGCCGTCCCGGACCCCAACCATTTCGACGGCGACACGCGCCTGCACCGCCTCGGCGGGGACGACTGGGAGGCGCTTCCCGTCTCGGCGGGCTACGTGGACTCGGGGCGCGGCTACGGCATCGCGGACCTCGCCCGCACCCTGGCGGCCGGGTCCTCCGAGGAGCCCAGGGCCGGGGGAACGCTGGGGTACCACGTGCTAGACGTCATGGAATCGCTGCTCGAGTCCGCCCACACCGGGCACGCCGTAGAGGTGACGAGCCGCGCCGAGCGGCCCCCCGCCGTCGTGCTCGAAGACCTCGCGGACCGGGAGCGCGAGGGCTCGCTCTCCGCATGAGCAGCGTGAGCGCCGCCATCCGTGCCGGCGACTACGCCGCGACCGTCACCTGCACGGCCGGCGCCCTCGCCTCACTGACCAACCGGGGCCGGGACCTCGTGGTGCCGTTCGACCCCGGGGCGCCGATCCCCGCCTTCCGCGGGATCGTCGCCGCCCCGTGGCCCAACCGCCTCGCGGATGGGCGCTACACCGCCGGCGGCCGCGAGCTCGCCGTCCCGGTCACCGAACCGGAGCGCGGCTGCGCGCTGCACGGCCTCGCCCTCGCGCGGGAGTGGCGGCTCGTGGCGCACGACGGCGCCTCGGTGGCCTTCGCGCTCGACCTCGGCCCGAGCGAGGGCTATCCGTTCCGGCTGCGGCTCGAGGCCCGGTACGCGCTCAGCGCGGATGGCCTCGACTGGTCGGTGCGCGCCGTGAACACCGGCGAGGACCTCGCCCCGTACGGGGTGTGCCCGCACCCCTACCTCGTCGCCGGACCGTCGCCGCTGGACACGTGGGAGCTCGAGGTCCCGGCAGCGGAGTTCCTCGAGGTCACCGAGGACAGGCTCCTGCCCCTCGGGACGCGCACGGTGGCGGGGCACGAGTTCGACTTCCGCGAGCCCCGCCGCATCGGGCGGACGGAGATCGACCACGCCTTCACGCACCTGGCCCTCGATCAGGGCGTGGCCCGGGTCGCCGTCCGGGACCCCTCGGGGACCGGCGTGGCCATGGAGTGGGACGCCGGGTGCCCGTGGGTGCAGCTCTGCACCGCGGACGCGGCGCCGTCCGGGCCGAGCCGCCTCGGCCTGGCCGTCGAGCCGATGACGTGCCCGCCCAACGCGTTCGCGACCGGGACGGACCTCGTGTGGCTCGCGCCGGGCGGGGAGCACACGGCCCGGTGGCGCATCCGCGCCCTCGGGGCCTGACTGGCCGGTCGCGGCGTCAGCCGAGGAGCGTGCGGATCAGCCGAGGAGCGCGTGCGGCGCCGCGAGGGCGCGCCGCAGCGCCGCGCCGGCCGCGCCCGTGAGCGCCGCGGAGGCCCCGAGGTCGGAGAAGGCCACCGTGGTGATGCGGCCGGGCGCGAGGTCCTCCAGGGCCGCCTCGAGCGCGGGCCCGAGGACGCCGCGGAGGATTCCGAAGTGGCCGCCGAGGACCACGGCCGAGAGGTCCACGAGCCGCGCGGCGGCGACCACGGCAACGGCGAGCGCCTCGCCCGCGCGCTCGACCGCGCCGACCGCCCGGGCGTCCCCGGCGGCCAGGGAGGCTGTCAGCGCGTCGAGGCGGCCCGTCGTCGTGCTTCCGGCGCCGGTGATGCCCGCGGCGGCGAGGACCGCCTCCTGCCCGGCAACGGTCTCGACACATCCGCGGCCGCCGCAGGAGCAGCGGCGGCCGCCGGGATCGACGACGACGTGGCCCACCTCGCCGGCATGGCCGCCGGCGCCCGTGAACAGCTGGGAGCCGATGACGAGGCCGCCGCCCACCCCCACCTCGCCCGAGAGGTACAGGTACGAGCCGAGCGCGCGCCCGCGGCCGTACCAGAGCTCGGCGAGGGCCGCGCTGTCCGCCTCGTTGGAGAGCTCCGCCGAGAAGGGCGCTCCGGGCGCGAGGTCCTGGAGCGCGCCGGCGAGGGGCACCCCGGCCCACGCGAGGTTGGGGGCGGTGACCAGGGTCCCCGAGGCCGTGTCGACGATCCCCGGCACGGCGAGCCCTCCTCCGAGGAGTTCGACGCCGTCCGCTGCCGCGGCCTCGCCGACCCGGGCGGCCAGCGACCGGAGGTCGGCGAGGACGTCCTCGGGGGCCCGGCCGTGGTTGGAGGCCTCGACGGTCTCATGGACCCGCAGCGCGCCCCGCAGGTCGAGGACGCCCACGGCGAGGTAGTCCACGTTGACCTCGGCGCCGAGCGCGCCGCGCCGGGGGCTCAGTGCGAGGCCCACCCCGGGCCGGCCGCGCTCGCCGCCGCGCGTGACGCCGAGTTCCTCGACGAGCCCGGTCTCCAGCAGGTCCGCCACGAGGCTCGAGACCGAGGCCTTGGTCAGGCCGGTGGCGGCCGCGATCTCCGCGCGGCTCGCGACCCCCTCCGGGCCCAGACGGTTCAGGACGAGCGCCAGATTGCGCCGCCGGACATCGCCCACGCGGCCGGGCGCGGGCGTGGCCTGAGACGTCATGGGTCCTCCCGAGGAAAAAGTGTTGACCACATCACATCATGGTCCATATAGTTCAGAACAAATACTAATTCTCTTTCGCCCCAACCCACCCCCCATCGAGGAGCTCTCCATGGCAGCGACGCCTACCCCCGAGAACAAGTTCACCTTCGGCCTGTGGACCGTGGGCTGGACGGGGAACGACCCGTTCGGCGTGCCGACCCGGCCCGCGCTCGACCCCGTCGAGGCCGTGCACCGGCTCGCCGAGCTGGGCGCGTACGGGATCACGTTCCACGACAACGACCTGGTCCCGTTCGGGGCGCCAGCCGCCGAGCGGGAGCTCATCCTCAAGCGGTTCCGCGCCGCCCTCGAGGAGACGGGGCTCAAGGTCCCGATGGTGACGACGAACCTCTTCAGCCACCCGGTCTTCAAGGACGGCGGCTTCACGTCCAATGACCGCTCGGTGCGCCGGTTCGGCCTCGCCAAGGTCCTGCGCAACATCGACCTCGCCGCCGAGCTGGGCGCGGAGACCTTCGTCATGTGGGGCGGCCGCGAGGGCTCGGAGTACGACGGGTCGAAGGACCTCGCGGCGGCCCTGGACCGCTACCGCGAGGGCGTGGACACGGCCGCCGCGTACATCAAGGAGAAGGGCTACGGGCTGCGGATCGCGCTCGAGCCGAAGCCGAACGAGCCGCGCGGGGACATCCTCCTGCCCACCGTGGGGCACGGGCTCGCGTTCATCGCCCAGCTCGAGCACGGCGACATCGTGGGCCTGAACCCCGAGACCGGGCACGAGCAGATGGCCGGGCTGAACTTCACCCACGGCATCGCGCAGGCGCTGTGGGCGGGCAAGCTGTTCCACATCGACCTCAACGGCCAGCGCGGCATCAAGTACGACCAGGACCTCGTCTTCGGCCACGGCGACCTCACGAGCGCATTCTTCACGGTGGACCTCCTCGAGAACGGCTTCCCGAGCGGGGGCCCGCGCTACGAGGGCCCGCGCCACTTCGACTACAAGCCCTCCCGCACCGACGGGTACGACGGCGTGTGGGAGTCCGCGAAGGCGAACATGCGCATGTACCTGCTCCTGGCCGAACGGGCCGCGGCCTTCCGCGCAGACGCCGAGGTCCAGGACGCCCTGCGCGCCTCCGCCGTGTACGAGCTGGCCGAGCCGACCCTCGCCGCCGGGGAGAGCGCGGCGGACCTCCTCGCCGACGCCTCCGCATTCGAGGAGTTCGACGCAGACGCGGCCGCCGAGCGCTCCTACGCGTTCATCCGGCTCAACCAGCTGGCCCTCGAGCACCTCCTCGGCGCTCGCTGAGCCCATGGGCCAGAAGGAATTCAGCGACCAGAAGGAATCCGGCGGCCGGCTCGTCGCGGGAGTCGACAGCTCGACCCAGTCCTGCAAGGTCGTCGTCCGGGACGCCGAGACCGGGGCGCTCGTGCGCTCCGGCTCGGCGCCCCACCCCGCCGGCACCGAAGTCCACCCCGAGGCGTGGTGGGACGCGCTGCGGGCCGCCATCCGCGACGCCGGGGGGCTCGACGACGTCGCGGCGGTCTCGGTGGCCGGGCAGCAGCACGGCATGGTCTGCCTCGACGCGGACGGGGCGGTGGTCCGCCCGGCCCTGCTGTGGAACGACACCCGCTCCGCCGCCGCGGCCGAGCAGCTGATCAAGGAGGCGGGCGCTGCCCCGGATGCGGCTGACGCCGACGCCGGCGCCCGCTGGTGGGCCGAGGCCACAGGGACCGTGCCCGTCGCCTCGATCACCGCGGCCAAGCTGCGCTGGCTCGCCGAGAACGAGCCCGAGCACGCCGCCCGGACCGCGGCCGTGTGCCTCCCGCACGACTGGCTGACTTGGCGCCTCGCCGGGCACGGGCCCGGCATGGGCGCGCTGGAAGCACTCGCGACCGACCGCTCCGATGCCTCGGGCACCGGCTACTGGTCCCCAGGCACGGGGGAGTACCTGCCCGGCGTCCTCGAGCAGGCCCTCGGGCACGTCCCCGTCCTGCCGCGCGTTCTGGGCCCGCTGGAACCGGCCGGCCGCACCCCCGCGGGCGCGCTCCTCGGCCCGGGGGCGGGGGACAACGCCGGGGCGGCCCTCGGCGTCGGCGCCGGCGTGGGAGACGTCGTCGTCTCGATCGGCACCTCCGGCACGGTCTTCGCCGTGGCCGGCCGCCCGACGTCGGACGCCTCCGGCCTCGTGGCCGGCTTCGCCGACGCGAGCGGCCACTTCCTCCCGCTCGCGTGCACCCTCAACGCCTCCCGTGTCCTCGATGCCACCGCCGCCCTCCTGGGCGTGACCCTGCCCGAGCTCACCGACCTCGCGCTCTGCGCGCCCGCCGGCGCCGACGGGCTGACCCTAGTGCCGTACTTCGAGGGGGAGCGGACCCCCAACCTGCCGGACGCGACCGGGTCGCTGCACGGCATCACGCTGCGCAACTACACGCCCGCGAACCTCGCGCGCGCCGCCGTCGAGGGCATCGTGTGCTCCCTCGCCGACGGGCTCGCCGCCCTCACGGCGCAGGGAGTCGCGGCCGAGCGGATCATCCTCGTCGGCGGGGCCGCCCGCTCCGCCGCCGTCCAGCAGGCCGCCGCCGGGATCCTCGGGCTGCCCGTCCTCGTCCCCGAGCCGGGGGAGTACGTGGCCGACGGCGCGGCGCGCCAGGCCGCCGGCGTCCTCCTCGGTGCCCTCCCGGAGTGGGAGACTGCGGGCACCGCCACGGTCACCGCCCACGCCACCCCGGACGTGCTCGAGCGCTACCGGGCCGAGGCGCAGGCGAAAGGCAGGTCCGCGTTGTGAGCGCACTCAAGGCCCTCTTCATCGGGGGCAGCGGCACCATCAGCTCCGCCTGCGCGCGGCTCGCCGTGGAGCGCGGGATCGAGCTGACGGTCCTCAACCGCGGCACCGGCCGGCGCGAGGTTCCGGCCGAGACGGAACAGCTCGTGGCCGACATCCGCGACCCCGCCTCCGTGCGGGAGGTCCTGGGCGGGCGCGAGTTCGACGCCGTCGTGGACTGGGTCGCCTTCACCCCCGACCACGTGCACACCGACCTGAAGCTGTTCGAGGGCCGCACGGGCCAGTACGTCTTCATCAGCTCCGCCTCGGCGTACCAGACGCCGCCGGCGCGGCTGCCCATCCGCGAGTCCACGCCGCTGCGGAACCCGTACTGGCAGTACAGCCGCGACAAGATCGCGTGCGAGGACGTCCTCACGTCGGCCTACAGGGAGCGCGGCTTCCCCGCCACCGTCATCCGCCCCTCGCACACCTATGACAGGACGCGGCCCCCGTTCAACGGCGGCTGGACCGTGGTCGAGCGGATGCGGCAGGGCAAGGAGATCGTGGTGCACGGCGACGGTTCCTCCCTGTGGACCCTGACCCACCACGAGGACTTCGCCCGCGGCTTCGTCCCGCTGCTCGGGCACTCGAGGGCGCTCGGGGAGGCCTTCACCATCACCTCGGACGATGTCCTGACATGGGACCAGATCGCCCACGTCCTGGCCCGCGCCGCCGGCGCGCAAGCCCGGATCGTCCATGTGCCCTCCGAGGCTATCGCGGCCGTGGACCCCGAATGGGGTGCCTCGCTCCTGGGCGACAAGACCCACTCGGCGGTCTTCGACACCTCCAAGCTGCGCAGCCTGGTGCCCGACTTCGCCCCGCGCATCCCCTACGAGCAGGGCGCGCGGGAGATGGTGGCATGGCACGACGAGGACCCGGCGCGCAAGAGCGTCGACCCCCACTTCGACCGGCTGATGGACGAGCTCGCGGAACGGTTCCGCGTCGCCCCGGCCGCCCACTGACGCCACAGGAGCTGGAAGCGAGACGATGAGGAACTGGGCAGGGAATCTCGAGTACGCGGCGGCGTCCGCCACGCGGCCGGAATCCGTGGAGGAGCTCGCGGAGCTCGTCGCCGGCGCCGCGCGACGGGGAGAGCGCGTCAAGGCGCTCGGCTCGCGCCACTGCTTCAACGACATCGCGGACACCGGCGGCGTGCACATCGTCCTGGACCGGCTGCCCAGCGCGGTCGAGCTCGACGCGGCGCGCCGGGTGGTCCGCGTTCCGGCCGGCCTCACCTACGGAGCGCTCGGGGCAGCGCTCGAGCGCGAGGGCTGGGCGCTGCACAACATGGCCTCGCTGCCGCACATCTCGGTGGGCGGCGCCGTCCAGACAGGCACCCACGGATCCGGCATCGCGAGCCCGGCCCTGGCAGCCGCCGTGACGGCGATCGAGCTCGTGCGGGCCTCCGGCGAGCCCGACCGGCTCTCCGCAGCCGACGGCGAGGAGTTCCTCGGCAGCGTCGTGGGCCTCGGGGCCCTCGGGATCGTGACCGCGCTCGAGCTCGCCGTCGAGCCGAGCTACCAGGTGCGCCAGCAGGTGTTCGAGGACCTGCCGTGGGAGGCCGTGCTCACGGACTTCGACGCGGTGGCCGGCGACGGCTACAGCGTCTCGCTCTTCACCGACTACGCCGGTGACACGGTGGCGCAGGCCTGGCGCAAGGTGCGCGTCGTCGCGGACGCGGGCGAGGGCGCCGCGCCGTCGTCCTTCTTCGGTGCCGTGCCCGCCCAGCGGCCCCGGCATCCGCTGCCCGAGATGGACGCGGGCAACTGCACGCAGCAGCTCGACGTCCCCGGCCCCTGGCTCGAACGGCTCCCGCACTTCCGGCATGAGTTCACCCCGAGCGCCGGCGACGAGCTGCAGACCGAATACCTCCTTCCGCGGGCGCGGGCGGCGGAAGCCCTCCGCGCGGTGCGGGCGCTCGCGGCCCGGCTGGCACCGCTCCTCTACGTCTCCGAGGTGCGCACGGTCGCGGCGGACGAGTTCTGGCTCAGCCCCTCCTACCGCCAGGACAGCGTGGCGCTGCACTTCACGTGGAGGCCGCTGCAGCGCGAGGTGGAGTCCGTCCTGCCCGAGCTCGAGGCCGCCCTCGCCCCCTTCGGTGCCCGCCCGCACTGGGGCAAGCTGTTCGCCGTGCCGCCGGCCACCATCGCGGCCCTGTACCCGCGGTTCGAGGACTTCCGCAGGCTCGTGGCCGAGCGCGACCCGGCGGGCGTGTTCCGCAACGCCTACCTGGACCGCATCCTCGGCTGAGCGTCCGGCGGTCCCCTGGCCGGTTCGCTAGCCCCAGAGCGTCCGCTGGAGCAGGGCGCGCAGCGAGTTGACCTCGGCCGAGCTGAGGGCCGCGAACTGCTCGGATTCGCACGCCTTCAGCGCCGCCTCCGCCTGGGCGTGCAGGCGCTCGCCGGCCCGGGTCGCGAGCACGATCTTCTGCCGCCGGTCGGTCCGGCCCTGCTCGCGCGCCACGAGCCCGCGCCCCTCGAGCTCGTCGATGAGGGCCACGATCTGGCTCGGGTCCAGACTCAGGAAGTCGGCGAGCTCGCGCTGGGTGGGCTCGAGGCCGCTGCACGCGAGGCGCAGCACCGAGTAGGAGCGCTCGCGCAGCCCGAAGTCCGCGAGTGCGCGGTTGTTGAGGACCGAGCCGGCCGCGCGGACCTTCGCGAGCAGGAGCCCGATGTCGTCTGCGATCGCCGACGCCGCGAGCCGCGGGGTGTCGGCCGCCTCCACGCTGTGGCCAATGCTCACCGGGGCCTCCAAACCTCATCAAAATTCAATCGTTGACTTTTTCAATGATCCAGTATCTCATGGACTGTGACAAGGGTCTCATGGACGAGGCCGCAGCCACACACCGCAAGGAGCAGGGCATGAGCCTGGCAGGCAAGGTAGCGATCGTCACCGGCAGCGGACAGGGCCTCGGCCTCGCCTACGCCCGCGAGCTCGCGCGGCAGGGCGCCGCCGTCGTCATCAATGACGTGAACGAGGCCACCGCCGCCGCCGCGGTGGAGCAGATCCAGGCCGACGGCGGGAAGGCGACCGCCGTCGTCGTCCCCGTCGGCACCACCGAGGCCGCGAAGGCGCTCGTCGACGGGGCCGTGGAGGCGTTCGGCCGGCTCGACATCCTCGTCACCAACGCCGGCATCCTGCGGGACAAGAGCCTGCTGAAGATGACGGACGATGACTTCGACCTCGTCATCAACGTCCACCTCAAGGGCACGTTCACGTGCGTCCGCGAGGCGTACGCCTACTTCAAGGAGCACGGGATCGCCGGCCGCATCGTCACGATCGGCTCCCCGACGGGCCAGCGCGGCAACTTCGGCCAGACCAACTACGCCGCCGCCAAGGCCGGGATCGTGGGCATGGTGCGCACGTGGGCGCTCGAGATGAAGAAGGCCGGAGTGACCGTCAACGCCGTCATCCCCGTCGCCGCGACCGCCATGACCAAGACGGTGCCGTACTTCGCCAAGGCCGTCGAGGCGGACGAGCGCGGCGAGGCCATGCCGGCCTTCTTCCGCCACGACCTCGGCTTCGGCACGGCCGACGACGTCGCGGGCCTGGTCGCGTACCTCGCCTCCGACGAGGCGGCCGGCATCAGCGGCCAGGCGATCGGCGCCGGCGGTGACCGCCTCCAGGTCTGGACCCACCCCGAGCCCGCCACCACGGACTACCGCGAGGGCGGCTGGACCTACGAGGCGCTCCAGGAGCGCGGAGCCGAGCTCATCGGCGACCACGTGCAGAGCGTGGGCGAGGAGTTCCTCCCTCTCCCGGAAGACCTGCAGCCCTCAGGGGCGGAGGCCCGCTGACCATGGCGCGCTACGAACTCGGGCTCGACGTCGCCAAGCTCGACGCGATCGACATGCACGTGCACGTCGAGATCGACGGCCACGGCCACTGCTCACTCCCCGACGACCTCAACGAGGCCTCCTCGAAGTACTTCAAGGCCGAGGACCGCCACCCCACGCTCGAGAAGATCGCGGACACCTACCGCTCGCTGAACATGGCCGCGGTCGTCTTCACCGTGGACGCGCGCACGGCCCTGAAGCATGAGCCGAACTCCATCGAGGACCTCATCGCCGGCGCCGCGGAGCACAGCGACGTCCTCATCCCGTTCGGCTCCGTGGACCCGCGCACCGGCGAGGAGGCGATCGCGCGCGCCAAGCACCAGGCGCTCGAGCTCGGAGCCCGAGGCTTCAAGTTCCACCCGTCCCTGCAGGGCTTCGACCCCTCGAGCGAGGAGTTCTACCCGCTCTGGGAGACCCTGGCGGAGCTCGGCCTCCCGGCCGTCTTCCACACCGGCCAGAACGGCATGGGCGCGGGTCTGCCCGGCGGCCACGGCATCAAGCTCAAGTATTCCAACCCGTTGCTGCTCGACGACGTCGCCGCCGACTTCCCCGGCCTGACCGTGATCATGGCGCATCCCTCCGTGCCCTGGCAGGACGAGGCGATCTCGATCGCCACCCACAAGTCGAACGTGTTCATCGACCTCTCGGGCTGGTCCCCGAAGTACTTCCCGCAGTCCCTCGTGCGGGCCGCCAACTCGATGCTGGCGGAGAAGGTGCTGTTCGGCACCGACTTCCCGCTCATCACCCCGGCGAAATGGCTCGGTGCGTTCGCCGACCTCCCGCTCAAGGACGAGGTCCGGCCCAAGATCCTCAAGGACAACGCCGTGAAGCTCCTCGGGCTGGGCGCCGCGGAAGGGAAGCGCTGAGATGGACCTGTACTCCGCCTCCGACTGGTACGACGCCGAGGGCCTCCTCACCGACGACGAGCGCCTCGTCCTCGGCCGCCTGCGTGACTTCCTCGAGACCACCGCCAAGCCTCTCGTGGGCGACTACTGGGAGCGCGGCGAGTTCCCCTACGAGATCGCCCAGCCGCTGATCGACCTGGACCTCATGGAGCCCGCCGAGCTCACCGCGAACCGGACCCGCCCGGCCCGAGGGCTCTACCACGGCTTCCGCATCTTCGAGCTCGCGCGCACCGACGCCTCGATCGCCACGTTCTACACGGCCCAGGCCGGCCTGTTCCGCACGGCCATCCGCGTCGGCGCCTCGGAGGAGCAGAAGCAGGAGTGGATGCCCCAGGTCATCGACTTCACGCTCAAGGGCGTCTTCTCCCTCACGGAGCCCGAGCACGGCTCCGACATCGCCGGCGGCCTCGCCACCACCGCGCGCCGCGAGCCGGGAACGGACACCTGGGTCCTCGACGGCGCGAAGCGCTGGATCGGAGGCGCGTTCACAGCGGATGTCCTGGCCGTGTTCGCCCGCGACGTCGCGGACGGGCAGGTCAAGGCCTTCCTCGTCCCGCGCGAGGCCCCTGGCGTCACCCTCGAGAAGATCCACCGCAAGACGGCCCTGCGCATGATGCAGAACGCGCACATCACGCTCGACGGCGTGCGGGTCACCGAGGCGGACCGGCTCCACAACGTGAACTCGTTCAGGGACGTCGCCGCCATGCTCCGGGCCATGCGCTCGGACGTCGCCTGGATCGCCACCGGCATCCAGGCCGGCGCCTTCGAGGCCGCCCTGCGCTACGTCACCGGGCGCGAGCAGTTCGGGCGGCAGCTCGGCGGATTCCAGCTCGTCCAGGAGAAGCTCGCCCGCATGCTCGGCAACCTGACCTCGAGCCTCGCGCTCGTCGTCCGGCTCACCGAGCAGCAGGAGAAGGGCGTCTACCGCGACCAGGACTCCGCCCTGGCCAAGATGCAGACCTCGCTGCTCATGCGCGAGACGGTGGCCCTCGCCCGCGAAGTGGTGGGCGGCAACGGCATCACCCTGGATACCGAGGTGGCCCGCTTCCACGCGGACGCCGAGGCCGTCTACTCCTACGAGGGCACCCACGAGATCAACGCCCTGATCGTCGGCCGGGCCCTCACGGGCCAGAGCGCCTTCACCAAATAGCGCCGCACCCCCCAGAGAACTCCAAGGAGAACACCATGACCGCACGCACCACCGAGCCGCGTTCCAGCGAGCCCCGCCTCGTTGTCGACTTCGACAAGCTCCTCACCATGGCCGGCGCCGACCTCGGCGCGACCGACTGGATGGAGATCACCCAGGACCGCGTCAACCTCTTCGCCGACGCGACCGACGACCACCAGTGGATCCACACCGACCCGGAGCGGGCCAAGGACGGTCCGTTCGGCGCCCCGATCGCCCACGGCTTCCTCACGCTCTCCCTGATCATCCCGTTCTGGGGCGAGCTCTTCGACGTCGAGGGCGTCACCACCAAGGTCAACTACGGCCTCGACAAGGTCCGCTTCACCTCTCCCGTCAAGGCCGGCTCGAAGGTCCGCATGGTCGGCACCATCGCCGAGGTGGCCGAGGTCAAGGGCGGTGCCCAGATCAAGGTCAACGCCACGATCGAGATCGAAGGCCAGGAACGCCCGGCGGTCGTCGCCGAGTTCCTCGCGCGGTTCTACAAGTAGCCCTGCTGCACGCCCGCCCGCTCGCCCCGAACGCCACCCATCCCACCTCCCGAGGAAAGCCCATGTCCGGAACCCCCACGCTCCGCCAGATGAGCACGACCGCCCAGCGCAGAGAGGCGCGCACGGTCATCCTGTCCAGCTACCTGGGCAGCACCATCGAGTTCTACGACTTCCTCCTGTACGCGACCGCAGCGGCCGTCGCGTTCCCGAAGGTCTTCTTCGCCGGGACGGACCCGTGGGTCGGGGTCGTCGCCGCGTACGCCACGTTCGCCGCCGGCTACCTGGCACGGCCGCTCGGCGGGGTGATCTTCGGCCACTTCGGGGACCGGATCGGCCGCAAGGGCATGCTCATCGTGTCCATGACGGTCATGGGCCTCGCCTCGGCCGCGATCGGGCTCATTCCCGGCATGGACCTCATCGGGCCGTGGGGGGCCGTCGCCCTCGTGGTCCTGCGGGTGCTCCAGGGCATCGCGGTGGGCGGCGAGTGGGGCGGCGCGGCGCTCATGGCGCTCGAGCACGCCGATCCGAAGCGGCGCGGCTTCGCGGCGTCGTTCGTCAACGCCGGCGCCCCCACAGGAGCTGTCCTCGGCACCGTCATGATGGGGCTCGTCTCGGCCCTGCCTGGTCCGCAGTTCCTCGCGTGGGGCTGGCGCGTGCCGTTCCTGCTCTCGTTCGCCCTCCTGGTGGTGGGCCTGTTCGTCCGGGTCCGCGTCGCCGAGAGCCCCATCTTCGCCGAGGCTGTCACCGCGGAGAAGACCGCCGAGGAGGCCCGGGGCGGGACGCGGAAGGTCCCGCTCCTGGAGGTCCTCCGCCGCCCCAAGGCGCTGGTGTTCATCATGCTCGCCGGCGCCGCGGGCTTCGGCCTGCAGGTGGTCCTGCCCACGTTCTCGGTCACCTACGCGGTCTCGAAGGGCGCCCCCCAGCAGGGAGTCCTCTATGCGTTCGCCGCGGCCTCGGCCATCTCCATCGCGTTCGTCCTCTTCGGCGGCCGGCTGTCCGACCGCTTCGGGCGGCGCCCGGTGATGGTCGCGGGGCTCATCCTGTTCGTCGCGTACCTGTTCCCGATGTTCTCCCTCCTCGGCTCGGGCAACGTGTGGCTCGTGTTCCTGGCCTTCACGCTGGCCCTCGTCTTCCACTCGACGCTCTACGGCCCGCTCGCGGCGTTCGTCTCGGAGCAGTTCGGGACCACGTCCCGCTACACGGGCGCCGCCCTCGGCTACCAGCTCGCGACACTCATCGGGGCCGGCTTCACCCCAGGCATCGTGGCCTCGCTGTACAAGGACTCGGGCCAGAGCATCGGCGCCGTCGTCGGCTTCCTCGCCGCGATGTCCCTCGTCTCCGCGGTGTTCATCCTGCTGACGCGGGAGTCCAAGGACAACGACCTCGCCGCCGTCCGCTAGCACCCCGCCCACCCTCAGACCGGGAGGTCTCCCATGTACAACAACGGTGTTGGCTCGTGGCTCCACCGCCGCCGCCCCAAGTCGGGGCCCAAGGCCGCCCTCATCGCCGGCGACCGCACGCTGACCTACGCGGAGCTGTCCGAGCGTGCTGACCGCCTCGCCAACGCGCTGCGCCGCCGGGGGGTGGCCCGGGGCGACCGCGTGGCGTACCTCGGAGAGAACGATCCCGCGTTCGTCGAGACATTCTTCGCCGCAGGCCTCCTGGGGGCGATCTTCATCCCGCTCAATACCCGGCTCGCCGCCCCCGAGCTGCAGTTCCAGCTGCAGGACTCCGGCGCCCGCCTCCTCGTCCACGGCGCCCCCCTCGGGGACCTGGCTGCCTCGGCCGCGGCGGGCACCGGGGTGCAGTGCCGCCTCGTCGTCGGATCGGCGGACGACGCCGGCGGTGCCGCTCCCAGCGCGGGCGGCACCGCCGTCGTCGAACGCTACGAGGACGCCCTCGAGGGGGCGCCCGATGAGTGGATCGACGAGACGGTGAGCCTCGACGACGGGGCGATGATCCTGTACACGTCGGGCACCACGGGGCGGCCCAAGGGGGCGCTGCTGACCCACGGCAACATCACGTGGAACTGCATCAACGTCATCACCGACATGGACGTGAACCGCCACGACGTGGCGCTCATGATCTCCCCGCTGTTCCACGTCGCGTCCCTCGACATGGGCCTGCTGCCCATGCTGCTCAAGGGAGCCACCGTGGTGCTCGAGCAGAAGTTCGAGCCGGGCCGGGCGCTGGAGCTCATCGGCCGGCACCGCATCACCGCCCTCAGCGGCGTGCCCACCACCTACCAGCTCCTCGCCGAGCATCCCGACTGGGCGGCCACAGACCTCAGCTCGCTCGACAAGCTCACGTGCGGCGGCTCCGCCGTGCCGATGCGCGTCCTCGAGGCCTACGAGGAGCGCGGCCTCGGCTTCTCGAACGGGTACGGCATGACAGAGACGGCGCCGGGTGCGACGACCCTGCCCGTGTGGCGGTCCCGGGAGAAGGCCGGCTCGTCAGGCCTCCCGCAGTTCTTCACCGACATCCGGATCGCGGATCCGCTCGGCGAGGTCCTCGCCCCGGGCGAGGTGGGAGAGATCCAGATCTCCGGTCCGAACGTCATCAAGCAGTACTGGAACCGCTCCGAGGCGACCCGGGACTCCTACGCGGACGGCATCTGGTTCAAGTCCGGGGACATGGGCTACCGGGACGAGGAGGGCTTCCTGTTCGTCTCCGACCGGCTCAAGGACATGATCATCTCCGGCGGGGAGAACATCTATCCGGCCGAGGTCGAGGCCGTGATCGTGGAGCTGCCTCAGGTGGCCTCCGTGGCCGTCATCGGGGTCGCCGACGAGAAGTGGGGCGAGGTCCCGCGCGCCGTCGTGACGCTGCGCGAGGGCACCTCGCTCACCCAGGAGGACATCCGGGCCCACCTCGACGGCCGCCTCGCCCGGTACAAGATCCCCAAGTCGGTCGTGTTCGTGACGGAGATGCCCCGCACCGCGAGCGGGAAGATCCGCAAGGCCGAGCTGCGCAGGCAGTTCGCGCGGTAGCGGTCCGCGCGGCAGGCTGTCCGCGGCGCGGGCTACTGCTCGAAGTTGGCGTACTTGGCCCGCGCCGCGCTGTAGACCCCATAGCAGGCGAGGCCGAGGGCCACCGCGCCGAGGATCCAGCCGCCGAACGGCTGCGACGCGAGGGACTTGAGGGCGCCGTCGAGGCCGGACTGCTGCTTCGGGTCGTGGTGCACGGCCGCGACCAGGATCAGGATCCCGACCACCGCCACGGCGACGCCCTTCGCGACGTAGCCCACGCTGCCCATGACCTTCACCCAGTCCGGCGAGGCCTGCGTCGGCTGGGCGTCCTTCCCCAGGAAGCCGCGGGTCACGCCCCGGAAGCCGAAGTACACCCCCACCCCCAGCACCACGAGCCCCGCGATGAAGAGCACCACGCCGCCGAACGGGATCGACAGCACGTTCGCCGTGGTCTGCTGGGACTGCTGGCTCGAGTTCTTCTGGTTGCCGAGGGCGAAGCTGACGAACAGCCACGTGAGGCCGAAGTAGGCGATCGCGGTCCCGCCGGGGCCGAGCGCCTCCTTGGGCTTGCCGTCCCGGCGCCACTTGCCCACGGCATTGACCGCCATCCAGATGGCCAGCGCCGCACAGCAGATGACGCCGGCCCACAGGAGGAGGGGGCCGCCCGGCGCCGAGGCGATCTGCTGCACCGCGCTCGACTGGTCGGCGTTCTTGCCGCTGCCCCCGAAGGCCACCTGGAGTGCGAGCCAGGCGATGAGCACGTGCAGCAGCCCCACGAACACGAAGCCGGCCCGGGCCACAGCGTGGGCTGCGGGGGAGCCGGCGGCCCGCTCCGCGTTGTGCGCAGCGTCCTTGGCGCCCCGCTCGGCCGAGTTGCCGCCCCCGCCGCCCCCGCGTGAATGATCGTCCACTGATGACCTCCTGATATGCGTGCTTCCCAACATCTTCGGTGGCTCTTGCCCCGCTTCGGTAGACTTGGGTGGCAAGAGCCCCGGAAGTCTTGCCACGACGCGCGAGAGACGGGGTCTTTGCATGTAGGCCAGCGGCCAGCCGGGCCGTGGGCGGTGTCCGGGGAGGAATCCATGCCAGCAATCGTGATCGTCGGAGCCCAGTGGGGCGATGAGGGCAAGGGCAAGGCAACGGACCTGCTGGGGGGCCGCGTGGACTACGTGGTCAAGCCCAACGGGGGCAACAACGCGGGCCACACGGTGGTGGTCGGCGGCGAGAAGTACGAGCTCAAGCTCCTGCCCGCCGGCATCCTGAGCCCCAACACGATCCCGATCATCGGCAACGGCTGCGTCGTGAACCTCGAGGCCCTCTTCCAGGAGATCGACGGCCTCGAGGCCCGCGGCGCGGACACCTCCCGCCTGCGCGTCTCCGCCAACGCCCACCTCGTGGCCCCCTACCACCAGACCCTCGACAAGGTCACCGAGCGGTTCCTCGGCAAGCGCGCGATCGGCACCACCGGGCGCGGAATCGGCCCGGCCTACATGGACAAGGTGGCCCGCCTCGGCATCCGCGTCCAGGACGTCTTCGACGAGTCGATCCTGCGGCAGAAGGTCGAGGGCTCGCTGCACCAGAAGAACGAGCTCCTCGTCAAGGTCTACAACCGCCGCGCCGTGGACATCGACGAGACCGTGGACTACTTCCTCGGCTTCGCGGACCGTCTGCGCCCCCTCGTCATCGACTCGACCTACGAGCTGAACAAGGCGCTCGATGACGGCAAGGTGGTCCTCATGGAGGGCGGGCAGGCCACGTTCCTCGACGTGGACCACGGCACCTACCCGTTCGTCACGTCCTCGAACCCCACCGCCGGCGGCGCCTCCGTGGGCTCGGGCATCGGCCCCACCCGCATCTCCCGGGCCATCGGCATCGTGAAGGCGTACACCACGCGCGTCGGCGCCGGGCCGTTCCCCACCGAGCTGTTCGACGAGATGGGCGAGTACCTCCAGAAGACCGGCGGCGAGTTCGGCGTGAACACGGGCCGCCCGCGCCGCTGCGGCTGGTACGACTCGGTCCTGGCCCGCCACGCCTCGCGCGTCAACGGCTTCACCGACTACTTCCTCACCAAGCTGGACGTGCTCACCGGCATCGAGCGCATCCCCGTGTGCGTCGCGTACGACGTCGACGGCGTGCGCCACGACGAGATGCCCATGACCCAGACCGAGTTCCACCACGCCAAGCCGATCTTCGAGTACTTCGACGGCTGGACCGAGGACATCTCGGGAGCCACGACCCTCGACGAGCTCCCGGCCAACGCCCGCGACTACGTCCTGGCCCTCGAGAAGCTCTCCGGGACGCGGTTCTCGGCCATCGGCGTCGGCCCGGACCGCGACCAGACGATTGTGGTGCGCGACCTGATCGACTAGGTCAGACACTGAATTCCAGCATCAGGGCGGGCAGTTCGTCGGCGAGCTCGCGGGCCAGGAATCCGAGGGGACCCAGCCTGCTGGCCAGCCGGTCGCCAGCTGACGCGTGCAGGTGGGTGCCCCAGCAGGCCGCCTGCACGCTGCTGGTTCCCCTGGCCCGGAGCCCCGCGATCGCGCCGGCCAGGACGTCGCCGCTGCCGGACGTGCCGAGGCCGCCGTACCCCGTGGTGATCTTCCACAGCGCCGGTTCCTCCGCAGCCAGGCCTGACGGCTGGGTGACCACTCCGTGGCAGCTGACCACGGCGTCGAACCTGTCGGAGATCTCGGCCAGGTCCTCGTCGAGGTTGTCCACGTCCCGGCCCAGCAGGACGGCCGCCTCCTTGAGATTCGGGGTGAGGATCAGCCGGCCGCGCCAAGGTTCCAGCTTGTCCTCGAGCGGCACCAGCGCGCTGAGGGCGTAGGCATCGAGGACGACGGCGGGCCGGCCGCCGCGCCCGGCCTCGCCGTCGAGCAGCGCCGCCAGCAGTTGCCCGGCAAGGTCGGGATCGTCCAGCCCCGGCCCCACCAGGATCGTGTCCGCCCCCTCCAGGGAGGAGGAAATCCGGTCCAGCTCCGGCTTGACCGAGCCGTCAGCCGTCTCCGGCAGGCCGATCGCACCGCACTCGGGCAGCGCCACCCCCACCTGCACGGCCGCCGATTCGGCCACCGCCAGCGTGAGTTTCCCGGCCCCGGCCCGGAGGGCTGCTGTCCCGGCCAGCAGCGCGGCGCCGGGGGTGGCCCGGGCTCCGCCGATGACCAGCACGGACCCGCGCGAGTACTTGTCCTGGCCGGGTGCGGGCAGCGGCCACTCCCGCAGGAGCGACGGCGTCACCAGGGTGGCGCCGGAGGAGTCACTGAGGCCGGGCACCGGTGTCTCCTCCGTGCTCGGTGACCGCGACGCCCAGCTCCGTCAGGTGGTCGGCCACATTGAAGCTCTCCAGCGTCCACGGCCCTGCGCCGGAGGGGCGGACGAACCGGGTCACCGAGGCGTTGAGGATGGATTCCCTGGCCGCCAGGTCCAGCAGCTCCCTTTCGCTGAGGCCTTCCAGCACATACCGGAACAGCATGATCACGGCGTCGTGGCACACCAGCATCACCCGGTGTCCCATGCCCAGGCTGTTCAGCTCCGCCAGGACGGCCCGCAGCCGCAGCGCCACGTCGGCCCAGGACTCCCCTCCCGGCGGCCGGTAGTACAGCTTGCCCAGCCAGTCCCGGCGCTCGGACTCCTCGGGATAGCGGTTCTCCACGCCCAACCGGGTCAGCCGGTCCAGGATGCCGAGCTCGCGGTCGCGCAGCCGCTCGTCGGTGCGCACCTGAAGGGGCCAGCCCGCTGCCTCCACCGCGATCTCCGCCGTCTGGCGTGCCCGCGCATAGGGGGAGGACACCACCGCGTCCGGGCGGAGCTCCGCGGCGATCCGGCCCAGGGCGGTGCCCAGCGCCTTGGCCTGGTCGCGGCCGGTTCCGGACAGATCGACGTCCGCATCCCGCGCGGGGACGTCGATGACCTCCACTCCGGCCTCGCGTGCTTCGGTGGCCGCGACGTTGCCTTCGCTCTCACCGTGCCGGATCAGCAGCAGCTCCACGGCCCCGGCCTTCTGGACGGCCTCGGTCAGGCCGTCGTCCTCGGCGGAATTCCCGTCCGCTGACGTATTCATCGAGAGATCACCTTCGTCCTTGGCGTGCCGGATGCAGGAACACTACCTACGGCGTACCCAGTGGGCGGCGAAAAGTAACCGACGACGGCGGCAGCGCACCCCAGCGCGCCGGTTCCGGGCCGCCGGCCGCGCCCGAAAAAAATTCCCGAAGAAAATCTCGGAACCGCGTAACCCTCCGGGGGCCGCCGACGATTACCTGTATGCAAGCCGGGCTGGAATCTGTCCCCCATCATGTTCCAGCCCGGCTTCCTCTCTGCCCAGTCGGGCCGTCGGCGCAGCTGGCCCACGGCTAGACTGGGCGGGTTCTGCCTTCAGAATCCAGGGTCAGGAATCCAGGGGATAGCCGTGCTCGAATCGATCACTGACGACGATCTCGCGCCGGGTGCGCTGACGGAGCACGAGCTGTTCACCCTCGTCTACCGTTCGCTGGCACCCGCGGTGATCGGCTACATGTCCGCCCGCGGGGTGGACGATCCCGAGGCGCTCGCGCAGGACGTGTTCGTCGCGGTGCTGCCGCGCCTCGGATCGATCACCGGCGGGGCGGCCGGGCTGAAGACGCTCGTCTTCTCGGTCGCCCACGCCCGCGTAGTGGACCACTACCGCCGCACCGAGCGCCGGCCGCGGATCGTCGACTACGACCCGCTGCTGGACCTGCGCGAGACCGCCTCCGCCGAGCACGATGCCCTCCTCGCCGCCGGCCAGACCGACGCGGAGATCCTGATCGGCCGGCTCAAGGGGGACCAGAAGGAAGTGCTCACGCTCCGCATCGTCGCGGAACTGAGCATCGAAGAAGTCGCCTCCGTGCTCGGCAAGACGCCGGGCGCGGTCAAACAGCTCCAGCGCAGGGCACTGCTGGCCCTGAGAGAGCACGTGGTAGAGGAAGAGTGGGTCCGATCAGCGTGAAGAGGACGCAGGTGCAGGCGGTGCTCGCCGAGGAGGGGCTCGAGCACGACGCCGCGCTGACGGCCGCCCTCGAGCGGATCGCCGCGCTCCGGCTCGCCGAGCCGCCCACACCCACGGGCGAGCTCGCACGCCTCCTCGCCGGCGGCTCCGCGGGGGAGAGCACGACGGCGCCGCTCGCCGTCGTGCTTCCGCTCACCCGGGCGGCGGCCAGGAAGTCGGAGGCCGCAGCCGCGCCGGCCAAGCCGCACTGGATCAAGCGCCACCGCGGGGCGATGATCGGCGTTCTCGTCGCAGCCGGCATGGGCCTCGGCGCGAGCGGCGTGGCCGCGATGACGGGCCAGGTCTGGGACTGGCACGCGCCGCTGCACCCCGCCGTCGGCCCTTCGCTGACCCACGCGGCCGAGCCGTCGGCCCCGGGCGGAACCGCGCACACCAGCACCCCCACCGGCGTCCCGCCGCTCCCGCAGGATGCCGGTGCGGCAGGCGCGGCCACGGGCCCCACCGCGACGGGCCACGGCGCAGACCGGGAGGCCGGCTCCTCGGACCCGGGGCGGGACGCAGGGGCAACGCCGGCCGCGCGGGACGCCCGGGACCAGGGCCGCGATGCGCAGGAGCAGGCTCCCCAGGACCGCGGCCGACAGGGCAGCGGACGGGGCCCGACAGACTCTGCCCGCCCGTCCCAGGGCCCCCAGCAGCCGGGCGACCGGGGCGCCAGCGGCCAGGACGGGGACGGCCGGGAGGCAGGCGGACAGGACGCCAGCCGGTAGAGACCGCAGTAGCATGGCCCCATGCGGCACGTGAATGATCCTGCTGTCATCGACCGCCTCATGAGCACGCCCGGAACATGGGCGATCGTGGGGCTGACCCAGAACGAATGGCGTGCCGCGCACGCCGTCTCCCTCACCATCCGCGACGTCATGGGCAACCGCATCATCCCGGTGAACCTGCGCGGCGAGGACGTGCACGGGGAGAAGGGCTACGCGCGGCTCGCAGACATCCCCGCCCAGCTGCACCCGATCGACGTGGTGGACTGCTTCGTGAACTCCGCCCGGGTCGGGGACGTCGTGGACCAGGCGATCGCCGTCGGCGCCAAGGCCGTGTGGATGCAGCTCGGCGTCGTGGACGAGGCCGCGGCGGAGCGGGCGGAGGCGGCCGGGCTCGACGTCGTCATGGACGCCTGCCCCGAGCGCGAGCTGTGGCGGCGCGGACGCAGGACTGCGTGATGGACGCCGCCCTGCTCCGCGAACTGTGTCTGGGCTTCCCCGGGGCCTACGAGGACTTCCCGTTCGGACCGGAGGCCTCGGTGTTCAAAGTCCGGTCCACGGCCGGGGGCGACGACTGGCCCGGCAAGATGTTCGCGCTCGCGAACCTCGACGCGGTCCCCCTCACCGTGGCGCTCAAGTGCGACCCCGCGCTGGCGGTGCAGCTGCGGGCCGCGCATCCCGAGATCACCGGCGCGTGGCACATGAACAAGAGGCACTGGAGCGACGTGCGCCTCGACGGGGCCCTCGCCGTGGAGGACGTCCGCAACCTGGTCGAGGACTCGTACGACCTCGTCGTGGCCGGGCTGCCCAGGGCGCACCGCGAGGCTCTGGGCTGGAGCCGGCTCGCCCGCTGAGCGCGCTAGGGTGGGAGCGTGCTCGAACAGTCCACGCTCGATGCCCTGTGGGACTTCTCCGACCCGGCCGCCTCGGAGGCGGCGTTCCGCCGCGCCCTTGAGGATCCGTCGTTCGATCCGGCGGAGCGCTGCGAGCTCGCGACCCAGCTGGGCCGGGCGATCGGCCTCCAGGGCCGCTTCGAGGAGGCCGACGCGCTCCTCGACGGGATCGAGAGCGAGCTGGACCCCACGATCGGCGTTCGCATCATCCTCGAACGCGGCCGCCTCCTCAACTCCTCCGGGCACGCCGCCATGGCCGTGCCGCTCTTCGAGCAGGCCGCCGAGCTCGGCGAGCACCTCGGGGAGGAGTTCCTCGCCGCGGACGCGTTCCACATGCTCGCGATCGCCGACGCCGAGAACGCCGAGTCCTGGGCCCGCGCCGGGATCGAGTACGCCAGCAGCTCCCACAGCCGGCGCACCCAGCGCTGGTGCGCCTCGCTCCACGGCAACCTCGGATGGCTGTTCCTCGATGCCGGCGAGCCCCACCGCGCGCTCGTCGAGTTCCAGCTCGCCGAGCAGTGGGCCGAGCGCGTGGGCACCCCGGCCCAGGCCGAGTGGGCGCGCGAGGGGCTCGCGGCCTGCCGCGCCACCGGCGGCTGACCAACTACCGAAAGGACACCATGTACTTCATCGTCGTGAAGTTCGAGACCAAGCCCGAGTACACGGAGCAGTTCCCGGAGATCGTGCGCGAGTTCACCGAGTCCACGCGCAGGGAGCCCGGGAACCTGTTCTTCGAGTGGTCCCGGTCGCTCGAGAACCCGGCGGAGTACGTCCTCGTCGAGGGCTTCACCGACGACGGCGCCGCCCCGCACGTGCAGAGCGAGCACTTCGCGAAGGGCCTCGAGTCCATGCGGCCGTGCCTGGTGAAGACGCCGAGCATCATCTCGCGTCAGGTCGACGGCGAGGGCTGGGGCGAGATGGGCGAGCTGCAGATCGGCTAGCACCCCAGCCCCACGGCGGCCCGGGAGTACGACGGCGGCCCGGTCACCTTCCGTGCGGAAGGCGACCGGGCCGCCGTCGTGCTCCTTCTGGGAGTCCTTCCGGGTCAGTCGGCGACGTAGTAGAGGCGCTTGTTGACGAACTCGTCCATGCCGAGGGGGCCGAGCTCGCGGCCGAAGCCCGAGCGCTTGACCCCGCCGAACGGCATCTCCGCGCCCTCGGCGGCCGGGGTGTTGACGTTGGACATGCCGCTCTCGAGGCGCGAGGCGACCTTCTCCGCGCGGGCCGTGTCCGTGGAGAAGACGGCGCCGCCGAGGCCGTACGGGGTGTCGTTGGCGAGGCGGAGGGCCTCCTCGTCGCTGCCGACCTTGTACACGACCGCGACCGGGCCGAACAGCTCCTCGCGGTAGGCGCGCATCTCCGGGGTGACCCCGGTGAGGACCGCGGGGGCGTAGTAGGCGGCGTCGCCCTCGCCGAGCACGCCGCCTGCGTGGAGCGTGGCACCCTTGTCCACGGCGTCCTGCACCTGGGCCGCGAGGCCTTCGGCCGCGGCGCGGGAGGACAGCGGGGCGTAGGTGTTCTCGGCGTCGGCGGCCGGGTCGCCCGGGGTGAGGGCCTGGGCGCGGGCGGTCAGCTGGGCCACGAAGCCATCGAAGATGTCCTCCATGACGATCATGCGCTTGTTGGAGTTGCAGGCCTGGCCCGTGTTCTCCATGCGCGTGTCCCAGGCGGTGTCGGCGACCGCGGCCACGTCGGCGGCGTCGAGGACCACGAACGGGTCCGAGCCGCCGAGCTCGAGGACGGCCTTCTTGAGGTTCTTGCCGGCGAGCTCGCCGATGATCGCGCCGGCCCGCTCCGAGCCGGTGAGGGAGACGCCCTGGAGGCGCGGGTCGGCGATGATGTCCGCGATCTGCGCGTGCGAGGCGAAGAGGTTCACGTAGGCGCCCTGGGGCACCCCGGCGTCGTCCATGATCTGCTGGATCGCGAGGGCCGAGCGGGGGCAGTTCTCGGCGTGCTTGAGGATGATCGTGTTGCCGAGCATGAGGTTCGGCGCCGCGAAGCGGGCCACCTGGTAGTACGGGTAGTTCCACGGCATGATCCCCAGCAGCGGGCCCACGGGCAGCTTCTGCACCACGGCCCGGCCGCCGGAGAACGTCTTGATCTCCGTATCCGCTGCGAGGGCGGGGCCCTCGGTGGCGAAGTAGTTGAAGATGTCGGTGCAGAACTCGGCCTCGCCCTTGGACTGGGAGAGCGGCTTGCCCATCTCCTCGGTGATGATCGCGGCGAGCTCGTCGGCGCGCTCGGTGAACAGCTCGGCGATGCGCGCGACGACCTTGGCGCGCGTCTCGATGGGGGTCTCGCGCCAGGACTCGAAGGCGCTCTGGGCGGAGGCGAGGGCGGACTCGACGTCGGCGTCTGTCGCGGTGGGGAACGTCTCGACGACCTCGCCGGTGGCGGGATTCAGGACACGGTATCCGGGCTCACTGCTAGTCATGGCACCATCTTGCCCTGTTTGGTGGCGCAGATCACTGTACTTAAGTACGACGCCGAGGGGTCGCCGCTGTGCGGATCGTCCCGTCCCGGCCGCCCCATGCGTTGAGGAGTCACCTGCGCAGTGTTGAGGAGTCACCTCCGCTCGGTTGAGGAGTCACCTCCGCAGTGTTGAGGAGCCACCTACGTCGCCACGAGGAGTCAGCTACGTCGCCCTGAGGAGTCAGACGACGCCGGCCGGCCACCTTCTGCGCGAAGGCGACCGGCCGGCGTCGTACCCGAAAGGGCGAAACCGCGACGAGATGTGTACCCGAGACGTTTAGGCGAGGACCTGGCGCTTGCTCGAGATGACCCCCGTGTTGAAGCCCGCGAGGTGCAGGCCGCCGTGGAAGCGCGCGTGCTCGATCTTCACGCAGCGGTCCATGACCACGTTCAGGCCGGCGGCCTCGGCGTCCGCCGCGACCCCCTCGTGCCACGAGCCCAGCTGGAGCCAGATGGTCTTGGCGCCCACGGCCTTGGCCTCCTCGAGCACGCCGGGGAGGTCATCGTGCCGGCGGAACACCTCGACGAGGTCCGGCGTCTCGGGCAGTTCCGCGAGCGAGGCGTAGACCGGCTGGCCCAGGATGGTCTTCACGACCGGGTTGACGAAGTACACGCGGTACTTCGTGGACGAGAGCAGGTACGTGGCCACGAAGTAGCTCGCGCGGCTCGGCTTGTCCGAGGCACCGACGATCGCGATGACCTTCGTCTCCCGCAGGATCCTCAGGCGCTCGGGGGCGGAGGGACCCACCCACGTGCGCGCCGGTTCTGTCGTTCCGATGGCGCTCACTTCTTCGCTCCCTTCACGGGCAGGGAGCACGCTTCGCCGTCGTACGTCGGGGCCGCGAATTCCTGCTCGAGCTGCACCACTTCCTGCGAGGCGGCGAGCGCCTGGTCCAGGTCCCAGATGATGTCCTCGACGTCCTCGAGCCCCACGGAGAGGCGGATGAGGTCCGCCGGGACACCCGCCGCGACGAGCTGGTCCGCGGAGAGCTGCTGGTGGGTGGTGGACCCCGGGTGCAGCACGAGGGTGCGCGCGTCGCCGATGTTGGCCAGGTGCGAGGCGAGCTGGAGCGCCTCGATGAACCGGGCCCCGGCCTCGCGGCCGCCCTTCACCCCGAAGCTGAACACGGAGCCCACGCCGAGGGGGAGGAGCTCCTTCGCGTATGCGTGCTGCGGGTGCGAGGGCAGCCCGGCGTAGTTCACGTAGGTGACGCGCGGGTCGGCCTCGAGCCACTCCGCGACGCGCTGGGCGTTGGCGAGGTGGTTGTCCATGCGCTGCGGGAGCGTCTCGAGGCCCTGCAGGAGCTGGAACGCGGACTGCGCGGACAGGGACGGGCCGATGTCGCGCAGCTGCTCGGAGCGCAGCTTGGTGAGGAACCCGTACTCGCCGAAGTTGCCCCACCACGAGACGTTGCCGTAGCTGGGCACCGGCTCGGTCATGGAGGGGAACTTGCCGTTGCCCCAGTCGAACGTGCCGGACTCGACCACCACGCCGCCGAGCGTGGTGCCGTGGCCCCCGAGGAACTTCGTGGCGGAGTGGATCACGATGTCCGCCCCGTGCTCGATCGGCCGCAGGATATACGGCGGCGTGAGCGTCGAGTCGACCACGAGCGGCACGCCGTGCTCATGGGCGACGGCGGCGAGGCCGGCCAGGTCGGCGATGTCGCCGGAGGGGTTGGCCACCACCTCGGTGTACACGGCCTTGGTGTTCTCGCGCAGGGCCGCCCTGAACGCGGCCGGGTCGGTCGAGTCCACGAACGTGGTCTCGACCCCGAACCGGCGCAGCGTCACGTCGAGCTGGGTGATGGTGCCGCCGTACAGCTTGGAGGAGGCGACGATGTGGTCCCCGGCCTGGGTGAGCGCGGCGAACGTGATGAACTCCGCGGCCATGCCCGAGCTCGTCGCGACCGCGCCGATGCCGCCCTCGAGCGAGGCGATGCGCTCCTCGAAGGCCGCGACGGTGGGGTTGCCGATGCGCGAGTAGATGTTGCCGTACTTCTGCAGGGCGAAGAGGTTCGCGGCGTCGTCCGAGTCCTTGAACACGAACGAGGTCGACTGGTAGATGGGGACAGCCCGGGCGCCGTGCTCGGCGTCGGGCGTTCCGCCGGCGTGCAGGGCGCGGGTGCGGAAGCCGAACTGGCGCTCCGCCATCAGGCGCTCGCCCCGGCGAGGTCGGGCGAGCTGAAGTTCGTCACCGGCAGGAGGTCCGTGCGCAGCTCCGTGCCGTGGGCGCGGGCGAGGTCCGCCTCGAGCTCGCGCACGATCGGGAGGACGTCGCGGCCGAACGCCTCGAGCTCCTCCTGGAAGTGCAGGTAGCCGGTGAGGAAGAGGTTCACCCCGATCTTCTTGTACTCGACGATCCGCTCGGCGATCTGCTCGGGGGTGCCGATCAGCTTGGTCCGGAAGCCGTCGTTGTACTGGACGAGGTCCTCGAACGTCGAGTCCTCCCACATGCCCTTGCCGTCCTTGGTGGACTGGCCGGCCTCCTTGACCGCGGCGGCGAAGCCCTCGACGGCAGGCCGGTGCGCCTTGGCGATGATCTCGCGGAGCGTGTCCTGGGCCTCCTTCTCCGTGCCGCGGGCGATCACGAAGCCGTTGAGGCCGAAGCGCGGGGCGGCGGGGGCCGTGCGCCCGTGCTGCGCGGCGGCCAGGACGCCGGCGATGTTCTCCTTGAAGCCCTCGATGTCGCGGCCGTTGGAGAAGTACCAGTCCGCGGTGCGGCCGGCGGCGGCCTGCGCGGCCGTCGAGTTGCCGCCGAAGAAGATCTCCGGGTGCGCGCGGCCCGGGACGTCCACCGGGGCGGGGTTCAGGGTGAAGTCGGAGATGTTGTAGTACTTGCCCGACTGCGAGTACTCCTTCTGCGTCCACAGGCCGCGGAGGACGTCGATGAACTCCTCGGTGCGGACGTACCGCTCGTCGTGCTCGAGCCACTCGAGGCCGAAGTTCACGAACTCGTCCTTGAGCCACCCGGAGACGACGTTCACAGCCGCGCGGCCGCCGGAGAGGTGGTCCGCGGTGATGATGAACTTCGCGAGCACCCCCGGGTGCCACATGCCCGGGTGCACGGCCGAGATGACCTTGAGCCGCTCGGTGGCCAGCAGGAGCGCGAGGCTGAACGAGGTGGCCTCGTGCTGCTTGTCCGCGCCGTAGCTCGCGGCGTAGCGGGTCTGCGTCAGCGCGTACTCGAAGCCCGAGTTCTCCGCGATGCGGGCGAGCTTCCGGTTGTACTCGAACTCCCAGTTGGTCCGCTGCTCGATGGTCGAGACGACGAGGCCGCCGGAGACGTTGGGGACCCAGTAGGCAAACTTCAGCGGGGTCTCGAGGTCGATCCCAGACAAGGACATAGTGCGCTCCTTACGTGCGGGCGCGACGTGGGGCTCGGGCCGAGGCTCCATAGCTCTCACCATCGCTTCTGGCAGTAGCACCTTCGGCTCCGCCGCCGTGTCTGCGGACGTCGGGGCCAGGGTTGCTGCGGCGTCACAGATCCAGATCTCTCGGCCGCTCGGGATGGTCAGTCTGATTCTGGCCGGAAGGGTCGTAACGATGCAAATTATTTCGTCACACTCGCGGGGGCGGCCGCCTCGCCGAATACTGTTCGGTGGCGAGCCCGCCGGGCGGCCCGCCGGAGAGGGGAATGCACTGATGGGACGCACGACGTCGGGCGGTTCCGCCTCGTACGTGGAGCTCGCCGAGCGCTTCGCACCGGTCTTCGCGCGGATCGAGGGGGGTGCACTCGACCGCGAGCTGGCCAGGAACCTGCCGTTCGAGCAGGTCGGGTGGCTCAAGGACACCGGGTTCGGTCGCCTGCGGGTGCCTGTCGAGTACGGCGGCTTCGGCGCGTCCATCGAGACCCTCGTCCGGCTGCTCATCGACCTCGCCGCGGCGGACTCCTCGGTGGGGCACCTGCTGCGCTCGCACTTCGCGTTCGTCGAGACCATCGCGCTGCAGGACGAGGCGTTCCGCGCGCGGTGGTTCGGCCGCGTCGTCGACGGCGTGATCTTCGGCAACGCCGCCACCGAGCGGTCCGGCAACGCGCTCGGCACCGTGGCGACCAGCCTCGTCCCCGCGGCCGAGGGCGGGTGGCTGCTCACCGGCGAGAAGTACTACACGACCGGGACGATCTTCGCCGACGCAGTGGCCGTCATGGCCTCGCCCGAGGGGTCGGCGGCGAGGGTGTACGCGATCGCGCCGACCGGGCACGCCGGCGTGGAGGTCCGCGACGACTGGGACGGGTTCGGCCAGCAGATGACCGGCACGGGCACGGCCGTGTTCCGCGATGTGCCCATCCCGGCCGAGGACGTCGTGCCGCGCACGGAGTCGACCACTCATGAGCCGGCCTTCCTCCAGCTCATGCTCCTGTCCGTGCTCGCGGGGATCGGCAAGGCCGTGGTGCGCGACGCGTCGGCGCTCGTGGCGAAGCGGACCCGCACGTTCTCGACCGGGTCCGGGCAGCTGTTCCGCGAGGACCCGCTCATCCTGAACCTCGTGGGCCAGCTGGCGGCGAAGTCGTTCGCCGCGGAGTCTTCGGTGCTCGCCGCGGCCCGCGAGCTCGACGCCGCCCTCGCGCTCGGCCCCGACGCCTCCGCCGAGGACCGCTACGCGCGGGGAGCGGTCGCCGTCGACCTCGCCCAGGTAGCCGTGCCGCCGCTCGTGATCGACGCAGCGCAGCAGCTCTTCGACACGGCCGGAGCCTCCGCGGTGTCCCGCGGCAAGGCGCTCGACCGGCACTGGCGCAACGCCCGCACCGTGGCGACGCACAACCCGGTGGCGTTCAAGGCCCGCGGGCTGGGGGACTGGTTCGTCAACGGGACCTCGCCCGTGGCCCTGCACAGCATCGGCGAGGCGACGCCCGCGGGCGCCCGCTAGGCGGACCTGACTCCCCAACGGTGCGTAGCTGACTCCTCGACGGAGCGTAGGTGACTCCTCAACGGAGCGGACGTGACTCCTCGACAGGGCGGAGGTGACTCCTGAACGGACCCACGTTGAGGAGCCACCTCCGTCGGGTTGGGGAGTCACCTACGTCGCCATGAGAAGTCAGGCCCGGGCCAGGAGCTCCTCGCCCACGCGCCCGCGCTGGTAGAACACCTCGCGCCCGGCTCGCACCGGCTCCGTCAGCCCCGACTCCGCGAGCACCTTGAGGTGCGCGTTGACCGTCCCGGCGGCGAGGTCGAGCGCGCAGGCGAGCTGCGTCGTCGTCATCGGCACGTCCAGCTGGGCGAGGATCTGCGCCCGCGTGCGCCCGAGCAGCCGCGAGACCGGGGACTCGCGCGTCTCCCGCGTCGCCTCCCACAGTCGCCCGACGCCCCGCGGCGCGTACGTGATCGTGGGGACGAACGGGGCGATGTTGAGCACGAGCGTGTTGGGCCACACGAAGGCGTTGGGCACGAGAATGAGGCCGCTGCCCGGCTTGGGCCGCTCCGTCGCCTCGCAGCCGCGGGTGATCTCCAGGCCGGTGTCCGTGGGGCGCACGCTCGGGTGCAGGGTCTTGAACACCTCCTGGATCCCGAACCGCGCGAGGTCGTCCAGGCGCGAGTCGATGTCGGCGAGCAGCACCGAGCGCAGCCGTGGCCAGTAGGGCTCGAGCGCCGTGGTCCAGTACCAGCGCAGCGCCGCCACGATGCGGGGTACCGAGGCCTCCATGTCGGCCCGCAGCTCGGTGAGGGTGGCCCGCATGTAGCCCGCGAGCTGGCATTTCTCGAGGCTGTCGAAGTCGCGGGCCCACAGCTCGGCGGGGACCTCGGCGACGGCGTCCAGGGCCTCCGCGAAGGTGTCCGCCCGGGTAGGGGTCGGCGTCAGGGAATCGGCGATGAAGCCCTTGGGCTGCACGAGGGTCGTGAGGACGCGCAGGTGCTCGCGGGAGAGCGGGTCGCCGCTCGCGGAGATGCGCTGGCGTGCCTCGGTGATCCAGGGCCGGTGCAGCGGCGTCCCGGCCTGCAGCGCCCGCAGGCTCGTCACCGTCTCCCAGAGCGGGGAGGCCTGGAAGTGGACCTTCGTGAGGTCCTCGCTCGTGAGCGTGATCAGCATGGGATCAGCGTAGGTTTCGCCCCCGCCCCGGTCGAGGATTCGGTGAGGGCCGAATCGTTTCGCAGTCGGTGCGGGCCGCGCAGACTTCTGGACATGGCAACGAAGACCAGCACCGCACCCTCCTCCTCCGACCACGGCTCGGCCGCACGGATCCCCGACGCCCACGCCCTCGACGCGCGCCGCGGCGATGCCGCGGACCGCGCCGGCTCGCCCGTCCACGAGCGGCTCGCCCACCCGCTCCGCCCCGCCGAGCGCAGGCCCGCGCGCCGTCCTCACCCCGTACCCGCAGCGGCCGCGGCGCGCACGACGGCGGCCACGAACCCGCCGTCGGCCGCCCGCCTCCCGCTCGCCGCGGATCGGGAACAGACAGCGCGCGACCTGGTTCCGCCCACGTCCCTCCCGGACACCTCCGGAGACCTGCTCGGCCTGCCCGACTTCGGCCAGCTCACCCGGGCGCTGCGCGCGGGCTGGGCATGGTTCGTGGGGCAGGTGCGGGCGTCCGCCGAGATCGACGCCCGGCTGCGCCGGCGCCACGAGGAGGATTCGGCCCTGATGGCCCGCACCGGGGTGATCCCGGGACGCCTCATGTGACTCCTGAACGGTGCGGAGGTGACTCCTCAACGCGAATGGTTGGGGAGTCACCTACGTCGGGTCTAGGAGTCAGCTCCGTCGCGTTGCGGAGTCAGCGACCGTCCCCTCAGTGGGCGGCCAAGGCCTCCGCAATCCCGGCGATGCACGGCTCGTTCTGCAGGCTCGTCGTGTCCCCCAGCGGGCTGCCCTCGAACAGCTGCGTCAGGAGCCTGCGCATGATCTTCCCGGAGCGCGTCTTGGGCACATCCGGCACCACGACGATCTCCCGCGGCTTCGCGATCGGCCCGATCTCCCGCGCTACGTGGGCACGGAGCTCCTCCGCGAGGTCCCCGCGCCGCTCCACCGCCGCGACCGCCTCCGGATTCACGACGACGAACGCCGCCACCGCGTGCCCCGTCACCGCATCCGCGACGGGGCACACGCCGGCCTCGACCACGGCCGGGTGCGAGACGAGGGCCGACTCGATCTCGATCGTGGAGAGGCGGTGCCCCGAGACGTTGAGGACGTCGTCGGTGCGGCCGAGGATCCAGGTGTCGCCGTCGGCGTCGTACTTCGCGCCGTCGCCGGCGAGGAACCAGCCCTGCTCGGCGTACTTGCGCCAGTAGGAGTCGAGGTACCGCTGGGGGTTGCCCCACACCGTCCGCGCCATCGCGGGGCCGGTCGCGGTGACCACGATGTTCCCCTGCACGCCCGGCGCGACCGGCGTGCCGGCGTCGTCCACGATCGCCGTGGCGAGGCCCGGCAGCGCCCTCGTGGCACACCCGGGCTTGAACGCGGCGTCGGTCTGCCGCGGCGAGAGCACGGTCGCGCCGGTCTCGGACTGCCACCAGGTGTCCACCATCGGCACCTCTCCGCGACCCACGGTGGAGCGCAGCCACCGCCACGCCTCGGGGTTCACGGCCTCCCCGACCGTGCCGCAGACCCGGACCGAGGAGAAGTCGTACTCGGCGGGCACCCCATCCGGGAACCAGCCCATGAGCGAGCGCACGAGCGTGGGCGCGGTGTAGTAGCTCGTGACGCCGTAGCGCTGGATGATCTCGAAGTGCCGGCCCGGGTGCGGCGTGTTGGGGGTGCCCTCGAAGATCACCTGGGTGACACCGTTGGAGAGCGGCCCGTAGATCTCGTACGTGTGCGCCGTGACCCACGCGAGGTCCGCCGTGCACCAGTGCACGTCCGCGTCGCGGAGCGCCGGGTCCGGGTTGGCGAACAGGTACTCGTGGCTCCACGACGCCTGCGTGAGGTAGCCGCCGGTCGTGTGGACCAGGCCCTTCGGCTTCCCCGTGGTCCCGGACGTGTACATGATGAACAGCTGCGTCTCGGCGTCGAACGCCTCCGCCACATGCACCTCGGGCTGCGCGTCGACGAGCTCGTGCCACCACACGTCGCGGCCCGGCGTCCACGCGATCTCGGAACCGGTCCGCCTGATCACCAGGACATGTTCGACGGCGTTGTCCCCGCCTTCCGCCCCGCCGCGCACCGCGGCGTCGGCGTTGTCCTTGACCGGCACGGCCTTGCCACGGCGGTACTGGCCGTCCGTGGTGACGAGCAGCTTGGCGCCGGTGTCCTCGACCCGGAAGCGCAGGGCCTCGGCGGAGAAGCCGCCGAACACGAGCGAGTGGACCGCGCCGATCCGGGCGCACGCGAGGGTGATGACCACGGTCTCGACGAGCACGGGCAGGTAGACCACCACGCGGTCGCCCTTGCCGACCCCGAGCGCGAGCAGCGCGTTGGCGGCCTGGGAGACCCGCCGCTGCAGGTCCGCGTACGTGACGGTGGTGCGGTCGCCCGGCTCGCCCTCGAAGTGCAGGGCGACCTTGTCCCCGCGCCCGGCCGCCACGTGCCGGTCGGCGCAGTTCACGGCCGCGTTGAGGCGCCCGCCCTCGAACCAGCGGATCACCGGAGGCTCGTCCGCCTCGAGGTCCGCCGGGACCCACGTGTGGGCGGCGTCCCACTCGCGCTCCCACGTCAGGCGCCGCGCGGCGTCCTCCCAGAACGCGATCCGGGCGGGATCCGTCTGGGTCTTCGGCGGCAGCGCGTGGGATGCCAGCGCGTGGGCGGGCGTGTGCGGTTCAAGGACAGAAGTCATGGCTCTCGCTCCATCGGTCCTGGCGGTAGCACCTGTGGTCCTCTGCAGAGGGCCATGGTTGCTGCGGCGTCACGGAGCCAGATCTCTCGGCCGCTCGGGATGGTCACCTCACCTTCGCGCGCCGAGCGCAAGCGCGACAAAAGAGACGCCGCGCCCTGCGTAACAAACATCAATGTTTCGTTCTGTTTCCCGCTCCCGCGACGGATGGTGGACTCCACGGAGCCGCCTTCCGTAGGGTGGAAGACAGGATCAAGAGTCCCGGCGCGAAGCTCTGGCTGGCCGGGCGGCAACCCTCTCCCGTAGTGGGGTGCCCCAGATGAGGATCCGGCCGCGGTGGCCATCCGCGGCAAGTACGGCGCCCGGGACCGCGGGCGTCCGGCCGTTTCGCTGGAGGAACCCATGACTGCGACCCCGCTCGACCTCGTGACCGGTGCCGACCTGCGCCGGGCCATGGGGTGCTGGGCCACGGGGATCGCCGTCATCACCACCTCGGACGGCGGCACCCTGGCCGGCCTCGTGAGCAACTCGTTCACGTCGATCAGCCTGGATCCGCCGCTCGTCTCATGGGCGGTGGACAAGAAGTCGAGCTCGTTCGCGACCTGGCTCAACACCGACAACTACGCCGTGCACATCCTCTCCGAGTCCCGCCAGGACCTCGTGCAGCGGTTCGCGGCGAAGGGGACGGACAAGTTCGCGGGACTGGCCTGGGAGCCCGGCGTGCTGGGCTCGCCCATCGTGGCCCGCGACGTCCCGCGTGTTGAGTGTCGCCTCTGGCAGCGGGTGGACGCGGGGGACCACGTCATCCTGATCGGCGAGGTGGCCAGCATCTCGGACCAGGACGATTTCCGCCCCCTCACCAACCACGTGTACTGGGCAAAGTAGACCGACGGCGCACAGCCACGGGCTGCCGGGGCCCCGGCTCCGCCTCCACGGAGGGGGCCCCGGCATTCCCGCCGCATCGCGACGTACTCTGGAGGGGTGTCCCCTGACGTGCTCGGGCCGCTGCGGCAGCGGCTCCGCCTGACCTTCGCCGGCGAGTCCGAGACGATTCCGGCTTGGGAGACCGCCCTCGAGGACGGCGACGACGCGGGCTTCTTCCCGCCAGACTCCGCCGTCTGGGCCGTGCACGGGTCGATGTCCACGATCGCCGCCGGCATCCGGGCACTCCTGACCCAGGCACTCCACCCCGGCGTCCTGGCCGGCGTCGTGGACCACTCCAACTACCGTGCCGACCCCCTCGGCCGCCTCGCCGGGACCATCCGGTGGATCTTCACCGTCACGTACGGCGACACCGCGGCCGCGCGGGCCGCCTGCGCGTGGGTGCGCCGCGTGCACGTGCCAGTGACCGGGACCTATGTCTCGCGGGGCGGCGGGCACGAGCAGTACTCCGCGAACGATCCGGCGCTGGCCGAGTGGGTGCACATCGCGTTCACCGACGCTTTCCTGCGCAGCTACGAGGCTTTCCACGGGCCGGTTCCCGGCGGCGCCGACCGCTACGTGGCCGAGTGGGCCACGGCCGGCGAGCTCATGGGGATCCCGGACCCGCCCCGCACCGAGGCAGCCCTCGTGGAACGGATCAGGGCGTACGACGCCGCGGGGCAGCTCTCCGGCGGACCTCGCGTCGACGACGTGGTCGCCTTCATCCGGCGACCGCCGCTCGATCCGCTCCTGAAGCCCGGCTACGCGATGCTCTTCGGCGCCGTCCTCCAGACGCTGCCGCCGCGGCACCTGGAGCTTCTGGGGCTCTCGCGCCCTCGGCTCGGGCCTGTGCCGCTGCCGTTGGTCGGGGCTGCGAAGGCGACGCTCGCCGTCGTCGGCCGGGCCCTCGGCCCGATGGCGCCGAGCGAGGCCGCCGCCCGGCGCCGCCTGGGCCGCCTCGGCGTCCTCTGAGCGCCCCCACCTTCCGCCCCGTCCGAGCGTTGAGGGGTCATGTCCCTGCAGCGCCGCGTCCGGAGCTGGAGAATGGTCCCATGTGGATCGCCTGGATCGAGTTCGACCTGCTCCTCGGCGACGTGCACTCCCTCAAGGAGAAACGCTCAGTAGTCCGGCCGATCGTCGCGGAGCTGCGCCGGCGGTTCGACGTCTCAGCGGCCGAGGTCGGGGACATGGACCTGCACCGCCGCGCGCGCATCGGCGTCGGCATCGTGAGCGCGGACAGGGCTCACGCGGTCGAGGTGCTCGACGCCGTCGAACGCCTCGTCGCGGGCCGCCCGGAGGTCGAGCTGCTCAGCGCCCGCCGGCGCGAGGCGCGCAGCGACGACTGACCCGGCGGCCTCGGGCCGGAGGGGTGTCAGCGCACGAACAGCAGGACCACGTGCAGCGCGCTCAGGGCGACGCCCGCGACCGCCATCGCCGACACCCGCGCCGCCCGCACCTTGGACCGCGCGAACGATCCCCACGCGGCGAACGCCGAGCCCAAGAGGGGGCCGGCCGCGAGGAAGGCGCCGATCCACGGCACGGCGCCGAGGGTCAGGGCCAGGATGCCGAAGCCGAGCGCGACCGCGCCCAGGCCGGTCGCGAGCCGGGAGACGGGCTTGGGCGGCCTCCGCTCGGCCGCTCGCCGCTGCTGGGCGGGGGCGGGCGACGCCGGGCCCGCGCCCGCGCGGACGACCTCGCCGCGGCGGCTGGCATCCGGCAGGAGCCCGTCCAGCCCGCGGCCGGACGCGGCAGCGCCGGGCGGGACCCCGTCGGGCCAGTAGGCGCTGGGGTCCCGGTAGGGATTCCGCCGAGGGGCGTTGCCGGGGGTGGTCACCGTCCCATTATGGCGGCGGCGGCCGCGCGCGTCCTCAGGGTTCACCCTGAGCAGACCCTCAACCGTGGGCGCCACAAGATGCCCTGCGCTTCGGTCATAGCCCTGCGCTGAAGGCGGGGGCAACGACCGAAGCGCAGGGCATCTCTTCTCCGCAGATGCCATGGACGCTCGGCTCCTCATGGCGCGCGGCCGACGCGTACTCCTCCGGTGACACTCCGTACGCGCGCGTGAACTCGCGCGTGAGCTGGGCCGAGGGGATGCCGGAGCACGCCGCGAGGGCGGCGACGTCGAGCGGGAGCCGCCGGGCGCCGTCGTGCGCGGCCGGGACCGTCTTCGCTCGGTCCCGGTCGAGCAGGTCCCGGACCCGCCGCACCCGCACGAGCTCGTACGGGTACGGCGCGGGCGCGTGGGCCGCGGCCCACGCGGGGTGGCACATCAGCGGATCTCTTGGATGCGGATCTGGTTGCCGGCGGGGTCGCGGAAGGCGCAGTCGCGCAGGCCGTAGGGCTGCAGGGTGGGCTCCTGGATGACCTCGGCCTCGGCGGCCTGCACCTTGTCGAAGACCTCGTCGATGTCGGGCGTCGCGAGCAGGACCCAGCCGTAGGTGCCCTTGGCCATCATCTCGGAGATGGTGCGCCGCTCGTCGTCCGTGATGCCCGGGTCGATGGCCGGCGGGGCGAGCAGGATCGAGGTGTCAGGCTGGCCCGCGGGCCCCACGGTGATCCACCGCATGGTGCCCTTGCCGACGTCCTGACGGACCTCGAAACCGAGCACGTCGCGGTAGAAGGCCAGAGACTCCTCCGGGTCGACGTGGGGGAGTGCGCTTGCGTGAATGGTGAGTTCCATACCCATCACGCTAGGACGTGCGGGCTGGCCACGCTTCTCGATTCCTGATCGGACGTGTCACCTGCTTGGCGATGCACGGGAGCATCCCCTCGGTGATGTCCGCGCCCTGGTCCCGGTAGACGCTCGGCGGGACGCCGACGAGCTCGGCGAACCGCGTGCTGAACGTCCCGAGGGACGAGAAGCCGACCTCGAAGCACACGTCCGTCACGCTCAGCTCCCCGACGCGGAGCAGGGCCATGGCCCGCTCGATGCGCCGGGTCATGAGGTACTGGTACACGGACTCGCCGTATGCGGCCCGGAACTGGCGGCTCAGGTGGCCGGCCGAGAAGTGGACGCCGCGGGCGAGGGCCTCGACGTTGAGCGGCTGGGCGTACTCGCGGTCGATCCGGTCCCGCACGCGCCGCAGCAGGGCCAGGTCCCGCAGCCGCGGGTCGGCAGGCGCACTCGAGGTCATGCTCACGATCGTGGCAGCCGGCCCCCATGCTGTCGAGTCATGCCGGCTGGCTTCGTCGCTTCCAAGGGGACTCGCCCGCGGTCGGCTGGCCACGCGGCCTTCCTCCTCTCAGCCAGAGGCCCGTTCGAAGGGTGCGGCCCCGACGACAGCCACACGCGAGCGCTTAGCCTGAGCGACACCTGTTATGGCGGGCCCTTCAGCGAGTGGAGGGTGGAGATCCCCGCTCCGGCGAGAAGGAGGCTGGTGATGACAAAGACAGAGCCGACTCCCGTCGAACCGGCCACTGTGCCAGTGACCATGGGGATGAACACCTGCCCGAGCCTGTTCCCGGTCAACCGAAGTGAAAGGGCAGAACCTCGGTTGGAAGGCGCGACGAGGGTCGCTACCCAGGTCATCGTCATCGGCTGGCCGATTCCCCAGAAGAAGCCCGCCGCTGTCAGCAGGGCGACCACGGCCAGCGGGTTGGGGAAGGCTGGGACCAGGGCGATCGGCAGTGACGAGCAGAGGGTCGCCGATGTCAGGAGCAGACGACGGGGCACAGCCGCCATGAGGCGCGTCAGGAAGAACCGGGAGACCACAGAGGACACGGAGCGGGCCGTGAGGATGAGGGTCACTACCTCGACCGGGTAGCGGTACTGCTCGCCGAAGACCGGGAGGTATGCGGTCATCAAGTCCACAGACGCCAGCACGATCAGACTGCTGAAGATCGCCGGGCGCATCCCCGGCGTCATGAGCATATTGAGCGCGCTCTGACGGCGCTCCGCCCCCGCGTCGGCCCGAGGACCTCCACTCAGGTGCCGGGAGAAGGCCAAAACCGTGGAGCCGGCAATCAGGACTGCCATCGCGAGGAGAGGAAGTGACGTCCGGTGTCCGAGGAGGGGCGGGACCGATGCCAAGGATCCCGCGATGGGGATGCCCACGGCCTGGCCCGCGGAGATCGCCAGGGCCAAGCCCGCGAACCGGCGGTCGTATTGTGCTGGGGGCGACTTAGCGGGGATGAAGCTTTGGGCCGACACGGCAGTCAGGACCTGCCCCAGCCCCAGCAGGACACTTCCTACCGCGAGCGAGGGGATGTTCTCGCTGGCACCCGTCATGACCAGCGCGGCTACCGTGATGCCTGATCCCAGACGGACCATCAGCCCGATGTGGCGCCCGTCTGCTGCCCTTCCGATCGGCAGGGCCACGACGAGTGGGAGCAGGGAGTAGGCAGCTGTGATGAGCCCGACGGTGGTTCCGTCGCCGCCGAGCTCAAGCGCACGGTAGGAGACGATGAGCCTGGCCCCGGAGAATACCCCGTTCAGGCTGCCGGTGATCACGCAGAGATAGGCGAACCAGGCATCTGGTCTCTTTGCCTCCATGCCGCGTGGAGGTCAGCGCGGGTCAGGGGGGAAGACCTGGCGGTCGTCGGTGCCTGCTGCGCGCGTTTCAGGATGCCGTTCACGGATCTGCGCCGCATGTTCGATGTGGGCGGCGGTGAGGGCTGCCGCGGCCCCCGCGTCCCTGGCTTCGACGGCTGCGAGGATCTGGTCGTGTTCCTTCTGCAGCTCGGCCGCGTCCTCCTGGTCCCGCCAGACCGTGGAGCCGGGAGTGAAGCGCGACCAGAGGATCTCGAGGTGCTGGACGATGATGGGCGAGGACATCTCGTAGATCGCGAAGTGGAACTCGCGATTCAGAACGGACAGTTCGGCGGGGGTCGCGCCTCCCTGTCCGAGCGCTGATTCGAGCCTCTCGTGTTTGCTCCGCACCTTCTGCAGTCCGGCGGGAGTCATGCGTTCCACGGCGATCTGCGCGGCCACGGCCTCTGCTGCCGCCCGCAGCCGGTACAGGTCTCCTGCGGACTCGGGATTGAGCTCTCGGACGGACGCCCCGCGATGGGCCGAATAGGTGATGACCCCATCGGACTCCAGCAGCCGGAGGGCCTCACGGACGGGAGTGGCGCTCACACCGTACCGCTTGGCGATCACTGTCTGCTTGATGAGTTCGCCTGGCTTGATGACGCCGTTCGCGACATCGTCCTTGATCCGCTCCGCGACATAGGCGGTCCGGCTCATGGGCGGGGCGACACCTTCGATTCCACTGCTCACGTCCCACTCCTTCCCAAGCTGCTCAATAGTCCATAGTGTGCCAGATCGCCTCTAGGTATCCAATGTTCCGTAGACAACACTCTATAGAGTATGTAGTCTGGCTCACGTCCAGCAGGTGCGATGACGGGCCGGGCTCTGCCGCGGCCGTTCCTTCAGAGTTGGGAGAGCCGAAGAATGACCGATGAGACGCGTTTGACCAGGGATGTCGCCGAGTGGGTTGCCGTGCAGCGGGACAGGGCACTGCCTCCCGAGGTGGACCATCATGCGCGGCGGCTGATCCTGGACCATCTGGCCGGGGTCGTCGCCAGCGCGGTCGGCCCGGTCTCGGCCGCTGTCGGGAAGCACGTCGGCCGCATGTACCCGGGTGGGTCCGCCACGGCTCTGGGCTTCGGGCGCAGCTCCGTGCTGGGGGCAGCTCTCATCAACGGCACCAATGGGCACGGGATCGAATCCGATGAGGGCTACACGCCGGGGAGCATGCATCCGACCTCCGCTGTCCTGCCTGCCGTCTTCGCCGTGGCGCAGGAGGCGGGATCCTCCGCGGAGGCCATCCTGCGTGCCTCGGCCATCGGGATGGAGCTGGCCTGCAGGATCGCCGACGCGGGCCACCCCGCGACGCGCAACAACCACTTCCACAACACGCCCATCGCAGGTGTCCTCGGCGCAGCTGCAGCCGTGAGCGCCCTCCGCGGCTTCGACGCCGAGCTCACGGCGAATGCCCTGGGCATCGCTGGATCGCACGCGGGCGGCCTGTTCGAGTTCCTCGGCCAGTCGGCCGAGGTCAAGCGCCTCCACCCCGGCAAGGCTGCGCGGGACGGGATCGTCAGCGCCGACCTGGCAGAGGCGGGGCTGACCGGCCCGACGACCGTCCTGGAGGGAACGGACGGCTATTTCGCCGCCTTCGCCGGGAAGCCCGGCACTGACTGGAACCCGGCGACCGTGCGCGATGGCCTGGGTGCGAACTGGGTGATCCGGAGGACATACGTCAAGCCCTACCCCTGCTGCCGCCACCTCCACGGTGCGATCGACGCGGTCCTCGCCCTGTCGCAGGAGCACACGCTCGACATCGCCCAGATCGACTCCATCGAGGTCGGCACCTTCGGCATCGCGACCCGCCACGCCCACACGGAGACCGGCACCGTCCTCGACGCCCAGCTGAGCCTGCCATACACCGTCGCGCTGGCTCTCGTCCGCGGAGGGGTGACCCTGACGGACTTCGACGAATCCAGCCGCTCCGATCCGGGGGTACGCCGCGTGATGGAGAAGGTCCGTGTCTACCTGGACGAGGCGGCAGATGCCGCCTACCCGAAGACCGGCCGCCCGGCCGAGGTCACCATCCGCCTCGCTGACGGAACGAAGGTGAGCCACCGGGTCGAGCAGCCGTACGGCGAACCCGACAACCCCATGTCCGACCAAGACCTGGAGCGGAAGGCGCGGGGACTGGCTGAGCCGGTGATCGGGGAGGAGGGGACACGCGACCTCATCGATGGAGCGTGGAACTTCGCAGGACTCGCCTTCCTCGACGACATCGATCGCGCCATCTCGCTCACTCGGTCGCCGGCAGCGGTCTGAAGCCGAACGGAAAGGGACGTGCCATGGAAGTGACAGTGAGGGGACTCGAGCTCCGCTACGGCAGCCACGCTGCCATCCAGGACCTCGACCTGACGATCCCCGACGGGGAGTCCCTGGTCCTCCTGGGACAGTCCGGCTGCGGCAAGACCAGCACCATGCGATCGATCGCCGGGCTCGAGACGCCGACAGCGGGGACGATAACGATCGGGAACAGGGTGGTCTTCGACGGCGCTGCCGGCAAGTCGGTCCCGGCCTTCAGGCGCAACGTCGGAATGGTCTTCCAGTCGTACGCGGTGTGGCCCCACAAGAGCGTGCTCGAGAATGTGGCCTTCCCCCTGAAGATGAAGGGAGCCTCACGCCAGCAGCAGCGCACGAGGGCCCTGGAGGTCCTCGAGACAGTCGGGCTGGCCCACCTCGCGGACCGGGGTGCGAGCATGCTCAGCGGCGGCCAGATGCAGCGCGTCGCGCTGGCCCGATCGATGGCGATGGCCCCCAGTGTCCTCCTGCTGGACGAGCCGCTGTCCAACCTCGATGCTCGGCTCAGGGACGACCTCCGGGTCGAGCTCCGGCGGATCCAGCTCGAGCAGGGGCTCACCAGCCTCTACGTGACCCACGACCAGCAGGAAGCCCTGGCGCTGGCGGACAGGATCGCCATCATGCAGTCCGGGCGCATCACCCAGCTCGGCACCCCGCAGAGCATCTACCGGACGCCGGCAAGCGCTTCGATCGCCTCCTTCCTCGGCGTCACCAACGTCTTTCCCCTCGAGGGCCAGACCCATCACGGGGTGCTCAAGGTCAAAGGACACGACATCGCGCTGAGGGCGAGCCGAACTGGCGCGCCGGCCCCAGCCAGCGTGTGCCTGCGTCCTGAGGACATCCGCGTCGAGGCGGAGCCGGGGGACGGCCAGGACGGCATCAACACCTTCGCGGCAGTAGTCGAGGTGGCGGTGTTCCAGGGTGCGTCGCTGCGGTGCAGGCTGTCCCTGCTCCCTTCCGGGCTGACTCTGGACGCGCTGGTGCCCTCCGAGGCGGCCGCCGGCCTCGCGCCCGGCAGCCGGGTCCGGGTCCGGGTCGATCCGGACCACATCCTGGTCCTGCCCGACGAGGTGCCCCAGCCGACCGAACAGGCGGTGGCCGCGTGAGCACCGTCCTTGACCCCGCGACGGAGACGCCACCGACAGAAGCAGCGGGCGGGACTCCGCCTGCCCGCAGGGCCCGCAGCAAGGGCCGGTTCGCGAGCCTGCCGCTGGTGCTCGTGGTGGCGTTCCTCGTCCTTGTCCCGGCCGGGTTCATCCTGCTGGCTTCGGTGAGCAGCGACGTGCCGCGTCCGGGCAACTTCAGCTTTAGCCTGACCCTGCGCAACTTCAAGGTGCTGGCAGAGGGCGGCCTGCTCGGTGCAGCGGGGAACTCGGTGTTGATGGCTGCCGGGGCGACCGTCCTGGCGCTTCTCATCGGGGGGTCCCTGGCCTTCATCTGCGCGCGCACCGACACCCCGCTCAGACGGCTTGTCTTCCTATCGGGGATGATGCCGCTCTTCCTGCCCTCCTACGTGGGAGCGCTCTCCTGGGCGGTCCTGGGGAGCCCCGGATCCGGGCTGCTGAATGTCGCCCTCCACGATCTGGGCCTGGGCGTCCGCGTCGACGTCTACTCGCTGCCCGGGGTCACCATGGTCATGGCCATGTACTACGCGCCCTATGCCTTCCTCCTCATCCACGGCGCCATGTCCCTGATGAACCCCGATCTCGAAGACGCCGCCGGTGTCCACGGAGGCTCCACCTGGCGGACCATCCGATCGGTGACGGTCCCCCTGGCGCTGCCGGCCATCCTCGGGTCGGGGCTGCTGATCTTCATCCACGTCCTCGAGAACTTCCCCGTCGCCCAGGTGCTCGCCACGCCGGGCCAGATCGATACCCTGCCCACCTTCATCTACCGGCTGATCAACACCACACCGTCCCGGGGCAACGAGGCGGCCGTGGTCTCGGTCGTCCTCGTGGCCGCCGTCGTGGTGATGACGCTCGTCCAGCGCAGGATACTGGCCCGGCGCTCGTACACCACGGTCTCCGGGAAGGGCGTCAAGGCGCGGGTGCTCCCCCTCGGCTCGCTCCGTCTCCCGGCCCTGGCCCTGGCCTTCGCCTACTTCATGATGTCCATGGTGCTCCCGCTGTCGGCATTGCTGCTCACGGCCGTGCGCACCTCGCCGTACATGCAGTCCTTCTCGGCCCTGGGAAGGCCCGGTGCCGTGGACTTCTCGTCCTTCGCCCAGGCCCTGAGCTCTGACGTCTTCGCGAAGGCGACCGCCAACAGCGTCATCGTCGCGGTGGCGGCCGCCCTCGCAGGGACGGCACTGGCCTTCATCCTCGGCTACACCGTGTACCGGACGAAGCTGTCGGCGAGGGGCACGCTCGAGGCCATCTCCATGGTCCCGCTCGCGATCCCCGCTGTCGTCCTTGGCATCGGCCTGCTGTGGACCTGGCTCGTGATGCCCGTCCCCGTGTACGGGACCCTGTGGGTGCTGGTCATCGGATTCGTCGCGATCCAGCTGCCCCAGGGCTTCCGCGGCATCGCTGCCGCGATCCAGGCCACCGACAGGGACCTCGAGGACAGTGCAGTCCTCCTGGGAGCACGGCGGATCAGGGCGATCTCGGCGGTCACCGTCCCCCTCCTGCGGGTCTCGATCTCCTCGACCTTCCTGCTCCTGATGATGCTGAGCATGCGGGAGATCACCGTCCCGCTCTTCCTCTACACCAACGACACCCGGATCCTCTCGATCGCCATCTACGACCAGTTCGAGAACGGCGGGGCGCTCCGCAGCGCAGCAGCGCTGGCGCTCATGTACTGCCTGCTCATGTTCGTCCTCAGCCTCCTGCCCCGGCTGCTCGGGGCGCGCGGCAGCGCCGGCCGCCTCTGAATGTTCGCTCCTACACCACGAAGGAAACCTCAATGATGAGAAAACACCTTGCAGCCCTGATTCTTTCCATCGGCCTCGCCGCTTCCCTCAGCGGCTGCGGCGGCGCCGCTGGCGCCGGCGACCAGGGCACCGGTTCGGCCGCGCAGCAGCTGCTGCCGATGCCGAAGGTCGACACCTCGGACGGGCTCCGGATCGACGGCGAGCTGATCGCCGACAAGGCACTGTACGAGGCGGCCAAGAAAGACACCGTCAAGCTCTACTCGGGCACAGGCAAGGAGGCCGAGGACCTGACAGACGCCCGGTTCCTCGCCGAGACCGGCATCAAGGTCGACCTGACCCGTCTGGCGACGAACAAGCTCGCCGAGCGGGCCCTGTCCGAGTTCGGCGCCGGCAAGCTCACCGCCGGGCTGGTCCGCATGACGGACATCAGGCTCGCCCGGCAGTTCACCGACAAGGGCGTCTTCGTCCCCTACCGCACCCCCTCGTACGCCGCTCTCGCAGCGGAGAAGGCGTGGACCAGCGACAACTTCGTCACCTGCTACTACTTCGTCAATGCGATGGCCTACAACTCCTCCGCGATCACCCAGGATCCGCCCACCAAGTGGGAAGACCTCGCCGACCCGAAGTACAAGGGAAAGCTGGGCATCGACGCCATCACGACAGGCGGGACGCTGAACGCCCTGGCCCACTTCCAGATCAGTGCTTTCGGCCCTGACTTCCTCGCCGCCCAGGCGAAGAACCAGCCCAAGATCTACGACTCCACCGCCACCCAGGTCGATGCCCTGGCACGCGGTGAGATCACCATCGCATCCGTCAGCTTCAACAACGCCCTGGCCACCGAACTCAGCGGGGCCCCGATCAAGCTCGTCATCCCCGAGGCGGGCGTCTCCGCCTCGGCGGGCGTCCTCGGCCTGACGCCGGCAGGCGCCAAGAGCCCGGCCGCGCAGGTCTTCATGAACTGGACGATGTCCAAGGCAGGCCAGAAGTTCGCCGCGGCGCAGGGCTTCGCCCCGTCCCGGACGGACATCGACCAGGTCAAGTCCGGGGACTACCAGCTGCCCAAGGCCGGCACCCCGCAGTTCCACCTCTTCACTGAGCAGGACTTCGCCAAGTACGCGGACAAGGACGAAGCGGTCTGGAAGAAGGCCTTCAACTTCATGGGCTGACCGCTGCCCGCACCGGATCCGCCACTCGCGAAAGGACACCCATGACGACATCCACCCGGGCCCTGCAGCCAACGTCTGGAAGCCCCGCTCCCGCCCCGGTATACGCCGGTCCGGCCTGCGTGCGCTACGAGGTCGAGGACCGCGTCGCCGTTCTAACGATCGACAACCCGCCGGTGAACGCCAGCACCGCTCAGGTCCGTTCAGGCCTCCTGTCCGGCGTCCGCACGGCGTCCTCGGACTCCGAAGTCGTGGCACTGGTGCTCATCGGCGCAGGCGCGAACTTCATCTCAGGCTCAGACCTCCGCGAATTCGCCGGTCCTCTGCCTCCGCCCGAGCTGCCAGCAGTCATCGAGGCGATCGAATCCTGTCCGAAGCCGGTCGTGGCCGCCCTCTCGGGCGCCACACTTGGGGGCGGCTTCGAGCTCGCCCTGGGCTGCGACGCCAGGGTGGCGCTCGGCGGGGCGGTGGTCGGACTCCCCGAAATCACTCTGGGCATGATTCCCGGCGCAGGGGGCACCCAGCGGCCCCTGCGCATCCTCGGCGGTGCCCGTACGCTCGACCTGGTCACCTCCGGCAGGCGCATCCCGGCCGAGGCCGCCCTCGCCGAAGGACTGGTCGACAAGGTCGTCGACGCCTCGCTCCGCGACGAAGCAGTGTCATACGCCCGGGGGATGGCCGGGAAGCGGGTCCTCCGCGACCTGCCAGTTCCGGAGGACGAGTGCGGTGCCCTCGAGCAGGCGGCCCTTTCGGTGCTGTCCCGCCGTGGCGCCCGGCCGCAGACGGTGGCCGCCGTCGGTGCGGTCTTTGCGGGCCTCGTGCTCCCTGCCGCTGAGGCGCTGGCCCATGAGCGCAGGGAGTTCAGCCGGCTGCGGGAGGGCGTGGAGGCGGCGGCGCTCCGTCACCTGTTCTTCGCCCGTAAGGCTGCCGAGAAGGCGAACCGGGCGAGCGTCCCCGTCGAGATCCGCTCAGCCGGGATCGTCGGCGCCGGGACCATGGGGGCCGCCATCGCCCGGGCATTCGTCGAGGCTGGCATTCTCGCCACTGTGGTGGACACCGACCCCTCTGCTGCCGCCGCTGTGGCGGACCGTCTCTCGAAGTCCTACGCGCAGATGGTGGCGCAGGGACGGCTGGGAGAGGAGGAAGCCGTTGCGAGGACATCCCGCCTCAAAGGTTCCGGGTCGCTGTCCGCTCTCGCCGGGGCAGACCTCGTCGTCGAGGCGGTATTCGAAGACGCCGGCGTGAAGAAGGCCGTCCTGGAGGACCTGGAAGGCATTGTCCGGCCAGGGGTGCCGTTGGCGACCAACACGTCCTATCTGGACATCGACGAGCTGGCCGCCGGCCTGGACGATCCGACGAGGGTTGTCGGGATGCACTTCTTCAGCCCCGCGCACCGGACACCGGTCCTCGAAGTCGTCAGGGCCGCGCGGACCGGACAGCAGGCCCTCGACACAGCCTTCGCGGCTGCCCGTACCCTGGGCAAGCTTCCCGTTGTGGCCCGGGTGTGCGACGGCTTCATCGGGAACAGGATTTTCAACGCCTACCGCCGCCAGTGCGAGCTCATGGTCGAAGAAGGCGCACTGCCGCAGCAGGTCGACGCTGCTCTGGAGGACTTCGGGTTCGCCATGGGACCCTTCGCCGTAGCCGATATGTCCGGCCTGGATGTCGCGTGGAGGATGCGAAAGGCCAGGACGGTAGTGCGCCGAACGGGAGAGCGCTACCCGGACGTCGCGGACGCCCTGTGCGAGCTGGGCCGGTTCGGACAGAAGAGCGGCCGCGGCTGGTACCGCTACCAGGAAGGCTCCCGGGTCCCCCTTCCCGATCCCGAAGTCGAGGCCCTCATCAAGCACTCCGCTGCGGCGAAGAAGACCCCCCAGCGGACCTTCTCCGGTCAGGAAATCGTCGAGCGGGCGCTTGCCGCGATGGCCAACGAGGCGGCCCTGCTGCTCGGGGAGGGCATCGCCGAGCGCGCCGGCGACGTCGATCTGCTGCTCACCCTCGGGTACGGGTTCCCCGCCCACGAAGGGGGAATCACATTCTGGGCGTCGAACCTGGGCCCAGTGCGCCTCGCCGAAGCCCTGGACGCCCTCGAAGAGGCTGCAGGGCCCGGCTTCCGCCGAGCGGATCCCACGATCCTCCTCGCCTGATCCGCTACGGTCAGGCCAGTAATGGGCCCGCCGAGGATCATCCTCGGCGGGCCCCGGCATGTCCACGTCGTGCCTCTCCGCGCAGGCGCGCAACGCGGACTTCCCCCGAGGCGCCATCCCGGGCGACTGCCTGGGCCCCGGCGACCGGCCCCCTCATGCCTGCGGGCAACCCCCGTCAACGGGGCACCGGGAATGGCTCTGACCCGGGAAACCCTCCAGTCTCCTTCGCGCCCGCACAGCGCCACATGCAGCGCAGGGCGCCTGCCCCCCTTGTCCGGGAGCGGTTTTCATCGTCCGTCCTCGTAGGGGAGCAGGCGCCCTGCGTGCGCCGCGCCGATGTCCTCCTAGCCCTTCTACATCATGGCCGCCGTCTGTTCACCCAGCCTTGGACACCGCCACTGGCCGCTCAGCGGGAACGGAAGGATTCTCCCGGCGGCGGACGAGCGCATCGAGGGCGCAGACGCCTTCGCTGGCGTAGCCGACGTAGACGGGGTTGGCTTCCGCTTCAAGGACGTCGGGTTCGGTGAGGGCCAGGCGGGACATCGCAACGATGGCCTCTGCCAGCTCGTCCACGGCCCCGGCCGGGGCGCCCCGGTATCCGTCCAGGACCCGCAGGCTCTTGACCTCGGCGATCATGTCGAGTGCCTCTTGGTGGGTGGTGGGAGCCAGCCGGACGCTGGAGTCCGCGAAGATCTCCGCGAGGACCCCTCCGGCGGAGAGGACCACCATCGGACCGACGTCTCGGCTGACCCGGTAGCCCACGAGCGCCTCGGCCGCGCCCCGAGGAGCCATCTTCTGCACCAGGAACCGCTCAACGGCCACCTCCGGCCTGTGGGCTCCCACATTGGCCGTGATGGAGGCCGCGGCCCTGCGGATCCCCTCGGCGTCCTCGACATTGAGTACCACTCCTCCGACGTCGCTCTTGTGGGCGATCTCTTCGGAGAGGACCTTCACGACCACCGGATACTCGAAGGGAAGCTCGATGGCTCGCCCCAGATCTTCACGTGTGAGGACCACAGAGGGGCTAGAGGAGATTCCCTGGCGGGAAAGCAGCGCCGAGGAGGCGTGCTCGTCGAGGACTGCGGAGGACGCACCCGGGTCGAGGGCGAAGGCCGGGCTCTGGCTGATCGTTGCAGCGCGCCGCGCGAACGCTGCGGCGATCACGTCCGCGCACGACTCAGGCGTGCGGAAGGCGGGCACACCGGAGCTGTTCAGCAGCTCGGCGGCCGCGGGGGCCTCGGGGAGCGCGAAGGCGATGAGCGGGACCCCGTGGCCTCCCCGCTCCGCGATGGCCTGCACTGCCAGCTCCGGGTTCAGGCGTGCAGAGGAGCCGATGACGAACACGATGAGGTCGAATTCCCCGCTGTCCTGCATCAGCTGCAGGGCGTTGCTGACGATGTCGTGCCGCGCCCCCGCCAGGCCCAGGTCCGCGATCAGGCTGTGGGGAAGCGACACGCCCGCCTCTCGCATCGCCGTCACCAGCTCATGGCTCGGGCCGGCGATCTTCATGCCGCGCACTGCCAGCTGGTCGACCATGATGGCCGCTCCGCCGCCGGTCGTCGTGACAACGCCGATCCGAGGTGACCTCCTGCGGTCGGAGGCGGGGACCTTTGCCAGGACGGCGGGGGCCTCGATGAGCCCTTCGAAGTGGTTCACGCGGGCGAATCCGCACGCCTCGAAGAAGGCCTGGGACTCGCTGTCCTCGCCCGCCAGCGCCCCGGTGTGCGAGACGGACAGCTCCGCCGCCTCCTGCGATCGTCCCAGCTTGTACACCGCCACGGGCTTCCCCGCCAGATGGGCCGCATGGGCGAACGACGCCAGGTCCTCGGAGTGGCGCAGGGACTCCAGGAAGAGCGCGTACGAGGTGATGCCCGGGTCCTGGAGCGTCGACTCGCAGATTGCGCCGAGCGACAGGTCCGCCTCACCGCCTGTGGAGACGAGCCCCGCGAAGCCGATGCCCCTCTGGCGGGCCCGGCTGACCAAGGCGCCGATGACGCTGCCGGACTGGGACGCGACGAAGATCCCCCCGCACGGCGTCCCGGGCTCGCCGAAGGCGGCGTTCCCCGTGAGCATCAGTCCATTGCGCGGGTTGACCACCCCGAGGCTGCTGGGCCCGATGAGGCGCAGATTCCCTTCGGCTGCCGCGGCTCGGAGGCGGTCCTCCCGCTCGCGTCCGGCCTCGCCGTCCTCGGCGAACCCTGAGGAGAGCACTGTTGCGACTCGGACGCCGGCCCGTGCGCATTCTCGCACCGCCTCGATCGCCGCCTCCGCCCCGGTCATGATGTACACGTGGTCCGGGACCTCCGGGAGCGAGGACACGCTCGGCCACGCCTTCACCCCCTGCACGCTTTCCCGGCGTGGGTTGATGAAGTAGGCCTCGCCTGTGAAGCCCGATTGGGCCAGGAACTGCTGGGGCCGCCCGGTCGTCTTGGCGGGATCGTTCGATGCCCCGATGATCGCCACACTGCGCGGGGCCAAGAGGGGGCCGGCAAGGTCCGAACCGTATTCGCTCATCTTCGTCTCCTGTCGTTGAGAGGACCGGCGGCGGTGCCGGCGGCAGCGATCGGAGGGGAGGCGGGCCACGCGGCATCTGCCGGAGCACCTGACGCCGGGAGTGAATGGGCCGTCCTTGCGGTCCCCTCTGATCCGTGTGAGGATCGTTACATACTCTATAGAGTATTGTCTACCTACTAGGAGGTCTGCGCAATGCTTGACCGTGCGACTCAGGGCGACGAGCTCTCGGAAGAAGGGGTGCTCAATGCGGCCCCTCTGGTCGACCGCCTAAGGCTGGAGCCGGCCGGGCAGCGGGGGGCCTTCAAGGGCATGCCGCCGCAGGGGTTCCGGGGGAGGCTATTCGGGGGGCACCTTCTGGGGCAGGCTGTCCTTGCGGCGGGGCGGACGGTGGACGCCGGCCGTGCGGCCAATTCCATCCAGGCCTACTTCGTGGCCCCCGGCATCCCCGGCGTTCCCATCACGTACGAGGTCGAGACACTGCGCGAGGGCGCATCGTTCTCCCTGCGGGCGCTCCGTGCGGTTCAGGGAGAACGGCTGCTGCTGACCGCGAATGCCTCGTTCGTGGCGGAGAGGCAGCCCGAGGTCCCACTGTCGGCTCCGATGCCTGATGTCCCTGCCCCCGAGGAACTCCCGCCGCTGCATGAGCGCCGCGCCCAGCAGCCGGCGGGCTGGGACGGGATCCGGTGGCCGGCCCGGCGGGACTGGGAGACCGCGTCGAGGCCGATGGACATCCGCTATGTCGAGGCGCTCGAGCAGTCGCGGCCGCCGCGGCGCTGCTTCTGGTTCCGCATGGCGCCCGTCTCCGGCGCCGACGCGAACACCCGGCGCGCGATGCTGGCGTTCGCCTCGGACCGCTCCCTGCTGCCGGCGGTGACGGTGGCCCGCGGTGACCAGGGTTCGGCGCCAGAGCCGAAGGTCGCCAGCGTCGACCACGCCATGTGGTTCCACGGTGATGCCCCTGTGGGCAGCTGGTGCCTGTACGTGCAGGAGAGCCCGGTCAGCACGGCGGGCCTCGGCCTCGCCCGCGGGCTCATCTACGGCCGCGGCGGGCAGATCGTTGCAAGCGTCGCCCAGCAGGGCGTCTTCTCCCGAGGCGCTCGGGCTGCCGAGCGCGTCGAACCGATGAAATGAAGATGAAAGGACCAACGCACATGTTCTCCGACCTCACACCTGAAGAGGCCCAGTTCCGTGACAGGGTGCGCGCCTTCGCCCAGGAGCGGCTGGCCCCCACCGCCCTCGAGCGCGCCCACGAGCCGCACTTCCCGTGGGATACGGCCAAGCTCCTCGCCGACGAGGGGCTGCTGGGCCTGACGGTCCCCAAGGAGGACGGCGGCCAGGGCGCCACGCTCATGGAAGCAGTGATCGCGATCCAGGAGATCGGCCTGGCCTGCCCGAAGAGCGCAGACGTCGTCCAGGCGGGGAACTTCGGTGCCCTCCGGACCTTCGCCGAGTATGCGAGCGAAGAGCAGAAGGCCAGGTACCTGCCCGGCCTGCTCTCGGGCCAGAGCCTGCTCGCCCTGGGCATGAGTGAGCCGGAGACGGGCTCCGCGATCACGGACCTCCACACGACGGCCACTCGCGACGGCGACGAGGTGGTCATCAACGGAACCAAGGTGTGGTCCGGCTACAGCGCGGATGCCCCGCTGTTCCTCGTCTACGTCCGCTTCGGCCCCGGTGTCGGGGGCATCGGCTCGGTGATCGTCGAGCGTGACACACCCGGCTTCGAGGTGGGGGAGGCCTCCGCCTACATGAGCGGCGAGCTGTGGGCGCCCCTCCGGTTCACCGACTGCCGCATCCCGGCCTCCAACGTCCTGCTGGGGGAGGGCGGCTTCAAGCGCCAGATCAGCGGTTTCAACGTCGAAAGGATCGGCAATGCCGCGAGGTCGCTCGCCCTGGCCCAGCTCGCGTTCGAGATTGCCAGAGACCATGTGGCGGCCCGCGAGCAGTTCGGCCGGCCGCTGATGGAGTTCCAGGGACTGCAGTGGAAGTTCGCGGAGATGAGCGTCGCCCTTGACGGGGCTCAGCTCCTCCTCGAGCGCGCCGTGAGGGGAGCCTCCGGCGGGCTGCCCTCGGCGTATGACACCGCGGTGGCCAAGCTTGCCTCCAACGAGACGGGATTCAAGGTCGCCCATGAGGCGATGCAGGCTATGGGCGCCCTGGGCTTCAGTTCCAAGTCGCTTGTCGAGTACTGCTTCCGGCGCACGCGCGGATGGATGATCGCGGGCGGCTCCACCGAGATCCTCAAGAACCGGATCGCCGAGCACGTCTTCGACCGACGGTTCAGCCAGCGGCCCAGCTGAGCCCGGCTGCGCTGCAGCCGGCGGCATCCCGGACAGCAGAGGCGCCGCTTGCCTCCTCAGGAGGCGAGCGGCGCCTTGCGGTCTTCCACCGCGGACAACAGGTCTCAGTCGCAGCGCGCTGTCATCCCGCCGTCGACGATGATTTCGGTGCCCGTGACGAAGCGGGCTTCGTCGGAGGCCAGGAAGAGCGCCGCGTGGGCCGTGTCGCGTCCGTCGCCCTCGTAGGGGAGGGGGATCCGGGACTGCCGCTGCTTGATGAGCGTCTCGGTGTCCCCGCCGGTGCGCTGTCCGGCGAGGCGGGCTTCGACCATGGGGGTGTGGAGCTGGCCCGGGACGACGGTGTTGGCCCGGATCCGGTCGGGGGCGTACTGGACGGCGGTGACGCGGGAGAAGGAGATGACCGCGGCCTTGGAGGCGGCGTAGGCGACCTGCGCGGATCCGGTCCAGCGGATTCCGGAGGTGGAGGCGATGTTCACGATCGCTCCGCCGCCGTTGGCGGCCATGCGGGGGATCACCTCGTGGCAGGTCCGGTAGACGCTGGTGAGGTTGATGTCGAGCTGGCGCGCCCATTCCTCCTCGGTGAGCTCGGCGGCACCGCCCTTGCGGGATCCGCCGACGACGTTGACGAGCACGTCGATCCGTCCGAAGCGGTCGATGCAGGCCGTGACGAGGTCCTTCACGGAGCCGGTGTCGGTGACGTCGGCGAGGTGGCCTTCCACGGTGCCCCCGGCTGAGCGGATGAGGTCGAGGGTCGGGTCCAGGGCGTCCTGGCTGATGTCTGCCGCGAAGACGGCGGCTCCTTCGGCTGCGAAGACGGAGGCGCAGGCGCGTCCGTTGCCCCAGCCGGGCCCCACGCTCCCGGCCCCGACGACGAGGGCCACTTTGTCCTTGAGGCGGTCTGCCATGCTTCTTCTCCTGTTGTTTGTCGTGGTGGTTGAGGATTGAGTCGTGTGGGTCAGCGGCCCGAGTTGTGGAAGGCGAAGACCCGGCGGGAGGCCGAGGTGACCGAGGCCATGGCCTCTGCGCGCCAGGGCGTTGACGTGGCGTGCTTCCACTCCGGCGTCTCGCACAGGGACGGGTCGTCGATGTCGTGGACGGTCAGGAGCGCCTCGCCGGCTCCGTCCCGGAGCCGGAACTGGCGGATCCTGTCCCAGCCCTCGATCGCGGTCAGGAGGGGGATGTGCTCCTCCCGGTACCACTCGATGAGGCCGGCCTCGTCGGTGGAGGTGAGCCCGACGAGGATCTGGTAGCGGGGGTGGCCCTCGAGGCTTCCGGTCTCGTAGTCGAGGGAGTAGATGCGGCGGTCGAGGGCGGTCAGCCGTGCCACGAGGGCCTGCTCGCGTTCGCTGCGGTGGCTCCGCAGGGCCGTGTAGGCGTCGCTGCCGAGGAAACCGGGGTCGACGTCGTACGTCGCGAGCCAGCCGGGGGTGCGGCCGTCCGCTGCCTGGAACCGGTAGCCGGTTCTGAACTGGCTGAACTGCATCCGCAGCGGCAGGTGCTCGTGGTCGTACCAGTCGTGGAATTCCTCGCCGGGCACGGGGCCAGGGTCGGAGAAAACGACGAGGAAGTCCTGGTTCACGGTGTTGTCCTTCCAGCTTCGCGGGGGCGGGGTCCGGCAGTCGCTACACTGGCGGTCAGGGCCCAGGGGCGAGCGACGCGCCGACGTGCAGGTGAGAGGGAGCGGCAGTGTCTCGTGAGAATCCGGATGTGATCGACTCGCTCGAGAAGGCCTTCCGCCTCCTGCAGGTCTTCTCCCACGAGCACCCCTCCCTCACCATCAGCGAGGCCGCCGAGCTGTCCGGGCTGACGCGTCCGACGGCGCGGCGGATCCTCCTGACCATGGTCAGCCTCGGGTTCGCCGAGGCCCAGGGCAAGCACTTCAGCCTCACCCCGAAGGTCATGCGGCTCGGCTTCGCCTACCTCTCCGCGCTGCCCTACTGGGAGACCGCCCAGCCGCACATGCGCAGACTCGCCTCGGAGCTGAACGAGTCTTGCTCCATGGCGACCCTGGACGGGAACGAGATCGTCTACCTGACCCGCGTTCCCGGCAACCGCAGCATGGTCACCACCCTGAACACCGGTTCGCGGCTTCCCGCCTACGCCACCTCCATGGGCAAGATCCTGCTGGCTCACCTCAAGCCCGCCGCGTTGGACCGGTACCTGTCCGAGGTCCAGCTCATGGCGCTGACGCCGAGCACAATCACAGACCCGGAGGAGCTGCGCGGCGTCCTGGCGGAGGCGCGGGCGAGGGGGTATGCGACGGCCGACGGCGAGCGGGAGGAGGGGATCCGCTCCGCGGCCGCCCCGGTGTTCGCCCGCGGCGGCAGTGTCGTGGCGGCCGTCAACGTCTCCGCCAACGCGGCCCGGGTCTCGCACGAGAAGCTGGTCTCCGAGTACGTTCCTGCCCTGCTCGAGACGGCCCGCGCGATCTCCGAGGAGATCGGTGCCGTCACAGTCATGCACTAGGGGCGAAGTCGAAGCAGGCCTCGGGGTTGCGCACCAGGAGGAGGTCGAGGTCCTCCTGGCTGGGTGCGATGCCACGGAGGGTGTCGACGAGGTCGCCGTCGTTGGGCATGAAGCCGTGGGTGTTCGGGTGCGGGAAGTCCGTGCCCCACACGCACCGGTCCGGCCGGGTGGTGAACAGCTCGCGGGCGAGCGCGACGGCGTCGTCCAGCTTCGGGGGGTGGACTGCGATCCGGTCCGCGCCGCTGAGCTTGACCCATACGTCGTCGTTCCCGGTGAGCAGCTGCTTGAGGGCCTCGCGCTCGGGCTGGACGCGGCTGGGGGAGATGTCGAAACGCCCCATGTGGTCGAAGACGATCCTGAGGGGAATCTCGTCGAGGCGCTCGGCGAAGGCGAGGATCGAGGGGCCCGTCACGTGGACGGCGAGGTGCCATCCGAAGGGCCCGATGAGGTCCACGATGCGCGCGATCTCCGAGCGGGTGGGGGGCGCGCCGAGATGGGCCGCGAAGTGGATCCGTGCCCCGCGCATGCCGGCCTGGTGCCAGCGCTCGATGTCCCGGGCGGTCGTCTCGGGGCCGATGAGGGCCACGCCGCGGTATCTGCCCTCGCCGCGGTCGAGGGCGTCGAGGACTGCGCGGTGGTCGGATCCGTGGCAGGCGGACTGGACTAGGACTGAGCGCTCGAATCCGAGGAACCGGTGGAGCCTCTCGAGGTCTTCGAGCGGAACGTCCTCGGGGGTGAAGGTGCGGCCTTCGGCGTACGGGAACTTCTTGTGGGGTCCGAAGATGTGCACGTGGGCGTCGCAGGCGTGCGGCGGCAGCTGGAGCTGCGGCTTGTGGGGGTTCCGGTCGGGGCCGGGTGTGGTGGCCTCGAGGGTGTCCGTCATCGGTCCTCCTTCCTAGACGTTGGGGGTGAGGAGGGACTCGCGGTCTGCGGCTGTGACGCCGAGGGCCACGAGGAACCTCGAGACCATGTTGTAGGACGCCACGGTCGCAGTGAGCTCGATGGTCTCGGTCTCGGTGAAGTGGCGGCGGAGGTGCTCGAAGGTCTCCTCGTCCACCGTGATGTTGCGGGTCATGGCGTCGGTGTAGGCCAGCACGGCGTCGTAGCGCTCGTCGCCGGTGGTCACGGCGCGGTCATGGGCGATGGCCTCGATGGTCGTCTCGGGGATGCCGCTGGCCCGGCCGAGGCCGACATGTGCTGCCCATTCGTAGTCGGCACGGTTCAGGACGGCGACCCGCAGGATGATGAGCTCGCGCAGGTCCCCGGGGATGGAGAAGCCCTGCCTCACCGCGCCGAGGAGCGTGTTCCACCCGGAGGCGAGCCCGTCGTTGTGGGCCAGCAGCTGGTCGAGCGGGGTGAGGAACCCGCCGCGGCGTTCGATCATCTTCTCGGCGGTGGCGCCAGTGGGGGCGGTGTAGGAAATGCGGGGCATGGTCTCTGTTTCTCTGAGCTTTGCGAGGGGACGGGTTGCGGAGGAGTGCGGGTCAGTGCGCTGCGGGGACGGGGGCGGCGTCGCCCTGGCGGGAGTCCGCGGCTGGGGAAGCGGTGGCGGCCGCCGGGAGGGGAGCCTGCACGAGCGGGGCCTCGTGGCCGCGCATGATCCTCAGCGCACGGGGCCGGTCGAGCTGCTGTTCCCAGACGCTGACGACGAGGCTGCCCATCATCTGGCCGGCGAGGCTGATCAGGCCCCGCATCGTGGAGAGGAAGCGGTCGATGCCAAGGAGGAGCATGATGCCCACCACCGGAACGGCGCCGGTGGAGGAGAGGGTGGCGGCCAGGATGACGAAGCCTGCGCCTGCGACCCCGGCGCTGCCCTTGGAGGTGAGCATGAAGACGGCCAGAAGGGCGATCTGCTGCCAGATGCTCAGGTTGATGTCGAAGGCCTGGGCGATGTAGAGGGAGGCGAACCCGAGGTAGAGGCACACCCCGTCGCCGTTGAAGGCGTAGCCCGAGGGCACCACGAGGCCGACGATCGGCTTGGGGCAGCCGACTCCCTCGAGCTTGCGCATCAGCTGCGGCATGACCGCCTCGTAGTTGGATGTGCCGAGGGTGATGAGGATCTCGTCCTTGAAGTATCGGTACACGGGGAGCACACGCAGGCCGCAGATCCGGGCCATTGCGCCAAAGGCGAGGAGGCAGAACAGGATTCCGACGACCCAGAAGAGGACCACGATGGAGCCGAGGCTCACGAGCGTCGAGATGCCGAACTTGCCCGTGGTGTAGGCCATCGCGCCGAACGCACCAAGCGGGGCCAAGTACATGATGAGCTTGATGATGCCGAAAATCGCGTCGTTGATCCTCCCGACCGCCGCGACGACCGGCTCGCCCTTGGCGCCGAGCATCTTCAGCGCGACGGCGAACAGGACCGCGATGAGCAGGACCTGCAGCACGTTGCCGTCGGTGAAGGCGCCGACGAAGCTCTTGGGGATGATGTTCAGGATGAAGTCGTACCAGTTCTGGTGCTGGCCGGTGCTCACGTAGCCCTGGGCCGCCTCGCTGAGCTTGAGCTCGCTGGCCTTCGCGTGGATCCCGGCCCCGGGCTTGAGGAGGTTCATGACGACCAGACCGATGGCGAGGGCGACCGTGGTCATGAGCTCGAAGTAGACGAGCGCCTTGACGCCGATCCGTCCCACCGAGGTCAGCTTTCCAGCCCCTGCGATGCCCGTGACGATGGTGCAGAACACCACCGGGGCGATGAGCATCTGGATCAGCTGGATGAACCCGGTACCGATCGGAGCCAGCGAGGCCCCGAACGACGGGAAGACGAACCCGACGGCGGCGCCCAGGACAATGGCCACCGCAACGGTGATGTACAGGCGCGGCCCGAACGCCGACTTCAAGGCACTTCTCATGAGATCCACTCCATTATGAACCCTCTTGTACGTCTTGCGTACAAATGTTTGACGGACGTACAATAGTTGCGCCCGTCACGCTGCCTTGTCAAACGCTCCGACCCCCTTCGGGTGGGTCCTGGCCAAACGCGGCGGATGACGCGGACCGTGTCCGCTCCCTAAGGCGCAGGACTTTGACCAGCAACTCTATAGACAACAGTGTGTAGAGTCGATAGCGTCGGAGTGTGACCGGGGTCATGGCACCGGGAAACCACGAAAACGACCTGCAGCTGGAGATCCCTGAAGTCCAGGGCTTCAAGCCCGCCCGCCTCTCCGCAGACGCTGCGCTTGGACGCAGCTCTCCAGTTGCTGTTGCCGATTCTCCTACCCCCACTGGATCGAGGAATGTTATGGAAGATCTCGCACAGGGAGACGTCCGCGCACGTGCAGCCACGTCTGCGGCCCCACGGGGCGCAATGGTGCTGACGGTTGTCGGCATCGTCCTGGAGTACTACGACTTCTCGGTCTTCGGCATCTTCACCCCCTTCTTCTCACACCAGTTCTTCGCGGGAGCCGGAACTCTCGGCGCCACGCTTTCGGTCCTGACGGTCTTCGCAGTGGGGTTCATCTTCCGTCCCCTCGGCTCGGTCTTCTTCGGCTGGTTGGCCGACAGGAGTGGGCGCAAGAATTCGATGATGATCGCGATGGCCGTCACCGCAGCTGGAAGCCTGATGATCGGCATCAGCCCGACCTCGTCGGCAATTGGGGCCTTGGCGGTGGTCATCCTGGTCGTCGCCCGCATCATGCAGGGGCTCGGCTACGGCGGCGAGAACGCCAGCGCCTACTCGTACTCTGCAGAGATCGCGCCTCCGAAGCGCCGGGGCCTCTGGATGAGCTTCAACGGCATGGCGCTCATCCTGGGAACCCTCGCCGCCACTGCTGTAGGCGCTCTACTGACGACCGTCTTCGATTCCAAGCAGCTGGAGGCATGGGCGTGGCGGGTCCCGTTCCTCCTAGCCGGCTGCACCGGCCTGTTCGCCCTCTATCTGCGCCGCAAGCTCACAGAATCGGCCGCGTTCACCGAGCACCTCAAGGCCGAGGCAGAGCGCAGGAAGCTGCCGGAGCCGGCCGTCAAGACCTCGGCATCCGGGGAGCTCTGGCGCCACCGGTCTGGGATGCTCAGGGTTCTCCTCATGACCGCCGGCATCACGGTGACCTTCTACGCCTGGGTCGTCAACGGCGCGGCCAACGCGATCGTGTCGTACGGAGTCAACCAGCAGACAGCCTTCATCGTCGCACTGGTAGCCCAGGTGCTGTACGTGGTGACCACTCCACTGTGGGGCCGATTCTCGGACCGCTTCGGGCGTCGAGCGAACTTCCTGGTCTACGGAATCTTCAACGCCGTCTTCGCCTTCCCCGTCCTATGGATCATGGGAAACCAGTGGTGGCAGATGCTGATTGCGATGTCGATCCCGCTGGTGCTGCTGTCCGCAGCCACCGCAGCCAACACCGCCTTCTACGCCGAACTTTTTCCCACCGGCCTCCGATCCCGAGGCATCGCGATCCCCTACGGAATCGGCATCGCCGTATTCGGCGGCACGTCCCCGCTCATCGACACCTGGCTGCACAGCATCGGCCTCTCCGCAGTCTTCACCGCCTATGCCATCGTGATGAGCCTCGGCGCCGCAGCGGCTGCCTGGTGGAGTCCCGAGACGGCGGGCAAGAGCCTGGCCGACGGCTGACGAACACCGATCCCTGGAGGACCCATGCAGCGCACCATAACCACAGTCTCTGACGGAGACGTCCAGATCGAAGTGATCAGCGAGGGACGTGGACCCCTCATCGTGATCCTTCCATCACTCGGCCGCGGCGCCGAAGACTACGACGAAGTCGCCCGACATCTCGCTCACGAGGGATTCCGTGTTCTCCGCCCTCAGCCTCGGGGCATCGGGGCAAGCCGGGGCCCCATGGAGAACCTCGACCTGCACGACTTCGCATCGGACATCGCGCTGGTCATCGAGCACGAGGGGAGCGGTCCAGCACTCGTCGTCGGCCACGCATGGGGAAGCCAACCAGCGCGGATGCTCGCCACGACAAGGCCCGGCCTCGTCAGCGGACTCGTCCTGGCCGCCGCTTCAGCCGGCAAGCTGCCGCCCGGCCTGAACGAGAAGCCCTACAGCCGGCTGCGGACGGCGATCGACGGAGCAGGGGACCTCAGCCTGCCAGAGGCGCAGCGTCTTGAATTCTTGAAGCAGGCGTTCTTCGCCCCGGGGAACGACCCGCGGCCATGGCTCACCGGCTGGTGGCCAGAGACGCACGAAGCCCAGGGCCGTGCGCGCGAGGCCACCCCAGTCGACTCATACTTCCACGGTGGCACCGTTCCGCTCCTCGATCTGCAGGCCGAGCACGACGCCGTCGTCGTGCCGAACGTCTTCAAGCCGCTCCTCGGACAACGCGTCACCGTCCAGGTGGTCAGGGGCGCAGGACACGCACTGGTGCCCGAGCAGCCCACCGCGATGAGCGAAGCTATCGCCGGCTTTGCCCACCAGATCACGGACACTGGGCGCGAGGGATGACACGACACTGTTCGGCCCCCTTCGAACCACGCCATTGAACGTGAGAAGGCGCCCAGGTCCTCAGTCAGTCATCAGTCACCTCCATCAGTCGCGACAAAAATGCACCCCCCCAATGGGCAATAGGAGCTGATGATGGAATTCAACAAGGTTGAAGACTGGGGAAGCCTTCCCGGCAGCCTCGTTCACATTCGCTTTCAGAACATGACCGTCTGCGCCGGAGTGGTGGACTGCGTTACCAACGATGGCCGCATACTTTGGATCCATCCCCACAGCGATGTCAGGAGACTCGTGGAAAAGCAACATGGTTTTGAAGCGTGGGAGCAGGTCGAGGGCCCGCGCGGCCCGCTACTGTCTCGCTGAGTCCCATCGGAGGCCGGGTATCCTCCCCGGCCACAATGCGCGCGGCCAGTGGGCGCGGATCCTCCCGCGTGGGGAGTTCCTCTATGTAATGCTCTGGCCGCCGACGAGTCGGCCTGCTAACCTCATGTGACAGAATTGGTCACGCTGCGGCGGGGCGACGCCAAGGCGTCCGCCGACGGCAGGTCAGACCGGGCCAGGGCTCCAGCGAAGCGGAGCTGGTCCTCCTGTGCTGACTGGCCGGTGCCATCGCAGTGTTGAAAGAAGGGGGAGATCAATGACGATCATCGCCGATTCCCGTACTACCGGCCGGGGGATGTCCGCAATGGTGCGGCGTCAGGACGGGGAGGGGGCCGGGGGCGGGGAGGACCGCGCGCTCCGCGCCCTGATGGGTGCCGGTCTGAGCGAGCAGACCGCGCGGGAACAGCTAGCGCGCCTTGCGGCCGGGGACATCTGGTCCGGCTGACGCGTGCGCCGGCGCAGGCTGCGCCGTACCCTGGCACCTGTCCTCCGCCCCGCCCGTGCCTCGCGGTGCTCGGTGACCAAGTCCTCGATCCGGTGGGGCAGCGGACGCGAACCCGGCCTTGCCGGGCTGGGGCCGTCCATGCCCGTCATCTGCATGGCCAGCTCCCGCCTCATCTCGTCGTCCACTTACCGCCTCCAGTGGCGACGCTCCCGGAGGGCGGATTCTAGGAACAGCCGGCGGCAGCACCGGCAGGTGCCACCGCCCGTCGTAACGAGCGCCGCCCGGATTTGCGGGCATCCGCCGGCCCACCGCAGACCCGCAGCGGTACTGGCGCCTGAATCGGCTCGTCATGCCCGCCGCAGGACGTCACCGAATACCGCTGTCGAGTGACTCGCGCGTGACCTCCTTGTCACGCCGTGTGACATAGACCATAGTTGGCCGGGTCACTGCTTCCCTGGAGGTCTCCATGCGGTACCGCCCTGTCTGCCCGCGCCCAGCCCGCATGCCGAGGGCGAGGGCGGCCAGCACCGCCGTCGTCCTCGCCGCCGCCCTCGCCCTCGGAGGTGCGACAGCCGCCACAGCCGCCCCGCCGCCGTCGCCCGACGCCGGCCCCGCGGCGACCCACTCGTTCCGCACCGCGGCGGGCACCGAGAACTACTACTTCGTGATGACGGACCGCTTCGCGAACGGGACCTCCGCCAACGACCAGGGCGGCCTGGGCTCCGCCCCGATGGTCTCCGGCTTCGACGCGGCCAACAAGGGCTTCTACCACGGCGGCGACCTCAAGGGACTCACCGGCAAGCTGGACTACATCCAGGGGCTGGGCACCACCGCCATCTGGCTCACCCCCAGCTTCAAGAACAAGGCCGTCCAGCCCGAGGACCACAGCGCCGGGTACCACGGGTACTGGATCACGGACTTCACCCAGATCGACCCGCACCTCGGCACCAATGCCGAGCTCGGGAACCTGATCAGCCAGGCGCACGCGCGCGGCATGAAGGTCTACTTCGACATCATCACCAACCACACCGCGGACGTCATCAAGTACCAGGAGGGCGGCCGGATGCCCTACCTGAGCAAGACCGCCGCCCCGTACAAGTACGCCTCGGGGAAGACGTTCGACGACGCCGCGGTCGCCGACCAGCCGGGATTCCCGGCCCTGGACCCGGCCACGTCGTTCCCGTACCGCCCGTACATCCCGGCCGGCGAGGAGAACGCCAAGGTGCCCGCCTGGCTCAACGACGTGAGCCTGTACCACAACCGCGGCGACTCGACGTTCGCGGGGGAGAGCGCCAACTACGGCGACTTCTCGGGCCTGGACGACCTCTTCACCGAGAACCCCAAGGTCCTCAACGGCTTCATCGACGTGTACAAGAAGTGGATCGGCGACTTCGGGATCGACGGCTTCCGGATCGACACGATGAAGCACGTCAACGACGCGTTCTGGCAGAAGTTCTCGCCCGCGATCCTCGATTACGCCCACTCGGTCGGGAAGAAGGACTTCTTCATGTTCGGCGAGGTCTACGACACCTCGCGCGACTTCACGTCGAAGTTCACCACGTCCGACGGCGTCCAGGCCGTCCTCGACTTCCCGTTCCAGCAGGCGGCACGCTCCTACGCCTCGGCGTCCTCGCCCGCCACCACCCTGCAGAAGCTCTTCCAGGGCGACGACTGGTACACGACCGCGACCTCGAACGTCTACCAGCTCCCCACGTTCCTCGGGAATCACGACATGGGCCGCATCGGGTCCTTCATCGACCAGGACAACCCGACGGCGTCCGACGCCGAGAAGGTGGCCCGCGACAGGCTCGCCAACGAGCTCATGTACTTCTCCCGCGGCAACCCGATCGTCTACTACGGCGACGAGCAGGGCTTCACCGGCACCGGCGGGGACCAGCTCGCGCGGCAGGACATGTTCGCCTCGAAGACCCCCGAATACCTCGCAGATCCGCTCTTGGGCACGACGGCGACGCACGCCTCGGACAACTACGTCACCACGCACCCGCTCTACACCTCGATCGCGGACCTCGCGAAGGTGGTCAAGGACAATCCGGCCCTGCGCACCGGCGCCCACCAGGACCGGTACGCCGAGACGACGGCCGGCGTGTACGCGTTCTCGCGCATCGATGCGAAGGCCCAGCGCGAATACGTCGTCGCCCTGAACAACACCGCCGCCGCCCGCACGGCGGCCGTGCCCACGTACATCGCCCAGCGCCCGTTCGCGAAGGTGTTCGGCGCCGGCGCAGGGGACCGGCTCAAGACTGCAGCGGACAAGACGCTGACGGTGACGGTCCCGGCATTCTCCGCGGTGGTCTACGAGTCCGCGGGCCGCATCCCCGACTCGGCGGCTGCCCCCGTGCCGACCCTCGGCACCCCGACCGCGGCCGGCGGGGACAACACCCGCGTCAACGTCACCGCGGACCTCCCACACGACTCGTTCTACGAGGTCACGTTCCAGGCCCGGGTCCCCGGTGCCGCGGGAGCCGCCGGCCAGTGGCACAGCATCGGCACCGATGACACCTACCCGTACCAGGTCTTCGACGCCACCAAGGGCATGACGCCGGGGACCCCGCTCGAATACCGGGCCGTCTCGCTCGACAACGCCGGGCACACGGCCACCTCGGCGACCGTCTCCGCCGTCGTGCCCACGCCGGTCGACCCGGACGCGCCCAAGGGCCCGGCCCCGCAGCCGCTCTCGGTGACCGTGGCCGGCGACTTCCAGCACCTGGCCGGCTGCCCCGGCGACTGGGACCCCGCATGCCAGGCCACCATGGCGCAGTATGACCCGATCGCATCCGAGTGGCGCCTCACCCTCGACCTCCCGACCGGCACCTACCAGTTCAAGGCGGCGCTCAACGGGTCCTGGAGCCAGAACTACGGCGACGGGGGAGCGGCGAACGGCGCGAACATCACACTCAAGCACCCGGGGGGCCGGCTCACCTTCACGTACCGGCAGGACACCCACGAGACCACCGTCGGCGAGCACGCCGCCCAGCCCTCCGCGGTAGCGGTGGCAGGGACGCTCAACACCGCCATGGGCTGCCCGGCCGACTGGCAGCCCGCCTGCCCGCAGGCGCAGCTTGCGTTCGATCCCGCGCAGGGGGTCTGGCGCGGGACCTACACGCTCCCGCAGGGCAGCTACTCGTACAAGGCGGCGCTCAACAAGTCCTGGGACGTCAACTATGGTGCGGGTGGGGCGCCGAACGGGCCGAATATCTCCCTCGACCATCCCGGCGGGACCGTCGTCTTCAGCTACAACGACTCGACCCACCTGGTCTCGGCGGGCCAGCCGGCCAGCCAGCCCTCCGCGGTGAACTTCCCGGGCACATACCAGCACCTCGCCGGCTGTGCGGCCGACTGGGACCCGGCGTGCACGGCCACGGCGGCCTCGTGGGACCAGCGCTCGCAGGGCTGGATCCTGAAGCTCGCCTCGCTGCCCGCCGGTTCGTACTCGTTCAAGGCCGCGCTCAACGGGTCGTGGGACGTGAACTACGGGACCAACGGGGCCCTCAACGGGCCGAACATCGGCTTCGACCATCCGGGCGGCCCGCTCGCCTTCCGCTACGACCCGACGACGCACCTCGTCACCATCGTCTCGGGCTGACCCTCTGGTTGAGGGGTCATGTCCCTGCGTTGAACGGTCAGGGATGTGACCCCTCAACGTAGGGATGTGACCCCTCAGCGCAGGGATATGACCCCTCAACCTAGTCGGTGGCGGGGCGGGGCCGGGGGCGGGGGAGGCCGGTCGCCCCTGTCCCCACGGACGGCGCCCGCGCGAGAATGGCGCCATGCGCGCATGGTGGGTGGACAGGCCGGGGCCGGCCGGCGGCAGCCCCGGGCCGCTGGTGTTCGGCGAGCGGCCGGACCCGGTGCCCGGTCCCGGGGAGATCCTCGTGCGCGTTTCGGCGTGCGGGGTCTGCCGCACGGACCTGCACCTCGCCGAAGGCGACCTGGCCCCCCGCCGCCACGGCGTGGTCCCCGGGCACGAGGCCGTGGGCCGCGTCGAGGCGCTCGGCCCCGCCGCCACCCGCTTCCAGCCCGGGGACCGCGTCGGCATCGCCTGGCTGCGCGGCACCTGTGGGACCTGCCGGTTCTGCCGCTCCGGACGGGAGAACCTCTGCGAAGCACCCCGGTTCACGGGGTGGGACGACGACGGCGGGTACGCGGAGCTCGCCGTCGTGCGCGAGGACTTCGCGTACCCGATCCCGGAGGCGTTCGGCGACCGCGAGGCAGCGCCGCTGCTGTGCTCGGGGATCATCGGCTACCGGGCGCTGCAGCGGGCGGCCCTCCCGGACGGCGGCCGCCTGGGGATCTACGGGTTCGGCGGCAGCGCCCACCTCACCGCCCAGCTCGCGATGCACCGCGGTGCCTCCGTCTACGTCATGACCCGCGCCCCGGAGGCACGGCAGCTCGCGCTGGACCTGGGCGCGGTGTGGGCCGGCGGCGCCGACGAGCCGCCGCCCGAGAAGCTCGACGCGGCGATCCTCTTCGCACCCGTCGGCACGCTCGTCCCGCCGGCCCTGGCTGCGCTGGACCGCGGCGGGACCCTGGCCGTCGCCGGGATCCACCTCAGCGACATCCCGCCCCTGAACTACCAGGAGCACCTCTTCCAGGAGCGGCAGCTGCGCAGCGTCACTGCCAACACCCGCCTCGACGGCGAGGAGTTCTTCCGCCTGGCCGCCGAGATCCCCGTCCGCACCACCACGGTGCCCTACGCGTTCGAGGACGCGGCCCGGGCGCTCGCGGACCTCGCCGGAGACAGGATCACCGGGGCCGCCGTCCTCGAGGTCGGGCCCGCAGGCGGCGCCTGAGCAGGCGGTGGGCTGCCTCGATGGCAGCGCACGCGCCAGCGGCGAAGGCGAAGGCGGCGACCGTGAGCTGGGTGCCCGGGTCCTCGAGCTGGTGGTACTGGAGGGAAGCCGGCACGGTGAGCACCGCGACGGTGCCCGCGTACATCGACCCCACCAGGAGCAGCCGCCAGCCGGTGAGCGGGCGCGCCGCGATCACCAGGACCCACAGCCCGGACACCGTGAGCGTGAAGAACGCGGCGGCCTCGATCTGCTCCTGGGACGCCTCGGTGGCCCACCGCCCGTAGGCGTACACGCCGAGGATCGCCGCCGCCATCGCGAGGCCGGAGGGCAGCGCCGCGATGACCGCCCGCCGCAGGAAGCCCGGCACATAGCGGCGCGCATTGGGCGCCAGGGCCAGCACGGAGGCCGGGAAGCCGAGCATGAGGAAGTCCGAGGTCGAGAGCTGCCGCGGCAGGAACGGGAACGCCCAGGCCAGCGCGCCGAAGCTGATTCCCAGCACGAACGCGTAGACCGTCTTCGTGAGGAACAGCTGCGAGACGCGCTCGATGTTCGCGATGACCCGCCGCCCCTCCGCGACCACGGCCGGCAGCCGCGAGAACCGGCCGTCGAGGAGCACGAGCCGGGCGACCGCCTTGGTCGCCGGGGCGGCGGTGCCCATCGCGATCCCGAGGTCCGCGGCCTTGAGCGCGAGCGCGTCGTTCACCCCGTCCCCGGTCATCGCCACGACGTGGCCGCGCGCCTGCAGGGCATGCACCATCGCCTCCTTCTGCTCCGGCCCGACCCGGCCGAACACGCTGTGCCGCTCGAGCGCGTCCGCGAGCCCGGCCGGATCCTCGGGCAGGGTCCGCCCGTCCACCGGCTCCGCGGCGTCCATCCCCGCTGCCCGCGCCGCGGCCGCGACGGTGCGCGGGCTGTCCCCGGAGACGACCTTGAGGCCCACTCCCTGGTCACGGAAATAGGCGAGCGTGTCGGCCGCATCGGGCCGCAGGCGCTCGCGGAGGGCAAGCACGACGGCGGGGCGCACCTGCGCGGGCAGGGCGCCGTCCGCGGGGAGCCGGTCGGCTCGGCACAGGACCACGGTGCGCAGCCCCCGCTCCGCGGCGTCGCCAGCGGCCCGCCGCGCGGGGCCTGCCGAGGGGTCCTGTCCGAGCAGGGCCTCGGGGGCGCCCAGCAGCCACGCGCCGTTGGCCTCGCCTCCGTCGAACTGGACAGCGCTCCAGCGGCGGGCCGACGAGAACGGGATAACCCGCGAGGGCGCGCGGTCCGGCGGGGCGGAGAACCGCTCGGCGAGGGCCGCCGCGGTGGGATTGGCGTCCGGGTCAGCGCCGATCCACGCGAGGGCGCGGTCCCAGCCGGGCACGGGGCCGGCGGGGCCGTGCACCGGGATCGCGTCCTCGACGTGGATCCCGCCCTCGGTGAGGGTCCCGGTCTTGTCGAAGCACAGCACGTCCACGCGGGCGAGCACCTCGACGGCGGCGAGTTCCTCGACGAGCACCTGGCCGCGGGCGAGGCGCAGGGCCGCGACGGCAAAGGAGACCGTGGTCAACAGGGCGAGGCCCTGCGGGACCATGATCGTCACCGAGGCGACCGCGGCCACGAGGGCATCGCGCCAGGCCCCGGAGGCGAAGGCCGCCCCCCATCCTCCGGCCGCCTGCAGCTGGCCGTTGAGCACCACCGCGATCATCGGCACGATGGCCACGCTGATCCACCGGACCACGCGCGCGAGGGCCTGCCGGAGCTCGGAGGCGACCTGGGTGAAGCGCCGAGCCTCGGCAGTGAGCCGTTCGGCGCGCGAGCCGGCCCCGAGGGCCGTCACCCGGATGCTGCCGCGGCCCGCGACCACGGACGAGCCCGAGGAGACCGAGGCGCCGGCGGCCTTGGACACGGGCGCCGACTCGCCGGTGAGCATCGACTCGTCCACGTCGAGCTCCTCGGCGCCCAGCACCGTGCCGTCCACGGGGATCTGGTCGCCGCGGGCCAGGAGCACGACGTCATCCATCACCACCTGATCGGGGGCCACCTCCACGGGCGCGCCGTCGCGGATCACCCGGACGGGGCTGCGCACGAGCACCGCGAGGCGGTCCAGGCGCCGCTTGGCCTGCAGCTCCTGGGCGAAGCCGATGGCGATGTTCGCCGCCGCGGCAGCGAGGAACATGAGGTCCAGCCAGCGGCCGAGCACCACGAGCGTGGCCCCGCACAGCCCGAGGATGAGGTTGAAGACGGTGAAGAGGTGGCTGCGGGCGATCTGCCACACCGGGCGGGAGGTGCGCCGGTCGAGGATGTTGACGAGCCCGGCCGCCTGCCGTGCGGCGACCGCGGCGGCGTCGAGCCCCGCGAGCGGACCCGCCGGGGACGGCAGCGGCCCCGCCGGGGACGTCGCCGCGTCGGAACGCGGCCTGTCCTCTGGCGGGGCCACCGTGGTCTGCCTCGTCGGGGCGGGGTCAGCCGAAGTACTTCGGAAGGGTCCCCTCGTGGGCCTCGCGGAGCTCGTTGATGGGCAGGTCGAACAGGCCCTGCACCTCGAGGCTCGTCGCGAGCACGTCCACGATGCCCAGCCGCACCACCGGGTAGTTCCGGGCGGCGGCCATGTCGTTGAACCGGACCTCCTCGGAGCGGGGGACCGCGACGATGGCGCGGCCCTGCGACTCGGAGAAGAGCGCCGTGAACGCGTCCACGCCGTCCCGCTCGCACAGGTCGCCGAGCGCCACCCGGGCGCCCACGCCGAAGCGCAGCACCATCTCGGACAGGGCGGCGGCGAGGCCGCCCTCGGAGAGGTCGTGCGCCGAGTCGATCATGCCGTCGCGCGAGGCGTTGATGAGGATCGCGCCGAGCGTCTTCTCGGCCTCGAGGTCGAGCGCGGGCGGCAGGCCGCCGAGATGGCCGCGGAGGTTGGCGAACTCGGAGCCGTCGAGCTCGTCGCGCGTGGTGCCGAGCAGGTAGATCGCCTGCCCGTCCGCGTCCTTCTGCCAGCCCGAGGGCGTGCGCCGTGCCACGTCGTCGAACCTTCCGAGGACGCCGACCACCGGGGTGGGGTGGATCGGAGTGGTCCCCGTCTGGTTGTACAGCGAGACGTTGCCGCCGGTGACCGGGATGCCGAGCACCTGGCACGCATCGGCCAGGCCACGGACGGCCTCGGCGAACTGCCACATGACCTCGGGGTCCTCGGGGGAGCCGAAGTTGAGGCAGTCGGTGACGGCCATCGGCACGGCCCCCGAGGTGGCGACGTTGCGGTAGGACTCGGCGAGGGCGAGCTGGGCGCCCGTGTAGGGATCGAGGTACGCGTAGCGGCCGTTGGCATCCGTGGAGAGGCCCACGCCCATGCCGGTCTCCTCGTCGACCCGGATCACGCCGGCGTCGTCGGGGGAGGCGAGGGCCGTGTTGCCGCCCACGTAGTGGTCGTACTGGCTGGTCACCCAGGACTTGTCGCACATGTTCGGGCTGGCCATGAGCTCGAGCACGGCGGCCTTGAGCTCGTCACCGGCCGCGGGCAGGCCCTTGCCGGCCTCGGAGGCGCGGAAGGTGTCCGCCTGGACGCCGTCGAGCCACTCGGGGCGGTTGAACGGGCGGTGGTAGACGGGCCCCTCGTGGGCCACGGTGCGGGGATCGACGTCCACGATCGTCTCGCCGTCCCACGTGATGACGAGGCGGCCGGTGTCAGTGACCTCGCCGAGCCACGAGTACTCGACGTCCCACTTGTCCATGACCCTCTCGAACGCGGCGACGTTCTCGGGCGTGACGACCGCCATCATGCGCTCCTGCGACTCGGACATGAGGATCTCGCCCGGGGTCAGGGTGGGGTCGCGCAGGAGCACGTCAGTCAGCTCGACCTGCATGCCGCCGTCGCCGTTGGAGGCGAGCTCGCTCGTGGCGCAGGAGATGCCCGCGGCGCCGAGGTCCTGGATGCCCTCGACGAGGGAGTGCTTGAACAGCTCGAGGCAGCACTCGATGAGCACCTTCTCGGCGAACGGATCGCCGACCTGGACGGCGGGGCGCTTGGAAGGCTTGGAGTCGTCGAAGGACTCCGAGGCCAGCACCGAGGCGCCGCCGATCCCGTCGCCGCCCGTGCGGGCGCCGAAGAGGACTACCTTGTTGCCGACGCCGGAGGCGTTCGCGAGGCGCAGGTCCTCGTGGCGGAGGACGCCGACGGCGAGCGCGTTCACGAGCGGGTTGGCCTGGTAGACCGAGTCGAAGACGACCTCGCCGCCGATGTTCGGCAGGCCCAGCGAGTTGCCGTAGCCGCCGATTCCGGAGACGATCCCGTGCACGAGGCGGGCAGTGTCGGGGTGGTCGATCGCGCCGAAGCGCAGCGGGTCCATGACCGCGACGGGGCGCGCGCCCATCGAGATGATGTCGCGCACGATCCCGCCGATCCCGGTCGCGGCGCCCTGGTAGGGCTCGACGAAGGAGGGGTGGTTGTGGGACTCCACCTTGAACGTGACGGCCCAGCCGTCGCCGAGGTCGGTCACACCGGCGTTCTCGCCGATGCCCACCATCATGTCCTTCTTCATCTCGTCGGTGAGCTTCTCGCCGAACTGGCGCAGGTGCACCTTGGAGGACTTGTAGGAGCAGTGCTCGCTCCACATGACGGAGTACATGGCGAGCTCGGCGGCGGTGGGGCGGCGGCCGAGGAGCTTGACGATCTCCTCGAACTCGTTCTCCTTCAGCCCGAGCTCGGCCCAGGGCAGCTCGGTCTCCGGCGTCTGCGCCGCGTGCTCGACCGTGTCGATGTTGAACTTGCGGGCGGTCACGGCGTTGGTGTTCCCTCCGGTCACTTGGTGCCCCCTGCGACGAGCGTGGTCAGGACGGACGTGAAGAACCCGAGCCCGTCGGTCGAGTAGTCGCCGGAGTCGGCGCTGAGGGGCCCGAAGCCGGGCTCGACGGCGTGCTCGGGGTGCGGCATGAGGCCCACCACGTTGCCGGCGGCGTTGGTGATGCCCGCGATGTTGCGGCGCGAGCCGTTCGGGTTCCAGCCGACGTACCGGAACGCGACGCGGCCCTCGCCCTCGAGCTCGTCGAGCGTCTTCTCGTCTGCGACGTACTGGCCGTCCTGGTTCTTCAGGACGATCGTGATCTCCTGGCCGACCTCGTACTGGTTGGTCCACGCGGTGGAGGCGTTCTCGACGCGCAGCACCTGGTCGCGGCAGATGAACTTGAGGTGGTCGTTCTTGATCATCGAGCCCGGCAGGAGGTGGCTCTCGGTGAGGACCTGGAAGCCGTTGCAGATGCCCAGCACGGGCAGCTTGGCGTCCGAGTTCGCGGCGTCGACGATGCGGCCCATGAGCGGGGCGAACCGGGCGATGGCGCCGGCGCGGAGGTAGTCGCCGTAGGAGAAGCCGCCGGGGAGCACCACGGCGTCCACGTCGCCGAGAGCGCTGGGCGCGTCGTCCGCGTGCCAGAGCGGGACGGGGGTCGCGCCCGCGAGGCGGACGGCGCGCGCGGCGTCGCGGTCGTCGAGGGTGCCCGGGAAGGTCACGACGCCGATCTTGGCGCCGGAGAGCGGGGCCGGCTCCGGCCCGCGGAGGTCTGCGATGAGGGGGGTCTCGCTCATGTGTTCAGTCCACCTCGGCAGCGTCGGCGTCCGCGCGCACCTCGGCGCTGTCCTCGGGCAGGACCTCGACGTTGACGACGTCCTCGATGACGGGGTTGGAGAGCATCGTGGCGGCCGCGTTGCGGGCCTGCTCGAGGATCTCCTCGGTCACGGGGCCGTCCACGGTCAGTTCGAAGCGCTTGCCCTGGCGCACGCCGCTGAAGGCGGTGAAGCCCAGACGCGGCAGCGCCCCGACGATGGCCTTCCCCTGCGGGTCGAGGATCTCGGGCTTGGGCATGACGTCGACAACGATCCGCGGCATCGGGACAGGCTCCTGTGGATAGGGGAGGGGGCACCCCAATTCTACCGGAGGGCCTCCGCGGGGCTGCGATCGGCCGCCGTCATGAACCGGCAGCCCCTCGACGGTGATGCAGACCACAGGTAGTTTGTAGGATGTCCAACGTCGAATCTTCAAAGGAGAGTTCATGGACACGATGGGACAGAACGCACGACGCCGGCCCCGCGCCGCGATCGCCGGGCTCGGCGCCGCGGTGCTCGCCGCCGGAAGCCTGGCCGCGTTCGGGGCCCCCCGCCCAGGCCACGCCGGGCACGGGCAACGACGGCGCCCCGGGGCACTTCAGCAGCCAGGTCCTCGCGTCCAACGGGGACAACGCCATGGACCCGGTGCTGGGGAAGTACTACAGGATCGTGGGGCTCGCGAGCCTCGGCGACGGCGTGGTCCTGGCCTCCTACGACGGCAGGCCCACGGGCGGCGACTCGCCGGCGCCGAACTCGATCATCCAGCGGCGCAGCACGGATGGCGGCAGGACGTGGGGCGCGCCGACGTACATCGCGCGCGGCCAGGTCGCGGCCCCCGGCGTGGCCGCCTACGGCTTCTCCGACCCGAGCTATGTCGTGGACCGCGAGACCGGGACGGTCTTCAACTTCCACGTCTATTCGAAGGGCGCAGGCTTCGGGTCGAGCCGCCTCGGCAACGACGACGCCGACCGCTCGGTGATCAGCTCCGAGGTCTCCGTGTCCACCGACGGCGGCCAGACCTGGTCCACCGACCCGGCCAACCAGCCCGCGCTCCCCACGCCCACGGCCTACCCGGCGGGCTCCGCCTACTCGGGCTTCGCCGGGCCCCTCATCACGGGCGTGGTCAAGCCGGTGGGCGCCACGGTCAACGGCGTCGCCAACGTCGGCGGCGTCGTCGGCCAGTTCGCCTCCTCCGGCGAGGGCATCCAGCTGAAGTATGGTCCGCACAGGGGCCGCCTGATCCAGCAGTTCGCCGGCACGATCATCCAGCCGGACGGTTCGCGGCAGGTCCAGGCCTACAGCGTCTACTCCGACGACCACGGCAGGAGCTGGCAGATGGGCCGGCCCGTGGGCACCGCGATGGACGAGAACAAGGTCGTGGAGCTCTCCAACGGCGACGTCATGCTCAACTCGCGCGACAGCGCCGGCGGCGGCGGACGCAAGATCGCGATCTCGCACGACGGCGGGGCGACCTATGGGCCGGTCACCTACGACCATACCCTCACCGACCCGCGGAACAACGCGGGCATCGCCCGCATGGTCCCGGACGCGCCGGAGGGGTCCGCGGACGCGAAGAAGCTGCTCTTCTCCAATGCGGACAACCCCCCGTTCGCGCGGGTGAACGGCACCATCCGCTACTCGTGTGACGATGGCGCCACGTGGAGCACCTCGCGCGCCTTCGCCCCCGGCCTGCCCACGAGCTACTCGACCGTGACCGCACTCGGGGACGGCAGGTTCGGGGTCCTGTACGAGGGCGCCGGGAACGCCATCACGTTCGACACCTTCGACGCGCAGTGGCTCGGTCCCCTCTGCGGGTCCCTCGCGTCCGACGGCGCGCGGGTCGCCCCGGACGGCTCCGCGGACGTCGCGCTGACGGTGACGAACCGGGACGACCACGCGTTCTCGCGTGGCACCGTCTCCCTCACCCTGCCCCAGGGCTGGAGCACGACCTCGGCGGACGTCCCCGCGCTGCCCGCCGGGCAGAGCGCCACCGTGACGGTCCGGGTCACGGCCCCCGCCGGCGCCCGCGCGGGCACCGTCGCAGCCCGGGCCCAGTTCACGGCCGCCCAGGGGCACCTCGATGCGTCCGTCCCGGTGGCCGTGGCCCCGTAGTCTGGGGACCATGGCCTTCGACGCTGACTCCCGCTGCCCCTGCGGCAGCGGCGACACCTACGGCTCCTGCTGCGGCCGGTTCCACCTCGGCCTTGCCCCCGGCACGGCAGCCCCGACGGCGGAGGCGCTCATGCGCTCGCGCTACAGCGCGTTCGCCGTCGGCGGCCCGGAGATGGCCGCCTACCTGCTCGCCACGTGGCACCCGTCCACCCGCCCGGCCACGCTGGAACTCGACGCGGCGACGCAGTGGCGACGCCTCGACGTCGTCCGCGTCAGCGCCGGCGGCCCCTTCGACTCGGAGGGGACGGTCGACTTCGCCGCGCACTGGCGCGACGGCGCGGCGCGCGGGGTCCAGCGCGAGCACTCCCGATTCATCCGCGAGGGCGGCCGGTGGTTCTACCTCGACGGCGACGCCGAGGCGGACTGACGGCGCGGAATCGCACAAGAGCGGGATCGCACAGAGAGAGGGGCGCGCCGTCACTGGCGCGCCCCTCGTTGGCATCTGGTTTTCTGTTGAGTGATTGACGTGAAATCCGGCCTCTTCGGATCCGGACCGCTCGGGGCTCGAGGCCTTCAGCCCAGCTGCGGTGTTCCGGCGTCTGCATCCCTCGCTGCCTGTGCCTCCCATGTCGTCGTCGTACTGATGAGGACTGAAGAAGTACCCAGAAATATACTCCGGCGCTAGGGCAAAAGCGCCCGATAAATAGCTCACATCTTGCTTTCGTTATAACCCATCCGGGAGTTGCCCCGGAGACTGCGAGCATTCTCCCCACAAGCCTGTGACAGCACTGTGAACCGCCCGTGACGAAGCTGGAGAATTACTGGTGTGAAGCAGTCGATTCGGGTAGCTTGGGTGTCATTCCGCCCGTGGCGGAAGTCACATCGCCCCAGTGAAAGGTCTCATCGCGTGAAGAGACAACCCCTTCGCGGCGCAAGGCCGCGGCGTCAGCGCCTGGCCGCGCTCGCCGTCGGCCTTCCGCTCGCCTTCAGTGTCGCGGCCGCACCCGCGCACGCCGCGCCGGACATCACGCCGGCCGCGCCGTCGGCGGCGCCGTCCGCCGATACCGGCAAGGTCTACGAGGACGGCCGCTACATCGTGGTGCTCGCCGAGCAGGCCGTCGCAGCCTACGACGGCGGAACCCCCGGGTACGCGCCCACCAAGCCGGGCAAGGGCCGCAAGGTCGACGCCGGCGCCCCGAACGTCAAGGCGTACGACGCCCACCTGCGCAAGGCGCAGCGCGACGTCGCCGGCAAGCACGCAGTGCAGGTCGGGCAGCAGTTCACGACGGCGCTCAACGGCTTCACCGCCACCCTCACCGGGGCGCAGGCCGCCTCCCTCGCCAAGGACTCCAAGGTCCTGACCGTCGCCAAGGACGTGCAGTCCGCGCCCGACTACACCTCCAACGACTTCATGAAGCTCACCGGCCCGCAGGGCTCCTGGGCCACGCAGTTCGGGGGAAAGGCCAACGCAGGCAAGGCCACGGTCGTCGGCGTCATCGACACCGGCTACACCCCGAGCAACCCGTTCCTCACGGGCGACCCCGTCAAGCCCCTCGCTCCCGGCGCCGCGCCGCAGGTCGGGGTCCCGTACCTCGACACCGACGGCACGATCGCCATGCTCAAGGGCGACGGCCAGACGTTCAAGGGCGAATGCCAGCCCGGGCAGGGGACCGGTGCGGCGTTCGACGGGTCCGCGTGCAACTCGAAGGTCCTCTCGGCGCGGTACTTCGCCGATCCATTCCTGGCCAGCGTGACCCCGGAGCACCGCGCCCCCGAGGAGCTCATCTCCCCGGTGGACGTCGGCTCCCACGGCACGCACACGGCGTCGACCGCCGCGGGCAACGCAGATGTCCACATGAGCATCTCCGGGACCGACTTCGGCGTCAGCTCCGGGGTCGCTCCGGCCGCCAAGGTGGCCGTCTACAAGGTCTGCTGGGAGGATGACGACCCCAACACGGGCGGCTGCTACTCCTCCTCCTCGGTCGCGGCCATCGATGCGGCGATCAAGGACGGCGTTGACGTCCTGAATTACTCGATCTCAGGCAACACGGACTCGACCACCGACCCCGTGGCACTCGCGTTCCTCAACGCCGCCTCCGCCGGGATCTTCGTCGCGAACTCGGCCGGCAACTCCGGGCCGACCCCCTCGACCGTCAACCACGCCGCGCCGTGGGTGACCTCCGTCGCCGCCAGCACCTTCCCGGGCGACCTCGTCGGCACCGTCGTGGTGTCCGACGGCTCCAAGTACCGAGGAGCGACCGTGATGAGCGGCGAGGTCAAGGACAAGCAGCCCGTCCTGGCCGAGAAGGCCGCGGTGGCCGGCGCGCAGGACGCCAACCTCTGCATGGCGGGCACCCTCGACCCGGCCAAGGCCTCCGGCAAGGTCGTCGTGTGCGACCGCGGCGTCAACGCCCGCGTGGACAAGAGCGCCGAGGTCAAGCGGGCCGGCGGGGTGGGCATGATCCTGGTCAACCTGACCCCGAGCTCGGAGGACTCCGACCTCCACTCGGTTCCCACCATCCACGTCAACGCTCCCGACGGCCCTGCGCTCAAGGCCAAGATCGCCGCGAACCCGGCGCTGACCGTGAGCCTCGTCAAGGGAGACCTCACCGGCAAGCCGGCCAGCCCGGCGCCGCAGATCGCCGGGTTCTCCTCGCGCGGGCCCTCGCTCGCCTCCGGCGGCGACCTCCTCAAGCCGGATGTCTCCGCCCCGGGCGTGAACGTCCTCGCGGGCGTCTCCCCGATCGCGAACAACGGCGAGCAGTTCGGCTTCATGTCGGGAACGTCGATGGCCTCCCCGCACATCGCGGGCGTGGGCGCCCTCGTGCTCAGCAAGAACCCGACGTGGACTCCGGCCATGGTCAAGTCCGCGATGATGACCACGGCGTATCCGCTCGTCAACGCGGACGGCACCCCGAACACCAACCCGTTCGACGGCGGCGCCGGCCACGTGGACACCACCAAGGTCACCGATCCGGGCCTCGTCTACAACGCGGGCACCAAGGACTGGCTCGCGTTCCTCAACGGCCAGGGCTACCCGACCGGTGCCCCGCAGGCCGGATCGATCGCGGCGAAGGACGTCAACCTGCCCTCCTTCGCGCTCGGCTCGCTCGTGGGCGAGGTCCAGGTCAAGCGGCAGATCACCGCCCTTGTTCCGGGGATGTACCGACCCAAGGTGAACCTGCCCGGCATCGACTTCCACGTCGAGCCGCAGGCGCTCAACTTCGCCAAGGCGGGCCAGACCCGTGAGGTCACCATCACGATCAAGAATGTCTCCGCGCCCAATGGCACGTTCACCACGGGCTCGCTCTCGTGGGTCGGCCCGCGCACGGTGACCTCGCCGATCGCGGTCCGGCCGGTCGAGGCCAAGGTCGACCCGGCCTACAGCTTCTCCTCGGCCACGGGTACCGGTTCCGGCACGTTCACCGTGACCTCGGGCTCCAACAGCCCGATCCCGGTGGGCCTCGAGGGCCTCGCACCCGTCGCGCAGAAGGCCGTCAACAAGGTGCCCGGGCCCGTCGCCGCGGCCAACGATGCGTCCAACGGGCTCGTCTCGGTCGCGGTCCCCGCGGGCCAGAAGACCGCGCGGTTCGTGCTCAAGGCCGCAGACAGCAGGACCGACTGGGATATGTACGTCCTCGCCCCCAACGGCTCCGGCGGCCTCAAGCAGCTCACCGCGGCCACCGGGTCCGCGAGCGAGTCGCTCGAGATCCCCAACCCGGTCGCGGGCACGTACTACATCATCGCCAACCTCTTCGCGTCGCCCGGGAACGGTGCGTCGGATGCGGTGATCCAGGCGGCCGCGTGGGCCGGCGACGCCGGCAACGCGACCGTGACGCCGAACCCGATCGTGGCCGCGAACGGCACCCAGGCCACGGAGACCCTCTCCTGGAACGGGCTCGCGGCCGGCGCCTACATGGGACGGCTCTCGTTCGGCGCGAGCGGCATCACAAGCTGGGTCGATCTCACGGTCGGCTCCGGCGCGGCGGCCTCGGCTCCGGCCGGCGCCCCGAAGATGGCCACCGCGGACCGGGTCCCGGGCCAGTGATCCGCTGACCCGGGGCTCGGCCAGCTCGGGCCCCGGCCCACCTCACCGCACCCAGGACTGCCCCGCAGCAGCCGTCGCGAGACGGACGCTGCGGGGCAGTGCGCGTTGAGGAGCCACCTCCGCCGCGTTGAGGGGTCACCTCCGCCGTGTTGAGGGGTCACCTCCGCCGTGTTGAGGAGCCACGTCCGCCGTGTGAGGAGCCAGCTCCAACGCGGCCGCCGTGCGACCGTGCAATCCCGGGCCGCCTCAGGCGAGGACGGCTTCCAGGGGTGCGAGCGCAGCGGTGAGCCGCTCCCGCAGCGCCGACGCCTCTGAGGCGAACCCGCGCTGGGCCTCGACATACGCGGCCTTCCCGGCCGGCGTCTCGATGGGGATGGGCTCGAAGCCCCAGTCCGAGAGGTCGTAGGGGGAGGCCTGCATGTCCATGGTCCGCACGCGCCAGGCGAGCTCGAAGCAGTCCATCAGCAGCTCGCCCGGGACGGCGGGGCCGAGCTTGTACGCCCACTTGTAGAGGTCCATATTGGCGTGGAGGCACCCGGGCTGCTCGAGGTCCCGCTGCGCGGCGCGGGTGGGCTGGAGCTCATTGAGCGGCACTGCGTCCGGGGAGTAGAAGCGGAACGCGTCGAAGTGCGTGCAGCGGATGCGGTGCTCCTCGACGACCCGATCTGTCCCCTCCGCCCCGAGCCGCAGCGGGAGGTACTCGTGCCGGATCCCGAACTTCTCGCTCCGGTACGCCATGGCCCACTCGTGCAGTCCGAAGCATCCGAACTGTGCGGGCCTCGCCGCGGTCCCGCGCAGGATGACCCCGCAGAACCGGATCGTCTCCTCCCGCTCGGCGGCGTAGGCGGACAGGTCGAGCACCACGGCCGTGTCCTCTTCCGCAAGGCCTGCCGCCGCGCGCTCGTCATGGGTGAGGGCACGGTAGTGCTTCCAGCCCAGGCGTTCCCGCGCGGCGTCGCCCACCAGTGCGATCCCGGCGCCCGGGTGCCAGCGGCCGAGCTGTCCGGGTTTGTGGGTGTAGTACGTGAAGAGGAAGTCCTCGATGGGGTGCTTCTCGCGCGCATTGCGCCGGGCGACGAACGGCTCGGCGAACCGTGCTGCCCGAGTGGAGTGGGCCCGGGCGCGCGGGAGCCACTCGTCCTGCGCCAGGGCGGCGCGCACGGACGCGACGGGGCGAGGAGCTGGGGAGGGCATCGGTCAATTATCCCCCGAGCGACCGCGGCCCGCACCTCGGGCTGACGGTGTCCGTTCCTGACCGGTTTGGCCGGGCCGAGCGGCTTCCGGGCGGCGTGTCCCGCTCCGGCTCGCCGGGCGTCCTTCCACCGTGGGCAGGAAGGGACGGGGCTAGACCGCGCCGCCGGGCGCTCCGAGCAGCGGAGTCGCGATCCTCCAGGCCGAGATGCCGCAGCCATCGGTACGGCTGAAGCGCCGGTCCACTGGCGTCCCCTTCACCGTTCCCGTCACCGTGGCCACCTCGGGGCCGCCATATTGCTGGGTACACAGCTGGTCCTTGGGCGGCGGCGAGAGGACCTCGGGGCGGGCAGCGATGAGGGCGCAGGCCGCGGCCCCGGTGGGATGGGTGCTTCCCGGGAGCACCTCGGCGCCGGAGCAGCGAAGCGTCCACCGCTGTTCGGGCTCTCCGGGGGAGCGCACGACGACGACCTGCAGTTCCGCCGTCATCGCACCCGGGGTGCGGCCGGCGGCGCTGGATGGCGCTGAGCCCGACGGGCCAGCCGAGGGCGCCGACGTCGCCGACGGCTCCGAAGGGCTGGCTCCCGACGGGCGCTGTGGCCCCGTGGAGCAGGCGGCGAGGAGCAAGGTTGTGGCAGCGAGCCCGAGCATTGCCGGGACCACGAGATGACCGATGAACCGCATGGCTTCCCTCCGACCGCGTTGCCTCCACTGTCCCACGGCTCGGCGCTTCGGTGGCTCCTCAACGGTGCGGAGGTGGCTCCTCAACGGTGCGGAGGTGGCTCCTCAACGGTGCGGAGGTGACCCCTCACCGGTGCGGAGGTGACCCCTCACCGGTGCGGAGGTGGCTCCTCAACGGTGCGGAGGTGACCCCTCACCTGGAGGGCGGGGGCGTGGGGTTGGGACGGGGGGTCAGGCAGGGGCGTCGGCCTCGCGGCTGGCCTGGGCGGCGGCGATGAGGCGCATCATCGACCCATGGAGCTCGGCTGCCTCCTCGCGGCTGATGCCGAGCCGGGCCATCATCGTGGTCGGCACGGCGAGGGCCTGAGCGCGCAGGGCGCGGCCCTTGGGCGTCAGGGCGACGTCGAGAGCGCGCTCGTTGCCGTGCTGCCGTGCCCGCGTGAGCAGGCCCGCGTCCTCGAGTCGCCTGAGCAGCGGGGTGACGGTGGCGGGCTCGAGGAGGAGGGCCTCGCTGATCTCCTTTGCCGTGCGCGGCGAGCGCTCCCAGAGGGCCAGCATCACAAGGTACTGGGGGTGGGTCAGGCCGAGCTTCTCGAGCACGGGCCGGTAGGAGGCCACCACGCTCCGGCTTGCCACACTGAGCGCGAAGCAGAGCTGCCGCTCGAGGAGGAGGTCGTCGTCGTTCATACCAGCCCTTCGATTGATTAGCCCACTAATGATGAGTGTACTATCTGAATGTTCCGTGTGAGGAAGGAAGGACGCCATGTCGGAGGAGAACTTCGCCCAGAGGTTCATGCGGGCCACGGGGAAGCTGCGCTTCTTCTTCGGTCCCGCGAACCGCAGCTCGGCCACCCACGAGATGACCGAGGCGAACAAGAGCCTCCTGCTGCAGCGCGAGGCCGAGGCGCAGCAGTTCGAGACCGTCACGCGCCCCGACGGCAGCACCTACGTGGTCCCGAAGGACCCGGGGGACCAGTCGCTGCGCTGACCCTTCCCTCGGTGACCCCCGGGCGTACAATGCCCGTACCGGAAGGGGGTGATACGAGATGCCCCACTCGCACAAGGTGCTCCACGCGTTCACGCACCTCACAGATCGCGCCGCCGCGGTCTGGGGGCCCGCATCGCACAGCGACATCGGTGCGCCGGTGGTCCACAAGCACGACGACTTCGAGCAGGCCTCCGAGTCGGAGCTGCGCACGTTCGACGTCGAGACCGACTCCGAGGGACACCACTACGCAGTCCGCAAGGACGAGAAGCCCCCGATGACCCACCACTGAGTCCCGCCTACGGCATAGGGCGAGGACGACGACGGCCGGCACCTTCCGCGCGGAAGGTGCCGGCCGTCGTCGTGCTCAGGTTTCGGCTGGGCCCGACCACCGTGGCGGCGCCGCCGCGGCGCTCAGCGGCCGGTGCCGCCGTAGACCGTGGCCTCGGACTCGGCGTCGAGGTTGAAGGCCGAGTGGATCGCGCGGACGGCGGCGTCGAGGAGGTCGGCGCGGGTGACGACAGAGATGCGGATCTCCGAGGTCGAGATCATGTTGATGTTGATCCCAGCGTCCGAGAGTGCCTGGAAGAACGTCGCGGACACACCCGGGTTGGAGCGCATGCCGGCGCCGATGAGGGAGAGCTTGCCGATCTCGGCGTTGTACTCGATGTCCTCGAAGCCGATCTCGCCCTGGGCGGCCTTGAGGGCCTCGAGGGCGTCCGCGCCCTCGACGATGGGCAGCGTGAACGAGATGTCCGTCTTGCCGCGCCCGAACGTGGAGATGTTCTGCACGATCATGTCGACGTTGGCGTGCGCCTTGGCGATGACCTGGAAGATCGCGGCGGCCTTGCCGGGGATGTCCGGGACGCCCACCACGGTGACCTTGGCCTCGGAGCGGTCGTGCGCGACGCCGGAGATGATGGGCTGTTCCAAGGCGACTCCCTCGCTGATGGTGATCTTGTCGTCGGGGCTGGGCAGTACCCAGGTGCCCTCATGCTGGCTGAACGAGGACCTCACATGTAGGGGTACCCCGAAGCGGCGCGCGTACTCAACGCAGCGCAGGTGCAGGATCTTGGCGCCGGAGGCCGCGAGCTCGAGCATCTCCTCGCTCGAGATGCGGTCGATCTTCTTCGCGGCCGGGACCACGCGCGGATCGGCGGTATAGACGCCGTCCACGTCCGTGTAGATCTCGCAGACGTCGGCGTCGAGGGCGGCGGCGAGCGCCACGGCGGTGGTGTCCGAGCCGCCGCGGCCCAGGGTCGTGATGTCGTGGCTCTCGCGGCTCATGCCCTGGAAGCCCGCCACGATCGCGATGTTGCCCTTGTCCAGTGCCGTGCGGACGCGGTGCGGGTCCACGTCGATGATGCGGGCCTTGCCGTGGATGCCGTCCGTGATCATCCCTGCCTGGGAGCCGGTGAACGACTGCGCCCGCGCGCCGAGCTGGGTGATGGCCATCGCCAGGAGCGCCATCGAGATGCGCTCGCCGGCGGAGAGGAGCATGTCCATCTCGCGCGCGGGGGCGCTGTTCGTGATCTCCCCGGCGAGGTCGAGGAGCTCGTCCGTCGTGTCGCCCATGGCCGAGACCACGACGACGACTTCGTTGCCGGCCCGCTGCGTGTCCACCACGCGCTGGGCCACCCGCTTGATGCCGGCCGCGTCCGCGACGGAGGAGCCGCCGAACTTCTGGACGATCAGCTGCCGGGCGGTCACTTCGTGGGGCAACGACATGCAGGCACACTCACAGGGGGCTAGACACTTCAGGGTTCCCAGCCAGTTTACGCTTCGGTCCCAGACCCGGGTGAATTGTGACCGCTAGCCCACGAGCTCGGGATAGTGGATCCGCGCCGTCTGCGGATGGGCGCGCAGCCACCCCTTGAGGACGTTCTCGCCGTAGGAGGAGAGCATCGGATTGTCGGGGTCCTCGGAAACCCCGCGGGCCTGGACGGCAAGGTCCGCGGGCAGCTCCACCCTGTCGATGACGGCGTCCAGGCGGGGGGACCAGAAGAACGGCACGGAGTAGCGGTCCACGCCCGCGGGCGGGGCGGTGACGCGGTGGATCGTGGCCATGAGGTAGCCGTCGGTGGCGACCTCGAGCATCTCGCCGAGGTTCACGACGAGCGCGCCCGGAGTCGGCGGGACGTCGATCCACTCCTCCTGCCCGTACGGCTGGACCTCGAGGCCGCCGACCTGGTCCTGCAGCAGCAGGGTGACGAAGCCGTAGTCGGCGTGGAGGCCCACGCCCTGCTGGCCCGCCTCGGGGACCACGCCGGTGCCGACGTAGTGCACGAGCTTGCCCATCCATGCCGGCGTCCCGGCGAAGGGCTCGGCGAAGTGGTCCTCGGGCAGCCCGAGCGAGACGGAGATGGCGGAGAGGAGCTCGGCGCCGACCGCGGACATGAGCTCGGCCCAGTCCATCGCGGCCTTCTCGAGCGCGGGGAATGCTGCGGGCCACTGGTTCGGCCCCTGGAGGCGCAGGTAGGGCTGGTCTGCGGGGACGTGCTCGAGCGGTGCGCGCTCGGGGCCGTAGTCGATCTGCTCACGGGCGTCCGCCCGGCCGCGCGTCACCTCGGTGCCCAGGCGCGTGTACCCGCGGAACTGGGCGGAGTTGCGGTTGTCGAGGGCGAGGCGCTCCTCGAGGGGCAGGCGGAAGAACTCGGCGACCGTGTCGAGGAGCTCCTGGTCCTGCCCCGGCCGGCCCCCGTATCCGACGATCTGGAAGAAGCCGACGCTGTGGGTCGCGTCGCGCAGCGCGTCGAGGAACTCGGGGGTGAATCCGCCGTCGGCGCCCCTCGCGGTCGAGAGGTCGAGGACCGGGATGGACGTGCGTGCAGTGCTCATGGATCCAGCATGCGCCCGCCCGCGGCCGGCGCTTAACAATCTGTCATGAAGCGCAGGTGCGCTACTATGCCCTTCCGTCAGCCGATAGCGCTGCGCCGGCCCTCGAAGGCCCGGCCCAGCGTGACCTCGTCGGCGTACTCGAGGTCGCCGCCCACGGGGAGCCCGGACGCGAGGCGGGTGACCTTGACCCCGATGGACTTGAGCATGCGCGCCAAGTACGTCGAGGTGGCCTCGCCCTCGAGGTTCGGGTTCGTGGCCAGGATGATCTCGGTGACCTGCTCGTCGTTGAGCCGCGTGAGCAGCTCGCGGATGCGCAGCTGGTCCGGGCCGATCCCTGCGATCGGATTGATGGCGCCGCCCAGCACGTGGTACCTGCCGCGGTAGGCCCGCGTCCGCTCGACCGCGAGCACATCCTTCGACTCCTCCACCACGCAGATCACGCTCGGGTCCCGGCGGGGGTCGCGGCAGATCGCGCACGTGTCCTGCTCCGAGACGTTGCCGCAGATCTGGCAGAACTTCACGCGCTCCTTGACGCCCACGATCGCCGCGGCGAGGCGCTTCATGTCCTCTGCGTCGGCCTCGAGGATGTGGAAGGCGAGCCGCTGGGCCGACTTGGGGCCGATACCGGGGAGCCTGCCGAGCTCGTCGATCAGGTCTTGGACTGCGCCTTCATACACCCCACTACGCTACCGCGGGGGAATGACAGTCCCGTCCAGGCCCCGCTCCTCGATGAGCTTTCCGCCGAGGATCCGCTCGACGGCCGCGCGCCCGAACAAGGCGGAGTGCTCGATCGTCTCGTCGTCCGCGCTCGCGACGTCCTCGACATACGCCCGCGGCGCCTGCTGGGGCTGGGGCTGGGCCTGTTCCGCTGCGGCCTTGCGGCTGAGCCGCTCGTACATGCTCAGCTTCCGGCCTGCCTCCGGCTGGCCGGACGGGCCGCGCTGGGGCGGTTGGGCTGCGGCGGGCTCGTAGGCCGGCTGGGCGGCGACCGCGGTGACCGCCTGGGCCGGGCGGGTGCCGCCCTGAAGCTGGGGCGCCGCCGCCTCGCCCGATGCGGACGACGGCGCCGGGCCGGCTCCCGCGGTGTCGTCCCCGGAGCGGGTGTTCGGTTCGGTGCCGATGGTCCAGACGCCGGGGGTGCTCTCCCGGGCGTAGGCCCAGGGATCCTTCGGGGCTTCGCCAGGTGTCGGCTGCCGCGGTCCTTGCGGCTCCTGGCTGGGGGCGGCAGTGCTGGGTGCGGCGCCGCGTGCGGCGGCGCTTGGTGCAGCAGCGCCGCGTGCGGCAGCGGGTGCCTGAGGCCGGGATGCGGGTGCGGGGGGCTGGGGTGCCCGTCGGGGAGCTGCGCGGCCCTCGTCCTCGGGGTACGGCTCGTCCCACTCGCCGGGCGGCTCCTCATCGGAGAAGGGGATGTCGTCGTAGGGAGTGGGTGTGGCGGCGGCCCGTGGACCGGACGTCGTCGGGCGGCGCGCTGCGGGCTCGTCCTGTGCGGGCTCCCTCGAAGGGGACTCGGCCTGTGCCGGCTCTTCCCGTGCGGGCTCCCTCGGCGCCGGCTTCCTCGAAGGGGTCTCGGCCTGCGGTGTCTGCGGACGTGGGCCCGGAGTCTGGACGTCGGGTGTCCGCGGAGCCTGAGGGGCAGCCGCCTGGGCAGGCGCTGCCTGGGCGGGTGCCTGCTGCACGGCGGCCGCCGGCTGCGGCCCCGGCGCAAGGCCCCAGGCGATGTCAGCAGCGGACGGTGCGCTGCCTGCCTTGGGCGCGGCTGCGGGCTCGGCGGGTGTCCCGCCTGCGGCGGGCTGGGCTGCCGCGCCGGGGGTGCGTGGCTCTTGGCGCGGGGCGCTTTCGGGCGCAGGCGTGCCCTGGCGCGGCTCAGTCGGCGCTTTTGGGCGCTGCCCGCCCCCTGCCGTGGCCGGGGTGCCCGGGCCGTTGCCGCCAGTGACGGCATCGATCTGGCAGTCGACGCCGAGCACGGACTTGATCGCCGTGTGCAGGTTCGCGGAGTGGTCGCCGCGGGTGAACGCGGACGCCAGCCCCGAGGTGCCGAAGGCGAGCGCCAGTGTCCGGCCGTCGAAGCCGGCGACCGATGCGTTCGGGCCCACGAGTGCCCAGGTGCTCCGCTTGACCTTGGCGAGGGTATCGAGGATGTCCGGCCACGCGCGGCGGAACATCTCCACGCTCCCGGCGCCGCCATGCTGCGCCTCGGGAGTCGGGTGGGGCTTGGCCTCGGCGCCGCTGGCAGCGGCCTCCGAGCGTTCGTGGTGCTCCGGTGCCGCAGGGGCCGGCTGGGGCGCTGGGGCCGGCTGGCGGGTGGCGGCGGGTTTCGGCTCCGCTTCGCTGCGCTCGACCACCGGGGTGGGGGGCGGTGCGGGTTTCGGCTCCGCTTCGCTCCCCTCGACCACCGGGGGTTCGCTCCGCTCAACCACCGGAGCTAGGGCGGGGGATCGTTTCGGTTCCGCTTCGCTGCGCTCGACCGCCGGGTGCTCGCCGGCGGCCGGGCCGGCGAAGGAGAGGCGCCGCTCGAGGCGGTCGACGCGGGCGGCCCAGCCGCGCTCGGTGGCATCGGCCGCAGGGAGCATGAGGCGCGCGCACAGGAGCTCGAGGTGCAGGCGCGGAGAGGTCGCGCCGGTCATCTCGTTGAAGGCGCCGTTGGTGACGTCGGCGGCCCGGGACAGCTCCGCCGCGCCGAGATTCTGCGCCTGGACGCGCATGCGCGCGAGCTGGTCTGCAGGAATGCCCCGCAGGATCGATTCGGCCGCGTCGGGCAGCGCCTGGACGATGATGAGGTCGCGGAACCTCTCCAGCAGGTCCTCGACGAAGCGCCGCGGGTCGTGGCCGGTCTGGATCACACGGTCGACGGCGCGGAACACGGTCCCGGAGTCCCCTGCGGCCATGGCGTCCACGACGTCGTCGAGCAGGGCCGCATGCGTGTAGCCGAGCAGGGCGACGGCCAGCTCGTAGTCGATCCCGTCGGTCCCGGCGCCCGCCATGAGCTGGTCCAGCACGGACAGGGAGTCGCGCACGGAGCCGCCGCCGGCGCGGACCACGAGCGAGAGCACCCCCGGGGCCACCGGCACGCGCTCGGCCGTGCACAGCTGCTCGAGGTAGGCCATCAGCGGCTCGGGCGGAACGAGCCGGAACGGGTAGTGGTGCGTGCGCGAGCGGATGGTGCCGATGACCTTGTCCGGCTCCGTCGTGGCGAAGATGAACTTGATGTGCTCGGGCGGCTCCTCGACGATCTTCAGGAGCGCGTTGAAGCCGGCCGAGGTCACCATGTGGGCCTCGTCGATGATGAAGATCTTGTAGCGGTCGCGGACCGGGGCGAAGGTGGCGCGCTCGCGGAGGTCTCGCGCATCGTCCACGCCGCCGTGGCTCGCGGCGTCGATCTCGATGACGTCGAGCGACCCGGCACCGCCGCGCGCAAGCTCGACGCAGCTGGGGCAGACGCCGCAGGGCTCCGGCGTCGGGCCCTTCTCGCAGTTGAGGCAGCGCGCCAGGATGCGCGCCGAGGTGGTCTTGCCGCAGCCGCGCGGGCCGGAGAACAGGTAGGCGTGGTTGACGCGGTTCTTCCGGAGCGCCGTCATGAGCGGCTCGGTGACGTGCTCCTGCCCGATCACGTCCTGGAACGTGTCCGGCCGATACCGGCGGTAGAGGGCAGCTGGAGCATTCACGTCAGAAACCCTACCAATCGGGGCCGACACCCAGCCCGGTTATCCACAGGTACGGAAAAGGCCCCTCATGCACCCGCCAGAGCCCACTTACCCTTGCTACCTTCCGGTCCTGGGGGAGTTCAGCAGGATGACGCCACATGAGGGGCTGGGAACCATCGTAGCCCAGTTCCGGGCGAGCCCCGAATCGGCTTCCCGCGCGTGTACTCGCGCGACGCACGGGAAGCGGTCAGACTGGCGCTATGCAGTGATCGGGCTCCGCACCGGGGCCCTCCAACAGCAGGGAGCAGGGGGAATCGTGGGAACCATCGCATCGTGGGGGGCCCTGCGGGCGGGGGCCCGCGGGCTTGGAGTCGGGATCGTCGGGGCCATCGCGGCACTCGCGCTGGCGGGGTGCGGGGCCAGTCAGGCACCGTCGTCCGCAGGCAGCACCTCGGCCTCGGCAACGGCGTCTGCCTCGGCGTCCACGACGGCGTCGGCCACGGGTCTCGCCACGGCAGCGGCTCCGAGCAGCGCTGCACCGTCCGTCGCGCCGTCCGCAGCGCCGTCGTCGCCGCCGGCGCCGGCCGCCCCGGCGCTGAAGAAGTTCACGTTCCCCGACGGGCACCTCTCCTTCGAGTACCCGGCCGGCTGGACCGTGAGCGTGGCGCAGGGCCCGACGCTCCCGGACGGGGGCCTGGACTCGAAGGTCGCCACGGTGCGCGACGCGACCGGCAACGAGCTCGCGACCGTCCACTCCGGCATGTACGGCGGCGGGGCGGCAGGGCCGGTCAGCAGCAGGACGATCATCGAGCAGGCCAGGGTGCCCCTTCCCGACCAGGGCGGACAGGCGGTCTACGCCTTCTACGCCGACACGACGCCGGACGGCCGCACCTGGTACAGCATGGGCATCGAATCGGGGCCGCTCAGCACGTCGGACAAGTCGACGACGGGCGGCGCGGTCGAGCTGCCCAACGGCTTCCTGCTGGCGCACGTGGTCTTCACCGACGCGCCATTCGGAAGCCTCGGGGCGGCGAAGGCCTGGTACGCGGGCCCGGAGGGGGAGCAGCTGCGGGCACTCTTCCTAAGCCTCGCCTACGCCTGACGCGGTGCGCACGACGGCGGGTGCCCGCCGCGGGCGGAAGGCGCGCCACCGCCGTCGTGCGCCAGCCTCGGAACCCCGATTCGGCGCACGCGCCGCCGTCGGGTATTCTGGAGCCTGCTCTTGCGAGCACACCTGGAGGATTCGCCTAGCGGCCTATGGCGCACGCCTGGAACGCGTGTTGGGTTAACGCCCTCGGGGGTTCAAATCCCCCATCCTCCGCGCGTGCGATGTCCAGAGGACATCGAGGAAGCCCCCGGTCTGCGGACCGGGGGCTTCCTGCGTCTGCGGGAGGTCCCGCGCATACCCCGCAATTCCCAGCCGATCCACAGGCTACCGGCCCTAGTCAGGCGCGGGCGGCGGTGCGGAGAATGTGAGGGTGCGCCGGGCTGCGGCGGCGCCACGACTGATTGGGGAGTCTGATGGCCCGTGGCCTTTTTGCGTCGTTGTCCCGCCTGCGCGCCCGGACCGGTGCCGGCATCGCGGCGGCGGCAGCCGTCCTGGTCTTCAGCGCCGCTCCGGCGCTCGCGGACGATGTCTTCCCGGGCCCGATCACTGCGGACCCCGGCGCGGTCGTCCCGTTCTACAGGACAGCGGTCGGCTCTCTCGCTGCGGGCCACGTCTCGCCAGTGGCCGTCGCCCAGGCGGACATGCACCGTCCGGCGGAGGGGAAGCTCTACGCGCCCCTGACCACCCTCACCCCCACCTCCGGGTTCGGGTACCGGGTCAGCCCCCTCAACGGGCAGCCGGGGGAGTTCCACTGGGGCCAGGACTTCGCCGCACCGTGCGGCACCCCGGTCTACGCCGCCGATTCAGGCGTGGTCCGAGCCGCCGGGTGGCACCCGTGGGGCGGCGGGAACCGGGTCGAGATCGACCATGGGGACGGGCTGGTCACCACCTACAACCACATGCTCGGCGCCGCCGTGAAGACCGGCGAATCGGTCGAGGTGGGCCAGGTCATCGGGCTGGTCGGCGAGACAGGCTCCGCGATCGGGTGCCACCTGCACTTCGAGACCATCAAGGACGGCAAGTACGTCGACCCCGAGAGCTTCAGCTTCATCCCCATCTCGCAGCAGGGACCGCTCGGCCCCGTCCAGGTCACCGACTACACGCCGAAGGACGGCAAGTCGACCAACGAGCGGCAGGACTGGGCCATACCCGTCCTCACCTCGGAGCCCGCACCGGGCGAGAGCATCGCCCCGGCCCCGACGGCGCCGACCCCGCCGCCGCTGAAGGACCCGACGCCGGCCGGGCCGCCGGCTGCCCCGCCGAGCACCGTCGCGGTGCCGCCGCGTGCGGCCGGTTCCGCTCCGAGCACCGCCAGCCCCACGCCGTCGCCCGTCCCCAGCCGGACGCCCACGCCCACCTCGGGCCCGACGCCCACCACGGCGCCGACCACCCCGCCGGCGACGCCGAGCCCCACCCCGCCGGCGACACCCAGCCCCGCCCCGAGCGCGACGGCGACCCCAACGCCGACGGCCGCGACGCCGACGTCTGCCCCGGCGATGACGGCGACGGCGGTCCCGACCTGCACGTCGACGGCGGCCCCGACCCCGACGCCCAGCCCGACGCCCACCGCGACGGCACCGACGCCCTGCTGAGCGGGCAGCCTAGACTGGGCCGGTGAGCCTGCACGAGATTCCCCTGACCCTCAACGACGGCACCGAGACGACGTTCGGCGCGTTCGCGCACCGCGCGGTCCTCGTGGTGAACGTCGCCTCGAAGTGCGGGTACACCCGCCAGTACGACGGCCTCGAGGCCCTCTACCGCGAGTTCAAGGACCGCGGGCTCGTGGTCCTCGGGGTCCCGTGCAACCAGTTCGCCGGGCAGGAGCCGGGAACGGCCGAGGAGATCCAGGAGTTCTGCCGGGTCAACTTCGGCGTCACCTTCCCGCTCGCCGCCAAGGCCGACGTCCTGGGCAAGAACCAGCACCCCCTCTACGCAGCGCTCACCCAGTACCCGGCCGGGGACGACCTGGGGGAGAAGGTCAAGTGGAACTTCGAGAAGTTCCTCGTGGCCCCCGAAGGCGAGGTCGTGGGGCGGTTCCGGTCCTCGGTGGAGCCGGACTCCGCCGAGCTGCGCGAGGCGATCGAGGCCGTCCTCCCCGCCGAGGTCCCGGCCGCCTGAGCCTCAGGCCGCCCAGGCCCGGGCCACGGCCTGGAGTGCGGCGCGGTATGCGGACTCCCAGTCCGCCCCGGGCGGGCCGACCTGAGCGAGCTCGAGGCTCACCAGCCCGTGCACCTGGCCCCAGATCGAGACCGCGATGACCTCGAGCGGTGCCTGCCGCAGGGTGCCCGAGGCCTGTCCGTCCGCGATGGCCTCGCGCAGCGGAGCCATCGAGTTGCCCGCCGCTTCCGCATCCGGTGAGCAGTCGGCGGGGATGGCCAGCGCTCCGCCGAACATGAGCCGGTACAGGGCCGGGTGCGCGAGCGCCCAGTCCCTGTACGCGAGCCCCAGTGCCTCGAGGCCACCTCCGGCGGCCGCGCGCTGGGAGGCCCCGAAGGACGCGAAGCCGCTGTCCATGACGGCGGCCAGCAGCTTCCCCTTCCCGCCGAACAGCGAGTAGACCGCCGTGGTGGAGGTGTCGGCCCCGGCGGCCACCTGACGCAGCGACACCCTGGCCGGGCCTTCCCGGTCCACGAGGTCCGCAGTGACTTCCAGGAGCCGTTCGCGGAGCGCGGCGTCGTGCAGCGTGGGTCTTGCCATGTCCCAAGCCTAACCGTAACGTTGTTTCAAAACAGTGTTACGAAACACTGGTCCGCAATCCGAAGCGAGGAGCAACGGCCATGGCGCAGGAAGTCTTCCCCGGGCGGTACACGGCGCTGCCGGGACGTCCCGTCACCCTCTTCCTCATCGGCATGAGGGCCAACCGGTGGTGGAAGACGGGCACGGTACTGCGCGTGGCGTCCGCGATGCCCCGCATGCTCGCACACCTTGCCGCCCACCCTGAGGCCGGGATGCTGGGCTTCCACCAGTGGCTCGGCCGGACCACCGTCATCGTGAGCTACTGGGAGAGTCCCGAACACCTCCAACGCTTCGCCGCCGATCGCGACGCCCCGCACCTCGCCCCGTGGCGCGACTTCATGCGCACGGTGGCCGGGACGGGGGACGTCGGCGTGTGGCACGAGACCTACCAGGTCCCGGCCTCGGGCATCGAGGCCGTCTACAGCGGCATGCCGAGCTTCGGGCTCGCCCGCGCCACCGGGCACATCCCGGTGACGGAGTGGCTCGCCACAGCGCGCCAGCGACTGCGCGCCGGTGGGGAGGGATGACGGCCGACGGCGAGCGGCGCCCTCCGGGGTGACTTCGCCGTCCTGTGGGGTGACTTCGCCTTCCTGTGGGGTGACTTCGCCGTCCTGCGGGGTGACCTCGCGGGGTCAGTCGGCGAGGGCCAGCGCGTCCCGCCACCGCGCCAGGAAGGCGAGGCCGGCGTCGTCGTGGATCACCTCCGGGCCCAGGCCCAGGTCGGCGGAGGTGAGGATCTCGTAGGGCTTCTCCGGGACGCCGTCCGCTGGGCGGACATCGACGTGGGCCACGGTGTGGTCGTTGTGGTGCAGCCAGTCCGCCATCGCATAGTCGGTGCGCGAATCGCCCATCGTGTACCAGGCCCCTGGCACGATTCCGTCGCGGCGCAGGCGCTCGCAGGCGCGGGCGGCGCCGAGGTCCTTGCCGAGGCGCACGGACTCGATGTCGGTCGAGATGATCGTGGGGTCCACCCGGTAGTCGACCGAGTCGTCGCTTCCGGGCACGTGGTGGTCAAGGCGGGTCGCGCCCAGGCCGTGGCGCGCCATGAGGCCCATCGCGTCGGCGTCGAAGCGTTCCTGTTCCGCCCGGTAGTCGGCGTTGGAGACGTCCACGCGCTGCTCGACGGAGACCATGGCCCGCTTCGTCTCGTCGAAGAACATGTGGTCGCTGTAGCTCGCGGCGACGAGCCCGCGGACGTCGGCGGCGAACGCGGAGGGCACCGCCAGTCCGTGGTCCACGTGGACCGTGCCCGCGCCGCGGGCGGTGAACGAGAACCAGGTGGCGCCCTTCTCGCACACGGCGTGCACCATGAGGTCCTCGGGCATCCCGGCGGCGACCATGGGGTCCATCACCTGCTCGCGGATGAACGCGTCCGAGCGGCCCGTGTTGAAGACGATCGGGATCCCGGCCGCCCCGAGTTCGTTCAGGAGGGCGATGATCTCGGGCTTCACGTCGCGCGTCACGGGGCTCGCGATCGGGCCGTCCACGTCGAGCAGCAGGGCAAAGGGCGGTGCGGTCTCCATGGCCCCATTCTCCCATCGGGGCGGCCCGGGGCACGCGATAACCGTTTGGCCACAATGCCCTCCGGGGCGCTCCGGCGCGCTGCCGCCCCGATCCCCGCGCGCCTAGGCTGGAGCCGTGATTTTCAAAGCGGTGGGCGAGGGGCGCCCCTACCCGGACCATGGCTACAACACGCCGAAGGACTGGGCCGCCCTCCCGCCCCGCCCCGTGCGCCTCGACGAGCTCGTGACGACCAAGCGCACGCTCGACCTCGAGGCGCTGCTCGCGGAGGACTCGACGTTCTTCGGCGACCTGTTCCCGCACGTGGTGCAGTACAAGGGCGTGCTGTACCTCGAGGACGGACTCCACCGGGCGGTCCGCACGGCGCTGCACCAGCGCACCGCCATCCACGCCCGCATCCTGGACCTTGACGCGTGAGGCCACCGTGTCCCGCAAACCCGAGGACCTGAGCCAGTACCACGGACACCACGTGGTGAGCGGCAACGAGCTGCGCACCCAGTTCGAGGAGGAGCCTGACCCGAGACAGCGGACCAGCCGCATCTGGCGCAGGATCCGCCACGGCATCGCCATCACCCTCCTTGTGGGCATCGTGGTCGCCGGGGCCGGGATGGCCTGGGCGGTCCTCTCCGGGCGCCTCACCCTCCCGCAGCCGGCCAGCCAGCCCACCGTGGCCACCTGCCCGGCCGGAAACTACGACTACCTGCCGACCGCGAAGGTCACGGTCAATGTGCTCAACGCGGCAGGAAAGGAAGGCCTCGCCACCCAGATCGCCGGCGAGCTCAAGGCGCGTTCCTTCGCCGTGAAGAACGTGGGCAACGAGCGGCTCTCCGTCAGCGCCGGCGCGGTCGTGCGCGGCGGCTTTGCGGGCGAGGCGGCCGCCTTCACGCTCCAGCGCAACGTGCCGGGAAGCATCTATGTCCGCGACGGCAGGGCCGACGCGAGCGTGGACCTCGTCCTCGGGCCGTCCTTCAAGGGCCTGGCCGATCCCAAGCTGGTCGACCAGACGCCCGGGCCCATCCTGTGCACCCTGCCGACCGGGACTCCGGGCGCCCACGGCTGAGCGCTGCCGGGCCCAAACGGCTCAGCGGCGCAGGGGCCTGCCCTGGCGGTCGAACCGGGCGCCCACCCCGAGCTGGATGAAGCGGACGGTGGCCTCGGTGCGGCGGTCCGCGTCGTCGTCGTGCGCCTCGTCCTCGCCACGGCCGCGGTCGGCGCTCGCGGTCAGCGAGCCGTGGACGAGCCCCACGAGCTCGTCCACGTCGGCCTCGGGAAGGTAGCCCTGCGCCATCGCGTCGCGGAGGATCTGGGTCAAGAGCGCGTTGAGCTCGCCGACGTGGTCGCCGAGCTTGGCGAAGGACGACGGCGAGAGCACCGCCCGCATCGCCGGCCCGGGTGGCAGGTGGCGGCGGGAGAGGTCCTCGACCTGCGCGCGGATGTACACCGCGAGACGGTCGATGGGATTCTCGAGCCCCGACAGCTTCGCCTTGAGGTCGCCGAGGAACCGGCCCGTCTCATCGAGGGCGTAGCCGATCAGCAGTTCCTCCATGTCCGCGTAGTAGTTGTACACGGCGGTCCGGCCGACCCCGGCCTGCCGGGCCACGTCGGTCATGGTCAGCCCGGGCAGCCCGCGGGTGAACAGGAGCTCGCCGAACGCGTCGAGGATCCGGCGCTGCGTGAGCGCTCGCTGGGCTGCGTTCGACTCGGCCTGGATGCGGGGCATACCTTCATTTTAGGTCGATGTGTCACCAAAAATGTCAGAGGCTAACGGCCCGCCCCTCCTGCGCGTCGTTGGGGAGGGTCAGGTCTGGTTGCTGAAGGCGGCGTCGAAGGAGGCGGTGGCGGGGGCGAAGTCGAAGCGCTTGAGGGCTGCGAGGGCTTCGGGGGCGCCGACGAGGCGGTCCATGCCGGCGTCCTCCCATTCGATGCTGATGGGCCCGTCGTAGCCGATCGCGGTCAGGGCGCGGAAGCAGTCCTCCCAGGGGACGTCGCCGCGGCCGGCGGAGACGAAGTCCCAGCCGCGGCGGGGGTCGCCCCAGGGCAGGTGGGAGGAGAGGATGCCGGCGCGGCCGTTGCCCATGCGCATCCGGGTGTCCTTGCAGTCCACGTGGTAGATCCGGTCGGGGAAGTCGGTGATGAACGCGACCGGGTCCAGGCCCTGCCACATCATGTGGGAGGGGTCCCAGTTCAGCCCGAACGCGGGCCGGTGGCCGATGGCCTCGAGCGCACGCTGGGTGGAGACGTAGTCGTACGCGATCTCGGAGGGGTGGACCTCGTGGGCGAACCGGACCCCGCACTCGTCGAAGACGTCCAGGATGGGGTTCCACCGGTCGGCGAAGTCCTGGTAGCCGGCGTCGATCACGGCCGCGGGGACGGGCGGGAACATGGCCACGTACTGCCAGATGCTCGAGCCGGTGAACCCGACCACGGTCTTGACCCCGAGCGCCTTGGCCAGGCGGGCGGTGTCCTTGAGGTCCTCGGCGGCGCGGCGCCGGACGCCCTCGGGGTCGCCGTCGCCCCACACCGCCGAGCCGACAATCCCCTGGTGGCGGAAGTCGATCGGGTCGTCGCACACGGCCTGGCCCTTGAGGTGGTTCGAGATCGCGTACAGGCCCAGGCCGTGGCGGGCGAGGATGCCCAGGCGCTCGTCGATGTAGGCCTGATCGTCCCAGCGGGAGGCGTCGAGGTGCTCGCCGGAGACGGCGATCTCGAGGCCGTCGTAGCCCCACCCGGCGGCGAGCTCGGCGACCTCCTCGAGCTTCAGGTCGGCCCACTGGCCGGTGAACAGGGTGAACGGGCGGGGCATGGGGTCTCCTCGGGGTTTCGGCTTCGCTCAGCCGACGTGGACTGTGGCGGACTTGGCGGCGGCGGACTCCTCGATGGCGGCGAGGACGCGCTGGACCTGCAGGCCGTCCTCGAACGAGGGCGACGGGGCGGTCCCGTCCCGGATCGCGAGGAGGAAGTCGCGCGCCTGGTGGGTGAAGGCGTGCTCCCAGCCGATCATGTGGCCCTGCGGCCACCAGGCGTCCATGTAGGGGTGGCCGGGCTCGGTCACGACGATCCGGCGGAAGCCCTGTTCTTCGGCCGGCGCGGTGGCGTCGAGGAACTCGAGCTCACCGGGCCGCTCGAGGTCGAACGCGAGCGCGCCGTCGGAGCCGTAGACCTCGATCCGCAGGGAGTTCTTCCGCCCGGTCGCGACGCGGGAGACCTCGACCGAGACGACCGCCCCGGAGGCGAGGGACAGCGTGGCCCAGGCGGCGTCGTCGACCGTCACGTCCTCGGGCCCGTCCGGGCCGGGCCGGCGGGGCACGAACCGGTGCAGCCGGCCGGAGGCCTCCGTGACGGTGTCGTCGAGGAGGTACTGCACCTGGTCGACCGCGTGGGAGGCGATGTCCCCGAGCGCTCCGGAGCCTGCCGTCTCCTTCCGCAGCCGCCACGTCATGGGCGCCTCCTCGTCGGCGAGCCAGTCCTGCAGGTAGGAGGCGCGGACCTCCCGGACGGTGCCGAGCCGCCCGGCCGCGATGAGCTGCTTCGCGTACGCGAGCGCCGGGACGCGCCGGTAGGTGAAGCCGACCATCGACTGGATGCCGCGCTCCCGGGCCGCCCGGGCGGCCTCGGCCATCCGCTCCGCCTCGGCGAGGGTGTTGGCGAGCGGCTTCTCCACGAGCACGTGCTTGCCCGCCTCGAGCGCGGCGACGGCGATCTCGGCGTGCAGCCAGCCGGGGGCGCAGATGTCCACGATGTGCACGTCATCCCGGGCGATCACCTCGCGCCAGTCCGTTGCGGACTCGGCCCACCCGTGCTTCGCGGCGGCCTCGGCCACGTCCTGGGCATGGCGGCCCACGAGGACCTTCTGCTCGATGGCCGGCACGTCGAAGAACGCGCCCACGTTGCGCCACGCGTGCGAGTGCGCGCGGCCCATGAACGCGTACCCGATCGCCGCGACGCCCAGGGGCTGCCCGGCCGCGGGAGCGGTCCCGGGGCTCATGCGCGGACCCCGTCGAGGGTCGCCTCGGTGGGCGCCCAGTCCTCGGGCAGGGGAGCGGACGACGGCGCGCTGCTCGCCACCGGGATGAACTCGCCGGAGTCGATCGATTCGGAGATCGAGACCATCGTGTCGAGCACGTGGTAGGCCAGCTGCCCGGTGGCCCGGTGGGCCTCACCGGCCCGGATCGAGCGGGCCATGTCCAGCACGCCCATCCCGCGGCCGTTGGCTGGGCCTGTGGTGGGGATGGCGGTCCAGTCCGTCTCGCCGACGCGGCAGATCTGCAGTTCGCCGTCGAAGTAGTTCGGGTCCGGCAGCGACAGGGTTGCCTCGGTCCCGGTGATCTCGACGAAGCCCATGTGGGTCCGGGGCGACTGGAAGCTGAAGATGCTGTGGGACGAGGCACCCGATTCGAACTGGGCGAGCGCGCTCACGTGCGTGGGGACCTCGACGGCGAACTCCTCGCCGGCCTTCGGGCCCGAGCCGATGACGCGGGTCGCCTTGGCCTTGCTGCCCACGGCGGCGACCCGGCGGACGCTGCCGAACGTCTGGATCAGGGCCGTGAGGTAGTACGGGCCCATGTCGAACAGCGGGCCGGCGCCCGGCTGGAACAGGAAGGCCGGGTTGGGGTGCCAGGACTCCGGGCCCGGGGTCTGGAAGACCGTCTGGGCCGTGAGGGGGACGCCGATGTCGCCACGCTCGATCACGCGCCGGGCGGTCTGCAGGCCCGCCCCCAGGAAGGTGTCGGGCGCGCACCCGAGCCGCAGCCCGGCGTCGTCCGCCTCCTTCAGCAGCGCAAGGCCGCTCTCGCGGTCGAGGGAGAAGGGCTTCTCCGTCCACACGTGCTTGCCGGCCCGGACGGCGGCGGTGGCGACCTCGACGTGCGCGGCCGGGATCGTGAGGTTGACGATGATCTCCACGTCCGGGTGGTCCAGCGCGAGCTCGGGGGCGCCGTGCTCCGCGATCCCGTACTCCTCGGCCCGGGCCCTGGCCGCCTCGGGGAAGAGGTCGGCGATGACGTGGACCTTCACATCGGGGAAGGCGGTGAGGTTGTCCAGGTACTGCTTCGAGATGACGCCCGCGCCGATGACCGCGACGCCGACCGGCCCGCGGCTCACTTCGCGGCTCCCGAGTTCGCCTCGGCAACAGCGTCCGACGAGGCGGCGGGCGCGCCGGCCTCGAGGTAGCGCAGGGACGCCGCGACGCCCTCGAAGATGTCTCCGGCGTAGTCGTCGAACTCGACGACGCCGACCTCGAGGCTCTTCGCGGCGGCGATCACGCCCCAGATGTCCACCTTGCCCTGGCCCGCCGGCAGCTGGGCCTTCTTGTCGTGGTCCACCGGGCCGTCCTTGAGGTGGATCGCGACGACGCGGTCGCCGAGGCGCCCCAGGAGCGCGGCCGGGTCCTCGCCGCCCACGGCGGCCCAGTAGGTGTCGACCTCGAGGACGAGCTCGGGGTCGAGGAGGCCGGCGAAGAACTCCAGCGCCGTGGTGCCCCCGATTCTGGCCGAGACCTCCCAGTCGTGGTTGTGGTAGCCCACGCGGATGCCGTGCTCGGCGCCCTTCTTCGCCGCGGCGTTGAGCCGGGCCGCCGTGTCGCGGATTGTCTCCTCGTCCTGCCAGTGCTCGGCGGGGAGGTACGGGTCGATCACGGTGCCGATGCCGAGCCGCTGGGCGGCGGCGAAGATCTCGTCCTGGTCCGCGGACAGGAGGGGCGCGTGGGCCGTGGGGGCCGTGATGCCGTGCTCGGCGAACGCGGCGGCGAGCTCGTCGGCGCGGGCGGCGAAGTTGTAGGGCTCCACCTGGGTGTAGCCGATCTCGGCGAGCCGGGCGATGGTGCCCGGCAGGTCGGCGTCGACCGCGTCGCGGACGGAGTAGAGCTGCACGGAGTACGTCATGGGGACAGTGTCCTCTCGGAGGTCGGGGGCAGGGGAGTGCTGAGGCGGACGGGGGTGTCAGCGGCCGGCGAGCGAGCCGCCGATGCCGCCCACGCTGAAGTACTTGTTCAGCGCGGCGAAGACGATGATCGGCGGGAGCATCATGACCACGGCGAGGGCCATGACGCCGCCCCAGTCGGTCTGGTTCTGCTGGAAGAACGACTGCACGCCCATGGGGAGGGTGAAGATCTCGTTCGAGCGCAGGAACACGATCGCCACGAGGTAGTCGTTCCAGGCCAGGAGGAAGGCGAAGATCGCGGTCGAGAGCACGCCGGGGAGGCTGTTGCGCAGCACGATCTTCCGGAACGAGCCGAAGACCGAGCACCCGTCGATCCACGAGGCCTCCTCGAGGCTGGCGGGGATCGAGTCGAAGTAGGCGGCCATCATCCAGGTCGCCACGGTCATCGTGGAGGCGACGTAGACGATCGTCAGGCCCAGGAGGTTGTCGACGAGGCCCATCGTCGCGAACAGGATGAACAGCGGGACCACCGAGGTGATGATCGGCAGCGACTGCATGACGAACAGCAGCAGCGAGTACCCGGCCACGGCGCGGCTGCGTCCGCGGGAGAGCACGTACCCGGCCGGGGCGGCGACCGCGACGGAGACGAGGACGGTCGAGAGGGTCACGACCAGGCTGTTCTTGAGCCAGGTCGAGGCCAGGGTCTCCTCGAACACGTTCGTGAAGTTCTCGAGCGTGGGCCCGGTGGACGTGCTCGTCGACGACGGGCTGAACGCGAGGACCAGGACGACCAGGATCGGGATGAGGACCACGGCGGTGATCGCCAGGATGAGCGCGAAGCGCCACCAGCGCCCGCGCAGGTCGGCCTCGGAAACGGTGCGGCGCTTCCCGGAGGGCCGCGCGCCGGCCCCGGAGTCCGGCCGGCCGCCGGCGGGGGCCGTGTGCGTGTGCAGGACGGTGCTCATTCGACGCTCGACTTTCGGATCTGGCGGTAGAGGAGGGCTGAGACCACCACGAGGGTCATGGTCATGAGGAAGGCGATGGCCACGCCGGTGCCGGTCTGGAAGTCCTGGAACACCGTGCGGTAGGCCAGCACCACGAGCGAGGTGGTCGCGTCGACAGGTCCGCCGCCTGTGAGGAGGTAGATCGTGGGGAAGTCGTTGACGCAGAAGATCGTCATGAGGATCCACGAGATGTACGTGGAGCGGGCGATCAGCGGCAGGGTGATGCCGGTGAACTGCTGCCAGCGGGTGGCCCCGTCCATGCTCGCAGCCTCGTAGACGGTGCCGTCCACGGAGGCCAGGGCGGAGCTCGTCATCATCATCATGAACGGGAAGCTGACCCAGACCTTGAACAGGCACACCATGATGGCGGCCAGCGTCGGGTCGGCGAGGAAGTAGGGCGCGCCGAGCCCGAGCGCACGGAAGATCGTGGGGATCGGGCTCGTGGGAGTCGCCACGAGCCAGTTCCACGCCGTCGAGGAGACGACGATCGGCACGACCCAGGGCAGCAGGAGCAGGACCTTGAACGTGCCGCCCGCCGGGATGCGGGTCCGCAGGAGCAGGGCCAGGCCCATGCCCACGAGCCACGAGCCGAACACGCCGACCACGGTGAAGACCAGGGTGAACTCGGCGGCCTTCCAGAACTTCGGCGAGTTCAGCACGGCCGCGAAATTCTCGAGCCCGACGAACTGCCCGGTCTCGATGAGGGACCCGTTGTGCGTTGCCTGGATCGCGGCGTACACGAGGGGGTAGCCGTGGATGAGGACGAGCAGGATGACCGAGGGGAGGAGGAGCCAGAAGAAGGTCCGCTTCGCCTGGGTGCTGAGCCTGCTCCTGCGGTTGGGCTCTGCGGCGCGGCCGGGGCCGCCCGGGCCCAGGCCCTTGCGGGCCCGGGCGATGCCGGCTGTCGTTGTCATGGTGGGCACCCCGGTCAGGACTTGATGACCGACTGGAGGCTGGTCTGGAACGTCTGCAGCGCCGTCTTGGCGTCCGTCTGGCCGGTGAGCACGGTCTGCGTGAACTGGTTCAGCGCCTGTCCGCCGTCCAGTGCGGCGAGGTTGGCGTTGAGGGCGGAACCCTGCGCGGCGAACGTCTTGGCGATGGGCTGCCAGTCCTTGACGATCTTGACGTTGTTCGGATCGTTGGCGAACTCGGGGATCTGGGTGATCGACTTGAAGACCGGCAGCGAGTTCATGAGCTTCTGCTTCCAGAGCTCCTTGAGCTGGCCGAGGTAGTTGACGAGGAAGGCCTCCGAGGACGCCTGGGACGGGGTGTTCTTGTACATCATGAGGTTGTTCGGGAAGACGAGCGTGGCCTTGTCCCCGTGCGGGCCGGCGATCGGGTCGGCGACCATGATGTCCCCCGAGGTGTCGCCCACGCGCTGGGGCACGCCTACCTGGAAGAGCCCGAACCCGGCCTTCTTGTCCTTCCACTGCGCCGACATGTTGTCCGTGGTGTAGCCCAGGCAGGCGGGGTCGATGATGCCGTTGGAGCGCAGCTCGAGGAGGAATTCGACGGCCTCGACGTTGCGGTCGTTCATGAGGTCGAGCTGGCCGTCCTTGGTCCACACGCCGCCGCCGTTGTTGACCATCATCATGATCATCGAGTGGTTGCCGTAGTTGTTGCCGGCGCCGGCTCCGGTCATGAAGCCGAAGGCCCCGATCTTCTTGAGCGCCTTGCCCGCCTCGAGCAGCGTGGCCCAGTCCTTCGGCAGGGCAACGCCCGCCTGGTCGAAGAGCGACTTCCGGTACCAGAAGACCCGCATGTCCAGCTGCCAGGGGACCGCGACGTACCCGTTGGCGGACTTGAAGGGGTCGAGGACGCCGGGCAGCAGGTCGTCGTACATCCCGTTCTTCTTCATCGCGTCGATCACGCCGTCGGCGTGCGCGATCTGGCCCTGCTGGTCGAACTGGAAGGCCTGGAAGCCGCCGCCGGACGAGACGGCGGGGCCCGTCTTCGAGGCGATCGCCGAGGAGAACGTCTGGTAGAAGTTGTTCCACTGGATGGTCTGGTAGGTCGCCTTGAGGTTGCCGGAGGCCGGTTGGTAGCCCTCGACGAGCTTCTTCGCCGCGTCGGTGTAGGCCGTGGTGCCCCATGGCATGTCCCAGAACTTGATGTCCCCGTTGCTTCCGCCGGAGGCGGATCCGCCGCCGCATGCGGCGAGCGCGGGTACGGCCGCGGCCGCGGCGGCGAGGCCGAGGAAGCCCCTGCGGGAGAACGTAGTACGGGATGCGGTCATGATGGTGTGCCCTTCGTCGTCGAGGTGCTGGAAAGGAGGGTGTTCACAGAGGGGTCAGGCGGAGGAGCCGCCGCCCGCGGGAGGCGGGGCGAGCGACGCGGTACGGTGGAACTCCGCGACGTCCCCGGAGGCTGGGCCCCCGGCGGCGATCGCGATGGCCCGCCGCCAGCTGGCGCGGCGGGACGTCTCCCAGAGGGTCGGCAGGAGCCGCTCGCCGTCGGGGCCCACGACCCTGACCTCGGCGGGGGCTGCCGTGGCCGCGGACGGCACCCGGGCCGTCAGCCCGCCGTCGTCGGTCAGGAGGCGCAGGGACAGCCCTGCGGGGCCCGCGGCGGTGACCACGAGGGTGAGCGAGAGCGGAGCGCCCCCGGAGAGGTGTCCGGCGCAGTGCAGCCCGGCGGGACCGGAGTGCAGCGCCTCGACAGGGCCTGACGCGCCGAAGACCCGCCCGCAGGCCGTGAGCGCGTCGAGGAGGGCCGCGTCGACGAGGTCTGCTCGCGGCACGGTCACTCGGCACTCGGCCAGCACCGCCCGCCCGCGCAGCGCGGCGGCCGCCTCGGCCGCGGCGAGCACCCCCGGATTCGAGGCGTAGTCCCAGGCGATCACCGTCCGGCCGGCGGCCTCGTCGGGGAGCCGCCCGCCGTCGTCGTGCGTTGCGGGCGGGCCGAGGACGACGGCGAGGGCACCGGCGGCGAGCGTCTCGCCGGCGCGCCGGGCCCACCCGGGCGAGCCGTCCACGGCGGCGATCTGCGGCGCCCCCTCGGCCGGGGCGAGCGAGAGCGGCAGGGACGCGGCGATCTCGGCGAGGCCGGGCGCCGAGGCGGTGGCGACCGTGAAGCGGGGGAGCGAGCTCATGCGGCGGCCTCCAGGACGCGGGCGCGGGCGCCGTCGACGATCGCGACGGCGAAGCGGAGGTCGTCGATGAGCTGGGAGGCCGCGGGCGCGCGCTCGGTGCCGCCGACGATCCCGGCGATCCGCCGCCACTCGCCCTCGTAGCCGTTGTGCCCGAAGGGCCCGGCGGCCTGGGTTCGGGCCCCGGCCGTGAGCTCGGCGACGGCGGAGCCGGCCTGGACGTAGGAGGGCGTGAACGTGATGGTGAGTGCGGAGTCGGGGCCGACGGCCTCGAAGGTCCAGTCCGGCTTCCAGGCGGCCGTCGCACCGGACGAGATCTGGGCGGTGAGCTCGATGGTGCGGCCGCCGGCGCGCACGAGGACCACGTAGCCGAACGGCCGCACGGCCTCGGCGCGCAGGACCTCGAGGTCCGCGAAGTCCGGCACGAAGCGGCGCACGAGCGGCAGGTCGTGGATGGCGAGGCCCAGGATGCCGCCCTCGAGCACCGCGGCGACGACGGCGGGGTCCTCGAGGTCCCGTTCCGGGGCGGCGGGGCGGGCGATCACCTCGGTGGCGAAGTCCTCGAACCGCGCGTTCGGAGGCAGCACGATCGAGGACCGCAGCGTGTGCGCGCTCCGGAGCAGGCCGCCCGCGAGCTCCTCGGCGGCGAGCCAGCCCGGGTCGAAGGTGTGCATCGCGCCGACGAGGATCGGGACGCCGGTCTCTGCGGAGACGGCGGCGATCTCTGCCGCCTCGTCCGCGGAGACGGCGAACGGCTTCTCGCACAGCACGGCCTTCTTGCCCGCGCGGCAGGCGGCGATGACCTGGGCGGCGTGGAACTGGTGCGGGCTGCAGATCGCGACCACGTCCACGGCCGGATCGTCGAGGAGCGACTCCATCGAGGCCGAGTGGCTGGCCCCGACGCGGGCGGCGACGGTCGAGGCCACCGCGGAGTCCACGTCCATGACATGGGCGACGCGGAACGTCTCGTCCAGCCGGGCCAGGCTCGGGAGGTGGATGGCCTGGGTGACCGGTCCCGCGCCGAGGAAGCCGACGCCAATGGCGGGGGCACCGGCGGCCGCGGCGTGCTGTGGCATCTGGAGCTCCTCGGGATCGGCGGGCCAGTCGGTGTGATCTGCCTCACCCGGAGCCTAGGGGTACTTATGACGGGCGTCAAGCAAAAGTCTGGTGGTCCTCGACGCCCTTTCGTGCGAGTGACATCCAGAAGGGTGCGTGCTATCACTGAGGCATGACGTCGCCCCCCAGCGCCCAGCCCGCGGCCCCCGAGGCCGGCGGGGGCCTCGGCCGCGCCGGCGACCTCTTCCAGCTGCTGCGCGACGGCCGGCCGTGGACCCGCGCCGAGCTCGCCATGACCACGGGCCTCGCCCGGTCCACCGTGGCGGGCAAGGTGGACCTCCTGCTGAACTCCGGCCTCGTCGTGTCCGTCGGCGAGGCCCTCTCGAGCGGCGGCCGCCCGCCGTCGCGCTTCGCGTTCCACCCGCAGGCGCGCACCGTCCTCGCGGTCGACGTCGGCGCGAGCCACGTGCGCGTGGCCCTCACCGACCTCAACGGCGAGGTGCTGGCCGAGCGGCGCGCCCAGATGCCCGTCGCCCAGGGCCCCGAGGCTGTGCTCGGCTACGTGGTCGACTCCGCCCGGAAGCTCCTGGCCGACAGCAAGCGGCCGCAGTCGCTGCTCGCCGGCGTCGGGATCGGCCTGCCGGGGCCGGTCGAGCACGCGACCGGGCGGCCCGTGAAGCCGCCCATCATGCCGGGCTGGGACGGGTTCGACGTGGTCGGGTTCGTCCAGCGCTCGCTGCCCGTGCCGGTGCTCGTCGACAACGACGTGAATATCATGGCCCTCGGCGAGCGGGCCGCGTTCTGGCCCGGCGTGGACGACCTGCTCTTCATCAAGGTCGCCACCGGCATCGGGTCCGGGATCATCTCGAGCGGCCAGCTCCAGCGCGGGGCGGACGGCACGGCCGGCGACATCGGCCACGTGCGCGTCGCGCGCGGCGCCGACGTCGTCTGCCGCTGCGGCAACGTCGGGTGCCTCGAGGCGCTCGCGTCGGGAGCCGCCGTCGCCCGCTCGCTCGCCGCCCAGGGCATCGAGGCGGCCACCGGCGCCGACGTCGTCGGCCTCGCCTCGCACGGCAACCTGGCCGCGATCCAGGGGCTGCGGCAGGCCGGCCGCGACATCGGCGAGGTGCTCGCCACGTGCGTGAACCTGCTCAACCCCAGCGTGATCGTCATCGGAGGCTCAGTCGCGGCCGCGGGGGAGCACGTCATGGCGGGGGTCCGCGAGGTCGTGTACCACCGCTCGCCCCCGCTCGCGACCACCAACCTGCGGATCGTGCTCTCCCGCGCGGGCGAGCGTGCCGCCGTCATGGGCGCGAGCCAGCTCGTCTCCCAGCACGTCCTCTCCCCGGCCGGGGTGGAGGCCGCCCTCGCGGCGGCCAGCGCCGGGTAGCGCCGCGGGTCTGCGGGTCTGCGGGGCCGGCCGACGGCCTCGGTCGCGCGCAACCCGTGCTTTCCCCGGCCCGCGCGGCCATGATGGGCACATGTTCGAACTCACGGAGGACCAGCGGGCCCTCGTCGACACGGTCCGGGACTTCGCGGCGGACAGGCTCGCCCCGCACGCGCTCGCGTGGGACGCCCAGAAGCATTTCCCCGTGGACGTGCTGCGCGAGGCGGGCGAGCTCGGCCTGGGCGGGATCTACATCGGCGAGGAGCACGGGGGCTCGGCGCTGACGCGCTCGGATGCCGTGCTGATCTTCGAGGAGCTCGCCAAGGCCGATCCCACGGTGGCGGCCTACATCTCCATCCACAACATGGTGGTCTGGATGGTGGACACGTTCGGCTCCGAGGAGCAGAAGGCGCAGTGGCTCCCGCAGCTCGCGACGATGGAGGGCCTGAGCAGCTACTGCCTCACCGAGCCCGGCGCCGGCTCCGACGCCGGCGCGCTCACCACCAAGGCCGTCCGTGACGGCGAGGACTACGTGCTCAACGGCGTCAAGCAGTTCATCTCCGGCGCCGGCTACTCGGCCCTCTACCTCGTCATGGCCCGCACCGCGGACAGCGGGCATGCCGGCATCACGGCCTTCCTCGTCCCCGCCGGCGCCCCAGGCCTCTCCTTCGGCGCGAACGAGAAGAAGATGGGCTGGAACGCCCAGCCCACCGCCCAGGTGGTGCTCCGCAATGTCCGCATGCCGGAGTCCGCGCGCCTCGGCGCCGACGGGCAGGGCTTCGGCATCGCGATGAAGGGCCTCAACGGCGGCCGCCTCAACATCGCCGCCTGCTCGCTCGGCGGCGGCCAGGCGGCGCTCGAGAAGACCGTCGCATACCTCAAGGAGCGACGGGCCTTCGGCGAGCGGCTGGCGGACATGGAGGCGCTACGGTTCGCCGTGGCGGACATGGCGATGGAGCTCGACGCCGCCCGCGCGCTCCTGCGGGTCGCGGCCGACGCGCTGGACCGGGGCGCCTCGGAGGCGCTGCGCCTGTGCGCCACCGCCAAGCGGGTGTGCACCGACGCCGGGTACCGCGTGGCCGATCAGGCCATCCAGCTGCACGGCGGGTACGGGTACCTCCACGAGTACGGCATCGAGAAGATCGCGCGGGACCTGCGCGTGCACCAGATCCTCGAGGGCTCCAACGAGATCATGCGCCTGATCGTGGGCCGGCAGCTGCTGGAGGGCTGAGCGCGCGGTTCAGCCCGCCCGCCGGATCAGCCGGCCAGCCCCAGGACGCCGAGCCAGACCAGGCCCGCGACCTTGAGGAGCTCGAGGCCCACGTACGTGAAGTGCAACGTGTGCCGGGGCATGCTCTCGCTCAGGTTCCCGCCGGTCACGCGGCGGTCCATCCGCGGACGCAGCCACGCGACGTCGAGCGCGATGATCACGGCGAGGACGACGCCGAGCGCCCACCTCGGTGCCGACGACGCAGCCCCGCCGAGGGCCAGCGCGAGGAGCACTGCTGCGGCGAGCACGCACTCGACGACGTTGAGCGCCCTGAACACGAGCCGGCCGATCCCCACGCCGAGCTCGATCGTGATGCCGGGGGCCCGGAACTTCAGCGGTGCCTCGATGAAAGAGATTGCCAGGACCATGCCCAGCCACACGAACGCCGCCGCCACCAGGACGGCCGTTGCCACAGCCATGCGCCATTCACCTCGGGGTCGAGAAGGATCGTGCCCTCGAGCCTAAATCAGCACGGACATGCTCGTTAATCGGCGGGGCGGCGCCGCGCCCTGAGGATCGCGTCGGTCAGCACGGCCTTCTGTCCTTCGGGACCGGTCGCCTCGCGCCCCTCGGACGTGCTCGTCTCGACCTCCCACGCATCGGCGCGCAGGCCCAGCGAGGCGGCGAGCTCGTCCGCGGACGGCATGTGCTCGTCGTGGGGGTGGCGCGACCACGGCGGGAACGCCGTGTGGCCCACCACGAAGAGCAGGCCTCCCGGCGCGACCGCACGCGTCGCGGCGAGGAGCACGCGCTCGCGGGGGAACTCGACGGGGGAGTGGAGGAACGAGGCCGTCACGAGGTCGTAGGTCCCCTCGGGCTCCCAGCCGGCGAGGTCGCGGGCGAGGAAGGTGATGCGGTCGGCGACGCCGGCCTCCTCCGCGTGCTCGGCGGCGCGCCCCAGCGCGACGGCGGAGACGTCGACGGCGGTGACGGTCCACCCCCGTTCGGCGAGCCAGATCGCGTCGGCGCCCTCGCCGCAGCCGAGGTCGATCGCCCTGCCCGGTGCCACGGAGCCCACCTCGCGCACGAGGGCGCCGTTGGGCTTCCCGCTCCAGACCCGCTGCCGCTCTGCATAGAACTCGTCCCAGAACTCGGACGGGCCGGGCTTGTGTTCGCTCTCCATCTACCACTCCTATCCGGCCCCGCCCGGCGACGCAAGGGGCCTTCAGCTGCAGAAGGGTCTCTCGGCCCTTCCTCGCCCCGGGAGTGCTCCGTACCCTTCGGGGGAGGAGGTGATCCGCCGTGAACGCAGTGCAAGGGGATCGGATCGTCATCCGTGGCCGGACCGTGGAATCGAAGGACCGGCACGGGGAAATCATCGAAGTCAGAGGAGCCAACGGCGAGCCGCCGTACCTCGTCCGTTTCGACGACGGCCACGAGACCATGGTCTTCCCGGGCGGGGACTTCTCGATCGAGAAGGTGGGTGGGTGACGATGCTGTCCTTGAAGAGCCTCGCCGAGACGCTCCGCGAGCCCGGCCCCTGGTGCACTGTCCACGCGGAGGTCAGCACGGGGACGGTGTCCACCCATGAGGCCACCGAGGTGCTCGCCAACAACGTCTCGCGCGCGGTCACCGAGGCTGGCGGGTCGGAGAACGACGCCCGGGCGGCCGAGCAGCTGGAGTGGGCCGCCATCGGCGAGCCCGGGCCGGTCTCGCGGTTCGTGCTCATCCGCAACGGCCAGGTCGCAGTCAACGAGCTGCTTCCGGGGGCCCCCGTGCGCCCCGTCGTCGAGTTCGGACCGATCCCCGACCTCCTGCCGCTCGCCGAAGTCCAGAACACCGACGTCGAGTACCTGCTGGTGCAGGCGGAGCGCGCCGACGCGGAAATCGCCCGGTACCGGGCCTCCGCGCACGCTGCCATGGCCAGCGAGGAAGTCCACGGGGACACCGAGAACCTCACCAAGGTCCCCCTCGGGGGCTACTCCCAGGGCAAGTACCAGCACCGCACCGAGGAGGTCTGGCGGCGCAACGGCGCCGATGTCGCGGCCGAGGTGAACCGCATCGTCGAGGAGGGCGGCGTGCAGCTCGTCATCCTGGCTGGCGACGAGCGCGCGCGGCTCATGGTGCAGGAGGCCCTGAGCGAGCGCGCGGCCGGCCTCGCCCAGACGGTGGACATGAACTCCTCGGCCCCCGGGGCCGACCAGGAGCGGTTCGCCGAGGAGGTCGACGCCGTCGTCGCCGAAGCGGTCGGCCGCCGTGCGCAGGACGCCCTCACGCGGGTCACGGACGGGATCGGGCGCAGTTCGGCTGGCGGCTGGGCGGAGACGGTCAATGCGCTGCGCGAGGCACGGGTCGGAACGCTCGTCCTCTGCCCTGAGGCGCTCGAGGGCAAGAATCTGCTCGCACTGGGTGCGGAACCGTGGGTCGCCGAGTCGGAGGACGGCGCCGTGGGCGCGCCACCGCTCGGCCAGGCTGACGCGGCTGCGGCCCTGCTCCGCGCCGCGGTCCTCACCAACGCGGACACCGTCCTCGTGCCTTCCGGGGCGCTCGACGGCGGGTCCGCCGCCGCTGCGCTCCTGCGCTGGTAGGCCCCTGCCCGGGCTCGGCCGGCTCCGGTGATCAGCCGGTGCCGGCCGGGCCTGTGCAGGCAGTGCTCACACGCAGCCGTCGGAGCCGCACGTACCGCCGTCGAGCCCATCGGCGCCGGCAACCGGGCCGACCATGGCCAGCGGGTTCGCCTCGCGCCACGCCGTGTCGAGGGCCTGCGCGAACAGCTCCGCCGGCTGGGCGCCGGAGACGCCGTACTTGTTGTCGAGGACGAAGAAGGGCACGCCCTGGATGCCGAGCGCCTGGGCCTGGCGGATGTCCGCGGCCACCGAGTCCCGGTACGTCCCGGCCTCGAGCGCGGCGGTGATTTCACTGCCGTCGAGCCCAGCCTCAGCGCCGATCCGCACGAGCACGTCCCGGGAGCCGATGTCCTCGCCGTGCTCGAAGTGCGCCGAGAGCAGCGCCTCCTTGACTGCGTCCGCGATGCCCCGGGCGCCGGCGGCGTCCTTGGCCCTGGCCAGGTGCAGGAGCTCGTGCCCCGCGTGGGAGTTCGCCACGACGATGCGGCCGAAGTCGTACTCCAGCCCCTCCTCGGCGGCGACCTGGGTGACCTCGTCGAACATCTGGGCCACGCGGTCGGCAGGCATCCCCTTGCGCTCGGAGAGGTACTCGAGCTCGGTGCCGTCGTAGTGCTCGGGGAGGGCCGGGTCGAGCTGGTAGCCGTGCCACGTCACCGTGACCTGGTCCCGGTGGGGAAAGTCGGAGAGGGCCTTCTCGAAGCGGCGCTTGCCGATGAAGCACCACGGGCAGGCGATATCGGACCAGATGTCAACGTTCATATTCTGTGCAAGCTCGCCGCCGGGGGACCCTATTCCCGAGGCCAGCCCGCGGGGTGACCTCGCGCTCCCGCGGGGTGACCTCGCGCTCCCACGGGGTGACCTCGCGCTCCGGCGGGGTGACTTCGCGCTCCGGCGGGGTGACTTCGGCGGGGCGGCGGACAAGGGTTGAGGGGCCGGCCCCTGCGCAGCACCACTACGCAGGGCGGCCCCTCAACGGGTTTCCCGGTGCCCCCGCCCCCGTCCTTCGGGGTGCCTGTTGCGATTGAAGCGTGCGGGGCCCGGGAAGTCTTCAGGCGTGGGCGGCTAGGCCGCCGCGAACTGCCGCTCGGGCAGGCCGGCCTCGTACTCGTCCTCCTTGCCCGCCGTCTCGCACAGGTACCGTGCGTAGGCGGGCATGGTGAGGAACGTCGGGAACTCGGCGCCGAGGGCCACCTCGCCGAAGAGCTCGCGGGCATCGCGGAAGCGGTCGCCGTCGAAGCGCTCGAGCTTGTGGAACTCCTCGTCGAGCAGCTCCTCGACCCACTCGCGGCTCACGATCTCGCCCTGGTCCGTGATGGCACGGGCATAGATCCACTGCCAGATCTGCGACCGGGAGATCTCGGCCGTCGCGGCGTCCTCCATGAGGCCCTGGATCGCCACGGCACCGTTGCCCCGCAGCCACGTCTCGATGTAGCGGATGCCCACCTCGATGTTGTTGCGGATGCCCTCCTCCGTGATCGTGCCGCGGCACGTGCTCAGGTCGATGAGGGCGCGGTCGTCGGGGACGACGTCTTCGCGCAGCCGGTCCAGCTGGTTCGGCTTCTCGCCCAGCACGCTGTCGAACACGTCGCGCACCACGGTGACGAACTCGGGGTGGGCCACCCACGCGCCGTCGAACCCGTCCTCGGCATCGCGCAGCTTGTCCGCGCGGGTCGCCAGGAGGGCCTCGGCGTTGGCCGCAGGGTCGCGCCGGCTCGGGACGAACGCGGCCGGACCGCCGATCGCCATGGCGCCGCGGCGGTGGCACGCCCGCACGAGCTGCTCGGTGTAGGCCCGCATGAACGGCTGCGTCATGGTCACCTGGTCCCGGTCCGGGAGCACGAAGCGGGGCCCACGGGTCCGGAAGTTCTTGATGATCGAGAAGATGTAGTCCCACCGGCCCGCGTTGAGCCCGGCGGCGTGGTCACGGAGCTCCCACAGGATCTCCTCCATCTCGAACGCTGCCGTGATGGTCTCGATGAGCACGGTCGCGCGGACCGTGCCCTGCGGGATGCCGAGGAGGTCCTGGGCCAGGACGAACACGTCGTTCCACAGGCGCGCCTCGAGGCGGTTCTCGACCTTGGGCAGGTAGAAGTACGGGCCGTGGCCGAGCGCGATGAGCCGGGCCGCGTTGTGGAAGAAGTACAGCCCGAAGTCCATGATGCCGCCGGCCACCGGCTTGCCGTCCACGAGCATGTTCTTCTCGGGCAGGTGCAGCCCGCGGGGGCGCAGCACGGTGGTGGGCCGCTCCTCGAACGGGGCGAGCCGGTACTCCTTGCGGGTCGGGCCCTCGCCGGTGGCGAAGTCGATGCCGCCGCGCAGCGCGTCCAGGAGGTTGATCTGGCCCTGGATGAGGTTGCGCCAGGACGGCGTGAGGGAGTCCTCCATGTCGGCCAGCCACACGTTGGCGCCCGAGTTGAGCGCGTTGACGGTCGACTTCCGGTCCACCGGCCCCGTGATCTCGACCCGGCGGTCCGTCAGGCCCGGGGCCGGCGGCGCGACGCGCCAGTTCGGGTCGTTGCGGATCTCCTCGGTCTCGCGGAGGAACCGGGGGTCGCCGCCGCGGGCGATCTCGGCGCGGCGCGCGTGGCGCGCCTCGAGGAGCTCCTGGCGGCGCCCGGCCGTGGCGCGGTGCAGGCGGGCGACGAACTCGAGGGCGTCCGGGGTGAGGATCTCCCGCTGCCGCGCGATGGGCTGGGCGGTGATCGTCACACCGTTGATCGTGGTCTCAGTGCTGAAGCTGTTCATGGCGGTCTCCTGGTGAGGTACGACGGCGGTGGGCCGGCTACGCGTGCCGGCCCGCCGCCGTCGTCCGTTCGATCAGTGGAACTGGCCCTCTTCGGTGGATCCCACGAGGGCGAGGGTGCTGGCGTTCGGGTTCAGCGCCGTGGAGACCAGATCGAAGTAGCCGGTGCCCACTTCGCGCTGGTGCTTGGTTGCGGTGTAGCCGCGGTCTTCGGAGGCGAACTCGCGCTCCTGCAGGTCGACGTACGCGCTCATGCCGTTGCGGGCGTAGCCGTGGGCGAGGTCGAACATCGAGTAGTTGAGGGCGTGGAAGCCGGCGAGGGTGATGAACTGGAACTTGAAGCCCATCGCGCCCAGCTCGCGCTGGAACTTGGCGATCGTGTCGTCGTCGAGGTGCTTCTTCCAGTTGAACGAGGGGGAGCAGTTGTACGCGAGCATCTGGTCCGGGAACTCGGCCTTGACGGCCTCGGCGAACTTGCGGGCCAGGGCGAGGTCCGGCGTGCCCGTCTCCATCCAGATGAGGTCGGAGTAGGGGGCGTAGGCCTTGGCGCGGGCGATGCACGGCTCGACGCCGTTCTTGACCCGGTAGAAGCCCTCGGCCGTGCGCTCGCCGGTAATGAACTCCTGGTCGCGCTCGTCGACGTCCGTGGTGATGAGCGTCGCGGCCTCGGCGTCCGTGCGGGCGATGATCACGCTCGGGACGCCGGAGACATCGGCGGCGAGGCGGGCGGCGTTGAGGGTGCGGATGTGCTGCTGGGTCGGGATGAGGACCTTGCCGCCGAGGTGGCCGCACTTCTTCTCGGACGCGAGCTGGTCCTCCCAGTGCACGCCCGCGGCGCCGGCCTGGATCATGGACTTCATGAGCTCGTAGGCGTTGAGCGGGCCGCCGAAGCCCGCCTCGGCGTCGGCCACGATCGGGACCAGCCAGTCCTCGACGCTCTGCTTGCCCTCGGAGAACTCGATCTGGTCGGCGCGCTGCAGGGCGTTGTTGATGCGGCGTACCACGGCGGGCACGGAGTTCGCCGGGTAGAGGGACTGGTCCGGGTAGGTGTTGCCCGAGAGGTTCGCGTCCGCGGCGACCTGCCAGCCCGAGAGGTAGATGGCCTTGAGGCCGGCCTTGACCTGCTGCACGGCCTGGTTGCCGGTGAGTGCGCCGAGGGCGTTGATGTAGCCCGTGCCGTCCTCGCGGCCGGCCGTCACGGCCTTCCACAGCTTCTCGGCGCCGCGGCGGGCCAGCGTGTGCTCCTCCGGGACGCGGCCGCGGAGGCGGACCACGTCGTCGGCGGTGTAGTCGCGCTGGATGCCCTCCCAGCGGGGGTCGGCGGACCACTCGAGCTTGAGGGCCTCGGCCTGCTGCCCGAGGGACTGGTTCTGGGGCTCGAACTCTGCGGTCATGGCGGGTCTCCTTCGACTCGGTGCCTGATGGCTTCTTCGTGAGAACAACTTTTCCGCCTCTGCAAGCCCTCCAACAGAGAAAAGTGCTGGAAAGAAACGCAGATCTTCACGTATTCTCAAGAAATGCCGCGTACGACGCCGTCCGCCCCCGCCCGCGCCTCATGGAGCCGTCCCGCCGGGCCTCCTTCGGATGCCCAGAGCAGCGGGATCGACGTCATCAGCCTGGGCCGCAGGATCAGGCACCTGAGGAAGGCTGCCGGGCTCACCCTCGACGAGCTCGGCACCGCTGCCGGGGCGGCGGCGAGCCAGCTGAGCCTCATCGAGAACGGCAAGCGCGAGCCCAAGCTCAGCCTGCTGACGCAGCTCGCGGGGGCGCTCGGAGTGGGGGTCGACGCCTTGCTCGGGACCGAGCCGCCCACCCGCCGCGCGGCCCTGGAGATCGAGCTCGAGCGCTACCAGCGCAGCCCGCTCTACGAGAACCTGAACCTGCCGAAGATCCGCATCAGCTCGCGGCTCCCGCTCGACGTGCTGGAGTCCCAGCTCGGGCTGCTGCGCGAGCTCGAGCGCAAGATGAACGAGCAGGTCGCCACCCCGGAGGAGGCGCGGCGCGCGAACGGCGAACTGCGCCGCATGATGCGGGAACGGGGCAACTACTTCCCCGAGTACGAGGCCGAGGCGCAGAAGGTCCTCGCCCAGGTGGGCTACACGTCGGGCCCCCTGAGCCAGCACACGATCTCCGACATCGCCACGCACCTCGGGTTCACGCTCTACCACGTGGGCGACCTGCCCCATTCGACCCGCAGCGTGACCGATCTGAAGAACCGCAGGATTTACCTCACCCACAACCAGCGCTCGGACCACGACCCCCGTTCCGTGCTCCTGCAGGCGCTCGGCCACTACGTCCTCGGCCACGGGACGCCGCAGTCCTACGGGGACTTCCTCGCCCAGCGCGTGGCGACGAACTACTTCGCCGCCGCGCTCCTGCTGCCGGAGCAGGCCACCGTCGACTTCCTCCAGCGGGCCAAGGCGGCCAAGGAGATCTCCGTCGACGACCTCCGCGACGCGTTCTCCGTGAGCTACGAGACCGCCGCCCATCGGTTCACGAACCTCGCCACCCAGCATCTCGGTCTCACGACGCACTTCCAGAAGACGCACCAGTCCGGGATCATCTACAAGGCCTACGAGAACGACGGCGTGAACTTCCCCATGGACCACACCGGGGCGATCGAGGGCCAGCCCTCGTGCAGGGCCTGGACCAGCCGCGCGGTGTTCGACGTGCCGGACAAGTTCAGCTCCTACAGCCAGTACACGGACACGGTCTCCGGGACCTTCTGGTGCACGGCTCGGACGGAGCGGAGCGCGAGCGGTGAGTTCTCGCTCAGCATCGGCGTGCCGTACCACCACGTGAAGTGGTTCCGCGGGCGGGAGACGACGGCACGCGCCGTCTCACGCTGTCCCGATCCTGACTGCTGCCGCCGGCCGCCCGCCGAGCTCAGCGAGCACTGGGCCGGAAACGCGTGGCCCTCGGCCAGGGCCCACTCGCACCTCCTCGCCGCCATGCCGCCCGGCGCCTTCCCCGGCGTCGACGAGACCGAGGTGTATTCGTTCCTCGAGGCGCACTCCGGGACGTAGGCCCCCTCCGGGGGCGGTGCGGGTGCTAGCCCGGGAAGGGCGCGGCCGGGATGTCCGGCCTGCCGTCATGGTCCTGGTCCCCGTAGGCCCGCATCGCGATGCGTTCGGCGAGCTCCTCGTTCATCTCGTAGGGCGGCACCTGCCGGAACGCGTGGACCTCCCGCTTCGGGCGCCGCTTGGCGGCAGCAGTGGGCTGCGGGACCGCATTCTCAGTGACCGTGCTCTCGACGGCGGCGCTCTCCGGCCCGACCGTGGGTTCCTGCTCAGCAGGTCCGTGCTTCTTGAAAAGGCCCATGATGTCCTCCCCGGCGACGGTGGTGTGAATCAACTCGCTCCTTCACGATACGCCCAAAGCTTGGGGAACTCAGGGAGCCAACTGTGGGCAGGCACCGAGCGGAGGCGGCGGCACGCGCGCTCCTGAAAAGCAACCCGTCAACGGGCCCTTGACCGGTCAGGCCGCTGGGTTTCTTCCGCAGCTTGCGGCCCCATGACGGCTGCAGCGATGGGCATTGCTGCCAAGGGGCTCCGTCCGCGTCTGGGGCGCTGCGCGGACCCACTGTGCGGGCTGCCGTTCTTCGACCGGAGTCGCGATGGGCGGGGACGCTGCTGTTCCAGCACCTGCTCGAGCCGGGCCAAGGCTCGACGGCGGCGGGAGCGGGATCAACCCATCGGTTGATGGAACGGGTACGGGCGCTCCGTAGCGTCGAAGGGTGACCACAACAGCACCTCGAACGGCCCGTTCGCACCGTCCCGCCCCGCAGCCGCGCACGCCGCGATGGCTTCGCATCCTCCTGCCCGCAGTCCTGATCCTGGCGTGGCTCGCCGTCTTCGGACTCGGTGGCCGCGCCTTCGGGGAGGTGAACAAGGTCGCCGTCAACGACGCGTCGGAGCACCTGCCGGCCAGCGCCGAGGCAACCCAGGTCCAAGCCCTCCAGAAGAAGTTCCGGGACGGCAGCGCGGTGCCGGCGACCATCGTCTTCACCAAGGCCACGGCCCTGACGCCGGACGACCAGCGCACGCTGACCGGGATCGTCGCCGGCCTCGGGGGAGAGGCAGGCGTTGCGGCGGACCAGATTCCGGGTGGCACCCCGCGCCTTGCCCCCTCCCACGATGGGCGGGCCGCGACAGCCTTCCTCCCCGTGCTCCCCAACGACCCCGGCCGCGGCGTCAAGGCCGCCGACACGGTCAAGCACCTGCGGGCCCAGCTCGCCGCGCAGGTCCCCGCCGGTGTGACCGCCAAAGTGACGGGACCCGCCGGGCTCTCCGCCGACATCTCCGGCGCATTCAGCGGCCTCGACGGTCTGCTGCTCGTGGTGGCGCTCGCGGTCGTGCTCCTCATCCTGGTGGTCGTGTACCGCTCGCCGCTGCTGCCGCTCATGGTGCTCGGCACCTCCCTCATGGCCCTCACCGGGGCGATGGCGCTCGTGGTCGCCCTCGCCAGGGCGGGCGTCCTTCTCCTCTCCGGCCAGACGCAGGGGATCCTCATGATCCTCGTGATCGGCGCGGCCACCGACTATTCGCTCCTGTACGTCTCGCGCTACCGCGAGGAGCTCGCCCTGTCCGAGGGCGGCTGGGCGGCCACCTGGTCGGCGCTGCGCGGCTCGTTCGAGCCCATCAGCGCCTCGGCCGGGACCGTCGTCGCGGCGGTGATGTGCCTGACCCTCTCCGATCTCAACTCGAACCGGGCGCTCGGGCCGGTCGCGGCGATCGGGATCGCGTTCGCCTACGTCGCCTCGCTCACCCTCCTGCCGGCCCTCCTGTGCTGGGCCGGCCGCGTGGCCTACTGGCCCCGCAGACCGGTGGTTGAGCGGAGTGCAGCGGAATCGGGCCCCCGGGGCCTCTGGCACTGGGTGTCCCGGCTGGTCTCGAGCCGGCCGCGGGCCGTGTGGGCGGGTTCGCTCGTGGTCCTCCTCGCCCTGGGCTCCGGAGTCGCCGCACTCAAGGCGGACGGTGTGCCGAGCAGCGAGTTCGTGGTGGGCCACTCCGACGCCCGGGAGGGGCAGGCCGCCCTCGCCGCGCACTTCCCGGCCGGGGCAGGGCAGCCCGCCGTCGTCATCGCCCCCGAGGCGCGGAAGGACGACGTCGTGCGCCTCCTCGGGCACGAGCACGGGGTGAGCTCGGTGCGGCAGCAGGGCACCGCCGTCGCCGGCGCTGTGATGCTCGAGGCGACGCTCGCCGACGCGCCGGAGTCCGCCGCCGCCGAGGAGACCGTGAAGCGGCTGCGCGCGGGCATCGGTGACGCGGGATGGCAGGGCGAGGTCCTCGTGGGCGGCCCGACGGCCGTGGCCCTGGACACCAACGAGACCACGGTCCGCGACCGCAACCTCATCATTCCCGTGGTCCTCGCCGTGATCCTGGTGATCCTCATCCTCCTGCTGCGCTCCCTCGTGGCGCCCGTGCTGCTCGTGGGCACCGTGGTCGCCTCGTTCGCCGCAGCGCTGGGCGTCTCCGCGCTCGTCTTCAATGGCCTGTTCCACTTCCCGGGGGCGGACCCCTCGGTGCCGCTTTTCGGATTCGTGTTCCTCGTGGCCCTCGGGATCGACTACAACATCTTCCTCATGAGTCGAGTGCGCGAGGAGTCGCTGCGGCACGGCACCCGCGAGGGGATCCTGCGGGGACTGCGGTCGACCGGCGGGGTGATCACGTCCGCCGGGGTCGTGCTCGCTGCGACGTTCGCGGCGCTCGGCGTGCTCCCGGTGCTGTTCCTGGCTCAGATCAGCTTCATCGTGGCCTTCGGCGTCCTGCTGGACACCGTCCTGGTCCGCTCGCTCCTCGTTCCCGCCCTCTGCTACGACCTCGGCGAGCGCACCTGGTGGCCCGTACGGCGCAGGACGCCTGCGTGATTCAGCCGTGGAAGGTCCGGTAGGCCTCCTCGGCGCCCGGGTGCAGCGGCACTCCCGCGGTGCTGATGAGCGTCTCGGGGCTCAGGTACTGGACTCCTCGGCTCGCCGCCGGGACGAGCTCGCCCGAGTGCTCGAGCAGGAGGCCGACGGCGGAGCGGGCGACCTCCGCGGCGAGGTCCTCGCGGCACAGGAGCAGGTTCGCGACCCCCACGGTCCACGTGGCCGGAACGCCCGCGTAGCTGTCCTCCCGGATGAGCACCCGGTCGTAGAACGCCCCGAACCTGGACCGCAGCGCCGGAATGAGCGCCGAGAGGTCGAGCAGCCGCACCCTCGTGGCCCCGGCAAAGGCCGTGATGGCCGCCGTGGGCACGCCGCCGGACCAGAAGAGTGCCTCGACGGTGCCGTCGCGCAGCGCGGCGAGCCCCTGGTTGAGGCCGAGGGCCACGGCGGCGACGGTCTTCGGTGGGAGCGGATTCGGCCGGAGCGCGGCGGAGGAGGGCACGGTGGCGAGCCCCGCGGCCGCCAGGAGCCTGGCGGCCGTCAACGACGTGCCCGAGCGGGGGTCGCCGACCGCCACGGTTCGGCCCGCGAGGTCGGAGGGGCCGGTGATGCCGCTGTCCGCGCGGACCACGCAGTGCAGGTAGTTCTCGTACACCTTGCCGAGCGCGAGCATCCGCTGGGAGCGGAGGCGGTCGGCGGCGGCGTCCGAGAGGGAGATCGCAAGCGTCGCCTCGCCGCTCGCCAAGCGGTCCATGTTGTCCAGGCTGCCGCCGGTCTCGAGCGCGGAGGCCGTGCGGGCCACGCCGTGCCGTTCGAGCGAGGCCGCCAGGAGCGTGGCGAACTCGAGGTAGAAGCCGCCCGACTCGCCGCCGGCCACCTTGAGAGCGTCGGCCGGCGGTGCCGGAGTGCAGGCGGCCGCTGAGGGCAGCGCCAGTCCCGTGAGCCCCGCGGCAAGGCCCGCGCGCAGGATGGTGCGCCGGGTCGCGGGCAGGCCGGTGCGCTGGCCGGTGGGGGCATGGCGGTCAGCCATCGCTGCCCACCCCGGTGGGGAATTCGACCCGCGCCACGAGGCCGCGGGGACTGCCCGCGGCGAGGATCAGCCGGCCGCCGTTCGCCTCGGCCAGCTGCTCGACGATCGCCAGGCCCAGCCCCGTGCCGCGGGAGCCGCTGTGCTCGGGCGAGCGCCAGAAGCGCGTGGTCGAGGCCGCGCGCTCCTCGGCGGTGAGGCCGGGGCCGTCGTCGGCGACTTCCACCGCTACCGAGCCGTCCCGCAGGACCGCGCCGACGGTAATCCGGGCGCCGGGCGCGCCCGCGTACTTCACCGCGTTCTCGAGCAGTTCCCCGACGATGTCCGCCAGGTCCGAGCGGTTGCAGACGATCCTCAGCGGCGCCGCCGGCGGTTCGGCGAGCTCGAGGCGTACACCGCTCCGGAGGGCCGCGGGGGCGGCGCGCTCCACGGCGTCCTGCAGCACGGACCATGGGTCGAGGACCTCGGCCCGCTCGCCCATCGACGTTCCCGCCCCGCCCGAGACCGTGCCCTCGTGGACCCGGTGCTCCGCGGAGGCCAGCCGCAGCATGCCGTCCAGGATGTCCTCGACGTGCTCGAGCTCCCGCGCCACACCGGCCGCGGCCTCGCGCTGGGCCGGGGTGTCCAGCTCGAGCGCCAGGAGGTCCGTCCTCAGCCGCAGCGCCCCGATCGGGTTGCGGAGCTGGTGGGAGGCGTCCGCGATGAGCTGGCGCTGCGCCTGCATGGACGCGCCCACATGCTCCGCCATGGCAGAGAAGGCCCGGCTCAGCCGCTGCAGCTCCGGCGGCCCCTCCTCGCGCAGCCGCGTGGCCCGCTCCGATTCCTCGAACGCGATGACGGCAGCGGTGAGCCGGTGGACCGGGCGCAGGACCCAGCCCGTGAGCCGCTCCGCACCCGCGAGCAGCAGCGCCCACACCGCGACCGACCCGAACACGACGAGGAGCCAGCGCTCCCGCAGCTTCTGTTCGGCGGCGCCCAGGTCGACGTCGAGCACGGCCTCGCCGAGCACCTGGCTCGCCGTGCCGTAGGAGCGGGCGATCACCTCGGATCTGGGGCCGAACGGCTGGACGGGCTCGAGCGTGGTGTCGCTGAGGTTGAGCTGGGCGCGGGCGGCCGCGTCCCGCACGTCGGGGCGGTCGGCGCTGAGCCCGCCGGAGCTGAGCGTGGCCTGCGGGGTGCGCACCACGATCCCCTCGCCGTACAGCGCCGAGTAGCGGTCCATCTCGCGCTGGAGCTGGGCCGTGTCGCCGCTGGAGGTGGCATCGTCGGCGACCTGCGCGAAGCGGTTCAGCGCTGCGACCCGGTTGATCTGCAGCTCCTGGGTGAGCTCGCGGCTGACGGAGGCGAGGATCGAGGCGGAGACCGCGACGACGATGAGCACCGAGAACAGGCTCAGGATGCCCAGGACCCGCAGCCTCACCGTGGGCCGCCGCCGGAGGGGCCGCCCGCCTGGCGCCCGCCCGCCCCGGCCGCCGGGCCCTCCACCCGGTACCCGACACCGCGGACGTTGATGATGAAGCCCGGGAGCATGAGCTTGGACCGCAGCCCGGTCAGGTGCACGTCCAGCGACCGGGAGGAGGCCACGAACGCGTCCCCCCAGAGGGCGTCGAGGATCTGCTCCCGGGTGACCACCGAGCCTGCGTGCCGCCCGAGGAGGACGAGCAGCTCGTACTCCGTGGCCGTGAGGTTCAGGGGCCGGGACCCGACGGCGGCCGCCCGCCGGTCGAGGTCGATGCTGACCTCGCCGAGGTCGATCCGGTGCGGCTCGGCGCCCCCGCCGCGCGCCACGCGCCGGGCCACGGCCTCGATGCGCGCAAGGAGCTCGACGAGCTTGACCGGCTTGACGAGGTAGTCGTCCGCCCCGGAGCGCAGCCCGAGGACCACGCTGCGCTCGTCGTCCCGGGCGGTGAGGATCAGCAGCGGCACATCGGTGACCTGGCGCAGCTTGCGCAGCACGTCGAGGCCGTCCATGTCCGGCAGGCCGAGGTCCAGCAGGATCGCGTCGTGCTCCCGGTGCACGAGGAGCGCGTCCTCGCCGCGGCCGACCCGGGCTGCCTCGTGGCCGGCCGACCGCACGGAGGCCAGCAGCGCGGAGGCCATCGCGTCGTCGTCCTCGACGATGAGCACTCGCATCAGGTCCCTCCACTGTCCGCCCCCGAGACTACCCGCTCGGGCGAAGACTTAAGGAAGTGTTAGGAATGGGCCCTCCAGCTTGGGCTGTGAACGCGGTCACGCCTAGCGTCCTGATCCATGAGCATTGCACACCAGGGGTCCGCGGGCAGCGCTGCCCGGACCCGGCGAGCCGTCGCCAACACCCTGAAAGGGTCAGCAGGAAACCTCATCGAGTGGTACGACCTCTACGTCTACGCGGCGTTCTCGGCGTACTTCGCGACCTACTTCTTCAACAGCAAGGACCCGGTCCAGGCGCAGATCGACGCCTACCTGACCTTCGCTCTGACGTTCCTCATGCGCCCGGTGGGCTCGTGGTTCTTCGGCCGCTACGCCGACCGGAACGGCCGCCGCGCCGCGCTCACGCTGAGCGTGTCCCTCATGGGCGTGGGCTCGCTCCTTGTCGCCGTGATGCCGGGCGTCGCGCAGATCGGCGTGTGGTCCACGGTCCTCATGTACTTCTCCCGCCTGCTCCAGGGCTTCTCGGTGGGCGGCGAGTACGGCACGGCCGCGACGTACATGTCCGAGGTCGCCACCTCCAAGCGGCGCGGCTTCTTCTCGAGCTTCCAGTACGTGACCCTTGTGGGCGGCCAGGTCCTGGCCCTGGCGACCCTCGTGGTGCTCCAGAACACCCTCGGCGAGGCCGACCTGAAGGCCTGGGGCTGGCGCGTGCCCTTCGCGATCGGCGCGGTCGCGGCCCTGATCGTCCTGTGGCTGCGCCGCACCATGGACGAGACGATCTCCAAGGAGCAGGTCGCCGCCGCGAAGGCCGCCGCTGCGGCGTCCCAGGCGCGCGGAGAGGGCGGCGAGTTCGAGGCCGTCGAGCCGGGAACCCTCAAGCTGCTCTTCACGAAGCACTGGAAGCCGTTCGTCGTGGTCGTGTTCCTGACCATGGGCGGGACGTGCGCGTTCTACCTGTACACCACGTACATCCTCAGCTTCATGAACAACGTCTCGCACATCCCGAAAACGCAGACCTCGGTCATCAACTTCTGGGCCCTGTTCGTGTACATGATCCTGCACCCGCTGTTCGGCCTGCTCTCGGACAAGATCGGCCGCAAGCTCCAGCTGATCGTCTTCGGCGTCCTCGGCGCGATCTTCACCTGGCCGATCATGTCCACGCTCGCCGGCGTCAAGGACCCGGTCATCGCGTTCTGGCTCATGCTGGCAGGGCTCCTGATCGTCATCAACTACACCTCGATCAGCGCGATCGTGAAGGCCGAGCTGTTCCCCGCCTCGGTGCGCGCGCTCGGCGTCGGCCTCGGCTACGCCGTGGCCAACTCGCTCTTCGGCGGCACCGTGCCGTTCATCGGCGAGTGGCTCTCGAGCGCCGGGCACAAGGAGTGGCTGTTCACCTACGTGACGATCACGATCGTGATCTCCCTCGTCGTGTACATCTTCTTCCTGCCCTCCCGCCAGCAGGAGACGCACCTCGACCGGGACCTCACCCCCGTGGACCCGGTTGATGCGGGCGTGGGGAGCGCGCCGGCGGCGGGTTCCGCATCGGCCACCGCGGACGACGCCGGGCACTCGCCCTCGCGCCTCGGCTAGCCTCCGCCACCTCAAGCTGTCCTGTGCCTGCGGCCGCTGGGGGCCGCAGGCACAGGACTTTCCCATCTGCAGGCGGCCGAGGGGCCCGGAGGCTGAGATGCAGGAGGCCGCCGCCCCGCCGCCGTGATACGAACGAGAGTAATGAGCACCCATCCCCAGCCTCCCGCGGACTCCGCCCGCCACCAGACCGGCCGCCCCAGGGCGGCCGCCGCGTGGCTCCTCCTGGTCTCGATCGGCCTCATCGCGCTGACCATGCGTGGGCCGTTCGTGGCGGTCGCCCCGGTGGCCAGGGCGCTCGAGGGGGACCTCGGGCTCTCCGCGGGGGAGCTCGGCCTCCTCACCGGCATCCCGGTGCTGTGCTTCGCCCTCGCCTCGCCGCTGGCGTCGCTGTGCGCCCGGCGGCTCGGGGCCGAGATGGCGGTGACGCTGACATTGGCCGGGGTCCTCGCCGGCGTCCTGGTCCGGTCCCTCGACGGCACGGCCGTGGTGATGCTGGGCACCGTGGTGCTCGGCGTGGCCATCACGGTCGGCAACATCGCCGTGCCGCTCATCATCCGCCGGGACTTCACCCAGGCGCGCCAGGGGATGGCCATGGGTGTGTACACCGCGGCGCTCAACGTCGGCTCGTTCGTGACGTCCGTGGCCACCGCGCCGCTGGCCGCGGCGACCGGGTGGCGCGCGGCCCTCGCCGCGAGCGCCCTCTTCGCGCTCGTCGCGATCGCGTTCTGGGTCGCCGCGGTGGGGGTGCGCCGGGCCCTGCGGCCGGAGGAGGCCGCGTCCGCGCCGTCGGAGCACCCCGCGCCCCGCGCCCGCAGCACCCGCGCGGTGACCGTGGCGCTCGCGTTCGGGTTCGGCGGCCAGGCGTTCTCCTACTACGGGGTCACCGCGTGGCTGCCGAGCCTGCTCAGCGACGAGCTGGGGCTCAGTGCGGCGGGCGCCGGCGCCGGGGCCTCGCTGTTCCAGATCATGGCCATCCTCGGGGCGCTCGGCACCCCGCTGCTCGCCCGGTACGCCGGCTCCCGGGCCACCGTGGCCACCCTCGGCATCCTCTGGCTCACGGTCCCGCTCGGGCTGCTGCTCGCCCCCGGCCTGTGGGCCGTGTGGAGCTCGCTCGGCGGCGCCGCGCAGGGCGGGGGCATCACCTTCATCTTCACCGCCATCCTCACGGTGGCCCGCGACCAGGCCGCGGCCGGGAGGATGTCCGCGATCGTGCAGGGCACCGGGTACGGCGTCGCGGCCGTCGCCCCGAGCCTGCTGGGCGGCATCCACACGGCCGCAGCGTCCTGGACCCCGCCGCTCGTGGTGGTGCTCGTGGCAGTCATCGCGTTCTTCGCCGGCACCGCCGCGGCCGTGCTCCTGGCCGCCCGCCGCCGCTGAGGCGCGCCGCCCCCTCAGACGGCGGGGGAGCCGTAGTAGCGGCCCAGGGTCTCGGCCTTGAACTCGTAGAAGGTGCCGTCCTCGATCGCGCGCCGCGCGTCGTCGACCATCCGCACCACGAAGCGCTCGTTGTGGATCGAGATGAGCGTGTGGGAGAGCATCTCGGAGGCCTTGTAGAGGTGCCGGATGTAGGCGCGCGAGTAGTTGGCGCACGTGTAGCAGTCGCAGCCGTCCTGCAGCGGGCCCCAGTCACGCCGGTACTTCGCGCCCGAGAGGTTGAGCCGGCCCTCGGCGGTGTAGAACGCGGAGTTGCGGGCCACGCGCGTGGGGGAGACGCAGTCGAACGTGTCGGCGCCCGCTTCGATGGCCACGAAGATGTCGTCCGGCTCCGAGATGCCCAGCAGGTGCCGCGGCCGGTCCTCGGGCAGCACCTCGGAGCACCAGCCTACGATCGTGCCCAGGTTCTCCTTCTCCAGCGCCCCGCCGATCCCGTACCCGTCGAACGGCATGGCCCCGAGGTCGGCGCAGGCCTTGCGGCGCAGGTCCTCGTACTGGGCGCCCTGGATGACGCCGAACAGGGCCTGGTACGGCTTGCCCGCGCGCTCGTCGGTGAGCCGGAAGTGCTCGTCCACGCAGCGCTGCGCCCACAGCCGCGTCCGCTCGAGCGCCTCCTCCTGGTAGCCGCGGGAGTTGTGCAGGGTGGTGAGCTCGTCGAAGGCGAACATGATGTCCGCGCCGATCTGGTGCTGGACCTGCATCGAGATCTCGGGGGTGAACCGGTGCCGGTCCCCGTTGAGGTGGCTCTTGAACCACACGCCGTCATCGTCGATGTGCGCGAGCCGCTCCTTGCCCGGCGCCACCGCGTCGTCGGCCCCGGCCTGGTGCGGCGCGTCGGGCCCCTTCATGTCGATGACCTTCTTGAAGCCCGAGCCCAGGCTCATGACCTGGAACCCGCCCGAGTCCGTGAAGGTGGGGCCGGGCCAGTTCATGAACCGGCCGAGGCCGCCGGCCTCGTCGAGGATGTCCGCTCCGGGCTGCAGGTACAGGTGGTAGGCGTTCGCGAGGAGGGCCTGCGCGCCGAGCTCGGCCATGGACTCGGGCAGCACCGCCTTGACCGTGGCCTTCGTGCCGACGGCGATGAACGCTGGCGTCTGGATCGTCCCGTGCGGGGTAGTGATGGTGCCAGTCCGGCCAAGCCCGGGGGAGCCGTCGGGGCCGGGGAGCCGGGTGCCGACCTCGAATCCGAACTCGGACTGGCGGGGGTGGGCCGCCTGTGCGGCGGGGGCCTCGGGGACGGGGACGGAATCTGGCACCTGTACAGTCTGCCACCGCCCGGCGCGCCGCCGCGTCACGGGTGAGCCCGCGCATAGCGCCGGCACAGGCTCCCCGCGTACCTTTGGAGACCGACGGAGCGAGACGCCTCAGGGGGCATTGAAAGGGGCGACCATGGCACGACGCGGGCCTCGCCGCTGGCGTCTGCGCCTTCTGGGGCGCACGGTGCGCGCACGACGCCGTCGGCTCGCCTTCCTGGGGGTGCTCGCCGCGCTGCTGGTGGCGGGGCTGACGGCCGCGGCCGCGATCGGCCCAGGGGTGCTGCGCGCCGCCGGGGCCTCCGCCGAGCAGGCGCACGCGCCGGCACCCTCGGGTGCCGCCGGAGCCCGCCCCTCCGATTCGGCCCCGCCGGTCCTGGCGGCCGCTCCCGCCGCCGTGCCGGCGCCCAGCCCCGCGCCCGCCGCGGCCTCCGCGCCGGCCTCCAGTGGCGCGCAGCCCGCCTGGCAGGATCTGCCGGCGTCCCTCGCGGGGACCGTCGCCCAGTTCGTCAGCAGCCAGGGCGCCGCCGGCGCAGCCGTGGCCGTCTCGACGGGTCCCGGGGCGACGCCCCGGGCCCGGTATCTGGCCACGGTCGGGCAGGCCGCGTCGGGCACCCCGTGGACCGCGGACATGCGCTCGGCGTTCCGCAGCATCACCAAGAGTTTCGTGGGCACGGCCGTCCTCCAGCTGGTGGCGCAGGGCAGGGTGGGCATCGACGACCCGGTGGCGAAGTACGTGCCTGCGGTCGCCGGCGTGCAGTACGGCGGTGTCCCGGTCGGCGGCCAGATCACCGTCCGGCAGGCCCTCCAGATGCGCACGGGACTGCCCGAGTTCTCCAGCACCCAGGGCTTCTCCGACCAGCTCAACTCGGACTACACGGGGGCGTTCACCGACGCCCAGCTGCTCGGCTACGCCTTCGCCCAGCCCCTCAACTTCGCCCCCGGCGCCCAGTACGAGTACAGCAACACCAACTTCGTGCTCCTCGGCAAGGTCATCGAGGCCGTCACCGGCAGCCCGTGGGACCGTGAGCTCCAGTCCAGCATCCTCGGGCCCCTCGGGCTGACGTCCGTGGCCTACTCCGGGGACCAGGACCCGGCGGCGCCCGTCGCGACCCCCTACCAGGCCACGGACGCGGGCCTCGAGAGCCTCGCCCAGGTGAGCCCGTCCATGTACGGCGCCTCCGGGGGCTACTTCGGCTCGATTGCGGACCTGCTCACATGGGGCCGCGCCCTCGGCTCCGGCGCCCTCCTGCCGGCAGCCCTGCAGAAGGAGCGCCTCACCTCCGTCTCGAATCCCGCCGACGATCCGGGCAGCCCCGAGTATGACGGCTACGGCCTCGCGGCCGGCAGCCTCGGGGGCTGGTGGGGGCATACCGGGACCGGGCTCGGCTACGAGTCGCTCACCATGTACCAGCCCAGCACGGGCACGACCGTGGCCATCCTGATCAACACCCAGCTGGGCAGCCCCAACGGGGCGGCCGAGCTGTTCGAGCAGCTCGAGCCGGGCCTCGCCGCGCTCGGATAGCGCCAGGACTCCCACGGGCGGACTGTTCCGCAGCGAAACCTTCCTTCAGCGCCCCATCCTGCGGTACAAATACGCCGGGACCTGCGAAGACGTCCGGCGACCCCGTATCAGGGACGGCCACCGGAGGAGACCAAAGGAGGCCACGTTGTCCGAGCCCAATGCCCCCACCCGCGACACGCCCACGCGGGCGCCGGCCCGGCCGGTGCCCTACGCCGTGGCGGGAGTCCTCCTGGCTGCCGCGATCGTGCTGCCGCTCGTGCCGCAGATGTACTCCTTCGACCAGCCGCGGCTGGGCGGCATGCCGTTCTTCTACTGGTACCAGCTGCTGTGGGTGCCGATCTCGGCGGCGCTCAGCGGGATCGCCTACTGGCTCGTGAGCACCGAGGACCGCCGGCGCCGCGAGGCGGCCCGGGCCGGCGCCCCTGCCCCGGCCGGCCCCGGCACCGGCAGTCCCGGCACCGGCAGTCCCGGCGCCGACGCCCGGGGCGGCGGCGGCCGCCACGCGGCGTCGTCCGACGAGGCAGGCCACGAAGGAGGTGAGCCGCGATGAGCACCCGTCCCATCAACTGGACCGCTCTGATCATCGTGATCCTGCTGTTCGCCCTCGTGGCGGTCATGGGGTTCATGGCCGCGCGCTGGCGCCGCTCGAAGGAGGAGACGGGCCTGCACAGCCTCGACGAGTGGGGCCTCGGCGGGCGCGGATTCGGCACATGGATCACCTGGTTCCTGCTCGGCGGCGACCTCTACACGGCCTACACGTTCGTGGCCGTCCCCGCCGCCATGTGGGCCACGGGCGCGGTGAGCGGCTTCTTCGCCGTCCCCTACACGATCGTGCTGTACCCGATCATCTTCATCATCATGAGCCGGCTCTGGTCCGTCTCCCACCGGCACGGGTACGTCACGAGTGCCGACTTCGTGGGCGGCCGGTACGGGAGCCGCTGGCTGTCCCTCGCCGTGGCCGTGACCGGCATCGTCGCGACCATGCCGTACATCGCGCTGCAGCTCGTGGGCATCAAGGCCGTCCTGACCGTCCTGGGCCTGGGCAGCGCGCAGAACGCGTTCCTGACGGACCTGCCGCTCATCCTCGCCTTCGTGGTGCTGGCCGCGTACACGTACACCTCCGGGCTGCGCGCGCCGGCGATGATCGCCGTGGTGAAGGACCTGCTGATCTACCTTGCCGTGATCGTGGCCGTGATCTACCTGCCGATCAAGTTCGGCGGCTGGGACACGATCTTCGGTGCCGCGCAGACCAAGCTCGGCACCGTGAGCCAGGCGACGGGCAAGCCCGCGGGCGTCTTCATCCCCACCGGCTCGAGCTACTCGGCGTACTGGACGCTCGCGCTCGGCTCGGCCATGGCGCTGTTCATGTACCCGCACTCGGTCACCGGCGTGCTCGCCTCGAAGGCGCGCAACACGATCCGGCGCAACGCGGCGATCCTGCCGCTCTACTCCCTCATGCTCGGGTTCCTCGCGCTGCTGGGCTTCGTGGCCATCACCGCCGGGACGAAGCCCATTGACCTCGACGGGTCGGTCAACCCGCAGCTCGTGGTCCCGCAGCTGTTCCTGGACCACTTCCCCGCGTGGTTCGCCGGGATCGCGCTGGCCGCCATCGCGATCGGCGCGCTCGTGCCGGCGGCCATCATGTCGATCGCCGCGGCGAACCTGTTCACGCGCAACATCTACCGGGACTTCTTCCGGCCGGGAGCCGACCCGAAGACGGAGGCCAACGTCTCCAAGATCGTCTCGCTCGTGGTCAAGGTGGGTGCGCTCGTCTTCGTCATCGGCATGGACCAGTCGGCGGCCATCAACATGCAGCTCCTCGGCGGCATCTGGATCCTCCAGACGTTCCCCGCGGTGGTCGGCGGCCTCTACACCCGCTGGTTCGACCGGTGGGCGCTGCTGGTCGGCTGGGCCGTGGGTATCGTCTTCGGCACCGTCTCGGCCTACAACGTGGTCAACCCCGTCACGCACGCGCACTTCGGCGGCTCGACGGCGGCGGTGCCGGGGACCAACTTCGTGGTGTACATCGCCGTCTCCGCGTTCGTGCTCAACCTCGTCGTCTCGGCGGTGCTGACGGTCCTCCTGCGGCTCTTCAAGGTGCCCCAGGGCGCCGACGAGACGCGGCCGTCCGACTTCGGGGCGGACGAGAGCGATCCGAAGGTCAAGCAGATCGAGGCCACCGCGGGCCCCACCGGGCCGTTCGCGTAGGCTCGCGCCCGAAGGCGCCTGAAGGAGGGTCTCAGGGGGTGAGCGCCTCAAGGGGGGTGCGCCTCAGGGGCGGACGGCGCCGAGCTCCACGTCGATCCGCCGGTCCAGCTCCTCCTGCGCGAACACGGTCGAGCCGCCGTGGGCCCGCAGGTGCAGGAGGCTGCCGAGGCGCAGCATCCGCCATGCGCGCTCCTCGGCGTGGTCCTTGGCGGCCGCCGCGCGGGAGACCTCCTTGTCGTAGAGGTTCGGCGCGTTGAGGGCGCGCTGGCGCACCCGCTCGGCCATGCGCGCCCGGAAGGGGTCCTTCTCCGCCGTGTCCGGGGTGCGCAGCAGTTCGCCGTAGGCCTCGGCCCGCTCCTCGTCGCCATCCTTCCGCGCCAGATGGGCCGCGAGGCCCAAGGCGGACTCGATCGAGGACCAGCGCGCAGGGTTGCCGTCGTAGGGGAGCACGGCGAGGAGGTCGGCGACCTTGAGGGCGTTCTCGGTATCGTCCTGGCCCACGTAGAGCTCGAAGGCGAGCTCGCGCAGGTCCGCCAGGCATGCGCCGGACTTGACGTTGATGCCCTTCGCGAGGCGCCCGGCGAGCTCGTTGACGGCATGCCGGCCGGGGTGGGCGGCGTCGATGGCGCGCATGAGCTCCTCCGGCTTCTCTTCCAGGGCCGGGATGCGGGCCAGGAGCTCAGGGCGGAGGGTGCTGGCGGCTGCCGGGGCGGCGCCGGGCACGACCACCACGTCGCCCGTCTCGAGCGTGATCTGGGACGGCCCCCGCAGGGGCGCCTGGGGCACCGCGGCGGGGGAGGCTCCGGCGGCCGGCGGCTCGGTGGCGTGCGGCTCCGTGGACACCAGGACCTCGGTCTCGGTGCGGGCGGGGGCCGGGTCGGCTGCGTAGGGCCCGGTCCCCGCGGCTTCGGCGGCCGCGGGTGCGGCGGATCCCCGCGCGGCCGCGGACGCGGAGGCGGACCCGGCAGCGCCCGAGAACAGCAGGTCCGCGGGCCGGCCGCCCTTCCCGCGGGCCACGCGGACGCGCGTGCCGTGGGCGACCCGCAGGTTCAGATGGTTGTCCAGCACCGCGAAGTAGAGCGCCGGGCTGCCGTAGTCGTCCAGCACGGTGTCCACTTCGAGGACCTCGGCGCTGTCCTCCCCGTCGGGCAGGAGCAGCCGCTGCCCCTGCTTGAGCTCGTGGGCGTCGATCTCGTGGAACTCGGGGGTTCCGGGCCGCTCGTGCGGTCCCGAGCTGTCGTGCATCTGGGTCCTCCGTGGTGGCTTTCGGTCCGCTCCCACCCTATAAAGGATTGGTAACGACCGCCCACAGGCGCGCGGGGGCGGGCCCGAACCGGACGTCTACGGGGCGATGCCGGCGAACGCGAGGGCCTGCCGCACAAGCTCGCCGCGCCCGCCCACGAACTCCATCTGGACCGGGCCGCTGAGGACCTCCGCGGGGGACATCCACGTCAGCTCGAGGGCGTCCTGCCGCGGCTGGCACTCGCCGGTCACGGGGATCACGTACGCCAGCGCGACGGCGTGCTGGCGCTCGTCGGTGAAGCCCGTCTGCGACGGCGAGGGGAAGTACTCCACCACGGTGAACGGGACCGGGCTGACCGGCAGCTGGGGGAAGGCGAGGGTGCCGAGGTCCTTCTCGAGGTGGCGCAGCAGCGCCGCCCGGATCGTCTCCTTGTAGAGCACGCGGCCCGAGACGAGGCTGCGCATCATGTTGCCCTCGTCGTCGGCCTGCAGCAGCAGCCCGACCTCGTTGACGTACCCGAGCGGATCCAGGCGCACCGGCACCGCCTCGACGTACAGCATCGGCAGACGGTTCCGCGCCTCGTAGAGGTCCTCCGGGGAGAGCCAGCCGGGATACGGGTCGGGGGTGCGAACTGCCATGCCTACTGTTCTACCGCATCTCGGCCCCGCCGGCGGGGCCCGCCGCCAGGATCGTGACGTCGCGTCCGTCCGGCGTCGGGATCTGCACGCGTACGACGCCGCCGGGCCGGCTCCCGCCCTCGGCCTCCTCGGCGGTGACCTCCTCGGCGGCCCAGCCGGCCAGCGCGAGCCGGGGCATCAGCTCGCTGCGCCGCCCGGAGTATTCGAGGACGAGGCCTCCGGCCGAGACGGCCGCGGCCCTGACCGCCGCGATGACCCCGCCGTTCTTGGCGGTGAACTCGCGGGCCAGGTCGGGGCCGAGCAGCGGTTCGGGCCGTGGCCTGGCCCCGATCGCGGCGAGGGTTGCGGCCGTGCCGTCGAGGTCGGGGGTGTTCCACTCGAGCCGCACGGTCATGTCCGGGTCGGCATCGACCGGGCGCCCGGCGTGGGAGGCGGGCTCGGCCGTGAACGCGAAGCCGTCCGGCCCCGTGATCCGGACCCGCGGCCCGCCGGCGGAGTCCTCGAGGGCCGCCCGGCCGCCGTCGTCCGCGGTGCGGCGCGCGAACTCCTGCGGGTCCCGGACCTCGACCCCGAACACGGTGGCGCCGTCCTGGGGCGAGCCCCGCTCGGCCGAGCGCAGGCGCACCCGGCCGCTGTGCGAGTCGAGCACCGCCCAGCCCTCGCCCTCCTCCCCGGGCACGAGGCCGAGGTCGAGCAGGAGGCGGCGCAGTTCGGGCAGCGCCGAGGTGTAGCGGGTGGCGAGGACACGCAGCATGGGGGCTCCCTTCGCGACAGGTGCCCCCATCCTCCCACCACCGGTGCCCCACCTCCCCCTCCCGTTTCGGGTACGCATCTCGTCGCGCTTTCCCCGTTTCGGGTACGGATCTCGTCGCGATTCCGGCATTCCGGGTACGAGCGCCTTGCGCCGCCGCCCAGGCTCGGAGAGGGTAGTCCGCATGGCCCCCGAGCTCCCCGAACTCGTTGTCCCGGATGCGCCCGCGTGGCGGGCGTGGCTCGCCGAGAACCACCGCGCGAGCCCCGGGGTGTGGCTCGTCCTGCACAAGAAGGGCGGCACGGTGACCGCGTTGGCCTACGAGCCCGCGGTGCTCGAGGCGCTGTGCTTCGGCTGGATCGACGGCCAGCTGCGGGCACGCGATGCGGAGAGTTCGGCGATCCGGTTCACGCCGCGCTCGCCGAGGAGCCGGTGGTCGCAGAGCAATGTGGAGCGCGCGGTGCGGCTCGAGGCCGAGGGGCGGATGACGCCGGCCGGCCGTGCAGCCGTGGACGCCGCGAAGGCGGACGGGCGGTGGGAGGCCGCGTACAGCGGCGCGGCCTCGGCCGAGGTGCCCGCCGACCTCGCGGCGGCCATCGCCGCCGTCCCGGAGGCCCAGGCGATGTTCGAGGTCCTGACCTCCACGAACCGGTTCGCGCTCATCTACCGCACCACCTCGGTGAAGAGGCCCGAGACGCGGGCCCGGAAGATCGCCCAGTTCGTGGACATGCTCGCCCGGCAGGAGACCGTCTACCCGCAGAAGAAGCGGCCCTGACACGGCGGGGCGCGCGGGGCCCGCGGGGCCCGCGGGGCCCGCGGGGCCCGCGGGCCCCCGGGTGCCCGGGCCCGGCTCAGGCTCCCAGCGCCCGGGCCACCACCGCGGCCGACGCCGCGCTCCACGCCTGGGGCCGGCACGCGGCCGGGTAGGCCAGGGCCCGGGCGGACTCGGCGGTCCCGACCCCGGAGAAGAGCTCGGGCAGCGACCCGCCCAGCGACTCCGCGGCCCGGACGAGCCCCCGTGCCACGGTCGCCGCCTCGGCACGGAAGCCCTCGGCGAGCATCCCGCGCACCGCGATCGCGGTGTCGTGGCTCCAGACCGACCCGCAGTGGTAGCTCAGGGGCCAGTACCCGGCCGCGGCCGTGGACAGGGTCCGGATCCCGTAGCCGCTGAACAGCTCGTCCCCGAGCAGCCGGTCCACCACGAGGCGCGCCTCGTCCGCATCCAGCAGACCCGTGCCGAGCAGATGGCCCATGTTGGACCCGGGGGCGTCGAGAGGAGTGCCGCCGCCGTCGAGCGCCATCGCCGGGAACCGCCCGGCGGCGTCCTCCACCCAGAACGACTCCCGGAACCGCGAGCGGAGCCCTGCCGCGAACTCCCGCAGAGCCGCCGCCTGGGCGCGCAGCCCCTCGCCGCCGCCCGGTCCGCGCAGCTCCTCGAAGAGGGCTGCGGCCTCGAGCGCGGCCTGGTGTGCGTACCCCTGCACCTCGGCGAGGGCGATCGGCCCCTCCGCGCGGCGGCCGTCGCGGAACTGCATCGCGTCCGCCGAGTCCTTCCAGCCCTGATTGCTCAGCCCGTGGCCGGTCTCGTCCCGGTACGCGAGGAACCCGCCCGGGCCGGTCGCGGAAGCGAGGAGCCAGTCCGCCGCCCGCCGCGCGGCCGGCAGCAGCGCGCGCACGGCGTCCGGGGCGCGCCCCGTCCGGGAGAGCTCGCCAGCTAGGCACAGCCACAGGGCGGTCGCGTCGACGGTCCCGTAGTAGACCGGCGGAAGCCGGAGCTGGTCGCCGCCGGGACCGTGGTCCACCACGAGCTCATGGGCCCGGATCTCGTGCGGGATCTTGCCCGGCTCCTCCGCCGACTCCTGGACCCGCTCGGCGCCCTGGTACGCAGCGAGCGCGCGCAGGGTCCCGGCCGCGAGGGCGGTGTCGCGGGGGAGGAGGAGGCGGGCCGACCACAGCGAGTCCCGCCCGAACAGGGTGAAGTACCACGGCGCGCCCGCGGCGAGGAACGGCGCGTCGGGCAGCCGGGTCGTGGCGAGCCGCAGGCCCGCGAGCTGCTGCAGGGAGGTGGCCAGCAGGCGGCCGACGGCGCCGGGCCGGCTCTCCGCCTCGTCCTCCGCTGCGCCGCCCGGCGCAGCCCGCACGACGGCGTCCGCGTCCTCGAGCGTCACGCTCCACGACGCGCGGAACGGCTTCCCGCGGCCCAGCGAGGCGGACCAGACGAGGGCGGGGTGGCCGGAGGGGAACCCATCCGTGTCGTCGGAGTCGCGGTCGATCGACGTGGCGATGCGCGCGCCCGGCGTGCCGGGGGTGGCCACGGCGCGCCTGCCGCCGCGCTCCCAGGCCAGCCGCGCGGCGTCGTGCGCGGGTTCCACCGGGTTCCCGGGGCGCCCGACGCGCACGGCGTCCATCGGAGCGAAGTCCGCGCCGAGGTGCACCGCGAGCGTGCAGTCGAGCGCGGGCAGGGACGTGCTCAGCTCGACCGAGTGCCGCACGGTGCCGGCCTCGACGGTCCAGTGCTGGACCACCCGGACGGCCGGGTCGAGGGTGGGCCCGGCGATATTCCGGGCGAGGCCCTCCACGGCGATGCCGGCGCCGGCGGCGGAGACGCCGACGGGCTGCGGCTCGGTCCCGTCCACGGTGACGGCCGCGTGGTCGAGGAACCGGGTGTCCGCGTGGAAGATCCCGGTGAGGCCCGCCGGATCCGGGACGAGGCGGCCCTCGGCGCTGAGCCACAGCTGGGTGGGCGCGGCGACGGCGACGTGCTGGCGGTGCAGGGCGGGCTGGAGGGGAGCGCTCATGCCGCCACGCTACCGCCGGGCCGCCGGGCGGGACAGGCCGGGCGGGGGATGGGCCGGGCGGGGGGCGGGATGGGCCGGGCGCGGCCCACGGGGCAGCACGTGGACGCGGGCGCGCCCGCGCGCCGACTCCCAGCCCCCGCCGAGCTTCCTCCCGGTCATCTCCCACGCGTGGGCGCGAGACTGGGGGGATGCTCAAGGTCACCGCGTCCGCTCGGCGCGCCGTAGCCGCCGCGCTGGCCGCGGCGGGCCTCGTCGTCTTCGGGTGGCTGCTCGAGTCCGTGGCGGGGAACTGGAGCCTCGCGGACCTCGACTGGCCGGTCCTCGACGGGCTCGCGGCCCACCGCAGCGGTCCCGCGACCGCGGCCGCGGATGCCCTCAGCGCGGCGACCGGGCCGGCGGAGGTGCTCGCGGCGTCGGCCGCGGTCGCCGTCGTCTGGGCGGTGTGGCGGCGCGAACTGTGGCGGCCCGCCCTCCTCGCGGGTGCCTCGCTCGCCGACTTCTTCCTCGTTGCCGGCGCCCGCTACTGGGTGGACCGGTCGCGGCCGCCGGCGTGGTTCGCGGCGACCGGTGGCAGTGAGGGACCGGCGTTCCCCTCCGCGCACACCGCCGGCGCCGTCACCTTGCTGTTCGTGGGCCTGTACCTGGTCTACTCGCGCCGCGCGACCACCCGCGGCCTGCCCCTCGCCGCCGTGGCCGCCGGCCTCGTCGTCGTGGCCGTGGCCGCGAGCGACCTCTACCTGGGCCGCCACTGGCTCACCGACGTGGCGGCGTCCCTCTCGATCGGGGCGATCGTGCTTGCGGCGGTCCTGTGGGTCGACGCGCTCCGCACGCCGGACGGCGACCGGGGGCGCGCCGCGGTGGCGACCACCCGGGCCGCGGCGGACACTTGAGGCATGTCGATCTTCCGGCGCCGCAGCCCGCGCAGCCAGCCCGGCACCCCTGAGGCTCCCGAGGCCCGGCTCAGCGCCACCGTCTCGGGAATGGTTCAGGGGGTGGGATTCCGCTTCCGGACCCTCGGGCAGGCCGAGCGGCTCGGGCTCGTGGGCTCGGCCGGCAACCTCCCCGACGGGACCGTCGAGGTGGTCGCCGAGGGCGGGCGGGACGGCGTGGAGGAGCTGCTGGCCTGGCTGCGCTCCGACGAGGCGCCCGGCCGGGTGGACGAGGTCCGGGCGAGCATCGGCCCGGCCACCGGGGAGTTCTCGGAGTTCAGCCTCTTCTGAGTCCCGCTGCCGTGGCGCTACCCGCGCAGGTAGTCCAGCTGGGCGGCGACCGAGTTCTCGGCGGCGCGGCGCACGCTCGCATCGACGTCCGCGTACACGGCGTCCGTCACCTGAGCGACCGTTGCCCCAGGGCCCAGCTCCGCGAGGGCAGCGCGCACCTGGTCGAGCCGCTCCTCGCGGTGGGCGAGGTAGGCGCGCGCGATTCCCGCGAGGTCCGGGAGCACCGGCCCGTGGGCGGGCAGCACCGTGGCGGGGCCCAAGGCCTCGAGCCGGCGCAGGGTCGCGAGGTAGTCGCCGAGCCGCCCGTCCGGGAACACGATGACGGTCGTGCCGCGGCCCAGGATCGTGTCGCCCGTGAGCACGGCGCCGTGCTCGCCGTCGTCAGGGAGCGCCAGGCAGATCGAGTCCGCCGTGTGCCCCGGGGTGGCGAGGACCTCGATCCGCACCCCGGCGGCCTCGAGGCGCTCGCCGTCCTCGAGCGGCCCCGCGCCGAGGCACAGCGCGGCGTCCCTGGCGCGCACGGGGGCGCCGGTCATGCGGTGGAACTCCTCGGCCGCCTCGGTGTGGTCCGGGTGGTGGTGCGTGAGGACTACGAGCTCGACATGCCCGACGCCGGCCAGCTCGGCCAGGTGCTCGGCATCGAGGGGGCCCGGGTCCACGACCACCACCGACTCCGAGCCCGGCGCCGCGATCACGTACGAGTTCGTCCCGTCCAGGCTCATCGGCCCCGGGTTGGGGGCGAGGCGGTAGCGCGTGAGGGCTGAGCTGCGGACCCAGCGGGTCGCGGGGGCGGTGACGTCGTCGGCCATGCCTTCAGCGTAGCCCCGCGCACGACGCCGGCCGCCCGCCTCGGGTGGGCCGCCCGCGGGAGGCGGGCGGTCGCCGTCGTACCCGTAAGGCCGGGAAGGCGACGGGATGCGTACCCGGAAGGCCGGGAAGGCGACGAGATGCGTACCCGAAACGGGGGTGACGGGGGTGGGCGCGGTAGGTGGGCAGGCGGGGCGGGGGATGGGCTGGGCGGGGGAGGGAGGGGCGGGTCAGTCGACGGGGAAGGCCACGCCCTCGCCGATGACCTTGAGGGCAAGGTCCATCCCGGCCCGGGCCATCGCGGCGTTCCAGTGGCGGATGGTGATGACCTCGCCGCCGCCGGGGATGCGCGGGTCCGCGGGGCGCTCGGGCAGCTTGATCCGCACCGAGGACTCGGGGCCGAAGTAGTCCCAGTCGAGGACCGTGCCGTGGATGCGCGAGTCGGCGGCGATGCGGATCTGCTCGGGGCGCAGCATGATCTGCACGCGGCCCTGGGCCGGCGGCCGGCGGACGGGAATCGCGCCGAGGGAGCACATGGCGAGGGAGCCCTCGAGCCAGGCGTCGAGGATCACGGCGTCGCCGAGGAACTCGGCCGTGGCACGGTCCGCGGGCCGGGTGTAGACCACGAACGGGTTGCCGATCTGGGCGAGCCGGCCGCCGCGCATCACGGCGACCTGGTCGGCGAAGGAGAGGGCCTCGGCCTGGTCGTGGGTGACGAGGATGGTGGTCACCCCTGCGTGGTGCAGGACCTTGCCGATCGCGCGGCGCGTGGCGACCCGGAGGCCGGCGTCGAGCGCGGAGAACGGCTCGTCCAGGAGCATGACCTCGGGCTCGCACGCCATCGCGCGGGCGAGGGCGATCCGCTGCTGCTGGCCGCCGGAGAGCTGGTGGGGGCGGCGCTTCGCGTACGCGGGGTCGAGGGCCACCATGTCCAGCAGCTCCTCGACCCGCTCCTGGACCGCCCTGCGCCCCCGGAACTTCTCGCGGTCCAGGCCGAACGCGACGTTCTGCCCCACGGACAGGTGCGGGAACAGTGCGCCGTCCTGCGCGACGTAGCCGATGTTGCGCCGGTGCGCGGGCACCCAGGTGCTGCCGGCGACCTCCTTGCCGTCCATGAGGATCCGGCCGGTGTCCGGCGCCTCGAACCCGGCGATGAGCCGCAGGAGCGTGGTCTTGCCGGAACCGCTCGGGCCGACGATCGCGGTGGTCCCGCCCCGGGCCACCGAGAGGTTGATGCCCTTGAGCACCTGCTGGCGCCCGAAGTCCTTCGTGACCTCCTCGATGTCGAGGTGGTGGTCCGCGGTCTGGGCGATCTGCGGGGCCACCCGGGGGCTGGGGAAGCGGGCCGCCGCTGCGGGCGTGGGGGTCTGTTCGGTCACTGTCCGGCTGCTTTCTTGGACTGCTGGAACAACAGGTAGGTCATCGGGGCGGAGAGCGCGATCATCACGAGCGCGTACGGGGCTGCGCTGACGTAGTCGATCTCGCTCGTCAGGGCCCAGAACTCGGTGGCGAGCGTCTTCGTGCCGAGCGGGGAGAGGAGCAGGGTGGCCGTGAGCTCGTTGACGACGGCGAGGAACACGAGCGCCGCGCCGCCGGCCGCCGCCGGGGCCACGAGGCGCAGCGTGACCCGCACGAACGCGAGCAGCGGGCGCTTGCCGAGGGCCTGGGCGGCCTCCTCGAGCTCCTTGGGGGCCTGGGCGAGGCCGGCCCGCAGGTTCACGAGCGCGCGCGGGAGGAAGAGCAGCACGTAGGCCGTGACGAGCAGGCCCGTGGTCTGGTACATGCCCGGGAGGACGCGCAGCGCGACCGTCACGAACGCGAGCGCGAGGACGATGCCGGGCATCGAGCTCGTGACGTAGTTGGACAGCTCGAGCCCGCGGGACAGCCATCCGGGGAAGCGCACGGCGAGGAACGCCAGGGGGAAGGCCACCACGGTGGTGACGATGGCGCCGAGGAGCCCGAGCCACAGGCTCGAGCCGAGCGCGCCCGCGAGGTCCGCCGTCTGCCAGACATCTGCCCCGCCCTGCGCGGCCCACGTGACGGTCATCCACAGCGGGACGCCCACGGCGAGGACCGCGAGCGCGAGGAGCACCAGCTGTGCGGGCAGCTGCCACGTCCCGAGGGCGAGCCGCGTCGGGGTGGCCTGCACGCCGGAGCCGATGCGCGCGTAGCGGGCGTTGCCGCGCAGCCGCGCCTCGGACACGAGGAGCACGAGGCAGACCGTGACGAGCACGGAGGCGAGCATGTTGCCCGCGGCGCCGTTGAAGGTGGACCGGTACTGCTCCATGATCGCCGTGGTGAACGTGTCGAAGCGGATCATCGCGAACGCACCGTACTCGGCGAGCAGGTGCAGCGCCACGAGCAGCGCGCCGCCGGAGACGGCGATCCGCAGCTGCGGCAGCACCACCCGGAAGAACGTCCGCCACGCGCCCAGGCCGAGCGACGCCGCGGACTGCTCGATCGCCGGGTCCAGACGCGAGAGCGTGGCGGCCGCGGGGATGTACACGAGCGGGTAGTACGAGAGCGTGGCGATGAGGACGCCGGAGAACACGCCCTCGAGCCTCGGCACCGCGGACACCCACGCGTACGAGTTCACGAACGCGGGGATGGCCAGCGGCGCCGCGAGGACCACCGCCCAGATCCGGTGGGCCCGCAGCGCGGTCCGCTCCACGAGCCACGCCCCGCCCACCCCGAGCACGATGCACAGCGGCACCGTGATGAGCGTGAGCAGGAGCGTGTTGCCGAGCAGCTCGAGCGTGCGCTCGCGGAAGATGAGCGCCGCGGCGGTGTCCCAGCCGGTGGTGACGGTCATGAACGCCACGAACCCGAGCGGGATCAGGGACGCGGCGGCGACGAGGCAGGCGGCGAGGACGACGCCGAAGGGCGGGCGGGGGCGCTTGCCCTCGCCCGCCGTCGGGGTCGCCTCGCTCGGCACCGGGAGCCCGGTGACGGCGAGAGCGGCGGCTGGAGCGGATTCCAAGGTCTAGAGGAGTCCTGTTGCGGTCATGAGCTCGTTGACCTTCTGCGAGTTGAGCTTGGCCGGGTCGATCTTGGGCGCCTGGAGCTGCTCGAGCGGTACGAGCTTGCTGTTGGACGGAACCCCGGAGCCGACCGCGTACTCGTAGGAGGAGCCCTTCTGCAGGACCTCCTGGCCCTTCTTGCCCGTGACGAACTTGAGGAACTCCTGCGCGGCGGCCTGGTTCTTCGAGGACTTGAGCACGCCGCCGCCGGAGACGGAGACGAAGGCGCCCGGGTCCTGGTTCTTGAAGTACTCGAGGCCGACGTTCTTGGAGTTCTCGCCCGTCTTGGCCTGGTCGCCGAACCAGTAGTAGTGGTAGATGACGGCGCCGTCCACTTCGCCGCTGTTGACGGCCTTCATGGCGGTGGAGTTGCCCTTGTAGGACTTGGCGCCGTCCTTGAGCGCCTGGAGCCACGCCTTGGTGGCGTCTTCGCCCTTGAGCTGGAGCATCGCGGAGACGATCGCCTGGAAGTCCGCGCCGGACGGGGAGGCGGCCCAGCGGCCCTTCCACTCGGGGCTCTGAAGGTCCATGAGGGACTTGGGCAGCTTGTCCTGGGAGACCTTGGACTTGTTGTAGGCGAACACCGTGGAGCGGGCGGCGATGCCGATCCACTTGTTGGTGGACGGCCGGTACTCGGCCGGCACCTGCGCTGCGGTGGCCGGGTCGATGTCCGCGAAGAGGCCCGCGTTCTCCACCTGGGTCATCGCGGGAGAGTTCTCGGTGAGGAAGACGTCCGCGGGGGAGGCGGCGCCCTCCTGGATGATCTGGTTCGACATCTCGGTGTCGTCGCCCTGGCGGTAGTTGACCTTGATGCCGGTCTCCGCCGTGAACGCGTCGATCCACTCCTTCGTGAGGGACTCGTGCTGGGCGTTGTAGACCGTGATGGTGCCCTTGTCGCCGGAGGCGGAGGAGGTGCCGGGGGCCGAGGAGCCGCAGGCGGCGAGGCCGAGCGAGGTCGCGGCGACCAGGGCGAGGCCAGCGAGGGCGCGGGGTCGGAGCTTCATCGAAAGCTTCCCTTTCGTGGGGTCACAGGGATGGTGGGCGACGGCGCCGCCGGCTGGCGTCGTCGGGTGACGTCACGATCGACTGTAGGTTAGCCACACCTAAGACGCCCCCGTTTCCCTCCATAATGTGACGCATCTCACGTCAATTACGCAACCTTGGGCTTCTCTAATCCCCCTGTGCGAGCCGGTGGGCGCCCTCGAAGGCCATCCAGGCCTGCAGCTGGGTCGACAGCTCGACCCGGCTCCCCGGGGGATACGCGTCCGACGCCGTCTCGCCCGGCTTCTGCGGGAACGTCCACCAGGTGCCGCCCCGCCGGCCCCGGCCGGGTTCCGCGCGCAGCTCGGCGCCCGCCCACAGGGACTCGGCGGTGGCCGCGACGAGGGCGCGGGCGGTACTCCGCGCCGCGTCCGGCAGGCGGTCGTCGAGGGCGGCCTCCGCGAGGTAGCGCGCGAGGATGCCCATGAAGAGGCCGCCGTCCCCGCCGCCGTCGCCCCGCAGCGCGCGGAGGGGGACGCCGTCGTGCGCGACCTCGACCGTGAGCCGCTCCGCCACGGCCTGCACGAGGGCCGCCGCTCGGGCGAGGTTGTCCGAGCCGCCGAGCTCGAGCAGCGCGCCGAGGACGGGGCCCTGGTTGTAGGTCCAGATGTCCCGGACGAGCTCGCCGGAGCCGTCCGGCGTGAGGTTGAGGCCGTCGAGGTAGAGCCCCTGCTCCGGGTCGAGGAGCGTCGCGCCGAGCCAGTCGACGAGCCGCTGCGCGCGGGCGCGGTCGCCCGTGCGCGCGAAGAACAGGGCGCCGGGGCCGGTCGAGGCGGTGTTCTTGTACCGCCGGCGCGTGTTCCAGAACAGCCCGCCGCCGAGGTCGTCGGTGTCGGCCGAGACGAGCTCGCGGCCGAGCTCCCGCGCTGCGGCCAGGGTCGCGGCCGTGCCCTCGCCGCCTGCCCCCGTCCGGCCCAGCAGGCGGCCGAGGCGGTCCGCGGCGAGCGCGAGCCACGCCATGTCGTCGTAGAACCAGTTCCGGTACCGGAAGCCGTTCCGGATGCGGATGCCGGCCAGGAGGTGCCGTGCGAGGACGAGCTCGCGCGGCTCCCCTCCGCTCTCGGCGCGCCGGCGCTCCGCCGCGTCCACGAGGCAGTCCAGGTAGTGGGCCTGCCACCAGTAGTGCCACGGGGCCCACGGGGCCCTGACCCGCTGGCTCGGCCGGGCCACCGAGGCGATCCAGGTGCCGGGGACCGGGCCGAGGGTGCGGTGGCCGAAGCCGGAGTTGACGCTGTCCGCAGCGGCTTGGGCGCGCTCCGCCCAGGTGGTCGGATCCATGGGCCCACCCTAGCGGGGCGGCAGCAGTGACCGCGCTCACAGCCATGGGCTAGGATTCATCCGGTTAGCGGCGATTAACTGGGAGGGTCCATGGAGCTTCAGGGAACGGCGGCGCTCATCACGGGAGGGGCATCCGGTCTGGGCGCCGCGACGGCACGGCGGCTCCATGCCGGCGGCGCCGCGGTGGTGCTCGTCGACCTGCCCGGGAGTGCGGGCGAGGCCCTTGCTGCCGAACTCGGGGACCGGGCTGCCTTCGCCCCCGCGGACGTGACGGAGGAGGCCCAGGTGCGGGCCGCCGTCGTGCGTGCGGGCGAGCTCGCCCCGCTGCGCGTCGTGGTGAACTGCGCGGGCGTGGCCACCCCAGGGAAGGTCCTCGGCCGCGAGGGCGTGCTGCCGCTCGAGCAGTTCGAGCGGGTGGTGCGCGTGAACCTCATCGGAACGTTCAACGTGATCCGGCTCGCGGCCGAGGCGATGGCCGCGACGGAGCCCGTCTCGACCGAGCTGGGCGGCCCCGAGCGGGGGGTGATCGTCAACACGGCCTCGGTTGCCGCATTCGACGGGCAGATCGGCCAGCCCGCCTACTCCGCGTCCAAGGGGGCCGTGCACGCGATGACCCTCCCGATTGCCCGGGAGCTCGCCCGCTCGCTCATCCGGGTGGTGACCATCGCGCCGGGCATCTTCGAGACCCCCATGATGGCCGGGCTCTCCCAAGAGGCCCAGGCCTCGCTCGGTGCGCAGGTCCCGCACCCGGCCCGCCTCGGCCGGCCGGCGGAGTACGCCAACCTCGTGGCGCACATCGTGGACAACGCGATGCTCAACGGGGAGACGATCCGGCTCGACGGAGCCATCCGGATGGCCCCGAAGTGACCGCGCTCGCCGCCGGCGCCCCGCGCGCGGGCGAGCTGCCCGCCGCGGACTACTACGACCTCGAGCGGCGCCTCGAGCCCCGCGAACGGGCCAAGCTCGCCGAGCTGCGGGAGTTCCTCGCCGCAGAGATCGCCCCGCACGCCGTCGGCTGGTGGGAGCGCGAGGAGTTCCCGCACCACGTGCTGCCACGGCTCGCGGCACTGGGGCTCTCCACCCCGCACCGGCACGGCTACTCGCGGCTGTTCACCGGGCTGGTCATCGCGGAGCTCACCCGGGCCGATACCTCGATGGCGACCTTCTTCATGGTCCACCACGACCTCTTCGTCGAGGGGCTGTACGAGTTCGGGACCCCGGAGCAGCGTGCCCGCTACCTCGACGACGCCGTCTCGCTGCGCACCACCGGCGCCTTCGCGCTGACCGAGCCGGGGCACGGCTCCGACGTCGCCGGCGGCCTCTCGCTCTCGGCCCGCCGCGACGGGGACGACTGGGTGCTCGACGGCGCGAAGCGCTGGATCGGCAACGGGACCTTCGCCGACCACCTCCTCGTGTGGGCCCGCGAAGCGGGCGGCGCCCCGGACGGCGCCGTGCGGGCGTTCATCGTGCCCGGGACGGCCCCGGGGCTCACGCGCACCCGGATCGAGCACAAGACCGCGCTGCGGACGGTGCAGAACGCGAACCTCGTGTTCGAGGGCGTGCGGGTTCCGGAGGCCGACCGCTTCGCCCGCGTCTCCTCGTTCGACGACGCCCGCACCATGCTCCTGGGCTCGCGCCTCCTCGTCGCCTGGCAGGCCGTGGGGCAGCAGCTCGCGGCGTTCGACGTGGCCCGCGCCTACGCGCTCGAGCGGGAGCAGTTCGGCCGCCCGCTCGCCAGGTTCCAGATGGTCCAGGGCCAGCTCGTGACGATGCTCGGCAACGCGACCGCGTCGATGGCGATGCTCGCCGAGCTCTCCGCGCTCCAGTCCGAGGGCCGGGCCACCATGGCCCGGGTGGCGCTCGCCAAGGCGTGGGCCACCGCCCGGATGCGCGAGACCGTGGCACTCGGCCGCGGCATCCTCGGCGGCAACGGCATCCTGGCCGACTACGCGATGGCCAAGGTCTTCGCCGATGCCGAGGCCATCTTCACGTACGAGGGCACCTACGAGGTCAACGCCCTCATCGCAGGCCGCGACATCACGGGGGTCTCCGCGATCGCCTGACCCTTCATCCTCCGAATCCCGTTGAGGATTCACGTCCGCGGGGTCAGGCGGGGTTGGGCGTCTTCTCCCCGGCCTCGACCGCGAGGTCGAGCGAGTTCCCGCGCACCGGCATGGGGCACGTCCCGTACGCGGTGAACGCGCTCGGATAGTTGATGGCCCGGTTGAAGTCGAGCACCACCGACCCGTCCGGGCGGGGCCGGGGCGTCTCGACCTTGCGCCAGTCGTCGGTGGTCCTGCCGTTGGTCTCGTCGTGGAACGTGATGGTCAGCTCCCCGAGCCTGCCCTGCTCGGCCTGGAGCCGGTACTCGTGGCCGTGCCGACGGAAGACCACCTCGCCGGCGGAGCGGTGCACCCCGTCGACCAGCGGGTTCGCCGTGGAGATGGGCACCTCGCGAGGCTCGGGGTACGGCTCCCAGCGCGCGTCGACAACCCACTCGGGCGCGTACTCGAACACGGGCACCCCGGTGAACCCGGTCAGGGTCGGCGAGGCGGAGTCCCGGGTGCGGATCGCGTACCTGTTCCCGCGCACGGCCAGCTCGACCAGGACCGTCCCGTACACCACCCAGTCCAGCGACTCCTCGTCCGCGAGCTCCGCGGTGAACGTGCCGTCCACAGGGTCGCCCGAGTCCGCGAAGACCAGGCCGTCGGAGGCGCGGGCGGTGAGCACCGCCGTCGTGCGCCCACCCTCCGTGGCGACGGACCACAGCCCCGGGACCACCTCGACGGGGGACGGCGTCGCCTCGAGCCACTGGAACGAGGTCAGCGTGAGCCAGCCGTGCTCCGCGGCCAGGGCCTTGTTCCGGCTGTCGCGGAAGCGCTGCCAGCGGGCGAGCCGGGGGTCTGCGGCGGGGGAGTCAGTCATGCCCTCGACAATGCCATGGGGCGGCCCCGTATTCCCGCTCAGGCGCGGCGCAGCTCGAGGACGGCGACGACGCCGAACGCACCCAGCACGGTCCCGGTCACGCGGTCGATCCACTTCCGGAACGTCGCCCCATTGAGCCATCGCCCGAAGAACTGCGCCGCCGCGACGATCGCGAGGAACCACACGAGCGCCTCGGCGTTCGCCACGACCGAGAGCAGCAGCCCCATCGCCACCGGGGGGACCCCCGGGACGAGGAACTGGGGGATCACGGCGACGCAGAACATCCCGTACTTGGGGTTGAGCAGGTTCGACACGAGCCCCTTCGCCCACGCCTTCCGCAGCGGCTCGAGGCTGTGGTGCGGCAGGGCACCGGGCGGCAGGTCGCCGTCGCGCCGGGTGAGCGAGGCCCGCCACAGGCCGATGCCGAGCCACACCATGTACGCCGCGCCGGCGATCCGCAGCACGTCGTAGGCGACCTCCGAGACCGCGAGCAGGGCCGAGACGCCCGTGGCAGCCGCCGCGCCCCACACGAAGGCGCCCGTGATCATGCCGAGCGCCGCCGTGTACGCGTGCCGCCGACCCTGGCTGAGCGTGTAGCGCAGCACGAGCGCCGTGTCCGTCCCGGGGATGACGGTGATGAGCGCGGCGATCGCGGCGAAGCCGAGGAGGGAGTCGGTCAGGGTCACGGATCCAAGGATATCGACGCGCGACGGCGCGGTGCGGGGCAAAGACGGCCGCCAGCGCGGAGGGCAGGAGCTCGCGCCCGCGCACCCTCGGGCTTCGGTACGGTGGCCCTATGCCCAGCTACCGCGCCGTCCTCCAGATCACGGGCCTGCGCCCCGGCCACCCGCCGGAGCGGGTCATGGACGCCGCCCGTGAGGCCCTGGGCTCGCTCCACCACGTCGAGGCCCACCAGATCGACGTGGTCCGCGGCGTCCCGCAGATCACGCTCCGGTTCCTGGTCGAGGCTGAGAACGACGAGGCCGAGGTCGCGGCCGCGCGCCGGGCCGCCCTGGTCCTGCAGGACGCGGTCGAGGACGTCGCCACGACCGGCCGGCTGCAGGTGCTTCGGCGCCGGCGCGGAGCCTGGATCCCGGTGTAGCCGGGCAGATCGACACAACTCGCGGCCCAATACGGCCGCTGAGGGCCCGATCCGGCCCCGAGTTGTGTCGTTGTGCCCGTCAGCCGGCCCGGTGCAGCGCCGCCGCGAACGCCGCGGCGGTCGTCGCGCCGAACAGCACGAACTCGACCCGCTCCACCGTCCCGGGGTCCGCGGCCCGGACGGCCTCGATGGCAGTCGCCGCCACCACGTCCCGGTCCCAGCCGTAGATGCCCGCGGAGATCGCGGGGAACGCGACGGACGCCGCGCCGAGCCTGCGGGCCACCGCGAGGCTCTCGGAGAAGCACGAGGCGAGCAGGGCCCGGTCCCGCTGGCCCGCGTTCCAGTTCGGCCCCACGGTGTGGATCACCCAGGACGCCGGCAGCCGGAACCCCGGGGTCGCCACGGCCTCGCCCACCGGCAGGCCCCCGGGCAGCCGCGTCTGGCGGAGGTCGCGGCACGCCTCGAGGAGCTCGGGGCCGGCGGCCCGGTGGATCGCCCCGTCCACGCCGCCTCCGCCGAGCAGCGAGGAGTTCGCGGCGTTGACGATCGCGTCGACCGGGCGGGTGGTGATGTCGCCTTCGACGATATCGATCTGCATGCCACCAGTGTGCGCCTTCGAGGGCCGGGCGGCGGGGTCAGGCAGGGGCCTCCTGGAGGGAAAGCCTGCTGCGGAACTCCGTCTCCCGCCCGGTCAGCGGGTCGCGGAAGCGGATCCCCCGGGCGAGGAGCTGGAGCGGGCGCGCGTAGTCGTCCGGAGCCTGGTCAAGGAGCACCGGGTAGAACGGATCGTGCATGATCCCGGCCCCGAGCCCGGCCAGGTGCACCCGCAGCTGGTGGGTCTTGCCGGTGTGCGGCTCGAGCCGGAACAGGGCCCGTGGGGCGTCCGCCGGGCCGCCCACGCGTTCAAGGCTCACTCGGGTCTCGGCGTTGGGCTCGCCGTCCACCACCGAGGCCAGGAGGTAGTCGCGCCGCTTCTCCATCCTGTTGCGCACCACGACGGGTGCCGCGAACCGCTCGGCCGCCCACCCGGCGTCGTGCGCAGCGGCGCCGGACCCGGCGGGGGCCAGCGCGGAGACGCACTCGTACTCCTTCTGCACGGCCCGCCGCTCGAAGAGGACCTGGTACCTCCCCCGGGTGGCCGGGTTGACCGAGAACAGCAGCACCCCGGCGGTCATCCGGTCGAGCCGGTGCATGGGGATGAGGTCCGGGAGGTCCAGGGCGTTGCGCAGCCGCACGAGCGCGGACTCCTGGATGTAGGTCCCGCCGGGGGTGGTGGGGAGGAAGTGCGGCTTGTCCGCCACGAGCACGTGCTCGTCGCGGTGCAGCACGGCGATCTCCACCGGCAGACGCTCCTCCGGGGGCAGCGTGCGGTAGTACCAGATGAAGGTGTGCTCCTCGAGCGGGGTGCCCCGGTGCAGGGGCGAGCCGTCCATCCCGACGATCTCGCCGCCGTCGAACCTCGCCAGGATCCCCTCGGGGTCGATGTGGCCCCAGCGGTGGAGCATGTAGTCCAGCGCGGTCTCCCACGGCCCCTCGGCGGGCAGGCGCAGGCGCGTCGCGTTCACGCCGTCGCGCACGGGCAGGGGGGATTTCATCACCTTTCAAGGGTATCCTCGCGCTGGAACCCTAGCCTCTGGAGTGCCATGCCCGCGTCTGCCGACGCCCGAGATCCCGCCGCCACGCCGCACGAGGATGCCGCCCCCGCCGCGGAGCTGCGCGCCGACGTTCGGCGCGTCTCGACGCTGCTCGGGGAGTCCCTCGTGCGCCAGCACGGCCCGGGGCTCCTGCGCCTCGTCGAGGAGGTCCGGCTGCTGACCAAGGAGTCGAAGGAGGCCGCGCGCGGCGGCGCGGGGGCGCTCGGGCCGTGGAACGCGGCCGACGTCGCCGCGCAGGTCCGCGAGCTCCTCGCCTCCCTGCCGCTCGAGCAGGCGACCGAGCTCGTGCGCGCCTTCGCGTTCTACTTCCACCTGGCCAATGCGGCCGAGCAGCTGCACCGGGTGCGGGAGCTGGGGGAGAGGCCGGACGACGCCGGGTGGCTGGCCGCCGCGGTCCGGGACATCGCCGAGCAGGCCGGGCCGGAGGCCCTCCAGCAGGCGGTGGACTCCCTCGACGTCCGCCCCGTCTTCACCGCCCACCCCACCGAGGCCACGCGCCGTTCGGTGCTGGACAAGCTCCGGGCGATCGACCGCATCCTCGAGGTGCCGGCCGCCGAGGGCTCGGCGCTGCGCCGCCGGCAGGACCGGCGCCTGGCCGAGATCATCGACCAGATGTGGCAGACCGACGAGGTCCGCCTCGTGAGCCCTGCCCCCCTCGACGAGGCCCGCAACGCGGTCTACTACCTGGGCGAGATCCTCACCGGGGCGCTTCCCGAGGTCCTCGACGAGCTCGCCGACCTCCTCGCCGAGCACGGGGTCACCCTCCCGCCGGGGCGCGTGCCGCTGCGGTTCGGCTCCTGGATCGGCGGGGACCGGGACGGCAACCCGAACGTCACGCCGGAGGTGACCCGCGAGATCCTGGGGCTGCAGAACCAGACCGCGGTGCGGATCGCCGTCGGGGTCGTCGACGAGCTCATCAGTTCCCTCTCGAACTCGACCGACCTCACGCACGTGGGGCCCGAGCTCGAGGAGTCCATCCGCCACGATCTGGACCGTCTCCCGGCCCTCGATCCGCGCGTCCTGGAGCTCAACGCCCACGAGCCGTACCGGCTCAAGCTCACGTGCATCAAGGCCAAGCTGCTCAACACCGGCCGGCGGGTGGCCTCCGGCGCAGCCCACGAACCAGGCCGCGACTACAGCAACGCCGCCCAGCTCGCCGCGGACCTCGACGTCATGGAGCGCTCCCTGCGCTCGCACTCGCCGCTCGCGGCCGACGGCGTGCTGGGCACCGCACGCCGCGTCCTCGCCTCGTTCGGACTGCACCTCGCGACGCTCGACATCCGCGAGCACGCCGACTACCACCACGAGGCCGTGGGGCTCCTGCTCGACCCGCTCGGCGAGCTGCCCCGGCCGTTCCTCGAGCTGCCCCGCACCGAGCGCCAGCGCGTCCTGGGCCGGGAGCTGGGCTCGCGGCGGCCCCTCTCCGGCCACCCGGTGGTCCTCCCGGGGCACGCCGGCAGGATCTACGAGACGATGCGCGTGATCCGGCAGGCCCGCCGGCTCCTCGGCCCGGACGTCATCGAGACGTACATCGTCTCCGTGACGCGCGGCCCGGACGACGTCCTGGCTGCAGCGCTCCTGGCCCGCGAGGCCGGGCTCGTCCGGCTGTTCGGGGAGGAGCCGTACTCGCACATCGGGTTCGCGCCGCTGCTCGAGTCGCTCGAGGAGCTGCGGCACGCCGCCGAGATCGTCGACGGGCTGCTGTCCGAGCCGGCATACCGCGAGCTCGTGCGGCTGCGGGGGGACGTGCAGGAGGTCATGCTCGGGTACTCGGACTCGAACATGGAGTCCGGCGTGTTCACGAGCCAGTGGGAGATCCACAAGGCCCAGCGGAACCTGCGCGACGTCGCCGCGCGCCACGGGGTGCGGCTGCGCCTGTTCCACGGCCGGGGCGGCTCGGTGGGCCGCGGCGGAGGGCCCACGTACGAGGCCATCATGGCCCAGCCGAACGGGGTCCTCGAGGGCGAGATCAAGTTCACCGAGCAGGGCGAGGTCATCTCCGACAAGTACTCGCTGCCCGGCCTGGCGCGGGAGAACCTCGAGCTCTCGCTCGCCGCGGTCATGCGGGCCACCGCGCTGCACCGCGACCCCCACACCGCCCTGCGCGACCGCGAGCGCTTCAGCGCCCTCATGGACCTCGTCTCGGACGCGGCGTTCGCCCGGTACCGGACGCTCATCGACGACCCGGACCTGCCCGCCTACTTCCTCGCGTCGACGCCCGTGGAGCTGATCGGCCGGCTCAACATCGGCTCCCGCCCGGCGCGCCGGCCCGAGGCCGAGCCGGCGTCGGACGGGCTCCCCGGGCTCGAGGGCATGCGGGCGATCACCTGGGTGTTCGGGTGGACGCAGTCCCGGCAGATCGTCCCGGGATGGTTCGGCGTCGGGTCGGGTCTGAGGGCCGCCCGGGAGGCGGGGAAGGACCGCGAGCTGCGCGAGATGTACGCGCGCTGGCCCATCTTCGCCTCGGTCATCTCCAACGTCGAGATGACCCTGGCCAAGACCGACCTCGACATCGCCTCGCACTACGTCTCGATGCTCGTCCCGCCCGGGCTGCACCGGTTCTTCGACGCCATCCGGGCCGAGTTCGAGCTCACCGTGGCCGAGGTGCGCCGGCTCACCGGGGAGTCGGAGCTGCTCGACGCCTCCCCTACCCTCAAGCGGACGCTCGAGATCCGGGACCAGTACCTCGACCCGATCAGCTACCTGCAGGTCGAGCTGCTGCGGCGGCTCCGCTCCGGCGCGGAGGGGGAGCACGACGCCGGGGGGCCGGGGACCGCGGAGAAGCTGCAGCGGGCGCTGCTCATCACCATCAACGGCGTCGCCGCGGGCCTGCGCAACACCGGCTAGCCGCAGGGGGACCATAGGCCCTTCCGGCCCGGGCGGGGGCGCGGCACGCTGGTTGCGGCGGGACCACCAGGAGCCCCGCCGAGGGAGGAAGGTGAGCAGAGATGACTGAACTGACCCGATGGTTCGACTCGCGCCGCACGCCGTTCGAGCTCATCGAGAGGCTCTTCGAGGGCGACGCAGGCCAGAGCACGGCCATCAAGGTCGAGGAGGTGCGCGACGGCGATTCGCTCGTGGTCCGGGCCGAGCTCCCGGGCATCGACCCCGAGAAGGACGTCGACGTGAGCATCTCGGACGGCGCCCTCCACATCAGCGCACACCGCGAGGAGAAGTCGGAGGAGAAGTCAAAGGGCTCCTACCGCAGCGAGTTCCGCTACGGCTCGTTCTCCCGGACACTGCCCCTGCCCGAAGGCGCGACCCCCGAGTCGGTCAGGGCCTCCTACAAGGACGGCGTGCTCGAGGTCCGGGTGCCCGTCCCCACGACGCCGCCCACGCCGCCGTCGTCCAAGATCCAGGTCACGCGCGGCTGAGGCCTGGCGTCCGGGCAGCGGCCTCAAGCAGCTGGGACTGCCGCCCGGAAGAAGTGGCCCCGCACCACACAGGGTGTCCTGTGTGGCGCGGGGCCACTTCCCTGCGTTGAGGGGTCATGTCCCAGTGTTGAGGGGACACCCGGAGGCCCCGTTCGGGAGCAGCGCGTACCCGAAAGCCGGAGAAGGCGACGAGATGCGTACCCGAAACGGGGAGAGGGTAGGTGGACGCGCCGCTAGTCCGGACCCGTTTCTTGGAGGTCTGGCCGCGCGCCCTGATGCTCGGGCCGGGCCCCCGGGCGGCCGATCCGGGCCTCTGCCGCGGCGATAATCGGCACCGTCCGCAGCACGCTGTCCGGGTTGAGGGAGATCGAATCGATCCCCTCGCCCACGAGGAACTCCGCGAAGTCGGGATGGTTGCTGGGGCCCTGGCCGCAGATCCCGATGGGGATGCCGGCGGCGTGCGCCTTGCGGATGGCCTCGGCGATCATCGTCGTCACGGCCTCGTCCCGCTCGTCGAACTGCGCGGCCAGACGCGCGGAGTCCCGGTCCACGCCGAGGACCAGCTGCGTGAGGTCATTCGAGCCGATCGAGAACCCGTCGAAGCGGGCCGCGAACTTCTCGGCGAGGACCACGTTGGAGGGGATCTCGCACATCATGTAGACCTTGAGCCCGTGCTCTCCCCGCGCCAGCCCGTGCTCGGCCATGGCGGCCAGGACGGCGTCGGCCTCCCCGGGGGTCCGGCAGAAGGGAACCATGACGACGACGTTGGCGAACCCGAGCTCCTCGCGCGCCTTCTTCAGGGCGCGGCACTCGAGCGCGAACCCCTCCCGGTAGCGCTCGTCGTGGTAGCGCGAGGCCCCCCGGAAGCCGAGCATCGGGTTCTCCTCGGCCTCCTCGAACGCGGCCCCGCCGAGGAGGTTCGCGTACTCGTTGGTCTTGAAGTCGCTCAGCCGCACGATCGCCGGGCCGGGATGGAATGGCGCCGCGATCTTCGCGATGCCGGTCGCGAGGCGGTCCACGAAGTACTCTGCAGGGTCCCGGTACCCCCGGGTGAGCGCCGCGATCTCCTCCCGCTCGCCGGCATCGGCGACCCTCTCGGGGTGCACGAGCGCCATCGGGTGCACGCGGATGAGGCTCGAGATGATGAACTCCATCCGGGCGAGCCCCACGCCCGCCGCGGGGAGCCGCCACCAGCGGAACGCGGCGGATGGGTCGGCGAGGTTCACCATGACGCGCGTGCGCGTCGCGGGGAGGTTCCCGACGTCGGCCTCCTCCACCGTGAACGGGATCCTGCCGCCCAGCACGAGCCCCTCCGCGCCCTGGGCGCAGGAGACGGTGACCGGCGCGCCGTCGGCGATGGCCGAGGTGCCGTCCACCGTGCCCACCACGGCCGGGACGCCCAGCTCCCGGCTCACGATCGCCGCGTGGCTCGTGGGCCCGCCGTGGTCGGTGACGATGCCGGAGGCCCGCTTCATGACGGGCACCCAGTCGGGGTCGGTCATGGTCGTCACGAGCACGGCGCCGTCGCGGAAGCCCGCGATCTGGGAGGGGTCGGCGATGACGCACGCCTCGCCCGCGGCGATGGCGTCCCCGATCGCGGCGCCCCGGGCCAGGACGGGCCCCGTCCCGTCGAGGCGGTGGACCCGCAGCGCCCCCGCGCCGCGCTTGGCCTGCACGGTCTCGGGCCTCGCCTGGACCATGAAGAGCTGGCCCGTCTCGCCGTCCTTGGCCCACTCCATGTCCATCGGCCGGCCGTAGTGCTCGGCCACGGCGGTCGCCCAGCGGGCCAGCGTGAGGACCTCGGCGTCGTCGAGCACGAAGGCGGCGCGCTCCGTCTCCGAGGTCTCGAGCAGGGCAGTGCCCGAGCCGCCCGGTGCGAGCACCAGCTTGTGCTCCTTGGCGCCGGAGGTCCGTCCGATGATCGGCCGGACGCCCGGGTCGGCCAGGAGCGGGGAGAACACCTCGTACGAGTCCGGGTTCACGGTGCCCTGGACCACGGTCTCGCCCAGTCCCCACGCGGCGCTGATCTCGACCATGCGCGGGAACCCGGACTCCGTGTCGAGGGAGAACATCACCCCGGAGCCGGCGAGGTCGGAGCGGACCATGCGCTGGACCCCGATCGAGAGCGCCACCTCCAGATGGTCGATCCCGTGCAGCTCGCGGTAGGTGATCGCGCGGTCGGTGAACAGGGAGGCGTAGCACCGCCGGCAGGCATCGAGCAGGTCCGCCTCGCCGGAGACGTTGAGGAAGGTCTCCTGCTGGCCCGCGAAGCTGGCCTCCGGAAGGTCCTCCGCGGTCGCGCTGCTGCGCACCGCCACGGCCGGCCGCTCCCGGCCCGCGCGCGCGGCGAGGTCGCGGTAGGCGGCCGCGACCGCCGTCGTGAGCGCCTCGGGGAGCGGTGCCGCGAGGAAGAGCTCCCGGATGGCTGCGCCGGTCGCCCTGAGGCCCGACTGCCCCGCGCGGAATGCGGTCAGCAGCGAGGCCATCGGGGGACGGATCCCGGCAGCGTCGAGGTAGAGGCGGTAGGCGTCCGCGGTCGTGGCGAAGCCCTCGGGGACGGCCACGCCCACCGAGGCGAGGTGCCGCGTGAGCTCGCCGAGCGAGGCGTTCTTCCCGCCCACCCGCGGCACGTCCGCGATGCCGACGTCCTCGAACGCCACCACGAGCTCGGTGCCCGGGCGGGCGGGTGCGCTCATACGGCTCAGTCCAGCGCGAGCATCGCCGCGGCGGCCGCGCGGACGCGGACGCAGGAGTCGGCCGTGACGCGGCAGTGCGGGTAGGCGCCCGCGTAGACGCGGCAGACGTCCTCGCACAGCGCGCTCACGTCGTCGAGCGCGCGCAGCACCGAGGCCGGCGTGGGCCCGAAGTCGGAGCCGAAGCGGGAGAGGATCTGCGCGGACGCGGAGCAGATCGCCGCGCAGTTCAGCTGCGCCCGGATCACCTGCGTCAGGTGGCCGACCCCGGGCTCCTCGAGGCAGCTGTCGGCACCGGTCGTGCACGCCTGGGTGCACGCGAGCGCGGCGTCGATGCACTCGCTGAGGGCCGTTCGCTGCGCCTCGGTCATGTCCGGTGCGGCCGGGTGGACGACGAGGGCCTGACGGGCGTGTGACATGGGCGCTCCTGGTCATCGGTCGCGGGCGGGAGGGGCGATGCCGCTCCTCACAGATTGTGCTGGCACGGCTCGAGCGAGCGCGAGAGTCTTTGGTCCCGAGGGCGCCCAGAACGCTGGGCCACAAGGGTGGTGGACGGGTCCAACCGTGGGCATACTGAATGGCGGGGGGAGGGGCGGTGGAAGCATTCCATGGATGATGCATCGATCTTGCCCGGGAGCGCGGCGAGCCGGATCGAGGACCTGCTCCAACAGTTCGTCTCGCGGGCCCACGAGCTGCTCGAGACCCAGGAGCGGATGCGCGGCCTGCTGGCGGCCGTCGTCTCGCTGGCCGAAGACCTCACCCTCGAGGCGGTCCTGGACCGCGTGCTGACGTCCGCGCGGGAGCTTGTCGGGGCCAAGTATGCGGCCCTCGGCGTCCTCGGTCCCGAAGGCACCGCCGTGAGCCACTTCCTCACCGCGGGCATGGACGAGGAGACGGTGCAGAGGATCGGGCGGCTGCCCACCGGCCACGGCGTCCTCGGGCTCCTCATCCACGACCCACACCCCCTGAGGCTCCACGACCTCGGGACTCATGCAGACTCCCATGGGTTCCCGCCCAACCACCCGCCGATGAGGAGCTTCCTCGGCGTCCCCATCCGGGTCCGCGAGGAGGTGTTCGGGAACCTGTACCTGACCGAGAAGGCCGACGGCGAGGACTTCAACGCCGAGGACGAGGACCTCGTCGTGGCCCTCGCCGCCGCGGCCGGCGTCGCGATCGAGAACGCGAGGCTCTTCGCGGACATCGGCCGCCGGCAGCGCTGGCGCGAGGCGAGCATGGAGGTGGCGGGGAAACTGTTCGGCCTCGACGATCTCACGTCGGGCAGCGCCTTCATCGCCGAGCAGGCCGTGGCCATCGCCGGGGCGCAGGTCACGGCCATCGCGCGCGCACGGGCCACCGGGATGGGGCATGAGTGGCGGGCCGTCGCAGGCCCGCGGAAGGAGTGCTTCGACGAGACGGCACGGGCCAGGGCGATCTCGCTCGCGGCCAAGGTCTCGATGACGGGCGAGGCGCTCGAGCTCACCGGCGCCGAGGTGTTCGGCCCCGATTCCCCGGTGCGGTACGTCCTCGTGGTGCCCTGCGGACAGCCGGGGCAGGACGCCGGCGCAGTGCTGATCGGGCGCGTGGACGGGGAACCGGCCTTCGCCCCGGTGGACGTCGAGATGGCGCCGGTCTTCTGCTCCTACGCCTCCCTCGCCCTCCAGGTGGCGCGGCAGCACCGCCAGCGCGAGGAGCTGCTCGTCTTCACCGACCGCGACCGGATCGCGCGAGACCTCCACGACGTGGTGATCCAGCGGCTCTTCGCCGCGGGCCTGAGCCTGCAGGGCTTGCGGCGGTTCTGCACGCCGGGCCCGGACGGGGCCCGGGCAACGGAGAAGATCGACTCGATCACGGGCGAGCTGGACGAGACGATCGCCGCGCTGCGCAACACGATCTACTCGCTCAACGAGGCCAAGTCAGGGGACAGCCTGAGCGCGCGCCTCGTCCGGGTGGTCCAGGAGGTGACCGGGGAGCTGCCCACCACGCCCCGGGTCGAGCTGCTCGGCCCGATCGACACGGCGGTCCCGCCGGCGGTGGCCGACCAAGCGCTCGCCGTCCTCACGGAGGGGGTCTCCAACGTGGTCCGGCACGCCCAGGCGGACTCCCTGTGGGTCACGGCGACGGTGGCCGACGGCGAGTTCGAGCTGGTCGTCGCCGACGACGGCAACGGGCTCGGGGACACGACGCGGCGCAGCGGGCTGAAGAACGTGGCCGAGCGCGCCGAGGCCCTCGGCGGCCGCTTCGAGCTCGGTCCGGCGGAGGACGGCGGCACGCGCCTGCGCTGGGCCGTCCCCCTCACCGTCATCAGCTGAGAGAGCCGGGGAATGCCCTCAGTAGAAGTGCGGCGCGTTGCGGGCCACGAACAGCGCGGCCTGGGTCCGCCGCTCGAAGCCGAGCTTGGCCAGCAGCGAGGAGACGTAGTTCTTGACGGTCTTCTCCGCGAGGAACAGCTTCTCGCCGATCTCCCGGTTGGTCATGCCCTCGCCGATGAGGGCCAGGACGCGGCGCTCCTGCGGGCTGAGCAGCTCGAGGCGCGGATCGAGCTCCTCCTCCTGGGGCTTGAGCCCCTCGAGCGCCTTCGCCTTCACCGCGGGATCGAAGAGCGAGGCCCCGCGGGCCGCTCGGCGCAGCGCGGTGACGAGCTCGGTCCCGCGGATCTCCTTGAGGACGTAGCCGCTCGCCCCGGCGAGGACCGCTCCGCGCAGGGACTGGTCGTCGTCGTAGCTCGTGAGCATGACGCAGGCCAGGGACGGGTCCACGGAATGGACGTCCCGGCACACCTCGATCCCGGTCCCGTCCGGCAGCCGCACGTCGAGCACCGAGACGTCCGGCTTGAGCGCGGGGATGCGGCGCGTGGCCTCGGCGGCGGTCCCGGACGTCCCAACCACCTCGAAACCTTCTCCCTCGAGGAGCTCCTGGAGCCCCCGGCGCACGAGCTCGTGGTCGTCGAGGATGAAGACGCGCAGGCGCTCGGCCCCCGGGGCCGGGGTGGGCGTTTCGTGCGGCACGGCGGCTTTCCTTCCCTGAAATTCGCAGGCGGCTAACCCATCCATTCTGTCCGCGGGCAGGCGGTGTCGCTAGGGACTTAGGGCAGAAGTGCTGGACATCCTTCTTGTCCTTGACAAAAAATTTTGTCGGCAGGACTATGGAGACATGCAGGACGTCATGGTGATCGAGGACCCCGCCGCGGCCGCCGCGAGCCTGGACCCGCTCCGGGCCCGGCTCCTGCGCGAGCTGGCGGCGCCGTCGTCCGCGGCGGCCCTGGCCGCGAAGGTGGGGCTGCCCCGCCAGAAGGTCAACTACCACCTCCGCTCGCTCGAGGACCACGGGCTCGTCGCGCTCCTCGAGGAGCGCCGCAAGGGCAACGTCATGGAGCGCGTCCTGCAGGCCACCGCGGCGTCCTACATCATCTCCCCGGCCGCGCTCGCGGTCGTCGAGCCCGATCCCGAGCACCTCAGGGACCGCTTCAGCGCGTACTGGCTCCTCGCCCTCGCCGCGCGGACCGTGCGCGAGGTCGGGCGCCTGCTCGCGGGCGCCGTCGCGGCGGGCAAGCAGCTGGCCACCTACGCGGCCGACGGCGAGATCACCTTCGCGTCCGCGGCCTCGCGGGCGGCGTTCGCGACCGAGCTGGGCGCCGAGGTGGCCAGGCTCGCCGCGAAGTACCACGATCCCTCGGCGACCGGCGGGCGGCGGCACCGGCTCGTCGTCGTGCTCCACCCCGTCCTCAAGCCGGAGGCCGCCGGCTCCGCACCTGATCAGGAGATCCAGCCATGACCGAGCAGCACCCCTTCGAGATCGTCCACGACGTTGTCCTCCACACCGCTCCCGAGCGGATCTGGGAGGCCGTCACCGACGGCACCGCCGCGTGGATGTTCCCCACCGACCAGTGGCAGGCGGTCCGCACCGTCGAGGAGTACCCGCGCCACCTCGTCTCCCGCATGGAGGGCCCCGACGGCTGGTACAACCAGCTCGAGCACCTCCTCACGCCCGGGCCCGAGGGGACGAACCTGCACTACGTGCACTCCGGGATCCTCACCGACAACTGGGAGCAGCAGTACGACGGCGCCGCCCAGCACACCCTGTTCTACCTCCATACCCTCGGCGAGTACCTGGAGCACTTCGACGGCCGCGCGGTCTCCTTCGTGGACGTCCAGGGTCCGGACGGCGCGACGGCCCCCGATGCCCTCGAGCGGTTCGTCGCCTCCTTCGCCCTGACCGGGGTGATGACGGGGGAGAAGAAGGATCTCGACCTGCCCGGCCTCGGACCGGTCGAGGCGACCGTGGACTACGCCACCGGCCAGTTCCTGGGCCTGCGGACGGAGGACGCGATGGTGCGCGTGTTCGGCCGGGAGGCCTTCGGCCACCGGCTGGGCCTGACCGTCCACGACTTCTCGCTCGACACGGCGGACGACGCCGCGCGGGCGGCCCGCGCCCAGGCGCACGCCGAGGCGTGGGGCGAGTGCCTTGCGTCGCTGTACGCGTGACCCGGTGAGCCCGGTCCGTCGCGGCGCCGCGGTCCCCGGCGCCCGGCGTAGCATGGCCCCGTGAGCGTCGAGACCGTCTCCGAGCGGGTCCAGCTGTCCGTCGCCGAGGCCGCGGCCATGCCCGTCGAGGGCGTCCTCGCGGCCCTCGGCACCTCGGTCCGCGGGCTCGACGAGGCCGAGGCCGCCCGCCGGCTCGCCCAGGGGGCCAACGTGCTCGAGGCGCGCCGCGTGAGCTGGTTCCACGTGCTCGTGCGCCAGTTCGCGAGCCCGCTGCAGGGGCTGCTCGTGGCGGCAGCCGCGATGTCCTTCGCCACCGGGGACCGCCTGAACGCGAGCATCATCGTCGCCATCCTGCTGGGCAGCGCCCTGCTCGGGTTCGTCAACGAGTTCCGCGCGGAGAAGACGGCCGCCGACCTCCACAGCCGCATCTCCCACACGGTCGTCGCCGTGCGCGGCGGGGCCGAGCGCACCGTGCCGGTGCGCGAGCTCGTCCCCGGGGACGTCATCAGGGTCAGCCTCGGCGGCATCGTCCCGGCGGATGCCCGCGTCCTGGAGGCGGTCGGGCTCGAGGCCGACGAGGGCGTGCTCACCGGCGAGTCGGCCGCCGTCGAGAAGTCCCCGGACGCCGTCCCGCCCGGCTCCGACCTCGCTGACCTCACGGACTGCGTCCTCATGGGGACGGTGGTCCATGCCGGCTCGGCGCGCGCGGTGGTGACCGCGACCGGGCGCGGCACCGAGTTCGGCCGGATCGCCGCCGGCCTCGCCCAGGGCCTGCCGGAGACGACCTTCCAGCGGGGCCTGAAGGAGTTCTCCCTCATGCTCCTGTGGGTCGGCGTCGCGCTGACCGCGGGCATCCTCGTGATCAACCTGCTCCTGCAGCGGCCGTTCCTGGACTCGGTCCTGTTCTCCCTCGCGATCGCGGTGGGCATCACGCCGCAGCTGCTGCCCGCCGTCGTGAGCACCTCCCTCGCCGCCGGCTCGCGGCTGCTGGCCAAGCGCGGCGTGCTGGTCAAGCGGCTCCTCGCGATCGAGGACCTGGGGAACCTCGACGTGCTCATCACCGACAAGACCGGGACGCTCACCGAGGGGCGGATCGGCTTCGAGGAGGCCGTGCCCGCGGGTGCGCGGGGCGGGGGAGCCCCGGCCGCGGGCGACGGCGCCGCGCGGCGGCTCGCCGAGCTCGCGCTGCTGTGCTGCGAGGTCGATCCCTCCGTGCCCGGCGCGTCTGGGGCAGGGCAGAACCCCGTGGACGCCGCGCTGTGGGAGGCGTTCGAGGACCTTCCCCCCGCCCTCGCGGACTGCCGCCGGCTCTCGCTGCGGCCCTTCGACCACGAGAGCCGGACCATGGAGACCGTGGTCGCCGAGGGCCCGGGCGGCGAAGGGCCCGTGCACATCCTCAAGGGTGCCCCGGAGGCCGTCCTCGAGGCCTGCGCGGGGGTCAGCGACGCGGACCGGGCCGCGCTCGAGGCGCTGTTCCGCCGCGGGGCGCGGGTGGTCGCCGTGGCGAGCGGCCCCGCCCCGGGCGCCCCACCGACGGCGCACGACGCCGCGGGGCAGCTCGCGCTCGACGGGTACCTCAGCTTCATCGACCGGCCCAAGGCGGACGCGCGGGAATCGCTCGCGCGGCTCGAGGGCCTCGGGGTCGACGTCAAGATCGCCACCGGAGACAACGCGCTCGTCGCCGAGCACGTCACCTCGGTGCTCAAGATGAGTCCCGGGTCCGTCCTGACCGGCGCCGAGGTCGAGGCCATGGACGACGACGCGCTCGCGGCCGCCGCGCCCGGGGCACGCGTGTTCGCCCGGGTCTCGCCCGAGCAGAAGGCCCGGATCGTCACGGTCCTGCGGCGCACGCACTCGGTCGGGTTCCTCGGCGACGGGGTGAACGACGCGCTCGCGCTCAACCGGGCCGACGTGGGGATCTCCGTGGACTCGGCGACGGACGTCGCGAAGGACGCGGCCGACGTCGTCCTCCTCGAGAAGGACCTCGGCGTCCTGGCCGACGGCGTCACCGGCGGCCGGCGGATCTTCGCCAACACGATCAAGTACCTGCTCATGGGCACGAGCAGCAACTTCGGCAACATGTTCTCCGCCGCGGCCGCGAGCGCCTTCCTGACGTTCCTGCCCATGCTCCCGGGGCAGATCCTGCTCAACAACCTGCTCTACGACTCGAGCCAGCTCGCCATCCCGACGGACAAGGTGGACCGTGAGCAGCTGCGCAAGCCGGCCCACTGGGACATCGGGGCCATCCGCCGGTTCATGGTGGTGTTCGGGCCCATCTCCTCGCTGTTCGACTTCGCGACGTTCGGGCTCATGCTCTGGGTCTTCCACGCGGCGCCGGAGGAGTTCCGCGCCGGCTGGTTCGTGGAGTCCCTCGCGACCCAGACCCTCATCGTCTTCGCGATCCGCACGCGCCGCATCCCGTTCCTGCGCTCCCGGGCGTCCGTCGCGCTGACGGTGAGCGTGCTCGCCGTCGTCGTGATCGGCGCGGTGCTGCCGTACACGCCCGCCGGCGCGCTCGTGGGGTTCCACCCGCTCCCGGCCGACTTCTTCCTGGCGCTCGTGGGGATGGTGCTCCTGTACCTCGTCCTCGTCGAGGCCGCGAAGCACTTCTACTACCGCGCCGCCGACGCGCGCCTGGCCCGCGAGGCGCCCGCCCGCGCCAAGGCCCGCGCCGCAGCCCGCGTCGCCCTCGGGCTGCACCACGGCGGGGCCCGCGTGCACCGGCGCGCGGCGCCGTTCGTCGTGCACACGGGCAGGCCCAAGTTCCGGCGCCCGCCCGGTCACGGGGTCGCCCCGGGCCGTCGCTAGCTGGACCCGGCCCGGCCGCCGCTCGGCGGCGCAGCCGGGCCTCAGCGCAGCGGCTGGCAGGAGGGGCAGTAGTAGATGTCGCGCTCGCGGGTCTCCCCGAGGCGCGTCCCCGTGCCGGGGAGCGGCTCGGCGAGCGTGCCGTGCCGGACCCGGGTCCTGCAGCGCAGGCACGGCTGCCCGGCGCGCCCGTACACCCAGGTGCCGTTGCGCGGGCCGAAACCGCCCACGGTGTTCCGGGACCGCGCCTTGTTCGCCTCGAGGAGCCGCTTGGCGGTCGCGACCATTCCCGCCAGGTCGGGGACCTCGCCGACCGGCGTGGCGGGATGCACGCGGGAGAGGAAGCACAGCTCGCACCGGTAGATGTTGCCGACCCCGGCGAGGTTGCGCTGGTCGAGCAGCGCGATGCCGACGGCGCGTTCGGGCTGGGCGCGAAGGTTGGCCTCGGCCCGGCCGGGGTCCCAGTCCGGGCCGAGCAGGTCCGGCCCGAGGTGGCCGACGGCGTCACCCTCCTCGGCGGTCGCGATCACCTCGAGCATCCCGAGGGAGAAGCCGACGGCGCTCGTGCCGTCCTCCGCGGTGAGGGCCGCACGAGCCGTGTGCGCGGGCTTCCGCCACCGCTCCCCGGGTGCGTAGACCTGCCAGCTGCCCTCCATCGAGAGGTGGGAGTGGATGCTCAGGCGGCCGGCGGGATCGGGCGCGGCGGCGCCGTCGAGCCCGGGCGGGGCGAGCCGGTGGAGGAGGTGCTTGCCGCGGGAGACGACCCCGAGGACGGTCCAGCCCGACAGGTCCAGCGTGGCGAACGCGGGCACGCGGAAGTCGCTCGCGGCGAGGCGCTTGCCCGCGAGGGCCGCATCCATCCTGCGGGCGGCCTGGTAGACGTTGTCCCCTTCGGGCATCAGGTTCCGGTCCTCACGCTCTGATTCTCACGCTCTGATTCTCACTCCGCGAGGAGTCGAATACGCCCCCGCGGCGGTCAGGGCGCGCGCGAGGGGCATGTCGAGGAGGTCGTGGCCGTTGACCTTCTCCATCGCGAGCTTGTCCACCGCCCCGCTGCGCACGACGCCGACGAGGGCCTCCGCGGCCGGCCCCAGCACGGCGTCGTCCTCGGTGAAGGCCAGCAGCGTCTTGCCGCCGCGCTCGACGTACAGGGCGAGCGCGCCGTCCACCGTCACGACGAGCGCCCCGGCCTTGCGACCGGGCCGGTGCCCTGTGGCGGCCCCGGGCACCTCCGGCCAGGCGAGGGCGGCGCCGTAGGGGTTCGCGGGATCGGTCGCGGCGAGGGCGAGCGCGTCGAGCCGGCGGGCGGCGTCCGGGTCCTCGGCCACGTCGTCGCGCGTGAACTGCCGCAGCCGGTCCACGGTGGCGGGGACGGCGAACTGGGCGGCGCCGAGCCGGTCCACGAAGTAGCCGCGGCGGCACACGCCCGATTCCTCGAGGCGCGAGAGGACCTTGTAGAGCAGGCCGAAGCCGCCCTGGACGTTCTCGGCGGTGACCGACCCGCGAGTGAGGACGCCATAGCGGTCCATGAGCAGCTGGGCGAGCGCATGGGCCTTGATCGTCGTCTCAAGCTGGACGGCCTGCACCGCGGACCAGCGCCCGGCGGCCATCGGAGGAGCGGTGGCCGAGGGGGCGTCGAAGCCCCGGGCCCCCGCGGCACCGAGACGGCCGACGCCACGGAGGGAGGTGCCGATCCTGCCCCCGCGGAGGGCGCCGTGGCCGAGCGAGCGCACGCGCGGCGTCCGGGAGGGCTGGCGGTGGGCGGTGTGGCCGCCGTCGAGCATGGCCCGCACCGGGGCGAACGTGTCGCCCGTGAGGCGTCCTGCCCACACGAGGCCCCAGATCGACTGGAGCACGGCCTCGTCGGAGGGGACCGGCCCTGCCTGGTCTCCCTCGCCCGCCGGCTCGCGGGCGGCGTCGGCCACCTGGCGGAAGAAGTAGCCACCGCCGCCGGCGAGGAGGTCGAGGATGCGCTGCTGCGCGGCGTCGGGGGCGAACTCGGGGTCCGGGGCCAGGGTGAGCGCGGCGGACTCCGCGAGGTGAAGGCTGATCCAGCCGTCATTGCCCGGGATGGGGCCGGCCCCGGTCCACAGGACCTCGCCGCTGGCCATGAGCTCGTCCAGCAGCGCCGGCGTGTAGTCCGAGACGCGCGAGCGCAGCACGAGCGACTCCCACGCGCTCGCGGGCACCGGCACCCCTGCGAGCTGGTCCACGACGGTGAGCACCCCGTCGACCCCCTTGAGGCTGCCCCGCGGACGCGGCCTGCCCCGGCTGTCCTTCGCATCGCCGATGTGCTGCCACGCGGCGAGGAACCGGCTGAACGCCGCCTGGTCCACCGGCTCGACGTCGGCCCGCAGCGCGGCGAGCGAGCGCCTGCGGATCCTCCGCAGGACCTCGGTGTCGCACCACTCCTCGGCCGTGGACGCCGTGGCGTCCCCGGCGCGGGGCCGGAAGGAGCCCTCGACGACGCGTCCGTCCGCGGCGAGCCGCTTGAGCGTGGTGTGCACGACGGCGACGCCGAGCCCGAGCCTGGCCGCCGCGTCGGGCGCGGTGAACGGCCCGTGCGTGCGCGCGTACCGGCCCACGAGGTCGGCGAGCGGATCGGCGACCGGTTCGATGAAGGCGAGTGGGACGCCCACCGGCAGCGGAACCCCAAGCGCGTCCCGGAGCCGGGACGCGTCTTCCACGGCCGCGTACCGCTCCGCGCCCCCCATATTCACCACGAGGGCGCGTCGAGCTGCAACAAGTTCCCGGAGGTCCGCCTCGACGACCTCCAAGTGCGGTTTCGACTCCGCCTCGCTGCGCTCAGCCACCGTTCGGGCGGCCGCCTCGTCCACGGACAGCGGCCCGAGGAGCCGCAGCAGGTCGGCGGCGCCCTCGAGGCCCTTGAGCTTCCGGTCTTCGGCGAGCCGCTGCAGTTCGCGCTCGGTCTGCTCGATGACCTTGGGATCGAGCAGCTCGCTGAGCTCGGCGCGCCCGAGGAGCTCGTTCAGGAGCGTCGAGTCGAGGGAGAGGGCGGCCGCGCGCCGCTCGGCCAGCGGCGAGTCGCCCTCGTAGAGGAACTGCGCCACGTAGCCGAACAGGAGGGAGCGCGCGAATGGGGAGGGCTGCTGGGTCGTGGTCTCGACGAGCTGGAGCTCGCGCCGCTCCACGGCGGAGGCCACCTCGCGGAGGGCGGGGAGGTCGTAGACGTCCTGGAGGCATTCGCGCACCGCCTCGAGGATGATCGGGAACTGGGGGTACTTCTTGGCCACGTCGAGCAGCTGGGACGCGCGCTGGCGCTGCTGCCACAGGGGCTGGCGCTTGCCGGGGTTGGGGCGGGGGAGCAGGAGCGCGCGGGCGGCACACTCGCGGAAGCGCGCGGCGAACAGGGCTGAGCCGCCGACCTCCTCGGTGACGATCCCCTCGAGCTCGTCAGGGTCGAACACGAAGAGCTCGGCGCCGGGGGGCTCGTCCTCCATCATGGGCACCCGCAGCACGATGCCGTCGTCGGCCGCCATCGCGGAGCCGTCGAGGCCGTAGCGCTCGCTGAGCCGGCGCCCCACGGCGAGCGCCCATGGCGCGTGCACGGGCATCCCGAAGGGCGAGTGCAGCACCACGCGCCAGTCGCCGAGCTCGTCCTGGAACCGCTCGACCACGAGGGTGCGGTCATTCGGGACCAGACTCGTGGCCTGCTTCTGCTCGTCCAGGTACTGCAGGAGGTTCCCCGCGGCGAACGCGTCGAGTCCCGCGGCCTCGATGCGGGTGAGCGCGTGCTCCCGGTCGGCGCCGGAGACCTCGCGCTGGAACGCGCCGAGGGCGCGGCCGAGCTCGACCGGCCGGCCCGCGCCGTCGCCCTTCCAGAAGGGGAGCTTGCCCGGCTGGCCGAAGGCCGGGGAGACGAGGACCCTGTCGTGGGTGATGTCCTCGATCTTCCAGCTCGTGGCCCCGAGCGCGAAGACGTCCCCCACCCGGGACTCGTAGACCATCTCCTCGTCGAGCTCGCCCACCCGGCGGCCGCCGCGCGCGGCCTGCGACGCCGTGGTGCCCTCGTCCTCGCTGCCGACGATGAACACGCCGAAGAGGCCCCGGTCTGGGATGGTCCCGCCGGAGGTGACGGCGAGCCGCTGGGCGCCGGGGCGGCCCTCGATGGTCCCCTCGGTGCGGTCCCACACGATGCGGGGGCGGAGCTCGGCGAACTCGTCCGACGGGTACTTGCCGGAAAGGAGGTCGAGGGTCGCGTCGAACGCGGAGCGCGGCAGGGTCGCGAAGGGGGCCGAGCGGCGCACCACGTCGAACCACTCCTCGACGTCGACGGGACCGAGGGCCGTGGCCGCCACCGTCTGCTGGGCGAGGATGTCGAGCGGGTTGGCCGGGACCCGCAGGGCCTCGATCTGGCCCGCGAGCATGCGCTCTACCGTGATGGCGGTGTGCACGAGGTCCGCGCGGTGCTTGGGGAACAGGACGCCCTGGGAGACCTCGCCGACCTGGTGGCCGGCGCGGCCCACGCGCTGGAGCCCGGAGGCAACCGACGGCGGGGACTCGACCTGGATGACGAGGTCCACGAGCCCCATGTCGATGCCGAGCTCGAGGCTGCTCGTGGCGACGACGCAGCGCAGCCGCCCCGTCTTGAGGTCGTCCTCGATCTGGGCCCGCTGCTCCTTCGAGACGGACCCGTGGTGGGCCCGCGCGAGCACCGGGTCCGCGCCGGCGCTCTGGCCAGCCTGGGCCATCATCTCCGCCGGGGTGCGGCGGGCAAGCGTCGCGGCGACCGCCTCGGCGGCCTGCCCCGCGGTGACGGGGCCGCGCTCAGCGGAGCCGTCGGGGAGGGGCTCGTCCCACACGCTGGGCTGCATCCGCTCGGCGTAGATCTCGTTGAGCCGCCCCGTGAGCCGCTCGGCCAGCCGGCGCGAGTTGGAGAAGACGATCGTGGACCGGTTCGCGAGGATCAGGTCGACGATCTTCTCCTCGACGTGCGGCCAGATCGACGCCTGCGGCTGCAGCCCCGAGGCGGGCCCGGCATCATGTGCGGCGGCGGCGCCCTGCAGGTCGCTCATGTCCTCAACCGGGACGGTGACCGTGAGCTCCCAGGTCTTGGCCGCGGGAGGCGCCACGACCTCGCACGGAGCCTGCCCGGCGAGGAACTGGGCCACGAGCTCCTTGGGCTCCACCGTCGCCGAGAGCCCGATCCGCTGCGCGGGCCTCGGCAGGATCGCGTCGAGGCGCTCGAGCGTCACGGCCAGGTGCGCGCCCCGCTTGGTCCCCGCGACCGCGTGCACCTCGTCCACGATCACGGTCTCGACCTGGGAGAGCGTCTCGCGGGCCTGCGAGGTCAGCATGAGGTACAGCGACTCGGGGGTGGTGATGAGGATGTCCGGAGGGTGCGAGAGCAGGGCCCGCCGGTCCGACGCCGAGGTGTCCCCGCTGCGCACGCCCACGCTCACCTCGGGCACCTCGATCCCCAGGCGCCGGGCGGTCTGGGAGATGCCGATGAGGGGCGCCCGGAGATTCCGCTCGACGTCGACGCCGAGGGCCTTGAGCGGGGAGATGTACAGGACCTTGGTGTGGTTCTTCGGCGCACGACGCCGGGCCCCGGCCCGCGCTGTCGCCGCGCCGCCCGCGGGGGCGTCCTGCAGATCCGAGGCGTCGAGGCCGGGAAGCGCTGCCTCCTCGTGCCGGGACGGCGCGGAAGGCGAGCCGGGCGCGCCGGGCGCGGCGGCGCTGTCGTGCGCCAGGAGGCGGTCGAGCGAGAAGAGGAAGGCCGCGAGGGTCTTGCCCGAACCTGTGGGCGCCACGACGAGAGCGTGCCGCCCAGAGGAGACGGCCTCCCACGCGCCGGCCTGTGCGGGCGTGGGGTGGCGGAAGGCACCGAGAAACCACTCGCGCGTGGCAGCGCCGAAGCGGTCCAGCACCGCCGCGTCCCCGGCCGCCACGGCCGGGCCCTCCTGAACGCCCTGTCTCACCTGACCATCATCCTCCATGCCTCCGACATCCCTGGCCGGCCGTCCTGGTTGCCGTCGGGGAGCGCACGGCTGGCTTTTATTTGTTTCTCCGGTATGGTCATGTCCACGGGTATTCCAGTTTTCGAATCCACAACGCAGGGAGCTGAAATGTCGGGAAAGTCGCCGCGAAATTCGAAGAACCTCAAGCAGGGGCGGTCCATCAAGGAGAAGCGGGCCGACAAGAAGGCGAAGGCCACCGCGGAGCAGTTCCTGCCGCGGCGGCGCAAGGACGCCCTCTGAGCGAGCGCCCGGCCAGTGGCCGGGCGTCCCGGAGGGTCAGCCGGCAGCCCGGCTCCGCGGCCGCGCCGCGTTGAGCAGTCCACGGGTGCCGGCCCGGACGGCCGGAGCGCCTTGAGCCTCCGGCCGTCCCTCTGCTGCAGCCCGCCGGCTGCACCCGGAAATCAAGAAGCCGGGGAATTCCCTGAGTAATTTCTCGCAGGAATTCCCCGGCCTGGGTGCGCGGAATATCTTCGCGGGCAGAATCAGGACGGCTGGAACGCGCGCAGCGTCAGCAGGTGGATATCACTATTCGAGCAGGCGGTGACCTGGGCGGGGATGAACAGCGACCCATAGTCCTCGGGCGGGTAGACCCGGTAGCCGGCGGCGTTGACCACGGTGCAGCCGGTGTAGTTCCGTGCCTGGTGCAGCCCGAAGTCCGCCGCGCCGCTCTGGCCCGGCTGGAGCACGATCGGCACGACGGGCACCGTGGCGTCGCGGTCTGCCGGTGCGCCGATCGGGGCGCCGTCGGGGCCGTTGGTCAGGGACACCCCCGCGAAGCCCTCGAGCAGGCAGGGCGACTGGGAGACGTTCTTGAGGGCGATCTTCTGGTACACCGTCCCCGCTGCGCCGCCCGCGCCGGGCTGGAGGCTGCCCTGGAGCTGGTTCGAGACGCACCGGGCGACTCCGCCGGCGGCGGGGGTGGAGGTCTGCGGGCCCCCGGTGCTCGGCCCCGCGCTGCCGGGTCCCGTCGGGGACTCGCTCGATGAGGGGCTGGCACTGGAGGACGTGGGGCTGGGCGAGGCGGAGGAGGGCGACGCAGCCGGTTGGGCGCCTCCCGTGCCGCAGGCCGCCAGCACCGCTGCGAGGGCGAGCGGGGAGAGGAAGGCGAGGCTGCGCTGGACGCGGTTCATAATCCCACAATTCACTCCTGTCACACCGGCGTCAAGGCACGACACGGCCACAGTACGGCTACGGCGTTCCGCCGCCAGATCCCTCCGTGCGGGTGGACGTCCGCGGGGGCCGGCTCACGCGCGGACGTCGACCGTGAGCTCCTGGACCGCATTGTTGCCCATGCCCTGGAACGTCCAGGCCTGCTCGAGGGGCTGGACCCGCCCGCTGGCGTCGGTCGCCCGGCTGGCGAGCGTGTGGGCTCCCGGGGCGGCGACCCAGACCAGGCTGAACTCCTGCCACGCATGCGCTGCGGTCGGCGGCTCCACCTGGGCCTCCGTCCAGACACCGTCGATCGCGACCTCGACCCGGACCACCGGCCCCTCGCCGGACCAGGCCCGGCCTCGAATCGTGGTGGGCCCGGCACCGAGGGATCGGCGGCGGGTGAAGAAGTCGGGCAGGCCGGGCGGGACCATGAGCGATCGGACCCTCATCCGGCTGACCGGCTCGCCGGGATCGTCCGCGGCCAGGGAGTAGCGGTAGGTGCTCTCGTTCTGGAACACCCGCGCCGGCCGATCGAGCACCTGGATGGAGGTGAGCCACTTCACGCTCGCCATCCCGTACCAGCCCGGGACGAGGAGCCGCAGCGGATACCCGTGCTGGGGCGGGAGCGGTGCGCCGCCCATCTCGTAGGCGAGGAGCACCTCCTCTGCGAGGGCGTCCGCAGCACGCAGCGAGCGGGCGTAGTCCTGTTCGAGCCCGGCCTGGACGCCGCGGTCGGCGCCCGTGAACACCAGATCGACGGCGTCGGCAGCAATCCCGGCTTCCGCCAGGAGCGGGGCGAGCGGTGTCCCGGTCCACTCGGCGGTGCCGACGGCTCCCGTGTCCCACGGGATGCTCGGGGGGCGCGGCTCCAGGCGTCCCCGCCCGTTGCCGGCGCACTCGAGGGTCACGGCAGCCGTGCGCCGAGGACGGCTCCGGAGCTCGCTCAGGGTGAGCTCGAGCGGGTGCTCGACCGCTCCGTGGACCCGCAGGCGCCAGTCCTCCGGGCGCACGTCCGGGATGTCGAAGTGGACCACCGTGTAGTGCAGGCCGGGCGGTGTCAGCGGCCAGCGGAGTGACTCGAGCGGGGCGGAGTGGTTGCGGCGGGCGAGCTCGAGCTCTTCGCCCGTGACCGGGCCCGCGATGGGCGGCCGGGGCGGAGCCAGAGCCGGAGCGGAGCCGCCTTCTCCTGCCGCGCGGGCGGGGGATCCGGCGGCGTCAGGGCTCGCTGCCCGGCTACCTGCCTCGTGCCGGTGCGGCCGGTGGGGGGTGCTGATCTTGGCTCGCATGCGGCCAGTGTGGGCGCGGCCGGGGTCTGTGTCCAGAGCCGCGGACCGGGCCGTGGACGTCGCCCTACTGCGCCGGTTGGGCGCCCCCGTCCGCGGGGGCGGCGGGTCCCGGCGCCGGTCCCGCGCCGGCGGCGCGCTTGGCAGCCCAGGAGGCCGCCGCCGTCGTGCTCCCAATGGTGAGGAGCGCGCCGAGGAGCAGCGCGGAGTCCTCGCCGGGGGCGAGGACTCCGAGGCTGCGCCCGATCGTCGCGGCGGCCACGGGAACCCCGAGCTGCGCCGCCGAGCCGATCGCGAACGGCAGGGGGAGCCCCGTCATCCGGCTCACGGCGTGCGCGACCACCGCTCCGCCCCCGATCAGGAGCCCGAGCACGACCATCTGCGGGTGCCCGCCGAGCTGGCGCAGGTCGATCGAGGCGCCCAGCCACACGAAGAACACAGGTCCCAGGAAGCCGTCGTTGAGGGCGAAGAGCTGGCGCGCCAGCCTCCGCGGCTCGCCCACGGCGGAGACGGCCAGGCCGAACGCGAAGCCCGAGAGCATGACCGAGACGTGCGTGAACACGGCCAGCCCTGCCAGAGCGAACAGGATGGAGAGCTGGATGCGCAGCTCCAAGGCGAACTTGCGCTCCTCGGAGAAGCTGTGGAGGCGGCGCCGCGAGCCGTCCTTCTCGAAGTGCCTGAGCACCCACCAGAGCACGAGCGCGCAGACAGCCACCGCGAACGCCCCGATGGCCTTGGGCCCGGCGTTGGCCGGGTCGATGGCGAGCGGCAGCGCCACGATCGCGGCCACGTCGGCAAGCGCGACCTGCGCCGTCAGCTCGAGGACGCTGCGGCCCGTGAGCTTGAGCGAGTCGACGATCGGGAGCACGAGCGCCGCGGAGGACGAGGCCATGAGGACCACATACAGGGGCGCATGGGCCGAGCCGATCAGGAGGGCGGTGCCGATCCCGAGGGCGGCGGCGACGGCCGAGGTCACGGCCATCCGGAACGCCCCCTTGCCCACGGCGTCGCGGATGGACCGGTCCCGCATCGGCACATGGGTCCCCGCCACGAACATCATGAGGGCGAAGCCGAGGTCAGCGAGGAAGGTCAGGGTCTCGTTGTCCGAGTCGACCCAGCCGAGCAGCGACTTGCCGACGACGACGCCCGCGATGAGCTCGCCCAGCACGAGCGGCAGATGCCAGGACCTCCTGGCTGCAAGCGCGGGACCGAGCAGCGCGACGATGCAGATGAGGGACAGCTCGACGAAGGACACCGCCTCTGGCCCTCACTCGCTCCGGGCCGGGGAATCCGCGGTCTTGACGGCGGCGAGGCCGGGACGGAGCTCGGCGTTGGCCTCGTCGAGCCATTCCACGGCCATGGGGGTCCCTCTCGTATCGACGCTGTGGGCGGCATACTACGCCGGAGCGCAGGGAACGGGCAGGTGCGGAAGGCGAGCTGCCTGCGGGCGTCCCGCGCGGCCGCCGTGCGGGATGACGAAGGCCCCGCGATCCCCGGGATTCCGGGGAAGGCGGGGCCTTCGTGCTGGGCGGTGGTGGAGGGATTTGAACCCCCGTTGGGTTGCCCCAAACATCATTTCGAGTGATGCACCTTCGGCCGCTCGGACACACCACCAGCAGGCATCTACTCTACCGAGTCGAGCCCGTGTGTCCAAACTGGGACCTCGGCGCGAGCTCGACCTCCTGACGGAGGGCGTCCGATCCCGCCTGGGTCCGGCGGCCGCTGCCGGTGTCAGGCGCGTAGGCGGTGGCTGTCCATAGGTGGACGAGCGCATATGCGCGGAAGGGCCGCCAGGCCTCCGCACGGCGGGCAGCCTCAGCTGGGCTGATGCCGCCGAGGGCGCGGCGCAGCACGAGGTCCCCTGGGGCGAAGGCGTCCCGGCTGCCGGTGCGGACCTCGAGGTAATCGGCGGTCCAGGGCCCCACCCCGTGGACGGCGAGGAGCTCGTCGCGCGTGAGCCTGAGGCCGGCGTCACCGGGAGAGTGGCCCCGGTCCGCGAAGGCCTCCGCGAGGGCGCGGACCGTGCGGGCGCGGGAGGACGTCAGGCCGACGGCGGCTTGGAGTTCCTCCGGCCGGACCTCGGCGAGGACGGCGGCGGTGGGGAACTGGGTGAACCGGTGAGGACCGGGCTGCCCGTAGGCGACTACGAGGCGCCCCGCGAAGGTGCGTCCTGCCGCGAGGGAGACCTGTTGGCCGAGCACGGTTGTCACAGCGGTCTGGAAGACGTCGGTGGTTCCGGTGACCCGCAATGCGGGCCGGGCGTCCACGAGAGGTCGGAGGAGCGGATCGGCGCGCAGGGCCGTGCGGACGGCGCCCAGGTCGGTCGAGAGGTCCAGCCATGACCTGACCGCCGGCACCACAGCCGCCATGACGTCTGGGGAAGCGTGGACGGTGAGGTCGACGCCGTGGTCGTCGAGCCGCACCGAGACGGCGACCGCTCCTTGGGCGGTGTGCACGAGCCGCTCGTGGGTGCCCGTGGTGGGGTCGGTGCGTTCGGCGCCCGGCACGGTGTGGGCCGCGAGGCTCGCGAGCATCGCGGAGGACGCGAGGCCGCCGGGGGCCTCCAGCCGGATGGGTGCCGTGGCGGCCGCGGCCGTCCCGGGACGGCGGGGTTTCGGCTCCGCGTCGCTGCGCTCGAGCACCGTGGGTTAGCCCCACACGCCGGAGCTGCCGCGGCGGTGGCTGCCCACGAGGTGGGTGTCGATGATGCCGATGGCCTCCATGAGGGCGAACATCGTGGTGGGGCCCACGAACGCGAAGCCCTTCTTGCGCAGCGCCTTCGAGAGGGCGATGGATTCCGGCGAGGTGGACGGGATCTCGGCGAAGGAGGCCGGCGCAGGCGTCTCGGCGGGCTGGAACGACCACACGAACTCAGCCAGGCCCCCCTCGTCGCGGAGCGCGAGGGTGGCGCGCGCGTTGGTGATGGAGGCGGTGATCTTGGCCCGGTTGCGGACGATTCCCCCGTCGAGCATGAGCCGCTCCACGTCCTCGGACGTGAACCGTGCGACGGCCTCGGGGTCGAAGCCGGCGAAGGCCGCGCGGAACGCAGGCCGCTTCCGCAGGATCGTGGCCCAGGAGAGGCCGGCCTGGAAGCCCTCGAGGCAGATCCGCTCGTACACGCCCTGCTCATCGCGCACGGGCATGCCCCACTCGGTGTCGTAGTACTCGCGCATGAGCGCGTCCGCGCTCGCCCAGAGCGGCCGGGAGAGACCGTCCTCGCCCGTGATGAGTGCTGCCTCGGCCATGGGGATGCTCCTTCAGTCCAGTCCGGTCACGCGGAGGGTGATGTTGATGCGCCCTGTCTCGAGACCGCACCCGGCGGGCGCAGTGCCCGGATAGGTCTTCATCACGCCGTGGAAGGCGAGCCGCGCCGGGCCGCCGAACACGAAGAGGTCACCGGAGGCCAGCACGAGGTCCTCGTACGGCCGCGCCCGTGATTCCGAGTTGCCGAAGCGGAACAGGCAGCTGTTGCCCACGGACAGGGACACGACCGGCGCGCGGGAGACCTCGTCCTTGTCCTGGTGCATGCCCATCCGCGCGTCCTCGTCGTAGTAGTTCACGAGTGCAGTGTCGGGCGCGTACTGGCGGACCGTCTTGCTGGGGCCGTAGGCCTCGGCGACAGCGAGCCGTCCCACGCGCTCGAGCCAGTCGGGCAGCGGCAGCACCCGGGCGCCGTTGACGTCGGTCGCCTCGCGCGTGTAGCGGTAGGGCTGCCAGTGCCAGCCCAGGCACACCGTCTTCACGGACATTTCGTGCCCCCTCACGGCCGCCGCCCGCGGGGGCACCGGGCCGGCCGACCACTCGCGGAACCGCTCGGCGATCCACGCCTGCTGCTCGAGGGTGAGCCAGCCGGGCACATGGACGGCGCCCGGGGCGAGCTCGCGGCGGGGCCTCTCGAGCAGCTCGTCACCGAAGAGCGCCCCGCTCATGCGGCCGCCTCGAGCGAGAGCAGCGCGGTCTTCGCCTCCAGGCCGCCGATGTAGCCGCCGAGGCTCCCGTCGGAGCGCAGCACCCGATGGCACGGGATCACGAGCGGGAGAGGATTGGTCGCGCATGCCGATCCGACCGCGCGGACGGCCTTCGGGTTCCCCACGGCGCGGGCAACCTCGGTGTAGCTCTCGGTGGAGCCGAAGGGGATCTCACCGAGATGGGCGAGCACGGTGCGGCGGAACCCGGCGGAGAGGCTCAGGTCCAAGGGCAGATCGAAGCTCGTGCGCCGGCCGGCGAAGTACTCCTCGATCTCGCGGGCGGCGGAGCCCAGGCGCCCGGGGGCCTCGAGGATGCGCGGGCTCAGCCGGTCGGCGAGGGTCTGCAGGACGGCGTCGAGGCCCTCCCGCTCGAAGGCCACGCGGACCAGGCCGCGTTCGGTCGCGGCGATGAGGAGCTGGCCCAGCGGCGAGTCGACCACCCGGTAGGCGACGTCGAGCAGTCCCTCCCGGCCGGCCTCGGCCGCCAGCGAGCCCCGGAGCCGCTCGAGGGTGCCGGGTTCGATCACCGTCAGGTGGGGGGCGAAGGCGAGGTCCACGGCGCCGGGGCCCGGTGACGGGGAGTCGGCACCGGTTGCAGCCGTGTCGATGTGGGGGCGGTTCATGAGGGGTCTCCTTCGGGCAGCAGGTCTGCCGAGACGAGGGTGCGCAGCTTCCTGAGCCCGTCCGCGGCGGAGCGTCGGGCGGCGGCGGGGGTGCCGCCGACGATCGCGGCGATCTCCCCGAAGGGAAGATCGCCGAGGTAGCGGTAGGCGATGACGCGCCGCTGCTTGTCGGGCAGGCGCGCGACCTGGCCCCACACGCCGTCGTCCGGCGGGGCAGGGTTCCCGAGCGGCGAGCGTCCCTCCGGCACGGACTCGACGGGGACGGCTCGGCGCCCCGCTGCCCGTACGGCGTCGAGCGAACGGCGGTGGGCGATGGTCACGAGCCACGCCTCGACGTTGGCATCGGGCGGCAGGTCGGTGTAGGCGCGCAGGGCCGAGAGGAAGGTCTCCTGCCAGACGTCCTCGGCGTCCAGCGGGCCGACGACCGCACGGCACACCCGCAGCACCGCGGCTCCGTGGAGCTCGACGAGCTTTTCGAAGGGCTGTTTCGTGTCCATCACCATGAAGACGCCGGGGAAGGAGGAAATGTGAGGTTGCCGCCCGATGTCCCGCCCATCATTCCACCCACGGGGTCAGCGGTGCTGGGCGAAGAACCCGCGCAGGAGCGCCCCGCACTCCTCCTCGAGCACGCCCGGGTAGACCTCGACCCAGTGGTTGAGGCGCCGCTCGCGGAGGACGTCGAACACGCTCCCGGCGGCTCCGGCCTTCTCGTCCCAGGCGCCGAACACCACGCGCGGGATCCTCGCCAGGACGATGGCGCCGGCGCACATCGCGCAGGGCTCGAGGGTGACCACCAGGGTGCAGTCGGCCAGACGCCAGCCGTCGCCCGCGCCGTCGTGCGCCAGGGCGGCCGCGGCCGAGCGGATCGCCTGGACCTCCGCGTGCGCCGTCGGGTCGCCGAGTGCCTCGCGCTCGTTGCGCCCGGTGGCGACCACCGCCCCGTCGGGCCCCACTACGACTGCCCCGATCGGGACGTCCCCGGTCGTCTCGGCGGCCCGCGCCTGCTTGAGGGCGAGCCGCATCCACGAGGCGTGGGCGCGATCCTGCGTGTGCGGTCCGGGGGTGGGCATGGCTCCAATGATAGGTTCGGGCGCAGACAGCGCGGCCCGGTGCGGCCCGGCTCCTGCAGGCCGCACCGAGCCGACTGCGGCGGAGAGGAGTCGGACGTGGACGAGGGAAGTGGGCTGCGCCGCTGGATCGCCGCGATCGGCCGTCGGCTCGGTCCGAACGCCACGATGTGGGTGCTGCTCGCCGTGGGCGCGGTCCTGACCCTCGGGTTCTCGTGGGCGGGCGGCGAGGTGTACGAGTCCGTGGTCCAGAAGGACGAGCTCGCAGCGTTGGACCAGCCGGTGCTCACGTGGGCCGTCGCGGCCCGGACGCCGGCCCTCGACACGGCGGTCACGGTGGTCACGAATATTGGCGGAGGGGTGATTGCGCCCATCGTCGCCGCCGTGGCGATGGTGCTGCTGGCCGTGTGGATGCGGCACTGGAGGCCCCTCGTCCTCGTCCCGGCGGCGGCCCTCGGCTCGCTGCTCGCGACCATCTTCGGCAAGCAGCTCACCGCGCGGGCCCGGCCGCCGCACGAGCTCGCGGTCCCGCCGTACGAGTACTCCGCGTCCTTCCCGAGCGGGCACACCCTCAATGCGACAGTGATCGCCGGCATCGTCGTCTACCTCGTCTGCCTCAGGGTCCGCAGCGCGTGGACGCGCGCCGCGGTCATCTGCCTCGGCGCGCTCTACGCGCTCGCCATCGGGCTCTCCCGGGTCTTCCTCGGCCACCACTGGCTCACGGACGTCGTGGCCGCGTGGTTCCTCGGCTGCGCGTGGCTCACGGTCGTGATCATCGCCCACCAGGTCTTCCATCTCGTGCGCCGCGCACGGGCGGAGCGGGCCACCGCGGAGGCTGCGCCCGACGGCGGCGGCAGGGTGCCGCCGTCGTCCTCCCTCTGAGGGGGAGGCGGGGCGCCGGACGGGGTGAGCCTGTCAGGAGGGGCTGGTAGGTTCTCTGCCATGCGAACTCTCGTCGTCGACCACCCCCTCGTCGCGCACAAGCTGACCGTGCTGCGGGACAAGAACACCCCCAGCCCGGTGTTCCGGCAGCTGGCCGAGGAGCTCGTGACCCTCCTGGCCTACGAGGCCACCCGGGAGGTGCGCACCGAGCCAGTGACGATCGAGACGCCCGTCACCACCACGGTGGGGACGGCATTCACCAAGCCCACACCCCTCGTGGTGCCCATCCTGCGCGCGGGCCTGGGCATGCTCGAGGGCATGGTCAAGCTCGTGCCGACGGCAGAGGTCGGCTTCCTCGGGATGGCCCGTGACGAGGAGACGCTCGACATCGTCACCTACGCGGAGCGGCTCCCCGAGGACCTCACGGGCCGCCAGGTGTTCGTGCTCGATCCCATGCTCGCCACCGGCGGGACCCTGAGCGAGGCCGTGAAGTTCCTCTTCCGGCGCGGCGCCAGCGATGTCACGTGCATCTGCCTGCTCGCCGCCCCTGAAGGGCTCGCGCGCCTCGAGAAGGGGCTGGGGGACTCGAACGTGAAGATCGTGCTCGCCTCGATCGACGAGCGGCTCAACGAGAAGGCCTACATCGTCCCCGGACTGGGCGACGCGGGAGACCGCCTCTACGGCCTGGCCAAATAGCAGGGCCCGCCGGCGCGGGCGGGCCGCCCGCGCCGGCGGCCGGCCCGTCCTACGGCAGCTTCGGCAGCAGGCCGGGCAGCAGCGACGGCGGCGTGGGTGCGGGCGGCAGGTGCGGCATCGTGGGCACTGCGCTCGGCGCGAGCGAGGGCGGGCTGAGCGGCAGCTGCGGGAGCGGGACAGCGGGGACGCTGCCGGCGGGCGCGGGAGCAGACGGCGTGACGGGCGACGCCGGCCGCGCTGACGCGGGTGCCACCGTGGCCGGCGCCTGGGTGCCCTCCGGCGCAGATGAGCTGCCCGGGGCCGGGACGGCGGGCGCCACCCGGGCAGGGAGGGACGCCTGTCCCGTCCCCGCCGTGGACGGAGCCTGGCCGGGCGCGTTGTCCACGGCGTTGGTGTTGCTGCCCGGCCAGAGGTGGAAGCCGCCCTGGGCCGCGGCGGCGGCGCCGGCGGAGGCGGCGCCGGCGGCGATCGCGATGATGAGCGCGGTCGTGGCCGGACGGCCGCGGCGGCGCCGCGACGGGCTGCGGGTGCTGCGGACTGCCTCGAGGTCCACCACCGTGGCCGGGGCGGCCTCGTGCCGGGCTTCGGGGCGCTGCTCGTCGGCGGACGGCTGCTCGTCGGCGGACGTCAGGGCAGCGGCGGAGGGGCCGGGCGCGGCGGCGAGGAGGCTGGCCAGGCGCCGGTTGGGCAGCACGGGCTCGGACTCTGCGAGCCCGCGGAGCTCGGCGAGGACCGGGCGGAGGGACTCGGCGTCCTCGGCGTCCAGTCCCTCGAGGAGCTCGTCGACGACGCTGAGGTCGTCCGGGTCAAAGGCGGAAGTCATGGCCTGCTCAGTTCTGTGGTCGGCACGTGCGTGCGGAGTTCGTTCAGCGCCCGGCGCTGGAGCTGCTTGACGGCGCCTGTGGTCCGGCCCATGACCGCGGCGGTCTCGTCGATCGAGAGGTCGGCGACGATGCGGAGGAGGAGCACCTCGCGGTAGTCCTCGGAGAGCGTGCCGAGGAGGGCGAGCGCGCCGCTGTCTGCGACGACGGCGTCCTCGGGGGTCGTGGCCGTGCGCCGGGGATCGGTCTCTGCCTCGTGGGGCACCAGATAGGGGGTCCTCGCCCTGCGGCGGTGATGGTCGACGGCGCGTCCGTGGGCGATGGTGAACGCGAGGGCCTTCGTTCCCGCGAGGCCCCCCGTGAAACCGGGCTCCTCGTCGGTGCCGCCTTGGGTGAGCCGCGTGTAGAGGGCCAGGAAGACGTCATGGGTCACGGCGTCGGGGTCGTCAATGCCCCGCGCGCGCAGGTAGCCCCTGACGGGGCCCGAGTACTCGCGGTAGGCGGCGGTGAAGAGTGCTTCCGGGCTGTCCTGATCGTCCGCGGCGATCACCACTCCGGGATCCTCGCTCGTGTGCAACCACTCCATCCTGTCCATCGGTCACGGCACGTGGTGCCCGCGTGGAGCGGGCGCCGTGCCGGTGCGTGCCGGGGCCACCACAGGGGCGGGCCCCGGCACGGTCAAACACCCTACCGCAGGTTACTGGTGCAGGGCGCTGCCGAGGTCGGACGGCACGGCGGGGACGCTCGGGACGGCCGGGGCGCTCGGGAGCGTGCCCTGGGCGGGGACGGCCGGGACCGAGGGGAGGGCGGGGGTGCCGGGGACGGCGGCCTTGGCGGCGGACACGGCGTTGCCGGCGGCCTGCTTCACGGTGCCGGTGGCCGCCTGGGCGTCGAGGCCCTGGCAGTAGGCGGCGATGTTGGCCTGGCCCTTGGCCGCGACCTCGAGGCTCTTGAAGCCGGCGGAGGAGGCGTTGAGCGAGCCCTGGGCGTTCGCGTGGCACAGGCCGACCAGGTCCAGGTCCGCTGCACCCGTGGAGGAGCCCTCGGCGGAGGACGCGGCCGTGCCCGCGGCCTTCTGGGCGTCGGCGGCCGCGCCCTTGGCCTCGGAGGCGGTCTTCGCGGCGGCGTCCTTGGCCTGCGCGGCACCCTTGGACGCGACGTCCTGGACCTTCTGGCCGGCAGCGGTGGCGTCGCCCTTCGCGTCGTCCACGGCGGTCTGGGGGGCCGGGGCGCCCAGGATCTGGTGGGCCACGCCCTGGGCCTGGGTCGGAAGCGTGCCGGTGTAGGCAGCGGTTCCCACGCCCCCGACCGTGAGGACGCCGAGCGCGGCGGCGCTGGCGGCGATCTTGCTCGACGTGAGGCCAGAGGTGATGACGGTGAGGATCGACATGGATCGGCTCCTAAAGGGGTTGAAGTCAGTGGACAGGACGCGAACCGTGCGCCCTACACCCCTTGAACCGACCGGCGCCGCGGAAAGGTCACTCGGTTCGGAGAATTTCTTTGAGAAGTTTTCCCGGGGCTGCGGACCGGCGCTGTCCGCAGCCGGTCGGCGGCGTCTTCCCGCCCCGTGCCGCCGCGTCTAGCTTGAGGGCATGGACTGGAAACTCGAACTGGCCTTCATCCCCGTGAGCGACGTCGACCGATCCATCGACTTCTACGTCAGCAAGGTCGGCTTCCACCTCGACTACGACCAGCGCGTCAGCGAGGACCTGCGCTTCGTGCAGATCACCCCGCCAGGGTCTGCGTGCTCGATCGCCTTCGGCGAGGGCCTGTCAGAGAAGCCTCCGGGCACCGCCGCCCTGCAGATCGTCGTGGCGGACATCCACAAGGCCCACGACGAGCTCGCCGCGCGCGGGGTCGAGGTCAGCGACGTCCAGGTCCTCGACTGGGGCCACTTCGTGAGCTTCGAGGACCCGGACGGCAACCGCTGGGCGATCCAGTACCTCCCCCACCGCCCCAACGGCTGAGCATCCCGTGGGCCGGCCGGCGCCGCGGCAGGTTACTGGTCCCCGCTCAGGACCGAGGAGAGGTCGTAGCTGACCGGCTCCTCCAGCTGGCTGTAGGTGCAGGACTCGGGCGAGCGGTCCTCGCGCCACCGCACCCACTGTGCGGTGTGCCGGAACCGGTCGCCCTCCATGTGGTCATAGCGCACCTCGACGACGCGTTCCGGCCGCAGCGGGGTGAACGAGAGGTCCTTGTTCGCGTTCCAGCGCGAGTGGGCCGCCGCGGTCGGGGTGCGCGGGGTCGACTGGTCACGGTTGTCAGGCTTCTCCTCCGCGGGCTGCGCCCACGCCCACGGGTGGCCCTCGAACGTCGTGACGAGCGGCTGCAGCTCGGCGAACAGCTCGCGCCGGCGGGCCATCGGGAAGGCCCCGATGACCCCCACCGAGTGGAGCTGGCCCTGGTCGTCATGCAGTCCCAGCAGCAGGGAGCCGATGGCGTCCGGCTCGTCCTTGTACAGCCGGTACCCGGCGACGACGCAGTCCGCCGTCCGCTCGTGCTTCAGCTTTGCCATGACCCGCTTGTCCTCGGCGTACAGCTCGCCGAGCGGCTTGGCGATGACACCGTCGAGGCCGGCGCCCTCGAACGTGCTGAACCACTCCAGGGCGACGGCCGGGTCCGGCGTCGCATTCGTGAGGTACACCGGGGGCGCGGCGTCCTTGAGCGCCTCCTCGAGCGCCGCGCGGCGCTCGGCGAACGGCCGCTCGACGTAGTTGGTCTGCCCGAGCGCGAGCAGGTCGAACGCGACGAAGCTCGCAGGCGTGGCGGCGCTGAGCTTGGCGATGCGCGAGGCCGCGGGATGGATACGCTGCTGCAGCGCATCGAAGTTGAGCCGGTCACCGGACTCGGGATCGATCAGGATGATCTCGCCGTCGATCACCGAATGGTCTGGAAGGTTCTCCACGAAGGCGGCGACGAGCTCGGGGAAGTAGCGGGTCATCGGCAGCGCGTTGCGCGATCCGATCTCGACCCGGTCGCCGGAGCGCCACACGATCGAGCGGAAGCCGTCCCACTTGGGCTCGTAGAGGAAGTCCCCTTCCGGGAGCTTCTTGACCGGCTTGGCCAGCATCGGGCCATACGGGGGCGCGATGGCGGTGCCCCATTCGGCGTCCCGCTCCGCCTTGGGCGCCATGTAGTCCGCGTCCACGCGGTCGGCCCTGCGCTTGCTCGGAGGGACACGCGGAGGCTCGCCGGGCATCTTGGGGTAGTCCGGCGGGAAGTTCAGCTCGCCGAGCCCGCGCTCGAGGTCCTGCTCCCAGAGCGCCAGCGCCCCGGTGACGTCGCCCGCGGTGTCGTCGATGCCCGTCCAGGGGCACTCCCGCTCGGTCAGGAGTGCCGGGACGGTGCGCACCGTGAAGTCGCGCGGGTCGGCGTCGGCCAGCTCCTCCCACGTCAGGGGGGTCGAGACCGGCGCATGCGGCAGCGGCCGGGGCGAATAGGCGGCGGCGATGGTGCGGTCGCGGTTGGCCTGGTTGAAGTCGACGAAGACGCGCTCGCCGCGCTCCTCCTTCCACCAGGACGTCGTGACCAGCTCCGGCAGGCGCCTCTCGAGCTCGCGCGCGATCCCGATGACCCCGTGGCGCACGTGAAGGAACTCGTGCGTGGGCCGGATCCGCGCGTAGACGTGCACTCCCCGGTTGCCGGAGGTCTTCGCGTAGGCCGTGAGCCCGGCCTCCGCCATGACCTCCCGCAGGGCCTGGGCCGCGGTGACGGCGTCGGCGAACGTCCGCCCGGGCTGCGGGTCCAGATCGATCCGCAGCTCGTCCGGGTTGTCGAGATTGGCCGTGCGCACGGGCCAGGGATGGAAGGTCACCGTTCCCATCTGCGCCGCCCAGGCCAGCGCGGCGGGCTCATCGAACACGAGCTGGTCGTGGCGGCGGCGGGACGGGTAGGTGCACGTGACCGTCCTCAGATAGGCGGGGGCTCCGCGCGGCGGCCGCTTGGAGAAGAACTCCTCGCCGTCGATCCCCTCGGGGAAACGCTGCAGCGTCATGGGCCGGTCCCCGTTGAGGTGGAGGAACGGCGCCGCCACCGCGACGAGGTATTCCGCCAGGTCGCGCTTCGTGAGGGGGCCGTCACCGCCGACGCCGGGCCAGAGCACCTTGTCCGGGCTGGTCAGCTTCACCTCCCGCACACCGTCGGGACCGTCAACGCGCAGGATTTCGGAATCCGCCATGGGCCCACCGTAGCCGCAGCAGCCGCTGTTCCGGCACCCCACTCTCACCCGAGCTGGTAGACCGTCTTCCCGCCGATGGTCTGCGCGGTGTAGTTGGCCTCGACCCACTGGGCGATCTGCCGGGCAGCGTCGGAGCCCGAATCGCCTCCCATGAGCGAGGCCGCGATGAACCAGTGCACCCTGCCGTCGGCGACAAGCTGCTGGAACTGCTCGAGCGTGGGGGAGGGGTCGGTGCCGTTGAACCCGCCCAGCGCCATGGCGGGCTGCCCAGTCGCCAGCTGGTAGCCGGCCGCGTTGTTCGATCCGACCACGGCCGCGGCCCACGTGTACTTGGCCGCGTCGGCGGTCAGGGCGGCGACGAGCGCGGACGACGGCGTGCTGGCGCCCAGGAGCCCCGCCCCGCCGCCGCGTCCGCCGAAGCCGCCCGAGGCCCCGCCCTGCGGGCCGAAGCCGCCCGCGGCCGGTCCGCCCGTGCTCAGGCCGAACTGGCCCTGGATGAACTGGCGCCGGCCACCGAACCCGCCCGGCCCGCCGACGCCGAACCCGGAGGACGGGCCCGCGCTCACGATCGCCCCCGTGTGCGGGGTGGACACGGTCTGCAGGGTGAACGCCAGCGAGCCGGCGAGGCCCGCGACGAGGGCGAGTGACGCCGTCGTCCGCGAGGCCCACCCGGTCCACCGCGGGGTGAGGCGCAGGCCGAACGGCCCTGCGGCCATGCCGAAGGCTGCGACGATCCCCGCGGCCGCCACCACCGGGGGGAGCCACGGCACGAACCCTGTGGCGCGGCCCAGCAGCATGGCGCCCGTCACCCCGGCCGCGAGGACGGCCGCGGCCAGGACCGCCGCCTCCGCCCGTCCGGAGCGGCGGTGCCACAGGACTCCCGCGCCGGTGCCTGCCAGGGCCGCGATGCCGGGCGCGAGCGCCACCGAGTAGTACTCGTGGATGATGCCCGCCATGAGGCTGAAGGTGAGGCCCGTGACGAGGACCCAGCCACCCCACACGATCACCGACGCCCGCACCGGGTCGGTCCGCGGCGCGCGGCGGCCCACCCACAGGAGCGCGGCCCCCAGGATGAGGACGGTGGGCAGGAGCCACGCGATCTGGCCGCCGAACGTGTCTGAGAAGAGCCGGAAGAGGCCCGGGCGGCCCCAGCCGTTGCCGCCGCCCACGGAGCCGACCTCGTTGCCGTCGAGCCGGCCGAACCCGTTGTACCCGAACGTGAGCTCGAGGATCGAGTTGGTCTGGGAGCCGCCGATGAACGGCCGCGACCCGGCGGGGGTCAGCTCGACGGCGAGGATCCACCAGCCCGCCGCGGCGGCCACCGCCCCGAGCGCACCGAGGAGGTGGAGCAGCCGGCGCCGCAGCGGATGCGGGGCTGCCCACAGGTACGCGAGTCCGAACCCCGGCACGACGAGGAGGACCTGGAGCTGCTTGGCCAGGAATCCGAGGCCGAGCAGTGCGCCTGCCGCGATGAGCCAGCGGGCCCTCCCGTCCTGGACCGAGCGCACCACCGCATAGCCGGACGCCGTCATGAGCAGCACGAGCAGCGCGTCCGGGTTGTTGAACCGGAACATGAGCGCCGCCACGGGGGTCAGGGCGAGCACGACGGCGGCGAGGAGCCCGCCGCGGTGCCCGGCGGCGTCGCTTCCGGTCGCCGCCCTGACGGCCCTGCGGACCGCGAGGTAGAGGATCCACGCCGTGGCGACGCCCATGAGGACCTCGGGGACGAGGATCGAGGCAGAGCTGAGCCCGAACACGCGCACCGACAGGTCCACGATCCACAGCGACGCCGGGGGCTTGTCCACCGTGATCGAGTTCCCGGCATCCGAGGAGCCGAAGAAGAACGCCTCCCAGTTCTGGCTGCCGGCCTGAGCCGCCGCGGAGTAGAACGCGTTGGCCCAGCCGTTGGCCGTGAGGTTCCACAGGTAGAGGGTCGTGATCGCCGCGAGGACCGCGGCGAGCTGCGCGCGCCGCCGCACGGCGCCGGGCCCCTGGGCGCGCTCCGCGCGAGGACCCGCGGGACGTGACCTCCAGGAGCTGGCTCCCGGACGCCCGGGGCGGCGCGGCGGCGCCCCGGGCGGCTCGAAGCGGAGCATGCTGGCCATCACTTGACCAGCTTATAGACGGTGGTCGAGCCGACGGTCTGGGGCTGGAAGTTCGCCTCGACCCACTGGGTGATCGCGGAGGCGTCGGTGGTCCCCCCGCCGCGGCCGCCGAAGCTGCCGCCCATGCCGCCGCCGGCAATGTAGTACGTCACGTCGCCTTTCGCCACGAGGTTCTTGAACTCATCCAGGCTCGGGTACGGGTCGCTCCCGGTGAAGCCGCCCATCGCGATGACATTGGTGTTCGACGCGAGCTCGAGGGACGAGGCCGAGTTCGAGCCGTTGGTGATCGCGGACCACTTGGTGGTGGCCTGCTTCAGGAGCGCCACGACCTCGCTCGAGGCCGTCGCCCCGCCTCCGGGACCGCCCTGGGGCTGGCCGCCGAAGGACCCGCCGAAGGCCTCGGCCGGAGAAGCGTCTCGGGTGGCCCCCAGGCGGTCGCGGAACTGCGCGAACCCCGCGCGCGCTCCGGAGCCGCCCGCGCCGGACGGGCCCGACGTCGGGATCGCGCCGCTGTGGCCCACCGACGCCGTGGCGACGGTGAACGCGGCGGGGCCGAGGCCACCGGCCAGGAGCGCGGTGACGCCGAGGGCCACGGCCCCGGTCCGGACCCTGCCCGCCCCGAACCGGTCCGCCCGCATCAGGAAGCCGAGGGCGGCGAGGACGCCCAGGACCACGGTCACCACGCGGAGCCAGGGCAGCCACGAGGCATCCCGCCCGAGCAGCACCGCGGTCCAGAGGCTCGTGCCGAGCACCACCACGGCCAGGACGATCCGGGACGGCCAGTAGGCCCGCCCGCGCCACAGCTCGGCGGCGCCGAGTCCCACGACCCCGGCGATGCCCGGAGCGAGCGCGATCGCATAGTAGGAGTGCACCGTGCCGGTCATGAAGCTGAACACGGCTGCGGTGAGGACCGTCCAGCCGCCCCAGACGATGAGGGAGGCCCGCACCCGGTCGGTGCGTGCGGCCCGTCGCGTGAACCAGAGCCCGGCCACGAGCAGGATCAGGGCGGCGGGCAGGAGCCAGGAGATCTCGGTGCCGAAGCTCGAGCCGAACATCCGCGCCAGGCCCGCACTGCCCCCGAACATCGAGTTGCCCCCGCCCGGCCCCCCGCCTCCGGGCGCACCGCCGGCGAAGCCGCCCAATCCCGCGCCGCCCGCCGCGTCCGGGCCGGCGGCAGCACCGGCGTCGGACGCCCGGTCCCGCACCGCGCCGCCGAAGCCGCCCCCGCGGTTGCCGAAGATGCGGGCGAGCCCGTTGTACCCGAAGGTGAGCTCGAGGAAGCTGTTGGTCTGCGAGCCTGCCATGTAGGGCCGCACGGTGGTGGGGGTGAGCGTGAAGGCGGCGATGTAGGCTCCCGCGACGGCGATCAGGCCGCCCAGCGCGCCGAGCAGGTGCAGGATCCGGCGGCGCAACGTGGTGGGCGCGGCCCACAGGTACGCCAGGCCGAGCGCGGGGACGACGATGAGCCCCGCGAGCATCTTGGTCAGGAAGGCGAGACCTAGGACGGCGCCCGCGCCGACGAGCCACTTCCAGCCGGCCTTCTCGATCGCCCGGACGGTCATGGAGGCGGCCAGGACCAGGCTGAACGTGAGCATCGCGTCGGGGTTGTTGAACCGGAACATGAGCGCGGCCACCGGGGTCGCCGCGAGCGCGCCCCCGGCGATCAGGCCGGCGGCCGGGCCGCTCACCCGCTTCACCGCTGCGTACATCAGGGCGACCGACGCGACGCCCATGAGCGCCTCGGGCAGGAGCATGGTGAACGAGTTGAAGCCGAAGATCCGTCCCAGGAGCCCGGGGATCCAGAAGGCCGCCGGGGGCTTGTCCACGGTGATGGCGTTGCCGGCGTCGAGGGAGCCGAAGAACCACGCGGTCCAGTCCTTGCTGCCGGCCTGGATCGCCGCGGCGTAGAACTCGTTGGCCCAGCCTGAGTTCGTCAGGTTCCAGAGGTAGAGGAACCCCGAGGCGACGAGGAGGCCGAACGCCGACGGGCGGACCCAGCGGGGCTGGTCCGCGCCGAACGCGACGCGGCGCCAGGTGGGCCGGGCGGGCGGACGACGGCGGGAGGAGGCCGCCGCTGTCCGCCCACCCGGGGCTGCGGGGGGCGTGGTGTCGACGACGCCGGCGCCGGAACCCGAGCCGGTGTCCGGGGTGAGCGAGGTTGTCATGGGGGGCCTTTCGGTCAGCAGGCTACGTCGGGGAGTCACCTTCTGGAGGTCACCTTCTGGGAGTCATCTCCCGGAGGTCACCTCCCGCGGGTCAGGCGCGGCGGCGGAACACCCAGTGGCGGAAGAGGAGGAACTTGAGGGCGGTGGCGGCGAGGTTGGCGACGATCAGGACGCCGAGCTCGAGCCACGTGGCCGGGTTGGCGACGGTGTGCATCCACACGAGCGCCCCGGCAGTGAGGGCCCAGCCGAGGCCGAAGACCGCGAGCCCCTCGACGTGGTGCCGCCCCAGCCGCTCCGCGCCGAGCACACCGAACGTGAAGCGGCGGTTCGCTGCCGTGTTCGCCACGGCGGTGATGAGCAGGGCCGCGAAGTTCGAGGCCTGCGCGTCCATGAACTCCCGGCCCAGGACGAACAGGGCGGCGTATGCGAGCGTCGAGGCAATCCCGATCGCGGCGAACCGCGCGAGCTGGCCGAACAGGCTCTGCCGTCGCCCGGCCTCCGCGGCGCGCTCGCCGGCCGGGAGCGGGCCGCGGGCCAGGGCATCGCGCAGCTCGGCGAGGGGGATGCGTCCGCGGGCCAGGTCCTTCGTGAGCCGGTACATGCCGCGGAGGTCGTCGAGGGCCGTGCGGACCACGTCCACCTTCGAGTCCGGATCGTCCGTCCAGTCCACCGGGACCTCGTGGCAGCGCAGGCCGCAGCGCTCGGCGAGGACCAGGAGCTCCGTGTCGAAGAACCAGGCGGTGTCGAGGGTGTGGGGCAGGAGCTGCTGGGCCACGTCTGCGCGGATGGCCTTGAACCCGCACTGCGCGTCCGAGAACCCGGCCCCCATGAGGGAGTGCAGCAGGAAGTTGTAGGAGCGCGAGACGAACTCGCGCTTGGGACCGCGGATCACCCGCGAGGTCCGCGCGAGCCGGGTGCCGATCGCGAGGTCCGAGTGGCCGGACAGGAGCGGGGCCACGAGGGGGCCGAGCGCCGCGAGGTCGGTGGAGAGGTCCACGTCCATGTAGGCGAGCACGGGGGCGTCCGAGGCGAGCCAGACCCGGCGGAGCGCGTTGCCGCGGCCCTTCTGCTCGAGGTGGACCGCGCGGACCTCGGGCAGCTCGCGGGCGAGCCGCTCGGCCACGCGGAGGGTCGAGTCCGTCGACGCGTTGTCAGCGACCGTGATCCGGAAGCCGTGCTCGAACGTGCGGGAGAGGTGGGCGTGGAGGCGGCGGACGCACTCCTCGAGGTCTTCCTCTTCGTTGTAGACGGGGATGGTGACGTCGAGGACGGGGATGCCCGCGGCGTCGAGCGCGTGCGCGTCGATGGCCGTGCCGGGACGGAGGTCTCGGGTGAGGACCGGAACGCTGCCGGGATGGACGACGCCGCCGGCCGCCTGCGCGGTCCGCTCGCCGGAGCCGGAGCCGGGGGCTGGGGCTCCGGGGGTTGCGTCCGTGATGCTGGGGTCGGTGAGCGTCATGTAATGACTGTCGCGGGACACCTTTTGACGGCCTTAGCGCGATGCTGTGGTGCTGCTGTGAGGGCGGCGCCTGCCCGCGCCCCTGACGTCGTGCTCCTGCGGGGTGACCTCGCGCTCCTGCGGGGTGACGTCGGCGGAGGATTCGGCCGAGCCCGAATCGTTTCCGATGTCGGAGGCCGCGCCTAGAGTGTGGTCCGTGACGCACTCCACCCGCTGCCGGAGGGGGCTCCGATGAGCCGCCGGGCCTGGATCCTCTTCGCGGCCATGAGCCTCATCTGGGGCGTGCCCTACCTCCTCATCCGCGACGCGGTGCACGAAGTGAGCCCCGCCGTCGTCGTGTTCTCGCGGACGGCGATCGGCGCCGTCGTGCTCCTGCCGTTCGCCCGGCGGGGGATGCGCATCGTGTGGGAGCACCGCTGGGCCGTTCTCGCGTTCGCGCTGCTCGAGATGGTGGGCCCGTGGTTCCTCCTCAGCGACGCCGAGCGCTTCATCACGAGCTCGCTCGCGGGGCTCCTCATCGCGTTCGCACCGGTGCTCGCCCTCGTCGTTGCGCGGCTGATCGGGCTCGAGAAGCGCATCGGCCGGCTGCGGATCGCGGGACTTGTGGTCGCGATCGGCGGAGTGGCGGCACTCGGCGGAGGCGGCATGGAGGCCGCCGGGCCATGGCCTGTGGTCGAGATGATGCTCGTGGCGGTCGGCTACGCGATCGCCCCGCAGATCGCCGCCACGAAGCTGCGCGAGGTGCCGGCGCTGCCCATGACGGCGGCTTGCCTGAGCATCGCGGCGATCATCGCCTCCCCCTTCGCGGTGATGTCCTGGCCCGCCCAGCCCCAGTCGGCGCTCGCGACGGGCTCGCTCGTGCTCCTCGGGCTGCTGTGCACCGCCCTCGCGTTCCTGCTCTTCTTCCGCCTCATCGCGGACGCCGGCCCCGCGCGGGCGACGGCGATCGCATACGTCAACCCGGTCGTGGCCCTCGCGCTCGGGGTGGCCCTCCACGGCGACCCGCTCACGCCGCTGATCGGCGCCGGCGCGGTGCTCGTCCTCGCGGGGACCTTCATGGCCACGCGCCGCAGCAGGCACGAGGCCGAGCCCGCCCCAGCCGGCCCCGCGCAGGCCACGTCCGCCCAGGCCTCGGGATGACCGGAGCGGGCGGGGTCCTCACGGGCCGCACGGCGCTGGTCGTCGGGGCCAACGGGCTCCTGGGCCGGGCGATCGCGACTGCCCTGGGGCACGCGGGCGCCCGGCTCGTGCTCGCTGCGCGCACCGCGGCGGACCTCCGCAGCCTCGAGGAGGAACTCCGCTCTGCAGGGATCGAGGCGGAGTCCATGCCCACGGACATCACGGAAGACATCGGGGTGCGGACCCTCGTGGAGCGGGCCGCCACGGCCGGGATGGACATTGCGGTGAACAACGCCGGGGCGGCGCATCGCCCCGCCCCGCTCGGCGACCTCGCGCTCGAGGAGGCCGACCGGGTCCTCGGCGTGACACTCCGCGGGACCTTGGTGGCGATGCACTACGAGCTGCCGGCCCTTCCATCGGGCGGCACGGTCGTCAACATCGCCTCCACGGCGGGCATCGCGGGCGCTCCCGGCATGTCCGCCTACGTTGCGGCCAAGCACGCCGTGGTGGGCCTCACCCGCACCGCTGCCCTCGACTACGCCGAGCGGGGGATCCGCGTGAACGCGGTGGCGCCGGGGTCCGTCGAGTCGGGGGGAACCGCAGCACAGCCCGAGGAGGTCCGGCGGCGCATCGGGTCCTTCTCCCCGATGGGGCGCATCGGGACCGCTGAGGAGGTGGCGGCCGCTGTGCTTTGGCTCGCATCCCCGGCGTCGTCCTATACCACCGGGGCGGTCCTCACGGTGGACGGCGGCCGGGGCGCCCGCGGAGCCTGAACGCCGCCCGGCCGTGGGCCGAGGGCTACGCCGCGGGCAGGTACACGGCGAACTCGGTCCGGCCCGGCCTCGAGGTGACGTCGATGGACCCGCCGTGGGCCTTGACGATGGCGTCGACGATCGAGAGCCCGAGCCCCGTGGAGCCCTCGCCCGTGGAGGTGCGGGCCTTGTCCGCGCGGGTGAAGCGGGAGAATACGGTGTCCCGCAGGTCGGGGGGGATCCCCGGGCCGTTGTCGGTCACAGTCAGCACCGCCTCGCCGGTCGCCGACCGGCCGGCCGCGGCGGTGACCGTGGTTCCGGCGGGCGTGTGCTTGCGGGCGTTGCTCAGCAGGTTCACGAGCACCTGGTGGAGCTTCGCGCCGTCCGCCGTGATCTCGACCGGCTCCTCGGGCAGCTCGAGGCGCCACACATGGTCCGGTGCAATGACCTTCTGGTCGGTGACCGTCTCCACGAGCAGCTGGGTGAGGTCCACCGGGCCCCGCTTGAGCGGCTGGCCCTCGTCGAGCCTCGCCAGGGTCAGCAGGTCCTCCACGAGGCGGGACATCCGCAGTGACTGCGACTCAACCCGCCCGAGCGATTCGGCGCCCTGCTCCGTGAGCGGCTCCGTCAGGCGCAGCATGTCCGTGTAGCCGCGGATCGCCGTGAGGGGGGTGCGCAGCTCGTGCGAGGCGTCGGCGACGAACTGGCGCACCTTCGTCTCCGAGGCCTGGCGGGCCTCGAGGGCACCGGCGACGTTGTCCAGCATCCTGTTGAGCGCGTTCCCGACCTGGCCGACCTCCGTCCCGGGGTTCGAGGCGGAGTCGGGGACCCGCACCGCGAGCGCCACCTCTCCGGCCTCGAGGGGCAGCTGCGCCACCTGTCCGGCCACACGGGAGAGCTCGTCCAGAGGCTTCATGGTGCGCCGGATGATCACGGTGCCGAGCAGCCCTACGAGCACGAGCCCCCCGAGGGACACGGTGACGGTGGTGAGCACGAGGGAGCCGAGGGTCGCCTGCATGGAGGCCAGCGGGAGGCCGGTCACCACGACGTCGCCGTTGGGGACCTGGATGGCGACCAGCCGGAACGATCCGGGGCTGAGGTGCCGGTCGACGGCCCCGGTCGCGCCGCCGCCCGGGGGGCCTCCGGGCCCCTGGCCGCCGACCGGGATCGAAGCCAGCGCGTCCGCGTCGGACTGCGTGATCGAGACGATCTTGCCGTCCGCCGTGCGCAGGCCGCTCGTGACGAGGACCCCGTTGCTGATCCTGGCGCTGAGCGTGCCGGCGCCCTGGCCGGGCGCGTCCAGCGGATCGCGGCGCAGGCCGCTCGAGGCAGTCCCGAACTCCACGGCGCGGTGGCTCGCCTGCGCCAGCTGCCCGTCGAGCTGCTGCGTGAGCACCCGGTCCATCGTCGCGTAGAGGAGGGTGCCGACCACGGTGCAGATGCCCACGAGGAGGAGCATCACCACGAGGACGAGCTTGGTCCTCAGGTGCCAGGTGTCGGGATGGAGCCAGCTGCGCCCCGAACGCGGCTCCGCGCCCGAGAGCTTGCTCATGGTCATGCCTCGGCTGGCTTGATGACGTACCCCGCGCCGCGGACGGTGTGGATCATGGGGGCGCGGTCCACGTCGATCTTCTTGCGCAGGTAGGAGATGTAGAGCTCCACGATGTTCGCCTGGCCGCCGAAGTCGTACTGCCACACGCGGTCGAGGATCTGCGCCTTGCTGACCACGCGCTTGGGGTTCTCCATGAGGTAGCGCAGGAGCTCGAACTGGGTCGCGGTGAGCTGGATGTCGTCGCCCCCGCGGGTCACCTCGCGCGTGTCCGTGTTGAGCACGAGGTCGCCGACCACGAGCTCGGCGTCGTCCTGCGCGGCCACCCCCGACCGCTGGACGAGCCGGTGCAGGCGGAGCATGACCTCCTCCATGCTGAACGGCTTGGTGACGTAGTCGTCCCCGCCCGCGGCGAGCCCCGTGATGCGGTCCTCGACCGCATCCTTGGCCGTGAGGAACAGCGCGGGCACCTCGGGCATGAACTGGCGGATGCGTGTGAGGGCCTCGACGCCGTCGAAGCCGGGCATCATGACGTCGAGCACGAGGACGTCGGGCCTGAATTCCCGGGCCGCCTTGACTGCCGAGGGCCCGTCCGCGGCCACCTGGACGCTCCAACCGGCCATGCGCAGGCCCATGCTCATGAGCTCGGACAGGCTCGGCTCGTCGTCCACCACGAGGGCGCGGATGGGCGTGCCGTCGGGGTGCGTCAGCGCCGGCAGGTTGTTGGTGGAGAAGGGGCTTGCCATGGTTCCAGCCTCCCTGTGACGGATTGTCCGAGCCTGAGCGCGGGCTGTGAACGCCCTGTGCACGCCAGCCTAGCCCCGGTCACAGTGGCCGCAGGCGGTCGGCACAGCCCGGACACAGCATCCGCGCCAACCCTGAGACCAGAACGCCCCACCTTCAAGGAGGACACCATGGCCCACAACGATGCACCCCGCACGGACGACCACCGCCCCGCCGAGCCGATCGGCCCGCAGGAGCCGACGCAGCAGTACCCCGGGTGGGGCGCCCCGCAGCAGGGCCAGCCAGGTCAGGGCTGGGGCGCGCCGCCCGAGCAGCTCTACGCGCAGCCCGGCCCGGGCTGGGGTGCTGCCCCGGGCAAGGGCCCGCACCCCGCGGCCGCGCGGTGGCGCGGCCTGACCTCAACCCAGAAGGGGGTCGCCGCCGCGGCGGCAGCCGTCGTGATTGCCGGGGGCGCGGGCGCCGCCGTGTGGGCCGCCAACTCCTCCAGCTCGTCCGCGGACGGCAGCGCCGCGAACGGCTTCGGCGGCGCCGCCGCTGGCCAGGGCGGATTCGGTCCGCAGGGCGGCACGGGGGCCCAGGGCGGCCAGAATGCCCAGGGCTTCCAGAATGGCACGCGCGGGTTCGGCGGCGCCGGCGGCATGGGCATCGGCACGCTCGGCCAGATGCTGCACGGCGAGTTCGTCGTGGTCCAGGACAACGCGAACGTCACGATGGTCGAGCAGACCGGCACCGTGACCGCCGTGTCGGGGCAGTCCGTGACGGTCAAGAGCAGCGACGGCTTCCAGCAGACCTATGCGCTCTCGTCCTCCACCCAGATCGCGGCCCGCGGGATGCGGGGGCGGGGTACGTCGGGCAGCGGGACCTCCACCACCGAGTCCCTCGCCGAAGGCGAGAGCGTGAACGTGATGGCCCTCAAGGACGGCCTGGCAGCGCAGACCGTCATGATCCTCGGCACAGGGACGGGCACGGGCACCAGCTCGGGGAGCACCTCGAACTGAGGCTCCGGCCACGGGACGCCACGACGGCGCCGCCGGCCTCGGACGTGAGGCGGGCGGCGCCGTCGTGCGCAGCGGGAACGGTCAGCGCCGTACCGCGCTGCAGCCCTCAGTACCAGTTGTGGGCGAGGTGGAACGCGAGCGCGTTCGCAGGGGAGCCGTAGCTCTTCTTGATGTAGTCAAGGCCCCAGTCGATCTGGGTCTTGTAGTTGGTCTGCCAGTCCGCGCCCACGGACGCCATCTTGCTGCCGGGCAGGGCCTGCACGATCCCGTAGGCGCCGGAGCTCGCGTTGGTGGCCGTGGTGGACCAGTCCGACTCCTTGTTCCAGAGCGTGACCAGGGCACTCATCTGGTCCTGGCCCCAGCCGAAGGCCGAGAGCCGGCTCGCGGCGTAGGCCTGGGCGGCCGCCGGATCGTTCACCGGCTGCGCCGCAGCGGCGGCCTTGGCGGTGGCGGCGGCTGCCTGATCCGCGGCTGCCTTGTCGGCCGCGGCCTTGTCCGATGCGGCCTTGTCGGCCGCGGCCTTGTCCGCAGCAGCCTTGGCAGCGGCGTCCTTGTCCGATGCGGCCTTGTCGGCCGCGGCCTTGTCCGCAGCAGCCTTGGCAGCGGCGTCCTTGTCGGCCGCAGCCTTGTCCGCGGCAGCCTTGTCGGCCGCTGCGCGGGCGTCGCTGCTGGCCTGGGCCAGCGGGCTCGGGCTCTGGGCGGCGGACGCAGAAGGGGCCGTCACCGAGGCGGTGCGGGCGAGGTCCGCGGAGTTCGCGGTGGCCGCCGCCCCGCCGCCGGCAACGGCGAGGAGGCCGAGGGACAGGGCAACGACGGCGCTCCGGTTGCCGAAGCGGTCAGTTCCCTTCCTCGCAGCGCGGGCCAGGGCGGAACGGTTGGGCGCGACGGCACGGCGTCGGCCATGAGGGCGCGCGGAAGCGCGGTCTGGGGTCTTGCTCACAAGCGTAAGGGCCTCTCGTTTGCGCCTGCGAAGTTAGCTGTCGGGTTCGGATGAGAGTCATCCGGCCCTGCCAGTGGCACGGGCTTCACCCCGAGGCCGTCATGAGTGCCCGTAGCACTGGGCGCGGCCGCTGAGTGGGTCCTCCGTCTCTGCCTTCTACGTCCCCCCAGACCGTCGGCAGAGCTCGGCGGACATGGCCTGGGAGATGCCAGCCGTGGGGCGGGCACCAGACCACCATAAGGGAACCGGCCGGTGATTGTCACATTTGGGTAACAGCAGATTCATCTGAGAACCCGGTCGCCGGTCGCACCTGCGCCCTCGTGCGAAGTAGACGATAGAACCCAGCCATGTCCAGCGTCGCAAGCGGGCGGCGCGCCCCGCATCGAGTCGCGTCCACGGTGTGAGATCGACCGCACGGCCGCACAAACGGAGCAAAAGGCCATGCAGATCGAAGAATGTTCGATTCCAGCTGTCCCAGAGTTCGAAAGTCTGAAAATATCTGTTCACATTCTCGCGGCGCCGAATCGTGATTCTCGCCACATCAACCGTCGTTCGTCTCGTATCGTGAGACGAAGCCGACATTGTTACTTGCCTGTAGCCATTGTTACGGGACACACTCTCACTGTGAACAAAGACTCAGCAGCCCCTGCAGCCGCAGACCGCCGCCTCGCCGGGACACCCTCCGGTCGATCCGCATGCTGCTGTCGAATGTCGAGCTAACTGCACCACCCCAGCACTCAGCCCCAGTCTTTTCGCCGCCCAGCGTCGGGCATCCACCGCCAGGCGGGCGCATCTGCTCCGCATTCGAAGCCTTCACGGCTAGCAGTCCTCACGAGGTTCATCCATGTCTGTTGCATCCGGCTACGTCCACATCTCTGTCCGCAACGCCCAGAAGGCCCAGAAGCCGGGCCACCGCCAGCCCTTCAACGCGCACTTCGGCGGCGCCGACGCGTACCAGCACGGCGCGGCCGCCACGGCCCGCACGTCGCCACTGGCGGCCGGCCAGGACGTCGCACCCATGACCGCCCCGACCCCGGTGATCCAGCCGGGCACCGAGCCGGTCCGCGCGGTCGCCGCGGACAACGTCGCGCACGGCTTCGTGCTCTATGTGGGCCTCTCCGAGCAGCAGGCCGCCGCTGCGGGCACCTCGATCGCCCGCATCGCCCAGGAGATCCGCGCCTACGCCCAGTCGCTCGTCGAGGGCGTCGAGAGCTACGCAGCGGTCGCGGTGGCGCCTGCGAGCGCGCCGGGTTCCCCGCTCGACGTCGTGCGCTCCACCTTCGGTGACCCGACCGTGTCCGTGCGGCAGCAGCGCCCGGAGCCGCGCCCCGCGGCCTCGGACCCGCGCCCTGCAGGCGTGCTCATCGACCTCGCCCGCCGCGAGGTGCACCTCGACGGCGAGACGCTCAACCTCACCTTCAAGGAGTTCGAGCTCCTGAACTACCTCGTCGAGAACGGCACCCGTACCGTGAGCCGGGACGAGCTCCTCGAGAGCCTGTGGAAGAACGCGGAAGAGGTGCCCAACGAGCGCACCATCGACGTCCACATCCGCCGCCTGCGCTCGAAGCTCGGCAGGCTCGCGAACACCGTCCGCACCGTGCGGGGCCAGGGCTACCGCTTCTACGAGCACCCCGAGGTCATCGTCTGGGCGGCGCCCGAGTACTCGATCTAGCACAGCCGGGCGGGCCGCCGGACCGGGCCGGCGGCCGGGCCCGGCAGCCCGGCCGTAGGCTAGTGGCGTGAGCAAGCACCACCTCAAGCGCCTCATCGTCCTCCGCCACGCGAAGGCCGCCTGGCCTGAGAGGGTCCCTGACGCAGACCGCCCGCTCGCCGAGCGCGGGCACGCGGACGCCCCGGAAGCGGGGAAGTGGCTCGTCAAGCACCACATCATCCCCGACTTCATCCTCTGCTCCACGGCGCTGCGCACCCGCCAGACCACCACCTGGGTGTGCGAGGAGCTGGGGGACAAGGCGCCGACCCCCAAGCTCGAGTCCGGCCTGTACGCCGCGAGCGCGGCGCGGATGCTCGCCGTCGTGAACCACGTCCCCGAGACGGTGCGGTCCCTGCTGATCGTCTCCCACATGCCCGGCGTCCAGGACCTCGCGCTGCGCCTCGCCTCCCGCGACTCCGACCAGGACGCCTACATGGATGCCGCGAGCCACTTCCCGACCACCGGGCTGGCCGTGTTCGAGACCGAGACCCCGTGGGCCGAGCTCGACGGCCAGGATGCCCGGCTGGTCAGCTTCGCCGTGCCGCGTTCGAAGAAGAAGGGCTGACCCGGCCGCGCGTCGGCGAGGGCGTGCGCGGCGCGGCGGTGCGCTGGGGCGAGGGTGTCCGCACCGTGGCGGTGCGGGCGCGGGCCGGCGCCGGCGCCTTGGGGAGGGGCTTCTTGGCGGACGACGGCGCGCGGCCCGGGCGGCGGGGCCCCGCGGCGGCGGCCGGGCGTCGCCGCATGGGAGGCCTGCGGGACTCGGGCCAGACGGCTCCGCCCAGCAGCACCGCGAGGGTGACCGCGGCGGCGAGGAGGGCGCCGAAGAAGAACGGGTCGGCGTCACGGCTGGAGACGGTCGTGACGGTGTTCGGGTCCTGGTCCCATGCGAGGCCGAGCAGGCGCAGGAAGGCCAGCGCCGAGCCGATCGCCAGCGACGAGCTCACCACCGCCAGACCGGCGACGAGATAGCGCGACATGCCGAGCACGGCGTAGAGCGCGCAGGCCACGAACGCGCCGAGGCCCGCGAGCGCGAAGGAGGCCGCGCTGCCGTCCAGGGTGAGGGCCGCGATGACGCACAGGAGGACGGCCGCGCCGGCGGCCCAGAGCGTCGCCCGGGCGCTCGTGCGCAGGGGACGGAAACGGCTGGCCATGCCTCAAGTGTGACAGCAGCCTTCGCCGTTACTGCTGTTGCTGGTGGTACTTGTGTTGGGACGTGTCGCCTGCTCGCTGGCCGAGGCCGAAGGCCCCAGCGGCCACCGCCACGACAGCCTCGACGGCGGGCGCCGCCGGCTTCGCCGGGACCGCGGAGACCCGGTCCACGCCCACCATGAACGCCGCCCCGAAGAGGGCCACCGCCACGACCCCGAGGTCCTGGCCGGGAGCCGGCGGGACCTGCCCGGCCACTCGCTCGAGGGCCGCACGGATCTCGGCGAGCACCACGGACCGCATCCCGGCCAGCACCGGCTGCCACGTGCCCCCGGCGCGCCACTGCTCGCCCATCCACAGCCGGACGAACGCCGGGTACGCCTCGATGAACTCCAGCGCCCGGCCCACCATGCCGCGGACCTCGGCGAGCGCGTCCGAGCCCGGCCCAGCCGCGTCGTCCGGGCCCCGCAGGGCCTCCATGAGGATGCCCATGCCGTACTCGAGGAGCTGGGCGACGAGCTCGTTCTTGCTGCCGAAGTTGTAGTAGACCGTGCCCTTGGCGACCCCGGCCGCCGCGGCGATCTCGTCGACCGTCACAGCCTCGGCCCCGCGCTGGCCGATGAGCTCGATGGCGGCGTCGAACAGGCGCTGCCGGGTCCCGAGCGTCCGGGCTGTCGTCCGGCTCATACCGTGATCTCCGGCTGGAGGGTCTTGAGGCGCCACGTCATGTTCTTGCGGGTGCCGAGGAGGTTGAGCACCGCGCCCAGCAGCGTGTAGCCGACCAGGCCGAGCACGATCGGCAGGATCCCGGACATGTCCCCGCCGTAGATGAGGTGCCGCATGCCCGTCACCATGTAGCCCATCGGGAGGATCTGGTGCGCCACCTGGAACGCCGCGGGGGTCACCTGCCAGGGGAACGTCCCGCCCGAGGAGACGAGCTGGAGGATGAGCAGGATGAGCACCACGAACTTCCCGCTGGTGCCGAGCAGCGAGATGATGCCCTGGATCAGGGCACTGAACGCGGTCCCCCCGAGCATGAGGAACAGCCACATGAGCAGCGGGTGCGCCGGATCCAGGCCGAGGGCGAAGTCCACCACCGCCGTCAGGAGCGTCGCCTGTGCGGCGGCCACCACGGCGAACGGCAGCCAGCCACCCAGTGCCACCTTCCATGCCGGGGCATTCGAGGCCAAGGCGCGCAGGGTGAAGGGGCGCATGGCCTGGGTCAGCATGAAGATGCCCACCCACATGGCCAGGGAGAGGAAGAACGGGGCGAGCCCCGCGCCATAGGAGGCGGCCTTGGTCTGCGCGGCATGCTCGACCGCGACGGGATCGCCCATCACGTTCGCGAGCTGCCGGGTCTGCTGCTGTGAGGGGTTGGGGACCTTCCCCGCCCCGGCCGCAAGGCCTCTCGCAAGGTCGTGGGAGCCAGAGTCGGCCTGGGTCGCGCCGTCGCTGAGCTGCGCCGCGCCGGTATCGAGCTTCGCGGCCCCGGCGTCGAGCGCGCGGGTCCCGTCCACTGCTGTCTGCTCCCCGGACGCGAGCTGGGCCGCCCCCGCGGACAGCGAGCGGGCGCCGTCGTCCGCCTGCCCGATCGCGCCGGTGAGGGCCGGCATGCCTGAGGCGAGCTGGGCGGCGCCATCCGCCACCTGCTGGGATCCGGCCGCGAGCTGCTGGACCTGCCCCGCGGCGGTGTGCAGCTGCTTCGCGGCATCGGAGGCCGGAGCCGAGGCCTGGGCGGCAAGGTCGGAGACCACCTTGTCCGCCTGGTCCTGGGTGAGCACGCCCGAGGCCACGAGGGCCTGGGCCGTCTGGCGGGCGCGGTCGGGGAGGGCCGCATTCGCGGCGTCCGCGGCGCTGACCGCGGCCTGGACCTTCTCGTTCAGTGCGGCGTTGCCCGCGGCGACCTGGGCGGCGCCGTCGGCGAGGCGCCGGGTGTCGGCGGGGAGCGAGCCGGTCTTGGCCCGCAGCGTATCGAGGCCGGAGGCCAGCTGGGCGGAGCCATCGCGCAGCTGGGCGGCGCCGCTGCTGAGCCGCTCCTGGCCGGCCACGAGCTGGTCCGCCCTGGCGTGCAGCTGGGAGGCCCCGTCGGCGAGCAGCGCCGAACCGCCCTTGAGCGTGTCCAGCCCGGCGGCGAGCCTGTCCGCGCCGTCGGAGGCCGTGGCGAGCTGGGCGTGGATGGTGCCGTAGCCCGAGAGGAGCCGGGCCGCCGTGTCGGTACCGACCTCCTTGGCCACGGAGTCGTGGACCGCGGTGGTGACCTTGTCCACGATCGTGGAGAGGAGGTAGTTGTTCGCGTCGTTGGTCGTGACCTTGAGCATGGCCTGGTGCGCCGCGTCGAAGCCCGCGGGGGAGGCGAGGTTCTTGGAGAAATCCGCCGGGAGAATGAGCGAGAACGAGTAGGTGCCCTTCCTGACGTCCTCGTCGGCCTCGGCGGTGCTGGGGACGCGGTGCCAGTCGAAGAGGCGCCCGTCGACGAGGCTCTCGGCCACCTGGCCGCCAGCCTCGAGGCGCGAGCCGTCGGGCAGCTGCGCGCCCTGGTCCTCGACCACGAGGGCGGCCGGGATCCGGTCCAGGTTCTTGTACGGGTCCCAGTTGGCGTACAGGTACACGGCACCGTAGAGGAGCGGCACCACCGTGAGGGCGAGGATCGTCAGCTTCGGCAGCAGCCCGTAGGTCATGCGCTTGAGCTCGGAGCGCGCGAGGCGGAGGACGGTCACGCGTCCACCTCCGCCCGGGCCGCCGGCGCGTCGGCGCCGGGCACCGCTCCGCTGGGCTCCGGCGCGGGCTCGGCGCCCGCCTCCCGCTCCGGCCCCGGTTCGACGGCGTTGCCGATCTCCGTGACCGGCCCGCCCCAGCCCTCGGGAAGCTCGGCGACGACGGCGACGACGGCGAGCGGCCGCCCCGCGCGCGCGGCGGTCGCCGCGAGGAACGGCAGCCACGCGGACGGGTCGTCGGAGTGGCGATCCGGGGAGTCGAGCACGAGGAGCCCGGCCTCGGGGTTGGCGAGCGCGAGCGCCGTGAGGAGCTCGGTGCGGCGCGCGGCCGGGAGGTTCTGGGCCCATTCGTCCGCGACGTCGGCGAAGGCATTGACGGTGAGCCACGCCTCGGGCCGGACGGGGCCGCGGTAGCGGCGCGGGAGGAGGGCAAGGTCCTCGGCGACGAGGTCGCGCACCCGCAGGTGGAGTTCGGCCTCGTTGATCGCGGGGGCGTCGACGATCGCGCTCGCGCGGCGGAGCGCTGTGAGGTCCTTCCGTGCGCTCCCGCGCGGAACGCCCCATCGGGCCGTTCCGTCGCTCGGGGTGCAGCGGCCGGTGGCGGCGAGGGCGAGGGCCGTGCGGTGCTCCTGGCCGTCGCCGCGCACGAGGGTGAGCTCGCCGGTGGCGGCGTCGAAGGAGGTGGGGGGAACGAGGTCGCCGTGCCGGCCGGCGACTCGCAGGGCACGAACTGAAAGCATGCTACCGATTATAGGGAAACTGACCGGTCAGTACAAAGTCGCGGACGGGGCGCTCCGTCCGCCCCTCCTCACGGTCCCGGCGCTCAGGGAATGCGGGGAGCGGCGGGCCGGTCGGCGCCGTCGGACGTCTTCTCGCCGAAGCCCTCGGCGCCGAAGCTGCCGAGCAGCGCGAGGGAGTCCGCCGAGGCCGAACCCGGGGCGGCGGTGAAGACCCGCAGGGTCTGGTCCGGGTCGTGCCGCGGGGCGAGGTCCTCGAAGGCCAGCTCGAGGTCCCCCACCACCGGGTGGCGCAGGCGGAGTGTCCCGGCGTGCGTCGTGACCACCCGGTGGCCGGCCCACCACTGCCTGAACTCCTCGCTGTGCACGGCCAGGTCGCCCACGAGCTGGTTCGCCTGCGGATCATTGGGATGCCGCCCGATGTCCACGCGCAGGGCCCCCGCGGCCTCCGCCGCGACCGTGTGCCAGTCCCTGAAGAGCTCGCGCGCGGCCGGGTCCAGGATCATCCAGCGGGTGAGGTTGCGCTCGGCCACCGGCATGGCCGGGAAGTCCGCCAGGAGCAGGAAGGCCAGCCGGTTCCCGGCGAGGACGTCCGTGCGGCGTCCCAGCACGAGCGCCGGCACGCTGCCCACGGAGGCCAGCAGCTGGCGGAGCGCGGGGCGCACGGTCTCCGGCGGCAGGGGCGCCCGCTGGGAGAGGGCGCAGTGCTCGAGCAGGTCCACCATGTGCGCGCGCTCGCCCTCGTCGAGGCGCAGGGCGCGCGCCACCGCGTCCAGGACCGAGCGGGAGGGGTGGATGTTGCGCCCCTGTTCGAGCCGGGTGTAGTAGTCGGTGCTGACGCCCGCCATGAGCGCGATCTCCTCCCGGCGCAGGCCGGGGACCCGCCGGCCGCCCGCCGCCGGGAGTCCCGCCTCCTGCGGCGAGAGCCGCCCGCGCATTGCCCTGAGGAACCGACCGAATTCCGCGCTCTGACCCATGGGGTCCATTCTGGCCGGGAGCGCGCCGCGGTTCCACGGCCAGCGCGGGCTGAGGGTAGGCCTGCCACTCCTAGGAAGCACAGGGCACCGCTCGCGCGATGACAAGGGCGTGCCGGCCCCCTTAGCGTGGAACGCGTACCGCACCGGGGCGGAGGCCGGCCCCGCGCGGGCAGGCCGACGCCCCCACCCTCGCAGAAGAAGGACCATGGACCACTCGGCGTCGATCGCCTATGCCCTCGTCATGCCCCTCCGCCACCACGAGGCGCGCAGCGCCCTGCCGGACGCCCCCGTCGTGGACGACCGCGGGGACCTCGGCCGCCGGACCGCCGCCGTCCGCGCCCGGCTCGCCACCGCGCTCCACCGGCTCGCCTGGGCCGTGGAGCCCCGGGAGCGGGCCCTGTAGCAGCAGCCGAGCCAGAGGCCAGAGCAGGACCACCCACCAGAGAAGGAGGAGACCACATGTCCCCTGCACCGCAGAGCTCCATCCCCACCGTGGCGCTGAACAACGGCGTCGAGATCCCGCAGCTGGGCTTCGGCGTCTTCCAGGTGCCCCCTGAGGAGACCCAGCGCGTGGTCGAGGAGGCGCTCGAGGCCGGGTACCGGCACATCGACACCGCCGCCGCCTATCGGAACGAGGCCGGTGTGGGGGCCGCCCTCGCCGCGTCCGGGATCCCGCGCGAGGAGCTGTTCATCACCACGAAGCTGCGCAACGGCGACCAGGGCAGGGCCCGGGAGGCATTCGAGGACAGCCGCTCGGCCCTCGGCCTGGACTACCTGGACCTCTACCTCATCCACTGGCCGGTCCCCTCGCAGGGCCTGTACACCGCGGCGTGGGGCCAGCTCGAGGAGGTCTACGCCCAGGGCCTGGTGCGGGCTGTGGGGGTCTCGAACTTCCTCGCGGAGCACCTCGACACGCTCCTCGCGGAAGCGACCGTGACCCCGGCGCTGAACCAGATCGAGCTCCACCCCACCTTCCAGCAGCGCGCGCTCGCGGACCTGTGCCGCTCGCGGGGCATCGCCGTGGAGGCCTACAGCCCGCTCGGCCAGGGGGCAGACCTCGACGCCGAGGCGGTGCGGGATGCCGCGGCCGCGCACGGAGCCACCCCGGCGCAGGCGGTGCTCGCGTGGCACCTCGCCCAGGGCACCATCGTCATCCCGAAGACGGCGACGCGGGAGCGGATGGCCGAGAACCTGGCCGCCGCGGCGCTGACGCTCAGCGCCGCCGAGGTCGAGGCGATCAGCGCGCTCGAGACGGGCGAGCGCATCGGCGGCGACCCTGCCACCGCGGCCCACAGCCAGTTCTGACGGCCGCCGTCCCGCTCGGGGCGGCGCTCCTTCCCGAGGGCCTGACGGTCCCGGCCCCGGGTCAGAGGCCGTAGGCCTCGAGGAACCGCAGCCACACCTCGCTGACCGTCGGGAACGCGGGGGTGGCGTGCCAGAGCCGCTCGAGCGGGACCTCGCCCACAATGGCGATCGTCGCAGCGTGCAGGAGCTCGGCCACGTCGGGCCCGGCGAAGCATGCGCCGACGAGCGTGCGCGTGTCCTCGTCCACGAGGAACTGGGCCCAGCCCTCGTAGCCCTCCGCATGCTGCCATGCGCCGGCCACCGAGATCGGCAGCTCGACGGGGCGCACGCGGATGCCGGCCTCCCACGCGTCCTCCTCGGTCAGGCCCACCGAGGCGACCTCCGGGTCGGTGAACACCACGTGCGGCACCGCGAGGACGTCCGCGGTGCGGGCCCAGCGGCTCCACGCGCCCGGGGCGGCGCCCCCGAGCTCGCCCCGGGCGCGGGCCCCGATCGCGTCTCCCGTGATGCGGGCCTGGTACTTGCCCTGATGGGTGAGCTTGGGGCCCCCGGAGCAGTCGCCCACCGCGTACAGCCACGAGAGCCCCTGGACGCGGCCGGACTCGTCGACCTTGAGCGACGGCGGCTCGATCCCGAAGGCCGGCAGGCCGAGCCCGTCGAGCGCCGCGCGGCGGCCGGCGGCGACGAGGACCCGCTCGGCCACGAGCTCGCGGCCGCCCGGCAGCGTGAGCCGCGCGGCGCCGTCGTCCGTCAGCTCGGCGCGCTCGGGGCTGACCCCCTCGAGGATCTCCACGCCGTCCGCGCGCAGCCCGTCGGCGACGAGGTTGCGGGCGTCCTCCGGGAACGCGCTCAGGAACGACCCGCGTGCGAGGACCGTGACCTTCGAGCCGAGCCGCGCGAAGGCCTGCGCGAGCTCGGCGCCCGCCACGCCCGCGCCGACCACCGCGAGGCTCTCGGGGATCTCCTGGGCGCTCGTCGCGTCGGGGGTGGTCCAGGGGTGGACCCCGGCCAGTCCGGGGATCTTGGGGATGGAGGGCACCGAACCGGTCGCGAGCACGACGGCGTGGCGCGCCGTGAGCGCGAAGTGGCTGCCGTCGTCGCCGGTCACCCACAGCCGCTTGGCGCCCGTGAGGCGGGCCGTCCCGCGGATGAGGGTGATGCCGGCGCCCTCGGCCCACTCGACCTGCGAGGAGTCGTCCCAGTTGCTCGAGGCCTCGTCGCGGTGGGCGAGGACCGCGCGGACGTCGAGGCTGCCGGTGACCGCCTCCCGGGCTCCGGGGACCCGGCGGGCGGCGTTGAGGGCGGTGCCGGGGCGCAGGAGCGCCTTGGACGGTTCGCAGGCCCAGTAGGAGCAGGCGCCGCCGAGGAGGCTGCGCTCCACGATGGCCGCCGTGAGGCCCCCCTTGACTGCGCGGTCCGCGGCGTTCTCGCCGGCCGCGCCGCCGCCGATCACAATGACGTCGTACTCGGTGTCCACCCCAGCATGCTACGGGACCCCTCCGCCGCCGGCGCCCCAACGTCTCAGGAGGGGCGCGGGCGGGGTCAGGCGAGGGCGTCGCGGAACCAGCCCGTGATCGTGGCCGGGTGCGTGATGGCGGTGCCGACGACGACGGCGAACGCCCCCGCATCGAGCGCGGCCCGTGCCTGGGCCGGCGTGCGCAGCCTGCCCTCGCCGATGAGCGGCCGGCCGAGGTCCGCGGCCGCGATGGCGGCGAGCAGCTCGAGGTCCGGGCCGTCGGTCGTGGGCCGCTCCCCGGTGTAGCCCGCAAGGGTGGTCCCGATCAGGTCGGCCCCGGCGTCGGCGGCGGCGAGCGCGTCGTCGAGCGACCCGCAGTCCGCCATGACGAGGGCGTGGGACTCGGCGTGGACCCCGGCGACGGTCTCGGCCAGCGAGAGCCCGTCCGGGCGGGGCCGGCGCGTGCCGTCGATCGCGACGACGTGGGCCCCCGCCGCGGCGACTGCCAGCGCATGCCGCAGCGTCGGGGTGATGTACACGCCCTCATGGCCGTCCTTCCACAGCCCGATCACGGGCGCCTCGACGGCGGTGCGCGCGAACTGCACGTCCGCGATGCCCTGGACGCGGACGGCCGCCGCCCCGCCGCGCACCACCGACGCCGCCATGGCCGCGGTGATGCGCGGCTCGCGCAGGGGCTCGCCGGGGTAGGCCTGGCACGAGACGATGAGCCGGCCGCGCAGGGATTCGAGGGCTTCGGGCGTGAGGATCACTGGGGCGCCTTCCAAGAGGGGGTGGGGGACAGGACGAGGCTCGCGGCGCCGACGAGGGCGGCGGCGCCGCCGAGGGCCGCGGGCACGAGCGGCATCCCGGCCAGGGGCGGCATGAGCTCGGCGCGGAACGCGGCCTCCATGGCCTCCCACCACAGGGGCCCGGCGCCGGCGAGGCCGCCCGAGACCACGATCACCTCGGGGTCGAGGGCGTTCGCGAGCCCGCCCGCGCACTGGCCGGCTGCCCGCGCGGCGACGGTCACGGCCGCGTGGGCCACGGGGTCGCCGTCCTGCGCGCGGGCGACGACGGCGCGGGCGTCCGGCGCGGTGGGATCGCCGCCGCGCCGGAGGTATCCGGCGTGCAGGGCCGGCCCGGAGGCGACCACCTCGACGTGCCCCGCGGAACCGCACACGCACTGCAGGGGCGAGCCCCCGGCGTCGTGTGCGTAGGGGGAGGCGAGGTGCCCCACATGCCCGCCAACCCAGCGGTGGCCGAGCAGCGGCCGCCCGTCGACCACGAAGCTGCCGCCCACCCCCGTGCCGAACGCGAGGAGGAGCGAGGACGACGTCGCCGCGGCGGCCCCGCGCCATGCCTCGCCGAGGGCGTGGGCGTGGACGTCGTTGACGACGGCGGTGCGCAGCCCGGTCCGGGCGGCGAGGCCGCCGGCGAGGTCGGTGCCGGCCCAGCCGAGGATCGCGTCCGTCGCGGAGACGACGACCCCGCGCGCGGCGTTGACGACGCCAGCGGAGCCGACCCCGATGCCGGCGGCCTCCAGCCCCTCCGCCGCGGCCCGGTCGAGGACGCGGCGGACGAGCCGGGCGGCCGCGTCGAGGATCGCCTCGCCGCCGGAGCGGTTCAGGGTCGGGATGGTCTCGGAGAACAGCACCTCGCCGCTGTCCGTGACGAGCCCCGCGGCGGTCTTGGTCCCGCCGAGGTCGACGCCGATCGCGTGCCTCACGCCGTTGCCCTCCCTGGAGACGTGGTTCAGAGCAGGCCCGTCTCGACGAGGATGCCGCGGATGGTCTCCGCCTCGGCCTCGTTGAGCGAGGGCATCGGCACGCTCATCGTGTTCGACTCGATGATGCCCATGAGCTGCAGGGCGGTCTTGAACGCGCCGAGGCCCGAGGCGCCGCCGGAGACCCGGCCGCCCGGGGCATAGACGATCTCGAACAGGCGCGCGAGGCGGTCCTGCTCGGCGGCCGCGCCGGCCCAGTCGCCGGCCTGGGCGAGGTCGTAGAGGCGGCGGTAGCCGGCCGGGTCCACGTTGCCGAGGCCGGGCACGACGCCGGCCGCGCCGCCCAGGAGCGCGCCGTCCACCACGACCTCGTGGCCCGTGAAGACGGAGAAGCCGGGCAGGCCGCGGGTGGCCAGGAGGAGCTGGCGGAAGGTCACGTCGTCGCCCGAGGAGTCCTTCACGCCGGCGATGACGCCGTCCTTGGCGAGCCGCACCAGGACGTCGGCGGGGAGCTTGAAGTGCGTGCGCACCGGGACGTCGTAGGCGAAGATCGGGGTCGCGACGGCCTCGTGGATCGCGCGGAAGTGGGTCTCGGTCTCCGCGGCGTCGCCGATCGCGTAGTACATCGAGGTGACCACGAGCGCGTCGGCGCCGAGGTCCACCATCTTCTTGGCCTCGTCGATCACGCGGTGGGTGGTCTGCTCGTTCGCGCCGACCACGAGCGGCACGGCGCCGGCGTTGGCCTCGGCGATCGTGCGGACGGCGAGCTCCCGCTCGGCGTCGGTCATGTAGGGCACCTCGCCGGAGGAGCCGAGGACGAACAGGCCCGTGACGCCGCCGTCGACGAGGTGCTTGACCACGTTCTTGAGCGAGTCGGTGTCGAGGGTGCCGTCCGCGTGGCGCGGGGTGACGACCGGGGGAATGACGCCGTGGAAGGTGGCAGGCACAGAAAACTCCAAAGGTTGTGTACTCGGTGGGGGAAAGCGGGGCTCAGGACGCGTGCAGCAGGCTCGGCGCGGCGCCGAGGAGCTTGCGCGTGTAGTCGTTGGTGGCGGAGTCGAAGACCTCGGCGGCGGAGCCCTCCTCGACGATCCGGCCCTTGTAGACCACGCAGATGCGGTCGGAGACGTACCGGACGGTCTGGATGTCGTGGCTGATGAACACCATGCCGAGGCCGAGCTGCCGCTTGAGGTCGTTGAGGAGGTTCAGCACCTGGGCGCGGACCGAGACGTCGAGGGCGCTCGTGGGCTCGTCCGCGATGATGATCTCCGGCTCGAGGGCGAGCGCCCGGGCGATCGCGACGCGCTGGCGCTGGCCGCCCGAGACGTTCGACGGCGTGACCTCCGCGGCGGACTGCGGCAGTCCGACGAGGGAGAGCAGTTCCTTCACCCGGGCCAGGCGGGCCGCCTCGGTGCCGATCCCGTGGACCACGAGCGGGTCGAGGAGGATGTCCTGGATCGTCATGCGCGGGTTCAGCGCGGTGGCGGGATCCTGGAACACGACCGAGACGGTCCGCCCGAACTCGCGGCGGGCCCGCCCGTCGAGGCGCTTGACGGCCCTGCCCCGGAACAGGAACGTGCCGGCGGTGGGCTCCTGGAGGCCGACGAGCACGTTGGCGAGGGTGGACTTGCCGGAGCCGGACTCGCCCACGATGCCGACGGTCTCCCCACGGCGCACGGAGAAGTCGACGCCGTCGACCGCCTTGACGATCGTGGGCCGGAACAGGGAGCCGCCGCGGGCGCGGTGGTGGACCTCGAGGTCCCGCAGCTCGAGGACCGGGGTGCTGGGCTGGGCCTGGTTCACTGGGCCGCCTCCGTGACGAGATCGATGGTGCGGGCCGGGGCCTCGTGGCTGGCCCAGTAGTGCTCGGCCTCGCCCTCGACCGGGACGAAGGCGAGGCGCTGGCGCGGATCGGCGTCCGGGCGCAGGGACCGTTCGGCGAACCGGTCGCCGGGGGCGAAGTCGCGCGGCGAGGGGACGGTGCCCCTGATCTGGTGCAGCCGCGGGGCGTCCGCCTCGATCGAGAGCACGGAGCCGAGCAGGCCGCGCGTGTACTCGTGCCGCGGGTTGCGCAGCAGGTCCGAGGTCCGGGCGGTCTCGACCACCTGGCCCGCGTACATGACCGTGACGCGGTGGGCGAGCTCTGCGACGAGGGCGAGGTCGTGGCTGACGAACACCATCGCGAAGCCCAGCTGCTCGCGCAGCTCGTTGAGCAGCTCGATGACCTGCTTCTGCACGGTGACGTCCAGCGCTCGTCCGCGACCACGATCTTGGGCGAGCGGGAGAGGGCCATCGCGATCACGACGCGCTGCCGCTGGCCGCCGGAGAGATCGTGCGGGTACGAGCGCAGCGTGCGGTTCGGGTTCAGCCTGACGAGCTCGAGGAGCTCGCGCGGGGTCTTGCGGCCGTTGCGGCGCGTGAGCTGCTCCAACTGGTCCTTGATGAGCATGGACGGGTTCAGCGCGCTGAGGGAGTCCTGGTAGATCATGGCGATCTGCTCCCCGCGCAGGCCCTCGTAGCGCCTGCTCCGCTCCTTGGGGCTGTTGGTCAGCAGCTCCCGGCCCTCGAAGCGGATCGAGCCGGAGAGCACGGCGGTGGGCGCCTGGAGGCCCATGACGGCGAGCGAGGTGATCGACTTGCCGCAGCCGGACTCGCCGACGAGCGCCATCGTCTCGCCCTCGCGGACGGTGAACGAGACCCCGTCGACGAGCGGCACGTCGCCGTAGCGGGAGGGGAACCGGATGGAGAGGTCCTCGACCGTCAGGACGGTCTTCGCGCCCGGGGCGACCTGCGGGAGGCGGTCGGTGCGGCCGGCCTCGGCCTCGGCGAGCTTGGCCAGCTCGAGGTCCAGCAGGGCGGTCGGGTCCGCGTCGAGGCGCCCGACGGCGCCGATCGCCCCCGTGCCGAGCTCGCCGGCGGCGTCGGCGGGCGCAGGCCTCCCGGCGGCGAGCCCCTCGACGGCCGCGCCGGCGACGCTGGCCGCCGAGCCGTCGTCGTCCTTCACCCGCGGGGCGCGGCGGAGGCGAGGATTCACCATCGCGTCCGTGAGGCCCTCGGCGAGGATGTTCAGCGCGAGGACGGTGAGCAGGATCGTGATGCCGCCGAAGGTGGTGGGCCACCAGCCGCCGGCGAAGACGAGCTGCCGGCCGTCGCTCATGACGTTGCCCCACGAGGCCGCGGGCTGCTGCACGCCGGCGCCGAGGAAGGAGAGCGAGGCCTCGAGGATGATCGCGTCCGCGACCATGACGGTGGCGAACACGAGCACGGGCGCTGCCGTGTTGCGGACGATGTGCCTCGTGAGGATGTAGAACCGGCCCGCGCCGATCACGCGCTCGGCGCGGACGTAGTCCTCCCCGTACTGGGCGAGCACGTTGGCGCGGACGACGCGGGCCAGCTGTGGGGAGTAGACGATCGCGATCGAGAGGATGATCACGGGCACGGTCGAGCCGAACAGGCCCAGGGCGCCGCCGGAGAGCGCGAACATGAGCGCCGCGGCGAGCGCGATGCCGGGGAACGCCATGACGACGTCGAGGATGCGCATGGCCGTCTCGTCGGCCCACTTGCGGCTCGTGGCCGCGACCGCGCCGAGGACCGCGCCGATGACGACGGCGAGGGCCACAGCGCCGAGGCCGATGATGATCGAGACGCGCGCGCCGTAGAGGAGCCGGGTGAAGACGTCGCGGCCGCCGAGGTCGGTGCCGAAGAAGTGCTCGGGGCCCGGCGCCGTCTTCGGGATGAAGGACTCGTTCTCCCCATAGGGGGCGAGCATCGGGCCGAAGGCCGCCACGAGGACGATGAGGACGAGGAAGCCGAGGGAGATCTTGGAGCCCAGGGGCATGGCCCGGAAGCGGGCGCCACCGGTGGCGAGGCGCTCGGCGAGGCCCGCGCGCGGGCCGAGGGCTGCGGTGCGTGGAGTGTTCATGTCTCAGACCGTCCGGATCCGCGGGTTGATGAGCAGGTACAGCAGGTCGACCACGATGTTGACGAGGACGAAGGTCGCGGCGATCGTGATCACGCCGCCGGCCACGAGGTTGACGTCCTTGCCGGCGAGGCCGCTGATGATGAGCTGGCCCATGCCGTGCAGGTCGAAGATCGCCTCGATCACGATCGCGCCGCCGAGCAGGTAGCCGATGCGCAGGCCGAGGACCGTCACCGGGGTCACGAGGGCGTTGCGCAGCACGTTCCTGGCCACGACCGTCCGGTACGGCACGCCGTTGCCGATCGCGGTGCGGACGTAGTCCTTGTCCAGCTCCTCGACCATCGAGGTGCGCACCACGCGGATGAGCGACGCGGCCACGGGCAGGCCGAGCGCGAGGGAGGGCAGCGCCATCGAGTAGAGCCAGCCGACGAACCCGTACTGGTCCGCCCACGCGAGGCCGCCGACCGGGAACAGCGAGCCCGCCGGGAGCGCGAACCACTGGATGAGCAGGATGCCGAGCCAGAAGGACGGGGTCGCGATGGCCGCGATGGAGAAGATGCGGATGAGCTGGTCCGGCCAGCGGTCGCGGTAGAGGGCGCCGAGGATGCCGAGGACGAGGGCCAGCGCCACGGCGATGAGCACGCCGAGGAAGGTCAGCTCGAGGGTGATGGGGAACGCCGCGGCGATCTTCGCCCCGACGGGCTCCTCGGGCGGGTTCGTGACGCCGAAGTCGAAGGTCACAAGCTTGGCCAGATACGCGAAGAACTGCACGACGAGGGGCTGGTCAAGCCCGTGGTCGTGCCGCCAGGCCGCCTTCGCGGCCTCGCTCGCGTCGGGTCCGAGGACAAAGGTGGCACGGTCGCCCGGGGCGACCTGCAGCACGAGGAACACCAGGATGGTGACCCCCAGCAGCATGAACGGCAGGGCGGCGAGGCGCCGCCCCAGCAGTCGCGTCAGCGTACTCACGGTTTCTCAGGCTCCAGATCTAGAAGGGGGAGCGGACGACGGCGGTGGGGAACCCGCCGTCGTCCGCCCGGCGTGCGCTCGGCTACTTGTGGCCGACTCCGATGAAGGAGACGCCGGTGGTGGGGAGCGGCTGGAAGTCGAGCAGCTGCTTCTCGTCCCATGCGGTGGGGAGCTGGCGGTGGAAGACCGAGTAGAGGGGGGCCTGCTCCGCGATGATGTCGACCACCTGGGCGTGGAGGTCCTTGGCCTTGGCGGCGTCGGACCGCGCTGCCTGGTCCAGGAGGGTCTGGACCTGGCCGAACTCGGGCGCGCCGTCCCAGCGCGCGCGGGTCTTCATCCACGTGCCGGGCCGGTAGAACCAGCTCAGGAGCAGGTCCCCGTCGTTGCCGAACACGCTCGGGTCGCCGGAGGCGCACACCACGTCGTAGTCGCCGCCGTCGGCGCGCTGGTTGCTGTACACCGTCGAGGAGGGGACGATGTCGAGGGTCGTCGTGACGCCGACCGCGTCCCAGTTCTCCTTCACGAGCGGCATGATCGGGTCGATCCACGAGTTCTGGGTCGAGGTCACGCGCAGGGAGAGGTTCGAGACGCCGGCCTCCTGCAGGAGCTGCTTGGCCTTGCCGGGGTCGTAGGTGTACTGGGTCGAGGCCTTCGTGTAGTCCGGGTGCCCCTCCTGGAAGTAGGAGGTCGCGGCCTTGGCGTTGCCGAGGAGGGCCTTCTTGATGATGCTCTCCGTGTCCAGCGCATAGTGCAGCGCCTGGCGGACGCGCTTGTCCGAGAACGGCGCCTTGGCGCAGTTGAACATGAGGAACAGCTGGCCGAAGGACTGCACGGCCTGCACGGTCGCGCGGCTCTTGAGCGAGTCGACGTCGAGGTAGGGCACGTCCTCGACGGCCTGGGTGCGCGAGGGGATCGAGTTCACCCGCGCCGTGCCGTCGGAGATGAGGAGCCAGGTCATGGAGTTGGCGCGGGCAGGGTACTGGCCCTTGTAGCCGTCGAACTTCGCGAACACGATCTTGTCGCTCGCGGTGGCGGAGACGAACTTGTAGGGGCCGGAGCCCACAGGCTTGGCATCGAAGGCCTTGGCCTTGGCCGGGCTGTCCGTGAGGGCCTTGGGCACGATCTTGACCACGGCGATGCGCTGGGCGAACTCGGCAAAGGGCGTCTTGAGCGTGAAGGCGACCGTCTTGTCGTCCTTCTTCGCCACGTCCTTGACGAACGGCAGGAAGCCCGCGAAGAGCGACTTGAGCGCGGGGTCGAGGATGCGCTTGAAGGACCACACGGCGTCGTCCACGGTGACGGGCGAGCCGTCATGGAAGGTGGCGCCCTGCTTGAGCTCGACCTCCCACGAGGTGTCGCTGACCTTCTTCGGCTCCGAGGCCGCGAGCGCGAGGTACGGCTTCCGGGTGGCCGGGTGGAGGTCCACGAGGCCTTCGAAGATGTGGTTGTTCGCGGCCACCGGGGTCGCGCCGGAGGCAGTGCCGGGGTCGAAGCCGGTGGAGAGCGCGAACGAGATGCCGGCGACGAGTTCCTTGGTGGGGTCCGCCGAGGCGCCCGAGGACGAGGTCCCGCTCGAGGTCTGGCTCGCGGGCGAGCACGCGGCGATCGACGCCGAGATCGCAGCCGCCGTGCCCAGCACGCCGCTGAGCTTGAGGAAGGAGCGGCGGCTGGAGTCGCTGACCAGCGGCAGGTTCGTGATGGGGTTCTTCATTGTGCCTCACCGTTCGTTTCGGATGCCTGTGGACTCCGGACCACGAGAATATCGGATGTGGGATGTCCGAAGTCAGGGTCCACTGTAAGGGCGGTCACAGGGGGCGTCAAGAAAGCCCCGGCCGCGTGCGGCGCTGCCCGGAGCGGTGTGCGACAAGACGTGGGACATCCGATATCATCAGGCGTAAGCACGGACACACGGTCCGCTGCAGACCTGACACTACGGGGAGAAGCCCATGGCCACGAGCAGCGCCGCACCGGCGGCCAGATTCAGTGCCCAGACGCGCCTGCGGGCGCTCCAGGCGGACATCATGGACCTCATCCTCGAGCGCGGCCTCGAGGCCGGTGACCCGCTCCCCACCGAGAGCGAGCTCGCCGCCTCGCTCGGCGTGGGCCGCAACACCCTGCGGGAGTCGCTCAAGGTGCTGCAGGCGCTGGGCGTGATAGAGATCCGCCACGGGTTCGGCATGTTCGTCGCGCCGAGCAGCTTCAATGCGCTCGCCGACAGCCTCTCCTTCCACGGGCGGCTCTCGCTGCGCCACGAGGGGCACGAGGCCCTCGAACTCGTCGACGTGCGCCAGGCGCTCGAGTCCGGGCTCGTCGGCAGCTCGATGGACGCCATGACCGAGGCCCAGCTCGCGCGCATCGAGGCCGCGGTGTCCGACATGGAGGCCGCCGCCGCACGCGGCGAGAGCTTCATGGACGCCGACGCACGGTTCCACCGGTGCCTGTTCGAGCCGCTCGACAACGAGCTGCTCCTGAACCTCATGGGCGTCTTCTGGAAGGTCTACCGCAAGATCCACCTCGAGGTGGGCCCCGAGAAGGCCAACCTGATCGAGACGGCCGCGATGCACCGATCGATCTTCGAGGCCGTGCGTGACGGCGACAAGGCCGCGGCGTCGGAGCTGCTCAACCGGCACTTCGACGGGATCCGCGGCCGGCTCGCCGAGTATCGCCACGCATAGCGGGCGCCGCATCGGCATGGACCGCGAGCTCGCCGCGGCGCTCCCCGGCCTTCCCGTCTACGGGTTCTCCGACCTCCCCCGGGCGCGCAGCACCGCCGAGCGCGAGTATGCCGCGCGGCCGCCCGTGCTCGCCGACGGGGTGGCCTTGACTGTCCACCGTGCCGTGCGCGCCGACGGCACGGGCCTCGAGATCCGCGTCTTCACGCCCACGCAGGGCCCGGGTGCGCCCCGGCTTGGTAAGGCCGGGCGCGCCGCGCGCGGCCGCGCCGCGCTCCCAGGGGTGCTCTACCTCCACGGCGGGGGATTCTGCACCGGTGCGGCGCGCTATGACGACGGCGTCGCGTCCGAGATGGCGGCCGCCGTGGGCGCCGTGGTGGCGAGCGTGGACTACCGGCTGGCGCCCGAGCACCCGTACCCGGCCGGACTCGACGACGTGGTCCTCGCGCTGCGCTGGCTGCACGAGGGGGCCGGCAGGCTCGGGGCCGACCCGGGCAGGCTCGCTGTGGTCGGAGACTCGGCGGGCGGCGGCCTCGCCGCAGCGCTCGCCCTGCACGCGCGGGACCACGGCGGGCCCCCGCTGGCCTTCCAGGCCCTTCTCGAGCCGGACGTCGATGACCGGCTCCAGACGCGCTCGATGCTCGAGGGCACGGACACGCCCGTGTGGTTCTACGACAACGCCCGGCGGAGCTGGCAGCACTATCTCGCGGGACGCCCTGCGGACCAGTACGCCGCCCCCGCCCGGGCCCGCGACTTCGCTGGCCTTCCGCCCGCGTACCTCACGGTCAACGAACTGGATCCGCTGCGGGACGAGGGGCTCGCCTACGCGGTCGGCCTCCTGGCGGCAGGGGTCTCGGTCGAACTGCACTGCTGGCCGGGCGCCTTCCACGGGTTCACCGCGGTGCGCGAGGCCGCGATCACCCGCCGGGCCGCCGACGGGCTCCACGGCGCGTTGCGCCGCGCACTGGGGGAGTGAACGCACTGGGACAGTGAACGAGGGCGGAGCTGCGCCGGCGAGATGCGTACCTGAAACGGAAGAAGGACCCGGTCGCGATGACCGGGTCCTTCGTGTGTGCGCCCAGAGGGATTCGAACCCCCGGCCTTCTGTTCCGTAGACAGACGCTCTATCCAGCTGAGCTATGGGCGCTTGCGTTGCCGTTCGGTGTGCTCCCACCCCGTTCGGCCTCGAATAACTTTACGCGAACACCCCGCCAACTCCAAATTGCCCGGGTGTGGCAGTCGCCACCGCCACGTGAAGCCATATTTGCTAGACCGGTCTACGTGACCTTCATCACTTAACCGGGATTGATCTCGCTGTTTATCCCCGGAAACACGCGATTTTCGGAAGCCATGCTCTCAAATCAGGGACTTTCGCCCCGGGTGGTACAGACCACCTTCCCTAGCATTGAAGGACACGCCGACCCCACCGAAGGAGACCGACATGGGCGAAACTCGTCTGCCGCTGCTCGCGGAAGCCCCCACCACGTACGAGCCCCTGCTCTCCTGGGTCGAGGACATCGCCGAACTGACGAGGCCCGACCGCATCCACTGGGTTGACGGCTCCGAGGCGGAGTACCGGCAGCTGACCGACGAGCTCGTCGCCGCTGGAACCCTCACCCGGCTGAACCCCGAGCTGTTCCCCAACTCCTTCGCGGCCTTCTCCGACCCCGCGGACGTGGCCCGCGTCGAGGAGCAGACCTTCATCTGCTCGCGCAACGAGCGCGACGCCGGCTTCACCAACAACTGGATGGACCCGGACGCCATGAAGGAGAAGCTCACGGGCCTCTTCGACGGCTCCATGCGCGGCCGCACCATGTACGTCATCCCGTTCGTCATGGGCCACCTCGACGCCGAGGACCCCAAGTTCGGCGTCGAGATCACCGACTCCGCCTACGTCGTGGCCTCGATGCGCATCATGGCCCGCATCGGCACCGACGTGCTGCAGAAGATCGAGGAGACCCGCGCGTTCTTCGTGCCGGCCCTGCACTCCGTCGGCGCCCCGCTCGAGGAGGGCCAGGAGGACGTGCCGTGGCCGTGCAACCCGGAGAAGTGGATCGTGCACTTCCCCGAGGAGCGCTCCATCTGGTCCTACGGCTCGGGCTACGGCGGCAACGCCCTGCTCGGCAAGAAGTGCTACGCCCTGCGCATCGCCTCCGTCATGGCGCGCGACGAAGGCTGGCTCGCCGAGCACATGCTCATCCTCAAGCTCACGAGCCCCGAGAACAAGGTCTACAACGTCGCCGCGGCGTTCCCGTCCGCGTGCGGCAAGACCAACCTCGCGCTCCTCGACCCCACCATCGAGGGCTGGAAGGTCGAGACCCTCGGCGACGACATCACCTGGATGCGCTTCGGCAAGAACGGCGAGCTCCGCGCGGTCAACCCCGAGGCCGGCCTGTTCGGCGTGGCCCCCGGCACCGGCTGGGGCACCAACCCGAACGCGATGCGCGCCATCGCCAAGGGCAACAGCATCTTCACCAACGTGGCCCTCACCGACGACGGCGGCGTGTGGTGGGAGGGCATGACCGAGGAGGTCCCCCGCCACCTCACGGACTGGCAGGGCAACGACTGGACCCCGGACGCCGACCGGCCGGCCGCGCACCCGAACTCCCGGTTCTGCACCCCGATCGACCAGATCGACATGCTCGCCCCGGAGTACTTCGCCCCGGACGGCGTCGAGGTCAACGCGATCCTGTTCGGCGGCCGCCGCAAGACCACCGTGCCGCTCGTGACGCAGTCCCGCAGCTGGGCCCAGGGCATCTTCTACGGCGCCACGCTCTCCTCGGAGACCACGGCAGCCGCCGCCGGCGCCGTCGGCGTCGTGCGCCGCGACCCCATGGCAATGCTGCCGTTCATCGGCTACGACGCCGGCGACTACCTCGCCCACTGGGTGCGGGTCTCCGCCAAGGCCAACCCCGAGAAGCTGCCCAAGATCTTCCTCGTGAACTGGTTCCGCCGCACGAGGGACGGCGGCTTCGCATGGCCCGGATTCGGCGACAACAGCCGCGTCCTCAAGTGGGCCATCGAGCGCATCGAGGGCGCGGCGGACGCGGAAGAGACGCCGATCGGCTTCGTGCCGACGCCGTCCAGCCTGGACCTCTCCGGCCTCGACATGACCGAGGCCGAGGTCGAGGAGGCCGTCCGCTTCGACCGCGACGAGTGGCTCAACGAGCTCCCCGGCCTCGAGGACTGGTTCGACCGGTTCGGCGGCTCGCTGCCGAAGAGCATCACGGCCGAGCTCGACTCCCTCAAGACCCGTCTCGCCTGAGACGGCCATGACCCCGGCGGTTTAGACGGCGCCGGTCTTTCGGGAGGGCTGCCCCGCTGCACACGGGGCAGCCCTCCCACCCCTTTTCTGAGGCCCACCTCCTGCTGCTGCCCTCCCGGTCCGGGGGATGCGGCGGTACGTTGAAGTGATGGACGACGGCGCCGTCTCACCTCTGGTCCTTCCCCTCGCCTCGGTGGGCGCCGGGGACCTGCCCGCGGTCGGCGGGAAGGGCGCAAACCTCGGAGAGCTGATGGCCGCCGGGCTCCCGGTCCCGGCCGGCTTCGCCGTGACGACGGAGGCCTACCGCGCCCACGCCGCCGCGGCCGGGCTCGACCCAGCGGCGGCCGCGGCAGATCCCGCCCGCGCCCGCGACCTCCTGACCCGCACGCCCCTCGACTCCGCTGCCCGGCACGAGATCGCGGCGGCACTGACGGACCTCGGCCCCGAGGGGACGCGCGTGGCCGTCCGGTCCAGCGCGACGGCGGAGGACCTGCCCGGCGCCGCGTTCGCCGGGCAGCAGGACACCTTCTTGGACATCGCCGGCGCCGACGACGTACTCGACGCGGTGCGCCGCTGCTGGGCCTCCCTCTGGACCGACCGCGCGGTGGACTACCGGAAGCGCCAGGACATCGACGAGCGCGAGGTCGCGATCGCCGTCGTGGTCCAGCGCATGGTCCCGGCCCAGGCTGCCGGGGTGCTGTTCACGGCCAATCCGCTCACGGGGCGCCGCGATGAGCTCGTGGTGGACGCGGCCCCAGGCCTCGGGGACGCGGTCGTCTCGGGCGAGGCCACCCCAGAGCACCTGGTCCTCGGGCGCGACGGCGCCGTGCGTTCCGTCGCACCACGGTACGAGGGCGCGCCCCGCGTCCTCTCCGACGCCGCGGCCGCACAGCTGGCCGCCCTCGCAGTCAGGGCCGAGCGCCACTTCACCGGCCTCGCTGGGGAGGAGACGCCGCAGGACATCGAGTGGGCGCTCGCAGAGGGGCGGATCAGCCTCGTCCAGGCACGCCCCATGACGGCCCTCCCGCCCGAGCCGCCGGAACTGGACCGCGTCCAGCGGACGGTGGGCCCCTTCTTCCTCGAGATGTTCGCCGTCCGGCCGCATCCTCTGGACGTCACCGGATGGCTCGCACGCGGCGTGCTGCCGATGCTGCACCTCATGGCCGGCAGCGTCGGGGTCCGCTTCCCGCCGCTCGGGCAGGTGATCCGGGAGCGCGACGGCGTTCCGCTCCAGCTCGTCCCGCCACGGCCCAGGCCGAGCCTGCTCATGGTCGGCGCGCCGCTCTCCGTGGCCCGCAGGATGCGCCGGTACGACGTCCGGCGGTGGACCTCGGACCCGCTCCTGGCCGAGTTCGACTCCGCCATCGCCCGACTCGAGGCCGAGGACCCCGCGGCGCTGCCCTGGCCGGCCCTCGTGCGGCGCGTCGACCGCTGCAACGCCGCGCTCGAGCCGATCGCCCGGATCCGGGTGCGCTATCTGCCCTCGGCCTTCGTCCCCTTCGCCCCGCTGCGGCTCCTGCTCGCTGCCCTCGGGCTCGGCCAGCTCGCGTCGCCGCTCGTCGCGGGCGAGAGGACCCGGACGCGAGACGGCAACGACGCGCTCGAGGCGCTCGCCGGCGTCGTCCGCGCCGATCCGGAACTGGCCCACGCGGCGGCCGTGCTCGGCGCCGCCGGGTTCCTCCGCGCCGTCCGGGACCGCCCGGAGTTCGCCGGCTTCGCGGCGGAGCTGGACGCTTTCCTCGCCGAGTACGGGCACCGCGAGTCCGTCAGCGTGCTCCTGGCGACGGCGCCCACCTGGCGCGACGACCCCACTCCCGTCGCCGCGATCCTGCTCTCCCTTGCGGCGGCGCCGCCGGGTGCCCCGCCGCCGGACCGAGCCGCGGGGGCCCTCGCGGAGCTCCTCGCGCACCCGCTCCTGCGGCCGCGGCGCGCTGCGGAGGCTGCGCGGGCGGTGGTCGGGGCCTGCCGCCGTGGGATCGCGTTCCGCGAGGACACCCACTTCCAGGCCTGCCGGGTGCTGCCCCCGCTGCGCCACACGTTCCTCGAGCTGGGCCGCCGCCTCACCGAGGTGGGCGCCCTCGCCGCTCCTGAGGACGTCTTCCACCTCCGCTTCGAGGAGCTGGAAGCCCTCACGGATCCGGTGGTGATGGACGACGCCGAGGCCGCCCGGGTGCGCGGCCTCGCCGCCCGCAGGGCGCGGCTGAGGCGGGAGTACGGGGGCGTGCCGATGCTCGACCCGGGCCTCTTCGCCCCGGCCGGTGGCGCCGCCACGGGCGGTGCCCTGCTCACGGGGACGCCAGCGAGCGGCGGGGTCGCGGAGGGCCCGGTGCGGGTGGTGCCCGGGCCCGAGGCCTTCGCTTCGCTGCGGGCCGGCGAGGTGCTGGTCTGCCCCAGCACGAACCCCTCGTGGACGCCGCTGTTCGCCCGGGCGGTGGCCGTGGTCGTGGACACTGGCGGCCTCGGGTCCCACGCCGCGATCGTCGCGCGGGAGTACGGGGTGCCGGCGGTCATGGCGACGGGGCACGGCACGTCCGTGCTGCAGGACGGGCAGCGGGTCAGGGTCGACGGCACCCGGGGCCGCGTCGACCCCCTGTGACAGTTGAGGGGTCATGTCCCTGCCTTGAGGGGTCAGAACACAGCGATGAGGGGTCAGGTCCTCTTGAGACCTGACCCCTCAACGCGGGGACATGACCCCTCACCGTCAGGCGGCGGGGGCCGCCCCGGCGAGGTCGGGGACGTCCGCGCGGACGGTGAGCACCGCGCCGTCGTGCGCGCTGTCACCGAACGGCGCCCCGCCGTCCGGCGCGGAACCCGACACGCCCACGGTGACCCGGCCGCCGTCGGCGACCGCCCCGGTGACGAGCAGGTCCGCAACCCGGTCCTCGAGCTCACGCTGGATCACGCGCCGCAACGGGCGGGCGCCGAACTCGGGCTCGTAGCCGCGGTCGGCGATCCAGTCCACCGCGGCCTCGTCCACGGCCAGGGCGATGCCCTGCGCCGCGAGGCGCGCCTCGGTGCCCCGCAGCTGCAGGCGGACGATGTCGTGCAGCTGCTCGCGGGTGAGCTTGCGGAACAGCACGATCTCGTCGATGCGGTTGAGGAACTCCGGCCGCATGGTCTCGCGCAGGCGGCCCATGACCCGGGCGCGCAGCTCGGTCTCGGAGGGCCCGCCCTCGGCGCCGCCGGCCGCGAAGCCCAGCGCCGCGCCGCGGGTCGCGAGGAACTCGGAGCCGAGGTTGCTGGTCATGATCACCACGGTGTTGCGGAAGTCCACCGTGTGGCCCTGGCCGTCGGTGAGCCGCCCGTCGTCGAGGACCTGCAGGAGCAGGTTGAACACGTCCGGGTGGGCCTTCTCGACCTCGTCCAGGAGCACCACGGAGTAGGGGTGCCGGCGGACGCGCTCCGTCAGCTGCCCGGCCTCCGAGTAGCCGACGTACCCCGGAGGGGCGCCGACGAGCCGCGAGATGGTGTGCCGCTCGCCGAACTCGCTCATGTCGAAGCGCACCATGGCGGACTCGTCGCCGAACAGGGACGCCGCGAGCGTCTTGGCGAGCTCGGTCTTGCCCACGCCGGTCGGGCCGAGGAACAGGAAGCTGCCCACGGGGCGGTTGGCGTCGCCGAGGCCGGTGCGGTTGCGCCGGACCGACTTGGCGATCACCGTGACCGCGTCCTCCTGCCCCACGACGCGCTCGTGGAGCTCGTCCTCGAGGCGTGCGAGCCGTTCCCGCTCGCCCTCGGTGAGGCGGGCCGCGGGGATGCCGGTGGCGCGGGCCACGACCGCGGCGATGTCCGCCTCGCGCACGACGGCGTCCGGCCGGCTTCCGCCCGCGTCACCGCCTTCCGCGGTGGCGGCCAGGGGCGTCCCGGTGGCCTCGGCCTCGATGGTGGCGGCGATGGCGTCGATCTCGTCCCGCAGCCGGGAGGCCTCCTCGTAGGCCTCCCGGGCGATGGCGGCCTCCTTCTGCGCTGTCAGCTCGGCGACCCGGGCCCCGAGGGCCTCGAGGTCCACGCGCGGGCCGCGGGCCAGGCTCAGGCGTGCCCCGGCCTGGTCGATGAGGTCGATCGCCTTGTCGGGCAGGTGCCGGTCCGTGATGTAGCGGTGTGAGAGCTCGACCGCCGCGCGGATCGCGTCCTCGGCGTAGGTGACGCCGTGGTGCTCCTCGTAGCGGTCCTTGAGCCCCTCGAGGATCGCGACGGCGTCCTCGACGCTCGGCTCGCCGACCGTGACCGGCTGGAACCTGCGCTCGAGGGCGGGGTCCTTCTCGATCTTGCGGTACTCGTCGAGGGTGGTCGCCCCCACGAGGTGCAGCTCGCCGCGGGCGAGCCGGGACTTGAGGATGTTCCCGGCATCCATGCCGCCCTCGCCGCCGCCCCCGGCGCCGACCACGGTGTGGATCTCGTCGACGAACGCGATGATGTTCCCGTCCTCGGCGATCTCGTCCATGGTCTTGGTCAGGCGCTCCTCGAAGTCGCCCCGGTAGCGGGTGCCGGCGAGCATCGCGGGCAGGTCGAGGGAGATGACGGTCGTACCGGCGATCTGGGCCGGGACGTCCCCGGCCGCGACGGCCTGGGCGAGGCCCTCGACGATCGCGGTCTTGCCCACGCCGGCCTCCCCGATGAGCACGGGGTTGTTCTTGGTCCGGCGGGCCAGGATCTCGATGGCCTGCTCGATCTCGGCGGCGCGGCCGATCACGGGGTCCAGCCGTCCCTCGCGGGCCAGGGCCGTCAGGTCCGTGCCGAACTGCTCGAGCATCGAGTCCTTCTTGCGGCGTCCCTTCTGGGCGGCCGTGGCACGCAGCGGGCGCTTGGCAGCGCGCGGCGAGGGGCCGGCGTCGTCAGCGGGGTCCGCGGCGGCAGGGGAGGACTCGCCGTCCTGCAGCGACTGCGGGGTGACCCCGGCGGCCGCGAGGATCTGGCCCGAGGCGGCGTCCGAGTTGAGCACGAGGGCGAGGAAGAGGTGCTCGGGGTCGATGTAGGTCGAGCCGACCGAGCGGGCCACCTTGTAGGCGTCCAGGAACGCGTGCTGGGCGCTCGTGGTGAGCGAGGGCATCCCGTCGGCCTCGTTCAGGTCGCCGCCCACCGTGCCGGGCAGCCGCTCCTCGGCGGAGGCGGCGATCTCGGCCGGGTCAGCGCCGGCGTGCGCGATCATCGCGGCGACCTGCTCCGTCTCGGTCAGGGCGCGCAGCAGGTGCAGGGCATCCACTTCGCGGTGGCCGTGCTCCCGGGCGTAGCGGCCGGCGGCAGTGAGGACCGTCTGGGTCCCGCGGCTCACGAGCCTGGTCATGTCGATGGGGCGTCCAGGCCGGCGAGCGCCCTGGCCCTGCAGGTAGCGGGCGAGGAACTCGTCGAAGGAGCCATTGCCGGCGGCGGGGCCGAAGAAGAGTGGCATCAGTTGTCCTCCGAGGGAGATCTGGTGGTGGCGTCGGAGCCGGTCGGGCTACAACGGTAGAAGTTGAGTGACTTACGCTCAAGTTCAACACTGTGGCCCACGAGATATTCCCGAGGGGTATCCGCGCTCTGCGCCACGCCAGTAGGTTGAGGACCATGACGACCATCGCGCAGAACATCGTCGAGACCCTCGCAGCCAACGGCGTCCGCCGTGTCTACGGCCTCCCGGGCGACTCGCTCAACGGCTTCACCGACGCACTCCGGGCCACCCCGAGCATCGAGTGGGTCCACGTGCGGCACGAGGAGGCTGGGGCGTTCGCCGCTGCGGCCGAGGCCGCACTCACGGGGGAGATCGCCGTCTGCGCCGGCTCCGCGGGCCCGGGGAACCTCCACCTCATCAACGGCCTCTACGACGCCAACCGCTCCCGCGTGCCCGTCCTCGCGATCGCCGCCCACATCCCCAGCACCGAGATCGGCTCGAACTACTTCCAGGAGACGCACCCGCAGGAGGTCTTCCGCGAGTGCAGCGTCTACGCCGAGCAGGTCACCGACCCCGCGCAGATGCCGCGCATCCTCGAGATCGCCATGCGCACGGCGGTCGAGAAGCGGGGCGTCGCGGTGGTGGTCCTGTCCGGCGACGTGGGGCTGACCTCCATGAGCTCGGACCGGGTCACCGTGGTGCGCCGGGCCCGGCCGCGGGTAGTGCCCAACGACGCCGAGCTCCGCGAGGCGGCCGCGATCCTCAACGCCGCCGGCAAGGTCACGATCCTCGCCGGCGCCGGAGTGGAGGGCGCCCACGACGAGGTCGTGGCGCTCGCGGACGCGCTCGCCGCGCCGATCGTCCACGCCATGCGCGGCAAGGAGTTCATCGAGTACGACAACCCGTTCGACGTCGGCATGACCGGCCTGCTCGGCTTCTCCTCGGGCTACCGCGCCATGGAGGACTGCGACGCGCTCCTCATGCTCGGCACCGACTTCCCCTACCAGCAGTTCTTCCCGTCGAAGGCCAAGGTCATCCAGGTCGACCTCCGCGGCGAGCAGCTGGGCCGGCGCGTGCCGCTGGACCTCGGCCTCGTCGGGGACGTGCGGGACACCGCGGCGGCGCTCCTCCCGCTCGTGCCGCGCAAGAAGCGCCGCACCCACCTCGAGTCCTCGCTCAAGCACTACGCGAAGGCCCGGTCCAAGCTCGACGACCTCGCAACCCCCACCAAGAAGGGGCAGCCGCTGCACCCGCAGTTCGTCACCCGCACCCTCGACCGGCTCGCCGCCGACGACGCGGTCTTCACGGCGGACGTGGGCACGCCCGTCATCTGGGCGGCCCGCTACCTGACCATGAACGGCCGACGCCGGCTGGTCGGCTCGTTCACGCACGGCTCCATGGCGAACGCCCTGCCCCACGCGATGGGCGCCCAGGCCGCGTTCCCGGGGCGGCAGGTCGTGGCGCTCGCGGGCGACGGCGGCCTCTCGATGCTCCTCGGGGAGCTCCTGACCATCGTGCAGAACCGGCTGCCGGTGAAGCTCGTGGTGTTCAACAACGCCTCCCTGAACTTCATCGAGCTCGAGATGAAGTCCGTCGGGTTCGTGAACTTCGGCACGGGCCTGGACAACCCGAACTTCGCGGCGGTGGCCCAGGCGATGGGCATCAAGGGTGTGCGGGTGGACGACTCCTCCCAGCTCGAGGCAGGCCTCGCCGAGGCGCTCGCGCACGACGGGCCGGCGCTCGTGGACGTGGCCACGATGCGCGAGGAGCTCGCGATGCCGCCGACCATCACCGCGCAGCAGGCCGGCGGCTTCACGCTGTACGCGCTGAGGACCGTGCTCTCCGGCCGCGGAGACGAGGTGCTCGACCTCGCCAAGGCGAACTGGCGGCGCGTGCTCTAGGGCGGCCCTGCCGGCGGAATAGGGCCGGGCACCGGGGGCGTTGGGACGGTTGTACCGTCAAGTTTTAGGAGCCCTCATGAAGATTGCCGTCTACGGAGCCACCGGAATGGTAGGGACCCAGATCGTCGCCGAGGCCGTGCGCCGCGGCCACGAGGTGACCGCCATCAGCCGCAAGGGGACCCCGGTGGAGGGGGCCGCCGTCGTGCGCGCCGCCGAGCTCGCCGACACCGCCGCGTTCCGCGAGATCGCGGACGCGAACGACGCCGTGGTGCTGGCGACGGCGCCCGACCGCACCGGCGGCCCGCGGGAGCCGTACGTCGACGCGCACCGCGCCATCGCGGCGGTGCCGACCACCGCCCGGCTCTACCTGGTAGGCGGCTTCGGCGGGCTCTCGACCCCGGACGGCACCCGCATCAAGGACACCCCGGGCTTCCCTGCCGAGTACAAGGGCGAATCGGACGCGGCCTTCGCCGCCTACGAGGCCCTGCGCGACGCCGGCACCGACCTCACCGCCCAGGCCCCCGCGGCGGTCATCGCCCCGGGGGAGCGCACGGGCGCGTACGTCACCGCGGTCGGCGTGCCGGCCGCGGGCGAGACGATCTCGTCACAGGACTTCGCCGTCGCGGCGCTGGACGAGCTCGAGCAGCCCCAGTTCCGCGGGAAGTTCTTCACCGCCGCCAACTGACGCTGGCCGCACCTGCGCGTCGAGCCGCCACCCAGATGCCTTCCAGAGCGCAGGGTGGCGGCTCGACGCCGTCTTGGGAAGTCTGTGCCGGGGCTCAGTTCGCCGAGGCGAGCCAGAGGTCGGGGCCGAAGACCTCGTAGTGGATGTTCGTGGCCGGGATGCCCTTGGCGATGGCCTGGGAGCGGACCTTCTGCATGAAGGGCAGCGGGCCGCACAGGTAGACGCTCGCGTCCTCGGGCAGGTCGATCTCCGCGAGGTTCATGAAGCCCTCGTGCGTGTCGAGCCGCGGCGACGCGCCCACGGATCCCGCGCCGACAGCGGTCAGCTCCGGCTGGGCCTGCTCGAGCCAGACCGCCAGGTGCGCCCCGTCGATCTTCTCCACGTCCCGGAGCATCTGGTCGGAGAGCGCCCACGTGTCGAGGCTGCGGTCGGCATGGAGGGCGATGACCTCGCGGCCCGAGCCGTTGGTGGCCAGGGCCCGCAGGATCGAGGCGGCCGGGGTGCAGCCGATGCCGGCGGTCGCGAGCACGAGGGGGCCGTCGCCGTCGTCCAGCGTCACATCTCCGTACGGGTTGGAGAGCTCGACGACGTCGCCCACCTGGATCTTCTCGTGCATGACCGGGGAGACCTCGCCGCCGTCGTTGAACTTCGTGGTGATGACGCGGCGCTCGGTCGACTCGGCGTCGGCGGAGAGCGTGTACTGGCGGGCCTGGAGGAGGCCGTCCGCGACCGGGACGCGCACCGAGACGAACTGGCCGGGCTCGCCCGGGGTGACCGGGGTTTCGTCGGCGGGCTCGAACACGAACGTCATGGTGGTCGGACTCGCCGGCGTCTTCTCCACGACCCGCCACGGCATCCACATCTTGGTGTTGGCCTGCTTGGCGTAGAGGCCCTTCTCGATCTTGACGAGGGCATCCGCCATGAGCCAGTAGACCTCGGTCCAGGCGGCGGCGACCTCGTCGGTGACGGCCTCGCCGAGGTCCTCGGCGATGGCCTCGAAGAGGTACTTGTAGACGATCTGGTACTGGTCCTCGGTGATGCCGAGGGAGGTGTGCTTGTGGGCGATGCGGCTCAGGACCGCCTCGGGCAGGGTGTCCGGGTTGGTGAGGAGGTGGCTCGCGAACGCCGCGATGGCGCCGGCGAGTGCCTGGCGCTGGGTGCCGTTGGCCTGGTTGGCCCGGGAGAAGGTCCCGTTGAGGAGCTCCGGATGCGCGGCGAACATCTTCTGGTAGAACAGCGGCGTGATCTCGCCGATGCGGCTGCCGACCAGGGGCAGGGTGGCTTCGATGACGGGGCGCGCGGTATCCGAGAGCATTGCGACTCCTCAAGCGTGGGGCTGGTCCCCGCGGCGGGGACTTGGTTATTCGGCATCTGTGATGCTGAATTAACTCCAGTTTTCTACGTCGCGTAGAAAATGGCAATTCGACGGAGTGTGGGGGTGGTCACACGAATCCTGCGGCCGGATTCGGTGTTAGAGGTGGTCTGCGGACGGTCAGGCCGCGGGGGGCCGCAGCCCGATCTGCACGAGCACGGGGTCCATCTGGCGCTCGTGCGGCAGGGAGGCGACCACGACGCCGTCGAGCTCGCGGTAGAAGGCCTCTCGGGCCCGGCGGAGGGCGCCGCGCAGCCCGCACTGGAAGTTCAGTGGGCAGGTGCCGTTGGGGGTCTCGCAGTCTGCGAGGTCTGCACGGGTGTCGAGGTCGCGCAGGACGCCGCCCACGGTGGCGGTGCGCCCCTTGGCGCTGAGCTGGACGCCGCCCGCGCGCCCGCGGGTCGCCTCGAGGTAGCCGAGCTCGCGGAGCCGGAGGACCGCCTTGCTGACGTGGTTGTAGGGGGTCCCGACTCCCTCGGCGATGGTGCGCGTGGCGAGCGGGAGGCCCGAGTCATTGGCGGCCAGGAGCATGAGGGCGCGCAGGCTCACATCCTCGAAGGCCGTCATGCGCATGGCGGATAGTCTACGCGCCGGTTTCCCCCGGCGCCGAGCCGGTCGGAACGGCGGCGGCAGCCGCCTCGTGGAGCAGCCGCACGAGCAGTTGCACGCCGGGACTCGCGGCCATGGTCCGCCGGTACGCCGCAGAGATCACGCGGCGTGGCCGCTCGCCCGTCACGGGCCGTGCCACGACGGTGCTCGGAAGCGGGGGCCGGCCGAGCCTCGGAACCAGGGCCAGCGCCACGCCCTCGCCCGCGAGGGCCACGTGGGTTGCGAAGTCGGGATCGGTGAAGGCGATGCGCGGCACCGCGCCCTCGGCCTGGAACAGGCGCATGAGGGCCTCGTGGCAGATCGCACCCTTCGGGGTGGCGCACCAGGTCTCATCGAGCAGGTCTCGGCGGTCGAGCGCGGGCCGGTCGGCGAGCCTGTGCTCACGGGGGAGCACCACGTCGGCCTCGTCCTCGCACAGCTGTTCGACCCTCACCTGCGCCGGGATCTCCAGCGGGACGGAGTTCCAGTTGTGCACGACCGCGATGTCCGCCTCTCCGTGCGCCACGAGGGCGACGGCGTCGACCGGGTCGACGCTCGTGACGTCGAGGCGCGCCCGTGGGGCCTCGTCGCCGAGCCTGCGCGCCACATGCCCGAACAGCGCGCGGGTTGCCGTCGAGAACGAGGCGACCGAGAGCGTCCCCTGCGGCGCGTCGCCGGCCGTGAGCATCGCCTCGACCCGCTCGAGATCGGCCAGCAGCCGCGAGCCGTGCTCCACGAGGGTCCGTCCGCGCTCCGTCAGCAGGACGCCGCGGCCCTGCCGCTCGAGGAGCGCCGCCCGCGACTGCCGCTCGAGCTTCTTGATCTGCTGCGACACCGCGCTCGGGCTGAAGCCGAGAGCGTCCGCCGCGGCAACGACCGAGCCGTGCCGCTCGACGGCGGCGAGCGACCGAAGCGCCTGGAGGTCGATCATGAAGAAAGCGTAGATGATTTCATGCAGGAATCAACGCTGGTACTGCATGGTCGCGGCCCGGATGATGGAGGGGTGAAGCCCCGCCACGCCGCCCTCGCCGTTCTCGTCGCCGTCCTGTGGGGACTGAACTTCATCGCGATCGAGCTCGGGCTCCGGGACGTCCCGCCGCTCGCCTTCGTCGCGCTGCGGTTCGCCCTCGTGGCCTTCCCCGCCGTCTTCTTCGTGAAGAAGCCGGACCTTCCCTGGCGGGTGATCGCAGGGGTCGGGATCTTCATGAGCGCCGGGCAGTTCGGCCTCGTCTACCTGGCCATGCACCTCGGGATGCCCGCCGGACTCGCGCCGCTCGTGCTCCAGAGCCAGATGCTCTTCACGATCCTCCTCGCCGCGGCGGTGCTGCGGGAGCGGCCGACGGCGGCGCAGCTCGCCGGGGTGGGGGCCGGCGTCGTCGGCCTCGGCTTCGTCGCGGCCGGGCGCGGGGCCGTGGCACCCCTCGGCCCGCTGCTCCTCGTGGTCCTCGCCGGCCTGTCATGGGGCATCGGCAACACGATCTCGCGCGCCGCCAAGGGCACGTCGGGACTCGGGCTCGTCGTCTGGTCCGCGCTCGTGGTGCCCGTGCCGATGCTCGCGCTCTCCGCCCTCGTCGACGGGCCTGCGGCGCTGCTCGGCGCGCTCGGCCACCTCACGCTGCCCGTGTGGCTGAGCACGCTCTTCACCGTGGTCCTCGCCTCGCTGGTCGGATACTCGGCGTGGAACACGCTGCTCGGGACGTACCCGGCCGCGGCCGTGGTCCCGTACACGCTGCTCGTGCCGCCGGTCGGGATGGCCGGGGCGTGGCTGGCCTTCGGCGAGGTGCCCGAGCCGCTCGAGCTCGTGGGCGGCGCCGTCCTGCTGGCCGGCGTGGCCACGGCCGTCTTCCGCCGCCGCTCTCAGAAGGTGAGCCCCAGAGGCGGACCTTCAGAAGGCCTTCAGAAGACCGTGGCCTCGTGGCCGTCCGGCTCGAGCGCACCGAACGCGTAGCCCTCCGCTGTCAGCTCGTAGGGGACGACGGCGGCCATCACCCCGCCGCCACGGTGCTCGGCGGCGCCGTGGATGCCGTCGGAGCCGCCAGGGCCGTGCTCGGGGAGGTGCACGTCCGAGGCGAACGCCACGGCCTGGCAGCCGTCGCGGCCCTGGCGGAGGAGCTCGAGGACGTCGGCCATCATGGTCTCGGCGTCGTAGTCCCCGTCCGTTCCGGCCTCGGGCGGCGTGACCATGACGAGCCGCAGCTCACCTTCGAGGTCGAGGGTCACGCCGAAGGGCAGGAAGCCGCCGTTCTGCTCGAGGTGCTCCTGGGCCAGGCCCAGCGCGGTCCCGAGCACTTCGCGCAGCTGGGCCTGCTGGGTCTCGAGCGGGATCTCCTCCGGCATGGTCACGCCCGCACGATCGCGAGGACGGTGTCCTGGATCGATTCGAGGGTCTCGCGGTCCTTGGCCTCGCCGTTGAAGCGCAGGAACGGCTCGGTGTTGGACGGGCGGAGGTTGAACCACCACGAGCCATCCGCGGCGGAGAAGGTGGTGCCGTCGAGCTCGTCGATCGCGACGTCGTCGCCCTCGTACTCCTCGCGGACGCGGGCAACGGCGGCGGCCTTGTCCTCGATCTCGGAGTTGATCTCGCCCGAGGCCACGTACGGCTCGTACTCGGCCGCGAGCTCGGAGAGCGGGCCCTCCTGCTCGCCGAGAGCTGCGAGGACATGCATTGCGGCGAGCATCCCGGTGTCGGCGTTCCAGAAGTCGCGGAAGTAGTAGTGCGCCGAGTGCTCCCCGCCGAACACCGCGGACTCCTCGGCCATGACGGCCTTGATGAACGAGTGCCCCACGCGCGTGCGGACCGGCCGGCCGCCGTCGTGCTGGACGAGCTCGGGCACGGCCCGGGACGTGATCAGGTTGTGGATGATGACCGGCTCGGCCTCGCCGGCGGCCTTGGCCCGGGCGATCTCCCGGCGCGCCACGAGCCCCGTGATGGCCGACGGGGAGACCGGCTGGCCCAGCTCGTCGATGACGAAGCAGCGGTCCGCGTCGCCGTCGAACGCGAGCCCCAGGTCCGCGCCGTGCTCCACGACGGCCTTCTGCAGGTCGCGCAGGTTCTCCGGCTCGAGCGGGTTGGCCGGGTGGTTCGGGAACGTCCCGTCCAGCTCGAAGTACAGCGGGACGATCTCAAGGGGCAGGGCGGCCAGGAGCTGGTCGCCGAGGACGGCCGGCGTGGTCATGCCCGCCATGCCGTTGCCGGCATCCACGACCACCTTGAGCGGCCGGACCCCGGACAGGTCCACGAGGCCGCGCAGGTATGCGGCGTAGTCGGCCAGGATGTCGCGCTGGGCCACCGACCCCGGCTCGGCGACCGCGGGCACAGCGGGGGCGCCGCCCTGGCCGGCCGCGAGGTACGCCTCGGCGGCGGCCTGGACCTCCTTGAGCCCGGTCTCGGAGGAGACCGGCTGCGCACCGGCCTTGGCCATCTTGATCCCGTTGTACTGTGCGGGGTTGTGGCTGGCCGTGAACGTCGCACCGGCCGCGCCGAGGGCGCCGCACGCGTAGTAGAGCTCGTCGGTCGAGATGAGGCCCAGCGTCACGACGTTGCCCCCGCGGGCCGCGGCGCCCTTCGCGAACGCGGCGATGAACTCGGGCGAGGACGGGCGCATGTCGCCGCCCACGAGCACGGTCTTCCCCGCGAGGCCCAGTACGTCCACGAACGCCGCCCCGACGGCCTCAACGACGCCCGCGTCGATGGTCTCGCCCACGATCCCGCGCACGTCATAGGCCTTGAACGAGGCCGAGAGGTCGATGGAGGGCCGGGCGCTGCCGGGCAGGCTGGATGCGGCGTTCACGTTGCTGGTCACGGGCTTGATTCTACTGGCGGGCTCCGACACTGCAGGGTCGCGGCGCGGGGCGGCCAGAAAGCACGACGGCGAGTTCCCCACCCGAGTGGGGAACTCGCCGTCGTGCGTCGCCTCGCCTGCGGCCCGCCTGCGGGCTCAGCAGGGGGCTCAGTAGGCCTTGACGCGCTGCTCCACGATGAGGTGGATGAGGGCGAAGGTGCCCTCCTCGTCGATCGCGCGCAGGGCGGCGTCGAGCGCGGCCGGGACGTCGGCGTCCCTCTCGACGCGCACGCCGAAGCCGCCGAAGGCCTGGGCCATGAGGGCGAAGTCCGGGTTCTTCAGCTGCGTGCCGGAGATGCGGTGGGGGTAGTGGCGCTCCTGGTGGGAGCGGATGGTGCCGTACTCCTGGTTGTCCATGACGACCACGAGCGGGGTCGCGCCGTACTGGGCGGCGGTCGCGAGCTCCTGGCCGTTCATGAGGAACTCGCCGTCGCCGGCGATCGTGACCACGCGGCGCCCCGGGTGCGCGAGCGAGGCGGCGATCGCAGAGGGCACGGAGTAGCCCATCGAGCCGTTGCGGGCGCTGATCATGGACGCGTACCGCTGGGTGGGGAAATAGCGGTGGGCCCAGTTGGTGTGCTCGCCGGCGCCGAGGGTGACCATGGCGTCCTCGGGCAGGGACGGGACGAGGTGGGCCATCAAGGTGTCCATCCGCGCGGGCCCGTCCGCCGGGGCAGCCGGGGGGAGCGCGGCGAACTTCTCCTGCTCGCCGCGCATGCGCTCCGTCCAGGCCTTCCACTGCTCGCGGGCGGGCAGGTTCATGAGGATGAGGTCGCGGACGAACGAGTCGGGCTTGGCCACGATCTGGTGGGAGACCGGGCCGGAGCGCCCGCGCAGGGACGGGTCGATTGTGACGAGGAAGTTCTTCTTGGCCCAGTCCTGGCGCACGAGGAAGCCGTCGGTGATGACGTCCCCGGGCACGGTGCCGACGAACACGAGGAGGTCGGTCTCCTCGAGGAGGTTGTAGGTCGGCTTGGGGCGGCCGTAGCCGATGGGCCCGACGTAGGAGGGGGAGTCGAACGGGATGGTGCCCTCGCAGCGCCATTCCGCGGCGGCGGGGATGCTGTGGTCCTCAAGCCAGTTGGTCAGGGCCGTGGCCCCCTCCTGGGTCCAGTCGTTGCCGCCGACGACGAAGAGCGGCTTCTCCGCCTGGGCCAGGGCGGCCTTGAGGGCCTTCCAGTCGCTGACGGTCATGCCGCCCTCGGCGACGGGGATGACCGGGTGGATCGTCGCGTCGATCTCCTGCTGGATGATGTCCTCAGGCAGGCCCACGACGACGGGCCCGGGGCGGCCGCTCATCGCGGCGAACATGGCCTCGGCGACGATCTCGGAGGCCCGCTCGGCGTGGTCGAGGACCATGACGCGCTTGGCGCCCGTGTCGAACCAGGACTTGATGTCGAACTCCTGGAAGGCCTCGCGGTCGCGGTGGGCGAACGGGATGAGGCCCACGAACAGGACCATCGGGGTCGAGTCCTGCCATGCGGTGTGCAGGCCGACGTGGGCGTTCGCGGCGCCGGGGCCGCGGGTGACCATGGCCACGCCGGGGAGCTGGTTCATCTTGCCATCGGCCTCGGCCATGTAGGCGGCGCCGCCCTCGTGGCGGCACACGATGGTCTCGATGTCCGCTCCGTGCAGTCCGTCGAGGACGTCCAGGAACGACTCGCCCGGGACGACGTACGCGCGCTTGACGCCGTGGGCTGCGAGGGAGTCGACGATCACGTGCCCGGCGGACTTGCGCGCGGGCGCGGTGGGTGCGGACTGGCCGGACTCGGCCGGGTGGAGGGCATCAGAAAGGGGCGGCACCGTTGCCGTCATGTCACGTTCCTTCTCGTTGGCACTGAGATGCCCTTACGGTATCGGGCCCGCTGGGCCCGCGGGGCCGTGAAGTGTCGGAGGTCACGGCCATACTGGAAGGCATGGCAGGCAGCGCGCGTGAAAGTGTCCATTCAGCGGAAAGTGTGACGGACCGTGACGTTCCGCCCGGAGGCGCGGGGATCGGGGATCAGCAGCTGCGGGCGGAGGCGCTCGCGGTGCTGCGCAGCCTCGTGGGCACCGAGGCGGCGGACTTCCACCCGGGGCAGTTCGAGGCGATCGAGGCGCTCGTGGCCCATCACCGGCGCAGCCTCGTGGTGCAGCGCACGGGCTGGGGGAAGTCCGCCGTGTACTTCGTCGCGTCCCTGCTCCTGCGCGCCCGCGGCGCCGGGCCCACGCTCATCGTCTCCCCGCTCCTGGCCCTCATGCGGGACCAGGTGGCGGCGGCGGCGCGGGCGGGAGTGCGCGCCGTCGCCATCAACTCCGCCAACCGGCTCGAGTGGGACGAGGTCCACGCGGCGCTCGAGGCGGACGCGGCGGACGTGGTGCTCATCTCGCCGGAGCGGCTCACCAACCCCTCGTTCCGTGAGCAGCACCTGCCCGAGCTGATGGCGCGGACCGGGCTGCTCGTCGTGGACGAGGCACACTGCATCTCGGACTGGGGGCACGACTTCCGGCCCGACTACCGGCGCATCGCGGCCCTCATCGACGAGCTGCCGGGCTCGGTGCCGGTCCTCGCCACGACGGCCACCGCCAACGCCCGCGTGGTCCACGACATCGAGGAGCAGCTCGGCTCCGATGTCCTCACGCTCCGCGGCCCGCTGGGGCGCGAGTCCCTGCGGCTCGGCGTGCTGGCGCTGCCGGACGCCGGCCATCGCCTCGCGTGGCTCCTGGCCCACCTCGAGGGGCTGCCGGGCAGCGGGATCATCTACACGCTCACGGTCTCCGCCGCCGAGGACACCGCCCGCATCCTCTCCGAGGCCGGCCACCGGGTGCTGGCCTACACCGGCAAGACCGACACCGAGGACCGCGAGCGGGCCGAGCAGCTGCTCAAGGACAACGAGGTCAAGGCGCTCGTGGCCACGAGCGCGCTCGGCATGGGCTTCGACAAGCCGGACCTCGGGTTCGTCGTGCACCTGGGGGCGCCGTCGAGTCCCGTCGCGTACTACCAGCAGGTGGGCCGTGCGGGGCGAGGCGCCGCGAACGCGGACGTCCTCCTCCTGCCCGGCCCGGAGGACCGCGACATCTGGCGCTACTTCGCGACCGCGTCGATGCCGGACCAGGACAAGGCGCAGGCCGTGATCGCAGTGCTGGCCGAGGCCGGCCGCCCCCTCTCGACGGTGGCCCTGGAATCTGCAGTCGAGTTGCGCCGCACCCAGCTCGAGCTGCTCCTGAAGGTCCTCGCCGTGGACGGGGCGGTCGAGCGGGTCGGGGGCGGCTGGCAGGCCACCGGTCTGCCGTGGGAGTACGACGCCGAGCGGTATGCGCGCATCGCCGAGGCGCGGGTCGCGGAGCAGGACTCGATGGTGGTCTACGAGCAGACCGCCGGGTGCCGCATGGAGTACCTCACGAGCGTGCTCGACGACGACACCGCCGCCCCCTGCGGCCGCTGCGACACGTGCGCCGGGCGGTGGTTCCCGGACGACGTCGACCCCTCCCTCCTCGAGCGCGCCGGAACCCAGCTGCGCCATGCGGGCATCCCGATCGAGCCGCGCGCGCAGTGGCCCTCGGGCATGGACAAACTCGGCGTGGGCGTCAAGGGCAGGATCGCGGCGGCGGAGCAGCTCACCGAGGGGCGGGCGCTCGCCCGCCTCACCGACCTCGGCTACGGGGGCCCGCTCAGGGAGCTCTTCGCCGCGGGAGCGCCGGACGCCGAGGTCCCGCCGGCGCTGGCCCGGGCCTGCGTAGAGCTCCTCTCGGCGTGGGCCCGCGGCGAGTCCGCGGCGGGGCCATGGAGCGGCGCCGGGCGGCCCGCCGCCGTCGTGAGCGTGCCCTCGGCGACACGTCCGCGTCTCGTCGACTCGCTCGCGCGCGGGATCGCCCAGGTGGGGCGCCTGCCGTATCTGGGCGCGCTCGAGCGCACGGACGCCGCTCGAGCCGGCCAGGGCGGGGGGAACAGCGCGTTCCGCCTCGCCGGGGTCTGGGAGGCGTTCGCCGTCGGTCCCGCTCTGCGCCAGGAGCTCGTCGGGATCGCGGGGCAGCCGGTGCTCCTCGTGGACGATCTGGTGGACAGCCGGTGGACGGTCACGGTGGCCGGCCGCCTGCTGCGTCAGCAAGGGGTCGGAGCCGTGCTGCCCCTCGCGCTCGCCCAGGCGGGGTAGGCGCGCGATGCGGCCGGCAGCCGACCAATGTGACACGCCCCACGTCACAGGATGATCACGGATTGATCACGGTTCGGTAGGCTAGGTCGCAAGAGAACATCTGTGACTTAGACGAAAGGGCCCTCGTGAGCCACCCGGCCCCGCCGATCGCCCGGCGTCTGGCCTTCCTTGCCGTGCTTCTGGGTGCCCTTGCCATCCTGCTCCCCGTGGCACTGGCTCCCGGGGCCTCCGCGGTGGAGGGGCGCGTGCCCGCGTCGCCGAGCGTCCCGGACCCGACCCCGTCCCCCTCGACCACTCCCGCCACCCCGACTCCGCCCCCGCCGTCTGCCCAGGTGGCCCTGGCGCGCTCGGCCTGCGACTCGGTGCGGCTCACGGCCCGGACAGATAACACCGCGCCCCTGACCTATCGCGTGGCCGACGAGGCCGGAAACGTCGTCGCGACCGGCACCTTCTCCGGATCAGTGGACCGGGTCCTCTCCCTCTCGACCGGCCACGACTACACCGCAGCTGTCGGGCCGGCGGGCGCCGCTCCGCTCGCGACCTCCTCGCCCGCCAGCCTGCGAGAGGCCTGCCCAGTCTCCGTCACCGCCGACGCCCCCGGGTTCGATGACCCCTGCGGCACCCAGGCCGACGCGGTCGTGGCGCCCACGATCATCGGAGTGGACTACCGCGTAGGCGGCACGGTCCTCGCGCCCGGGGCCAACTCCGCCGTGGGGATGGTGACGGTCGAGGCGAGCGCCCGGCCGGGCTATGTCCTCAAGGGGCCCTCGCAGTGGACCCACACGTTCTCGGCCGAGCCTTGCGCAGCCTCCGCCCAGTCGTCGCCTGCTCCGCAGGGGGATGCTGCGGCCGCTGCGCCGCCCCCTGCCGCCCCGCCGGCGGGTCCCGCTCCCGGCACCTCCCAGGCGGGCCCGTCCGCGGCGCTGGCCGCCCCGTCGGCTCCCGCTCCCACACCCGAGCCCGAGCCCAACGACTCCGCCCCACGTTCGGCCGCCCAACCCGCCATGCAGGCGTCGGTGGGCGGCCCCGGCCCCCTCGAGTGGAGCATCATGATCGCGATCGCGCTGGCCGGCGGCATCGCCTTCTGGCTCAAGACGCGCCACTGACCCCAGCTGCACTGACCCCCAGCCGCACCGATTCCCCGCCTCACGGTGCGGCCGGCGGTGGTCGGAGCACACAGAAAGGCCCCCGGTTCCATGAACCGGGGGCCTTTCCATCATTCGGCGGAGACGGGGGGATTTGAACCCCCGGTCCAAGTTTCCCCGGACCCTTCATTAGCAGTGAAGTCCATTCGGCCGCTCTGGCACGTCTCCTTGCTGTCGCCAGCCTGACAAGCGTACCCAACCCGTGCGGCGAGAGCAAAAATCCCTCGCCGCATCGAGTCCGAGGCTCACCTCCTGAGGGTCCCCGTCAGGGCGCGCCACAGGAACGTCTGGCTGCGGGCCTGCAGGGCAGCGGCCTGCCGGTTGTCGGAGGCACCGGCGTGCCCGCCCTCGAGGGCCTCGTGGAACCACACGTTCGGGATGCCCATCGCCTCCATGCGGGCGGCCATCTTGCGCGCCTGGACGGGCCCCACCCGGTCGTCCGAGGTCGCGGTCCAGATGAAGGTGTCCGGGTAGTCCACGCCGTCCCGCAGCAGGTGGTACGGGGAGAAGGTCCGGATGGACTCCCACTCGTCCGGGTTGTCCGGGTCGCCGTACTCGGCGATCCACGAGTAGCCGGCGGAGAGCTTCGTGTACCGCCGCATGTCCAGCAGAGGCACCCCGCACGAGATGGCCCCGAACAGCTGGGGGTAGCCCACCAGCATGTTCCCCACGAGCAGGCCGCCATTGGAGCCGCCCGCGCAGCCCAGGTGCTCGGGCGAGGTGACCCCGCGGCGGACGAGGTCCCGCGCAACCGCCGCGAAGTCCTCATAGGCGCGGTGCCGGTTCTCCTTGAGCGCGGCCTGGTGCCACGCCGGCCCGTACTCGCCGCCGCCGCGGATGTTCGCCACGACGTACACGCCGCCCTTCTCGAGCCACGCGCGCCCCACGGTGCCCGAATACGCCGGGGTGCGGGAGATCTCGAACCCGCCGTACCCGGACAGCTGGGTCGGGGCGACCCCGTCCAGGACGAGCCCCTTGGGGCCGACCTGGAAGTAGGGGACCTCGGTGCCGTCTGCCGAGACGGCGAAGTGCTGCTCGACTTCGAACTGCGACTCGTCGAAGAACGACGGCGCGCGCTTCACTTCGGCGTGCTCCCCGCCTAGGGTGCCGCGCAGCAGGGTGGTCGGGGTCAGGAAGCCCGTGGCCACGAGCCAGTAGTCGTCCCCGGCCTCGGGGTCTTCGTCATCCACCGCGTACGACTCGACGAGGTGCAGCGGGGGGCACGCGTCGAGCACCCGGGGCGACCACCCGGCGTCGTCCGCGGACTCCACAGCAGCCGTCCCCGCGCCGCCCCCCCCCCGTGCGGGCGGAGTGAGGACGCGGATCTCGGAGGAGACGTCGCGGAGCAGGTTGAGCAGCAGGTGGCCCTTGGTCCACGACCAGGACTGCAGCGAGGTGTGGGCGTCCGGGGCGAACAGCACCGTGATGTCCCGCGCGCCGGCCATGAACGCCTCGAAGTCGGCGGCGAGCAGCGAGCCGCCGGGGTGCGTGCGCCCCTCGAGGTGCCAGTCGCGCTGGGGCCGGAACAGGATCCACTCCCGGTGCAGGTCCACGTCCACGTCAGTCGGCACGGGAATCCGCTGCCAGGCGCCGTCCCACCAGATCGAGTGCTCGACGTCGAAGAAGCTGATCCGGTCGCTCGCGATGAGGCGCTCGAAGCCGGGGGTGTCGTCGAACCCGGCACCGGCCATCATGTGCTCTGCGGGGACCTCGAAGATCACCTCGGCGTCGGCGAGGTCCGTGCCGCGGGGCAGCCTGCGCACGATCCGCGGGTAGGAGGAGGTGGTGACCGCGTCCTCACCGAGCGTCGAGGAGACCAGGAGCGTGTCCGCGTCCAGCCAGTCCACCCCGCCCTTCGCGGCCGGGAGGGCGAAGCCGCCCTCGGCAGGGTCGATGAAGGCCCGGTCCTCGACGTCGTACTCCCGCACGGCCGCGGCATCCCCGCCGTCGGGGGAGAGCCGGACCATGCAGCGGCGCCACGAGACGCCGTCGGCCGGGCGCAGGAAGTTCGCCCCACCCCACACCCATTCGACCCCGTCCGCGGCAGCGAGCGCATCGATGTCGAGCACCGTCTCCCACTCCGGCGCCTGGGTCACGTAGGACTCCCAGCGGGCCCGGCGCCACAGGCCCTTGGGGTGCTCGGCGTCGCGCCAGAAGTTGTAGTACCAGTCCCCACGCTTGGCCACCATCGGGATCCGGTCCGTCGAGTCCATGACCTCGAGGATCCGCGCCTCGAGCTCGGGGTAGTCGCCCGTCTCGAGCAGCTCCTCCGTGCGGGCGTTCTGCTCGCGCACCCACGCGAGCTGGTCCTCGCCGTGGATGTCCTCGAGCCACAGGTTCTCGTCGACGGGCTGGTCTGCGGGGACGGGGGCGGCCGGGGCGAGGGTGGCGGTGTCCGCGGCGGACTCTGGCGGCTGGGCAGTCATGGGGCCATCCTTCCACGCCGCAGGTTAAGCTCAACCCTATGGTTCGGGGCGGGATTCTGCGTGTGGCGGTGGTGGGCGGCGGCCCCCGCGGCGCCTCCGCGGTCGAGCGGCTCCTCGCCGTGCGCGCCCAGCAGGCCGGGCCCGCGCCCGACGCCGACGCCTCCCCGGGCGGCCGTCCCGCCGTCCGCGCCGCGCGCCTCGAGATCACCGTGTACGACCCGTTCAGCCCCGGCCCCGGCAAGGTCTGGCGCACCGGGCAGCCGCGCCTGTTCCTCATGAACACCCAGTCCTTCTATCCCACGCTCATCCCGAGCGAGCCCGGCCTCGCGACCCCGCTCGCGGGCGGCAGCTTCGACGCGTGGCGCGCGGCCCAGCGCGAGGCGATCGAGGCCGGCACATGCACCCTCGCGGCCGAGGAGCAGGCCGAGCTCAAGGGCCTCGAGTCGAGCGACTTCCCGCCGCGCGCGCTCTACGGGCGCTACCTCGCCCAGACGTGGGACGCGGTCCTCGCCGCGGCCCCACCCGGCACGACGGTGCGGCACGTGCCGGCCGAGGTCGCCCGGGTGGGGCGGACCCCCCACGGGTTCGCCGTCACCTGCGCCAACGGGCGCGCGCAGGAGGCGGACGCCGTCGTGCTCGCCCTCGGCCACGTGCCGGCCCAGCCGAGCCCGGAGCAGGCGGCGCTCGCCGACGCCGCGGCCCACCTGGGCCTGCACTACCTGCCGCCGGCCGCGCCCGCCGACGTGGACTGGGACCGGCTGCCCGCGGGCGAGACCGTGCTGGTGCGGGGCATGGGGCTGAACTTCTTCGACGTGATGGCTTCGCTCACCGAGGGCCGCGGCGGCCGGTTCGCCGAGGGCCACGACGGCCGGCTCGTGTACACACCGTCCGGGCGCGAGCCCTCCATCGTCGCCGCCTCGCGGCGTGGGGTGCCCTACCGGGGCAAGGCCGAGCTGGACGCGTACTACGCACCCTCCGTCGAGCTGCGCTGGCTCACCCGCGCCGCCGCCCTCGCTCCGCGGCGTGCCGGGATCCAGCCCTCCTTCGACCAGGACCTGTGGCCCCTCCTGCACCGCGACACCCTGTGGGCGTACTACTCGACGCTCGCCCGGGTGGAGCCCGCGGCCGTGTCCGAGGGCTTCCTCGCGGAGCTCTCGGCGGCGCTGGCCGTGGAGGGGCCCGGCTGGGAGCCGCGCGCCTCGGAGGTGGTGCACGACGGCGTGGTCCCGGCCCGGCGGCTCGACCTCCGCGCGCTGGGCGCGCCGCTGGCCGGCTGGCACGCCGCCGACCGTGCCGAGCTGGACGCCCGGGTCCTGGCCTACCTCGACGAGGACGCCGCCGGATCCGCCCGCGGCGAGGACGATCCGGTCAAGATGGCCATCGCCGCCCTCCACCGGGGCCGGGCCGTGCTCAAGGAGGCCGTCGCGGACGGGGGGATCACCGAGGCCTCATGGATCTCGGGCCTGCGCGGCTGGTTCGAGGGGCTCGCCGAGGGGCTCGCGAGCGGGCCGCCAGCCCAGAGGATCCGCCAGCTGGCAGCGCTCCTGCGCGCCGGGATCGTGAGCACCGTGGGTCCCGAGCCCCGCTTCTCCGTGGACCGCTCCGCGCGCACGTTCACCGCCGCCTCGCCCTGGGTGGGCGGTCCCGCGGTACGCTCGCGCTGGCTCGTCGAGGCGCTCGCTCCGGCGAACGCCGTGGCGCGGGCCGACTCGCCGCTGCTGTCCGGGCTCCTGGCCGACGGGCTGGTGCGGCCTCGCTTCCTCGCCGGCGCGGACGGGGTGCCTCAGCCGGCCACCGGGCTGGACGTGACCGCGCCGCCGTACCGGGCACTCGACGTCAACGGCCTGCCGGTCGAGGGCCTCTACGTGCTGGGCCTCCAGCTCTCCGCGGTGCAGTGGGGCACCGCGATCGCCGCGGAGGCCCATCCGTTCGCGGCGCCCGGCGAGGCGCACGACGGCGCGCCCTACCCGAGCGGGCAGCGCACCCTCCGCGACGCGGACGCCATCGCGCGGCACATTCTGAAGGTCACCTCCTGAGGACACCCCTGAAGGTCACCTTCTGGGAGGTGGCTCCCAGAGGTGGCCCGGGACAGCACGACAGCGGCCGGCGACCTCCACTGGGGATGCCGCCGGCCGCCGTCGCCCGTCACCCTGCCGCGTACCCGGAACGCGGAAAGCGCGTCGAGATGCGTACCCGAAACGGGTCACGGGCGACGAGATGCGTACCCGCAACCGGGGTCAGAGGCAGAGCCTCGCGTAGTTCCTCGTCAGCGCCTCGATGGCCCTCGCGGAGCGGTTGCCCGGATCGTCGAGGTTCTTCTTGAGCGCCGCGCACTGGGCCGACGCCGGCACCGGTGCCGGTCGGTCGGCGACCGGCACCGAGAGGGGCAGTGTGAGGGTCGTGCCCGACTCGAGCGCCGAGACGACATACCTGCCACCCTGCGGGTAGTCCGGGACCGTGAAGTCCAGGACGGCCCTGCCTCCGGTCACCCCGTAGGTCCCTACGAGCACCGGATCGCCCTGGGCCGGGCGGTACGTCAGCGAGACCTGGGTGTTCGCCGGGCTGCCGAGCGAGGTCAGGTCGAGCTGGCCCACCGTGACGGAGAGCGTCTGGCGGGCTGTCACGGACGACGGCGCTCCGGTCACCTCGGCGCTGCGCTTGGCGAAGTCGGGGGACACCGGGCTGTGGGCCGTGAGGTAGCCGATCCATGCGTCGCGGTCGATCAGGCCCGAGTCACGGGCGTCCTTCCCCTGGGCGAAGACGTGGAAGTTGTCCCCACCCTGAGCCAGGAAGCTGAACGTGCCCACGCGGTAGGAGCGCTGCGGGTCGACCGCCTCGCCGTTGACCCGGACCGAGGTGATCCGGTCGCCCTCCGCCCGGGTCGAGTCGAACGTGTAGGTGAGGTTCTTGCTCGTGCCCAGCTGCAGGTACGGCCGGCTCGGGACCGCGCCCGCCGCGTCGCGCTGCCACTGCTGCTCGAGCATCGTCTTGACCTGCGCGCCCGTGAGCGAGGTGGTCCAGAGGTTGTTCACGAACGGCAGGACCGCGTTCGCCTCGGCGTACGTCACCACGCCGTCCGGGGCGTAGTACAGCTCGCTGCGGAGCCCGCCCGGGTTCACGACGGCGATCTCGGCACCGCCGAGGGACGGGTCCTTGAGCGAGTCGAGGAGCGAATCGGCAACGAGCGCGCCGAGGGTGGACGAGGACGAGCGGTCGTCCCGCTTGCCGCCGGAGAACGCGGTCGTGACATCTCCGGTGACCTTGCCGATCGGCTGGCTGCCGATCTCGTCGGCCTTGGCGAGCGCGCCGTCCACGATGCCCTTGACCGCGGCCACCCGCGGGAATGCCGCGACGAGGTCTGCGTCCGCGACGGTGGACCGCTTGACGTTGGACTGCGAGTGCTTGACCACCTGCTTGGTCTCCAGGTCCACCGTGAGGTCGATAAGGCCCACGTTCTCACCGTAGTTCCCGGTCTCGAGCACGGGGCGGGTCTGGCCGGGCTGGCCGGGGACGGGGCCCTCCCACGCGTACTCCTTGTGGGTGTGGCCGGTGAAGATCGCCGCGACGTCCGCGGAGGTCTGCGTGACGAGCTTCGAGAACGGGCCGCCGGCTGCGACCTCCTGCTCGAGGGTCGCGCCGTCCGGCGTTCCGGCCCCCGCACCCTCGTGGTACTCGGCCACGATGACGTCGGCCAGGTTCTCGGACTTGATCTTCGCGGCCACGCGGTTGACGGCGTCCGTCGGGTCGCCGAAGTCGAGCCCGGAGATCCCGCCCGGCGAGACAAGGGTCGGGGTCTCCTGCGTCACGACCCCGATGACCGCCACCTTGAGCCCACCCGCGGTGACGACCTGGTACTCAGGGAGCGCCGGCGTCGTCGTGCCCTTCTGATAGACGTTGGCGCCCAGGTAGGGGAACTTCGCGTTGGAGCCGTTGCTGACGACCCGGTCGTTCAGGTCGGCGAAGCCCTTGTCGAACTCATGGTTCCCCACCGCGCTGGCCTTGAGATCGAGCGCATTGAGGACGTCGATCGTGGGCTGGTCGCCCTGGCTCGCCGAGGCAAACAGGGAGGCGCCGATGTTGTCGCCCGCGGAGAGGAACAGGGCGTTGCCGCCCGGTGCCTCGGCCTTGAGCTTCTCCACGGTGCCCGCGAATTTGACCGTGTTCGCGTCGATCCGTCCGTGGAAGTCGTTGATGTTGATGAGCCGCAGGTCCGCTTGGGAGGAGGCCGGGGCCGGGTCCATCCCGATCACGAACGGGTCATGGTCGGAGGCGCGGTACTGGTCCGCCGCGTAGTAGTCCGTGACGTTGTAGTTGTAGCGGCTGTACTCGAGGGCGACCGACTCGACGGAGTTGATGTTCCAGATGTCGGCGCCCGTCACCGTGGCGTCAGCGGCCGGGGACGCCAGGACGTGGTCCAGCGAACCGACCATGCCCCCGAACGCGTAGGAGTGCTTGCCGCGGGTGCGCGAGGACTGCTCGATGTACCCGGCCTGGGCGAGGACCAGCATCGGGTCCTCGTACCTGTAGGCGTTGAAGTCGCCGAGGAGGAACACCTTGTCCGTCTTCGCCGAGGACTTCATGCTGTCCGCGAAGCCCACGAGGGCCTTGGCCTGGGCCGTGCGCGCGAGGTTGGAAGCGCCCTGGCCCTTGTCCGTGTCCTCCGGGGTGGCCGCGGAGCCCTTGGACTTGAAGTGGTTGACGATCGCGAGGAACACGGAGTCCTTGCCCCCGCCGACGGGCTTGAACGCCTGGGCGAGCGGCTGGCGGGCAAGCCCCGTGAACGCCGCGTCGTCGAAGATCGTGGACCCGCCGACCGGTACCGCAGCGGCCTTCCGGTAGATGAAGGCCGTGCGGATCACGTCCTCTTGGGCGGGCACCACGGCCGGGCTCGGGACGAAGGCCCACGTGTCCGCTGCCGCCGCGTTGAGCGCGTCGACGAGCGTGGACAGTGCGGCGTCGCGGTCCTTGGCGAACTTGACGGAGTTCTCGATCTCCTCGAGGGAGACCACGTCCGCGCCGGAGGCGTTGATCGCCGCGACGATCTTGGCCTGCTGGCGCTGCAGGCTGGCCTGGTTGGCCGCGCCGCGGGCGTCGCAGCCGCCGCTGACCGTGATCGGGGTGCCGGCCCGGTCGGTGTAGTACGTGCAGCCGGTGAGCTGGTCGCCGGTGGTCGTGAAGTAGTTCAGCACGTTGAAGGTGGCGAGCTTGAGGCTGCCGCCCACGGGAGCGGGAGCGGCCTGGCGGGTGCTGCCGAAGTGGGCCGGCTGGACCACGGCCGCGTTCGAGGGCGTGAGCTGCTCGAGCGGCTGGAGCTTCCAGGCGCTGTTGCGCCAGTCGAAGATCGTCTCGCCCGTGAAGGTCGCCGGGGAGCCGACCCGCACCGGATCCGCCGTGGTGAGGTACGGCAGCGGCAGGGACTTGTTGGCCCCCGAGAGGAAGTTCGTCGTGGCGCCGTCGTCGAGCGTGACCCTGCGGGCCGCGTTGTCGGCGACGGCCGCGGTGTAGTCGTCTGAGCCGTATGGGGCGACCGCGGTGGGCTGCACGAGCGCGGAGCTGCCGGCGGCGAGGCCGATCTCCCCGTACTGGTTGAGCGAGTAGTTGTCGGTCACCGTGAAGGGCCCCTCGGGAGCGACGAGCATCCCCTCGAGGGCCTCCTTGGCGGTGTCGGAGAGCGGGAGGGTGAACGACGTCGGCTTGACCTCGGGCGCCGCGTCCGTGAGGACCTTGAGCCCCGCCGCGGAGGGGACCGAGAGCTGGGTCAGGTTGTAGTACTCGCTGACGGGCCCGGTGACCTCGACGTAGTCGCCGCGGTGGACGCTGCCCGCCGTGGCGGGGGAGTAGACGAAGATCGCGTCCGACGACGCGCGCTCGCCGGCCGTGCCACCGGAACCGGGGGTCTGGATGTAGTACCCGTTGAAGCCGCCCGTGGCGTACACGGCGGTGACCTTGCCCCGGGTCGTGACGGTGGTGCCCACGAGGGGGCTCGCGGGCCCGGTGCCCTGGATGTCGGCGATTGCGGTCACCCCGGCTGGGTCGGGGCCCGTCCCCGGGCCGGTGCCGGGGTCTGTGCCGCCGCCGGCGGACCGGGAGCCCTGCGGGGTGATCTCGGCGCTGAGCGTGAAGTCGGCCGAGTTGTCGTCGCTGTCCTTCCCACCGGTGCGGTTGAGGCTCCGGACATCGGTGGTGCTGGACGGGGCGGCGGCGGCCTTGGTCTCGAACGTGTTCGATGTGCCGTAGCCGAGGAGGTCGGCGACATCTGGGCTGCCCGTGAGGCTGCCGGTCGGCAGGCTGAGTGCCGTCGTCGTGCGGGCGAGGATGAGGGTGCCGGTGGTTGCGGACGGGTTGAGGCCGGACGTGACGTCCGCGGCAGGGAGGTCGGCCCCTGCGGTGCCGTTCGAGCCGCCAGACACGAGCAGGTAGCCGCCGGCTTTGATGCTCTTGCCGGCGAGGCTCACGGTGGTGTTCGCTGCTCCAGTGCCGGTCCCCGACCGGTACTGGAGCGACCACGTGCTCAGATCGACGTCCTGGGTGGAGGTGTTGCGGAGTTCGACGAACTTGTTCTTGAAGGCGGCTCCGGCGCTGCCGCCGGAGAGGTACGCCTCATTGATGACGATGCCGGGCGGCTGCTCGGCGGCCGTGGCGGGCACGGCGGAGACCAGCGGTGACACGACGGCCACCGCAGAGAGGGCGATTGCCGCTCTCCACGAGGGATTCCCCATATTCGGTTTCTCTTTCACAGGGTGGGTGAGTGAGGTGCTTGGAGCGAGGTGGAACAGGCTGGATCCAAGCAGCGGGATGTGAACGGAAGGTTTCGCACTCCGGGCCGCGGCGTGACACCGGGAGCCCGCGGGTGGCGGAGTCTGAGTGGGGCGGGCGCCGCGGCCCCCTAGCCGCTGGGCGCCCGCGGGCGCGTGGGCCTAGCCCTGGCTCGCCTGTCCGAGGTCCTGCGTGATGCGGAAGACGGCCCCGAACGGGTCGGCGAGCGCCGCCATGCGGCCGAACGGGGTGTCGGCGGCGGGCATGAGCACGGTCGCCCCGTGGGCGGTGGCCCTGTCGATGACCTCGTCCGCGTTCTCGACCGCCCAGTAGACGACCCAGTGGGCGGGGACGCCTTCGGGAAGGTCGCGGACGGCGTCGAAGATCCCGGCCTTGGACTCCGGGCCGTCACCGTAGGTGGAGTAGCGGAAGTCCGGGGTGTCGCTCATGACCGTCAGGTCCCAGCCCAGGGCCTTCGGGTAGAACTCCACGGCGCCGTCGTAGTCCCGCGCGTGGAGCTCGAACCATGCGGGAGCCCCCGGCTCGGCGAGGGTGCCGAAGCCCGTGTGGCCCGTGGTCTGCCACGAGCCGAAGGCGGCCCCGCCGGTGTCGCCGAACACTGCCATGTGGCCCTGCTCGGGGACCTCCATCGGCGGCAACCACACCTGCCCGCCCGCCGCGGAGACCGCGTCCGCGGTGGCGGCGATGTCGTCCGTCTTGAAGTACACGGTCCACACGTCCGGCATGGAGGCCTGCTCCTCCATCTTGCCCATCATGCCGGCCACCATGGCGCCGTCCTTGAAGGCCGTGATGTAGCCGCCGTACTTTTCCTGGTCACCGGTCTCATAGGTCCAGCCGAACAGGTCGGCGTAGAACGCCTTCGCCTTGTCGACATCGCTCGTCATGAGGTCGGCCCAGCAGGGCGCACCGGCGACGAAGTGGGGGGTGGGCAATGGGAGCTCCTTGGGTCGGTCTGTCTGGATGATTGCCGAACTAGCCGAACGAGACAGACGCTATGTGGCGCATCCGACATTTTTCAAGGATCCGCAGGGTCCGTCCCAGGCTCAGCGTGCTGGTCCGGAGGACCGGGAGCTGTGGATAACTCCGGCGCCGCCGGGGCCAGCTATGGCTCAATGGGTCGATGACACGTCGATCCGAGCTCCCCGCCCATCTGGCGGCCGGTTCGTTCACCGTGCGGGACGCCAGGGCCGCGGGGATCTCGGCCTCACGACTGCGCGCCCTCGATCTGGCGCTGCCAAGCCGCGGAATCAGAGTGCCGCGCGCCGCCGAGCAAGGCCTCGCGCGCCGGGCGGCGCCCTACCTCGTCCTGGCGCCTGAGGCCGTGCTCTCGCACCTCAGCGCGCTCGCGCTGCGGGGGTTGCCGCTCCCGGAGGCGCTCAGGCACGATGTGCGCCTCCATCTCACCGTCCCGCCGGGCGGCGTGCAGTTCCGCCGCCGCGGCGTCGCGGGGCACCGGGCTGCCTTGGGGCCGGAGGACACGGAGACGGTCGACGGCGTTCCGGTCACCTCGCCCGCACGCACCTTCCTCGACATCGCCGCGCTGCCCGGCGTCACGACCGAAGACCTTGTCGTCCTGGGCGATGCCCTGGTCAGCGAGCACCGGCGGTCGGTGTACGGCACGGCGGCCGTGGTCCGCTTGCCCGGCCTCCGCGCCGCCGTGGAGGCTGCGTCGGGGCGCCGGGGGAGCGCCAAGGCCCGCGAGGTGCTCGCGCTGGTGCGGGTGGGCGTCGACTCCCCGATGGAGACGCGGCTCCGCCTTGCCCTCGCACGGGCCGGGCTGCCCGAGCCCGTGGTGGGGTGTCTCATCGAGGGCGAGTCAGGCCGGCACACGTACGCGGACCTCGGATTCCCGAGGTTCCGCCTGGCCGTGGACTACGACGGTTCCCACCACCTCACGCCCGCGCAGCAGACCCGCGACGCCCTGCGCGCACAGGAGATCGCCGATGCCGGATGGCGGCTTGTGGTCATCACGAAGGGCGACGTGCGGCGGGGCGATGCCTGGGTCGCGGCGCGGGTGGCAGAAGTGCTGCGGCGCCAAGGCTGGGAGGACACCCGGCCCTGAACGAGTGTGCGGTAGTTGTGGGTGCGCGAGCGCGGGACCCACAACTACCGCACACTCGCGCTGCCGCCCGCTGCCCCGCCCCGCTGCCCCGCCCCGCTGCCCACGCCCTCGGAACCCCGGAAGACGGCAGCGCCCCCGGCCGCGTGGACCGGGGGCGCTGCACCTGAGGCGGAAGGTAAGGGATTTGAACCCTTGGTACGGGGTGACCGCACACTGGTTTTCAAGACCAGCTCCATAGGCCGCTCGGACAACCTTCCGTGTCCTAGTAGTGTTTCATAGGCGAGTGATCTCGTGAAAACCAGTGATCTTGTGAAAACTTCACGCCCCCCGGGGGAGGAGGAGCACCGACATGAAGGCCGTGTTCATCACCGAGCCCGGAGGGCCGGAGGTACTGCAGGTGCGCGAGGTCGACGCGCCGGAGCCCGGCCCGGGCGAGCTGCTCATCGACGTCGTGGCCGCGGGGGTCAACCGCGCGGACGTCCAGCAGCGCCGCGGCTTCTACCCGCCTCCTCCGGGCGCCTCGGAGATCCCCGGCCTCGAGGTCTCCGGCCGCATCGCAGGGTTCGGGCCCGAGGTCACCCGGCCCTTCGCCGTGGGGGACAGGGTCGTGGCCCTCCTGGCCGGAGGCGGCTACGCCGAGAAGGTCGCGGTCCCGGCCGAGCAGGTGGTCCGCATCCCCGAGGGTGTGGACCTCGTGACCGCCGCCGCGCTGCCCGAGACGGCGGCGACCGTCTACTCGAACCTCTTCATGACCGCCCAGCTCCAGCCCGGTGAGCTTCTGCTGATCCACGGGGCCACCGGCGGGATCGGCACGATGGCCGTCCAGATGGCCAAGGCCTTCGGCGCCCGCGTCGCGGCGACTGCGGGGACGGAGGAGAAGGTCTCGACGGCGCGCGCGTTCCTCGGGGTCGACGTCGCCATCAACTACCGCGAGCAGGACTTCGTGGAGGCGGTGCGCGAGGCCAGCGGCGGCCGCGGCGCGGACGTGATCCTCGACGTCGTGGGCGCGAAGTACCTCGAGCGCAACGTCGAGGCGCTCGCCCCCTACGGCAGGCTCGTGGTCATCGGGCTCCAGGGCGGAGCGAAGGCCGAGCTCAACCTGGGCACGCTCCTGAGCAAGCGCGCCGCCGTGATCGCCACGGCGCTCCGGCCTCGGCCGGTGGCGGAGAAGGGCGCCATCATGGCCGCCGTCAAGGACCACGTGTGGCCGCTCGTCACGGACGGCCGCATCAAGCCGCTCGTCGACAAGGCCTTCCCGCTCGCCCAGGTGTCCGCCGCGCACGAGTACTTCGACTCGGGCGAGCACGTGGGCAAGATCCTCCTCACGATGTAGCCGGAGCACCGGCCCGCACGACGCCGGCCACCCGTCTCGCGCGGGTGCGCCCCCGCCGTCGTGCTCGCCTTCGAGCCGCTCACCGCGCGGTCCCTACCGCTCACCGCAGCGCCCCCGCGGGCCGGACCCGAGGGCGGCTGGCGGCCACGCCCTCTGGCTAGGGTCGGGAGTATCCATCACTCTCGCTCGAGGAGGAGCACCATGAGTACCGTCGCACGCGGCGCTGGGGGAGCGCGCGGGACCGACCCAGCCGAGGCCGAGCTCGTCCAGGACCCGGCACTGCCGCCGGTCGCCGTCGACCCCGCGAAGCGTGAGGCGGAGGAGAAGCGCTGGACCCCGGCCAAGATCGCCCTCTGGGCCGCCATCGCCCTCCTCGGAGGGCTCGCGTGGGTCATGCTCGCGCTGGTCCGCGGCGAGACGGTGAACGCGATCTGGTTCGTCTTCGCGGCCGTCTGCACGTACCTCATCGGCTACCGGTTCTACTCCAAGTACATCGAGAAGCACCTGCTCAAGCCCAACGACGTCCGCGCGACGCCGGCGGAGTACAACGCCGACGGCAAGGACTTCGTCCGCACCGACCGCAACGTCCTCTTCGGGCACCACTTCGCCGCGATCGCCGGCGCCGGACCGCTCGTGGGACCGATCCTCGCCGCCCAGATGGGCTACCTGCCCGGCACGATCTGGATCATCGTGGGCGTCGTGCTCGCCGGGGCGGTGCAGGACTACCTCGTGATGTTCTTCTCGATGCGCCGAGGCGGCCGCTCGCTCGGCCAGATGGCCCGCGAGGAACTCGGCGTGGTCGGCGGGACGGCCGCGCTGCTTGCGACCCTGCTCATCATGATCATCATCGTGGCCATCCTCGCCCTCGTGGTGGTCAACGCGCTCGGCGAGAGCCCGTGGGGCGTCTTCTCCGTGGCCATGACCATCCCGATCGCACTCTTCATGGGCGTCTACCTGCGGTTCATCCGCCCGGGGAAGGTCATGGAGGTCTCGGTCATCGGGTTCGTGCTCCTCATGGCCGCGATCATCGGCGGCGGCTGGGTCTCGCACACCGACTGGGGCCAGGCGATCTTCCACCTCGACCGGCTCCCGATCGCGTGGGGCATCATCGTCTACGGCTTCGTGGCGGCGGTCCTGCCCGTATGGCTCCTGCTCGCCCCGCGCGACTACCTCTCGACCTTCATGAAGGTCGGCGTCATCGCGCTCCTCGCGGTCGCGATCATCGTGGTGCGCCCGGAGATCAGCGCCCCGGCGTTCAGCGAGTACGCGTTCAAGGACAACGGCCCCGTCTTCGCCGGTGGCCTCTTCCCGTTCCTGTTCGTCACCATCGCGTGCGGCGCCCTCTCCGGCTTCCACGCCCTCATCTCCTCGGGCACCACCCCGAAGCTGATCGAGAAGGAGCGGCAGACGCGCTTCATCGGCTACGGCGGCATGCTCATGGAGTCCTTCGTGGCGATCATGGCCCTCGTCGCCGCCGTCTCGATTGACCGCGGCCTCTACTTCGTCATGAACTCCCCGGCGAGCCTCACCGGCGGCACGGTCGAGTCGGCCGCCGCGTGGGTCAACGGCCTCGGCCTGGCCGGGGTCAACGTGGCCCCGGGCGAGCTCGCCGCCACCGCCCAGGGCGTCGGCGAGGCCTCGATCGTCTCCCGCACGGGTGGCGCCCCGACCCTCGCCGTCGGACTCAGCCACATCATGGCCCAGTTCATCGGCGGCGCCGGCCTCGCGGCCTTCTGGTACCACTTCGCCATCATGTTCGAGGCCCTGTTCATCCTCACCGCCGTGGACGCCGGCACCCGCGTGGCCCGGTTCATGCTGCAGGACTCGATCGGGAACTTCGTCCCGAAGTTCAAGGACACCTCGTGGCGCCCGGGCGCCTGGCTGTGCACCGCGGTCATGGTGCTGGGCTGGGGCTACATCCTGATCCTCGGCGTGACCGATCCCCTCGGCGGCATCAACACGTTCTTCCCGCTGTTCGGCATCGCGAACCAGCTCCTGGCGGCGATCGCGCTCGCGGTGTGCCTCGCGATCGCGGCGAAGCGCCGCTCGTTCCGGCACCTGTGGGTCGTGGCCGTGCCGCTCGCGTTCGCGGCCGTCGTGACCATCACGGCGAGCGCCTACAAGATCTTCTCGCCGGTCCCCGCCGTGGGCTACTTCGCGCAGAACGCGCAGTTCGCCAAGGCCCTCGCGGACGGGAAGACCTCCTTCGGCACCGCCAAGACCGTCGCCGCCATGGAGGCCGTGGTCCGCAACACCATGGTCCAGGGCGTCCTGAGCGTGGTCTTCGTGGTGCTCTCGATCATCGTGATCGTGGCGGGCCTCGTCGCCACCGTCCGCGCCTTCCGAGCTGCGGTCGGCGGGACCCCGGCCGGCAGCGCCGCCGTGGCCGACAACGAGGACCCGGCCGTGCCCTCGCGCGTCTTCGCGCCCGCCGGCCTGGTGCCGACCGCGGCCGAGCGCGCGATCCTGGCCGAGTGGAGGGACGCCGGGATGACCACGACGCCGGCCGGTCACCGCTGATGTCCCCCTCACCCGGGAGTTCCGGCGGCGCCGGGCGCACGACGGCGATCGCCGCCGTGCGCTCGGTCCTCGCCGGGGCGCGGGCCTACGCGCGCGGGGTCATGGGCGCCGACGCGTACGAGAGGTATCTCGAGCACCACCGCTCCGAGGAGGCCGCGGGCCGGTGTGCGGCGCCCGCGATGACCGAGCGGGAATTCTGGCGCGACCACGCCGACCGCCAGGACGCCAATCCCCAGGGCCGGTGCTGCTGAGTGCCGGTCCTGCTGAGCGGCGGCACGAGCTGAGCGGCGTCGGGCGAGGCCGTCGCCACCCGGCCGTCCGGCCCATGGCCCGGCACCGGCCGCGTGAGAGGATGGCGCTATGACGTCAGCGGGGAACGAGCACACGGACGGGATGGGACCGGGCCACGCGGAGGATCCGGTCGAGGGGACCGCCATCGACGGCGACGCGGCCGCGGAGGCCGGCCACGCGGCGTCGCCCGCGCAGCAGCCGAGGCGGGCGAGCCTGCAGGAGCTCGTGGACGAGCCGGCGAAGGTCATGCGGATCGGCACGATGATCCGCCAGCTCCTCGAGGAAGTGAAGGGCGCCCCGCTCGACGAGGCCGCCCGCGAGCGCCTCGCCGAGATCCACGAGCGTTCGATCCGCGAGCTCGAGGACGGCCTCGCACCCGAGCTCGTCGACGAGCTCCACCGCATCTCGCTGCCGTTCTCGGACGAGTCGGTGCCCTCGGAGTCCGAGCTCCGCGTCGCGCAGGCCCAGCTCGTGGGCTGGCTTGAGGGCCTCTTCCACGGCATCCAGACGGCCATCGCCGCGCAGCAGGCGGCCCACCAGCTCGCGGCGGCCCAGGTGCAGCTGCGCCAGCTCCCGCCCGGGACGATGATCGCGCCGGGCGTGGTGATCGGCCCGAACGGCGAGCCCCAGCGCGCGGCCCAGGGCCCCGGGCAGGTGCCCGGCCAGCGGCAGGGCGTTCCCCGGGACCCGGACCACGGCCCGGGCCAGTACCTCTGAGCGCCTCCGTGGGATTCATCAAGTCCGCCCTCACCGGCCGGCGCGACGACGCCGAGCTCGGCAAGGGCCTGTGGCGCCGCGCGCACGACCGCTTCCGCAGGGGCCTCGACCGGTACCACCAGGTCCTCGAGGGGATCGACGACGACGCGCTCTACAGCGAACTCGTGGTCATCGCCGACGGCCTCGCGGGGCTCCTTCCCCGGGTGCGGGCGGTCTGCGTCGAGGCGCAGCGGCGCTCCCCGAGCGAGGGGCTCGACGTTCCGGGCGACTACGCCGCCGTGCACCGGGCCCTGTCCCGTGCCGGCAATGCCCTCGCCACCACGGCCGAGGCCGCCGCGATGCTGCGCCTCGCCGTCGGCCCCGTGCCCGTGGGTGCGCTCTCGGTGCAGCGCCGCGCCGCGACCGTGCTCGAGCACGTCCAGGAGGCCGAGGAGCTCATGCGCCGCTGAGCCGTGCCGCCACCCGGATCTATTCCGCGGTTCGCGGTCCGCGAAGTGCCGCGGAAAATCGTGCAGAACCCGTGGCCTGGGCAGCATGCGGTGGCAGGATGGGCAGCATGACTTCTGCTGAGACCCTGACTTCCCCTGTCCTCTCCTTCCACGATGGCCGCACCATCCCGCAGCTTGGGTACGGGGTGTGGCAGGTCGAGGATGACGTCGCCGAGCGCGTGGTCGGCGAGGCGTTCAACGTGGGCTACCGCCACATCGACACCGCCGCGATCTACGGCAACGAGGCCGGCGTGGGCCGCGCCATCGCCTCCTCGGGGCTGGACCGCGAAGACCTCTTCATCACCACGAAGCTCTGGAACGCAGACCAGGGCCGCGACAAGGTCGCCCCCGCGTTCCAGACCTCCCTGGACAAGCTCGGCCTCGACTACGTGGACCTGTACCTCATCCACTGGCTCCAGCCCAAGCGTGGCCTCTACCTCGAGACGTGGGAGGAGTTCGCGAAGCTGAAGGAGTCCGGCCGGGTCCGCTCGATCGGCGTCTCCAACTTCACCGTCGAAGCGCTCGAGGAAATCGAGCGCGAGACCGGCGTGGTCCCCGTGATCAACCAGGTCGAGACGCACCCGTACTTCCCGCAGTCCGAGCTGCGCGCCTACGAGGAGTCCAAGGGCATCCTGCACGAGTCCTGGTCGCCGCTCGGCCAGGGCAAGGACCTCCTCGAGGATTCCGTGCTGCGCGAGATCGCCGAGAACCACGGCGTGAGCGTTCCGAACGTGGTCCTCGGCTGGCACCTCGCCCTCGGCAACGTGGTGATCCCGAAGTCCGTCACGCCCGAGCGCATCGCCCAGAACTGGACGGCCCTCGCCCTCACCCTCGAGCCAGCCGAGATCGAGGCCATCAACGGCCTCGACAAGGGCGCGGCCGGCCGCATCGGCGCCGACCCCGCCGAGGCCGACTTCGCCTGATCCCCGCATCAGAAGCACGACGGAAGGTGACCCGCTCTCACGAGGCGGGTCACCTTCCGTCGTGCGCCCGGAAGAATCGAGGAGACGGTGGAACAGCAGAGCATCGCGTCCGTGGCGTCCGTCGGCGTGGCGTCCTTCGGCGTGGACGAGGGCGGCGTGGACGAGGGGAGGGCGGCGATCGATCTCCTGCTCGCCGAGAGCCGCGCGGGACTGGAGCGTGTCCATCCCGAGGACCTGGACCGCGAGATGTCCGCCGGTGCCCTTGTCGTCGACACGCGCCCGGTCGACCAGCGCGACCGCGACGGCGCCCTCCCCGGGGCGATGGTGATCGACCGCAATGTCCTCGAATGGCGCCTCGATCCGACCTGCCCCTTCCGGCTGCCGATCTCGGATGATCCCAGCCGTCGGATCGTGATCGTCTGCAACGAGGGGTACAGCTCGAGCCTCGCTGCCCACACCCTGCAGCGGCTCGGCCTGAGCAGGGCGACCGACCTCGTGGGCGGTTTCCAGGCCTGGGCCGCGTTCCGGAAGCAGGCCCAGCGCTGACCGCTGCTGCCGAGTGCTAGAAGAGCACGATCGCGCCGGAGGCCGCGACGCCGAGCACGAGCCAGACCGTGTAGTCGCCCACGCGCCCTGAGTGCAGGCTCCGCAGGAGGCGCAGGGGCGGGTCGAGCACCGCAAGGGGGCGGCCGGCTGCCCCCGGCAGGCGATGCCGGTAGAGGTCCGCGGCGGCCACCCCGAGCGCCGCGAGCGTGGTGACGCACCCCCAGAGGATCCCGGCGGCGTCCCACTCGGACGATGGGCCTCCCGGCACCGCGCCGGCCGCGCCGCCGAGGGCGGCCGCGACGTACCCGGCCCGGTCCATGAACTGCCGCGCCGCCGCTGCGGCCGCGTCCGCGATCCCGGGCACGAAGCCGAGCAGGGCGCCGGCGCCGAGGAGCGCGGCCACCGGCAGGCTCATCGACAGCGGGACCCGTTCCCGGCCGATCCGCACCTCGATCATCTCCTCGTCTCCGCTCATGCCCTCGGCCTCGATGCCCTCCGGCGGGGAGCCGAGCCCGAGGAAGATCCGCAGGCCCACGCGCAGCACCGCACCGGCCGTGAGGGCGGAGACGGCGATCATGAGCGCCATCCCCCACACGCGGCCCGACTCGGTGAGGGCATGTTCGGTGACGGCCTTGCCGAGGCCGGTGGCGAACGGGGGAGCCCCGGCGAGGGCCGCCGCGGTCACCAGGAAGGCCCCGCCGAGCACCGGGGCGTCCCGTCCCCGGCCCTGAAGGGTGTACTCGTCCACGCTGCCGTACCGGTCGAGGACCACGCCGCTGAGCAGGAACAGCGAGCCCTTCACCGCGGCGTGCCCGAGGACGTAGACCGCGAGGCCGGCGAGCGCCGACTCCGAGGCCGAGCCGAGGGCCACGAGGAAGACGCCCATGTGGGCGATGGTCGAGTAGGCCAGGAGGCGCTTGAGATGGCGCTGGATGAAGCACATGAGCGTCGCGACCACGGCGGTGAGGACGCCGAGGACCAGGAACAGGGCTTGGATGCCCGCGGCCGCCGGGGTGCCGCTGAACACCGCCCAGTAGACCCGCGCCACCCCGTACAGCCCGAGCTCGACCATCACCCCCGAGAAGAGGACGCACACGGGGGAGGGCGCCACGGCGTGCGCGTCGTCGAGCCAGAAGTGGAACGGGGCCACCGCGCCCTTGACCAGGAAGCCCGTGCACAGCAGGACGAATGCGAGGGGCATGAGGAGGCTATGGTCGCCCTCGAGCTGGTGGGAGAGGGCGGCGAGGTTGAGGCTTCCGGTGTGCGCGTAGACGAGCCCGACGCCGGTCAGCGACACGTAGGCGGCGAGCGAGTTGATGATGCCGAAGTTGATGGCGCCGTGGACCGCGGAGGGGTCCTCGCTCTTGAGCCCGGTGAGCGCGTAGGCGGCAACGCCCATGAGCTCGAAGAACACGAACATGGTGAAGACGTCCCCGGCGAACGCGAACCCGGTCATGCCGGCGAGGAACAGCAGCATGAGGCCGTGGTAGTGGGAGCTGTCCGATTCGAAGTACCGCCAGGAGAAGACGAGGGCGGCGACCATGAGGGCGGCGGCGAGCAGGGCCAGCCCGACCCCCACACCGTCGCCCACGAGCGCGATGCCCACGGTCCGCCCGTCGCGCGCGGACCAGCCCCCCATCCAGTAGACGTGCCGGGACGACGCGGCGCCCGCGAGCAGCGCGCCGTCCACGCAGACCGCGGCAGCGGCTGCGGCGATGGCGAGGAAGTCCGCGAAGGGCCGGCGGACGTACCTCCCGACCGCCATGAGCACGCCCGCGGAGAGCACGAGCCCCACGACAAGGGCCGGCATGAGCGCGGCCATCCCGGTCTGCACGGCTCAGCCCTTCAACGGGCCGAGGTCGTCGGGGTCGACGGCGCGCCGCCGCTTGGCCATCTGGATCACGAGGGCCAGGAGCATGGAGGTCACGGCTGCCGAGACCACGATGTCGGTCAGGGTCAGCGCCTGCACGACGGGGTCGACTACGGGCGTGTCCCGGCCCACCTGCGAGCCGAAGATGGGCGCGAGGCCACCGTTCTGGTAGCCGACCGCGATGAGCAGGATATAGGTGGCGGACTGGGCCACGGACAGCGAGACGACGGCGTGCACGAGGTTCCGGCTCGTGGCGATCCCCGCGATGCCGACGAGCAGGACGGCCCCGGCCACGATGTAGGCGTAGACGGTCATGCCGCTCCCTCCTCGTCCTTGTCCGGCTGCGCGGGATCCTCCCCGGGCGCCGCGCGGATCGCGAGCGTCTGGTCGAGGAACCCGGACAGGAGGATGACGACGCTGCTCGCCACCGTCATGCCCACGGCGATGTTGAACAGGGGCACCGTGCCCGAGGACACGAGGTCCCCGAGCTGGCCCTGCGGGATGGCGTTGGCGAACAGGTCCGCCCCGAGGGCCGCGCCCGCGAGGCCGAGCGCGCCGAACAGGATCACCCCGAGCGCTTCCCCCTGGGCGAACCAGTCGAGCGGGCGCAGCCGCTCCAGGAGCCGGTAGTGGCCGCCGACGTACAGCAGGTGTATGCCCGTGGCCAGGACCACGCCGCCCTGGAAGCCGCCGCCCGGGGTGATCGCGCCGTGGGCCACCACATCGACGCCGAGCACGAGCGTGAGCGGGAACAGGACGTAGACCACGAGGGTTGTGGACTCGAGGGTCCGGCCGCCACTGCCCACCTCGCGCCGGCGCTCGCGGTGGACCGGGCGCAGGAGGGCCACCACGCCCGCGACGGCGCAGAAGAGGATCGTCTCCTCCCCGAACGTGTCGAAGCCCCGCTGGTCGAAGTTGACGCTCGAGACCGCGTTCGCCGTCGCGTGGGCGAAGGTCGCGGCGACGGAGAGGTCCCGGTAGGGGTGGCTCGCGCCGCCGAACCCGGGAAGCTGCGCGAAGGCAGCCCACAGCATCGTGCCGAAGGCCACGAGTGCCACGGCCAGGAAGCCCAGGCGCACGCGGCGGCTCACGGCTCGCCCTCCGCGCCGCGCGACTCGGCCTGCTCCGAGCGGACGCTCTCGATCTTCCGGATGGCGAGCACGACGATGAGGGGCACGACGGCGGTCCCGATCGCCACCTGGCTCAGCGCCACGTCCGGCGCCTGCAGCACCATGAACATCAGCGACAGCACGAGGCCGTAGGCGGAGAGCACCACGGCCTGGCGCGCGGGCCGGCGCGTGAGCACTACGGCCACGGCGCCGGCGAGCACGAGCGTGAGGCTCACGGCCACGAGGAGGTCGGTGATGGGGGAGCTGCTCATTCCGGCTCCTTCCCGACATCCGCCCCCGCCTCGGCCGCCAGCGCCCGCCCCACGGCGGCGGTGAGCGCCGGCCCGCTCAGGGCGATGGCCGCCGCGGTGACCAGCACCGAGGCGCTCCCCAAGGAGACTCCGAGGGCGAGCACGGCCGCCACAGCGAGGAGCGGCACCGCGAGGGTCGTGACCGGGGCCAGGAAATGCAGCCGGCCCAACGGCGTGCGGGCGAGCAGGGCCCCGCCGGCGGCGTAGGCCACGACGAGGATGGCGAGGGCGGCGAACACGGTCTGCGCGGCGAGCATCAGGTGCCACCTCCCGCGCCGGCGTTCTCCGCGCCCGCACTTCCCGCGGAGGCGTTCCCCGTGGTGGGAGTCTCCGGGGTAAGCAGGCGCGTGTAGACGAGGGTGCCGGTCGCCGTCAGCACGGCGAGGACGAGCGGGACGATGAGGTACGAGGACTGGTTGACGGCCACCGAGAGCGCGACCATCGCCATGATCGCGGAGGCGCCCAGCAGTTCGAGCCCGATGAGGCGCCCGATCGCGGTCCCGCGGGCGCACAGCAGCAGGCCCGGGGCCACGCCGACGATGAGGAGCGCGAGGGCGGCGGCCGCCCACAGGGATGCGGACGTCATCGCTCAGGCTCCTGCTCCTTCAGAACCTGCTCGTCCAGCCGGGGCCAGCCGGAGGTGACCGAGTGGACCGTCACCGCTCCGGAGTCAGGGTCGGACGCGACGACGACCGAGCCCGGCGTCGCGGAGAGGGCGACGATGCCGCCGGCACGCCAGCCGGTCTGCCGGGGGCCGCCCGCGGGCATGGTGGCCTCGCGCAGCTCTTCCGGCTGCCCCGCACGCAGCCAGCGCGGCAGGCGGACCATGTCCGCCACCGCTGCCACCGGCACCACGGCGGCCCACCGCAGCCACCCGCGGACGGGGCGTGCCCGGAATGGCAGGGCCCGGCGGGCCAGCCTCGCGAGCACCGCGCAGACCAAGGAGACTGCAGCTGCCGCCACGGTCTCCACGGCCGTGACGGTCGAGGCCGTCGCGAGCCAGAAGAGGGTTCCCGCGGCCGTCCACGCCGCGTACTCTCCAGCGGCGCGGGCGGGGGCGGCGCGGGACGCCGGCTGGTCCGCCCCGCCGGCCGCCTGCCGGTTCACACCGCCTCCTGCTGTGCCGTGATGGGCCGCGCAACCTCCTCGAGCGAGGTGCGGGCGGCCTCGACGCCGAGGAACACCTCGACGAGGCCTGCGGCGACCATCAGCCCCGCGCCGATGAAGTAGCCCACGGCCACGGCGCCGACTCCCTGACCGATGAGGCTGCCGAAGAGGAGCGGGCCGATGATGCCGCCGAGGCCGGTGCCCACCGCGTAGAAGAACGCGATGGCGAGCGCCCGGGTCTCGAGCGGGAAGACCTCGCTCACGGTGAGGTAGGCGCTGCTCGCGCCGCACGAGGCCACGAAGAACACGATGGTCCAGCAGGCGGTGAGCCAGAACCCGTCCAGGGCGCCCGCCCGGAACAGGGCGCCCACGACGGCGAGGAGGACGCCGGAGCCGATGTAGGTCACCGAGATCATGACCTTGCGGCCCACGGAGTCGAACAGGTGGCCGAGCGTGAGCGGACCGGCGAAGTTGCCCACCGCGATGGCCACGAGGGCCCACGGCGCCACGTCCTCGGGAACGTGCATGAGCTTGGTCAGGACGAGCGCGTAGGTGAAGAAGACCGCGTTGTAGAGGAAGGCCTGGCCGATGAAGAGCGACAGGCCCAGGACCACGCGCTTGGGGTACCGCTCGAGGGAGACACGGATGATCTCGCCGAACCCGATCGAGCGGCGCTGCTTGATCGTGATGGAGTCGTCGACGTCGCTGAGCCGGCGTCCGGTCTCCTTCTCGATCTCCGACTCGATGTCCTCGACCGTCTTCTCCGCCGCATCCTCGTGGCCGTGGATGAACATCCACCGCGGCGATTCGGGCACGTTGCGCCGCACGAGCAGGATGAGGAGGCCCAGGACGGCGCCGAGCCCGAAAGCGAGCCGCCACCCCAGCTCGGCGGGGAACAGCGCGGTGTTCAGCAGGACCACCGAGAGCATGGCCCCGAAGGCGGTGCCGAGCCAGTAGGAGCCGTTGATGGCGAGGTCAACGAGCCCGCGGCGACGGGCGGGGATGAGCTCGTCGATCGCCGAGTTGATCGCGGAGTACTCGCCGCCGATCCCGGCGCCGGTGAAGAACCGGCAGATGTAGAAGTAGACCGGGTTGAAGGAGAACGCGGTGGCGACCGTGGCCAGCAGGTACAGGCCGAGGGTGATGATGAACAGCCGCTTCCGGCCGAACCGGTCCGTGAGGTAGCCGAAGACGAGGGAGCCCACGCAGGCGCCCGCCACGTAGATCGCGGCTGCGAGGCCGATCCCGGCGGGGGAGAGGCCCAGCCCCGCGGAGGGCTGGGTCAGCCGGTCGCTGATCGATCCGACGATCGTGACCTCGAGCCCGTCGAGGATCCAGACTGTGCCGAGGCCGATCACCACCATCCAGTGCCATCTGGCCCAGGGCAGGCGGTCGAGCCTGCCCGGGATGCTGGTGCGGATGGTGCCGAGCGTGCTCTGACTCATGGTCCCTCCTGAACGAAACCCTCCCGGCGCTCCCCGCCAACAGGCGCGCCGTTCTTACCCGCACGCCCGCGGCGCGAAACGGCGCGCGGCCCCGGGGCCGTGGCGGCCCGCAGCGGTCCGGCGCCGGGATTCATCAGGCGACCCGGTACTGCTCGGCGTCGGCCGAGCGGAGCACCAGCCCGTTGCCGAGCAGGGAGGGATCCGGGGCGATGGCCCCGCCCTCCGGGTCCGGGACGCCGTCGAAGAGCATCGACTCGAGGCGGACGTGGTCGTGGAACCACTCGAGGTGGCGCAGCCCCGGTGCGGCGGCGGCCGGGGCCGTCGAGATCGCCGGGGCGCAGTGGCCGGAGAAGCCCACGCCGTGCGCCGCAGCGACCGCGGCGATGCGCAGCCAGACGGTGATCCCGCCGCAGCGCGTCACGTCGGCCTGCAGGCAGTCGACCGCGCCGGCGGCGCACATCCGCTCGGCGTCCTTGAGCCGGGTGAGGTACTCGCCCGCTGCGACGTCGGGGGAGGTGCGCTCGCGGACGAACCGCAGCCCGTCGAGGTCCTCGCTCGAGACGGGCTCCTCGAACCACGTGATCCTGGCCTCCGCGGCGGCGTCCGCCACGCGCACGGCCTGCTTCGGGGTGTACGCCCCGTTGGCGTCGACGAACAGGTCGGGGTCACCGCCGATGGCCTCCCGCGCGGCGAGCATGCGTGCGATGTCGCGGGACTCCGACGCGCCGCGGTCCTGCCCGATCTTGATCTTCACCCGGGGGATGCCCCGGGCCGTCCAGCCGGTCAGCTGCTCGGCCATGCGGGCGTCGCTGTACGTGGTGAATCCGCCGCTGCCGTAGACGGGCACCTCGGCGCGGGCGGCACCGAGCAACTGGTGCAGGGGCAGCTCGGCGTGCCGCGCGGCGGCGTCCCACAGCGCGCAGTCGAGGGCCGACGCCGCGTACGCGCCGGCGCCGGACTGGCCGGCGTTGCGCAGGGCCCGGGCCATGGCCTCGGAGCAGGCCGGGACGGAGAAGACGTCCGCGCCCATGACCGCCGGCGCGAGGAGCTCCTGCACCACGCCCACGAGGGCCGCCGGGCCGTACGTGTACCCGGTCCCGTGCGTGCCGCCCGCCTCCACCCGCACCACCACGATGGTCGTGGAGTCCCACGCGAAGGTCCCATCGGCCTCGGGCTCGTCCGTCGGGACGGTGTACGCGGCAGCGGTGACGGCCGAGACCGTGGCGCCCGATCCGACGTCGTGCATCGGGGCGCCCGCCGGCGCGTTCATTCCCGGTGTCCCGGGAGGAGCTCCTGGGCCTTGACCTTGAGGCCCTCCTTGATGAACTGCCACGCGTTCTCATCCCCCTTGGCGGCGCTCTTGGCCGTGTTCAGGGCCTGCTTGAGCGTGGCATGCGGCGGGATGGGCGGCACGTTGGGGTCGGTGCGCACGTCGAGCAGCGTGGGACGGGTGGCGGTGAGCGCCTTGTCCCATGCGGCCCCCAGCGCGTCCGGGGTTTCCACGGAGATCGCCCCGAGGCCCAGGCTTGCGGCGAAGCCGGCGTAGTCCACGTCCGGCAGCTCCTGCGTCATCGGCACGGTGGGTGAGCCGCTGAACGCCCTCAGCTCCCACGTGACCTGGTTCAGGTCGTTGTTGTGGAGCACGACGACGACGAGCCGGGGATCGGACCAGTCCTTCCAGTAGCGGGCGATGGTGATGAGTTCGGCGAGGCCGTTCATCTGCATCGCGCCGTCCCCCTCGAACGCGATGACCGGGCGGTCCGGGTGGGCCACCTTGGCGCCGATCGCATACGGCACGGCAGGTCCCATCGTGGCCAGGTTCCCGGACAGGCTCCCGCGCACTCCGGCGGGGAAACGGATCTGCCGCGCGTACCAGTTGGCGGCGCTGCCCGAGTCCGAGGTGACGATCGCCGAAGCCGGGATGCGCTCGGAGAACTCCGAGAACACCCGCAGCGGGTTGACCGGATCGGCCTCGACGAGGGCCTCGTCCCGCATGTCCGACCACCACTTGGAGACCTTGTCCTCGATGTCCTCGCGCCACCCACGGTCCTCCTTGCGGTTCAGGAGCGGGATGAGCGCGCGCAGCCCCGCGGCGGCGTCGGCCACGAGGTTGACCTCGTAGGGGTAGCGCATGCCGATCATGGTGGCGTCGACGTCGATCTGCACTCCCCGGGTCTTCTTGGGCTCCGGCATGTACTGCAGGTACGGGAAGCTCGAGCCGATCGTGAGCAGGGTGTCGCAGTCGCGCATCATCTCGTAGCTCGGCCTCGTCCCCAGAAGCCCGATCGAGCCGGTGACGAAGGGGAGGGTGTCCGGCAGCGAGTCCTTCCCGAGGAGCGCCTTGGCCACGCCGGCGCCGAGGAGCTCGGCCACCTGCTGGACCTCCGCGGCCGCGTTGCGCGCGCCCTGGCCGATGAGGATCGCGACCTTCTTGCCCTCGTTGAGCACCGCGGCGGCCCTGCGGAGTCCCTCGGTGTCCGGGGCCAGCTCCGGCCACTCGATGCCGAGGCTCGAGGGCACCATCTTCATCTCGTGCGCAGGCGCCGAGTACTCGAGCTCCTGGACGTCGGAGGGGATGATGACGGCGGTCGGCGCCCGCCGCGCGCAGGCGACCTTGATGGCGCGGTCGATCACATTGGGCAGCTGCTCGGGGACAGTGACGAGCTGGACGTAGTCCGAGGCGACGTCCTTGAACAGCGAGGGCAGGTCGATCTCCTGCTGGTAGGAGCCGCCGATCGAGGTGCGCGCGGCCTGGCCCACGATCGCGACCACCGGGACGTGGTCGAGCTTGGCGTCGTAGAGGCCGTTGAGGAGATGGACCGCCCCGGGGCCGGAGGTGGCCATGCACACTCCGACCTTGCCCGTGAATTTCGCGTAGCCCACCGCTTCGAAGGCGGCCATCTCCTCGTGCCGCGCCTGCACGAACCGGGGGCCCTCGCCCTTCCCGAGGGCGGTGACGATGCCGTTGATGCCGTCCCCGGGGTAGCCGAACACGGTGCTGATGTCCCAGGCCTTGAGCCTTTCGAGCAGGAATTCGGCCACATTCTTCTCGGCCATGTCAGCTCTCCTTTGCTGGTTCGCGTGCTGGTTCGCGTGCTGTTTCGCGCTGTGGTTGGCGCATCCCCCCGCGCGCGCCCGCGGCCAGGCGGGACGCGGTGCGCGCGGCGAGGGACATGATGGTCAGTGCTGGGTTGGCGCTGCCCTGGGTGGGCAGCACGCTGCCGTCGGTGATGAGGAGGTTCGGCACGGCGAAGGTGCGGCAGTCGCCGTCGACCACGCCGTGCCGCTCGTCCGCCGCCATCCGGGCCCCGCCCACGAGGTGGGCGTAGCGCTCGATGGTCATGACCTCGCTCGCCCCCGCGGCCGTGAGGATCTGCTCCATCGTCGAGGCGGCGGCCGCCATCAGCCGGCGGTCGTTGCCGCAGCGGCTGTAGGTGAAGCGCGCCACGGGCAGGCCGCGGCGGTCCGTCTCGGAATCGAGCGTGACGCGGTTCTCCGGCTGGGGGAGGAACTCGCAAAGCGCCCCGAGGCAGGCCCAGTGGACAAAGTCGGTCATCCGGCGGCGCAGCTCGGTGCCCCAGTGTCCCTGCGCGGCAATGTGCTCGGCCCACGTGATCGGCAGCGGGGAGACGGTCTGGATCGAGTAGCCGCGCTTGTACGGCTTGGTGGGATCCGTCTCGTAGAAGGCCTCGCTGCTGACCTCCGGCGGAGGCGCCTTGTACATGCGCACCTCCTCCTCGAACCGGCCGCCGGTCTGCGGGGCGCCCTGCACCATGAGGTAGCGGCCCACGAGGTCGTGGTCGTTGCACAGCCCGTCCGGGAACTGCGGCGAGGCCGAGTTGAGCAGCAGCCGCGGGGTCTCGATCGAATAGGCCGCCACCGCGACGTTCCGCGCGCGCTGGAAATGCTCGACGCCGCCGTGCTCGTAGTGCACACCGGTGGCGAGACCGGTGCGGGGATCCACGGCAACGCGGGTGACCATCGAGTCAGCCCGGATCTCCGCCCCGTGCGCCATCGCGTCGGGCACGTGCGTGATGAGGGGGGAGGCCTTCGCGTCCACCTTGCAGCCCTGGAGGCAGAAGCCGCGGTAGATGCAGTGCCGGCGGTGGCCGAAGCGGCCGTTGGAGATCGCCACCGGCCCCACGCGGGCCTCGATCCCGCAGGCCAGCGCCCCCCGCAGGAACGCCTGGCCGTTGCCGCCCACCGGATGCGGGGTGTGCGGATAGCTGTGCGGGTCGCCCCAGGGCCAGTCCTGCCCGGCCACCGGCAGTTCCTCCTCGATGTCCTCGTAGTACGGCTTGAGGTCCTCGTAGCGCAGGGGCCAGTCGGCGCCCACGCCGTCGAGGGTCTCGGTCTGGAAGTCGCTCGGATGGAAGCGGGGGGTGTAGCCGGCGAAGTGCACCATCGAGCCGCCCACCCCGCGACCGGAGTTGTTCGAGCCGAGCGGCACCGGGTCGTCGCCGTCGATCACCCGCGGCTCCGTCCAGTACAGCCGGTGGGACCCGGCCTCGTCGCTCACCCAGTCGCGGTCCGGCTCCCAGAATGGCCCCGCCTCGAGGACCACGATGCTCCAGCCGGCGCGCGCGAGCCGCTGCGCCATGGTCGATCCGCCGGCACCGCAGCCGACGATCACGAGGTCAACCTCGTCGTCGTCCGCGAAGCGGCGCATGGTGGTGCTGACGTCCGGGTCGGCGAGGGGCAGGAGCCAGGCCGACTCGTTGCGTGCCCGGACCCCGCGCAGTCCGCGGGCGGCGCTCATGCGCTCTCACCCGGATGCGCGTCCCGGACCTCGAAGTGCTCCCGGCGGCCCATCCCGAGGTTCGCGTACCCGCGCGGGTAGGCGGGGCCGGGGAACCCGATCTCGTCCCACGCCCACGGGTGGGAGTAGAACGCCGTGCACGCGTACCGCAGCCACAGGTTCCACACGTGACCGGCCGGGAAGCCGTGCCAAGGGCCGTCCGTCGAGCGCAGGTGGGTCAGGATGGCCTCCTGCTGCTCCCGTCCCGCGGTCGCGAACCCGGTGCCGCAGCGCTCGCGGGCGTCCTGGTCGAGGAAGCGCAGGCCCTGGCGCCACACCTCGCCGTCCTCGGGCAGGTCCGCGTAGTGCCAGCCGTCCGTTTCACCCGCCGCGAGGCGGGCGTCGACGAAGTTCACGAGGGGGATGCGGGGCTGCGCGTCCGTCTCCTGGCCCACGAGCCGGTCGAGCAGGGCGGCGGCGATGGCCTGCTCCTGGGCCGTGAAGAAGCTGATGTCCGGCGGCCGCTGCGTCCGGGAGAGGACCAGCGCCTCCGTGGCCTCGTCCCAGTGCCCGCGCTCGTCGAGCGCGTGCTGGCCGGGGAAGCGTCCGCCGCCGTCCTCGGCGGGCAGCGGCAGCGTCACGGCTCCCTCCTCAGGATCGAAGCGAGGATCCCCATCCCCCCGACCAGGGTCACGAGCAGCGGGGCCAGCAGCGGCGGGCCCATCTCGACGTTGTAGCGCAGTTCCTTGAAGCCGCCGGGGCGCTGTGCGATCCCGCGCAGGTGGAGGTAGGTCCCCTGGAGCCCGTTCGCGATGATCGCCGCGCTCGCGATCGGCAGGGCGGTGTGGGCGAGCCTCGCACTGAACACCCCGCCGATCCCCGCTGCGGCGCCGATCGGCCCGAGGGCCACCGGGGCCCACATCCAGGGATTGCCGAAGCTTGCCTTGTCGTGCTCGAGGTAGATCTCGGCGGCGGTCACGAGCGCCCCGGCGGCGGTGAGGCCCGAGAGGGTGCGCTCGAACCGGCCCGTCTCGACGTTGCGGACGAGCCTCTGGATTCCCCGGGGCTCCACCACGCTGAGCGGACCGCCGCGGTTCAGGGGCCCGCGCCCCGGGCGCTTCGCGGCGAGGAATGCCAGTGTTCCCATCGGGGTTCCTTCCGTGCTCGGACCGGGCGGTGTCCAGCCCTCCTTCCTCAGCGCTACCCGCGGCCGAGCGGGCAAAACGCGCTTCCAGCACCTTCCCAGCCGCCGGCGTACGCTGGCCGCATGAGCCAGGCCGGGGTCCCCGAGGACACGCACGACGCCGGTGACGCACCGGCGGCGGGCGAGTCACCGGCGTCGTCCGTCCGCGACGGAGACCGGACGCGGCGGAGCCGGAAGGGCGAGCCGTCCTGGGCCACGACGCCGGCGATCCGCCGCACCATGCTCGGGAACCGTTCGCGGGACACCGCGCCCGAGCTCAAGGTGCGCCGGGCGGTCCACGCGATGGGCCTGCGCTACCGGGTGGCCTTCCGCCCGGTGCCCGCCCTCCGGCGCACCGCGGACCTCGTGTTCACGCGGGCGCGCGTGGCGGTGTTCATCGACGGCTGCTACTGGCACGGGTGCCCCGAGCACTACATCGAGCCGGCGAGCAACGTGGACTACTGGCGGCCCAAGATCGCCCGCAACCGCGAGCGGGACGCCGAGACGACCGCCGCGCTCAGCGCGGCCGGGTGGCAGGTCCTGCGGTTCTGGAGCCACGAGGACCCCGCCCTGGTGGCCTCGGCGATCGCGGCGGCGGTGCGCCCGGCGGGGACCGGCGCAGCGGGGCCCGGCGCCGCGGGAGCGGACTAAGGCGCGGCCGACTGGGCCCGGAGTGATTGGATCCACAGCCTGATGGGTACTGGGAGGGAAACCTGACCTCAGGAGGTTGACCCATGGATCCGACCCAGCTCACGGCGGTCATTGTCATTGCAGTGATCGTCGTCATTGCGATCATCGTGGCCATCGCGGTGTCCCGGAAGCGGGGAGAGGCCCGCAAACAGCGCCAGCGCGAGCACGCCGAGGAGCTGCGTGCCGAGGCAGCGCGCCGCGAGATCGACGTCCGCGACCGGGAGGTCAAGGCCCGCGAGGCGCAGGTGCGCGCCGAGCGCGCGGAGGTGGAGGCCGCCCGCCTCCGCCACGAGGCCCAGGGACACAGCGAGAGCACCCGCGAGGACCGCGAGCGGATCGAGGAGCAGCGCCGGAAGGCGGACGAGCTCGATCCGGACCGCCGCGGAGGAACCGACGCCGCCCGCGAGCAGGCGGCCCCCCGCCAGGAGGTCCACCAGGAGCGCCGCGAGGAGGCCGTGGCCGAGCGCCGCGAGGAGGCCGCCCGCGAGGGAGTTGCCCGCCAGGAGGCGGTGCTCGATGAGACCGCTCCGGGCCGGCACGGCGGCCACGGGACGGCGCAGGAAGGCCTCCGCACCGACCGCACCGACCGCACCGACGGAACCCTGCCGCCCGGCGCCGAGCGCGGCGGTGCGACCGGGACCACCACACCGACCGAGGGAACCCGCTGAGCGGGTTCTCATGAGAGGAGAGCCATGACCGATTCCGCGAACCCCATCCAGATCCAGAAGTTCCTCGAGGGCGTCGACTACCCGGCCGAGAAGGGCGCGCTCGTTGCCCGGGCCAAGCAGGAGGGCGCCGACAGCAACGTGCTCCGCTCGCTGGAAGCCATCCCGGACCGCTCCTACGCGAAGCCCACCGAGGTGAGCCAGGCGATCTCGGAGGTGGGCAACCACCCTGAACGGGCGGGCGCCGGTGACGCCGGGGTAGAGGATGACGACGACGAGCGCGGCGGCGACCGCTTCGACGCGGGGTGACCTGCGGGAGCACCGCAGCAGAGGGGAGGAGCGCCGGTCCTGATGGACCGGCGCTCCTCTTCGCCGTGACTGGCTTCGGGTGATCTGGCCTAGAAGGGCTTCCCGCCGGTGACGGGGACCACCGCTCCGGAGATGTAGGAGGCCTCGTCCGAGGCGAGCAGCACGTACGCCGGCGCCAGCTCGGCGGGCTGGGCGGGGCGTCCGAGGGGCGAGTCCTTGCCGAACTCCGGGACGTGCTCGGGCCAGCCTGTCGAGGGGATGAGCGGCGTCCAGACCGGCCCGGGCGCGACCGCGTTGATGCGGATGCCCTTCTTGCCGAGTTCGGGGGCCAGGGCCTTGACGAGGGCGGCCTGGGCGGCCTTGGTCATCGCGTAGTCGAAGAGCCCGGCCGAGGGCTCCGCCGCCTGCACCGAGCTCGTGATGATGATGGATGCGCCCGGCTGGAGATGGGGGATCGCTGCGCGGAGCAGCCAGAACTGGCTGTAGAGGTTGGTGCGCATCACCCGGTCGAACTCCTCGGTGGAGACCGTGTCGATGCCGTCCCGGGCCTGCTGGTAGGCCGCGTTGAGGACGAGGATGTCCAGCTTCCCGAATTCCTCCAGCGTGCGCCCGGGCAGGGAGGAGGCGAAGTCCTCGTCGCGCAGGTCGCCCTCGAAGTGCGCTGCGCGCGTCCCGGCGTCGGAGATGGCAGCGGTGGCCTCGGCCGCGTCCTGGGCTTCCTCGGGCATGGCGGTGATGGCGACGTCTGCCCCTTCCCTGGCGAAGGCGAGGGCGACGGCACGGCCGATCCCCGAGTCCCCGCCCGTGATGAGGGCGGCGCGCCCGGTGAGGCGCCCATGGCCCTCGTAGGTGCTCTCACCGTGGTCCGGGCGCGGCTCGGTCGCCCCGGTGGTCCCCGGCGCCTCGAGGTCCTGGGGAGGGATGGTGCCCGTCACCCGGGCGCTGCGCGGGTCCTGGGGTTGTGATGCGTTCATGTGTGACTCCTTCCGTGACGGCCCGGTCGGCGGCCGACCGGGCTGATTCCATCCGTGGGGCTGTGGGTAAGTAGCTGCCGATGAAGACGCGCAGCAGGCGGACGGCGCACGGGACGATCACCCGGCGCCGCGCGGGCAAAGGGTTCAGCTACCGGGACGCGGACGGCCAGCGGGTCGACTCGCCCGAGGTCCTCGCGCGGATCGACGCGCTCGCCATACCGCCGGCGTGGCGGAACGTGCGGATCGCGGCATCTCAGCGTGCCCGGGTCCAGGCCACCGGCATCGACTCCGCCGGCCGGAAGCAGTACCTGTACCACAGCACGTGGCGCGAGCGGCAGGAAGCCCGCAAGTTCGACCGCGCGGTCGCTCTGGCCCGGCGGCTCCCCGCCATCCGCCGGGCGGTCACAGAAGACCTCCGCGGCAAGCACGGCCCGAAGGACCAGGCCCTCGCGGCGGCGCTGCGCATCGTGGACAGGCTCGGGGTACGGGTGGGAAACCGCAGGTACGCCCGCCAGCACGGCTCCTTCGGCGTCACGACGATCCAGCGCCGGCACCTGCGCCTCGACGGCGACACGATCTCGTTGGAGTTCCCGGGCAAGTCCGGGATGCAGTGGTCGGTGCAGCTGCACGACCACGATCTGGCCGAATACCTCCGCAGCCTGCCGAAGGGCGGGAAGTCCCGGGCTGCCCTCGGCTACGAGTCCGGCACGGGGTTCCAGCGGATCGGATCCGAGTCCCTCAACGGGTACCTGCGCGTGAGGGCCGGGATGGGTGCGAGCGCCAAGGACCTGCGGACGTGGCGCGGCACCGTGATCGCCGCCGAATCCCTCGCCCGCAGCGGCGAGCAGGGCTTCGACGCCGAGGAGGCGTGGCGCCGCGCCATCGCGGACGCCGCCGACTGGCTCCACAACACGATCGCCGTGGCCCGCGGATCCTATGTGGACCCGCGGCTCCTCCTCGCCTACCACGAGGGCAGGAAGCTCACGACGCCGGGTGGCAAGGTCTCCGACGCCGCCCTCGCCGAGCTGCTCGACTCGACGCCGCGGACCGGTCCGGGCACGTAGGGCGCGACCCGGGCCCACACGGGCGCTGCATTCCCGGATCAGTGGTCCGGGAAGTCGTCGCGCGCCGGCTGCGAGGACGTCTCTGCGTCCTCCCGAGGCGTGAGGTAGTGCTCGCCCTCCTCGGTGGTCGCGATCTCGTACTCCTCGGCGACCGCATCGATGCGCGCCTGGTCGTCGGGCCCGGGCGGGCGGACAGGGCCGGGGTTGGGGGTCCGCTCGGCATCGCCCCAGACCGCTCCGACGCCCTGGGACGACGGAGTGACGTCGGTGGGGCCGTCGGCCACGGTGTCGTCGACCCCGTGCCGCGGGACCGGGGTGCCCGGGTGCGGGCCGGAGCCCTCCGCCGGGCGGTCCTCGCCGGCCTCCCGGTCTGCGTGGGTGGCCTCGCCGCCCTCGAGGGGCGTGCCCTCCCGGCGCTCGGGCTCGTCAGGAAGATTCCGCTGGTCCATGGCGTCCTCTCGAATCGGTGGAAGGCGGGGGTGGTCCGCTCACGTGTTCATACCCGCCTCGGCTCCGCGTCAAAACCGCCGCCATCGAGGAGACCGGCGGCGCGGCACGGCCGCCTTTCCTCGGATTGTCGGCCCAACCGGGAGCGTGCCGATCGCTAAGCGCGCCAGATAATCTGCACCCCAGATGCCAAGAGACAGCATTGCTCCTTCTCGAGCTGTTGTATCTGAAGGACAGCCGTGCCTACGGTGGAAGCCGGAGTCAAGCAGCTGGCCCGGATCACCACGCCCGTACCACCAAAGCGCGTGGCCAGTTGACTGGAGACTCATCGTCACTATGACCCAAGCGTCGCGACCCACCGGTCGCCGCGAGCGCATCACCGAAGACGCCCGTCGCGCCTTGGCGTGCGAAACCTCAGGGCGCGAAACAAGGCACGCTCCAGCCGCCGTGGCCAGCCGGTGTCCCTCTTCCGCTCGAGGCGACGCAGACAACCCCGATACCAGGACTCGAGACACCGGGACCTGGCCCGCACAATTCCCCGCGCACGCCGCGGACCATTCGTCTCAGGAGGCGCCCGGCAGTCACTGACGCCCCACAATCTTTCCAATCCCAGCGAGGAGGCAACTCGCCATGCAGGAAGCTCCACGGCAGAACCATCTGCTCCCAGTGCCCAACGATCCAGACCTTGCCGGCGCTCCAGACAGCGTCAACGGCGTCGTCCTGGGAGCCGCGCCCGAAGGCCCGGCACGCCGCAGCGAGCCTCCAACTGCCGGCACTGAGGCAGCGGCAGCGGGCCAGCTCGCCGTCGAGTACCTCGGCGTTGCCGACGCCCTCGCCCGCAGGTTCCGCTGCGCGGGGCATGATGCGGACGACCTGCGCCAGGTGGCGCGCCTGGGCCTCCTGAAGGCGGCCCACCGCTACCGGGAGCCCCTCGGCCACGGGTTCGTGCCCTACGCGGTGCCCACCATCACCGGGGAACTCAAGCGCTACCTCCGCGACCAGTCCTGGGTGGTCCGCCCGCCCCGTGCGCTCCAGGAACTCCGGCTCAAGGTCAACGGCCTGCGCCCGGGGCTCGCCCAGGAGCTGGGCCACGACCCGACCACGGCCGAGCTGAGCAAGGCAGCCGGAGTCCCCGCCTCGGACATCGCGGAGGCGCAGATCGCGGACTCGGCCATGGTCGGCCAGCCGGTCGAGCACGGGGACTCATCCGAGGACCCGGAGGAACGCCGGCTGAACGTCGTCCTCGGTGCTGAGGACCCCGGCTACGAGCACGTCGAGCAGATGCACGCCCTCGCGGGGGCGATGTCCGACGCGACGGACAACGACAAGCAGCTCCTCGACCTCCGGTTCGTCCAGGAGATGACCCAGGACGAGATCGCCAAGGAGCTCGGCGTGAGCCAGATGCAGGTCTCGCGGCTCCTCAAGCGCCTGCTCGACAGGCTCCGGAGGAGGATGGCGGCCTGAGACCCGTCCGTCCGGGACTCATGCCGGAGCAAGGGGGGCGGCATGAGGTCCGGACGGGGAACGCAGGAGGGCGCGGTGCGTGCACCGCGCCCTCCTGCGTGCCCGGGCGTCCCGCCGCCCGGACCAGCTCGGCAGGCCCTACGTGAAGGCGACCTCGCCGCCCTCCCGGCCGGCGGCGTCGTCCTCCTCCAGCCCGTCCAACGCGTCGAGGACGTGGCCAGGCAGGACGGCGAGCAGCGCCGGGTCGGGGTCTTCGGCGAACGGGTCGCCCAGGCGTACGAGAGGGTCCGTGAGGACCACGTGCGGTCCCTCGGCGGGAGGCCCCCACTGCTCTGGGGCCGCGGGCCCGAAGATGACCACCGACGGCGTGCCGTAGGCCGTGGCCAGATGGGCCGCCGACGTGTCGGCGGTGACCACGGCCCGCGCCGCAGCGATCGCGGCGGCGAACTGGTCGAGCTCCCAGCGTCCGGCCACGCAGGCCGAGGCATGCAGCCCGGCGGCCTTGACCACTGCGGAGGCGCGGAAGACGTCGTCCGGCCCGCCGGTGACCATCACCTGATGGCCGCGGAGGGCGAGCACGGCTGCGACGTCCGCGAACCGCTCGATGGGCCAGCGCCGGCTGCCGTACGCGGCGCCGACGTGGAGGATCGTCGCGCGGTCCACCGGCGCCGGCGTCTCGGGCGGGCAGAGGCGGAAGTCGGAGGAGTCGGCCACGATGCCGTTCCATGTCAGCAGGCGCACCCAGCGGTCACGCTCATGGAGGAAGTCGTCCCATTCGGGCCCGGCCCAGCCCGGTGCCGCGTGGCCGATCCGGTAGGTGGGCTTCAGCGCCTCGAGCCGGCCCCTGCTCTCGGGGCCATTGCCGTGCAGGTTGACGGCCACATCCACGGGACGGCGCCAGGCCAGCGGGCGATCGAGGCCAGGAGTGGGCAGGAGCGCGTTGATGCCGCCGATGAGGGGGACGATCGGTGCGAGCCAGCGTGGTGCGGCGAGGACAAGCTCGTGGTCGGGGAAAGCCCGACGGAGGCCCCGGAGGGCCGGGACGGCGACAAGGAGGTCGCCCAGTTTGAGTGCCCGGAGGGCGAGGACGGTCGGCTTCGTTGCGCGCTGTGCCACGGCTGCTCCCTGAGTGTGGGGATGTGACGGTACGCCCGCGGCTTGAGCGAATTCGAGGGAAGGAGAAGGAGGAGAAGAAGTCCTTGCAGTTCCGTTTAGTGTACTGCTGCAAGGGCACTGCTTCTCCTATGAGGAAGACCAATGGCGAGAGGAAGCAGCGGCCTGTGCCGTCTGCGATCCTCTTCGACCGCGACGGCACGCTCGTCGCCGACGTGCCCTACAACACGGACCCCGATCTGGTGGTTCCGATGCCGGGAGCGCTGCAGACGCTCGGCCGGCTCCGCGCCCTCGGGATCGCCTGCGGGGTCGTGACCAACCAGTCCGGCGTCGGCCTCGGGCTCATCACCGAGCGCGAGCTCCGGGCCGTCAACGACCGCATCGAGAGGATCCTCGGGCCGTTCGACACCTGGCAGGTCTGCCCGCACGCTCCCGAGGACCGCTGCGAGTGCCGCAAGCCCAAGCCGGGCCTCGTGCACGCCGCGTGCCGGGACCTCGAGGTCGAGCCCGAGGACGTCGTGGTCATCGGGGACATCGGCAAGGACATGGAGGCAGCCCGCCGAGCCGGCGCGCGCGGCATCCTGGTGCCCACCCCCGTGACCCTGCGTCCCGAGATCCTCGCGGCGCCCGCGGTCGCCGGAGACCTCTCCTCTGCGGTCATGCTCGCGCTCGGGCCCGAGCCCGTGCACAGCACAGGGTCCGGCGGCGAGGCCCCGTCCCTCGGGAGTGCAGCATGAGGCGCGTCCTCGTTGTCCGGCTCGACAGCCTCGGAGACGTCGTCATGGCCGGCCCCGCCGTCCGGGCGATCGCCGCCCACGCGGAGCCCTACCTGCTCACCGGACCGCGCGGAAGCGGCGCCGCCCGCCTGCTTCCCGAGGTGCGCCACACGCGGGAATGGGACTGTCCGTGGATCGGCAACCCGGCGCCCGAGGCAACCCCGCGCCACCTCCGCAGGCTCGAGCGGCTGGTCTCGGACATCGTCCCGGACGAGGCCGTCATCTTCACGTCCTTCCACCAGTCCCCCCTGCCCCTTGCCCTTGAACTCCGGCTCTGCGGGGTCCCCCGGATCACGGCGCTCTCGGAGGACTACCCCGGCTCCCTGCTCGATGTGCGGGTGACCTCCAGCGAGCTCCCCTGGAACACCCATGAGGTGGACCGGGCGCTCGGCATCGCGGCTGCAGCGGGCTTCCCGCTTCCGGCGGACGACGACGGTCTGCCGGCCCTCGTGACGCAGCACCGCAGCGGCATCCGGCCCGAGGGCCCCTACGTCGTGGTGCACCCGGGCGCGGACGCGCCCGCGCGGTCCTGGCCGGCCGAGAACGCCGCGGCGCTGGTCGAACTGCTCGCCGCCGCGGGCCTGCGCGTGCTGGTCACGGGCGGGCCGGACGAGCGCGCGCTGACCGCCCGCGTGGCGGGCTCCCGCGGCGTCGACCTCGGCGGCCGCACGGGCCTGCCCGGCCTCGTCGACGTGCTCGCGGGCGCGAGCGTGGTCGTGGCCGGCAATACCGGCCCCGCGCACCTCGCGGCCGCCGTCCGGACCCCCGTGGTGAGCCTCTTCGCCCCCGTGGTGCCTGCCGAGGTATGGCGGCCCCGGGGGGCGCCCACCGTCCTCCTCGGCGACCAGACGGCGCCGTGCGCAGGCAGCCGTGCCCGCATCTGCCCGATCCCGGGCCATCCGTGCCTGGCCGGCGTGCGTGCCGAGCAGGTCGTCGAGGCCGTGCAGGATCTCCTCACCGCGCAGACCGGGGCGGTGGCCTGATGCGCGTCCTGGTGTGGCACGTCCACGGCGGTTGGATGGACGGCTTCGTCCGCGGCCCGCACGAGTACGTGGTGCCCGTGGACCCCGAGCGGGGGCCCTGGGGGCTCGGCCTCGCGGGCAGGCCGTGGCCGCGCGCCGTGGAGGCCACAGCCGAGGAGCTCTCGGCCCGCGGAGGCGAGATCGACGTCGTCGTGCTCCAGCGCACCGAGGAGATCGGGCTGGTCCAGTCCCTGACGGGGCTGCGGCCCGGAATCGACGTCCCCGCGGTGTTCGTCGAGCACAACACGCCCAAGGGCTCCGTCCCGGAGACCCGGCATCCCCTCGCCGACCAGGCGGACATCCCGATCGTGCACGTGACCCACTTCAACGCGCTGATGTGGGACAGCGGCAGCGCCCCCGTCTTCGTGGTCGAGCACGGGGTGAACGACCCCGGCTTGGCCTACACGGGAGAACTCGAGAGGCTCGGGGCGGCCGTGAACGAGCCCGTCCGGCGCCGCCGGGTCGCCGGCACGGACCTGCTGCCCACCTTCTCGGAAGCAGCGCCCATCGATGTCTTCGGCATGGGCGGCGGCGGCCTGGAGGAGGCCACCGGGGTCGGCCCGGACCGCCTCGTCTGGGCCGGGGACCTGCCCTCCGGGACGCTGCACGCCGAGCTCGCACGCCGCCGGGCCTACCTCCACCCCTTCCGCTGGACCTCTCTGGGGCTCGCCCTCATCGAGGCCATGTTCCTCGGACTTCCGGTGCTCGTAGTGGGCTCCACGGAGGCGTGGCGGGCCGTGCCCCCCGGGGCGGGCTGCGTCAGCTCCGACCCTAAGGAACTCCTCGCCGCCGCGCGCCGGATGCTCACCCGCCCGGACGAGGCCGTCGAGGCAGGGCTCAACGCCCGCGAGGCCGCCCTGGCCCGCTACGGGCTGCATCGGTTCCACGCCGCGTGGGACGAGGTGCTCGCAGAGGCCGCGAAAGGTGTCCGCGGCGCGAGCACGCTGAAAGGAGCACAACGATGAAGATCGCCATGGTCTCGGAGCACGCGAGCCCGCTCGCCGTCATCGGAGGCGAGGACGCGGGAGGGCAGAACGTGCATGTCGCTGAGCTCTCCGCGGCGCTCGTCCGCCGCGGGCACGCGGTCACGGTGTTCACCCGCCGTGACAGCAACAGGCTCCACTGGGAGCAGATGCTCCCCACCGGCGTGGGCCTCGTCAACGTCGACGCCGGGCCTCCGCGCGCCGTTCCCAAGGACAAGCTCCTGCCCTTCATCCCCGAATTCGCGGACCGGATCAGCGAGTACTGGGCGCAGGACACGCCGGACGTCGTGCACGGGCACTTCTGGATGTCCGGAGTCGCCTGCATCGAGGCTGCGGACAAGGTGCAGCGCCTGGGGCTGACGCCGCCGGTCGTGGCGGAGACCTTCCACGCCCTGGGCGTGGTCAAGCGCCGGCACCAGGGAGTCGAGGACACGAGTCCTCCCGAACGCGAGACCCTCGAGCCGTGGGTCGCCCGTTCGGTGGACCGCGTCATCGCCACCTGCCCTGACGAGGCGTTCGAGCTGCGCACCATGGGGGTGAGCCGCCGGCACATCTCGATTGCGCCGTGCGGCGTGGACACGGCGCTCTTCACACCGGACGGCCCTGCCCGAGCACGGGGAAAGCGGTTCCGGATCGCCACGATCGGCCGCCTCGTGCCGCGCAAGGGCGTGGACACCGTGATCCGTGCGCTCGCCCTCCTCGCCGCGTCGGGGCGCAGGGACATCGAGCTCCTCGTGGTCGGCGGCTCCGTGGAGAAGGAGCGCGTCGCCGGCGATCCGGAGGCGCGGCGCCTGCGGGACCTCGCCGACTCCCTCGGGATCGGCAGCCAGATCATCTTCACGGGCCAGGTCGCCCGCGATGCCATGCCCCAGCTCATGCGCAGCCTCGATGCTGTGGTCTGCTGCCCCTGGTACGAGCCCTTCGGCATCGTGCCGCTCGAGGCGATGGCCTGCGGCGTCCCCACCATCGTGGCGGCCGTGGGCGGCCTCGCCGAGACCACGGTCGACGGCGTCACCGGTCTCCACATCCCGCCCAAGGACCCCGAGGCCCTCGCAGACGCGGTCGCCGCCCTCGCGGACGATCCGCAGCGGCGCGCCGCCCTCGGCGCGGCCGGGGTCGAGCGCGCGCGGAGCCGCTACACGTGGGACAAGGTGGCATCGGACACCGAGCGCATCTATCGGGTGGTGCGCGAGCACTGGCAGCAGCCCGAGCCGGATGTCCTCCGGTCCCGGCGCAGGCTGCGCCGCGTCGAGGAGGGAGCCTGAGGATGTGTGCAGCTCACCGAGGACTGGACGCCGCCCGGACTGCGCCCCGCTCCCGCGCGGCCCTGCGGCCCGTACCCGGCGCCGCGAGCGGCGCCTTCCGCTCCGCCGCCCAGCGCGCCCGGGCCGGCAGCGACCCCACCGCTGCGCTCGCACGCACGGTGGCCGCCCATATCGCGGAATCGATGGTGGCCCTCGAGGTGCTCGAGCGCCACTCCCTCGTGCTCGCCCGGTGGGGGCACGATCTCGCCCATCGGCTCTCCCAGGGCGGCAGGCTCCTCGTGGCCGGCAACGGCGGCTCGGCGGCCGAGGCCCAGCACCTCACGGCCGAGCTCGTGGGGAGGTACGACGGCGAGCGGGCCCCGTTCTCGGCGATCGCCCTCCACGGGGACACCTCCGCGATGACGGCGATCGGGAACGACTACGGCTACGACGAGGTCTTCGCCCGGCAGATCCGGGCCCACGCTCGCGAAGGCGACGTCGTGGTGCTCCTCTCCACGTCCGGGAAGAGCCCCAATCTCCTCTGCGCGGCCGCGGCGGCGCGGGAAGTCGGGGCGGTGAGCTGGGCCATGACGGGCCCGGGACCGAACCCGCTCTCCTCCGCCGTGGACGAGGCCGTGCTCCTCGACGGGAGGAACTGCCACGTCCAGGAGTCCCAGCTTGTGGCGATCCATGCGCTGTGCGTGTGCTTCGACGCGTGCATCGCAGACCTCCCGGCGCCGCAGCCCCGGTCCGGCCGAAGCGCCCCAGGAAGGGACCCCCGATGAGAATTGCCGTGGTGGGAGACACCCTCATGGACATCGACCTGCACGGCCACGCGAGCCGCCTCTGCCCGGACGCGCCGGCGCCCATCGTCGAGGTGGCCCGCCGCCTCGAGCGCGCGGGCGGGGCGGGGCTCGTGGCGACGATGCTCGCGGAGGACGGGCACGACGTCGACCTCGTCACCGCCCTCTCGATTGACCCCGCGGCGGCACGGCTTCGCGCCCTGCTCAGCGGGGTGCGGGTGACGGCCGGCGCGCTCGGCGGCCCGACGCCGGTCAAGATGCGGGTCATCGCGGACGGCCAGCGGGTCGCGCGGATCGACGAGGGCTGTGGCCAGAAGCCGTTCCCGCTCGTCGACGAGGCCATGCTCGAGCGGATCGCCGGCGCTGACGCCATCGTCGTCGCCGACTACGGCCGGCGGCTCGCGGAAGCCCCCACCCTCCGGGCGGCGATCGAATCGGCGGCCCGGCACGTCCCCGTGGTGTGGGACCCGCACCCCCAGGGTGCCCGGCCCGTCTCGAGGGCCGCCGCCGTGACCCCGAACCTGCCCGAGCTGCTCGCATTCTCCGGGCGTGCGGTCAACGGGCTCGGCGCTGTCGCGACCGCGGCGGGGCGGCTGAGGGAGCGCTGGAACGCGCACTCGGTGGTCGTCACCCTCGCCGAACGGGGCGCCCTCATCTGCGGATCCGAGACCGACACCCACATCGCGGCCCCCGCGGCCGGGCTGAGGATCGAGGACTCGTGCGGTGCGGGGGACCGGTTCGCCGCCTCGCTTGCCGTCGCGCTCGGCGCCGGCCACGGACTTGAGAAGGCGGTCGAGGCCGCCATCTCCGGGGCGGTGGAGTTCCTCGGCGCAGGCGGCGTCTCCTCGCTCGAGCGCAGCCAGGCGCCCCTGCCTCCCGCGGCGTCCGGGGACAGCTCCAAGGCGCTGTCCGCGGGGGAGGGCGAGCCGGAGGAGAGTGCGGCCTTCGCCCTCGCCCGGCGCATCCAGTCCACCGGCGGCCGGGTGGTCGCCGCGGGCGGCTGCTTCGACCTCCTGCACGCGGGCCATCTCCGCCTCCTCGAGGCCGCCCGCGGCCTCGGCGACTGCCTCATCGTGTGCCTCAACTCCGACGAGTCGATCCGGCGCCTCAAGGGCGACTCCCGCCCGCTCATGTCCCAGGCCGACAGGGTGGACCTGCTCCTCGGGCTCAGCTGCGTGGATGCCGTCGAGGTCTTCTCCGAGGACACTCCGGAGCAGCTGCTCAACGAGCTCCGGCCCGACGTCTGGGTCAAGGGCGCCGACTACGACGCCGAGCAGCTGCCCGAGACCTCGCTCCTGCGGAGGTGGGGCGGCGACGTCGTGACCGTGCCGCTCGAGCCGGGACGGTCGACGACGGGCCTCGCCTCCGCGATCGCGGGGCTCGGCTGACGCTGGGCGCCGCCAGACCAAAGACCATCACCACAGAACCGGAAGGACTCCCATGACCACCACGGATACGAGCATCAGCCACGAGACCGACCAGTCCGCCCAGGAGCCCCTGCGCGGGGCGCGAATCCTCGTGACGGGAGGAGCCTCGGGGCTGGGCGCTGCCATCGTCGAAGCCGCCGCCGGGCAGGGCGCCCGGCCGATCGTCGTCGACCGGCAGCCTGCCCCCGAAGGCGTGACCGGCGTGGTCGCGGACCTCTCCGTGCGCGAGGAGGCGGAGGCCGCCGTCGCCCGCGCCGTCGAAGAGGCGGGCGGGCTCGATGCGGTGGTGTGCGCCGCGGGCATCGACCGCTGCGGCGAGCTGGCGGAGGTGCCCGCGGATGAGTGGGAACGCGTGCTGCGCGTGAACCTCCTCGGGACTGCCGCCGTGGTGCGCGCCGCCGTTCCGCATCTGCTCGAGTCGCACGGCCGGGTGGTGACGGTCGCGTCGACCCTCGGCCTCCGCGGGGCGGCGGGCGCCACGGCCTACTGCGCCTCCAAGTTCGGCGTGATCGGCTTCAGCAGGGCCCTGGCCGCTGAGCTCAAGGGCAGGGTGGGCGTCACGACGCTCATCCCCGGCGGCATGGACACGGCCTTCTTCGATGACCGGCCCGAGGAGTACAAGCCCCATGACCGCAGCACCCTCAACCGGCCCTCGGACGTGGCCCGATCGGTGATCTTCGCCCTCTCGCAGCCGCGGGGCTGCGAGGTCCGCGAGCTGCTCGTGGCAGGTTCCATGGAGGATTCCTGGCCGTAGGCCGGCATAGATTGGGTCCATGCAGAACGGGACCGCCGAGGTCTACCGGGCCTTCGCCGAGGTCGAGGCGCAAGGGGTGTCCGACGTCTTCTTCGATTGGGCGAGCTCCATCGCGGAGGATGCCGCCGTCGTCGGACTCCTCGAGTCTCTCCCGCAAGCCAAGCGGCAGCCCAACCTCGTCTTCGCGGCGGCCCGTCTGCGGGGGGCGCCGGTGGGGCCCTACTCCGGGTTCCGCTCGTGGCTGCTGTCCCACTGGGCCACGGTGGAGCCCGTGGTCCTGACGCGGTCCACGCAGACCAACGAGGCGGGCCGGTGCGCGGTCCTCCTCCCGGTGCTGAGCCGCTTGGAGGGGCCGCTGGCGCTCATTGAGGCCGGCGCCTCCGCGGGACTGTGCCTCTATCCGGACAGGTACAGCTACCGCTACGACCTCGGCGACCGCACCGTGTCCCTCGATCCCGCCACTGGGGCGAGCGCCGTTGAGCTGCCCTGCCGCATCGATGCGGGGAGCGTCCCTGCGCGGCTGCCCGAGGTCGTGTGGCGCGTTGCGGCATCGACCTGAATCCGCTCGACGTCGGCGACGCATCCGAGATGGAGTGGCTCGAGACGCTCATCTGGCCCGAACACCAGGACCGCCGTGATCGTCTCCGCGCCGCAGCGGCAGCCGCGGCAGCGGATCCCCCGAGGATCCTGCGCGGCGACCTCGTGGACAGCATCACGGGGCTCGTGGAGGAGGCCCCGCCCGGTGCGCACGTGGTGGTCTTCCACAGCTCCGCGCTCGTCTACCTCGACCGGGTTCGGCGGGCCCAATTCATTGAGCTGATGCATTCGCTGCCAGGAGTCACCTGGATCAGCAACGAGGGCGAGCGCGTCCTGCCCACCGTTGGTGGGGACCTCGTCACGCCCGCCCGAGGGAGGACGGTCGTCGCGGTGAACGGGCGTCCTCGCGGGCTCGCCGGTCCCCACGGGCAGAGCTACGAAGGACTGTGAGGTTCTGGCGGGGAGCGGGCCCATGGTCGAATATGCGATCTAATCTTCTTCATTTAATCGAATCTATGTACTAAAATTGGTGCATGGAACGAGACGGTGGTCTGGCAGCGGGGGCGGAAGGGCCTCCCGGTGCCGGCGCGTCGTCTGCCTGGGTACCGCCGGAGCCGCCGGAGTGGCTGCGGCTGGAGTGGGAGCTCAATGACCGGGCCAGGCCGCAGGGGGCCGGCGCCGAGGAGCTGGGGCCGGTGCTCTGGGCGGCGTTCCGCGGAGCCCCGGACCGCGAGCTCGCCGCCTCGGCTCTGGAGCGCGGCGGGGTCTGCCGTTCGGGCGTGGGTCCCTCGGGCGGCGGGTCGGGTCCGTGGGACAGCGGGGTGGATGCGGGGCTGTTCGCCTCCCCGGAGGAGCTCGAGGTCTTCCCCGCCCCGGTGGTGCGGGCGGAGCTGCGGGAGGTGGCCGCGGCCGGGCTCGTGCGCCGTCTGGTCCGCCTCGAGCAGCTCGAGGCCGCCCGCCTGGCCGAGCAGGCCGCCGTCCTGGGCGCGCTCGTGGACCTCTGCGCCGGCGACGGGACCGACCCCCTCCGCACCGCGGAGGCGGCCACGGTCGCGGCCTCGGAGGTATCCGCGGCCCTGAAGGTCTCCGCCCGCACCGCCAAGGGCCTGGTCAGCGAGGCCCTGTCCCTGACCGACCCCGCCGCCGCCCCCGTCCTGGCAGCGCTCGCCTCCGGGCGGCTCTCCCGCCGCCGGGCCAGGGCCGTCCTGGACGCCGCCGTCCCCGTCCCCCCGGCCCGCGCGGCGGCCTTCCTGGCCGCCGCCACCGAGGCCGCCTGCCCCGCCGACCCCGACCGGACCTTGTCCCCCGCGGCGCTCACCCGGCGCCTGCGCCGCCTCGTCGAGGACCACGCCGAGGAACCCCTGACCGTGCGCAGGGCCCACGCCGCCGGCGGCCGCCGGGTCGACCTCGACCCCGCCCCGGACGGGATGTGCTGGCTCACCGCCTACCTGCCCCTGGAACACGGGGCCGCGGTCGACACCCGCCTCGAGGCCATCGCCCGCTCCCTCCAGGGCCCCGACGAGGCCCGCACCCTCCCGCAGCTGCGCGCCGACGCCCTCGCCGACCTCCTCACCACCGCCCACACCCTCCCCGACAACCCCACCCCACAGCCCATCGGGCCCGCCGGGTCTCCCGGGCCCGCGGGCCCTGCGGGTCATGGGGGGCCTGCGGGTGTTGCGGGTGCTGCGGGGTCGGGGGTGCGGTGCGAGGTCGTCCTCGTCCTGCCGGCCGCGACCGCCGCCGGCACCGCCGACACCCCGGCCGAACTGCTCGGCTACGGCCCCATCGACCCCGGCGCGGCCCGCCTCCTCGCCGCCCAGGCCGCCACCTGGACCCGCCTGTGGGCAGACCCCGCCACCGGGGCGCCCCTGGCCATCGGCCGCGCCCGCTACACCCCCACCGCCGCCATGCGCCGCTACCTCGGCGCCCGCGACGCGACCTGCCGCTTCCCCGGCTGCGACCGCCCCGCCCCCACCACCGAGGCCGACCACACCACCGAATGGCACACCGGCGGCCACACCGCCGTAGCCAACCTCGCCCTCCTCTGCCGCGAACACCACCACCTCAAAACACAACGCCACTGGACCCTCACCCAGGCGGATACCGCCCAGCCCACCCCGCCCGCCCAGAGCCACAACGCCCCGCACAGCCCACCAGCACCCACCCCCAAGACACCCAGCCCCAAGGCACCGGGCCCACCCAGACCCCTCACACCACCGGGCACCCTCCACTGGACCTCACCAGCAGGACTGCCCTACACCACCTACCCCCACCACGACCCACCCCCACCCTTCTAGCGCCGACTCGGCGGAGGGGGTCGGAGGTCCTGCCTACCGCCCGGCGAGGAGGGCTCGGGCATCGGCAAGCACACCCTCGACGGGCACGTCGGAGACCCACGGTTCGGAGTGATCGCAGGACCTGCCGAACGGGTCGGTGCCATCCGCCCCGCACACCGGACACAGCTGGCGCCAGGAAATCTGGACTCGGTGCATCCTCCGCTGGCGCGGCCCGGCATTGACCAGATTGGGCCCCCAGTAGACGGACGCAGTCGGGGTCCCGAGCGCCTGCGCGAGGTGCCGCGGACCGCTGTCATTGGCGACCACGAGCCGCGCCGCGTCGAGCAGGCCCACCAGCCCGTGCAAGTCCGTCCGCCCAGCCGCCGACCCGATCAGGTGCGCAGCGCTGGGAGCCGCCCCCGCGGCGTCGTGCGCGATCCCTTCGGCGAGGTCACGCTCTCCCGGATCGCCCACCACGAGCACCTGCCAGCCCTCGTCTGCGAGCGCCGCCGCCACACGGGCAAAACGGGGCGCCGGCCAGCGGCGCCGAGGATCGGTCGCCCCGGGATGGACGACGACGAGGCCCCTCGCCTCGGCCTGCACCCAGGGTGCGGCAGCCTCGGCGTCTGCGGGGACCGCAGTGAGCCGCGGTTCGAGGTGGCTCGTCTCGGCCCCGGCGAGAGCGGCAACCTCGAGCCAGCGGTCCACCTCGCGCTGATAGTAGACGTGTGCGAGCTGGCGCTCGAGCGGGTCTGCATCCGGGGTCGAGCAGCCGACCGTATGGGCGGCGCCGAGGGCGAGGACGAACGGGTTCGAGTTCTTGCCGCCGCCGTGCAGCTGAGCGGCGAGCCCGATCCGCTCGGCCTGCAGGGCCGAGACGAGCTCGCCCGTACGCGGGTCATCCCGCCAGGTGCGCCCCGACGCGTCCGGGGCCTCAGGGAAGGTCGGGACCACGGCCACGCGGTCCCACGGACCCGGCCGGTCCTGGAGCAGCGCCGCCAGGAGCGGCGTCGTCAGCAGGGTCAGGTGCGTGGGCCGGTAGGTCTCCGACAGGGCCTCCAGCGCGGGGAGGGCGGAGAGCAGATCCCCGATCCCGCCGCCGCGGAGCACCGCGATCCGCTCCACCCCGTCGAAGGGCCCGTCCTCACCGTGGGCGGCTCGCGCCATCATGCCTCCTTGTTCTCGCCGTTGTTCTCACCTGGTCGTGCCCGTTGACGCTGTCTCTCGCCGGCTCGTCCCGATCGATCGCCGGCTCGTCCCGATCGATCGTCGGCGCCGCCGCAGACAGCGCCGTGCGGATCCGCTACCCCCGCGGCCCGGGTGCAAACGCGCCCGGAGAAGTCCCCGGAAGGGGCCGCTTGGGAGCGAAAGGCAGGGGTAGTAGGCCGAGAGAAGCTGTACAGGAGGTCGACATGAGCGCTGTCCTGCCGGACGAGGCAGACTACGCGGGTGCGCCGCACCCATCAGGAGAACACGGAGCCGGAACGGACGCGGCCGGAGCGGACACAGCAGGAGGAGCGGACACAGCAGGAGGAGCCACCCCCGGACCGGACACGGGGGCGGAGGCGCTGGCCGCGCCCGACGCGCAGCGGGCCGAGAGCGCACTCCAATCGGCTCGCCGGGCGTCAGCGCTGTGGCGACGCACGCCCCAGGCGGAACGCTCCACAGCGCTGCGTGAGATCGCCGCAGCCGTCGAGTCGGCGGCCCACGAGCTCGCCGACCTGAACTCCCGGGAGACAGGCCGCCTCTTCGACGACGCATTGGAGGGGGTTCGCTCGGGAGCCGAGGCCCTGCGCCGCTTCGCGGAGCTTGGCCTGCTTCGCTCGGGCCCGAGCCTCGCCGGAGCCTTCTCCGGGCTCGACTTCACCGTCTTCGAGCCCCGCGGAGTCGTGCTCGGGCTGACGTCCTGGGACGACCCCGTAGCCGTGTCCTGCGCGGTCGTCGGGGCGTCCCTGGCCGCGGGCAACGCCGTGGTCCTCAAGCCGAGTGGCCGCTGCCCAGCGCTGGGCCGGCGCCTCGGCCGCCTCTTCGCCTCCGCGGTCCCCGCCGGGGTGATCGGCACCGTGACCGGCAGCGGCGCCGTGGGCGCGGCCCTCGCCGCGGACGGACGCGTCGACGCGATCGTCCACCTCGGCTCCTCGGAGGTGGCGGACAGCCTGGCCGGCCTGGCGTGCAGCACCGGCGCCCATCTGGTCCGCGGTCGGCCCGGCAACGGCGTCTTCATCGTGGACCGAGAGGTGGATCCCGGCTGGGCCGCCTCGTGCGCGGCGGAGGCGGCCTTCCGGCACGCAGGCCAGCTGCGCTCCGCCGCAAGCCGGATCTACGTGCTCGAGGACATGGCCGAGGACTTCCTCGCGGCCTTCGCCGACCAGGCCCTCCAATGGTCCGGGGGCGACCGGCTCGGTCCGCTCGTCGACGCCGGCGCGCGGGAGGACGTCCACCGCGCAGTCGCCGACGCCATGGACCGCGGCGCCCTCCGCCTCGCCGGCGGCGCCGTCCCCGACGGGCCCGGTTCCTACTACCCGCCGACCATCCTCAGCGGCCCCGCCGCCACCCTCGAGGGCTTCACCGAGGAGGTCCGCGGTCCCGTGGCCGCAGTCATCCGGGTAGGAAGCTTCGGCGAGGCGATCGCCGAGGCCGCCCACTGCCCCTGCGGCGCATCCGCAACCGTGCTCACCCGGGACATCGCCCACGCCCAGATCGCCGCGGCCGAGCTGCCGGTCGGCACCGTCGTGGTGAACGGCGTCGCGCAGGGGGCCACGGGGACCGATGCGCCCGGCCTGCCGCAGACCGGCAGTCCCGTGGGGTTCGGCCCGCGTCTGCTCGACGAGCTCAGCCGCCCCAAGGTGATCCACCTCGAGCCGCCCGTGGTCTCCCGGCCCGGGCCAGGGCTGGTGATCTGAGGTGGACGCCGCTGAGATCCTCACCGCCCTGGGCCGCCGCCGGCCCAAGATCCTCGTGCTCGGGGACGTGCTCCTCGACCGCTGGTGCGAGGGCGGCGCCGAAAGGCTCTGCCGCGAGGGGCCCGTCCCTGTGCTGGACGTGGCCCGCGTCGTGGACGCGCCGGGAGGAGCCGGGAACACCGCAATGAACCTCGCCGCGCTCGGCGCCGAGGTGGTGCTCGCCGGGGTAGCGGGCGACGACGAACCTGGCGCCGCGCTCGCCGCGTGCCTGGATCGGGCGGGGATCAGCACCGAGGGAACGCTCGTGCGGCGTGCCGGCCGCTCCACGTCGGTGAAGTCCCGGATGCTCGCCGGCGGCCAGCTGCTCCTGCGGGTGGACTCGTGCCGGCCTGCGGACCAGGCCGAGGCCCGCGAGGTCTCGGACCGCTCGCTCGCCGCGCTGGCCTGGGCCGACGCCGTCGTCGTATGCGACTACGGCCTCGGCGCGCTCGCGGCGCTGGACCGCGCCGCGATCCGCCGCGGAGCCCATGCGCTCGTGGTGGACGCCCGGCGCTTCCACGACTGGGCCAGCCTCAGGGCCGACGTCGCCACCCCCAACGCCCAGGAAGCGGCCGATCTCCTCGGCGAGCCGACGCCCCACGGAGACCGCCGAGCCTGGGCCGAGGGCCATGCGCGCGAGCTCGGGTCGGCGACCGGCGCCGCACACACGCTCGTGACCCTCGACCGGGACGGGACGGTGCTCCTGGGGCGGCCCGGGAGCGTGCACGCGACTGCGGCCCGCCCGGCCCCCGAGCAGAACGCGGTCGGAGCCGGGGACACCTTCGTGGCCGGACTCGCCTACGCCCTTGCACTGGGCCTGCCCGTCGAGGCTGCCGCTGACGTCGGGCAGGCCGCCGCGGATGTCGTCGTCGGCCTCCCGGGGACGAGCACGTGCACGGGGGAGCGCCTGGCCGCCGCCCTCCGCCGCGAACCGGCCCGTCAGGTCAGCACCCTCGAGGCCGCCCGCGAGGCCGTGGCCGCGGCCCGGGCCGCCGGGCAGACGGTGGTCCTCACCAACGGGGTGTTCGATGGGCTCCACCGCGGCCACACCGCCTTCCTCGAGGAGGCGGCACGGATGGGCGGCCTCCTCGTGGTCGGCGTCAACTCCGATCAGTCCGCGCACCGCCTCCACGGCGCCCCGCCGTTGACCGCGGAGGGCGACAGGGCCGCCGTCGTCGCGGCCCTCGCGTCCGTGGACCATGCCCTCGTCTTCGACTCCGAGACGGCGGTTCCGCTCATCGAGGCCCTCGCCCCGGACGTGTACGTCAAGGGCGGCGACTACCTTCCGGGCATGCTGGCCGAGGCGGGTGCCGTGGAGGCCGTCGGCGGACGCCTCGAGACTCTGGGCTGGACCGAGCGCGGGCAGCGTCACCCGACCGACAGCCGCCCGACCGGCAGCACGGTGGACCGGTGAACCGCGGGCCCGAGGACTGGGCCGCGCCCGGTCCGGACAGCGAGCCGCTCCTCGAGGTCCTCATCCCGACCTGCAACCGCCCCACCGAGCTCGCGACCACCTTGGCCGGGCTCGCCGCCCAGGACGCGGACGGCTTCGGCGTCGTCGTGAGCGACCAGAGCGACGGGCCGGCCGGCTGGGAGTACGAGGGGCCCGCCGCGATGCTGCGGCTGCTCGAAGCGCAGGGCCGCCCCGTGCGCGCGCTCCGGCACCACCCTCGGAGGGGCCTGGCCGAGCATCGGCAGTTCCTCCTCGAGGCCTCCACCGCCCCGCGGGTGCTCTTCCTGGACGACGACGTGTGGCTGGCTCCCGGTGCCGTCCGCACCCTGGGAGAGGCGCTCGGCACCCTCGGCTGCGGGTTCGTGGGGATGGCGGTCCAAGGCCTCTCCTACCTCGACGACCCGCGCCCGGAGGAGGTCGAGTCGTTCTCGCTGTGGGATGGGCCGGTGCGGCCCGAGCGGATGGAGCGCGGGGCTCCGGGGTTCGAGCGGTGGAGCCTGCACAACGCGGCGAATCTGGCCCATCTCGCGGCCGAGCTGCGCCGTACGGGCCGACTGCGTGCGGGGGAGTGGCTCCCGTACCGCGTGGCCTGGGTCGGCGGATGCGTGCTGTACCGGCGGGAGGCCCTCGAGGAATGCGGCGGATTCCGGTTCTGGCGCGACCTTCCGCCTGCCCACGCCGGCGAGGATGTCGTGGCGCAGTGGCGGGTCATGGAGCGGTACGGCGGTGCCGGCATCATTCCGTCCCAGGCCGTGCACCTCGAGAGCCCTACCACGGTCACGGACCGTTCAGTTGAGGCGTCCGTGGTCCTGGCGGGAGACGGCCGCCAGGGTCCCGAAGAGGTGTGAACCCGGTACTGGAAGGGAAAGAACATCTCAGCGGGGCTGGAAGACGCGGCCCGCGATGGAAGGAGAACGGCCATGCCGGCGGAGAAGGCGCTCGGCCTGAAAGGGTACTCGTCCCTGCGCAAGAGTGAGCTCATCGATGCCCTCCGGAACCACTGAGCGGACCGCCGAGCGGAAGTCCCAGCGCCACCTCCTCTACCACCGGCGCGAGACGTACGCGGAGAAGCTGGACCGGAACTGGGCCGAAATCCTGCAGGAGCTCCGCATCCTGCAGACGGGCCTGCAGCTCATCGCGGGATTCCTCATGACGCTGCCGTTCCAGGCCCGCTTCACCGCGCTGGACGAGTACGCCCGGACGCTGTACCTCGTGCTGGTCGTGGTCGCGGCGATCGCCCTCCTCGTGGTGCTCACGCCGTTGAGCGTGCACCGGTGGCTCTTCCGAAAGCAGGTCAAGGACCGCCTTGTGGCGAGCGGGTCCTGGGCAGCGAAGGTGGCCCTCGGGCTGGCTGCCCTGCTCATCATGGGCACCTCGTCGCTGATCTTCGATGTGGTGCTGGGGCGGTGGCAGTCCCTCGTGGCCGGGGGAGTGCTCTGCGTGCTCTGCATCATGATGTTCCTCGCGGTGCCGGCCGCGATCTCACGCTTCCCTGAGCCGACCAAGCTGCCCGAGACGGAGACCGCGGGCCAGGAGCAGGCGGCCGAACCGGGCCAGGAAGCGCACCAGAAACCAGCGCCGCACGACCATGAGGCACACGGACTGCCGGCGGAGTGAGGCGGCGCCACATGAGCAGCAAGCGCGCGGGCCCGTGGTGGAAGTGCGCGGCGAAGACCCTCGGACCCGGGGTGGTCACAGGCGCCTCGGACAACGATCCCTCCGGCATCGCGACCTACGCCCAGGCCGGGGCCCTGTACGGCTTCGGCATGGTCTGGACGGCCCCTGTCGTGCTCCCGCTGATGATCGCCGCCCAGGAGATGTCCGACCGCACGGCCGCGGCAACCGGCAAGAGCATCGGCGCGATCGTGCGGGAGCGCTTTCCCCGCGCCGGAAGAATCACCGTCGGGATCCTCCTCGTCCTCCTGCTGGTGTCGAACACCGTCAACCTCTCCGCCGATCTCATGGCCGTCGGGGGAGGAATGGAACTCCTCGGTGCCGGTCCCGCCCAGCTGTGGAGCGCACTCGCGGGCCTCGCCATCGCCGTGCTACTCGTTGCGGGCTCGTACCGCATCGTCTCCCGCATCTTCACAGGCCTCTGCCTCGCACTGTTCACGTACGTGGCCGTGATGTTCGTGGCCCATGTCGACTGGCTCGAGGTCCTGAAGGGACTCTCGTTCCAGCAGCTCACGGGAGACCTCCCCTACTGGGGCCTCGTCGCCGGCGTCTTCGGCACCTCCATCTCGCCATACCTCTTCTTCTGGGAGAGTGGCCAGAGGGTCGAGGAGATGCGGGCCGAGAAGCGCCATGGAGGCCCCTCGGCCGTGCCGGGCCGTGATATGCCGCTCCATCGTGCCCACCGGAGGAGGAACGAGCGCCGGATCGACGTCGTGACCGGGATGACCCTCTCGGTGGTCGTGATGTTCGCCGTCATCGTGGCCACGGGCGCCACTCTGGGGCAGCATGGCCAGTCGATCCAGACGGCGGCGGATGCCGCGAAGGCCCTCAGCCCGATCGCGGGCCCGCTGGCCGGCGCGGTCTTCGCCGTGGGGTTCATCGGGACCGGCCTCCTCGGCGTGCCGGTGCTGGCGTCCGCCGCCTGCATCGGCCTGAGCAGCCTGACGGGAAAGTCCTGGGGTTTCGAGCGCAGTGTGCGCAGGGCGCCGGTGTTCTACGGGCTCGTGCTCCTGGGGACGGTGGGCGGCACGCTGCTCGCAAGCCTCTTCCCCAACCCGATGACCATGCTCGTGCTCAGCGCCATGATCAACGCCGTGGCTGCCGCGCCCTTCCTCGTGGTGGTCCTCCTCATCGCGCGCAGCAGGAAGATCATGGGCAATGCCCGCAACGGAGTCCTCTCCAACGTGCTGGGATGGACCACCGCGGGTGCCATGGCCGTCTGCGGTGTCCTGGCCCTCTGGTCGCAGCTCGCTGGCTCTCACTAGGGTCGGGCTCCGCCAGCCGGGGCTGCCGTGCACGGGGGCCCAAGTTCCCTAGCTCCGGACGGGCCTCGGCCCTAGGCTCTGGCCATGAGCGAAGCACAGGAGTCTGCCCCCGTCCAAGGGATCGTCGTCGGCGTCGACGGTTCGCCCCTCTCGATCGAGGCCCTGAAATGGGCTGCGCGGCTCGAGCCCACGGTAGGCGGCCCGATCACCGCGATCGCCGCCTGGCACATCCCCACGAGCAGCGCCGGGTACGTCTCCTATCCAGGCATCGACTGGAACCCCGAGGAGGACGCGGCGACGGTGCTGCAGTCTGCCCTCAAGGAGGCCTACGGGGACCACCAGCCGGAGGGCCTGAGGGCGCTCACCGTGGAGGGGCGCCCGGCGCAGGTCCTCATCCGGGCCAGCCGCGAGGCGACCATGCTCGTTGTCGGTTCCCGCGGCCTCGGCGGATTCATGGGCATGCTGCTCGGCTCGGTGAGCCGCGCCGTCGCCGAGCACGCCTCCTGCCCCGTCATGGTGCTGCACGCGCAGGGCGACGAGCAGGCGGGAGAGCCCCTCGACGCGCAGGAGCTCACCCGCAGCTAGGGGGACTTCCGCCCTTTACAGCCCGCGTTCTCCGGCGTGTACTTGAAGTGGCCAGCGCCCATGCGCCGGCGCAGTTGCACCGACCAGCCGAGCACTGACCGAGTCCCCCGGGGGGACCGGGGGTGGAGAGTTGGGAGGAGTGCAAACCCATGAACAAGTGGACGCGCTGGGAGGACTACGTCGCGCTCATCTGCGGCCTCTACGCGGCGCTTGCAACGATGTGGACGTCGCAGACCGCGTCGTCGACTTCGCTCATGCTCGTGTTCGGGATCCTGCTGATCGCATCGGCCGTCCTCAACCTGTCGTTGCCCGGCACACCGTGGCTCGAATACGTGCAGTGCGCTCTGGGCGTCCTGCTGTTCGTGTCCCCGTGGATGGGCATGTACACGACTCATACGGGAGCGTCCTGGACCTCGTGGATCGCCGGCATCGTCGCCGCTGGAGTGACAGCTGCGGCCTTCAAACCGGCCAACGACGCCAGGCACCACCGCGTGATGCCCTCGCACTGAGCGAATCATCCTTCACCACCGGCCGCGGCCCGCAGGGGCCGCGGCCCTTTCACGTCCCGAGGCCGTGCCTGCGACGGGCCAGCGGGATTCAGTCGTGGTCGTGCGACTGCCGGTTGAGGGTCTGGTCGATGATGTCGCGGATCTCCAGGAGGGTCTCGGGGGAGAGGTCGCTCGTCAGGGCGCGGGCAGCGAAGTTCTTGACCTCGGCCTCCTTGAGCGTGCGGAGCAGCTCAAGCTGGGCCGTCACGCGCGAGGGGACCGCGGCGTCGGCGTCGGTGAGGAAGGAGACGGGGACGCCGAAGAAGTCGGCGAGGGCTTCGAGGAGGGGCGTGTCCGTGGTCATGGGGCCGGTTCCGGCGCGCATGTAGTGCCAACGCTGGCGGGAGATGTGGACGCCGCGGGCCTCCATGGCGGTCTTGATCTCCGGGAACGTGTAGCGGTTGCCGCCCTCGGCAGCCACGACGTCGAGGAGCGTGTTGAGGCGTTCCGCCAAGACTTCCTGTGGCTCCGGCGGGAGATTCTCAGGCATAGAAGGCTTCCTCCGATTTCTTGACGAGTCTCGATTCCGATGATGTCAGGAGCGAGCCGCCTGCGGCGAGTTCGCTGTCCATGATTTCGACGAGGGCGCGGTGCAGGCGGGATCGGGGATCCCTGCTGACGACGCCGCTGAGGGGCGCCGTGAGTGCGTCCATCACGAGGTTGGTGTCGGCCGCGCGCCGCCAGACCCGGTCGAGCCGCAGCAGGCAGTAGCGCTCGTACACCTGCCACGCATCGGCCCACCGCGTCAGCGACGGGAGCGCGAGCCCCAGCGGCAGCAGTACGCCGGCGCAGCCGGCGAACCACTCGAAGGAGGCCTCGAGCGCAGGCCCGGCGTCGAGGCCGAGCGAGGTGAGGTCTCCGGCTTCGCGGAGCACGTTGGCGGCCATGCCGGCGACCGCCGAGCCGCACCCGACTGCCACGGTGGTGAAGCCGATCCTGAACAGGCCGGAAGCCATCTGCGGCACATAGCGCAGGCACACCAGCGCGATCTGGACGGCGGCGAAGATGACGTAGATGGAGAGCGTCGTGGTGAACACGAACACCCCGACGTCCACCTGCGCCTCGGGGACCGCCGGCAGTCCGCGCAGGGGGACGGCGCCGACTATGGCCGCGCAGGCGTAGGCCGAGCAGTATGCCGTCATCGCCGCGGCCGTCTGGAGGAGGCCGCGCTGCAGCACCGGGGCCTGGTGGGCGGGCAGCACGACGGCCCGGACGATCGCCGCGCGCACGAGCCCGAGGCCGAGCATGATGAGGGATCCGACCGTGGGCACCGCCGCGCCCCCAGCGAAGACGGTGTCGCTCACCGCGGGCGCCATGAGCACCGCTGCGGCGGCCCCGGCAAGAGCGGCGAAGAACACCAGGTCCCCGCGCTTTCGCAGGAACGGTCCGAGCCGCGTGAGGACCAGGATCCACAGTGCCGCGGTCGCGGCCGCGAGCGGCGTCACCCGAACACGCCCCGGAAGTTGAGGGGTTCGTCCCGGCGGGCCCGCCGGCCGCGGGCGATGGCGCCGGCAAAGAGGTCGGCGAGGGACTCCGCGACGATCTCCGGCTCGGACTGCCGCCGGCAGCGCGCCAGGACCCGCGACACCATGCTGCGGTCCAGGTCCGGCAGGAGGGAGGAGACGTGGCGGTCTTCGCCCACGAGGAGGTCGTGCTGGAGCACCATGTGGGCCAGCTCGTGGAGGATGATCTGCTCGCGGTGCAGCTCCGAGCCGGTCTTGGCATGGAGCACCAGCTCGGCTGCGGGCAGCGAGAGCCACAGGCCGGAGACCTTGTCGGCACCGAGATGGTCGACCGCGCGGACCACGATCTTCCGGCCACGATGCTGTTCGATCCGCTCCGCGAGCGAGTCGAGCGTAAGATGATCAGGCGCGCCGAGCGCCTCGAACGCGGCGGCCGCCTGCCGCCGGAGAACGTCTGTGTCCATGACACAACCCCCCTTAGTCCCCCGTGGTCCCGCCAGCACCAGTGGCACCAGCACCACTGGACACAGTGTAAGGTCTGCGTGAGGGCCGGATGAACGGCCGCGCGACATCAAGGCTGAAAAATGAAGAAGTTGGTGTGGCAGCTGCCGGCCGTGGTCGGCGGGACAGCTGTTCTGACATTCTGCGGCGTCAGCACCCTGCAGGCGGCCATGAACGGCCCGCTCCAGCAGTACGGTGCCACTGTCCAGTCGGCGCGGGCCAGCGCATCGGCCGCCGCGCTCCGTGCCGTGCCCGCCTCCTTGGCGCCTTCAGAGGGCGCGGCTGCCGGCGGCTCCGGTCCCGTCGCAATGCCGCCCCCCGACCCCTGCATCCATGCCCTCTGCGGTGACCCCTCCGTCGTGCTCACCCCTGCCGCGACGTCACCGGCCGACGGCGGCCCTGCGGCCGCCCAGGGCGGTGACGACGGGAGCCCCGACAGCAGCGGCGGCGGGGGACAGGACAGCGCGCCGGGCCACGATCGGGACTCCACGGGCGGCCAGCCGGGCGCCGCGGGCAAGGGCCAGGGCAGCGCCGGCGCGGGCGCCAACGGCCCGAACGGGAACGGCCAGGGCAACGGCGGGCCGAACGGCCGCGGCCAGGGCGGGGCGGCATCGGACGCGAGCGGCCAGGGCAACGGAAACGGCCAGGGCAAGGGTGACGGCCGGGCCAACGGAAGCGGCCAGGCCAACGGAAACGGCCGCGGCTCTGGGAACGGGAATGGCGCCAGGGGGCAGGGCAACGGCAACGCGGCCGCTGCCGGACAGCTCGTGAGCACCCTCGACCGGATCCTCGGTCTGACGGACCCCTACGGAATCTCGGTCTCCGTGGGCCAGGGGAATGGAAACGGCCCAGCCAAGGGCAACGGTCAGGGCAACGGCAGGAACCAGGGCAAGGGCAACGGCCACGCTGGCCGCGGCAACCAGGACTAGCCGCAACCCCACGGAAGGGCCGCCCTGCTGTGCCCGACCCTGCTGTGCCCGACCCTGCTGTGCCCGACGCTTATTGGGCGCCGAGCCCGGCCCGCACGGGCCACCCGTCGAGCACGGCCTGCACCGCCCGCCCGTCGGCGTCGTTGACCAGCACCGGGGCCGCGAGGTTCACGGTCGTCGCCCCGCCCGCGGGGGTCGCCACGACGAGGATGCGCGGCCGGTCCTGCGCCCCGAGCCCGATCCGGGCAGCCGGCGCCGCGACATCGGGGGAGTAGCCCGGGACGTACACTGCCGCGTCGAGGACGAAGAGCCTGATCGCCGGATCCCCTGGGGGGCAGAGGCTGAAGAGCCCGGGGGCGCCGTCGACCGCCTCGAGCAGGTAGTCCGTGTGGGGGGCGAGGCCGGGGAGGGGCTCCGCGAAGGCGAGGGCGCTCACCGGAGGAAGTCCGTCAGGCTCGGCTGGAGCACCTTCGCGGTGACGGCGAGTGCAGCCTGGTAGGCGGTCTGCTGCAGCTGGAGGTCCAGCACGGCCTTGCCGAGGTCCATGTCCTCGATGCCGCTGCGGCGCGCCTCGAGCGAGGTGGCGGCATCCGCGGTGGCCTGGCCGGCGCGGGCGAGCTGGGAGAGCCGCCCGCCCACGTCGGAGCGCGCGGCGGCCACGGCCTTCATGCCGTCGTCGAGCGCGGTGAGGCGCGACGTCGGGTCCGCACCCGAGCGGAGATCGGCGGCGATGCGGTCCAGGACCGCGAAGACGGAGCCGGGCCCCGTTCCGAAGGCGGCCGCGCCGTCGACGTCCACCCGGACGGTCTGGTCGGGTCCGATCCGGCGCTGCACGGTGCCTCCCTGGGTGCCGTTGAAGGTGGGCGGGGTCCCGTCCGTGAACGCGCTCGCGGCGTCCGAGGTCCCGGCGAAGACGCTGCGGCCCATGTACTGCGTGTTGGCGGTGGCCAGCAGGTCCTGCCGGAGGGAGTCTATCTGGGTCGCGAGGGCGGCGCGGCCGTCCTGGTTGAGCGAGCCGTTGCCGCCCTGGATCGTGGCGTCCCGGACCTGCCGGAGCAGGTCCGTCGCGGAGCCGAGGGCCGAGTCCAGGGTGCCGAGCCAGGCGGTGCCGTCGTCGATGTTCCGCTTGTACTGCGCCCCCGCGGCGATCTGGGCCCGCACGCGCATCGCATCCCCCGTGCCCACGGGATCGTCGGAGGGCCGGGTGATCCGGGCGCCGGAGGTCGCGGTGGCCTGGGCCGCGGCGAGCCTCGCCTGCCGGGCGCCGAGGGCGCGCTGGGCCGCGAGGGTCATGGTCTGGTCGGTCACGCGGAGCATGGCTACAGTCCTACCGTTCCGGTGTGGTTGATGAGGGTGTCGAGCGCCTGGTCGACGGCCGTGAGGACCCGGGCCGCGGATTGGTAGGCGTGCTGGGCCGCAAGCAGGTTCACGTTCTCCTCGTCGAGGCTCACCGACGCGCCGGAGGCCTGGGCCTGCTTGGCGTTCGCGGCCGCGGTGTCCGCGAGGTCGCCCTGCTGCTGGGCGGCGCGGGAGGCGGAGCCGGTGGCCGTGACGAACGCGGCCCAGCTGGCGTCCGGCGATCCCGGGGCGACGCCGAGCTGGGCGATCGCGTCCGCGGTCGAGCCGTCGAGGGCGCCCGCGCCCGGCGCGCCGGAGGCGATCTGGTCCGCGCCGGTGACGGCCACGGTGAGGCCCTGGGCGGCGGGGAGCGAGGCCGAGAAGGCGAAGAAGGGTCCGCCCGGGGTCCCGGTGGTGGTCTGCCCGGCGCTGTGGACTGCGTTGACGGAGGCAGCCAGCGCTGCGGCGGCCGCGTTGTACTGGGCGGCGGCCTCGGCGATCGCGCCGCCGTTGCCGCCGTTCGCGGGGGCGAGGACGGAGAGGGCCCCGGCGATTGAACCGCCATCGAGCCCCACCCCCTGAGCCGGGCGGTCCGCCCACACGAGGGTGAGGGCGCCCGAGGCGGTGTCCGCCATGGTGGCCGCACCGGCGAGCTGGACCGAGCGGGCGGAGTCGCCGCTGACCAACGCGTTCCCGCCGAGGTACACCGTGGCGGTACCGTCGGCCTCCTCGCGCACCGTGCCGCCGGCGAGGGAGGCGATGGACTCGGTGAGCTTGGCGCGGGCGTCGATGAGCTCGTTGGCCGAACCGCCCGCGCCGAGCGTGGAGCGGATGCTCTTGTTCAGGGCCGCGACCTGGGACGCGGCGTCGTTGAGCGAGGCGACCATGGACTGGGCGTCGGCGCGGGTGGCGGACCACTGGGCGTCGAGGGCGCCGTAGCCGGCGGAGAGCGTGGAGGCGAGCTGGTTCCCGGCCTGGATCAGGGCGCTCGCCGGGGCGGCCTCGCCGGGCTGGTTGGCCACGTCCTGCCACGCGGACCAGAAGGACTGGAGCCGGGCGGAGAGCCCGTCGGTGCCGGGCTCCTTCAGGGTCGCCTCGATCTGCTGGTAGGCGGACGAGCGCTGCGCCGTGTAGCCGGCCGTGGCCGCGGTGGTGCGGGCCGACGCGTCCAGCAGAGCGTTGCCGAGGCGGGCGATCCGGTCCACCGAGACGCCCTGGCCCACCTGAGGGCCGGTCGCGGCGAGGCCCATCGCCGCCGGCGCCGCCACGGAGGACTGCTCGATGCGCTGGCGCGTGTAGCCGTCGGTGCCGGCGTTGGAGATGTTGTGGCCGGCGAGGTCCATGGCCTGCTGCGCGGCGGAGAGGCCGCGGTAGGCGGTGTTGAGGGCGCCGAAGGTGCTCACGGGGTTCCTTCGCTCAGAGGTTCTGGTCGAACAGGCGCGCGCTGCCCTGGGCAGCCGAGCGCCCGCGCGCGTCGTAGAGGGTGGTGACGGAGGCCTCGGTCTCCGCGAGGGTCTCCTGCGTGGACCGGGCGGCGGCGCGGAGGAACTGGGCGTTCGCATCGCGCAGCTGCCGGATGAGGGCGGCCTGGTCCGTCATCGCCTTGAGATGGGCCGAGAGGATGTCCGCCCACGCGGCGTCGGGAGCGCCTGCGGCGAGGTCGCGGAGCGTCGCCTCCTCGTCCAGACCCCATTCCCGGGCGACGGCGGCGGCCGTCACCGCCCGCTCGAGCCCCGCCGCCTGGAGGCGCTCGAGGACGTGCTCGACCTCGCGGGTCGCGTGCGAGAGCCACCGCGTCTTCCCCGCGGTCAGCAGCAGCTGCTCTTCCTCGAGCTTGAACGTCAGCAGGTCCAGCAGCTCGCGCTCATGCCAGAGCTGGGCCGACAGGTCGTGGATCGCCATTCCTTGGCCAACTCCTCATCCATGAGGCAAACAGTGCCGGGTGCGTGGCGTGCACGCGCGCCGTGTACAGAGGACTGTCGGCAGGGCGGGGCGAAAAATTAGGCGGGCACATTTTTCGGCGTGCAGCTAACGCGTTCCTCGCGGCCGCCGATAGGTGCGGTGGAGGGCCCACGGACGGGCCCGGAGCAGTACCCCTACCCACTCACGGAGGAACCCACGATGGCACTGACCGTCAACACCAACCTTTCGGCCATGCAGGCCTACCAGAACCTCAACAAGACCTCGATCAGCATGGCCAACTCCATGGCCAAGCTCTCGAGCGGCCTCCGCATCAACACCGCCGCGGACGACGCCGCGGGCCTCTCGATCTCCGAGGGCCTCAAGGCACAGGTCAACGGCTACGGCATCGGTGCCCGCAACGCGCAGGACGGCATCAACCTGATCCAGACCGCCGACGGTGCCCTGGGCGAGGTGCACTCGATCCTTCAGCGCATGCGCGACCTCGCGGTGCAGGGCGCAAACGACTCGAACAACACTGATTCGCGCACCGCGATCAAGGCCGAGGCGGACGAACTCGGCAAGGAGCTCGACCGCATCACCAATGGGACGAACTTCAACAGCATCGACCTCCTCAAGGGTGGGTCGAAGTCGTTCCAGGTCGGCGCCGGGGGCACCGCGAATGACACGATTGCGGTGACGCTGGCTGACGTGGCCACCTCCGTCGGCACGCTCGGCGGCGCGGCGGGAGCGACCGGGTTCGACGTGACCTCGAACGGAAGTGCGCAGACGACGATCACGGCGATCGATACCGCGATCACCGCGATCTCGACCGACCGGGCGAGCCTCGGCGCTTCCCAGAACCGGCTGTCCCACGCGATGAACATCGCCAACGTCTCGGCGCAGAACCTCGCGGCTTCGCAGTCGCACATCGCGGACACCGACATGGCGTCCGAAATGGTCAACTACACGAAGGACTCCATCCTCTCGCAGGCCGGCACGGCGATGCTCGCCCAGGCCAACCAGTCCGGCCAGGGCATCCTCAAGCTCCTCGGCTGATCAGTGCAATAGCGCCAACGGCGGCCAGGCCCTCCACGGCCTGGCCGCCCTCGGCGTCCCACCCGTAGCCGGCCCCGTCGCGGAGGCCGGACCGAAGGAGCACACCCATGGGAGTATCGGTCAACGGACTGGGCAGTGGCCTGGACATCACGTCCATCATCACCTCGCTCATGAACGTCGAGGCGCTTCCCCAGCAGCAGCTCAAGCAGGCCCAATCGGACCAGCAGAGCATGATCACGGCCCTGCAGGGCCTCAACAGCAAGGCCTCCGCGCTCAGCGACCTCGCCACCAAGATTTCAATGCCCGGGGCGACCAACCTCTTCACCGCGACGACGGACAACACCGCGGCGACCGCGACGGCCGGCACCACGGCGACCGCGGGGACCTTCAGCGTGACGGTCAACCAGCTCGCGCAGACCCAGGTCGACGTCACCGCTGCCATGGCCTCGTGGCCCACCGACTCGACCGGGGCGCCCTCGGCGCTGACCCTCGTCGACTCCACCGGGAAGCAGACCCAGATCACGCCGGCGAGCACGTCCCTCGACGACGTGGTCACGGCCATCAACGCCTCAGGTGGACCGGCCAAGGCCCTCAAGGTCGCCGCCGGAACAGACGCGAGCGGCAATCCACTCTACCGGCTCCAGCTCACGGCCGCACAGTCGGGCGCCGCGGGCGCGTTCACCGCCTACCAGGGCACGTCCGCCGACGTGAGCGCCGGCACGGCGACGGACCTCATGTCCCAGCCGGGCGCCGCCGTCGTCACCACCGCGCAAGACGCGAAGGCGACCCTGTACGCCGGAACGGCCGCCCAGCAGACCATCACCTCCTCCACCAACACCTTCACGAACCTGCTCCCCGGCGTGAACGTCACCGCCTCCGCGGGGGCCGTGGGCAGCACGGTGGCGGTCACGGTGGCGAGCGACTCGGCAGGCGTCTCGAAGCAGGCCAGCGACCTCGTGGCCTCGGTCAACGATCTGCTCGGCACCATCGCGAGCAACTCGGCGGTCACGACGACGAGCACGTCGGCGGGCACCTCGTCGGCCAGTGGCGGCCTCTTCACGGGCGACTCGAGCGTCCGCGCGGTCGGCTCGGCCATCACCGACGCCGTCTATATGCCGACCTCGAACGGGCAGTCGCCCTCGCAGATCGGCATCGTGATCCAGCGCGACGGCACCTTCTCCTTCGACTCGACCAAGTTCTCCGCGGCCCTCGCGGCGGACCCGGCCGGGACGCAGGCGGCCCTCTCGGAGATCGCCGGCCGCGTGGCCACGGCGGCCAAGAACGCCTCGGATCCCGTGACAGGGTCGATCACTTCGCTCATCCAGGGGCACCAGAGCACCGTCAGCGACCTCGGCACCCAGATCAGCGACTGGGACCTGCGCCTCGCCGACCGCAAGGCGTCCCTCACGGCGGTGTACAACGCGATGGACACGGCCCTCGGCACCCTCAAGGCCCAGCAGTCCTGGCTCACGAGCCAGATCGCCGGGCTCCCGACCTACAGCCAGAGCTCGAAGTGAGCCCGAAGAAAGGGGACCGCCCGTGAGAGGCGCATCCTACGCTCGGCAGCAGTACACCCGGGACGCGGTGCTCTCCGCGAGCCCCGCCCGGCTGCTGACCATGCTCTACGACCGGCTCTTGCTGGACCTGCGCCGCGCCGAGCTCGCCCAGGGGTCCGCGGACTGGCAGGCGGCGAGCGACAACCTCCTGCACGCGCAGGACATCATCGGCGAGCTCACCGCGACCCTCCGGCCGGGCGTCTGGGACGGCGCGGACGGCCTGCGGGCCATCTACGAGTACGTGCGCGTGGCCCTCGTGAACGCCAACATCCACCGCGACCCGGAGCGGACCCGCGAGGCGATCACCCTGCTCGAGCCGCTGCAGCAGTCCTGGCACGCCGCCGCGGGAGTGGTGGCGGAGCAGGAGTCCGCCGGGATCGAGGCCTCCCAGGGGTACGCCGTTGGGTGACGCTGTCCCTGCGACCGGAACGTGGGAGTCGGTGCTCGCGGCGCTCGAGGAGGGTGTCGCCGCGTGCGGGCGGCTGCTCGGCCAGCACGACGGCGGCCGGCCGGCCCCCGCGGGGCTCCCACCCGCCGTCGTGCGCTGGGCCCCGCCTGCTGGCCTCGGACCGCTGCCCGAGAGCCTCGCCGAGCGGGCCCGCGCGCTTGAGGCGGCCCAACAGGACCTCGCGGCCAGGCTCGCCGAGGCGCGCTCGACCGTGGCGACCCACCTCGGCGCGCTTCGGGCCGTTCCCTCAGCGCGGCGCGACGCTCCGGTGTACCTCGACGTCCGAGGCTGAACCTCCCGAGCGCTAACGCCCGCGCATCCCCTGCCGATAGTGCCCTGCGAGCACGGATTGCTCTCAGACCAGGCCACGGACCGGCCTCCTCGCGTTCCTCTTGGGCAGGAGAACTGTGCTCGAATCCGTGACGTCCGCCGCGCTCACCAGCGCCCTCGACGGACTCTCGCAGCGCCAGCGCGCCATCGCGGACAACATCGCGAACGTCAACACCCCCGGCTACCACGCCCAGCGTGTCTCCTTCGAGTCCGCGCTCGCCGCGTCCGTGCAGGCCGGCGACGGCCACGCGTCCGCCACGACGTCCGTCTCCGCGGAGCCGACCCGCACCGACGGCAACAACGTCAACCTCGACACGGAGACCCTGTCCAACGTCGACACCGTGCTGCGCTACCAGTTCGCCTCGCAGGCCATCAACGCGCAGTTCACGGGGCTCCGCACGGCGATGAGGACGGCCTGATGACCTTCGACGCGATCGGCATCGCCGGCACCGCCCTCACAGTCCACCGCAAGTGGCTCGACGCCATCTCGGACAACCTCGCCAACGTCAACGACGCCGCCCCCACGAGCGGGCCCGCGTTCCAGGCACGCTTCATCGAGGCGCAGGCCGGGCCGGGCACCTCCGGCGTGTACGTCAAGAGCACTCCGCAGGGCAGCGCGTCCGGCCGCATGGTCTACGAGCCCACCAATCCGGTCGCCGACGCGCAGGGCTACGTGCGCTACCCGGACATCGACCTCAACGAGCAGATGGGCTCGCTCATCATGGCCCAGCGCGGCTATCAGGCCAACGCCCAGGTCGTGGACCGCGCCCGCACCATGTACGAGTCCGCGCTGCAGATCGGCAAGTCATCATGAGCATCGCACCCATCGGACCGGTCTCCCCGCTGCAGGGCGTGCAGGGCCTCGACGGGATCACCGGAGCCGCCGGAGTCACCGGGACCTCGGCGAGCACGACGGCGGGCGGCGGCTTCGCGGCGAGCCTCGCCGGCGCGGTGGACAACCTGCAGCAGCTCCAGTCCACCTCGAACCAGCTCTCCGTCCAGGCGGTGACGGGGAACCTGGATGACATCCACAACGCGACCATCGCCGCGACCCGCGCCCAGGTCACCCTCGAGCTCGCGGCCACCGTGCGCAACAAGGGCGTGGACGCGTTCAACGAGATCATGAGGATGCAGGGCTGATGCCGCCGTTCCTCCTGGCCGCGGGCAGGCGCCTCGCGGTCACCGTCAGGGGCTTCACGACCGGGCAGCGCACCCTCGCCGTCATCGGCCTCGCCGTCCTGGCCCTGGGCACCGTGGCCCTCGTCTCCTGGCTGGGCCGTCCCACGTACGCGCCGCTGTTCACCGGGCTGCAGAGCTCGGACGCGAGCGCCGTGGTGGCCCAGCTCGGCAAGGACAACGTGCCCTACCAGCTCGCCGACGGCGGGGCGACGGTGCTCGTGCCGCAGGAGAAGGTCTACGACGAGCGGCTCAAGGCCGCCTCCGCCGGCCTCCCGGCCGCGCCCGCCACCGGCTACTCGCTCCTGGACAAGATGGGCGTGACCTCCTCCGAGTTCCAGCAGGACGTCACCTACAAGCGGGCCATCGAGGGGGAGCTGGGCACCACGATCTCGCACCTCGACGGCGTCAAGACCGCCACGGTGCAGCTCGCCCTGCCGCAGAAGACGGTGTTCACGTCCCAGCAGGTCGACCCCACGGCGTCCGTGTTCGTCGAGACCGTGCCCGGGCAGACCCTCTCGGCGGACAAGGTCGAGGCGATCGTGCACCTGACCTCGGCGGCCGTGCCGAGCCTCAAGGCCGCCAACGTCTCCGTGGTGGACGCCCAGGGCAACGTGCTCTCCGCCGTCGGCGCCGGCCTGAGCGCGAACGGCGCGAAGCAGGCCTCCGACTACCAGCAGCGCACGCAGGCCGCCGTCCAGGCCGTGCTCGACCGCGTGCTCGGCCCCGGCAACGCGACCGTGGCCGTGGTGCCCGAGGTGGACCAGCAGTCCGCCCAGCAGAAGTCCGAGACCTACGCGAGCGCCTCGGCGGCCCCGCTGAGCCAGTCGACCACCACCGAGAAGTACAGCGGCACCGGCGCCTCGGGCGCCTCCGGGGTCCTCGGGCCGGACAACATCGCCGTGCCCTCGGGCGCGGCCGGCGGCAACGGCACGTACGACTCGACCAAGGACACCCGGGACAACGCGGTGAACAAGGTCACCGAGGACCGCACCATCCCGGCCGGGGCGCTCAAGCGGCAGTCGGTCTCCGTTGCCGTCAACTCCTCGGCCGCCACCGGGGTGAACATCCAGAACCTCAACGCGCTCGTCTCCGCCGCCGCCGGGATCGACACGACCCGCGGCGACGTGCTCTCGATGCAGGTGGTCCCCTTCAGCACCGCAGCCGCGGACCAGGCCAAGGCCGCTCTCGCCCAGCAGCAGGCCGACGAGGCCGCCAGGCTGCAGGGCCAGCTGCTGGCCACCATGATCTGGGCCGGGGTGGCGATCCTGGCGCTCATCGTCACGGCCGTGCTGCTGTGGATGCGCCGGCGCCGCATGGCAGCCCGCGAGCCCCTGGAGCTCGGCGGGGACATCCTCCTCGAAGAGCTGCCGGTCCCCGTCGCCATCGAGCCCTCGGTCACGACGGCCCTGCCGGCGGTGGAGCCGCTCGTGCCCGCCCTGCCCGATCCCGGCGAGGAGGTGCTCGACGCCGAGCGGCGCCGCGCCCAGGTGGACCGGCTGGGCGCCACGGAGCCCCAGAAGACCGCCGAGTACCTGCGCGCGCTCATGGACGAGAGGCAGACCGTATGACGCCCGCGCTGGCCCAGGCCGGCGAGCTCAGGCTCACCGGGACGCAGAAGGTCGCGATCGTGCTCATGCAGATGAGCCCCGAGTCGGCCGCAAAGGTCATGGCCCACTTCACCGAGGCCGAGGCGGAGGACATCGCCGCCGAGATCGTCCGGCTCAGCCGCGTGGACCCCGCGGTCTCCGACGAGGTCATCGCCGAGTTCCACGAGATCGCCGTCTCGGGGCGGCGCATGACGCGCGGGGGCCGGGACTTCGCCGTCGGCCTCCTCGAATCCTCCTTCGGCCCCGACCGGGCCGCGGGGGTCATGGACCGGCTCGCCTCCACCATGGCCGGGAAGTCCTTCGAGTTCCTCGACACCGTGGATCCCGCGCAGCTGCTGACCCTCCTCGACGGGGAGCTGCCCGAGACGATCGCGCTCGTGCTCGCGCACCTGCGCCCCGAGCAGGCCTCCCACGTGGTCGCGGGGCTCGGCCCGGCGCAGGCCACGGATGTGGCGCACGCCCTGGCCACCATGGGCTCCGCGACCCCCGAGGCCGTGAGCGTCGTGGCCGAGAGCCTGCGCGCGCGCACCGGCACGGCCCTGAGCCCCGGCCAGCGGCAGGTCGAGGTCATGGGCGGCGTCCAGCCGCTCGTGGACATCATCAACCGCTCCGACGTGGCCACCGAGCGCACCGTCCTGGACGGGCTCGCCGAGCGCGACCCCGAGCTGGCCGAGGAGGTCCGCTCGAAGATGCTCACCTTCGCGGACATCGTCAAGCTCGAGCGCAAGGACATCCAGCTCATCCTCCGCGGGGTCGACGCCGGCCTGCTCGCCCGCGCGATGAAGGGCGCCTCCCAGCCGGTGCTGGACGCGATCACGGGCAACGTCTCCGACCGCAACCGGGACATCCTCACCTCCGAGATCGCGGCCCTGGGCCCGGTGCGGGCCTCCGAGGTGGAGGAGGCGCGCGCCGAGATCGTCCGCTCGATCCGCGAGCTCGAGGCTACCGGGGCCATCACGATGCGCCGCGGCGAGGAGGACGACCTTGTCTACTGACACCGCGAACGTCCGCGCGCCCGGGTTCGGTACGCCCGTGCTCGGCGCACCCGAATTCGGTACGCCCGTGCCCGGTGGGCTCCTGCCCGGGGCCCCGGTGCGCCCGGTCGTGTTCCCGGATCTGGACCCGGCCGGTGAGTCCGAGGGGTACGCGCGCGGCCACGCCGCCGGCTACGCCGCCGGGCTGCGCCGCGCCGCCGCCGAGGCCGCCGAGCGCGAGGAGCAGCGCCGTGCCGAGCACGCGGCCGCGCTCGCCGCCGCACGCTCGCGGGCCGACGCCGCCGTGGCAATCCTCGCCGCCGCCGCCCGTGCCCTCGAGGCGCGCACGGTTCCGGTCCTCGCCGAGGCCGAGGCCCAGCTCGCTGCCGCGGCCCTCGCCGTCGCCGAGGCCGTGATCGGCCGCGAACTGGACGACGCCCCCGGCAGCGCCCGCGCCGCCCTCGCCCGCGCCCTGTCCGCGCCGGACGCGGCCGCCGTCCTCGCCGTCCGCCTCCACCCGGCGGACCTCGCCCTCCTCGGCCCGTCCGCCGGCTCGGTCCCCGCGGGCGTCACCCTCGAGCCGGACCCGTCCCTCGCCCGCGGCGACGCCGTGGCCGTCTACCCCGATGGCGAGCTGGACGCCCGGATCGGCACCGCCCTCGCCCGCGCCGCCGCGGCCCTGACCGGGCCCGGCGACGGGGCCCTGCCGCCGGGGGCGCCGGCATGAGCGTCCTGCAGGGCCTCCCCGGCGCCGTCGCCGCCGCGGCGCCCGAACGGGTCGGCACCGTCACTGCGGTCCGCGGCCTCGGGCTCGAGGTGGCCGGGCTCGGCTGCGCCGTCGGGGACCTCGTGGAGATCACGGGCGACGCCGGATCGGTCACCGGCGCCCAGGTGGTCGCCTCCGCGCGGGGGACGCTCACGTGCATGCCGCTCGGACCGCTCGGCGGCCTCCGCGTGGGCCACCCGGTGCGGGCCCACCGCGGCGGCGCCCTCGTCCCCACGGGCCCGGCGCTGTTCGGCCGCGTCCTCGACGGCCTCGGCCGCCCGATCGACGGGCGCGGGCCCATCGCCGGCCCCCGGGTGCCCGACGAGGGCGCCGTACCGTCCGCCCTCGAGCGGGCCAGGATCGACACCCCGCTGCAGACCGGCGTCCGCGCCCTGGACACCCTCGCCACCGTGGGCCGCGGCCAGCGCCTCGGCCTGTTCGCAGGCTCCGGCGTGGGGAAGTCCTCGCTCCTGTCCATGGTGGCCCGCGGCACCGAGGCGGAGGTCTCCGTGATCGCGCTCGTGGGGGAGCGCGGCCGCGAGGTGCGCGAGTTCCTCGAGGACGACCTCGGCCCCGAAGGGCTGGCCCGCTCGGTCGTGGTGGTCGCCACCTCGGACGAGCCGGCCCTCATGCGCCTGCGCGCGGCCTCGACCGCCACCCGCATCGCCGAATCGTTCCGCGAGCAGGGGGCCCACGCCCTGCTCATGATGGACTCGCTCACGCGCGTGGCGATGGCCCAGCGCGAGATCGGCCTCTCCGCCGGCGAGCCGCCCGCCACCCGCGGCTACCCGCCGTCGGCCTTCGCGCTCCTCGCCCGCCTCCTCGAGCGGGCCGGGACCGCGCGCACCGGGTCCGTCACCGGCATCTACACCGTCCTCGTGGACGGCGACGACCACAACGAGCCCGTCGCGGACGCCGCCCGCTCCATCCTCGACGGGCACGTGGTGCTCGAGCGCAAGCTCTCCGTCATGGGCCACTTCCCGCCCATCGACGTCCTCGGCTCCGTCTCCCGCGTCGCAGCCAAGGTCAACCCGCCCGAGCGCACCGCGTGGGCCGCGGCCCTGCGCCGCGTGCTCGCGGCCCGCACCGCCGCCCAGGACCTCATCGACGTGGGCGCCTACCAGCGCGGCGGCAACCCGCTCGTCGACGCCGCCCTCGACCACGCCGGGGAGATCGACGCGTTCCTGCGCCAGGGCCTCGACGAGCGCACCGCGTCCGAGGACGCATGGGCCCGGCTCTCCCGACTCGCCACGACTCTCGGAGGTCCCCGATGACGGCACCCTTCCCCCTCGCCGGACTGCTCAGGCTGCGCCGGCTCGAGCAGGACCAGGCCGCCGGCCACCTCGGCGCCGCGAACTCCCGCCTCGCCGCGATCGCCGCGCGCGAGGGCCGGACCGTCGCGGAGGCCGAGCGCATCCCGTCCGACGCCGACACCTCGGCCGCGCTGCTGGCCGTCGCCGCCGCCCGGGCCTCCTCGATGAGCATGCTCACGGAGCTGCGCAGCCTCGCCGCCACGGTCGAGGCCGAGCGGGACGAGGCGGAGCGCGAGTTCGGCGCCGCCCGGGCCCGCACCGTGGGGCTCGAGAAACTCGAGGCCCGCCACGCCGCCGCGGCCGCGGCCTCCGCGCTCGCCGCCGAGCAGGTGGTCCTCGACGAGCTCGGCTCGGCGGCCCGGCTCCGCGGCGCCCACGAGCCCGGCTCCGGAGGCTCGGGCGCATGAGCATCACCGAGGCCATGGGGCGCGTGGCCCAGATCCAGACCACCATCGCCGGGTTCGATCCGGCGGCAGCCCAACGGCCGGCGTCGTCCGCGGCGGGCGCCAAGGGCGCCGCCAGCCCGGGCTCCACCACCGCCACGCCCCAGACCGCCGCGGCCTTCGCCCAGGCGCTCGCGGGCCTGCTCGCCCCCGCCCCGGCGGCCGCCGACGCCGCGGCGCCCCTCGCCGCAGCCGGGAGCACGGGCGGGGTCACCGGGGACCAGGTCGCCGCCGCGGCGCAGAAGTACGTGGGCGTGCCCTACGTGTGGGGCGGAACCAACCCGGCCACGGGGATGGACTGCTCCGGGTTCGTCCAGCGCGTCTACCAGGACCTCGGCATCTCCTTGCCGCGGGTTGTGCACGATCAGATGACCCAGGGCACGCCGGTCGCGTCTCTCGCCGAGGCCAAGCCGGGCGACCTGCTGATCGACTTCGGCGGCGAGCATGTGGCCATCTACCTCGGCAACGGCAAGGCCATCGACGCCCCCGAGCCGGGCAAGACCATCCAGGTCCGCGACGCGTGGGAGAAGTACACCGGGCTCACGGCGATCCGGCGGATCGTGCCGGACGGCGGGGTCCCCGGGGCGGGAGGCATCGGCGCGGCGGGCGCTGCGGCTGCCGGATCAGAGCCGTCGGGCGTGGCCGGCCTCACTGCGTCCCAGCTGGGCTACGCCCGCACGATCGTCGGCGAGGTCCGGGCCCGCGGCCTTCCCGCGCAGGCCGCGGTCAACGCGGTCTCCACCGCGCTGCAGGAGTCCTCCCTGAAGATGTACTGGAACCCGAAGGTCGCGGGGTCTCAGGCGCTCGCGCCCGATCCGTCCGCCGTGGGCACCGACGGCTACTCCGTGGGCCTGTTCCAGCAGCAGGTCAACGGGAGCCAGTTCTCGTGGGGCAGCGTCGCGGACGCGATGGACCCGCGGGCCTCGACCCGGATGTTCCTGGACCGCCTCACCGCGCTCCCCGGGTGGCAGAGCATGTCCGTCACTGCCGCCGACCAGGCCGTGCAGCGCTCCGCCTTCCCCGACGCCTACGCCAAGTGGGAGCCCACGGCCCGCGCCGTCGTCGCTGCCCTCTACCCCGGAGGCGTCTGATGGCCGCCCTCATCTCCGCCGCGCCCGCCGTCCCGGCGCCCGCTGCGGCCGCCCGGCCTGCCCCTCGTGGTGCCACGTCCGCGGACGGGGGACCGGGGCAGTTCGCCGCGGCGCTCGCCGACGTCCAGGGGCGGCCGGCCCCGCGCTCCGGGGCCCGGCCGGCCGAGCCGCGCCGCGCGGCCGACGCGACGCCCGACGCCGGAGCAGACTCCGGTTCCGCCGGTGCAGCCGCACTGGCCGGGTTCGTCGCCGCCCAGGTGGCCGCCGCTGCCTCCGCGGGCACGGTCCCGGCGACACCTTCCGACGCCGCAAGCACGACGCCGGCCCTCGCCACCGCGTCGGCGTCCTCGGCCGCCGCCGGGGTGCTTGCCGCCCCCGGCGCACCCGGCAGTGGTCCGGGCATCGGTGCCGTGGCCCCCGGCGGCGGGATGGCGGCCGTCCCGGGTGCGGCGCCCGTCGCGGCGGGACCCGCGGCCGCGGCAGGGCCGGGTGCTGCGGGGCTCGGCGCTGCGGGGCCCGGACAGACTTCCGGAATACAGACTTCCGGAGTACCGGCGATGGGGGCCGGTACTCCGGGACCATCGGCTGCAGGGGCCACCGGCCCCGTGGGCGGCGTGTCCTCCGGCGGCACAGGGACGGCACCGGGCCCGGCCCTACCTGCCACCGCCCCCGCAGGCGTCTCGACCGGCGGCCCGGGTTCGGCCCAGTCCGGTTCGGCCCAGTCCGGTTCGGCACAGTCAGGTTGGGCACAGCCAGGTCCAGACCAGCCTGGCGCAGTGCTGACCGGTTCTGCGCTGGCCGGTTCCGCGCTGGCCGGTTCTGCGCTGGCCGGTTCAGGGCTGGCCGGTTCAGGGCTGGCCGGCCAGGCCCAGGACGGCCTGGCCTCCGCTGCGGTGTCTGCAGCCGCGGGGCTCCCCGCGGCGGTGCCCGTCCCGGCGGCGACGCTCGACGCAGTGCTGCCGACCGCCGTCGTGCGTCCACCGGCGGCGCCGCCGCAGGCGTTCGCCAGCCAGCTCTCGCGGCCCGTAGCGACGCTCGCGCAGGCGGGGCCGGGCGAGCACATCATGACCGTGAAGGTGACCCCGGAGAACCTCGGCCCGGTCACCGTTCAGGCGCGCATCGGCGCGGACGGGGTGCGGATCGAGCTGTTCGCCCCGACCGATGCCGGGCGCGCCGCCGTGCAGGCCGTGCTGCCCGACCTGCGCCGCGACCTCGCCGGGACCGGCCTCGGCGCCAGCCTCGACCTCTCCCAGCGCGGCACCCCGCAGCAGCCGGGCGGGCAGGGGGACCGCGGGCACCCGGGCAGCCAGCCCGGGAGCCAAGCGGGAGGCACTGCGGGCGGCGCCGCGGGCGGGTCCGCCCAGGGCCAGCCCGGCGCCACCCCGGGAGGTTACGCCTCCGGGCGGGGGAGCGGCGGCATCCTCAGGGACGGCCTCCTTGGGGCGTCGCCCGCGGGCCTAAGCCCATCGCCCACCACCGCCCCCACGGCCACCGGCCTCGACATCCTCGTCTGAGAGAAAGGCATCCATGAGCACCAGCCCCATCGCCCCCGTCGGGAGCCCCATCGGCTCCGTCGGGAGCACGAGCCTCACCTCCTCGGCCCCGGTGCGCGCACCGAAGCAGACCATGGACTCGACGGTCTTCATGGACCTGCTCGTCACGCAGCTGAAGAACCAGGACCCGAGCTCGCCCATGGACACCAACGCGATGATCAACCAGACCACGCAGCTGTCCATGATGGAGAAGCTCACCCAGCTGGCCACGGACAGCGCCCAGGGCCTGAGCATGCAGCAGCGCGCCGCGGCGGCAGCCCTCATCGGCAAGGCCGTGACGTACCTCGCCGCGGACGGCTCCACCGGCGTCGGCACCCCCAGCAGCGTCTCCTACACCGGCTCCGCGCCCACGGTGACGATCGGCGGCGCCTCGATCCCGCTCGATTCGATCACCGGCATCGCCGGCGCCTGACCCGCACGTCCTCTCAGGTTCGCCCGCCCTCCCTGACCCACCCGCCCTCCCTGATCCGCCCCCCTCACCGCCCGACGAAAGGCAGCCACCATGCTCCGCTCGCTCTACTCCGGCATCTCGGGCCTGCGCGCCCACCAGACCATGCTGGACGTCACCGGCAACAACATCGCCAACGTCAACACCACCGGCTTCAAGGGATCCTCGACCCAGTTCGAGGACACCCTCTCGCAGCTGACCCAGGGCGCCAGCGGCCCGCAGCCGGCCACGGGCGGCACCAACCCCGCGCAGATCGGCCTCGGCGTGAAGGTCGCGGCCGTGACCACGAACTTCACCCAGGGCTCAGCGCAGACCACGGGCAAGGCCACGGACATGATGATCTCCGGGGACGGGTTCTTCATCACGAGCCGCGGCGGCCAGCAGCTCTACACCCGCGCCGGCTCCTTCGGCTTCGACGCCGGCGGACGCCTCGTGGGGCCCGACGGCGGCATCCTCCAGGGCTGGACCGCGGATGCCGCCGGGGTGGTCAACACCGGTTCCCCGATCGGCGACGTCACGCTCTCACCGACCGCCACGATCCCTGCGGTCGCCACGAGCCAGGTCGGGGTGGACGGCAACCTGCCCTCCGACGCCGCGGCCGGCACCTCCCTCGAGCGGGACATCAAGGTGTACGACGCGAACGGCACCGCCCGGAACCTCGCGCTCACCTTCACGAAGACCGCCGGCGGGTGGAACGTCGCCGCGGCCGACGCCGACGGGGCCACCGGGGCGGGCTCCCTCGCCTTCACCGGCGGCAAGCAGGCAGCGGGGGCGGCGCTCACCGTCGGCGGCATCACGGTTGACCTCGGTGCGGTGACCGGCTACGCGGGGATGACCACCGTGGCGGCGACGAGCCAGAACGGCTCCTCTGCCGGCACGCTCGAGGCCTTCACCCTCGGCTCGGACGGCTCCCTCATCGGCTCCTTCAGCAACGGGCTGAAGCAGACCGTGGGCCGGATCGCCCTCGCGAAGTTCACCAACGCCTCCGGGCTCGAGAAGGCCGGGGACTCCTCCTACACGGTGACCGCGAACTCCGGCACGGCCCAGGTCGGGCAGGCCGGCGACCCGGGCTTCGGCACCCTGGCCGGAGGAGCGCTCGAGATGAGCAACGTGGACCTCTCCCAGGAATTCACCAACCTCATCGTGGCCCAGCGCGGCTTCCAGGCCAACGCGCGCATCATCACTACCTCGGACCAGGTCCTCCAGGAGCTCGTGGACCTCAAGCGCTAGTTCTCCGGGAAGGATGCCGGCCTTACGCCGCGGGTTCGGCGGCCGATAGTGGGGGGCGAGGCACTGAGCCTCGCCCCCCGAGCAGAAGAACGGCCCCATGATCGCAGTCACCCGCCTCAACGGGTCACGCTTCGCAGTCAACCCAGACCTCATCGAGCGCGTGCAGGAGAACCCTGACACGACCCTCGTGATGGTCGGGGGCGCCACTTACGTGGTGCGGGAGAGCCTCGCCGAGATCATCGGGCTCATCGCGGACTACCGCGCCCTCGTGCTCGCCACAGCACGCGGGCTCACGGTGGGCCAGGGGCAGCAGCTCAGCCTCGTGCGGGGGACAACGGAGCACGATCCAGGCCCGGGGGCCACACCCCTGCGCCCCACCCAGCGCTAGGAGAACACCACCATGGACCCGTCACTCATCGTCGGACTCGTCCTCGCGTTCGGGTCCGTCGTCGCGATCGTGTCGATGGAGGGCGCGAGCGTCACGGCACTCATCCTCCCGCCGCCCATGATCCTCGTCTTCGGCGCCACGCTCGCCGTCGGCCTCGCCGGCAACACCCTCAAGGACACGCTGCGCGCCTTCCGCGCCGTCCCCCGGGCGGCGACCGGCCGCGCGCCGAAGCCGCAGGAGAGCATCGACAAGATCATCGCGCTCGCGGAGAAGGCCCGCGCCGAGGGGCTTCTCGCGCTCGAGGCCGAGGCCACCGACACGAAGGATCCCTTTCTCTCCCGCGCCCTGCAGAACGTGGCCGACGGCACCGACGCCGAGGAACTGCGCATCATGATGGAGGACGAGATCGGCACGAAGTCCCGTGCGGACCACGCCGACTCCAAGTTCTTCGCCGCCCTCGGCGGGTACGCCCCCACGATGGGCATCATCGGCACGGTAGTCTCGCTCACCCACGTGCTCGAGAACCTCTCCGATCCCACGTCGCTGGGCCCGATGATCGCCAGCGCCTTCATCGCGACCCTGTGGGGCCTGCTCTCCGCCAACTTCATCTGGCTGCCGATCTCGGCCCGCATCGCCCGCCTGTCCGAGCTCGAGATCGAGCGCATGACGCTCATCATGGAGGGCATCCTGGCCGTGCAGGGAGGGGCCCAGCCCATGCTCCTCGCGGACCGCCTCCGCGCCATGGTCCCTGAGCACCACGTCAAGGACCGGGGGCGTGCGGATGCGAAGGAGAAGATGAGGGCCGCCGCGTGAGCCGACGCCGCTCGCCGCGCAAGCCCCCCGAGCCCTTCCACGTCGACGAGCGCTGGGCCATCTCCTACATGGACATGATCACGGTCCTGTTCTGCCTGTTCGTAGTGCTCTACGCGATGTCCAGCGTGGACCAGAACCGGTTCGAGAAGCTGCGCAACTCCCTGGCCACGGGCTTCGGCACCACCGTCACCCAGAAGATCGACACCGCCACCGGCACCGTAGTGCCCCCGGACCAGGCCAGCAAGGACACCGAGGGGTTCTCGAGCCTGGCCCTCGCGACCAAGGAGGTCGAGAGGCTCACCGCCCTGAAGGAGCAGATGACCGCACGCCTCGACGCGAAGGGCCTCACGAAGGACGTGCAGTTCACGATCGACCAACGCGGGCTCACGGTGCGCCTCGTCGGATCGCAGACGTTCTTCAGCCCGGACAGCTCGGCGCTCACGCCGCGCGCGGTGAGCGTGCTCGACGCCATCACGCCCGTGATCGTCCCGACCCCGCTCCACGTCTCGGTCGAGGGCCACGCCGCGAACCTCATCACGGGCTACCCCTCGGTCTGGGAGCTCTCCTCCGAGCGCGCCACCAAGGTGCTGCGCGTGATGGTCGAGCGCGACAACCTGCCCGGTGCCCGGATCGGCGCCACCGGCTACGGCTCCTCCCGCCCCGCCAACACGGGCACGAGCGACGCCGACTACGAGCAGAACCGCCGCGTCGACGTCGTCGTGCTCTCCGACCAGTCAGAGCAGGTCCGCGCCCTCATCACGGAGGCGCTCAAGGCCCGGGCCGGGCAGAAGTAGGTGGGCCCCCAGCGACGGGGGGGGGGGGGGGGGCTGTTGGCCGGGCACCCGCGCCGCTCACATGCGGGCCCGCGGCCAGCAGGCTCCGCAGCGACCACGCCGCCCGGACCGCCTCGGCGTCCACGTCTTCGCCGTAGCCGGCCAGGACGTCTCCGAGTCGCTCCGGGTGGCCCAGCGTCAGGGTGGCGAGGTCGAACACCGGATCGCCTCGGCCCGCCTCCGACCAGTCGATCACGCCCGTGACGGCCCTGATCGCCAGCACGGACGGCTGCTGCCACAGGACCTCCGGGGCCGGGATCGGCGAGAGCGCTATGGCCGCGACCTCGGTGTCGAGGTGCGCCTGGTCGGCGTCGATCTTTAGGAACCCGTCGCCGACCCTCACGGTGGCGCGGGCCTGATGGGCGACGACGACTTCGACGTTCTCCACGCGCGCCATCATCGCAGGGCTCTCCTCGAGCACCAGGGGCCCGCGGCCGGGCGGGGGAAGCAGATGCCCGGCCGCGAACGTGCCCCGGGCGGGCCATCGGCCTCTGGACCGCGGCACGGAGATAGCGCAGAATCGTGCTCCACCTGCACCTGAAAGGCGCGCGATGAACGGGCCCAGCGAGGAACTCCGCACCGAGGTCGAGCGGCGCATCGACTCCCTCGAGCGCGAGCTGGCCGAGGCGGACCAGAGGCTTCCCGACATCAGCGCGTGGGTCCGGGAGATCGAGGAGGACGTCGTCCGGCTGGTCGACCGCGTCCTGGAGGAATGCCGGCACGACGTCGAGTCGGACGGGCGGTTCGCCGCCGGCGACGCGGCCCTGGACCGTGACGACGCCATGGACCTCTACGCGGCGGTCCAGGCGTGGGCGGCCTTGGCGTCCTACGTGGTCGCCCGCGTCTACGGGCCGAGGAGCCCGTGGCATCACGGCCTCGCCACCGCCGCGAAGAAGGCCGTCGCCGTCCTCGGCTCGATCGGCCTCGTGCTTGCCGGCCCGCTACGTCCGGTCGCCGCGGCGCTCGGCGCGCAGTCCTTCACGGTCGGCACCCAGTTCCCCTCGGCGCCGCTCACCGTCGGCCTGACCTTCGGGAGCTAGATTCCCACCATGGACAGCCCCATCCAACGAACCCGCTCATGGTGTGCCGGCGGTCCTGAGGGCCGGGGAGCACAGCCGGTTTGAGGACGCCCAGGGACGGGAACGCACACTGGTGTCATGGACAGGGGGAAATCCAGCCGGACCCCCCCGCAACTCACAGCTGGAGGCATCGCGATGACTGAGGAAAAGCCCGAGGCCGACGCTTTCGAGCAGGCCCTGCCCGCGGAACCCGCCGCGCAGGCCGATCCCGTCGGCACGCCGCCCGTGGAGGCGCCGGAGGCGGACTATGCAGAGCAGCACGCCCCGGCACTCCCGTCCGAGGAGACGTCCCGCCCCCGCATGGACGCCGAGGCCTCCGAGGCGGACCTGCTGGAGCAGGCCGAGGGGATCCCGGGCAGCGACGAGGACTACCCGCCAGGTGCCGAGGAAGAGGAATACCCCTCGACCGGCGAAGACGAGGGCCCAGAGGAGTAGGCCCGAGGAGCTGCCCAGCGCGGGCGGGCTAGGGGACGAGCCCGTCCCCGCCCGCTTCGCCGGTGCGCCGGCGGTCTGGGCTGGCCTCGTCGACGCTGTCCTTCGTGTGGGCCTTGAGGTCAGCGACCGTGTCCTTCAGGCCGCCCTTGGCCTGGTCCACCTTGCCCTTGACCACCTTCGAACGGTCGTCGGTGGCCCTGCCGACGGCCTCTTCGACTTTGCCCTTGAGCTTGTCCGCGGCCGCGTCGAACTTGTCCTCGAGTCCCATGGCTGATCCTCCCAACGGTGTGGATGAAGACGACGCTACGCCCGTGAGCGCGGAAGACGCCAGAGCCCCTTACCGCTCGGCCACGCCTGCCGATAGTCCGGGGCGTGACTGTGCAGGACCTCGGCATGCCCCAGGCCAGAACCGCCGAGCCGTACGACTTCCGGCGCCCCACCACTCTCGCGCGCGAGCACAGCCGCATCCTCGAAGCGGCCTTCGACTCGTTCGCCCGCCAGTGGGGCACCCAGCTGACCGCGAAGGTCCGCACCAAGTCCACGGTCACCACCGAGTCCCTGCTCGTGCAGACCTACGACGAGTACGTCGCCTCCCTGGCCCCCGTGACCACCATGGTCCGCTGCGTCCTCGGTGAGCACCCCGCCAAGATGGTGGTCCAGTTCCCCACACCGGCCGCGCTCGGCTGGGTGGCCCGGATGCTCGGCGGCCACGTGGACAAGGCCGGCCTCGAGCGGAAGTTCACCCCCCTCGAGCACGCACTCGTGAAGAATCTCGTGGACGAGGCCCTCGACGTCCTCGCCTACTCGCTCGGCCCGCTCCTGCCCGCCACGGCCCGGGTCGAGTCCATCCAGCACAACTCCCAGTTCGCCCAGGCCGCCGCGACCGCGGACCTCATGGTGGTCGTGGCATTCACCGTCCGGGTGGGGGAGTCCGCGACCGCCGTGACGGTCGCGATCCCCGCCGATGCGCTGCTGCCGCAGCTGGGCGCCGTGAACCCGGTGGCCAGCGCCGAGGACGCCCCCCAGCTCGTGCGCCGTCAGCTCGCCGAGGTGCCCGTCGAGGTCGCCGTCCGGCTCGCCGAGGCGACCATCACCCCCGAGCAGGTCCTCGCCCTGGCCGTCGGGGACACGATCCCGCTGCCCCACCACGAACGCGAGCCGTTCCGGGTGAGCGTGGGCGGCCGCGACCTCGCCCAGGCGATGGTGGTCCGCAGCGGATCCCGGGCCGCCGCCCGCATCGTCGCGCTCACGGCGCCCCCGCCCGAGAGCGCGCCGCCGGGGCCACCCGCCCCGCCGCCCGCCGGCGCCCATCCCGCAGCCCACTACTCCGCCGTCCCCCACAAGGAGCCCCGCCCGTGAGCACTCCGGCCCGCACCGCCTCCGCCGCCGAGCAGCTCGCGGCCGCCCTCCCCGTCCCCGGCCTGCGCGTCTCGGGCCAGCTCGCCGGGGCGCCCGCCCCCGTGGCCGCCGTGGTCTCGGCCTCCCTCATCGGGCCCGCCACGGCAGAGATCGTGCTCGGGCTCGCCGACACCGGCTTCGTCGCCGAGGCGGGCGGCGGGCCGGCCGCGCGCACGACGGCGGTGCTCCGGCCCGCGCTCGAGCGCGCCGCTGCGGCGCTCGGCGACGGGGTCCTGTCCGAGCTGGTCGAGGGAGACCCCGCCGGGCTCCTCGCCGGCGGCCCCGAGGCCGACGGCGTCGCCGTGTACGAGATCTCTGACGGCGCCGCGCCGTTCGGCTGGTTCGCGGTCCGGGTCGCGGACCAGGCCTGGCAGTCCGAGGACCCCGGGACCTTCGCTGACAGGCTCGGCCGCATCCAGGATGTCGAGATGGCGCTGACCGTGGAGATCGGCCGCACCCGGATGAGCATCCGTGAGGCCCTCGCGATGGAGCCGGGGAAGGTCATCGAGCTCGACCGCTCGGCAGGCGCGCCCGTGGACGTGCTCCTCAACGGGCGCCGGATCGCGCTCGGCGAGGTCGTCGTCGTCGACCAGGACTACGCCGTGCGCATCTCGCGGATCCTCGACACCGCCGAGGCCCAGCGCTGAATGGACTCGCTCATGCTGGGCCTGCGGGTCCTCGTCTCGCTCGGCGCCGTACTGGGGGTCATGTGGCTCCTGTACCGGCGCCTGCGCCGCGGCCCCGCGGCGGCGAAGGGCCGGCCCCTCAGCCTGGTCTCCCGTCAGAGCGTGGGGCCGAAGGCGTCCGTGGTGCTCGTGGACACGGACGGGAAGCGGTTCATGCTCGGCGTCACCGAGCACGGCATCAGCGTCCTGCACACCGCCGAGGTGCCCGCGCCCGAGCCTGCCGAGGCCGAGGCCCCCGCCGCCGCGACGCGCCGCGCAGCCCGCCACGCGGCGTCGTTCGGCGCCCAACGGTTCGACGCCGAACTGGCGGCCCAGCAGGGTCGCCTCGCCGAGCAGCCGGCACCGCTGGCCGGCTCCATCCTCGACCCCGGCACGTGGCGGCTCGCCGCCGGCGCGCTCCGCGCCGGACGGCGGCCGTGACCCTCGCCGTGGACGCGCGGAGGGTGCGGGTGCCCGCGTGGGCGCCCCGCGCCGTCGTGCTCCTCGCCGTCGCGGCCCTCGCCGCGATCGCGCTCCTGCTCGCCGCCGCCGCGGCGGCCCACGCCGCAGGACTGCCGCTCGAGCCCGCCGGGCCGGCCGGCCCCGGCGACCCGACCGCCCCCGCCGCGCCGGGCGGCACCGGGGGCCTGACCCTGCAGATCAACACCCCGGACAACGCGCCGTCCTCCGCGGTCGTGACCCTCATCGGCATCACGCTGCTCTCGGTCGCGCCCGCGCTGCTGCTCATGATGTCCTCGTTCACCAAGATCTTCGTGGTCCTGGCGATGACCCGGAACGCGCTCGGGCTCGCCTCCGTGCCGCCCAACCAGGTCCTCGCGGGCCTGGCCCTGTTCCTGTCCCTGTTCATCATGTGGCCGGTGGTGAGCGACATCAACAACCTCGCCGTCCAGCCCTACCTCGGCGGCCACCTCGACTTCGGCCACGCATTCACGGCGGCGAGCGGCCCGCTGTCGAAGTTCATGGCCGCGCACACCCGCCAGGAGGACATCGCCCTCATGACCCGGGCGGCCGGGCTCGAGAACCCCGCCACGCCCGCGGCCACCCCGCTGCAGACGCTGATCCCCGCGTTCATGATCTCGGAGCTGCGCTCGGCGTTCATCATCGGGTTCGTCATCTTCATCCCGTTCCTCATCATCGACCTCGTGGTCTCCGCCGCGCTCATGTCGATGGGCATGATGATGCTCCCGCCGGTGATGATCTCGCTGCCGTTCAAGATCCTGCTCTTCATCCTCGTGGACGGGTGGGGACTCATCATCACCTCGCTCATCCAGAGCTACCACGGCGGCCCCTCGTGAACACCTCCGCCGTCCTCGACATCCTCCTGCAGGGCCTCATCGCCGCGGCCAAGCTCTCCGCGCCCGTCCTCGTCACGGCCCTTGTGGTCGGGCTCGCGGTCTCCCTCGTCCAGTCCATCACCCAGCTGCAGGAGGCCACCCTCTCCTTCGTGCCCAAGGCGCTCGCCGTCGCCGTGGCCCTCGTGGTCTGCGGGCACTGGATGATCACCGAGATGGTCTCCTTCACCAACGACCTCTTCGCCCGGCTGCCCTCCCTCCTCGGATCGGCGTGAGGGCCGCATGGACATCCCCATCGACCAGGGCTGGATCGAGGCGGTCATGCTCGCCGCGGTCCGCATGACGGCGTTCCTCTTCATCGCGCCCCCGTTCTCCCACAATGCGTTCCCGGCCCGGATCAAGGCCATGCTCGGCGTCGGGCTCGGGCTCGCCGTGTCCTCCCGCGCGGCCGCCGGGCGGCAGCCCCTCGACACGGCCGGCTTCGTCACCGGGCTCGTCCTCGAACTCGTCACAGGCCTCGCCCTCGGCTTCCTCGTCTACCTCGTGTTCGCCGCCCTCCAGGCCGCCGGCTCCCTCATCGACCTCTCCGGCGGGTTCCAGCTCGCGCAGGGGTATGACCCGCAGAGCATGGTCAACGGGGCGCAGTTCACCCGGCTCGTGCAGATGGCGGCCCTGGCCCTGCTCTTCTCCTCGGACGGCTACCAGGTGGTCCTCGCGGGTTTGACCGGCAGCGTCACGGCCATCCCCCTCGGCGGGGGCCTGGACCTGGCCAAGCCCGTGGCGGCGATGGCGACGGCCGCGACCGGCATGTTCGTCTCCGCAGTCCAGATCGCCGGGCCGCTCATGGCCGTCCTCTTCCTGGCCGACGTGGGGCTCGGCCTCCTCACCCGCGTGGCGCCCGCGCTCAACGCGTTCCAGATGGGCTTCCCGCTCAAGGTCCTCATCACGCTCGGCCTGGCCGGCGTCATGTTCCTCGCCCTGCCCCGCGTCGTCGCCGCGCTCGCCCAGCAGGCAGCCTCCCTCCTGATGGGGGTGAGGTGATGGCGGACTCCCAGGAGCGCACCGAAAAGGCCACCGACAAGCGCCTGCGCGAAGTCCGGTCCAAGGGCCAGCTCTCGCGCTCGCAGGACCTCACCGCGTGGCTCGCCGTCGGCGTCGGCGCCATCATGCTGCCCTCCACGGTCTCCCGCGCCGCGGACGCGGGGGCCGCCCAGCTGTTCACGGCCGCCTCCGTCGCGGCGAGCCCCGACCCGGCCAAGGCCCTCGCGGCGCTCGCCGACGGGTTCGGCTCCCTCGCCGGCACCGTCGGGCCGCTCGTCGCGGCCGTCTTCGCCGCGGTGCTCGCCGGCTCGGCCCTGCAGGGCGGCGTGCACGTGAAGCGGTTCAAGGCCTCGTTCGAGAACTTCAACGCCGCCCAGGGGCTCAAGCGCATGTTCGGCGTCCAGGCCCTCTGGGGCGGCGTGAAGTCGCTCGCGAAGACGGCCGTGGTGGGGCTCGTGCTGTGGAACGTGGTCCAGGGGCTCGTGCCGGTCCTGCTCTCGGCCGGCGGGCTGCCCGTCTCGGGCCTGCTGGCGGAGGCGGGCAGCGGCGCCGCGTCCCTGCTGCAGTTCGCCGTCGCCGCCGGCGTGCTGCTCGCCATCGCGGACGTCGCCGTCGTGATGCGGCGCAACCGCACCAAGACGCGCATGACCAAGCGGGAGGTCAAGGAGGAGGCCAAGACGAGCGAAGGCGACCCGCTCGTGCGCTCCCAGCGCCGCTCCCGGCAGCTGGCGATGTCCCGCAACCGGATGATCGCCGCGGTGGCGAGTGCCGACGTCGTCCTCGTCAACCCGACCCACGTGGCCGTGGCCCTGCGCTACGACCCCGGCAAGTCCGCCCCGCGCATCGTCGCCAAGGGCGCCGGAACCGTCGCCGCCCGCATCCGCGAGGAGGCCGAGAAGGAGCGCGTGCCCATGGTCCGCGATGTCCCGCTCGCGCGGGCCCTGCACGGCGCGTGCGACCTCGGGCAGGAGATCCCGCTCGAGTTCTACACCGCCGTGGCCGGCGTCCTCGCGTTCGTCATGGCCCTCAAGGGCCGCGGCGCCGCGGCCGGCGTGCACACCGTCCCGCAGCGGCCGGCGCTCGCGCGCACGGCCCGCCCGAAGCTGCCCGCCCTCCCTGACCCGTCCCGAGGAGCCCCGCTGTGAACCGCACCCTCTCCCGGCTCGCCGTGCCGATCGGGATCGTCGGCATCGTCCTGCTCCTCGTGGTGCCCGTGCCGGCGCCGCTGCTCGACGTCCTGATCGTGTGCAACATCCTGCTCGCGCTGGTGATCCTGCTGACGAGCATGTTCGTCAAGAAGCCGCTCGACTTCTCCGTGTTCCCGTCCCTGCTGCTCGTCGCGACCCTGTTCCGGCTCGGCCTCAATGTCGCCTCCACCCGCCTCGTGCTCGGGCAGGGCTTCGCGGGCCAGGTCATCGCCGCGTTCGGCAAGGTCACCGTGGGCGGGTCCCTCATCATCGGCGCGGTCGTGTTCGTGATCCTCGTGGTGATCCAGTTCGTCGTGGTCACCAAGGGCGCCGAGCGCGTCGCCGAAGTCGGGGCCCGGTTCACCCTCGACGCCATGCCGGGCAAGCAGATGGCCATCGACGCCGACCTCAACGCGGGGCTCATCACCGACGTGGTGGCCCGGCAGCGGCGCGCGGAGGTCTCCGCAGAGGCCGACTTCTACGGAGCCATGGACGGCGCCTCGAAGTTCGTCAAGGGAGACGCGATCGCCGGGATCGTGATCATCGTGGTGAACATCGTGGGCGGCATCGGGGTGGGCATGGCCCAGCGCGGCCTCTCCCTCGGCGACGCCGTGGGCACCTACAGCCTCCTGACGATGGGCGACGGGCTCGTCACCCAGATCCCCGCGCTGCTCATGGCCGTCTCCACCGGCATGATCGTCACCCGCTCCAACGCCGAGGCGGACCTCGGCCAGGCCGCGTCGAAGCAGCTCTCCCAGTCCCGCAACGCGCTCCTCATCGCCGGCTGCGCCGCCGTGGTGATGGCGCTCATCCCGGGCATGCCGCCGCTGCCCTTCCTCGGGGTCGGCGCCGTCCTCGTCCTCGCCTCGCGCCGCGTGAAGCCCGCGGACGACGCCGCTGCTGCCGCCGCCTCCGCGGACGCCGCGCCGGAGCCGGACGCGAACCAGCTGCTGATCGAGCAGATGCGGGTCCACCCGCTCGAGATCCTGCTCGCCCCCGACCTCGTGGACCTCGTGGGCGGCTCGCCGGACGACCTCCTGGCCCGGGTCAAGGCGCTGCGGCACAAGGTCGCCATGGACCTCGGCGTCGTCATCCCCGCCGTGCGCACCCGCGACAGCGTGGAGCTGCCGCCTGCCACGTACGCGATCCGCGTCGCCGGCGTCGAGGCCGGGCGCGGCACCGCCCCCGCCGGCAGGCTCCTCGCGCTCGGCGACTTCCTCGACGCGCTGCCCGGCACGGCGATCGTCGAGCCCGTCTTCGGCCTCGCCGGCAAGTGGATCCCCGCCGAGATGCGGCACAGCGCCGAGATGACCGGGGCCACCGTGATCGACCGCGTGAGCGTGCTCGTCACGCACCTGTCCTCGATCGTGACCGCCAGCGCCGCCCGCCTCCTCTCCCGCGAGGACGTCCGGGTGCTCACCGAAGGGGTGCGGGCCGCGAGCCCGGCGGCGGTCGAGGAGCTCACCCCGGCGCTGCTGACCCTCGCCGAGATCCACCGCGTGCTCCAGGGGCTGCTGTCCGAACAGGTGCCCATCAACGACCTCACCCGCATCTACGAGGCCCTCGCGCTGCGGGCCAAGGCCTCCGCGGACCCGGAGGGCCTCATCGAGGCCGCACGGCTCGCGCTCGGGCCGGCTCTCGTCGCGCGGTTCGCCGAGAACGGCCGCCTGTCCGTCATCACTGTGGAGCCGGTGCTCGAGCAGACCCTCGTCCAGGACCTGCGCCCGGGGGAGACCGGGACCCAGCTCGTCATGGACCCGTCGAAGCTCGATGCCATCCTGACCTCGCTCAGCTCCGCGGTGGCCGCGGCCGAGTCGGCGGGCAAGGCCGCAGTGCTCGTGTGCGCGCCGATGCTGCGGCCGGCGCTGCGCAGGCTCGTGCCCCATCCGCCCGCAGGGGTGCCGGTCCTCTCCTATGCCGAGGTGACCTCCGCGGAGCTGGCCATCGAGACCGTCGGGGTGGTGCGCCTTGGCACAGCAGTTCCAGCTTAGGGGCGCCTCCCTCGAGGACCTCGCCCGCGAGGCCGCCCAGACCTACGGTGCCGCGGCGCGGATCGTCCGCGCCGAGCGGGTCCTCGACGGCGGCCTCGGCGGCTTCCTCGGGCGCCGCCACATCGAGGTCACCGTGCACGTCCCGGACGACGGCGAGGCGCCGGCCGCGGCGGTCGCGCCCGCCGTCCCGCACGTGCTCACCGCCCGCACCGGGATCGCGGCGCTCCTGGAGGAGGCCGAGAGCGCCGAGGACGCCCTGCACGTGGGCCACGCGCCGCACGCAGGCCGCTCAGGGGCCGGCGCGACGGAAGCGGTGGCCGGCGCTCCGCGGCGCGCGGTCTCGACGGAGGCCACCGACTTCGACGCCCTCCTGCAGCGGCTGCGCCGCGAGGTCGACGCCGGGGCCGTCCCCGCGCCGCTCTCAGCGCCCGGCGACCTCGTCCTGGTCCTCGGCGTCGGGGGAGCGGCCGAAGCCGTCGTCCAGACGATGGCGGAGCACGCAGCATCGGCGGAGCACCCCGGGCCGGCGCAGCACCCCGGGCCGGAGGCGAGGTGGACGCTGTACAGGGCGGGCGCCGTCGGCCTCGCGGACCGTCCCCACCTCACCGGCCGGTGGGACGCCGTCGCTGCCCGCGCCGCCGCCGTCGAGGAGGGCACGGCCGCGCTCGTGGCCTGCTCGCTCGGCAGGGTCGCCGACGGGCTGCCGCACCTCGAGGCCGCCGCCGAGCTCGCCGCAGACCAGGTCTGGCTCGTGGTGGACGCCCGCCACAAGCCGGAGGACACCGCGGAGTGGACCGACCGGGTGCGCGGCACCCTGCCGGTCGATGCGCTCGCGGTCCTCGACGCGGGGGAGACCCGCACCGCCCACACCGTCAACCGCCTGGGGATTCCCCTAGGCTGGGTGGACGGATCGCCAGCACCACGGACGGTGCTCTGAGGGCGGGCTGCGCCCGCCACCCACGGAAGGGGAACCCATGCTCGTCCTGACCCGCAAGCCCGGTGAGAAGATCATGATCGGCGAGGACATCGTCATCACCTTCCTCGAGAGCCGAGGCGGCGAGGGAATCCGCATCGGCATCGAGGCCCCGCGCCACCTCACGGTCAAGCGCGAGGAGATCTTCGAGGCCGTGGCGGACGCGAACCGCGCCGCGACCCACGCCGACGCCGCGGAGGTCCTGCGCGGGCTGCCCCCCGCGGCGCTGCCCCCCGCGGCGCTGCCCGGCGAGAAGGCCTGAGGCCGGCGCGGCACCCCTCTTTTTCGCGCGTGACACGGCGTGTCACGCGCCACGAATGGACATGTACAACGTTGTCAGGATAAGAATGTACATGTCCAACGAGGTGACGGCTGGGGTCGTCGATGTCCCTCCACGGGCTTCACGCTGGCTTGGTCTCACAGGGGTGCACGTGGATATCGGAGAGCGCAACAGCCTCGTCCTGCAGAATCTGCCGCTCGTCGGCTACCTGGTCTCCGACCTGTGCGCGCGGGCCACCCATCTCTCGCGGGAGGACATGGCCTCCGTCGGCGCCCTGGGCCTCGTCCTCGCGGCAGACTCCTACGACCCCTCCACCGGCGTCCCCTTCGGCGCGTACGCCCGGCGGCGCATCACGGGGGCGCTCTCGGACGAGCTCCGCTCGCTCGACTGGGCAGGGCGCGGCACGCGCAAGCGCATCAAGGCCGTCCAGGCGACCGCCGAGGCGCTCGCCGGAGGGCTCGGGCGGCAGCCCACCGAGGACGAGCTCGCCACCGCCCTCGGCCTCACGCGCGAGCAGGTGCGCGACAGCTTCGCCGACGCCGCCCGCACCGTGGGAACGCTCGACGACACTGCGGAAGCGCTCGTGGCCGAGGCGGTCGCGCCCGAGGATGCGGTGCTCGCCGCCGAGCGCACCCGATACCTCCGGGCCGCAGTGCAGGCACTTCCCGAGCGCCTGCGCTCCATCGTCACCGCCATCTACCTCGAGGGCCGCGCCGTCAAGGACATCGCCGCGGAGCTCGGCATCACCTCATCCGCGGTGTCGCAGCAGCGCAGCGAGGCGATGCGGCTCCTGCGCGAGGGGCTCGAGCGGCACTTCTCCGACCACGAGGGACTCGCTGCGTCCGAGGGCCCGGGGGCGCTGGAGGCCCCGGCGGCCGGTTCGGCAAGGATGGCGCCGTACCTCGAGGCCTTCGCGGCGGCGGCCAGCGGCATCCGCCGGGGCGGCCTCCGGCGCGAGGCCGCCTCCATGGCCGCCCGCGCGTTCGCCGGCCCGGCCGTCTTCGCCGCGGAGTCGTAGGGGCTCCCCAGAGGCAGGGCCTCTGGGTCGGCAGGGGTGGGGTCAGGCGGCGCCGATGAGCCCGGCGAACGGCTCGGGGCAGTCCTTCGGGACCGGGACCAGCTCGAGGCTGATCCCGCGGCCCACGGCGGTGGCCCTCGCTTCGATGCCCAGCTCGACCCTCGCCCGCACCTGCGCGGGGATCCGTTCGGCGACGACCACAGGGACCACGGTGGTGTGGGGGCTCCGGAGCTGTTCGGCGTGCGCGGCGGCAGATGAGCGCGCCAGCTGGTCCTCGTCGCAGGAGCCATGCTGGACGTCGACGGCGTACCGGATGCCCGTGGCCGGATCGTCGAGGATGAGGCTGTGGATTCCCCTCGGGGAAAGGGGAGCGTGCCGCAGCGCCCCGAGGCCGAGCAGGCCCGGGTCCGCGGCGATCTCGTCGCGGAGCCAGTGGGGGCGGATGTCGGGGCGCCGGGCGAGCCTCGTGCTGTCGAGCCGCACCGCGTCCCAGTGGGACAGGTCCGCCAGGACGGTCCGTCCGGTGGCGTCATCGGTGAAGCGGAGGCATCCGGTGTCGGTCCTTCCGGCCACCGTGCCGGTGCGCTCCTCGCCCCCGGCGAGCAGCGCGAAGCGGTCGCCCTCTTCCAGCACGATGGCGGCGATGGCAGGGCTGATCTGGGTCATGCGGGCATGTCTCCTCGGTCCCGGGCTGTCCCTCCCGGGCACGCCTGATTGTACATGTCAAAGCGAGCTGGACCGAGAAATGTCCGGGAATTAGTTTTACATGTCAAATTCACCGTAGTATTCGGACTGGAACCAGTCGCCCATGGAGGACTTACCCGATGCGCCGCAGTCCGAAGCACCGCGCCGAGCCCGCCGGTCGGCCCCTGGGCGATGCTCTGGGGGGCCACGCTGCCAAGAACGCGCGCGCCGTCGCCTCCACCGCCGCCTCGCTCGCGGTCGCGCTGGCCCCGTCCCTGCTCGGCGGGGCGCCCGCGCACGCCGCCCTCGCCCCTGCGGTCACCGCAGGCTACCCGCAGCGCACGGCCCAGGTGGGGGTCACGATCGTGACCCTGCAGACCAAGGACAAGAGCGCCGCCGACGCCGCGGCGCTGGACACGACCGCGTACCGCAACGCGGTCGCCTCGGCGAGCAGCTACTGGTCCGCGATGTCCGCCGGCCGCATCAGCCTGCGCGTCACCAAGGTCGTGGCGGGATTCAAGACCTCGGCCTCGTCGGGCGACGACTTCGCGTCCATCATGAGCACGGTGTCCCGCGAGCTCGGCTGGACCCCCGGCTCTGCAACGGTCCTCCTGCTCGCCGTGCCCCGGGACGACGTCGTGGTCTCCGGCAGCAAGGGGAACCTCGGGGCGGGGTGGGCGGCGAGCCAGACCAGCGGGCGGATCCTGCTCCCGCGGCCGTCAGGCTTCACCGGGCCGGTCACCGCGCACGAGATGGGCCACATCCTCGGCATCGGCCACGCCAACACCCTCCAGTGCAGCAGCGGGGCGGTGGACGCCGTGCGTTCCGGGGCCCGCTTCGCGGACAGCGCCTGTGGCACCCGCGGGTACGGGGACGGGACCGACGTCATGGGCATCTCCCGCTACAGCCAGCCGCAGCTGAACGCCTACCTCTACGAGTACGGCGGCATGGGCCGGGGGGACGAGATCGCCAACCTCGGCACCCCCAGTGCGTCCGCCACCCACACCCTCACGCCCTGGGCCGGCGGCGCCGCGCGCCGGGCAGCGAAATTCAAGGACCCCGCCACCGGCGAGTGGTACTACCTGCAGTACAGGGCACCTGTCGGCTACGACGCGCCTACGGCCCTGGCGGGCAACAAGGGCGTGCAGATCATCAAGGGCGGCCTCGACGAGACCGAGTCCCTCCTCATCCCGCCGAGCACCAAGCCGTTCTCCGGCGTCTACGCGGCCAATCTCGCCTGGCAGCCGGGCCAGACCTTCACCACCGCCGGCGGCACCCGCGTGAGCGTCAACACCGCCGGCGCCGCCTCCGCGACGGTCAGCATCACGGCCAAGGGGGCACTTCCGGACAACGTGGCTGCACTGATGGATGCCAAGGCGGCGCAGTTCGGCCTGGGACCGGGCTTCGGCGGCATCGGCACCCTCCGGGACGGCGGCCTGTACCACATGTACCAGCGCGGGGCCGTGGTCTGGACGCCCTCCGGGGGCGCCCGCGTCTCCAAGGGGGCGATCCGCGGGGCCTGGCAGCGCCTCGGGTTCGAGAACGGGTCGCTCGGCTTCCCCACCTCGGACGAGATCGGTGGACTCAAGGGCGGCGGCATCTACCAGATGTACGAGGGCGGCGCGATCGTCTGGTCTCCGGAGAACGGTGCGTTCGAATCCAAGGGTGCCATCCGCGGCGCGTGGCAGCGGCTCGGTCTCGAGGACGGGAAGATGGGCTACCCCACCTCCGGCGAGGTCGGCGGCCTCCGGAACGGCGGCGTCTCCCAGATGTACGAGGGCGGGGCGATCGTCTGGTCGCCCCAGACGGGCGCCTTCGAGTCCGTGGGTGCCATCCGCGGGGCGTGGCAGCGGCTCGGCCTCGAGAAGGGCAAGCTCGGCTATCCGACGTCGGGGGAGGTCGGCGGGCTGAGGAACGGCGGCGTCTCCCAGTCGTATGAGGGCGGCGCGATCGTCTGGTCCCCCCAGACCGGCGCCTTCGAGTCGACGGGCCCGCTCCGCGAGAGGTGGCTGAAGCTCGGTGCCCAGAACGGTGACCTCGGCTATCCCACCTCTGCCGAGGTCACCGGCCTCAAGGGCGGCGGCATCTCCCAGTCCTATGAGGGCGGCGCCATCGTGTTCTCACCCGCCACCGGAGCCTTCGAATCGGTGGGTGCCATCCGCGCCGCGTGGGGAAGCCTCGGCTCCCAGAACGGGAAGCTCGGCTACCCCACCTCGGGAGAGGTCACCGGCCTCAAGGGCGGCGGAGCCTCGCAGTCGTTCCAGGGCGGGAGCATCGTCTGGTCGCCGAGGACAGGGGCGCACGAGTCCCTCGGGGCGATCCGCGGTCTGTGGTCAAGCATGGGAGCCGAGAACGGCACGCTCGGGTACCCCACGAGCGGCGAGATCGGCGGTCTGAAGAACGGGGGTGTCTACCAGCAGTACGAGGGCGGCGCCATCATGTGGTCGCCCAAGACCGGGGCCCACGAGTCCATGGGCGCCATCCGGGCAGCCTGGGGGAGCATGGGCTACGAGAACGGCAAGATGGGCTACCCCACGAGCGGCGAGTACGCGATCAGCGGCGGCGTCGCCCAGAATTTCGAGGGCGGGAGGATCGAGTGGAACAGGAGCTCGGGGATCAAGGCCGTCGCGTCGGTGGGCGCGGCCAGCGGGACCGTCACGCCGATCCCCAGCCCGCCGCCCGCTCCGGCCCCGACGCCGAGCCCCTCGCCCACACCGACCCCGCCGCCCGCCGTGAACACTGAGACCTCTGCCCAGATCCAGTCCATGGTCCGTCAGACCGCTGTGCAGATGGGCGTCGACCCGGCGCTGGCTCTCGCGGTCGCGGAGCAGGAATCGAGTTTCCGCCAGAACGTCACCTCCCCGGTGGGCGCGATCGGCGTCATGCAGATCATGCCCGCCAACCGGGACTGGCTCGCCGGGATGACCGGACGTCCAACACTGGACCTGAACAAGACCGCGGACAACATCGCCGGCGGAGTCGCGATGCTCCGGTGGCTCAAAGCCGAGGCGAAGAACCTGGACGAGGCCATCGCCGGCTACTACCAGGGGCTCGGATCGGTCCAGAGCCGGGGCATGTATGACGACACCAAGGTCTATGTCGCCCAGGTGAAGGCCCGCATGGCCAAGTTCTGAGCCCCGGGCGGCGGCCGCGGCTTCCCGGTGGAGGGTCCCCGGCCCCTCCACGTCGTGTCTCTAGCGGCGCAGGGCCTTCGGCAGGGTCAGGATCTCGGCCCCGTCCTCGGTGATGGCGATCGTGTGCTCGCTGTGGGCAGTGCGGGCGCCGGTGGCGCTCCGCAGCGTCCAGCCGTCGGCGTCGGTGACGAGCTCGGCGGTGTCCTCCATGATCCACGGCTCCAGCGCGAGCAGCAGTCCGGGCCGCAGCCGATAGCCCCGGCCAGGCCGCCCGCTGTTCGGCACGTGGGGATCCTGGTGCATGGTCGATCCGATCCCGTGGCCGCCGAACTGCGTATTGATCGGATATCCCTCGGCGCTGAGGACGCTGCCGATCGCGTACGAGATGTCGCCGATGCGGGCCCCGGGCACCGCGGCGGCGATGCCGGCGTCCAGAGCCCGCTCGGTGGCCCTGATCATCGCGGCGCTCTCAGGGCGGTCCGATCCGCCCACGATGAAGCTGATGGCGGAGTCTGCGGCGATCCCATCCTTGGTGACGGCCAGATCGAGGGTGAGCAGATCGCCGTCGGCCAGCGTGTAGTCGTGGGGCAGCCCATGCAGCACCGCATCGTTGACGGCGGTGCAGATGTAGTGCCCGAAAGGTCCGCGGCCGAAGGCCGGCGCGTAGTCGACATAGCAGGACACCGCCCCCGCCTCGGCGATCATCGTCCGGGCCTGCCGGTCGATGTCCAACAGGTTCGTGCCCGGAACGCTTCGGGCCTTCAGCGCCTGCAGGATGTCGGCGACGAGGGCCCCTGCGCGCCTCGCCCGCTCTAGCTCCGTGGGACTCAGGATCTCGACCATGTGATGCCTCTCCTCGTGGTCACTGACACTAGCTGATCATGCACTGGCCGATCAGACCCGGGCCGGCCGCCGGAGGCCTGCGTCGATGAGGATGACGCCGAACCCGACGAGCACCCCCAGGACCGTCTCGACGGCCCGGTCCGCAATGAGCGTCTGGGCCGGCCCGGGCAGGGCGAGCCGGGTCATGAGCAGGATCAGCGGTGTGAAGAAGAGCAGGGCGAGGGCGTAGTGGCGTGCCATGAACAGCTCGGTCGGGAACTGGAGCACGACCACCAGGGCGCCCATCATCAGCGGTGAGGGATGGAAGGCGAGGATCACCGCCGTCAGGGCGAGACCAGCCAGCGTGCCGACCACCCGGTGCACGCCGCGCCGCAGCCGTCCGTGGAACCCGGTGGCCGAGAGGGGCACCGCGGCGCCGGCCATGGCCCAATGGGGGTGCCCAATGCCGAGCGCCAAGGAGGCAAGACCAGACACCGAGACCGCGAGCACATAGCCGCCGGCCCTCCACAGGGATGGACGCGTGCGGGGCAGCCTCACGGCGCGCCGTGCCGCCGCGCGGCGGGACGAGGCGCCGATCGCGATGGCGAACACGGCCGAGGCGAGTGCAACCGCCGTCGCGACCCCGGGATCGGCCCGATGGAGGGCGGCACATGCCCCGAAGGCAAAGAGGGGGAAGAAGGGTCCGGCCGGGCGGAAGCCGGCCAGGTCGGCGCCCAGCGAGGCGAGCCCTGCGAACGCCGCTTCTGCCAGCACGAGCGTCGGTTCCGGGGCCTGCAGCGCGGACAGTGACGATCCGAGCCCGACGCCGGCCACCAGCAGCACGCCCGCGGAGGACTGGTGCCGCAGCCTGAGCATTCGGTTCGCGCCGCGGCCGTACATTCCCGCGAAGCCGCCGAACACGGCGTCGATCACGAGCTCCGGGTGTCCGGCCACAAGGAGCGCGACCGTGGGGATGCCGACTCCCAGCACCATCCTCAGCGCGGGCCAGTGGTCCTCCTCCGCGGGGCCGAGCGCCGCGAAGCCGCGGAGACGCGCTGCCAGCAGCCGCACCGAGTACTTCCTTCCTTGCCACCGCGCCATCCGCGGGTTGGACACCTGCGTCTGACGTCGGGCACGGGGCCCCTGCTGTTCAAGCATAGGGCGCGCGACTGAGGGCCAAGGCCTGAGGGCCCAGGCGCCCGGCAGCGGCGGGAAGCGCTCAGCGCCTCGTCTCGTACCGGGTCAGGACCACGCCGCCGGGAAAGGTCCGCGTCTCGACGAGGTCCAGATCCGCCCGGCTGTCCAGTGCGGTGAAGAACGGGGTGCCGCCGCCCACCAGCACGGGATACACGGCGAGGACGTACTCGTCGATGAGTCCGGCCCGCATGGCGGCCCCGGCGAGGGTGGCGCCGCCGATGCTCATCGGGCCGCCGTCCTCGGCCTTGAGGCGGGCGATCTCGGCGACCGCGTCTCCGGTGACCAGCCGGGAGTTCCAGCTGACCGTGCTGAGGGTCGAGGAGAAGACCACCTTGGGGGTGTCGCGCCAGATCCGGGCGAACTCGGTCTCCGCCGCGGTGGCGTCGGGCTGCTCGTCACCGGCGGGCCAGTAGGAGCTCATGGTCTCCCACAGCTTGCGTCCGTAGAGGGACAGGGTGTTCGCCCGCTCGGTCTCGAGCCACCACTGGAACAGTTCCTCGCTCGGCGGTCCGCTCCAGCCGATGTCGTCCCCGGGCGCAGCGATGTAGCCGTCCAGTGTGACGTTCATGCCGTAGCTCAGCTTCCGCATGGCGCAAGCCTTCCGCGCCCCAGCCCACGTGTCCAGAACCGGGCCGGCACCGGGGGTCAGAGTGCGGGCATCCGCAGTGCGAACGCCGCGCCGCCCTCCGGGGCGTGGCCGGCGGCGAGCTCGGCCCCGAGTCGGGAGGCGAGCCGTGCGGCGATGGAGAGGCCGAGCCCGGTGCCCACCCTGCGCTCGCCGGCGTACCTGTCCCGCAGCGCGCCGCGGTCGAAGGCCCGGGCCACGTCCTCCTCGCTCAGCCCCGGACCGCCGTCGCGCACCTCGAGCACCACGGCGCCGGGCTCCCGGTGCCCGGCCAGCACCACCGGCGAACCCGTGGGCGTGGCGCGGAGCGCGTTCTCGACCAGCCCGTCCAGAAGCTGCCGGAGTCTCCTCGCGTCGGTGGCGACGCGGAGGGGGCCGGCTGCCTCGGCGCGCATAGCGATTCCGACGGGCTCCCACACGCCGCGCCACGCCTCGACGATGGACGGCAGGAGCTCCGCGGCATCGACCTCGTGGACGTCGATGCGGAAGTCGTCCGCCTCGAGGCGGGCGAGTTCGAGCAGGTCCCGGACGAAGTGGTCGAGCCGCTCGGTCTCGGCGGAGAGGGTCCTGCCCACCCGCGGGACCTCCTCGGCCGGGATGACCCCGTCGGCGAGGGCCTCAGCGTACCCCTGGAGGGCCGTGAGGGGGGTACGCATCTCGTGCGAGACGGACAGGAGGAAGTCGCGCTGGCGTGCCTCGCTGGTCGCGAGCGATCCGTCGAGGGCCGCCAGTGCGCGGGAGACCTGGTCGACCTCAGCCGGCCCGCCGCCGTCGACCGCCACCCCCCGCTCGCCCCCGGCCAGCCGCCGCGCGGCGGAGGCGAGGCGGGTGAGCGGCGTCGCGACCCAGCGGACAACGAGCGCCCCACCGAGCACTGCGCACAAGAACCCCAGGACCAGTGCCCAGGCCAGGCGTCCCACGAGCGCCCCGGCCGCCTGCGTCACCGCCGAGACCGGCTCGGCGAGCACCAGCCCTCCGCCGGCGGCGATGGGCCGGGCCTCGACGACCACGGGGATCCCGGCGACGGTCTCAGTCTGGGACACCGCCCGGCCAGCGCGGACCTTCGCCGCGGCGTCGGCGCTGACCAGACGCCGCCCGGCGCCGGTCACGGTGCCGTCCGGCTGCACGAGGGCGATCCGCCCGGCCTCCCCGAAGGCGAGCTCGCGCAGGGACGCCAGGTCGGTCACGCTGCCCGAGGCGCTGAGTGCGGTGGCCTCCCGGGCCAGGCTCGAGCGGGCCTGGTCCACGGCCGCGGACCGGATGAGCTGGGCCCCGACGAGGCCGGCGATCAGGGTCGCGGCCGCGGCGACGGCGGCCATGACCAGGGTGACCCGGAAGTGCAGGGAGCCGAGCCAGCCCCTCACGGGCGTCCCCGGTCGGGCTCATCCGAAGCGCTGTAGCCCACGCCCCGGGCCGTGCGCAGCGGGCTCGCCGCGCCGAGCTTGGCCCGAAGCTGGGCCACGTGCACATCGACGGTGCGGCCGCCGCCGTAGTCCGCCTGCCCCCACACGGCCGAGAGGAGCTGCCCGCGGCTGAAGACGCGCCCGGGCTCGGACATGAGGTAGGCGAGGAGATCGAATTCCATCGCCGTCAGCGGCACCGGCTGGCCGTCCGCCTGGGCCGTGCGCCGATCGAGGTCGAGCAGGACGGCCCCGACCGCCAGCACGCGCGGCGGTTGAGGGCCGGCCGCCCGGCGCAGCAGGCCCTTCACCCGTGCCACGAGCTCGCGCGGGGAGAACGGCTTGGTGAGGTAGTCGTCGGCACCCAGCTCGAGGCCGAGGACCCGGTCCACCTCGTCGTCCCGCGCCGTCACGAAGATCACGGGCGTCCAGTCTCCGGCCTCCCGCAGGCGCCGGCATACGTCGATCCCGTCGAGCCCCGGCAGCCCGACGTCGAGCACGATCGCCACCGGCCGCAGCTGCCGGACCCGGGCGAGCGCGGCTCCGCCGTCGCATTCGACGTGAACCCCGTACCCGGCCCGCGCGAGGTAGAGGCGTTCGAGGTCCGCGATCGCGTGCTCGTCCTCGACCACGAGAACCAGCCCCCGCTCTCCGCCGGTGCTCCCGCTGCGATCTTCCACGGGTTCATTCAAGCGCACGACGGCGCGTGGCGGCCGCCGCTCGCCGCAGACTTTACATTCCCCGAACATCCGCCGAACACCCCGCTTGCCTCGCTCCGCCATGCTGGGCGGCGGATCGGCCGACAGTGCCGATCGGAGCAACTCCCGACAGCATTCCGAAAGGCATCGCGATGTTCCCCCAGCCAAACCCCGCCACCTCTCCGCGGCGCCCTCGCCGGCGCTGGGCCGCCGGCGCCGCCTCCGCGCTCGCCGCAGCACTCCTTGCGGGCGGCGGCATCGCCGTCGCGCTCCAGGCCCACAGCGCCCCGGTCCAGGCCGCGCAGGCGGCCCAGCCGCAAGCCGACGAGTCGCTGGCGGACCTGACCTCGCTCGACGGCCTCGGCGACGACGTCGGCGCGGCGGACTCAGGAGCTGTGACTGCCCAGGACGCCTCGCTCATCCAGACGGCGGGTCCCGCGGCAGGCGCGGCGCCGTCGCAGAGCGCCTCTGCCTCCTCCGCGAAGCATCCGGCGAGGGCGGCGCTCCGGCGTGTGCTCGCCGTCGTGATCCGCCAGGACGGGAGCGCCCAGTACGGCCAGCGCGCGCACGCCATCGCGCGGGCAGCAGCCAACCGGTACCCGGCTGCCTTCCGGCACCTCCCCGCGAAGCTCCGCGAGGACCTGTGGACCTTGGCGGGGGCTCCCTCCGGGCAGGAGGTCGCGGACGCGCAGGCCATCAAGGCGCATGCGCTGGACGGGACCTACGGCGACGCAGTCAAGAAGCTTGCGGAGGCGATCCAGAAGGCTCCGGCGAAGCAGAAGACGCCCGCCGCGCCGTCGGCCTCCCCGTCGGCACCTGCGTCGCCGTCGCCTTCTCCCGGCGCCGGGAACTGAGCAGCGCCCGGCGCATCAGGCCGCCTGCCACTCCACCGGCAGTTGCCGGGGGCCGAAGATGATCGTGCTGTCGATGCGCTCCAGGGAGGCGCCCGGCGCCAGGCGCAGGCCGGGCAGGCGCGCGAGAAGGGCTGACAGCGCGACCCGCGCCTCGAGCCGCGCCAACGGTGCCCCCAGGCAGAAGTGGATACCCTGCCCGAACGCGAGGTGCCGCTTCGGGTGGCGGTCCACGGCGAAGGTCTCCGGGTCCGGGAACTGCCGGCCGTCGCGGTTCGCCGACCCGATCCAGGCCGCCAGGCGCGAACCGGCCCGGATCGGGGTGCCGCCCAGGGTCGTGTCCTGGGTGGTGATCCGGAACATGCACTGGACCGGAGACCGGAAGCGGAGCACCTCCTCGATCGCCGAGGGCAGGGCACCGCTCTCGGCCCCGAGCCGCTCGATGGTGCCCGGCCACTCCGTGAAGGTCAGCACCGCGTTGCCGAGGAGGTTGGTGGTCGTCTCATTGCCGGCCACGAGCAGCAGCGCGCAGAAGCCCAGCAGCTCCATCACGCTCAGGTGCTCGCCGTCGACCTGGGCTGCGAGCAGCCTGCTGATGAGGTCCTCTCCCGGATCGCGCCGCCGTCTTTCGATCATGGCGAAGAAGTACTCGGCCATCTCCTGCTGGGCGGCCGCCCGGGCGGGGCTGCTCTCGTACTCGCGGACCTGGCTCACCACGATGTCCGACCACCGCTTGAAGCGGTCACGGTCCTCGGCGGGGATGCCCATGAGTTCCGCGATGACGATCACGGGCAGTGGATACGCGAAATCGTCGATGAGGTCCATGGACCCCCTTCCGGCCACCCGGTCCAGGAGCTCGGCCACGATCTCGGCGATCCGCGGTTCCAGTGCGGCCACCGCCCGCAACGTGAACGCCTCGGAGACCAGGGACCTGAGCTGGCGGTGCCTCGGAGGGTCCGTGCTGATCAGGCTCGAGGCAAAGAGATGGTTCTGGTCCGGCTCCCGGCCCGCGCGCATCCTGGACGAGAAGACGGCGTGCTCAGAGAGCACCCGCTGGACGTCGTCGTAGCGGAAGACGTGCCATACCTCCTGCGCGGGGTCGAGCAGCAGAGGGGACTCCTCCCGCAGCTCTCGGTACAGCGGGAAGGGATCGAAGCGTCCTGGCAGCTCGGACACGAGACTCATGGTTCCTCCAGCTGGCTTGCGGGTGGCCGGGGCTCACTCTCTGGCGCTCATCCTGCTCCTGCGGCCCTCCTCGTGCCAGAGACGAGGACGGCGATCGCGAGCGTCTCGAGCGCGGTCCAGACGAGGATCCCGCCCCAGATCTCCGGGGAGAAGCTGAGCCTGCCGTCGGCCCAGGCAACGGCGACGAAGTAGGGGCCCCAGAAGAGCGGGGGCGCGAGGGCCGCGGCGGCCCGCAGGCGGAGGGGGCGGACGGGACGGGGCCTCAGGGCGAGCCACGCGAGACCGACCAGGGCCGCTCCCGCGGCCGCAGCGAGGACAAGCCATCCGTCGCGGAACCCGACCATGGCCTGCAGGGCGGCCGAAGGCACGAAGGTCAGCAGCGCCGGTACGGCAGCCGGGAGCCGCCACCGGGACGCCGTCAGGAGGATGGGGACGAAGAGCGCGGCCGTCGAGACGAGGAACGAGCCCAGGGCCACGATGGTGCTGGCCGACGTGCCCGGCATGACGGGCCGGGTCCCTCCGAGGGGCTGGCCATAGGTCTGGATGAGCCCGTGGCGGGCGAACACCGCGAACTCCTGGAGGATGAAGATCGCCACCATGCCGCACAGGGCGGCGCTGAGGAGGGCGGGGGCGAGCCGGGCGCGGGTCCTTCCCGGCGGTGCCGCGGAAGCCGCGGCGAAGGGCGCGCCGAGGATGAGGAATCCGCCGGTGGCCAGGCCGAGATGGGACGGGCTGAAGAGTGCCTTGATGTCCTGCTCGATGCCGAAGACGGTGTGCCACGCGAAATCAGCCACGCCGGAGACGAGGAAGAGGACGACGCCGACGACCGCGCCTCCGTAGCCCGCGGGGACGGCGTCCATCCACGGGGTTCCCCGACGATGACGGCGCCACACGAGGAATCCGATCCACACGGCGTTCGCGGCGAAGCCGGAATACAGGACCGCATGCCACGGGGTGAAGAAGGTCTCGAGGTGCGCGAGATTGTTGTGGGCCCAGCCGTCGATGTACGTCCCGGTCAGGAGCCACAGCCCTGCCACGAGGGACAGGGCGTCCTCGAACGCCGTCGTGGACCGGCGGGCGGGGACGGGCGGACCAGCGAGGGTGGGGGCTGCGGCGCGGTCCATCGACTCGTCTCACGCGGCCTTGACTGGGGACTTCCCGTCTGCGGACGCAGCGGAGGCTGCGGCCTGGTTCTCCCGGGCGATGAAGGCCGAGAGCTCGCCGATCATGCTCATGAGCGGCGCAGGGAAGACCACGGTGGTGTTCTTGTCGACTCCGATCTCCACGAGGCTCTGGAGGTTGCGCAGCTGCAGGGCGAGCGGGTGGGCCATCATCGTGTCGGAGGCCTGACCCAGAGCAGTGGCCGAGATGGCCTCGCCTTCTGCGGCGATGATCTTGGCCCTCTTCTCCCGCTCGGCCTCGGCCTGCCGTGCCATGGCCCGCTTCATGCTCTCGGGCAGCTGGATGTCCTTCAGCTCGACGAGGGTGACCTCGACACCCCATTCGGTGGTCAGGACGTCGAGGATCTGGCGGATGTCGGCGTTGATGCGGCCGGTCTCGGAAAGCGTCTGGTCGAGAGTGTGCTGTCCCACCACCTTCCGGAGGGTGGTCTGGGCGATCTGGTCGATGGCCGCCGCGACGTTCTCGATCGCAACGACGGACTTCACGGCATCCACCACCCGGTAGTACGCGACGGCGGAGACGTCCACGCTCACGTTGTCCTGGGTGATGATGCCCTGCGACTGGATCGGCATGGTCACGATCCGCATGCTCACGAGGGGCAGGCGGTCGACGATCGGGATGATGAACCTGAGCCCGGGGAGCCGCACCCCGACGACCCGGCCGAGCCTGAACAGGACTCCCTGTTCGTACTGCCGGACGACCCGGATGGACATCCTCGCCGCGATGAGGAGCACCACGATGACGATGATGAGGACGGTCAGGGAGACGGCGTCCATCGCGATCCCTCCTTGGAGCGCGGACCGCAGGAGGTTCCCGTCTGGCAGCGCAACGGTCCTGACATCCATCTTCCCTGTGGCCGGTCGAGAGGGTTAGGGGCGGACGGCCCTGCGGGCGCGCCTGACCCCAGCCTGCTGACCTGCGCGCCCGCACGGCGCGCCGACGCGCGCCGGCACCGCATACGGCTTACACATGGAGGGATATGAATGCTCTCCGCCTCCTTGCCTCCGCGGCGGCAGCCGCGGCCCTCGTCACCGGGGCCACCGCCTGTTCCGCGGCCTCCCTCGGGACCGCCATCGCCGCCGGCCGGCCCACCGCGTCCTCCCAGCCCTCGCAGTCTGCCGGCCAAGGACAGGTCAAGGAGGTCCACTCGCCCTCCCGGGTCACCGTCGACGAGCAGCTCGCCCCCGGCCACTGCCGCGCGCGCGTGGTCGACGCGTCCGCCGGGAAGTACCTGCCCGATCCGGCCTGCACGCCGGGTGCCGTGGACCCGGCCGTGACCCAGGCCACCATCGACTCGACCATCTGCAGGGCCGGCTACACCGCTGCCGTCCGCCCGCCGTCGTCGGCCACCGCGAAGGTGAAGGCCGAGAGCCTGCGCGAGTACGGCGAGAGCGGGTCGGCATCGACGGAGTACGACCACCTGGTCAGCCTCGAGCTCGGCGGCTCGAATTCCGTCTCCAACCTCTGGCCCGAGCCCAACCGGGCCGGGGCCACGGGCACGACCAACCCCAAGGACGCCGTCGAGGACGCCCTCCACAGGGCGGTCTGCGCCCACAAGGTCCGGCTCGCAGCCGCCCAGACTGCCATCGCGCACGACTGGACCACGGCCCTCCACGTCCTGGGCCTCTGACGCAGTGCGGTGCCGCCCGGGCCGGCCTCGGACCCAGCTGGCCCCAAGGTGGCACTGACTAGGATTGCCGAATGGTTCGTACCCGGCTGTACCGCGACGGCAAGGTCGAGCGCGAGGACCTCGCGCTCGAGGAGATCGAGGGGCTCCTCGGTGAGGAGGGCGCGACGGTCTGGATCGACTACGAGTCGCCGACCGAGGACGACCTCGGCGCCATGGAGACAATCCTCGGACTCCACCGCCTCGCCGTCGAGGATGCCCTCCACGACCACCAGCGCCCCAAGCTCGATCGATACCGGACGCACCTGTTCCTGGCCGCCTACGAGGCGACGCTCGCGCCCGGGGTCAATGAGGTGGCCGTGAGCGAGGTCAAGGCGTTCATCACCCGGCGCGCCCTCGTCACCGTGCACGGGCCGGGCTTCTCCGCCGAGCAGCTCACCGAGCGGTGGGACCGGGAGACCGACGTCGCCGGCCACGGAGTCGCCTTCCTGCTCTGGGGCCTGATCGACCTGCTCGTCGACGGCCACTTCGACGTCGTCCAGGAGCTCGACGAGCGCATCGAGGACCTCGAGGACGCGCTCTTCGACGACCATTCCGCCGACCACGACCTGCAGCGGCGCTCGTTCGAGCTCCGCAAGGCCCTCCTGCGGCTCCGCAGGGTCGTGCTCCCGATGCGCGAGGTCCTCAACACGGTCCTGCGCCGAGACCTGGACATCGCAGACCCGGCGATGCAGCCGTTCTTCCAGGACGTCTACGACCACGTCCTGCGGGCGTCCGACTGGACCGAATCGCTGCGTGACATGGTCAGCAGCATCCTCGAGACCCACGTCAGCATCCAGGGCAACCGGATGAATCTGGTGATGAAGAAGCTCACGAGCTGGGCCGCGATCATCGCGGTGCCCACCGCCGTCACCGGGTTCTTCGGGCAGAACGTGCCCTTCCTCGGGTTCCAGAGCACCCTCGGGCTCGTCCTGTCCCTGAGCCTGATCGCCGGAGGCGGCGTCGCACTGTACATCCTGTTCCGCCGCAAGGAGTGGATCTGATCGTGGACGAACCCCAAGATGTCACCACCCGCACCTCGACCGTCGACGCCTGGACTGACGCCCTGGCGCAGTCCACCGGCTCCCCAGGAGGGGGCGCCGGAACAGGGGTGATGCTCGCCGTGGCGGCGTCGCTGGCCTCCATGGTCGCCGGCTACACCGAGGCGGAGGGGTCCCGGCGCGCCGAGGTCGAGTCGCTGCGGGAACGGGCGCAGTCCCTCCGCGGGACGGCGCTCCGGCTTGCCGACGACGACGCCTCCGCGTCGCGCGCCTTTGGCGCCGCGTTCCGTCTGGAGCCGGGTCCCGAGCGCGACGAGGCCATCCACCGCGCGTGCGTCGACGCCGCGAAAGCCTCGGCCGTCCTCGGCGAGCACGCCGTGGAAGCGATCGGAGATCTCGCGTGGCTCGCGGCCAACGGCAATCGGGCCCTCATTGCCGACGTCGTGGTCGCCTGCGGCGCCCTCCGGGCCGCCGTTGCAGGAGCCCGAACGAACGTCAGCTTCGATCTCGCCTCGCTCCGGTCGGCCGGGAAGAGCCTCGAGGAGGTCCGGGACCTGCACCCGGATCTGTGGTCGACCGTCGAACAGCTCGAGCGTGCGATGGAACGCATCGACAGTCTGACCGCCGAGGTCGACGGGCGCGCGGCCCCCACCGGCACCGTCTAAGGGGTCCGGACCCCGAGCGGAGACCACGCACCGGGTGCCGCGTTTGGCGGGGCGGCCCGTCGGGTAGGAGTGTGGTCGAGCTTCCTCTCCCGGAACAGGATTCTCATCGCGGACTGGTAACCCGCACCGGAATGGAGGGGCCCTGGCAGCTGGGGCCCCTCCGCTTCTGCGTCGCGGCCTTAGGGAGCCAGAACGCCGGGAACGCGCTTGAGCGGGCCGAATCCTTCGCTCGCCAGGTCGTGGAGCATCTGGTGGTACGAGGAGAGAGCCAGCGGGGGAACCTGGTGGAGGTCCGCCATGGTCGCGTGCGGTCGGTCGACGCGGTACAGGGCGAGGATCGCCAGATCCTCCTGATCGTCATCCAGGGGCCTGTAGGCGCCGAGGGGCCGCGCGGCAACGAGTGCCCGGGCGTAGCTGTTGAGGCGGTCCTGGGTCGCGGGTGTGCCGGTCAGGCTCCAGGCCCGGACCACGTCATCGATGCCCACCATGGCCCGGCCCTCCTGATGCCGCTGTTGCTTCCTTGTCCCAATGTCCCAGTGAAAGCGAGCCGTGTGATGAGACTTTGGTACTGGAATCGTCAGCGCGCCGCCGGCGTGACGGTGGCCTCGTAGGTGAGGATCTCGGTGCCGTTGCCCTCGTCGCCGTTGTCAGGGGCCACCTTCATGGTCAGGTGGTGCCCGTCCGCGGTCATCTTGAAGGGGTTCCGGGTGGCGACGTGCCCGGCGGTGGACCACTTCTGGAAAGGGACGTCGCGGGTGACCTGGTGGCTGGTCAGGTCGAGCATCGCCATGCCGCCGAGCTCGTAGGTGCTGTTCGCGCCGCCGGCGGCCGGGGTCTGGGGCAGATTGGTGATGCCGCCGCAGAGCATGGCGGAGTTTGGCACGTACTGGCAGTCCTGGTAGTCGATGAAGTAGTTGGGGTTCTCCCAGGTGGCCAGCTGCTTGCCCTTCAGGTCCCATTCGGCGAAGCGGCGCGAGCCCCAGGTGTTGCCGACGAGGTGGCCGGTCTGCTGGTCCATGACGATGCCGCCGAAGTGGTCCTTGACCTCGAACTGCTTGTGGACGCTGAGGGTGTTCGCGTCGACGCGGTAGATGATGGCGCTGCTGTTGGGCCGGTACTGGGCGACGGGGACCCAGACGTTGGCGCCGTCGAAGTCGATCCCTCCCGGGTGGTACATGTCGCCCTCGCCGAGGGTGACGTCCTTCTGCAGGTTGCCGGCCTTGTCCATGATGAAGAGGTGCCCGATGCCCTTGCCGGGGGTGCGGTCGTAGCCGCCCTGCGGGGTCGCGTACTTCTGCGTGGGCTCGATGATCTGGACCGCGGAGAGGAAGATGTGGTCGCCGCTGAAGGCGATGCCCTCGGTGTGGTAGGTCGGGAAGTTCAGCTTGAGCTTGCTCGTGAGCTGCCATGTGGTGTTCCGGTCGACGGCGTTGAAGTCGTCGGCGAGGGCGGTGCTGACCTGGTGGTGGTCGGGCGCCGGGGCCGGGGGTGCTGCCTGGGCGGCGACGACGGTGCCTGCGGATCCGGCGATCAGGATGGCGATGCCGGCTGCGAGGAGGGTGCGAGTTCGGGTTGTGCTCACGATGGTGGGACCTTCCGGTGGTTCGGCCACGATGAGCTTCAGAGGCTAGGCGCCGGTGATGAACCGCACGTGGCCGCAGGGTGAACCGCGTCAGGAGCTCGACGGCGTGTCCAGCGATCGGTAAGGATCCGGGGGAGGGGAGGATGTGGCCATAGTGAATCACCCGTAGGGCAGTCAGCCTGACCGGCCTTGGAGCGTCCAACAAAGGAGACAACAGTGAAGTCACTCAGACGGCTGAAGATCGCCGCCCTGCTTGGGGCGGGAACCCTCGCACTCGCTGCCTGCGGCAGCGGATCGGCCGCCCCAGCGAACAACGCCTCGGCCGGCAGCGCGCAGGGCGTGAGCCTGGTATCCCCGGGCAAGCTCACCGTCTGCACCCACCTGCCCTACGCGCCCTTCGAATCCAATGACGACTCCGGGAACACCGTCGGATTCGACATCGACCTGATGAATCTGGCTGCCAAGGAGATGGGGGCGCAGGTCGCGGTCGTGGATACTCCCTTCGAGGGCATCAAGTCCGGTGAGGACATGTCGACAGGGAAGTGCGACATTGCGGCCGCGGGCATGACGATCACCGAAGCCCGCCAGAAGGTCATCCTCTTCTCCGCCCCGTACTTCGACGCCACACAGGCCCTCCTCACCCCCAGCAGCGCGACCGTCAAGTCCCTCGGCGACCTGAAGGGCAAGAAGCTGGGTGCCCAGACCGCGACCACCGGCCTCGACTATGCGAACGCGCACAAGGCCGAATGCGGGTGCCAGATCGTCGAGTTCCAGGACCTGGCCTCCCAGACCCAGGCCCTGCTCACCGGGCAGGTCGACGCCGCGATCAATGACCTGCCGGTGTGGAGCGAGGCCATGAAGAGCAATCCTGGCAAGGCCACCATCGGGACTCAGTTCAACACGGGCGAGCAATACGGCTTCGGCATGAAGCTCGGCAACACCGCGCTGAAGAAGGTCGTCGACGATGCCATCTCCAAGGCCAAGGGCGATGGCACCTACGACCAGATGTACAAGAAGTGGATCGGAGACGTCCCGAAGAGCTAATCCACCACGATGGGCGGCAGGCCGCACGGTGTCAGCCGCCCATCGCAGCGATCAGAGCAGACGGGACCAGTGAGGGCGGCAATGAGTACACAGACGACGGCGCCTGCTGCGGGCAAGCCCAGGCTCACCCGACGACAGAGAGCCCGCGTGGGGCGAGGCGTCCAGTACGCCATCGGCCTCATCATCGTCGCACTCGTTGTGGCGAAGACCGACTGGCCCACCTTCAGCAACTCCTTCCTACGGGCCGACATCCTCCTTCGCGAGCTGCCCAGGGTCATCACGGTCGGCCTCGTGAACACGATCATCTACACCCTGCTCGCCTTCGTGTTCGCCTTCTGCCTCGGGCTCCTGCTGGCCCTCATGCGCCTCAGCTCAATCGGGCCCTACCGCTGGTTTGCCAGCGCCTACGTCGAATTCTTCCGCGGGGTCCCGGCCCTCGTCGTGTTGTTCATGGTCGCGTACGGCATCCCGAATGCGTTCCCGGGATTCGAATTCCCCGGCGACAAGTACGGCATGGTCATGGTCGGCCTGGGAATCACAGCCGCCGCCTACATGGCCGAGACATTCCGGGCGGGAATCCAGGCGGTGCCCAAGGGGCAGACCGAGGCGGCCCGGACGCTGGGCATGAGCTACAGCAGGACCATGGCGAGCATCGTCATACCCCAGGCGTTCCGGATTGTTGTCCCGCCCCTGACGAACGAGATGATCCTGCTGGTCAAGGACTCATCCCTCGTCTACGTCGTCGGTGTGACTGCCGCGCAGTATGAACTGACCAAGTTCTCCCAGGACTTCCTCAACCGCTCGGTCAACGCGACCCCCCTCATTGTGGCGGCCATCTGCTACTTGGCCATCACCCTCCCTCTGTCCATGCTCGTGCGCAGGCTCGAGCGCCGCTACGCGAAAGCCCGCTGAAATCATGCCGACAATGCCGGAGACCGGAGCCGAGGATGTTCATGCGGTCACAGCGATCTCGATCAGCAACCTGAAGAAGTCCTTCGGGGACAACGAAGTGCTGAAGGACATCTCCCTCGACGTCAAGCCCGGCGAGGTCGTCTGCATCATCGGCCCCTCGGGATCGGGAAAATCCACCCTGCTCCGCTGCGTCAACCTCCTGGAAACCCCCACCTCCGGGACGGTCTTCGTGGGGCCCGAGGAAATCACCCACCCTGATGCCGATCTTGACCGGATCCGCCAACGCATCGGCATGGTGTTCCAGTCGTTCAACCTGTTTCCACATCTGACGGTGTTGGAAAACCTGACGGTCGCGCAGACGAAAGTCCTCAAGCGCCCGAAGTCGGAAGCGCGTGACATTGCCCGGCGCAATCTCCATCGGGTCGGCATGTCCCACAAGGAGGGCGCATACCCGGCGCAGCTCTCCGGCGGCCAGCAGCAGCGGGTGGCCATCGCCAGATCCCTCTCGATGGACCCACAGCTCATGTTGTTCGACGAGCCCACCTCTGCACTCGACCCCGAACTGGTCGGGGAAGTCCTCGCGGTCATGAAGGCCCTCGCTGCCGAGGGAATGACGATGATCATCGTGACCCACGAGATGGCCTTCGCACGCGAGGTCGCCGACAGGGTGGTGTTCATGGACGGGGGTTACATCGTTGAGCAGGGGCCCGCGGCCAACGTCATCGGCGACCCTCAGGAGCCGCGGACCAAATCCTTCCTGCACCGTGTCCTCAATCCGATGGTGATTGCTCCTGAGGAGGTCACGGCCGAGGACAACGCAGCAACCGCGAACTGAGCGGACGGCGAACAGCCCTGCGGTCAGATGGAGCCGGTGACGGAGTAGCTGTAGGGAGGGGACGTCTGCCCGGGGTCGAGCGGCCTCAGCAGGAGGTGGGCACTGCTGCCGTCGGCGAAGGTTTTCGCCCACGCCACGACCCTGCCGTCCGAGTTCTTCCGCTCGGGCGCCCAGCCGGTTTGGGCGGCCCTTCTGGCGAAGTCGGCGTACACGTCCTGGGGCGGCAGGGCGCTGGTGAACTCGATGGTGCAGTCGCCGCCATGCGAGGCGCTCGTCGGCCGGGGGCACTTCTGCCCGGTCCTCGTCGACCCTGGAGGCAGGGTCACGAAGAAGAGATCGGTGACCAGGTTGTAGAACGCGGGCGCGACCGGGCTGGCCGTGACCGCCGTTCCGTTCCGGGCCCCGGGCACGGCTTGGAGGCCGGCCGCGGTGGTGCAGCCGGTGAGCAGCGCGGCCGTCATAGCCAGGGCGCCGAGCGATGCGCAGACCGGTGGCCGGGGTCCGCGGCCTCGCTTGAGCGTCATGGCCCAAACCCTGCCCCCGCCCGGAGGTTCTGTCCATGCCTGAGCACCGAATGGGCCCGCAGCCGGCCAGAGGATCACGGAGACAGGCGCGTGGACGGCGGAACTCGAGCGCCCCAGACTGGGCACATGCCCATTGTGGAGCTCCCCATCGCCCGGCTCTCACCGGACTCGATCGAACGAAGCCGCCCTCATCTGGATCCGGAGCGGGTGTCGTACTACGTCGAGCATTTCGACGAAGCCACGCCCGTTGTGGTTTTCGACATCGGCGGCGTGCTGCTGCTCGCGGACGGCCACCACCGTGTTGCCGCTGCTGAGCAGTTGGGGCGAACGACCGTGAAGGCCGACCTGCGCAAAGGGGAAAGGGCTGACGCTCTCACGTTCGCCGCCGACCTCGCCGCGCAGCAACGCGGCGTCACCAAGCAGGAGGTGCTCAAGGCCATCTTCCGGCGTGGACACTCCGTGCAGGAGACGTGACGCAGCCGCGCCGCCCTCGCTTCGTCGTCGTCGGCGGCCACGGCCCCATCGTCCTCGTTGCGAACGCCAAGCACTCGGCATATGCATGTGGTCCTGCACACATAGGATTGTTGATGGTGGACGGTGCGGGACCCGGCCGGAGTGCGGCCACGGCACCGTTCGCAGGAAGGCATCACCAATGGCAACAGGCACCGTGAAGTGGTTCAACTCCGAGAAGGGCTACGGGTTCATCCAGCCCGACGACGGCTCGGCGGACCTCTTCGCCCACTACTCCGAAATCGAGGGGCGCGGCTTCAAGAACCTCGAAGAGGGCCAGAAGGTCGAGTACCAGGTCGGGCAGGGCCAGAAGGGCCCGCAGGCGCAGCAGATCCGCCCGATCTGAGCCACCCGCCCGAGAGGGGGAGGCCGCGCTGTCGGCGGCTTCCCCCTCTTCTGCTGCCCGGCGGGGTCAGCGGCGGCCGCCACCCTGAGGCCCAAGTGATCAACCCCCGCCCCCGTCGGGAGTTGAGCACTACCATGGGTGCATGGCTGCCAGCCGCAATCCACTCGACGACCTGCGCGGAACCATCAGCCATCTGGCTGATCAGCTCAAACTGCCCGGTTCGGAGCGCATGGACGAGCTGGTCGGGGATCTCATCGGCGCGCGGCCCGGGCCGGCCAGGCCGTTGTCCGAGGTGCAGGCCGAGCTCGACGCGCTGGTGGGACTGGAGACCGTGAAGGAACAGGTGCGTGCCCTCGTCGCACTGCTCCAGGTCCAGGCCCGCCGTAAGGCGCACGGCCTGCCGGAGGTGGCCACATCCCAGCATCTGGTGTTCCTCGGGAACCCGGGCACGGGAAAGACCACCGTGGCGCGGCTCCTGGCCGAGATGTACCGCGCGGTCGGCCTGCTGCAGAAAGGTCACCTGGTCGAGGTCGACCGTTCGGGCCTGGTGGGGCAGTACGTCGGCGCCACCGCAATCAAGACGGACAGGGTGATCCGGCGCGCGCTGGACGGCGTCCTGTTCATCGACGAGGCCTACGCGCTGGCACCGGAGGACGGCCGGATGGACTTCGGCCCCGAGGCGATCGAGGTCCTGCTCAAGCGGATGGAGGACCACCGCCACCGCCTCGTCGTGATCGTGGCCGGCTATCCGCGGCTGATGGAGTCCTTCCTGCTCTCGAACCCCGGACTGCGCTCCCGGTTCGCCCGCGAGATCACGTTCCCCGACTACTCGGTCGACGAACTCCAGACGATCTTCCACCAGATGCTGGCCCAGCACGAGTACACACTGGCGCCGGAGGCGGACCAGATGCTTCATCGCATCCTCACCGGGCTCCACGCGGACGAGGACTCGGGCAACGCTCGATTCGCCCGCACGCTGTTCGAGCAGGCGCTCAACCGTCAGGCGCTGCGGCTCTCGCGCGACGAGGAACAGAGCCTCGACGCGCTCGGCCGTGAGGCCGTCATGACGCTCACCGCGGACGATGTCGCCGAGGCCGCGCTCGCCCTGGGCGAGGGCCCGGAGCCAGAACCGACGCCCGAACCGGAGAATCAGCCCTGGTGGCGCCGCTGGCTGGTCTGACCGGATCGCGGGCGGATGTCACGCGGGTGCACGTCCCGCTCCTGAGCAGGAACGCCCAGGGAACTCCATCCCCGTTCGCCGGGCGTGCGCCGACCCCGCTCATCTGGGACAGGACTTTCGCCTCTCCACCACCGCCCTCACCGTTTCCTACACTCCAATGCGGGGAGGGGCCGGCTGAGAGGGCCGGACGTGGACAGAGACCTCATGCATGAGCTGGCGTGGCAGATCACCGGGCTGCCGGTTCCCGCACAGCAGGACGAGGCGGATTTCGCGGCGGCGCTGCATCGCGTCGAGGTATTCCTGGCGGACTACCGGCACCTTCCCGATCCCCGGGCCCGGAATGCGTACGAGGCCCGGTTGGGGTCCTGGCTGGATGCAGAACGGGCCGCCGACGAACACGGCGCCCTCTCCCTGAAGCGGAGGGAGAGGATCCAGCAGGTGGTCGGCGACGAATGGCGCAAAGCCGGGTAGGGGGCGCCGAGCACGAAGAAGCCCCTCCTGGACTGCGTTTCCGCAGGTCAGAAGGGGCTCTCGGAGCCTCCTAGCAGGATCGAACTGCTGACCTTCTCATTACAGCTCGACGATTGACTAGGGTCGGCTCTGATATACAAACCGCTTCTGAAGTGCGCAGACTCGTCATTCGACTCTTCGGGGCGGTGCACCCCGATAGCCTTAGTTTGCCTCAATGGCGGACCATAAATCGGACCCTGAATGACCCAAGCTGCTCGGCCCCAGTAATCACGACAACGTCGTAGCCGGCGGAGTTCAGCAGCTTGGGATGTCCTTCTCATCGACCAGCGCGGCGTGTCAGTGAAGCTCACCGCCTCGCAGACGTTCTTAATGGCCGCCCGGGCCGAGCCATCCCAGGTCCGCCGACGCGCTCGGGACCGTCCGGAGCATGAGCCCTTCCGCGTCGCCGTCGGCGGCAAGGACCTCGCCTGCGCCGTCTCCGTCCTGAAGGGCTCGCGCGTCGCCGCCCAGATCGTCACCACCGAGGAGAACCGCCCGTGACCACCAACCAGACCACCGCCCGGGGCGCCGCCGACAGCCTCGCCGCCGTCCTGCCCGTCCCCGGCCTCACCGTCGCCGGTCACGGCACCGCGTCCGCCGCCGCCACCGCGGCCCTGTTCGTCACTCGAGGGCGTCGCGGACGTTCATGCGGGTGCGGCCGATCTCCACGGACAGGGCCATCTCGTGGATGGGTCCGGGCCGGCCGGCGAGCTCGGGGTCACCTGCGTCCTCTCGGTGTCGCGGACGCGGGCGGCGAACCACCCGAACGTGGTGGTGCCGTAGACGAGCTCGAAGACCTCCGCGTCCGGGTCGGCGAACACCTCGGAGGTGTCGGCCTCGGCGAGTTCGGAGAGGCTGCCGGCAAGCCTTTGCTGGCTGGTGGCGGCGCGCCAAGTCAAGTGCCCGTCGCGGGGGCCTCGTCTCATTCAGCAACGGAGCCTTAGAGAAGCTATGGGGCCTCCTCATGGTCGCGCGAGGATCGCCGGGCGCTCGAAGCGAGGTCCGCTTCGTGGAGCTCTGGGGGGCTCCGTCTGACGGAACCCGGGTGGAATGGCGCGTTGGTCAGGGCATGATCTTGTACAGGTCGATGACGGTCTCCTCCGGGGGCGAGGCGAATCCGCCCTCGATGCCCTCTTGCATGCGGGGCATGAGGATGCCGTCGCGGAATTTCTCCCAGCTCTCCTTCGACTCGTGGACGGCCATGATCGTCCACCCCCCGGCTGAAGGTCCTGCGGCGTGGAAGGTCTGGCCCTCGGGGAGGAGGCCTTCGCCGGGGTGGACGGCGGCGATCGAGGCCTCGTACTGGTCCTTTGTGCCTCCTGGGAAGAAGTGCACGACTCCGTATGGGGTGGTTCCCATGTCTGCTCCTTGGACGGTGCGTGTGTAGTGTGTGTTGCTGTGCTGCTGGACGGTCAGCTCCAGAAGTCGTCCGCCGTGGCCGTGTCCTCGAAGTACTCCCGGCCTTCGACGACCCTTCCGTCGCGGAGTACGAACACGATTGCCGTGGCCAGGTCCATGGTCTTGCCGTTGTTCTCGGCGCGGCTTCGCTGGATCCCTACCGTGTGGCTCTCTCCGCCGACGATGTCCTTGACTGCCGCTTGGAAGGAACCTTGGGAACGCGCGCCCAGCTCGCCGAAGTAGGCCAGGATGGCGTCGCGTCCTTGCTTGGTCCCGGACAGTGCGCCGCTTCCGGCGGCGTGCCAGACCGCGTCTTCGGCAAACAGCTCGCTCAGTGCCGCCAGATCGCCTGCGTTGAAGGCCTCATACCCGCGCCGGACCACTTCGGCGTTCTCACTTGCGCCCATGTCGGTACCTTTCCGTCATCCTTCTCTGTCGGAGGCGCTTCGGCGCATGCAGGACTTCGCTGCATGCAGGGTCCTGCCTGCGCCGGCGGGTGGCCCTAGCACCTCCTCCTGATGATTACGCGCCCGAGGAGCAGCCCGGTAGGGCCGTTCGGACGTTTAGTGCTGCAGAGCCGTCAGAACTGGTCGGGGGAGCCGATTGCCTTTCGGAAGGTGATTCCGGCGGCATGTTGGGTCTCCACCCGGGTTCCCCACGAAGGCCTGTATCTCGGGGCCGTCGAAGAGGCTCTGGAAGGCTGGGGTGCCGATGGGCCCGCGACCGGGGGACGGTCGCCCCGCCCGGCGTGGGGGGACGCCAGGGCGGGGCGCCGTGTGCCGGCTTCCCATCCCTGGGGGCGGCAGGCCGGCACAGTTCGACGATAGGTCTGGGAGCGCGGGCCGCCCAGAGGCCTTCGGCTCTCGCGCTGGAGACGGCAGCGCTCCGGTCCATGGGGGGATGGCCGGAGCACTGCTGCACCAGTCTACGGCCACGCCCGGGTGCCGGCTCTGAGGGGCGATCGGCTGTCGTCCCTGGCGCTGTGACGTGACGTGGGAACACTTGCATTGACTGGTGCGTCCAGCCCCCATATGTTCAGGATCGTCCAGCTTGTGCTCACATCCATGGGGGGAGCTGGACCGCGCGGCGCCGGGCTCCCATCGGCTGGCCATGTCATCCGGGGTGGTCCGGCTCCGCGCGCCGAATGCGGCGGGACAGCCTTCGGGCAGCCCTTGCGCCTGCTCATGGCCGGCAGCCAGAATGCCCGTGCTCCTCCGCCGCGGCGGGCGACGGCCGGGGCAGGTAGCGGTGGGGACTATGGGCACTGCCGGGCGGCCGGCGCGGTTGGCGACCATGAAACGGCATCCGTCCGCCTCGTTCTTGGAGGAGCAGTGAAGATCCGGGCACCGCTTGCGTTCCTCCAGTTTCTTGTCGGGTGCTTCGCGGTCGTCGGGGGCTGGCTGATGCTGATCGGAAGGATGGAGCTCCAGCAGGGCTGGCTGCAGACGACGTCCTTCCAGGACTGGACGTTCCCGGGCATCGCGTTGATGCTCCTGCCGGGCCTCGGCGAGCTGGTTGCCGGGGCGGCGGTGGTGCTCCGCTGGGGCCTTGCCCGGCTCCTTGCCGTTCTCTCCGGGGCGGGCCTGGTCGGATGGATTCTCGTCCAGTTGCTGTGGATGCAGGTCTTCCATCCTGTCCTGCATCCTCTGGTGGGCGGCATCGGGATCGCCATCGCCGTCCTGGGCTGGAGGCTTCCCCGGCAGGGGAGGGTCCGCATCCGACGCGGCGGCGGTGTCCGGATCTGAGCCGGTCCTCCCTCTCGGCCGGAGCCGACTGGACGGGACGGCCGTGGCAGGACGCGGATGTCGCCGCCGGCCCGTGTGCCCCCTGCCGGCGCGGAGCGTCTACGGCGCCTTCGGCCCGCCCTCGAGGGCAGCGGGTTCGGGCCCGCGCAGCTGTGGGGCAGGTGCCGTCGCCGGGTGGAGGGTGACGGTGCCGAGGGATCCGTCCACGGTGATGATGGTCCCGGTGGTGACCTTCTCGGTGGCCCCGGGGACGCCGACGGCTGCGGGGATCCCGTATTCGCGGGCGACGACCGCGCCGTGGGACATGGCTCCGCCCATCTCCATGACCAGCCCTGCCGCGGTGAGGAAGAGTGGGGTCCAGCCCGGGTTGGTGGAGGGGGCGACGAGGATCTCCCCGGGTTCGAGGCGGGCCCCCTCGGGAGAGAGGATCACGCGGGCCGGGCCGGTGGCCGCGCCGGGTGAGGCCGGTGTGCCGGTCAGGTCCTGTCCCGTGGGAGTCGAGGCGGTCGTGGCTTCGGCATCGGTCCCGTCGGAGAGGAGAACCCTCGGGATGTGCTTCCGCTTCCGTTCGCGCTCGAAGGCCGCGCGCCTCTGGGCGACCAGGGCGCGCAGGTCCTCCCCGCCGAGGGCGCGTCTGGCTTCGGGGAGCGTGAGGAAGTACACGTCGGCCGGGTCGGCGATCCGGTGGTCTTCGGCGAGCTGCGTCCCGACGGGCTTGAGGAGGTTGCGGGCCGGGGTGGCGAGGAGGCGGACGAGGTGGAACTTGGGGGCTTCCCTCGAGCCGATGAGCAGCCGGACGCGGCGCAGCGCGAAGCGGAGGGCGGCGCGCTGTGGTCCGTGGACCCGGCCGAGCAGTTCCTGGACCATGGCCTCGGCTTCGCGGGTGCTCCTGGCGAACTGGGCGTCGGGGTCGGGCAGTTCGTCGCCGAGGCGGACGTAGTTGGCCAGGGCGCCCAGGAGGTGGGTGGGGTCCTCGGACCAGCGGGGCGTGCCGATGTCGATCTCGCTGATGCAGCGGAAGCCGTAGTGGGTCAGGAATCGGGCGAGCTGTGACTGCAGCGTGGCCGGGAGGGATGCTGTGCGGTAGGCGTCGGCGAGTTCGGCGGGCGTGCGCCCGGTCAGCGCCTGCTTGGCTGCCGGGTCGCGGCGGGCGGCCGCGCTGACCTGCCAGAGGGCCAGGTCCATCTCGGTCGTCGGGTTCCGCGGGGCGCCCCGGGTGACCGTCCTGAGTTCGTCGGGGGTCGCCCGTCCGCGCAGGAGGCGCCCGGCCAGCCCGAGGGAGAGCATCGCCGGGGCGAGGAGGCCCACGAGCCGTGGGAACATGCGGGCCGGTGCTTCGAGCAGCAGCCGTTCCACGGCATCGAGATGACGGTCGGGGGCGCCGTCGGCCTCCAGGAGGGGCCGCACGGCCGCCTCGAGTTCCCGTGCGAGCCGGGCGGGCGCCGAGGTCGGGGCGAGGAAGGTGCGCAGGGCGATGAGCGGCACTCCCAGCCGCAGCAGGGGCTCTGCGATCCGGCGGAGGGAGGCGAGGTGGGAGCCGCCCCGGATGCGGAACCGATGGTCGTGGGCCAGGGTGGAGAGGACGGCCGCGCTGCGGGATTCGGCGACGCCGGCCACGAGTTGGAGCAGCCGGTGCCCGATCGGGTCCTGCAGGGCTGCTGTGACGTCGAGGTGCAGGCGCATCGCCGCTTCGGCCAGCATCCGCGGCCCAGCCGCGGGATCGGGCCCCGCGCCTGCGGCTGCTGGGTCGTGCCCGGTGATGGCCCGGGCCACGCCCGAGCCGAGGAGGCGGAAGAACTGCACACCCATAGGGGTGATCGGGTCGAAGTAGCCCTGGATGACATTCGCCGAGAGGTAGACGTGCAGCCCGTCCGCCGGATCGAAAGCGCCGGCTGGCACTGGGTACAGGGTGGTGATGTCCCTCGACTGGACGAGCCAGATCCGGTGCCCGGCGTCGAGTGCGAACTCGATGTCCTGCGGTGCGCCGAACAGGCCCTCGACGCGGTCGCCGAGGCGGGCGAGCTCGACCAGTTCGGGCTCGGTGAGGACGGCGTCGGTCCCGGCGGGCCGGGACTGGAGGACCGAGCCCGTCGCCGTGTCGAGGACGTAGTGGTCCGGGGTGGCCTCTCCCGACACCAGGGCCTCGCCCAGGCCCGGGACCGCGTCGACCGCGGCGCGCCGCCGTGTCCCGGTGACGGGATCTGCGGTGAACAGGACCCCGGCCGCGGCGGCGTCGACCATCTTCTGCACGACAACGGCCATGGCGATGCTCTGCCCGTCGATCCTGTTGGCCTGCCGGTAGGCCACCGCCCGGTCGGTCCATAGGGAGGCCCAGCACCGGCGGACGGCATCGAGGACCGCGTCGTCGCCGACGATTCCGAGGTAGGTGTCGTGCTGCCCGGCGAAGCTCGCCTCCGGGAGGTCCTCGGCGGTGGCGGACGAGCGGACGGCCACCGGTCCCGGTCCCAGCGTGTGGTACGCGTCCAGCAGTTCCTCTGCGACGGCGGGAGGAACGGGAGCCTCCCGGAGCGCGGCAGCGGCGGCCGCCGAGGAACCGTGCTCTCCGATCCCCGGCCGGGCCGCGAGCCGGTAGGCGGCTGTGGTGAGCACGAATCCCTCGGGCACCGGGAGCCCGCCACGGATGAGCATGCCGAGATTGGCCGCCTTCCCTCCCGCTGCGGCCGCATCCGCGGACGCAGGATCCCGCAGGCCGATGACCAGAGGGCCAGGGTCGTTCTCCATGCCCCCAGCCTCGCACCCGGGACCGCGCCCCGGAAGGCCGTGCGGGCGAAGCAGACGGCTGCTGCCCCTCCCACCCGCCGGGTCGTCCCGGCTCCGGACGCCGATCCGGTACCTGGCGCGCCCGCGATGGGCGGAACCAGCTCCCCATGGCCATGCACCGGCCGATGATCCTCGGGTGAACACAGTCGCGGTCGACGGGGCGCCCCGGACGACGTCTGGCCGGGAGCCGGAGCGCCCCGGCGGACGGGCGTCAGGGATGGTGGACCAGGGCCGCCGCGGTCTGCATCTGTGACGCGTGCAGCCCGGGAAGCAGTGCGGGGTTGGCCGGGACGAAGCATGCGAAGACGATGAGCGCGACCCCGACGGCCCTGCTCAGTCCACGGCCGTGGCTCCAGGTCTTCTCCAGCAGCACGGTCGCGGCAATGGCGGCCATCCACGCCAGGTTCGTCAGTCCGACGGCGGTCAGCACGGCCATCAGGCCCCAGCAGCATCCGATGCAGTACACGCCGTGGTAGGCCCCGACACGGACGTCCCGGAGGGGACCTCTGAAGCTGGAGACATGGAGGAGGAAAGCGATGGGGGAGCGGCAGTGGCGCAGGCAGAAGTCCTTCAGCGGAGTCAGCTGGTAGGCGCCGGCGGCGGCCACGATTCCGGCGCCCGTCCACGCGGCGGCCTCGGGGGCGGCCATCGCGAGCTGGGCGGCGAGCAGGGCCAGCACGAAGGCGCCGGCCCCGAAGACGGCCCAGGACACCAGGTAGCCCAGGACGAGGCCGGTCGTCCGCACCGCACGCACACTCGCGTCGGGCACCGCGCGGAGGGAGCGCAGGTACGCGGTGGCCAACGGTGCCAGGGCCGGGAGCATCATGGCGGACATCATGAGGGACCACACGAGCAGGAAGCCTGCGAGGTCCAGCCCCATCGTTCCCGGCCCCGGGGGCATGCCCCCGGTCCCGAGGACGGTGAAGTACCAGGCGATGGCCGCGCAGCCGAGCAGCACGAGCAGTGCGGCCCGGCTGCGGACGGCCGGAGATGCCTGCCCTTCCACTTCAGGCTGACCAGGCGAAGGGCGCCGAGAAGGAGTTCTTCCCGGTGTTGTCCCACGAGAGCCCGAACGCGTCCACGCTGGAGGCCGTGGCGTGCCCGGCCGCCAGGGTGTCGGCGGGGAAGCCGACTCCGCTGACCTTCACTCCGGCGCCTGTGGGGTCGAGCGGGGAGACGAAGTCCTCCACCGAGATGTCGACGGCGCTCCCGATCCTGACCCGGTGGGCGCGGCCGTCGTCGGCGTAGTCGATCTCGCGCGACTCCATGCCGAGCATCTCCCCGACCAGGGGGCCGAGGCCTTCCATCGGTCCGCCGCGCTGGCCGCCGAAGACGGCCCCGAGCGCCTCGGCCTGCTGCGGCGTTGCCGCGGCGTCCATCAGCACCCCCATGCGCCAGCCGCCCTCACCCATCAGGGCAGGGGTTTCCGCCACGACGGCGACGGTCAGGCCGCCGACATCGACCCCGTCGACGTCGCCCGTGTCGATGTGGAACGCCAGCGCCACCTTGCAGCGGTCGTTGTCGGCCGGCGCCGTGAGGCCGGAGGTCGTACACGGGCAGACCATGTCGCAGTTGCAGTTTTCGAAGTACGTTCCTTCGATCCGCCATGCCATTGCGGGCTCCTTTCCACGAAGGACCTCCCCGCACACCGAACCCCTACGGTCGGCACTGTCCTCCCGGCACGCACAGGCGTCAAGGCCCCGTGGGCCGCGATTCCGAGCGCGGCCTCTGGAACCCGGCACCCCGGCCCGCCGGCGGCAGCAGGAACGGCCACACCCCGGCCCCGCCGGGCAGGTGGCCAGCGCCGCGCCTGACATTCGGTCCTCGCTGCGCTCGGGCTGTGGCCCGGGTCCTGGCCGGCGCCTCCGCTTCGCTCCGTCCCCATCCATGGGCCTGTTTGTGGTTCTTCCACTCGGCGCGCTTCGGGTCGTAGTAGCTGCGCGATTCGGGGCAGTACCCGGCGGCGTTCTGTGCGGCGAGGAAGCGTGTGCGGAGGAGTCTTCGGTCGTAGCGCGTGGCGCTGCGGCAGTTGCCGCTGATCTTGCCTGAGCCCTTTGGAACCGGCGCGACTCCGGCGATTCCGGCGAGGCGGTCTGCGCTGCCGAAGCGGTCCAATTTCCGCCGGTGGCGATGAACTCGGCCGCGAGCTGCGGCGCGAAACCTGGCACGCTCCGGAGGATCTCGAAGTGGGCGTGCGCCTGCAGCGGGTCTCGATCTCGCCACCGACCTCTGCAATCTGCTCGATGAGGGACAGGATGTTCTGGGCGATCCGCGCGACGAGGGCCGCTGCGGCGGTCTGCCCGACCACGGTCGTGGACTGCTGCCCGGCCGTCTCCACGGCGGTCCCGCCGGTCTTGTCGGTGCGGTAGCAGCCCTGCTTGCGCAGCCAGTCCTCGATCCGCCCCTGCCCGGCCCGCCGGATCCCCTCGGGCGTCTGGTACCTGGTCAGGAGGATGGCGGCGGCCTTGCGCTGGTAGAAGTCTTATGAGGCCCCCAGCGCCGGGAAGTACTCGAGCAGGGTGGCCCGGAACCTGTTGTACGACCTGGTCCGGTCGTGGACGAGGTCTGCCCGGCGGGCTGTGAGCAGGCGCAATTCGACGATTGTCTCGTCCTCGGCCCTCACCGGCTGCGGGTCGCGGCGCATCTTGGCCTGGTCTGCGATGATCCCGACGTCCCTCGCTTCGGTCGTGCCCTCGCCGCTGTAGATGCGTGCGGCATGGTGCGTGCGCCAAGAGGGCACTGATCAGCAGCGCCGACGCGCCCTGGTTCAGGTCGGTGGCCCAATGAACCTCCCTGCCCGCGGCCAGAGCGAGGACGTCTGCGATCAGGGCGAGGATCGCGTCCTCGGTGTTGGCCAGCCTCCGGGAGAACAGCCGGCTCCCGTCCTGGTCGATGACCATGCAGTGGAGGTGGGTCTTGCCTGCGCCGGATCCGGCCCACAGTTCGGCCACAGTACGCCTTTCTCCTTTTCAGTCTTCTGGGGCGCCTACGGACAACCACGCCGTCGTTTCCTTACACAGCGATCGATGCGCATCTCTCAATCAGCGGGCGAGTCGTCGTGGGACGCGGGCGGCCATTCCGGCTAAGCCACGGCGAGGGCGAAAACGAGGAGGCCATACCCGCACCCTTGGACGATCAGAAGCCTACGGAACCCCCGGACCGACACCCCAAACACCGTAAGAACAACGAACGGAGGAGGGAGGCCCGGCTGGCCACCACGAACCTCCCGGCCCACCGACCACCAGGAGGCAGAAGCATGGCCGACTACGTTTACAGGGGCGGCCGGAAGAAGCTCGCAGCCGAGCTCCAGGCGCACAGCGAGGAGCTGAAGAAGGCCGACCGGAACCGGCAGCAGTCCGGGCCCCTCGCGAACTCGAAGGGCGAATGGATCGGCCGCATCAGGGGCGCGAAGCTGCACTCTGCCCCCCACGTCGCCCACAAAACGGACGGCGCGTCGCGGACCAAGCGCCCGGGTATGCGGGAGGGCAGCGCTGGCGGCTGTCGGCCGCAACGGCCGGTGAACAGCTATTGCGGCCGGCCGCCCCCACTGGGAGCTCGCGGGCGCCCGTTGCAGCACCGAGCCTGCCAGATGACCTGGTTGCGACGTGCCGAGCTGTCCAGGTGCAGGGCGGAGGCGGCCTCGGCGCGCTCGGACCGGCCGTCGTCGAAGGCCCTGCCCGCCCTGGGGGACACCAGAGGGTCGGGCAGCCGGGGCCCCTCCGTCAGCGACTCGAGCGGGACGACGACAGCGCCGGGGTTCGGGTCCGCCCCGGTCGTCCAGCGCGTCCACGGCGCCGGCCATCCCCTCCCGCCGCGCCGCACAGTGTCGCGTACTGGCCCGTAATCCCGTACGGTTCCGAGCCTCAGTGCAGGTGAAGAAAGCGACTGCGGGGAGCCTTGAACCAAACCGGCTTCCCAACCGTAGGACTCCTCGGACGGACAGGCCAGGCGTGTGCCGCACCCCGCACGCCCCGCTGACGGCTACTGCCGACCGCCCAGGGCCCAGCCAAGAGGCGTGCACCGTGGACAGCAGCGACGAGCCCATCCGGGTCTACATCCTGGACGGCCACGACGTCGTCCTGCGGGGCCTGAGGGAACTGCTCGAGGACCAGGGCCTGGTCGTAGTGGGCGAGAGCCGCGCCGCCGTCGAGGCTTCGGCGAGGATCCCCGCACTGCGGCCGCACGTCGCCGTGCTCGGCGCCCGACTGCGGGAGGGGACCGGGTCGGAGGTATGCCGGCGCATCCGCTCCATCGACCGGAGCATCAGCTGCCTGATCCTGGCCGAAGACCACGACAGGGACGGGCCCCGGGACGCCGTCATCGCCGGGGCATCCGGCTACCTCCTCAAGCAGCTCACCGGGCAGGACATCGCAACGTCGGTCCGCCGCGCCGCGGCTGGGGAGAGCCTCTTCGACCCCGAGGAGGAAGCCCTGATCCTCTCCGGCGCCACCGAGGGGACAGAGCCCAGGCCGCGGATCTACGACGGCCTGACACGCAAGGAGTCCCGTGTCCTGGAGCTGCTCGGCCAGGGGATGACGAACCGGCAGATCGCCCACGAATTGGTTCTGGCAGAGAAGATCGCCAAGAACTACGTCTCCGACGGCCTGGAGAAGCTCGGCCTCGAGAACAGGACGAAAGCGGCCCTGTACCTCGCCCAAGCAGAACGCGACGCACAGGACGGCAACGGCGGCCGGGCAGTGTGACCACGGCCCGGGTCCGGCTCGGGTTCGGCCCCTGCAGGCGTCGTGCCGAAAGCGGCGACAACCCGCTGCAGCGTGGCTTTTCGACGGGCCCGCCTTTCAGATCCGGTCCTCTGACGCACGGGCCGGAGCATGGCCAGCGGGGCTGGCGCCGCTGGCCAATCGCCGGCGATGTTGGGCGAGGGGCGCTCCTACCTGCTCTGTGCGCTCTCAGTACTTGGTAGCCACCGGGAGCGAGGTTTCTTCTACTCGACTTGGGCCTGACCAGGACGCTATTCGGCTCGACCGCCTTTACCGTCATTCCTGCAACTGAGGACCTTGGAGATCAGACGCCGGAGCCCAGTACCGGCCCGATCAGAGGTCGTCGCCATGGCCGCACTCCCAGCCTTCAAGAGCTCGCACGTCGTCGTGCCGTCAGCGGTCGTCGCCTGCCTACTGGCCATCGGGGGACTGTCCGTCGTCATTCCGACTCCGTCTGTTCCGACCACCGCGGTCCGGGAGGCCACTCCGGTTCCCGATCCCGCGGGGGAGCAACGCACGCTGGCCCAGCTGGCCCATGAAGCAGCTGACCTGCAGGCGGCACAGATTGTCGAGAACGCCCGAGTAAAAGAGTCCCGCCAGCGCGCTGCGCAGGGAGCTGTCGCCCAGCAGACGGCGGCACGGCAGGCCCAGCAGCAGGCCGCGGCCCGGGCACAGGCCCAGGCGCAGGCCGCCCGCACGCAGCCGGCGCAGGTTGCGGCCGCTCCGCCCGCCCCGGTCCGGCTAGCGCCCGCACCCGCCCAGCCGCCGAGCGCCTTCATCCCGGTGGTGGGCGCCGGAGGGCAGGCCTCCGTGGATGCCTGCCAGGGACCTGTCCGCTTCACTCCCGTCACGGTGTCGATCAGCATCGCCGAACACGACCTGTGCGGTGGGTGGAACAGGATGAGCTGGATCCAGCCAGGCACCAAGGTCACAGTGCAGGGGTACGGCACCTTCACGGCCTTCGCGCGGATGGTGGTCCCCAAGGGCGCAGGGGAGGGGGTACTCGGGGGCTTCGCCGGCGGCTACCCGCCCATCTTCCTCCAGACTTGCATCCCCGGGACGTCGCAGATGCTGCTCATCGCACTCCACTGACGGCCCGGGGCAGCATCCTCAGCCCGTCCGCCAACGCGGCATACCCCAATCCACATTCAAGCCCAGCCCCGAATAGGGAGCGCGGGCGAGAACATACTCCTCGGCTTCCTCGGCTCTCACCACGGGCACCTCGCCCTGCATCTTCGGTGATCTTCTTCCCTCAGCGGTCTGAATGGTGCGCCGTCGTCTGTCCCGGCCTCGGCGGGCGGTCCTGAATCAAGCCGTCACACCGGTCCTGAGTCGAGCTGCCATAGTCACACAGCCTGTGCCGGAGGCAGGGCTGCCCGGAGTTCGGCAGCAGGACCACAACGACTTCTCCGCGGCGGTCAAAAAGCTGACCGCATTCGCCCGTGATCGCGGTCGTACACCAGGGGACTCCGCCCGCGACCTCGCGGAGTCGAGGCTCGGTGCGTGGCTGGACGCGCAGCGGGCGGCCGACCGGCGCGGCAGGCTCAGCGCGCCGCGGCGCCCTAGCCCTGCAGGGCATCCTGGGACGGGACTGGTCCTAGCTCATCGTCGAGCGCCCGAGGGCCTCTGGCCTGCAAAGACGGCCGCCCGGCGGCACGGTGACTGGGCGCTGGCCGTCGCTGGCCGTCAGGCGCTGGCCCTGCTCGCCTGCCGGGTCCCGCGTCCGTGGCTGCTGCCGAGGCCTCGACCGGTCCCCTCCTGGGGGCGGTGGAGGTCGATGAGGGCGCGGGCGAGCTTGCGGGCGCGGGCGGCGAGGCGTTCGCGGATGTCGGTCAGGTGGCGCATCGCCGCTCGGCCGAGGAGGTGGCCGGGGCCGAACTCGATCACCACGTGCAGGAAGGTGTTGACCTCGTCCCCGCCGCGGCTGAACCAGTCGTCCAGCACGGTGAAGGCGGCCAGGATCGCATCGTCGGGGTTGTGCGCGTGGGCGACGGCTTCCTCGATGGCGTTCTCGCGCACTTCGTACCAGCGGTCCATGTACGCCAGGACGAGGGCTTCCTTGGAGGGGAAGTGCCTGTAGAAGGTTGCCTTCGCGACCCCCGATTCGGCGATGATCTCGTCGACGCCGACGGCCCTGATCCCGCGCCGGGCGAAGAGCCCGTAGGCGGTCTCGAGGATGCGCTCCCGTGCCGGCCTGCGCGGCGCGGCAGCCCCGGCGCCGCTCTCGTTCACGTTCTCCATGGTCCTCCGAGAATATTTCGGACGGGCTAGACAGACAAGTCTGTCTACGCATATAACCTTCTCAGCGGCACAGACAGGTCTGTCTCGTTGGCGAAGGCTTGAAATCGGCTGTTGGAGGCCGTGAGGTGTGGGAACGTGGAGAGGTAGGTCGCTGTGAATGCTGTGAACCTGGAGATGCGTCCCGAAGTCCGTCTGGAAGCTGTGCCGGACACCTCCGGCGGGGAGGACGTCGCCGGTGACGTCGCTGGCGCGCTGGCCGCTACCGAGGCTGGCTCGGCAGGCCCGGCGGACCGGGCGCGGACTGCCGCCCTAGTGCTCGAGCATCTGGGGCTGGCGGATGCGCTCGCGCGGCGGCACCGGGTGCCCGGGCATGATTTCGAGGACATCCGGCAGGTGGCGCGGATGGGCCTGGTGATGGCGGCGCAGCGGTACCGGGAGGGTGCCGGGCACGGGTTCGTGCAGTTTGCGGTGCCCACGATCTCGGGCACGATCAAGCGCTACCTGCGGGACCAGTCGTGGGTGGTGCGCCCGCCGCGGTCGCTGCAGGAGCTGCGGCTGGGGGTCAAGGAGGCTCGGGGCCGGCTGGTGCAGGAGCTGGGCCGGGAGCCGTCCCTGGCCGAGCTGGGCGAGGCGGCCGGGTGCAGCCCAGAGCAGGCCGCGGAGGCACGCAGCCTCGGTGCTGCAATGGGGTCCGTTCAGATCGAGTCCCTCGACTCCTCCGGGGAGGACGACGGCGCGCGTCCGGCGCGCGTCCTGCCCGTGGTCGATCCGGGGTTCGAGCAGGTCGAGGAGCGCCAGATGGTCTCCGCCGCGCTCGAGGGCGCCACTGACTTCGAGCGGCGGCTGCTGAAGCTGCGTTTCGTGGACGAGATGAGCCAGCGCGAGATCGGCGTAGAGCTGGGGGTGTCCCAGATGCAGGTCTCGCGCCTGCTGGGCCGGCTCCTGGACCGCATGCGCCGCAACCTCGCCGCCTGAACCGCCGCCGCGGGCCGACTGGCCGGACCGCCTCAGCAGGAGGTGCTGGACCCCACGCAGCGGGGCAGCACACCTGAGGGCCCGGTCCTGATCGGCACCAGCTCGGTATCGGAACGACCCCGTCGCCCAACGCTGGGACCGCGGGCCGCTGATCCGATCGACATAGAGACATAGAAAGATCGCCGCTCGCCGCGGCGGCAGCCCGACCAGGGGCTGTGGAACGGGAGACAGAAGTGCACAATGGCGACGGCAGCACGGCCGCAATGGAGACTGGCCGAGGAGGACGAGAGCCCGGTCCGGTTCCGAGGGCGCAGGAAGTCGTCGTCCAGCACGGCGGTCGGGAGATCCACGGCTACGCCGTCGGCCTCAGCGGCTCCCGCGTAGAGGTAGTGTGGGCCGTGGCCTCGGGGCGGCAGCGCCGCAGGAGCTTCCCCGTCGATGACGTGTTCCTGCCCTCCCATTCGGGCCAGTGGACCGGAGAGCCCATCGCCGCAGAAGGCCTCCGTCTCGCGGCCCGTTCCGGTCGCATCCACTCGCTCGGGCTGCGCGGCGATGCCGTGAGCCGTTCACCCTGGACTGGCATGTCGGACCACGCGGCGTAGGGTTCCGGCCATGTGAGCCACGCCACGCCGCGTACTGGCTCGTAATCGGACCCGCGTCCTAGCATGGTTGCGGGTCGAGAACTGCGCCTGCGGGGAGCTCTGAACCAGACTCGCTCCCTATCGTGAGACCCCTTGAACGGGCGCCTGGCGTGCGCCGCACCCCGCACGCTCTGGCGACGGCCAGTGCCCCCCGTTCAGAGGGCAGAGCGCGAGGCATGCTCCATGGACAGCAGTGACAAGGCCACCGAGCCTATACGGGCGTACCTCCTGGACGACCACGAGGTGATCAGGAGGGGCCTAAGAGACGTGCTCGAGGATGAGGGCATGGTCGTCGTGGGCGAGAGCAGCTCGGCCGCGGAAGCTGTGGCGAGGATCCCGGCCCTGCGCCCCCAGGTCGCTGTCCTCGACGCCCGACTGAGGGACGGCACGGGACCGGACGTCTGCCGCCGCGTCCTCTTGGTCGACCGGCGCATCAGGTGCCTGATACTCGCCGAGGACCACGACGAGCAGGGTTTCCGCGACGCCGTGCTCGCCGGGGCCTCCGGCTACCTCCTCAAGGAGCTCACGGGCCAGGACATCGCCGCCGCGGTCCGCCGGGCCGCCGCGGGCGAGGTCCTCATCGACCCCGAGGAGGAGGACAGGATCCTCTCCGGCGCTCCCGACGCCAGGCCGCCCAGGCAGCCGGTCTACGACGGCCTGACCCCCAAGGAGTCCCGTCTGCTGGAGCTGCTCGGCCAAGGGATGACGAACCGCCAGATAGCCCGCGAACTGGCCGTCGCCGAGAAGACCGCGAAGAACTATGTCTCCACGGTCCTGACCAAGCTTGGCCTCGAGAACAGGACCCAGGCCGCCCTCTACGTCGCCCAGGCCCAGAGGCAGAGGCAGCACCCGTGAAGGCGGCCAAACTCCGGTCTGGAGAGCAGTTCGAAGGTGGACCAGGCCGCCGATGGAGCCACCACTTGTCTTCTGAGTTCTGGAACAAGGGAATGGCATGGACGACACGCTTGCGGTGATGGACCTCGTGTATTCGGGAACGGTCGCCCTGGCCGCAGCCTCGGCACTGTTCCTCGCGCTGGCGTTCATTGCGGCGCTGGCGGTCGCCAGCTGCCTCCGGGGAGTGACTGGCGCGCTCTCCAGGCTCGCATCGCACTACCCCTTCGGCCGGGGCGGCAAGACCAGCGCGCGCCCGCGCCGGCCCGCGGCGGGCCTCCTTCGCCACGCCGCCACCCGTCGGAGTGCTGTCCACGACGCGAGAATGGAGGGAGGCCACTACAGGCAGCGGGACATGTCGCGACTCCAGTCCCCCGGCCGGTCCTCAGGACCCGGGTGAGGGGCCACCCCTCGGGCCGGCCCAGGCCTCAGGCCAAGGACCAGGCGTTCACGCGGTCGATCCTCACCCGCATGTACCGGAAGTCGGGCGCGGCGGCGCCTCCATCTGGGCTGTACTGGGCGCGGATGGGGTCATCGGTGGTGGCGTTACGCAGGTGCAGCCAATGTCTGTCGGCCGGGTGCTCGGCGCCGGTCCTCCGGCCGTTTTCCACCGCTGCACCGAGTACCGTCTCGTACGCGTCTCCGAAGGCTCTCGCTATAGCCGGCTGCGCGCCCTCCGCTCCGCGAATGCCCTCGCACACGCCCAGAAGCCATGCCTTGAAAGGGATGGCGACCCCGCGCACCACGCTGCTGCCCACGTTGACCGTGATCAGGAACGATGCCTCTGGGCCGTTCTCGTCGTCCACCCCGAAGAACAGGTCCATGACCGTGGCCAATGCGTCGTCGGGGAACGCACGCGCGCTGACGCCGCCGATCTCGTCATCAATGTCCAAAGGAACCTCCACCTTGATGAGAAGACCCAGCGGGTCCCCGCACCGAGCCTCCCACACCTTGACCGATGGAAGCAGCACCGGCCGCTGAAGTGGGCGCTTTGTGTGGCGGGCCGAAGTCCTCTGGGGTGAACGACCCCACAGCCCTACGTTGGAGGTGGCCGGCCTGCCGCCTGACGGGATGGGAAGCCGGCACGCGGCGCCCCGTCCCGGACCTCCCCCCACCCCGGGCGGGGTGGCCGCTTCAGCTGCCCGGTGTCACGGGCCCGGGTGCGCGGGCGCCGGCAGGGGAGAGGGTGCGAGGCCACCGAGGATGCCGAGCACCGTCTGGCACGGCCACGGCTCCCGGCAGCCGGCACAGGGCTCCCCAAGCATGCCTCCGGCCGGGGCGTGGATCTGCAGCAGGAGGTCGCAGACCGCGAGGGAGTGCTCCGTATGCCCCAGGCCGCGCAGGCGCGCGGCGTGCAGCATCTCGAGCATCGTCTCGTGCAGCGGCAGGGCCGGTTCCGGTGAAAACATGGAGAGGTCATTGCCCGAACGGCCGGGAGGAGAAACCGGGGGCACGGCAGGGCCCGTGGGTCAGCCCTCGCAGTCGCGGCAGTACTCGACCCCGCCCAGGACCACCGTCTGGGAGCGGTGGTGGACCAGGAAGCAGGACTGGCACACGAACTCGTCCGCGCCCTGGGGGATCACCATGACGGTGAGCTCGTCGTTGACGATCTCGCCGCCGGACAGGCCTTCCTCGGCGGAGTCGTCCCCGTCGAGCTCGAGCACCACGGACCGCGGATCGGGCTTGTTGGCCGACTTCGCGGCCTCCAGCGACTCATGCTGGGATTCCTTCACATCAGTGCGAAGTTCGTCGTAATCGGTGGCCACAGGGCCTGGTCTCCTTCATTCATGGGGTGGGATGCGAGCCGTCACTGTACACCACGGCGCGCGCGGGAGGCTCAGGAGGCCGGCGGCGCAGGTCAGGGGTGACAAGTGGTGAGGCCCTGCCTTGAGGAGGCGGGCTCCTGAGCGGTTGTCCGTGGAACGCGAAAGCCAGGTCCCGTTATTCCAACGGGGATCCTGGCTTCTACTTCCCGGCCACCCAGCAGGAGGCGGGCCGCTCCAGCCAACCCGGCCCGTGCGTGGCCTGTTGATCAATCAGGTGGACGTGGCTCGGGCGCCGGTGGGTGTAGGGCACTGCCCCGCCCATGTGCCCAATGGCCTCATCGAGTCGCTCCTCGCAGAACAGGAGCGCTACGCCGAACAGTCGGAGCGTGCCCGCCAAAAGGTGCGCCTCGCCGCCGAAAGGCGCCAGGAGGCCATGCTCGGACTGGACCTCAATGAAGAGGCCAAGCCGAGGCAAGAGGTGGGGGATCGGGGGCCACTCTTGCCAGCCTGCTGCTCTCTCATCCGACCGAGCCCACGCCTTGGACAGGCCCAGGTAGGTGGCCGCCTCCTGGCGGGTGAGGAGGATCTCGGGGAAGTCGTCGCGTGTGCGCGGCGTTGGTCTTCCTGTCATGCACAGCATGTGTCCGGAGAGGTGCGGCGCCCTCACCGCCGATGGCGGCAAAGTCGGACCATGAATCGGACCTTTGGGCATGAAGAAGCCCCTTCTGTCTGCGTTTCCGCAGGGCAGAAGGGGCTCTTGGAGCCTCCTAGCAGGATCGAACTGCTGACCTTCTCATTACGAGTGAGACGCTCTACCGTCTGAGCTAAGGAGGCGTTCCAGCGGTCCGCCGTTCGTCGAACCACCGAGAGACTACTGTAGTCGAGCGCCTCGCCCGGGGTCAAAACGGTCGCCGCCCCCGCGGGCGTGCCCGGCCCGGCGCCCCGGGAGGTGTTCACCCCGCGTACCCGGCGCGTTCAGGCGCCTGACCGCGGCGGCTGGGATGCTCGGCAGACCCCGGCCCGCCCCCGGGCCAACGAGAGGAACGAGGTCCATCCGTGACGCTGCACCTGCGGCCGGCTCCCGAGCGCACGCCACGCCTTGCCGTGCTGGACATGAACGGCACCACCGTGACGGACGGCGGCGCCGCCGAACGCGCGGTCGAACAGGTGCTGCACGCGTGCGGTGTGGAGGGGACGCGGCTCGCAGACGCGCTCGCCCAGTCCCGCCGCAGCGCGGGCCTCGACCGCGCCGAGCTCTTCTCCCGCGTCTTCACGGACGACGCCGACACCGCCCGGGCGGCCTCGCGCGCCTTCGCGGGGGCGTACGACAGGATGATCGCCGCGGGCGCCGTGGCGGCCGTCCCGGGGGCCGAGGAGACCGTGCACCTGCTGCGGGAGCGTGGCGTCAAGGTCTGCTTCGCGACGGGGTTCGGCCGGCACACCCAGAACAGCGTCCTCGAGGCGCTCGGGTGGATGGGCCTGGCCGACCTCTCGCTCTGCTCCGAGGACGCCGGCCGCGGCCGCCCCTACCCGGACATGGTCCTCACGGCGGTCCTCGCGCTGGACGTCGAGGACGTCCGCGACGTCGTCGTGGTCGGAGACACCGAGGCGGACATCGTCTCGGGCCGGAGGGCGGGAGCGGGCGCCGCCGTCGGCGTCCTCACGGGAGCCCAGACCGCCGGCGAGCTGCACGCCGCCGGAGCCGACGCCGTCGTGCCCTCCATCGCGGACCTGCCCGGGCTCCTGTGGCCCGAGCGGGTCCCCCGCTGAGCGGGCCGGCCGGTCAGCAGCGCGTTCCGTCGGTGGGCGCCTTCCGGTCCGCGAGGTAGGAGTCCACGGCGTTGTCCACGCAGGACGAGCCGCGCCCGTACGCGGTGTGGCCCTCGCCCTTCCACGTCAGCAGGGCCGCGTTGCCGAGCTGGCTGCGGAGGTTCTCGGCCCACTGATAGGGGGTGGCCGGGTCGCCGGTGGTCCCCACGACGAGGATCGGGCTCTGGCCCGTGTAGTGCGCGGGGGCGGGGGTGCGGACGGGCTTGTACGGCCAGTCCCGGCAGTTGACCCCGCCGTACGCGAAGAACTCCCCGAGGGTGGGCGAGTCCTGCTTGAGCTGGGCCGCCTCGGCCCGCATCGCGGCAGGGGAGGCGTCCGTGGAGTAGTCGAGGCAGTTGTACGCCATGAAGGCGAAGTTGCTGTTCGAGCTGTAGCTGCCGTCCTGCTCGCGGTCCGCCGCGATGTCCGCGAGCCGGAGCATGCCGCTGCCGTCGCCCTTGAAGGCGCCCACGAGAGCCTGGGTCAGGGCCGGCCAGTTCTTGTCGTTGTACAGCGGCAGGATGAAGCCGTTGACGAAGTCGGTGACGTTGATGGTGCGGCCGCTGTTGGTGTGCAGGGGGCTCTGCCGCACCCTGGCGAGCAGGGCCTGGATCTTCGCCACCCCGGCGTCCTCCGATCCGGAGACCGGGCAGTCGGACTGCGTGAGGCACGAGCGCACGTACGCGTGCACGGCGGCCTCGAAGCCCCTCGCCTGGCCGCGCGTGATCTCGTGGTTGTCGAGCGAGGGGTCGAGTGCGCCGTCGAGCACCATGCGGCCCACGCGGTCCGGGAACAGGGTCGCGTAGGTCGAGCCGAGGAACGTGCCGTAGGAGTAGCCGAGGTAGTCGAGCTGGACCTGCCGGGACGCCGCGGCGCGGATGATGTCCATGTCCTTGGCCGCGCTGACGGTGTCGGTGTGGGCGAGCATGGGCCCGCTGTGCGCCTGGCACGCGTCGATGAGCTTCTTCTGCTCCGCGAACGTCGCCGTGAGGCCCGCGTCGGTGTCGGGGTCCGCGGTGAACTCCCGCAGGGCGTCCCGCTCCGAGTCGCTGACGCAGGTCACGGGTGCGGAGCGCTTGACCCCGCGCGGATCGAAGCCGATCACGTTGTAGGAGTCGAGCAGCTTCGCGGAGAACATGGTCTGGGCGGAGTCCTTGACCATGTCATACCCGGAGCCGCCGGGGCCGCCCGGGTTGACCAGGAGGCTCCCCTTGGCGTTGCGGCCGTTGAGGCGGATGAGGGCGAGGTCCGCGGTGTCGCCGGCCGGGTTCGCGTAGTCGACGGGCACCTTGACGGTGGTGCAGTCGAACTTGCCGCCCTCGCACGGGCTCCACTGGACGTCCTGCGTGTAGAACTTCTCGAGCCCTGCCGGGGCGCCCTGGGTGGCCGCGGGGTCGCCGCTGGGCTGCGGGCCGCCTGTGGACGGGGTGCAGCCGGTGAGGACCAGGAGGGCCGTCACGATCGCGGCCAGCAGGGCAGCCGGCCGCCGGCGGAGGGGAGCTGGGAACGTCACGGGTCTCCTCAGATCAGGGCAACGGCCATCGCCTCGACCGCGAGGAGCGGGGCGACGTTCGTGGTGGTGATGCGCTGGCGGGTGGTGTTGATGGCGTCCATGCGGGCCAGGGTGGCCTCCGGCGTGGACTTCTCGGCGAAGGCCCGGATGTCCTCGGCCAGCTCGGCGTTGACCGGCTCGAGGCCGCCGTCGAGCTGGACCATCAGCACGTCCCGGTAGAACGAGAGCAGATCGGTGAGGGTGCGGTCCAGCGAGTCCGTGACCGACCGCTTCGCGCGGCGCTTCTGGTCCTCTTCGAGTTGGCGGACCTGGGCGCGCAGGGACGGCGGCAGCTTGTCGCCCTCTGCCACCCCGAGGGTCTCGAGGAGCCGCACCCGCTCCGCGGCGTCGCGCTCGTCATTGGACGCGTTCGCCTCCTCGGTGGCGATCTTCACGAGCTGCTCGGCGAGGGCCACGGCCTGGGAGACGGTGGTGAGGGCCAGCGGCGCCCGCACGGTGTCGGTGCGCCGCTGCCGCGCCGTGGGATCGTTGGCGAGTCTGCGGGCGATCCCGATGTGGCTCTGGGCGGCCCGCGCGGCCTCGAGCGCGAGGGGCGCATCGGCGCCGTCGCGCTCCACGAGCAGCGCGGCGACGTCCCGGACGGGCGGCAGGCGCAGGCCCACCGGGCGGCAGCGCGAGCGGATGGTCACGAGCACATCGGCGGGGGAGGGGGCGCACAGCATCCACACGGTGCGCGGGGTGGGCTCCTCGATGGCCTTGAGGAGCACATTCGTGGTCCGCTCGGCCATGCGGTCGGCGTCCTCGACCACGATCACGCGGTAGCGTCCGGTCTGGGGGCGGTCGCCCGCCTTGGCGACCATCTCGCGGGCCTCGTCGATCGTGATCGTCACCTTCTCGGTCCGCACGAACTCGACGTCGGGGTGGGTCTCGGCGAGGACGGCCTGGCACCCGGGGCACTGCCCGCAGCCGCGCGCCATGACGTCGTCCACCTCGCAGTTGAGCGCGGCCGCGAACGCCTTCGCCGCCGTCGAGCGTCCCGAGCCCGGGGGGCCGGTGAACAGCCAGGCGTGCGTGAGCCCGTCGCCCGCGGCGGCCCGGCGCAGCTGCTCCACGACGGGGGCCTGGCCGCGCAGCTCGTCCCAGACGCTCATGCCGGCGCCCCGCCGGCTGCCGCGGGCGCCGCGAGCGCCGCCCGGACGCGCCCGAGGACGGCGGCCGCGAGGTCCCCGGGAGCGCGGGCCGCGTCCAGCACGAGGTAGGCGGAGGGATCGGCGGCCGCGAGGTCGAGGAAGGCGCGGCGGACGCTGCGGTGGAAGTCGTCGGGCTCGGACTCGAGCCGGTCCTCCTCGCCCCGCCCCGCGGTGCGGCGGGCGCGGCCCTCGCCCTCGTCCACGTCGAGCACCACGGTCACATCCGGCCAGAGGCCCTCCGTGGCCCATTCGTTGAGGCCGCGCACGTCCCCGGCGCCGAGCCCCCGCGCCACGCCCTGGTACACCACCGAGGAGCCGATGTACCGGTCCGTGATCACCACGGCGCCCCGCTCGAGCGCGGGGCGGATCGACTGGGCCACGTGGGCGGCGCGGGCGGCGGCGAAGATGAGCGCCTCGGTGCGCGGATCGATCTCACCGTGGCCGTGCTCGAGCACGAGGCCGCGCAGCTTCTCGCCGATCTCCGTCCCGCCGGGCTCGCGGGTCAGGAGCACCTCGTGCCCCTCGGCGCGGAGGGCGTCCGCGAGGAGCCGGGCCTGGGTCGACTTGCCCGCACCGTCGCCGCCCTCGAACGCCACGAAGAGCCCCGGGGCGGAGCGCAGGCCTGAGCCATGCGGAACTCTGGGCTGGGGGCTGGACTGGGGGACAACAGGGGAGATCACCGCTTCTAGGTTACCGGTGGATGCGCCGGTCGCCGCAAAGGCTCGGGCGCCATGTGGATGGCGCCCGCCACGTCCCGGCGCACGCCGCGTCCTGACGCCGAGCGTGTCCTAGATTGGGACCCATGAGAGCCGACCCCGAGTACCCGCACCTCGACGACGCTGCGCTCGCAGCCCTCGCCCCGGAGACCCTCGCCGTCGCCGCCGGGCGCCCCGAACGCGGCACGGACTCCCCGGTGAACCCGGAGATCGTGCTCTCGTCGACCTTCGTGGGCCTGGGCGGGGTCGGCGAGGGCGCGCGCGGGTACGCGCGCTTCTCCAACCCCACCTGGGAGCCGTTCGAGGACGCGGTGGGGAAGCTCGAGGGTGCCCCGCTGCCGGCGCTGCTGTTCAGCTCGGGGATGGGTGCCGTGGCCGCGGCGCTGGGCCTCGTTCCCGTGGGCGGCGTCCTCGTGGCACCGCGGCACTCGTACTCCGGCACCCTCGGGCTCGCCCAGCTCAAGGCGGAGCGGGGCGAGCTGACGCTCCTCGAGGTGGACATCGAGGACATCGGCGCCACCGTCGCAGCGCTGGACGGCGCCGACGTGCTGTGGGTCGAGAGCCCCACGAACCCCATGATGGAGGTCGCCGACCTCCCCGCCCTCGTCGCCGCCGCGCACGCCTCGGGCGTGCTCGTGGTCGTCGACAACACGTTCTCCACCCCCCTGGGGCAGAAGCCCCTCGGCGTCGGCGCGGACGTTGTGGTCCACTCCGCGACCAAGTACCTGGCCGGCCACTCCGACGTGCTCCTCGGCGTCACCGTGACCGCGGACGAGCAGCTGCGGGCGCGCCTGCACCAGCACCGCACCCTGCACGGGGCCATTGCCGGCCCGGTCGAGGCGTGGCTCGGGCTGCGGGGGCTGCGCACCCTAGCCCTTCGCGTCGAGCGGTCCCAGGCCACCGCGGGCGAGCTCGCGCGCCGCCTCGACGCCCACCCTGCGGTCTCCCGCGTGCGCTATCCCGGGCTGCCCTCCGATCCCGGGCACGAGCGCGCCGCCGCCCAGCTCGCCGGCTTCGGCTCGGTCATCAGCATCGAACTCGACGGCGCCGAGGCCGCCGACGCCTTCGTGGGCCGGGTCGCGCTGTGGCTGCCCGCGACGAGCCTGGGCGGGGTCGAATCGACGATCGAGCGCCGCCGCCGCCACCTCGCGGAGCCGCACACCGTCCCGGACGGGCTCGTGCGGCTCAGCGTCGGGATCGAGAATGTCGAGGACCTGTGGGACGACCTCCGCCAGGCGCTCGACTCCGGGCGGTAGGCTGAGCGCGTGGACGGCAAATTCCTCATCTTCTGGATCCAGTTCGCCTCGTTCTACGTCACCGGGCTGATCTGTGCTGCCGTCGCCGTCTGGGCGTTCGTGGACTGCCTGATCCGCAAGGGGCCCATGTTCGAGGCGCGCATGAAGCGCACCAAGGGCTTCTGGCTCGGCGTCACCGGAGCAGCGGCGTTCGTGACGGTGCTCGGGGTCCTCCTGCCGCAGGGCAGCGGCTTCATCTTCGGATTCGGCGGCTACGGCCTGTTCAACATCGCTGCCGTGACCGCGGCCGGCGTCTACCTCGCCGACGTGCGCCCCGCGGTCGCCCACCGCTGACCCCCCCCCACCCGCGACGTCACCCCGGGGGACCGCTACGTCACCCCGGAGGACCGCGACGTCACCCCGGGGGACCGTGACGTCACCCCGGAAGGCCGCCCCCGCCCGCTAGGCTGGCCTGCGTGGTGCAGAAGGCGAGGCCCGTCCGGGTGGTGCGCGGCGGCGTCGTCGGCAACGTGACCCGGGGCACCACCAACCCCAACCGGATGCGCCGCGTCGACCGGTGGATCACCGGAACCCAGGCGCGACGGCTCCTGCTGCATCCTCCGGCCCCGCACGCGGTGGACCTCGGCTACGGGGCCTCGCCCATCACCGCCGTCGAGCTCTTCCTCCGGCTGCGGGCGGTGCGCCCGGACCTGCGCCTGACCGGCATCGAGATCGAGCCGGGCCGGGTCGAGGCCGCGAAGCCGCTCGAGCGCGAGGGCCTCGACTTCCGGGTCGGCGGCTTCGAGCTCCCCGTGGACGGCCAGGTCGCGCTCGTGCGCGCCTTCAACGTGCTCCGCCAGTACGAGGAGCGCGACGTCCCGGGCATCTGGGACCTCGTCCGCTCGCGTCTGGCCCCCGGGGGCATCTTCGTCGAGGGCACGTGCGACGAGATCGGCCGCCGCGCCGCCTGGGTGACGCTCGACGCCGCCGGCCCCCGCGCGCTCTCCCTCGCCGTCCGCTTCGGCTCCTTCGAGCGCCCCTCGGACGTTGCCGAGCGCCTGCCCAAGGCCCTCATCCACCGCAATGTGCCGGGGGAGCCCGTGCACGCGTTCCTCACCGCGCTCGACGCCGCGTGGCTGGCCGCCGCGCCGCTCGCCCCGTTCGGGGTCCGCCAGCGGTGGCTCGCGATGTGCCGGGCCGTCAAGGCGGCCGGATGGCCGGTGCTCCACGGCCCCAGCCGATGGCGGCTGGGCGAAGTAACGGTCGCGTGGGCCGCGGTCGCGCCGGATAGCATGGCCCCATGACCTACACGCTCATCCTGCTGCGCCACGGGCACAGCGAGTGGAACGCCAAGAACCTGTTCACCGGCTGGGTGGATGTGGACCTCAACGACCAGGGCCGCGAGGAGGCTCGCCGCGGCGGGCAGATGCTCGCCGAGAAGGGCCTGCTGCCGGACATCCTCTACACGTCCCGGCTCAAGCGCGCGATCAACACCGCCAACATCGCCCTGGACGTCGCGGACCGCGGCTGGATCGACGTCAAGCGCTCCTGGCGCCTCAACGAGCGCCACTACGGCGCACTGCAGGGCAAGGACAAGGCCCAGACGCTCGCAGAGTTCGGCGAGGAGCAGTTCATGGTCTGGCGCCGCTCCTACGACACCCCGCCGCCCGCCCTCGCGGACGACTCGGAGTTCTCGCAGGTGGGCGACCCCCGCTACACGGACCTCGGCGACGAGATCCCCCGCACCGAGTGCCTCAAGGACGTCCTCGAGCGGCTCCTGCCCTACTGGGAGTCGGAGATCAAGGGAGACCTCAAGGCCGGCAAGGTGGTCCTCGTGACCGCCCACGGCAACTCGCTGCGCGCGCTCGTGAAGCACCTCGACGGCATCAGCGACGAGGACATCGCCGGCCTCAACATCCCCACCGGCATCCCGCTCGTCTACGAGCTCGACGAGGACTTCAGGCCGGTCACTCCGGGCGGCACCTACCTCGACCCCGAGGCGGCCGCAGCCTCGATCGAGGCCGTCAAGAACCAGGGCCGCAAGTAGGGTCCCGCAGGCAAACCCGAGTACGACGCCGGCCGCCCACCTCTCGCGAGGTGGGCGGCCGGCGTCGTACTTGCGCCAGTGCGGGTCAGTTCGACGTGTTGTCCCCGTCCCACTCGCCGGTGACGAGGTAGGAGACCTTCCGGCTCACGGACACGCCGTGGTCGGCGAAGCGCTCGAAGTAGCGGCTCAGGAGGGCGGCGTCGACGGCAACGGACGGCGAGCCCGTCCACGTCTGGTCGGCGATGGCGCGGAAGATCCCGGCGTGCAGCTCGTCGAGCTCGGCGTTCGCGGCCTGGATGCGGCTCGTGCGGGTGAGGTCGTGGTCCTCCAGCAGGGCGGTGACCTCGTTGATGATCTCCTTGTCCAGCTCGGCCATCCGGGCGAACGTGCCCGCGAGGGACTCCGGGGCTGCCTTCTCGGGGTAGCGGAGCCGGGTCAGCTGGGCCACGTGGCGGGCGAGGTCGCCCATGCGCTCGAGGGACGCGCTCATCCGCAGCGAGCCCACGATGATGCGCAGGTCGGACGCGACGGGGCCCTGCAGCGCGAGGATCTCGATCGCCTTCTCGTCGAGGGCGGTCTGCAGGAAGTCGATCCGCGCGTCGGCGGCGATGACCTCCTGGGCGAGCTCGACGTCGGCGTTCGTGAGCGACTCGACGGCGCGATCGAGCGCGGTGGCCACGAGGCGCGAGATCTCGACGAGGTCCTCGTGGACCTTCTGCAGCTCCTCCTGGAATACCTTTCGCACGGTGGCGTCCTTTCACGGCTCGACGAGGCAGAGCCCCGGCGGGTGCTCCGACTCGTCACACTTCCAGCGGTCAATGAACAGTTCACCGCCTTGAGGTGAACGTTAGTTGAACCGGACCGCGCCAGCCAGCAGGGCGGTCCGCGCAGGGTGGTCCGCGGCCTAAGCTAAGAATCGTGGACCCTCTCGTCGTCGGCATCGTGGCGGCCCTGATCGGCCTGTCCTTCGGCGCCTTCGGGGTGCTCGCCTTCAGCGCGAGCCAGCGCCAGCGCCAGCTCCTCGAGGGGCCGGCGGGGGAGCCGAGCTTCCCGGAGGGCGCCGCCGATGTCCTCTCAGTGCTCGGCCAGGCCTTCGTCGTGGTCGACGCGGTCGACGGCGTGGTCCGTGCGAGCCCTGCCGCGTACGCCTACGGGCTCGTCCGGGGCCACACGGTCGTGCACCGCGAGCTGCTGCAGATGACGGCGAAGGTGCGCGGGAACGGGGTCATCCTCGAGAAGCAGCTCGAGCTGCCGCGCGGGCCGCTCGGGCAGGGCACCATCATCGTCAACGTGCGCGCCGCCGTCCTCGGCGACGAGTACATCCTCCTGCTCGCCGACGACAGGACCGAGATCACCCGCACGGAGCGCATCCGCAACGACTTCGTGGCCAACGTCTCCCACGAGCTCAAGACGCCGGTGGGCGCCATCTCGCTGCTGGCGGAGGCGCTGGAGGCGAGCCCCGACGACGAGGACGCCGTCCGCCGCTTCGCAGCGCGCATGCACAAGGAGGCCAGCCGGCTGGCCGCGCTCGTGCAGGACATCATCGAGCTCTCCCGCCTCCAGGGCGCCGACGTGGTGCACCAGGGCAAGGCAGTGGACATCAACGAGGTGGTCGCCGACGCCGTCGACCGCTCCCGGCTCGCCGCCGAGGCCAAGGGCATCGAGGTCCGCGTGGGCGGCCACGTCGACACCCAGGTCTTCGGCGACCCGGACCTGCTGACGAACGCCTTCCGGAACCTCATCGACAACGCCGTGCGGTACTCGCCGGGGAACACCACCGTGGGAATCGGCCTCCGGCACCGGGACGGCCTCGTGTCCGTCTCGGTCACGGACCAGGGGATCGGCATGGCGCCCGAGGACCAGGAGCGCGTCTTCGAGCGGTTCTACCGCGCGGACGCGGCACGCTCGCGGCAGACGGGCGGGACGGGGCTCGGCCTGAGCATCGTCAAGCACGTCGTGGAGAACCATGGCGGCGAGGTGACCGTGTGGTCGCAGCCCGGGAAGGGCTCGACCTTCACGGTGCGCCTGCCGGACATGGAAGGCGGCACGGAAGACCAGAGCGCGGCCGGGCGGCCGCCGGAGCAAGGAGCGATGGCTTGAGCAGGATCATGATCGTCGAGGACGAGGAGTCGTTCAGCGACCCCCTCTCGTTCCTCCTGGCGAAGGAGGGCTACGAGGTCGAGGTCGTCGACAACGGGAACGATGCGCTCGTCGAGTTCGACCGCAACGGGGCCGACCTCGTGCTCCTCGACCTCCAGCTTCCCGGAATCCCCGGGACGGAGGTGTGCAGGCAGCTCCGCGCGCGCTCGGGCGTCCCGGTGATCATGCTCACCGCGAAGGACTCCGAGATCGACAAGGTGGTGGGCCTCGAGCTCGGCGCCGACGACTACGTCACCAAGCCCTACTCCTCGCGCGAGCTCGTGGCGCGGGTGCGGGCGGTCCTTCGCCGCCACGGCGAGCCGGAGGAACTCATCTCCTCGACCGTGCAGGCCGGCCCCGTGCGCATGGACGTGGACCGGCATGTGGTGAGCGTCGACGGCGAGCAGGTGTCCCTGCCGCTGAAGGAGTTCGAGCTGCTCGAGATGCTCCTGCGGAACTCGGGCCGCGTCCTCACCCGGGGCCAGCTGATCGACCGGGTGTGGGGATCGGACTACGTGGGGGACACCAAGACGCTCGATGTGCACGTGAAGCGCCTGCGGAGCAAGATCGAGCCCGACCCCTCGAACCCGCGCCACCTCGTCACCGTGCGCGGGCTGGGCTACAAGTTCGAGCCCTGAGCCTCCGGCCCGGCCCGGCCGCGGGACATCCGCCCGCTGACGGACGACGCCGGCCGCCCACCCCGCGCGGGGTGAGCGGCCGGCGTCGTCAGCGGCTTCTTGAGGCGACGCGTCGCGGCGCCCGATGAGGCCGTGGGGTCAGCGGCTCGGGGTGGCCGAGGCGGACTCCGAAGGCGTTGCGGGCCCCGTGGCGGGGCCGGACGCCGAGCCCGACGCCGAGCCCGACGGGGTCGCCGAGGCGGAGCCGGACGGGCTCGGGATGTACTGGCGGTACTCGGAGAGCGTGCCGTCCACGATCGGGACCTGGACGTCCTGGCTCGTGCTGCCGGCCGTGAAGGAAACCTTCGCGAGGGCGCCGGGGATGCCGCCGGCGTGCGAGAGGGTCACGTTGCTGCCGGGCTTGGCCAGCTGGACCTCGTTCTTCTTCGGCACGTCGATGCGCACCGTCGAGGAGCCGTCCTTGAACGTGAGGGTCATGTCCTGGTCGGTGGGGTTGAAGACCGTGCCGACGAGGCGGCCGGGGCCACCGGCCGAGCCTGCGGAGGCGGAGGACGTGGCCGCGGCGTCAGCGGAGACGATGAGCATGTTGCGCAGCTGCAGCGAGCCGACGTCCGCCCGGACGCCGTCCGAGGCGGAATACACGTGGGTGGTCTGCTGGGCGTTGATGTAGCCGCAGCCCGTGGCGGTCAGCAGGCCGACGCCCAGCGCGGCGAGGACAGCGACGCGCTTGGCCGGCTTCGTTGCAGAAAAACGCACAGCTGGCTCCTGAAGAGGGTGTGAGGTGTCTGGTCGCCCCTAGCGTATCGCCAATTTCGACGTTCTGTAGATTCGGCGCGGCCGCCCCCGATCCTCCCACTTGACCGCGCGCGGCGCGCGCGCGACGCGGACGTGAAGCATGCTTTTCGCGCCGGGTCAACCCCCCTGGGGGTACCGGAAGGGCCCGACTTCCGCGTGATTCCGGGCTTCGCGGGGCGGCCGGGGGCCCGGTCCGGAGGCGGGACGTGGTAGACTAGTCTGCGGGAAAGGGGAATGTCCACATGGTTTTTGAGGTTGGCGAGACGGTTGTTTACCCCCACCACGGTGCAGCCAAGATCGAAGAGATCAAGATGCGCACGATCAAGGGCGAAGAGAAGATGTATCTCAAGCTCAAAGTGGCTCAGGGTGACCTGACGATTGAAGTACCGGCCGAGAATGTGGACCTTGTCGGGGTCCGCGATGTCGTGGGCAAGGAAGGCCTCGAGCACGTGTTCGATGTCCTCCGTGCCGAATTCACCGAGGAGCCGACCAACTGGTCCCGCCGCTACAAGGCGAACCTCGAGAAGCTGGCCTCCGGCGACGTCATCAAGGTCGCTGAGGTCGTCCGCGACCTCTGGCGCCGGGATCAGGACCGCGGCCTCTCCGCGGGCGAGAAGCGCATGCTGGCCAAGGCCCGCCAGATCCTCATCTCCGAGCTCGCGCTCGCCGAGAAGACGGACGAGGAGCAGGCTGCGACAGTGCTGGACGAGGTCCTCGCCTCCTGAGGCTGCCTCCCCAGAGGCAAGGATGTCCACGAAGGCCCCGGCGGATGCCGGGGCCTTCGTTCGTTTCCGGGCGTCCCGGCGCGTTCGTCTAGGCTGGAACCCATGACTGATGCCTCCCCCCAGCCCGCGTCCCCGACCGCCGTCGTGATCGTGGCGGCGGGCTCGGGGACGAGGCTCGGATACGGCATTCCCAAGGCGCTCGTTCCGCTCGCGGGCGCCCCCCTGCTCCTGCACGCGCTCCGCGGGGCGGCCGGCGCCGGGATAGCCCGCCAGATCTGCGTCGCCGTCCCGGAAGGGGACACCGAGCTCGGCGAGCTGTGCCGCACCTTCGCGGAGGAGCTGGGCGAGCTGGCCCCGGAGATCACCGTCGTCCCCGGCGGGCAGACGCGCGCGGACTCGGTCCGGGCGGCCCTTGCAGCCCTCGCGCCCGGCACCGTCCACGTCCTCGTGCACGACGCGGCACGCCCGCTCACGCCGTCCGAGGTGTTCCACCGGGTGGCCGAGGCGCTCGAGAGGGGAGCGGGCGCCGTCGTGCCCGCGATCCCGGTGGTGGACACCATCAAGTCCACCGCGCCGACGGAGGGCGAGGCGGCCGCGGTCGCGGCCGAGGTAGTGACCGGGACCGCGGTGCGGGAGCAGCTCCGCGCCGTGCAGACGCCGCAGGGGTTCGACGTCGCTGCCCTCCGCAGCGCCCACGAGCTGGCCGCGACGTGGGAGCCTGAGCAGGCCGCCGCGATCACCGACGACGCGATGCTGCTCGAGTCGATCGGCACCCCCGTCTACGTGGTGCCGGGCGACCTGCAGGCGTTCAAGGTCACGACGCCCATGGACCTCCACGTGGCCGAGACCCTCGTCGCCGCCCAGGGCTGAGCCCCGGAACACCGACCCAGGAGAACCCCATGACCATGCCCCGCACCGGGATCGGCATCGACGTCCACGCCTTCGCCCCGGAGGGGGAGCCCAGGCCGCTGTGGCTCGGAGGGCTCCTGTGGGAGGGCGAGCGCGGCCTTGCCGGCCACTCGGATGCGGACGCCGTGGCCCACGCGGCCGCAAACGCCCTGTTCTCCGCCGCGGGACTCGGGGACCTGGGCACCCACTTCGGCACGGACCGGCCCGAGTACGCTGGCGCCTCGGGGGCGACGCTGCTCGGGGAGGCGGCGAGGATCGTGCGGGACGCAGGGTTCGAGATCGGCAACGTCGCGGTGCAGCTCGTCGCGCAGCGTCCCAAGTTCGGGCCCCGCCGCGCAGAGTCCGAGGCCCTGCTGTCCGAGATCGTCGGCGCGCCCGTGAGCGTGAGCGCCGCGACCACGGACCACCTCGGGTTCACGGGGCGACGGGAGGGCGTCGCGGCCCTCGCCACCGCCCTCGTCGCTCACGTCCGGTAGACTGGTGGGCCGTTCCGACCACCTACCGACCGCGGCGCCGCGCGTCGCCGATCCCCAGGGAGCCACCGCATGAAGAGAGGCCTGCTCGCCACCGCCCTCGCGGCCACGATGCTGCTGACCGCCTGCGGAGGCGATGGCCGCCTCAGCGTCCAGGAGAGCTGCAAGCTGCTCAGCAACGACCAGTTCAAGCCCACAGGCAACCAGGTCCAGCAGGCCAAGCAGATTGCCGACCACTATGCCGATCTGGCGAAGAAGGTGGATCCGTCGATCGGCACGATCATCCAGGGCATGTCAGACGTCCAGAAGAAGGTCGCCGATTCCTCGACCGCCGTGGCCACGCCCGAGCAGCAGAAGCAGTTCACGGACGCGCTCAACAGCATCGGCAAGGTCTGCCCCAGCTGAGCCCGCCAGCAGGCGTCGTCACCTTCCTCGTCGTCCCACCCCTCCTCGTCGTCCCACCCACCCACCCGTATACCCTTATCCAGTGACCCTGCGCTTCTACGATTCCGCCACAGCCGAAGTCCGTGACTTCGTCCCACTCGAGCCCGGCAAGGCCTCGGTGTACTACTGTGGCGCCACCGTGCAGGGATCCCCCCACGTGGGGCACGTCCGCTCCGCGATCGTCTTCGACCAGCTCACCCGCTGGCTCGCGTACCGCGGTTACGAGACCACGGTGGTCCGCAACGTCACGGACATCGACGACAAGATCCTGGCCAAGTCTGAGGCGAGCTTCGCGCCGGACTTCGTCCCCGAGGGCACCTACATCCCCCGCGAGGAGTGGTTCGCGCTCGCCTACCGCTACGAGCAGGAATTCGAGGCGGCCTACGAGGTCCTCGGCGTCCAGCGCCCCACCTACGAGCCCCGCGCCACGGGCCACGTCACCGAGATGCACGAGCTCATCGCCCGGCTCATCGAGCGCGGCCACGCCTACCCGGCCCAGGACGGCTCGGGCGACGTCTACTTCGACGTGCGCTCGTGGCCCGAGTACGGCTCGCTCACCCACCAGCGGATCGACGACATGCAGGCGGCCACGGACGCTGACCCGCGGGGCAAGCGCGACCCCCGCGACTTCGCGCTGTGGAAGGGCCACAAGGAGGGGGAGCCCGTGACGGCGTCCTGGCCCTCGCCGTGGGGCCGCGGCCGGCCGGGCTGGCACCTCGAGTGCTCGGCGATGGCCACGAAGTACCTCGGCCCCCGCTTCGACATCCACGGCGGCGGCCTCGACCTCCGCTTCCCGCACCACGAGAACGAGCTCGCCCAGTCCGCCGCGGCGGGGGACCCCTTCGCGAATTTCTGGATGCACAACGGCATGGTCACCTTCGAGGGCGAGAAGATGTCGAAGTCGATCGGCAACGTCATCGCGCCCGCCGAGATGCTCGCCCTCGCCAGCCCGCGCGTGGTGCGCTACTACCTCGGCCAGGCCCACTACCGCTCGGTGCTCGACTACCGGCCCACGTCCCTCACCGAGGCCGCGGCCGCCGTCGAGCGCATCGACGGGTTCATTGCCAAGGCGGGCGCTCGGGCCGGCGGGGATGCGGCGTACGACGGCGGCGGCTCGCCCCGCGGGGGCCATGCCGGCGCCGCGGGCGGTTCCGTGCCCGAGGCGTTCGCCGAGGCCATGGACGAGGACCTCAACATCCCCCAGGCCCTGGCCGTGCTGCACGAGACCGTGCGCCGCGGCAACTCGGCGCTGGCCGACGGGGATGCGGAGACGTCCTCCGCCGCGCTGGCCGAGGTGCTGGCGATGACCGCCGTCCTCGGCCTCGACGCCGCCCGCACCGACACGCCGTCGTCCGATAGTGCAGCGCATCACGCCCTCGCCGTCCTCGTCGACGCCCAGCTCGAGGCTCGCGCCGCCGCGCGGGCCGCCAAGGACTGGGCCGCCGCGGATGCGATCCGCGACACCCTCTCGGCGGCGGGCATTGCCGTCGAGGACTCAGCCGACGGTGCCGCCTGGAGCCTCGCGGCCCCGCACACCGCACAGACCAACCGAATGGGAGCTTAGATGGCCAAGGGACGCCCGGGAGCAACCCGGAAGAAGAAGGGCCCCACCACGGGCACCGGCGGCCACGGCCGCAAGGCCCTCGAGGGCAAGGGCCCCACGCCCAAGGCCGAGGACCGCGTGTACCACAAGGCGCACCGGGCCAAGGAGCTGGCCGAGCGCTCGGCCGCCAAGCGCACCGGGCAGCCGGGGCGCCTCGCCGCAGGCCGGGGCGGCGGGACCGGCCGGTCCAAGGGCGCCGAGGAGATGGTCACCGGACGCAACTCGGTGGTCGAGGCGCTGCGTGCGGGCGTCCCGGCGAAGGCCCTCTACGTCGCCGTGCGGATCGAGATGGACGACAGGGTGCGCGAGGCCATGAAGCTGGCCGCCGAGGCGGGCATCCCGCTCATGGAGTCGCAGAAGCCCGAGCTCGACCGCATGACGGACGACGCGATCCATCAGGGTCTCGCCCTCCAGGTCCCCCCGTACAGCTACCCGGATGCCTTCGAGCTCGCCGAGGAGACGTGCGAGAAGTGGCGCAAGGGCCACATCGCCAACGCCCCGCTGTTCGTGGCGCTCGACGGGATCACGGACCCGCGCAACCTCGGCGCGATCATCCGCTCGGTCTCGGCGTTCTCCGGGAACGGCGTGATCGTGCCCGAGCGGCGCTCCGTGGGCATGACGGCCTCCGCATGGAAGACCTCCGCCGGCGCTGCCGTCCGCGTCCCGGTGGCCAAGGCCCCGAACCTCAACACCGTGCTGCGGCAGATGAAGGAGCTGGGGATCTTCGTGCTCGGCCTCGACGGCGACGGCGACGTCTCGCTGCCGGGCCTCGCCCTCGCGACCGAGCCGGTGTGCCTCGTGGTGGGGTCCGAGGGCAAGGGCCTCTCCCGCCTCACGCGCGAGCTGTGCGACCAGATCGTCTCGATCCCGATCGACTCCGACATGGAGTCCCTCAACGCCGGGATGGCCGTGGCGATCTCGCTCTACGAGGTCTCGACCCGACGGGCGGCCGCCGAGGCGAAGTAGCGCCCCGCGACGTCACCCCGTAGGCACGTGACGTCACCCCGTGGGTGCGCGACGTCACCCCGTGGGTGCGCGAGGTCACCCCGTGGGTGCGCGACGTCACCCCGCAGGGATGACCTCGGCGCCCCAGGGGGTGACTTCGCGCTATAGGCGGACGCGGTTCGCGAGGACCGGCAGGGCCTCCCGCGCCTTCGCGACCTGGGCCACGTCGAGGTCCACATACAGCGTCTCGGGCCCCGACCCGGCGCGCTCGAGCAGGTGCCCGAACGGGTTCACCACCGCGGAGCGGCCGATCCCGGTCGGCGCGCCGTGCTTCGCGTCCACGCCCGCGGCCTCCGGGTCGGACTGGCCGACGGCCACAACGAAGCACGTGGAGTCCACGGCGCGCGCCCGCACGAGCAGGTCCCACTGCTCGGCCTTCCCGGGCCCGGGGCCCCACGAGGCGCACACGATCTGGACCTGGGCGCCGTCGTCGGCCGTCGCGGTGAAGAGGTCCGGGAAGCGCACGTCGTAGCAGGTCGCGAGGCCGAAGGTGACGCCGTCGGCCGTGAAGGTGACCGGCTCCTTGCCCGCCGTGACGGTGTCCGACTCGAGGAAGCCGAACGCGTCATAGAGGTGGATCTTGTCGTAGTGGGTGTCGACGCCGCGGCCGTGGACCAGGAGCGTATTCCGGACGGTGCCGCCCTCCCCGGGGGTGAACATCCCCACGACCACGACGACCCCGGCGTCGTCGGCGGCGGCACGCACGGCCTCGGCCCACGGGCCGCCGAGGGGTTCGGCGATCTCCGTGAGCGAGTGCCCGAAGGCGCGCATGGTCGCCTCGGGGAACACGACGACGTCGGCGTGCCGCCGCGCCGCCTCGGCCACACGGGCGCGGACGAGGGCGAGGTTCTCCTCGACGGAGCGGGAGGAGGTCAGCTGGACGAGTGCGATCCGCATGGCACCAGTATGTCCGAAGGCGTCGCAGAAGGCCCGGCCTTCTCGGCGGATCGGGTCCGGATACTAGGATGAGCATGCTGAGGGTGGCCCCACGCTCTTGTCGACCCTGACACCGACGAGGAAGGACCACGGCCCGGCTCCAACGGGCCAAGGATGCATATGAGCATGAGCAACATGACGATGCCGCTGGCGTTCGTGGTGACGCCGTCGCAGCCGTTTCCGCTCGGCCTCACCCCTGCACGCTCCGCCGAGCAGCAGGCAACCCATACGGTCAACCTCGCCGTGTACGCTCCGGGGCTCGACGCTGTGGACGTCCACTTCCTCGACCATGACGGCACGTGGCGCAAGGCACCCCTGCCGGAGTACACGGACGGGGTCCACCACGGCCTGATCGCAGGCATCCCCGAGGGCACCCGCTACGCGTTCGCCGCCCGCACCGACGAGGCGGGGGAGGCGCCCGCCGCCGGCGAGGGGACCCTCCTCCTCGATCCCTACGGCCGCGCGGTCGCGGAGGCCGAGGGCCAATGGCTGAACGTGCGCGTCCACAACGGATTCGACTGGGGCGACGTGGAGCGGCCCTCCGTCCCCCTGCGCGACACCGTCGTCTACGAAGCCCACGTCAAGGGCCAGACCATGCTCCACCCGGACATCCCCGAGGACCTGCGCGGAACGTACGCGGGCCTCGCACACCCGGTGATGATCGACTACTTCCGGCGGCTGGGCATCACGAGCGTGCAGCTCCTGCCGGTGCACTTCCATCTCGACGAGTCGCACCTTCAGGACCTCGGCCTCACCAACTACTGGGGCTACAACACCGCCGCCTTCTTCGCCCCCCACCCGGACTATGCCACCGAGTCCGCCCGCGCCGCCGGGCCGCAGGCGGTCCAGGACGAGTTCAAGGGCATGGTCAAGCTCCTGCACCAGGCCGGCATCGAGGTGCTCCTGGACGTGGTCTACAACCACACGGCGGAGGAGGGCCAGGACGGGCCGGTCATCAGCTTCCGCGGCCTCGGGGACCACGAGTACTACCGCTGCGACCCGGAAGGCCGCTACATCGACACGACCGGCTGCGGCAACACGCTCGACTTCTCGAACCCGCGCGTGGTCCAGCTGGCCCTCGACTCGCTGCGGCTGTGGGCCGAGGAGTACAGGATCGACGGCTTCCGGTTCGACCTCGCCGTGTCGCTGTGCCGCGACGGGCAGCACTCCTTCACGGCCGCGCACCCCTTCCTCGTCGCGGCCGCCGCCGACCCGGTGATCTCGCGCACCAAGCTGATCGCCGAGCCCTGGGACCTCGGCTTCGGCGGGTGGCAGACCGGGCGGTTCCCGCTGGGCTGGTCCGACTGGAACGACCACTACCGCGACACCGTCCGCGACTTCTGGCTCTCCGACCGGGCGCAGCTCGACTCGGGCGGGCAGGGAGGGCCGACGGCGAAACTCGCCGACGCGCTCTCAGGCTCGCACGGGCTCTTCGCGGCATCGGGACGCACGGCGCTGGCCTCGGTCAACTTCGTCGCCGCCCATGACGGCTTCACCCTCGCGGACCTCACGGCCTACCACCGCAAGCACAACGAGGCCAACGGCGAGCAGAACAGGGACGGCGCCACCCACAACCGCTCCTACAACCACGGCTTCGAGGGCCCCACCGAGGTCGAGTCGATCCTCGAGGCGCGCACCCAGTCCGCCAAGAACCTCCTGGCCACGCTCATGGTCTCCCTCGGGGTGCCCATGCTCACGGCAGGGGACGAGTTCGGGCGCTCGCAGCAGGGCAACAACAACGCGTACTGCCAGGACAACGAGCTGACCTGGCTCAACTGGAACCTGGACTCCACGGGCCAGCACCTGCTCGAGCACACGGCGTGGCTCATCCGCATCCGCCGCGACTTCCTCCAGCGCCAGCCGCCGAGCTACCCGGCCCGCGAGGAGAGCAACTACTTCCACTGGTTCGGCCCGGACGGCGAGCCCATGGACCCGGGCCGCTGGCAGGACCCGCGGGAGCGGCTCCTGCAGTTCCTCCTCGGTTCGAAGGACGGCTACCTCGACGGTCTCGTGGTGGTCAACGGCAGCCCGGCGCGGACGGCGGTGACGTTCCCCGAGGCGAAGGGGCACGCGATGGCCTACGAGCTGCGCTACTCGACCGCCCGCCACGCCGAGCAGCGCATCGGCACCGTGTTCGCCTCCGGGCAGCAGGACGCCGCGGAGCCGTACTCCCTGACCATCTACCGGGCCCGGTCCGCGGCGTGACGCGGACCCTGGGCCGCGCGGCGCTGCCGCTCGTGCTGTTCGCGATGGCCCTCGCGGGCCTGCTGTCCGCCTGCGGCGGGCTGACGGCCGACGCCGGGCGGTCGCCATCCGCTTCCGCCTCCGCGTCCGCCGCGGCCGTGTCCGCCGCGGCCACTTCCGCTTCCGCCGGCCGGGCGAACCCGAGCCGGCTCCCGGAGGTGAAGGCGTCCCAGCTGCCGCGGGAGGCCCGGGACACGCTCGCCCTGATCGCGCGGGGCGGCCCGTACCCGTACAGCCGGGACGGCGTCGTGTACAGCAACTTCGAGAAGATCCTGCCGGCCAGGCCCAGCGGCTACTACCACGAGTACACGGTCCCCACCCCAGGCTCGTCGGACCGCGGGGCACGCCGGATCGTGGCGGGGAAGCAGGGCGATTCCTACTACACGGACGACCACTACGCGTCGTTCCGGTTCATCCGGGAGGACCAATGACGGCACATCGATCCCCGAAGCATCGGTCCCCGGGGGAGCACCGCCGGGTGGTCGTGCCGGCCGCGGCGTCCAAGCGCGAGGTGCTCGTCGCGTTCGGGGCAGCGCTGGGCTTCCCCGACTACTACGGCCAGAACCTCGACGCCCTCAACGACTGCCTGCAGGACCTCGCCTCTGAGCTCGCCAACGGCGAGGGGGCGCCGCTCGAGGTCGAATGGCGCGTGCACCCGGCCTTCCGGGCCACTGCCGCGTTCGCAGCAGTGGAGGGCATCCTCGCCGACGCGGTCGGCGCGAGCGAGGACACCCTCACAGTGCGCGTCGTGGACGCCTGATCAGGTGGCCCTGATCAGGCGTTGACCACGAGGCCGAGCTCGGCCTTCGACGCGAGGCCCTCGTGCCGGGGGATGACCCGGACGGTGTAGCCGAACGCGCCCGAGTGCTCGATCATCGCCGCCCCGGCGAAGACGTAGCGGCCGTTGCCGAGGTGCTCGCTCGGCTCGAGCTCCGTCAGGCCCACCCCGGTGAGCTGGTCGGCCTCGTCCACCTTGCCGTAGGCGAGTTCCACGAGCACGTCGGAGGGGTTGAGGACGCCGAGGTTGAGGTAGGTGCTGACGTTGAGCTTGTCGCCGATCTGCGGGACCTCCGAGAGGCCGCCGGAGTCGATGTGCTCGACGTGGACCTGGGACCAGTTGCTGCGCACGTGCTTGGTCCACGCGGCGAGCTCGCGCGCGGCCCGGTAGTCCTCCGCCACGGCTGCCCGGCCGGCCTGGGCCGCGGGGGTGTAGAGCTCGTTGACGTAGTCGCCCACCATCCGGTCCGCCGAGACGGCGGGGCCCAGGAACGAGAGGGTGTGCTTGATCATCGAGATCCACGAGGTCGGAGCGCCCTCGGCGCGGCCCGACGACGGCCCCGCCGCGCCGGCGGACTCCGCCCCCGTCTGCGTGCCGGCGTGCCCGTAGAAGCGCGGGGCGACTTGGGTCTCGATGAGCTCGTACAGGGCCGCGGCCTCGATGTCGTCCCGCTCATGGGCGCTCGCCCCACCGCTCGCGGTCGGGATCGCCCAGCCGTTGGAGCCGTCGTAGAGCTCGTCCCACCAGCCGTCGAGGACCGAGAGGTTGAGGGAGCCGTTGATCGCGGCCTTCATCCCGGAGGTCCCGCACGCCTCGAGGGGCCGCAGCGGGTTGTTGAGCCAGACGTCACAGCCCGGGAACAGGGTCCGCGCCATGGCGATGTCATAGTTCGGGAGGAACACGATGCGGTGGCGGACCTCGGGGTCGTCCGTGAAGCGCACGAGATCCTGGATCATCTTCTTGCCGGCGTCGTCCGCCGGGTGCGACTTGCCGGCGATCACGATCTGGATCGGGTGCTCGGGATCCAGCAGCAGCCGCTTGAGGCGCGCCGGGTCACGGAGCATGAGCGTCAGGCGCTTGTACGTCGGGACGCGGCGGGCGAAGCCGATGGTGAGGACGTCAGGGCTCAGGATCGAGTCGGTCCAGGTCAGCTCCGCTTCGCCGGCGCCGCGCTTGTGCCACGCGGCGCGCACACGCCGGCGCACGTCCTCGATGAGCCGGGCCCGCAGCTCGCGGCGGATCTGCCAGATCTTCTCGTCCGAGACGTTGAAGACCACGTCCCAACGGCCTCCGACCCCGCCGCCGGGGGCGAGGTCCTCGGCCATGGCGTTGATCCTGGGGTCGATCCACGTGGGCACGTGCACACCGTTCGTGACGGACGTGATCGGCACCTCGGAGTGGTCGAAGCCCGGCCACAGCCCGGAGAACATCTCACGGGAGACGCGGCCGTGGAGCTTCGCGACGCCGTTGGCCCGCTGCGCGAGGCGCAGCCCCATGACCGCCATGTTGAACACGGACGGGTCACCGCCCTCGTAGCTCTCCCGCCCGAGCTCGAGCACCTTGGAGGTGGGCACAGCCGGGGCCAGGCCGGCGTCGAAGAAGTACTTGATCTGCGCAGCGTCGAACCGGTCGATGCCGGCGGCCACCGGGGTGTGGGTCGTGAACACGGTGGAGGCGCGGCCGGCCACGAGCGCCTCGTCCCAGGTGAGCGGCTGGGACGCGGACATGAGCTCCTGGATCCGCTCGATGCCCAGGAAGCCCGCGTGGCCCTCGTTCGTGTGGAAGACCTCGGGAGCCGGTCCGCCGGTGAGCCGCTGGAAGATCCGCAGGGCCTTCACGCCGCCCATGCCGAGCAGGAGCTCCTGCTGGAGCCGGTGGTCCCCGCCGCCGCCGTAGAGGCGGTCGGTGATGGAGCGTGCGCCGTCGTCGTTCGCCGGCATGTTCGAATCGAGCAGCAGCAGTGGGACGCGGCCCACGTCGGCGCGCCAGATGTGGGCGTGGAGCTTCCGGCCGTTGGGCAGGGGAAGGGTCACGACGCAGGCCGTGCCGTCCGCTTCCTTGAGCAGCGTCAGGGGCAGCGCGTCCGGGTCGAGGACCGGGTACGTCTCCTGCTGCCAGGCGTCGCGCGAGAGCGACTGCTTGAAGTAGCCGGCCTGGTAGAGGAGGCCGACGCCGATCAGCGGCACACCGAGGTCCGAGGCGCTCTTGAGGTGGTCGCCTGCGAGGATCCCGAGGCCGCCGGAGTACTGGGGGAGGACCTCGGTGATGCCGTACTCCGGGGAGAAGTAGGCGATGCACTTCGGCGCCCCGGCCCCGAGCCCCTGGTACCAGCGCGGCTCCTCGAGGTAAGCACGCAGGTCTTCCTCGGCCGCGCGCACACGGGCCACCACGTCCGGGTCCAGGGCCAGGCGCTGCAGCTGCTCGCGGGTGATGAGGCCCAGCAGGCCCGCCGGATCGTGCCGGCTCTCTTCCCACAGCTCGGGGTCGAGGCCGGCGAACAGGTCGCGGGTCGGCTGGTGCCAGGACCAGCGCAGGTTCGTGGCAAGCGTGTCGAGCGCAGCGATCGGCTCGGGGAGCACGGTGCGGACGGTGAATCTACGGATGGCCTTCACCTGCGCCACACTAGCCGAGCCGCGAGCACCGATGAAGAGCGCCACGTTACATGGCGGTGAACTGCGGGTATGGGTGGGGGAGCGGGGTCACCGGCGGCCAGGTCACGTCCTTCGCAATCGTCCGCGAGCCGGGCTATCGTGACGGATGGACAGGCCTTCAGGGACCACGCCCGCCATGCGAAAGGACAACCTGTGCCCGCTCTCGAACCGCACATTCCCGGCAAGCTCCGCTTCGGCCGCTTCCCCATCACGGACGTCTTCCCCGTGGTCGAGGGCGGGGCGTTCCCCGCGAAGGCCGTCGCCGGAGAGAGCATTGAAGTCGGCGCCACCGCCTTCCGCGAGGGCCACGACGCGCTCGGCGTGAGCGCAGTCCTCTACTCTCCGCGCGGGAAGGAGAAGCAGCGCGTCCGGCTCCGCGAGCTGGGCAAGGGCCTCGACCGCTGGCACGGCATCCTCACCCCCACCAAGGAGGGCGAGTGGACCTTCACCATCGAGGCCTGGCATGACCGCTACGGCACGTGGCACCACAACGCCGCCGTGAAGATCGCCGCCGGCATGGACGTCGAGCTCATGCTCGCGGAGGGCGCGGCGCTCTTCGCCGCCGCGGCCGAGGACGAGGACCGCAGCGAGGCCGACCGCGGAACGTTCCGCTCGGCGTCGTACGCGCTCGCCGACGCCTCCCGCTCCGTCGAGGACCGCCTCGCGGCGGGCGAGGCGCCCGAGGTGCGGGCCGCCGTCGAGCGTCTCCCGATCCGCGAGCTCGTCACCGAGAGCGAGCACTTCCCCCTCCTCGTCGAGCGCGAGCGGGCGGGCCGCGGCGCGTGGTACGAGTTCTTCCCCCGCTCCGAGGGCGCCGTGCGCGACCATGCCACCGGCGCGTGGACCTCGGGCACGCTGCGCACCGCGGCGGAGCGCCTCCCCGGAGTGGCCGCGATGGGCTTCGACGTGATCTACCTGCCCCCGATCCACCCGATCGGGCGCGCGTTCCGCAAGGGCCCGAACAACTCGCTCACCGCCGACCCGGGCGATCCCGGCTCGCCGTGGGCCATCGGCGCCGCGGAGGGCGGCCACGACATGATCCATCCGGATCTGGGCACGTTCGAGGACTTCGACGCGTTCGTCGCCCGCGCCGAGGAACTCGGTCTCGAGGTGGCGCTCGACCTCGCGCTGCAGGCCTCGCCGGACCACCCCTGGGTCACGTCCCACCCCGAGTGGTTCACCACCCGGGTCGACGGTTCGATCGCCTATGCCGAGAACCCCCCGAAGAAGTACCAGGACATCTACCCGCTGAACTTCGACAACGACCCTGAGGGGCTCTCCAAGGAGATCCTGCGGATCGTGAACCTCTGGATCGACCACGGGGTGAAGATCTTCCGCGTCGACAACCCGCACACCAAGCCGGTGTGGTTCTGGGAGTGGCTCATCGGCAAGGTGGCCAAGAAGAATCCCGACGTCGTGTTCCTCGCCGAGGCCTTCACGCGGCCGGCAATGATGAAGGCGCTCGGCCGGGCGGGATTCCAGCAGTCCTACACGTACTTCACGTGGCGGAACACGCGGGTGGAACTCGAGGAGTTCTTCACGATGATCTCGAAGGACTGGGCCCCGTTCTACCGGCCCAACCTCTTCGTGAACACCCCGGACATCCTCACCGAGTACCTCCAGTTCGGCGGCTGGCCGGCGTTCAAGATCCGGGCGGTCCTCGCCTCGATGGCCAGCCCGCTGTGGGGCGTCTACGCCGGCTACGAGCTGGTCGAGCATGTGGCCCGCCCGGGCGCCGAGGAGTACATCGACAACGAGAAGTACGAGTACAAGCAGCGGGACTGGGCCGCCGCGGAGGCCGCGGGCCGTTCGCTCGCGCCGTACCTGACCCGGCTGAACGAGATCCGGCGCGCGCACCCGGCGCTCATGGACCTGCAGAACCTCACCCTGCACTCGAGCACCGACGACGCGACCGTGGTGTTCTCCAAGCACAAGGAGAACGCGGACGGGACGAAGGACACCCTCATCGTCGTGGTCAACGTCGATCCCCACTCGTCCCGGGAAAGCACCGTCACCCTCGACCTCCCCGCGCTCCACCTCGACCGCGAGGCCCTCGACCTCGAGGGCAGGTTCCGCGTCGACGACCTCCTGTCCGGGCAGTCGTGGATGTGGGGGGAGCACAACTACGTGCGGCTCGACGCACACGCCGAGCCGGCGCACATCCTCCACGTGCGTCGGTAGCCGGTCCTTCAGACGCCGCGCTAACGTGGCGTAGACCCGAACCAGCGTGACCCGCCGTTAAGGAGACCTGAAGAGTCCATGAACATCGGCCAACAGGCACAGCCGAACTTCAACGTCAACGCACCAGGCCTCAAGCACGATCCCTTCTGGTACAAGAAGGCGGTCTTCTATGAGGTCCTCGTCCGGGCGTTCAACGACGCGAACGGAGACGGCTCCGGGGACATCCAGGGCCTGATCGACCGTCTGGACTACCTGCAGTGGCTGGGCGTCGACTGCCTGTGGCTGCCGCCGTTCTTCGAGTCCCCGCTCCGCGATGGCGGCTACGACGTCTCCGACTACGAGTCGGTGCTGCCGGAGTTCGGCTCGATCAGCGACTTCCAGCGGCTCGTGGCCGAGGCCCACGCCCGCGGCGTGCGGATCATCATCGACCTCCCGCTCAACCACACCTCGGACCAGCACCGCTGGTTCCAGGAGTCGAGGCGGGACCCGGACGGGCCGTACGGCGACTTCTACATGTGGAGCGACACGGACGAGAAGTACCAGGACGCCCGCATCATCTTCATCGACACCGAGGAGTCCAACTGGACCTTCGACCCGATCCGGCGGCAGTTCTTCTGGCACCGCTTCTTCAGCCACCAGCCAGACCTGAACTTCGAGAACCCCAAGGTCCAGCAGGCGATCTTCGACGTCGTGCAGTTCTGGCTCGACCAGGGCGTGGACGGCATCCGGGCCGACGCGATCCCGTACCTGTACGCGGAGGAGGGGACGAACTGCGAGAACCTCCCGGCCACGCACGTCTTCCTCGCCCGGCTGCGGGAGTTCATGGACCACAAGTACCCCGGCCGCATCATCATCGCCGAGGCCAACCAGCCCCCGCACGAGGTGGTGGAGTACTTCGGCACTGAGACTGAGCCCGAGTGCCACATGGCCTTCCACTTCCCGATCATGCCGCGCCTCTACTACGCGCTGCGTGACCAGAAGGCCCAGCCGATCGTCGACACCATGGTGGACACCCCGGCCATCCCCGGCGGTGCCCAGTGGGGCACCTTCCTGCGGAACCACGACGAGCTGACCCTCGAGATGGTCACGGTCGAGGAGCGCGAGGCGATGCTGGGGTGGTACGCCTCGGATCCGCGGATGCGGGCCAACGTCGGCATCCGCCGCCGCCTGGCCCCCCTGCTGGACAACTCCCGCGCGGAAATCGAGCTCATCAACGCGCTCCTGCTCTCGCTGCCGGGCAGCCCCTTCCTCTACTACGGCGATGAGATCGGGATGGGGGACAACATCTGGCTCGAGGACCGCGACGCGGTGCGCACGCCGATGCAGTGGAACCCGGACCGCAACGCGGGCTTCTCGACGGCGGACCCGGGCAAGCTCTACCTCCCGACGATCCAGTCGTTGGTCTACCACTATGGGATGGCGAACGTGGAGGCCGAGATGGCACACTCCGGCAGCCTCCTGCGGTGGATGCGCAACATCCTCGGGGTGCGCCGCGCGCACCCCGTGTTCGGACTGGGCGGCTACCGCAACGTCCCCGCGGACAGCGAGCGGGTGCTGGCCTACTTGAGGGAGATGCCCGACGACGAGGCGCACGGCAGGCGCGGCGAGGCCATCCTGTGCGTGTTCAACCTCGCCGGGCACCCCGTGGCCACCGCGCTCGACCTGCCCGAGTTCGCCGGGCGCGGCCTGCGGGACATCTTCGGCGGGGAACCGTTCTCGCAGGTGGGGCCGGACGGGCGCTTCCACGTGACGCTCGGCGCGCACGGGTACTTCTGGCTGCGCGTCCGCAACGCCGCCTCCGTGCCGACCAGCCCGCTGACCACGGCGCTGCCGGTCATTGTCCCGGAGTCCCCGGCGGGGGAGCTGGTCCAGTGATGGACACCGAGACCCGCGCCCTCTTCCCGTCACTCGAGGCGCTTCTCGCCGAGTGGATCCCCGAGCAGCGGTGGTTCCCGGCCAAGGGCCGCGACGTCGAGTTCGAGCCGGCGGGCGGCCTCGTGCTCTCGGGCGGGGGCCCCGACGCCCCGCGCCTGGAGGTGCACCTCATCCGGGCCAGCGCCGGCCGGCTCGACACCGTGCTCAATGTGCCGCTGAGCCTGCGCCGCGAGCCCGCTGAGGGCGACGAGGCCGCCCTCATCGGCAAGGTGCGCGGACCGGGCGGGACGGTCGTCTGGGTGTACGACGCGGTGCACGAGCCCGCGTTCTCGGCAGCGCTCCTCGCCCTCATGGAGGACGGTGCCGCGGTCGCGGGCGACCACGCCGACGCCGTCGGCTCCTCGAGCGGGCAGGGCGGCCTCCCTTCCGGCGCCCTCACCTCCTCGGTCCTGCGGGGGGAGCAGTCGAACACGTCGATCGTGGTCCGCTCGGCTGCCGGCGATGCGATGGTCAAGGTCTTCCGCCAGCTCTCGGAGGGGCTCAACCCCGAGGTGGAGCTCGGGGCCGCCCTGGCCCGTGCCCGCGCCACCGACGCCCCGACGGCGCTCGGCTGGATCGACGTCGGCTGGGAGCGCCCCCAGGGGGGCCGCGCGCAGGGCCAGTTCGCCGTCGCGCACGAATTCCTCGCCGGCGGCGCGGACATGTGGGGGGTTGCGCTCGACGCTGCCGCGGACGGCCGGGACCTCTCGGACACGGCGCGGGGGCTCGGGGCAGCCACCGCCCGGATCCACACGGCGCTCGCGACCACGCTCGGGACAGAGACGCTCGATGGCCCCGCCGCCGACGCGTTCGTCCAGCGCCTCTCCGAGCGCCTGCGGGCCGCCTGGGCCGAGGTCCGAGGGAGTGTGGGCGTGCCGGATGCGGCCCTCGACGCCCTCCTGGCGGCGCTGCCCGCAGCCAGGGAGGGACTCGTCCTCCAGCGCATCCACGGCGACCTGCACCTGGGCCAGATCCTCCACTTCGCCGGCAGCGAGCGGCCCTTCGCCATCCTCGACTTCGAGGGTGAGCCGCTCCGGCCCGTCGCCGAGCGCAGCCTTCCCGACGTGGTGCTCCGGGACGTCGTCGGGATGCTGCGCTCGTTCGACTACGCCGCCGGGGCCGCGCGCCGCACCGATCCCGCCGCGCGCGTGCCCGAGGGATGGGCCGATGCTGCGGGGCGGGCCTACTGGGAGGGCTACGCCTCCGTGGCCGGGGGCGACAGCCCCTTCGGCACCGCGCTCTTCGACGCGCTCTGGCTCGACAAGGCGCTCTACGAAGTCTCCTATGAGGAGCGGAACCGGCCAGCGTGGGCCGAGATCCCCCTGCACGCGGCACGCACAGCGCTGGGGGCCTGGCTTCCGGGCCGGGAGCAGGACCGATCACGGGAAGGCATCCCCGGCGGGCCCGCAGGCACGCCGGACGAGACAGCAGTCGGGGCGGCGGCACCGCCGCCCGGAGAGGAGGCGCACGTGGCACACGGAGAGCACGCAGGGGGAGCGGCGCAGGGCGCTGCAGGCCAGACTGCCGCACAGCACGATGGCGCGGTCCGCGCCCGGAGCCTGGCAGGGGACGCCGTGGAGGCGCCCTCGGCCATCGTGCCCGGCGCCGGCGAGAAGGCGCCCATCCCCGTCGACCGCGACGTCCTGGCCAAGGTCGCAGCCGGCGCCTTCCACCAGCCGCACGCCGTCCTCGGTGCGCATCTCGACGGTGAGGGCACGGTGACCATCCGCGCGCTCAAGCACCTCGCGAGCTCGGTCACGGCCGTCACGCCCCAGGGCCGCGTCCCGCTGGACCACGAGTCGCACGGCGTGTGGGTCGGGACCGTTCCGGAGGCCGACGAAGGCCACGTGCCGGACTACCGGCTCGAGGTCGAGTACGGGGACGGCCACCTTGTGACCGTCGACGACCCGTATCGCTACATGCCCACCATCGGCGAGCTCGACCTCCACCTGATCGGGGAGGGACGCCACGAGGAGCTGTGGAAGGCGCTCGGCGCCCACGTCGAGAGGCACCACTCCGTGCTCGGAAACGTCGAGGGCACGTCCTTCAAGGTCTGGGCGCCGAACGCCCAGGCCGTCCAGGTGAAGGGCGACTTCAACGGCTGGGACGGCCGCGAGCACGCGATGCGGAGCCTCGGGACGTCGGGCGTGTGGGAGATCTTCATCCCCGGCGTTGTAGCAGGGATGTGCTACAAGTTCGGGATCCTTACGCGCCACGGCCACTGGGTCGAGCGCGCAGACCCGATGGCGTTCGCCACCGAGGTCCCGCCGCTCACCGCCTCACGGGTCGACGAGTCGAACTACGCCTTCAAGGACGACGAATGGATGGCCGCGCGGGCACTGAAGGATCCGCACAACGCCCCCATGAGCGTGTACGAGGTGCACATCGGCTCGTGGAAGCCGGGGCTGGGCTACCGCGAGCTGGCCGAGGAGCTCGTCGAGTACGTCACGCACATGGGCTTCACCCACGTCGAGTTCATGCCGGTCGCCGAGCACCCCTTCGGCGGCTCATGGGGCTACCAGGTCACGTCCTACTACGCGCCGAGCTCGCGCTTCGGCCACCCCGACGACTTCCGCTACCTGGTCGACCGCCTCCACCAGGCGGGGATCGGCGTGATCGTGGACTGGGTCCCCGCGCACTTCCCGAAGGACGAGTGGGCCCTGGCCAAGTTCGACGGCGAGCCGCTGTACGAGCACGCCGACCCGATGCAGGGCGAGCACCCCGACTGGGGCACCCTCATCTTCAACTTCGGGCGCACCGAGGTTCGCAACTTCCTGGTGGCCAACGCGCTCTACTGGCTCGAGGAGTTCCACATCGACGGGCTGCGGGTGGACGCGGTCGCATCGATGCTCTATCTGGACTACTCGCGCCAGGAGGGCCAGTGGCGGCCCAACCAGTACGGCGGCCGGGAGAACCTCGAGGCCATCTCGTTCCTCCAGGAGACGAACGCGACCGCCTACAAGCGGAATCCCGGCATCGTGACGATCGCGGAGGAGTCCACCGCCTTCCCCGGTGTCACGAAGCCGACCTCGCTCAACGGACTCGGATTCGGCATCAAGTGGAACATGGGCTGGATGCACGACTCGCTCCAGTACATGCACGAGGACCCGATGAACCGGTCCTGGCACCACAACAAGATGACCTTCTCGATCGTGTACGCGTTCAGCGAGAACTTCCTCCTGCCCATCAGCCACGACGAGGTTGTCCACGGCAAGGGGTCGATGCTGCGGAAGATGCCGGGAGACCGGTGGAAGCAGCTTGCCAACCTGCGTGCGTTCTACGCCTTCCAGTGGGCCCACCCGGGCAAGCAGCTGATCTTCATGGGCTGCGAGTTCGCGCAGGAGGCCGAGTGGAACCAGGAGCACGGGCTCGAGTGGTGGATGGCGGACCTTGAGCCGCACCAGGGGATTCAGCGGCTCTTCCGCGAGCTCAACTCGGTCTACCGGTCCACGCCGGCGCTGTACGAGAAGGACAACGACCCGTCCGGGTACGAGTGGATCCGTGGCGACGACGCGGAGCGCAACGTCATCTCGTTCATCCGCTGGTCCGACGACGGCGCCCCGCTCGTGTGCGTCGCGAACTTCGCCGGCAACCCGCACATCGACTACACCGTGGGCCTGCCGCAGGCGGGACGCTGGCGTGAGCTGCTCAACACGGATGCGACAGAGTTCGGCGGCTCGGGCGTGACGAACGGGGGGCTCGTGGTCGCGGAAGCGAGGGAGTGGGACGGCAAGCCGGCCTCGGCAGTCCTGACGCTTCCCCCGCTGGGCGTCGTGTACCTCGTTCCCGACCTGTCCGCCGAGGCAGACGGGGCAGCTGAGGCCGCCGAGTAGCCGGGGCCGGCCGACGGATACCGGGACGATCGCCGGTGGCTGTGGGGAGGGGGTTCGCCCCCTCCCCACAGCCGTTGAAGGCAGGTTGGCGTTGGCCGCGCGCCGGTGGTATAGTTCTATCCGCGCCGGACGCCGGGGAACAACCCGGAAGGCGCAACCAACCCCGTCAGTTCGCGAACAGTCATCGAGCCGCAAGGCACGGTTTGACTCGGAGAGGGCGAGCGGGTAGGTTTGAGAAGTTGCTCCGGGAGGGCCTGGCTGGTTCTGGTCTGGTTGTTACCGGGTGCGGCGTGTTGTTTGAGAACTCAATAGTGTGCCAAGTTTGTTGATGCCATTTTTTTGGTTGTCAAAGTTGCCTGTTGCTGTGCACCCCCGTGCATGGTGGCGGGTGTTTGATGCCGGATCATTTTCTGCCGGCCGGGGTGCCTCATTTTCCTGGGGTTCCTGGTTGGCGTGTTCTTTGACGGAGAGTTTGATCCT